>NZ_CANKYW010000002.1 GCF_947488135.1 uncultured Marivita sp. | reverse complement strand
GGGGGGGGGGGGGGGGGGGGGGGGGGGCGGGGGGGGGGGGGGGGGGGGGGGCCCGCCCCCCCCGCCCCCCCCCCCCCCCCCCCCGCCCCCCCCCCCCCCCGCCCCCCCCCCCCCCCCCCCCCCCCCCCCCCCCCCCCCCCCCCCCCGGTCGCCCGCTGCGGCGGGCGAAACCGAAAGGGGCGCGCCATGAAACGTTTTTCGTGGTTCAACGCCACCGCGCTCACGCTGGGCTTCGCATTTCTCTACATGCCCATGATCATTCTCGTGGTCTACAGCTTCAACGCGTCGAAACTGGTCACGGTCTGGGCCGGGTTCTCGACCCAATGGTACGGCGAGCTTCTCCGCAATGAGGAATTCCTCAACGCCGCCTGGGTGACGATCAAGGTCGCGGTCATGAGTTCCACCATCGCCACGGTTCTGGGAACGATGGCCGCCTACGTTCTGGTGCGCGCCGGGCGGTTCAGCGGACGGACGCTCTTCTCCGGCATGATCTACGCACCACTCGTGATGCCCGAGGTGATCACCGGCCTGTCACTGCTGCTGCTCTTCATCGGCATCGGTCTGGATCGCGGCGTGCTGACGATCGTCCTGGCACACACCACCTTCTCCATGTGCTACGTCTCCGTCGTCGTGTCCTCGCGGCTGGTGAGCTTTGACCAGTCGCTCGAGGAAGCCGCGCTCGATCTGGGTTGCTCGCCGTTCGAGGCATTCCGGCTGGTGACATTGCCCATCATCGCGCCCGCCGTGATCTCAGGCTGGCTTCTGGCCTTCACCCTGTCGCTGGATGATTTGGTCATCGCCAGCTTCACCACCGGGCCATCCGCCACCACCTTGCCGATCAAGATCTTCTCGGCCGTGCGACTTGGCGTCAGCCCAGAAATCAACGCGCTGTCGACGATCATGATCGCCATAGTCACCGTCGGCGTGATCACGGCGTCACTGATCACCAAGCAGGCTGCCGTGCGACAGGCGCGGGATGAACGGATGGCCGAGCGCCCCGCATGAGGCGCATCTACGAGGCCGCCGCATACACCACGCTTAGAAACTGTTGGTGGCGCGACGGCACGCCGCCAGCAGATCACCCAGAGCTGAAAGGCGGCCACGCCGCCGAAATAGCCGTGATCGGTGGCGGGTTTACCGGGCTGAATGCCGCTCTCGCATTGGCGCGTTCCGGTGTATCCGTCACGGTTATCGACGCCGAACAGCCCGGCTGGGGCGCATCCGGGCGCAATGGTGGGTTCTGCTGTCTTGGTGGATCGAAACTCGGCGGCTCGATCATGGGCAAACGTTACGGCGAGGATGCGCGCCGTGCGTGGCACGCCGCCGAACGCGCTGCGGTCGATCACGTAAGCGACCTTCTGTCGGAGCACCACATCGACGCGGACCGCCACTCGAAAGGCGAGACGCTCTTGGCCCACTCACCGAAAGCCATGCAACGGATCCGTGCAAGTTTCGCCGAAACGCATGAGACCTACGGTGTCGCGCCCGACCTGATCCCACCCGAAGAGCTACGGCAGCGCGGTCTGGGCGGAGCGTTTCACGGCGGCATGACCCTTCCCATCGGCTTTGCCCTCAACCCGGCGAAGTATCACGCCGGTCTGGCCGCAGCGGCATCAAAGCATGGCGTCCAGTTCTTCGGGCAAAGCCCTTCAACCGCGATCACCAAGTCAGGTGCGCAATGGCAGATCGCCACGCCGAACGGAACCATCACCGCCGACAAGGTGATCCTCGCCACCAACGGCTATTCCTCGGAAGACATCCCAGGCTGGCTGCGTGCCCGGTACTTGCCGGTGCAATCCACGATCATCGTCACCCGTCCGATCACCGAAAGCGAGCAAACTCGTCAGGGCTGGACGAGCGATCAGATGTGCTACGACAGCCGACACCTTCTGCATTACTTCCGGCTCATGCCGGATCGGCGATTTCTTTTCGGGATGCGCGGCGGCCTGCGTGCCACACCTCGCGCCGAAGCGGCGCTTTCGCGGAAAATCCGCGCTGACTTTCATCGCTTGTTCCCCGAGTGGACGGACATCGACATCACGCATGAATGGTCGGGGCTTCTCTGCCTGATGCGAAGCCTCACGCCTTTCGCCGGCCCCGTGCCCGAGATGCCGGGCGTCTTCGCGGCGATGGGGTATCATGGCAACGGCGTTGCGATGGGCAGTTATCTCGGCGCCCGTCTGGCCGAGATCGTGTTGGGACAACCGGCGAAAGGCCCGTTTCCCGCCTTCCTGTCACACCCGCCCAAGAGGTTTCCCTTGGGTCCGATGCGTCGCGCGCTGCTCGCTCCGGCATACGCTGTCGCGGGGCTCTTCGATCGCTAGTCGGTTTTATCCGGAACACTGCGAAGCACAGGTCTTGCACGTTGGATGCAGACCGCATCAGGTATGCCGACGACATCGCGTTTCGAATTGATTTGAAACCGTCTCGGTCTCTTGTGCGAACCTGACCTAATCGCTATTCCAAACGGAACCACGTATTCAGGGAGGAGCGTCATGCTCAAGCGTCCGTTCGACAAGTCGAAACTGCCCAGCCGCCATGTAACCGAAGGCCCCGAACGCGCGCCGCACCGGTCCTACTACTATGCGATGGGTATGACGGAAGAGGAAATTCACCAGCCTCTCGTCGGCGTCGCGACCTGCTGGAACGAAGCCGCGCCCTGTAACATCGCGCTGAACCGCCAGGCGCAGGCCGTGAAGATGGGGGTGAAGCAAGCCTTCGGAACGCCCCGCGAATTCACCACGATCACCGTGACAGACGGCATCGCGATGGGCCACGAAGGCATGCGCTCGTCCCTTGCATCGCGCGAGGCGATTGCCGACACGGTCGAGTTGACCATGCGCGGCCACTCCTATGATGCGGTTGTGGGACTTGCGGGCTGCGACAAATCCCTCCCCGGCATGATGATGGCGATGGTGCGCCTCAACGTGCCGTCGGTGTTTATCTACGGCGGCTCGATCCTCCCGGGACGCGCGCCGCAGGTCGATGAAATTCCCGAAGACTTCCGATCCCGCGACCTCACGGTGCAGGATATGTTCGAAGCTGTGGGCCGTCACCAGAACCACGAAATGTCCGACAAGGCGCTCGACATGCTCGAACGCGTGGCCTGCCCGAGCGCAGGTGCCTGCGGCGGCCAGTTTACCGCAAACACAATGGCCTGCGTGTCCGAAGCGATCGGTCTCGCGCTCTTCAATTCGTCCGGCATGCCTGCACCTTATGAAAGCCGCGACGCCTATGGCGAAGCGTCGGGCCGCGCGGTGATGGACCTCATCGAACAGAACATCCGTGCCCGCGACGTGGTCACGCGCAAGGCACTGGAAAACGCGGCGCGCGTTGTGGCCTGTACCGGCGGGTCGACCAATGCTGGCCTTCACCTGCCCGCCATTGCGAACGAAGCAGGGATCGAGTTCTACCTTGAAGATGTCTGCGACATCTTCAAGGACACCCCGTATTTCGTCGATCTGAAGCCCGGCGGAACCTACGTTGCCAAGGATCTTTACGATGCTGGCGGCATCCCTGTCGTCATGAAGGAACTGCGCAAGGCAGGTCTCATCCACGAGGACTGCATCACCGCCTCCACCCGCACCATCGGCGAAGAACTCGACCTGATCGAACGCGAAGCTGACGGCAAGGTGATCTATTCCATCGAAACTCCGATCACAAAGACCGGCGGTGTGGTCGGCCTCAAGGGCAACCTCGCCCCGGAAGGCGCCATCGTGAAGGTCGCCGGCATCAAGGCCGAGGACCAGGTCTTCACCGGCCCCGCCCGCGTGTTCGAATGCGAGGAAGACGCCTTCGCCGCCGTCAAGGCGCGCGAATACAAGGAAGGCGAGGTCATCGTGATCCGCAACGAAGGCCCCGCCGGTGGGCCGGGCATGCGCGAAATGCTGTCCACCACCGCAGCCCTGTCAGGGCAAGGCATGGGCAAGAAGGTGGCCCTCATCACGGACGGGCGTTTCTCCGGCGCGACACGTGGGTTCTGCGTCGGCCATGTCGGTCCCGAAGCGGCACAAGGTGGCCCGATTGCCCTGCTCGAAAATGGCGACATGATCACCATTGATGCCGTGTCGGGTGCCCTGACCGTCGATCTGTCGGACGAGGAACTGGCCCGCCGCAAGGACAATTGGAAGGGCCCACGCGACACGATCTACACCTCCGGCGCGATCTGGAAATTCGCCAAGCTTGTGGGCCCGACCTACAAGGGTGCCGTGACACATCCCGGTGCCGAAGGCGAAAAGCACGTCTACGCCGATCTGTGACACGGGCATGTCTCCCCCTCTTTGCCGCGCTCATCGGCGCGGCAGTCCTGACCGGGTGTGATGAAACCGGCACGGTCAACAGCATGTCGCTGGTGGCCGGCGGATCGGACGTTGGCCCAGCCCCGCTACCTTCCGCGAACCTTGCCCGCGATGAGGTCGTCGTCTCCGGCCCCGAGGGGTATTGCATCGACCCGACCACGCTGCGCCGCTCGGCCAGCGGCGGATTTGCCGCCATTGCCAGCTGCAACATCCTGTCCGGCGGCGCGCAGGGCCCGTTTGTCGAACCGGTCCTCGTGACGGTCACGGTGAGCCGGGCCGCAAACGGCGCGCCCTTGCTCGCCGATCTGGCCGCAGCGTTACAGACCGACCTGCTGCAAGAACGCCAGCTGAGCGCGATCGACGTCGGACAGATGGCCAATGGCGGCCAGACCGCCTTTGACGGCAGCGATCCGCGACATTGGCGCGGCGCCTTCGTGCTCGACCGGCATCTGATCGGCATCGCCCTCTACGCGCCCAAGGGCAGCCCCCTGCTCGGTGCGCAGGGCGCGGCATTTCTCAACACCGTTTCTTCACGAATTCGCGCTAATTCTGCGTCGACCTCGATCGGGAGTGCAGAACAGTCGCAATTGAACGTCGATCCACTTGCGGTGCGACTTGCCCGTTTATTTGAAACGCGCGATCTGTAATAAAGACATTGAACCGGTGCCCTGACGCATCGGACACAAAATAATAACTGGAGCGAGCAGCTCATGTCGGAGATGAAACCCGGTCTTCTCGACCGTGTGATCCAGCAATCCGCGCTCAGGCGGTTCCGCCGGTGGGCGGAAACCGCACGCGATGCGGACCTGCGCGATCTGCGGCGAAACCGTGCCGCGGCACGGCGATTGAAATACCACCTCGACGAATTGCTCCACATCGCTGGCGACAGGCTGGCCCTGCCGGTTCTTGGCAACCAGGCGGTGCCGGTGCCCTATGATGCGGATTGGTCCTGGCGACCCGAAGTGTGGTGCGGCCCGCTGCCCGTTCAGGGCATTTCATCGGTGGAAAACAAATCCATGCTCGGCCGCGAAGTCACCCTGTTCCACGATTGCGCCCAATCCGAACTGACCCTGCGCCAGCTTCGGAACACCAGTGCGGACGACCTCGCCGCCTATGGCCTACGGCTTGACGTGTTCCGCTTTGACGGCTCCTACCTGTCGCTCGTGATCGACCTTCCGCCAGAAGCGACGGTTGGCCTCAAGCGAAAACACCTGATCCGCTGCGACGCGATCGTCGAACTGGAACGCCCGCTGGAAATCTTCGCCCGGCTCAACGTGCAACATGGCCCCAACACCGAACAGATCGTGCGGGAACTGCCGCTCCACGACCGCGAATTGGTGGTCGAATTCGATCTGGCCTACACCAAGCTGAACGAGAAACGCGTCGAAAAGGTCTGGATCGACCTGATTTTCGAAAACCCGGAAATGAGTCAGGTCGTCCTGCGCGATCTGTTCTTCAGCCGTCGCCCCCGCGCCGAAATGTGAGGACCGCAGAATGACAGCCTATTCCCTGTCGAAAACCCGCTTTTTCGAAGGTGTCTGGGAAGGTGTGATCGCCGGAGATTCCGACGACAGCTCGACCCCCAAGGTAGAGGTTCGGGTTCATGACACGGCGATCCCGGACGTGTCGGTCGACCCGTTGCCCGACCCGGCATCCTGGTTGATCAAGGTGCCGGTCCCGTCGACCATGTTGGCCGATGGTGTGCACACGTTCATCATCACCGAATCCGCCCTCGGTCAGCCGTTGGGCGATTTCGCGATCATCGCCGGGGACGCCGCCGGGGAAGACATCCGCGCCGAAATGTCCCTGCTGCGGGCCGAGCTTGATATGCTCAAACGGTCCTTCCGCAGGCATTGCCGCGAAACGGCCTGATCAAGCCAGCCCTCCGAACTGACGCCGACTTCGCGGCTGACCAAGTGTCAGGGCGTGTCGGATCGCATCACGGCGGCGCCGCGATTGTGAGGCTGCTGCTCATTAATCCTAGCAGGCTCAAAGACCGGCTTGGCTTTCGTTCAGCGTCGTGACACCTGTTTGCGCGGATCAACACGGGGTGTCCCTTGGAATACTGGATCGTGGCAGGGCTGGCGGCCTTCTTGATGGGGCTGTCCAAGGGCGGGTTGCCGATGATCGCGCTTTTGGCCGTTCCGCTCATGTCGCTGTTCATGGACCCGGCGGTCGCCGCGGGGCTCTTGCTGCCGATCTACATCGTCGCGGATATGTACGCCGTTTACCTCTTCCGCAGGGCGTTCTCGGTCCGAAACCTGAAAATCCTGCTTCCCGCGGCGGTCGTGGGCATTTGCGTCGGTTTCGCAACGGTGTCTTACGTCCCCGGCGATGCGGCCAAGCTTCTGGTGGCGTTGATCGGCCTGTTCTACCTCGTAAGCGCATTGCGCCGCCGCTTCGCCAGGGTCGAGGTCCCTGCCCGTCCAGCCGATGTGCCGCGCGGGCTGTTCTGGGGCACAGTGGCGGGCTTGACAAGCTACATCTCGCACGCCGGTGGCCCGCCATTCCAAGCCTATGTCCTGCCGCAAAAGCTCGACAAGATGGTGTATCTGGGCACCACGACGATCTTTTTCACCATCGTGAACCTGCTCAAGGTGCCGCCCTTCATCCTCGCCGGGCAGATCACGTGGGACAGTGCCGCCCAAGCGATCTGGCTCGCCCCGTTCGCACTGGCCGGCGCATGGAGCGGTGCGGCGGTGTCGCGCGCCTTGCCCGAACGCGTTTTCTTCGTCCTCGTCGAAGTCGCGCTGGCCGTCGTTTCTGCCAAATTGCTCTATGAAGTGCTTTTGACCTGACCTCGATAGCGCGGCGCGCGCCGGATTGACCTTCCCGTGCGGCGCAGGCAGGGTATCTTCACAACCCTGACCCGGAGAACCTATGTCCCCGCTGCGCGGCATGGCGCTGAAACTCAGCGCTGTCTTGCTTTTCGTCATCATGGCGTCACTGATCAAAGCCAGCTCGGACGTGGTGCCACCCGGCGAGGCGGTGTTCTTCCGCTCCTTTTTCGCAATCCCCGTGATCCTCGCCTGGCTTGTCTTTCGCCGCGAATTGAGCACAGGTCTGCGCACCCGCAACCCCTCCGGCCATTTCTGGCGCGGTCTCTTCGGGGTCAGCGCGATGGCTTGCGGATTTGCCGCTCTTGGGCTTTTGCCGCTGCCCGAAGTCACCGTTCTGGGCTATGCCGCCCCGATAATGACGGTGATTTTCGCGGCTGTCCTGCTGGGCGAAAAGATCCGGCTGGTGCGGATGTCGGCCGTTTTCATAGGCCTCGTCGGCGTCGTGATCGTCATGCTTCCGCAACTGGGCAACGAAGCCCTGGGAACAGCGGCGCGGTGGGGCGTCGCCCTCGTGCTGGCCTCCGCAACGCTGCGCGCGCTGGCGCATGTGCATATCCGCAAGCTCGTTCAGAACGAAACGACGTCATCGGTGGTGTTCTATTTCGCCGTCACCGCGTCCTGCCTATCTCTGCTCACATCGCCCTTCGGCTGGGTGCTGCCCGACGCCGTGACCGCCAGCCAGTTGATCGGCGCAGGTGTGATCGGCGGCGTTGCGCAAATCCTGCTGACCTCGTCCTATCGCCACGCAGAGGCGGCGTTTCTGGCCCCGTTCGACTATGCCTCGATCCTCTTCGCGCTTATCATCGGCTACACGATCTTCGACGAAATCCCGACAATACACACCATTGTCGGCTCTGTCGTCATCATCGGTGCAGGCGTTCTGATCATCTGGCGGGAACGGCAACTGGGCGTCAAACGCGGCCCGGCTCGGTCCAATCTCACGCCGCAGGGTTGATTGCATTTCCGTCGAATGGGCCTTAGATCACGTCCAGCTACGACAGGGTGACGGGAGCCGCACTGCATGAACTGGATCACCAATTACGTCCGACCCCGGATCAACTCGATCTTCTCGCGCAGGGAACTTCCCGAGAACCTCTGGGTGAAATGCGACGAATGCGGGACCATGCTGTTCCACCGCGAGATGTCGGACAACCTGAATGTCTGCACCAATTGCGGCAACCACATGAACATCACACCGCGCGCCCGGTTCGAAGGGCTGTTCGATGGCGGGATCTTCACCGAAGTCGCCGTGCCGGAACCGGTGGCCGATCCGCTGCATTTCCGCGACCAGAAGAAATATCCCGACCGGATGCGCGCCGCACAAAAGGCGACCGGCGAAAAAGAGGCGATGCTGGTGGCCACCGGTGAAATCGGCCGCACGCCCATCGTGGCTGCCGCGCAGGATTTCAGCTTCATGGCGGGCTCCATGGGCATGTATGTCGGCAACGCCATCATCGCCGCCGCCGAAAAAGCCGTTGAATTGCGCCGCCCGCTGGTTCTCTTTTCCGCCGCCGGTGGCGCGCGGATGCAGGAAGGCATCCTGAGCCTGATGCAGATGCCGCGCACCACCGTGGCCGTGCAGATGCTGAAAGAGGCGAACCTGCCTTACATCGTCATCCTGACCCATCCCACGACCGGCGGCGTCACTGCATCCTACGCGATGCTCGGTGACATCCAGATCGCAGAACCCGGCGCGCTGATCTGTTTCGCAGGCCCGCGCGTGATCGAACAGACCATCCGCGAAAAGCTGCCCGAGGGCTTCCAGCGCGCCGAGTACCTGTTGGAACATGGCATGCTCGACCGGGTTACGGACCGCCGCAAGATGCGCGAAGAACTGGTCCAGATCATCCGCATGCTCATGCACATGCCGCCTCCGGTCGCCGGTGATCTGCCCGCGCCGGGCCCGGTAGACCCCACGCCGGTCGCCCCGGCTGCATCCGACAAAACCCTGTGAGCGCCGAGGCCGGTTCGGACGTCATCCTTGACCGGATGATGGCCCTTCACCCAAAGATCATCGACATGACGCTGGACCGGGTGTGGTCGCTCCTGGCCGCTCTGGATCATCCCGAACGCGCGTTGCCGCCGGTGATCCACATTGCCGGGACCAATGGCAAGGGATCGACGCAGGCGATGATCCGCGCCGGGCTCGAAGCGGCGGGCAAGAGCGTTCACGCCTATACTTCCCCACATCTGGCGCGCTTTCATGAACGCATCCGCCTTGCCGGAGGTCTGATCACCGAGGCGCATCTGACAGATGTTCTCGACGAGTGCTATCGCGCAAACGATGGCGCCAACATCACCTATTTCGAGATCACGACCTGCGCCGCCCTTCTGGCCTTTGCCCGCACCCCTGCGGATTACACGCTGCTCGAGGTGGGGCTTGGCGGACGGCTGGATGCGACAAACGTGATCGACACACCCGCGCTCACCATCATCACGCCGGTGTCGATGGATCACGAAGGCTACCTTGGCGACACGATTGCCAAGATCGCGGGTGAAAAGGCCGGGATCCTCAAACGCGGGGTGCCTTGCGTGGTGGGGCCTCAACACGACGACGCCTTGGAGGTGATCGAAGCGCGCGCCGCGCGTCTGGGCGCGCCTCTGCTGGCCTATGGTCAACACTGGCATGTCAGCGAAGAGCGCGGGCGGCTGGTCTACCAGGACGAAAACGGCCTGCTGGATCTAGAGCTGCCCAATCTTCCCGGTCAGCATCAAATCCAGAACGCGGGCGCGGCATTGGCAGCCCTGCGCCACCTGAAGATGCCCGAACCCGCATATGACGGCGCGATGCGAAACGCCTATTGGCCCGCGCGGATGCAGCACCTCAAGGACACGCCTCTCAACGCCTTGGCACCGCAAATCGATCTCTGGCTGGACGGAGGGCATAACCCTGCGGCGGGGGAGGCTCTGGCCACCCATTTGCGCAGCCTGCCGAAACGGCCGACCCATCTGATCTGCGGTATGCTCAACACCAAGGATGTGCGCGGGTATCTGCGTCCACTGGCCGGCGTTGCGGATCATCTGAGCGCCGTGTCGATCCCCGGAGAGACGAATACCCTGACCGCCGAGGACACGGCAAAAGCCGCCAAAGACGTTGGCCTTACAGCGCACGAGGCCGACAGCGTCGAAAGCGCTCTGCGCGACATCGCAAAAATCGAACCCAATGCCCGTGTTCTGATCTGCGGCTCGCTCTACCTCGCAGGGCATGTGTTGCGCCTGATCGGTTGACCCAAATTTGGGTCAGGTCACTTTATGTTGACCAAAATGGCTTCGATCGCCTATATCTATTGCAAAAAAGAGCAGTTCCCGCGCATGCGGGACGGATAGGTGACGACATGGTACCAGTTCAGCGCGCCGTTGTTGCGGCCGCCCTTGTTGCGGGCGCTCCGGCCTTTGCGCAATCCGCGGCAATCACCGAAAGCGCAAGCGCGCTCCAGTTCTCCATGAATGGCACCGAAATGATGGTCACGCGCAGCGGTCCGTCCTGCCCGTCCTCGTGTATCCAACCCATGATCGCCGCGCGCGGCGTCGAGACGCTGGGCGAGCTCGAAGTCATCGGTTTCCTTCAAACCGCCGTCAGCACCGGCTCTGGTCTTCTGATCGACGTGCGCATGCCCGGTGCCTATTCGTCCGGCACGATCCCCGGTGCGGTCAACGTCCCCGTCGCCACGTTCCTTCCCGACAACCCGTACCGCGCCGACCTTCTGTCGGCCCTTGGCGTCACTAACGCCGAGACCGCGCCCGAGTTCGGCGGTGCCTTCAGCCTCGTGGTTTTCGGGCTCGGTCCGGACGACAAAGCGGCCAATGATGCCATCACGCATCTGCTCGAGGCAGGCTATCCGGCGGACAAGCTCAAATATTATCGCGGCGGCACATCAAACTGGACGGCGCTGGGATTGAACAGTTCGGTGGGCCAATGACAGACACATCCAAAACCAGCGGCCTGATCCGCATGGCCCTTATGGGCACCGCCTTTATCGGTCTCACGATTGTTCTGATCGTGTTCCAGCCCGGCTCTCCCCGCAATGCGACGTTCGAGGCGATGGACGAACCCGAAGTCGTCACGCGCGACGCGGCACCCCTGGTCAGCGCGCCGCAAGAAACCGAAACCGTCGCCGCGCCGATCCCGGCGCCCGTGCAAGTGGTCGATGCAAAGCCGCAGGCCGCCGACCAGCCGACGAACATGCGAGACATGACATTCAGCGCGATCTCAAACCTCAAATCCGTGACCACCGGAGAGGCCCCGGCCCCCGGCCAGCCCGGCAGCCTTCTGCACAGCGTGGTCCAGCGCAGCATCGCGAAAACCGCGTCTTCGACCAACGCGACGCCGACGCTGACGGAGATCACGCCTGTGCGCACCGAAACCGCTCCGCCTGCTGACGACGGAACATATCTCGTGCGCGACGGGGATACGCTGCTCAGCATCGCCAAGGAAGTTTTCGGCGATACCGGAATGGCGTCCGAGATCTACAGGGGCAACGTGGATATCATGGCCAGCCCGGACAGTCTGACGCCCGGAATGACGCTGAAACTGCCCGTGCGATAGCCCACAACATCTAGCAGAACACGCCACTGGTGGAAAAGTTCCGTTCCGAGTCAGCTAAATGTTGACCGGTGCGAATCACTGTGGCACAAGGTTTGCAGACTTCGTGATTTGCTGAAAAAGCTTACACGGAACGGGGGATTTTACGGTGCTATCTGGTGTTCACATGCGTCTCGATCCGGCTGGTTTCAGCCATCGGGCGAATGAGAAAGCTCTGCTTGAAGCCCTCCACATCCAAGACGACGACACCTCAGGCGCGCCCCTCGCGCCACCATCGATGTAAGGCATAGCAAGGACCTGAAGACAGGCGAGAACAATCGAGCAGCCTTGGAGGTCCTTCGGGACCTCTTTTTTTGTCAGTTCTCGCCCCAGCCTTCGGCCTGCATCTCGCGCAGGCGGCTTGCGGTGCGTTCGAATTCAAACGTGCCCGTACCTTCGACATAGAGCATCTCCGGCTCGGCGGCCGCCGACGCGATCAGCCGCACGCGCGCTTCGTAAAGCGCGTCGACAAGCGTGACAAATCGCTTGGCCTCGTTGAAGTTTTGTCGGCTCAGACGTGGGATGTCCTCGATGATCAGCACACGCACCGCATCGGCCAGCGCAAGGTAATCGGCGGGGCCAAGCATCCTGCCACACAGATCATAGAATTTCGCCCGCGCCACGCCGTTGTGAAAGCGCGGCAATTCGATCTCGCGGCCCTGAACGTGCAACGTCAGACTGTCTTGCTCGCCCTGCGTCAGCTCTTCCCAGATGCGATTGATTTCCGCCTTGGCGGCCCCGTCGTTCGGCGTGAAATACACCTGCGCCCCGGCAAGCCGATCCTGACGATAATCGGTCGGAGACGCCAATTCGTGCACCACCATGCGCGCCTTGAGCATCTCGATGAAGGGCAGGAAAATCTGCCGGTTCAAACCGTCCTTATAAAGATCGTCCGGCACGCGGTTGGACGTGGTGACGACCACCACGCCCGCAGCGAACAGTTTTTCGAACAGCCGCCCGACGATCATGGCATCGGTGATATCGGTGATCTGCATTTCATCGAAGGCCAGCAGTCGAACGCTGTCGGACACGGACTTCGCCACCGGCTTGATCGCATCTTCGACCCCGTCCTGCCGGGCCTTGTGAATGGCCGCGTGAATCTCCTGCATGAAGGCGTGGAAATGGACGCGGCGCGCGGGCACGTCCAAGCTTTCGACAAAAAGGTCCATGAGCATCGACTTGCCCCGCCCGACGCCGCCCCAAAGGTAAAGCCCCTTCGGAGGCTCGGGTGCCTTGCGAAACAATCCCTTCTTCACCGGCTCGGCCAGTGCCGCGCGGATGCGTTCGAACTCGGGCAGCACTGCTTCCTGCGCGGGATCGCGATTGAGCGATCCGTCCGCCACGCGGGCGGAGTAAATGTCGGGCAACGTCGTCATTCCCGCCGCTTACCGCGTCTTATCGTGATTGTGGAGAGGTGTTATTCGACCGCACGGATCAGCTTGCGCTCCAGCACGCGCAAAACCGTTTTGAGGTCGTGCCCCCGCTTGAGCACCTGCCCGTCAATGCCGATCACCGCGTACTGCCCCTGCCGGTTGCGCAGCTTGGGGCGCTTTTCGATCCGGTAGAGCGGGTTTTCGGCCGTGCGCCGGAACACCGAAAACACCGCCATGTCGCGCAAGGTCGATATTCCGTAATCCCGCCATTCCCCGGCAGCCACCATGCGCCCGTAAAGAGACAGAATGACGTTCAGCTCGGTCCGGTGAAAGGCCACCTGCTCGGGCGCGGACGCGTGGGTCGGGAACGGTGTGATACTGTTCATATTTCATGATGTGTGCAGGCGTCGCGGTAAATCAAGCATTTTGAAACACCGCCCTGCACAGACGTTGCAAATGCGCATTCCCCGTCGAAACGAAAGAAGCCCCCTGACCCCAAGGCAGAGTCCCGCGCATCGCGGACTCGGTAAAATTGATTTTTGACGCCGAAAGGTGTATACATGAGCGACGCAGCTATTGCCGTCACAGGGCAATTCCGTGGGCGCGGCAAGTGCCCGGATGTACGGCGTCACGCCGATCCCGAACAATCGAGATCCCGGCGTCCGGCTGCGGCAAGCGCTTGACCGGGTCGGGTGATCCAGACCACCTTTCGCAAGCGCCTCATTGCTGAATTGCAGAGGAGGGCTCAGCATGGATGTCATCAAAGCCACCGAAATCGCACATGCACTTTATCGGTCGCATGGCGACAAGGCCGAAGCGCTGGCTGCGCAACGGGAACACCACTACCGAGATGTCGGCGACAGCGAAGAGGCAACCTACTGGCGCACGATCCGCGGCAGCATCCGCCAGATGCGCGGCGCGAACCAGAGTTGAGGCTCAGACCGCTTCGCGCCAGTAGAAGTCGAAATAGGTCCGATCTGGTCCTTTTGTTTCGCGCGCGAAACATTGGGTCCGTTTCGGACCGTTTAACCCTTTGCAAACCTTTGGCAGGAGGCGCGCCTCTTCTTCAAAGAAAAGGCGGAAATGCGTCGACGCATTTCAGCGCAGTGTCACGCAAATGCTCCCTGACAGAACCAGCCCGAGGATTTCGATGCCCCGTGCGCGTAGAACAGCCATAGACGGTGGCCTTCGTCGGTGATTACCTCCCAGTAATCGCGTTGACCGCTGCGCCAGGCGGGATCGTCCAGCCACCATTCCGGCGCGATGCGTTCGGGGCCACGGGTGCTGTGCACGACATGATCGCGCCCGCGCCAGCGAAAGGTCCCGGGCAGGCGCGGCACATCGGGGACCATCACGGGTTCCGGAACCCACATGCGCAGCGGACGGGGCCTGGTACGCTCTGGCCAGCCCTTGACCGGGTCCGACCACGCGGCGGCCACCGTGACCCAGGTTTTTTCCGGGATGTGGCTGTCGGCGGGCTGCACCCGGGTGATCGCCTCCATACCCAGCCGGGTGCCCAGCCGCCCGATCAGCCGGTCCAGCGATCCGGGCCTGCCCCCGGCCTGCCGCACCCGCGCCTGCTCCGCCGCCTCAAGGTGGCCCGACGCGGTGCGCAGGTGGATGGGTTCGTGCAGCACCGCCTCGAGCCGCAGCATGTCGATGCCATAGCCTGCATCCAGATCCTCGACCTTCATGCGCAGCAGCGGACGGATGTGATCTGCATCGTCCGAGGGTTTGGCCAGCGTGACGTTCATCCACTGCATCGTGCCATCGGCGCGGTACGCCTCGAAGCGCAGAGTACGCGCGCCGCGCCCCTTGTTTCGCAGCGATCCACAGAGACGCGGCAGCATCCGGTCGATTGCAGCCATCACGTCGTCCTCGAGGCCGATCGGATCGGGCAGGCTCATCCGCGTGGCGAAACGATCGGGGGGAGGGGCGGGGCTCACGGGTTCGGGCAGCGCGCCCAGCGCCTGATCCACACGCGCCACCAACCCCCGGCCAAAGCGGCGCGCCAGCCCTGCGCGGGGCTGATCGACCAGGTCTTTCACCCGGCGCAGGCCAAGGCGGGACAGTTGTTTCATCGTGTGATCGTCCAGCCGCAACGCCGCGATGGGCAGCGGGGCCAGGGCGGCATAGGTCTTGCCCGGCGCGGCGATCCGGGCGCGGCCCTGCATCGGGGCAACCGCCAGCACCGGCGCGGCACCACCGCGTTCCCAATGCCGCCGCTTGCCGGCGCGGGACCGGGTCGCGCGCGCCTCCTGGTCAATCGCGTCGCCGTTGCGGTGATGATCGCCGCACTGCCCGCCACCGAACCGCGCCAGCGCCCAGGCTCCGCCCAGCGTGTCGGCGATGCCAAGCTGCACCGAGAGACCCAGATCGGTGCAATCCTGTTCGACCTGCAAGGCAAGCTGTTCTTCACCCCCGAAGAGATGCGCACAGCCGGTCAGGTCCACGACCAGCGCATCGGGTTCCTCGCGCGCGACCCAAGGCGAGAACTTGCCCGCCCAGCGGTGCAGCACGCCCAGAAACGCCGCCTCGGCATGGGGATTCGACAGCCGGGTGAGCAGGTCGGCGCACATCGCATGGGCATCGCGTAGCGGCTGGCCTTCGTAGAGCCCCGCCGTCTGCGCCAGGGGCGACAGCGACGCAAGCACCTGCGCCTGACCGATATCGCGCACCACCGCAAAGGGCACCCCCCCCAGATTGGGGTCACGCCGGATATGGCGTTCGGCGGCCAGCCGGGGAAACCAGATGGACAGGATACGACGGTTGGGCATGAGACTCGCGGCAGCAAATGTTCTTATTTTGTTCTTTATATCTCAAGTCGCCTGCGAGTCGAGCCGCCCCTGATTTATCCGCAGGTGATTTTCGTCACCACACCGCTGGGCCCGATGGTGAAATTCAGCCGATTGGGATTGAAATCCATGGTCATCACATCCTCTGGCCCAAGGATGCGTACCGGCTGTTCGAAATCGACGAATTCCACAACCGAACGCTGCGCTCCCATCAGGTTCGCCGCCTGCGCCGCGCCACAGGTGTCGGACCCTACCTCCCCCGTCGGCTGCTGAAGCGGCTGCGGATTCGGCATCGTCATGCAGCCCGCCAGCCCAAGTGACAGACCCAACAAAACAAACTTCTGCATCTATCATCTCCGGTTTAACAATACGCCAAAGGTTGCAAAGACCCGCATTTGCCGCAAGGGTCATCTGCAAAAGACCAACATGGGAGAAGAGATATGCGCACGCGTGCCGCCGTTGCCGTACAGGCAGGCAAGCCACTGGAAATCATGGATGTGAACCTCGACGGCCCCCGCGCCGGTGAGGTGCTGGTCGAGATCAAGGCCACAGGCATTTGCCATACCGACGAGTTCACCCTGTCCGGTGCAGACCCTGAAGGCATGTTTCCCGCCATCCTGGGCCACGAAGGCGCGGGCGTCGTTGTCGAAGTGGGCGAAGGTGTGACCAGCCTCAAGCCCGGAGACCACGTGATCCCGCTTTACACGCCGGAGTGTCGGGAATGCGAATACTGCCTGCACCCCAAGACGAACCTCTGCCAGTCGATCCGCGAAACCCAGGGCAAGGGCGTGATGCCCGATGGCACGTCGCGGTTCAGCACGTTGGACGGTGATCCGATCCTGCATTACATGGGCTGCTCCACGTTTTCGAACCACACGGTCCTGCCGGAAATCGCGCTTGCCAAGATCCGCGAGGACGCGCCTTTCGACAAGGTCTGTTACATCGGTTGCGGCGTGACCACCGGGATCGGCGCGGTCATCAACACCGCCAAGGTCGAGATCGGCAGCCGTGCCGTGGTGTTCGGTCTGGGCGGGATTGGCCTCAACGTCATTCAGGGGCTGCGCCTTGCCGGTGCCGACCAGATCGTCGGTGTCGACATCAACCCCGACAAGGTGGCGATGGCCGAACGCTTCGGCATGACCCATTTTGTTAATCCCAAGGAGGTCGAGGGCGATCTGGTGCCGTATCTGGTGAACCTGACCAAGGGTGGTGCGGATTACACGTTCGACGCGACCGGCAATGTGCAGGTCATGCGCGACGCGCTGGAATGTGCGCATAAGGGCTGGGGCGAGAGCATCATCATCGGCGTGGCCCCGGCTGGCGCCGAGATCGCCACGCGGCCCTTCCAGCTTGTGACCGGGCGCACGTGGAAAGGCACGGCCTTCGGCGGCGCGCGGGGGCGCACGGACGTGCCCAAGATCGTGGATTGGTACATGGACGGCAAGATCGAGATCGACCCGATGATCACCCACACCATGCCGCTCGATGACATCAACAAAGGCTTCGACCTGATGCACAAGGGCGAAAGCATCCGCTCCGTCGTGATCTACTGACGCCTTTTTCAAGAAGGGGCCACGCACCCCTTTGAAATGATCGATCCTTTCCTGCGTGCGGGCCTTCCCGCGCGTCCCATTTCTATTCAAGCCAGAGGAGAAAGAGTGATGCGCATCCATTCCCGAACAGGTCTGACGGTTTCTGCCGTCCTGGCCTTTGCTGTGGCCACGTCCTCGGTCGCACAAGAGGCCGCGGATGCCGTGGCACCAGAGGCCGCGACCCAGACGACGACGGCCTTTGGTGCCTTGTCCGAGGCCGCAAGTACGGCGCTTGCGGCCAAAGAGGCCGGCACGCCGGTCGAAGCACAGGATTGGATGGTCGCCGCCGCCAACCCGCTGGCCGTCGAAGCCGGGGCGCGCGTTTTGCGCGAGGGCGGCACGGCCGCCGATGCGATGGTCGCGGTGCAGGCGGTGCTTGGTCTGGTGGAGCCGCAAAGCTCTGGCTTGGGCGGCGGTGCGTTTCTGGTCTGGTACGATGCCAATACCGGCGAGGTGACAACGCTGGACGGGCGGGAAACGGCCCCGCTCGAGGCGACGCCGACGCTGTTCCAGACCGAAGATGGCGAGCCGATGGGATTCTTCGATGCGGTGGTCGGTGGCCGATCTGTCGGCACGCCCGGCACACCCGCGCTGATGCAGGCGGCGCATGAGAAGTGGGGCCGCTCCGACTGGGCGTCGCTCTTTTCAGAAGCGATTGATCTGGCCGAAGGCGGCTTTACCGTCTCGCCGCGTCTGGCCGAACTGGTCGAGGGCGATGCCGACCGGCTGGGCCGATTTCGCGCGGCGCAGGACTATTTCTTCCCGGGCGGGAACGCGATTGCAGCGGGCGACACGCTCGTCAATGCGGACTACGCCAACACGTTGCGCCTGATCGCGGCAGAGGGCGCGGACGTGTTCTACACCGGACCGATCGCGTCCGACATCGTGGCAACCGTCCGCACCGCTGCGGGCAATCCCGGCGTTCTGTCGCGCGCCGATCTGGCACTTTACGAGGTCAAGGAACGCGATCCGGTCTGTGTGCCCTACCGCGCGCACGAGGTTTGCGGCATGGGTCCGCCGTCGTCCGGCGCGCTGACCGTAGGGCAGATCCTCGGAATGCTGGACGGGTATGACCTGGCCGCCCTTGGCCCCGACAGCGCAGAGGCGTGGCGGCTGATCGGCGATGCCTCGCGCCTCGCTTTCGCGGACCGGGGGCTTTACATGGCCGACACAGATTATGTGCCGATGCCCACGAAGGGCCTTGTCGCGCCAGCCTATCTGCAAGAGCGCGGGCAACTGCTTCAGGGCGATGATGCGCTCCCCGAAGTGTCCGCCGGATCGCCGGAATGGGATCACGCGATGGAGCTCGCCCCGGACGAAAGCCTGGAGCTGCCCTCGACCTCGCATATCTCGATCGTGGACAGCTATGGCAACGCGCTGTCGATGACGACGACCATCGAAAACGGGTTCGGGTCGCGGCTTTTCGTGCGGGGGTTCCTGCTCAATAACGAGCTGACGGATTTCTCGTTCCGCACACATGCGGACGGCCGTCCCATCGCCAACCGGCTTGAGCCGGGTAAACGACCCCGGTCGTCGATGTCGCCGACCATCGTTCTGCGCAGCGGCGCGCCGACGCTGGTTATCGGGTCGCCGGGCGGCAGCCGCATCATCGGCTATGTCGCGCAGGCCATCATCGCGCATCTGGACTGGGGCATGGACGTGCAGCAGGCTGTCGCGATGCCACATCTGGTCAACCGCTTCGGCACCTACGATGTGGAAGAGGGCACAACGGCCGCAGATCTGGAAACCGCGCTCACCGATCTTGGGTTCGAAGTGAACGTGCGTGATCTGAACTCAGGGCTGCATGCCATTGCCATCGGCGATACTCTGTCTGGCGGCGCCGATCCGCGCCGCGAGGGGATTGCACTCGGCGAGTGATCTGTCAGACGCGGTGGTGGCAACAGCGTGCCGCACACCACCAGTGCCAAGCCGGTCCCCAAGCTGCGGGGGCCGGATCATATTGAACAAGGGTCTTCACCGATGTCCGACAATCCGCCCCTGCTGGCCGTTCTGATCGACGCCGACAACACGTCTCCGAAATACACGTCGGCGATCTTCGACGAAATCGCGTCGCTGGGTGAAGCCAGCGTGCGGCGCTGCTATGGCGATTTCTCCAGCCAGCAGATGTCGGGCTGGTCCAAGGTTCAGGCGGAATACGGACTGGTGCCACACCACCAGCCTGCCAATACCGTGGGCAAGAACGCAAGTGACATCGCCCTGGTCATCGACGCGATGGATCTGATGCACACCGGGCGCTTCGACGGATTCGTGCTGGTCAGTTCGGACAGCGATTTCACCCGCCTTGCGCAGCGCCTGCGGGAGCAGGGCCTCGATGTGTTCGGGATGGGTATGCAGAAAACACCCGACGCCTTCCGCCGTGCCTGCAAACGCTTCATCTTCCTGGAAAACCTCGAAGATGGGCCAGACACGGACAGCCAGGCCGCCAAGCCAACGAAGAAGGGCAACCTGAACGACGCGCGCAACCTGATCCTCAAGGCGATGGACGCGATAAATCAGGACGACGAATGGTATCGCCTTGGCCAATTGGGCCAGCACATCGTTTCGGCGAACCCGGATTTCGACACCCGAACCTATGGCAAACGCAAGCTGAGCGATCTGGTGTCCGAGATGAAAGTCCTCGAGGTCAAACGCGGGTCGAACAACCAGCTGATGGTCCGCCGTCGGGATTGATCCGTTCTACATCCGACAGAACGGTCATTGCGGCCTGATGGTGGGCGTGCCATGTTTCCCGCGGGGAGAGGGGTTTTCTGCGCCTAGCGTGTTGGAGACCAGACTATGTTGACTATCGACACACCGATTCTTGTGCGTGCCATCGACGACGATGCGCATGGTCAGGAACGACGGCTATCCGACGCGTCTCTTCTTGTGATGGCACAAGAAGTGATCAATCGCCTGTCGCATATCTCGCGCAAGGCGCCGCCGGATATCAGCGAAGTCGATCTGGATGCGTTTTGCATCGCGCTGGTCGATCCCACGGCAGAAGAGGCGACACGTATCCTTAGACGCGCACAAGAGCGCGGGGCGTCGCATAAGGTCCTGTGCATTTCTTATATCGCGGGCGCCGCGCGTCGGTTGGGCGAATGGTGGGAACAGGACATCATCCATTTCAGCGATATGTCGATCGCCGCAGGGCGAATGCTGCACATGCTGCGCGACCTTCGCAGAGCCACCCCCTTTGTCGCGGTCAGAGGCCACCGCGAAGCGCTGTTCGCTGCCGTTCCCGGCGAACAGCATGTGCTTGGCATCACCATGGCGGCCGACATCCTGCGCGAAAAGGGATGGGAGATCGACCTTCAGGTCGGGCGGACCGAAACCGAGCTTTGTCAAATCGCGCATGATGGCGGCTATCCGATCATCGGCCTGTCGGCTTCGGGCGCCGATCGCGTGCGGTCTCTGGCGCGCACGATCGTGGAGCTGCGAATCGCGGCGCCGCGATCCTTGATCTTCATCAGCGGCAACATCGCCGAAATCGAAAAAGACATCGCGATCCGAACCGGGGCGGATGCGGCGGCGGCCTCCATGGAGCAGTGCCTCGAAACGCTCGAATCGCTGTATCAGGCGGTTCTGAGAGCGGGCTCACCAGCGCCGTAGCGGGCCATGAATGTCTTGACCGCGCCGTCGATCACGCGGGCTTTTTCATGGTCCGAGACCGACTGGATGATGCCGAACACCAGCTTGGTCCAGATGTCGGCCTTGCACAGCTCTGCGAATTGATCTGCGGCGAGGTTGAAATCTTCGATGAAAAGCTCGCGACGCGCCGCGGCGGTCTTCAGGTATTCCACCACCGCCGCGCGCAGGATCATGGGACCGGAGTGATAAAACTCCTGCCCCAACTGCGGAAACCGATCCGCTTCGGCCACGCAAATCCGGAAGATCCGCTGTCCGATATCGGAGAAGATGAACCCCAGAAACTGATGGGCGATACAGGACAGGACCTCGTCCGGCGGACGTGAGCTGTCGATCTTCTCGATTGAGAACTGCGCCTGTTCCGCGCATTGCCGCGTGGCGACCTCCATGAACAGAAGCCGCTTGTCGGGGAAATAGCTGTAGAGCGTCGCCTTCGAGACCCCCGCCTCGCGTGCGATATCGTCGACGCTGGCGCCTTCGAAACCGTCCCGCAGAAAGACCTCGCGCGCGCCGTCGACCACTTGGTCGAACTTACGGCCCTTCCGGATTTGCGCCTGCGCTGTTGCCATGGCCACCCCATATGTCGCGTTCAAAAGCTAAACAGATCGGTTTAGTCTCGCAAGTAAGGATGTGTGATCGAGACGCCGGAAAACAAGCCGCGCGTCGCCTTCCAGATCGCATGTCCGTGCGGAATGAAGGATATTTGAAATGCGTTTTTCGTTGAATCGTCGCCGTTTTTCGGACCTGTCGGAGCAGGAAATCCTGGCCCTGGCGATCTCGTCCGAGGAAGACGACGCGCGGATTTACCGGTCCTATGCCGAACGGCTAAGAGCCGATTACCCGTCGACCGCAGCGATCTTCGACGGGATGGCTGCCGAGGAAGACGGCCACCGGCAACGGCTCGTTGACCTGCACCGCTCGCGCTTTGGCGACGTGATCCCGCTGATCCGGCGCGAACACGTCGCAGGATATTACGCGCGAAAGCCGGTCTGGCTGGTCGAGAACCTCGGGATCGAACGGATCCGGGCCGAAGCCGAAGTGATGGAGCGTGACGCCGAACGGTTCTACCTCGAAGCCGCCAAGCGCACGACCGACGCGGCAACCCGCAAGCTGCTTGGCGACTTGGCAGCGGCGGAAGCGGGCCATCAAAGCACCGCCGAGGCGCTCGAGCGCGAGCACCTGACCGACGACGGCCGCACCAGCGAAGAGGAAAACGCCCGCCGCCAGTTCGTTCTGACATGGGTGCAGCCGGGACTTGCAGGGCTGATGGACGGCTCGGTCTCGACCCTCGCGCCGATCTTCGCAACCGCATTTGCCACGCAGGACACATGGACGACATTCCTCGTCGGTCTGGCGGCGTCGGTTGGTGCGGGTATCTCGATGGGCTTCACCGAAGCGGCCTCAGACGACGGGCAATTGTCCGGCCGTGGCTCTCCGATCAAGCGCGGCTTCGCATCGGGCATCATGACCACGGTCGGCGGGTTGGGCCACGCCCTGCCCTACCTGATCCCGGATTTCTGGACCGCGACGATCACCGCTTTTGTCGTCGTGTTCATCGAGCTTTGGGCGATCGCGTGGATACAGAACAGGTACATGGACACGCCCTTCTTCCGCGCCGCGTTCCAGGTGGTCCTGGGCGGTGCGCTCGTCTTTGCCGCCGGTGTTCTGATCGGCAGTGGCTAGACGATCCGGCCAACAAAAAAACCCGGGCGCGAGCGCCCGGGCAGTTGGTCACTAAAGGCTGATTGGAAGGAGGAGATCAGCCTTTGGAGAATTCGGGATAGGCTTCCATGCCCAGTTCCGCCATGTCGAGACCGTTGATCTCTTCCTCTTCGCTGACGCGGATACCCACGATCGCTTTCAGGATGAACCAGACGATCAAGGCGCCGACGAAGGTGAAGACACCGTAGGCGGCGATGCCGGTCAGCTGAGTGATCAGGTTCGCGTCACCGTAGAAGATCACCGCGATGGTACCCCAGATGCCTGCAAACAGGTGAACCGGGATCGCGCCGACAACGTCGTCGATTTTGAGCTTGTCGAGGAACGGCACCGCAAAGACCACGATCACTCCGCCAACGGCACCGATCCAGAGCGCGCCGAAGAGCGTCGGGGCGAGCGGTTCAGCCGTGATCGACACGAGACCGGCAAGCGCACCGTTGAGCACCATGGTCAGGTCGACTTTCTTGTAAAGAACCTGCGTCAGGATCAGCGCAGTCACGGCACCAGCAGCTGCGGCCATGTTGGTGTTGGCAAAGATACGCGACACGTCGGAGACGTCACCCACGGTGCCCATCGCAAGCTGCGAACCACCGTTGAAGCCGAACCAGCCGAGCCATAGGATGAATGTGCCAAGCGTTGCGAGCGCCAGGTTCGAGCCCGGGATCGGGTTCACACGACCGTCCTTGTACTTGCCGATACGCGGACCAAGCACGATCACACCGGCCAGAGCAGCCCAGCCACCGACGGAATGCACGACAGTCGAACCGGCGAAGTCGGAGAAGCCCATTTCGGACAGCCAGCCGCCACCCCACTGCCAGGACCCCGAGATCGGGTACATGATGCCGGTCAGAACGACCACGAAGGCCAGGAAGGGCCACAGCTTGATCCGCTCGGCCACAGCACCGGACACGATGGACGCGGTTGCGGCGACAAAAACCAGCTGGAAGAAGAAGTCCGAGCCAACCGACGCATAATCAAGGGCGGCGTCCGCTGCGACAACGCCGACCGGGTCCAGGACCGTCTGGCCGCCAATGGCGAAGAAGCCGTTGAAATCGCCCGGATACATCGTGTTGAAACCGATCAGCCAATACATGATGGCCGCAATCGAGAAGAGCGCGATGTTCTTGGTCAACTGCATCGCCACATTCTTGGACCGCACGAGGCCCGCTTCGAGCATGGCAAAGCCGGCGGCCATGAAGAACACGAGAAAGCCTGCCATCAGGAACAGTAGTGTTGTGAGAATATACGGCCCGACCTCGTCCATCGTCGGCGCGGCGGCCTCTTGAGCCATGCCCATAACCGGCAGCGCGACAAGCGCGGCAGCGGGCAGGAGTGTCTTGAGTAGTTTCATCTGTATGTGTCCCCTAATCTCTGTCACAGCGCCGGTTCAGAGCGCATCCCCATTGGTTTCGCCTGTGCGCACGCGAATGGCTTGCTGCGCATCGAGCACGAAGATCTTGCCGTCGCCGATCTTTCCGGTGCGGGCTGTCTTGGTGATGGTCTCGATCACCTGGTCGGCCATGTCGGCGGCGACCACGATCTCGAGTTTGATTTTCGGCACGAAGTTCACCGCGTATTCTGCGCCACGGTAAATCTCGGTGTGGCCGGACTGAGACCCGAACCCCTTGATCTCGGTTACCATCATGCCGCGGACGCCAATATCTGTGAGCGCCTCGCGGACCTCTTCAAGCTTGAACGGCTTGATCGTCGCTATGATGAACTTCACCCTTGGTCCCTTTCCCTTGCAGGTCGATCTTTGTTTGCAAGCGCAGAAAAGAGGCACAGTGTGTGTGATTGAAAGACGAGACCCCCGGATGAGGGGATCGGGGATTAGTAAGTTGCACAAATTTTGCACAAATTAACTATTTCGATTACTTTTTGTGCAATTAAAAAACTGTGTTCCCCGTTCGTGAGCGGTCCACATCGACGGCAAAACCCACTAAATTGTAAAAAAGAGCAGCATCACAGGCGGTCGGCATGACTGATTCACGACGCGGAAAAGGCCGACTGGTCGCGGACCGACGTTATCCAGGCAAATCCACCAAGGCGGCAAAGCCCAAGAAGGCTGCGCCGGCGCGGCGTAAAGCGACCAAGGCGCGCGCCAAGCGGGGCGGCATCGTCGGTTTCTTCTCGCGCATCTTCGGCTGGGTGTTCCGGTTCTTCCTCCGCCTGTTCGTGCGGGCGGGGATCGTTGCCGCTCTCATCGTCGCGGTTTTTGTGGGTTACGAATACACGACCCTGCCAGAGGTGTCGCAGGCACTCGACGGGCGCGCGCGTGGATCCGTGCAGCTCTTGGATCGGGACGGCGTCGCATTCGCGTGGCGCGGAGACCAGTTCGGCGGCGTGGTGACGGCGGACTCCGTCTCCCCGCATCTCAAGAACGCGGTGGTCGCGACCGAGGACCGACGGTTCTACCGCCATTTCGGCATTTCCCCGCGTGGCGTGGCGTCGGCCGTGCGCATCAACCTGTCCGAAGGGCGCGGCCCCCTGTCCGGTCACGGCGGCTCAACGATCACGCAACAGACGGCAAAGCTCCTGTGCCTCGGCGTTCAATACGATCCGAACGACTGGAAGAACGAAGCCGAATACGTCGCCGATTGTCGGCGCGGGTCCCTGTACCGCAAGGCCAAGGAAGCGGTTTATGCGCTGGCGATGGAGCTCAAATATTCCAAGGACGAGATCCTCTCGATCTACCTGAACCGCGCGTATATGGGCGGTGGTGCCTATGGCGCGGCGGCAGCGGCCGAACGGTATTTCTCCAAACCCGCCTCCGCGCTGACCCCTCAGGAAAGCGCGATGATCGCGGGGCTTCTCACCGCACCATCTAGCCTTGCGCCCACGTCGAACCTCGAACGCTCGCAAGCGCGCGCGGCAACGGTTCTGCGGCTCATGAACGAACAAGGCTACCTGACCGACGAAGAAACCCGCGCCGCGCAGGCCAACCCCGCCACCTTGTCGGAAGACGCCAAGACCCAGACAGGCGGCTATTTCGCGGATTGGGTCATGCAGTCCGGTCCCGATTTCTTCACCCGCGACACCACCGAAGACGTGATCATCTCGACCACGCTGGACCAGCGGATCCAGAAAGCCACCGAAGACGCGATGAAGATAATCTTCTCGACCAAGGTGCGCGAGGGCTCCAAGGCACAGGCGGCGATTGTCGTGATGTCAGCGGATGGCGCGGTGCGTGGCATGGTGGGTGGCCGCCAGACCAACGTGTCCGGTGTCTTCAACCGCGCGACCCAGGCCAAGCGGCAAACCGGGTCGGCCTTCAAGCCCTTCGTCTACGCAACGGCGCTCGAACTGGGCTACAGCCCCTATGACCGCGTAGAGGACGCGCCCTTCTGCATGAACATCCCCGGATCGGGCCAGTGGTGCCCCGAGAACTATACGCGCGATTATGCCGGGTCCGTCACACTGGTGGATGCGCTGGCCAGAAGCCTGAACATCCCTGCGGTCAAGGTCTCGGAATCCGTGGGCCGCGATCTGGTGCGCAAGGTGTCCGAGGATTTCGGCATCGCCAGCGATCTGACCGACACCCCGGCCTTGGCCCTTGGCGCATCCGAGGCGTCGCTGCTGGAAATGACCGGCGCCTATGCGGGTATTCTCAACGGCGGGTCCTCCGTCACCCCCTACGGCCTGCGCGAACTGCGCCTTCAGGGCGAAGAGCAGCCCATGATGGGCGCGGGCGGCGGGATCGGTGAGCGCGTCATCAATGAACAGGCCGCACGTCAGCTGATCTGGATGATGGAAAAGGTCGTGACCAACGGCACCGGCGGACGCGCCGCCCTGCCCGACCGGCAGGTTGCCGGAAAGACCGGCACGACGCAGGCGGCCCGCGATGCGTGGTTCATCGGATTCACCGCCGATTACGTGGCGGGCGTCTGGATGGGCTACGACGACAACACGCCGCTCACCGGTGTGACCGGCAGCGGCCTGCCGGCGGAAATCTGGCACGAAGCGATGCGGCGCATTCACGAAGGCATGCCGGTCACGCCCTTGCCGATGATCGTGCCCGAACCGCCCCGTCAGGTGGCGCAGCCGCAGCAACAGCCGCAACAGCAGCAGGCACCGCAACGCCAGCAAGGCGGCGGCAACGCCTTGGAGAACGCGCTGAACCAATTGCTGCGCGATATTCTGGGCGGGAACTGAGCCATTGCATTCCGGCCCTGCGATGGGCCGGTTGCCCCTTCCCATTTGCCGTCACGCACAATAGCGTCGCGGCGAATGAACAAGGGGAGTCACCATGACCAACGCCATCGAAACCCGCCTCGCTGATCTGGGGCTGACCCTGCCCGACGCACCTGCCCCGGCGGCGAATTACGTGCCCTTCGTGAAGACCGGAAACCAGGTCTATGTCTCCGGTCAGTTGCCCACCGGCCCGGACGGTCTGGTCAAAGGCAAGCTGGGTGCCGACCTTGACGCCGAAGCAGGCGCAGAGGCCGCGAAATACTGTGCGCTGGCGCTCCTGTCGCAGGCCCGCAAAGCGGCGGATGGCGATCTGAGCCGGGTGCGCGTGGTCAAACTGGTCGGCTTCGTGAATTCGACCGCCGATTTCGGCGACCAGCCCAAGGTGGTGAACGGCGCATCCGATCTGATGGTCGCGGTTCTGGGTGACAATGGACGCCACGCGCGCTCTGCCGTTTCGGCGGCGTCTTTGCCCTTCGGCGTCGCGGTTGAGATCGAGGGGATCTTCGAGCTTCTATGACGCGCCTTCCGTCCGACTTCCTGACCCGCCCCATCGCCCATCGTGGGTATCACGACAAGACATCTGGGCGGATCGAAAACAGCCTCTCGGCCTTTTCGGCGGCCATTGATGCTGGCTACGGGATCGAACTTGACCTGCAACTGTCCCGCGATGGCGTGGCGATGGTGTTCCACGACGATGTGCTGGAGCGCCTGACCGACGAAACCGGGCGCGTGCGGGACCGCGACGCGTCCGAGCTTGGGACCATCGGGTTGAAAAACAGCAGCGACACGATCCCGACACTAAGCGAAGTGCTAAGCCTAGTCGCCGGGCGGGTGCCGTTGTTGATCGAGTTGAAGGACCAGCAGGGCGAGATGATGGGAACCGACGGCGCGCTCGAGGCGGCAACCGTCGCGGCGCTTGATGGCTATACCGGCCCGGTCGCGCTCATGTCGTTCAATCCCCACATGGTCGCCAAGTTGCACGTGATCTGCCCCGACAGACCGCGCGGGATCGTCACATCGGCCTTCCGCAAGCTCGACGAACCGCAGGTCCCCGTCGACAACCGCGTTCGGCTGGCCGGCATCCCGGATTTCGACCGGGTCGGCGCGTCCTTCATCAGCCATGACCGCACCAATCTGGACGCCCCCCGCGTCGAACAGCTCAAGGGACAGGGCGTGCCCATCCTGTGCTGGACCATCCGCAGCGCCGAGCAGGAGCGTGAGGCGCGCAAGGTCGCTGACAATATCACCTTTGAGGGCTACCCGGCTTGATCCACGCCGGATCGGGACCAAGTAGCATGGCGTAACCAAGGAACGGACATGTCCGACCAAACCGACGCGCCCACAATCGCCATCACCATGCACGGTTCCCTTGCGCAGATCGCGCCAGAGGACTGGGATGCCTGTGCCTGCCCGGAAACCGAAGATGGCGGTCGACCCCTTGATCCCTTTACAACCCACCGATTTCTCAAGGCGTTCGAGGACAGCCGGTCTGTCGGCACCGGCACCGGCTGGGATCCGCGTTACCTGACGGCTGAACTGGACGGGAAGATCATCGCCTGCGCGCCGCTTTACGCCAAGAGCCACAGTCAGGGCGAATACATCTTTGACCACAACTGGGCCCACGCGTGGGAGCGGGCGGGCGGGCGCTACTATCCGAAACTCCAGATCGCGGTGCCGTTCACGCCCGCAACGGGACGGCGGTTTCTGACCCGACCCGGACACGAAGCCGAAGGCATAAGTGCTTTGATTCAAGGCGCGATTCAAGTTGCGGCTGACAATAATCTGTCCTCCTTGCACGTCACCTTCTGCACCGAGGCCGAGGCGATTGCCGGGGAACAGATCGGCCTGCTGCGTCGCCGGACACAGCAATACCATTGGGACAACCGGGGTTATGACAGTTTCGACGCGTTTTTGGCCGACTTGAGTTCGCGCAAGCGCAAGACCATCCGCAAGGAGCGCGAGCGCGCGCAGGCGTTCGGCGGCACGATCCATCACTTGACCGGCGATCAGATCCAGCCCGAACATTGGGACGCGTTCTGGGAGTTCTATCAGGACACCGGCGCGCGCAAATGGGGCACGCCGTACCTCACCCGCAAGTTCTTCGACATCGCGCAGGAGCGGTTGCGCGACGACATCCTGTTGGTGATGGCCGAACGTGACGGGCGGTGGGTCGCAGGCGCGCTGAACGTCATCGGGCGCGACACGCTCTACGGGCGCTATTGGGGCTGTGTCGAGGACCATCCCTGCCTGCATTTCGAACTGTGCTACTACCAGGCGATGGACTACGCGATCGCCCACGGCCAATCCCGTGTCGAAGCAGGCGCGCAGGGCGACCATAAACTGTCGCGCGGCTACCTGCCGGTCTACACCCATTCCCTGCACTGGATCAGCGACCCCGGCTTTTCCGAAGCCGTCGCCCGCTTTCTTCAGGCCGAAGCCCGCGCCATTGACGAAGACATCGAGGTGCTGACCAGCTTTGGTCCGTTCCGCAAAGACAAAATCGAGGAGCAGCAATGACAGAAAAACTCTCGGACACCGCCCGCAAGACCGTACTCGAACCGCTTTTGAAAGACGGCTGGACCCTGGACGAGGATCGCGACGCGATCTCCAAGACCTTCAAGTTCGACGACTTCACCGAAGCGTTCGGATGGATGACCCGCGCCGCGATGTGGGCCGAAAAGTGGGATCACCACCCCGAATGGTCGAACGTCTACAACACAGTCGAGGTCACGCTGACCACGCATGACGTCGACGGCCTGTCCTCACTGGACGCGAAACTGGCACGGAAGCTCGACACGCTCTGACACGGAGGCGCACCCGTTTCCGAATTTCACAGTTTTTTCCGGTGCGCCGCGCAAGTGTCGTCTGTTTACCTTATCACAACAGACGACACTTGCGCGGCGCCATGCCTTCGACAACGAACGACCGACTGACCCATCTTGTCTACGAGGCATCGCTCGACAACTCTCTGTTGCCCGAGTTGATCCTTGAATTGACCGAACAGGTGCAGATGGCTGCCGATGGGCGGATGATCGAGGCCGACCAGCGCCACGATCTGAGCGATCTGATGGAGCATTTCCGCCGCGCGATCGAAATTTCCGAGAAGATGGTTCAGCTTCAGGAACGCGGCTCTGATCTTGAGGCGGTTCTGGGCACCTTTGCCGTCGGGATCGCGCTGATCGATGACAGCGGCAAGCCGATGGTCATCAATCAGGCGATGCGCAGAACCGGGTTGGCGCTGGAGGCGCCGATCACGCTTTTGCCCGCCGACCGATCGGACAACGCGATGACCGCTGCGCAAAGTCTGACCCGCTGGGTGACCGAGACGAACCGGCTCGAAACGCCGCAATCGCTTGTGACCCGAGAAAGCAACACGACCTACATGCTGCTTCCCCGACAGGAAGCGATGCGCATGGGCTTCCCGGCCAAGGCCGCGGCCGTTCTGGTCGCCACGAATCCCAACGCAACGGATGGGCTTCGCGCTTTGGCGAGCGCCCACGACCTGACCTTGCGCGAACAGGCACTCGTGCGGGGCCTGATGGAAACGAGCGACCTGCGAAAGGCCAGCGCATCCATCGGCATCAGTTACGAATCCGGACGAACCTATCTCAAACGCGTGTTCGAAAAGACCGGGCTGACCAGCCAGGTCGATCTCATCAACGCGATTGCCAAAAGCCCGCTATCGGTGTTCCGGGAACGCGAAACCACCGACGACGAGCGCTTTCAGGTGCGACGCCTGCACCGATTGCCGGATGGGCGCATGTTGGAATACTTCATCCTCGGGCCCGAAACGGGGCGGCCCGTTCTGCTCTTCGATGCCCTGTCGGGGTCGTCCATCGACCTGACCGGCTTTCCGCGCCAATACCTTGAACATCTCGACCATTACGGCGTGCGGCTGATCATGCCGTGTCGTCCCGGCATATACCGGTCGGACTTCAAGAAGATGACCAGCCTGCGAGAGTTTGCGCCCGACCTGGAGAACCTGATCGACGCCTTGGGCTACGACCAAGTGTCGCTCATGAGCTTTTCCTTCGGCTCGGGTGTCGCGCTGGCCACCGCTCACGAGCTTCCGGATCGCATTCGGAAAGTGGTGCTGTCGTCTCCCAGCTACCCGGCCTACACGCATGAAAACTGGCGCGAGCTGGATCAGTTCTATCACCTGTCCGCCGTGCTCGCCCAGCGCTGGCCGGCCATGTTCCGCCAGCTGATCCCGTTTCTTGTGCGTTCGATCATCCAGAACGCGCCGCGCTACATGGCACGCTATTGCAAGCGCAGCCCCAGCGCGGATGACATCGAGCTGCTGTCGCACCCGACCATCGGCATCCGCTCCTCCAAGATGCTCGAGGAGCGCACCGCTGGCGGAGTCCGGGGCATGGTCGAGGAAAACCTGCTGAACGCGCGCGGCTGGGATTTCAACGTCGCAAACATCGAGACCGAGGTCGAGATCTACCACGGCGCCTTCGACAACGTTGCCCCCGCGCAAGGGGGCGCGACCTTGGCCGAAGATCTGCCGAACGCCACGTTCACGCTGTTTGACGACAAGGGCCATTACCAGCATATTTCAGGCTGGCCCTGGATGGTTGCACGGGCGGCAGGTCTCGACGTCGCGCCTTACGACCGGACCTACACAATCCCCGATATCGACTGATTTTTCGCTTTGTCCCCATATGGGGATATTGCGGGCATCTCCACTGACCTAAGGTCAGGCCACCTGCACATTTCTGTCAGCCATTTTTGAGAAGCTATTGTTATGACAAAGATTTTGACCAAGGTCGCCACCTATGAGCGTTTGGCGCACGAACGCCAGATGACGTCTCTTATTGATCGGGATGTCATCGCTCTGGGCGGCGATTTCACCCATTTGCGATCGGATTGGGTGTCCCTGACCTATGACCTCGGACACAAGGTGACATCCGACGATGGCAGCCAATACGCCTATCGTGCGATCACCCGGCGTGGCGAATTGCTCTGGCTGGTGTTTTCGGCGGGCAAAACCCGCGGCTATCATTCCGAAGCCAGCTGCCCCTTCGCCGCTTTCGACGAAGCGCGGGACGCTCTTGCCCGCAGACGACAGATCAGATCGCGCTGGGGGTGCGTGACCGAGGTGGCCCGCGCCCTGCGACGGGGACGCCTGCGGTTCGATATCCTGATCGAGGATGCCGAAGCCTCGCCGCTTTGTGCGATGGGCACACGCCATTTCCTGCGCGCCATCGGCGTGCCGAATATCAAGCGGATGCCCGGCTTCGCGCTGGCATGGCTGATGCTGATCGATGGGCAGCTTGGTTTCGTGATCTATCAGGCCGCGCTACGCGAAGGTGTGCTTGACCAGCAGACACATCCGGAAACGCCGGAACGCCCTATGTCTGTCTCACAGGTCTGATCACCTGACTGCGGCAGCAGGACACCGAAACACGGGGGGAGCCCCCCGTTTTTCTGCGTTTCCTTGCACGGAGGCTTCGCCTAACCTGCCCGTCATGTTGGGCTATTTCGTCAAACGACTGGTTTCACTCGTCATCAGCCTGATCGTGGCGTCGGCGGTGATTTTTTCCGTGGTCGAGATCGCACCGGGTGACCCGGCCAGCTTCATGCTTGGCATCAACGCGCAACCGGACACGGTGGCCGCCCTGCGCACCGAGTTGGGGTTGGACCAGTCCAAGCTCGACCGCTACCTGAGCTGGGTCGGCGGAATGCTCACGGGTGATTTCGGGACCTCTTACACCTATCGCGCGCCCGTGGCGCAAATGATCGCGGATCGGCTTTGGGTGTCGTTGCCCTTGGCGCTTTACGCGCTCACACTCTCCACCCTTATCGCGTTTCCCGCCGGGATCTTCGCCGCCGCGCGGCGCGGTGGTGCGGGTGATCTGGCCGTAACGGGTGCCACGCAGTTGGGCGTGGCCATCCCGAACTTCTGGTTCGCGATGATGCTCGTACTGATCTTTGCCATCAACCTGCGCTGGTTCAGTGCCGGGGGTTTTCCGGGTTGGGACGCCGGGTTCTGGACCGGGATGAAAGCGCTGACGCTGCCGGCCATCGCGCTGGCGCTACCGCAGGCGGCGATCCTCACACGGGTGATGCGGTCCTCGCTGCTCGACATTCTGGGCGAGGACTTCATCCGCACCGCCTGCGCAAAGGGTCTGTCATCGCGCCAGGCGCTGTGGCGTCATGGGCTGCGCAACGCGCTGATCCCGGTGCTGACGATCATCGGCTTGCAATTCGCCTTCCTGCTGGCGGGTGCGATCATCATCGAACAGGTGTTTTTCCTGCCCGGCCTCGGGCGTCTGATCTTCCAGGCGATCACGCAGCGGGATCTGATCGTGGTGGAATCGGTGGTCATGCTGCTGGTCTTCGCGGTGATCCTGGTGAATTTCCTCGTCGATCTGGCCTATGCCGCCGTCGATCCACGGCTGAGGACCCGGACATGAGCCGAAACCTGATCCTTGGCGGTGCATTGACGGCCATCTTCGTCATGGCCGCGCTGCTGTCCTTCGTCTGGACGCCGCAAAGCGTCGAGGCGATGAACATCGCAGGCCGCCTGCAACCGCCCAGCGCGGCGAACCTGCTGGGCACCGACCATTTCGGGCGGGACATCCTGTCGATGCTGATGGTCGGCGCGCGCACCTCCATCGCCGTCGCACTCGTGGCGGTGGGCATCGGCATGGGCCTCGGCGTTCCCCTCGGCCTTGCCGCGGCCGCGCGCCGTGGCGGCATGCTGGACGAAGTCATCATGCGGATGAACGATCTGATCTTCGCCTTCCCGTCGCTCGTGATCGCGATCCTGATCACCGCCGTGTTCGGCCCCTCGGCCACCAATGCGATCATCGCCATCGGCATTTTCAACATCCCCGTCTTCGCTCGCATCACGCGCGGGGCAGCGCTGAGCCTGTGGAAACGCGAGTTCATCATGGCCGCTCGGGTCGCCGGAAAAACCCGCACCCGGATCAGTGCCGAACACATCCTGCCTAATGTCGCCAACCTGCTGATCGTGCAAGGCACCATCCAGTTCAGCCTCGGAATTCTCGCCGAAGCGGGTCTCAGCTATGTGGGCCTCGGCGCGCAGCCGCCGCTTCCCAGCTGGGGCAGGATGCTGGCCGACGCGCAAACGATGGTGGCGCTCGCCCCGCATGTCGCGCTGATCCCGGGACTGACCATCGTCGCGATGGTGCTTGGTCTCAACCTCTTGGGCGACGGGCTGCGCGATGCGCTGGATCCGCGCCTCAGGGTGGTGCGCACATGAGCCTGCTCGACATCCGCAACCTGTCCCTGTCGATCCACGGCAAGCCGATCCTGAGGGGCATATCGCTGCGCATCGCGGAAGGCGAGATCGCCGCCCTGACCGGCGAAAGCGGGTCCGGCAAATCCATGACCGCCTTCGCGACCCTCGGCCTCTTGCCGAAAGGCGCCAAGGCCACTGGCTCCATAACATTCGACGGAACGAACCTGTTGACGCTTGCCGAGCCGCAGATGTGCGACCTGCGCGGGCGCGAGATCGGGATGGTGTTTCAGGAACCCATGACGGCGCTGAACCCCGTGCAGACCATAGGCGCACAGGTGATGGAAACCATCCTGATCCACAAGGCGATGCCCCGCGACAAGGCAGAGGCGCGCACCCGAGCGGTGCTGAAGCGGGTTGGCCTGCCGCCAGACCACGTGCCGCTGTCGCGCTACCCGCACGAGCTTAGCGGTGGGCAGCGTCAGCGCGTGGTCATCGCCATGGCCATCGCCCTGCGGCCCCGGCTGTTGATCGCAGATGAACCGACAACCGCGCTCGACGTGACGACACAGGCGCAGATCCTCGATCTGCTGCGCGGTCTCGCCCGAGAAGAGAACATGGCGCTGATGATGATCACCCATGACCTCGCCGTGGTGAGCGACATGGCCGACACGCTCAACGTCATGCGCCACGGCGACATCGTGGAATCCGGTCCGACCGGCGATGTCCTGCGCCAGATGCGCCACCCCTACACGCGCCAACTCCTCGCCGCCTCGCGTCACCAGGCCAATCTTGGCGCGGCAAAGGCCGACGCACCCCTGCTCTCGGTTCAGGGGGTCAGTCGTGACTACCCCATGCCGCGCCTGTCCCTGTTCGGCCCGCGCCCGACCTTCCGCGCGGTGAAGCGCGTCAGCTTCGACATCCGACGCGGCGAACGCGTTGGTCTGGTGGGCGAATCCGGCTGCGGCAAATCCACCCTCACCCGCGCCATCCTGGGGCTGGAGCCGGTGCAGGAGGGCCAGATCACCCTCGACGGCCATCCGGTCTGGCAGGACGGCCACCCGAACCTGAAGGTCCGCCGAAAGATGCAGGTGGTGTTCCAGGACCCCTATGGCAGCTTCAACCCCCGCCACAAGGTCGGGCGCCTGATCACCGAACCGTTCCACCTGCTGCCCGATCCCCCGACAGGAACCGCCCGCGACCGGGCCATCGCCGAAGCCCTGACCGCCGTTGGCCTGAGCCCCGAGGACGCTGGCAAGCATATCCACGCCTTCTCCGGCGGCCAGCGCCAACGCATCGCCATCGCGCGCGCCCTGATCATCAAGCCAGAACTGATCGTGTTCGACGAAGCGGTTTCGGCACTGGATGTGCGGGTGCGGGCACAGATCCTCGACCTGATGGCCGATCTGAGCCGCGCCTACGGGCTGACCTATCTCTTCATCAGCCACGACCTGAGCGTCGTGCGCTCCATCACCGACCGGGTCATGGTCATGCGCGCGGGCGAAATCGTGGAGGATCGGGCCACGAAAGATATTTTCGACGCGCCGAACCACGCGTATACCCGCAGCCTGATTGCAGCCGCACCGCAACTGCCCGACGACCTGGAGGCCCTGAATGCTCCCCACCCTGCCCTTTGATCCCTTCCATATCCTGATCGGCGGCACATGGCGCGCCACCGAAGACACCCTGCCGCTGGTCAACCCGTCGGATGGCAGCACCTTATGTGACATCGCGCGCGGCACCGAAGCGGATGTTGACGCCGCCGTGACCGCCGCCCAGGGCGCGCTTGACGGGGCATGGGGCAAGATGACCGCCCTTGACCGCGGGCGCTGCCTCACGCGGTTGGGCCAGCTCGTTCTCGACCATGTGGAGCTTTTGACAACGCTGGAAACACTGGACGTGGGCAAACCCGTCACCCAGGCCCGCGCCGATGCCGTGGCACTGGCGAGGTACTGCGAATTCTACGGCGGGGCGGCAGACAAGGTGCATGGGCAGACCATCCCCTATCTCGACGGCTACACCGTCTACACCCTGCGTGAACCGCACGGCGTCACCGGGCATATCGTGCCGTGGAACTACCCGATGCAGATCATTGGCCGGTCCGTCGGCGCGGCTCTGGCAATGGGCAACGCCTGCGTTCTCAAACCCGCCGAGGACGCCTGCCTGACCGCGCTGATGTTCGCCCATCTCGCCAAGGAGGCGGGCTTCTCCGATGGCGCATTGAACGTCGTCCCCGGCCTAGGGTCCGAAGCCGGAGCCGCCCTCGCCCGCCATCCCGGCGTGCATCACCTGAGCTTTACCGGCTCGGTGCAGACCGGCCGTACCATCCAGACGCTCGCCGCCGAGAACGTGGTGCCCGTGACGCTGGAGCTCGGTGGCAAATCGCCCCAGATCGTGTTCGACGATGCCGATCTGGACGCTGCCCTGCCCTTCCTGGTGAACGCCGGCCTTCAGAACGCGGGCCAGACCTGCTCTGCCGCCTCGCGCATCCTGATCCAGCGCAGCGTCTACGAACAGGTCGCACATCGCATGGCCGACGCCTATCGCGGCAAACGGGTTGGCCCCGCGACCGACGACCCGGATATCGGGCCCCTGATCTCCGTGAAGCAGAAACAGCGCTTCGAGACCTTGCTCGAGGCCGCCGCCGATCTGCCGCTTCTAGCCGCCACGCCCCTGCCACAGGACCTGCCGCCAGAAGGCGCCTATGTCCAGCCGCGCCTCTACGGCCCGGTGGCACCCGATCATCCGCTGGCACAGAACGAGCTCTTCGGTCCGGTGCAGGTGCTGATCCCCTTCGACACCGAGGAAGAGGCCATCGCCATCGCCAACGGCACGATCTACGGCCTGGTCGCAGGGGTCTGGACGGCCAATGGCGCACGCCAGATGCGACTGGCCAAAGCCCTGAAAAGCGGGCAGGTTTTCCTCAACAATTACGGCGCGGGCGGTGGCGTCGAACTGCCCTTCGGCGGCATCGGCAAATCCGGTCACGGCCGCGAAAAGGGGTTCGAAGCACTTTACGGGTTTTCGACCCTGAAGACCGTCGCGGCGAAACACGGCTAGAAAGGACCAAGGATGAGGCTGAACGGCAAAACCGCAATCGTCACCGGCGCAGGATCGGGCTTTGGCGCGGGCATCGCCCGCAAATTCGCCGCCGAGGGTGCCACGGTCACGGTGGTCGATCTCAACATCGACGCCGCTCAGACCATCGCCTCCGAGATCGGCGGCACCGCCCACAGGGCGGATGTGGCGAACGGCGATCAGGTGGCCGACATGATCGAAGCCGCCATCACGCAGATGGGGCATGTCGATATCCTCGTGAACAACGCGGGCATCACCCATTTGCCCAGCCCGATGGAGGATGTGACCGAAGACGATTTCGACCGCGTCTTCGCCGTCAATTGCAAATCGGTCTATCTGACCGCGCGCGCACTGGTCCCGCATTTCAAGCACCGCAAGAGCGGCAACATCCTCAACATCGCGTCGACCGCGGGCGTCTCGCCGCGCCCGCGTCTGAACTGGTACAACGCCTCCAAGGGCTGGATGATCACCGCGACCCGCGCAATGGCGGTGGAACTCGCCCCCGAGGGCATCCGCGTCAACGCGCTCAACCCGGTGGCAGGGGAAACCCCGCTCCTCAAAAGCTTCATGGGCGAGGACACGCCCGAGATGCGCGCGAAATTCCTCTCCACCATCCCGCTGGGCCGCTTTTCCCAACCCGAGGATCTGGGCAACGCCGCCGCCTTCCTCTGCTCGGACGAGGCCAGCATGATCACCGGCGTCTGCATGGAAGTGGACGGGGGCCGCTGCATATGACCGGGGTTTCTTTGGGCCTCAAATACCTCGGGGAGTGTGAGGGGCTGGCCCCTCACTCCGACAGTGCCACAGGCGGAACGCCCCGATGACGCCCGGCCCGCGCAACCTCATCACCGATGTCGCGGGCCTTTTGGTCGGCAACGCGCAGGACGCACGCCTCAAATCCGGCACCACCGTCCTGCTCTCCGACGACGGGCCAATGACCACCAGCTACGCGGTGATGGGCGGCGCACCCGGCACGCGCGACACCGATCTGCTGGAACCGGACAAGACCGTGCCGGGGGTCGACGCCATCGTGCTGTCGGGCGGATCGGCCTTCGGGCTGGCCGCCGCGCAGGGCGTGATGGAAGCGCTGGCGGAACGCGGGCGCGGCTTTCAGGTCCACGCCGCCCGCGTGCCCATCGTGCCTGCCGCGATCATCTTCGATCTGCTCAATAACGGGCAGAAGGATTGGGCGGAAAACCCCTATCCCGCGCTTGGGCGTCAGGCGCTTGGCAACGCCACGCGCGATTTCACCATCGGCACGGCAGGTGCCGGCACCGGCGCGACCGATGCACGGCACAAGGGTGGGCTGGGATCGGCCTCCTTGATCCTGCCCGATGGCAGCACCATTGCCGCGCTGGTTGTGGTCAACGCCTTAGGCAGCGCCGCCACGCCGTCCGGCAAACACTTTTGGGCAGCCCCGTTCGAGATCGGGGATGAATTCGGCGGGCTTGGTCCCGATCCAGCCGTCGGCATTCAGCCCCTGCCGCCGAGCCGCAAGGCCGCCGCGATGGCGCAGCATGGGAACACCACGATCGGGATCGTCGCGACCGATGCGACGCTCGACAAAGCCGCGTGCAAGCGGCTGGCCATTGCAGCACATGACGGCTTCGCCCGTGCGCTGGTCCCGTCGCACACGCCCTATGACGGCGACCTGATCTTCGCCTCCAGCACCGCCCGCCGCGCCCCTCCGTCAGAGGAGGTGATGCCCCTGCTGGGACATTACGCATCTGTCTGCATGGCCCGGGCCATCGCCCGCGCGATCTGGGAGGCGACCCCGAGCGACGACGACGCCCTTCCAACCTTTCGCCAGGAGCACGGCGCAAAGCCCTTCGAAGGGCTTTGACCAAGCGCCTTCCAAGGCGCTTTCACCGCAGCTTGGGCGGTTTCGCAGGATCACTGCCGGGTGCCACCCGTTCCATGCGCTGAGGCTCCGCCGGTTCCGGCAAATCGAACCGCAATCCCACGCGGGCCAGTTGCGCCGTAACCGGATCGCTGTCGCGCAGGAACACCACGTCGAGCGCCGCTGCCTCCAGCCCGGAAAAGACCAGCGCTTCCTGAATGGCTCGCGCCAGCGCGCCCTCGGCCCCCGGCACGGCTCCGGTAAACCCGATCAGGTGCCCACGCACGCCGCTGTCATAGACCACCTCGGCGAGATATCCGCGCCGCGCCAAGCCGGTGGCGGTGCGCAGCTTGGCGTCTATCGCCTCGAGCAACCCGTCCGGCAGCGCGCCGGGTGCGCGGAACTCTTCGGGTCGCGCCTCGGCCTCGGACGGGCCCTGCGCTACGGTCTCGGCCAGCCAGTCCACTGCGCTGTCCGGCAACAAGATAGACGAAGGTGCCACTTCGGGGTTGAGCGCGATCCCGATGCCCTGCCCCGCGAGCATCCCGACAATCGACCGCCCCGACAGCGCGGCGTAGGGCACGGCACGACCGGCGAAGGCGCCCAGCCGATCCTCGGTGTCGAAGACCAGCACGAACCGCGCGTCGCCCAGATCGAACAGCTCCGGCTCCGCCTGATCCCCTTCCGCCTCGCGGGCCAGCATCAGGAACAGCTCTGCCTCGGCCAGACGATCGTAGAACCGCAGGCGCGGTGCGTCCGCCTCGGGGTCTGCCTCCATCGCCGCATGGGCGTGGTCCAACGGGGTTTGCAAAGTCATGCCATCACCTCCTGCACCCGCGCGCGCAGGGCGGGCAGTACCTCGCCCTCGAACCACGGGTGTTTCTTCAACCACGCGGTATTGCGCCAGCTTGGATGCGGCAAGGGCAAAAGCCCCGGCCAATGGTCGCGCCAAGTGCGTACGGTCTCGGTCACGCCTGCCTTGGTGCCAAGGTGATACTTCTGCGCGTAGCCTCCGATCACCAGCTTCAGCGGCACCTCACCCACATGGGTCAACACTTCGTTGTGCCAGGTCTGGCGACAGATTGCAGGCGGCGGCAGGTCGAATCCCGCCGCATCGTATCCCGGAAAGCAGAACCCCATCGGCACGATGGCCACGCGGCTTTGGTCATAGAACGCGGCGCGGTCCAGCCCAAGCCAGTCGCGCAGTCGATCCCCGCTTGGGTCGTCGAACGGAATACGGCTGGTATGCGCGCGCATTCCTGGCGCCTGACTGCAAATCAGCACCCTTGCGCCGGGGCGGAACCACACCACGGGCTTGGGCCTGTGCCGGGTCGCTGTAGCCGCAAAGCGGTCGGCGCACAGCGTGCAGTTGGAGAGACGGTCCTGAACGGTCATGCGACCTGATGTAATACGCGGGCGGTCAGGTCAACGATGCGGGCACGATCAGCCGGGTCTCGTAGCGGATCAATCCGACGATCCGGCGCAAAAGATCGGGGCGGAACCCGATGCAGCCCTCGGTCGGAAAGCCGGGCCGTCGCCAGCGGTGCAGAAAGATCGCTGATCCCCGCCCCCGTTCGGCGTAGGGCCAGTTCCAGTCGGTCAGCAGCACGAGGTCATAAAGCGGATCGGCCCGGCGCAGCGCCTCGTGGCTGTGGGGATAGGGCACGCGAACCATGAGGTTGTAATCCTCGTGCGCCGGATCGTCCGACCACAGATCCCCGGGCCGGATCGGCACGGCCCAATCGGTTGGCCGCGCCATGCGGTCGGGCCGGTAGAGCAGACCGACGATCCGGTGCACTCCCACCGGTGTTGCGCCATCGCCTTCGCGCTTGTCCGTGCGCACGCCGCCGCGCCCGATGGTGCAGGGCCACATCCGCCCCATAAAGCGCACCCCCTGACGGGTCAGAACCATGTCGCCCGCGGTCACAGAAGGTGCCCCGATTTGCGGGCCTTCGTGGCAAGGTAGCCGGTATTGTGCGGGTTTTCCCCCACCTTCAAAGGCACCCGCTCGGCCACCGAGATCCCGTGCTTTTCCATCATCGCGATCTTGGCCGGGTTATTGGTCATCAGCCGCACCGATCCGAACCCAAGCTTGCGCAGCAGTTCCGCGCCAATTCGGAAATCGCGCTCATCGTCTTCGAAGCCCAGCCGGTGATTGGCCTCGACCGTGTCGAAGCCCTGATCCTGCAACGCATAGGCGCGCATCTTGTTGGCGAGGCCGATCCCACGCCCCTCCTGGTTGAGATAGAGCAGCACGCCTTCGCCAGCGGCCCCCATCGCCTCCAGGGCACCGTTGAGCTGCGGCCCGCAATCGCACTTCAGACTGCCCAGAAGGTCGCCGGTGAAACAGGCCGAATGCAGCCGCGCCAATACCGGTTTGGTGCGGTTGGGCCGCCCGATCTCGATGGCATAGTGTTCTTCTGATCCGTCCTCGGGGCGAAACACATGCAACCGCGCGTTTTGCGCTGCGCGCAGGGGAACGCGGGCCGAAACGACCTCGTCAAAGACGACCGACGCGCCGAGCCGTGGGGTTGCCGCTGTCGCGCCGAGACAGGTCAAGGAATGGGTCGCTGCAAACTCTGCCGCCGCGTCGATGGGCGCGACCACCACCGCCGGCAAGAGCCGCGCGGTTTTCGCCAGCGTCACCGCCAAACGGTGCAGCGTCGCGTCGCCCCCCCGACGCGTCACGAGCGGCCCTTTCATCGGGTGCAGCAAATCATCCGCCGGATCGGCCAGGGCCTGCACCCAACTGACGTTGGCATCCTCCGGCAAGGCAACACGGGCCACGTCGCCGTCATAGGCTCGGGCCTTCAGGGTGTCGGCGCGGCGGCCGGTCAGGACGAGATCCGCATCACGACCAAGCACCATCAGATCGGCAAGCCGCGCCGGGCCAAGCGACTCCGTCGCTAGAACGATCAAACCCGCTCCGCTGTCGTCTTCAAGCACCACAGGCACGCCCATGCGCAGATCGGCGCGCGCACGGGCCAGCAGATCGGTGATGTCAGGCGCGAGCGTCATGCGATCGAAGGTATCCTGCGGGGCGGTTGCAACAAACCGCCCGAATTATGAAACATTTGGCCCCTGCATACACGAGGCCGTGAAACACTTGCAGCAATTCTTGCCCGCACGCAACGGCTTGCCCATGTCTCGTGAAACCGAGGAGAGGCAACACCATGGCACAGATCAAAAATATCCTTTTGGTCGATGACGATGATGACCTGCGCGAGGCTTTGGCAGAGCAGCTCGTGATGACGGAAGACTTCGAAGTGTTCGAGGCCGATTGCGGCACCGCCGCGATGGGGCGGGTGAAGGAGCAGCTTTACGACCTGATTATCTTGGATGTCGGTCTGCCCGACACCGATGGCCGCGAATTGTGTCGTCTGATGCGCAAACAGGGCGTCAAGGCGCCGGTGCTCATGCTGACCGGGCACGATTCAGACGCAGACACGATCCTTGGTCTGGATGCCGGTGCCAATGACTATGTCACCAAACCCTTCAAGTTCCCTGTGCTTCTGGCCCGCATCCGCGCGCAGTTGCGCCAGCACGAACAATCCGAAGACGCGGTGTTCACGCTTGGACCGTATACGTTCAAGCCGTCGATGAAGCTTCTGGTGACGGAAGACGACAAGAAGATCCGCCTGACCGAGAAAGAGACGAACATTCTCAAGTTCCTCTACCGGTCGACCGATGGCGTCGTGGCGCGCGATACGCTCCTGCACGAGGTCTGGGGTTACAACGCCGGGGTCACAACGCACACGCTCGAGACGCATATCTACCGACTTAGACAAAAAATTGAACCGGATCCCTCCAACGCGCGTTTGCTCGTTACAGAATCCGGCGGATATCGGCTGGTGTCCTAAGACCTTGGTCCATTTTGATTTGGATCATAGAAGCATGGCACCTACATCTTTATCCAGGCTGTAAGAGTTCCCGTCGCATATGCGGGTTATCATATGCACCTCCCTGTTGGACTTGGCCCGGGCTTTTGCCCGGGTCTTTTTTTGTCCGGTCGGGATGCGGGATCAATAGAGCGAAATTCGGTCCACGCTGACATCCGCGTCGAAATCCCCGCCATAGGCCACGATCGCGAGGCTGGTCACTTCAGACGCCGCAAAGGATTGCGGCATGGCGTCATGCGAGGCGGTGAATTCGGCAAAGGGCAGCGTCACCTGCGTCCAATTCGCAGGCGCGGTGAAAGACGCCCGGTAGGAGTACCAGACGCGGTTCAGGTTCGGCGTTTTCAGAAAGACGTAATACGTTTCACCATTCCCGCGGACCCGCAGATCAAGACCCTGCGCCCCGCTCGGCCAAGGATCGGAAAACCGCCGCCGCACCTGAATGAAGCCACCGTTGTTGTCTGTGCTCACGGCGCCCGTAAGGCGCAGAACGGCGCCCGCTCCCGTCCCCCGAATTTCGGCGCGACCGGACGACACACCGCCCATCACGCCATCGGCGACGTAGTCCCATCGGGCATTCGCGTCACCGGAAAAATCGTCGAACACCGTTTCGGCCATAGCCTGCCCCGCTGTCAGTGAAGCGATCAAAAGAATGGATTTCAGCATGAGGCAAAAGTAGCGCCCCTGCCCCAACAAAAAAGGTGTCCCCGCGGGGACACCTTTGTTTTCAGACGTTTGAAACGTCGCAGATTACTCTGCGTCTTCTTTCTTGGCCTCCGGCGCCAGCTCTTCGCCGGTCTCCTGATCGACCATCTTCATCGCAAGGCGCACCTTGCCGCGGTCGTCAAAGCCCAGAAGCTTCACGTAGACTTCCTGACCTTCCTTGAGCACATCCGACGGATGGTTCAGACGGCGGTTTTCGATCTGGGACACGTGCACCAGACCATCGCGCTTGCCAAAGAAGTTCACGAAGGCGCCGAAATCGACGATCTTCACGACCTTGCCCTTGTAGATCTGGCCCTCTTCCGGCTCTGCCACGATCGAATGGATCATGTCATACGCCGTCTTGATGGCTTCACCGTTCGGCGAGGCGATCTTGATGATGCCTTCGTCGTTGATGTCGACCTTGGCACCGGACACTTCCACGATCTCGCGGATGACCTTGCCGCCGGATCCAATCACTTCCCGGATCTTGTCGGTCGGGATCTGCATCGTCTCGATACGCGGTGCGTGAACGCTGAATTCAGCGGCACCGGTCAGGGCCTTGTTCATCTCACCCAAGATATGCATCCGGCCGTCTTTCGCCTGAGCGAGGGCCTTCTTCATGATCTCGGGCGTGATGCCTGCGACCTTGATGTCCATCTGAAGCGACGTGATCCCGTTTTCGGTGCCCGCCACCTTGAAGTCCATGTCGCCAAGGTGATCTTCGTCACCCAGGATGTCGGTCAGGACGGCGTAGGACCCATCCTCTTCGAGGATCAGCCCCATGGCCACACCGGCCACAGCGGATTTGAGTGGAACGCCCGCGTCCATCATCGACAGCGAGCCACCACAGACCGACGCCATCGAAGACGAGCCGTTGGATTCCGTGATCTCGGACACCACGCGAATGGTGTAGGGGAAATCGGTGGCTGCCGGCAGAACCGCCTGAAGCGCACGCCATGCCAATTTGCCGTGACCGATCTCGCGACGTCCCGGAGGGCCCACGCGACCCGCTTCACCGACCGAATAGGGCGGGAAGTTGTAGTGGAGCAGGAAGTTCGACCGATAGTTTCCGTGCAGCGCGTCGATGATCTGCTCATCGTCGCCGGTGCCGAGCGTGGTCACAACCAGACCCTGCGTTTCACCACGGGTGAACAGCGCCGACCCGTGGGTCCGCGGCAACAGGCCGGTTTCGCACACGATCGGACGCACCGTATCCAGCGCGCGACCGTCGATCCGCTTGCCGGTTTTGACAACGTCGCCTCGCAGGACTGACGCTTCCAGCTTCTTCATGGCCGATCCGAGATTCGGATCTTCAAGCTGCTCTTCGGTAAGAGCCTCTTTGATCGCCGCCTTGGCGTCGGACAAAGCTGTGGTCCGCTCTTGCTTGTCGGTGATGGCATACGCGGCGCGGATCTTGTCTTCGCCCGCGGCTTTCACCGCTTCGTAAAGATCGCTGTAATCCGGCGGCTGGAAGTCGAACGGCTCTTTCGCGGCGGATTCGGCCAGGTCGATGATCAGGTCGATCACCGGCTGGATCTGCTCGTGCGCGAAGGTCACGGCACCGAGCATCTCATCCTCGGTCAGCTCGTACGCTTCGGATTCGACCATCATCACGGCGTCTTTGGTGCCAGCGACAACCAGATCGAGTCGCTGCTCGGGGTTGTTGCGCAGCTGGTCCATATCCTCCACATCGGGGTTGAGGATGTAGTCACCATCGACATAACCCACGCGGCAGCCCGCGATCGGCCCCATGAACGGCGCGCCGGAAATGGTCAGCGCGGCGGACGCGGCGATCATCGCGACGATATCCGGGTCATTGACCAGGTCGTGGCTCAGCACGGTGCACATGACGAGAACTTCGTTCTTGAAGCCCGGCACGAAGAGCGGGCGGATCGGACGGTCGATCAGGCGCGCGGTCAGCGTTTCCTTCTCGGTCGGACGCGCCTCGCGCTTGAAGAAGCCACCCGGCACTTTACCGGCGGCATAGTATTTCTCTTGGTAATGCACGGTCAGCGGAAAGAAATCCTGACCGGGCTTGGGTTCCTTGGCGAAGGTCACGTTGGCCATCACCGAGGTTTCGCCGAGGGTCGCGATCACGCTGCCATCGGCCTGACGGGCAACCTTGCCCGTTTCCAGCGTGAGCGTTTCTTCGCCCCACTGCATCGTTTTCGTTGTCGTATTGAACATCATCGTTTCCTGTAAGGGAGCACTCCCGGCCCTCCGGGTCTCCCGTTTTTCATGGCGGCCCCATTGCCGCCGACCCTTTCATCATTCCATGCGCCAGGGTCGAAGCGTCACGTCTCAGATGATGGGGCCATACAGGAAATACGTTGCAAAGAAAACCTTTCGTTTTGTCGCCGCAGATCACAGCGGCGGCACCGAAAATCTATCAAGATTTTCGCCAAATCCTTACAAGGATTTGGCGCGGGACCGATGCGGTCGAAACGAAAAAGGGCCCGCGAAGCGAGCCCTTGGAAAACCGTGTATCGGCACGTCTTAGCGACGGATGCCCAGACGCTTGATCAGGTCCTGATAGCGCGCTTCGTCCTTGTTCTTGGTGTAGTCCAAGAGCTTACGACGCTGAGCCACCAGCTTGAGAAGACCACGACGCGAGTGGTTGTCTTTCTTGTGGGTCTTGAAGTGCTCGGTCAGGGTGGAGATGCGGCTGGTCAGAATGGCGATCTGAACCTCGGGCGAACCTGTGTCGCCGTCCTTGGTCGCGAATTCCTTGATCAGGCGGTTCTTTTCTTCGACAGTGATCGACATCGGGGTCTCCTTTCGAAGGTTTGTGTGAATGGCGCAAGCCGGGATGTCGTCCAGCAGGGCCCATGGAGAATCTCCGCACGTCTTGCGGATGCGGGCGTATAGGCGATTATTCCAGGCTTGGGAAGCCCCTGTCGCGCGCCACAGTTGTCTGCATCATCCGGGCCACGCCATTGCGTCACGATGCGCTATCAAAGCCTGTGTCGGCACCTGAACGATCAAGGCTCCGTTCAGCAGAACATCGGTCCAGGCATCATCGTAAGGCGACAGGCGCAAGGCGATGTCAGGCCGACCAGGGATCGACGGCGTCACATGCTCGAGCAAGCGGTCCTGTGCCGCTTCAAATGTTGCGACCCGCGACGGCACGTCGGGCCGCGCGCTTGGCTGGTTGATGCGCCCGACGCGTTGGAACAGACCCAGCGCGTCGACCGGAACATCGGGCCAATCGTCGACCGCGCAACGCGTGACACCGCGTTGCGACACCCGCGAAGGCATTGCGACGAAGAGACCGGCAATACCGAAAAGCCCGATCAGTGAAACCGCGAAATAGACCATGAAGACCCGCGCCCAGATTTGTGTCGCGGCAGGTTAGTCGCAAAGCGTAAAGGAACCGTTTTTCTTCAACGCCTCGGGTCGTCACCCACCCGGATAGCGCTGGGTCCGGGGCCACGGCACGGGCGCGGTGGCGAAGGACACGTATAAGGGATGGCGCGGATGGCTCTCCTTGGTCAGGCCCAGATGATGCAGGTCGCCCTGAAGCCGCCGAGCCACCTGTTGTGCGCGGCCCAGGTGACTGCCGTGCACGCCCCATGCCGCCACGGTCATCCCGGCGTTTCCAGACCACGCGTCGAGCAGCAGATCGTTGGCGTCCCCGACGGGCAGGGCCGCGCGCTTCAAATCCTGTGGACGCGTCGCGCGGAAAGCGAAAAGATTGGCGATCATCACACCGCCGAACCCCATCGCCCGCGCGCGAGTCTCGCATCGCGCGACGGTGGGATCGTTGCGGTGCTCATCCGCGGTGGACGGGTTCAGCATGATGAACAACAGCGCGGATTTGCGGGCATCCCATACACGGGACAATCCATAGCGATAGGCGTCGCAGGGCGAATACCAGACGCGCGACAGGCAGCCCTCTGCTTCGTGCGCGCGATGGACCAACGTCTTGCAAAGCTCCGCCGGGAGGTCGGTCATGCGGTGACAAAAACCCGGGAGGGGTGCACCTCGCCCGATTTGTAGACGCCGACGGCGATCGGCTCGCCGTTGCTGGAGACCCAACATTCCTCGCCGTACTCCACGCCCGAGGCAATCACCATCGCGGGATTGCCGTTGCGCAGCTTGGCGGCGGCTTCCGGCGTGCAGGTGAGTTCCGGCAGATCGGCCAATCCTTCCTCGAGCGGCCTCAGATAGCTGTCGAGTTCCGGCGTGCGGGCAAGCGCGTCGATCCGATCGAGGCTTATCCCGTCCTCGACGTCGAAGGGCCCCGACCAGACGCGGCGCAGACGCAGCACATGGCCGAGGCAGCCCAGCTTCTCTCCGAGGTCTCGCGCGATCGACCGGACATAACCGCCCTTGCCGCAGACCAGCATCAGCACGGCATGATCGGCATCGGGACGGTCCAGCAGGGTCAGTTCGTCCACGTAGAGGGGTCGCGCGGCCAGCTCCATGTCCTCACCATCGCGGGCGCGTTTGTAGGCGCGTTCCCCGTCAATCTTCACGGCGGAAAACTGCGGCGGCACCTGTTGGATGTCACCGACGAAGCTGTGCAGGGCTTCCTTGATCTCGTCATCCGTCGGCCGCAGATCGGAGGTTGCGATCACGTCACCTTCGGCGTCATCCGTACGGGTCGACTGTCCGAACCGTACGGTGAATTCGTACGCTTTGAGTGCATCGGTGATATAGGGGACGGTCTTGGTCGCTTCACCCAAAGCGACAGCAAGAACACCGGTCGCATCGGGATCGAGGGTCCCGGCGTGCCCGGCCTTTTTCGCGTCGAAGGCCCAGCGCACCTTGTTGACCACGGCGGTCGAGGTCAGGCCTGCGGGCTTGTCGACCACCAGCCATCCTGAAATATCGCGCCCCTTGCGTTTGCGTCCCATGCTGCCCCTCGTATCCTTGAAAGACACGCGGGGTATCGCAGGGTCGAAAGCCTGTCAATTCTGCGAAAATGTGTCAGTCGATCTCGCGGGCTTCGTCGATAAGCATGATCGGGATGCCGTCCCGGATCGGGTAGGCCAAATGCGCGGACCGGCTGACCAGTTCCTGCTTGGCCGCGTCGTATTCGAGCCTGCCCTGTGTTTGCGGACAGACCAGCGCCTCGAGCATCTTGCGGTCGAAACCCGGTGTCTCGGTCATTGCAGGATATCTTCCGACTGGCCGCCGCGCAGGGCGTATTCAATCAAGGTCACAAGTGTTTCGCGACGTGTGGAGAGCGATGGCGCTTCAAGAAGCGCCTGCTTTTCCTCGGGTTCGAAATCGAGAAGCATCGACAGCGAATTGATCAGCAACTCGTCATCCGCCTCTTTCAAGGTCGGCCAATCCGCCGAAAGATCGCGTGCCGAGAAATAGCGGTCCAGCAGGTCCATGAACGCATCGCGGTCAAATCCGCGATCGTGCTCCGGCCCACCCTGATCCCGGTCGAACCCGTCCCAGTTCACGTCGAACTTGCGGTAAGGTGTAAAACCCTCGACCTCGGCCCCGATGCGGAAGCGCGAGATGCCCGTGAGGGTGATCATGTAGCGCCCGTCCTCGGTCTCGGAAAACTGGGTCACGCGCCCAGCGCAGCCGATGCGGTGCAAGGCGTCCTGATCACCGTTCGGCCGGACGTTGGGCTGCACCATCCCGATGAGCCGCGCCGGTGTTTTCATCGCATCTTCGAGCATTTGCAGATAGCGCGGCTCGAACAGGTGCAGTGGCAGCCGTGCGCGGGGCAGCAAAAGCGCCCCGGGCAGCGGGAAGACGGGGATGGATCCCGGCAATTCGGTGACTCTTATCATGACCCACGACCTAGCCTGACAAAGCGATCAGGCAAATATCATCGAGCTCAATCGACGCCGTCCATTCAATGCCACGGGATCGTTCGGTTTCAGCGCTTCGAAGATGGTCATCAACTGCGCTTTCGCAGCCCCGTCATTCCATTCGCGATCACGACGGAACAGCTCCAGAAGTTGATCAACCGCGCCCTCTCCATCCCCCGAGGCGTAGAGCGCCTGGGCCAGATCGAAACGAGCCTGGTGATTGTCCGGGTCCGCCTCAACCTGGGCCTGCAACTCGGAAACGGGGCCGGAATTGCTGGCCTGTTTGGCCAGTTCAAGCTGCGCGCGCGCGGCTTCGATTTCCGCGCTCTGGGCGATTTCGGCGGGCGCGCCGTTCAGGATCGCCTCGGCCTGTTCAAGCTCGTCGATCGCCAGATGGGCACGGATCAATCCGGCATAGGCGCGGGCATGGTTGGGTTCTTCTTCGAGAACCGCCGCGAACGTCTGCATCGCATCCACGGTGGCACCGGTTTCGAGCATTTCCTCAGCCGCCTCGACGGCGTCATCCAGACCCCCGCCGGTTTCACCCCCGGCCGCGGTGATGACCTTGTCGATGAACGCCTTGAGTTCGGAAGGCGACTTGGCCCCCTGGAACATATCGACGGGACGGCCTTGAACAAAGGCCATCACGGTCGGGATGGATTGGATCGGCAGACCCTGCTGCGCGAGCGCCTGAACCAGACCTTCGGCCTGGTCGACGTTGATCTTGGCCATCTTGACTGCGCCACGCGCCGAGCGGACCGCCGCTTCAAGCTGGGGACCCAGCGTCTTGCAGGGACCGCACCACGGCGCCCAGAAATCGACGATGATCGGGGCCTCCATGCTCGCCTCGACCACTTCGGCCATGAACGCCTCTTGGGAGATGTCCTTGATCAGGTCATTGTCCGCAGGGCTTTGTCCGAGTTCGATCATCGCTGTCTCCTGTCGTCTGTACCGCCGTTCCTTTGGGTAGATGGCCCAGCCACCGGCGGCTTGCAAGGGGTCAGGCGTCAAGCAGGTTGCGGATATGGCGGGCCACCGGGTCGGGATGGGTGATGGGAACCATGTGCCCGGCCCCGTCGATCACCACATCGACCGCGCCGGGAATACGACGTTCCAGCGTGGCGTGGATGGCGGTGATGACCGGCTCGGTGCGCTGACCGCGGATCAGCAGCGTCGGACAGGCGATTGTTTCAAGACGCCCCTCGGTCAGAAGACCAGCGGTATCGTGCAGAAGGAAAGGTTCGGTTTCGCGGATGAAGGGCATCTGCGACGCGAACGTCGTTCGTTCCCGATCGCTCAGATCGGGCCAGGCGCGACCATCCCCCCAGATCCGGATGAAATCGGCAGCGGCCGTCGCCCAGTCCTCTGCCGCAAGCGCGGCTCCGAATGCCTCGGACGTCATGACGTAATCCTTGAGCACGGACGGCGCGCTTTGCCCGGCGGCGGCGAAAAGCACCGGCTCGATCAGGGTGAGCGATCTGACCTTGCCGGGGTCCTCCAACGCCAACCGCAACGCCACCGTTGCGCCGAAGCTGTGGCCAATCACGTGGCCGCCGGCGCCGATCATGTCGCGGGCGATCTCGGTGACTTGATCGTGGATCGCACACCGACCGTCCCACGCAGCGCTGCGACCGTGCCCCGGCAAATCCGGCGCAGTCATCGTCAACCGGTCCGACAACCGCTCGGCCAAAGGAGCCCAGGCTTTGGAATGGGCCAGCGCACAATGCAGGAGCAGCGCTGTGTCCGGGCCGGTGCCGAAGTCGCGCCAGTAGACGGGAAAACCCGCGCGCTGGCCTTCGGGCATCAGAGCTTTCCGGCGAGATACAGGTCCAGATCGGCGATCCGGTCCTGTCCCCAGAACCGCTGGTCATCATCGGTGATGTAAAACGGCGCGCCGAACACGCCGCGCGATGCGGCTTCTTCGAGGTTGGCGGCATAGGTTTCTGCCCCGCTCAGCAGGCCGCTATCGGCCAGAGCGGGATCGAAGCCCGCCGATTCAAGCGTGGCGCGCACCACGTCGTCCTGCGCGATGTCCTTGTCTTCGGCCCAGACGGCGCGTAGGAACCCGTGCGCGAGCGCGCCCAGATCGCCGCCGCCCGCGTTCTGCGCCGCGATGATCGCGTAGGAGGATGGCGCGGCATTGGTCGGCCAGAAGGCGGGTTTCAGGTTGAACGGCATGCCAAGCTTTTTCGACTGCCGGGTCAGTTCCTGGGCGCGCAGTTCCTGACGGCTGGGATGACGGTCTTTCGGAGGCGTTCCACCGGTGCGCCCGAACAGCGTGGTGATATCCACCGGTTTGTAGGTGATCGTCGCGCCATGCCTGGCCGCGACCTCTTCCATCCTTGTGCCCGCAAGATACGCATATGGCGACAGTGTTGAGAAAAAGTAATCAATGTGGGCCATTTGGTCCCTCCGGGCCTGTGTTGCTTTGCGCGACGGTAGGCACATGCTAAGGCGAGCGCAACGTCACGAATCTGTCATCTCAGACCGACTACGGAGCCTGCCGCCATGCCAAGCATTGTTGAACCCAAACTCATTTCCGGCAATGCGAACATGCCACTGGCCAAGGGGATCGCCCGCCGTATGACCATGTATCGCGGGATGAACGTTGGGTTGGTCGATGCGCGGGTTGAGCGGTTCAACGACCAAGAGATTTTCGTCGAGGTCTACGAGAACGTCCGCGGCGAGGATATGTTCATCATCCAGCCCACCTCGAACCCTGCAAACGACAACCTGATGGAACTGCTCATCATGTCGGACGCGCTGCGCCGGTCGTCGGCGGCCCGCATCACGGCGGTGATCCCCTATTTCGGCTATGCGCGGCAAGACCGCCGCTCCAAGGCGCGCACACCGATCAGCGCCAAGCTGGTGGCCAACATGATCGTCGAAGCCGGGATCGAGCGCGTTCTGACGATGGACCTGCACGCGGCGCAGATCCAGGGGTTCTTCGATATCCCGGTGGACAACCTCTATGCCTCGCCGATCTTTGCCCTGGATATCCTGCAACAATTCAAGGGCGACACGTCGGACGTGATGGTCGTGTCCCCGGACGTCGGCGGCGTGGCCCGTGCCCGCGAATTGGCGAAGCGGATCAACGCGCCGCTGGCCATCGTGGACAAGCGTCGCGAGAAGCCGGGCGAGATTGCGGAGATGACGGTGATCGGCGACGTGACCGGCAAGAAGTGCATCATCGTGGACGACATCTGCGACACCGCGGGAACGCTCTGCAAGGCGGCCGAGGTTCTCATGGAGCACGGCGCGACCGAGGTGCATTCCTATATCACGCATGGCGTGCTGTCCGGCCCGGCGGTTGAGCGGATCACCAAATCGGTGATGAAGTCGCTGGTCATCACCGACTCCATCGAGGCCACAGACGCGGTCAAGGCCGCGCCGAACATCCGTATCGTCCCGACCGCCCCGATGTTTGCACAGGCGATCCTCAACATCTGGAACGGGACATCTGTGTCTTCTCTGTTCGAGACAGACACGTTGGGGCCGATCTACGAGGGTATTCTCTAGATCAGCCAGCGTGTTGCGTCATTGCGGGCCGAAAATTGGCTCAGGACTGATCAGCGGAGCCTGCGTCGCCAGTGCTTCGATCTCTCGTCGCAAGTCAATGATCTGCTCTTGAAACGCGGCATTGGCTTGCTGCGCTGCGTCACATTTTCTAAGGGCCTCTGTCAGGCGAGCTGATTTTTGAAACTGCGACAGCACCTGGTACGGATGCCGATCGGTGCTTGATCCGCTCAATGTCCGAAGGGTTTCATAGGCAGGTAATCCACAAAATCCCTCTCCGTTAAACATTTTCAGATAGCCGTAGCCCAGCCAATACGCGTCAGGCGACATGATTTCACCCTCGCGGGCTTGACCTAAATAGCCCTCGGCTTCGGTAAGAAGCTTTGCACAGTTTTCTTTTGCCGTGTCTTGTTCTGCAATTGTTTGATCAATGCAGGACGCGGCCGCCCCCAAGGCATCGTAGCGAACCTTCCCCAAAAGAATTGGCTCCAGGCGGTACAGGGTCGCAAATACCGCCATCATCAGCATTGAAAAAAGTGCGAAGTTGCTCAGAAAACCACGCCAGCTTTGCAAACGGCGACGTCTTCTCAATTCCTCATAGGACAATTCGTTGTCGCGGCTGAACTCCTCTCGGATACCGGGAGACAAAAAGAATATGATCCGCACGATCTTCAAATCATCGTATCGCGCGCCGACAACCTCTCGAAGAATCAATAGCGGGAAAAACAGAAGAACAATTTTGCTGGCGTCATACAGCGTTTTTGCTGCGGGAAGATCGAACGGCATCCAGTCGCTCGGCATCAAAACAAACGCCAGACCGAACAAGACTGCGCCGACATAAACGGCGAAAAGGTCGAGCAGGAAAAAGAACCTTGGAAATCGTTTTCTCATTCCATTGGTTAGCACCAAAATGGCGAGTCGCGTACTGCTAAGCAGTCAGTACCCATACAGGCTGCATCAAATTCGTGTTGCGCGGCTCTCAAACCACGTCCCAATCGTCCTCGCTACACACTTCCCCAATGGCGAGCCAGGAGATGCGCACGCGTGCCACCCGCGTGTCGAGCCACGTGCGGAAGACCGCATCGAACCCGGTGACGCTGACGTTCTCGGCGGTCAGGTCGGCACGGACGTTATGTGCGCTGTCCATGTCCCAGAGCGTCAGGGTGACATGAACGGCAGGCGGCGTAGAAAAGGGTTGGTCGAAGGCGACCCATTGGCTGCGTGACCGCGCCCCGTGGCCGGTCCACATATCGCCGCCCTCTTCATAGTCCGAGAAGAGATCGACCGATCCCTGGGCAATCCCGACGCGCGCACTGTTGATGATCTGCATGTCACCGCCTCATGTGGTCGCGTGTGTTTACCGCATGCAACCGGCGGGCAAAACGAAAAAAGCCCCGCATCGGTGCAGGGCTTTCGAAGTACGGTGTCGCATCCGAAGTCAGAGCGAAGGCTGTTTCGGCGACAGTCCAATATGCGTCCCTACGGCGACCATATCCGCGAGCAGCTTGGCCGCGTCGTCGACCGGACCCGGTTCGTTCTTGAAGGTTTCCTTGGTCTGCTTGTAGGTCTCGTGCGCCTCGTCGACCATCGCCTCGTAGGTGGCCTGATCGACGTCTCCACGGGGCAGTGCGCGTTCTGCAAGCACCGAAAGGCCCTCACCCATCTCCGCGAAACCGCCGGTCACGATGAATTCCTCGGTGCCTTTTTCGGTCTCGACCGTCAGAACACCGGGGCGCAGCGTCGTGATCAGAGGCGCATGGTTCGGCATCGCCGTCATATCGCCATCGGCACCCGGAATCTGCACAGATTTGACCTGCGCCGACATCAGGCTGCGCTCGGGGCTGACCAGATCGAATTGCATGGTCTCTGCCATGTGTCGTCTCCTTTTGGGTCTCGTCCCCGCGAAGAAAGCCGCGAGGACTGATGAGCGCCCGGTTTAGGCCGCGTCGGCCGCCATCTTCTCGGCTTTGGCTTTCACTTCCTCGATGCCGCCCACCATGTAGAAGGCGCCCTCGGGGAGGTGGTCGTATTCACCGGCAACCACGGCCTTGAAGGACGAAATCGTATCTTCGAGCGGAACCTGAACGCCGTCAGAGCCGGTAAAGACCTTCGCCACGTCGAAGGGCTGCGACAGGAAGCGCTGGATTTTACGCGCACGGGCCACGGTCATCTTGTCCTCTTCGGACAGTTCGTCCATGCCGAGGATCGCGATGATGTCCTGAAGCGACTTGTAGCGTTGCAGGATACCCTGAACGTCACGCGCCACCTGGTAGTGCTCTTCACCCACGATCTGCGGGTCCATCAGACGCGAGTTGGAGTCGAGCGGGTCCACCGCCGGGTAGATACCCAGCTCGGAAATCGCACGGCTCAGAACGGTTGTGGCGTCGAGGTGCGCAAAGGTCGTTGCAGGCGCCGGGTCGGTAAGGTCGTCCGCAGGCACGTAGACGGCCTGAATGGAGGTAATGGACCCCGCCTTCGTGGAGGTAATGCGCTCCTGCATCTGGCCCATGTCGGTCGCCAGTGTCGGCTGGTAGCCCACGGCAGACGGAATACGACCCAACAGAGCAGACACCTCGGAACCGGCCTGCGTGAAGCGGAAGATGTTGTCCACGAAGAACAAAACGTCGGTGCCGGACTGGTCGCGGAACTGCTCGGCCAGTGTCAGACCGGTCAGGGCGACACGGGCACGCGCACCCGGAGGCTCGTTCATCTGACCGTAGACCAAGGCCACCTGGCTTTCCTTGAGATTGTCCGGCTTGATGACGTTGGATTCGATCATCTCGTGATAGAGGTCGTTGCCCTCACGGGTCCGTTCACCAACACCCGCGAATACCGAGTAACCCGAGTGCACTTTCGCGATGTTGTTGATCAGTTCCATGATGAGAACCGTCTTGCCCACGCCGGCACCGCCGAAGAGGCCGATCTTACCACCCTTGGAATAGGGCGCGAGAAGGTCGATCACCTTGATGCCGGTCACGAGGATCTCGGACTCGGTCGACTGTTCCGCGAATTCAGGCGCGGGTGCGTGGATCGGGCGGAATTCATCCGCTTCGACGGGGCCACCTTCGTCCACCGGCTCACCGACGACGTTGAGGATGCGGCCAAGCGTTGCAGCGCCCACCGGAACCGAGATCGGACCGTCGGTGTCGACAACTTCCTGACCCCGGACGAGGCCTTCGGTTGCGTCCATCGCGATGGTGCGCACGGTGTTTTCGCCAAGGTGCTGGGCCACTTCGAGAACGAGCTTCTTGCCGTTGTTGTCCGTGGTCAGCGAGTTCAAAATAGCCGGCAGGTGGTCGTCGAACTGAACGTCCACGACGGCGCCGATCACCTGCGTGATTTTGCCTTTTGCGTTTGCCATGTTTCGTCTCCGGTTCTTAGAGCGCCTCGGCGCCCGAGATAATTTCGATCAGTTCGTTGGTAATCACGGCCTGACGTGAACGGTTGTATTCGATTGTGAGCTTGTCGATCATCTCGCCCGCGTTCCGCGTTGCGTTGTCCATCGCGCTCATCCGGGCGCCTTGCTCGGACGCCCCGTTTTCCAGCAGCGCCGCGAAGATTTGCGTCGCCACACCGCGCGGCAGAAGATCGGCGAGGATCGCCTCTTCGTCCGGCTCGTAATCGTAGAGCGTGTTGGCCTCCGCATCGCCTTCCTCGGGCGCATCGAATGCGGCCGGGATGACCTGCTGGGCGGTCGGCGTCTGGCTCACGACGTTGACGAACTTCGCGTAGAAGATCGTCGCGACATCGAATTCGCCCGCATCAAAGCGGCCGAGGATGTCCTTGGCGATGCCCTGCGCATCCGCGTAGCCGATCCGCTTCACGTCGCTCAGGTCGATGTGACCGACGAAAAGATCGCCGAAGTCACGCTTCATCGCGTCGCGGCCCTTCTTGCCGACGGTAAGAATCTTGACCGTCTTGCCCTTGCCCTTGAGCTCGGTGGCTTTCTGCTTGGCCAGCTTCGCGATGTTGGCGTTGAAGCCACCGCAGAGACCACGTTCCGCCGTCATGACGACGAGCAGGTGCACATCGTCCTTGCCGGTCCCGCTCAGCAGTTTCGGCGCGCTTTCGCTGTCACCGACGCTGGCGGCCAGCGCACCCATCACGGCGTTGAACCGTTCAGTATAGGGGCGCGCCATTTCGGCAGCATCCTGTGCCCGCCGCAGTTTCGCGGCGGCCACCATCTGCATGGCCTTGGTGATCTTGCGGGTCGACTTGACCGACGCGATCCGGTTTTTCAAATCCTTGAGATTTGGCATTGCCTCGTCTCCTTACGAGAAGTCGGCGGCGTATTCGTCAATCGCGGCCTTGAGCTTGTCGGCGGCGTCACCCTTGATCTTCGGATCTTCGTTGGTGATCCAGTCGAGGATGTCCTGACGCTTGCCGCGCATGTGGCCAAGAAGGCCGTGCTCGAAGTCTTTCACCCGATCCACCGGCAGCTTATCCAGGTAGCCATTGGTACCCGCGAAAATCACGCAGACGATTTCGGCGTTGGTCAGCGGCGAATACTGCGGCTGCTTCATGAGCTCGGTCAGACGCGCACCCCGGTTCAGCAACTGCTGGGTCGAAGCGTCGAGGTCGGAACCGAACTGTGCGAAGGCGGCCATCTCGCGGTACTGAGCGAGCGACAGTTTCACGGGACCGGCAACAGAGGACATCGCGCTTGTCTGAGCGGACGAGCCCACACGAGACACGGACAGACCGGTGTTCACCGCCGGACGGATACCTTGGTAGAAGAGTTCGGTTTCGAGGAAGATCTGACCGTCGGTGATCGAAATCACGTTGGTCGGAATAAACGCCGAAACGTCGCCGCCCTGGGTTTCAATGATCGGCAGTGCCGTCAGCGAGCCCGAGCCATTGTCTTCGTTCAGCTTTGCGGAACGCTCGAGCAGGCGCGAGTGGAGGTAGAAAACGTCACCCGGATACGCTTCGCGGCCCGGCGGGCGACGCAGAAGCAGGGACATCTGGCGATAAGCAACGGCCTGCTTGGACAGGTCATCGTAGATGATCAGGGCGTGGCGGCCGTTGTCGCGGAAATGCTCGGCCATCGAGGTGGCGGCATAGGGTGCGAGGAACTGCATCGGCGCGGGGTCGGACGCTGTGGCCGCAACCACGATCGAATATTCGATCGCGCCGCTCTCTTCGAGCTTCTTCACCAGCTGCGCCACGGTGGAGCGCTTCTGGCCGATCGCGACGTAGACGCAGTAGAGCTTCTTGCTCTCGTCGTCGCCGGCGGCATCGTTGTAGGACTTCTGGTTCAGGATCGCGTCGAGCGCCACGGCGGTCTTGCCGGTCTGACGGTCACCAATGATAAGCTCGCGCTGGCCACGGCCAATCGGGATCATGGAGTCGACAGCCTTGAGGCCTGTCGCCATCGGTTCGTGAACCGATTTACGCGGGATGATGCCCGGCGCCTTCACGTCGGCGATGGAGCGGTTCTTGGTCTTGATCGGACCCTTGCCGTCAATCGGGTTGCCGAGACCGTCAACGACGCGGCCGAGCAGTTCGTCGCCCACCGGAACGTCCACGATGGATTTCGTGCGCTTGACGGTGTCGCCTTCCTTGATGTCCCGGTCGGAGCCGAAGATCACGATGCCGACGTTGTCGGCTTCGAGGTTGAGCGCCATACCCCGGATTCCACCGGGGAATTCGACCATCTCACCCGCCTGGATGTTGTCGAGGCCATAAACACGCGCGATACCGTCACCAACGGAAAGGACGCGGCCCACCTCGGCGACTTCGGCGTCCTGCCCGAAGTTCTTGATCTGGTCCTTCAGGATCGCAGAAATCTCGGCTGCTTGGATACCCATTTATCCGACCTCTTTCATAGCATTTTGCAGGGAGCTGAGCTTGGAGCGGATCGACGTGTCGATCATCTTCGAGCCCACTTTTACGATAAGACCGCCGATGAGGCTTTCATCAACGGTCGCATTGATCTTGACGTCCTTGCCCACTTTCGACTTGAGCGTCTGGGCAAGTTCCTTGGATTGCGCGGCGGTCAGCTTGACGGCCGAAGTCACGTCTGCGGTCACTTCGCCTTTTTCTTCGGCGATCAGATCGCGTAGACGGTTGATCATCTGCGGCACGACGAACAGGCGACGCTTGGACGCCATCAGCGCCAGCACGTTCTGCATCGTCTTGGTCAGCCCCATCTTGGCCGCGATCGCCGTGATCGCGTTCGATTGGGCTTCGCGGCTGTAGACCGGGGACTGGATCAGGTCGGTCAACTCCGGGCTGCTGTCGAGCGCGGCTGACAGATCGTCGAGGTTGGCTTCGAGCTTGTCGAGCTCTTTACCCTCTTTGGCAAGGTCGAAGACCGCCATGGCATAGCGCTCTGCGATGCCCGAGGAAATGGATGCTGATTCAGACACGTCCACCCTTCCGCTATTCTGCCTCCGATCCCCCGAAGTACCGGTGGTCAGAGGCGTTTTCAGTTTGGCAAATGCCACATGGCATAGAAATCAGCGCGGATGTAGCAGAGGCGTCCCAAGCCCGCAACACGGTATGGTGTTTTCCTGTGAAGCGCGAAACGCCTTATTTTTAGGGTGTTGGCCCAACTGCGACGTATTGCGCGCGCGAAATGCCGATTTTTTTCGTCACAATTGTGCGGATGCGGCGATTCCTTGGCTGTTTGACCGCGTTTCCGCGCCGTGCCCGAATTTTGGGCATCTTATCCCAGTGAACGCGACATTCGCAGAGCTGTCACAAAGTAACCATGCCGTCGATCACGATATGGGAGTGTCCGCCGATCAGGACGCGGTCCGATCCCTCACGCGGTGCCCCGACGAACACTCGGCCCGCACGCCCCAGACACGTTCCCTGGGCAATCACCAGATCACGGTCCAATCGGCCCTCGGACCACATCCACCGCGCCAGAGCCGCATTCAGGGAACCGGTGATGGGATCTTCGCTCATCCCGCTGGACGGAGACAGGTTCCGCACCTCGTAATCGCAGTCCGCGCCGTCGGCATGAGGACCTATCACGCTGACCCCGACATACTCCGGCCAGCGCACGAGGCCCGCGTCGATGGCAAGCACGTCGTCAGCCGACGCGAGTTCGAGCACGTTCCAGGTGGGACCGTTTTCCAGAATTGCGGATCGCCGGACCCGCGTCGGGTCGATCCGAAGGGCCTTGCAGAGATCGGATTCCGCGCTCTTACCCATCGGAGCGATTTGCGTGTCCGGAGCGACGAAGGCCGGAACCGCGCCGGTCATGTCGATTTCGACCAAGCCAATGGCGCATTCCTGGATGACCTTGCCGTCGGACCGGGGTGCGTCCCCGCAATGCAGCCAGGCCGCACAGCTCCCCAGCGTCGGGTGCCCGGCAAAAAGCATCTCGCGCGCCGTGGTGAAAATGCGCACACGGTAGTCCGCGTCGGGATGCGTGGGCGGCAGTAGAAACGTCGTCTCGGCAAGGTTGGTCCACGCCGCGAATTGTTGCATCTGGTCATCCGTCAGATCGTCGGCCTCCACGACGACGGCCAAGCCATTGCCCTTGGTCGGTTCGGACGTGAACACATCCGCCTGTATGAAACGCCGTGCCTTCATGCGTATCTCCGAATGATCTACTGGTCAGTCAGCACCCGCGCCCGTGCGGGTTTTGAGGATGGCGTCGGAACGAGCTTGCCCAAGGGTGTCAGCACCCGGCTTTCCGACTTGGTGCCACGCGGCGTCGGATTGGTCTTGGTCACTTCGACCATCAGCACACCGCCCGCGATCAAGGCCGACACGCGGCGGCCCATCTGTTCCCAGAACCGTCCGGTCTTCATCCAGAAGCGTCGCGTGGACGGCGGTTGATACAGGACCGCGGTGTGGCGCTGTGGCGCAAAGTTGTGGGCCTTGAGTTGAGATTCCAACTGACCCATCGAATAGGGACGCCCGTAGCCGAAAGGCGTTGCATCCGATCGTGCCCAAAGACCCGACCGGTTCGGAACGATGAACAGCGCCTTTCCCCCTGGCCCCAGAACGCGCCAGCACTCTTCGAGCAGCGCAGACGGGCGCTCGGACGTTTCCAGCCCGTGCATCAGGATCAGCTTGTCGAACCGGCCATTCTCGATCGGCCAGAGCGTTTCCTCGCACAAGACCGAGACATTCGGCATCCCGGCAGGCCAGGGCATCACCCCTTGCTGCGCCGGCATCAGCCCGATGACCCTGCGGGCATCTTTCAGGTAGGGCCGGAGCAGAGGCACGGCAAAACCGAAACCGCCCACCGATTGCTGCTTGGCTTCCGGCCAGAATGTCATGACCTGATCCCGCACCACGCGCTGCGCCACACGCCCTATCGCACTGCGATAGTAGAAGTTGTGCAAGCGTTGCACGTCGAGATGCATTTGGGCCTCCGGTCCAATTGGCCTAGGTTGATCGGAGTGTAACCTCCACGGAAAGAAACGCCATGCCCCTTGAACTCGTCACGCTGCCTGCCCTGTCCGACAATTATACGTATTTGCTGCATGACAGCCAAAGTGGCGACACCGCCTGTATCGACGTGCCGGAGGCCGGTCCGATCCTTGACGAACTGTCCAAGCGCGGTTGGACCCTGACCGAGATTTGGTTGACCCATCACCACCACGATCACGTCGGCGGCGTGGACGACCTTCTTGCGCAATACGACGCCAAGGTCACCGGTGCCAAGGCCGACCGGCACCGCCTGCCCTCGCTGAACCGCGAAGTGGCGGAAGGGGACGCGTTCGAGTTCGGTGGTGAAGTTGTCGAAGTCCTCGACGTGTCGGGGCATACCATCGGCCATGTGGCCTTCGTCTTGCCGGAATCGGGATATGCCTTCACCGCAGACAGCCTAATGGCGCTGGGATGCGGCCGCCTGTTCGAAGGCACCGCCGCGCAGATGTGGGAGAGCCTGCAAAAGCTGGCCGCGCTCGACCCCGAAACGCTGATCTGCTCCGGTCACGAATACACGCAGGCCAATGCGCGCTTCGCAATCACCATCGACCCCGACAATTCTGACTTGAAAGACAGGATCAAACGCATAAATTCGAAGCGTGACAGTAACGAACCCACGGTTCCCAGCAAACTCTCCGAAGAAGCGGCAACCAACCCGTTCCTACGTGCCGCTGACCCCGCCATAATGGCCCATCTCGACATGATCGGCGCAGAGCCGGTGGACGTTTTTGCGGAAATACGTGCCCGCAAGGATCGCTTCTGAGGCAAATTCACAAGAACGTGCGAACAATCTGCAGCTTGTGACGCGTCAAGTCGAAGAAAAAACTTGAAGCTTTGTCGGTAACGACCAAACTTTAATACTAAGATGACAGTTGTGCCGTACCCTGCGTCGCAACGCAAAAAAGAAGGAGCACTCAATCGTGCCTTCATTTTCGAATACCCTTGAGCAGGCAATTCACTCGGCGTTGGCGCTGGCCAATTCCCGATCGCACGAATTTGCAACGCTGGAACATCTGCTGCTGGCACTGATCGACGAACCCGATGCGGTCCGCGTGATGAAAGCGTGTTCGGTCGACACCGAAGAACTGCGCACCACGCTGGTTGACTATATCGACGACGATCTGTCGAACCTCGTGACCGACATCGAAGGGTCCGAGGCCGTGCCAACAGCCGCTTTCCAACGCGTGATCCAGCGCGCGGCGATCCACGTCCAAAGCTCGGGTCGGAGCGAAGTGACCGGGGCCAATGTCTTGGTCGCCATCTTTGCCGAACGCGAAAGCAACGCCGCGTACTTCCTCCAGGATCAGGATATGACCCGCTACGACGCGGTGAACTTCATCGCGCACGGTGTGGCCAAGAACCCGGCCTACGGCGAAAGCCGCCCGGTGACAGGCGCCACCGAGAACGAGGAAGAAGCACAGGCGCAGGAACCGCAGGGCGAGCAAAAGGAATCCGCGCTGGCCAAGTATTGTGTCGATCTCAACGCGAAATCGCGCGAGGGCGACATTGATCCGTTGATCGGCCGCCATGCCGAAGTGGAACGCTGCATCCAGGTGCTCTGCCGCCGTCGTAAGAACAACCCACTTCTGGTGGGCGATCCCGGCGTGGGCAAAACGGCGATTGCCGAAGGTCTCGCGCGCAAGATCGTGTCCGGCGAAACGCCCGACGTGCTCAAGAACACCACGATCTATTCGCTCGACATGGGCGCGTTGCTGGCGGGCACCCGCTATCGCGGCGATTTCGAGGAACGCCTGAAGGCTGTCGTGAACGAGCTTGAGGAACATCCCGACGCGGTGTTGTTCATCGACGAAATCCACACCGTGATCGGCGCCGGTGCCACATCGGGCGGCGCGATGGACGCGTCCAACCTTCTGAAGCCCGCGCTTCAGGGCGGCAAGCTGCGCACGATGGGCTCCACCACCTACAAGGAATTCCGTCAGCACTTCGAAAAGGACCGCGCCCTGTCGCGCCGGTTCCAGAAGATCGACGTGAACGAACCCTCGGTCGAGGACACGATCAAGATCCTCAAGGGTCTCAAGCCTTATTTCGAGGAGCACCACAACGTCAAATACACGGCTGACGCGATCAAGACGGCGGTGGAATTGTCGGCGCGGTACATCAACGACCGCAAGCTGCCGGACAAGGCCATCGACGTGATCGACGAGGCAGGTGCGGCGCAGCATCTCGTGGCGGAATCCAAGCGGCGCAAGTCGCTCGGCCCGAAAGAGATTGAGGCGGTGGTCGCCAAGATCGCCCGCATCCCGCCGAAAAGCGTGTCCAAGGACGATACAGAGCTTCTCAAGGATCTCGAAGGCAGCCTCAAGCGCGTTGTCTTCGGTCAGGATGCCGCCATCGAGGCGCTGTCCTCAGCCATCAAACTGGCGCGTGCCGGTCTGCGGGAACCTGAAAAGCCCATCGGCAACTACCTCTTCGCCGGTCCGACCGGTGTGGGCAAGACCGAAGTGGCCAAGCAGCTGGCGGATACGCTGGGTGTGGAACTGCTGCGGTTCGATATGTCCGAATACATGGAGAAACACGCGGTCAGCCGTCTGATTGGTGCGCCTCCGGGTTATGTCGGTTTCGATCAGGGCGGTCAGTTGACCGATGGTGTCGATCAGCACCCGCATTGCGTGCTCTTGCTCGACGAGATCGAAAAAGCGCACCCGGATGTCTACAACATCCTGTTGCAGGTGATGGATCACGGGTCGCTCACCGATCACAACGGTCGCACGGTCAGCTTCCGCAATGTGATCCTGATCATGACGTCGAACGCGGGTGCGGCCGAACAGGCCAAGGCGGCCATCGGCTTTGGCCGGGACCGTCGCGAGGGCGAAGATACGGCGGCCATCGAGCGCACGTTCACGCCGGAATTCCGCAACCGTCTGGATGCGGTCATCTCCTTCGCGCCGTTGCCGAAGTCGGTGATCCTGCAAGTGGTCGAAAAGTTCGTGCTGCAACTCGAAGCGCAGCTGATGGATCGCAACGTGACCATCGAACTGACCAAGCCTGCCGCCGAATGGCTGGCCGACAAGGGCTACGACGACAAGATGGGCGCCCGTCCTCTGGGCCGCGTAATCCAGGAAGAGATCAAGAAGCCGCTCGCGGAAGAACTGCTCTTCGGGAAGCTCGCCAAGGGCGGCGTCGTCAAGGTTGCGGTCAAGGACGGCAAGCTGACACTCGATCTCTCGGGCCCGGACAATCCGCGCCTGTCGAGCAAGAAGCCCCCGCTCCTTACGGCGGAGTGATCCGCACCGCTGCCGCAATGATCATCGCGTCCGCCACACAGGTTGTGGCGGACGTTTCCTTTTTGGGGATGCCCATCGACTGCGTGCTGGGTGAAACCTGCGTGATCGAGGATTACCCAGACGTCGATCCAACCGACGCGGTCTCCGATTACCGATGTGGTCTCAAATCCCGCGATGGGCACAGCGGCACGGATTTCGCCCTTCTCAGTTTCGACCAAATGGACAAAGGCGTGCGCGTGATCGCCGCCGCTGACGGCCGCGTCCAGGCGATCCGCAACACCCGCCCAGATCAGCCCTATGTCGCCGGGACAGACCTGAACGGCGAAGAATGCGGCAATGCCGTGCGTATCGACCACGGCAACGGTTATCAGTCGGTTTACTGTCATATGAAGCTTGGCTCCGTTCGTGTGACACCGGGACAGCGCGTCGTCCGGGGGCAACTTCTGGGCGAAGTGGGCCTGAGCGGTCTGACCAATTATCCGCATCTTCACCTGACCATCACTCAAGGGGCCGAGGTGGTCGATCCCTTCGCCCCGGATCAGGACAATGCGTGCAGCACACCGTTGCAAACGCTCTGGCTCGAGACGCCCAAATACACTGACGCGGGTCTTTTTACCGTCGGCGTGTCGGACGCGGTTCCGGAACTTAGCACCGTGATCTCCGGCGCGGCGCGGCGCACCTCCCTGTCGCCGCAGGACGCGATGGTGCTTTATGCGCACGCCTTTCACGGCATCACCTATGATCAGATCGATCTGACGATGTTTGGCCCGGACGGGGTGGTGTTTGAACACACCGCACGACTCGACGTGGACCAGGCGCAGGCGATGCGGGCCTATGGACGGCGGGCGCCGGTGACCGGTTGGCCCAAAGGCAAGTATCGCGGCTATGCGCGGATGATCCGGGGCGATGTCATCATCGCCGTGCGCCATGTCGACGTAACGGTCGAATAACGCTTACTGTTCGGTCAGTTTCAATTCGATCCGTCGGTTCTGCGCCCGGGCTTCGGGCGTATCATCAGTGTTCACCGGCTGGTATTCCCCAAAGCCATTTGCCGACAAGCGCTGCGGCGGGATGCCCAACTCTTCGATCATGTAGCGGACGACCGACAGCGCACGCGCCTGGGACAATTCCCAATTGTCCGCGTAAACGCCCTGCCCCGACAGCGGCAGGTTGTCGGTGTGCCCGTCCACCCGGATGATCCAGTTGATGCCCGCAGGAATGTCCTGCGACACGTCCCGCAAAATCGCCGCGACGTTTGCGATCTGCGCGCGGCCTTCGGCAGACAGGCTTGCCTCTGCCGGGGGAAACAGCACTTCGGACGAGAAAACGAAGCGGTCCCCCTCGATCCGCACGCCCTCGCGGTTGCCCAGCACTTCGCGCAGGCGGCCGAAGAATTCGGAGCGATAGCGCTCAAGGTCCTGGTTCTGACCTGCCAGACGCTGCCTTTCCTCTTCCAGACGCTGCCGCTCTTCTTCGAGGCGGATGCGCTCCGCCTCTTCCAATTGACGCCTGCGCCGCTCTTCGGCGGCCACGCGCGCCAAGGCTGTGTTCAATTCACTCCCAAGGCTTTCCAACTGGATTTGCGCTTCGGCATCTTTTGCCTCGGCTTCGTCCAGCAAGGCTTGCAGCGATGACAATTGCCGCCGCAGGGCACCGACCTGCTGGTTCAGCAATTCGGTCTGCCGCTGCGCCTCGGTCGCGCGCTGCTGCTCCGCGTCCAACCTGTCGCGTGCCTGCTCCAACAGGAGTTGCCGTTGTTCGGCCTCGGACAGCCGATCCTCCAGTGCGGTTTCGGCCGCGATCTGTGCCGCCAGGGCCGCCGCCAACTGGTCGCGCGTTTCACTCAGCGTCGCCTCTGTCGCGCTTTGTTGCGCCAGAGCTGCGGCAAGACGTTGCTCCAGCGTTTGTTCGGTTTCGGACCGGGCCGCCGCATTCGCCTGCGCCTCGGCCAGAGCTTGTCTCAGCGCATCGAGCGATGCCTGCATCTCGGCGCTGGTCTGCTCTGACGCGTTGAGGTCAGAGGACAAGGCCGCGTTCTCGGCCCGCAACTCTTCCAGCCGCGCTTCGAGCGCATTGGCTTCGGACACACGGATCAACGCCTGTGACAGCTGCGCTTCGAGCGACGAGAGGGTGGTCTGATCCACGGAGGCCGCATTGAGGTCCGACTGCAATCCTTCGATCCGCTCGGCCTGCGCATCCAGGCGCGCCTGCAGTGCGGCTGCGGTCTCCTCGCCCTCCAGAAGCGCCGCCGCGAGACGGGCGTTCAGGTCCTCTTCGGCATCCCGCGCCGCCGCCAGAAGCGTCAGCGTTTCCTCGGCCCGCGCGCGCTGTTCCTCGAGCGCCATCGTCATCGCGGTCAGCTCCGCATCCGCATTTTGCAGCCGTTCGCGCAGAGCTTGCGCCGCCGCCGCTTCGGCCAGCTTCGCCGCCTCTTCCTCGGTCAGGGCGGTTTCCAGCGTGTCGACCTGCGCGGTCAATGCGGTGACCTGTTCGGTGGTCTCGGCGTTTTCTGCACGCAGATCGGCGATCAACGCCTCAAGCGCCGCGCGCCGCGCGGCTGCCAGACGCGCCGCTTCAACCTGCTCGTCGATCTCGCTGCGCGCGGTGGCCAGCGCGAGGTTGAGCGCCTCTTGCTCGGACAGCAACTGGTCCCGTGTCTCGGAAAGGTCGGCCACCTGCGCCTGTGCCGCATCACGCTCCGACAAAAGCCCCGCCACCTGTTCCTCGAACGACGCGATACGGGCATCCGCCGCCTGGAGTTCTGCCGCTTGCCGGTCGCGGGTGGCCGAAAGCGAGGCAATGATCGCCTCCTGTTCAGTCAATCGCGCCTGCGTATCGTCCAGCGTCGCGTTCAACGCGCCCAACTGGTTGCTGAGCGACGTGGTGCGCTGCCGCTCCACACCCAGTGCGCGGGCCAGTTCCGCGATCTCGGACGAGAGCGAATTCAGCTCATTTTCTTGGCCGGTGATCGTGTCGCGCAAAACCGCCTGCACGACCATGAAGATCGTGAGAACGAACATCAGGACCAGCAAAAGCCCGGTCATCGCATCCACGAAACCGGGCCAGATCGAGGCCTGAAACCGGGCTCCGGTGCGCCGCGACAGGGCCATGGCCTAGCCCTCGTCCTTGTCGGTCTTGCGTCCTGCGCTTCGGGCAAGCCGATCAAGCGCACGCGAAATCGCCGACAGGTCGGTGCGCAATTCCGCCATGGTTTCCTGACGCCCCGCCGCCACCTCTTCGAGGATGCGCAACATCTGGACGTCGATGGACCGCAGCCGCATCCGGCTTTCGGCATCCAGACCCTCGTTGTCGGATTTGTGGGTCAGCACGTCGATCAGCCGGTCCTGACTGTCGGCGATCCGGGCAAAGGCCGTGGCACTGGGTGCGGTCGCCTCGATCCGTTCGGTCATGCGTTCCAGCGCATCGCTGAGTTGTCCCAGACGGTTCTCCACTTCAGAACGGCCTTCTTCGGACCGCGCGAACAGGTCCTGCATCACCTCCATCTGCTCGACCATCTGATCGAGCACGACGCCCGCCGTTCCCATGTCGCCGGCACCGTCGCCCTCACCGCTGGAAAAGCCCAGCTTGGTGATGGAGCTCAGCCATTCTTCAAGCTCTCGGTAAAAGCGGTTCTGTCCGTGCCCCGCGAACAATTCGAGCAAACCGACGACGAGCGATCCCGCCAGACCCAGAAGCGACGACGCGAAAGCCACGCCCATACCGGACAACTGGCTGTCCAGCCCGGTCATCAGCCGCGCGAAGACCTCTGTCCCGGTTTCGCCGTCCTCAGGGGCCAGACCGCGAATGGTGTCCACCAGCGCAGGAACCGTCGTCGCAAGACCGTAGAACGTACCCAAAAGACCCAGAAAGATCAGCAGGTTGACGATGTATCGCGTGATCTCGCGCGCCTCGTCGATCCGGGTCGCGACGGAATCCAGGATGGACCGGGTCGAGGCCGTGTTGATCTGCATCCGCTTGCCGCGCGACCGCAAAAGTGTTGCCATCGGCGCCAGCAAGAGCGGCGGCTTTTCCTGAAACCCACGTTCGCGATCCTGCGCGAAATGCTCGATCCAGCGTACCGACTGGATGAGTTGCCAGACCTGCCAGAAGCAGGCCAGAACGCCGATAAAGAAGACGAAGATGATGAACCCATTCAGGTATGGGTTGGCTTCGAACACGGGCAAGACCCGCGGCAGCGCGACAAACGCGCCGAACCCCGTGAGACCCAACACGAGGACCATCATGAGAACCTGTCGGACAGGCTGGGAAAACTGTGGCTCGGCCTCGATGTCCGGCTGATGCATTCGGACAGTTCCTGACGCTTTTCTTGTTCTTACACGGCGACTCTAGGGGGTTCGCCGCCAATCGCCAAGCCGTTAAGCGATTAGCTCTCTCACCCGCGCGCAGAGCCAGTCGAGTTCGGCGTCCGGAATGCCCAGTTCCGATAGATGTGCCGCCGTATTGAACAGGTATTCGCTGTTCGGTCCCCGCCCGCCCACGGCATTCGCGATGATCTGTGCTTGCTCTTCAAGGTCGAGCGATCCGCAATACTGCACATGATCGGGGTCGATGACATATGTGACGGCCATCACCTCGCGCCCGTCCTTGAAGGTCAGGGGCAGCGTCTTTTCCAGATAGGCCGACGACACCAATTCCCGGTCCCGAAGATAAGCCATCGTTGCATCGTATTCCGCCTCGTGCATCTGCATCGCAAGCCCGTCGCAGACGCTTGTCGCATCGGCATCAAGCGCCAGCACCAGACCCGGATCCTCTTCGGTGCCGCGATGGTGGATCGACCGCATGCAAAAGCTGCGCGCATAGCCCTCTAGCCGCGCGTGAACCGTCTCGACCGGCGTAAAGCCGGGGTTCCACAAGAGCGACCCGTAGCCGAATACCCAAAGCGTCATGATGCTGGTCCTGCCTTTCGCCGCGCGGTAAACACCAAAGGCGCGGCAGACAAAAGGGGGTGCGCGGGTGAAACGACTTCTCGCGGCGATCATTGTAGCCACTCTGGCCTATAGCGGCTGGTGGTTCTACGCGGCGGGCAGCCTGCGCTCTGAGGTCGAAACCTGGTTCGCCGACCAACGCGCCAAGGGCTGGCAGGCCGATTACGCGGACATCAAGGTGCGTGGCTTCCCGAATCGCACCGATCTAACCCTGACCGACCCGGTGTTGATGTCGCCGAACGGCGATCTTGGTTGGCAAGCGCCGTTCTTCCAGATCCTCGCGCTCAGCTATAACCGGGGTCACGTAATCGTTGCCTGGCCCGACAGTCAGACTTTGACCACGCCGGTGGGAGAGATCGCGGTCACGTCCGACGGATTGCGTGCTAGCCTTGTGTTCGACGATCAGACGATCCTGCGCAGCAATATCGAAGCCCCGGTGCTGAACCTGTCCGGGCCGGACGGGTCGCTTGCGCTCGCCGACACCAATATCGCTCTGGAACAGATTGCCACCGCGCCCACAAGCTACCGCTTTGCCCTGTCGGCGGGCAATATCGCAACCTCGACGCCCCGCGCGGTCTCCGGGATCGGCCCGGACTCGCTCGCCTCCGCACGGGCCGAAACGGTTCTGGAGCTCGACGGCCCCTTGCGCCTCGACACGCTGACCGACGCGCCGCCGCAACTGACCGCGATCGACGTACAACGGTCAGAGATCACCTACGGCCCGGTGACCTTCAGGATCGCCCTGACCGCCTCATTGGATGCGCAGGGCCTGGCCACGGGCGAGATGTCCATCACCGCAGACAACTGGCGCGCAGGTGTCGAAGCCGCCCGCGACAATGGCGATCTGCCCCCCGGTTTGGCGGACGGGTTGATCGACGCGCTGTCGCTGCTGTCCACGTTCAACGGCACCCGCGACAGCCTTGATGTGACGCTGGGGATCAATCGCGGCACTCTGCTTTTGGGTCCGGTCCCGGTGGGCCAAATCCCCCCGATCCGCTGGCCCTGAGACTTGCCAAGCCCGCGCCCTGCCGCAACAGTACCGCGCAAAGCGAGGTGACCCATGTCCGACGACAGGCTCTTTCACAGGATCGACGACGCGCGCGATGACCTGATCGCGCTGACCCGAGAACTGATCGCCATCCCGACGCTGAACCCGCCGGGTAAGAACTACGCCGCGATCTGCGACGCGCTGGATGCTCGGCTGTCGCGCGCGGGCTTTGCCACCACTTGGGTCCGGGCCGAAGGCGCGCCCGGCGACAGCGACCGCTATCCGCGCTGGAACCTGATCGCCCGGCACGACGGCACCCGCGCGGGCCCGTGCGTCCATTTCAACTCACACACCGACGTGGTCGAGGTGGGCCACGGCTGGACCCGCGATCCGTTCAACGCGCCCGTCGAAGGCGACAAGATCTACGGTCGCGGCGCCTGTGACATGAAAGGCGGCCTTGCGGCGTCGATCATCGCCGCCGAAGCCTTCATCACCGAACACCCGGACTATGCCGGCGCCATCGAGATCAGCGGCACTGCAGACGAGGAATCCGGCGGCTATGGCGGCGTTGCCCACCTCGCCGAACAGGGCTGGTTCGATCCGTCCCGCGTGCAGCACGTCATCATCCCCGAACCGCTGAACAAGGACCGCATCTGCCTTGGCCATCGCGGTGGCTGGTGGGCCGAGATCGAAACCAGGGGCGAAATCGCGCATGGCTCCATGCCCTTCCTCGGCGATTGCGCGGTGCGCCACATGGGCGCCGTGCTGCAAGCGTTCGAGGACACGCTCTACCCCGCGATGGCCGCCCGATGGACCGACATGCCGGTCGTCCCCGAAGGCGCGCGGCAATCGACGATGAACATCAACTCGATCCACGGCGGTCAGCCGGAACAAGAGGCCGACTATACCGGCCTGCCCGCCCATTGCGTCCCCGACAGTTGCCGCATCGTAATCGACCGGCGTTTCCTGATGGAAGAACCGATCGAGGCCGTCCGGCAAGAGGTCATCGACCTGCTCGACGACCTCAAATCCCGGCGCGCAAATTTCGACTACGAGATCCGCGAGATCAACCGCGTCATCCCCTCGATGACCGACCGCGACGCGCCGGTCGTCACAACCGTACACGACGCAATACGTCACGTTTTGGGACAGGACCCGACCTACGTCGCCTCACCGGGCAGCTATGATCAGAAACACATCGACCGCATCGGCAAGCTGAAAAACTGCATCGCCTATGGCCCCGGCGTGCTGGAACTGGCGCACAAGCCGGATGAATGGATCGGCATCACAGACATGCTCGACAGCGCCAAGGTCATGGCGCGCAGTCTCGAAACCCTGCTCCTGCCCTAGGCGTCTTTGGGCCCGAAATATCTCGGGGGCCTGGGGGCAGAGCCCCCAGCCTGTCGGATTGGCGCAGCCAATTCGAAACGTCACACGGCGATATTGTCGATCAATCGTACCCCGGCCAGCCACGCCGCCGCGAATAACCGAGCCGGGACCTCCGCCCGCTCCAGCAAGGCAAGCCCATCGGTTGCGCGCAATTCAAGGTAATCGACGTCGGTAAAGCCCGCCCTCTCAAGCCGTTTCATGGCATCGGGCAGCAGATCCGCCATCGCGGCCCCCTCTCTCAGCGCCGCCGCCACGTTTTCCATGACCGCGTTCAGCACCGGCGCATAGACCCGCGCCCGGTCCGACAAAAGCAGATTGCGCGACGACATCGCGAGACCATCTTCCTCCCGGATCGTCGGGCACCCGACCACCTCGACGGGAATGTCCAGATCGGCGGCCATTCGCGTGACCACCTGCAATTGCTGGAAATCCTTTTCCCCGAAGAACGCCTTGTCCGCGCCGGTTTGCAGGAAAAGCTTGCTGACCACCGTCGCCACACCGTCGAAATGGCCCGGCCTCGTCGCGCCGCACAGGCAATCGGTCAGGCCCGAAATCGACACCGTCGTGGCGAAACCTTCGGGATACATCTGATCGCCATCCGGTACCCAGATTGCATCGACATCGAAGCGTTCGAGCTTGCGGGCGTCGGCTTCTTCGGTGCGCGGGTAATTTGCCAGGTCCTGCGCGTTGTTGAACTGCTTGGGATTCACGAAGATCGTCACGATCACCCTGTCGCACGCCGCCTTGGCGGCCGCAACAAGGCTCAGATGCCCGTCATGCAGCGCGCCCATGGTGGGCACAACACCGATAGTTTCCCCCGCGCGTTTCCAAGGCGTGACCATCGCGCGCAGCGCCGCGCGGTCCCGGATGATCGGGTCAATCACGGTTTCGGCTCCGAGAACCCGTGCGCGCGGATTTCAACGGGCAATTTGGCGCATGTGGAGACGGTGGCGCTCATCCGGCGGCTCCTGTCAGGTCGAACTGGCCGTGCCTCTACCAGACCGGCGCGCGCGCCGCACCGCGCAAATTGCAGCACATGCTTGATCGAAAGGCGATTCCCCACGACAGTGATCGCAACAATCGGAGGGATATCATGACGACTCATTTCCTGCGCGGGGCCGCCTTGGCCGCTCTGCTGACAACACCCGCGCTGGCGCAGCAGACCGACCTGACCATCGCGCTGCAACTCGAACCACCGCATCTCGATCCGACAAGCGCCGCTGCCGGGGCGATTGATTCGGTGCTCTATTCCAACGTGTTCGAAGGGCTGACACGCTTCACGTCGGACGGCTCGGTCGTGGCCGGTCTGGCGGAAAACTGGGAGATCAGCGAGGACGGCACCACCTATACCTTCACCCTGCGCGACGGTGTGACCTTCCATGACGGCACCACGATGGATGCCGAGGACGTCAAGTTCACCCTCGACCGCGCCCGCGCAGATGACAGCGCGAACGCGCAAAAGGCTCTGTTCGAAGGCATTGAGGAGGTCACGGTCATCGACCCACAAACGGTCGAGGTCACACTCAAGGCCCCGGACGGCAACTTCCTGTTCAACATGGCTTGGGGCGACGCGGTCATCGTGGCGCCGGAAAGCATCGACGAGATCAAGCAGACCCCAATTGGCACCGGCCCGTTCGCCTTCGAGGAATGGGTGCAAGGCGACAGGATCGAGCTGGTGCGCAATCCAGACTACTGGGGCGAGGCACCGGCGCTCGAGGCAGCGACGTTCAAGTTCATCTCCGATCCCACAGCCGCCTTTGCCGCGATGATGGCGCAGGACATCGACGCCTTTGCGGGCTTCCCCGCACCTGAAAACCTGCCGCAATTCGAAGCCGATCCGCGCTTCCAGGTCCTTGTCGGCTCGACCGAAGGCGAAACGATCCTCGCGATGAACAACAAACAGCCCCCCTTCGACAATCCGAAGGTGCGGCAGGCCGTGTCCCACGCCATCGACCGCCAGTCTATCATCGACGGTGCGATGTTCGGCCTTGGAACACCCATCGGCACACATTTTGCACCGCACAACCCGGATTACGTCGACCTGACAGCGCAATCCGCCTACGACCCCGAACAGGCCAAGGCGCTGCTGGCAGAGGCGGGATTTGCCGACGGCTTCACCACCACGCTCAAACTGCCGCCGCCGTCCTACGCGCGCCGGGGCGGTGAGATCATCGCCTCGCAATTGCGGGCGGTGGGCATCCAGACCGAGATCACCAATCTCGAATGGGCACAATGGCTCGAAGAGGTGTTCCGCGGCAAGGATTTCGGACTGACCATCGTCAGCCACACCGAACCCTTAGACATCGGCATCTACGCCCGCCCCGATTATTATTTCCAGTACGACAACCCGGAGTTTCAGGAGTTGATGACGACGCTTGGCCAGACCAGTGATCCCGCAACGCGCTCCGAGATGCTGGCACAGGCCCAGACCATGATCGCGGACGATTACGTCAATGGCTACCTGTTCCAGCTCGCCTTCCCGACCGTGGTCGATGCGCGCATCGAGGGATTGTGGCAGAACGCCCCGACACAGGCAACGGACCTGACCGGGGTGCGGTGGACCGAGTGACGCCATAAGACTTGGCCGGCATGGACGGGAAATTCTGGCCTCGCCCGTGTCGGCTTAACGCGATAGTAAGCACCGCGTGAAAGAAACTTCGTACGAAGTTTCTTGACCCCGCCCATAAAATTCTGGGGCATGGGTCAGAACGGACGCTTAAGACCAGATTGCCAAGGAGATAAGTCCAATCTAGGCTTTGCCCATGGCAATCCCGGTCGAAACCTTTTTCCTCAAACCCGATACCAAAGGCACGCTGCAATCGCGGATTCAGCAGATGGTGGCCGAAGGCATCCTGTCGGGCCGGTTTCGGCGCGGTGAAAAGCTGCCATCGAGCCGTAAGCTCGCCCAACACCTTGGCGTCAGCCGCATCACCGTCACGCTTGCCTATACCGAACTGCTGGCGAATGATTACCTCTCGTCGCGCGGGCGCTCGGGCTATTACGTGTCCGACGATGCCCCGGAGCCACCGCGTTTCGATGCGCCTCCGGCACGCGAGGACGCGGTCGATTGGTCCCGCGCGCTTGGCCAGAAATTCACCGGTGGTGCGACACCCGTCAAACCACAGGATTGGGCGCAGTATCGCTACCCGTTCCTTTACGGCCAAACGGATCCGCAACTCTTCGATCACGCGAATTGGCGGCTTTGCGCGGTCCAGGCGCTTGGCGCGCGGGATTTTGCGGCGCTCACTCGTGACTATTACGATCAGGACGACCCGCAACTGGTCGAATTCATCCTGCGCCACACCTTGCCCCGGCGCGGCATCACAGCGACCCCCGATGAGGTGCTCATCACCATGGGCGCGCAGAACGCGCTCTGGATGACCACCCAGGTTTTACTCACCCAACGCCGCCGTGCGGTGATCGAAAACCCGTGTTACCCGGCCTTGCGCGATATCCTCACCCATTCGCGTTGTCATCTGAACGCAGTCGATGTCGATGAGGATGGATTGCCGCCTGAAGACATCCCGGAAAACTCGGACGTCATCTTCACCACGCCCAGCCACCAATGCCCCACCTCCTACACGATGCCTCTGGCCCGAAGACAGAGTCTTTTGGCGCGCGCGCGTGCGCTCGATGCGTTGATCGTGGAAGACGATTACGAATTCGAAATGGCCTATCTCAAACCACCGATGCCCGCGCTCAAGAGCCTCGATAGGGACGGGCGGGTGATCTATGTCGGCAGTTTTTCCAAGTCGCTTTTTCCCGGGCTGCGCCTAGGCTACCTCGTCGGTTCCGCCCCCTTCATCCGGGAGGCCCGCGCGCTCAGGGCGTCGATGCTGCGCCATCCGCCGGGGCTGACCCAACGGACCACCGCCTATTTCCTGAGCCTCGGCCACTACGACAGCCTGATCCGGCGCACCGGCAAGGCGCTGAACGATCGCCGCGTAATTATGGAGCACGCGATCCGCAAACATGGCCTGACGATTGCCGGGAAAGGCAGCTATGGCGGATCAAGCTTCTGGATGCGCGCGCCGGACCACGTGGACAGCGAAGACCTTGCCAGGCGCCTGCGCGCCTCCGGTGTCCTCATCGAACCCGGTACCGCTTTCTTTGCCGAGAACGATCCGCCCCGGAATTACTACCGTCTCGCCTATAGCTCCATCGCGCAGGCGCGGATTGATCCCGGCGTCGCCGAGATCGCCAAGGCCATCGACGCCACCCCTGTCACATAGACGCCTCGACGCGAAATCCCTCGGGGATCCTATCGACATCGTCCAGCACAAGGTCAGCCATGACCTGCGCCACTTTGGGGGCCATGCCGAAGCCGATCTTGAACCCGCCATTGGCGATGAAATGCCCCGCGCGCCCCGGCCATGCTCCCAGCATCGGTGCCCGTGACCGCGCCCTTGGCCGCACTCCGGCCCAGCGGTCCACAACTGGCGCATCGGCGAGAACCGGCATCGCCGCGATGGCGCGGGCGATCAGCTCGTCGCATTGCGCGTCCAGACCATCGGGCGTGTCGAATTCCCGTTCACTGGTGGACCCGATGGCAACCGTTCCGTTGGCGTGAGGGATGATGTGCAAACCGTCCACGAAGACCTGCGGCACCGGACCGGCATCATGGGCCAGGGCCGCCGACTGCCCCTTGATCCCGGCACCGACCGATTTGCCAAGCTGCTCGGACAAGTCCAACAACCCGCGCCAGCCGGTGGCCCAGATCACCGGACCGCGATCCGGGGCATCGGCCACCACTTCGACACCGCGCGCCAGCAATGCCGCTACCAGCGCGGCGCAGGCCTGACGCGGGTGCATCCGCCCGGTCAGCGTGTCGCGGATCAGGAACCCCGTCGGCGACACCGGCGCGAAGGGTCTGGCCTCATCGGAACGGAACACCTCCCACACGGCGCGTCCCTGCCACAGGTCACGCGCGCCTTGGGTCCTCTCTTCCGCGAGGCTTAGGGCAGCATCATCCGCAATCGGCTGCAAACGCCCGGTGCGCGCATAGCCGGGATCAACACCGCCCGCATCGTGCACCTCGGCCCAGAAGGCTTCGGCCATCAGCAGACTCTCCAACTGAAACGCCTTCTTGTCGTTCCAATTCTCCGGCACATGCGGCGCCAGTGCGCCGACCAGACCGCCGCTCGATCCAGACCCGGCTCCAAGGGGATCGACGACCTGCACATGCGCGCCGCGCCGCGCCAACATCCACGCGATGCTCAGCCCGAATATTCCGGCCCCGCGCACTGTCACTTCGGGCATTGCCATTCCAGTCTCTCCTCGCCAAGGTCGCGCTGTCGCTAAGGTATGTCATCATGGAACTCCAGACGGAACCGCTCGACTGGCGCGACGGGGATGTTCCTGTCTCCCGCCGGTTCGACGATCCCTATTTTTCGCTCGACAACGGGCATGCGGAAACGCGGCATGTGTTTCTGTCGGGCAACGATCTGCCCGCGCGGTTCAGGGACGGATTCCACATCGCCGAGCTTGGCTTCGGCACCGGGCTGAACCTTTTGGCGGCTCTCGATCTCTGGCGGTCGAGCGGTCAGACCGGAACGCTCCATTTCACCAGTTTCGAAGCCTTCCCGATGACGGCAGACGACATGATCCGCGCGCAACAGGCGTTTCCTGAACTGGCGGGCATTGCAAAGGAATTGGCCCCGTGCTGGCAAAACGGGGCGCGGCAGATCACCCTGCCGGACCTTCATTTCACGCTTGTCGAAGGCGATGCGCGCGAGACCCTGAAGACGCTCACACCACCAGTGGATGCCTGGTTCCTCGACGGCTTTTCACCCGCCAAGAACCCCGAACTCTGGGAACCCGCGCTTCTGACGCAAGTGGCCCGGCACACCGCACCAAACGGTACCGCAGCGACCTATACTGCCGCAGGCCATGTCCGCCGCGCACTGGATGCGGCGGGACTGATCACCACCCGCGTGCCCGGTTTCGGTCGCAAACGCCACATGACCATCGCCTGGAAAGCCACATGACCGAGACCAACAACCGTCTGGGCGTCTGGCTCATGGTCGCGACCACCTTCGTTTTCGCCATGCAGGACGGCCTCTCGCAGCACCTGGCAAGCGAATACAACGTGTTGATGGTGGTGATGATCCGCTACTGGTTCTTCGCCACCTTCGTCATGTTCGTGGCAAGCCGCCGCGCCGGTGGCCTGCGCGCTGCTGCGGCCACGACCCAGCCTTGGCTACAGGGCTTTCGCGGGCTGCTTCTGGCCGCCGAGATTTGTGTAATGGTCCTCGCCTTCACCTATCTTGGCCTTGTCGAAAGCCACGCGATCTTCGCCTGCTACCCGCTGCTCATCGCCGCGCTTTCCGGTCCGATCCTTGGCGAGCAGGTGGGCTGGCGGCGCTGGACGGCGATCGGCGTCGGCTTCATCGGCATCCTGATCATCCTGCAACCGGGTTTCGGCGTCTTCTCTCCGCTCGCCATCATTCCCACGATCGCGGCCTTTATGTTCGCGCTTTACGGCCTGCTCACACGCTACGCCGCCCGCAAGGACAGCGCCGCGACCAGCTTTTTCTGGACCGGCACCGTGGGTGCCGTATTCATGACGACCATCGGCATCTGGTTCTGGGAACCGATGATTGCATCCGATTGGGCCCTGATGGCGCTGCTTTGCGTGACGGGGGCGACCGGGCATTATCTGCTGATCAAGTGCTACGATGTGGCCGAGGCCAGCGCGGTTCAGCCCTTTGCCTACCTGCAACTGCCCTTCGCGGCGAGCCTCGGAGTGCTGGCCTTCGGAGAGGCGATCCGCGCCAACGTGGTCTTCGGCGCAAGCCTGATCGTCGGAGCCGGTCTATTCACCCTCTGGCGTCAGCGGCAAAAGGGTTGAGCCCTTCAGCTCTTCCGAAAACGGCACCGGGTGCGGGTCGCGCCCCAACCTCGCCCGGTAGATCGGCAGGCTTTCAGTCACCCGCATCACGTAGTTCCGGGTTTCCGTGAAGGGGATGTGTTCGATCCAGTCGATCACGTCCATCTCACCGCGTCGTGGATCGCCGCGTTCTTCCATCCACCGGATCGGGCGGCTTGGTCCCGCGTTGTAGCCTGCCGCGATCATGACTGCATTGCCGTCGAATTGCCGTGCGAGGCGGTCCAGATACGTGGCGCCCAGAACCGCGTTGTAGACCGGATCGGCCAAAACCTTGGCTTCCGAGAACTCCACGTCCAGCCATCCCGCCACTTCACGGGCGGTGCCGGGCATCACCTGCATCAGCCCAAGCGCCCCCACAGGCGACACGACGTTGGGTTCGAATTCGGATTCGCGCCGTGCGATTGCCAGCACCAGTTCTGTCGGCACCGGATGAGCGAGATCGGCCAGCGCGTGCAGCGGATAATACGGCGCGTGCACCTCGTGTCCGTATTGCGCCGCGCGCTTGCCAAGCATGACCTGCACATGCGGCAAGCCGAGATCGTCAAGCATCTGGCCCATCTGCCCGATCTGCGTGCGATCCAGCGATTCCGCCAGATGCGTCAAGAACCGTTCGGCCAACACCTTTTCCTCGGCATCCAAGAGCAGGATCGCCGCGGTAAAGACCGATGAGTCCGTGAACGGCGCATCCCGCCAATCGGGGAAGGGTTCGGTCCCCGCAAGCAGCGGATCGGCGGGCAACCCGCCCGCCTCGGCCGCAAGAAGTCCGTAGAACGACGTCTGGTATTGCGCCCCGAACGTATAGGCGCGCGCCGCCGCGTCGGCATTGCCCGCAGCCTCCTGCGCCCGGCCTAACCAATATCCTGCGCGACCCAGAGATATCGGAGTCTCCACCCCCCCGCGCATCGCCTGGAAGTGACCTACAGCGCGTTCCGGCGCATCGAGAAAGCGCAGTGATAGATACCCAGAGAGCCATTCGAGATCGGCGAAGGATGACCCTTCGGTCAGCCAGTGTGTCGACGCCACGTCATAAGCCACCTGGTGACGGCCCTCGCGCATCAGGCGGCGCACGATATCGTCCCGCTGCCGCGCCCAGATATCCGGGCGCCCCAGCGATTCGCGCGATTTGGAACGGGCCAGCAACAGTTCTACCGCGTCATCGATCCGCCCCTTGCGGGCACGCCAGTTGAACCGTTCATAGGCCAGCCCGGCATCGGCGCTCAGATTGGCGGGGATCGCTTCGATCAACGCATCGACCCCCGGCGCATCCGTGCGCAAGGCGATCCGCGCCTGCGCGAGCTTGCGCCAGCCATCATCGACAAGCGGCAGCATGGCACGCGCGTTGATCTCGCGCCCTTCCCACAGCATCGTATCCAACCGCGTGGTATGATGCGCCGCCAGCAAATCACCGTAGGACGACAAAAACGCCGCGTGCTCCTCGGACGTCAGGTGCAGCGTTTTCCACGCAGTCAGGATAACGTCATTCGCGGCGGGTCGATCATCCGCCGTCAGCAAGGCGCGTGCGAGGGACAGCGCGCCTGCACCGGTCTCCGGAACGTAGCCCGCGTAGAACGTGCGGATCGCCTCGGCCGGGGCCGAAGTCATTGCGGCCTCGCTCTTTTCCTTGAGGTAGGGCAAGCCGGGCCAGTCCGGATTGCGGGTCAGGAAATCCTGCACCTCGCGCGGCGATCCGAGCCCCGCCCTAAGGTAATGCCACAGGATCACGTCCAGCGCCGCCTGCCCGTCGCCCCGCGCCTCGATCTGCGCGGCGGCCCAGTTTCCGTCCCGCATCAGGTCCATCGCCCGTTCGAGCGGACGCGCACTGCCCTGCGCCAAGGCAGCCAACGGCAGGATGAGCACTGCCACGGCCAGGATCGCGATACGCCGAAACATGACTTGCATTTTCTCCACTGAAACAGGATAGACGGCTCGCTAAAGGATAACCCACACCCCGCGACCTTCAACTCACATTCGCGGGACGGGCACAATGGCGGTTCTGCCACCAACGATAAGGAGCGTGACGATGTTCAAAGGGTCGATGCCTGCACTGGTCACACCGTTCAAGAACGGTGCGGTGGATTTCGACACGCTCAAACGTCTGGTGGATTGGCATGTCGATCAGGGCAGCCACGGCCTTGTTCCTGTGGGCACCACCGGCGAAAGCCCGACACTCAGCCATGAAGAGCATGAAGAGGTCGTGTCCTTCGTCGTCAAGGCCGCTGACGGGCGTATCCCGATCATTGCCGGGGCCGGGTCGAACAACACCGACGAAGCCATCCGTTTTCTTCAGCACGCCGAAAAGGCCGGTGCTCAGGCGGGGCTTGTGGTGACGCCGTATTACAACAAGCCGACGCAAGACGGGCTGATCCGGCATTTCACGATGCTGCACGATGCCTGCGAGCTTCCGATCATCATCTACAACATTCCGGGTCGGTCGGTCGTCGACATGCTGCCCGCTACGATGGGTGAACTGGCGAAACTGCCCCGCATCATTGGCGTCAAGGACGCCACCGGCGATCTGGCCCGCGTCTGCGCCCAGCGCCTGACCTGTGGTCGGGAGTTCATCCAGATTTCCGGCGAGGACGCCACGGCGCACGGTTTCAACGCACAGGGCGGAGTGGGCTGCATCTCGGTCACCGCCAACGTGGCGCCGGCGCTCTGTTCGCAGATGCAAGAGGCGACGCTGGCGGGCGATTACATCACCGCGCTGGAAATCCAGGACCGGCTGATGCCGCTGCATCACAGCATCTTCGTGGAACCGGGTCTGTGCGGCGCGAAATACGCCATGAGCCGTCTCGGTCTCTGCGACGAGGAAATGCGCGCACCGCTGTTCCCGGTCTCGCAGCCCACGCGTGATCTGATCGACAACGGTCTGCGCCATGCGGGGCTTTTGAACTAGACGGCACAGACTCTTCGAAGAGTTTGGTGAAATCCTTCGAAGGATTTTGCCCCAACCAAAAAAGGGCCGCGCTGGATCAGCGCGGCCCTTTTTTACCACTTGGTCAAATATCAGGACTCAAGCCCCTCGGGCTGGCCAACCACCACAAATCGCAACGCGTCGGGCTTGAGGATACGCGCCGCGACGCGCTTGATGTCGTCCAGCGTGATCGCTTCGATCTGGGCGTTTCGGGTCGTGACATACTCGGGTGTCAGGTCGTCCATCTGCATACCGACAAGGATATTCGCAATCCGCCCGTTGCCATCGAACCGCAGCGGGTAGGCCCCGGTCAGATAGGTCTTGGCGGTCTCCAATTCCTCTTCCGTAACGCCGTTTTCCGCCATCTTGGTCCATTCGTCCCGAATGACCTCAATGGCTTCGGCTATGCGATCATTGGCACTCGCCACGCGGCCCAGATACAAAGCCGCGTGATCTTTGGGCACGAGGTAGCTGTAGACGCCATAGGTCAGCCCACGCTTCTCGCGTACCTCTTCCATGAGGCGCGCCTCAAAACCACCGCCGCCCAGGATTTCGTTCAACACGTAGGCCGCGAAGAAATCGGGATCGTCCCGCGCGATGCCTTCATGTCCGAAGATCGCCACCGATTGCGGCACGTCGAACGGAACGACGGTCACACCCGCCTCGGTCGTCACGTCGATATCCGGGGCTTGTGGCGTCCCGGTTTCGGGCAAGCCAGCCAGCAGATCGTCGAGCAAAGCGGCCAGTTCCTCGGCCGAGATATCGCCGGCTGCGCTGACGTAAACGCGATCCCGCGCCAAGGCGCCTTCATGCGCGGCAATCAAATCCTCTTGCGTCAGCGCGGACACGCTTTCCTCGGTGCCTTCGATGGCCGATCCGTAAGGGTGATCCCCGAACACCATGCGGTCGAATTCGCGGCCGACGATGGTATCGGGGTCCTGAAGATCGGACCGGATGCCCGAGATGATCTGCGCGCGCACGCGGTCGATCGCGTCCTGGTCGAACCGCGGTTGGATCAGCGCATCACGCAAGAGGGCCAAGGCTTCATCCTGGTTCTCGGTCAGAAACCGCGCCGAAACCGAAACGGCATCGTCGCTCACGTCAAAGTCGAAACTCGCCGCCAGAGACTCGACCTCTTCGGCGTAGGCGCGCGCATCAAGATCACCTGCCCCTTCTTCCAGCAGAGCGGTCATCAGATAGGTCGCGCCCCGCTTTCCGGGCTGATCCAGGGATGCACCGCCCTTGAAGCGCAACTCAAGCGCGACGAAGGGGATCGACTGTTCCTCGACCAGCCAAGCGTTGATGCCGCCCGGGCTTTGCACTTCGACGATGTCGATCTCCGCCCGCAGTGGCGCGGCCAGCATCATGAAGGCGATCAGGGGTCCAAAGAACTTCATTGCGTTACCTCCGGTGCCGTGCGTAGGAACCCGGTCACCGCCTTATCGCGGTCAAACACGTCTTCTGCCGCGGCGATGATTTCTTCCGGCGTGATGGATTGCACGATTTCGGGCCAAGCATGTACGTCCTCGATCGTCAGCCCCGAGGTCAGGGCCGCGCCATAGCGGCGGGCCAGCGAGTCGGAACTGTCAAGCTCGTAGACCTGCGCCGCGCGCAGCTGAAACTTGATCCGTTCGAGCTGTTCCGCATCGACACCGGTTTCGATGAACTCCGCGATAATACGGTCCATGTCGGCTTCGGCCTCTTCGAGCGTGACGCCTTCGGCGGGCACGTTCACGACCCCGAAGGTCGTGTCATCCAGCGACAGCCCGCTGTAGAACGCGCTGGCATAGACAGAGCGGCGCTCCTCGAACTGGAGCTTTTGCGGCATCACGGATGTCTGCGACCCGCCAAGCACTTCGGCCAGCAGCGTCAGCGCCGCCGCCTTGCGCTGGTCGCCCGGATCGCGTTCCGGAGCAAGGTAGGTGCGCATCACGTAGGGTTGCGCCACGCGCGGGTCTTCGAAAGAAATCCGACGCTCGGCCATCTGCGGCGGTTCTGATGGACGCGCCCGTTCCGGCAAAGCGTCATTGCGCGGGATCGGGCCGTAATGCTCCTGCGCCAACGCAAGGACTTCATCAGGCATCACATCGCCGGCGACGACCAGAACTGCGTTATTGGGCGAATAGAACTGTTTGTAATAGGCCAGCGCATCGTCCAGATCGAGGTTCACCATCTCGTGCCGCCAGCCGATGATCGGCGTGCCATAGGGATGGTTCAAATACTGTGCCGCCATACGCTGTTCGCGGAAGAGCGATCCGGGATCGTTCTCGACCCGCTGGTTGCGTTCTTCGATGATCACGTCGCGTTCGGTCAGGATGTCCTCGCGGTCAAGCTGGACGTTCTTCATCCGGTCCGCTTCCATTTCCATCATCAGGCCAAGCCGATCCGCCGCGACACGCTGGAAATAGGCGGTGTAGTCATAGCTGGTGAAGGCATTGTCGGTGCCGCCATTGGCCTTGACGATTTCGCTGAACTCGCCGGGGGCAAGTTTTTCGGTGCCCTTAAAGAGCAAGTGTTCGAGGAAATGCGCCACGCCCGACACACCGGGCTGTTCATCGGCGGATCCGGCCCGATACCAGACCATGTGCACCACGGCAGGGGCGCGGTGGTCTTCGATCACCACAACATCCATCCCGTTCTCAAGCTGGAAGGTGGTGACCTGATCTTCGATCGTTTGCGCCCGCAATGGCACAGCAGCGAGCAAACAGGTACTGGCAAGGGCTATCAGGCGACGCATCGGCAAATCTCCTTGGTTTTGAAGTAAGGTACGATGCGGCGGGCCAAGTTCAACCCGGCCAACAGTTTCGTGAGCGGCCGTACCCGCGCCACCCGTTCAGTTCCGTCGATGATTACCCTGCGGCAACCACGTGCATCACTGCGGCGGCGCAGACGGCGTCAGGGCACCGGCCCGGCGGGCGGCCTCGAGCGACGCATAGGGGTCGAGGGTCTGGCTGCGGTAAATCCGGTTGTAGGTGTCCTGCGGGACGAGGCGCCAGTTGAACAGCGACCTGCGCTCGCGGAATTCCTGGTCGGCCGCGGCGAGTTCCTGGCGGATGCCGGGCTGAATGCCAAAGCGCGTCGCGCGCGCCACCAGCGCCTGATCCCCGGCGCCGATCCCACCTCCGGGATTGAGACGCGACGGGTTGCCACCAAGGGCGGCCACGGCGTCCTGCAACGGCGTCGGGTCAGTGCGGTTGCTGCCACCCGGGGTCGGCTGAGGCAACTGAGCGAGGGTTTCGGGCACTTCGAGCGGTTTCGGCGGCACGATCGAGAACTCTTCCGGCGCACCGCTGGGGTTGCGCAATTGACGCAAATTGGTGTCCCGATCCGCCGTATCCTGACGCGACCCGCATGCGGTCAGCGCCATAAGTGCCAGTATGATCAATATGCGCGGCATGTATTCTGCCCGTCTCCGTGGTCGCCTCAACCCTGCTTTAACCCATCCGGCCGCGCCCGTCACGAGGCGTTTTTCCCGCCCGAGAAAAGCGCAAGCCCGATGGCCCCGATGAACACGCTGATATCAGCCACGTTGAAGGCATAGGGGTTGTCGAATCCGCAGCAGGACATGTTCAGGAAATCCGCCACCGCGCCATAGAGCAACCGGTCCACCACGTTGCCCAGCGCGCCGCCGATGAGCAGCCCGGCAAAGATCAACCCGGTCCGCCCGGGCGGATCGCGCCGCATCCAGACCAGCACGAAAAGGCAGATACCCAACGCAACCGAAATCAGCACCCAGCGCGTCCAGTCGGCATTGCCGGACAGCAGGCCGAAATTGATGCCGGTGTTCCACGCCATGCGGAAGTTGAGGTACGGCGGGAACACGTCGATGGACCCGAGGCGGGCGAGATCCATCACGTGAACCACCAGCCACTTGCTGATCTGGTCGATCACGAAAACGATCACGGCAACAAGAGCGACCAGACGCATGTTCGTTCCTTTCGATAGGCAGAAATTTTACCGTTCGGTAAAATCAGTGCCGGAAGTGACGCATCCCTGTGAGAACCATCGCCAGACCAGCCTCGTCCGCGGCCTTGATAACCTCATCGTCGCGCATCGACCCGCCCGGTTGGATGACACAGGACGCCCCCGCCGCCGCTGCTTCCATCAGGCCATCGGCGAAGGGGAAGAAGGCGTCAGAGGCGACGGCGCTTCCCTTGGTCAACGGTTCGGGCAAGCCAAGCGCCTCAGCCATGCGTTCGGCTTTCTTGGCGGCGATAAGCGCGCTGTCGAGGCGGCTCATCTGGCCCGCGCCGACACCCACGGTCGCGCCGTCCTTGACGTAGACGATGGCGTTGGATTTGACGTGCTTCGCGACGGTCCACGCGAACAGCAAGTCGCGCATCTGGTCATCGGTCGGAGCGATCTTGGTAACGACCTTGAGATCGTCCAAGTCGATCCGCCCGTTGTCGCGATCCTGCACAAGCAGACCGCCGGAGACCTGCTTCCACGCGATACCCGGTTCAGCGGTGTTGGCCAGACCCGGAGCCATCAGCAGGCGCAGGTTCTTCTTGGCCGCAAACACATCCTTGGCATCCTGATGCGCGCCGGGGGCGATGACGACCTCGGTGAAAATCTCGGAAATCGCCTCGGCCGTTTCGCCGTCGAGCGTCGAGTTCAGCGCCACGATCCCGCCAAAGGCCGAAGTGCGGTCGCAGTCGAACGCTTTTTGGTAGGCTTCTTTCAAGGTCCGGCCCGTGGCCACACCGCAAGGATTGGCGTGTTTGATGATCGCGCAGGCAAAGCCGTCACGCGGCAGAAATTCCGACACAAGCTCGAAGGCCGCATCAGTGTCGTTGATGTTGTTGTAGCTGAGTTCCTTGCCCTGCAATTGCTCGGCGATGGCGACACCCGGACGGTTGCTGCCATCGCGATAAAAGGCGGCACCCTGATGCGGGTTCTCACCGTAGCGCAAGGGTTGCGCCAGAGTTCCGGCAAAGACCCGGCGGCGCGGGGTCGCCTCGCCAATGGCGCCTGCCATCCAGGTGCTGACCGCCGCATCATACGCCCCAGTGCGCGCGTAGGCGATTTGGGCCATGCGCTGGCGGAACGCCAGCGTGGTCTGACCGTCATGCGCGTCGAGTTCGCTGAGCAGCGCGTCGTAATCCTCTACATCCACGACCGTGGTGACGAAGGCATGGTTCTTGGCCGCCGCGCGGATCATCGCGGGACCGCCGATGTCGATATTTTCGATGCAGGTGTCATAATCGGCACCTTCGGCGACGGTTTCCTCAAACGGATAAAGATTCACCACCAGCAGATCGATCGCCTTGATGTCATGCTGAAACATCGACGCGACGTGGTCGTCGTTGTCGCGCAACGCCAGCAAGCCACCATGCACCATCGGGTGCAACGTCTTGACCCGACCGTCCATCATTTCCGGAAAGCCCGTCACTTCGGCCACGTCCTTGACCGGGATACCGGCATCGCGCAGCGTCTTGGCGGATCCGCCGGTGGACAGAAGCTCCACATCCCGCGCGTGCAGCGCCTTGGCAAGATCGACGAGTCCGGTTTTGTTTGACACGGACAAGAGCGCACGGCGGAGGGGGGCAAGATTGGTCATGGCAGCAAGGAATCCCGATGTTCAGTTCAGCAGCGTCGCATCGTCCTGAACAAGATCCCGCACCGCGATGGCGGTGTCCTGAGCCTTGGCCAACGACCAGCGAACGCGGGTCGCATACTCCATTGCGCGGGCAGATAAAACGATCTGTTTCGTCGCGCGGGGACGCAGACGGCCTTTTTCGAGGTAAACCGACGGTTCCAGCGCTAATTCGCAATAGCCTTCAAAGCGGAATACCCAGATCTCGCCGCTGCGCAGCGCCATGCTGACGGCGCTGCCATTCATGTCGATGGCGGTGTCGACCTCGGGATGCAGGTGGAAGCGGATGTCGAAGGGGATGCCCGACAGGCGGGTGGCTTCGATCTTTTGGTCGAAGCGCGCTTTGCTGGTGGCATCGAGCGACACCAACAGGTCTTCGCCCACGATGCCGCGCCCGTCAAAGGTGAGCTCAAGGATGCGGGCATGGGTCAGGCCATGCGTGCGCAGATAGCCGTCATGCCCGCCTTCGAACCGAACGCCGTCCGTCGCGCGGGACAGTTCGACCGGCACGCCTTTCGGCACATCATCCAGCAACTCGCGTTCGATCGGGCCCATCCGCGAGGTGGCGCCAAGGCGCGAGCTTGAGAAGCCATCGAGACAGAGCGTGGAATGGGACGGTGTCGCCCGCCCTGCCCGGCGCCAATCCTCACCGAATGTCGCGCCCGATCCGCAGTTCACGATCAGCGGGCGCCGCCCCGAGGTCAGCTCGAACGCGAGGGTGGAGGCATGGGCGTTGAAGCTGGCCATGCCCGATGGCGGGGCGGCGGCGTCGATGATCATGGTGGTGCGGCCGGCCGACAGGCGGGCATAGCCCATCGCCAAATCCTGCGCCGCCTGCGCCTTGACACCAGCGGCTGCGAGAGCGGTATCGAGCCGTCCTTCGACGCCCCGGCCGCCGCCATGAAACCGCGCGAGACCACCATCGGCGTGTCGCAAAGCGCGCAGCGTGGGCACGATTTTGGCGATGGCCTGAATATGCGCGAGTTCAGGGGTCCGCCTGGTTTCGTGCAAGGCGTCCCGCGCCCAGATGAGCAGCGTACAGACTTCGAGCAGTTCCTCGGGATTGCGCGTCGGGATACCGCCTGCCGCGTCGATCTGGCGGGCACATTCCTGGCCCAGAGCCTTGATCGCCGGGGCGGCCTGACCCTCCATGCCTTGCAGCGACAGCCCGGCAGAGATCAGGCCGGTCAGCGCCTCGAACCGGGGCAGACCGGGGGGCGAACTGTGCCAGCGGCGGTTGAGGAAAATGGTCTGCTGCGCGATGGAGCGGAAGAACGCGCGGGATTGCTCGGGCGTCGCTCCGCTCAGCACGAAGATCGCGTGATGCAGCCAGCGGATGACACGCCGCCCGGCCAATTCAGGGGTCCAGCCCGGTCCCGAGCCGTTGCCGTACCGCTCGATCCAGGTGAACAGCCAGTCCTGCGCGGTTTTTCGGGTTGTGGCATCGCCGACGCTGGCCATGTCGTCGAGCCAGTGAAACCCGTGGATTTCTTCGAGAAACGCATCGTCCGGCGGCGTGATGTCCCACAGGTTCGCCCCGGGGGCTTCGACCAGATGGCCGGCGAAAAGCAGATTGCCCGCCGTCAGTTGCCGCCCCCGCGCGAAGGAGCCGACAGTGCGGGGTTCGGGGTGTCCGACAAAGGCGGTGGCAGGTTTGACGCGTGCAGACAGACGCGCGTGAACACGGTTCAAAAGCCGGGTCTGCGCCCGTTTTGCGGCGTCCAGTCGAAACATCAGCTCTGCCTCAGCCTTGCGTTTGCGCAAGCGTTCTTATGCCGACATCATACCTTCGTGATCGCATCGAGTCACGGTTCAATTGTCATGCTGGCGATGGATTGCCCTTGCGGCGCAGCACAGCCATGTAAAACCCGTCCATCCCGCCTTTGTCCGGCCAGTAGTCCGGGCGCAGGCGAACGCCGCCCTCGGGGCTGATCCAGTCGGGGTCGAGGCCGGGGGCGTCTGGCGGCAGGAGTTCAAGATCATCGGTCTCGGACAGGAGCCATTTGACCTGATCCTCGCCTTCTTCGCGCAGCAGGCTACAGGTGCAGTAGACCAGCGTGCCGTACGGTTTGAGGTGCTGAACCGTACGGGTCAGCAACGCGCGCTGGAGTTTGACCAGATCGTCGATCCCGGTCTGCGATTTCACGTAGGGCAGGTCAGGATGCCGCCGGATCGTGCCGGTGGCCGAACAGGGCGCGTCCAGCAGGATCGCATCGAAGAGACCGTCATCGTAAGTCAGGGCGTCCGCGATCACGGTCTTCGCCGTCAGCTTTGTGCGCGCGAGGTTTTCTGTCAGTCGGGCTATGCGCGTTTCGGAGATGTCGAGCGCGGTCACGTCGGCGCCTTTGGCCGCGAGCTGCATCGTCTTGCCACCCGGCGCGGCGCAGATGTCGAGCACGCGCTTGCCCGTGACATCGCCGAGCAGTTGCACAGGCAGCGCCGCTGCAGCGTCCTGAACCCACCAATCGCCGGTGTCGAACCCCGGCAATGCCGAAAGCTGACCGCGCGCGGACAGACGAAGTGAGCCCGTCGGCAACAGCTCTGCATCAAGCTTTTTCGCCCAGCCCTGCGGGTCGGATTTCACCGACAGGTCGATGGGTGGCGGCACGGCATGAGCGCGTTCGATCTGTGCGACGACGGGCTTGCTCCACGCTTTCGCGAGTTTCGGGCGCAGCCATTTCGGCAGCATGGTGTCGGGGGCTTTTTCCCACGCGTCCTGATCCAAAGCGGTGATCTTGCGAAGGACTGCGTTCACCAGCCCCTTCATCGGTGCGGTCTTCTTGTTCCGACCGGCGAGTTTCACCGCTTCGTTCACCACGCCATGCGCGGCGCCGCCGGTCATCAGTTCGACCGTCGCCATGCGCAGCAGGTTCATCACCCGCAGTGGCGGCTGGCGTTGCAGGTTCGGGGTCAGCAGGTGATCGGCGCGGCCCAGGTAGCGGAGCGTTTCGGTGATGAGCCGTTGCGCCGTCGCGCGCTCGGGAGGGGTCAAATCCTGCCAGACCGGATCGCTTGTGACTTCGGACAACATGCGGCCTTCGCCGATGATCTGGCTAAGGCCGTCCAAGGCGACGAGGCGAGGCGATGCGGGTGCGGGCAAGGGGCTATCCTGTAACGGGCCGGGGTTGTCCCGGACCGGAAGGCGCGTATATCAAAGAGAGCAGATATGGAAGACCGCGATGAGTTCTGACACACCCAAAGACTTGCCCCCCGCCGCCCAGCGTGCCCTCGCCGAAGCGGAGGAGCGCCGCAAAAAAGCGGCTGCCGAACAGCCGCTTCCCAAAGAGTTGGGGGGCCGCGATGGACCCGAGCCCGTGCGCTATGGCGACTGGGAAAAAGGCGGCCTCGCGATCGACTTCTGACCGTCAGCGGATACGAAAATCGGCGGCATCGCCCGCGCCTTGATCGGCGATAAAGCGCATCTCTGATCCGTTTGCGAGAACAGCCTGGCAATTATAGCCAAGATCATCGCCGCCCCAATTCAGATCGCGGCAAAAGAAGCCGTCCTGCCACGTCCATGAACCGGTCACATCCCAAGTGGCGCCGCGTCCCGAGATCTGACCATTTGGGCTGACCTGAAGACGTACGAGCGGGCGAGACAGAGTTTTGCCCTGTACGAGCTGGACAAATTCTGACTTGCTTTCAACGCGCTTGAGGTCTGCGGCGGCCATCGTCGGCAGCGCGAAACCGGCAGCGACAGCGGCGATCAGGGCGATACGTGTCATCTCTTTGGTCCTCCGGGCAGGTTTCTTGCTTTAAGATACGCAAGAAATGCACGATTGGATCAAAGAGTTCCCAAGGTGCGTGGCGCGATCATTCCTCGGACAGGCCCAGAACGTCGAGCATATCGTACTCACCCGGCGCCTTGTCCTGCCCCCAAAGCGCCGCCTTGAGCGCGCCGCGGGCAAAGACCGCACGGTCGCTGGCAACGTGGCGCAGTGTGATGCGTTCGCCCTCTGCCGCAAAGAGCACGTCATGCTCGCCGACGATATCGCCACCCCGGATGGCGCTGAAGCCGATATCGCCACGCTTGCGCGCGCCGGTTATGCCGTCGCGACCCCGATCGGACACCTCGCGCAGGTCAACACCGCGCCCCTCAGCCGCCGCCTCCCCCAACATCAGAGCGGTCCCGGAGGGCGCATCGACCTTTTTGTTGTGGTGGTATTCGATCACCTCAATATCGTAATCGGCGTCCAGTGCCGCCGCGACCTTGCGGGTCAGCACGGTCAGCAGGTTGACGCCAAGGCTCATGTTGCCTGCGCGCACGATCACGGCGTGGTGCGCGGCTGCCTTGATCTTGGTGAGGTCATTGTCGGACAGGCCAGTGGTGCCGATCACATGCACCGCGCGTGCCTGAGCCGCGAGTTCGGCGAATGCGACCGTAGCAGCAGGCGCGGTGAAGTCGATCACCGCCTGCGCACGCGCGAAGCAATCCAGCGGATCATCGGCCACGATCACGCCCATCGCCGCACCCCCCATCGCAGTGCCGACATCCTGACCGACCCAGTCGTGGCCTTCGCGCTCGACCGCACCGGCGAGGTGCATCCGGGGATGTTTGGCGATCTCGGCCACCAGCATTTGCCCCATGCGCCCGGACACCCCCGTGACAACGACACCGATCTCTTCGCTCATGACAGTCTCCGCTGGTGGATTTTCGCCTCAATAGCGGGTGACCCTCTGCTTGGCAAAGGCCGCCAGACCGCTTATGTGCCGAATATGGCAAAAAACCGATCTCACAGCTCTGAGGGACCCAGCCAGCGACAGCTGCGCGTGGGGGAATTGATCCGCCGGACGCTGGCCGATGTGCTGGCGCGGGGGGACATTCACGATCCCGATCTGAACCGCTACTCCATCACCGTGGGGGAAGTGCGCGTGTCGCCTGACCTGCGCGTCGCCACGGCCTTTGTCGTGCCGTTGGGCGGCAAGGGCCAGGAGGATGTGCTGGAGCTTCTCAACCGCAACCGCAGCGAATTGCGTCGCGCGGTGTCGAAGAATCTGACGCTGAAGTTCTCGCCCGAATTGCGGTTCAAGCTGGACGACACGTTCGACCGGATGGACGATACGCGCCGGATGTTTGAACAAGACGATGTGCGTCGTGATATCGAAAACTAGGGCGGTTTTGGCGTCGTTGGCGCTTGTCGCGATGACCGGGCTCTCGGCGCGGGCCAGTGTGACCTGCGAGGAACGCCAATTCGACGGGCTGGCCTATACCGCTTGCGAGGTCGATCCTCGCGAAGCCGATCTGCGCCTTTTCCTCGACGCGCCGTCAGGAGAAAAATACGGGCAGTTCACGGCCATCGACGGGGCCCTGGCGGCAGAAGGCAAGACGCTGGTCTTCGCGATGAACGGCGGGATGTATCACAGCGATCGTGCGCCGGTGGGTCACTATGTCGAGGACGGCGAAGAGATCATGCGCGTGATCCCAAATGCCGGGCCAGGGAATTTCGGGCTGTTGCCGAACGGGATTTTCTGCATCCGCGACGATCGGGCAGACGTGATCGAAACGCTTGCCTATGATGCCGCCCGTCCGGAATGCCGGTTTGCGACGCAATCGGGGCCAATGCTGGTGATCGACGGGGAACTGCACCCGAGATTCCTGGTCGACAGCACGTCGCGCTATATCCGCAATGGTGTGGGCACGTCCGAGGACGGCACGCGGGTGGTCTTCGTGATCTCGGATCAGCCGGTCACCTTCCACCAATTCGGTCGCATTTTCCGCGACGATCTGGGCTTGCCGCAGGCGCTTTTCCTGGATGGCAGTGTGTCGCGGATCCATGCGCCGCAGCTGAACCGGTCGGATTTCGGGCGCTGGCTTGGGCCGATCGTGGGCGTCGTGGCTCCGCGCGATCCGTAGGGTTGCGGTGGTGCGTTCGCCGCTCTACCTCTCTGCGACACGAATTTTGGCATCGGAGACTCCATGACAGACACGCTTGACGATCTGACGCAAAGCCTGTTGCAGCGCGCCCACGCCGCCGGGGCCGATGCCGCCGATGTGCTGGCGGTGCAGGGCAACTCCATCTCCATCGACGTGCGGGGCGGGGTACTGGAACAGGCGGAACGGTCGGAAAGCACCGATATCGGTTTGCGGGTCTTCGTGGGGAAGCGGGTTGCCAACGTATCGTCATCGGACGTGCGGGCGGACAGTCTCGCGATCATGGCGGAACGCGCGGTCGCGATGGCGCGGGAGGCCCCGGAGGATCCCTATACCGGGCTGGCCGATCCTCATCAGTTGGCCCGGAACCGCGAGTCCGACTGGCTCGAGATGTATGACCCGTCACCCGAGCCGTCGCCCGCCGCGCTGGAGCAGGATGCGCGGGATGCAGAGGCGGCGGCGTTGGCGGTGGACGGGATCACGCAGGTGTCGTCCGCTTCGGCAGGCTATGGGTCGCAGGCGATCCACCTTGCCGCCAGCAACGGGTTTTCCGGTGGCTATCAGCGGACGTCACGGTCGGTGTCCTGTGTCGCAATTGCAGGCACGGGAACCGGGATGGAGCGCGATTACGATGGCGATCAGCGCATTTTTCAGGCCGATCTGCGGTCGGCGCAGGAGATCGGCCGTACCGCAGCCGAGCGCACGCTGGAACGGATGAACCCGCGCAAGCCAAAAACGGGCGCCTATCCGGTGCTGTTTGACGAGCGGATTTCATCGTCGCTGATCGGGCATTTGCTGATGGCGATCAACGGCGCTGCGATTGCGCGGCGGTCGTCCTGGGCGCTGGACCTGCTGGGCAAAGAGGTTCTGCCAGCGGAGCTGAGCCTGACCGAGGATCCGCATCGCGTGCGTGTCGGGGGATCGCGTCCGTTCGATGCCGAAGGGTTGGCGACAGAGAAGCGCGATATCGTCAAGGACGGGGTGCTGACGGGGTGGACGCTCGATCTGGCGACGGCGCGGAAACTTGGGCTGGACCCCACCGGAAACGCGGCGCGCGGGACAACCGGGGGGCCGTCGCCCAGTGTCTCGAACGTGGCACTGACGCCAGGCGCACAGGATCGCGCGGGTTTGATCACGGACATGGGCACCGGGCTTGTCGTGACGTCGATGATCGGATCGACGATCAATCCCAACACGGGCGACTATTCGCGGGGCGCGGCAGGATTCTGGGTCGAGAATGGCGAAGTGGCCTATCCGGTCAGCGGCGTGACGATTGCGGGCAACCTGATCGAGATGCTCAAGACCATCGTTCCGGCGAATGACGCGCGTCCGTGGCTGAGCCGGGTCGTGCCATCGCTTCTGGTCGAGGGGCTGACCCTTGCAGGTGAGTGATCTTGACCTCCTCATAGACGCTGCCCGTATGGCGGGAGAGATCGCGCTGCGCGAAAAGGCGCGGGGGCTGGATGTCGAACATAAGGCAGATGACGCTGGGCCGGTCACGCAGGCGGATTACGCCGTGGACAACGCCCTGCGCGAAAGCCTGACGGCGTCGCGGCCCGATTACGGCTGGCTGAGCGAAGAGACCGAGGACGATGCGTCGCGCTTGGGCACGGAGAGGGTGTTCATCGTCGATCCCATCGACGGCACACGCAGTTTCGTCAAAGGCGAGGCGACCTGGGCGCATTCGCTGGCGGTTGTCGAAAACGGCATCGTCACGCAGGGTGTCGTTTACCTTCCGGAAATGAATTTGCTTTATTCCGCAAGCATCACGCAGGGCGCGTTTTGCAATGGGGATCAGATCCATGTTTCCGATACTGCCGATATTGATGATGCTCGGGTTCTGGCCACCAAGCCGAACATGGACCCGATTCATTGGCGCGATGCCGTGCCCGGTTTTGCCCGGTCGCATCGTCCCTCGCTCGCCTATCGGCTGTGTCTGGTGGCACAAGGGCGCTATGATGCGATGTTGACGTTCCGGCCAAGTTGGGAATGGGACATCGCCGCGGGTGCCCTGATCCTGTCGGAAGCGGGAGCGAGGGTGTCTAACCGATCCGGCGAGGACCTGCGATTCAACAATCGGATGCCGCAGACGGATGGCGTTCTGGGCGCTGGACAGGCGTTGCACCGACGGATTTCGGACGAGCTTGTCTATACTGCGTAGACGCTGACCAAAGCGGGTCAGAGCACCTCGATCACGTCCTTGTCGATGGCGAGCATATATCCCCGACGCGCGATGTTCTTGATAAGCAGTTCGCTGACCAGCTGATTGCCCAGCCCGTCGCGCAGCCGCTTGATCCGCGTGGCGCCCGCCGCTTCGTCGCAATCGACCTCGGACCGGCCCGAGATGATCGCCTCGATCTGCGCGCCTGACAGCAATTCGTCGTCAAGGCGGGCCTCGGCCAGAATCGAGATGGTTTCGATCATCGCATCAGTCAGTTTGAACCCCATCGTATTGAGGTAGACGGTGTTCTCCTCGCGGCTGACGATCAGCGAATTGACCTGAATGCCCGAGCGTTCGATCTGCGCCATGCGCCGGTTCAGGATCACGAGCATCACGAGAAATACCAACGCCGCTACGAGCATGGCGGTGGCAAAGACCAGAAGCACGAAGATGGTCGTCCGATACCCCGCCAGCGTATCGGAAAAGGCGGTGCCCGACTGCGCGAGGATTTCGAGCAGCTTGACCTCGGCCTGCGAGGTGAGATCGTCGTTTTCGACGAAAATCCGCTCTACCCGCGCGTTGAACGCATTTGCGTCGGGCAGGGTGAGGACAAGAAACACACCCGCCAGCACCAGAAGCGCCACGATCACGCTGATACCGATGACCACGATGCGGCTGCCGGAGCGGCGCGCGTCAGTAACGGAGGAAGTGAGGTCCGGCACTGTCTTTCCTTTCCGCAAGCCCGGTTTCATCAAAAACCGACACCACATTGAGCAGCGTCCAGCCCGCCTGTGCAAGCCGGGATTGTAACTGCTGTCTCGCAGAGGCGGGCGTGCAGGGATCCGAGATCTCGGCGACGCCGTAATGCAGGCGCAGAGGCGCGTCCTGCTTGGCCTTGTAATCGGCGTAGCAAGCGGCCTGCGCGGTGGCGGGCATGGCCAGGGCCGTAACGACCAGAATGGGAAGAATGTGTTTCATGCGCTCAACGTGCGGCGAAGTCGGGGGAAATTCAATAACGGCGGTGCCGCTATCGGATAACCGGGGGGCGATATTGTCTGACTCCCGAAGTCGAACCGAGATGGAGATACGAGCAAAGGCCAGATGGTCCTTGCGTATCACATCGCCCCACCGGCGTCAGACAGGGAAAGGAACCCCAACCATGTCACGCAAATTCATCGCGGCCGTTCTGGCCATATCCACAACGATCGCCGCATTCTCAGCCGCCCCCGCGCGCGCCGCATCGGAAGAGGACATCGCCCGATTGCTGGCCGGTGCCGCGACAGTGTTCATCATCGGCAAAGCGATCCAGAACGCGCGGGACGATGATCGCGACGACCGCAAAAAGGTCATCACGCAACATCGACCGAAACAGCAGTATTACAACCAGCAGTACTACAATCAAAAGTCCTACAAGCCGGTCCCCAAAGTGGTTCCGCGGAATTACGGCCGTCACGATCGTGCGACGGCACTGCCTGCCCAGTGCGTGCGTCGGATCGAAGGCGGGCGCGTGAACCGCGTTGTTCTGGACCGGTGTTTGCAGCGCAACAACTTCAGTTCCCGGTCCCTGCCCAATGCATGCCGCATGAATGTCGAAACACGTGGCGGGACCGCACGCGCTTACGCCCTGCCCTGCTTGCGGAACCGTGGATACACACTGGCGCGCAACTAAACCGCGCTGGAACCACGGCGGACCTTGGTCCTTGGTCCGCCGCACCTCGCACGCATGGTGACCCCAAGCCATGCGTGCCTTTTGTTGCATCGCTGCTGTGTCGTCCGAAATGTGATGAGATCGCCTCGGAACTCGTTTGCACGCGGAGTCGTTGGGCTGTTACGGTTAAAAAAACCAAAAACGAGGTTTAGGGCAAATGAACAGGTTGAAACGCACGATCCTGTGCGCGTCTCTGCTGGCAGCACCCGGGATCGGCGCGGCTCAGAACCTCGACCTCAATGTCTCGGGCGGAAGCGACGACCTTCGCAGCGAATTGAAAGATGCCATGTCGCTGTTCGCGTTGCAGGACAGCGAAAAGGCAACGCCGCAAGCTCTGATCGCGGCGGCGCAGGCGGATTACAGTCGGATCGTCGCTGCGCTTTACGATGGCGGGCGGTTCAGCCCGGTCGTGTCGATCCGGATCGACGGGCGCGAGGCGGCTGGCATTTCTCCGTTCGAGGCACCCGGCAGCATTGCCAATATCGTGATCGACATCGACCCCGGCCCACGGTTTCGCTTTGGTCGCGCAGAGATCGCGCCCTTGGCCGAGGGCACGGAACTTCCCGAGACATTTCAGACTGGCGCGCGTGCTGGAACGACACCGATCCGCGAAGCCGTGGATGCGGGCGTGTCGGGCTGGCGGAATGTCGGTCATGCCAAGGCGCGGCTAGACGAACAGCAGATCACAGCGGATCACCCCAATCGTGAACTGGATGTGCGGCTTGATCTTGCACCCGGCCCCCGCCTGCGTTTCGGCGATATCGTGGTGACCGGCAATGATCGCGTGCGCCGGACACGGATCCGCGAAATCGCCGGGCTGCCGCAAGGCGGAGTGTTCGATCCCGAAGAGATCTCCGAAGCCGAACGGCGTCTGCGCCAGACCGGCGTTTTCAGCTCTGTCGCCATTTCCGAAGCCGAGGATCCGAATGCAGACGGCACTCTGGACCTCGCCTTGCAGGTGGCGGAACAAAAGCCGCGCCGTTTCGGCTTTGGCGCCGAGATTTCGACGCAAGAGGGTGGCAAGCTCAGCGCGTTCTGGCTGCATCGCAATCTGTTTCAGGGTGCCGAGCGCCTGCGGATCGAGGGTGAGATCGGTGGGATCGGGACCGACGAGGACGAAATGGATTACTCGCTGATCCTGACCTACGGACGGCCAGCGACCTTTACCCCGGACACCGAATTCTACCTCACCGCCGAAATCGAACAACTGAACGAGCCCGGTTATAGCAGCAACCAGGCGAGTATTTCCTCGGGGCTCACACATCGGTTTTCAGACCAGTTAACAGCCACGTTCGGGCTTGGGTACCGGTACATCGACACCGATGACGCCTTTGGGGAGCGTGATTTTCAACTGTTGACCGCCAATCTTGGCGCGACCTACGATACGCGGGACAGTACGTTGAACCCAACGGGCGGGTATTACCTGTCGGCCACGGGAACGCCGTTCCTCGGGCTCGACGATACCGAAAGCGGGTTGCGATTCACATCGGATGCACGCGCATATTTCGGGTTCGGGGCCGAGGATCGTTTCGTTCTCGCCGGACGCGCGCAGATCGGGACGATCTGGGGACCGAGCCTTGAGGACACGGTACCAGACTATCTGTTCTATTCTGGCGGCGGCGGCACCGTGCGAGGTCAGGCCTACGAGTCTCTCGGCGTGACACTGGACAACGGTGAATTCACAGGCGGGCAGAGTTTTGCCGGCATCTCGGCCGAATTGCGGGCCAGCGTGCGCGAGAATATCGGTCTGGTCGGATTTTACGACGCCGGGATGATCACCGACGAAAGCGGCTTTGCCGGTGAAAGCGATTGGCACGCGGGTGCCGGCGTCGGACTTCGCTACAACACGGGGATCGGCCCAATCCGGGTCGACCTCGCCACACCTGTGACCGGCGACGAGGCCGGACAGGCATACGAGCTTTACATCGGTATTGGGCAGGCCTTCTGATATGCGCTTTCTTGCGACTCTTCTCTTAGTGCTGTGGTGGCCGGTGGTCAGCTTTGCCCAAGATGGCGACGACGATCCGGGCTATCTGGCTGGGTTGTTGCAGGACGCCCTTTCCGGGGCTGGACGCGATGTACGTATCCGCGGGTTCGAAGGTGCGCTATCGAGCGAGGCGTCGATTGAAGTGCTGTCGATTTCGGATGATACCGGCGAATGGTTCCGCGCAGAAAACGTCGTGCTCGATTGGAACCGCGCGGCGCTGTTGCGGGGGATCGTGGATGTCACATCGTTCACAGCCGAACGAGTCGTCGTTGAACGCGCCCCGGACGCAGGACCCGAGGTACCCAGCGCGGAGGCGGAACCGTTCAGCATTCCTGACCTACCGGTGGAAATTCGGATTGCGGAATTCGCCCTCAGGTCGGTCGAGCTTGGCGCGCCGCTCTTGGGTGAGGCCGCGACATTTGCCGTCAACGGATCGGCAAATCTGGCCGATGGCGGCGCGACGGTTGATCTGAACCTCGACCGCACCGACGGGGATGAGGCGCAGATCGCACTTGCAGCGAGCTATGATCCGTCTTCGCGGCAACTGTCCGTCGATCTGAGTGCCGAGGAAGATGCAGGCGGTCTGGCCGGTACCTTGCTGGGCATTCCCGGCGCGCCGTCTCTGGCGTTGACGGTGCAGGGCGAGGGCGCGGTCGACGATTTCGCCGCCGATATCGCTCTGGCAACAGACGACGAGCCGCGCATCACCGGAACGGTTGAAATCCTGGCACCCGCTGAAACCGGCGGCTGGGACGTGCGCGTCGATATCTCCGGCGATCCGACGCCGCTTCTGACCGAGGAAACACGGGATTTCTTCGGCACCGATATCGGGCTTCAGGCACGGGTCATCCGCGATGCGTCCGGCCGCACGGAGCTTCCGCAGTTCGATTTGACGGCCAATACCCTGTCGCTGACCGGCAGCGCCGTCGTATCCGAAACAGGCTGGCTCGAGACCTTGGACGCGGAAGGGCGGATCGCCAATCCGGATGGGGGACCGGTTGTTCTTCCCTTCGGCGGCGGTGACACACGCGTGGCCGAGGTGACGTTCGATGCCGCGCTCAATGGCGATCTGACTTTTGACGCGCGTGTCTCGGAGTTCGAAAACCCTGCGGCGCGCCTGGACGTGCTGACCCTGACCGGACGGGGCGAAATCGATCAGGCGAGCTTTGCCGAGGATGGGCAGCTTGGTTTGGACATCACCTGGGCCGCCGAGGATTTGGCGCTTGCGGATCAGGGCTTGGCAGATGCGGTTGGGCAGGATTTGTCGGGTGCGGCGCGGGTCGACTACCAGAGCGGACAGCCGATCCGCGTGACCGGTCTCGAGGCCAATGGCGAAGATTACGGGTTGAACGGGACGGTTACCTGGACCGCCGAGGATACCATGCCACTGTCGCTTGACCTGCGCGTCGTGGCCGAAAACATCGCGCGGTTTTCGGGCGCGGCCGGACGCGAGCTTGCCGGTCGGATCGAGGTTCAGGTCGATGGGACGGTCGCTCCGATCTCCGGTATTGCGGATCTGGTGATCGACGGAACAACGCTGGATGTGTCGGTGGGTCAGGATGTGGCGGACCGCCTTTTGGAAGGTGTCGGGTCTGCGCGGCTTGACGTGCGGCGCGACGAGACCGGCACAACCTTGCGCGAGGCGCGTGTGGTGACGCCGGCTGCGAATGTGCAGGCGGCAGGCAAGATCACAAGCGAGGACACCGCGCTTCGGTTCAATGGTCGGGTGAGCAATCTTGAAAGGGTCTATCCCGGTGAAGCCGATGGTGCCGCGCAGTTCAACGGCGCTGTTTCCCTGTCCGGGACAACGTTGCGCAATTTGGAGATTACGGCTGATCTGTCGAACCAGACCCAGCCGGTGCGCCTGCCTTTCGCGGGAGGGATGCAGCTTGACGCCGGGGTGGTAGATATCACCGCCACCGGCGGCCTGGATGGGTCGTGGGATGCAGAGATCGAAGTCACCGATCTGCAATCTCCCCAAGTGTCTGCGTCCACGATCGCCCTCACCGGTGACGGCGCGATTGCGCAGAGCGAGAGAGGTGGGCTGGTATCCGTCGGTGGCGATTTGCGCGTGAACGGGGCAAATTTGCGACTTGCCGACGCGCGGGTGGCACAAGCCATTGGCGCGTCACCGGCAATAACTGGGCGATTTGACTGGTTGCAGGAAAGCGAACGGCTGACGCTCGAGGCGTTCCGACTGGATACAGGCGCATTGAACGCCACAGGATCGGCGACCGTTTCGCAGGCTCTGAGCGCGCCAGATGCGGAATTTGCAGTCTCGCTTGTGGCGGACAGCCTTGCGCCCTTGTCCGCTCTGGCCGGACAACCGTTGCGCGGCAGTGCAAACATCGATGTGAGCGGCACTTATCAGGATAGCGGGACGTTCGATGTGAGCGCCTCCGGGCAGGGCTCGGGTCTTGGCATCAACAATGCCACGGTCGACCGGTTGCTCGCCGGAGTGACGCGCTTCGAATTCGGTGCCAGTGGCGAGAATGGCACGCTAGGCACCCTGTCTGCGGATGTTCAGAATTCCGAGATTTCGGCACAGGTAAACGGGCCGTTGAGCAATCTGGATATCTCGGCCCGTCTTGCCAATGTCGGGTTGATCGCGCCGGATTTTCAGGGCGCGCTGGTGGTCGATGGGGCGGTTCAGCAACGCAGCGATGGCTACGGCGTCGATATCGATCTGGACGGGCCAGGCGGGACGACTCTCGCCGTTGATGGAACCGTTGCGAATGGTGGTACTGCGAACCTGTCGATTGACGGGTCTGCCCCCTTGGGTCTTGCCAATGTCTTCATCACGCCGCGACGCCTGAACGGTCAGGCCAATCTTGATCTCACCCTTTCCGGGCCACTTGGCCTGGAGAGCCTGTCGGGCACGGTCACCCCGCAAGGGGCGGAATTCAGCGCGCCAACGCTCGGGATCATCCTCGCGCCCATCACCGGTCAGATCCAAATGGCAAATGGCGCGGCACAGCTTGGGCTGTCGGCGCAGGGCAATAACGGCGGAAGCGTGGACGTGAACGGGCGGCTCGGTTTGAGCGGCTTTGACGCCAATATCACCGCAACGCTGCGGCAATTCGGTATCCGTGATGTCGATCTCTATGACACAAGCATCGACGGCACCGTTTCCCTGAACGGTCCGATCGGGCGCGATCTGCTGATCAGCGGGGATCTGAGGCTGAACGAAACCGAAATTCAGGTGCCCTCTTCTGGTGTATCGGCCTTGGGAGAGATCCCACCGATCGATCATCTGGGCGCGACGCGACCCGTGATGCGCACGCTTGACCGGGCGGGGATCAATGGCTCCGCCGAAGAAGAGGTCGCGGCAGAGCGCGGACCGTCGAGCACCCGGCTTGACCTGTCACTGACGGCGCCGGGCCAGGTGTTCGTGCGCGGTCGCGGGCTGGATGCCGAACTGGCCGGGTCCTTGCGCTTGACCGGGCCTACGTCGGACATCATTCCGCAAGGTGGGTTCGAGCTTGTGCGCGGGCGGTTGGATATCCTGAACCAACGCTTCGTCCTGGACGAAGGACGCATTCAGCTAAGCGGCAGTTTCAATCCGATTTTGCGTTTCGTTGCATCGACCGATGCCAACGGGATTACCGTGAGCATCATTCTCGAAGGGCCGGCGTCGTCGCCTGACATCTCCTTCACCTCGACCCCGGAACTGCCCGAGGACGAGGTGCTTGCGCAGCTTCTTTTCGGGCGCAACCTGTCGAACCTGTCGGCCTTGCAGGCGCTTGAGCTTGCCAACGCGGTCGCCACCTTGGCCGGGCGCGGCGGCGTTGGCATTTTGTCCCGCCTACGCGATGGGTTCGGGCTCGACGATCTTGATGTAAGTCAGACCGATGATGGCGGGACGGCCGTACGGGCGGGCAAGTACATTTCCAACAACGTCTATTCCGACGTGGTGGTCGAAAGCGGCGGGCGGACCGAGATCAATCTCAACCTTGATGTGACCTCCGACATCACCGCCCGCGGAAGCGTGGACAACACTGGCAATTCGTCGCTCGGAATTTTCTTTGAACGCGACTACTGAAGACAGGTCTCGAACCGGGTGGCCATATCGTTGATAAGGTCTGGATAGAACGACGCGCCCGGTTCCAGCGCAACGCCCAGCGGATCGAGTTCGACAGACCGTGCTTCGGTCCCGTCAATCACCGTCTGCACGAGGCCGTCGCTGTATTGCGGTTCGGAGAAGACGCAAACAATTCCGGTCTCGCGGATCCTGGTCTGGATCTCGGCCACGTGCGACGGGCTTGGCGGCACGGCATCGCTCAGGGAGAGCGCACCGGAGGCTTTGAGGCCGAAGCGTGTCTCGAAATACTGGTAGGCGTCGTGGAAGACGATGAAAGGACGATCCTGAAACGCAGAGAGCCGCTCCTGCGCATTTTCAACAGCCGTTTCGATTTGCTGGACGGCAGAGGCCGCATTTGCCTTGTAGGTGTCGGCGTTCTCGGGAGCTCGCTCTGCAAGAACCTCGGCGATGTGGGTCACCCAGGTTTGCGCGTTCTGCGGATCGAGCCAGGCATGGGGATCGGTGCCGGAATGATCGTGGTCGTGCCCCTCTTCCGCGTGGTCGTCATGCCCGTGATTGTCGTGGTCATGATCGTCGTGACCGTGATCGTCGTGACCGTGGTCATCTTCCTGCGAAGAGAAGGATTCAATATCGCGGGACGCAAGGCGGCGGGATGCGTCGAGATCAAGAAGCGCGACGTGCTGCGCCGTTTCCCCGAGCGTCTCGATCGGGTCGTGGAGCCAGGGGCTCAGTTCCTCGCCGACCCAGAACACGACATCCGCGTCCTGCAAGGCAGCGGCGACCGATGGGCGCATGGCGTTCGAATGTGGGCTGGTACCCGGTTCGATCATCATGGACGGCGCGCCCAGATCGCCCATGACCATCGACGCCAGACCATGTATCGGAGCAATATCGGTGACGACCTTCGGCACATCCGCCCATGCGGATTGTGTGAAAACAGCGGTGGAGGCGACAAGGCAAATACTGCGGAGCATCTTTGGTATCCTGACACTGGGTGATTCTAAGACTTGCCATGTGTAATGTAATATCATAACACTTTCGTCAAACGGAGATTGACGTGCCCACTGTCGGATTCGCAAAACATGACCACAGCATGTGCATCACGCAGGTGGTACGTGAGGTGGAAGCAAAATGCGCCGCTGCCCGGCTTCAGTTGACGCCGGTTCGGCGACGTGTGCTCGAGATCCTGTTGCGGGGTCATCAGGCGATGGGGGCTTACGACATCCTTGATGTGCTGCGCCGCGAAGGGCTGGGATCGCAGCCGCCAGTGGCCTATCGCGCGCTCGATTTCCTCGTGAAGCACGGCTTCGCGCACAAGATCGAAAAGCTGAATGCCTTTGTAGCCTGTATCCATCCGGGTGAGGACCACGCGCCCGCCTTTTTGATCTGTCGCGATTGCAACGGGGTGGCCGAAGCGCAGGGCGCGCGTGTCGCGCTCGACGAGAGTACGCGCGACACCGGCTTTTCGATCGAAAGCACCACCATCGAATTCGAGGGGTTATGCCCGAATTGTCAGACCGGGCCCGCGACATGAGCCTGATCGAAGCGCGCGACGTGACCGTTCGATTGGGCGGAGCGACCATCCTGTCTCATGTGTCCCTGACCATCCGCCCCGGCGAAATCGTCACGATCGTGGGTCCGAACGGATCGGGAAAATCGACCCTGTTGAAGACGCTTCTGGGCGCGGTGACGCCGACGCAGGGACAGGTGATCGCGCGACCGGGGCTGCGGGTGGGGTATGTGCCGCAGAAGCTGCATATCGACCCGACCCTGCCCCTGCCCGTCCTGCGGTTCCTGAGCCTGCCGAAAGCGGTGCCGAAGACGCTCGCGCGCAAGTCGCTCGAGCGTACCGGGGTTGCGGCATTGGCAGATCGTCAGGTCGCGGATTTGTCCGGTGGGCAGATGCAGCGGGTGCTTCTGGCGCGCGCGATCCTGAACGACCCGGAGGTGCTGGTGCTGGACGAGGCCACGCAAGGGTTGGACCAAAGCGGGTCCGCCGCCTTTTACCGACTGATCGAGGACTTGCGCGGAGACCTCGGCTGCGCGGTTCTCATGGTGAGCCACGAGCTGCATGTTGTAATGGCCGCAAGCGACCGGGTGATTTGTCTGAACGGGCATGTCTGTTGCGAAGGCGCGCCCGAGCATGTGGCGAGCGCCCCGGAATACCGCGCGCTGTTCGGGACAGGCACCCAGGGTGCGCTGGCGCTCTATCGTCACGAACACAACCATTCGCATGATCACGCACATGACCACCCGCATGAGGCGGCTGAATGATTCTGGACAGTTTCATCTGGCGCGCAGCGCTTGCCGGTGTCGGCGTTGCCTTGGCGGCAGCTCCGCTTGGGTGTTTCGTGGTTTGGCGACGGCTTGCCTATTTCGGCGACGCGACGGCCCATGCGGCTATTCTGGGTGTTGCCCTGGCGCTTTCGGCAGGCCTTCCGGTCTTTCTCGGGGCTTTGGTGATCGCGCTGGCAATGGCGTCTCTGGTGGCGTCCCTGTCGGGGCGCAATGTCGCGATGGACACGCTGCTCGGGGTGTTGGCGCACAGCGCTCTGGCCATCGGGATTGTGGCCGTGTCTTTCCTTGACGGGGTACGCATCGACCTGATGGCGTTCCTCTTTGGCGATATTCTGGCAGTGAGCCGGATGGACCTGGCGGTTATCTGGGGCGGGGCCATGGCGGTCGTCGGCTTGTTGGGATGGCGCTGGTCCGCCTTGCTGACTGCGACGCTCAACGAGGATCTGGCGCGCGCGTCGGGCATTGATCCACAGCGCGAGAAATTGATCCTGACTTTGACTCTGGCGGTGGTGGTCGCGGTGTCGATCAAGGTCGTCGGCGTTCTACTGATCGGAGCGATGCTGATCGTGCCACCGGCCGCCGCGCGCGTGTTCGCGAAGACGCCGGAACAGATGGCGGTCCTGGCGGGAGGGATCGGAGTGACCTCGGCGTTGGGCGGGCTGGCCGCTTCGTGGCACTTGGACACGCCCACCGGACCGACCATCGTTTCGGTGGCCGCTGCGATCTTTCTGGCCTGCACGATATTCGGGTTGATCCGTCGGACCCGACAACAGGCCTGAGGAAACCCCTTGCAGACTCGGGGAACGCTCCGTATATGCACCTCAACAGCGGCGTGTTGGCTTCGGTCGGCACCCACCGAATTCTTCAACGGGCCGCGCGCCCGTTTTTTTGTGTCTGGAGCACTGCACGACAATGTCTGACCTGATCGCAAAAGCCGCGATGGACCGACGTCTGGCCGAGATCGTCACCCCTGTCATCGAAGACATGGGGTTCGAACTGGTGCGCATCCGTCTGATGAGCGGCAAGACCGCCACCTTGCAGATCATGGCCGAACGTCCCGAGGGCGGGATCGAAGTGGACGAATGTGCCGCCATAAGTACGGCGGTGAGCGCAACACTGGATGTCGAAGATCCGATCCTCGACACGTATACTTTGGAAGTCTCCTCGCCGGGGATCGACCGGCCTTTGACGCGTCTCAAGGATTTCGAGACCTTTGAAGGCTATGAGGCGAAGATCGAGACATCCGAGCTGATCGACGGGCGCAAGCGCTTCAAGGGTGTGCTGGCCGGGGTCGAGGGCGACGAAGTGCTGATCAATCTCGATGAGGGCACGGTCGGTCTCAAGTTCGACTGGCTGACCGACGCGAAGCTGGTCCTGACGGACGAGCTGATCAAGGAAATGCTGAAGGCGCGCAAGGCCCAAGGCTTTGACGAGAAACAATTTGACGACGTGATTGAGGCCGAAGGGCCCGAAGAGGAGTAAGAGACCGATGGCAATCACCTCCGCCAACCAGTTGGAACTGTTGCAGACCGCCGAAGCGGTCGCGCGCGAAAAGATGATCGACCCCGGGTTGGTCGTCGAAGCGATGGAAGAAAGCCTCGCCCGTGCAGCGAAGTCGCGCTACGGGTCCGAAATGGACATCCGCGTGTCGATCGACCGCAAGACGGGACGGGCCAAGTTCACGCGCGTGCGCACCGTGGTCGAGGATGAAGAGCTCGAGAACTACCAGGCGGAGTTCACCACCGAGAGCGCAAAGCCCTATTTCATGGCACCCAAGCCCGGGCAAAACGCAGTCTGGATGCGCGATGGCGCGCCGATCACAGAATTCTCCGGCACGGCGCAGGTAGGCGACACGTTTGTCGAGGAAGTGCCCCCGGTCGAGATGGGCCGTATCGCCGCGCAATCCGCCAAGCAGGTGATCCTGCAAAAGGTGCGCGAAGCCGAACGCGACCGTCAGTACGAAGAGTTCAAGGATCGCGCGGGTACCATCATCAACGGCGTGGTCAAGCGCGAGGAATACGGCAACGTCATCGTCGATGTGGGCCGGGGCGAAGGTATCCTGCGCCGCAACGAGAAGATCGGCCGCGAAAGCTATCGCAACGGCGACCGCATCCGCTGCTACATCAAGGATGTGCGCCGCGAAACGCGTGGACCGCAGATCTTCCTGTCGCGGACGGCGCCCGAATTCATGGCCGAGCTGTTCAAGATGGAAGTGCCGGAAATCTATGACGGCATCATCGAGATCAAGGCTGTTGCCCGTGATCCGGGCTCGCGCGCGAAGATCGCCGTTATCTCTTATGACGGGTCGATTGATCCCGTGGGTGCCTGCGTTGGTATGCGCGGCAGCCGCGTTCAGGCCGTCGTGAACGAGCTTCAGGGCGAAAAGATCGACATCATCCCGTGGAACGAGGATGTGCCGACCTTCCTGGTGAACGCGCTTCAACCTGCCGAAGTGAGCAAGGTGGTTCTGGACGAAGACGCCGAGCGCATCGAAGTCGTCGTTCCCGACGAACAGCTGTCGCTGGCGATTGGTCGCCGCGGTCAGAACGTGCGTCTGGCGTCGCAACTGACCGGGCTCGACATCGACATCATGACCGAGGAAGAAGAATCGGCGCGGCGTCAGAAGGAGTTTGAAGAACGCACGCAGCTCTTCATGGACACGCTGGACCTCGACGAGTTCTTTGCCCAGCTTCTGGTCGCCGAAGGCTTCACCACTCTGGAAGAGGTCGCCTATGTCGAACTCGACGAGCTTCTGGTGATCGACGGTGTGGACGAGGCGACGGCAGAAGAGCTTCAGACCCGTGCCCGCGAGAACCTCGAGGCACAGGCGAAAGCGGCGCTCGACAATGCCCGCGCTCTGGGTGCGGAAGACAGCCTGATCAATTTCGAAGGCCTGACACCGCAGATGATCGAAGTGCTGGCCAAGGACGGGGTCAAGACGCTCGAAGATTTCGCGACCTGTGCGGATTGGGAGCTGGCCGGTGGCTGGACGACCGTCGATGGCGAGCGTCACAAGGACGAAGGTCTGCTCGAGCCCTTCGATATGTCTCTGGAAGAAGCGCAGCATCTGGTGATGACCGCGCGCGTGCTTTTGGGCTGGGTCGATCCGACCGAGCTCGAGGAAGAAGACGCCGAGGGTGACGATCTCGAAGGTATGGAAGAAGAGCAGGCCTGACCTGCGCACAACAAGGGACGACGACACACGTGGCACGAGGTGGAAAAGACAAGGATCGGGAGAGCGGACCGGAACGCAAGTGTGTTGCGACCGGAGAGGTGCGCCCGAAATCCGAACTGATCCGCTTTGTCATCGGTCCCGAAAACCAGCTTGTTCCCGACCTTGCAGGCAAACTGCCGGGTCGGGGCATCTGGGTGACATCGACACGCGCTGCTCTTGAAACCGCGATAAAAAAGAACATCTTTCATCGTGCGGCAAAAACGCAGTTGCGCCTTTCGGAAACGCTGGTCAGCGATCTCGAGCAGCAGCTTGCACGCCGAGTTGTCGATCTGATAAGTCTCAGCCGCAAATCCGGTGTGGCCGTCTCGGGCTATGAAAAGGTCAAGGACGCCTTGTCCAAGGAAACCGCCGAAGTGCTTTTGCAGGCGGAAGACGGATCGAGCCGCGGAAAATCGAAACTCAGCACGCCGCATTACGGCCATTACATTGGTTGGCTTACGGCAGACGAGCTTGGAATGGCCTTCGGGCGACAAACTGTGATACATGCCGCGCTTGGCGCTGGCGGACTCACGCAACGTGTTGTAGAGGAAGCCCAAAGATTGAAGGGCTTTCGCATCGGAACGTCTGATGCAAAGACAGCGGCAGGGGCCGCTGGGAAGGAAAAAAGAGCTAAATGAGCGATAACGACGGCAAAAAGACATTGGGTTTGCGCGGCGGCGGTCCCCGTTCCGGGAACGTGAAGCAGAGCTTTAGCCACGGGCGTACCAAAAACGTCGTGGTGGAGACCAAGCGCAAGCGCGTTGTGGTGCCGAAACCCGGCGCGTCCAAATCCACATCGGATGGATCGGCAAGCGCCGCTGTGGCTGCCGCAGGCAGCAAACGGCCGGCAGGCATTTCCGATGCCGAGATGGAGCGCCGTCTGAAAGCGCTCCAGGCCGCCAAGGCCCGCGAAGGTGAAGAAGCCGCCCAGCGCGAAGCCGAAGAAAAGGCCCGTGCGGAAGAACGCGAGCGGATGCGCGCCGAAAAAGAGGCCAAGGAGCGCGAACAGCGCGAGGCCGAAGAGCGCGCACGCCAGAAAGCCGAGGACGAAGAGCGCAAAGCACGTGAGGCGGCTGAAGCCGCCAAGCAGGCTGCTGCGGGACCAGTCGAAACCCCGGCCGCGCGTCAACCTTCGGGTGGGCCCAAGCCGTCGCAAGCCGCACCGCGCAAGGTTGATCGCGAACGCGAAGATCGCGGTCGTCGCAAGGGCGACGATTCCGAACGCCGTTCCGGCAAGCTGACGTTGAACCAGGCTCTGGGCGGCGAAGGTGGACGTCAGAAATCCATGGCCGCTATGAAGCGCAAGCAGGAGCGTGCGCGTCAGAAAGCCATGGGCGGCAGCCAGCCGCGCGAGAAGGTTGTGCGCGAGGTCAAGCTGCCCGAGGCAATCACGGTTGCGGAGCTGGCAAATCGGATGACCGAAAAGGTCGGCGACGTTGTGAAGGCGTTGATGAACAATGGCATCATGGCCACGCAGAACCAGACCATCGATCAGGACACGGCAGAGCTCATCATCGAAGAGTTCGGTCACAAGGTGACCCGCGTTTCCGACGCGGATGTGGAAGACGTCATCAAAGAGGTCGAAGACAATCCGGAAGACCTGAAGCCACGTCCTCCGGTCATCACGATCATGGGTCACGTCGACCACGGCAAGACGTCACTTCTCGACGCGATCCGCGATGCCAATGTCACGTCTGGCGAAGCTGGCGGGATCACGCAGCATATCGGCGCCTATCAGGTCACGACCAAGGACGGTGCTGTCCTGTCGTTCCTCGATACCCCGGGCCACGCGGCGTTTACGTCGATGCGGTCTCGTGGCGCCCAGGTGACGGATATCGTTGTCCTGGTGGTTGCTGCGGATGACGCGGTGATGCCGCAGACCATCGAAGCGATCAACCACGCGAAAGCGGCCAAGGTGCCGATGATCGTGGCGATCAACAAGATCGACAAGCCGGATGCGAACCCGACCAAGGTGCGGACCGACCTGCTTCAGCACGAAGTGATCGTCGAAGAAATGTCGGGCGATGTGCAGGATGTCGAAGTCTCGGCCATCTCGGGTCAAGGCTTGCCGGAATTGCTCGAAGCCATCGCGCTTCAGGCGGAGATCCTCGAACTCAAGGCGAACCCGGATCGGGCCGCCCAGGGTGCCGTGATCGAAGCGCAGTTGGACGTGGGCCGCGGTCCGGTCGCGACGGTTCTCGTTCAAAACGGCACGCTGCGTCAGGGCGATATCTTCGTCGTGGGCGAGCAGTACGGTAAAGTGCGTGCGCTGATCAACGACAAGGGCGAGCGCGTCAAGGAAGCGGGACCGTCAGTGCCTGTCGAGGTGCTTGGCCTGAACGGCACGCCCGAAGCGGGCGACGTTCTCAACGTGACCGAGACCGAAGCGCAGGCGCGCGAGATCGCGGAATACCGTGCCAATGTCGCCAAAGAAAAGCGTGCCGCGGCTGGCGCTGCGACGACGCTTGAGCAACTGATGAAGAAGGCGAAGGACGACGAAAACGTCTCCGAGCTTCCTGTGCTGGTCAAAGCAGACGTTCAGGGTTCCGCCGAAGCGATCGTGCAGGCCCTGGAAAAGGTCGGCAACGACGAGGTGCGCGTACGCGTTCTGCACTCTGGCGTGGGTGCCATCACCGAAACCGATATCGGCCTTGCCGAAGCGTCGGGATGTCCAGTGATCGGCTTCAACGTGCGTGCCAACGCGTCTGCGCGCAATACGGCGAACCAGAAGGGCGTGGAAATCCGCTATTACAGCGTGATCTATGACCTCGTGGACGACGTGAAAGCGGCTGCATCCGGCCTGCTCAGTGCCGAGATCAAGGAGACCTTCATCGGGTACGCCGAGATCAAGGACGTCTTCAAGGTGTCCAACGTCGGCAAGGTTGCGGGTTGTCTCGTCACCGAAGGTGTGGCCCGCCGTAGCGCCGGTGTGCGCCTGCTGCGGGACAACGTGGTGATCCACGAAGGCACTCTGAAGACCCTCAAGCGGTTCAAGGATGAAGTTTCTGAGGTTCAGTCCGGTCAGGAATGCGGTATGGCCTTCGAGAACTACGAGGACATCCGCCAGGGCGATGTGATCGAAATCTTCGAGCGCGAGGAAGTCGAACGCGCGCTGGACTGATATCCAATCTCCGAAAACGGAAAAGGGCAGCGTCACCGCTGCCCTTTTTCTTTTGCCGATCGCCGCATTCAGCCGGCTGTGAGAACCGGCAATCCGGTGAAGATCCTGTTACCGACGCGTACGGAAATACGCCCGTCCGGCAGGGTCTTTTCAAGAATGCCCTGAACGGACATGCAGCTTCCGATGATGATGGTTTTCAACACGTCAAATCTCCCCCAAGGCCTGACACGCACCTGTTAAAATGCTGGGAAATTCTTGGCCAGAGCAAATCATCCGAGAGCGCATGATTTCCTACGAAAGTCGGCTTTTCTAAAGCCAGTCCCGCAGGATCGGGATCAGCGGAATGTCGGCCGGGGGCATCGGGTAGTCCCTGAGTTGGTTTGCCCGCACCCATTTCAACGCCTGACCCTCTTTCGATTCGGGAGTGCCCTTCCATTTGCGGCACGCAAAGAGCGGCATCAAAAGATGGAACGTCTCGTAACTGTGCGAGGCGAAGGTCAGCGGCGCCAGGCAGCTTTCCCACGTGTCGATGCCAAGTTCTTCGTGCAATTCGCGGATCAGGGCCTGCTCGGGCGTCTCGCACGGTTCCACTTTGCCGCCGGGGAATTCCCATAGGCCCGCCATGGACTTCCCTTCGGGGCGTTGTGCCAGAAGGATGCGCCCATCGGGATCGATGAGCGCGACGGCAGAAACCAGGACAATCTTCACGTCAAGACCGGTAGTCGGCGTTGATCGAGATGTAGCCGTGTGTCAGATCGCAGGTCCAGACGGTGCTAGAGCCCGACCCCATCCCTAGATCGACGGTCATAGAGATGTCCTGCTGTTTCATCACCGCGGCGCCCTGCTCTTCCCGATAATCGGGATCGACCCAGCCTTTGTTCGCGACTTTCACATCACCGAACGAAATGCTGAGCGTATCCCGGTCAGCAGGCGCGCCAGATTTGCCGACAGCCATCACGACGCGGCCCCAATTCGGATCCTCACCGGCAATGGCCGTCTTGACCAGCGGCGAGTTCGCGATGGACATGGCGTGGGTTTTTGCGTCGGCATCGCTCAGCGCACCGGTGACCGTGATTTCCACGAACTTGGTGGCACCCTCGCCGTCGCGCACCACCTGATGCGCGAGGTCCTGCATGATGTGATGCAAGCCGTCGCGGAAGGCGGCGTCGTGTGCAGGGACCGACACACCGGACGCGCCTGTGGCCACAACCAGCAACGTATCTGAGGTGGAGGTGTCGCTGTCCACGGTGATGCTGTTGAAGGTCTTTTCGTTGATATCGGAGACAAGGCTCTGAAGATCGGACTGCGCGATCTTCGCGTCGGTAAAAATGTAGACCAGCATCGTCGCCATATCGGGCGCGATCATGCCCGACCCTTTGGCGATACCAGCGATCTTGACCGGACCGTCGGGCAGATCGACCGTGACGGTCGAGCCTTTCGGAAAGGTGTCCGTGGTCATGATTGCCCTGGCCGCCGCAGCCAAACCGCCCTCATCGAGCGTGTCGTACAGTTCCTGAACTTTGGCCTGAATGCGGTCATGCGGGAGCCGTTCGCCGATCACGCCGGTGGAGCTTGTGAATACGCGGGTGGTGGGCAGTCCCGCGACCCGACCGACTTCGGCACAGATGGCCTGCACGGATTCGTCGCCGGCGCGTCCGGTAAAGGCGTTCGAGTTGCCGGAATTGACGATAATCGCCGCGCCTGCCTCGTCCTCAAGCCGGATCTTGGATTGGCAATCAAGCACGTTGGCAGACCGCGTTGCGGACTTGGTAAAGGCGCCCGCAACGCAGGTTCCCGGATCGAGCATCGCCAGCATCACATCGGTTCGCCCCGCGTATTTGACCCCCGCAGCAGCGGTTGCAAAGCGGGCGCCCTTGATGACGGGCAGGTCCGGGAAGCTGGCGGGTGCTAGCGGCGAAACCGATGTGATCTTGGCCAAGATTATTCCTCCAGGAGATCCAGATTGCTGAGCACCGACGTGTCGACCTCTTCGCCGGACGTACGGGAGATGTCTGCGGCGGTGGTCAGTTCGTCGATTTTACGGGTGACGGCGTTCTGGCTCAGGATGCTTTCAAGCTCTTGCCGGACGCTCTCCAATTCGGGGGCTTCCTGATTACGCTTTTCGTTGAGCGTGATGACATGCCAGCCGAACTGTGTCTGCACCGGGTCGGAGATCGCACCGACTTCGAGCGTTTCCACGGCGGCCTCGAATTCAGGCACCATCATGCCGGGGCCGAACCATCCAAGCTGACCGCCGTTCGGACCCGACGGACCCGTCGACTTCTCGCGGGCCACTTCTGCGAAGTCCGCGCCGCCCTTCAGCTCTTCGACGATTGCAGCGGCTTCTTCTTCAGTCTCGACAAGGATATGCGATGCGTTGAATTCCTCGGTCGGTTCCCCCTGAAGATAGGTCTCTTCATAAAGCGCCTGCACGGCCTCTTCGTTCACGGCGCCATCGACGATGTCCTCAACCGCTTGCGCGGCCATCAGGGCGCGGCGCTCGTTCTCGAGTGCGATCTGCACACGACGGCTTTCTTCGCCAGACGTTTCCTGGCCGAGGACCGTCTGTTGAACGATCTGGTCCATGATGCCATCCCAGAGAACGTCATCGGGAAGCTGCTGGTACTGCTCCGGCAGGGAGGCGCGCACCATCAGCATGTGACCGAGCGTGATCTCTGTGCCGTTGACCGTGGCCACGACACTGTCGGCCGTAAGCGTGTCCTGCGCCTGTACCGGCAGGGCCAGCATCAGGGCGAACGCGCTTGCAGACAATTTCGTGATAAGATTCGTCATGTTTGTTCCTTCCAGAGCCGCCCGCATTGCGGGGCGACATTGACAGTGTATTTCCCTGACCTTACATCGCCACAAGGCGCTGTGAAGCCGGTCGTTCCCCTGTGACATATGGGCTGTGTGCGAGGCGGGCAAGCAGATGCCGCACACGAAGATGTCAAAGCTGAAAGTGAGTGCATGCTGGGATTAGGTAAAGTCGCGCGCAAGGTGTTCGGAACGCCGAACGACCGCAAAGTCAAGGCGACCCGCCCGCTGGTTGAAAAAATCAACGCACTGGAAGCGGAATTCGAAAAGCTGGACGATGCGCAGCTGATCGAGAAAACGGCCGAGCTCAAGGCGCGACACTCTAACGGTGAGGCGCTTGATGCGCTTCTGCCCGAAGCCTTTGCAAACTGCCGCGAGGCCGCCAAGCGCGCGTTGGGTCTGCGGGCCTTTGACGTGCAGCTTATGGGCGGGATATTCCTGCACCAAGGCAACATCTCGGAAATGAAGACCGGCGAAGGCAAGACGCTTGTCGCCACCTTCCCCGCCTATCTGAACGCGCTGACCGAGCGCGGCGTGCACATCGTGACGGTGAACGACTACCTTGCGAAGCGCGACAGCGAATGGATGAGCAAGGTCTACAGCGCGCTTGGCCTGACCACCGGTGTGGTCTATCCGCGCCAGCCCGATGCCGAAAAACAGGCCGCCTATGCCTGCGACATCACCTATGCCACCAACAACGAGCTTGGCTTCGATTACCTCCGCGACAATATGAAGTCCGAGCTGAACCAGATGTACCAGCGCGACCACTTCTTCGCCATCGTGGATGAGGTCGACTCCATCCTGATCGACGAAGCGCGGACGCCGCTGATCATCTCCGGCCCGGCGCAGGACCGCAGTGAGCTTTACGTTGCCATCGACAAGGTGATCCCGTCGCTGACGGAAGAGCATTACACGCTCGACGAAAAAACGCGGAACGTGTCCTTCACGGACGAGGGCAATGAATTCCTCGAACAGACGCTGCATGAACTGGGCCAATTGCCCGAGGGGCAGTCGCTGTATGATCCCGAAAGCACGACGCTGATCCACCATGTGAACCAGGGTTTGCGCGCCCATAAGCTCTATCAGCGCGACAAGGATTACATCGTGCGCGACGGTGAGGTCGTGCTGATCGACGAATTTACCGGTCGCATGATGGCAGGCCGCCGTTTGTCCGAAGGTCTGCATCAGGCGATCGAAGCCAAGGAAGGCTGCGAAATTCGCCCCGAGAACGTGACCCTCGCAAGCGTAACATTCCAGAATTATTTCCGGCTCTATGAAAAGCTGTCCGGCATGACCGGCACAGCCGTGACCGAAGCCGACGAATTCGCCGAGATCTACGGGCTTGGCGTCGTCGAGGTGCCGACCAACCGCGAAATCGCGCGGATCGACGAAGACGACCGGGTTTACCGCACGGCGCAGGAAAAATACGACGCGATCGTCGAAGAGATCAAAAAAGCGCATGCCAACGGCCAGCCCGTTCTGGTCGGCACCACGTCGATCGAGAAATCCGAGATGCTCAGCCAGCTTTTGGAAAAAGAAGGTTTGAAGCACAACGTTCTAAACGCGCGCCAGCACGAGCAAGAGGCGCAGATCGTTGCTGACGCCGGCAAGCTGGGCGCGATCACGATTGCCACCAATATGGCCGGGCGTGGGACGGACATCAAACTCGGCGGCAATGTCGAATTCAAGATCATGGAAGCGATTGCCGCCGATCCTGAAGCGGATCCGGAAGCGATCCGCCAGAAGATCGAAGCCGAGCACGCCAACGACGAGAAAGCCGTAAAGGACGCAGGTGGTCTTTTTGTTCTCGCCACCGAGCGCCACGAAAGCCGCCGCATCGACAACCAGCTGCGCGGTCGCTCCGGGCGTCAGGGCGATCCGGGCCGGTCCTCGTTCTTCCTGTCGCTTGATGACGACCTGATGCGCATCTTCGGCTCCGAACGTCTGGACAAGGTTCTGTCCACCTTGGGGATGCAAGAGGGCGAAGCGATCGTTCACCCGTGGGTGAACAAGTCGCTGGAACGTGCACAGGCCAAGGTCGAAGGTCGCAACTTCGATATCCGCAAGCAGTTGCTGAAGTTCGACGACGTGATGAACGACCAGCGGAAGGTGATCTTCAGCCAGCGTCGCGAAATCATGGAAGCGCAGGATCTGTCGGAAATCGCGCAGGACATGCGCCATCAGGTCATCGATGATCTGGTGGATACTTATGTGCCGCCAAAGACTTACGCTGACCAGTGGGATACCCAAGGGCTACAGGATGCGGTCAAGGAGCTTGTCGGTGTCGACGCGCCCGTTGTCGCATGGGGCGATGAAGAAGGCGTCGATGCTGATGTCATTCGCGAACGTCTCGAGGAGGTCTCGGACGACATGATGGCGAAAAAGGCCGAGGCATTTGGCCCCGACACAATGCGCCAGATCGAAAAGCAAGTGTTGTTGCAGACCATCGACAGCAAGTGGCGCGAGCATCTTCTGACGTTGGAGCACCTGCGGTCCGTGGTCGGGTTCCGCGGATATGCGCAGCGCGATCCGCTTAACGAATACAAGTCCGAGGCATTCCAGTTGTTCGAATCCATGCTCGACAGTCTTCGAGAAAACGTGACCAAGCAGCTTGGTCAAGTGCGCCCGATGACCGAGGAAGAGCAGAAAGCGATGCTGCAACAGCTTGCAGCGCAACAGGCGGCGATGGCAAAGGCTGCCGAGGCCGCACAACCGCAGGACGGCTCCGCCGCGCCCGTGTCTGATGCCGCCGTAGACGGGTTTGACGAATCCGATCCGACGACGTGGGGCAACCCGGGACGCAATGATCCCTGCCCCTGCGGATCGGGAAAGAAGTTCAAGCATTGTCATGGGCGCCTGGCCTGAGGGCGCCTTTGACACAAAGCCGACGTAAAGTGACCAAAACTGCGCCCTAGGCGCACCAAAATCTCCTGACAGACAAGACGATGCAACGTACGTATCGGGAGTCTGTCATGGACCGCAAAGCCTCTATCCGCATTGCCACTGCGACAGTCGTGAGCGCACTCGCAATCGGGGCGGCGATGCAATACTGGCCAACGTCTTCCGACACAGAAAGCGCGCAGGCTCCTCTTGTCGTCTCCGACGTTCAGGACGTGTCCTCTGCACCGCGCAACATTGTACCTTCCGATATGCCGATCACCGCATCCCTTCCGTCATCGGTGATCAGTGCAGCGGTCACATCGGTCGAGGAGCCGAAGATCACGGTTCCGACAGCCCCAAAGGACTCCGGCTTTGCCTGCGAAGTCGACATGACCGCGACACCGATTGCAGGCGCGATGATGACGGTCACGCTAAGCGCGCCCTGCCACGGCAGTGACCGGGTGACCTTCCACCACAACGGCTTGATGTTCACCGAGGTGATGCAGCCCGATGGATCGCTGACCGTCGATGTCCCGGCCTTGACCGAAAACGCTTTGGTTATCGCGTCCTTCATGGATGGGGCGGGTGCCGTTGCGACGGCAGAAGTGACGTCGGTTCCGTTCTATGATCGCGTCGCGTTGCAATGGCGCGGGAATGCCGGTCTTCAATTGCACGCCCGCGAATTCGACGCAGAATACTTCACCGACGGCCATATCTGGCAGGGGTCGATCGCGGATCCAACACGTGCCGCTACCGGCGAAGGCGGTTTCCTGACCAAACTGGGCGCGGCGGATGCGCCGGACGCTCTTCTGGCAGAGGTCTACACGTTCCCGTCGGGCATGACCGAAGCTTCGGGAACGGTTGCCCTGACGGTCGAGACAGAAATCCTCGCCTCGAATTGTGACACCAGCGTCGAAGCCCAAACGCTCGAGTTGCGCAACGGCTCGGCCTTGATGTCCAAGGAATTGACGATCGACGTCCCCGGCTGCGATGCCGTTGGTGATTTCTTGCTGTTGAAAAATATCGTCGAAGACCTGACAATCGCCGCAAAATAAGAGGGCGGTTCAAAGGCGCGATCCATGAAACATCTCTGTGCGGCGCTTTGGGCCGCACTTTTCCTTTGCCTGACCAGTGCGTCGGCAATCGCCGACGACGTGACGTTGCGGTCGCGCGATGGTGCCATCGAATTGTCAGGGACATTGCTGGGCTTCGACGGGGAATTCTACCGCGTCGAAACGCAATACGGCGAACTCACCGTCGATGGGTCCGGCGTGTTGTGTGAAGGGCCGGGCTGTCCGTCGCTGACCGATTTCGTCGCAGAACTCTCCATCTCGGGCTCCTCGACAGTGGGCAAAGTCCTTATGCCCGCTTTGGTCGAAGGCTTTGCACTGCAAAACGGGTTGAAGGCCGACCGGATCGTCGAGGATGAAACCCACTTCGAATACGTGCTCTCAGACGTCGAAGAGGAAAAAACGGTCGGTCGATTCCGGTTTCGGGTGTCCAGCACGGATGAAGGCTTTGCCGATCTGCTGGCGGACGAAGCCGACCTCGTCATGGCGTTGCGCGAAATCCGCCCCGGAGAGCTGACGCTCGCTGCGGAAGTTGGGTTGGGGCAGTTGGACGAGGTCAACCGAAGCCGGGTTCTCGCGCTTGACGCGATGACGGTGATCGTGTCGCCGACCAATCCCATTTCCGCCCTCTCCGTTTCCGATCTGGCGCGGGTCCTCTCCGGGAATATCGACAATTGGCGCACCTTGGGAGGACCTGACGCGCCGATTTCGGTCCACATGCGCGACGCGCAATCGGGGATCGCGCAGGCCGTCGAGGATCGCGTCCTCAAACCGGCGCGGATGGTGCTGTCCGAAGATGTGACACGGCACGCCACGAATGCAGCCCTGGCACGCGCCGTGGCAGAGGACCAACTCGGCATCGGCGTGGCGAGCTATTCCGAAATCGGCAACAGCAAGCCTCTGGCGCTGACAGGACCGTGCGGTTTCCAACTTCGTGCCAACCGTCTGAACATCAAGACCGAGGACTATCCGCTGACTGCGCCGATGTTTCTCTACATCCCTGCGCGGCGTCTTCCCAAACTGGCGCGTGAGTTTCTTGCCTACACGCGCACGGCGCCCGCTCAGATTATCACCCGAAGGGCGGGTTTCATGGACCAGGCGCCGGAAGAGATTGCCTTGAACGCTCAGGGCGACCGGTTCGCCAACGCAATCTCGGTGGCAGAAGGCGAGGCAGGTCTGAGTGAATTGAAGCGCATGGTCGACACGTTGTCGCCGCTGCGACGCCTGTCGACATCGTTCCGTTTTGAGGCGGGTGCAGCAAGATTGGATGCGCAATCGCGCTCCAACGTGCAACAGCTCGCGCACGCGATCGAGGCGGGCATCTATGACGGACGCCAGCTTGTTTTCGTTGGATTCTCCGACGGAGAAGGCCCGGCCGAGGGCAATCTCCGGATCGCACAACAGCGCGCCCAGGCCGTCAAGCTTGCGATAGAAACTGCGGTCGAGGCGTCGAACCTGTCACAGGTCCGGTTGTCCACGGATGCATTTGGAGAGGCCATGCCGATGGCCTGCGATGACACGAGCTGGGGTCGACAGGTCAATCGTCGGGTCGAAGTCTGGGTTCGTTAGACCGCCCTAAAGATACCCTTCTGATTTGAAGCTGACCTCTCTCGATTTGCCGATGATCAGGTGATCGTGCACGGCAATGCCCACGGCGTCACATGCCGCGACGATGTCTTGCGTCATGGTGATGTCGGCCTGCGACGGGGTCGGATCGCCGGACGGATGGTTGTGCACAAGGATAAGCGCCGAGGCGTTCAGCGCGAAGGCGCGTTTGATGATTTCGCGGGGATAGACAGGCACATGGTCCACCGTGCCTTTGGCTTGCATTTCGTCTGCAATAAGAACGTTCTTGCGGTCGAGAAAGAAGATGCGGAACTGTTCGGTATCGCGATGCGCCATGGACGCGCGGCAATATTCGAGTAAGGCATTCCAACTTGAAATCACTTCGCGCTTGAGAACCTTGGTCTGGGTCATGCGGTGCGACACAGCTTCGATAAGTTTCAGATCGAAGGCGGTTTCGGGGCCGATGCCCTTGACCTCTTGGAGACGCTCGATCGGCGCCGCGAGGACGCTGTTCAAATCGCCGAAAGTGTCGATGAGCAGGCGCGCAGTGGGTTTGACGTCGCCGTTTCTATGCATCCGGAACAGGATCAGTTCGAGCAGCTCGTAATCAGGAAACGGCTCTGCTCCGCCGATAAGGAAACGACTGCGCAGGCGTTTTCGGTGGTCCTTGAGGTAAGACGGCACCTTCTCTGGCTTTTTTGCCGCTTTTTCGGTTTTTGGCGCACCATGCAGCGCCCGTGCAGACGGTTCAAACAAAGCAAGTTGGGCTGAATTGGTGTGACGCGGCATGTGCAATCCGTGGCACACGAACGTTTAAGAAAATGCTAACGGCCCCACATTGGGGGCCGTCGGCGTTATCCTTTCATGGAATCCCAAAAGCCTTTTACGGATTTGAAAAAGCTCTTCGATTCCGGGTTGTTGTCTTCGCTCAATTCCTCGAACTCGCGCAGGAGTTCTTTCTGCTTCGACGTCAGGTTCACCGGCGTTTCCACCGCAAGCTCGATAAACATATCGCCCTGCCCAGAGCCGCGCAGCGCGGGCATGCCCTTGCCACGAAGGCGCATCTGGCGGCCGGACTGGCTGCCATTCGGTATCGCGACGCGGCTGCGCCCACCGTCGATGGTGGGCACCTCAATGTTACCACCAAGGGCAGCAACGATCATCGACACCGGCACCCGGCAATGCAGATGAACGCCGTCGCGTTCGAAAAGCTCGTGCTTGGCCACCTCGATGAAGATGTAGAGATCGCCCGGCGGCCCGCCGCGCAGGCCTGCTTCACCCTCACCAGCCAGACGGATGCGCGTTCCGGTTTCCACCCCCTTGGGAATGTTCACCGACAAGGCGCGCTCTTTCTGGACACGCCCTGCCCCGCCGCAGGATTTGCACGGGTTCTTGATCGTCTGGCCAAGCCCCGAACAGGTCGGACAGGTGCGTTCGACCGTGAAAAACCCTTGGGTCGCACGGACCTTGCCCATGCCCGAACAGGTCGGACAGGTTGTCGGCTCTGCCCCGCCTTCGGCACCCGATCCCGAACACGAACCGCATTGAACGGATGTCGGGACCTGAATGGTTTTCTGCATGCCCATATAGGCGTCTTCCAGCGTCACACGGAGATTGTAGCGCAGGTCAGCGCCACGCGAGGCGCGTTGCCGTCCACCGCCGCGTTGTCCGCCCATGAAGTCGCCGAAAAGATCGTCGAACACGTCCGAGAACGCGCTGGCGAAATCGCCCTGACCGCCGCTGAAGCCGCCACCAGGACGGCCTCCGCCCATACCGCCTTCGAATGCGGCGTGGCCGTAGCGATCATACGCCGCCTTCTTGTCCGCGTCTTTCAGGACCTCGTAGGCCTCGTTCGCTTCCTTGAACTGTTCTTCGGCCCGTGGGTTGTCCGCGTTGCGGTCAGGATGCAGCTCTTTCGCCTTGGTGCGGTAGGCTTTCTTGATCTCGTCAGCAGAGGCGCCTTTCTTGAGGCCGAGCACATCGTAGTAGTCACGTTTGGACATCATGCCCTCCTTCACCGGAACGAAAGAGGCCGGCCCGGTGTCCGGTCCGGCCCCATTTCGGTTCCGCCCAACAAGCGTTAGGCGCGCTTATTGTCGTCGAGATCTTCGAAATCGGCATCGACGATGGTGTCATCATCGTCGCCACCCTGCGAGTCCGCTGCGGAAGGTTCGGCATCGCCTTCTTCCTGCTGCGCCTTGTAGATCGCCTCGCCAAGTTTCATCGCCGCCTCAGTCACGTTCTGGATGCCCGACTTGATCTTGTCGGCGGTAGACTTTTCATCCTCCAGATCATCTTTCAGAGCCGCGATGGCAAGTTCGATCGCTTCGACAGTCGTCGGATCGACCTTGTCGCCGTGCTCTTCCACCGATTTCTCTGTCGAGTGGATGAGGCTTTCGGCCTGGTTACGGGCCTCGACCATCTCGCGGCGTTCCTTATCCGCTTCGGCGTTCTGCTCCGCATCCTGGACCATCTTTTCGATGTCCTCATCGGACAGACCACCAGACGCCTGAATGGTGATGTTCTGCTCTTTGCCAGTGCCTTTGTCTTTCGCGGACACGGACACGATACCATTGGCGTCGATGTCGAACGTCACCTCGATCTGCGGCATGCCGCGCGGCGCTGGTGGGATGTCTTCCAGATTGAACTGGCCGAGCATCTTGTTGTCCGCCGCCATCTCACGCTCGCCCTGGAACACCCGGATCGTCACGGCGTTCTGGTTGTCCTCGGCGGTCGAGAAGATCTGCGACTTCTTGGTCGGGATCGTGGTGTTGCGGTCGATCAGGCGGGTAAACACGCCACCCAGCGTTTCGATACCAAGCGACAGAGGAGTCACGTCGAGAAGGACAACGTCTTTGACGTCGCCTTGCAGTACGCCGGCCTGAATCGCCGCGCCCAGCGCCACGACCTCGTCCGGGTTCACGCCTTTATGCGGCTCCTTGCCGAAGAACTTGGTCACTTCCTCGACCACTTTGGGCATGCGGGTCATACCGCCGACAAGCACGACTTCGTCGATGTCGGAGGTGGACAGACCTGCATCTTTCAAAGCGGCCTGGCACGGCTTCATCGATGCTTTGATCAGATCACCAACCAGGCTTTCCAGCTTGGCACGGGTCAGCTTCATCACCATGTGCAACGGCTGACCGGTCTTGCTGTCCATCGAGATGAACGGCTGGTTGATCTCGGTCTGGCTCGAAGAGCTGAGCTCGATCTTGGCCTTTTCCGCCGCTTCCTTGAGACGCTGAAGCGCCATCTTGTCCTTGGTCAGGTCGACGCCGTTCTCTTTCTTGAACTCGTCGGCAAGGTAGTTGACGATCCGCATGTCAAAGTCTTCACCACCCAGGAACGTGTCGCCGTTGGTCGATTTCACTTCGAAGAGACCATCGTCGATTTCGAGGATGGTCACGTCAAACGTACCGCCGCCAAGGTCATAGACCGCGATGGTGCGGGACTCTTTCTTGTCGAGCCCGTAGGCGAGCGCGGCTGCCGTCGGTTCGTTGATGATCCGCAGCACTTCGAGGCCGGCGATCTTGCCGGCGTCTTTGGTCGCCTGACGCTGGGCGTCATTGAAATAGGCGGGTACTGTGATGACAGCTTGTGTCACCTCTTCGCCAAGATAGCTCTCAGCGGTTTCCTTCATCTTTTGCAGGATGAAGGCGGAAATCTGGGAGGGGCTGTACTTGTCACCCTTGGCGCGCACCCATGCGTCGCCATTGCCGCCGTCGATCACTTCGAACGGCATGTTCTTGCGGTCCTTGGCGAGATCGCTGTCGTCATTCCGACGACCGATCAGGCGCTTGACGCCGAAGATTGTGTTTTCGGGGTTGGTGACCGCCTGGCGTTTCGCCGGCTGGCCGACCAGACGCTCGTCGTCGGTGAAAGCGACGATGGACGGGGTCGTCCGTGCGCCTTCGGAGTTTTCGATCACGCGCGGTTGCGAACCATCCATGATCGCGACGCAGCTGTTGGTTGTACCGAGGTCAATACCAATCACTTTGGCCATGTTTTCGATCCCTTCATTTCTTAAGGCGATGTCACGAGACGAAGACCCATTCCGGCATCCCGCCCCGCATTTCATTCCACTGACGTTACCGTTCAGCGGGTCCGGTGGGTATATAAGGAGGCATCAAGACGCCTGCAAGCGCCGCAGCTAACGTGAATTTCTGAAAATTCGGTATGTGTTTCAGGTTTTGCGGCATTATTCTTACCACATGACTGTTCTGCACGTCCGCGATTTCGAGATTCATCCCGGCTATTTCTCCTCGGTGGCGCAGGAGCAACTTGTGGCGAGATTGCGGGAATGCCTTGAACAAGCGCCCCTTTTCCAACCGGTGACGCCACGCGGGACGCCGATGTCAGTACGGATGAGCGCGGCTGGACAGTACGGATGGATCAGCGACCGAAAGGGATACCGGTACGAAGCGCGACATCCATCGGGACAAGAATGGCCCCCGATTCCCGATGCGCTTATGACCATGTGGCAGGATCTGGTGCCAGATGCCCGGCTGCCGGAATGCTGTTTGATCAATTGGTATGATGAAGCAGCGAAGATGGGAATGCATCAGGACAAGGACGAGGCGGACCTGTCGCAACCCGTTGTGTCGGTATCGCTTGGCGATGAGGCGCTGTTTCGCATGGGCAACCAGACACGCGGCGGCAAGACCGAGTCGGTCTGGCTGCGTTCTGGGGATGTCGTGGTTATGGCCGGTACGGCTCGGAGAGCCTATCACGGGATCGACCGGGTGCGGCCGCAGAGTTCGACACTCTTGCCAAAAGGGGGCCGGATCAACCTGACCCTGCGTGTCGTGACGTGATCAACGCCGCGCCGACCAGGATGCAGAGGCGTGCTTGCGGGTATAGAATTCCCCCATCAACCCGATCATGACGAGCGTCAGCGACAGATACACGACGTATTCCCAATTGGTGTTTCGCGGAACATAGTTGATGAATGCAAATCCCCGCGCCTGATCAATTGTGTGGAAGAGCGGGTTCCAGTCGAACATCGAGATCATGAACGAGGGGAGAGAGTTCGCAACGAACATCTTGCCCGACGCAATCATGTTCGCACGCTTGTAAAGGGTCGAGAGTGTTCCGGTCAGGCCCGGAAACCACGGCTTCAGCGCGAGAAACACAAGGCCGACCGCCCCGCCCGAAAACCATGACAACAGGAACATGCCCATCACCGGAACGGGATCCACGATCTCGCGGAGGACGTAAGGGTTTATCGCGACATCATAGACGAAGAGGATGAACGCGACAGCCAACGTCTGAATGTACAGCGTCGCCAGCATTCCGGACACGATGGAAATAAACGTGTTCATCGGCGCGTGTTGCATCATCGGACTGGCCGGTCCTTCGCTTCCCAAGACGGCGCCCACAGCCTTGTTGTGGGTCATGAACATGAAGATCCCGGTAAGCAGAAAAATCACGAAATCGCCACGAAGCGCCAACCCCTTGAGCCCCATGACCGTGAACATGACGTAGAAAAACAGAACGAACAAAAGGGACTGAAAGACACTGACCGCGATCGACATGAACGCGTTTCCATGCGTTTTGCGAATGGCGCGGACCGTGTTGTGATAGATGAGTTCGGCGATGTTTACGGCCGAAGCCGTCCGGTTCATCGGAGCCGTTTTCTGAAACATGTGGTCTGCCTCTGCCTCGGTCCGCGTTTTTCCGTCAGTTTTTCTGACTGTTGTTGCGAACAATTGTTAAGACAATGATAAGAGAGGCGCGCTTTCAAATCAATCGACGTGAGGACAGATGGCCATGGACTATGATGCACTGATGCACGAAATGCGCCGTCTCGCGCTCGAGGCAGGTCACCAGATCATGGAAATCTACCGCGCCGATGATTTCGACGTGCGCTCGAAATCGGATGACAGTCCCGTCACGGAAGCGGACGAGGCCGCGGATGCGCTGATCTCGGCGGGTTTGCGTGACGCGTTCCCCGACATCGCATTGGTAACGGAAGAACAATCCGACACGCACGATCTGCAAGTCCGCGACTTTTTGATCGTCGATCCGCTGGACGGCACCAAGGAGTTCATCCACAGGCGCGGCGACTTCACAGTGAATATCGCGCTGGTCGAAGACGGCGTTCCGACGCGCGGCGTAGTCTACGCGCCAGCAAAGGAACGGCTGTTCTTCACGGATGCATCCGGCCAAAGCGTGGAAGAAACCGGAAGCTTTGACAAAAACACGATCGGCGCCGTCACACTCATCCACGTTTCGGTTCCGAAGTCCGACGCGCTGATGGTGGTTGCGTCGAAATCACACCGTGACCAGGCGACCGACGATTACATCAACAGGTATTCCATCAAGGACAGCAAAAGCGCGGGATCTTCACTCAAATTCTGCCTCGTCGCCACCGGAGAGGCGGATTTTTACCCGCGGCTGGGTCGCACGATGGAGTGGGACACCGCAGCGGGTCACGCAGTTCTCAATGGCGCAGGCGGCAAGGTCCTGCGGCTGGACGACTTGCAGACACTGACCTACGGAAAACCGACTTTCGCCAACCCGTTCTTCGTCGCAACCGCTCCGGGCATCGACCTCCAGCCTGTCTGAGACGCGCGATGGCGTCGCCTGCGGTCAGCGTTGTTGTGGTCAGTTGGAACAGGCCCGACTGGTTGAAGCAATGCCTGCGCGCCATCGGCCAACTGGATTATACCCGCTTTGAAGTGGTCGTGGTCGCCTGTTCAGATGGCGCGCAGATTGCGCAGGAAATGAAGGTCGAACGCGTCTTAACCGCTGATCGTGCGAATATCTCTGCCGCCAGGAACAAAGGCGTCGACGCCGCGGCTGGCGATATCATTGCGTTCATCGACGATGATGCCGTGCCCGAGCCGACCTGGCTTTGGCATCTTTCTTCGGCGTTTGAAAACTCTTCTGTCGCGCAGGCCGGAGGCACAACCCTTGGCCGCAACGGGATCACGGTGCAACACGCCGCAGCGCGGGTTTCGGCGGCGGGCCAAACCTATCCGGTGGACGGTGCCGAATTAAAAGGGGTGATCATCGACCCCGACGGCGACCGCCACCCAAGACTGCACGGAACGAACATGGCGATCCGGCGGGAGGTTATTGTCTCGCACGGTGGATTTGATGAACGGCTTGCGTTTTACCTCGACGAAACCGATCTGAGCTATCGCATAACCAAAAGCGGCGGGCGGACTGCCTATGTCCCCCAAGCGGTCGTGCATCATGCCAGCGGGCCGAGCCGGTATCGCGACGAGGAACGAACCCCGCGCCGCGTCTTTGAAATCGCAGCCTCCGCCGCGATTTTTCACCGCAAACATTGTGAAATAGCCCACAGATATGCCGCGCGCGCAGCGTTTCTCAAGGACCGGCGAAGCTGGATCATCAATCATATGGTGCGCGGGGCTCTTACGCCGGATCGGGCCTATCGGTTGATCCAGGAATTGACGGATGGGTACGAAGACGGGGCTGGACGATCAGGCGTTCCCGAGCCGACGTTTTCGCAGAGAAGCACATTCTCTTCGCGCGATATCCAGTCACCGAATAACGACATCTATCTGATTTCGTCGCGGACCGGACGCGAAACCACGCCGGAAAAAGCAAGGGCGCTGGTCGGACAGGGCCACAGGGTGACTGTCTTCGATTACCGACCGACACCCCGCTATCACCGTGTCGAATTCACCAGTGATGGCTATTGGCTGCACACCGGTGGGATCTTCGGTCGCGAACATCGTGATGAGCCATTGATCCAAAAAAGCACGCTGGAACAGCGCGTCCGGAAAACGCTGGAACGCTTGGACCGAATACGCGCGAAAGAGGGATCATTGATTGGGCAATGAGCGGGATTCCGACAAAAGACCGTATTAATTCCGCAGTTAAGTCATACACCTGAAGCAAATATTGTGGCATAAACGGAAACGCGCAGTAAGACGCGACCACATAAGGAGCAGCCCGATGCGTAGAAAAGTGACAAAAGCCGTCTTCCCGGTTGCCGGGCTTGGAACACGCTTTCTGCCTGCTACGAAGTCCGTCCCGAAAGAGATCATGACCCTCGTGGATCGCCCGTTGGTGCAGTACGCCATCGACGAAGCCCGAGCTGCCGGGATCAAGGAATTCATCTTCATCACCTCGCGCGGGAAAAGCGCGCTCGAGGATTATTTCGACGAGTCACCCATTCTCGAGCAAGAACTGCGTAAAAAGGGCAAAACCGCCATTCTCGAAGATCTCAAATCGACGAACATGGAAAGCGGTGCGATTGCCTATATGCGGCAGCACAAAGCGCTGGGGCTGGGGCACGCGGTCTGGTGCGCGCGCCGTCTGATCGGGAACGAACCCTTCGCCGTCATGTTGCCCGACGACGTGATCTCTGCCGAAAAGCCATGCCTGCAACAGATGGTCGAAGCCTACGAGGAAACCGGTGGCAACATGGTTGCGGCGATGGAAGTCCCGAAAAACAAGACGTCGAGCTACGGCATCCTTGACGTTAAGGAAGACATGGGTGCGATGGTTTCGGTCAAGGGCATGGTCGAAAAACCCAAGGTCGAAGACGCGCCATCGAACCTCGCCGTAATTGGCCGCTACATCCTTGATCCAAAGGTTCTGAAAAACCTCAACAAGCTCAAGACCGGTGCAGGGGGCGAGATTCAACTGACCGACGCAATCGCGCAGGAAATCGACGGGACCGGGGTTTATGGCTACCGGTTCAACGGCCAACGGTTCGACTGCGGGTCGAAAGCCGGCTTTTTGCAGGCGACTGTTGCCTTCGGCCTGGCGCGCGACGATCTCAAGGACGACCTTCGCAGCTTCCTTGATTCAGTGATGCAGATCGACAACGCGGCAGAGTAAAGCATGGACATTCTTGTTACGGGCGGCGCGGGCTATATCGGATCGCACGCCTGTAAGGCGCTCGCGCGGGCCGGTTTCACCCCCATCACCTTCGACAATTTTTCGACCGGGTGGCGCGATGCCGTGCGCTTCGGGCCTTACGTCGAAGGCGATCTGACCGACAAATCCAGCATCGCACGCGTCTTTCAGGAACACGATCCCAAGGCCATCCTGCATTTCGCAGCATTAAGCCGCGTCGATGAGGCGATGAGCAATCCCGGCCTTTACTGGCGCAATAACGTGTTGGGATCGCTCAACCTCATCGAAGCGGCCGTCGAACATGGCTGTCTTGATTTCGTGTTTTCGTCGACCTGCGCAACGTACGGCGACCAAGACAACGTGGTTCTGGATGAATCGTCGCCGCAGGAACCGCTCAACGCGTATGGGGCATCTAAACTGACGGTGGAGCGTATCCTTCACGATTTCGGCGTGACCCATGGCTTGCGACACGTCATCTTTCGCTACTTCAACGTCGCCGGGGCTGACCCCGAGGCAGAGGTTGGCGAATTCCATCGCCCGGAAACGCATCTCATTCCGATCGTCCTGGATGCCGTGGCCGGTATTCGGGATGGTGTGACCATCTACGGCACGGATTATCCGACCGAAGACGGCACCTGTATTCGGGATTACGTGCATGTTTCCGACCTCGTGGATGCGCATGTTCTCGGTCTCCGCTGGCTGATGGAGGGCAAGGGTAATGAGGTGTTCAACCTTGGCACGGGATCGGGATTTTCCGTGCGCGAGGTGATTGACTCCGCTCGGCGCGTTACCAATCGCGACGTTCCGACCACCCTTGGTGACCGGCGGGCCGGAGATGCGGTGAAACTCGTCTCCGGCTCCACTCGGGCCGAGGAGGAGCTTAATTGGCAACCGCGGCAATCAACCATGCACCAGATGATTGAGGACGCATGGCGGTGGCATCAAGTTGCAGACTACCGCGAATAGCCCTGCCCCGGCGCATCTTTTGGATGTCACAAGAACGGTCAGTCGCGCGCGGCAACGTCCGACCGGGATCGACAGGATCGAACGGGCCTATATCGACCATCTGATCCAGGACCCGGCGCCGCTCTTCGGGCTCGTGCGGACCAAGCTTGGCTTTCTGCTGCTCGATAAAGACGGCTGCGCCGCCCTGCGCGCACACTGCGATACGCCGATCTGGCAGAGCGCTGATCTGATCTCGAAGGTGTCTCGCAAGGCCGATGCGGCGCGAGGGCGAACGGAAAGCGGTTTACGGAAAATTGCGCTGGATCGCGCCATTCCGTCACGTTTGACGAAGATGCTAAAACGTCACCTTCCCGACGGGGCGGTGTATTTCAATGTCGGACAAATAAACTTCAATGATCGCATCATCCACGCTTTGCGCGCCTGCAACGCAGCGCGCAACGTCATCTACCTGCATGATACGATCCCGCTGGACTGGCCTGACACGCAAACGCAGAAATCCAGGCTTGCCTTCAAGCGCTTCTTTGCCCGCGTGGATCGTCACGCGGACACGGTTCTTTGCAATTCTCAGGACACCCGTTCGCGGATCCTGGACCGCGCAACACATCTTTCTCAAGAAAATGTGCACAATCTCCTGCCCGGATTGCCCGACATGCGCATCGGAACCGCGCCTTCCGGATCTTGGGAAGACCGCCCCTACTTCGTTGCGATTGGCACGATCGAGCCCCGAAAGAATATCGGTTTCTTGCTTGATCTCTGGTCGGACTTTTCGGGCCCGAACGACCCGCACCTGATCCTTTGCGGGCGGCGCGGATGGCTCAACGCAGACGTCTTCGAACGGCTGGACCGCAGGCCACCCAATGTGCACGAATTGCCCGACCTTGACGACGCCGCGATGTGGGCCCTTTTGCAGCGCAGCAGCGGACTGCTCTTTCCAAGCTTGGCCGAAGGGTTCGGATACCCGGCGATGGAGGCCGCGCTGCTCGGTGTGCCGCTGATCTGCAACCCCTTGCCGGTCTTCAAGGAACTCTTGGACGATTACCCTATTTACGCAGACGAATCAGATTGCTACGTTTGGCGCAATAAGATCGAGCAACTGGCGCAGAGACGCTGGGAACAAAGCGGTGAACACATAGGCTCGGGGTCGTTTTCGGCTCCAACGTGGCAGGCACACTTCAACAAGCTGTTTACACTTCTTTGATACCCACGCGACACGTGCGACCACAGACACAGGCAGCTGGCTCTTGGGAGTGGTGCAACGATATGGGTTACGACTCCAGCGCAAACGCTGGAGGCTTCGCGCGTTCCGCAAACGCCGCGAATTGAAACCCGTTTCAAATCGCACCGACCGCATCCGCAAGACCGACATTCTACTGTTCTGCACCCTGCGAAACGAGGGTGTTCGCCTTCCCTATTTCCTGAAGTATTACAGAGAGATGGGGGTGTCCCATTTCTTTTTCGTCGACAACGACAGTACGGATGGCACCGCCGAACTGCTGGCGCAACAACCCGATGTGTCGGTCTGGCATTCGCGCAAAAGCTACAAACGGTCCCGGTTCGGAATGGACTGGATGAACTGGCTTCTGCGCAAATACGGCCACGATCACTGGTGCCTCACCGTCGATCCCGACGAATTCTTCGTTTACCCGTTCTGCGACTCGCGTCCCTTGCCCGCGCTCACGGACTGGCTTGACGCGTCGTCGATCCGATCCTTCAGCGCGATGTTGCTGGATATGTATCCCAAGGGCCGGATCGACGCAGTGCCATATCAGGCCGGACAGGACCCGCTGGAAATTGCATCGTGGTTCGACTCCGGGAATTACACGCTCAAGCGCAATCACCTTTTGGGCAATCTCTGGATCCAGGGCGGCCCACGCGCGCGGGTGTTCTTCGCCGACCGGCCCGAAGCGGCCCCTGCACTGAACAAGATCCCGCTGGTGAAGTGGCATCACCGCTACGCCTACGCCAGCTCGACCCACATGCTTCTGCCGCGCGGTCTCAACTACGTCTACGACGAATGGGGTGGAGAAAAAGCGTCCGGCGCGCTGTTGCACACCAAGTTCATCAGCACGTTCAATGAAAAGGCGATGGAAGAGCTGAAGCGCCGCGAACACTATGCCGGCAGCCAAGAATACGTCGCCTACGCCTCTGCTCTTCAGGACAATCCCGAGCTTTGGTGCAAGTGGTCGGAAAAATACATCAACTGGCGCCAACTTGAGATCCTCGGCCTGATGTCCATGGGCAACTGGGCATGAGCATCGGGATCATCATGCTGGCCCACACGGCGCTGCACCGCGCCGAACAGGTCGCGCGCCACTGGACAAAGGCTGGATGTCCGGTTGTGATCCATGTCGATCAGATCGTGTCGAACAAGCGTTACAAGATCTTCACCGAACGTCTCAGCGACGATCCCCTGATCCGCTTTTCGCGCAGACATCGCTGTGATTGGGGCACGTGGGGGCTTGTCGCCGCAAGCCAAGATGCCAGCGAACTGATGCTGGCCGAGTTCGAAGAGGTGAGCCACGTCTACCTCACCTCGGGCTCGTGCCTCCCTCTGCGCCCGGTGCAGGAGTTGATCGACTACCTCAAGGCGCGCCCGCGCACCGACCATATCGAAAGCGCCACCACCGCCGATGTGCCTTGGACAATCGGTGGACTGGACGAGGAACGATTTACGCTGCGCTTCCCTTTCTCTTGGCGGCGCAACAGGTATCTGTTCGACCGCTTCGTCGAATTGCAGCGTAAGGTCGGTTACAAACGCAAGATCCCAGAGGGCCTGACGCCGCACATGGGTAGCCAATGGTGGTGCCTCACACGTCAGACATTGTCCTCAATCCTCGAAGACCCGAAACGCAAGGTCTACGACAAGTACTTCCGTCACGTCTGGATCCCGGACGAAAGCTACTTCCAGACCCTTACCCGCCTGTATTCCACAAACGTCATCAGTCGGTCATTGACGCTTTCCAAGTTCGACTTCCAAGGCAAACCGCACATTTTCTATGACGACCATCTTCAGTTGCTGCGCCGCTCGGATTGCTTTGTCGCCCGAAAAATCTGGCACAACGCGGACCGGCTGTACGAGACTTTTCTGAACCCGAAACCCGGTGAGCTTAGTTTGCAGGAGCCCAATCCGGGCAAGATCGACCGCATTTTTGCCAAAGCTGTGGACCGCCGCACGCGCGGGCGTCCCGGGCTTTACATGCAAAGCCGGTTCCCCAACGAAGACTGGGAAAACGGCGTGACCGCGGCCAAGTATTCAGTGTTCCAAGGCTTCACGGAGCTTTTCACGGATTTCGAACCGTGGCTCGCGCAGGTGACAGGCGCGCGCGTTCATGGTCATCTGTTCGCGCCGGATCGGGCGCATTTCGCAGAGGGCCAAAGCTTCATGAACGGCGCGTTGTCGGACAACCCGGTGTTGCGAGACTACGATCCCAAGATGTTTCTGACCAACCTGCTTTGGAACACCCGTGGCGAACGGCAGTGCTTCCAGCTTGGCCCAAACAGCACCCGACACGTGATCTGGGATATTGCAAAAGACCCAAATGCTCAGATGTCGGTCATCAGCGGCGCCTGGGCGATCCCGCTGTTCCAATCAAACCGAAGTTTTACCGATCTGAGGCGCGAGGCGGCGCAGCTGCAAAAGATCGAAACCGAGATGCTGGATGCGCTCAGGTCGCCATACGCCACGTGCCGCAAACGCATCTGGACCATGGCGGAGTTCATGGAGAGCCCGATGGAGGCCATCCAGGTCATCGTCGATGAAATCGGGGTGCAACCCAACAGGCGCCTGACCGAAGCCCCATTGATGGTCGATCTGACGGGTTTTGGCCAGTTCCTTCAGAACCTCAAGAACCAGGGCATGCACCCGTACCTGATGGGTGATTTCCCGGCCGATCCCATTGCTCAGGGCCCATCCCGCGATGCGCCGCGCCCCCGGCCCTATCTCGTGAAGAAGTAAGCCGTGACCGGACCCTTCGATTTCTTCGTCGTTTTCGCCGAGATGCGGACCGGGTCCAATTTGCTGGAAGACTACCTTAACCAGATCGACGGCATCACAAGCCACGGCGAAGCCTTCAACTCGAATTTCATCGGGTATCCTAACCGCACCGATATTCTCGGTGTGACCCAGCGCCAGCGTGAGGACAATCCGGACCGCCTACTTCGCGCCATTCGTCAAGAGACCGACGGCCTTGGCGGATTCCGGTATTTTCATGATCACGACCCCCGCATTCTGGCGTCGATCCTGTCGGACCCACGTTGCGCGAAGATCGTGCTCACCCGCAACCCGCTGGACAGCTACATCAGCCTCAAGATCGCGCGGGCAACGGATCAGTGGAAACTCACCAATGTCCAGAACCGCAAGGACGCCAAGGCGCATTTCGATCTGCACGAATTCGAGCGTCACACCGGCAGCATGCAAAGCTTCCAGATGGAGATCATGCGCGCCCTTCAGGTCACCGGCCAAACAGCGTTCTATATCGGCTACGACGATCTGCATGACACCGAGGTCCTGAGCGGTCTCGCCCGCTTCCTCGGTGCCGAGGTTGAACCTGATGCCTTCCAGAGCAATCTGAAGCCGCAAAACCCGCAGGCCCTGTCCGAGAAGGTCGTCAATTACGACCAGATGGAAGCTGCATTGCGTAGCCTCGATCGGTTCGACCTTTCACGGACGCCGAATTTCGAGCCGCGTCGCGGGCCGGTCGTCCCGTCCTATGTCGCCTGTCAAAGCCTCCCGCTTCTGTTCATGCCGATCCGCTCCGCACTGGAAGATCAGGTGCTGCGATGGATGTCGTTGGTGGAAGGGAACGGGGCCGATCTGATCTCCAAATTCAATCAGAAGACCCTACGCGGCTGGATGCAGGATCACCCCGGTCATCGACGCTTCACCGTCTTGCGCCATCCGCTCTTGCGCGCGCACGCTGCGTTCTGCGACAAGATCCTTGGCACCGGCCCGGGAAGTTTCACCAAGATCCGACAACAGCTGGCGCGCTTTCATGACTTCGATTTGCCCGAGGCACCCGAGGACCCGGGCTACGATCTGCGCGCGCACCGCGCGGCTTTCGAAAAATTCCTGCATTTCCTGAAATCAAATCTGAACGGTCAGACCAGTATCCGGGTCGATACCCATTGGGCCAGTCAAGTTGCGTGCCTGCAAGGCATGTCCGAGTTTTGCCTGCCAGACCACTTGTTCAGGGAAGACACGCTTTCATCCGATCTTCAGCAGCTTGGAAGATGGATAGGGCTGGACGAAATGCCGGACCTTCCCGCGAGCGCAGACCCATTGCAAGACCGCCTCGCATCGATCTACGACGCCTCTCTCGAACGGCTCTGCCGAGAGGTCTATCCGAGAGATTACATGATGTTCGGATTCACCGATTTCGATCCGCGACATCCAGCCTAGGCATCAATCGTTACGCTGCCTGAACGCCTGCCACTTCGGTGATGATCGTGTGAAGGGTCGCCGGATCAGGATTCGCCCGGAGTTTCGCGCAGAAATTCTGATCGCGCAGCGTCCGCGACACGAGCGCCAGCGCCTTGAGATGTTCAACCCCTGCATCCTCCGGGGCGAACAACGCGAAAACAACGTCCACTGGCTGCCGGTCGACAGCTTTGAAATCAATCGGTTTTTCCAAAAGAATGAAGACACCGACGACTGACTCGACACCATCAAGCCGGGCGTGCGGCAGAGCAACGCCATGGCCCACACCGGTTGGGCCAAGGCTTTCGCGTTCAAGCAACGCTTCAACGGCACGCGGTGCAGATATGCCGTAGGCAGACTCGGCCACGTCAGCGATGTCGTGCATCAAACGTTTCTTGCTGGATGCGCTCGTGACGGCCTTGACGGCCTTCTGGTTCAACAAATCTGCAAATTTCATGTGCTGCTCGTTTATTGGACGAACGTTGCGCGTATCTTGACGTTACGGATCAATCCAGCCGATGTTTCCATCTTCCCGGCGATACACGACGTTCACACCGTCCTTTTTGTCATTTCGGAACACCAGTACCGGTAGCCCCGCTAACTCCATTTGCATCACCGCCTCGCCCACGGTCAAAGACGGGATTTTGGTCTCCATCTCGGCCACGATAATGGGCTGAAGCGACTCCGGCTCATCGTCCTGCGTATCTACGTCGCTGGCGAGGATATATGAGGATGCTCCAAAGAGTTCAACAGGTTCTGTGCGGTCCTTGTGGTGATCTTTGAGACGCCGTTTGTAGCGGCGCAACTGCTTGTCCATCTTCTCGCAACAGGCGTCGAACGCCGCGTAGATTTCCGTAGCGTGGGCCTTGGCAGTTGCGTTCAAACCGGTCGACAGATGCACCACTGTCTCACAAACGAATTCGTGTGCGCTTTTCGAAAAGATCACCGTCGCATCCGTCGGACGACCGGCATATTTGCCAAGCATCGTTTCAAGTTCGGTCTGGACATGGGTCTGGAGCGCTTCACCAACATCGATCTGTTTGCCGGTTATCTGGTAACGCATAGGATATCCTTTTTATTGTTTTAGCTTTGCAGCCGAACGGCACCGGTGAGGCCGGTGCGCGGTTCGAATACAAAAGAAAAATGGCGTGCTGACCGTTGTGTTTCATTATCCAGCCGGTGTGGCGGGCAGAGCAGAAATTGACGGTCTGAGTCTTCAAACGCCATGGCACCATTTCAATCCTGCAACGCCTGCGTGTCAATCGTTTCCGTCGAAAGCGGCAGAGTTTATCCGATGCGGAAACTGTCACCCAGGTACACGCGACGGACATTCTCGTTGCGCACAACTTCGTCTGGCGATCCCGACATCAGAACCTTGCCGTCGTGCAGGATGTATGCCCGATCCACGATCTCGAGCGTCTCTCTGACATTGTGATCGGTGATAAGGACCCCGATGCCCCGTTTCTTGAGGTCAGCGACCAGGTGACGGATATCGCCCACGCTGATTGGATCGACACCGGCGAAGGGCTCGTCCAGAAGCAGGTATTTCGGATCGGCCGCGAGGCAGCGTGCGATTTCCACGCGACGCCGTTCGCCCCCGGACAGTGCGAGCGCGGGCGCACGTCTCAGATGTTCGATGGAAAACTCGCCAAGAAGCTCTTCGAGCCGTTCGCGTCGCTTGTGTCGATCAGGCTGGCTGATGTCGAGGATGGCGTTGATATTGTCTTCGACGCTCATTCCCCGAAAAATCGACATTTCCTGCGGCAGATACCCAATGCCCATACGCGCGCGGCGATACATCGGCAGGTACGTCACATCCTGGCCATCGATCAGCACCTGGCCGCCTTCCGGGTTCACCAGTCCGGCAATGGCGTAGAAAGACGTCGTCTTCCCGCTGCCATTCGGACCAAGCAAGGCAACGACCTCGCCACGGTGGACTTCCAGCGACACATCGCGGATCACGACGCGTTTCTTGTAACTCTTGCGAAGGTGCCGAACGATGAGGCCGCTTTGCCCTTCGGTGACCGAGAGATTCGGACCAGTCATCAATTGTCACCTGATTGGAACACCGTCCGAACCCGCCCATTCATCAGGGCGGTGCCGTTTTCGAGGTCCACATCCATGCTGTCGGACACAAGCGTGTTGGCACCTTGAGTCAGCAGTACATTGCCCAGCATCCGGATGGTACCGCGGTTGACCTCGTATTCGGCCGTGTCCGCTTCGGCGGCCTGATCGCCGTTCACCAGTGTCACGCCACCAGTGGCCTCCAATCGCTCAACGCCACTCTGACCTTCGGTGTAGAAAACGAGCACTCGAGGCGCTGAGAGGCGCATCTCACCCTGGCCGATCACCACGTTGCCCGTGAAAAGCGCCGACCCGTCATTCTGCGAAACCGAAAGGGTGTCCGCGCTCACTTCGACAGGCAGGGACGTATCCTGCTGCCCGGTGCCAAAGGCGACCTCGGTGCTTTGAGCATTCGCGGCAACAGCAAAGCCAAGCATCGCAACGGTCATCACTGTTCGCATCATCACTCGGCCTCGTCCATTTGCGGCGTGTATACCAGCTTTACCCCGTCGGTGAACAGTAACTGAATATCGTCGCCCGCTTGCGCCCCATCGACTTGGAGCTTTCCCGCCGAGAGCGTCAAACCAGGCCCATCTGCATCGACGGGTCCTGTACTTTCGATCGCGATGCGGTCAATGGCGGCGTTCAGTCCGTCGGTCCGCACAGTGTAACCCGAGCTGCTTTCCAGCGTGACCCCGTCGCGCAAGAGCAATCGGTCTCCTTGGTCCATCTGACCAAGGGTCGCGTCGATCACGATGCGATTGCCATCGTCAATGTCGATAATGGCCTGAAGATCATCCGCAACCATGCCCGTGTCATCGTCTCCGCTGAACCGCGCCGTCCGCGCCGCGAGTGTGAGTCCCTGCCCTCCATCGGTCGTGCCCGAGTAAAAAGGGCTGCCGACCTGTTCCGTCGTCGTCGGATCGGCACCACCGGTCAAAACCGGGATCCGTGCAATCGGATCCGGGCTGCGCGAATAGAGAAAAATCGTGGACAGGAGGACAAGCGCACCGAGCGGGAGCAGGATCTTCAACCAGGCGATGATCTGCGAGTACATTTACCCTTCCAATTCAGGAATGCGCGAAGATGTCTGTCTCGGGCCACCCGGCAAGATCAAGATAGGCGCGTGTCGGAAGAAAGTCGAAACACGACTGCGCAAGCTCTGCCCGACCTTCGCGCTCCAGCATCGCCTGAAGGGCATCACGGAGCTTATGCAAATAAAGCACATCGGATGCCGCGTACTCCACCTGCGCCTGGCTCAGGGTCTCTGCGCCCCAGTCGCTGGATTGTTGTTGCTTCGAAATGTCGACGCCCACCAATTCCTGCAAAAGCACCTTCAGCCCGTGACGATCGGTATACGTACGCACCAGACGGCTCGCGATCTTCGTGCAATACACCGGCGCTGTGACAACGCCGAAGGTGTTCTGCAATGCCGCGATGTCGAAGCGCCCGAAGTGAAACAGCTTGAGCACCGCAGGGTCCGCGAGCAGCTTTTCGAGATTGGGCGCGGATGTCTGGCCCTTCTCGATCTGCACAAGATGCGCCGTCCCGTCACCGCCGGACAGTTGCACCACACAGAGCCGGTCGCGGTGCGGGTGAAGACCCATCGTCTCACAATCAATGGCAACCTCGGGACCCAGATCAAGATCATCCGGAAGATCGCGCTCATAGACTTTGTGGGACATGGAAAACCATCCTGGCTCGGGAACGATCAGGTGCAGATAAACCTTCACCGATTGTGGCGCAACCTGTCCATCCGCGCCCAAGTCTCACCCGATTCTCGAAATCCGGACATGATTCGACCACAATTGAGACACTCGAGAAGGAGCGGCTGCCCAATTTCCGCCCAAAGTGTTTCAATTTGTGTCACTTTGTGATCTGTCAAAATTAGTCGTTTTAACAACGCATTTTTCACCATGTGGTCCAACGCTCTGCGGTCGAGTCTCGCAATACTGTTCGCACCTCGCCAACAATACGACTGTCGTCGTCATGAAAAATTCAGCATGAGACGCTAAGCGCTTGGAAACAATTCAAAGCTTCTTGATGAATTGCGGGCAGAATATGTGAAAATCTTCGCCCAATCATACGAAATTCGCGCTATTCAACTCAAAAATTACGCAAATCCCGAGCGAGAAAAGTGACTTTGGCAAACACCTTTCTGCGGCCACTTTTTACGTCCAAGCGATAAAAGCATAAGATTGCCAGCCGGTGGAGAAAAGTGATTGCCCGGTAAGTATCGGAATTTTTCCGCCCATTACGCTCGCCTTAAAGGTTATTTTCATAATGGAAACTCATCTAGGAGTTTCCCCGCATTCTGAAAGTTGACCTAAATGAGGCGGAACGTCATAAACAGGCCATGTTCCGGCAGGCCACATTCCTGCCATGTTTTAGTTTGGCACTTGGGGGTTGGTGCTTCCACTTGGGAGTTGCTTAGGGTTCGTCTGCTGAAATCTGCCACGTAGTTTGAAAAGTAAAAAAGCCGGGAAAAACCCGCTTTGATGCCTGTCGCGAGACGCTTCAGGCAACCAGCTTTTGCACGCCATCGGTAGCCATGCAGCCGGCCCGGCACAAAGGGTCAAAAGGGTGCTTCGATGACACTGCACATTCGCCAACCGCTGCCTGGCACAGACATCAAAACGATGGTCGACGCCGCGTTTTCGAAATCCGAACCGAGAATTCTTTACCGGGACCACGTCAAGCGAGGGCTCGACATCGTTCTCGTCCTTATGGCTGCGCTGCCGGTCCTTCTTGTTCTCGGAATGTGTGCATTGCTTGTGGCGCGCGACGGTGGATCGCCCTTCTATCACCAGACCCGCGTCGGCCGCTTCGGCAAGTCGTTCAAGATGTGGAAACTGCGCAGCATGGTTGCGGATGCAGATCGGGCGCTTGAAGACCATCTTCGGAGCAACCCCGCGGCGCGGGTCGAATGGGATCGCAATCAGAAACTGCGCAACGACCCCCGCATCACGAAGGTCGGTCACATCCTTCGCAAGACATCGCTCGATGAACTGCCGCAGCTTTGGAATGTTCTCAAGGGTGACATGTCGCTGGTCGGGCCGCGCCCGATGATGCTGGACCAGCAGGCACTTTATCCTGGATCGGCGTATTACGCACTGCGCCCCGGTCTGACCGGCTTTTGGCAAGTGTCCGTCCGCCACGAAAGCAGCTTTGCCGAACGCGCGAAATATGATGCGGAGTACCTGAGCAAAGTGACCTTCGCTCAGGACATCGCGGTCATCTGGAAAACGGTCAGCGTCGTAACAAAGGGCACAGGCTGCTGATTATCCAAAACGTGCCGCCTCGGCATGCCCGCTAAGAATTTTCATCAGATCATCCAGCACTTTCGCGTTAAGCTCATTGGTTAGACGACCCTCTTCGTCCCATTGCTGAGACGTCGCCGCAACCATGACCTCTGGTCCTGTGATCAGGTGCGGCCGGAAGGGCGTCAGGCAGAGACGGGCCATGTTTTGCGCCCTTTCGCCACCAGCGCGACCCGCAGCTGCCGACATGATCGCGACCGGCTTGTCTGCCCAAGGCGCCTCTTTCGTGCGGCTAACCCAATCGAGAGCGTTCTTCAGAACACCCGAAATGCCTTTGTTGTATTCCGGTGTCACAACGATCACCGCATCCGCAGCACCGATTTGATCTGACAGAGTTTGCACGGCACTCGGAATACCGGACTCGTCTTCCAGATCGCCGTCATAAAGCGGCAAGCGCAGATCCCCTTCGACGAAGTTGCATGGGCCGAAACGGCGTGCGGCCTCGTGCATAAGAAATCGGTTCGTCGAACCGCTGCGCAGAGAGCCGCAAAGTCCGAGAAGGGTGAGGTCTGCCATGGAAAGTCTCCTGTTTATCGCGGTGCAACGTGGATCGGAGGGAACAGGTGACAAGTCTGGACGTCCGAAGAAAACAAAAAAGCCCGCACCAGAAAGGTGCGGGCCATCTTTAATGCGACTGATCTGAAGCGATCAGGCGTTCGGCAGAATGACGATCTCGACCCGTCGGTTCTGAGCGCGACCATCGGGTGTCAGGTTGCTCGCGATGGGCTGATCCTCGCCGCGTCCGATGCTCTGGATCCGGAAGGACGGAACGCCCTCGCTCATCAGGATGTTGGCGACCGATTGTGCCCGCTGACGCGACAGATTCAGGTTGTAACCCGCATCACCGGTGTTGTCGGTGTGCCCGATGACCTGAACGGTGGTGTCCGGGTAGGCCAGAAGGTTTTGCCCGACACTGCGCAGATCGCGCTGAAGGTCCGGACGCAAGGATGCGCTGTCGGTTGCGAACAGAATGTCCTGCGGCAGGGTCACGATCAGACGGTCACCGGTGTTGCGGATGGTGACGTTGTCGTTACCGATCTGCGCGCGAAGGTCGGCTTCCTGCTTGTCGAGCTGGTTGCCGATGATCGCACCGCCACCGCCGCCAATGGCCGCACCAAGAACGGCGTTGCGGCGCCGCTCTTCGGGGTCGTTGCCCATCAGCGCGCCAACGACAGCACCCGTGCCTGCGCCGACCAGCGCCCCGGTCTTGGCTTGGCGGTTCGGATCGTTCGGGTCGGTACAGGCCGACAGCAAGAACGCGCCACACAGCGCCGTGGTCAAGGATAGTTTGGAAAGTGTCATAGATTTGCCTCGCTTAACTGCACCTGATTGTAAGGCTCTCTCGCCTGCTATGCGATAACATACCCCGGTAGAACCCTTTTGTCGTGAGGAAATCGGCGCGTTTCCGCGCACCGTTCAGGCTTCGGCGCGGGCGGACTCCCAGGCCAGAATACTGCGCTTCACGGGAAGGCCCCAGTGATAACCACCCAGTCCACCGGATTTACGCAAGGCACGGTGACACGGGATCAGGTAACTGATCGGATTGCGCCCGACCGCGGTTCCGACAGCCCGGACCGCCTTGGGATGCCCGATGAATTCGGCGATTTCCGAATAGGTGGTCACATGGCCCGACGGTATCCGCATCAAAGCCTCCCACACCTTTATCTGAAACGGTGCGCCAATCATGAACAATGGAACGTCTTCTTCGGCCTGGCCAAAGGCGCTTTTTACCCAAGGGGCAAGGCGATCTGGCGCTTCTAGATAGGTCGCGTTTGGCCATCGGCTCCGCAAATCGAGCATCGCCTCCTCTTCCGAGCATTCCGAGGTAAAGCCAATTCCGCACAATCCCTTTTCCGTGCCCATAACCAGCGCGGGACCAAAGGGGCTTTCGAACCAGCCCCAGAAAATCGTCAGACCATCGCCCTTGCGGGCAAAGTCGCCGGGACTCATCGCTTCCCATCGCAGGAAGAGGTCATGCAAGCGCCCCCCACCGGACAGACCTGCAGCATGTGCGGTTTCCAATGTGGTGAACCGTTCGGACAACAATGCCTTGGCGTGGCCCAGGGTCAGATACTGCTGATAGCGTTTCGGACTGACCCCCACCCACCGCGAAAACACGCGCTGGAAATGGGCCGGGCTCATGTTCATCTGCGCGGCAAGTTCTTCGAGCGTCACCGAAGGATCATTGCTGTCGATTACATCGAGCGCGCGGCGCATGACGTGGAAATGATATCCATGAGTGTCTTCCGTGAGCGTTTGCATCGGACCGCCCTTTCCTGCGTAATTTCCTCAACACCTAGCGCAATCCAGCCTCGCGCGACGACCCGAAAGCTGCGCAAGTTACAGGCTTGCCCCCGATTTCCCAGCGCGGCATACCGGGCGATATGGCCAAGCAGCTTGACTACCACACGATCCGCGAGATCTTCACCCGTTTTCAAGCGGTCGACCCCGAACCAAAGGGCGAGCTTGAGCACGTGAACGCGTACACTCTCGTCGTGGCGGTGGCGCTTTCGGCACAGGCCACCGACGTTGGCGTGAACAAGGCCACGAGCGAGCTATTCAAGATCGCCGATACGCCGGAAAAGATGCTGGCGCTCGGCGAAGAGGGCGTGATCCAGTACATCAAGACCATCGGCCTCTATCGCAACAAGGCCAAGAACGTCATCAAGCTTAGCCAGATCCTTGTCGATCATTACGGCGGTGAGGTGCCCAATTCGCGTGCCGCGCTGGAAAGCCTGCCAGGTGTCGGGCGCAAAACGGCAAATGTGGTTTTGAACATGTGGTGGCACTACCCGGCGCAGGCCGTGGACACCCATATCTTTCGCGTCGGAAATCGCACCGGCATTTGTCCGGGCAAGGACGTGGTCGCCGTCGAACGCGCGATCGAGGATCACGTCCCGGTCGACTTTCAACAGCACGCGCATCACTGGCTGATCCTGCACGGGCGCTACACCTGCGTTGCCCGCAAACCCAAATGCGGCGTCTGCGTGATCCGCGATCTCTGTCAATTCGAGGACAAAACCGAATGAGCAAGAAGTACCAAGTTGTCGGTATAGGAAACGCCGTTGTCGACGTGATCGCACGGGCCGAAGACACGTTTCTGGACCTGATGGGGATTCAGAAAGGCATCATGCAACTGGTCGAACGCGAACGCGGCGAGACGCTTTATGCCGCGATGAAGGAACGTGTACAGACCCCCGGCGGCTCTGTGGCCAATACATTGGCTGGACTGGGCAACCTCGGCCTGCGCACTGGCTTCATCGGACGTGTCCATGACGACGCACTGGGCCGGTTCTACGCCGATGCGATGGAGAAGGACGGAACGAGCTTCGTGAACCCGCCGGTTGCGGGTGGCGAGTTGCCTACCTCGCGCTCGATGATCTTCGTGTCGCCGGATGGGGAACGGTCGATGAACACCTATCTCGGCATCTCGGCCGAGCTTGGCCCCGAGGACGTATCGGAAGACGTGGCGGCGGAAGCCGAAGTTGTGTTTCTTGAGGGCTACCTCTTCGACAAGGACAAGGGCAAAGACGCTTTCATCCGCACCGCTCGCACCTGTCGCGCGGCGGGTGGCAAAGCCGGTATCGCGATCTCCGATCCGTTCTGCGTGGAGCGTCACCGCGACGATTTTCTGAACCTGATCGAGCATGAAATGGACTACGTGATCGGCAACGAAGCCGAAATCATGTCGCTTTACCAGAACAACGATCTCGAGGCCGATCTGTCCGCTGTTTCGGCAATCTGCCCGCTGGTGGTGTGCACACGGTCCGGGGACGGCGTGTCTATCATTCGCGATGGTGAACGTACCGATATTCCGGTCGAGAAAGTCGTCCCGGTGGATGCGACCGGCGCGGGCGATCAGTTCGCCGCTGGCTTTCTCTACGGACTCGCCACCGGCCGCGATATGGAAACGAGTGGACGTATGGGCTGTGTTGCTGCTTCCGAGGTGATTTCACATATCGGACCGCGGCCCGAAGCTGACCTCAAGACATTGTTCAAAGACGCCGGGCTGATCTGACTCCCATGACTTCCGGTAGCTGCTGACTTACGCGCGATCCGCGATGTGCCTAGGCGGGGTGGGTTGCCCAGACCACATGGTCTACGCCCACCAACCGTGCCAGACGCACGAGTTCGCTCTCGAGTTTCTGCATGCGGGGCCCTGTGGGTTTCACACCGCGCTCCCACCAAAGGTTTTGCACCGTGAGCGCACCTTTTACGCGATCGGCTTTCACCTCGATCCGCCCCACCAACCGGTCCCCTTCGAGCAGCGGATAAACGTAATAGCCCCATTGTCGCTTGGCGGCAGGAACAAACATCTCGACAGTGTAGTCGTACCCGAAGAGCCGCTTCAGTCGCGCGCGGTCGCGGATCGCAGGATCGAACGGGTTGAGAATGCGCAACCGGGAGGTCGCCGGAGAGGCCGCCGCGATGCGATCTTCGATGTCCGGCGCAGCAAACGCCTTGGTCCAGACACCATCGGCGGATTGCACCTCGACCGGAACGAGCGACGCCCTGTGGCGCTCTGCCCAGCCCGCAACTTCAGGAACATCCGCCGCGTCCCAGAACTTCCGGATTTCACCGAGCGTCCCGATCCCGATCCGGTCCAAAGCAGCGTTGCACAGCCAGTCAATCTGCGCTTGGTCAGCGACCTCGCGTTTGCGCAGATGCGCGGGAAAGACACGCTCGGCAAGATCATAGAACTTGGTGAACCCCTCGCGATGGCACGTCGCCAATTCCCCGGCATACCAAAGGTAATCGAGGCAAATCTTGTGCGGCGGACGCTTCCACATCTCGCGCTTGCCCTCGATCTTCGTGTCGAAATCATGGGTGCTTAGCGGGCCTTCATCGGAGATCCGTCGTTTGATGTGGCCCAAATGATCCTGATCCAGATGCTTACCGTACCAGGAAGAACGGCTGACCTTATCCTTCATGCGTCGAAACTGTCGCTGCCACATCGGCAGAAAGTCCATCGGCAGAACGGAAGCGTCATGGGTGAAATGCTCGAAGACAGCGCGGTCCCGGGCAAGCAGGCCATCCAGCATCGGTTCTCGGTAATTCTGGTTTCGGCTCCAAAGGATATGGTGATGGGCGCGCGAAACGACCTGGATCGTATCCAGTTGCACAAAGCCGAGGTCCCGTATCGTCGCTCCCGGATCAACTGGACCGATCGGAGCCGATCCAAGCCCGTTGACGGAGAGCCAAAGCTGCCGCGCTGTTCGGTTCGGAATTCTCAGTGCAGCTGTCACAGGCACTCCGGCGCATCGATCTAGGCTCCGGTCAGGCTACACCAGCAACATCCAGACGCCCATCCCGACCATCACCAGATTTTCCGAGAGCGAAATGAAGCCGAAAGGCACGTTCGTCTACACGTGCGTCTTCGGGGCTGTTGTCACCGCCTTGACGCCTTCAAATCCTCAATGCGCCTCGGCCCAATTCTTGCCCTGCCCGGCATCCGCGACCAATGGGACGGTCAGATGAACCACCGGGTCCGCGGCACCTTCCATCACGTCGCGGGCGACCTTGATCAGCTCTTCCTCGGCCCCCTGCTCGACTTCGAAAAGCAGTTCGTCGTGCACCTGAAGCAGCATCTTGACCGGCAGTTTCGCAATCGCATCGGGCATCCGGATCATCGCCCGGCGGATGATATCGGCGGCGGTGCCTTGGATGGGTGCGTTGATCGCGGCGCGTTTGGCAAAGCCGGCGCGCGGCCCCTTGGCGTTGATTTCCGGCGTGTGGATCACACGGCCAAACAGGGTTTCGACACGATTGTGTGTCTTCGCGAATTCCGTCGTCTCATCCATATAGGCCTTGATGCCCGGGAACCGTTCGAAATAGCGGTCGATAAAGCCCTGCGCCTCGGCGCGCGGAATGCGCAGATTGCGCGCAAGACCAAACCCGGAAATGCCGTAGATCACCCCGAAGTTGATTGCCTTGGCCTGACGGCGCACGTCTGGTGTCATCTCATCCAGCGGGACGTTGAACATCTCGGACGCCGTCGCGGCGTGAATGTCCTGGCCTTCCTTGAACGCGTCCTTGAGCGCCTGAATATCGGCGATATGGGCAAGGATGCGCAGTTCGATCTGGGAATAATCGAGAGCCACCAGCGTCTTGCCCTCTTCGGCCACAAACGCCTCGCGGATGCGGCGGCCTTCCTCGGATCGGATCGGGATGTTTTGCAAATTCGGGTCGGTCGAGGCCAAGCGACCGGTGTTCGCCCCGGCAATGGAATAGGAAGTATGCACGCGACCGGTGTCGGGATTGATGTGATCCTGCAAGGCATCCGTGTAGGTCGACTTAAGCTTGGAAAGCTGTCGCCAGTCGAGAACGCGGCGCGGCAATTCGTGTTCGGTGGCGAGATCTTCGAGCACATCCGCCCCGGTGGCATAGGCCCCGGTCTTGCCGCGCTTTCCGCCCTCTAGCCCCATTTCGTCAAACAGGATTTCGCCCAACTGCTTGGGCGAGCCGACATTGAACTTACGCCCGGCAAGCTCGTAAATCTCGTCCTCAAGCCCTGCCATTTTTTGGCTGAACGCATTGGACATGCGCGAAAGCGTGCCGCGGTCAACCTTGATCCCGGCCATCTCCATCTCGGCCAGCACCGGCACCAAGGGACGCTCCATCGTTTCGTAGACGCGGGTCACTTTGGTTTTGTGCAGTTGCGGTTTGAACATCTGCCAGAGGCGTAGGGTGATTTCCGCATCTTCCGCGGCGTAGGGCACGGCCTTGTCGATCGGCACACGATCAAAGGTGATCTGGCTTTTTCCCGTTCCAAGCAGGTCCTTGATCGGAATCGGCGCGTGCCCGAGATACCGCTCGCTCAGCGTGTCCATCCCGTGCCCGTGCAGGCCCGCGTTCATCGCGTAGGACATCAACATCGTGTCGTCTATCGGGGCAAGGTCAATGCCATAGCGCGCCATGATCTTGGCGTCGTATTTCATGTTCTGCCCGATCTTCATCACCGCCGGGTCCTCCAGCAACGGCTTCAGGGCCTTCAGCGCATCCTCGAGCGGGATTTGCCCTTCGGCAAGGTCATCCGACCCAAAAAGCCCCTCTCCCCCTTCGGCGCGGTGGGTGAGCGGGATGTAACAGGCCGAACCGGGCTCCACGCATAGCGAAATCCCGACAAGATCGACGGTCATTTCATTCAGCCCAGTTGTCTCGGTATCGAAGGCGACCCAGCCTTTTTCATTCGCCAGATCAATCCACGTCTGAAGCGCCGCGAGGTCGCGCACGCATTCATAGTTGTCGGTTTTCATCGGCGGGAGTTCCGGCGCGTCATCGGTCGGAGGATTGGCCCCTTCGGGTGTCGTATCGGGAATAACCGGCGGCTCGACCTCGAGGGCATCCGCGATGCGCTTCGACAGGGTGCGGAATTCCATTTCAGCGAGGAACGTCAGAAGCTTGTCCGGGTCAGGCTCTCGCACCTCAAGATCGTCCAACGTGAAATCGAGCGGTGTATTCTCATCCAGTAGAACAAGCTTCTTGCTGAGCTCGATCTGCTCGCGCTTTTCAATGAGCGTCTCGCGGCGTTTGGGTTGCTTGATCTCTTCTGCGCGGTCGAGCAGCTCTTCCAACGTCCCGAACTCGTTGATCAACAGCGCCGCAGTCTTGATCCCGATGCCCGGCGCGCCCGGCACGTTGTCCACGCTGTCGCCGGCCAATGCCTGAACATCGACGACCCGTTCGGGGTAAACCCCGAATTTCTCGTACACGCCCTCACGGTCGATGGTGCGGTTTTTCATGGCATCGAACATTTCGACGCCATCCCCGACAAGCTGCATCAGGTCCTTGTCAGACGAAATGATCGTGACCCGCCCCCCGGCTTTGCGCGCCTGCACGGCAAGGGTGGCGATGATGTCATCGGCCTCAAAGCCTTCCATTTCTTCGCACGCGATATTGAACGCCTCGGTCGCGCGACGGGTCAGCGGGATCTGCGGCCGCAGATCTTCGGGCATTTCCTCACGATTGGCTTTGTACTGATCGTACATCTCGTTGCGAAACGTGTGGCTGCCCTTGTCGAAAATCACCGCGACATGAGTCACGTCCGAGCCAGCGTTCCCTTCGACATACCGTTGCAGCATGTTGCAAAAGCCGGAAACGGCACCGATCGGCAAACCATCGGATTTGCGCGTCAGCGGCGGCAGCGCGTGATAGGCGCGAAAGATAAAGGCCGACCCGTCGATCAGGTGAAGGTGATGTCCTTTGCCAAATGCCATATCGCGCGTCCTTGTTTTGATCAGGTCTGGTTCTGACACGGATTAAAGAGGTGAGCCAGTACCTGCCGCCAATGGCACCCTCTCGCAGACCCTCGACCCGCGACCGTTTTTCCCAATTCGACCCTGTTTTTGGCTAGAGATGGCCTTAGTCGATCCCTAAGCCATGGGGATCTATTCAGGAAAGCGCACGCCATGGAAAAATATGATCATGACAGTCGCAAGGCACCCTTGGATGCCTTGCAATCCGTGGTTTCAACGGCGCTTTCCAACGACCACGTTCGGCGCATTACCGAACACGGCCGCCGTGCCATCAACAAAGTGCGGAAGCGCAACAGCGTCGGGTGTAACTATTGCGGCTCGGCTATTCTCGCAGACGCGCCGAATTGCGTGAATTGCGGTGCCGGGGCGCCACCCCCACCGCCTCCTTCAGCCAAAGGTCAGCCAAATACATGGCAACGCGTGGCCACCGGCCTGCTTTGGTATTTCGGCGGAATTATCGGACTTCACTGTTATGCAGCCGGACGCCCGCTGCGCGGCCTGTTTTACTTCACGACATTCATAGCCATGTTCTTCATAATGACGTCGTACACTCCGGGCGGCACACTCGGCGGTTTAAGTACTTTCGGACCGTTGACCATTGGCTTTGGTCTCTTCCTTCTCTGGGCCTTTGACGGGGTGCAAATCCTGCGCGGACGCTTCAACAGGTAAGGCGACTGAAATCGTACCATGCCAATTGCACGTCCATCGTCGGGCCGGTGCAAGGCGAGGATCGGCGATGAAGTGCCGACCGGATTGATTGACATCGATCCATCGCTGGCGAGTCGCGACTTGCGCAATATACTCTTCACGGTCGGACTCGGATAAACGGAGGGCTTGTCGTGCGTCTTGTATTCAGTGCCATGTTTCTCGCGCTAGGGGCAGTTTCTGCCGCCGCGAATGAGACGCTCGATCTAAAGGGTTTGAGCCCCAAGACCGGCAAAACATCCAGCCTGCCGAATTGCGAGAATATCCCCTACGATACCGCCAATTGCGTGCGCGCCCTCGCCTGCCTTGGCACCGAAGGCGTCTACTTTGACGGGCAGGCACATGGATGGGATACGGGCGTGGTCATCGGGTTTCTCGACGATGGCACCAGTTGCACCGGAGAATGGGTCGCCGGCGGACCGAGCACCCCTGGGCGCGCAAGTCTGCAATGCGAAAACGGTGTCGAAGCGAACGTGCTCTACCACACGCTGGACAATGAAACCGGAACGGTGATCGGCAGCGGACAGGACAGCCTCGGCCGCGAGATCACGGTCTGGTCGGGAGAGAAAGTGCTGGAATTCCTCATCGACCCGCGAGATGACAGGCCGGTCCTGCCTTGCGGCCCGGCACCGATCCCGATCAGCTAGAAAGTACGCGCGACGCGTGCTTTGCCGTCACGAGTCCTGCTGGTCGGCGAAATCCTTATGGATGTATTTTGCATCGCAATAACCGCACTCGACCCAGCCGGTGTCATGCGGGATTTGCAGCCAGACGCGCGGGTGCCCCAGCGCCCCCTCGCCGCCGTCACAGGCGATACGGTAGCTGTCCACGATTTTGGTTTCGGGCGCTTGCGTTGCCATCTGCTGCGTTTCCTTCATTGGCATTTTCCACTAGGTGCGGTTTAGGACGACATGGCCAAGGGGGCAAGAGACAGCGATGACACAGGGCGCCATTGAGATCGAAGGATTGAAAAAGACGTATTCCGGCGGCAAGGAAGCCCTGAAGGGCATCGACCTGACCGTGCCGCGCGGATCGGTCTTTGGATTGCTCGGGCCCAATGGCGCGGGGAAGTCGACGCTGATCAATATTCTTGCCGGTTTGGTGACCAAGTCATCGGGCAAGGTGACGATCTGGGGCTGGGACCAGGATGTGAACCCGCGCCAATCGCGCGCTTCCATCGGCGTGATGCCGCAAGAGCTGAACCTCGACCCGTTCTTCACCCCGCGCGGCGCGTTGGAGGTGCAGGCAGGTCTTTACGGCGTCCCCAAGTCAGAACGTCGGTCCGACGAAATTCTCGACATGATCGGCCTCTCCGACAAGGCCGAAGCCTACGCCCGGACCTTGTCCGGCGGCATGCGGCGGCGGCTATTGCTGGGCAAGGCGCTCGTTCACAGACCGCATGTCCTTGTGCTGGATGAACCGACCGCGGGCGTCGATATCGAACTGCGACAAATGCTTTGGACCAATGTGCGCAAGCTGAACAGGGAAAACGGGATGACCATCATCCTGACAACGCATTACCTCGAAGAGGCCGAGGAGATGTGCGACGAGATCGCCATCATCAACCACGGCGAGGTCGTCGCGCGTGACAGCACCAGCAACCTTCTTGGCGCGCTTGACGCCAAAACGATGATCATTCAACCCGACGCCGAGATCGGTCAGTTGCCCAAGGTCGACGGGATCGGTGTGACGACCCGCGAGGACGGGACGTTGGCCGTCACCTACCGCGCACGGCAAACGTCGGCAGAGGATGTCCTGTCGATGCTGCGCGACAATGGTGTGCGTATTCGCGACGTGCGGACCGAGCAGGCAGACTTGGAAGACGTGTTCCTGTCGCTGACCCGCTCGGCCTGATAGGCTCTGGAAAAGCGCTTAGCGGGCCGGTTGCAACATCCGGCCCAATCCTCGGCCGCCCAACACATGAATATGCAGGTGCGGCACTTCCTGAACGCCCGCCTCTCCGGCGTTCGAGATGACCCGATAGCCGCCGTCCTCGAGCCCTTCTTGCTTGCACACTTCACCGACGGCGCGGTTGAAATCCACGATCTCGGCATCGCTGGCCTCACGCGCGAAATGATCGAAGCACACGTAAGGTCCCTTCGGGATCACAAGCACGTGTACCGGCGCTTGCGGTTGAATATCGCGAAACGCCAACGTGTGTTCCGTCTCGAGAACAGTGTCGTTCGGGATCTCGCCTCTCAGGATCTTGGCGAAGATATTTTGATCGTCATAGACATAGGCCATGGGGGCTTCCTCAGTCTGCGAATAGATGGTCGGTACGGGCGATTTCGAGCGCCTGTTCCGGGGCGATGGTCAGAAAGCTCGCCAGAGACGCTGCATTCACGTCAATGCTGTCTTCTTCGCGAATCCGCTGATGGTTCTCGAACTCCGCGTCGCGGATCCGGTCGCTCTCATGCAGAATGTCGTTGCGGATCGTCGGCAAGAGCCGCTCAAGCGTTTCCTGCGGCGTCCGCTCCCCGGCAAGCCCGACGCGCATGGCGTGACCGATCAGATAGTCATCGGTAAATGTGCAGTTGATTTCCAGAAGGCGCGTCGTCGCGCGATCCCGGCAGAAATCTTCGAGCAGATCGAGGTTGCCCGGATCCATACAAACGACCATGCGATCCGAATCGTAATAGTCGAACAGCATCCGCATCAGCGACCGCCGATGCCGGTGTCGCTTGCCCAGGGTCGTCTGGATCCCACCCATATCCGGCAATTCCGTGTCCTCTTCGTTGAAGAGGTATTCGATGCACGGGATGTTGGTAAGCTGGCGGATACGCGTCACCAACCGCTTGGCGACATGCCATTTCTTGCACACCACGATCAGCAACTCGCGTTCGCGCCCCAGGGTGCTCTCGGTCTCCCAGAACCGCGGTGCGAAGCGGCGGCCAATACGGCCTTTTCCAGTAAGGAACTTATAAAGCGACCGCCCTTCGTTCGAAATCTCGAAATTCACGTCCTTGGCGGAATACAGGCTGCCCAGCCGCTCCTTCAGCTGCAACGCCTCTGGGCTGATCTTGCGCGCGAACAGGAAGTCCTGCGTCAACAGGAGATCGTAGTGATCGTTGTAGAACGTCACCGGCATCCCGTAGTCCGAGAACATCAGAAAGGTAAGGGTGCGGCACTCGATCTCGCGCTCCGGGACGAGGTGCCGTACGAGGGTTTGGAAAAAGGTTTCGTCGGGAATCCACGTGGTGCTGAAAAAACGCTTCACATCCGGTCGCTTCTTGCAGAAATCAAGGATCGCCTCGACCGTGCGCCGCCGCAGACACCACCACTGACTGCCGATCTGGATCTCCAGGTCCTCGGGGATCTCGCGAGTCAGGCCAAAGCGCTGCTGCAAATGGAAGCTCTTGTAGAAAATCCATTTCTGCGTGCGCTCGTTGAAGAAGTGGCGATAGATCAGCCGCTCTTCCTTCATTCCGGTCTTGATCCAGTCCGACGCGAAGAAATCGAAACTCTCGATGAAATCGGCGTCCATCCGGTCGAGGTAATCATGCGCGTATTCGGCCGTCTTGATCGCCTGGCAATCGCCGGACAGCATGTAGAAATGGGTCGCCCGCGGAAAAGCATCGACGGCGGCTTCTACGGCGTAAAGCGTGGCCTGCACCAGCGACCACTCTCCCCAACCACATTTGATCCGTTTTTTCGCAAATGTGACGTTAGGATTGTCGGACAGCGCCGTCTTAATCGTCCGGTAGGCAGAGGCATCGGCACGCGCATCGAAGTGGATCGAGATGTAATCCCCGACCGCAGTCAGGCTCAGAGCCTGCCGGATGATTGCGTCGGGATCCTTGTGACACAACAATATAAAGGCGATATTTGCCATTCAGCTCGACATCTTGCCTATTATTTTCCTCTTTCTGATAGTGATAAGCGTGTTCAGTGATTGAATAAACCGACTTTCTTTGATTTTTTGTTTACGTTACCGGACGACAAGAGCCCGGAACGAGGCTGGAGGCGGCAGAGTATGGGATTTCCCGGAACGTGGATGACCGAGAGCGAAAGCATGGTCTATCGCGTCGTGCCCAAATGCGCATGTTCGACCATTGGTCAGATCATGTTCTATTCCGATCACGGAGAGTTCTTTGACGGGGACATCCATGATGCCCAAAGGGGCCTGCACAAGTGGGCTTTGGACCCAAGCAAGGATGCCATCACGAAGCGCATTCAGGCGCATGATACCTACGCCTTCACCTGCGTTCGGAACCCCTACACCCGCATCCTGAGTTCGTTCTTCGACAAGATTTGCGGCATCCAGCGGAACGGAAAGCGGTATCGCGGCAATCTCGTCCCGCTCCTGATCCAGAAATACGGGATCGAGGTTGGCGGCGAGGACGGCAAACAGGAATTTGACCAGATCAAAAGCTTCCGGCGTTTTCTGCTCTTCGCCCGCGACACCATTCGCTGGCGGCGCCCGATGGACCCGGACATTCACTGGTCCGCAATGTCAGGCCATGTCAGCACGTTCATCGTCAACGGTGGCCGGTACAACAACATCTTCTGGACGGAAAACTTCAACGACGGCATGGCCGACGTGCTCGCCAACGTGAAAACGAAGAAGAAGATCGATCTAAAGAAAATCCCGCGCTTCAACGAAAGCGAGGGGCACGGACCGAAACGCGCCCATCCGGTCGAGGATTATTTCGACGATCTGTCGATGCATCTGGTGTACGAAATCTACAAAAAGGATTTCGAACTCTTCAAATACGACTTCGAAAACCCCGGCAACAAGATGCCCGTGGCCGAGATCGACCTTGACGAGGTGCACGCCAAGCTGGGCGACTAGCAGAAGCTTCAGGCCGGTTTCTTCGTGTTTCGCTCAACAAAGCGCCGCACCATAGGAGCGACCACAAGAACGGTCGGAAGCGCCACGAGCCAGCTAGCGAGCCACGCCGACAGCCACACCCCGATGAACCCATCTATCAGTCCTGTTGCACGAAACGTGGCGACGAAGGACACGATGAGCGACATCAATCCGGACAACAGGAACCCAAAGGCTACCAGGGCAAGGCGTGGAGGTATCATGATCGGCTCGTTTGCTTTTGATAAATTCTGGTTTCAGAATGTGATCTGGCGCCACCGACCGCAAGGGTATCCGACTTTAAGTGTCGGGTAATTCCGACGACGGGATGATCGGAAAGAACTGCCCGCCCGACCAGACACCGAACCAGCTCTGACCATCCACCTCGTGATGCGCACCGCACTCGACCAGCCGATAAAAGCTCTTTCGGTCGATCAGCGCTTCGAGATTGGCCCGAACCAGAACATAGGGCGACGGCTCTCCGGTTTCCGCGTCACGCTCTACCCGGATGGGATGGTCGGGTCCGGCGACCGCCGTATCACCGACATGGGTCGTAAAGGTCAGCACCTGCGCCTCGCCCTCCCCCGAAACTTCGAAATCCGTGGCCACGAAAGGCGCGTCCTCGACGGTGATTCCCACCTTCTCGACCGGGGTCACGAGGAAATATTTATCGCCGTCTTTACGCAAAATGGACGAAAACAGCTTCACCAAAAGCGCGCGTCCAATTGGCGTCCCAAGGTAGAACCACGTGCCATCCCGTGCGATCCGCATGTCGAGATCACCGCAAAACGGCGGATCCCACAGGTGCACCGGTGGCAAACCTTTGCTCTTTGTGGCGCGAACTGAGGCAGCAATGCCTTCAGCGGACGGAGTAACACGATCTTGTTCGCTCATTGCTTTTGCCATTTCCCCTTTGCGCGTTACACTTTCTTGAAACCTACTTAATGCGCAAGGGAGTCACGTCATGGTCGCAGCCGAAGATTTGGTCGCCGAGATCGAAGCGCTGGAAGAAAAGCTGGCGCAGGCCAAGACGGCGATCACCCGTCGGTTCATCGGTCAGGAACGTGTGGTCGAGCTCACTCTGACATCGCTTCTCTGCGGTGGTCATGGCTTGCTCATTGGCCTACCCGGCCTCGGCAAGACACGGCTTGTGGAAACGGTGTCCACCGTAATGGGCCTCAATGGCAACCGGGTTCAGTTCACGCCGGACCTGATGCCGGCCGACATCCTTGGGTCCGAAGTGCTGGAAACCGGGGCCGATGGCAGCCGCGCTTTCAAGTTCATCCAGGGCCCGATCTTCTGTCAGCTTCTCATGGCGGACGAGATCAACCGAGCCTCGCCCCGCACACAGTCCGCTCTGCTTCAGGCGATGCAGGAAAAGGTCGTCACGGTCGCCGGCGAAACCCGCAAATTGGATGCGCCGTTCCATGTTCTGGCCACGCAAAACCCCATCGAACAGGAAGGCACCTACCCGCTGCCCGAAGCGCAGCTTGACCGCTTCCTTGTGCAGATCGACGTGCAATATCCCGACCGCGCCACCGAAAAGGACATTCTCCTTGCCACCACCGGCGCGGAAGAGGCCGAAGCCTATGGGGTGTTCACCGCCGATGAGCTGATCGCGGCACAAAAACTGTTGCGCCGGATGCCCGTGGGCGACGCAGTCGTCGAGATGATCCTCGACCTCGTGCGCGCGTTCCGTCCGCATGACGAACTCGCCGGTGCCCGCGTGAAGGACACCGTCGCCTGGGGCCCTGGCCCGCGCGCCGCTCAGGCGCTGATGCTGACCGTGCGCGCACGTGCGCTGCTCGAAGGACGGCTCGCCCCGGCACCGGAAGACGTGATCAACATGGCCCGCCCGGTGCTGACCCACCGTATGGCGCTGACTTTCTCGGCACGCGCGCGGGGCGAAGACCTTGGCAGCCTGATCGACGAAGTCGCGCACCGCATGGTGGCGACCGAGGCCGCTGCGTGACACCCGTCACGGCCCTCCGTCAACGCTCCGAAGAAGAAGCGGCCAAGCTCCCCGCGCTCCTCGCGCGGGCCGAGCATTTGGCCGGAACCGTTCTGCTGGGCGAACACGGGCGGCGACGCTCGGGGTTGGGCGACGACTTCTGGCAATACCGCCCGATGCAACAGGGCGACGCGCTTCGCGATATTGATTGGCGGCGGTCCGCCCGCAGCGACACGCAGTTTGTGCGCGAACGCGAATGGCAGATTGCGCAAAGCGTCATTCTCTGGGTCGATCAGGCGGCCTCCATGCGCTTTGCCTCCGACACCAACCTGCCAACCAAGGCAGACCGCGCCCGCACTTTGGCTCTGGCCATTTCGATCCTGCTGATCCGGGGTGGGGAACGCGTTGGTCTGACAGGGTTCGACCTTCCGCCCCGGCGCGGTCAGGCCCAGATCACGCGGCTCGCCGAAATGCTGTCAGTCGATCAAGGCGACGACTACGCCGAACCCGAAGCCCGCGGCATGATCCCGCAATCGCGCGCGATCTTTTTCTCGGACTTCCTCGGCGATCCCGCCCCGATCGAAGCGGCGCTGACAAAAGCCGCCGATCGCGGCGTGCGCGGTGCCTTGGTTCAAATCCTGGACCCGACCGAAGAGCATTTTCCCTTCGACGGCCGCACGATCTTTCAAAGCATTGGCGGCGGCATTGTCCATGAAACGCTCAAGGCAGGCGATCTGCGCAGCCGCTATCTCGACCGGCTCGCAGAGCGCAAGGATCGCCTCGACCAGCTGTCACGACTGACCGGCTGGCAATATCTCTGCCACCACACAAGCGAGAGCGCGCAGACCGCGCTGCTCTGGATATACCGGGCTATGGATGGGGCCCACGGATGACGTTATTCGGAATCGGTTTCGCAACACCCTGGCTTCTGCTGACGCTTCTTGCGCTGCCGATCCTCTGGCTGATCCTGCGCGCGGTGCCGCCCGCACCGATCCGCCGTATGTTTCCCGGCGTGGTGCTCCTGCTTGGCCTAAAGGACGACGATCAGGTCAGCGACCGCACGCCGTGGTGGCTTCTTCTGCTGCGCATGTTGGCTGTTGCAGCGCTCATCATCGGGTTGGCCGGGCCGATCCTGAACCCCCAGACCGACGATATCGCCGCCAATGACGGGCCGCTTCTCGTCGTGATGGACGGGTCCTGGGCCAGCGCGGCAAGCTGGCGGGCCCGGACACAGGCGCTTGACGGCTTGCTCGCGCAGGCCGCGCGCGACGACCGGCGCGTTGCGCTGATCAAGCTGACCGCCCCGGAACCCACAAGTTTCCAGACGGCAGACGACCTCCGTGCCCGTCTTATCGGTCTCACGCCCGACCCGTGGGAACCCGGCGAGGCGCAGGTCGACCGCGCCCTGACCGTGTTGCCCGAAGGCGATTTCGACACCTACTGGATGTCAGACGGCCTGGAACGCGACACCCGCGTCGCGCTGTTGGAAACACTTGAGGATCGCGGGACAGTAACCGTTTTCCAGGCGGGTCAGTCGATCCTCGGCCTGACCCCCGCCCGGTTCGAAGACGGTAATATCGTTCTTACAGCACTGCGTGCCCAAACCGGCAGCGAAGGTGAGGTCACGATCCTTGCGCAGGGCCGTGACCCGGCAGGCAACCCAGCGGTTCTGGCCCGTGCAACCGCCCTGTTCGAAGCGGACTCGGCCACTGCGGAAACCGCGCTCTCGCTCCCGTCAGAACTGCGCGCACGGATCACCCGCTTCGAGATCGAAGGCAACCGCAGCGCCGGGGCCACGACACTTCCCGATGACAGCCTGCGCCGCCGCGAAGTCGCCCTCATGGCAGGCCGCGAGGATCGTGAAGGGCTGCAACTCCTGTCGCCTTTGCACTATCTCGAAAAGGCGCTGGAACCGACGGCAGACCTGCTCACTGGCTCGTTGATGGACATGATCCCGGCCAACCCGGACGTGATCGCGCTCGCCGATGTGGCAACGCTGGGCGCCGCCGAAGAAGAGGCGCTTCTCGAATGGCTCGAAGACGGCGGCATCCTCTTGCGCTTTGCAGGCCCTCGCCTTGCCGCCAGCGACATCAGCCGCGACACCGAAGACCCGCTCATGCCCGTCCGCCTGCGTGCCGGCGGCCGCAGCGTCGGCGGCGCAATGAGCTGGGGCGAGCCCAAGTCGCTTGCCGAATTCAGTGAGGACAGCCCGTTCTTCGGCCTGCCCGTTCCCTCCGACGTGACCGTGACCGCGCAAGTGATGGCACAACCCGACCCGGCCTTGGCCGAGCGCGTGATTGCTCAGCTCAGCGATGGCACCCCGCTTGTCACACGCAAGGCGGTGGGTCAGGGCCAGATCATCCTGTTCCATGTCACCGCAAACGCCGAATGGTCCTCGCTGCCGCTGTCCGGCCTCTTCGTCCAGATGCTCGAACGTCTCGCCATCGCCGCAGGAAGCGGCGCCCAGCCCAGCGCAGACGACCTTGCCGGAACGATCTGGCAGCCGAACATGGTTCTCGATGCATTCGGAACGCTCACCGATGGCAGCACCCTTCCCGGCGTCAGCGGCGAAAGCCTTGCCGAAGCGCCGCTTGGCCCGTACCTGCGCCCGGGCCTTTACCAAAGTCAGGATCGCGCCTTGGCCCGCAACGTGTTGACGGCGGATGCCACGCTCACCCCTGCAACCTGGCCGTCCGACATCAAGGTCGAAGGGCTCACGCAATCCGAAGAAACGCCTCTCGCGGGATGGCTGCTCGCATTGGCGATTGCGCTGCTGCTGGCCGACATCATTGCCTCGCTCCTGCTGTCGGGCCGCCTGTCCGGCCCGCGCGCCACCACCGCCGCAGGTGTCGCGCTTGCGCTGCTGCTGATGCCGGGCGCACCGGCTCAGGCACAATCCACCGAGGACCAGTTCGCGCTCGCCGCCACTGCAGAGGTGACGTTCGCCCATGTCATCACCGGCGACAACACATTGGACCGCACGGCGCAAGCCGGGTTGCGGGGCCTGTCGGACACGCTTTTTTTCCGCACCTCCGTTGAACCGGCCGACCCGGTTGCGGTGAACCTCGAAACCGACGAGCTAGCGTTCTTCCCGTTCCTCTACTGGCCCATCACGCCGGACCAGCCCACCCCTTCGGCCGAAGCCTACGCCAAGCTGAACACCTACCTTCGGTCCGGCGGGATGATCATGTTCGACACCCGCGACGCCGACATCGCCCGCTTCGGCACCGGCAGCCCGAATGGCCGCAAGCTGCAACAACTGGCGGCACCGCTGGACATTCCCCCGCTCGAGCCGATCCCGCAGGATCACGTCCTGACCCGCACCTTCTACCTGCTTCAGGATTTCCCCGGCCGCCACAACAGCACCGATGTCTGGGTGGAGGCCGCCCCGCCCGATGCAGAGCTTGTCGAAGGCATGCCGTTCCGCAACCTCAACGACAACGTGACCCCCGTGATCATCGGCGGCAACGACTGGGCGGCGGCTTGGGCGATGGATGAACGGGGCAATGCGCTCTTCCCCATCGGGCGCGGCTACTCGGGCGAGCGTCAGCGCGAGATCGCGTATCGCTTCGGGGTGAATCTGGTCATGCACGTGCTGACCGGCAACTACAAATCCGATCAGGTTCACGTGCCTGCACTTCTTGACAGATTGGGCAATTGATGACCGGCTCCATCGTATTCGATCCTCTTCTTCCCTGGGTGATCATCGCCGTTCTCGCGGGACTCGCCGGGCTTGGCGTTGCACTCGCCTTGTGGCGCGGGTTGCAAGGCTGGGCACTTCGCGCACTGGCCGCGCTGGTGGTGTTGGCCGCGTTGGCACAACCGTCCTATCAGGTCGAAGACCGCGCGCCCCTGTCGAACATCGTCCTCATCGTCGAGGACAAAAGCGCCAGCCAATCGTTGGGCGACCGCCTTGACGAAACAACAGACGCCGCCGGGCAGTTGGCATTGCAATTGAACGCGCGCGAGAACACGGAAATCCGCCGGATCGAGGTAGGCGATGGCGATGGCGATACCGGCACGCTTCTGATGTCGGCCGTTTCCGACGCCCTCGCCGAGGAACCGCGCGGGCGGATTGCGGGCATCTTCCTGCTCAGCGATGGGCGCGTGCACGATCTGGAACGCACACCTGACCTTCCTGCGCCTCTTCACCTTTTGCTCACCGGCAAGGAAACCGACTGGGACCGCCGCCTGATCGTCAAGAACGCCCCCGCCTTTGCGATCCTCGGTGAACCCGTCACCCTGACTCTGCGTGTCGACGATGACGGCGCCGCACCGGAGGAAACCTCCACCGTGATCGACATTTCCGTCGACGGGGAAGAGCCGCAGCGCTTCGACATGCCTATCGGTGAGGATATCGAGCTGCCCATCACGCTGCCCCACGGCGGGCTGAACGTGATCCAATTCACCGTCCCCACCGCCGAAGGCGAACTCACCGACCGCAACAACACCGCCCTGGTGCAGATCAACGGCGTCCGTGACCGCCTTCGCGTTCTGCTTGTCAGCGGCGAACCCCATGCAGGCGGCCGCACATGGCGCAATCTGCTGAAGTCCGACAGCTCGGTCGATCTGGTACATTTCACCATTCTCCGCCCACCGGAGAAGCAGGATGGCGTGCCGGTCACCGAGCTGTCGCTGATCGCTTTCCCGACACGCGAGCTGTTCCTGGAAAAGATCGAGGATTTCGACCTCATCATCTTCGACCGCTACAAACGCCGCGGCATCCTCCCGGCGATCTATCTCGACAACGTGCGCAGCTATGTCGAAGAGGGCGGCGCGGTTCTCATCGCCGCTGGTCCCGATTTCGCCAGCGCCGACAGCATCTACCGCTCACCCCTCGCGGACATCATCCCGGCCGAACCCACCGCACGCGTGATCGAACGCGGCTACCGTCCGGGCATCACCGATCTGGGTGAACGCCACCCGGTGACATCTGGGCTCACCGGAGCCGACACATGGGGCCGCTGGATGCGCCAGATCGAGGTCGCCCCGATTGGCGGCGATGTCGTGATGAGCGGTATCGACGACAAGCCCTTGCTGGTACTGGATCGCGTCGGCGAAGGCCGCGTCGCCCTGCTCGCGTCGGATCACGCGTGGCTCTGGTCCCGCGGGTTCGAGGGTGGAGGCCCGCAGCTCGACCTGCTGCGCCGCCTTGCCCACTGGATGATGAAGGAGCCCGAGCTCGAGGAAGAAGCGCTCTGGGCCGAACCCACCGGTCAGACCATGCGGATCATTCGCCGGACGCTGGACGAAACCATCGGCACCGTCACGGTCACGCGCCCCGACGGCACCGAGGAAGAGATTACGCTGGAAGAGGTCACTCCGGGCCGGTTCGAGGCGCTCTACACCGGCCCCGAAATCGGCCTCTACCGCTTGGCCGAAGGCGATCAGGAGGCCGTCGTCGGCCTTGGTCCGGCGGCACCGCGCGAATTTGAACAAACCATCGCCAGCGGAGATATCCTCGAACCGGCAGTCGACAGCACCCGTGGCGGCGTGCGTCGTCTCGAAGAGGGCTTGCCCAGCATCCGCGCCGTCGGCGAAGGCCGCCCCGCCGCAGGTCGCGGCTGGCTTGGCATCACCCCGCGCGAGGCGTTCGAGACGCTGGACGTGACCCAAACCCCCATGCTGCCCGGCTGGCTCGTCCTCCTGCTCGCCTCCGGCCTGATCCTCGGCGCATGGCTTCGCGAGGGACGGCGCAGCTGAAGTGTCTGTTCCAAAGAATTGCGTTTCTTAATAAACTGTTAAAGGGACCGGATCGGACCCAATGTTTCGCGCGCGAAACAATAGGGCCGGTGCGGACCTAATTGACCTTCGGACAAAAAAAGACCGGCCCAGATGGCCGGCCTTTTACTTCGTGACGATTTGATATCGCGATTAGCCGCCCAGTTGTTCGTCGAGGATGCCCTGGAACTCGCTATAGCTCATGTTGGAATAGGTCTCGCCGTCGATCACGAAGGACGGGGTCGAGTTGATGCCGTGTTCCTCGGCATTGGCCTGGTACCACTCGATCAACGCGCGCGCCTTGTCACCGTTGCTCAGGCAGGCTTCGAGCTGATCGTTCTCGATCCCCGCAATGCGCCCGATCTTGCGCAGCTCGTCGGCGATCGCCGCTTCGGACCCCGCACGGGACCATTCGCTCTGGGTGTCGTAGATCATCTCGGTGATCCCGAAGAACCGATCCTCACCGCCGCAGCGGGCGACCAGGGATCCCCAGAGACCGTAGCGGTCGAAGTAAACCTCGCGATAGGTGAACTTGACCTTGCCGGTGTCGATATAATCGCGCTTCAGGTCCTTCAGCACGGTTTGATGAAAGGTCGCGCAATGCGGGCAGGTGTAGGACGCGTATTCGATGACCTCGACCGGGGCATCCTCGGCTCCCAGCACCATCTCCTGAATGGTGATGTCCGCCGCGTCGCTTTCCTGCGCGTTCGCGGCACCCGGCAGGACGATGGTTTGCCCGTTCACTGTGGTCGTAGAGCCTGTACCTGCGACCCACCAGCCTGCGCCTGCCACGAGGGCTGTCGCGAGTGCAATCGTCATCAAGCGTTGTTTCATGAAGAAACCCTTTGTTCTGTTTGTCGTGGACCTAGGTCCGATTTTGCGTTTTTGAATAGACGTTCGTGGCCAGACGTTCCAGTGCGGCGCGCAGGCCGTCGTCCTGAACATCACCGGCCAGTTGCTGCGCCTGAGGCGACACTGCCGCCAGCGAATCGTCGCGCGCCGTTTTGGGGCGGTGGTCAAAGCTCACCTGCCCCTCGGAAAATCCGGTGGAGGCCGTCTGGGTGATCCTGATCTTGGAAATGGCGTTGTAGCCGTAGACCGCGTTCACCCGCTCGCGCAGCTTTTCCTTCTGCATCTCGAGGATCGGCGCGTTCGCCCCGGTGGTCAGCAGGGTGAGCGTCGCACCAAACCCGCCGCGACCGTACTTGACCTCAACGGGTCGGCTCATGGATGCGATGTCGTCTCCCGCGATCTCGGACCAGTGGGTCAGGAGCCGCGATTGCGCAAAGCCACGCGTCTCGGACGTCTTGCGGATCTGCGTCTGCAAGAGGCTCGACGTGCGTTTGAAGCCCCTTGTGTACCCGGTGCGCGGCGGCATGTTTGACTCCCCTATTCGAACGCTATTCTAGTGATCCGACGCCACAGCAACCAGCCCGTAAATGAAAGCCGAAATCAAAGGTATGTCAGACCTGCGTGATGCACCCGATCCAGAGCTGCTTCTGGAGTGGTACGACAGGCACGCCCGCGCGCTGCCCTGGCGCGTCGGTCCTGCGGCGCGGGCGCAGGGCATCCTCCCCGATCCGTATCGCGTGTGGATGTCCGAGATCATGCTGCAACAGACCACCGTTGCCGCCGTGAAAAGTTATTTCGAGGCGTTCACGGCCCGTTGGCCCACCGTCAGCGACCTCGCACAAGCCGAGGATGCCGATGTGATGGCGGCCTGGGCCGGGCTTGGCTACTACGCCCGCGCCCGCAACCTGCTCAAATGCGCGCGTGCGGTGCATCACGATCATGGCGGCGTCTTTCCCGACACCTATGACGGCTTGATCGCCCTACCGGGGATCGGCCCCTATACCGCCGCCGCAGTTGCCTCGATCGCGTTCGACCGGCCAGAGACAGTTCTCGACGGCAATGTCGAACGAGTGATGGCGCGGCTCTATGACGACCACACGCCCCTGCCCGCTGCGAAACCCGTGCTGATGGAATACGCCTCGGCCCTGACACCTGCGGATCGTCCCGGCTGCTATGCGCAGGCGGTGATGGACCTCGGCGCCACGATCTGCACCCCGCGCAACCCGGCCTGCGGTCTTTGCCCGTGGCGGCGCAATTGCGCGGCATGGGAGGCGGGTACGGCAGGGGAGTTGCCGAAGAAATCGCCGAAGAAAAGCAAACCCACCCGGCTTGGCATTGCCTATCTGGCGCGTCGGGTTGATGGCGCATGGCTGCTGGAACAGCGCCCGGACAGCGGGCTTCTGGGCGGAATGCTGGGTTGGCCCGGCAGCGACTGGGGCGACGCCCCGCAAGAGGACCCGCCCATCCGCGCCGAATGGCGCACCCTGCCCACCGAGGCGCGGCATACCTTCACGCATTTCCACCTGAAGCTGACCGTCAAGACCGCGCTGGTGCCGATGGACCGTGCGCCGATACGGGGGCATTTCGTCGAGGCCGACACGTTTGACCCCGACGACCTGCCGACCGTCATGCGCAAAGCCTATGCGCTGACCAAAACCGCCTGACGCAGCGCAACGTCAGTCTTGGTGAAATCGGGTGCGGGCTGATAGACTTCGCAAAAATCAGGGCACCTGACCATGTCTGACAGCACATTACACACCTCGTCCAATCGGCTGCCGTTCCGGGCCGCCCTGCCCTTTTGGCTGTCACTGTTCATGATCCCGCTGGTTCTGTCCGCCGCGGTGATCGGAGGCGTCTGGGTCGTCGTGCCGATCCTCGCCACCTGGGGCGTCTTCGCGACGCTGGACGCCGCCCTCGGGCTGGACACCGACAACCTCGATCCGCAGACCAAGGAAAGCGCGCTTTACTGGCATCGGATGATCACGCTGATCTGGGCGCCGCTGCAATTCGCGATGATCTTCGGCCTGATCTGGTACGTGCCCCGCGCCGATCACCTTGGCCCTCTCGAGATCTATTTCGTGACCATCGGCATGGGTGTTCTGTCGGGCAGTGTCGGCATCGTCTACGCGCATGAACTCATGCACCAGCGCAACAAGCTGGAACGCTGGCTGGGTGATCTGCTCATGACAATGGCGCTTTACGGGCACTTCCGCTCGGAGCACCTGCTGGTGCATCACCGTTATGTCGGCACGCCGCGCGATCCGGTGACCGCACGCTACAATGAAAGCTTTTGGCGGTTCTATCCGCGCGTTCTCAAGGGCTGCCTGAGATCGTCGTTTCGCGCCGAACGCGACATGCTTGCGCGCAAAGGGTTGCCGTGGTGGCACCAGAGCAACCCGTTCTGGCGCTATTGGGGCCTGCAAACTGCTTTCCTGCTGCTCGCTTTCCTGATCAGCGGATGGCTCGGGGTTCTGATCTTCGTGCTACAGGCGCTGGCCGCGATCTTTCAGCTCGAACTGGTGAACTATGTCGAGCATTACGGGCTGACGCGCAAATATCTGGGTGACGGCAAGTACGAACACGTCAAGCCGCGTCACAGCTGGAACGCGTCGCACAAGGCGTCGAACTGGTTTCTGATCAACCTGCAACGCCACTCCGATCACCATTACAAGCCCGACCGAAGGTTCCCATTGCTGCAAACCCATGACGAGACCGAGGCGCCGCAATTGCCGTATGGCTATCCGGTGATGACCTTTTTCGCACTGTTTCCCCGCAAGTGGCGCGCCATGATGAACCCCCGCGTGAAGGCCTGGCGCGAGCGGTATTATCCCGAGATCACCGATTGGTCCGCGTACAACAAGGCCCGGCAAGGAATGTGATCCGGCACCGGGCCTGAACTCTTCGAAGAGTTCAGGGCAATCCTTCGAAGGATTGCCCCGCGCTCAAAGCTCCTTGAGCAGCGCCTCGCCGCCGGACACCTCGCAGACGCCCGGGCTTTCCTCGACATGCAGGGTCGTGACGGTGCCGTCATCCACGATCATCGCATAACGCTTGGACCGCGCGATCAGACCCGCGGGCGGCGCGTCGAACTCCATCCCGATGGCTTTGGTGAACGCACTTTCGGCGTCGCCCAGCATGGTGATCCCGGCCTCGGTCGCGCCGGTGGCCTCGCCCCAGGCTTTCATGACGAAGGGATCGTTGACCGAAACGCAGATGATCTCGTCCACGCCTTTTTCGGCGAACTGATCCTTGGTGCGGATAAAGCTGGGCACATGCGCTGCGTGGCAGGTCGGCGTGAACGCGCCCGGAACGGCGAAGACGACGACCTTCTTGCCCTTGGCGTGATCCGCCAGGGACACCGGTTCGGGCCCGTCTGCCCCCATTTTCACAAGTGTGGCCTCTGGCAGCGTATCGCCGGGTGCAATTGTCATGGTCGGTCCCTCGTTGATGAATTGCATTTACGTTGCTCACGCATATAGGGTCCGGCGCAAAGAGACCAATGGCCATGTGCAAAAAGGTTCCCGGATGAAACATGTGATTGTTGTCGGTGCCGGTCAGGCAGGCGCCTCTTGCGTGGCGCGCCTACGGTCCAAGGAGTTCGACGGGGCGATCACTCTGATCGGCGAAGAGCCGTTTCCGCCTTACCAACGCCCGCCGCTGTCCAAAGCCTATCTGTTGGGAGAGATGGAGCGCGAAAGGCTCTACCTGCGGCCCGAGAGTTTCTATGCGGAACAGGACATCACCCTGCGACTGGGTGCACCCGTAACGGCCATTGACCCTGCGGCGCAGACGCTGACCGTCGGGGGCGACGTGTTGCATTACGACGATCTGGTGCTGACCACCGGATCCACCCCGCGCCGTCTACCCGCATCCATCGGAGGAGACCTCGACGGCGTGATGGTGGTGCGTGGGTTGCGCGATGTCGATGCAATGTCGCCGCGCTTTACCCATGGGACGCGCGTGCTGATCGTCGGAGGCGGCTATATCGGGCTTGAGGCGGCAGCGGTGGCGGCCAAGCTGGGGCTACGGGTGACATTGGTTGAAATGGCAGATCGTATCCTGCAACGGGTCGCGGCACCGGAAACCTCTGACTTTTTCCGCAGGCTGCACCGCGATCACGGCGTCGACCTGCGCGAAGGGGTCGGGTTGGATCATCTGACCGGCGAAGCGGGTCGCGTGACCGGGGCGGTTCTGGGCGATGGCAGTACGCTCGATGTGGACTTCGTGCTGGTCGGTGTCGGCATCACGCCGAACACCGCGCTGGCCGAGGCCGCTGGCCTGCGGATCGACAACGGGATCGCGACCGATGCGCAGGGGCGCACGTCCGATCCGCATATCTGGGCGGCGGGCGATTGCGCGTCCTCCCCTTGGCAAGGTCAACAACTTCGCCTGGAAAGCGTGGGCAATGCGATTGATCAGGCGGAATGCGTGGCGGACAATATTCTTGGGGAGGGCCGCGCTTACGAGGCCAAGCCGTGGTTCTGGTCGGACCAGTACGATGTGAAGTTGCAGATCGCCGGGCTGAACACCGGGTATGACCGTATCGTCACGCGCAGCGGAGATGACGATGCGCTGTCGCATTGGTATTATGCGGGCGACCGGCTTCTGGCCATCGACGCGATGAACGATCCGCGCGCCTACATGGTGGGCAAACGATTGATCGAGATGGGCAAGTCACCCGATCCCAAGACGATCCGTGACCCCGATACGAACCTCAAGGCGTTGCTGAAGGCGTGAGGATCATCGCCGGTCTCTATCGCGGCCGACCGCTTGCCAATATCGGCAAGGGCGATCCCGGTGCGCATCTGCGCCCAACAACGGACCGTGTGCGCGAAAGCCTGTTCAACATGCTGGCGGGCGGGCGCTTTGGCGACCCGTTCGAGGGCGCGCATGTGCTGGACCTGTTTGCAGGGACGGGCGCGCTGGGGCTCGAGGCGCTGTCGCGTGGTGCTGCGTCGGCGGTGTTCGTGGATGACGGGCGCAAGGCGGTTTCGCTGATCAAGGAGAACCTCAAGCTGTTGCGCTGCGAAACGGGCCGCGTGATCGCGCGGGATGCAGCGCGGTTGCCACCCAATGAAGGGGACCCTGCCACGCTCGTGTTTCTCGACCCGCCTTATGGCAAGGGTCTGGGACAGAAGGCGCTGGCCTCTGCGGTAGCGGGGGGCTGGGTCGCCGATGGTGCGCTGATCGTCTGGGAAGAGAACACGCCGCAGGTGGCACCCGACGGCTTCACCCGGCTGGACACGCGCAAGTATGGCGACACCCATGTGACGGTGTTGCGATTTGGGGATGCGCCAGAGGCGTGATAGGCTTTGGCCCATGACGAGTTTTACACCGACCGTTCGCGACCTTCTCGCAGTGCAGGATGCCCCCGGGGCAGACACGGGCACGCCTAGGAAAGACGGTCCCGTTCTGATGGCCGATTGCACGACGCCACTGGCCGGGGAAACCCTGCTGTCCCTTCTTTGGAAGCGCTGGGACAAGGAGAGCTGACCCACCCACGGGCGTTTTTGCGGCGACGCAAAAACGACGCGGCCTCGAGGCCGCGTCATCCGTTCCGCTTTATCCGTCTGTCGCGGATGCCGTGCCTTGCGCGGCTTCCATGGCAGAGCGCGCGTCTTCGACCAGTTGCGCGGCGTTCAGACCGCGCGCAGTCATCTCGGCGATCCACTCCTGCGTGACCTCGTCGCCCAGCGCGACGATCCGTGCTGTCTCTGCTTCGCTCAATGTGGCGATCTCGTTTCCGGCCTCTTCCATCACCGCGCGTCCATCGCGATCTCCGGTGTCATGAGCGCGGCCTGCCATGGCCGAGGTTTCCGGCCCGGAATTGGCGTCGATCACCGCTTTCAGATCATCGGGCAAGGCGTCGTAACTGTCCTTGTTCATCGCCCAGATGAAATAGAGGTTGTAGAGCGACTTGTCGCCCGCCACGTCGGTATGGCTGTCGGTCAATTCATCGAGCTTGAGCGAGGGCGACATTTCCCATGTGATGACGCCGCCATCGACCACGCCTTTGGACAGCGCCTCGGGGAATTGCGGGACCGGAAGGCCGATGGGTTCCGCGCCCAGCTTGTCGAGCAACAAGGTGGCCGGGCGCGAGGGGCCGCGCAGTTTGAGACCGGCGAAATCCTCGACCGTCTCGATGGCGGGTCCGATCTTGTGAACCAGCCCCGGTCCATGCATGTGCGCGGCGATCAGGTGCACGTCGGCGAAATCGTCCATCAGGTGCTGCTGCGTAAAGGTCCACGCCGCGCGCGAGGCTTCTTCAGCGCTTTTGCCGACCATGAAGGGCAGTTCCAACGCCTCGGCCTCGGGGAAGCGGCCTGGCGTGTAGCCGGGAATGACCCAACCGCCGTCGATGACCCCGTCGCGGATCAAGTCATATTGCGCGGGTGCTTTGCCGCCGAGTTGCATGAACGGGTAAATCTCGATCTTGATCCGGCCGTTCGATTCGGCTTCGACCTTTTCAACCCAAGGGTCGAGAAAATATTTCGGATTCGCGGAGTTGGGCGACACGAAATGCTGGAAGCGGAGGGTCACTTCCTGTGCGATCCCTGTTGTTGCGGTGAGACCAAGCATGGCGGTGAGTGCGGCAGTCTTGAAGAAACTCATGGATCCGCGGCTCCTTTTTGAAGCTGGAGTTAACGCTGCTGCGGTGCAGCGTGCGCTACATCTATGCCTACGGCGCGACAGTTGCAAATCACTCGCAATTTCGCAGCACAGTCACTTCGGTACAAGGCATTGCGACCATTCGGAAAATTCGGAGACCGGGGGAATTGCGCGCAGCGGTTCCCCCAGCCCTACACTGAATATTCCGAATTGCAGCGAACCGCACAAAAATGTTATTCACGAATTTGAATTTATCTCTGGGAGGAGACACCATGCTTTTGCGCCCGACCCGTCGCGCTTTTCTGAAAACCGCCGCTGCCATGCCCGCTTTCGCCATGCCCGGCGCGCAGGCGCTTGCCGAACTTGGCGGACCGGAGGGCGGCAATCCGGGGTATTTCCGCTTCACGATGGGGGACGCGAAGATCACCATTGTATCGGACGGCTATCTGAGCCTTCCCACCGACGGGCTTGGCGTCAACGCGGACCCCGCTGAGGTGCAGGCCTTCCTCGCGGCGCATTACCTGTCGACGGAAACCAACACGTCGCACACCAATCACCTGATCGTCGAGATTGGCGGCAATACGGTGCTTGTCGATGTCGGATCCGGCAACCGGTTCATGGACACCGCCGGTCGACTTTGGGCGAATATGGATGCGGCCGGCATCGACGCTTCGAGCATCACCCATGTCGTCATCACCCATGCGCATCCGGATCACATCTGGGGCATTCGCGACGATTTCGACGAAGCGATCATCCCCGGCGCCGCCTACTATCTTGGCGAGGCTGAGCACGATTACTGGATGCAGGACGGTCTTGCGACCCAGGTTCCCGCCGACTTGCAGCAATTCGTCGTGGGCGCGCAGAACTCGATCAACGTGGATGGGGCCGAGTGGGAGCTGATGTCCGACGGGTTCGAAGTGGTTCCCGGTGTGCGGGTGATCGACACCCCCGGCCACACCCCCGGGCATATGGCAGTCATCGTCGAAAGCGGCGGTCAGCAATTGATCGCTTTGGGCGATTCCATGAGCCACGCCTACACCAATTTCGTCCACCCCGAGTGGTACAACAACTTCGATTCGGATGGCGACCAGACCGTCGCGACCCGCAAGCGGTTGCTGGATATGGCGGCAACCGACCGGATGGCGGTTCTGGGCTATCACTTCCCCTTCCCCGGTGTCGGCCATGTCATGCGGGATGGTGAGGCCTACAGCTTTGTTCCCGCGCTCTGGAAGTTCGACTAGAGCCCGGCGGCCCGAAGATTGGCGGCGCGGTGGGACCACAGGATATGTCCCAACGCGCCCAAAGCCGTGATCCCCGCTGCGGCACCAAGCCATGTCAGGTCGCCAACCGTCTGCACCATACCTCCAAGCGCTGACCCGGAGGCAGTGCCGACATAGATGGCGGCCGCGTTCAGAGCGAGCACGACACCGGCCAGATCGGGGGCCAGTTGCAGCAGGCGCACCTGTTGCGGCGCCACGAAGGACCATCCGAACGCGGACCAGACGAAAACCAGCACGAGAAGCATGCCCTCGCCGATGGGCAACCCCGAGAAGATCGGCATCAACACGATTTGCCCGAGGCATAACAGCACGAGCGATTTGACCGACCCAAGCCGGTCGGTCAGCACGCCACCGATCAGATTGCCCGCCACGGCCCCGGCACCGAAGAGCAAAAGAACAAGCGTGATGCCGTCCCGACCGTAGCCCATCGTCTGCTCGAGCAGGGGCGCGAGATAGGTGAAGAGCACGTAGATCGCACCCAGAAAGCTCGCGGTGAAAAGCACCGCGACCATCACCAACCCGTCCCTGAGCGCACGACCCAGATCGGAGAGGGACACCGGCGTGAACCGCAACCCGGCTGGGACGCGCACCCAGATCAGGACCGTGAACAGCACGGCAAGGACCACCACGATCCAGAACGCCGCGCGCCAGCCAAAGGTAAAGGCGATCCACCCGCCGATGGGCACGCCCAGGACTTGTGACAGTGTCAGCCCGAAGTAGAACGTCGCGAGCGCCTTGCCCTGAGATTTGCTCGGGGCCAAGGCCGCCACCACAGCCGCACCAACCGGCGTCACGACACCGGCCCCTGCCGCTGCCAGCGCGCGGGCGATGTAGAGGACAGTCACGTTCGGAGCCATTGCGGAGAGAACCGCGCCCAGCGCGAACAGCCCCATGCCCGCCGCGATCACACGCCGCCGCCCGATCCGCCCGGTGAGCGACACCAGAAGCGGAGACAAGACGGCATAGGCCAGCGCATAGGCGGTCATCGCGCCACCTGCCGCGGCAGTGCTGATCGCGAGATCCTCGGCCAATAGGGGAACCATGCCGATCACGACGAAGGCACCCATGCCGATGACAAAATTGCACGCCGACAAAAGCGCGATGAGACCGACCGGCGGTCGGCTTTGGTCTCTATGTTCTGTCACCGACGCCTAACCTTCGCGCGGCGCTGATGCGCGGCTGAGTCGGTCATTGATGGCGATGCCAAGCCCTTCGTGCGGGATCGGGGACACGGCAATGACCTTTGCCCCTTGCGCGTCCAGTCGGTGCAGGTAATCGAAAAGATGCGCTGCCGCCTCGACCAAATCTTCGGTCTCCGACAGGTTCAGGTCGCAGTCCACATCCCCGAACCCAAGGCGGGCTTCGCCGGGTTCCCAGTCTGTCGCGTTCAGCCGGACCAACGCGTCGGGCGCGTAGTGCGACATCAATTGGCCAGAAGCCGAGATCGCCTCTGCCTTGTGACGCACCGCAAGGTGACGCCCCAGGGTTTGTGCGAGCGACTCTTCGGTGATGCCGCCGGGTCTGAGCAGAACCGGCTTGTCGACAAGGCCGACGATCGTCGATTCGACACCCACGGGGCAGGACCCGCCGTCGAGCACGGCATCGACGCGATCGCCAAGGCTTTTGACCACGTGATCCGCCTGCGTCGGGCTGATCTGCCCGGATCGGTTGGCAGACGGCGCGGCGACACCGCGACCCAGAGCGCGCAACACGGCACGGGCGGCGGGATGGGCTGGCAAGCGCACCGCAATCGTATCGAGCCCTGCCGAGACCAACGGCGAGATCAGGCTGTCCGCCTGTTTCCTGAGGACCAGCGTCAACGGCCCCGGCCAGAAGGTCTGCGCCAGCAATTCGGCCTCGGGCGTCCAGTGGACGTGCGACTTGACCGTATCCAGATCCGCGAAATGCACGATCAACGGATTGAAGCTCGGGCGTCCCTTGGCCTCGAAAATACGTGCGACGGCCCTGTCATCGCAGGCGTCACCGCCCAGCCCGTAGACCGTTTCGGTCGGAAACGCGACAAGACCCCCCGCGCGCAGGATGTCCGCCGCTCTGGCATGACCCGCATCGGTGTCGGGCAGTCGTTCTGGCAGTGAGGTGATCATCGGATATGACGCCGCGTTTTTGTTGATGGGCTGGGCCGCATTCGTCAGGGTCGCGTAAAAGCTGCTGGTTGCTTATCGTTCCGACACGGACTTGCCAAGTCGCAGCTGACCTGTCCAGACGCCGAAGGATTGCTGATCATGCCGTATCGCGCCCCTGTTTCCGATCTCCGTTTCCTGCTCGACCACGTCGTTGGCTTCGATCAGGTGACCGCGACCGAGCGGTTCGCCGAAGCCACACCGGAAACCGTCGACGCGATCCTCGGTGAGGCAGGCAAGCTGTGCGAAGAGGTGCTCGCCCCGTTGCAGCGTGTCGGCGATCTGCATCCGGCGCGGCTCGAGAACGGTGTGGTACGCACGTCTCCCGGTTTCGATGACGGCTATCGCGCAATCGCCGAAGGCGGCTGGATCGCAATTGCCGCCGATCCGGACTACGGCGGGATGGGCCTGCCGATGACCATGACGACCGCCGTCAACGACATGATGAGCGCCGCGTGCCTGTCGCTCCAGCTTGCGCCGCTGATGACGCAGGGCCAGATCGAAGCGCTCGAGAATCACGCGAGCGAAACGATCAAGGACCTGTACCTGCCGAAACTGATCTCCGGCGAGTGGATGGGCACGATGAACCTGACCGAACCGCAGGCCGGCAGCGACGTGGGTGCGCTCACGACCAAGGCGGAACCGAAGGGGGATGGCACCTACGCCATCACCGGCCAGAAGATCTACATCTCCTGGGGTGACAACGACATCACCGACAATGTCTGTCACCTTGTTCTGGCACGCCTTCCCGACGCGGTTCCCGGCACCAAGGGGATCAGCCTGTTCCTCGTTCCCAAGCGCATCCCCGACGACAGCGGCAACCCGGGTGTCGCCAATGACCTGAAGGTCGTCAGCCTCGAACACAAGATGGGTCTGCACGGCAGCCCGACCGCCGTGATGCAATACGACGGCGCGACCGGCTGGCTTGTCGGTGAGGAAAACGACGGCATGCGCGCCATGTTCACCATGATGAACAACGCCCGTCTCGGTGTCGGCGTGCAGGGCATCGGCGTCGCTGACGCCGCCTTTCAACACGCGCTGGCCTATGCCGAGGGCCGCAAGCAGGGTCGGACCGAGAACAACACCATCACCGATCACGCCGATGTACGCCGGATGCTCGCCACGATGAAGGCCGATACCTTCGCGGCACGGGCCATCGCGCTGGCCAACGCCGTCGCCATCGACATGGAAACCGCGACAGGCCATGCCGACTGGGCCGCGCGCGCCGCGCTTCTGACGCCGATCACCAAGGCGTTCGGCACCGATACCGGCATTGACGTCGCACAGATGGGCGTGCAGGTGCATGGCGGTATGGGATTTGTCGAGGAAACCGGCGCGGCGCAATTTTCGCGCGACGTGCGCGTGACCGCGATCTACGAAGGCACCAACGGAATCCAGTCGATGGACCTTGTCGGTCGAAAGCTGATGGACGGTGGCGAAGCCGCCTATCGCCTGCTGGACGAGATGGAAGCCGATGCCGAGGCCGCACGGGCCGATCTGCCCGACTTGGCCGAGCCGGTCTGGCAAGCCTGCGAAACGCTCCGCGAGACCACCGAATGGATGGTGGCACAAGGCGCGCAGGACCGCTTTGCAGGGTCGGTTCCCTTCCTGCGCGGCTTTGCCCGCGTGCTGGGTGCCCATTTCCACCTCAAGGCCGCCCGCGCGGACAAAGGCGGCAAACACCACCGGCTTGCCGCCTTCTACATTCAGCGCCTTCTGCCCGAACATGCTGGCCTCCTGGCCCACGCGCGGCAGGGTGCGGATGCTCTTTACGCCCTGAGCCTGGACGATCTGGCTGCATGAAGGATCGGAGCGGAAGCGGCATCAGATACCCGTGGGACACGCCGCCCGAGAACGGTGAGGCAATCGAGGTCGCCGAAGGCGTACTCTGGATACGCCTCCCGCTGCCGATGAAGCTCGATCATGTAAATATCTACGCGCTCGATGACGGCGATGGCTGGACCATCGTCGACACCGGGTTCGCCTCCAAGCGGGGCAAGGCGCTTTGGGCGCAACTGATGGCCGGGCCGCTAAAAGGCAAACCGATCACGCGCGTGATCGTCACCCACCATCATCCCGACCATATCGGCATGGCGGGATGGCTTCAGGCCGAGCATGGTGCAGAGCTTGTCACCACGCGGACTGCTTGGCTGATGGGGCGCATGCTCCAACTGGATGAACAGCCGGTGCCCAGCGCCGAGACCCTGCGCTTCTGGCAGCGCTGCGGCATGTCCCCGGAGATACTCGATAAACGCAAATCGGAACGGCCGTTCAATTTCGCCGATTGCGTCGCGCCGCTTCCGCTGGGGTATACCCGTATCCGTCAGGACGACGTTGTGACCGCCGGGGGGCGCACCTGGGACATTCATATCGGCAATGGCCACGCGCCCGAACACGCAACGCTTTGGTCCCGTGATGACAACCTGGTGCTGGCGGGCGATCAGATCCTGCCGTCGATCAGCTCCAATATCGGCGTCTACGCCACCGAACCCGAGGACGACCCCGTCGCCGACTGGCTCGAGGCGTGCGAACGCCTGTCAACCATCGCGCGCGACGATCATCTGGTTCTGGGCGGACACAAACTGCCCTTCACGGGCCTGCCACTGCGGCTGCACCAATTGATCGAAAACCACCACGGCGCGCTGCGCAGGCTGGAGGCGCATCTCGACACGCCGAAATCGGCGGGCGATTGCTTTGCGCCGCTTTTCAAGCGGAGGATCGGCGAGGGCGAATACGGCCTGGCGCTGGTCGAGGCGATGGCCCACTGCCAGCACCTCTGGCACGAAGGACGCGCGACGCGCCGCTTGGACGACGCGGGCGCCTGGGTGTTCCAGACCAAAGCCTGAGGCCTTCTTTGGGCGCCAAGTACCTCGGGGTGAGGCGCATCTGCGCCGAGGGGCAGCGCCCCTCAACCGGAGGTCTCACCTCCGGCACGCGCCTCTCAGGCGCGTCCCCCTTCGGAAGACAATGCAAGCGGAGAAATGCCAAGACTGCTCAGCGCAGCCTCCCATTTGTCGCCATCGGCGGTGTCGAACACCAAATCGGTGCTGGCGTCGCACAACAGCCAACCATTGGCCGCGATCTCGCTTTCGAGCTGCCCCGGCCCCCAGCCAGCGTAGCCCAGAACGATCAAGCGCTTGTCCGGCCCACTGCCCTGCGCGATGCTTTCAAGCACATCCAGCGTCGCCGTCATCGCGAACCCGTCATCGACATTCAGCGTCGTCATCTCCGACCGGAAATCCGGTGAGTGCAGAACAAAGCCACGGCCCAGTTCCACTGGACCACCAAAGTGGACGCGGATATCCGACAGATTGCCGGTGTTTTCGATGGACAGTTGATCGACAAGGTTCTCGAAGGTCACGTCAACCGACGGCTTATTCACGATCAACCCCATCGCTCCGTCGTCAGAATGGGCACAGATATAAATCACACTGTACTCGAAGCGGGGATCGGGCATTCCCGGCATCGCAATCAGGATCTGCCCTGTGAGATCGGTCATGGTGTCTGTTTGTGTCACGTACCGAACATGGACAGCGCGAGGCGGGGTTGCAAGGGCACAGACGCGATGGGCTCGGACCGGATCGCCAGTTTGTGACTTTTCATCGCGCCGGAAAACCGCCATCTGCTAAAGGATGAAGCATATCCGCACCCTTTGTTCCGCTCTTGCCGCCGCCCTGTCCGTCGGCGCCATGGCCCCGGCTGTTGCAGGCGATACGACCGGTATTTCCAAGGTCGAACTTCGTCCGGGCTGGCGCATGGATGATGGCACCCACATGGCTGCGTTGCATATCGTGCTGGAGCCGGGCTGGAAAACCTATTGGCGCGCGCCGGGGGATGCGGGCATCCCTCCACAATTCGACTGGACCGGATCGCGCAACATCACCGGCATTTCCGCGAATTGGCCGACGCCGGAAGTGTTCTTCGAGCAGGGCATGCGCTCCGTCGGATACACGTCCGACGTGGTCATTCCGCTGCATCTGGAGGCCGACGCAGCGGGCGCGGAAATGCATCTCGAAGGCGATATGACGATCGGGATTTGCAAGGACATCTGCATTCCGGCCCAGCTTTCGTTCGAGGCGACGCTGCCTCCATCCCAAACCCGGCCCGATCCGACCATTGCCGCAGCCCTGACCGACATGCCCTACACCGCACGTGAGGCGAATGTCGGCACGGTGAAATGTCGAATCGAACCCGCAAGAGATGGCGGTCTCGTCCTGCACACCCGGATCGACATGCCATCGGTCGGTGGGACCGAATATGTCGTGGTTGAAGCCGCCAATCCGCACATTTGGGTCGCCGAGCCGGACAGCAAGCGCGACGGCGGGTCTCTCTATGCCAGCACCCGCCTTGTGCATGTGGAGGGGCGCAGCTTCGCGCTCGACCGGTCAAAGCTTCGGTTCACCGTGATCGGCCCGTCACGCGCGGTCGACATCCAGGGCTGCACACCCTGACGCAGGTCACGCCGGACGTCGCACCCGCGCCACGCCCATGACGATCGCCGCGACCGCGTAGAGCACCAGGCAGATACCGGCGGCCCCCGCAACGAACAGCCCCAGCGCCAATCCGAGCGTCATCTCGCCCCCGAACGGCGTCCCCGACAGAATCGCGCGCAGCGCTTCGGGCAAGGCCCCTGTTGCAGCGAACGCACCCATTGTGGCGGCCAGCCATCCGACGATCAGTGCGGACGCCGCCCCCAAACCGACACGCACGCCATTCTGTCGGAAGCGCAATCCGCGACGCGCGGTCTTGGTCAGGCGCCCAATGTCGTTCTGGATGGCGATGAGCGACGGGACGATCAGCAGAACAAGAAACATGCCGAAGCCGAGACCGTACACCAGCGTGATCACCGTCGGCTTGAGGAATTGCGCCTGGCTCGATTGTTCGTAGAGCAACGGGACGAGGCCCAGAACCGTGGTGGCCGTGGTCAGGAACACCGGGCGCAAACGGTCGGCGGCACCGTCGATGATCGACGGAACCAACCCGCGCTCTTGCGCCTTTTCGTCGATGGTGGTCACCAGAACGATGGAGTCATTGATGATGATCCCCGTCATCCCCAAAAGACCCACCACCGTGAACATGCTGAGCGGCACATCCCAGACCGCGTGGCCATAGATGGTGCCGACCAGCCCGAACGGGATCACGGACATCACGACAAGCGGTCGTGTCCAGCTCGCAAACACCCAGGACAGGACAAGATAAATCGCCAGCAGCGACAGGATCAGACCGGTGCGTGCATCGTTGAGGAATTCGCCCTCCTGCTCGCTCAGCCCGGACAGGCGGTAATCGACTTGCCGTTCGCTCGCGATGGTCGGCAGGATCTCGGTTTCGAGCGCCAGCATGATCTCGTTTGCGCGGGCCGGATCATCCTCGGAAATGTCACCCGTGACCGAAATCAGGCGGATCCCGTTCTCGCGTCGGACGGTCGAAAACCCGGTCCGGCGGTCCACGCTGACGATATCGGCAAGCTGAACATAGGCTCCTTCGGGGGTCCGCATCTGCGTGCGTTCAAGGAAATCCGCCGTCAGTTCATCGGCGGGCAACTCCACCCGGATCTCGGCACTGCGGGGCCCGTCGGGATAGGTCGCCGCCTCAATCCCGCCAAGCCGGGCACGCAGGACACTGCCCAATCCGTCAATGGTAAAGCCCAGCGCCTGACCCTGTGGCGTCAGCTCAAGGATGAGCTCTTCCTTGTCGTAAGCCAGATTGTCCTCGACCGCCGATACCTCAGGATATTGCAGCAAGGCGGTTTTCAGGTCTTCGGACGCGGCTTTGAGCGTTTCCGCCGTTGCGCCGTAGAACTGGACATCCAGCGCATCACTGGCCGGGCCGCTGCCCCAGCTGCGGAAGCTGATGGTTTCGACCATCGGGTGACGCGGAACGCTGTCCTGCAATTCGCTGACGAAGGTCTGGCTCGAGAACGGGCGCAGATCGGCGTCGATCAATTCGATGGAGATGCCGCCCAGCTGATCGGCGTCCTTGGTATCCGCGCCAGCAATTCCGCGCCCTGCGTTTCCGCCGACCTCGGCGATCACGTAGTCGATCGGATTGACGCCATGACGATCTTCGAACGATTGCGCGACATCCTCGACCGACCGCTGAAAGATGCGCATCATTTCGAACGTGTCTTCACGGGTCGCCCCCGGTGCCATCGCGAAATTACCAGTGACAGAGCTTTGTTCGGGCGAATTGAAGAAGCGCCATTGCACATCACCACGAATAAAAAGCGCAGCCTGCGACGCGAGCAAAACCACCGCCCCGGCCAGTACCGCGTAGCGGGCCTGGATCACAAGCGCCATGAAGGGCCGGAAAAGGGTTTCCCGCACCCAGCGGAAGCCCCGGTTCACCACGCGTGACGGGACATCGTACCAGTGCTCTTTCGCGCTATGGGCAAGGGCGTGTGCCATATGGTTCGGCAGGATCAGGAAACATTCGATCAACGAGGCCGCAAGTACGGCAATCACGGTAAAGGGAATATCGGCGATCAGATCGCCAAAGCGTCCGCCGATCGCCACGAGGCCGAAAAAGGCGATGATCGTCGTCAGAGTGGCCGCAAAAACCGGTAGCGCCATGCGCTGTGCTGCGCGTTCGGCCGCTTCGATCGGAGTCAGGCCGTTGCGCGCCAGATGATCGGCGTGTTCGCCCACCACGATGGCGTCGTCCACGACGATCCCCAAAGTGATGATCAGCGCAAAAAGCGAGATCATGTTGATCGTGATCCCGGCGGCGTACATCAGCGCAATCGCCGCCATCATCGCGGCGGGAATCCCTGCGGCGACCCAGAACGCGGTGCGAGCGTTCAGGAACAGAAAGAGCAACATCACGACAAGCGCCAGCCCGGTCAGCCCGTTGTCCAGCAGGATGTCCAGACGCCCCGAGATCGCCTCGGCACGGGTGCGGATCAGATCGACGGTCACGCCATCCGGCAAGGAGGCTTCGAACTCCGCAGCCACCTCTTCGACTGTGCGCTGAATGGCGATGGCGTCGCCCTGGTCGCTCCGGTCGATGCGGATGGAGATGGCAGGATTTTCACCGACAAAGTAACTGCGTTCGCGGTCGATCCCTTCGACAAAAATCGTGGCAACGTCACCGACCGTCAGGTTCGAGCCATCGTCGTTCGACCGAAGCGCGATATCCGCGATCTGGTCGGCGCTGCGTTTCTCGACCCCAGTCCGGACGCGCGTGTTGGCGTTGCCGACATCACCTGCCGGGTCCGCGTCGACCTCTTGCGCGATGGCGTCGACGATCTCACGCATAGAGATATCAAAGGCGATCAGGTTGGCCGAAGGCACCTCGATCACCGTGCGCGGGGCCGACAGACCCCGAATGGTCGTGCGCGTCACGCCTTCGGCAAAGAGCCGGGTGCCCATCTCATCGGCGAACCGGGCGAGTTGATCGACCCCGACAGGACCGGTGATCACGACATCCGTCACCCTATCCCGCCACGTCCCGCGCCGGACGACCGGGTCCTCGGCATCCGCGGGTAGCGTCGTGACAGCGTCGACGGCGGTCTGCACATCGTCTGCGGCGCGCGACATATCCCATCCGGGCTCGAACTCCAGCCGGATGGTCGCGCGCCCCTCGCGCGAGGACGCTTCGGAGCTTTCCACTCCCTCAACCGCAAGGATCGCCGGTTCGAGAACCTGCACGATGCCTCGGTCCACGTCTTCGGCACCTGCACCGTCCCAGACAACCGACACGTCGACATCATCAACGACGACATCGGGGAAGAACTGCGCCCGCATGTTCGGGATGGAAAAGGCGCCCGCCGCAAGCAGCAGGATCAGAAGCAGGTTCGCAACCGTCCGGTGGCGCACGAAATAGCTTAATATACCGCTGGCTTTGCCTGAGAGAGTACGGACCACAGCTTAGCCTCCCATCCGGGATTCGATGCGTTCGACCACCTGAACCGGAACGGTGCCTTCAGACAGCTGTTGGAGGATACGCTGCCGGGCTTCTTCGGGCATCCGGGTGTTGGCCTCGACGAAGGCGGTGAGCCGGGCGCGCCGTTCTTCGGTCAATTCAACCATTTCCGGTTCCTCGGGTTCGGCGGTCCCCGCTTCCCGCAAGGGCCGAACCTTGATCCCCGCACCCAAGAGAGGTGTTCGTTCCGCGACGACCTCGCGGCCCTGCAAGCCTTCGGCACGCACCAGAACATCGTCGCCCTGACGGCGCAGCAGATTGACGCCGATTTCTTCAAGACGCTCTTCACCGGCCAGAACCAGCACCTGGTTCGCCGCATTCAAAGCCGATGCCGGCAACCGCGCGACCCGCTCCAACGGAGGCTCTTCGATCTCAACCGTGACGAAATCCCCCGGCCGAAAACCCGGTGCGCTGTCCAGCGTCGCGAAAAGCAGACGCCCGGTCTGACCATCGCCAACAGCCGCTCCCGCACGGCTCAGGGTGCCGGTCGCTGTCAGGTTGGTGCCGAAGACGTCCAAGGAAACGGTCACATCCGCTTCGGCCAATTGACCGCCCTCATCGAGCAGGCGGGCGAATTGCTGCGTCGAGACCCGGAAGGCGACTTCAAGCGCGTCGGCGTCGATCAGACGGGCCAGTTGTTCGTTCGAGGACACCAGCCGCCCCTGCACAACGGATACATCGGCGAGTGTTCCGGTAAAATCGGCCGTAATCAGAGTATCATCCAGCCGCCTTTGCGCTTCGGCCTCTGCGATGATGGACCGCGACAACCGCGTGGTCGCCTGATCTATCCGGGCCTCGGCCTGCGCAACTGCCTGACGCCGGGACAGCACGGCCTGCCGGGCCTGCGCGGCGGCAAGTTCGGCCACCTCGACTGCAGCGGCTGTGCCGACACCGCGCTCTTCAAGGTCGCGCTGACGCTGGAACGCGCGTTCGCGCAGCACCGCCTGCTCCTCGGCCGCGGCGAGTTCGTCCTGCGCCAGAACAAGCGCGCGCTCGGCCTCGCGCTGTTCGGCCTCGGCATCGAGGATTTCGCTTTGGACGCGCTGGAGCACCGACTCGGCATCGGTCGGGTCGATCCGCACGAGCACCTGACCTTCGGTGACAGCGCCGCCTTCGACGAATTCGGGTGCGATTTCGATGACCCGTCCGCCCACCGCAGCCCGCAACTCCAGGGTCCGCGCGCTGTCGATTTGGCCGAATGCGGTCAGCACCGGTGTGATCGTTTCGAAGTTGGCGGTGACGACATTCACGGCAAAAACGCGTTCGCGCTGCGGAAAGCTGCGCGGCTCTTGCGCCATGCGGTCTTGCACAGCATCGCGCACCTGCACCCCGGCATATACCAGAAGCCCAAGCGTCAGGGACAACAGAAAAAGCCCGGTCAGGCTACGGCGCAAAAACCGCATCGGCGACAATCCTTGGTAACAGGTCTGGTCTTACAGATAGCCAGATCTGCATGTTTTCCAATAACGTGTGTCTTCGTTACACGAAGATCGACGTTATTTCCGTCGCAATTGTTCGTCCAATCGCGGCAATATCTCGACAAAGTTACAAGGCCGGTGCCGATAATCGAGCTGGAGGCTCAGAATTTCGTCCCACGCGTCCTTGCACGCGCCGGGGCTCCCGGGCAGGGCAAAAAGGTAGGTGCCGTTGCGCACGCCGCCTGTCGCGCGGCTTTGGATGGCGCTGGTGCCGATCTTCTGGAACGACACCATCGTGAAGACGGTGCCAAAGGCGTCGATCTCTTTTTCGTAGACATCGCGATGCGCCTCGACGGTGACATCACGGCCGGTCAAACCTGTGCCACCCGTCGAGATCACAACGTCGATATCCGTCTGATCGCACCACGCGCGAAGCTGGGCCGCAATCTGGTCGCGCTCGTCCTGCACGATCTTGCGATCCGCCACGATATGTCCCGCCCCTTCGATGCGGCCCACAAGCGTGTCGCCAGACCGGTCTTCTTCAAGGGACCGCGTGTCACTCACCGTGAGGACGGCGATGCGGATGGGCAGGAAGTCTTTGCTTTCGTCGATACGGCTCATGGCTCAGGCTTTCGTGTTGAGGCGCGCTTGCAGATCAAGCAGATCCGCCCACGCTTCGCGTTTCGCCGCGGGATTGCGCAGAAGATAGGCGGGATGAAACATCGGCAGGACCGGCAGGCCGACGGCCTCGTCCCACTGTCCGCGCAGGCGCGTGATGCCGCGCTTGCCTAGTAGCGCCTGGCACGAGATGTTGCCCATCACGACAAGCAAATCGGGTTTGGCCAAAGCGATATGGCGCTTAAGAAACGGCAGCATCATGGCCATTTCATCGGGCTTCGGGTCTCGGTTTTGCGGCGGCCGCCAGGGCAGGACATTCGTGATGTAAACGGCCTGTGCCCCTTCGCGATCACGCCCCAGATCGATTGCCGACAGCATCCGGTCAAGCAGCTGACCGGCCCGGCCGACAAATGGTTTTCCGATCCGGTCCTCATCACGCCCCGGCGCTTCGCCGACGATCATGACACGGGCGCCCGCCACACCGTCGCAGAACACCAGATTGCGCGCGCCTTTTTGCAGCTCGCAATGTGGGTAAGCGGCCATGGCAGCCTGCAACGCGGGCAGGTCCTGTGCGGCGTTTGCCGCCGCTTCGGCCTCGGCCACCGGATCGAAAGTTTGGGCTGCCTGAACAGGAACGGCAGGGGCCTGAGCCCCCGCAGACACACCCGCCTTCGGCGGAGGCGCGACTTGCTCGAAACGATTGATGGGCGTGTCCGAGATCGCCTCGGTCACACCCATCTCAAGCTGCCACTCGAGCGCGGCGCGTGCCGCATGCCAGTCCAGTTGCGAATCCATGTGCAGAGCCTATCCCGGCTCAGGACGCTGCAAAAGCGGCGATCACCCGCCGCTCCTGCGTTTCCGATCACATCGGAGGGAATTGACCCGGATAGCGCTTCCAATCCGGCCAGATCGGTTGTGGCGAAGGATATCTTTGCACATGAACCGGAGCCGGAGCGGATTTGGGCGTGACAGCGGGCGCATGACGGGCCGGTCCAGCCCCGACGACACAGCCCTGTTCGACCATCGCCTTTGAAATGGCGTCGTAGTGGCCTCGGGCGCTGGCCAGTTGCGCGGATTGATCCACACTGATGGGCAACGCGAAAATCGCGGGCCAGAAAATCAGAGCGCTTGTTGTAAAGAACACGGTGTCAGATTGGGCTGCTTTTCGCTGCTCGGCGGTGACATGCCTCACGTATCCGGCAAGCGTCACGCGTTCGTTGTAAAGCTCCTGGCAGTTGGCACCACGATACACGATGCTGGGTATATAAGTGGCTGGTACGCGTTGCGCCTGCTCGGCACAGGCAGAAAGGAACAGTCCGGCCCCTAGCAGGAGGCCAGTGAAGGTCTTGTTAATATTCATGTTTTCCCCGCAGTTAGTCTTTTCGTCTTTACCCCAGAAAAAATAGGGCAGTCAACTATATGGAGAGTAAAATTATAATATAATCCCAATATATAGAGAGTTATCCACAAATTTTCGCAAAACCGGAGGCGGCTTGCCGCCCTGCTGGAGGGCACCTATAAGCAAGCTGCTCGGGTCAAGGGTTCAGATATGTACTTCAATCAAAAGCACCTGCTTGGGATCGAACCCCTCCGCCCGGACGAAATTACCACTTTGCTGGATTTGTCCGATCAATACGCCGATCGCAATCGCAAGCGGACGCCAAGCACCGATGTCCTGGCGGGCATGACGCAGATCAACATGTTTTTCGAGAATTCGACGCGAACGCAGGCCAGCTTTGAACTTGCGGGCAAGCGTTTGGGTGCGGATGTGATGAACATGGCGATGCAGGCGTCGTCGATCAAAAAGGGCGAAACGCTCGTTGATACAGCGATGACGCTGAACGCGATGCGGCCCGATCTGCTTGTCGTACGCCACCCGCAATCGGGCGCTGTGGACCTGCTGTCGCAAAAGGTCGATTGCGCGGTTCTGAATGCGGGCGACGGTCGCCACGAACATCCCACCCAGGCGCTGCTCGATGCGCTGACCATTCGGCGTGCCAAGGGACGGCTTCACCGGCTGTCCATCGCGATCTGCGGCGACATCGCCCATTCCCGCGTAGCGCGGTCCAATATCCTGCTGCTCGGCAAAATGGAGAACCGCGTCCGTCTGGTTGGCCCTCCGACCCTGATGCCCTCGGGCATTGCGGAGTTCGGGGTCGAGGTGTTCGAGGATATGCGCGAGGGGCTCAAGGATGTTGACGTCGTGATGATGCTGCGCCTCCAGAAAGAACGGATGGACGGCGGCTTTATCCCGTCGGAGCGCGAATATTACCATCGCTACGGGCTCGATGCGGAAAAGCTGGGCCATGCCAAGGAAGACGCGATCATCATGCATCCTGGCCCGATGAATCGCGGGGTCGAGATTGACGGCACGCTGGCGGATGACATCAACCGTTCGGTCATCCAGGAACAGGTCGAGATGGGTGTCGCCGTTCGCATGGCGGCCATGGACCTTTTGGCCAGATCGCTCCGGGACAGACGCACAGCACAGAACGAAAGCGTGATGGTATGAGCACAGCGATGCACATCAAGAGCAGCGAGACGGGTGTTCTGCGCGTGTTTCACATCGACCTCCCGCGCGAGGCGATCGAGCGCTTCACCACGCAGGCCGGAACCGGGGAATGGCCTTTGCAATACGCGCTTGGCGCGAAATCCCTGCGCGCCGATTTTGTCGAAGTGATCAACGTCAAGGACCTTGGCGACATGCCGTTGTCGCAATACCTGATCAACGCGCATGACGTCAGTGGTCGCGACTTCGACGCGGTGCGGTCGCGTCTGGATGCGCTGACCGGGTTCGTCCTCGTGCTGCCGTCACAGGCGTTCGATCGCACCGAACAGGACCTGACGATCTCTGCTCCGCTGCGCTGGATCGGCACCTTCAACGAACCCACGCCGTCCAGCACCACGGCCCCCATTCGCACGGCATCGGCCAAGGGCATCGGAGGCGGCGCATCCGCTCCGGCGCCCAAGGGATCGAACGCCTCGCTCTGGATCGTGTTCGGGCTCCTTGCGCTGATTGCGCTTGGTATCATTTTTGCCAAGTTTCTGCTGAACTGACCCGAGCGACGAAAACCCAATGATCGAATTCAAACCAGACCGGGACACCTACATTCGCGCGCATGGGGTAATGACCGCGATTGCCATGGGTGTCGGCATGCTGATCCTCTGGGCGCTTGGCAATCCGCATGTCTGGACGGGCGCCGTCGGCGGTCTGGCCGCTGTGGCGTTGCGCGGGTGGTATCTGTACGACGAGGTCATGGAAGAAACATGGACCCTCACCAAAACCCGCCTCGTTGGCCCTTACGAGCGCGTGGCCGCGCTGGATGAGATTGTCAAACTGCGTACCATCGCGGGATCTGTGCAAGTCATCACCCGCGCCGGAAACAAGCATCTCATCAAGTACCAGCCGGACCCAGACGCGGTGATCCAAAAGATCAACGCCGCCCGGCAAACAAAGGCGGTGTGACATGACGCTTCTCATCACCAACGCCCGGCTGATCGACCCAGAGGCGGGAACCGTATCGCCCGGCGCGCTTCTGATCCGGAACGGCGTCATTGCCGAAGTGTTCGACGCGCCCGAGCCGAACATCAGCACTGACAAAGTGCCGACCGAAAACCGGCGCAATGCGAACGGCAAATGCCTGGCGCCGGGGATTGTCGATATCGGTGTCAAGATCTGCGAACCGGGAGAACGCCACAAGGAAAGCTACGGCTCTGCCGGGCAGGCCGCCGCCGCCGGGGGCGTCACCACCATCGTCACCCGTCCCGACACCACACCGGCGATCGACACGCCCGAAGCGCTCGAATTCGTGCGCCGCCGCGCAAACGAGGCAGCCCCCGTGCATGTGCTGCCCATGGCCGCCCTGACCAAAGGCCGCGACGGACGCGAAATGACCGAGATCGGTTTTCTGATGGATGCCGGTGCGGTCGCGTTCACCGATTGCGACCGCGTTGTCCGCGACACTAAAGTACTCAGCCGCGCCATGACCTATGCCCGTGCGCTTGGCGCGTTGATTGTCGGTCATCCGCAGGAGCCAACACTCTCGGCCGGGGCGGCGACCACATCGGGCAAGTTCGCCTCGCTTCGCGGTCTACCCGGCGTGACCCCGATGGCCGAACGCATGGGTCTGGACCGCGACATCGCCCTCGTTGAGATGACCGGCGCGCGTTACCACGCCGACCAGATCACCACGACGCGCGCCCTTCCCGCATTGGAGCGCGCCAAGAACAATGGCTTCGACGTGACCGCAGGCGTGTCGATGCATCACCTGACGCTCAACGAATTCGACGTGGCCGACTACCGCACCTTCTTCAAGGTCAAGCCGCCCCTGCGGGCCGAGGATGACCGGCAAGCCGTGGTCGAGGCAGTGAAATCCGGCCTGATCGACGTAATCGGGTCGTTTCACACGCCGCAGGATGAGGAAAGCAAACGCTTGCCTTTCGAGGAAGCCGCCAGCGGCGCGGTGGGTCTGGAAACCATGCTGCCGGTACTGATGCGGCTCTATCATTCCGGAGATCTGGACCTGCCCACGCTGTTCCGGGCGCTTTCGCTGAATCCCGCAAAACGGCTTGGTCTGGAATGCGGACGTCTGGCCAAAGGCGCGCCTGCCGACCTGGTGCTGTTCGACCCTGACAAGCCGATCATCGTTGACCGGTTCAAGCTCAAGTCAAAGTCGAAAAACACGCCCTTTGACGGGGCGCGGCTTCAGGGTAAGGTTCTGGAAACCTTCGTCAGCGGAACATCGGTCTACCGGAGCGCCTGATGCCAGCATTTGAATCGAGCATCGCGGTACTCGCCCTTTGGGCTGTCATCGGCTATCTGCTCGGCACCATCCCGTTCGGCCTGATCCTGACCAAGGCGATGGGGCTTGGAAACCTCCGCGAAATCGGCTCGGGCAATATTGGCGCGACCAATGTCTTGCGCACCGGAAACAAAGGCGCCGCTGCCGCGACCTTGATCCTTGATGGCGCAAAAGGTGCGGTCGCCGTTCTCTTGGCGCGCGCGATGGCCGGAGAGGACGCGGCACAGATCACCGCGCTCGCGGCGTTTCTTGGGCATTGCTACCCGGCCTGGCTCAATTTCAAGGGCGGCAAGGGGGTGGCCACGTTCCTTGGCCTGATGCTGGCGCTTGCATGGCCCGTCGGCCTTCTCGCTTGTGCGACATGGCTGGCCACGGCGGTGATCAGCCGGATCTCCAGCCTGTCGGCCTTGGTCGCTGCCACATGGTCAACGCTCTGGTGTCTCCTGGTCGGGCAGGGGCAGGTCTTTGTTCTGTGCGTCATCCTTGCCCTGCTGATCGTATGGCGACACCGCGAAAATCTGGCGCGCCTCAAGGCTGGAACGGAGCCTCGGATCGGCAAATCCAAAACCTGATGCGTCTGGCGACGGCGAACGCCGAGAACCCAAATCGACCGACAGTGTCGCTTTTGACATGACGTGAATGCAGGTTTCCCCAAATACTGGATCCAAGCCAGCCACGGAACCCGCCATGTCCAAAGACCCGCTTCTCCAACCGTTCCAGCTCAAACATCTGACGCTGAAAAACCGGATCATGACCACGGCGCATGAACCAGCCTATCCCGAGGACGGGATGCCCAAGGATCGCTACATCGCGTATCATACCGAACGGGCCAAGGGCGGTGTGGCGATGGCGATGACCGCTGGGTCGGCGTCTGTTTCCAAAGACAGCCCGCCGGTGTTCAACAACGTCATCGCCCATGACGACCGCGTGGTGGCGTGGATCACGCGGCTGACCGATGCGCTGCACGAACACGGCTGCGCGGCGATGATCCAGTTGACCCATCTGGGCCGCCGCACCGTCTGGAACAAGGGCGACTGGCTACCGTCGGTATCGTCATCGAAGCACCGGGAACCAGCGCACAAGGCGTTTCCAAAGTTGGCCGAGGATTGGGACATCGCCCGCATCATCACCGATTTCGCCGATGCGGCGGAACGAATGAAAGCGGGCGGCATGGACGGTATCGAGCTTGAGGTCTACGGCCACCTTCTCGATCAGTTCTGGTCCCCGTTGACCAACGATCTGACCGGGCCTTACGGCGCCGACACGCTGGAAAACCGGATGCGGTTCCCGATGGAGGTGCTGGCGGCGATCCGCAAGCGCGTCGGGCCGGATTTCATCGTCGGCTTCCGCATGGCCGTGGACGAGGTTCAGAAAGGCGGAATCACCGCCGAAGACGGCATCAGGATGGCGCAGATCGTGGCCGGGACTGGGCAGCTCGATTTCCTCAACATCATCCGGGGCCGCATCCACACCGACCCAGCCCTGACCGGTGTGATCCCGCTTCAGGGCATGAAAAGCGCGCCGCATATCGACTTTGCCGGAACGGTGCGCGCCGCGACTGGCCTGCCCACCTTTCACGCCGCGCGCATCCCCGATGTCGCCACGGCCCGACACGCGGTGCAGGCGGGCCTGCTGGATATGGTGGGCATGACCCGCGCCCACATGGCTGATCCGCATATCGTGCGAAAGATCATCGAGGGCCGCGAACACGATATCCGCCCCTGCGTCGGGGCCACCTATTGCCTTGATCGCATCTATGGCGCTGGTGAGGCGCTCTGTATCCACAACGTCTCCACCGGGCGCGAACTGACCGTCCCGCACGAGATCACGCCCGCCCAAGTGCTGCGCAAGGTGGTGGTCGTCGGGGCCGGCCCCGGCGGTCTTGAAGCGGCGCGCGTGGCGGCCGAGCGGGGCCATACCGTGACCGTGTTCGAGGCGCAGCCCGAGCCAGGCGGCCAGATCCGCCTGACCGCGCAAAGCCCCCGGCGCCGCGAGATGATCGGGATCATCGACTGGCGCATGGCGCAATGCGCCGCCCGCGACGTGACCTTCCATTTCAACACCTGGGCCGAGGCCGAGGTCGTGACCGCGCTGAACCCCGATGTGGTCATCATCGCGACCGGCGGATTGCCCAATCTCGAGCTTTTTGAAAGCGGCGCCGAGGCCGAGCATGTGATCTCTGCCTGGGACATCATCTCGGGCGATGTGAAACCCGCGACCCGCGTTCTGATCTACGACGAATCCGGCGATCACCCCGGGCTGCAAGCCGCAGAGATTGCCGCCGCCGCCGGGTCTCATGTCGAGATCATGACCCCGGACCGCAGCTTTGCCCCCGATGTCATGGGCATGAACCTTGCCCCGTACATGCGCAACTTGCAGGACAAGGATGTCACCTTCACCGTGGCACGCCGTCTGCTGTCGGCCACGCGCCGGGGCAACACCCTGACCGCGACAGTCGGGACGGACTACAGCGATCACACCTATGAACAGGATTTCGATCAGATCGTCTTGAATTACGGCACGATGCCGATGGCCGACCTGTATTTCGACCTCAAACCGCTGAGCGGCAACACCGGCGCGGTTGACTACGAGGCGCTTGTGGCAGGCATCCCGCAGCCCGATGTCGAAGGGTTCCAACTCTATCGCATCGGCGACGCGGTTTCTGCCCGCAACACCCATGCGGCAATCTATGACGCCATGCGCCTGATGCGCGTGATGTGAAAAAGGCCGGGCAGCGATGCCCGACCTTTTCCCGATATGTCGCCGCTTATTCCGCCGCGTCGCGCTTGGGCAGGACCCAGTCGGGGCGCGGAAAGTGGCAGGTATAGCCGTTCGGGAACCGCTCCAGGTAATCCTGATGCTCGGGCTCTGCTTCCCAGAAATCGCCCACGGGCTCGACCTCGGTCACGACCTTGCCGGGCCAGATGCCCGACGCGTTCACATCGGCAATCGTATCCTCAGCCACAGCCTTCTGATCTTCATCGATATAGTAAATCGCCGACCGATAGCTCATCCCGCGGTCATTGCCCTGACGGTTGAGCGTGGTCGGATCGTGGATCTGGAAGAAGAACTCCAGCAGCTGCCGAAACGAAATCTTGGCGGGATCAAACAGGATCTCGATCCCCTCGGCATGGGTGCCGTGGTTGCGATAGGTCGCGTTCGGAACATCGCCCCCGGTATAGCCGACACGGGTCTTTTCGACGCCCGGAAGCTTGCGGATCAGGTCCTGCATTCCCCAGAAACAGCCCCCCGCCAATACAGCGCGCTCAGTCATGCCACGTCCTCCACTTGGTTCAGATAGTCGCCATAGCCTTCGGCCTCCATGTCGTCGCGATGGATGAACCGCAGGCTGGCGGAATTGATGCAATAGCGCAAACCGCCCCGGTCTTGGGGGCCATCCGGGAACACATGCCCGAGATGGCTGTCACCGTGGGCCGACCGCACCTCGGTGCGGATCATCCCGTGGCTCAGGTCGCGCAATTCGTTGACATGCGCCGGCTCGATCGGCTTGGTGAAACTTGGCCAGCCGCACCCGGATTCATACTTGTCGGACGACGCAAAAAGCGGCTCACCGCTGACGATGTCGACGTAGATGCCCGGCTCCTTGTTGTCGAGATATTCGCCCGTGCCCGGCCGTTCCGTCCCGCTTTCCTGCGTGACGTAAAACTGTTCGGGTGACAGCGTCGCGATGACGTCCGTGTTCTTTTCGTACTTCGCCATGAGATGCCTCCTGTCCGTGATCTTGACCTATAGATGGCGCGCCCGCGCCAAAGTCCAACCCTTGTTACAGGGCCGTCGCCGCGTCGTGAGCGGCGATCCGGGGCCTGCCCGTTGCCTCGACCACGATCCGGGCTTCGACGAAGATCTCCCGCGCCTCCACCTCGGTGCGGGTGATGTGGCGGCTGGCATGTAGATGCACCGATGCGGCACCCGCCGCTTCGGCATCCGCCTGTGCCGCGCTGCGCAAGGCCGCCTCCAACGCGTCCAATGCCGCTGACGGTTCGGGGAAATCCAGCGGCGTCTCTCCGATATGCGCCCGGTAGCGCCCTTCGGACGGGCTTGTCACCGTGCCTTCGCGGATCATCCTGATGCGCCCCGTCACCGCCCCGATGGCATTCGCCACATCCCCGTCCTCGGGCAAGAGCGTTTCCGCGTTCAGGAACGCACCGACCGCAGGGTACGTCACTTTGGCCGACGCGCCGAGGCCGATCACCGGAACCGACAGGGCAGCGGTCATCTGGACCAGCCCGGGGGATCGGCGCAGCCCGCGATGCAACAAGGCGTGCCGCGCCAATCCCTGCGGATCATCCAGACCATCCGCCGCGAACGCCGCCTCGATCAGCGCGGTTCCCGTCGCAGTGGTCAGGGCATCAACCACACGCTGCGCCATCGCGGCGGCGGTTTCCGCGTGACGATTGCCGGAACCGCCACGCTTGCGGGCCAAAAGCCGCAATGCCTTTTCCGAAGCATCGGCATCCCAATGGTCGAACCGCCCCAGCACGTGAAACGCGTCAGTCGGCGTGACCCCGGCCACCTGCACCAAACCACGCGCCACGAGGCTGCGCAGCGCCTGCGCCTCGAGCCGGGTGGTCAGGACATGGTCCAAGGGCTGCGGTGTTTCCGTCACACGGTCCAAGACCGCGCGGGCACGGTCGCTCAACCCCGCCTCGTCCTGCCCGGCCACTCGGCGCACGAAGCGCGCGTCATGCTCTCCCGGAACGGTTCGGTTGAGTTGTTCCTCCAGCGCGCGATGCACAACCTCCGGCGCATCGCGCGCGATCAGGGCAATCGGCAAAAGCCGTTTTGGCCCCAGCGTGACAGTGGCCTCCAGACCCTGATCCGCGACATGCACCTCGCTGTCGCCACCAAGCCCGTGCGTGCGCATCGCCACCGCTTCGACCATCGTGCGATGCTGCCCGACGCGCGCACCATCGGGGTCGATCACCGGGCGTCCGTCACGCAGCAGCGCAATATCGGTCGTCGTTCCCCCGACATCCGACACCAGCGCATGATCCGCCCCGGTCAGCCAGCGCGCGCCGACGATGGACGCGGCGGGCCCGCTCAGGATCGTCTCGATAGGCCGCTCCTGTGCCTGCGCCGCCGACATGAGCGCGCCGTCCCCCCGCACCACCATGAGCGGCGCGTCGATGCCAAGCTCCCGCAGCGCCCCCTCGGCCCGCCCGATCAGGCGGTGCGTCAACCCGATCAACCGCGCGTTCAGCACCGCCGTCAGCGCCCGTTTCGGACCTCCCAGCTTGGCCGAAAGCTCATGCGAACAGGTCACCGGCTTGCCTGTGGCGGCCCGCACCGCGTCGCGCGCGGCGATCTCGTGCGCCGGGTTGCGGGTGCCGAACTGCGCCGCGATGGCAAAGGCCGACACGTCCTGCACCTTCGCCCACTCGGCGATCAGACCTGCATCCAGCGGGGCGGCTTCCGTCCCGGCATGGCTGTGCCCACCAGGCGTCAGCAGGACAGGATCGTCGCCCAGCGCGTCCTTCAGGCCCTGAGAGGCAAGATCCTTTTCGGCGAACCCGATATAGATCAGCGCCACCCGCGCGCCCTGTCCTTCGACAAGCGCATTCGTGGCCAAGGTGGTCGAGAGCGATGCCAAGGCGATCTCGGCGGGGGACACTCCCGAGTGATCCAGCACCGCGCGAACCGCAGCGCCGACCCCTTCGGCCAAATCATGCCGCGTGGTCAGCGCCTTGGCCTTGGCAATCACCGCGTCTTCGTCGCGCATCAGAACCGCATCGGTATAGGTGCCACCCGTGTCGACGCCCAAGAGTATCGCCATCATGTGTCCCCGTGCATGACCGCCCAGCGCGCCGCATCCGCAACCACCGGATCGGGATCGTCCACCAATCGCTGCGCCACTGCGCGCAACCGGGCCGACCCGGAATTGCCGATGGCATAAAGCACATTGCGGACAAACCGTCCGCGCCCAATCCGCTTGATCGGTGAGCCGGAGAACCGCGCGCGGAACGCCGTATCGTCGAGCAGCGCCAGCTCAGCCAGATCGGGAGCCAAGAGATCCTCGCGCGCGTGGTACTTCGCCTCCGCAGCGCGGCGGGCAAACTTGTTCCAGGGGCACACGGCAAGGCAATCGTCACACCCGTAGATCCGGTTACCCAATTTCGACCGGAGCTCTTCATCAACCGGGCCGTGATGCTCGATCGTGAGATACGAAATGCAGCGCCGCGCATCCAACTGGTACGGGGCCGGAAACGCATCGGTCGGGCAGACGTCCAGACAGGCGCGGCACGACCCGCAATGATCCACCTCCGCCGCATCCGGCTCCAACTCCAGCGTGGTAAACACCGACCCGATGAAGAACCAGGATCCCAGCTCGCGCGACACGAGGTTGGTGTGCTTGCCCTGCCAGCCGAGTCCCGCCGCCTGCCCCAAGGCTTTCTCGGGAACGGGTGCGGTATCGACAAACACCTTCACCTCACCCCCGGCCTCGGCGATCAACCACCGCGCCAAGCGTTTGAGCCGCTTCTTGACCACATCATGATAATCGCGGTTCTGCGCATAAACCGAAATCGCCGCCTGCTGACGTTGCTCCAGAACCGCAAGCGGATCATGCTCAGGACCGTAATTCTCGGCCAGCATGATCACGGATCGGGCCTCGGGCCAAAGAACCTGCGGTGCCGACCGCCAATGCGCCCGGTCCGCCAGCCAGCTCATCTGCCCATGATACCCGGCATCGAGAAAGGCTCTCAGCCGCGCCGGCACGTCCGGAACATCCCAGGGCCGACAAATGCGACAGGACGCGAAACCCTCGTCCAGGGCCTGCGTCTTGATACGCGCGGTCAGACCCATTTGGCAGAACTGCTTCTTTGGGCTGAAAATACTTCGGGGAGTGTGAGGGGCTGGCCCCTCACTCCGACATCGGGATCAGAAATCCAGATCGGCATAGTGCGGCGGCTGCGGAAATCCCGGCACCTGGTCGGCAAGGATCGATCGGAAGGCCGGGCGCGACTTGATCTTGGCATACCAATCCTTGACAGCCTCGCTGCGGTTCCAGTCCACGTCCCGAATGTAATCCAGCGACGACAGATGCGCAGCAGCTGCGAAATCGGCAAGCGTCATCGTGTCCCCCGCAAGCCAGCGGCGGTGATCCAGAAGCCAGGCCATGTAGTCGAGGTGGTACTTGATCGCCTTGGCCCCGGCCTTGACGTTGCCCGAATCCGGGAACCCTTGTTTGGTGACCTTCTTGTTCACCCGTTCGTACAAGAGCTTGGACGTCACTTCATTGTGGAACTTGTCGTCGAACCATCCCACCAGCCGCCGCACCTCATAACGCGCTTCTGACGATCGCGGCATCAGCGGCGGTTCGGGGTATTTCTCTTCCAGATATTCGCAGATCGCAGCGCTTTCGGCCATCGTGCGCCCGTCGATCTTGAGCACCGGCACCTTCGCGGCCGGGTTGCGCCGCAGAAAGTCCGGGTCTTTTTCCCAGTACCGTTCCTCGATCAACTCGCACTCGATCTTCTTTTCGGCAAGGCTCAACCGCACCTTCCGGCAAAAGGGTGACAACGGAACATGATAGAGTTTGGCCATGCGAAGCAGGTCCCGAAGTTGGAGTAAGCCCCCTCTAATTGCCGTGAAGCGCCGCTCAATACAATGGCCCCACCCCGCTTTAATCCCCGGCGCGCGGTTTTCGTCTCACTGTACTGCTCAGCCTTGAAAACAGCGCGCGCGACCATCCTGCGCGATCGTTTCGGCACCGGCCCGGATCGACCGCGCGCGTCGGTCCACCGCATTCGACGGCTGCGAGGCCGACCGCGTTTTGGGCGACGGAAGCACGGCGGCCAGTCGCGCTGCCTGCAATGGGGTCAAATCCCGCGCATCCACCCCAAAGTAATGCACGGCGGCGGCTTGGACACCGAAGACACCCTCGTCGAATTCCGCGACGTTCAGGTACAGTTCCAGAATACGCTGTTTCGACCAAAGCGCCTCTGTCACCGGCGTCAGCACGGCTTCGAGACCCTTGCGCACCCAGGACCGTTCCTGCCAGAGAAACACGTTCTTCACCACTTGCTGCGAAATCGTCGATGCCCCGCGCGCTCCACCCGCCTCGATCGCGGCCTGGATCGCCTCCACGTCGAATCCCCAATGCAGGCAGAAATTGGCGTCCTCCGCCGCAACGGCGGATCGGAACATCACTGGCGCAATTGCCCCGGCATCGACCCAGACCTGGTCCACCGGCGCGCCCAGCCTACGGCCTTCGGACCACATCGTATGCGTTGTCGGAGGATTTACCACGCCGAATACTCCGACCACCAACAGGACCAGCAGGATCAGCGCCAAGACGGTCCGAAGCGTCCATTTCACCAGCCAGCGATAGGGCGCAAGGATACGATCGACAAGCGTCGGCTCTTTCGTCTTGCGCGTCCGCTTCGGCTTGGGCTTGTCCGGCTTCGGCCCCTGCTGCGACGTTGTTTTGGATTTTCCGCCTGTCATCGAAGGCACATTAGGCGCAACCGTCATCCAAGAAAACATCCCACCATCGTTTCGTCGCCTGCCGAAGATAACACCCGAATCCGGTTCAAGCGCGGCATGGACATGGCAAGACCATGAAAAGGTTTACGTTTCGCAAAGATTCCGCGACACCAATCACATGCTGATCCTGATCCTATATTGTGGCTTTTACCTCTTCGGGCTGTTGCTCGCGCTTTTCGTGACCCTGCCCGCCCAAGCGCTCGTCAGCGGCTCTGCAACATCCCTCGCGGCCGGAGTCGCGACACTGACGCTCTGGCTCCTGGCACAGGGGGACTACATCGAAACGTGGATCGCCATCGCCATGATCGGAACGGTCGCCTTACCCGGCGGAATGATCGGGCTCGGTCTCCTCTTCGGCGGCTGTATACGGAGGGCGCGCCACAAGGCTCCGGCGATTGTGCTGGCCGCTGTTGTCCCTTCCGCCCTTACCATCGTCGCGCTGCTTCCCTGAGGCTGACGAAAAAAGCCCGGCGCGTGCACCGGGCTTTCTGGTCCTTCTTCGCTGCGATCTACTCGGCAGGAACGGCCGTTTTCTCGATCCCCAGGGGATGCGGAATCTTGTCCAGCATCTCTTTCGGGCACACCTGCACGAAGTTCCGCAGTTCAAGATCCCAGTGCTGAAGGATGTCCTGCGCCTTGCGGCTCATCGTTTCATCGGCATGCCGTTCGATCAGGCCTTTCAACTGGTTTTCCCAGTGATCGACCGTCACCGAACAGGTCACGAGGCTTTCCATGTTCATCAGCGCCTCGGCCTTGCCTTCGGGATCATAGAGATACGCCATACCGCCAGTCATACCCGCGCCGAAGTTGGCGCCGATATCGCCAAGGATCACGGCAACGCCACCGGTCATGTATTCGCACCCGTTCGATCCACAGCCCTCGACCACGACCTTTGCACCCGAGTTCCGTACGGCAAACCGTTCGCCGGCACGCCCGGCGGCAAAGAGGTAGCCATCGGTCGCACCGTAGAGGACCGTGTTGCCGATGATCGTGTTATCCGCCGCAACCAGCGGAGACATCATCGGCGGACGCACCACGATGGTGCCGCCCGACAGGCCCTTACCGACGTAGTCGTTCGCATCACCCGACACCTCGAGCTTGAGGCCGGGCGCGGCGAATGCCCCCAGCGACTGGCCTGCGGAACCGGTGAGTTTCACCGTCAGGTGGTTCGGCTGAAGCGCGTTGCGCATCCCGAACTTCCGAACGATATGGCTAGAGGTGCGGGTGCCCACGGTCCGGTGCGTGTTCTGCACCGCGTAGGACAGTTGCATCTTCTCACCATCCTCAAGGAAGCGCGCCGCGTCGCGGACGATTTCGGCGTCCAGCGTATCCGGCACCGCGTTGCGCGGGCGGTTGCGGTCGTAAACGATGTCATCCGACCCATCGACCCGGATCAAGAGCGGGTTGAGGTCCAGATCGTCAAGGTGATCCGATCCGCGCGAAACCTGAGACAACAGGTCCGCACGCCCGATCACGTCATCCAGCGACCGCGCCCCGATAGAGGCCAGCACATCCCGCACTTCCTGCGCGTAGAAGGTGATGAGGTTGACGACCTTGTCAGCGTTCCCGGTGAACTTGGCCCGCAGCTCTTCATCCTGCGTACACACACCGACCGGGCAGGTGTTCGACTGGCACTGACGCACCATGATGCAGCCCATCGCGATCAGCGCGGCGGTGCCGATACCGTACTCTTCGGCACCAAGCATCGCCGCCATGACGATGTCACGTCCGGTGCGCAGACCACCATCGGTGCGCAGGGTCACGCGATCCCGCAGCTTGTTCATCGACAGAACCTGATGCGCCTCGGTCAGGCCCATTTCCCACGGCAGACCGGCATACTTGATGCTGGTCGCGGGCGACGCACCCGTGCCGCCGTTGTGGCCGGAAATCAGGATCACATCCGCCTTGGCCTTGGCCACACCGGCGGCAATCGTGCCAACGCCACTGGAAGCCACCAGCTTGACCGTCACCTTGCAGCGTGGGTTGATCTGCTTGAGGTCGTAGATCAGCTGCGCGAGGTCTTCGATCGAATAGATGTCGTGGTGCGGCGGCGGAGAGATCAGCGTCACACCCTTGGTCGAATGGCGCAGGCGGGCGATCAGGTCAGTGACCTTCATTCCCGGAAGCTGGCCACCCTCACCGGGCTTGGCCCCTTGTGCCACCTTGATCTCGAGCTCTTCACACTGGTTCAGGTACTCGGCGGTCACACCAAAACGGCCCGACGCCACCTGCTTGATCTTGGCAGACGGGTTGTCGCCGTTCGGCTCCGGCACGAAATGCGCCGGATCTTCGCCGCCCTCGCCGCTGTCGGACTTTGCGCCGATCCGGTTCATCGCCACGTTCAGCGTCTTGTGCGCCTCGGGCGACAGCGCGCCCAGCGACATTCCCGGCGTCACGAACCGCTTGCGGATGCTGGTGATGCTCTCCACCTGCTCCAGCGGGATCGGTTCGCCCAAAGGCTTGATCGCCAAGAGGTCGCGCAGATGGATCGGCGGGTTCGCCTGCATCGCCTTGGAATAGGTTTTCCAGATCTCGTAGGAGGCCTTGTTACACGCCATCTGCATGAGGTGCATGGTCTGCGCACCCCAAGCATGGGTCTCACCGGTTTTGCGGGCTTTGTAGAAGCCGCCGATGGGCAGAACATCCTGACCGCCCCGGAAGCCCAGCGCATGGATCTCTTCGGCCTTGCGCTGCAAGCCGTTCAGGCCGATGCCGGAAATGCGGCTGAGCATACCGGGGAAGTATTCCGCACACATGGCGCGGCTCAGGCCGACAGCCTCAAAGTTGAGACCGCCGCGATAAGACGAGATGACCGAGATGCCCATCTTCGACATGATCTTGAGCAAGCCCTGATCGACCGCTTCACGGTACTTGGCCACCGCTTCGGTCAGCGTGAGGTCCAAGAGACCCCGCTTGATCCGGTCGTTGAGAGAATCCTCGGCCAGATAGGCGTTCACAACGGTCGCGCCCGCGCCGATCAGAACGGCGAAGTAGTGCGGGTCGATACATTCCGCCGACCGAACGTTCAGCGAACAGAAGGTGCGCAGCCCCTTGCGTGTCAGATGGCTGTGCACCGCGCTGGTGGCAAGGATCATCGGCATCGCAACCTTGTCGCCGCCACAATGCTCGTCCGTGAGGATGATATGTCCCGCACCCGAGCGCACGGCATCTTCGGCTTCGGAACGAATCCGCTCCAAGGCCACCTGCAACGCGCCATGTTCACCAGTTGCCGGGAAGGTACAGTCGATCTCGCACAGGCCCGCATTGAAGTGATTGGCCAGTTCCTTGAACTGCGCGTTCCCGACGAACGGGCTGTCCAGCACGAGGATTTCGGTCTGCGCGCTCGACTCGTCCAATACGTTCTTGAGGTTCCCAAACCGTGTCTTGAGGCTCATCACCCGGAATTCACGCAAGCTGTCGATCGGCGGGTTGGTCACCTGGCTGAAGTTCTGGCGGAAGTAATGCGACAACGGGCGGTACTTCTTGGACAGCACCGCAGACGGGGTGTCGTCTCCCATCGACGCGATTGTTTCCTTGCCGTCCTCCGCCATCGGCGCGAGGATTTGTTCCAGCTCTTCGATGGTGTAACCGGCCGCGATCTGGCGACGGCGCAGCTCCGCGCCCTCGAACATCGCGGTTTCGGTCACCTTGGCGAGGTCTTCGTCCAATTCATTGATCTTGCCGACCCATTCACCGAAAGGCTGGCTTGCGGCCAGACGATCCTTGATCTCGGTGTCGTGGTACAGCTTGCCCTCTTTCATATCGACGGCCAGCAACTGCCCCGGACCAAGCGCGCCCTTTTCGCGCACGGTGCCTTCGTCGATCGGCACCATGCCTGCCTCAGACCCTGCGATCAGCATCCCATCCCCGGTCACGACATAGCGCATCGGACGCAGGCCGTTGCGGTCCAACCCGGCGCAGACCCAACGGCCATCGGTCATGGCAAGGGCGGCAGGGCCGTCCCACGGCTCCATTACCGAGTTGCAGTAGGAATACATATCACGCCACGCCTCGGGCAGTTCGATGGCCTGCTTGGACCACGATTCAGGGATCAGCATGGTCTTGGCCATCGGCGCATTGCGCCCGGCGCGCACGAGCACTTCGAACACCGCATCCAAAGCCGCCGAATCCGACGCGCCATTGGCGATGATCGGCTTGATATCCTCGGCCATGTCACCGAACGCGCCCGACGCCATGCGGATCTCGTGGCTCTTCATCCAGTTGACGTTGCCCTTGAGCGTGTTGATCTCACCGTTATGCGCGAGCATGCGGAACGGCTGTGCCAGCCACCACTGCGGGAAGGTGTTGGTGGAATAGCGCTGGTGGTAGATCGCGAAGGCGCTCTCGAACCGCTTGTCCTGAAGATCGGGATAGAACTCCGCCACCTGCTCGGCGAGCATCATCCCCTTGTAGATGATCGACCGGCAGGACAGCGACGCGATGTAAAGCTGGCCGACACCCGCCGCGGCAGCCGCTTTCTCGATCCGGCGGCGAATGACGTACAGCTCGCGTTCGAAGGTTTCCTCGTCCACGCCCTTGGAGTTCGAGATGATGATCTGCTCGATCTCAGGACGGGTCGCGTTGGCCTTTTCACCAAGACAATCGACATTCACCGGAACGTGCCGCCAGCCATAGATGGAATAGCCCATCCGCAGCACCTCGGTTTCCACGATCGTGCGGCAGATCTCCTGCGCCCCGAAATCCGTACGCGGCAGGAACACCTGGCCAATGGCCATCAACTCGTTCATGCGCGGCGTGTGCCCGGTGCGTTCGATCTGATCGTAGAAGAACGATACGGGGATCTGAACGTGAATACCCGCGCCATCGCCGGTCATTCCGTCGGCATCGACAGCCCCCCGGTGCCAGATCGCCTTGAGCGCATCGATCCCGGCCTCGACCACCTTTCGCGACGGTTTGCCATCAAGGCTGACTACGAGGCCAACACCACAGGACGAATGTTCGTCCTCTTCGGAATAGAGACCGTTTTCGGCCATCCACTTGCGCTTGGCTTCCTCTCCGGCAACCCAATCTGCGTCATACTTGGTCATGGCGTGTCTCCTTCGACAAAGAGGTTTTTCGCTTCGTATTCGTCGCGCGTGGCACGTTTGTGATCGCCCGCAAGCGACACATAGGCTGGCGCGTGGTCAGCGTAGATTTCAGAGATCAGCGGAAACTCCGCCGCATCCGGGAAAAGCCCCGGCATGAATTCGTAATCGTCCTCGGGCTGCGTGTTCCGCATCCAGAGATGGCTGCCGCAGGTCGCACAGAACGCGCGTTCGGCAAATTCCGACGACGCGTGGCGGGTCACTGGCCCGGTGATCGTCACCGCCTCGGCCGAGGCGGCAAAGCAGCCGAACACGACCCCGTTCCAGCGCTGGCACATGCCGCAATGGCAGACGCCCACGGCGGCCACGTAATCGCCGTCGATCGTCACGCGGACGGAGCCGCAAAGGCAAGCCCCCTCCAACGTACCCGTCCGACGATACGGGGCGACGAGATCGCTCATTCCGCAGCGACGGCGCTCGCGCCGTGCAACTGGCGCAGCACCGCATCGGCGCAGTCTCGTCCATCGCGGATCGCCCAGACGACAAGCGAAGCACCCCGAACGATGTCACCCACGGCATAGACGCCCGGAAGCGCGGTGGCGCCTGTTGTGAACTCGGCCTTGATGGTACCCCAGCGCGTGACCTCAAGCTCGGGCACACCCCAAAGCGTCGGCAGTGCTTCCGGCTCGAACCCCAGCGCCTTGATCACCAAATCGGCGGGTTCGACATAGTCGGACCCCTCGATCACTTCGGGCATCTGGCGACCGGTTGCATCTGGCAAGCCCAGACGCATGCGTTCGACGATCACGCCGTCCACAGGATCGCCGGTAAAGCCCTTCGGCGCGGTCAACCATTCGAACTGCACGCCTTCTTCCTCCGCATTCTGCACCTCGCGCTGCGAGCCGGGCATGTTGGCGCGGTCGCGGCGATACAGGCATTTCACCGATGTCGCCCCTTGGCGGATCGCAGTGCGCACGCAATCCATCGCGGTGTCGCCCCCGCCGATCACGACAACCTTCTTGCCTTCGGCGTTCAGCTTTCCGCTGTCGAACTCGGCCACGTCATCACCAAAGCTCTTGCGGTTGGACACGGTCAAAAAGTCCAGCGCCTTGACGATCCCATCGGCACCCGACCCCGGACCCGCCAGATCGCGCGATTTGTAGACACCCGTCGCGATGATCACCGCGTCATGTTGTTCGCGGATCTCCTCGAAACTCATGTCCTCGCCGATGTTGCAGTTCAGGACAAAGCGCACACCGCCTTGTTCAAGCTGCTCGTTGCGACGCATCACAACCGGCTTTTCAAGCTTGAAGCCCGGAATGCCATAGGTCAGCAACCCGCCAGCGCGGTCATAGCGGTCGTACACGGTCACTTGCACACCCTGTCGGCGCAGCACGTCCGCTGCCGCCAGTCCTCCGGGACCGGCGCCGATGATGGCAACGCTTTCCTTCCGTTCATGCGCAGGCTTGATCGGCTGGACCCAGCCTTCTTCCCAGGCGGTGTCGGTGATGTATTTCTCGACCGCGCCGATGGTGACAGTGCCGTGACCGGACTGTTCGATGACACAATTGCCCTCGCAAAGACGGTCTTGCGGGCAGATGCGGCCGCAGATCTCTGGAAACGTGTTTGTCGCTTGGCTAATCTCGTATGCCTCCTGCAATCTGCCTTCGGCGGTCAGACGCAGCCAATCGGGGATGTTGTTGTGCAGCGGGCAATGCGACTGACAATACGGCACGCCGCATTGCGAACACCGGCTCGCCTGTTCCTTGGCTTTCGCATCGGCATATTCGGCATAGATCTCATGGAAGTCCTCGCGCCGCTGTTCAGCCTCACGCTTCGTGGGCATGTCGCGTGCAACCTGCACGAATTTCAACATCGGCTGTTTCGCCATGACTCACGTCCTTCCCTGCAACTGGTCGCGTCTGATTATAGAAGACTGACTGGAAAGAAAAGTCAGTCATACTGACCTTTTTTACGATTTTTCAGACCTCGACCTCAGCGATCGCGCTGCGATGCAGCTAAAATAGGTCCGAAACGGACTTAAATTATCGCTTCCTATTGGTTTTTAACACTTTATACCCGACGCATCCTACGACTTCGGACAGTTCCTCATGACCCTGACCCATCTGCTGATCCTCGCATTGATTCAGGGTGTTACGGAATTTCTTCCGGTTTCGTCGTCAGGCCACCTGATTCTTCTCCCGAATCTGACCGGGATGACCGATCAGGGTCAGGCGCTCGATGTCGCTGTTCATGTTGGCACGCTGTTTGCGGTTATACTGTATTTCTGGTCCGACGTTAAGGTTGTCACCTTGGGGCTGGGCCGATTGGCGAAGGGTCGCGTAGACACGCAAGGCGCGTTCTGGGCGCTCTGCCTGCTTGTCGCAACAGTGCCCGTGGTCCTTCTTGGCCTCGCCCTGAAACTGTCGGGCTATAACGACATGCTCCGCTCCACCGCTGTGATCGGTTGGATGATGCTCATTTTCGGTGTTGTTCTTTACTGGGCGGACCAGACCGGCCCCGAGGTTAAACGCACGGCGAACTGGAGCCTGAAAGACGCGGTGATCATGGGCCTGTGGCAGGCGCTTGCCCTGATCCCGGGCACCTCGCGCTCGGGCATCACGATCACGGCCGCTCGGCAACTCGGCTACGACCGTGAAAGCGCCGCGCGTCTGGCGATGCTCATGTCGATCCCGACGATCATCGCCTCTGGCGCATTCCTGACGGTCGAGGTTGCCCAGGAAGCGCATATGGCGCTGTTCCGCGATGCCGCCATCGCCGCGGTCTTCGCCTTCGTCGCAGCCTTGGCCGCGCTGAAACTGATGTTTGCTTTGCTGAAATCCGTCAGTTTCACACCCTACGTGATCTACCGCGTGATCCTCGGTGTGATCCTGCTCATCATCGCCTACACCTGACCGATCGTCAGTCGCGGTGGTAGGGCGTTCCGGCGACGATCGACGCGGCGCGGTACAATTGTTCGGCAATCATCACCCGCACCAGTTTGTGCGGCCAGACCATCTTGCCAAAGGACAACAGCATATCCGCATCCGCACGCAGCGACGGATCGATTCCGTCCGCCCCTCCGATGACGAAGGTCACGTCGGACCGCCCCTGATCGGCCCATCCCTGCAATTTTCTGGCAAAATCCGGCGAGGACATCAAAAACCCGCGCTCATCCAGACAGACGACCAAGGAACCGGCCGGGATGGAGGCCCGCAACAGCGCCGCCTCCGCTGCCATCCCGCCGTTCTTCTTGTCTTCGACCTCGGTCTCGCCCTCGAAGCGCCACCCAAGACCGCGCCCGGTCTGTCCGAACCGGGTCAGATAATCATCGACCAGCGCGCGTTCCTCCGAGCGGCCCGCAAGCCGCCCGACGGCGCGAAGATGCACCCGCATCCTAGTTGGTCAGGGCCGCCCCTGCCGGGAGCCACATCTTTTCCAACTGGTAGAATTCGCGCACTTCCGGCCGGAAGATGTGTACAATCACATCTCCCGTATCGATCAGCACCCAATCGCCGGTTTCCTTGCCCTCGACCTTGGACAGGATTCCGCGTTCGGATTTGAGCATCTCCAGCAGCTTGTCCGCCAGAGCCGCCACCTGACGGGTCGACCGACCCGAGCAGACAACCATGTAGTCGCCGATAGAGGACTTTCCGCGCAGGTCGATCTGCACGATGTCTTCGGCTTTGTTGTCGTTGAGTTCAGAAAGAATCGCCGCGAGCGTCGCTTCGCTGGCTGATCCGGTTTCGGGCGTACCGGTCATCGGCAGACCCCCGTCAGCGGCATGTGCCACATCCGATTGAAAAGACAGGACATCGTCCTCCTTGATAGACGCGCCGTTCCGCCCCGACGCTGGGTAGCATCAAAATAACATCGCATAGGTGAATTCTCAATGACCCGGGGAAAAATTGGCGATCATGCGCCATAGGGAACCCAGACAGTCTTGGTTTCCGTCGCTGCATCAAGGAAGCTCCGCCCCTCGCCCTCGGGGCCCATCCAATCGCGTGTATGGCCATTGTTGACCCATGTCCGCTTGAGATTGAGCGTGGCCCCCCTCTCGATCTCTGCCGAGAGATCCGAGGACGAGAACGACCAGACCGCCTCCACATCCATGTGCTGCGCCAGCGTCGGCGCCAGCTCCGCGTGCCGACCGGTGAGGATATTGACCACTCCGCCCGGCACGTCCGAGGTGTCCAGCACCTGATAGAAATCCGTCGCGGCCAGCGGGAAGGGTTCGGACGCCACAAGCACCACCCGGTTACCCATGGCGATGGCGGGGGCCATCACCGACACCAGCCCCAGAAGTGGCACATCGTCCGGGCAAATCGCCCCGATCACACCACAAGGCTCGCGCATGGCAAGCGCCACACCCCGCAATGGCACTTGCGCCACACGCCCGTCGAACTTGTCGGCCCAGGCGGCATAAGTGAATAGGCGGTTCACCGACACATCCAACTCTTTGGCCCCCGTGCGCGCGCCCGTCATCTGGTTGATCCGGGTGGCAAACTCGTCTTTCCGGGCCGCGAGGTTCTCGGCGATGTAGTAAAGGATTTGCGCCCGAAGATGCGCCGTTGTCCCGGCCCAGCCCTTGGCACTCTGCGCCGCCTCGACCGCGTTGCGCACGTCCTTGCGGTTGGCCAAGGGGGCTTGCCCGATCAGCTTGCCCGACTTGGTGAACACCTCGTAGGCATAGCCCCCGTCAGGCCGCACCTGCTTACCACCGACATAGAGCTTCGCCGTCCGGTCCACCGCCTGCGGTTCCGCATCCGGCCCGCTGCCGAAGCCCTCGATCTTCCCCAGCGTCTTGCCGGTGCCAGAGGGCCGCGTATAGGCCATCATCCCTTCCGGCCCGCCTTCGCGCCCGAACCCGCTTTCACGGATACCGCCAAAAGGAGCGGCAGCATCGAACATATTGGTGCCGTTCACCCAGACCACCCCCGCCGCCAACTTCGGCGCGATGTCCAAAGCGACATTGATGTTCTCGCTCCACAATGTCGCCGCCAGCCCGTAACGCGTGTTGTTCGCCACCTCGACGGCCTCGGACGGGGTGCGGAAGGTCGTACCAACCAGAACCGGGCCAAAGATCTCTTCCTGCATCAGCGGATCAGCTGTCCCCAGCCCGGTGATCAGGGTCGGCGGATAGAAACAGCCCGTGTCCGGCATCTCGCAAGTCGCGCGATAGGTCTCGCCTGCCGTATTGCCATCGACCAGCCGCGTGATGGTGTCCAACTGCTTGGAATCGACAATCGCGCCTACGTCGATCGATTTGTCCAATGGCGAGCCGACCCGCAGCTTGTCCATCCGCGCCCGCAGCTTGGCATGAAACCGCTCCGCGACACCTTCCTGCACCAAGAGCCGCGACCCGGCACAACAGACCTGCCCTTGGTTGAACCAGATCGCATCGACCAGTCCTTCGACAGCGGAGTCCAGATCCGCATCCTCGAACACGATATAGGGCGACTTGCCGCCCAGTTCCAAAGTCAGCGCCTTTCCGGAACCGGCGGTCGCCGCGCGAATCCGACGCCCGACAGCGGTAGATCCAGTAAAGGCCACCTTGTCCACATCCGGGTGCGTGACGATCATCTCGCCCACCGCCCCGTCGCCGGTCACGATGTTGACCACGCCCTTCGGCAGCCCCGCCTGTCGGCAGATATCTGCAAACAGCAAGGCAGTCAGCGAGGTATATTCCGCGGGCTTCAAAACCAACGTGTTGCCCGCCGCCAAGGCAGGGGCCACCTTCCACGCCAGCATCAAGAGCGGGAAATTCCACGGCACGACCTGCCCGCACACGCCATGCGCGGCGCGTCCCGCATATTCACTGTCGAACAACTGCGCCTGACCGGCGTGATAGTAGAAATGCCGCTGCGCCAATGGCACGTCGATGTCGCGGCTTTCCCGGATCGGCTTGCCGTTGTCCAATGTCTCCAACACCGCGAACAACCGCGCATGTTTCTGCAAAAGCCGAGCGAGCGCGTAGATATACCGCGCGCGCCCCGGCCCGCCGAGCTTGGCCCAGCCCTTCTGCGCCTTGCGCGCCGCTGCCACAGCCGCGTCGACATCCGCTTGGGTGGCTTGCGTCACATGCGCCAGAACCTCGCCCGTCGCCGGATTGCGGCTTTCGAACACATCACCCGGATCGGTCATCGCGCCGCCGATGAAATGCCCGAAGCGATCACCCTGATCGACAAGCCAAGCCAAGGCATCCGCCGCCGATTCCGGCGCGGTCCCATAATCCATCGTTTCGAATTTCTCTCGCACGGTCATGGCTTCTTCTTTTCAAAAATATGCAAACGCGACCTATCCAATGGCATGCCGCCAGGAGGCCGAATAGGCCCCCGTCACATGATGTTCCAACTGCCGTTCGATATCGCCCAGAAGCGACGACGCGCCGAAGCGGAACAGATCGTTCTGTAACCATCGGTCGCCCAGCTCTTCCTTGATCAGCGCCAGGTAAACCAGCGCATCCTTCGCCTTCGAAATCCCACCCGCAGGCTTGTAGCCGACCCGGTATCCCGTCGCCTCGTGGAACTCCCGGATCGCCCGGATCATCACCAGCGACACCGGCAGCGTGGCGTTGACGCTTTCCTTGCCGGTCGAGGTTTTGATGAAATCCGCCCCCGCCATCATGCAGACCAGCGACGCGCGCGCCACGTTCTGTAACGTGCCCAGCTCGCCCGTCGCCAGGATCGCCTTCACATGCGCCTCACCACAGGCCGCGCGAAAGGCGCGCATCTCGTCGTACAGCGCCTGCCAGTTCCCGGTCAGCACATGCCGGCGCGAGATCACGATGTCGATCTCGGCCGCACCCGCCTTCACGCTTTCCTCGATCTCCGCCACACGCAGATGGAACGGCGAAAGACCCGCCGGAAACCCGGTGGACACAGCCGCAACCGGAATCCCCGACCCGTCCAAAGCGGCCACTGCCGCCTCGACCATGTCGTGATACACACAGACCGCACCGACGGTCAGCCCGTCCATGCCAAGCACCTCGAGCAGGTCGGCCCGCACCGGCTGACGCGCCTTGGCACAAAGCCGGTTCACCCGGCCTACCGTGTCGTCCCCCGCCAATGTCGTCAGGTCGATGCAGGTGATCGCCCGGCACAGCCACGCCGCCTGGTGCTCTTTCTTCACCGACCGCCGCCCCGGCAACGTCGCCGCGCGCCGCTCGATCGCCGAGCGGTTCGCGGTCGCGCGCATCACCCAATCGAGGTCCAGCGCCATGCCGGGATTGCGCGGCTCGAGCGTCTGCGGCAAATGCACCCTATCCGTCTGTGTCGTCTGCATGGATCAACTCACTCCTTGAACACGGATGCTGACACGGCCTCCGACCGCGCACAAGCCACGACGCCGCGTAGGATCGCTTTGCTCCTACCGGATCAGGTTCGCAAACCACCGCTTCACGGCATTCTTCTGCGGGCGCAGGATCGGCAGATGCAGGATACGCGGCTTCGGCTGATCCGAATAGATCAGCTCCGATGCCTCGAAGATGCGCTTGTTGTACTGCGGCGGAAAAACGTAGAACCGCAGGTCCGAATTCCACAGGGTTTCGCGAAAGGTCGGCTGGTCGATCTTCATGCCAGCCGCGTCATACGCCGCTTGCCAATCGTCGAAGAAGGCCTCGGTCGCCGCAGTCTTGCGGTACAAGAGCACCCCGCAATTGATCTCGGGAAACGTTTCGGGCACTTCGGTCTGCCACATCCGCCTGTGGCGCGGGCGATGCCACAACATGACATGCGCCCCGCACAGATCGAATTTCCGCAACAGATCGAACAAGGACGACAGATCGGCCCGGATCATGGTGTCATTGTCCAGATACAGCGTCTCGTCATAAGGGCTCAGCTTCAGCGCCCCGACCTTGGGCCGGGTCATCTCGGGCGGAATGACAAAGCTCTGATCGAAGCCGCTGGTGTCGTCATCCGCCGCACACCAGATCGCGCAGGACATCCCCGGATTGTGCGTCTTCACCGACGCCGCCGACCGCCGCGCGACATCCACATGGGCCTTCCCCCACGCCACGTACATGACCCCCCGGGTCCGGGCTCGTTCCGACATGGAAACCGTCTCCTTCTGTCCCAGAACGCCTATCGCCCCGCGCCGCCCAAGTAAATCCGGAGGCGATTTCACTTGACCGCGCACGGACTTGCGAGGATTCCAAATGACAATGACCCAAACTGCCCTCCTCGACCTGCAAACCCGCTCGACAGGCTTCCTGTCCGATATCGCACTGGAGGACAGCCTGATCCCGAACGCCGTTCTGGTCACCGCGCGCTACAACGGCACGGCCTTTTCCCAATCGCTGTTCGCGGCCCTCGACATTCCCTGCCCCGCATCTCTGGACCGCGCCGTCGACAAGCGCCGCGCCGAGTTCCTGGCCGGGCGCGCCATGGCGCAGGCCGCGATGGCGGTCCTCGAACATCCGCCAAGTCCGATCATCCCGCAACCCAATCGCGCGCCTCTTTGGCCCACCGGCCTTGCCGGGTCGATCAGTCACGCGCGGGGCCGCTGCGCCTGCCTGCTGTCGCGCGACACGAGCCACAGCTACGGCGTCGACACCGAGGCGATCGCCCAAGGCCGCAGCCTCAAAGCGATCCTGTCGGAAACCCTGTTCGCGCGCGAAGGTCACACGATCACGCAAGGCCCTCTACCCGCCGCAACCAGCGCCACGCTGGCCTTCTCCGCCAAGGAGGCCCTGTTCAAGGCGCTCTACCCAGGCGTCGGGCGCCATTTCGGCTTCGACGCCGCCGAACTGACCGCCCCGCCAAAGGACGGCATTCTGACCCTGTCCCTGACCACCGATCTCACCGAAGACATCACCAGGGGTCGGCGCTTCGACATCCACTACCGCCTGACCGACACCCATGTGCTGACCTGGCTGTCCGTGCCTTCCGTCTGATCTTCTTCTTTTTCCAAATATGCAAAACCGCCCGTTCCCAAAGGACAGATCGTCCGGCAGGGCGCGAATCATTGATTAAGAACAAAAGAAGAACATAAAAGAAGGGCATGTTCGCCGAGTTGTCGATCACGTCCAACTTCACCTTCCTCACCGGGGCCTCCCACCCCGAGGAATACATGGAGCGTGCCAGCACGCTGGGCCTTGCGGCCATCGCCATCACCGACACCAATACCGTCGCCGGCATCGTCCGCGCCTGGACCGAAGGAAAACAGATCCGGCGCACCCTCAAGGAACGGGCCGAGCAAGAGGCGAAACACGGCCCCATCGGCCCACCCGTTCCCGACCATATCCCCCACCGGCGCGCACAGATCCTCACCCATGTCCCGCGCCTCATCCCCGGGGCAAGGATCGTCACCGATACCGGCTTCACCGCCACTGCGCTGGCCAGCACCCGCACGGGCTGGGCGCAGCTGTGCCGCCTGATCACCAAGGGCCGCACCCGCGCGCCCAAGGGCTGTTGCCACCTCACGCTGGACGACCTTCTGGCCTGCACCGACGGTCTGCACTGGCTCCTGCACCCGCCGACACGGCCGCAAAGCGCGCCCCCCGGCGCGGGCGATTGGCGGACACAGGCGGACCGGCTGTCGCGCCGCTTTCCCGGGGCGACCTATCTCATCCTCAGCCCGCGTTACGACGGGCAGGACCAACACCGCTTCGACCGCCACGCAAGACTCGCATCCGACCTCGGCCTGCCCACCATCGCCTCGGCTATGCCGATCATGCATCACGGCCGCCGCCGCCGCATGGCCGATGTGGTCACCGCCATCCGCGAAGGCTGCCGCGTCGACGAACTGGGCACCCAGGCGCTGGCCAATGGCGAACAACGCCTGCGCTCTGGCCCCGAAATGCGCCGCCTGCTCGGCCCGCACGCGGCTGCCGTGGATCGCGCCGCGCAGCTTGCGCAGGACTGCCATTTCGACCTCGGCCAGCTCCGTTACGAATACCCGAGCGAGATCACGGGCAATGAAACCGCCACCCAAAGGCTCACCCGCCTTGCCTATGAAGGCATGAAATGGCGCTATCCCTTTGGCGCGACGGACAAGGTCAAACGCCTGCTCAAACACGAACTGGCCCTGATCGAAAAGCTGAACTACGAACCCTATTTCCTGACCGTGCGCGACATCGTCGATTTCGCCCGCTCCCGCGGCATCTTGTGTCAAGGGCGCGGGTCTGCGGCGAATTCCGTGGTCTGCTATTGCCTCGGCGTCACCTCGGTCTCTCCCGAGATGGGAACGATGGTCTTCGAACGTTTCGTCTCCGAGGCGCGCGACGAGCCGCCCGACATTGACGTCGATTTCGAACACGAACGCCGTGAAGAGGTGATCCAGCACATCTACGAAAGATACGGCCGCCACCGCGCGGGCCTCTGCGCCACCGTCATCCACTACCGCGGCAAACGCGCCATCCGCGAGGTGGGTGCGGCGATGGGCCTGTCACAGGACACCATCGGCGCGCTCAGCTCGCAACTCTGGGGCTTCTTCTCGACCAACGGGCTCGAAGAACAGCGCATGCGCGAGATCGGTCTCGATCCCAACGATCACCGTCTGCGCCTGACGATGGAGCTGATCTTCGAGATCATCGGCTTCCCCCGTCACCTCAGCCAACACGTCGGCGGTTTCATCATCACCGAAGGTAGACTCGATGAACTCGTGCCCATTGAAAACGCCACGATGGAGGATCGCACCGTCATCTGCTGGGACAAGGACGATATCGACGCGCTGGGCATCCTCAAGGTGGATGTGCTGGCGCTCGGGATGCTCTCCTGCATCCGCAAGGGGTTCGACCTGATGACCCTGCATCACGGCCAGACCTACAGCCTTGCCACCCTGCCCCCCGAAGACCCGGACGTCTACGACATGCTCTGCCGTGCCGATACGATCGGGGTGTTTCAGGTCGAATCCCGCGCGCAGATGAACTTCCTGCCGCGCATGAAACCGCGCACCTTCTACGATCTGGTGATCGAGGTGGCGATCATCCGCCCCGGCCCGATCCAGGGCGACATGGTCCACCCCTATATCCGCCGCCGCAACGGCGAAGAGGAGGTGAGCTTTCCATCCGATGAACTCGGCGCAGTCCTTGGCAAAACCCTCGGCGTGCCACTGTTTCAGGAACAGGCGATGCAGATCGCCATCGTCGGCGCGGGCTTCACCCCCGAACAGGCCGACCGCTTGCGCCGATCGCTTGCCACGTTCAAGAAACACGGGAGCGTCAGCGAATTCCGCACCCTCTTCATGCGCGGCATGCGCAACAACGGCTATGACGAGGATTTCGCCGAACGCTGCTTTTCCCAGATCGAGGGCTTCGGTTCCTACGGCTTCCCCGAAAGCCACGCCGCCAGCTTTGCCCTGCTGGTCTATGCCTCCGCCTGGATCAAACACCACCACCCCGGCATCTTCGCCTGCGCGCTGCTGAACTCCCAGCCGATGGGCTTTTACGCCCCCGCCCAGATCGTCCGCGACGCCCGCGAACATGGTGTGACCGTCCTGCCCGTCTGCATCAATGCCAGCTTCTGGGACAATGTCATGGAACCCGACGCCAAGGGCGGCCTCGCCCTGCGTCTGGGGTTCCGTCAGATCAAGGGCCTGAACGAGGAAGACGCGTCTTGGATCGCCGCCGGGCGCGGCAACGGCTACCAGAGCGTCGGCGACCTCTGGCGCCGCGCCGGGCTGGACCCCGCGACCATCGCCCGTCTGGCCGAAGCGGACGTGTTCCGCGACATCGGCCTCACCCGCCGCGACGCCCTGTGGGAAGCCAAGGCGCTCACCACCCGCAAGACCCTGCCGCTCTTCGACGGTGATATGGATGGCGAAGGCATCGTCGAACCTGCAGCCCTCTTGCCGCAGATGACCGAAGGCGAACAGGTGGTCGAGGATTACGTCGCCATGCGCCTGACCCTGCGCCGCCACCCGGTGGCGCTGCTCCGCCACATCCTGACGCCGGAGCCGAACCGTACGGTGGCACCGTACGTTTCAGGGGGCCAACCGTACAAACCGCCCATGCCGCTCCCCGTCACACGCGGGGCGCCGGATTGACCGGGAACGCCCCATTGAACTGCCGCAATCCCTCACTCGTGAAGGACACGATCCGCGTATCCCGCACCCGGTAGGTCCAACCCATCATCTCGAACCGCTTGAGCAGCGCCCGCCCCAACGACCCCGCCAGATGCGGCCGCCGCGCGCTCCAGTCCAGACAGGTCCGGCAGACGGGTGCGCGGGATTTTACCAAATGGTCAAAATCCACGCCGAGATCGCGCACAAAGCTCACTCCCGCCTCGGTCAGGCGCGGCACGTCTCCCTCCAACACCATGAAATCCCGCGCGAAAAGACTGTCGTAAAGCTGTATGCCCCGCGTCCCGGCCAGATGGTTGTAACACACCCGCGCCTCGCGCAATTGCGCATCCTTCGGCCCGGTCCGGGTTCGCAAATGCCCCTGTCCAGCCGCAAACCCCATCAAAGCCTCCAGCACCTGCGCCACCTCTTCGCCTGCCAGCGCGAAATACTTGTGCCGCCCCTGCCGCGCCTCCCTGACCAGGCCGCCCTCGGACAAACGACCCAGATGCGACGACGCCGTCGACGGCGACACCCCGGCCTCTGCCGCCAACTCACTGGCGGTCAACGCTTTTCCGCTCATCAACGCCGTCAGGATGTTCGCCCGGGCAGGGTCTCCGATCAGCGACGCGATGCGGGCGATGTCAGGTCCGTGTTTCACGGGAACCACCTTACACGCGGAAACGACGCGCACAATTCGATCTGCATCGAAGTGTCCCCGCCACAAACCGTGCCACACAGGGTCGGCAACGAAAGGAAACGACATGCTCACCTGCATCATCCGCTACCGGATCGACCCCACCAAGAAAGCGCAATTCGAAACCTACGCCCGCAACTGGGGTCAGGCGATCCCCCGTTGCGGCGCCAACCTGATCGGCTATTACGCTCCGCATGAAGGATCGAGCACGCTGGCTTACGGCATCTACACCATTGAAAGCCTTGCGGAATACGAAGCCTACCGCTCCCGCCTTGCAGCCGATCCGCTGGGCCGGGAAAACTACGCCTTCGCCCAGAAAGAGAAGTTCCTCTTGCGCGAGGACCGCACCTTCCTGAAACTCTGCTCCACGCCACACGGGAACCCAATATGATTGCCATCATCTTCGAAGTCATGCCGGCCGAGGGCCAGAAAGACGCCTATCTCGACATCGCCGCCGCCATGCGCCCCATGGTGGAGCAAGTCGAAGGCTTCATCTCGGTCGAACGCTTCCAAAGCCTGACCAACCCGGACAAGCTGCTCTCGATCAGTTTCTTCGAGGACGAAGACGCGGTCCTGCGCTGGCGCAAGCTGGCGGCGCATCGCAATGCGCAATCGAAAGGCCGCAATGGCGTCTTCTCGGATTACCGTCTGCGCGTGTGCCACGTCATGCGCGACTACGGCATGTTCGACCGGGATCAGGCGCCCGAGGACAGCGTCAAGGTGCACGGCTGACACCTTCATTGTTCTGCAAATATGCAAACACAACTTTGCAAACTGCACAACGCCGGGAAAACGCGTTGCCTCATCACGGGCAAAAGAAACCAGCATGGGCGCCCGAAGGCGCCCATTCAATCTGTCTAGATCCCGACGTCGATCATCGCCTTGGCAAGAACCGGCACCGAGTCCTTGTTCAGACCGGCAATGTTCAGGCGGGAATCGCCGACAAGATAGATCGCATGTTCTTCACGCAGCTTTTCGACCTGTTCGGGCGTCGCGCCGAGCCGTGAGAACATGCCACGGTGCTGCGCGATGAAGCCGAAGCGGTCGGAGCCGGAGAGCCGCTGCAACTCGGCGGCCAGCTGTTCACGCAGACCCAGCATGCCGTTGCGCATCTCTTCGAGTTCTTTCGACCATTCCGTGCGCAAGGCGTCGTCGGTCAGCACCATCGTCACCAGCCGCGCACCGTGATCGGGCGGGAACGAATAGTTCTGGCGGTTGAGATAGGCCAAGGTGCCCTGGTTCAGCTTGTGCGCCGAAGGATCGGCCGCCACCGCCATCAACAGACCGGTCCGTTCGCGATAGATGCCGAAGTTCTTGGAGCAGCTTGCCGCGATGATCGTTTCGGGCACCGAGGATGCGATCAGACGGGTGCCCGCTGCATCTTCCTCAAGCCCGTCACCGAACCCCTGATAGGCGATATCCACCATCGGCGTGGCACCCGTCTTGATCAGCAGATCGACCAGCGCCTTCCATTCGGTCATGTTCAGATTGGCCCCGGTCGGGTTGTGGCAGCAGCCATGCACGAGAATGATGTCGCCCGGTCCCGCCTGTGCCAGATCCTCCATCATGCCGTTGAAATCAACGCCGCGGCTGTCATCGTCGAAATACCGATAGGGCACCATGGTCATGCCCATGTGCTTGAGAATCGACAGATGGTTCGGCCAGGTCGGATCGCTGACGAAAACGCGCGCCTCGGGGTTGGCCATCCGCACCATGTCAAAACCCTGGCGCACGGCACCGGTCCCGCCGGGTGTCGCCACCGCCGCCACGTTGGCACGCGGCACGGCATCGCCCAGCACCATCGCGATCATCGCATCGGCGAAGGCCGGATCCCCGGCAAGGCCCGTGTATGCCTTGGTGGTTTCGGCCTCCCAAAGTTGACGCTCGGCTTGCTTGATCGCCCGCATGATCGGCGTGTTGCCGGAGGCATCCTTGTAGACACCGACGCCGAGATCGATCTTTCCGTCGCGCGGATCGTCCCGATAGGCTTGCATCAGCGCCAGAATCTTATCGGCGGGTTGTTCCTTGAGAGTCTCGAACATCAGCTGTCTCCAGTGGCCACGGGCACCGTGGGGAACATTCCCCATTCGGACCACGAGCCGTCGTAAAGGGAATGGTCATCTTTGCCCATGCGCGCCATGGCCAGCGACAGGATCGCCGCCGTCACGCCAGAGCCGCATGTGGTGATTGCGGGTTTCGACAGGTCGACGCCCGCCGCCTCGAAGATCGCGCGGGTCTCCTCGGGCGACTTCATGGTCTGATCGTCGTTCAGCAGGCTGGCATAGTGGACGTTTTTCGACCCGGGGATGTGCCCGGCGCGCAGACCGGGGCGGGGTTCGGGCTCTTCCCCCCGGAACCGGCCCGCAGAGCGCGCGTCGATGATTTCCTGATCGCGCAGCTTCGACGCGGCAGAGACCTGGGTCACGTCCTTGACCAGATGCGCCTGACGCCGCACCGTCATGTGCCGGTCGCGCACGATGGGCGGCATGTCTTCCAGATCGCGGCCCTCGGCCACCCATTTGGGCAAACCGCCATCAAGCACGGCGACATCGTTCTGGCCCATCAGCTTGAACAACCACCACACGCGCGCGGCGGAAAACAGGCCGGCGCCGTCATAGACCACGACCTGATGTCCGTCGCCGACCCCCATGGCGCGGAGGCGCGACATGAATTTCTCGATCGGCGGCGCCATGTGGGGCAGGTCAGACCGGCTGTCCGAGATGTCATCGATGTCGAAGAAGCGTGCTCCGGGGATATGGCCTGCGTCATATTCGGCCTTCGCGTCGCGACCGCTGCCGGGCAAGTACATCGACCCGTCGAGAATGCGCAGATCGGGGTCGCGCATATGCGAGGCAAGCCACTCTGTCGAAACCAGCGTTCTCGGATCGTCCTGTGCCATAACTGTCGCCGCTTCTTGAAAAGATCGGTTCTGCATAGAACCCACGGCTCCGACTCGCAAGGGAGTGGTCCTGCGACGCAGGTCGATGCGTCAACGCATCGACGACTTTCCGTGGACGGAAAGACGCGAAGTTCAGCCGGCGTTCTTGAGAAGGCGCTGTTTCTGACGGCTCCAGTCGCGCTTGGCCTCGGTTTCGCGCTTGTCGTGGGTCTTTTTACCCTTGGCGATGCCGATTTTGATCTTCGCGATGCCCTTGTGGTTGAAGTAAAGCACCAGCGGCACAAGCGTCATGCCCTTGCGCTGGGTCTCGTTCCAGAGCTTGGACAGTTCCTTGCGCGACACCAAAAGCTTGCGGCGCCGACGTTCCTCGTGCGGGAACATCGCCCGGTTGTAGGGCGCGATGTAGGAATTCACGAGCCACAATTCGCCATCTTCGACCGCCGCATAGCTTTCGGCGATGTTTGACGTGTTCTCGCGCAACGACTTCACCTCGGACCCTTGCAGGATGATGCCCGCCTCGAGGTCATCCTCGATGGCATAGTCAAACCGCGCGCGGCGGTTTTCGGCGATCACCTTGTAGTTCGGATTGTCCTTCGGCTTTGCCATCGTTGCGGTCTCCTTGGCCCGCGAGAGGGCTAGATATAGGATGTCACAGGAATTTTGAAACCGCTATTCCGCAGCAGCTATAGCAGAAAGGCGGACCGTGTGGCCCGCCTTTCCCGTCTTTTTCCTGTCTGCGCGAGATCAGGTGTACTTCTTGATCTCACCCGACTTGAGGCGCGACCAGTAGCTGTTCAGCTCGCGGCGTACGATGGGCATCAGGACGTAGAGACCGATGATGTTGACCACCGCCATGGCGAAGATCGCCGCATCCGAGAAGTCGATCACCGGACCGAGGTTGGCCGACGCGCCGATGATGACGAAGATGCAGAAAATCGTCTTGAAGGTGATTTCCTTGCCCTTGCCCTCGCCGAACAGGTAGGTCCACGCCTTCAGCCCGTAATAGGACCACGAGATCATCGTGGAGAAGGCGAAGAGGATCACCGCCAGAACGAGGACATACTTGAACCCCGAGATGGAGGACGAGAACGCCGCCGAGGTCAGCGCGACGCCGGAATTGTCACCCACGGTCCGGATCGCCGTGCCTGCCTCGTTGAGGAGGTAGAGACCGGTGTCCGGATCGGACATGAGCTGACCGGTGATGATGATCACCAGCGCGGTCATGGTGCAGACGACGACCGTGTCGATCAAGGGCTCGAGCAGCGATACGAAGCCCTCGGTGATCGGTTCCTTGGTCCGAACCGCCGAGTGCGCGATCGCGGCGGAGCCGACGCCCGCCTCGTTCGAGAACGCGGCGCGACGGAAGCCCTGGATCAATGCACCGACGAAACCGCCTGCGACGCCAAGCCCGGTGAAGGCCCCGGCGAAGATTTGCCCGAACGCCCAGCCGATCATGTCGTAATTCATCAGGATGATGATGAGCGCGGTGCCGACATAAATCACACCCATGATCGGGACGACCTTTTCCGTCACCCGAGCGATGGATTTCAGACCGCCGACGATGACCGCGAAAACGATGCCCGCGAAGATCACGCCAGTGATGAAGCCAGGGTATTCTCCGAACACATTGGTCAACTGCGCGTGGGCCTGGTTGGCCTGGAACATATTGCCGCCGCCCAGCGCCCCGAGGATACAGAAGATCGAGAACATGATCGCGAGGAACCGACCGCCGGGAATACCGCGCTCGGCGAAGCCTTTGGTCAGGTAGTACATCGGACCACCCGACACGGTGCCGTTTTCGTATTCGTTGCGGTATTTCACGCCCAGCGTACATTCGGTGAACTTGGACGCCATTCCCAAAAGACCCGCGAGGATCATCCAGAACGTCGCCCCCGGCCCGCCAATGCTCACAGCAACCGCCACACCGGCGATGTTGCCAAGACCGACGGTCCCCGAAAGCGCGGTGGCGAGTGCCTGAAAGTGGCTGACCTCACCCGCATCGTTGGGATCGGAGTAGTCGCCTTTGACCAGGGCAATTGCGTGCCCGAAGGCGCGGAACTGAATCAGGCCGAAATAGACGGTGAAAACGGTCGCCGCGACGACGAGCCAGCCGACGATCCAGGGAAAAGTTGTGCCGGGAAAGTTGCTGAAGATCAGGTTGACGAACCAGCCCGTTGAACTGGCGAAAAGGCCATTGATGGTTTCGTCAATGGACTGAGCCGAGGCCGATACCGCAGCCAGTACCGTGAAGAAGGCGGCCAGAACCGCCGTTGGAACAAGACGTGTCATCTTTGAAAACCCTCAAACGGTTATGGAACGATCGTACAGGGCACCGGGGCGACCTGAACCAGAGACCCCGCGACAGAGCCGAACACCCGAGTGGACAAGCCACCATCGCCGTCCCGCCCGATGACCATCTGCGTCGCGCCTTCCTTCTTGGCGATGTCACACAGGGTCTTGGCGACGTGGCCGTATTTGATCTGCGTGTCGATCGGGATACCGGCTTCGGAGATCGTCTTCTTCAAAGGTGCCATCAGCGCCGTTTCCGCGCGCTCCAGCTCTTCGGTGCGGCGGGCGTGCCGCTCTTCGATCTCTTGCGGCGTCAGGAAGGAATAGGGCGACCATTCCAGCACGTGAACGATGAGGATGCTGCCACCCTGCGCCTTGGCCCGTGCAACGGCAAAGTCGAGCGCGCGCTTGGACACATCGCTGCCGTCATAACCAACGACAAATTTCTCAGACATACTGTCCCCCTTTTTGGAGCTTTTCCCGGTCTACACGCCGGTCCGTTAACGCTAGCACCTTCCTGCAAGGCAGTTCGCCTAAAAAATGCAACTTGACGGAGAAAACGGCGTAAAAGAGACCGCTCTTTAAGTCTTTTCGGACAAATATTCGCCAAGTTGCGGAGTCTTTCACCGGGCGTAAAACGTTCCGCGAAAAGCCCTTACGTAAGCTGCGCAATGCTGTCGCAGGCGGGGGCAAACCTGCATTGCCGATCTATCTTATTTCCTGACAGAAACACTTTCCCTCTGAGGATAGTTACAATGGACACACTCATACTTTCGCGCATCCAATTCGGTGCGAATATCTCGTTTCACATCCTGTTTCCGACGATCACGATTGCCCTGGGCTGGGTGCTCTTGTTCTTCAAATTACGCTTTTCGCGCACCGGAGATCAGAAGTGGCTCGAAGCGTATCGCTTCTGGGTCAAGGTCTTTGCGCTCAGCTTTGCGATGGGTGTCGTGTCCGGCATCACCATGTCTTTCCAGTTCGGCACCAACTGGCCGGGCTTCATGGAAAGCGTCGGCAATATCGCGGGACCATTGCTGGCCTACGAAGTGATGACCGCGTTCTTCCTTGAAGCTGTGTTCCTGGGCATCATGCTCTTCGGCATGTCCAAGGTGCCGAGCTGGCTGCACACGCTGTCCACGTTCCTTGTGGCCTTCGGGACGACCATGTCGGCCTTCTGGATCCTCGTTCTGAACAGCTGGATGCACACCCCAGCCGGGTTCGAGATGCGCGATGGTGTGGCCTTCGCGACAGATTGGTTCGCGATCATCTTCAACCCCTCGATGCCCTATCGCCTTGTCCACATGCTTTTGGCCTCTGGCCTGACCGTGGCGTTCCTGCTCGCCGGTCTCAGCGCCTTCCGATGGCTGATCGGCGACCGGTCCGACGGCGTGCGCGCGACGATCAAGACCGGTCTGACCATCGGCGCCGTGTTGATCCCGCTGCAAATCCTGGCGGGCGATTTCCACGGCCTCAATACGCTTGAGCACCAGCCGCAGAAAGTGGCTGCGATGGAAGGCAACTGGGAAACCGGGCCGAACGTCCCGCTGGTCCTGTTTGCGATCCCGAACGAGGAAACCCGCTCCAACGATTTCGAGATCGGCATTCCGAACGGTGCGTCGCTGATCCTCAAACACTCGCCGGATGGCGTTGTGCCGGGCCTCAACGATTTTGTGGCCGAGGATGGCACGGTTCAGCACCCACCCGTGGCACCGGTATTCTTCAGCTTCCGCATCATGGTGGCGACCGGCATGGCGATGCTGTTGCTCAGTTGGGCCAGCGTATTCTTCATGGCCCGCAAACGGCGCGGCGTCGAAGGGCTGCCGAAGCCGCTGCTTTACGCGATGGTGCCGATGGCCTTTTCGGGTTGGCTCGCCACGTTGGCAGGATGGTATACGACCGAGATTGGTCGTCAGCCGTGGCTTGTTCAGGGCGTTCTAACAACCGAAGCCGCTGTGGCAGACGTCCCGGCACCGATGGTGGCCTCGACGCTGATCGTCTACCTCGCGATCTATGCAGCCCTGCTGACCGCCTATATCGGGGTGCTCTTCTATCTTGCGCGCAAGGCAGCGAAGGGCGAACCCCTTGGTCCGCGTGTGCCCGTCGCGCAAGCGGCGCAAGTCACCGTGGCAGCGGAGTAGCGTCATGTACCTGTTCGGAGACCCCGCCACCTGGCTGCCCTTGGCTTTCGCCGCCCTGCTGGGCCTGTCGATCCTGATCTACGTCGTTCTGGACGGGTTCGACCTTGGCGTCGGGGTTTTGTTCCCCTTCGCCGATCCCGATGAGAAAGACCGGATGATCGCCTCCATCGGTCCGTTCTGGGACGCGAATGAAACGTGGCTGGTTCTGGCCATCGGTATCCTGCTGGTGGCCTTCCCAACCGCGCACGGCACCATCCTGACTGCGCTCTACATGCCGGTTGCGGTAATGTTGATCGGATTGATCCTGCGTGGCGTGTCGTTCGAATTTCGGGTCAAGGCTCCCGCGGGCCACAAGCGATCCTGGGACCGCGCCTTTTACATCGGGTCGATGATGACCTCGCTCAGCCAAGGGTACATGCTAGGCATGTATATCATGGGGCTAGACGTCACGGCCTTCACTCTTGCCTTTTCAGCAGGGACTGCGGTGTTCCTGACTGTGGCCTATTCGTTCATTGGGGCGACATGGCTGATCCTGAAAACCGAAGGCGCGTTGCAGCTCAAGGCCGTGACCTGGTCGAAGGGTGGCATCTGGGGCGTCGTGTTGGGGCTTGGCGCGATCTCGGTCGCGTCGCCGCTGGTCAGCCCGCGTATCTTCGACAAATGGTTCTCAATGCCGGAGTTTTTCCTGCTGCTGCCGCTACCCCTGATGTCGGGCGCGCTGATCGTGCTCTTGTGGCTGGCGTTGCGCCGCTTGCCGACAAGCGACGATAGCTTTGCGTGGTTCCCGTTCGCGGCGACAATCGTGCTCTTCGTGCTGGGCTTTTTCGGGATGGCGTATTCGTTCTACCCGTTCATCGTGCCGGACCAGATCACCATCTACGAAGCGGCCAGCGCTCCGGAAAGCCTGTTCATCATCCTGATCGGAACGCTTTTCGTGCTGCCGATGATCCTGGGCTATACCGCGCTTGCCTATACCGTGTTCCGGGGCAAGGCGACTGCGCTCAGCTACGACTAGGAACCCGTTGGCGGCCCTTGGCCGTAAGCCGGAACATCTCGTCCCCGTCGAACACCGCAACGGTCAGCGGGCGCCCATACCCGGCGCCCGTGTCCAGATTGACCCGGTTGTGATAACGTTCGGGTTCATCGACCGGCGTATGCCCATGCACCACAACCGCGCCGTGATCGCGGCGGTCGGCGTGAAACTCCTGACGGATCCACAGCAGGTCGTTCTCGTCCTGCTGGTCGAGGTCGATACCGGGACGAATGCCGGCGTGGACGAAGAAGAAGTCATTTTCGCGGTGAAAGGTTTTCAGATTGCGCAGGAATGCCTTGTGCGTGTCCGGCACGGCCTCCCGCAACAGGTTCGCCAGTTCTCTCTGACGAATGCGCTCGGGTGGATAAACATCGTAGGACGCGATGGTTTCGGTGCCGCCGATGGCATTGTGAAACCAGTCATAGCCGACCAGAAGATGCGGGTCGTTGCGCGGCCCGTCGGGGTGGATGAACCACTCGAAGAAGCGGTCGTGGTTGCCCTTGAGGCACACCCAATCGCGCCCTTCCGCCAGCCCGGTGACAAGCGTGTCGATCACGCCCCGGCTGTCCGGTCCACGGTCGACGTAGTCGCCAACAAAGACCACCCGAGCATCGGCACCGCCATCCGCCTCGACCCAGGCCAGAGCCTCTTCGAGCATGGCAGACTGGCCGTGAATATCCCCAAAAGCGTAAAGAGCGCGTGTCATGCGCGCTCTTTCGCATGGGTCAGGGTTGGGTGCAATCGACGGGCCGATCAGGCCACGTCGAATTGAAGCGGCTTGACCTGCCGGAACATCCCCGTGTCGTGAAGTTTCTTCACCACGTCGGCCGGAACAGGCTCATCGACATAGAGCAAGGCAATCGCTTCGCCCTTCGCGACCGAGCGGCCAAGGGTGAAGTTGGCGATGTTCACGTTGTTCTGACCAAGCGTCATGCCCAGCGTGCCGATGATGCCGGGCACGTCTTCGTTGGTGGTGTAGATCATGTGCTCCCCGATCTCGGCGTCGATATTGATACCCTTGATCTGGATGAACCGCGGTTTGCCGTCGCTGAACACGGTCCCGGCAATCGACCGCTCGCGGCTGTCGGTGACGACAGTCACCTTGACGTAGCCATCGAAGGCGCCCGACTTGGCCTGGTTCGTGGTCGAAATCTTGATCCCACGCTCCTTCGCGATCAACGGCGCGGATACCATGTTCACGTCCGGGTTGGCGCGCTTCATGATCCCGGCGATGACCGAACAGTTCAGCGCCTCGAGGTTCATCTCGGACACGGCCCCGTCGTAAAGGATGTTGATCGCCTTGATCGGCTCGTCGGTCATCTGGCCGATAAAGCTGCCCAGATGATCGGACAGCTTGATCCACGGCCCCATGATCTTGGCCTCTTCGGCGGTCACCGACGGCATGTTGAGTGCGTTTTCCACGGCACCGGTCAGCAGGTAATTCGCCATCTGTTCGGCCACCTGAAGCGCGACGTTTTCCTGTGCTTCGGTTGTGGCCGCGCCAAGGTGCGGTGTGCAGACCACGTTGGGCAGACCGAAGAGCGGGTTTTCCCTGGCCGGCTCCTCGCTGAACACATCAAACGCAGCGCCGGCAACGTGGCCCGACTTAAGCAATTCGGCCAACGCGGCCTCGTCGACCAGACCGCCCCGGGCACAGTTGATGATCCGCACGCCTTTCTTGGTCTTGGCAAGGTTCTCGGCCGACAGGATGTTTTTGGTCTGGTCGGTCAGTGGCACGTGCAGCGTGATGAAATCGGCGCGCTTGAGCAGATCGTCCAGATCGACCTTTTCGACCTGCATCTGCTTGGCCTTCTCTTCGCCAAGGAACGGATCGTAGGCGATGACCTTCATCTTGAGACCGCGTGCACGGTCGCAGACGATGCCACCAATATTGCCCGCACCGATCACGCCCAGCGTCTTGCCGGTCAACTCGACCCCCATGAACTTGGACTTTTCCCACTTGCCCGCATGGGTCGAGGCCGACGCTTCGGGGATTTGGCGCGCACAGGCGAACATCATGGCGATGGCATGTTCGGCGGTGGTGATCATGTTGCCGAAGGGCGTGTTCATGACGATCACGCCTTTCTTGGAGGCCGCTTCCTTGTCGATGTTGTCGGTGCCGATCCCGGCGCGACCGATCACCTTGAGATTGGTCGCGTTCTCGAGAATCGTTGGCGTGACCTTTGTGGCGGATCGGATGGCAAGACCATCGTACTGGCCGATCACTTCGGCCAGTTTGTCCTTGTCCTTGCCGAGGTCGGGTTGGAAATCCACGTCGATGCCGCGATCCTTGAAGATCTGAACAGCCGCGTCGGAGAGTTTGTCAGAGATGAGTACACGGGGGGCCATATCATTGGTCCTTTTGAATATCGGGGAAAGGTGCGCGAGATCACGCACCCTACTGATGTTGGAAAGGGGAGGCGGTGCTCGCACGCACCGCTTTCGTTACGCCGCCTTTGCGAGCGCATCGATCTCGGCATGAAACGCCCAGTCAAGCCACGGCAACATCGCTTCGATGTCCGAGGTTTCGACTGTGCCACCACACCAGATGCGCAGACCGGCAGGCGCGTCACGATAGGCCCCGATGTCGAGCGCGACACCTTCCGCCTCGAGCCGCTTGGCGACCGCCTTGGCAAATGCCGCGCCATCGGTGATCCGGTCATCGGTGAACTTCAGGCAAACCGACGTGTTTGACCGCGTGGCCGGATCATCGGCCAGATTGGCAATCCAGTCGTTGGCCTCACAGAAATCCCAGATCGCCTGAGCATTGGCGTCGGCCCGTGCCATCAGACCCTTGAGACCGCCCACGGAGCGTGCCCAGTCCAGTGCCAGCAGGTAATCCTCCACCGCGAGCATCGACGGCGTGTTGATCGTCTCGCCGACAAAGATGCCGTCGATCAGCTTGCCGCCCTTGGTCAGGCGGAAAATCTTGGGCAACGGCCATGCGGGCGTGTAGCTTTCCAGCCGTTCCACCGCGCGGGGGCTCAGGATCAGCATGCCATGCGCCGCTTCGCCGCCCAGCACTTTCTGCCAGGAGAACGTCGTCACATCGAGCTTATCCCACGGAAGATCCTGCGCAAAGGCGGCCGAGGTCGCGTCGCAGATCGTGAGACCTTCGCGATCCGCCGGGATCATGTCGCCATGCGGCATCCGCACGCCCGAGGTGGTGCCGTTCCAGGTGAACACAACATCGGTGTCGTAATCCACCGCCGCCATATCGACGATCTGGCCATAGTCGGCGGTTTTCACATCGGCGTCGATCTTGAGCTGCTTGACCACATCGGTGACCCAGCCTGCGCCAAAGGATTCCCAGGCGACCATCGTCGCCTTGCGAACACCCAGCAGCGACCACATCGCCATCTCGACAGCACCCGTGTCGGATGCGGGCACGATACCGATCTTGTAATCGGCGGGCACGCCAAGCAATTCGCGCGTCTCTTCAATCGCGGCCTTGAGCTTGGCCTTACCGACAGCAGCCCGGTGAGACCGGCCCAAGGGCGCGTCGGCAAGTTTGTTCAATTCGAAAACGGGGGGTTTGGCACAGGGGCCAGAGGAGAAACGCGGATTAGCCGGCCGCGTTGATGGTTTGCGCACGCTTCCGTGCGACGCCGGTTTTGCAATAGCCATTGATGCTACCCTTCCAGATAAGCGCCCCTCGTTGGGGAGGGGTGTCCCACCGCTGCGTTTATGCGGGGGACGCGGGCCACGCAAGTCGGAAAATGCAGCCGATGTGACGCATTCGAGACTCCCGTTGCAGCCCGTGTTGCGGATCGGAAACTTTCTCGAACGCTGCGCTGATGCCATCGCCGGATGCCTCCGGCGGGCGGTATTGGTAAGGTAAGAGGCTAGGAGCAACGCGCAGGTTCCATCTGGTCTTTTCGCGCCCTGCTATGTACATCGCCGCGACCCGCCGCTTAGGAGCCTGCCATGTTCACCGCATCCTTGATCGCCAAACCCGGCGCACTCGATCCTGCTTTGGCCGAAGCGTTGCGCAATGCGTGGGGCGGTGGTGATCTCATCTGGCTGTCCCCCGACGAGGCGGCGGAATTCGACATGGCGGCAGTCCCCGACACTGCAGAAGCAAGCTGGAGCGCCTTGCAGGACCAGGGCGTCGATCTGGCGATCCAGCCCAAAGAGGGCCGACGCAAGGCCGTGCTTCTGGCGGATATGGACAGCACGATGATCCGGCAGGAATGCATCGACGAGCTTGCAGAGGTTGCGGGCGTCGGTGCGCATGTGAAAGAGATCACCGCCCGCGCGATGAACGGCGAGTTGGACTTCGAAGGCGCGCTGATCGAACGGGTGCGGCTTCTCGCGGGATTGCCGGAAACCGTCATCGGCGAAGTGCTCGACTCGCGGATCACCCTGATGCCCGGCGGCCGCGCGCTTGTGGCAACGATGAAAGCTCATGGGGCTTACGCGGCCCTGGTCTCGGGTGGGTTCACCGCCTTCACCGCCCGCGTCGCCAAGACACTCGGGTTCGATGAAAACCGGGCCAATACGCTTCTGACCGACAACGGCATCCTCACCGGCGATGTGCAGCGACCGATTCTCGGGCGCGATGCCAAGGTGAGCGCGCTGGAAGACATCAGCGCACGGCTTGGCGTGAACGAAGAGGATGTCCTGGCCGTGGGCGACGGCGCCAACGACCTTGGCATGTTGCAGCGAGCCGGTTCAGGTGTCGCGTTGCACGCCAAGCCAAGCGTACAGGCGCAGGCTAAGCTGCGGATCAACCACGGCGATCTGACCGCACTGCTGTACCTACAAGGCTACAGCCGTGACGCGTTCGTCACGCCAGAAGGCCCGGCGCAGGTCTGATCTCGCCCGTCACCAACCCGTCCCAATTGTGGATCGTTGGATTTAGGAACGCCTTTACCTCTGGGTTCTCGGCATCGAGCACGTCAAGCCGCACCAGAAGCGCCGCAATCGCACACTCGGCCGCCCGCGTCGCACCATCGGCAGCCTTGATCGCGATCCCAAGACCCAGCGTCGGTAGAATGGCGATGAAGTAGCCTTCCGCCCCGGTCTTCAGCGCCACGGGGTCCTTGGCCGCCCGCATCAGCCGGGTGCAGGCACGCCCTTCGCCCGCGACCAAGTCGGGATGCGTGTGCATCGCCTCAACCAGCCTTGCGGCAGCAGTGCTCATCGTATCGGACCTTTGCCCGGCGGTCGCGAACCACGCCATTGCGCGCGCCATCCCGTGCATCGTCGTCGCGAAGTTGGGGGCAGAGCACCCATCGATCCCGAACCCCGGACTGGCCTGATCCGTGACCGTCTCGAACGCATCGAGGCAGGCTTTCTGTACCGGATGATCCGGGTCCACGTATTCCGGCCCCGCGCCCAGATGCTGCGCCAGCGTCAGGAACCCGGCGTGTTTGCCCGAGCAATTGTTATGAACCCGGCACGGCGATTCATGCGCGCGGATCATCTCGAGCTTGAGATCCGTATCGCGGCTGACCTGCGGGCCGCAGCGCAAGGCATCGTCCCCCAGACCGAGGTCGGACAGCCAGCGGTTCACACGCTCCACATGGATCGGCGCGCCTTGGTGCGATGCGCAGGCCAATGCAAGTTGCTCCGTGGTCAATCCCCGCGCGTCGGCAGCCCCCGATGTCAGCAGCGGCAGGGCCTGGATCATCTTCGAGGAACTGCGCGGCAGCACGACGGCGTCCGGGTCTCCCCAGGCCGACAGGATCTGGCCTGAGCCGTCGCAGATGACGGCGTGTCCGACATGATGGCTTTCGTGAAACGGGCCGCGCCAGACCTCGGCGAGCGATGCAGGTTGTGCCATGGGTTCGCTCCTTTCGGATTGGGCAAGAATCTGCCAATTGGGCTTTCAAGAGGACCGTAAATCAGGCTAATCTGACAAGGTCGAGAGCAAAGTTGCAGTGACATAAGGGGATGCTAAACCCATACTGTGACGGAGAAACGAGTTGAGGCTAAGGACAGTCTGGAGGCTGGACGCATGAAATCATGGATTGGCGGGGCGGTGATCGGCGCAATGTCGCTGGTAACGGCTGGCGCAGGTGTCGCGCAGGAAACAAGCACCAACCGCGTGAACGCCATCACCGACTGGAGCGTGTTCGAGGGACAGGACCCGCGCGAATGCTGGGCGGTGACGACGTATAAGGAAAGCGTGAACACGCGCGGCGGTCGCGTCGTGGCGGTGACGCGGGGCGAAATTCTACTGATGGTGTTCTACCGTCCCGGGGCCGAGGTTCAGGGTCAGTTGGCATTCACCGGAGGATATCCGTTCGCACCCGGATCGACCGTGAACGTCAATATTGGCGGGACGGAATTCGAGCTTTTCACCGAAGGCGAATGGGCTTGGCCCGCCACACCGCAGGATGACGCAAAGATCGTAACCGCGATGAAGCGCGGCGCGGACGCGGTTCTCACGGCGCAGTCATCGCGTGGGACGGTGACGAAAGACACGTTCTCGCTTTTGGGCTTCACGGCCGCAGTAGAGGACGCCGAGAAACGCTGCGCGTCCTGACGCTTTTTTTGCCAACGCGCAATCCACAGGTCGGGCAGTTTTGTCCGGCCTTTTTCTTTTTCTCGGCGCAGGCAATAGCAGCTGCGCAGTTTCGCGCTTGCAATAAAACTATATTTCTAGTTATGTAGTTTTATGAACAGGACTCAGATCATCGCACGCAGTCTCTCTGCACTTGGCCACGATGCCAGGCTTCAGATCTTTCGCGTATTGGTCAGGGCGGGTCATTCCGGCCTGACGGTGAGCCAGATCGCGGACCACCTTGGGCTTCCGGCGTCGACCCAGGCGCATCACCTCAAGATGCTGGTGGAAGCGGGCCTCGTGACACAAACCCGCAACGGGCGCGAGGTGATCAACACCGTCGATTACGACAAGATGAATGCGGTGATCGGATTCCTGTCCGACGAATGCTGCATCGGTTTTGACGCAGCCGAAGACGACACCGCCGCCTGAGCAAAGGACCCAGCCATGGCCGATCTTTCTTCCACGACTCCCCCGAACCCGATCTGGGTTTCGGTCAAAAAACAGAAGGTCTGGATCGCCTCTGGCGTGATCCTGCTTCTGATCGCACTTATCGCGCCATCGCAGGCCGGGGAAAGCGCGGGTTTTGTCGCGCAATCCTTGCTCAACACCGGGCCTTTTCTGCTCTTGTCCATCGGTGTCGCGGCCTGGGCAGGGGCGACGGGTGCGGACAATCTGATCGCCCGCGCCTTCACCGGGTCGCCGGTTCTGATGATTTTCCTCGCCGCTTTGGCCGGCGGCCTGTCGCCCTTCTGTTCCTGCGGCGTCATCCCCTTGATCGCGGCATTGCTGACGATGGGCGTGCCCTTGTCTGCCGTGATGGCCTTCTGGCTGGCGTCCCCGATCATGGATCCGTCGATGTTCCTGCTGACATCAGGCGTTCTCGGATTCGAGTTTGCCATCGCGAAAACGCTTGCCGCGGTCGGCCTTGGCATGGCGGGCGGGCTCATCGTCCTCGCGCTTGGAGGCAGCCACATCCTGCACGACGCGTTGCGCGAAGGCGTGGGCAATGGCGGCTGCGGATCGGCCCGGATCCGCAACCCCAAACCGGTGGTCTGGCGCTTTTGGCAGCATTCCGATCGTGTCGAGAAGTTCGGGAAAGAGGCGTGGAAAACCACACTGTTCCTCGCGCAATGGCTCACGCTGGCCTTCCTGCTGGAAAGCTTGATGCTCGCCTATATCCCGGCGGAGACCATCACATCCGTTCTTGGCGGCACCGGAATCGGCCCGATCGCCATTGCAACGGTCGTCGGCGTCCCGGCATATCTCAACGGCTATGCAGCCCTGCCCCTGATCAGCGGTTTGATGGAGCAAGGCATGGCATCCGGCGCTGGTCTCGCCTTTCTTGTCGCGGGCGGTGTCACATCGCTCCCCGCCGCGATCGCGGTGTGGGCACTGGTCAAACCGCGCGTGTTCACGCTCTACATCGCCATCTCGCTTGGCGGCGCGTTCCTGATCGGCCTAGCCTACCAAGGCTGGACAATGCTCTGATCAGAGCCGTCCGGACTTCTGGATCACCCGTTCGCGAAGGTCGATCCACGATGGACACCGGTCATCTTCATCGGCATTTCCTCGGCTGCCTGGTCGCGAATCTTTTCGATACGCGCCTGGGCCGCCTCACCCTTGGTCGCGTCTGTATACTTTGTAACCACGACGAAGTTGTGCTTGCCTGTCCGGATCATGTCGACGCTTTCGGCTCCGAGGTTCATGACCATAGGGACATATTTGTCCCGAGCCAAAGCCTCCATATCGTCGGTCCAATCCGTCGTGTCCCAATGCGAAACTGAAAAATATGCCACTTTAATTCCCCCCGGTTAAAAGAACCCATAATGGGATCCAGAGGGCAATCATGACACGGCGCGCAAGTTTACCCTAGGTAAATCCCCCGGAGCCATGAAATCTGCAAGCACGCCATCTTTGCCGTTTCCCCTTTGGCAAAGCGCAAAGAATCCTATATGTGCCTCATCTCTTTTCGAGAAAGGCTGACCCAATGACCGGCTCTGCACCGATCACGCAAGACGTTCTGACCATCCCGCGCAAGACGCCCGAAGGCGACAAGACGAACATCGTCGGCCTGACCCGTCCGGCCCTGCGGGATGCGCTGATCGCGATGGGCACGCCCGAAAAGCAAGCGAAGATGCGGGTGAACCAGATCTGGCAATGGGTCTACCAATGGGGCGTGCGGGATTTCCACGCGATGACGAACCTCGCCAAGGGATACCGCGCGCAACTGGACGACGCGTTCGACATCGCCGTTCCCGAGATGGTCTCCAAGAACGTCTCGGCCGATGGAACCCGCAAGTACCTTGTCCGCATCGCGGGCGGGCACGAGGTCGAGGTTGTATATATCCCCGAAACCGACCGCGGCACGCTTTGCATTTCGTCCCAGGTCGGATGCACGCTCACCTGTTCCTTCTGTCACACCGGCACACAAAAGCTGGTGCGCAACCTGACCGCCGGGGAAATCATCGGACAGGTCATGCTGGCGCGCGATGATCTGGGTGAATGGCCCGAACCCGGTGTCGGCACCGGCGAAAACGGTCCGCGCCTTCTGTCGAACATCGTGCTCATGGGCATGGGCGAACCGCTCTACAATTTCGACAACGTCCGCGACGCGATGAAGATCGCGATGGACGGCGAAGGCATCGCCCTCTCGCGCCGACGGATCACGCTGTCCACATCCGGTGTCGTGCCCGAGATCGCCAAGACGGCCGAGGAGATCGGCTGCCTTCTGGCCGTCAGCTTCCACGCCACCACGGATGAGGTGCGCGACAAGCTTGTCCCAATCAACAAGCGCTGGAACATCGAAACCCTGCTCGACGCGCTGCGCGAGTATCCGAAAAAGTCGAACTCCGAACGCATCACCTTCGAATATGTGATGCTCAAGGACGTGAACGACAGCGACGAAGACGCGCGCCGTCTGGTCAAGCTGATCCAGGGCATCCCCGCCAAAATCAACCTGATCCCCTTCAATGAATGGCCCGGCGCGCCCTACGAACGCTCGGACTGGAGCCGCATCGAATCCTTCGCCGACATCATCTACAAGGCGGGCTATGCCAGCCCCATCCGCACCCCGCGCGGCGAGGACATCATGGCGGCCTGCGGGCAGTTGAAGTCAGCCACCGAACGCGCCCGCAAGAGCAAGGCACAGATCGCGGCGGAAACGAGGACCAACTAATTCGGGCTTTGCCTTAGCGATACAGTCATTTTTGAACCGATCTGTTTCAGCCTGTAAACGTCTGGACGGCATTCCAAGTATGCGCGCCATGTCTTGTGTGATGTGTCGCTGATCTTCACTTTATGGACTTGGTACATTTTGGAGCCCAAAGTAGACATCGGCATCGCGCTGCTGTTACTTTCCACTTGGTGCTTTCTGATCATCGCGATGACGTTTGGATCAAGGTCGGATGCACGGCTCGACTTCGGAGTCTCCGATGGCTCATTTCCCAAAAGCTGAAACTCCGAACAGGCGTGGCGCATCTGCGCCTTGGTCTTGTCCTCTCCCATCCCGACAACGTTGATACCCTTGGACCGGATATACCTGGCCAAGTGGGAGAAATCGGCATCCGAACTGCACATGACGACTGATTGGACGGGATTGGTCAGGACATGATCGGTTGCCTCCACGGCGATCAGAACATCCGTCGCATTTTTCCCGTCACCGGAGTAGACCAACTGGAACGAAAAGGCATCGCGCCAGCACTCAATCGTCTGTTTGTTTCCATAGACCTTTGCAACGGATAAGCGCCCGAGGCTTCTGGCAATTCGAACGATCCTGCCAGCAAATGACGAAGGCACATTATCCCCGTCTACAAACACTGCCACCAAGTCCGACATAGCAACAACATCCAGAAATTCCGCGCTGAAGTGAACATGAGCAATTGGGCCACATTTTGACGTTCGCAGGTGAAATCACCGATCATCGCGTCATTGCATCGAACTTGCTCTCATGAGCACCGCTCCAAACGAATGCTGCTATCAAACGGGAATAGGCACCGCTTGGTTAAAGAGCAGCACTTATTCCGACCTACTGCATTGCCAAATCCCAGCCTTCCCATCACTGGCAGCTCTATGTTTTCGTTTGGCAAAAGGTTCACGCCCATAACCACGGTGCGGTTCGTTGTAGCGGTTTTGAACAGGGACACGGTGAAACTGTCGGACCTCTAATGACGTCCAGCCATGACCGTCGTGTAAATCACGCCGTACTTTCGCTCCTGACACGCATAATCACCCAAGAGAGTGAAATCACTACAAGGCATCCGCTCAACTTTCAGTTCCAATTGCTTTACTGCAACGGGGTCAAGTTCCCGCGCTTCTTCAACGCGATCGTTCCACCAAAACAACGCGGTTCGTCGGCAATCTTCAAAGAGCGATCCGTCCAGAATTTCGAGGCACCGAAACAAGTAGGGGGTGGCACAAACAAGCACGCTTTCAGCACTTGAGGCGCGGCGAACACATTGCGTAAGCGCTTGCGCAGACGCAGCCGAGTAGACCTCAGGTATATCGATTTCTGCGCCCGAGGGCCCTACCGAGAAAATAAGGCTCAAAGCCCATAGACTTACGCATCTTGCTCTCATCACTACCTCCGCTTCACGGCCCCAGATAAACTCAAGAACGATGACAATTTTACGGTCGGATGAGATCCTTCGTCAGGCAGGTATCCGACCGACGGTCCCACGCGCGATTCATTTCAATATATTTCCGATTGTTTTTGTCGGATAAATTGCGTATGCGGTTACCTTAAATGCACCAACCGGACCAAACCCATGCTGCACTCGCAGATTTCAGTCCCTCTCAAATCCTTGCGCGCGCCTGAACAGCGAGTCGTGACGATGCTGCGGGCATGGCAGAACGGCGAGGCGGCCCAGGCCGAGGTCTGGACGTCGCTCTGCCGCTCCATGAGTACGGGTCGGGCGCGGTCCTGCCTTCAGGCGTTCGAACATATGCTGATGTTGCTGCGCAAACATGGCTGGAAACCGCTGTCGATCCACCCCGCTGATCACGCCCAAGCGTCGGCGGACGAAGCCGATCTTGCCCGCTTCGTGATGGCCGCGACCGAACAGGAACGGGACCTTGCCTTGGCACAGGCCACCTTTCTTGTGTCAGGATCAGCAATCCTGCCCCTGCTCTGCGCCGCATCCCGCTTCGGTCTGCCGCTGCTGTGCGAAGAGTGCCGGTTGCGGGTCCTGTCGCCGCCCCCGCCCAATCTACACTAAGTTCGGTCACCTCCTGATCGAAAATCACCCAGCAGGCCCTTGACCTTCCAGTCACTGGAAACCCTATCTGATCCTCATGACAGAAGGATCACACCCATGACCACACTCCGCTTCGCTGTCGAAAACCTGAGCTGCGCCGGATGCACCGGCGGGGTGGAGCGCGCATTGCTGGACAGGCGGTCCTCGAAAGCTCGGAACGCGTCTTGCGCGAGGCCGATGTGGACACCGGCCCGATCCTGAGCGATCTGGCCACTTTGCCCAAAGCTGACTGAGCTTCTTCTTTTTCCAAATATGCACTCCGCCGCATGCCAAGAAAGCCGCGATTGGAGAGGTATCGCAAACCTGACAACCGGCGCATCTTTCCGTCAACGGAAAGACTCGATGCGTCACCGCATCGATCACCGAAACGTCCTAGCCGATTTCGATCGACGTCACCTGCCGATACGGCGCGTCCGGTGAGCTCAGAATCGACCCGAACGAAGGTTCATTCACCGCGTTCGGCAAATCCTGCGCCTCGAGGCAAATACCGGCCCAGGGGCGATGCGCCGCTCCGCGTCCTTCGGGCAAGCTCTGCGTCAGCTTGTTGGCCGTGTAGACCTGCACACCCGGACGGTCCGTCCACAGACGCAGGCGCATCCCATCTGGCGCGGTCAGTTCCGCCGCCATGTCGGCCTCGGGGTTCAACACGACATTGCCGTCCCAGCCCGCGCCGTCGCTCAGCCGCACACCCTTCCGAAAGTCGAAGGCCGTACCGTCCACCGGAATAATCCGCCCCTCCGGCACGAGGTCCGCACGGGTCGGGGTGTAGCGATCCGCCGCAATGGTCAGAACATGGTCCTTCACAGTGCCCGCGCCCATCAGGTTGAAATAGAGGTGCTGACCCAAATTGATCGGCGTCACGCGATCGGGCAGGGCCTCCATCTCCCAAGTGAGGCATCCCGCATTCAGGCTCAGATGCACAACAAACCGAACGCGCCCGGGATAGCCTTGGTCACCATCCTCGGACACTAGGGTGAACCGAACCGCACGATCATCGATCCGTTCGATTCCCCAGTTGCGGCGGCCCAGACCTTGCGGTCCCCCATGCAGGTGATGCGGCCCGTCATTCGCTGGCAAGGCATAGTCGACCCCATCCAGGACAAAGCGCGCATCCGCGATGCGATTGATGACCCGCCCGCAGACGACGCCCATCGAGGCCGGGTTTTGTCGATACTGCTCCGGCGCGGCATATCCAAGTACGACGGACCGATCCCGAACCCGCCAATCCATGATGGCACAGCCCATCGACAGAACGGTGATTTCAGTCTCCCCGTCGCGCAGAAGATGTTGCGAAATCTCGTCCACGATCGCGCCTCCCTCCTCGTCAAAAAGGCCCGAAGCCGCGCCAAGGTCAAGGGGAGCGGAAAATACGCTGGCACCGCCCCGCCGCCCCGCTAAGGTGGCGCCATGGGTATGCCGTCCGTCCTCGACAGCCGCTATGCGTGGCTCCGCCTTCTTGTCACTCTCCTGATCGCGGTCATGGGCAATGTGGGCATGTGGGCGATCATCGTCGTCATGCCCGAAGTCGAAACGGAATTCGCTGCGGGCCGGGCCGATGTGTCGCTTGCTTACACGCTGACGATGATCGGCTTTGCCTTGGGCAACTTCTATGTCGGCCGTGCGGTCGACCGGTTTGGCATCACCACGGCCCTCATCGTCTGCGCCCTGACCCTGACCGTGGCCTATGGGCTTGCCGCGTTGAGCCCGTCGCTCTTAATCCTGACGGCGCTGCAATTCGTGATCGGTTTTGCGACCGCGTGCAGCTTCGGCCCGCTGATCGCCGATATCTCGCAGTGGTTCCTGCGCCGTCGGGGCATTGCTGTGGCCATCGCGGCGTCGGGCAATTACCTGTCCGGCGCGATCTGGCCGCTGCTTCTGGGCAACCTGGCCGATGGCGCAAGCTGGCGGTGGAGCTATTCGGCACTGGCCCTGCTCACGCTGCTCATCATACCGCCACTCGCGCTGATGCTGCGCACCCGTGTCCCGGCCGAGGCCATCGCAACCGCTGACACGCAATCGGCCAGCCGCACCCGCGCCACCGGGTTTTCGCCACGACAGTTACAGTGGATGCTGGGTCTCGCCGGGATCGGGTGCTGTGTCGCAATGTCGATGCCGCAGGTACATATCGTGGCGCTCTGTGTCGATTACGGCTTCGGCGCCGCCGTCGGGGCCGAGATGCTGTCACTGATGCTTTTGGGAGGGGTCGTTTCGCGGCTGATCTCGGGCACATTGGCAGACCGGATCGGAGGCGTTCCCACCTTGCTGCTCGGTTCGACGCTCCAGGCCATAGCCCTGTTTCTGTACCTGCCCGCAGGCGGGCTGGTGTCACTTTACCTTGTCAGCCTTGTCTTCGGGCTGAGCCAGGGCGGCATCGTGCCGAGCTACGCGGTGATTGTGCGCGAATACATGCCCGCGCGCGAGGCCGGGGCGCGTGTTGGCTTCGTCATGATGATGACGATCATGGGCATGGCCCTTGGCGGCTGGTTGTCCGGCTGGATTTACGATGTGACCGGCAGCTACCAATGGGCCTTCGTGAACGGCATCGTCTGGAACGGTCTCAACATCGCGATCATGATCGTCATCCTGCTACGTGGACAACGCGGCCGGTCGGTTCGCCCGGCGACGGCCTGACGGATCAACGGCTTGGCGCACGTCGGAACCAGCCTCGCAGATCCGCGATGACGACACCCGTCGCAATCAAGACAAGACCCGCCAAACCGATCTTTGACACGGTTTCCATGGTCCCTTCGATCAGCACAGCGTGGATCACCGTTCCAACCACAATGACCACCGCCAACGCGGTATGCGCGATCCGCCAAAGCCCAAGCCGTATCCCGGCGCGGCGGCGCAGGACCGCCAGCAACGCCGCACCGAAAATGGCCCACATCGCGATCACGCCCCAGGCCGAAAAGGGTGTCGGAGAGGTAAAGGTCAGCGCGTCGACCACATCGGGCGGGCTGGTGATCCAAAGACCGACCACGTGGACGACGACAGCCAAGACAAGCGCGGCACCGACGAACCGATGCGCTCGCCTGCCCCGCATCGCCGCAAATCCGGGCAGAACGCCACGCACGAGCAATGGCTGGAGCAGCAACAGGGTCATGCCGACGACGCCAGCAAACCCGGCGATGATGTAGACGGGCTGACGCCATTGCAGAAGCGGGCTCGACAAGGCCAGCCCGCTGGGCATCAGAATGGCGATGGCCACCAGTGCCCAGATCAGTGTTCCACGCATTTGTGTGAACGCACCGGGTCCGGTCGGATCACGCGGGCTGAAGAACGAAATGCGCGCTCAGGCTCGTGTCCCGCGGGCTGCCCATCAGGGGCCGCAGGAACACCGTCTCGAACTCGTCGTCGTCATAGGCCAGATGCCCATGCGCCTGACCGAAAGCGGGCACGATCTGCGGCATCTCGAGGCGAAACTCGCCATTTGCATCCGTCAGTGTCGCACCGTGGCTGTGCGGGTCGCGCTCGTGGCCTTCGGTCGTGTGGGCCCAGACCTGAATGCGCTGCCCCGCCAGTGGCGCTCCGTCTCCGGCACGGCGCACGGTGCCGGTCATCCAGAAACCGCCTCCGCCGATCTGCTCCACGATGGGCGCGCCCGGAAGGTAGTTGTTCGATCCGCCCCGCATCGACGGAGTGGGCGCCACGCCCTGCGCCCGCGCGGGGACGACAAGGCCGGACGCACCAAGCGTCACGGCAGCGGTTCCGGTGGTCAGAAGTGTCCGGCGTGTAAAAACGCGAGTCGTCATCTCAGGCCTCCTGTCATTTTGCGCAAGGGACCGCCGACCGAGGGGCCGATCCGCCAGAGCCCTTGCCACATGAATACCTGAAAGAAAGGTAGGGCATCCGCCGAATTCGCAAAAGCGTTCCCACAGCTTCGTGATCCCGGCTGGCATATCTGCGCCGCCTCAACCAGGGACCTGTTCAGACAACGTCAAGAATCCGGGCTTTCGGGATGTGTTACACCATCGGCAGCACGCGCCTAAAGGGTGTATCACATCCGAAAAAACAACCTTAAGGCTTGGCGCAGGTCCGTGAATGGGATGGTCTGGTGGCGTTATTCAACCTCTCACCAACGGAGACACCACGTGGCCAAATCTGCAATCCTAGACCTCATGACCTTCTTCAGCTCTTGCCTGCGCAGCCTCGAAGAGCGCGGCATCACAATCGAGGAATCCTCCGATTTCCAGGCCTGCGAAGACCGCATGCGGGCGATCGGCAAGAACTCGATCACGCCGATGATCTCGTCCGAACACAACGATCTGTCGAAGGACAACGCCGGATGGCTCATCCTTCGCAAGGATGGAGACGACATCGGCGGCGTCGCTGCGCGCTCAGACACGCTGATCACCGAAACCCTGTCGGGGTTTTGGGAACGCAGCTATGGCAGGCTTTACAAGGGACAGGGGCATCTGCGCGTGGTCTCGGACGGACCGCGCCCCTGTGACGAGATTGCCGGCAAGGTGATCTATATGGGCGAGTTTTTCATCGCCGAACACATGCGCGGGTCGCGGCATCTGCTGTCGCTTTATACGCATCTGCTTTTCGCCTATTGCCAAATGCGCTGGCATCCCGATTGGCTTTACGCTTTTGTCCGCGCCGACGACGCGCGGCTTGGATATGCAACCGAATACGGCTTCACCCGGCAATATCCCGGCGCGCATGTCTGGGGCGCCTTGCCGAAAGGCCGGGCCGTGGGCGAATACCTTGTCGCGATCCAGTCAGCCGAACTGGCCGACATGGCGCGGTTTTTCAACCGTCACCCATCCTGTCTTCTTGGCCTCGATTCGCTCAGAAGGGTGGAATAATTCAGGACGAACAACGTTCCCGACGCATCCCGCACCGGCAGCATGAGACGAACGAAACTGACTTCCACGGTTTCGTTCGTTTCCGGGAACGGCACGATCCGCTTGAGCGGCGTGATCATCCCGACACCGGTATGCGAGACCGACCGGATCTGGCCGTTCAACTCGGCCCGGTCAGAGGTGCTCAACGTTTCGAGGAAATTCTCCAACCGCGCATTCTCGGCCGAGCCCAGTGTCGTTGCCGAAAGCCCCAGCGCCCCGACGTGATGGATACGCGGCACCGAAGTCAGCGCCTCAGCCGCACTGACCAGATCGAAATGCGGCGCGATCTGTTCGGAACGGGACAAATCCCCATCGGTTTCTTTCCACCACGAAATGATGGAATCGAGCGTCGGACGCGTCCCGATCCGGTCCAAGGACCGTTCCGCCGATTTGAACACCGCGGACAAGAGACGCGCCGCCTGTTTGTCCACCTCCTGGATCGGGACCGCCTCAAAATCTTTTTGAAGATGCGCGCGCTGGTCACGCAAGAGAACCTCGACCGGAACGCCCAACGCGTCCGCCAGCCGCACAGGTGCGGCGAGATTGGGTAACGTTGTGCCTTGCATCATCGCGTCGACCGCGCCCGTGTCCTCGAACCCCGCCCGAACCGAAAGCTCTGCTTCGCTGAGGTTTTGCGCTTTCATGATGTTCTTCAGGTTTGCCCTGAAGCTATCCAGCACATCCAATTCGGTCAGGTCAGACGACATCTCACGTTCCACTCTTACAGCGCCCACTCACATCACGGTCAGGGGTAGCGCCGCACAGATGGTATGTATAGCAATTTTGCATCCTGAAGATGATCAAATGCCCGGCATTCCAGCGACGTCATCCCGTGCGTTGTTCAGATATACCGCAATCAACGCGCTCTATTCTCAGCTCGCCAGCACATTCCGAAACAGCCAGGGATCGCTTTCGTCGATGTCTTCGGGGAAGTGTTCCCACCGGTCCTGAAGCGGTGTCCAATCTGTATAATGCGCCTCGACGGGGCCAAGATACGGGCGTTGCACCTCTAGGCAGCGGGCGTGATCCATCTCGTCGGTCTCGACAATCCCGGCTTGCGGATTTTCGAGTGCCCAGACCATGCCTGCCAGAACCGCTGACGTGACCTGGAGGCCAGTGGCGTTCTGATAGGGCGCCAGATCGCGGGTTTCCTCGTTCGACAGGCGCGATCCGTACCAGAGCGCGTTTTTCTCGTGCCCGTATAGCAGCACCCCCAATTCGTCGATGCCTTCAACGATCTCGTCTTCGGTCAGGATATGATGCCTGGTCTGCTGCTTGCCCGACCCGAACATCTCGTGCAGCGACAGAACCGCATCGTCGCAGGGGTGATAGGCGTAGTGACAGGTGGGTCGGTAGTCCGGCGCGCCGGGATCGCCCACGGTATAGTAATCCGAAATCGAGATCGCCTCGTTATGGGTCACCAGAAACCCGAATTGCGGCCCCGGTGTCGGGCACCACGTGTGCACCCGCGTGATCGCGCCCGGCCGTTCGAGCCAAATACCCGCCTGACATCCTTTGTCATAGGAATGGCCGTTCTCTGGGAACCAGGTCTCATGCGTACCCCAACCCAGTTCCGCCGGTTGGAACCCTTCGGCGATGAACCCCTCGACGGACCATGTGTTCACGAACACATCGCGGGGCCGAGGCGTCCGCCGCGCCTGCGTGTCGCGTTCGGCGATATGCACACCCTTGACTCCCAGAGACTGCATGAGCTTCGCCCAACCAGAGCGGTCCTGCGGCACGTCCACGTCGCTCCCCGTGTCCTTGGCAAGCGTCAACAACGCCTCTTTCACGAACCATGACACCATGCCCGGATTGGCCCCACAGCAGCTGACCGCCGTCGTGCCACCGGGATTGGCCGCCTTCTCGTCGCGAACCTTCTGTCGCAAGGCGTAATTCGTCCGCTCCGCGTTGTCGGTCGTGTCGAAATAATAGCCCGCCCAAGGCTCCACGACGGTGTCGATATAAAGCACGCCCATTTCGCGGCAGAACTTCATCAGGTCGAGCGACGAGGTATCCACCGACAGGTTCACACAGAACCCTTTTCCGTCGGTAAACAGCTCTCCCAGCACCTCCCGGTAATTCTCCGGCGTGAGCGCGACCTGTTTGTGATTGATCTTGTGCTGCCGCAAAAAATTCGCCTGGCCCGCATCAGGCTCGATCACGGTGAACTTGTCCGCATCATATTCGAAATGCCGCTCGATCAGAGGCCACGTCCCCTTCCCGATCGACCCGAATCCGATCATCACGATCGGCCCGTCAATGCGCCCGTAGACTGGATGGTTTTGCGTCATGATCGCTCCTTGCGTATTGATATCGTTGCGCGGTCGTAACTAACCTGCGGAATTGTCAGAGTCCAAAGCTGGCATCGCATGCCAGTTCCAAAAGGTCATTTCAAAGCACGTTTCAGGAACGCGCGGGTCTCTGCCCGCTGCGGCGCGCCGAACACCACTGCCGGCGGGCCTTCCTCGATGATCTTGCCATCGCGCAGGAAACACACCTTGTCAGCGGCCTGCCGCGCGAACTCCATCTCGTGCGTGGCCAGCAGCATGGTCATACCTTCCGACTTGAGCTGCAAAAGCACGTCAAGGACCTCGCCCACCAATTGCGGATCGAGAGCCGAGGTGATCTCGTCGAACAGCATCACCTCGGGCTTCATCGCCAACGCCCGGACAATGGCCACCCGTTGCTGTTGCCCACCTGACAACTGGTCGGGGTATTTCTCCATCCGGTCCGCCAGCCCGAACCGCGTGAACAGCGCCTCGATCTCGGGGCGCAGCGCGTCGCGTGACAGGCCCCTGACCCGGCGGGGGGCGAGCATCGCGTTCTCGATCGCGGTCATGTGCGGAAACAGGTTGTAGCTTTGAAAAACCATGCCGATGCGCGACCGCACCCGCTGCGGATCAAGCCCCGGAACCGACACGTCCTCTCCATCAAGAAAGATCGCGCCATCTTCGATCTGTTCCAACAGGTTGATGCAGCGGAGCAATGTCGATTTCCCGCCACCCGACGCCCCGATCAGGCAGACCATCTCGCCTTCGGCAACATCCAGATCAATCCCGTCGCACACGGTCACGTCGCCGAACCGCTTGATAACCCCGCGCAATTTCAGCTTGGCCATCAGCGTCGGTCCCGTCTTTGTCGCGCCATCAGGTAATCGGCATAGCGCGTGGCCGGGACTGTCACGACCAGAAAGATGATCGCGGCTCCCACATAGGGAGTGAAATCGGCCAGCAGCGATTTGAACACCCCGGCCTGCCGGAACACCTCGACCGGGCCGATGAAGCTTAGCAGCGACACGTCCTTTTGCAACGCGATCAGCATGTTCATCTGCGCAGGCACCACGTTGCGAATGGCCTGCGGCAGCACCACGTCGCGCGTGACCTGCCGTTCGGTGAGACCCAGCGACAAGGCCGCGGCGCGCTGGCTGTGGTGCACGCTGTCGATGCCGGATCGGAAGATCTCGGCAACATAGGCCGAATACGTCAGGATGAGCGCTAGAGATCCCCAAATATAAGGCGAATTCCAAGGTCGTGGCAGGCCAAGGCCGGGAATACCGAATCCGATCAGATACACCGTCAGAATGACCGGAACCCCCCGGAACACATCCGTGAAGGCCGCGCCGAATATGCGCAACGGGAAGAGTGCCGGAGATTTGGTGTCCCGCGCCAAGGCGATCAAAAGCCCCAAGACCGCAATCGCAGGTGCCGACCAGGCAAAGATCATCACGTTAATCGTGAAGGCCTCAAGCAGTTTGGGAAAGGTCAGAACCAGCGTGTCGTAGTTGAAAAAACTGCGCTGCACTTTTTCCCAACCGGGTGTCATCGGGACAAGGGTCACGATGGCGGCTGCCACCAAAGCCGTGCTGGTCGCCGCGATCAATGCAGCGCGGCGGCGCTGTGCGGCCTCGTATCTTTGGCGGCGGGTTGCGCCCGCCGCGTTTGGCTGTGTCATGCGCGCAGGCCGCCTACTGGATCAGGGGAACGCCGGTCGTGTCCTGCAACCATTGCGCCTCGATCTCGGCCAGCCGACCGCTGTCGCGAAGCGCGGTCAGCGCCGCATCGACACATTCCTTGAGCGCGCTGCCTTCTTCCATCAGCATCCCGAACTGGTCTGGGTTGTCGCTGGCATCCGGCGCGAACTGGCCGATCACCTTGGATCCTTCGATCATCACCGCCGACAGGAACAGCGCCGTGGGCAGATCGAACAGCGCGGCATCGATCTGGTTGGCCGACATCGCCGCGTTCACATCGGCGTTGTCACCGTACAGCAGTACATCGCTATCGGGCTGGATCACGCTGTCCAGCTTCGGCACCGCCGTGGTCGATCCGACCGCCCCCCATTTCAAAATACGCAGCGCGTCCAGCGTCGGTTCGGTTTCGGTTGCCCCCGGGCTGACCAAAACGGCCATTGGCGCGGTGTAGTACGGCTCTGAAAAATCGACCACCCGGTCGCGCTCCGGCGTGATCGAATATTGCTGCATGTTCAGATCGAAATTCTTGGCCCCCGGCTGGATCGCCTCATCGAAGGACGACCGCACCCAGACCACGTTGTCGGCGGCAAAGCCCATTTCCTCGGCCACGGCATAGGCAGCGGCGGCTTCGAACCCCTCGCCGCTTTCAGGAGCGTCGTTTAGCACCCAAGGGTAATAGGCCGGGTTGCCCGTCGCGATGGTCAGCTTGCCATCTTCCAGTGTCTTTCCAGCGGCACATTCGCCCGCCGCTATCGCCGATGTCGCCATCAGGGCGAACACGGCACTCAAGGATACGATCTTGGACATCTTGAACCTTCCTGTTGGAGCCTTTGCGCGAAGGATATGGCTGACCGCGAAACAGAGTCCAGCGGCAACGCGATGCGCGGGCGGAGCGGAACCTAGACCACTACCTCGAGCCGTTCCTGGTCGCCCACACCGAACACGCGTTTGTAGCGGTCGATCTGGTCCTGCGGCCCCATCGCCTTGTTGGGATTGTCCGACAACTTGACTGTCGGACGGCCGTTCGCCTCGACCGCCTTGCAGACAAGGCTGAACGGCGCGAGACGGTCATCGGGGGTCAGCCCTCGGAAATCGTTGGTCAACAAAGTGCCCCAACCAAAGGACATGCGCACGCGGCCCGCGAACTGGCGCTGCAATTCGAGGATCTTGTTCACGTCCAGACCGTCCGAGAAGATCACGAGCTTCTTGGTCGGGTCCTCACCGCGTTCCTTCCACCACTTGATGGCGATCTCCGCGCCGGTCGCCGGATCGCCTGAATCGATCCGGATGCCGGTCCACCCCGCCAGCCAATCGGGCGCATTGCGCAAGAAACCTTCTGTGCCATAGGTGTCCGGCAAGATCATCCGCAAGTTGCCCTCGTGCTCTTCGTGCCAATCGGCCAGAACATCGTAGGGGGCCTTGGCAAGCGCCGCGTCATCTTCGGCCAGCGCGGCATAAACCATCGGCAACTCATGCGCGTTTGTGCCGATCGCTTCAAGATCGCGGTTCTTGGCGATCAGACAATTCGACGTGCCGACGAAACTGTCGCCAAGCCCTTCGAACATCGCCTGCACACACCAATCCTGCCACAGGAAGGAATGCCGCCGCCGCGTGCCGAAATCCGCGATGCGCAGCTCCGGCACCTCGCGCAGCTTCTCGATCTTTTCCCAGAGCTTCGTCATGGCGCGGGCGTAGAGCACCTGAAGCTCGAACCGCCCCATATCGTTGAGAACCGCACGCCCCCGCAGCTCCATCAACACGGCCAGCGCGGGGATCTCCCACAGCATGACCTCGGGCCACGCCCCTTCGAACGTCAATTCATACTGATCGCCCAAGCGTTCCAAGTGATAGGGCGGCAGACGCAGGTTCTCGAACCATTCCATGAAATCCGGGCGGAACATCTGCCGTTTGCCGTAAAACGTGTTCCCGCGCAGCCAGGTGCTTTCGTTGCGGCGCAAGGAGAGCGACCGGATATGATCCAACTGCTCGCGCAACTCGCCTTCGTCGATCAGCTTGGCCAAAGGCACATGCGACGATCGGTTGATCAGGCTGAACGTCACCTGCGTGTCGCGCTTGTTGCGGAACACCGACTGGCACATCAGAAGCTTGTAGAAATCCGTATCAATGAGCGACCGCACGATAGGGTCGATCTTCCATTTGTGGTTCCAGACACGTGTGGCAAGATCGGTCATTGCGCGCTCCTGAAGGACTGCAAGCCTTTTGCCGGATGCAGGGAGTCAGAGCAAGCGGGCTTGTTCAACACATATACCGGGGCTAGGTTTTCCAACAGGTTAGTTGGAACAAGGTTGCGAGTTGTGTTGGGTGTGTTGAAGCAAAGCTTTGCAGCCGTTCATCAGAATGTCCACGCGCGTTATCTTGCACTTGCGGTTCTGGCGGTCGATGTCCTGTTCATTGGTCTATATATCGGTCTCTCCTTCCTGTCATTCTCGGGTGTTTTGCAAAGCGTTCCCCAAGCTTTCAGCATCACGGCGGAATTCAGCGCACCTTCCGTCTTTCTCTGGCTGAAATGGGCCGCAATCGCGACAATCATGGGCACGCTGTTCCTGCGCCGGCAGCGTTCAATGGATCTGTTCTGGTGCCTCGCCTTCGGATACCTCTTTATCGACGACGCTTTTCAATACCACGAAACGATGGGCCAGTGGCTCGCGGCCACTTTTGGGTTCGAGCCCGCTTTTTCGCTGCGTGCCAAGGATTTCGGCGAAATGCTCGCCACGGCCCTCGCAACCTCGATCCTCTTGACGGCCTTCCTGATCGGCTACCGCGCTGCGAATGGGGCAGAAAGGGCACACGCCAAGGCATTCGCCGCGTTGTTTGTACTTTTGGGGTTTTTCGGCGTTGTAATCGATATGCTGCACATCGCTTTCCGCCAGCCGAGCGATCTTCCCGGGCGTCTGGCCTTCCGCATGTTCGGTCTGATCGAGGATGGCGGTGAGCTTGTCACGGGAAGCGTCATGCTGATATTCGCACTTGCTATTTTGCTCGTGTATCGCTCCGAACAGGCGGCGCGACCAGCGGTCTAGATCACGTTGCGCTGTGCCGGTGGGTCTCTGACCAATTGGCCAGTTCGCGATCCCGGATCGCCTCGCATGTCTTGGGATCGACGCCAAGCAGCCCGGCGATTTCGCCCACCAGCAAAGTCTCCTTCAGCGTCCGATTCCCATCCGCATAGACCACATCCCACAGCGCCGCGACTGCAGCTTCACGCTCCTCCTGGCTGATAGTCTCGGTCAGGATCGCGGTCAGATCGGCGGTCTTCGGCAATTCGTGTTCCAGCCGTTCACATTGCGCGCGCATCTTCGCGGCCTCCAGTGGCTTCAGCCCGTACATGCGCGCCAGAACGCGGTCGATCTCCTCGACCTCCTGGAAGAGATACGCCTTATCCGCCATCGCGGTCCGCACCATCAGTGCGCCCAGCGCGTATTTTGCGTCGGCCGGCGGCAAGGGTGTGGTGGGTACGGCCTTGTCAAAAAGGGCAAGGATACGTTCGAACATGGCTCGGTGCCTCTGAGCGATCTGTTTTTCTGCATCTTACGAAACTCCGCAAGGACCACAAAGCAAGAAACACAAGGTGGCACCGGTCGTTGTGCGACAGTGGACATTCAGAAACACCCCGGGCTCAGGCGCGCGACAGATCCCGCTTGCTGCGCCTGAGTTCCGCATCAAGCTCAGCGGGCTTGTGCCGGGACAGCGACAGCGCCTCGTCCAGAGACCGCCCGTCGACAGCCGCTGCAGCCACCCGCGCAAGCGCATAGGTCGAAACCCGTTTCGTCCCCCTAAGCGCCGCGCGGCTCAGGCCGATGGCCGCAAGATAGGTGTGGTACGGGCCGAGCGTGCCCGGACCCTGCGCCGCCTGTCCCTCGGCCACGGCCTTGCAGGCTTCGACGTCCGTCGACACGTAGGCGCGGCAAATGGTGGGTCGGTGCTCGTACGCCCGGCATGTATGGGTGTCGGGGTCGAGCGATGGGCAAGCCTTGGGGTGCCAGTCGCGCCCGTCCGGCTGACCCGCCAAGGGCGCCAGCGCGCGATGCAGGGCAACCGCTTCGGCTTCGGTGATGGTACCTCCATCCTCTCCCGACAGGATGCAGCAGAACGCGCAGCCGGTCGTACAGGCCAGCCCCGTCGGTGACATCGCCGACAAGGCCACCCGTCCTATGCCGGTGGCAGCCGTGCCATCGGCGACGTCCGCTGTTGCTTGACGGGCATCGGTCTGCGCGCCGACATAGGCCAGAAGCCCCCGTTTCGCGCGATCACTCACATCCGGTGAACTGGCGACCCGCGCCTCACGAAGCCTGTCTGCAAGCGTCGGGGATTTGCTCATGCCAGCGTGACACCGGCTTGGGCCATGTCCTGTTTCGCCTTGTCCAGCGATCCGTTCAGGTCGATGGCGCGGCACAGGTCCATGCGGACTGTTACGTCGAATCCCAGCTTCGCCGCATCAATGGCGGAAAAGGCGACACAGAAATCCGTGGCGAGACCCGCCATCGTCAGCTTGGTGATCCCCCGCGCGCGCAAGTAGCCTTCCAGCCCCGTCGGCGTTTTGTGGTCATTCTCGAAGAACGCCGAATAGCTGTCGATGGCGCGGCGGAATCCCTTGCGGATCACCATTTCCGCCCGGTCGGTATCGAGTTCCTCGTGAAACGCCGCCCCCTCCGATCCGATCACGCAATGATCCGGCCAGAGCACCTGTGGCCCGTAGGGCATCTCGATCATGCCGTACGGCTCTTGCCCCGCGTGCTGCGACGCAAAGCTCGAATGGTCGGCGGGGTGCCAATCCTGCGTCAGCACCACGGCCTCGGCTTCGGCCATCAGCGCGTTGATCCCCGAAACGATCTGATCCCCCTCCGGCACGGCAAGGGCACCTCCGGGGCAGAAATCGTTTTGCACGTCGATGACGATCAGCGCGGACATAGGGCAAGCCTCCTATTGGATGTCTCTTGGGTAAGAACCCAGCTAAGGGCGGTCAAGGGTTGTGGCATTCGAGAACCTTGCAAGGCGCAGCTTCGGGGCGTAATCCCGCGCCCATGTTTACGGTTTGCGCACTCTACCACTTCACCCGGTTCGACGACCCCGCCGCCTTGCAGGGGCCGCTCATCGCGCTGTGTCGCGATCACAAAATCACCGGCACGCTGCTTTTGGCGCGCGAAGGGATCAACGGCACGGTGGCTGGCCCCGAGGCTGGCGTTAACGCTTTGTTAACCCATCTGCGCGCCCTGCCCGGCTGTGCAGATCTGGAATGGAAGCTCTCCACCGCGTCCGAACGCCCCTTTGCCCGCATGAAGGTGCGCTTGAAGAAAGAGATCGTCACGATGGGCGTGCCCGATGTCGATCCGCGCGCAAAGGTGGGTCACTACGTGCAACCCTCCGACTGGAACGAGCTGATCCAAAGCCCGGATGTCGCCGTGATCGACACGCGCAACGATTACGAGGTCGCCATCGGCACTTTCGAAGGCGCAGTCGATCCCAAGACTGAGAGCTTCCGCGAATTCCCTGAATGGTGGGAAGCTAACAAAGACCGCTTCCACAACAAGCGCATCGCGATGTTCTGCACCGGCGGCATTCGCTGCGAAAAGTCCACCAATTACCTGCTGAGCCAAGGGATCGACGAGGTGTATCACCTCAAGGGCGGGATTCTGAAATATCTCGAAGAGGTGCCCGAAGATCAAAGCACCTGGAAGGGCGACTGCTTTGTCTTCGATGGTCGCGTGTCCGTGGGGCATGGGTTGAAGGAAGGACCGCATCTGCTCTGCCACGCATGCCGTCGCCCGATTTTACCGGAAGACAAGAACCGGGCCGAATATGAACACGGCGTGTCTTGCCATCTGTGCATCGACGAGACCTCGGACGAGGACAAGGCGCGCTTTCGCGAACGGCAAAAGCAAATCCGCTTGGCCGAAGCGAGGGGCGAGCGACACCTGCACGCAGATGTGGTTGACGAAAGGTAAATAGGTCCGGCCCGGTCCTATTGTTTCGCGCGCGAAACATTAGGTCAGCTTCCGTTCCCTTTCTCGTTCACACATTTTTATGGGGTCGGGCCTAAGATTCTTCGTACGAAGAATCTTAGCGGGACAAAGGAAACCGCGTTTCCGACCATCCGTCGACAGAGCATTTCGCACGGATGAACAGCGGCCCGTCTGGCAAGTCGCTGAAGGTCAGGCTGCGCTTGAACGGTTGCTCCTCAACATGCGGATGCAGCAATTCCCGTGTGCCGATCACGCTCCCGTCCTCGGCCTCGATCCGCCAGCCATCGGCATAGTGATCCCAACCGGTATCCGGATGTGCCAGCGTCACAGACACGCGTGTTCCACTCACCTCGGCCCCCACGATGTCCGGCGGGTCGGCCAGAACGGGCATTGCGAAACACGCGAGGCAGATCAGCAATCGGGTCATCATGCCCTCAGGCTACCAGACCGCACCAAGACCGAAAGTCACGTTTTCGCGTCCGGCGCGCCGTAGAGCAGAACCTGCCGCGATTGCGACGCGAATTCCCGGCGCAGGATCACCAGCAACGTCACTCCGGTGGCAAGTAACAATGGTCCCGCCCCAAGAAGCCAGGCGGAGGACGCGATGCCGAAATACACGGAGCGCAGTCCGCGATTGTACCCCCGCGCGGCGGTAATGTTCACTTCGGCCGCCTGCAAAGCCATCGGCATCGCCTGGGGGTCTTCGGGATCGTTGGGAACCGCCGACATGATCACCGAGCAATAGCCGAACAGCCGGTGCGACCAGACGAACTTGAGAAACGCGTTCGCTGCGAACAGGAGCAGCACCAGCAGTTTGACTTCGAGCAGGAAGATCGGATCGCTTTCCAGCGTCAAGTCCTGCGCCACGCCGCGCAACCGTTCCGCGTTGCCCAGCAATGCGAAACCACCGCCGATTGCGATCATGCTGGCCGAAGCGAAAAAGGCCGTGCCCTGTCGGAGGCTTGCGATGATTTGCCCGTCATAGATGCGCGGCTGCCGGGTCACGAACTGGCGCATCCAGTCGCGGCGGAACCCGGCCATGATCTGCGAGGTGGAGGGGTAGGATTTCGGGGCGTTCTCGACGACCAGCGTACATCCGATCCAACTCACCACCAGAAGGCAAAGGCCCACCGCGTCGAGAGCCGTGAACAGGTAGAGGCGGTCGAACCACTCCATCGCTCAGAACGGCTTGACCACGACGACCCAAAGGATCGCGATAACGCCGAAAACGCTGACTTCGTTGAAGATGCGCAGATAGCGGTCGGATTCGGTGAAGACACCGCGTTTTGCACGGATCACCAACCGCCCGGTCCACGCGTAATGCAGCGCCAACAGCAGGACGAGACCGAGCTTGAGCCACAACCATGTGGGCATTCCCCAAAGCCCGCCCAGCCAAAGCCCGGTAATGAGCGCGATCACCCCCAGCCCGGCGGAAAAGCGATAGAGCCGGATCGTCAGATCGCCCAAGGGACCGAATTCGCCGATCCGATCATACTCGCGCTTCCAATAGATCAACGCCCGCGGCACTGCGAAAATCGAGGTCATCCACCCCATGACGCAGAGAATATGAATGATCTTGATCCAATCCATATGTGCTTGGTGACGGGGCTTGTGGTCAAAGGCAAGAGGCACAGATGCCGCGTGGGGCGAAATTTCCGCTGGCCTATTCAGTCAGATTGGTTATATCTTTTTACCAATTTGGAGGAACCGTCATGCAGATGCCCCAGCCCAACGCCAACGTGCTGTCCCGAAAGGCACAGATCGTCGCCCGCCTGCGCAACGTGATCCCGCCCGACGCTGTGATCTCGGACGAGATGGAAACCCGCGCCTACGAATGCGACGCGCTCACCGCCTACAAGTGCCCGCCGCTGGCCGTGGTTCTGCCCTCGTCGACCGAAGAGGTGTCGGCAGTGCTGAAAGTCTGTCACGAGATGGGCGTACCGGTGGTGCCGCGCGGGTCCGGTACTTCGCTGGCAGGTGGCGCTTTGCCCACGGCGGATTGTGTGCTCTTGGGCGTGGCACGGATGAACGATGTGCTCGAAACCGACTACGACAACCGCTTCATCCGCGTGCAGACCGGGCGCACCAATCTAAGCGTGACCGGCGCTGTTGAGGCGGATGGGTTTTTCTACGCGCCCGACCCGTCCAGCCAGCTGGCCTGCGCTATCGCGGGCAACATCGCGATGAATTCGGGTGGGGCGCATTGCCTGAAATATGGGGTGACGACGAACAACCTGATGGGCGTGACCCTGGTGCAGATGGATGGCACCATCATGGAGATCGGCGGCAAGCATCTGGATGCCGGGGGCTATGACCTCTTGGGTCTGATCTGCGGATCGGAAGGCCAGTTGGGCGTCGTCACCGAGGCCACGCTGCGCATCCTACCGAAACCCGAAGGCGCGCGGCCGGTGCTTATGGGGTTCGATTCGAACGAGGTGGCGGGCGCCTGTGTGGCCGACATCATCAAGGCGGGCGTCCTGCCCGTGGCCATCGAATTCATGGACCGCCCCTGCATCGAAGCGACCGAGGCGTTCGCCAAGGCGGGCTACCCGATGTGCGAAGCGCTGTTGATCGTCGAGGTCGAGGGCAGCCCGGCGGAGATCGACGAGCAATTGGCGCTCATCCTGGAGATCGCGCGGCGGCACAACCCGGTGGAACTGCGCGAGGCCAAGGACGCGGACGAGGCCGGGCGCATCTGGCTGGGGCGCAAATCCGCTTTCGGCGCGATGGGGCAAATCAACGATTATATGTGCCTTGATGGCACGATCCCGGTGTCGGAATTGCCGTATGTGCTGCGCCGGATCGGCGAGATGTCCAAGGAATACGGGCTTGATGTCGCCAACGTGTTCCATGCGGGCGATGGCAACATGCACCCTTTGATCCTGTTCGATGCGAACAAGGAAGGTGATCTGGAGCTCTGCGAAGCGTTCGGAGCAGACATCCTGCGGCTGTGCGTCGAGGTGGGCGGGTGCCTGACCGGAGAACATGGTGTAGGGATCGAGAAGCGGGATCTGATGGTGGACCAGTTCGCGCCTGCGGATCTTGAAGCACAGATGGCTGTGAAGGACGTGTTCGATCCCGCGTGGCTTTTGAACCCGGCGAAGGTGTTTCCCTTGGCCGCGTCGGAAAGCCGTCGCAGCGTCGCGTTGGCGGCAGAGTGAGGACTGGGGGCGCTGCCCCCGTCGCGCTTTGCGCGACTCCCCCGAGATATTTGAGGCCCAAAGAAACCATGAGACCTGAGACAGAAGCCGAATTGGCCGAGATGATTTCTGCGGCCGCCGCTCCGATATGTGTGCGTGGCGGCGGAACGCGGGGCGTTAACCTTAATGGGACGTTGCTGGAGACCGGCGGGCTGTCGGGGATCACGCTGTATGAACCGGGATCGCTGACACTGGTGGCGCAGGCCGGGACGCCATTGGCCGAGATCGAGGCGGCTCTCGCGGCCGAGGGGCAAAGGTTGGCGTTCGAGCCGATGGACCATCGCGGTCTGATGGGCACGGATGGGGAGCCGACCATCGGCGGTGTTGTCGCCGCGAATGTCAGCGGGCCACGCCGCGTGTCGGTGGGGGCCTGTCGCGATTTCATGCTGGGTGTGCGGTTCGTCGATGGTGCAGGCAATATCATCAAGAATGGCGGGCGCGTGATGAAGAACGTCACCGGGTATGATTTGGTCAAGCTGATGAGCGGGTCCTGGGGCACGCTTGGTGTCTTGACCGAAGTGAGCCTGAAGGTGCTGCCCAAGCCGGAAACTGCGGCCTGTGTCCTGATCGACGGGCTGGACGACACCGAGGCAGTCACGGCGATGGCAAAGGCCTTGGGATCGCCCTTTGAAGTGTCCGGCGCAGCGCATCTGCCGGTGGGGCCGGACGAAACCCCCGTGACCATGTTGCGGATCGAAGGTTTTGCCGGATCGGTCACTTATCGCGCGGAGAAGCTGGCGGAATTGTTCCCCGATCTGGCGGTCCGGATCGAGCGGGATGCCGATGCGGTCGCCGAAAGCTGGAACCGGGTCCGGGACGTGGCGCCGTTTCACGGCGTTGCGGGGGACGTGTGGCGCGTGTCGGTGACACCGACCGATGCGGCGGCGTTGGCAGCCTCGATCGAGGCAGATGCTGTTCTGTACGACTGGGGCGGTGGGCTGATCTGGGCACGCGTGCCGGAGGGGACCGATGTTCGGGCGCGGTTGGGTGCGTTCGACGGCCACGCGACTCTGGTACGCGGCAGCGGGCAGCCGAAGTTCCAGCCCGAACCCGGGCCGATTGCGGCTTTGTCACAGGGGCTGCGGCAGAAATTCGATCCGAAGGGCATCCTGAACGCAGGCTTGATGGGGTAATCGATGCAGACGACATTCACCGAAGACCAGCTTCGCGACCCGGATTTCAAACGCTCGAACGAGGTGCTGCGGACCTGCGTGCATTGCGGGTTCTGCACCGCGACCTGTCCAACATATCAGGTGTTGGGGGACGAATTGGACAGCCCGAGGGGGCGGATTTACCTCATCAAGGACATGCTCGAGAACGAGCGCAAACCCGATGAGAAGACGGTTAAACATATCGATCGCTGTCTGTCCTGCCTGGCCTGCATGACAACCTGCCCGTCGGGTGTGCATTACATGCATCTGGTCGATCACGCGCGGGCTTATATCGAAGAGCATTACGACCGCCCTTGGCACGAGAAAGCGCTTCGTTGGACGCTGGCGCGGATCCTGCCCTATCCGACCCGGTTTCGTGTGGCTTTGCTTCTGGCGAAGATCGGCAAACCCTTTGCGCCCTTGATCCCGGATGCGCGCGTCAAGGCGATGCTTGAGATGGCACCGAAACGCATCCCGCCGGTCAGCCGCAATGACGATCCGCAGAGCTTTGCGCCTGCGCAGCCGCGCAAGAAGCGCGTCGCGCTGATGACGGGCTGTGCGCAGAAGGCGCTCAACACCGATATCAATGACGCCACGATCCGGTTGCTGACGCGGCTGGGCTGCGAAGTGGTCGTTGCGGAAGGGGCTGGCTGTTGCGGGGCGCTGACCCATCACATGGGCAAGGTGGATGAAAGCCATCATTCGGCGGCGGCCAACATCAAAGCCTGGGCGCGCGAGATGGACGGTCCGGGGCTCGATGCCATTGTCATCAACACCAGCGGGTGCGGCACGACCGTCAAGGATTACGTTCATATGTTCCGCAACGATGCGCTGGCGGCGGACGCCGCGCGCGTGTCCGCGATTGCCAGGGATGTGAGCGAAGTGCTTGTGGACCTCGTCGACGAGGCCGCAGTGGCGCAGGCTCGAACCATTCATGGCGGCAAGCGCGTGGCCTATCACGCGGCGTGCAGCCTTCAGCACGGGCAACAGATCAAGACGCATCCGAAGACCCTGCTCAAAGCGGCCGGGTTCGAGGTTGTCGAACCGGCGGACAGCCATCTGTGTTGCGGATCGGCGGGAACGTATAACCTGATGCAGCCGGAAATCTCGAAGCAATTGAAAGCGCGCAAGGTCCGGACGCTCGAGGCGAAACAGCCGGAGATCATTGCAGCTGGCAATATCGGCTGCATGATGCAGATCGGATCGGGAACCGAGATTCCCATCGTTCACACGGTGGAATTATTGGACTGGGCGACAGGTGGGCCGAAACCCGCCGCGTTAAATTCGCTTGTTGTTTAACGACTTGGTCATATTTATGCTCGATTCAGATCATAGACCGTAGACCAAACGGAGGTGATTTGTGCGCCATGTGCTCGTGGGGGCATGCTTTGCGTTGCTGCCGGTCATGGTGGCAGCACAGGATACCGGGCTGTTCTCGATGGAGAGCCGTCAGGATGGTCGCGCGTGGGAAGCGGTTGGCCGTCTCGAACTTGCCGGCCGCGCGTTTTGCACGGGGTCGCTGATCTCGCCCAAGATGGTGCTGACCGCCGCGCATTGCCTTTACGATGACGCGGGCGCTTTGCTTGCGCCCGAAGATATTCAGTTTCTGGCGGGCTGGCGCAATGGTCGGGCCGCCGCGTATCGCCGTGTCCGGCGCGCCGTCGCGCATCCGGAGTATGACTTTGCCGCCGCGCCGAGCTCGGACCGGGTGTATCACGATATCGCGGTGATCGAATTGCAGCATCCCGTGCGCAACACGACGATCATCCCCTTCGTCACCGGTGAACGCCCCCCCATCGGCGAGAGTGTCGGCGTCGTATCCTACGCCCACAACCGATCCGAAGCGCCCTCGATGCAGGACACCTGCGAGGTGATCTCGGCGCAGGCCACGGTGGTGATCATGTCCTGTTCGGTGGATTTCGGCAGCTCCGGCTCACCAGTTTTCGCCTTCCGCTCGGACGGTCCGAGAATTGTCTCGATAGTGTCCTCTAAAGCGCGAAGCGGCGATCAGCCGGTTTCGCTTGGCGCGCCGCTGGATCAGCAGATCGACGAAATCCTGTCGGTGATGAAAGACGGCGCCGGCTTTGAAGAGGGATCGGTCTTTCGACCCTTCCGCGCCGAAGACGGTGCGCGCAAGAACACGGGTGCGAAATTCGTGCGTCCCGTCGGGTCGTCGGACCTCTTGAAACCCTGATCAACCTTCCCACATTTATCGCGTCGGGATGCCCAATCGGGGCCCGACATCGTTAACCGAGCCTGTCCACACTGGAAGGCTTGTCACAACTGGTATCGCTCAATGGAGGATGACCTATGCGAGGATATGATTTCGCACCGCTTTACCGCGCAACCGTCGGCTTTGACCAAATCGCCGATCTCATGGACCGGGTTCTGACCAACGAGGTCAGCCAGCCCACCTACCCGCCTTACAACATCGAAAAAACCGCAGATGATGCCTATCGCATCTCGATCGCCGTCGCCGGATTCTCGGATGACGATCTGACCGTCGAGGTCAAGGATGGGGCCCTTCACGTGTCCGCCAAAAAGGTGGACGAGGACGAGGACCGCACCTTCTTGCATCGCGGCATCGCCACCCGCGCGTTCCAGCGCCGGTTCCATCTGGCCGACCATGTCCGCGTCGTGGGCGCGAGCCATGAGAACGGCATGCTGCATATCGACCTCGAGCGCGAGATCCCCGAAGCGTTGAAACCGCGCCGGATTGAAATTGCGAAGGCAGATGCGATCGAAAAGGATGTGGTGGACGCGAAAGCGGTCAATTAAGCCGCGCGGATTTCGAACGTCCGACTGGGTTTCGTGACCGAGACCCGGATTGAAAAGAACAAGGCCCGGCAGGACGCTGCCGGGCCTTTTTTTGGGCGGGGCTGAGACCCTTTGAAGGGTCTCGTGCGATTTTTTCGAAAAATCGCCGCCTCAGACGCTGAGGCAGACGTATTTCATCTCAAGGAATTCCTCGATCCCGTGATGGCTGCCCTCCCGGCCGAGGCCCGATTGCTTGACGCCGCCGAACGGGGCCACTTCGGTCGAGATGATGCCCGTATTGACCCCGACGATCCCGTATTCCAGCGCCTCAGCCACCTTGTAGACGCGGCTGAGGTCCTTGGCGTAGAAATAGCTGGCAAGGCCGAAGATCGTATCATTTGCCAGCGCGATCACGTCATCCTCGGTCTCGAACTTGAAAAGCGGGGCGAGCGGGCCGAAGGTTTCCTCGGTCGAGAATTTCATGTCCGGCGTGGCCCCCGTGACGATGGCAGGGGCAAAGAAATTGCCCCTGAGGTTGTGCTCTTTCTCGCCGAGGATCACATCTGCGCCCTTGGATTTGGCGTCATCGATATGCTCCTGCACCTTTTCAAGCGCCTCGGAATTGATCAGCGGGCCAAGATCCGTGCCCGCCTCAAGGCCATCCCCGACTTTCATCTTCGAGACCTTGTCCTTCAGCTTGCGGGCAAACTCGTCATACACACCGGCCTGCACGTAGATGCGGTTGGCGCAGACGCAAGTCTGCCCGTTGTTGCGGAACTTGCACATGATCGCGCCATCGACGGCGGCGTCGATATCGGCATCGTCGAACACGATGAACGGTGCGTTGCCACCAAGCTCCATCGAACATTTCATGACCTGGTCAGCGGCCTGGCGCAGCAGGATGCGACCCACTTCGGTCGAGCCGGTGAAGGTGATCTTGCGCACTGCCGGGTTCTCGCACATTTCCTTGCCGACTTCGGACGACGAGGATGACGGCACGACGTTGAACACGCCCGCCGGGATACCCGCCCGTTCGGCCAGCACGCCAAGTACGATGGCCGACAGCGGCGTTTCGGCGGCGGGGCGGGCAACAAAGCTGCACCCGGCGGCCAGCGCCGGGCCGGCCTTGCGGGTGATCATGGCGGTGGGGAAATTCCACGGCGTGATCGAGCCGACAACGCCGATGGGCTGCTTCATCACCATGATGCGCTTGTCGCGCTGGTGGCCGGGGATGGTTTCGCCGTAGACGCGTTTGGCCTCTTCGGCGAAGAACTCGACGAAGGACGCGCCGTAGCCGATTTCGCCCTTTGCTTCGGTCAGGGGCTTGCCCTGCTCGGCGGTCAGGATCGTGGCGAGATCGTCCTGGTTCTCCATCATCAGGTCGAACCATTTGCGCAGCACGGCGGCGCGTTCCTTGCCGGTCCACTTGGCCCACTCCTTCTGCGCGGTCTCGGCCGCTGCGATGGCTTTTGCGACCTGCGCGCGCGACAGGTCCGCGACCTCGGCAATGGTGTCGCGGCGGGCCGGGTTGTCGACGGCGAAGGTGCCATCGTCCCCGTCGATCCATTCGCCGTTTACATAGGCACGGGTTTCCAGCAGCGACGGGTCCTTGAGCAAGCTGGCGAGATTTGTTGTCTGGTCAAGCATGGGATCCCTCCGGTTTTATGCTGACAAAGGTGGAACACTTGATAGATGCAATGGCAAGGGCTGTTGAGCAGGAGGCGCGCCGTGGACTGGGACGACGCATACGCAAATTCGAAACACATTCCGGACGGAGATACTTACCCGATCCGGTGGCAGGCGGACGCGGATGCGTTTCGTCAACGCATGTCCGTTCTCGGGCGCGCGCGCCTTGGGGTGATGTATGGGCACGGAACGCGCGAGATCGTGGATCTGTTCCTGCCCGATGGCAAGCCGAAAGGGATCGTCGTCTTTGTCCACGGCGGCTACTGGCGGCAGGGCGACGGGTCGATGTGGTCGCATTTTGCGCAGGGCGCGCTGGATCACGGATGGGCGGTTGCGATGCCCACCTATGATTTGTGTCCCCGCGTCCGGATCGCAGACATCACGCGGCAGGTGGCCAACGCGATTACGGTGATCGCACGCGAAGTGGAGGGTCCGATCCGTCTCGCCGGTCATTCGGCGGGCGGGCAGCTTGTCGCACGGATGCTGGAAAAGGGCGTTCTGCCCGAAGACGTGCTGGCGCGCGTCGTGAAATGCGTTCCGATCTCTCCGATCGCGGACCTGCGCCCGCTGATGCACACGGTGATGAATCGGGACTTCAAACTAGACATGGCAGCGGCTGAGGCGGAAAGCCCGGTGCTGATGTCCCCGCCATCCGTCCCGGTGACGGTCTGGGTGGGCGGCGGCGAGCGGCCCGTGTTCCTCCATCAGGCGCAATGGCTGGCCGATGCATGGGAATGTGAGCGGGTCATCGACCCCGGCAAGCATCATTTTGACGTGATAAATGGCATGACACAGGCCGACAGCCCCTTGATGCAGGCAATTCTCGGAGGCGCTTCTTGACACTCCGCCGAATTCGGCAAGAGCTTTGCCGTGCGGCATGTCTTTTTCGGACCTCGATCTGACTGAAAGAGACAGGCCCTGCCGTTCAGACCCGTGCGACGGTCGCCGGGAAGGAGTCGACTGCGATGCGTTATTCAGGTTTCCGCGTGATCAAGGAAGCGCTCACCGGCCATCGCGGCTGGGGACCGGCGTGGCGTGATCCTGACCCGCAGCCCGCGTATGATTATGTCGTGATCGGCGGCGGCGGGCATGGTTTGGCAACGGCCTATTACCTTGCCAAGGAATTCAAGCAGTCGCGGATCGCCGTGCTTGAAAAGGGCTGGATCGGCGGCGGCAACGTTGGGCGGAACACCACGATTGTGCGGTCGAACTACCTGCTGGATGGCAATGAGCCATTTTACGAATTTTCGCTTAAGCTTTGGGAGGGGCTGGAGCAGGACTTGAACTACAACGCGATGATGAGCCAGCGCGGGATCATCAACCTGATGCATTCCGACGCCCAGCGCGACGCCTATATCCGGCGCGGTAACGCGATGATCCTGAACGGCGCGGATGCGCAGCTTCTGGATCAGAAACAGGTGTTGGAGAAGTATCCGTTCCTCAACGTGAAGAACGCCCGTTTCCCTGTGATGGGCGGGTTGCTTCAGGCGCGGGCCGGCACCGCGCGGCACGATGCGGTGGCCTGGGGGTATGCACGGGCCGCCGATCAGCGCGGTGTGGACATCATTCAGAATTGCGAAGTTACGGGTTTCAGGATCGAAGGTGGAAGGGTTCAGGGGGTCGAGACCACCCGCGGCTATATCGGCGCAGAGAAAGTCGGTGTTTGTGTCGCCGGATCGTCGTCGCGGGTCATGGCCTATGCCGGGATGCGTCTGCCGATCGAAAGCCATGTCTTGCAGGCGTTCGTGTCCGAAGGTCTGAAACCCGTCCTGCCCGGTGTCATCACCTTTGGCGCGGGCCATTTCTATTGCAGCCAGTCCGACAAGGGCGGTCTGGTGTTCGGCGGCAATATCGACGGCTACAATTCCTACGCCTCACGCGGCAACCTGCCGATGGTCGAGGACGTGATGGAAGAAGCCATCGCCATGTTCCCGATGCTCGGTCGCGCGCGACTTTTGCGGTCGTGGGGCGGGATCATGGATATGTCGATGGACGGCACGCCGATCATCGACAAGACCCATATCGACGGGCTCTATTTCAACGGTGGCTGGTGCTATGGCGGGTTCAAGGCCACACCCGCCTCGGGCTTTGTCTATGCGCATCTGCTGGCCACCGACACACCGCACGACACCGCCACCGCGTTCCGGCTGGACCGGTTTCATACCGGGCACATGGTCGACGAAAAAGGGGTGGGCAATCAGCCCAATCTGCACTGATGATCATCAACCATCCGATCCTTGGCCCGCGCGATTCCAGCGAATTCGTCTATCTGGGCGATGCGTGCCTCATCAACCGCCCCGACTGGCAGGCCGAGGATGCGCTGGAGCAATTCATCGACTACGGCCACACCCGCGATAACCCGGCGGGTTTGCATCGCGAACTTTGGTATCACGAACAAGGCGACCGATCGTGGCTTGTCGTGACGCGCAACACGGTCACGCATGAAATCACGCAGGTGGAGCTTGCCCGCGATGTGGCCCGGGCAGAGGGGCGGTCGAAATGAGCCAGAAAAACCGTTTGGACGGTGGGCTGATCGACCGGTCCGAAACCCTGTCCTTCCGTTTTGACGACACCTATTACAAGGGACACAAGGGCGATACGCTCGCCTCGGCGCTGCTGGCAAATGGCGTGCGCCTCATGGGCCGGTCGTTCAAGTACCACCGCCCGCGTGGGCCGATGACTGCCGGGTCGGAAGAGCCGAACGCGATTGTCGAGCTGCGTGAAGGGGCGCGCAAGGAACCCAACATCCGCGCAACCACAGCGGAGCTTTATGACGGCCTGCGCGCCAATTCGCAGAACCGATGGCCGTCGCTGAAATTCGACGCGATGGAGGTCAACGACCTGCTGTCGAATTTCTTTGCCGCCGGGTTCTACTACAAGACCTTCATGTGGCCCGCCGCATTCTGGGAAAAGGTCTACGAGCCGATCATCCGCCGTGCCGCCGGTCTGGGGTCGCTCAGCACTCAGGACGATCCCGACAGCTACGACAAGGGCTTCCTGCATTGTGACCTGCTTATCATCGGCGGCGGTCCTGCCGGGTTGGCGGCCGCCTTGACGGCCGGGGAAAGCGGTGCGCGGGTGATTTTGTGTGACGAGGATTTCCTGATCGGCGGGCGGCTGAACCTCGAAACCCACGCGCTTGGCGACAAGTCCGGCACCGAATGGGCGGCGGAGAGTGTTGCGCGGTTGCAGACGATGCCGAATGTCCGCGTCATGCCCCGCACCACCGTCATCGGCGCCTTCGACCACGGCATCTACGGCGCGGTGGAGCGTGTCAGCGACCACCTGCCCGTGCCGCCGGAGGGCAAACCCAGGCAAATCCTCTGGCGCATCACCTCGAAGCGCGCGCTGCTCTGCGCCGGAACCACCGAACGGCCCATTGTGTTCGAAAACAACGACCGCCCCGGCATCATGCAGGCCAGCGCACTCCGCGCCTATGCGAACCGCTGGGCCGTGACGCCCGCGCAGCAAGTGGCGATCTTTACCAACAACGATGACGGCCATCGCACCGCGACCGACCTAATTGCCAAGGGGGTCGAGGTCGTCTCGGTCATCGACACCCGCGCCGATGCGCCCGCGTCTTCCGACTACGAGGTGATCGCCGGTGGCATCATCGACCAGACATGGGGTCGCCTTGGCCTGACCCGGATCGAGGTCAGGATGCCCAAGGGAGGTATTCGCCGGATCACGTGCGGGGCGCTGGGTGTGTCCGGCGGGTGGAATCCGAACGTGCATCTCACCTGTCATCAGGGGGGTCGCCCGGTCTGGAACGAGGCGCTTGCCGCCTTTGTGCCCGGCGAAACGCTGCCGCCGGGCATGAGTGTTGCGGGGGCCGCCAAGGGCGTCTTCTCCACCCACGGCGCGCTACATTCGGGCGCGGATGAGGCCAAGGCCATTCTGTCCGATCTGGGTATCAAAACCAAAGCCGCCACGTTGCCCGAGGCCGAAGACACCCCGGTGAACATCACCCCCTTCTGGCACGTCAAAACCGCCAAGCGCGCCTGGGTGGACCAGCAGAACGACGTGACCGCCAAGGACATCAAGCTGGCGCATCAGGAAAACTACGTCTCGGTCGAGCATCTGAAGCGCTACACGACGCTGGGCATGGCGACCGATCAGGGCAAGACGTCGAATGTGGCCGGTCTTGCGATCATGGCCGAAGTTGCCGGCAAACAGATCCCCGAGGTCGGCACAACGATGTTCCGCCCGCCTTACACGCCCACCGCGATGGGCGTGTTCGCAGGCCGCGCTTGGGGCAAGGACACCCGGCCCACGCGCCTGACACCCAGCCACACATGGGCAGAGGAACAGGGCGCGGTGTTTACCGAAGCGGGGCTCTGGCTGCGTGCGCAGTGGTTCCCGCAGCCGGGCGAGACCCATTGGCGGCAAAGCTGCGACCGCGAGGTGCTTCAAACCCGCAAGTCGGTCGGCATCTGCGACGTGACCTCGCTCGGCAAGATCGACGTGCAGGGCGCGGATGCTGCCGACTTCCTCAACAAGGTCTACTGCAACGGTTTCGCCAAACTTCCCGTCGGCAAGGTGCGCTATGGCCTGATGCTGCGCGAGGACGGAATCGTCATGGATGACGGCACCGCCGCGCGGCTGGCCGAGGATCATTTCGTCGTCACGACGACGACCGCCAAGGCCGTACCGGTCTACCGCCATCTCGAATTCGTGCGCCAATGCCTTTACCCGGACATGGACGTGCAGTTGATCTCCACGACCGAAGCCTGGGCGCAATTCGCGGTTGCTGGGCCGAACTCACGCGCGCTGCTCGAGAAGATCGTCGATCCGGGCGTTGACCTGTCCAACGACGCCTTCCCGTTCATGGCCTGCGCGGAAATTACCATCTGCGGCGGCCTCCGCGCGCGGTTGTTCCGCATCTCGTTCTCGGGTGAGTTGGCTTATGAAATCGCCGTGCCGACCCGCTATGGTGACGCGCTGGTGCGTCGCCTGATGCAGGCCGGTGAGGAATTTGGCGCAGTGCCATATGGGCTTGAAGCCTTGAATGTCATGCGCATCGAAAAAGGCCACGTGACGGCAAACGAACTGAACGGGACCACCACCGCGTTGAACCTTGGGATGGGGAGGATGGTGTCGAAGGCCAAGGATTCGATCGGATCGAAACTGTCGGAACGACCGGGCCTGAATGAACCCGACGCGCTGAAACTCGTCGGATTGAAACAGGTGAACTCGGATCACTCCGTGCCCGCCGGTGCGCATCTGATGACTAAGGGCACCAAGGTCACGGCAACCAACGATCAGGGCTACGTGACCTCGGCCTGCTATTCGCCCAATCTGGGCCACCACATTGCCCTCGGCTTCTTGAAATCGGGCGACACCCGCATCGGCGAGGTGATCCGCCTTGTCAGCCCATTGACCGGCGTCGATCACGATGTCGAAGTGGTCAGCCCACATTTCCTCGATCCCGAAGGAGACCGTCTGCGTGCATGATCTCGCCCCCCTTTGTGCCCTTGGCGGCAGCGATCCGCAAGTCGATACCGTGGCCGATGTGACCCTGACGGAAAACCCCGGTCTGGCGCTGGCGTCGGTCGCGGCGCGGCTTGGGCAAGAGGATGCGTGCCGCGCGCATTTGAGCGACCTGCTCGACGGGCAGGTCCCCGAGCCTGGCAAAACCGTTCTGCGCGATCCAGAAGCGTCGTTCTGGATGGGGCCGGATCAATGGATGGTCGGTGCACCGATTGCGACGCATGAGGATTTGGCCCGGCACTTGAAGTCGCGTTTCGGCGCCACCGCCGCAATCACCGACCAGACCGATGCGTGGGTCTGTTTCGATATGCGTGGGGACGGGATTGAAGACGTGATCCGGCTATGCGCGAATATCGACATCGACCGTATGCAGACCGGCGACGCCCAGCGCACAGTTATACATTACATGGGGGTCTACGTCCTGCGGCGCGATCCGTCGAACTGGCTGCGCATCCTCGGGCCGCGGTCTTCGGCAAAGTCGCTGCACCATGCGCTGGTGACGGCCATGCATGCCGCTCTTTAACACACACAGGGAACCAATCGTTCGGAGTTGCGTTTCAACCCATTAACGAAAGCAATACCGCGCGTCGGGATATAGTATGTCAATTCGGCCCGCGTCGGCCTTTTCCTCCGGCGCTGATAGTCTTGCCCAGCGCGCGCGACCGGCGGTCATTGCCTTGACGATTACCAAACACGCGCCGATCTTCGTGATCCTCTGCCTTCCCCCCGCCCTATGGGCACTGCTCGAGGGCGCAAACGATTTTGCGCTGACGCTTTTTGTGCCGTCATTTGTTGCCGCCGCCTTGTTCGCAGCGGCTTACCGGACATCGCTGCCGGATGACCTTCGCCGGATCGAAGCGCTCATTACAGTCGCGCTGGTGATGTTTCTGGGCGCAATAATCTGCACGCCCGCCTTCGTTAGTCTCGGCATGCCAATCCACGCAGCCTTTTTCGAATCCATGAGCGGCGTGACCACAACCGGCCATTCCGTCGCTGCGAGCACCGCGGATTGGCCCTTCGCCGCGCATTTCCTGCGGTCCTGGACCCAATGGTGTGGTGGTCTGGTCATGGCCACAGCCGTTCTCGCACTTCTCCTTCCCGCGGGCGTTCCAACCCAGAGGCTCGGGCGCGCCGGCATCGATCAGGGAGACCGCATCTCCTCGACCCGAGCTCAGGCACGACAATTACTGGGCGTCTATTTTGGCCTGACCGTTATCATGGCCATCCTCACGATGATCGTCATTCCGGACTGGCGTGAAGGGCTTGTGCTGACGCTGTCGGGCATTTCAACCGCAGGCTTCGCCCCGCGCCCGGACAGTCTTGCATCATACTCCCCGCTGGGCCAAGGCATCGTCATGGTGTCCTGCGTGATCGGATCGGTGTCGCTGCTCACCTTTGTCATGCTGTTCCAGCGCAAACCCGAAGAGGCGTGGCAACTCGGGTCGGTGCGTCGCGTCCTGATCGCACTTGCGGGTCTCTGCGGCGCCTATGCAGGACTTATGGTGTTGACCGGCACCACCTCCGTGGGCGTGATCTACCGAGAGTTGCTCAATCTCATCTCGGGCCTGACAACGACCGGGTATTCCACTGGTCCCATGCCGACATTCAGCCCGGCGCTGGTGATCCTGATGATCGCGATGTTGATCGGAGGAGATGTCGGTTCCACGTCCGGCGGCTTCAAGATCGCGCGCTTCGGGATTTTGCTGCGCACTGTGATCCACGCCATGCGCGATGCCCGCTTGCCACGACGGGCGGTCAATCCACTGATGGAGAACGGCAAGAAGGTCGAGCCGGAGACTCTGATCAGCTTGCTGGCTTTGCTGTCGCTCTACTCGACCGCGCTGTTTCTGCTATGGTTGCAAAGTCTCGCCCATGGCTTGCCGGCTCTTCCGGCGCTCTTCGACATCGTCTCGACCCTGTCGACGGTCGGTCTTTCCAGCGGTGTCGTGAACGCCGATCTGCCACCCGACCTCATTCTGAGCCTGACCTTCGCCATGTGGCTCGGACGGCTGGAATTTATCGCGGTGCTTGTGCTGCTTGCACCGAGAACCTGGCGAAAAAGGAGCTGACCTATGCGAGTTGTCATTCTCGGCGCGTCGCGTTTCGGCGAGGCCATCGCGGATAAGCTGATCGGTGAAAACCATGAAGTCGTATTGATCGACCGGGATCGGGATCGTCTGGAAAAATTGTCCGAACGGCTTGATTGCGGGATGATCGAAGGCGATGGAACCATGCCGTCTGTGTTGCAGGATACGTTCCGCGACGAAAAAGATGCCTTTATCGCCGTTACAAATGCGTCGGAAGACAACATTCTTGCAGCGCTGGTCGCGCGCTCGGTCGGCTTTGGCCGGGTGATCCCGCAACTCGTGTCATCGCAACTGGTCACGGTGTGCCACCAGTTGGAACTCCATGACACCATCAACCCTCACGCCACCGTTGCCGAAAGCATCGCCGATGCGCTCGAGGACGAGGTCGCGCTCGACAGCGAAGCGCTCAAGAACGAGCTGTGCCTGAAACGCCTGGCGGTACCGAACCGATTGGCCGGGAAAACCTTCGGCGCGCTAGACTTGCCTGAAAACGTCATGGGAGTTGCCCTGGTCCGGGGCGAGCACGAAAAGCTCTTGTCCGATGAACAGGAGCTTTCCGAGGGGGACTACCTGTTGCTGGCAGCCGCCCGCGATCAGGTCGAAGCGCTGACCGATATGTTCGCCGAAGAATAAACATGATCGTGAGCGCGCGGAACAAGTCCCGCCACTATGGGTTCTTCCTCGGTGAAAGGAGACCATCATGACTGCAGAATTTCTCGTACCTCTTCTGGCCCTGATGACCCTGTTGGCCTTCACCATCTTTGCTCTGGTCAGCAAAAAGCGCACGGAAGAAAAGCTTCATAATCCGAACGCGGACAAGTCGCATCTCGCGAAGGACGCGCCGGATTCGTAGCACCATTAACCGCCAGACAGCAAAAAAGCGCGCCCGGATCAGGGTGCGCTTTTTTTGTGCGGTGCCTTATTCGGGATGAACGGACCCCGGTGAGAACGGCTGGTACTCGAACGACACGCTCAGGCTGTACACGTCGTCCCCCTCATCGTAGCGAAGATCCCCGTTCAGCTGACTGGCGAACGCCATGATCAGGCGCTTGCCCAGCCCATTTCCCACCGGAGGTCGCGCGGTCGGATCAATCGTGTTTTCGATCTTCAGACAAACTTGGGTCTTCTCGCCTTCTGTGACTTCCCTGAGGCTCACCTTCACGTGGAAAACCCCTTCCGATGTCGGCCCACCGTATTTGAACGCATTTGACAAAGCTTCCGTGGCGATCATGGCCAGCGGGCTGGTCTGGTCTGGCAACAAGGTCACCGGGTCGAGATCAAGTGCGATGTCGACAGAGTGATCGGCAACGACAGCGGCCGATCTGACCTGCTCCACAAGATCTTTCACAAGAAAGTCGAACCGAATTTCCGTGAGCGACGGCTCTTGGTAGAGCGCCCGGTGCACAGAAGCGAGGCTGGTCACGCGGTCCTGGAATTGACGCAGCGCCGAAACCGCTTCGGGGCTGGACAACTGGCGGACCTGCATGTTGATGATGGACGAGATCAGCTGAAGGTTGTTCTTGACCCGGTGGTGCACCTCTTTCAGCAAGACCTCACGCTCGAAGACCGCGTTCTCGAGATCGGCCTCATCCCGCAACAACTGGTCCGCCATCGCTTCGAACGTCCCGTTGATGGTCTGGATCTCGCTCGGTGCCGTGGCGATCTTTTCCGATGTCACCACATCACGATGCTTGGCGAAGCGGCGCATGCGACGGCCCAGATCGCGGATATGGCGCAGCACCAACCGGTTGAGCGACGTCACCGCGACCGCGATACCCACAAGCCACATGAGGAAGGGGAACAGCAACGTCGATGCGGTGAACCAAGTCGACGTGGTACGTTGCAGAGCCGTGCGGCCCCAACTGCCCAGGGCGTAAACCTCTCCCGGAAGGATTGGCACGACCGAGATCAGACGCTGCTCGCCAAGCGGCGTTGTCGCGGTGAAGAAGGTGTCGTCCTGATTGACGAACCCTTCCAGCGCAAGGCCCTGCGGGATGTAATCCAGGATCGGTCCGCTCGGCGTGAAGCTCGACAGTGTTTCACCGAACTTGTTGAACGTCACCAAGGCGACGTCCCCGTCGACACCAAGGCTGGAGTCCGGTTGAACCAATGGTTCCGTCTGGAAAGAGATCGACACGAACCCCAGAAATTCACCGTCTTCATCGAACGCCGGATAGGCCACGATAATCACCGGCAGCCGACTGGCCGCGCCGCGCGGGTTGAACGAGATGTAGGGTTCCGGGTTCGCGAAAAGCTCGGCCGTGCGCGCGTTCGGGGGGCTTTGAAACGCGGCGCCAGTGCTGTTGCATCGCGACATCGACCCCGGCACCATTAGCCCGGCAAAGGCAAGCCGCGGATTTGTGTCGAGCACGCGCTGCATGACGGCGATACACGCCTCGGTGCTGAGGTCGGTCGCACCGATCATATCCGCAAGTGTGCGCGCCGTTCCCATCTTGTCGAACAAAGCACGCCGCTCGGGCTCGACAAGGGCGCTGGTGCGCGCGTGGATCGACGCTTCGAGATTGTCATTGGTGACATGCAACGCGCGCCACGTCTGGCCCATGGCGACAAGACCGATCGGCAAAAGCGCCAGCGACAACAGGAACGCAATGCGCACGACAAGGCTTTGGCTTAACGACTTCGCGTCGCCAACCCGATACTGGTCTTCTGACGTGTTTGAAAAACCGTCCGTCATGTCAATCTGACGACGATCCGCACAATGTCGTCCGCGCCTAAGCGGTCGATTGCTTCGCGAAGCCATGTGCTATTCGCCGGTGCCGTCATCGGTGACATGATTCTGTGCCTGTTGTATTTATTAAGGATCCCACTGCGCAACGTCTTATCATGCGACTTGTTCCGCTGATATTGATGAGAAATTCGTGAACTGGTGACATTTTATTCTTTCTTTGTGTCCAGTTGGACGAAAAGGTCGAGACCCGCGCTTCTGGTGTTTCGGGACCAGTGTCTCTAACACTTGCGACAATACTGTGCCGATAAACGGGTGATCCTTGGTCAAACTCACGCAAAATCCGCACCGGACCTCGGACATTCAGGAGAAAGTCCTCGAAGTCGCCATCGGCCGCGAAGTGCGTGCGTTTCGCAAGCAGCAGAACCTGACCGTGGCCGATCTGTCGCGGCAAACCGACATTTCGGTCGGGATGCTCTCGAAGATCGAAAACGGCAACACCTCCCCGTCGCTGACAACGCTACAGTCCTTGGCCAACGCCCTGTCTGTGCCCCTGACCGCCTTCTTTCGCGGGTTCGAGGAAAAGCGAGAAGCCGTGCACACACCAGCGGGCGAAGGGCTGACCATCGAACGCGAGGGCACGCGGGCGGGGCATCAGTACAACCTTCTTGGGCACATCGGTGCCAACACCAGCGGCGTGATCGTGGAGCCTTACCTGATCGTTCTCACCTCTGAATCGGACACATTCCAGACGTTCCAGCACGACGGGATCGAGACCATTTTCATGCTCGAAGGGGCTATCGATTATCGGCACGGGGCAAAGATCTACCCGCTGCGTCCGGGCGACACCCTGTTTTTCGAAGCCGACGCACCGCATGGGCCAGAGACGCTTGTCGAATTGCCGGCACGGTATCTGTCGATCATCAGCTACGCGCAGAGCTGAAACTTTAGGCAGATACATATTTCCTCAGAGGAATTTTTAATTCCCTTTATTGTCGGCTTGGTCCGGCAGTGTTATCCAACGCCATCGCTTTTCACTCAATGCAGAAGGACCGCGGTGATGTGTGGAATCGTCGGATTGTTCCTCAAGGATCCCTCGCTCGAACCTCAGCTTGGGTCGCTCTTGACGGATATGCTCATCACCATGACCGATCGCGGCCCGGACAGCGCGGGGATCGCGATTTATTCGGAAGATGACGCAAACATTTCCAAGCTGACAGTCCAGTCCGAGACACCGGATCAGGCCTTCGCCACGCTCGAAGACGATCTGAGCACCGCGCTTGGAACCCCCGTTTCCCTGCGCCGAAAAGACACCCACGCGGTCATCGAAATTCCCCGCGGCCAACTGGCTCCAGCCCGGGCCGCACTCGCCGCGATCACCCCCGAGGTCAGGATCATGTCATCCGGCGATACGGTGGAGATCTACAAAGAAGTCGGCCTGCCCAAGGACGTCGCGGCGCGGTTTGATCTGCGGTCGATGGCGGGCACGCATGGCATCGGTCACACCCGCATGGCGACCGAGTCACTGGTGACGACCATGGGCGCGCACCCGTTCAACACCGGCCCGGACCAATGCCTTGTCCACAACGGGTCGCTGTCCAACCACAACCGCCTTCGCCGCAAGCTGCAACGCGAGGGCATCCATATCGAGACCGAGAACGACACCGAAGTCGGCGCGGCTTACATCACATGGCGCATGCAGAATGGCGCGACTCTGGGCGAAGCGCTGGACAGCGCGCTGCACGATCTGGACGGTTTCTTCACCTTCGTCGTTGGCACCAAGGACGGGTTCGGCGTTGTGCGCGACCCCATTGCCTGCAAACCGGCGGTGATGGCGGAAACGGATCAATACGTGGCCTTCGGGTCCGAATATCGCGCGCTGGTGAACCTGCCGGGCATCGACCAGGCCCGAGTTTGGGAACCGGAACCCGCCACCGTCTATTTCTGGAGCCATGCCGACACGTCGACCCCGACAGAAAAGGCCGCCTGACATGCAGACCATCGACATGGAAACCACCCCGCTGCGCGACCTGAACGCCGCGTTGCAGGCGCAGGCCGAACAGACGAACCAGACCGCGTGGGAGATCGTGAACCCCAAGGGCAGCCACGCGATTGCCGTCGGTCTGGACGCGCCGATCGAAGTGACGGTCAAAGGTTCCACCGGCTATTACTGCGCAGGGATGAACAAGCAGGCGACGGTACACGTCACCGGGTCCGCCGGGCCGGGCGTGGCCGAGAACATGATGTCCGGCACGGTCATCATCGACGGGGACGCATCGCAATACGCGGGCGCGACCGGGCATGGCGGGACGCTGATTATCAAAGGCAACGCGTCGTCCCGCTGCGGGATCTCGATGAAGGGGATCGACATCATCGTGCATGGCAATGTCGGGCATATGTCGGCCTTCATGGCGCAGTCGGGGAACCTCGTCGTGTGCGGCGATGCGGGCGATGCGTTGGGCGACTCGATCTACGAAGCGCGGCTCTTCGTGCGCGGGTCGGTCAAATCGCTTGGCGCGGATTGCATCGAGAAGGAAATGCGTGACGAGCATATTTCGATGCTCGCCGAACTATTGGCGCGCGGCGAATGTGAGGCCAAACCGGAAGAGTTCAAACGGTACGGGTCGGCCCGCCAATTGTACAATTTTCACCCCGACAACGCGTATTGAGGAGCCTGCGATGAAAGACCTGCCAAACGGCGCACCGCGCACGGTGCCGATCCAGTCCGCGACCTTCAGCAACCCCGTAAACGCCGAAATCCGCCGCGCGGCGGCGACAGGCATCTACGACATTCGCGGCGGTGGCGCGAAACGGAAAGTGCCGCATTTCGACGACCTGCTGTTTTTGGGCGCGTCCATCTCGCGCTATCCTTTGGAGGGGTATCGCGAGGCGTGCGACACCTCCGTTACGCTGGGAACGCGCTATGCGAAGACCCCGATCAAGCTCGATATCCCAATCACCATCGCGGGCATGAGTTTCGGCGCGTTGTCCGGTCCCGCGAAAGAGGCACTCGGCCGCGGCGCGACGCTCGCCGGCACGTCAACCACCACCGGCGACGGCGGCATGACGCAAGAGGAGCGCGGCCATTCCAAGACGCTGGTCTACCAGTACCTGCCGTCCCGCTACGGCATGAACCCCGACGACCTGCGCAAGGCGGATGCCATCGAAATCGTCGTCGGCCAGGGGGCAAAGCCCGGTGGCGGCGGGATGCTCTTGGGTCAAAAGATCACCGACCGCGTGGCACAAATGCGCAACCTGCCCAAGGGCATCGACCAGCGATCGGCCTGCCGCCACCCGGATTGGACCGGGCCGGACGACCTCGAGATCAAGATCCTCGAACTGCGCGAAATTACCGGATGGAAAGTCCCGATCTACATCAAGATCGGCGGCGCACGGCCCTATTTCGACACGACTCTTGCGGTCAAGGCCGGGGCGGATGTGGTGGTTCTGGACGGCATGCAGGGCGGCACGGCGGCGACGCAGGATGTGTTCATCGAACATGTCGGGATGCCGACGCTGGCCTGTATCCGCGAAGCGGTGCGCGCGCTCGAAGACCTTGGAATGCACCGCGAGGTGCAGCTGATCGTGTCGGGCGGCATCCGCACCGGGGCCGACGTGGCCAAATGCATGGCCTTGGGGGCCGATGCCGTATCCATCGGCACTGCCGCGCTGATCGCGCTCGGTGACAACGATCCCAAATGGGAAGACGAGTACCAGAAACTCGGCACCACCGCCGGGGCCTATGACGACTGGCACGAAGGCAACGACCCCGCAGGCATCAGTACGCAGGACCCGGAACTCGCTTCACGACTCGACCCGGTCGAAGGCGGGCGGCGGCTGAACAACTACCTCAAGGTCATGACGCTTGAGGCGCAAACCATCGCGCGCGCCTGCGGCAAAAACAAGCTGCACAATCTCGAACCCGAAGATCTCTGCGCGCTGACGATGGAGGCAGCGGCGATGGCCAAGGTGCCGCTGGCGGGCACCGATTGGTGGCCCGGTAAGCCCGGCACGACATTCTGAAACACACATAGGCGCAGCCCCAAAGCTGCGCCTTTTTCATAACGACAAACAGGGACCGGACCGCATGACCACAGATCTCGCCAAATTCGCCAAGGACACCGGCGTTAAATACTTCATGATTTCCTTCACCGACTTGTTCGGAGGCCAACGCGCCAAGCTGGTCCCGGCACAGGCCATCGCGGATATGCAGGAAGACGGCGCTGGCTTTGCAGGCTTCGCCACATGGCTCGACATGACGCCCGCCCATCCCGACATGCTGGCGGTGCCAGACCCATCATCGGTCATCCAGCTGCCTTGGAAACCCGAAGTCGCCTGGGTCGCTGCAAACTGCGTGATGGAAGGCGAAGACGTCGCCCAGACCCCTCGCAACGTGCTGCGACGTTTGATCGACGAGGCGGTGGGCGAAGGTCTGCACATCAAGACCGGGGTAGAGGCCGAATTCTTCTTGCTCACCCCCGAAGGTGACCAGATCAGCGATCCCTTCGATACCGCCGAAAAGCCCTGCTACGACCAACAGGCGGTGATGCGCCGCTATGACGTCGTGCGCGAGATTTGCGATTACATGCTCGAGCTTGGCTGGGGGCCGTACCAGAACGACCATGAGGATGCGAATGGCCAGTTCGAGATGAATTGGGATTTCGACGATGCCCTGAAGACCGCCGACAAACACTCGTTCTTCAAGTTCATGACCAAATCCGTCGCTGAGAAACACGGCTTCCGCGCGACCTTCATGCCAAAGCCTGTTGAGGGTCTGACCGGTAACGGCTGCCATGTGCACGTGTCGGTTTGGGATGCGCCGGGAGAAAAGGCCAGGACCAACGTCTTCGCGGGCGACGGCGAAGGGCCGACCGGCGAGGTCGGCCTGTCGGAACGCGGCAAGCATTTCCTTGGCGGGATCATGAAACACGCCAGCGCGCTGGCCGCGATCACCAATCCCACCGTGAACAGCTACAAACGGATCAACGCGCCGCGCACCGTGTCTGGCGCCACCTGGGCCCCAAACACGGTCACGTGGACCGGCAACAACCGCACCCATATGGTGCGGGTTCCGGGGCCGGGGCGGTTTGAGTTGCGGTTGGCCGACGGTGCGGCGAACCCGTATCTGCTGCAAGCGGTCATCATCGCGGCGGGTCTGTCGGGCATCCGCTCCAAGGCCGATCCGGGCAAGCGGTATGACATCGATATGTATGCCGAAGGCCACAAGGTGCGCGGTGCGCCGCAACTGCCGCTCAACATGCTCGATGCGCTGCGCGCCTATGACAAGGACAAGGCATTGAAAGCGGCGATGGGAGAAGAGTTCTCTTCTGCCTTCGTGAACCTCAAGACGCAGGAATGGAATTCCTACGTGTCGCATTTCACCCAGTGGGAAAAGGACAACACGCTGGACATCTGACTTAGGACTTGCCGCAGTCGGGATTTCGGGCAAGGTGCGTTACACCTGCATACGATTGCATAAGGCCCGCCATGCCCGGCTTCCAACCCGAAAAACAGCTTGTCCGCGACTATTACGTGGCGCTTTCCAGCCCGGAAGACCCCGCACAGGTCATGTCGCGCTTCTGCCATCCCGACCTGATCTGGCGCGGCTATCATCCGGTCGACCTGCTGACCGGCCCCGAGGCGGTCGCGACGCAATTCTGGCACCCGATCAAAACAGCGCTCACGTCGTTGCAGCGCCGCACTGATCTGTTCTTCGCCGGGCGCAACCACATGGCCGAGGATGGCGCGGTCTGGGTCGCGTCGATGGGGCACCTCATGGGGCTTTTCGATGCGCCGCTCTGGGGCGTGCGGCCCACCCGCAAGATCGCGATGCTGCGCTTCGGGGCCTTCCACAAGATCGAAGATAGCAGGATCACCGAAGAGGCGATGTATTTCGATCTGCCCCACCTGATGATGCAGGCCGGGCAAAACCCCTTTGGCCCGCAGACCGGCGCGCATCTCGTGCAGCCGGGGCCGGTGACGCACGAAGGCTTGCTCTACGCCGATGCGCCGGAGGCCGAGAGCGCAGCAACCCTGCACGCCATCAACGCGATGGTCGGCGATCTGGGCGACTGGAACCTGGGCCTGCCGCTGGAAGAGGAACTGCGCCGCACCTGGCACGAGGACATGATCTGGTGGGGTCCTGCCGGCATCGGCGCCACCTACACGATCCCGCGCTATGCCGAGCAACATTCCGGGCCGTTTCGCAACAGTTTTACCAATCGGTCAAAAACCGGCCACCTCTGTCGCATGGCCGAAGGACGTTTCGGAGGGTTCTTCGGCTGGCCCAACTTCACCGCCGAATTCACCGGCGGCTTCATGGGGATGCCTGCCACCGGCAAACGGGTCGAATTTCGAGTGATCGACTTCTACCGCCGCGACGGTGAAAAGCTGGCCGAGAACTGGATCTTCATTGACCTGCTGCACCTCTGGGCGCAACAGGGTGTCGATCTGTTGGAACGGACCACCGGGATAGGCTGAGACCCTACGAAGGGTCTCATGCGTTTCTTCGAAGAAACGCGCCTACTGCACCGGGAAGTAATCCTCGCAATCGCCATCGCGGTAGACGTCCGCCGTGCAGCAATGCAGGCCCCCGCCGAACGCGTAGGCGTCGCGAAGCTCGACCGGGATCACCTCCATTCCCAGCTTGTCCATCTGCTCCATCTGGTAGACCTCAGACGCCTCGACGCAGACGGTCTTGGGGTCGAGCACCAGCACGTTCATCGACAGCCATGTCGAGGAATAACACAGCGGCGGCGGGGTGTTATGCGCGGGCTGAGCGGCGTCGACGATCTCCCAATCGTTTTTCTGAAAATAGGCGCGCTGTTCCTCGGGCAAACGACGGTTCGGGTTGTTCAGGATCAGGCCGGGGCGCAGCGGAGTGAACGTCGCGTCGATATGGATCGGGTATGGATCGCCGGGGAAGTTCACGGCACGCACGCGGTGGTCGGGGAAGTGACGGCGCAGCCATTCGATGCCCTTGAGGTTCGTGGTGAAGCCATGTTGCACGATCAGGTCCTTGCCAAAGCGAAGCACATCGGCGGCGTCAAACAGCGGCTCTTCCTCGGTGGTGACAAAGAACTTCTCGGCCGTCCACTTGAGGCGCTTTTCGATGCCGATTTTTTCGGACAGGTAGTCGGCGTGGTAATCTGCGTCCGTCAAACGCGGCTTCGGCGCGGCCTCGTGGCGGAACTTGGGATCCTCGTTCCAGTATTGCTGCATCAAGGGCCGGTAGCACAGGTATTCGAACCAGCGGCAGCGATAGGACATGATCGCCTCCAGGATCTCGTGCCCGACGGTCAGCAACACATCGCGCGGCGGCATACACCCGAACTGGCTGTCGGTGTGGAAATCTGGGGTCGTGACCGGGTTGGAGAAATCCGTGGGTGTCGGGCGGTCCACGCGAATGCCACGCTTGCGCAGCATGGCGGCGAAATTGTCCAGAAGCTCGTTCGCACGGTCGATGGTCTCTTGCGGCCGCCGCCCCCACTGGCCGCGCATGTCGCTGTCCTCGGGCACCTTCGCATCCAGTGCCGGTTCCTCGGGCGGGATGTGGCAATCGTCGGCGCGGCCCACGATCACGTGGCGCAGAGTGTCCCATTCATTCCAGCTTTTGACCTGGGTGGTGTCGGGCGACCAATTCATTCGGTGTCTTCCTTGCAGTCGATCTTCAGGTACGGATGACGTACTCTTTCCGGGTGGTTTCGATGACGTTCCACGATCCGGTGAAACCGGGACGGAGGATGAAGCTGTCGCCAGCCTTCAAGTCGTATTCGGTGCCGTCCGCATCGGTGATGATCGAATGCCCGGACAGGATGTGGCAGAACTCCCATTCGTCGTAAGAGATGCGCCAATGGCCAGGCGTCGACTCCCAGATGCCGCAATACAGCCCGTCGCGGTCCTCGTGGTTCCAGGTGCGGAACTTCGGCGCACCCGAGATCAAGCGGTCCTCAGGTGGCGCGTCTTCTTCGGCGTCGGTTGAAGGCAGGACACGCAGGAAAAGGTCGGACATGGGCAACTCCCGGATGCAAGGTTGCGGCAAGGGATGCGCGAGGCGGCCCGGCACGGCAAGTCCAAAGACGACGAAAGGCGTCGCTGGTTCGACGCCTTTGCCTTTTTTACCAAATGGTCAAATTCGGTCAGTTGCCGAAATCGCCGAGCGCTTCGAAATCGATCCGCTCCATCGCGTCCATCAACAACGCTTCGTCATTCCCCTCAACGGTGATCAGGATGCGGTTGTTGACCAGAGCCATCGCCTGCCCGTCATTCAGCGCGACGCGCTGCCGCCCGATCCGCTCCACCTTCATGCCCATCGCAGCGGCATTTGCCACCATACCACCCATCGTGGTCACCATCGCGTTGTCGGCCATCATTGTGACCGAATAATATTGCGAGTTGTCCGGCGAATTGTAGCTCGCGCCCGCGCCCATGCCGCCGCCCATCATGGCCAGACCGGCCTGCATGTCGTTGTCGACCACGCGGGTCCAACCTTCGGGCGCTTCCGGCAGGAACTGTTGGAATGCGTCCGAGCGGAGTTGCATCAACTTCTGGCGTGCAAAATCCAGCTCTTCCAAAGCGTAGGCCACATCCCCGTCATTGTAGGCATCGATTGCCGACTGAAGCGTGTCCGAAATCTCGTCGGCCCGCGCGGCCACCGGAAGCGCCAGGCTGGCGACAAGCACCAGCGATACAATTCTTTTCATTTCAAATTCTCCATAACAATCGAGTCAGATTTCGGCGCAGGAGCACGCCTCTTGCAACTTTAAGCGCGATCTTTGCTTCCCTTTCAACCGGGCTTTTGCGAATGTTTCGCCACAACCGAACGGACAGCGCACGGCGTGCCGGGCGTTTTCGACTCGGGCAGATTGATTGGAGGAATTGGAATGGCGGATTTCGACACACAGGTGCGCGAGAGCCAGGCCCAGGTCGCCGAAGCGCAGGCCAAGATCGCAGAACTGACGGGCCGGATCGAAACCGCGCGCGCCAAGATGAAGACCGGCGACGACATCACGTTCGACATCGAGAACGCCACGCTGGAAGACGTGCACGCCCATACGGATGTGATGAACGCGAATATCGCCGAACTCATCATGGGTCTGGACGATGTCACCGCAGCCTTTTCCAAGGATTTCGACGAGATGCGGTCGAAAACAGGCTGGGAAAGCCTTGTCGGAATCTTTTCCAAGGGCAAATCGGAATCGATGCGTCAGGAACGGATGAAGACCGCGTCCATCGACGACAAATTGCAGGATTTGATCGCCAAGTCGGACGTGATCGTGACGCTGTTGCAGGGGCAGTTGAACCTGCTGAACGAACAGAAGGACAAGGTCGAGGTGAACCTTGCCGAGACACTGGATGAGCGTGAGGCGACCGTGGGCGAGCTGGAGAACGTCCGCGCCGAAATCCTTGCGATGGATCCGAAAATCATCGAGCTTGAGAACAAGATCAGCGTCGAACAGGACGCCGCCGCGCGCACCAAGCTGGAAACCGAACTGGCCGAACTGAACGCCGCCTATAACGCGATGGTTCAGGACGAACAGGTCAAGCTGGCCAAGAGCCAGACGCTCGAGCGGTATATCGAGAAGGGCAAAACCTGGATCGACTCGCTACAGAACCAGGCGGCGACGCAGATGGTGCTGATCAACAAGCTCCAGACCGACACCAAGCAGCGGGTTGTTCTCTATGACGCGCTGTCGAAGTCATTGAAAACCGCGCAGCAACAGGACGTTGCGCATCGGATCAACGAGATCGGTGTACAAACGGATCAAGAGGCGCAATCGGCGATGGCCGGGATTGGCGCAGCAACCAACCAGCGGATGGCCGACATGCTGGAAAGCCACGAGGATCACATGGTCTTCGCCCGCGAGGTGCTCGAGGCCAAGGCCAAGGCGGATGAACGCTTTGCCCGGCGGTTCCAGGCGATTGTCGAGAAGCATGACAAGAACCTGTACGGTTCATGACGACCCCCGCCGATGACCATCGCGGCATCCCGGATACACTGGCCAGCCGCAGGTATTTTGCGAAATTCGAGGCCATTCTTGCGCATCTGGGCCGGGTCGCCGCGATGCTGCATGCGGAAAACCGTCTGACCAAGACCGAAGTCGAGGTGCTGACCCGCCACGTCATTGCGCTCAACCTCACCTTCCGGGCGCTGTCGATGAAATACCTTCTGGTCGGGCGCGACACCGGGCAGTTTTTCGGATCACTCACGATGGACGTGAAGGACAGCGGGTTTCCAACGACAACCGAATTGCTCGTGATGGCCAACGACGCCGCGCAGGCCGATCAGCATCTCAGGACGATGCCGAGCGTCGATGCGCTCAAGGATCAGATGGTGGCCGAGATCATCGGCGATCAGGCGATCCCGACCCGGTTGCAATTCACGCTCAGCCAGCGGCTTTATTACGAGGAACTCGCGCGCGGCAAGCTCTACTGGGCGCGCAACGATCCCCAATGTCTGTGGCTTTCAGGGACCGAGCCGCGCCGGCGTTACATGCTGCATTGGGGCATCTATGACAGCCAAGTAAATCTGCCCACGATCTACCTGATGGAGGTCGAGGACAGCGGGCGCGCAGCGTTGCCGAAAGACGACCGGCGCTGGCCCGAGGTCCAGGCGCATCTGATGGCGCAGTCGCTGGGCGGGCTGAAACTGCTCACCATCGCGCAGGGCTTTGACGAGACCTTCGATGATCTGCACCCAAAGCGCCTGCGCCGGTTTCATATCGGACCGATGTATTCGCATTCCTTCACGCAGCAGAGCGGCCCGATCCGCGAGGTGCTGGAACAGGCCCGCGCGCCGGAGGGGCAGGATTGGGCGCTCGCCTGGACGCTGGAAGAGCTGGAAAGCGAACGGGTGCGGCAGGAGAAATCCGGCTGGTTCTCGAAGGTGGATCGCGAGATTTTCGCGCTCGATCCCTTCGCCGGACGCGGGGCCGAGACCGGGACCACCGCGACCGAACGCATGGTGATCCTGCCGGAACGCCCGTTTCAGGTTTTATCCGAGTTGAACCCGCCGGGCTTTGCCACGGTGCGCAAGTTCGTGGTGAGCGATGCGGGACGGGTTTTGAGTTATTGAGCGCAGCACTTGCGTCGAATGCGGGAGCCTCCGGCGGGAGTTTATTTGGCAAGATGAAGCATGGGAGCGTCGGGAGATGTCCGTTACGTCCGATCTGATGGAACTTCGCGAAGAGGCGATCCGCAAGCATTACCCGGCGGCCAACGCGATGCTGGAGGGGTTCGATCACACGCCTCGAATGGCATCCGGTGCGGAGCCGGTGGCGACAGAGTGGTCGTCGGGGATCGGCACGCGGCGGCGGTTCCGGTCGACGACGCCGGGATTGGTGACGCGGTCCACGGCGCGGCCCGAGGGTGTGCATCTGCTTGAGCGGATCGCGGCGGCGGATGGGGATGATCCGTTGGTGTCGCCCGCGCAGGCGGCGGTGATGCATGGCTTGCGGCGGGCGCTTGGGATCGCACTGGCGATGGGTGAAGCGTTTTCGGACGCCACGGGTCTTGGCGAGTTGAAGCGGGCGAACTTGCAGGGATCGCTGGGTGCGGACCGGACCGCGGAGTTTTCGGCACTGCTGGAGGGTGAGGCGCTGACGGTTGGGTATGTCTTCGCCAATGCGACTGCGTTCTTGCTGGCGTCACAAGCGTCTGAGGTGACGGTCGATGTGGGCGAGGTCGAGGAGGTTCTGACCGACAATGCGCAGCTTGCCCTGCATGGCGCGCTTTGGGAGTTGGACCAGCAGATCGCGAGCTATGCGAGTGATGAGCCGCGCATGGTGGCGACGGTGCTGGCCTTTGCCGAGCAGTTGATGGAGCGGATCGCATTGCGCGCGCAGAACGGCGCACGGACGGGGGCGTTTACCAGCGCCAACTGGCGGGTGGAGGCGGATGACCTGACGATCCGGGGCTTCACGCCCGCGACCAAGGCCAAGGGCACGGTCCTCACCATGCAGTTCAAGAAACCGCATCAGGTGGTGGGCAACCATATCGCCAAGTACCAGGCGATGCGGCTGGCGAAAATGCTGATGGCGTATGACTTTGAACGCCGTCTGAACCCGTTTGCGGAGCTTGGCGGCTTCATCTTCACCTTCATGGGGGACGGCGCTCCGGGGACGGGGAAGACGACGCTGATCCAGATGATGGCGGGGATGATCCACGACTATTGCCAGAACGCGGGCTACACGTTCCGCTACCAGAACTTCGGCATCGACAATATCGACAGCTATCAGGGCAAGTCGGGGCAGAACGCGAAGGCGTTTGTGAACAATGTCCTCGACCCGTCGGTGATCGGGTTCGGGACCATCGACGACATCGACCAGATCGCGGGCAAGCGCGGCGACCGGCAGTCAAGCGCGGGGCAGCAGGAGGTCACGGCGGTGTTCATGGAGGCGTTTGCCGGGGCCAATACGGTGGTGCGGGGGAACTGCACGTTCGGGATGTTCTCGAACTATCCCGAGAACGTGGATGACGCGTTGCGCCAGCGGGCGGGGGCGCGGTTTCTTGTGGACGGGCCGCAGACGCGGGAGGATTACATCGACATCCTTGCGCTGCTGATGGGGCGCAAGCACGACATCCCGCTGGGCGATCACGAACTCTACGCCGCGCAGCAAATCCAGCGGGCGGTGGCGGCGTCGTTCGAGTCTCACAACCGACCCAAGGAACCGGGGTTGCTGGAGGTCTATGACCGGGTGTCGTCGCAGATTGGCGCGCTCGACACGATTGCCAAGATGGGCACCTATCTCAAGGCCATTCAGGAGGCCGACCCGCGCTTCACGGGCCGCGCGATCAAGAACATCACCGACGCGGTGAAGGTCCGCGCGATGGATTTCGAACTGCCGGATGAGTGGATGGAGCAGCCGGACCTGTTCCTGTTCAAACCCTATGACGAGAAGGCGGCGATGATCGAGGAGTTGCGGCGGCCGATCACGGTCGAGATGGTGATCCAGGAGATCAACCGCTACGCGGATTCCGAGTTCCGCTATGCGGACAAGTCGGATGAGATTGCCATTGAAGGGATGGTGCGGGACTTCGGACGTCAGGAAGAGGCGAAGAGAAGGTGGTTGGAGGGCAAGGGGTGACTTCATAATCGTTGCCAAAGACCCCATCTACATCCTACTTGGTACCAAGGAGTGAAAAAATGTCAGCGGAAGCGCGTCAACTTTGGGAAACACGGTTGAGCATCCCCTCTTATAGAGTGGGTGAAGCCGCTTCCTATGCGCGCGTAGCTCCTCAGACGGTCACGGCATGGCATAAGAGAAAAATCGCAGGCAAGCCTCCACTTCTTAGTACGAAGCAACCACGTGAAGGGATATCTTTCTTACAGCTTATTGAGCTTGCTGTTGTGGCCGACATGCGCAAGCTTGGCGTTAAGCTCCATGAGATTGAACTGGCTAGGGCATACTTCAAGAAAGAAACTGGGCTGGACTTCCCTTTTGCGAAATTGCGATTCAAGACAGACGGCGCAGATGTATTCAGCGAGATAGAAGGCGATCTAGGAGAAGTGATTGAAGACAAAGTTCTGTCAGCAAACCACGGCGGACAATACACTTGGACTGAAATGCTTACTTCGCGGTTTGCGGAATTCAATTATGATGACAGTGGAGCGGTTATTGCTTGGAAGGTCGCGGGGCCAGACAAGGATATAGAGATTAACCCAAAGCTAGCATTCGGCGCGCCGCAAATCGGTGGGATAAAAACAGGGATTTTGAGAGCACGCTGGATAGCAGGCGAGGAAGTGGACGAAATAGCTGAAGACTTCGCACTGTCCGAACAGCAAGTGTTACAAGCTCTCACGTTCGAAGGCATTGAACCAAGTGAGTCTCGTTTATCTCGATGGATGCATTAACTCTTTACTTTGACAGGAACTTTGGAAGGCGCCTTCCAAACGCACTTTACAAGCTTCGCCCTCCCGTAAAAATTCGCTGGCATCAAGGTGAGCGGTTCGCTCAAGATATGGCAGATGACGAATGGATGGAAAAGGTTGGGGCTAAAAATTGGGTAGTACTGACCCAAGACCTAAAGTTCCATCTTATTGAACACGAGATCCAAGCTCTCAAACAGCATAATATTCGGTGCTTTTACTTCCCTGATGCTCAAATCGGGATGTGGAAAACTCTAGGAATTTTCATGCGAACACATGAACGCATCATAGCTCTGGCTCAAAACCACGAAGCACCGTTCATTTTCAAAGTTCAAAATAATGGGTCAATAAAACCCGTCTTTGTTTCTGATAGCTAGATAAATGAACCGCCTCATCCAATCCGGCCTGATGTTCGGCAACCTGATCCATGTCGCCTCGCCGGCGCTGGTCGAACGGTACAACCGCGCGCTCAAGCACCTCACCGGCAAGACCACCACCCAGACCGATTTCCACATCGACATCTCCGGCTTCTCGCCCGAGATCGGGGACGAGTTGGACGATCCGCTCTACCTCAACCACAACGGGGTGAACCGGCAGTTCATCCTGCTGACGACGCAGCAGAAGACGGCGCCGCTGCTCGATGCGAAATTCTCGACCTCGCGGGATATTCTGCGGCAGTTCATCGAGGCGAATGAGAGCCAGCTCTTCGCGTTGACGGCCAAGGATGCGGTGGCGGGGGAGTTGGTGAACACGGTGTTCGACGTGTCCAACCCCGAGCGGCTGTTCGACATCCACACCATCCGGATCGAGGCGGACACGACGCAGGGCACGGTGCGCGATGCGGAAAAGCTGGGCGCGCTGGTGGATCGGTTCAAGACGGAAGAGGACGGCTGGCACGATGATGTGCTGATCGCCGAGATGATCACCTTGGCGAAACGCACGGGCGATGTGGTGCGCAACCCGGTGCGGCTCAAGCAGATGGAGTTCAAACAGGAGAACTTCCACACCAGCCACTTCGGCGGGATCTATGTCTTCCGGCAGGTGGAGCATCCGGCGGCGATCTGTGCGGGTGATGTCGTGCCGGGAATGCCGATTGCCCATACGTTCAGCCTGCAACAGCGGAACAAGGTGGCGAAGTTTCTGGAGCTCAACGGGCTGGTGGAACCCATCGTCAAAGCGCGCGGCATCGACGCAAGCGCGATCCTGCGGCAGAAGATGGATTTCATCGTCGTGGATATCGCGCAAGAGGCAGAGATCGACCTCAAGGGCGCCACCCGGCGGGACATCAGAGGGCTGGCGCGACGCTATGCCGACCGGTTGCCACCGGAATGGCACGCGCTGAACCAGTTGGTGCAATGGGCTGACGGGGATGCCAAATGGCCCCGGATCGCCAGCGACCATCCGGCCTATTTCTACACGCTACGGGCCAGCGACACGCCAGATGCGACGCTGGTGAACATGCTGCTGTCCGAGCTGTCGCCCAAGGATATCCGCCAGCTCTACATCTGCCACAAGGAGGCGTTCTACGCCGCCTATCGGGCGTGGTCCGACACGAAACGCGCCTATGTGGTCGATTTCCTGACCCGCGAATACGTCGCCGACAAGGCGGGCGCGCGCGAAGCGCTCTTTGGCCATGACGCGCCGCTTGAAGAACCCACCCCGATCCGCGACGATATGGTGGCGCGCGTTGGCCCCTGGGGCGCGGTTCGGAGGTAGGGTATGTTTGCACTTGGACGGTTGTTGGTGATCGGGTTTCTTGTCCTGAGCGTGGTCTATATCTGCCTCTCGCTCTATTCCCGCGCGGTGCGGCGCGACAAGCTCGAGAAGGAGTGGGACGAAGAGATCCAGCAGGGCGACCGCGACACCTTTGTCGAGGCGGGCTTGCGCGAGTATGACGGATCACTGCGCCGCAAGCTCATTCTGGGGGTGTATATCGTCCCGATGGTGGTTATCTCTGCCATCATCTACTTCACGAATTTCTACTAGGGGACGTCGCCGTGGGATATATCAAGTGGGCCATCATCCTGACCTTTTGGGTCCTGTTCGCGTCGTTCCTGCATTACACGCTGCCCCAGCACGATATCGCCCGGATCACCGACACCGAGGTGCGCCGTATCGATCCGGGTGAAAACCGATGGTTCTGGGCCTCCGCCGATGTGGGCAGCGATGGCACCTTGCCGAACCGCGACGTGTTCTTCATTTCCGCCGTTCTCGATGATGGCGATGTGATGGTCTACCGCAACGAGGATACCGGCTGGGGCTGGCCGCCCTATTTCAAGTTCGACACCTCAAACCTTCAGGCCGAAGCAGCGGACCTGCGCAGCACCTCGGCCAACCCGCAATGGGTGGTGATCAAGCATTACGGCTGGCGCAACGAATTCTTCACCATTTTCCCGAACGCGATCAGCGTGCGGGCTGTCGATAGCCCGGATGTGCGGATCATTCCTTGGATCAACATCATCATTCTGACGACACTGGCCGCGGTTTTCTGGGCGATCTACGTCCGCTGGCGGCGCTTTCGCCGGGCGCGGATCGATCCGGTTCTTGAGGACGTGGAAGAAGGGTTCGAGTCGGTGGGCGACGGTATCGCGCGGCGGCGCAGCGGAGTTCGCCGCTGGTTGGACAGCTGGAAGTCGAAGTAACGCTCTTGCCAATGCAGGTCGGATGCGTCCACTGTTTTGCAAACGCATGCAGTGAGGACCAATGACCGGCGCACGACCTGAACAAGCGGTACTGACCCGCGACACGGATCTGTCCAAGACGGACGACACCCGTCGCGTGATCGAAGCCATGGTGGACGGTCTCAACGACCACCGCATCGCCGATATCGGAGAGTTCTTCGCAACAGGGTTCCGCTGGATGGGCAACACCGGCTGCGGCACCAAGGAAGGTCTACGGGAATTTCAGGAGAACTGGCAGAAACCGTTTCAGGCCGCGTTTTCCGACAAAGTCTGCGTGGACGAGGCGCGGCTCTACATGGGCGAATGGGCCGCCGCCTTTGGACGACAGGAAGCGGTGCATTCCGGGCGCTTCATGGGGGTTGAGCCGACCGGAAAGCGGGTCACGATCCGCTACATGGATTTCTGGAAAGTCGTCGATGGCAAGATCGTCGACAATTACGTGATGGTCGATTTCCCGCACGTTCTTGCGCAACTTGGCGTCGATGTGTTCAACGGCGAAGGCTGGGAAGCGTTCGACCAGGGCGAACGGACGCCGCCTGCGCCATGACGACGATAGGCAAAGTCACCTCGCTCGATGTCGCCAAGCGCGCCGGTGTCAGCCGCTCCGCCGTCAGCCGCGTCTTCACGCCCGGCGCGTCTGTCAGTCCGCGCACCGCCGAGAAGGTCCGCGAGGCGGCAGAGGCGCTTGGGTATCGCCCCAACGTGCTGGCCCGCGCGATGCTCACCGGAAAGAGCAAGATCATCGGGCTGGTGGTCGCCTATCTCGACAATCATTTCTACCCGACCGTGCTCGAATTGCTTTCCGCCGCATTGGAGCGCGAGGGGTATCACGTGCTCGTCTTCATGGCGTCGCACACGGCTGACGATATCGGTGATGTGGTGAGCCAGATCCTCGACTACCAGGTGGATGGGCTTGTCCTCGCCTCGGTCGCGTTGAGTTCCGATCTGGCCGATCGCTGCCGGGCCTCTGGCGTTCCGGTCGTGCTTTTCAACCGCAAGCTCGAAACCGAAGGGGAATTCGCCGTGGTGTCCGACAACCGGATGGGCGGGCGCCTGGCGGCAGAGCATCTGATCGCGCTCGGCCGCACCCGGATCGGCCATATCGCCGGTTGGGAGGGCGCCAGCACCCAGCGTGACCGCGAGGCGGGCCTGATGGAAGGGCTCCGCGCCGCCGGTCTCGGCCTCTTTGCGCGCGAAGTCGGGGATTTCCGGCTGCCCCGCGCCAAGGATGCCGCACGGCGCATGTTCGACACCGACCAGCGGCCCGATGCGGTCTTAGTCGCCAATGACTACATGGCCTTCGGGGTGATGGACGTGCTGCGCGCCGAACTGGGTCTGTCGGTGCCCGAGGACGTGGCGGTGATCGGGTTCGACGATGTGCCAAGTGCCGCTTGGCCTGCCTATAGCCTCACCACAATCAAACAGGACGCAGAGGCGATGGTGTCCGCGACGGTCAATGCTCTGATGTCCGAAATCGGCGGGACCGAGGTCGTGTCGCCCGATCCCCTGCCCGTGTCTCTGATCCGCCGTCACAGCGCCTGAGGATCACACGCTCCCCGTTGCGAGCAGAATCTGTTTCCAGATCGCCGTTTCGTCGATCAACGTCCACTCACGCCGCAGACCGTTGCGCCCGAATTCGGCATGGGTGATCCCCATGATATAGACCTCTGCCCCGGTCGGGGTGCCGAACATGCCCCAGCCGGAATGTGTGCCGTGCAGCGACCATCGCACCGCAGCGCGCGCGGCGCAGAGCGGTTCGTCCATCCCAATCCGGTGGTCGATGGAAAACCGCGCGTTTGGGAAGGCCGCGTGCAACTGCATCCAGAAGCGGTCGGCGTCAGAATGTCCCGCGCCGGTCACGTGACCGGGATAGGCCAGCTCCGCCGCGCGGTCATAGGTTTTCGGAATGACGGAAAACTCGGCCGATGCGATCCGGGTGAGGATGTCGGCAAGTGTCTCGCCCCAAGCGTTGTCGTTTCCTGTCCCCTTGTAAGGCCCCGGCAGATCCGTGGCGGGTGTCAGCGGCTTGACACAGTTGTCCGGCCCACCCTCTCGGGCGATGAGATCACGTGTCCAACCGACCACGTCCTGACCCATCTGCCGAACGATGGCCCCCTGGTCGCGCACCAGCCATTCGTCGTGCACGCCGTTGTCGCGACACCAGCAATCGGCGAGAATGCGGTATTCCAGTCTGCGCCCCGTCGGCGCGCCGTACATGCCCGCGCCCTCGTGCGTCGCGGTGCAATAGAGCCGGTGAGACGACAGAAAACTGTCATCCCCCGTCGGACACCAGATCACATCCTCGCCCAGCAATTCTCGATCCGGGAATTCGGCCAGCGTCGCCTCGGTCGCGGCAATGATCCCGGTATTGCCTTTGACGACAGAGGCCGGGGACCGGACGACAAGCTCTGGCCCGTAATAATCGTGGAGCGTGTGGATGCCGCGGTCTTCCCAGATGTCTTTGGTGATCCCAAGGATGTAATCGGGTACATCGGCCCAGCGTTCATCAAAGCCCGTCATGAAAGACATGGATCACCGCATCCCGTAGTAGAGGCCAACGACATGCTCGGCCTCCGCAAAGAACAACCATCGCGACACGAGCACGCCCGCAATATGACTGATGAGCGCCAGCACACCGAAGATATGCGGATAGGGCAAAAGCAACAGAACCACGGGCACGACCAGCATCAAGGCCAAAGCGATGACCCGCAGCTTGTTCGCATGACGGCGGCCCACGGTGTAGACCATTTCATTCAGCAGATAGTTGGTGCCCGTATGGGGCGGCTCGAACGCGCTGACCTCGCCGATCGATCCAAGACCTGTGGCGGTCTTCATATCGGTTCCGCTTTTCTTGAACCGCGTATCTCCGGTTCTCCACCACACGCCCTGAATGGCCCCGGCCACAAGCAGCAGAACCAGGGCGATGAGAACACGCCCCGACAACAGCGCGCCCCCGGCGATGGACAGCGACAGGAACAGCGCCGGGGTCAGCCCGGTGTTCCAGCGGGGCACTGTCTTGAGCTGACCGTAGATCATCGACGTGGTGTAGACCGTCACCAGACAGAAAAACGCGCCGATCTGTCCGAGGATCGGGACGTGGGTGTCGAAGAACACCAGCAGAAACGCGTAGAGACCCATGGCCAAAAGCGCCGCCACAGCGGCCCATGCCTCGCGGCTGAGCCAGCTTGTCTGCCATTGGGTGAACGCCTTGATCGCCCTTTCGGGACGGCCAAGGTGGAAGGTCGACGAAATCAGGCCCCCCACGGCGAGGATATACCCTATGGCGAAGAACGCGAAGGCGACCCAGCCGGTTGGCGGTGTCTGGTCGATCCCAAGCCAGAACAAAAGGCCAAGGCCAAGGCCGGAAAACGTGCTGAAGGCGATGATGGACGGGGCTGGATGCATCAGAGTTTCTCCAGCGTTTTATCGAGCCAGCCAAGAAAGCCCTTGGGCTCTTCCGCGACTGGCGCCAGCAGAGGCGCAAGGATGTCGATTTCCTCGTTCAGCCGATCCTTGGGGCGCGGCGGCAGGTACTTGTTCACCGGCTTGGTGCCCTGTTCCGGCATCAGGTCGATGCCACCGCGTTCGGCGACCAATTGGCTGACATCACTGTCGGGATCACCCAGATCTCCGAAGTGCCGCGCATTCGACGGGCAGGTGCGGACACATGCGGGCACGCGGTCTTCTTCCGGTAGGTTTTCGTTATAGATACGGTCGACGCATAGGGTACACTTCTTCATCACCCCTTCCGCCTGATCCAGTTCGCGCGCGCCATAGGGACAGGCCCAGGCGCACAGCCCGCAGCCGATGCAATCTTTTTCGTTGACCAGAACAATCCCGTCCTCGACCCGCTTGTAGCTTGCCCCGGTCGGGCAGACGGTCACGCAGGGCGCGTCTTCGCAATGCAGGCAGGACTTGGGGAAATGGATCAACTGCGCCGGGCCGTTTTCGGGCTGCACCTCGTAGGAATGGATGCGGTTGAGGAACGTGCCCGACGGATCGGCGCCATAGGGATCCTGATCCGACAGGGGCGCGCCGTAATTTTCGGTGTTCCAGCCCTTGCAGGAAATCACGCAGGCGTGGCAGCCGACACAGGTATCGAGGTCAATCACCAGCCCCATCTTGCGCTCGGTCTTTTCGGGAAGCTGCGTCATGCGGTGCGGTCCTCCGTCATGTGATGCGTTGGCTTCAGGTCGAATCCGATCGGTTGCTCGGCCTCTTTGTCCCATGTCGCGACGAACCAGATAAAGGACAGGGCCATGCCGATCATGACGACCGCAATCGCGATCAGGGTGGCTTTCATCGCTCCGGTCATGTGTCCACCTTCCAGCGCAATTCCTCGGGGCCGGTGCCGACGGGCGATGTAATCTCATCGAACACCGGATGAGATTCCTCCGGTGCCGCGACCTTTTCGATCTTCACGCGCAGATCGAACCATGCTGCCTGCCCGGTCACCGGGTCCGAGTTCGCCCAGCGTAAACCGTCGCCCTTGGGTGGCAGAAGTTCATGGATCAGGTGATTGAGCAGGAAGCCCTTGGTGGCCTCGGGCGCATCTTTGTCGAGCGCCCATGCCCCCTTACGCTTGCCGATGGCGTTCCAGGTCCAGATCGTGTGTTCGTTCAGCGCCGCCATATGCGCGACAGGCACGGTGATCTCTCCGTGTGCCGAGGACACGCGCGCCCAGTCGCCATGTTTGAACCCATGCCCCTCGAACAGCTTGGTCGGCAGATACATCGGGTTATGCCCGTGGATTTGCCGCAGCCACGCATTCTGCGTGCCCCAGCTATGATACATCGCCATCGGGCGCTGCGTCAGCGCATGGATCGGATATTCGACAGGATCGACATGCCCGTCCTCGAACGGCGCGTACCAGATCGGCAGCGGATCGAGCGTCGCCTTGATGCGTTCCCGCAGATGCTCGGGCGGTTGGCGGTCGCCCTGCCCTTCGGCAGCCAGTTGGAACTTGCGCATCGGTTCGACGTAGAGCTGGAAGATGTAGGGCGCGGGCGCATCGTAAAGCCCGATCTCGACCGCCCAATCCTGATAGGCTGTGTTCCACGGTTTGTAATACAGCCCCTCGTCCGGGACATGGCTGGACCAGAAGCCACCATTGGCGATGTAGCTGTCGATCTGGCCTTCGTTCACGTCGCCGCGCCCTTCGGTCAGCCCATGTTCGCCCATGCGCCATCCCGCCAGGGGGCCAACGCCGGGGCGGCGTTGATGATGCGTGATGTAATCGGCGTAATCAGCGTATTTCTGGCTGCCGTCCTCGTTCACGAATCCCGGCAGGTCGAGCATCGCTCCCAACTCACACAGCACAGACTGGAAGCCCCGCACGTCGCGGTCAGGTGCGACCACGGGCCAGCGGATCGCATCCGCCGCCGCGTCCGCTTCGCAGATCGGGCGGTCGAGCAGCGAGATACAGTCGTGGCGTTCAAGGTAGGTCGTGTCCGGCAGGATCAGGTCGGCATAAGCGACCATCTCGGACGAATAGGCATCGGAATAGATGATGCGCGGGATCACGTAATCGCCGTTCTCGTCAGTATCGGTGAGCATCTTCATGACGCCTGTCGTGTTCATCGACGAATTCCACGACATATTCGCCATATACATGAACAGCGTGTCGATCTTGTACGGATCACCTGCATAGGCGTTCGAGATCACCATGTGCATCAACCCATGCGCGCTCATCGGGTTTTCCCAGGTGAACGCCTTATCGATGCGCGCGGGTGTGCCGTCGTCCTTCAGACACAGATCTTCCGGCCCATGCACGAAGCCCAGATGCGGACCGTCCAGCGGCTTGCCCGGTGTGACCTTGCAATGAGGTTTCGGGTGCGCGGTGGCCGGCTTTGGATAAGGTGGTTTAAACCGGAACCCACCGGGGGTTTCGACGCTTCCCAGCAGGATTTGCAACACATGCAGCGCGCGGCAGGTCTGGAAACCGTTGGAATGGGCGCTGATGCCGCGCATGGCGTGAAAGCTGACGGGGCGACCAATCATGGTGTCGTGCTTCTCGCCGCGGAAGTCCGTCCAAGGCTGGGCGATCTCGATGGCTTCGTCAAAGGCGACACGGGCGATCTCGGCTGCGATGCGCTTGATCTTGGCGGCGGACACGCCACAGGTCTCGGCGACCGCCTCGGGCGCATATTGCGGATCGAGATAGCGTTCCGCCAGCAGATGCATCACCGGCTTGTGCGTGATCCCGGCGTGGCGGTAGCTGGCAGACAGGTCAGGGTTCACCCCCGGCTGATCGAACGGCGTGAGCTTGCCCGTCACCCTGTCCATGACCAGTGGCTTGCCATTGTCGTCCTTCAGGAAAAGCCCGTGTTCCGGCGACTTCGGATCGCCGTTCACCAGAACCGGGGCGTTGGTGTAGCGGGCGAGATAGTCGAGGTCGATCTTCCCGGCCTTGAGCAACTCATGCACAAGCGCGAGGATGAACAGACCATCGGTGCCGGGTGTGATCCCGACCCAATCATCCGCAATCGCGTTATAGCCCGTGCGGATCGGGTTGACGCCAATCACCTTGGCCCCGCGTGCCTTGATCTTGCCGAGGCCCATCTTGATCGGGTTGCTGTCATGGTCCTCGGCCACACCGAACAGCATGAACAGCTTGGTATGGTCCCAATCGGGCTGGCCGAATTCCCAGAATGCCCCGCCCATCGTGTAGATGCCCGCAGCGGCCATGTTCACCGAACAGAAACCCCCATGCGCGGCATAGTTCGGCGTGCCGAAGTTCTGTGCCCAGAACGAGGTGAAGGATTGCGACTGGTCGCGCCCGGTGAAGAAGGCGAGCTTTTCAGGTGCCGTTTCGCGCAGCGGCTTGAGCCAGCCGGTCGCGATCTCCAGCGCCTCATCCCACGAAATCTCCTCGAACTCACCGGACCCGCGCGGGCCCACGCGTTTCAAAGGCGCGCGCAGACGCGAGGGGGCGTTGTGCTGCATGATCCCGGCGCTGCCCTTGGCACATAGGACGCCGCGATTCACCGGGTGGTCACGGTTGCCTTCGATATAGGCGACCTTGCCGTTCTTCATGTGCACGTTGATCCCACAGCGGCAGGCGCACATGTAGCACGTTGTCTTGCGCACCTCGTCCGAGACTTTCGGTGACAGATTCAGCTCTGGCTGGACGTGACCCATCGGTTTCCTCCCTTTCCTGACAAGATAGGCTTCCGGTCAGGTTTTGCCGCAGTGTTCATGTTTCCGGGGCAATGGTAAAGCAGCAAAATGCAAGCGCTTACATTGCCAGCTGACAACCCGGTTTCCCTTGACGTGACAACCCTTTGCAGTCTCCTCTGACGTGCAGGGCAGGAGGACAGAATGAGCGTCATCGACCGTGCACGCGACGCAGCAAGAGCGGCGCAGGCAAAAGTGGTGTTCCCGGAACTGACAGACCCGCGCGTCGCCGAAGCCGCGCGCCAGTTGGAACGCGACGGACTTTGCACTCCGGTCCCGGTTGTCGAAGACGTGAGCGATACGCTCGTCTCCGCGATGATGGAGGTACGCGGCACGAAGGAACCGCTGGTGCGCCGCCTGTTGCAAAAGCCGCTATACCGCGCCGCCGCGATGGTGCGCGCGGGATTGGCCGACGCAATGGTGGCCGGGGCCGACAGCCCGACTCGCCGCGTGATCGAAGCGGCAAGCATGGGGATCGGGTTGTCCGACGGGGTCAGCATCCCGTCGTCGTATTTTCTGATGGTCTTTCCCGATGGCCGGGAATTCGTGTTTGCGGATTGCGCGGTGAACGTGTCGCCCGACGCGGTTGCCCTCGAAGCGATCGCCCGCGCGTCGGAGGCGACAGGCACCGCCCTGCTTGGCGCGGCGCGCGTTGCGCTTTTGTCGTTCTCCACCGGAACCAGCGGCGCGGGCGACAGCGTGGAGATTGTGCGCAGCGTGGCAGACGCCACCGGCTTTACCGGTCCGATCCAGGCGGACGCGGCGTTGAATGCGGGCATCGCACAAAAGAAGGGCCTCGGTGCTGGCGATGCCAACGTACTGATCTTTCCCTCGCTGGACGCAGGCAACATCGCATACAAGCTCTGCCAGGAACTCGGCGGTGCGCAAGCGATTGGTCCGTTCCTGCAAGGGTTTCGGCATCCAGTCTGCGATCTCAGCCGGGGTGCCACGGTCGAGGATATCGTCGCGGCGACACTGGTCACGATTGCACTTGCCTCTGTGCCCACGGCTTAACCCTCGGCCAGAAGCCGCAGCGCATCCATCGCGATCTGGCGCTCTTCTTCGGCCTGCACGATCCAGACAGAAACCGGCGAGTCGTCCTGATGCAGGCGCGCCTCGTTCCGGTCGTTGCGTTCGGCATCAAAGGCGACCCCCGCCCAATGCAATCCCCGCAGGATGCGCGCGCGGACTTCCTTGGCGTTCTCACCGATACCCCCGGTAAAGGCGATGGCGTCCACCCCTTCAAGAGCGGCCATCAACGACCCTGCGTGGCGCAGCGTCCAATAGCAGAAATGGTCCACGGCGAAAGCACTGTCCTCGGACGGATCCATCATCAGCTTGCGCATGTCGGATTTTCCGCCAGACAAGCCCAGAAGCCCGCTTTCGTGGTTCAGGATCGCCTTGGTGCGCTCCAGACCGTTGTCTTCGACCAGGCGCAGCACCGCATTCGCATCGATCCCGCCAGATCGCGTACCCATTGTCAGCCCATCCAGAGGCGAATAGCCCATGGTCGTCGCAACAGACTGACCATCCTTGATCGCGCAAAGCGACGCCCCGTTGCCAAGGTGAAACGCAAGCAGCCTACGCGGCAACGCCTGGCCCGTGATCTCGGGGAGGCGCCGCACCAGGGAGGCGTAGCTGAGCCCGTGGAATCCGTAGCGGCGGATGCCCTTCGTTTCGACGATCCGGGGGATGGCATAGCGCGTCGCGACATCAGGGTTCGTGGCGTGGAACGACGTGTCGAAACTCGCGAATTGCGGCACCTTCGGCGCGAGCCGTGCCAGCGCTTTCATCGGCGCCAGATTGTGCGGGTTGTGCAACGGCGCAAGCGGTGTGCAATTGGCGATCTCGTCCTGCACCGCCTCTGTCACCCGCATCGGAGCGGTCAGCTTGGCACCGCCATGAACAACTCGATGACCGACGGCACGAAGGGTCTCGGGCGCGAAGCCCCGGGCGGACAGACAATCGAGGATCGCTTCAAGCGCTTCGGCATGGTCGGCGAAGGCCATCTCGGCACAGGTGTCCCCGATCCGAAGCGTTGACGCGCCGCCAATGGAGTCCGCGATCCCTGACAGGATCAGGGCCAGGGCGCCATTGAACAGTGCGAATTTGATCGAGGACGACCCCGCATTGAGGACCAGGATCGGTCCGTCATGTGCGGGGCCTGCCATGTCAAGCGACCTTTTGCGGGCGCATGTCCGCCGGGTCGATCCCGGCCACGGCAACCGGCGCTTTCATAGCATCGCGGCGGAACGGCTCACCCAGCTCCTGATTGATCATCGCTTCGATCAGCGTGGTCTTGCCGTGCTCCATCTGGTCCTTGATCGCCTGATCCAGCGCATCGCGCAGCTCATCCATGGTGCAGGCAACGACCCCTTTGAGACCACAGGCCTGCGCAATCGCGGCATAGCTGACGCCTTCATCGAGTTCGGTGCCGACGAAGTTGTCGTCATACCAAAGCGTCGAATTTCGCTTTTCTGCGCCCCACTGGTAGTTGCGGAACACGATCTGCGTGATCGCGGGCCACTCCGGGCGACCAATCGCGGTGAGTTCGGTGACAGCAATCCCAAAGGCACCGTCGCCCGAGAAACCCACGACCGGGACATCCGGACAGCCGATCTTGGCACCGACAATGGACGGCAGGCCATAGCCGCAGGGGCCGAACAGACCGGGCGCGAGGTATTTGCGACCTTCCTCGAAGGACGGATAGGCGTTGCCGATGGCACAGTTGTTTCCAATGTCTGAGCTTATGATCGCCTCTTTCGGCAGCGCGCTCTGGATCGCGCGCCACGCCATGCGGGGGCTCATCCATTCCGGCTTGGCGGCGCGGGCGCGTTCGTTCCAGGTCGTGCCCGGATCGTCCTGTTCGTGATCCATGCTCGACAGTTGTTGTGCCCAAGTGGATTTGGTTTTGGCGATCAGAGCCTTTCGATCTTCACGGCCCTCATCACCCGCGCTGTCCGACAGCTTCGCCAGAATGCCCTGCGCGACCTTCTTGGCGTCGCCGATAATGCCGACGCTGACCTTCTTTGTCAGACCGATGCGATCCGGGTTGATGTCGACCTGAATGATCGTGGCGTCCTTGGGCCAGTAATCGATGCCATAACCCGGCAGGGTGGAGAACGGGTTGAGGCGCGTGCCAAGGCAGAGCACGACGTCAGCCTGTGAGATCAACTCCATCGCTGCCTTCGACCCGTTGTAGCCCAAAGGTCCGGCAAACAGTGGATGCGACCCGGGGAAGGCGTCGTTGTGCTGATACCCCACACAGACGGGCGCGGTCAGACGTTCCGCCAACTCCATCGACGCCGGGATCGCTCCGCCCAGAACCACACCGGCCCCGTTCAGGATCACCGGGAACTTGGCGGTCGACATCAGCTCGGCGGCTTTCTCTATCGCAGCATCGCCACCCGAGGGGCGTTCGAATTCGACGATTTCGGGCAGGTCGATGTCGATCACCTGTGTCCAGAAATCCCGTGGCATGTTGATCTGCGCCGGGGCCGAGGCACGCTTGGCATTCAGGATCACGCGGTTGAGCACTTCGGCCACGCGGGAGGCATCGCGGACCTCTTCCTGATAAGCCACCATGTCCTCGAACAGCTTCATCTGTTCGACTTCCTGAAAGCCACCCTGACCGATGGTCTTGTTCGCGGCCTGCGGCGTGACCAGTAGCAGCGGCGTGTGGTTCCAGTAGGCGGTTTTCACGGCGGTGACAAAGTTGGTGATGCCGGGACCGTTCTGGGCGATCATCATGCTCATCTTGCCGGATGCGCGTGTGTAACCGTCTGCCATCATCCCGCCCGAGCCTTCGTGCGCGCAATCCCAGAAGGTGATGCCGGCTTTCGGGAAGATATCGGAAATCGGCATGAAGGCAGACCCGATGATCCCGAACGCGTGTTCGATCCCGTGCATCTGGAGCACTTTGACAAAGGCTTCTTCGGTGGTCATTTTCATGGTCGTTCTCCCAAACAAGGGCGCGGGCTGACCCCGGCGCGATTGCGCAGACAGTAACGGTGACGGCCCCCCTTCAATAGGGCCACTTGCGGGAACGGCTTATAGCCAAAACCGAATGTGGGCATCCGGCCCGAACCTCGTTGCCAACCATGCAATTGCTGCATTCCCGTGCCATTTGTGCCGGATTTGAAATGCAGTATGTTGCGTAGCATCAGACCGGGAAATGGCATACGGCGTATCCGACCGGTCGCCCATAGACGTGATCCGCGCCCGCAGGCAAACAAAGGCAGGACCCCGAATGCCAAATGGTTTGGCAACGCTCGCATTGGCTGTCTGGCCATTGGTCACGGTGTTTCTTTTCCTGAGACTGCCGCCGGGTCGGGCTGTGATCGCGACATTGCTCGTGGGCTACCTGTTCCTGCCCGAACCCCCCGCCGGTTTCGATTTCCCGCTGATCCCGCCATTGACCAAACACACCATTCCCGCGCTCAGCGCGATGGTGATGTGGCTCGTGATATATTCGGCGAACCTGAACCTCTTTCCACGATCACCGGTCACTGTCGGCCTTCTGCTGCTCTTCGTCTTTTCGCCCGCGGTCACAACGGTGCTGAATTCGGACCCCATCTACTGGGGCGAATACTTCATTCAGGCGATGACGCTGAAGGATTCGCTGGGCCTCGTGGTTCAGCAAATCCTGCTGGTCATCCCCTTCCTGCTGGCCCGCCGGTTCCTTTATCGCGCCGAGGACCAGCGCGACCTGCTGTTCGCCTTCATGATCGGGGGGTTGATCTATTCCCTGCCGATGCTGCTTGAAGTCCGTCTGTCGCCGCAATTGAACCTGTGGGTCTACGGCTATTACCAGCACGATTTCATCCAGACGATCCGCTTTGGCGGCTTCCGCCCCATGGTGTTCCTCTACCACGGCATCTGGGCGGCGTTCTTCCTCCTGATGGCGCTCCTGTCGGCGCTCGCCCTGTGGCGCACGAAACAGATCAAATCGAATTGGAAGCTGCTGCTGATCGCGGCCTACCTTCTTGGCGTCCTGATCCTAGCGAAATCGCTCGGGGCCTGGCTTTTTGCGCTGGTCCTTGTCCCGACATTTCTCTTTGTCGGTCCGAAATGGCAGATGCGCTTCGCGGTCGTGATCGCGAGCTTCGCCATCGCCTATCCCGCGCTCAAGGGTGTCGATCTTGTGCCGCAGGGCAAGATCCTGTGGGCGGCGGACAGCATCTCACCGGACAGGGCAGCATCGCTGTCGTTCCGGTTCGAGAACGAGAACCTACTCTTGGACCGCGCCAAGGAGCGGCCGCTTTTCGGATGGGGAAGCTACAACCGCAACCAGATCATCGACCCGGCCAGCGGTGAGGTCGAAACCGTCACGGACGGGCGTTGGGTCATCTTGATCGGTCAGTTCGGCTGGCTTGGCTTTCTGGCCGAATTCAGCCTGCTGGTCATGCCGGTCTTGTTCCTGTGGCGAGAGATCCGCTACCGCGCGCCCGAGGATTATTCGCCCCTGATCGTGCCCCTGTCGCTGATCCTCGCGGTCAATGTCTTCGATATGCTGCCCAACGCCACGCTGACCCCATTGACGTGGCTGATGGCCGGTGCCCTGACCGGATACGCGGAGTCGCTTCGTCAGTCCCGAGATGCCTACCAGTCCCGCCACCGCCTGCAATGGCGCCCTGTTTTGTAAGGTACCTGTCACAAGATGACCGTTTCGAAATCAGATCGCCCACGCGTTCTGGCCATTGCTGAGGCCGCCAATCCCGAATGGGTCAGCGTCCCGCTTGTCGGCTGGTCTTTGGCGCAAGCCCTGCGCGAGGTTGCGGATGTGCATTTGGTCACGCAGGTGCGGAACCGTGAAGCGATCCTGAGGGCCGGATTGATCGAAGGTCGGGATTTCACCGCTATCGACTCGGAGGCTGTGGCACGCCCGCTCTGGGCCATCGCGGAAAAGCTGCGGATGGGCGACGGGAAAGGCTGGACCACGCTCCAGGCCATCAATGCGTTGATCTATCCGTGGTTCGAGCATCTTGTCTGGAAAGAGTTTGGCGCGGCGATCAAGGCAGGCGAGTTTGACCTCGTGCATCGCATCACACCGCTCAGCCCGACCATCGCCTCGCCCATCGCCCGGAAAACGGCCCGTGCGGGCGTGCCCTTCGTGCTTGGCCCGCTGAATGGCGGTGTGCCGTGGCCCCGGCAGTTCGACGCGGAACGACGGGCCGAAAAGGAATGGCTGAGCTATCTGCGCAGCGCGTACAAGCACCTGCCGGGCCGCACCAGCACCCTGAAGCACGCCTCTGCGATCCTGGTCGGATCGCGCCACACGCAAAGCGAAGTGCCTGAAAAGTACCAAGACAAAACCGTCTACCTCCCCGAGAACGGTATCGACCCGACGCGGTTCAATCAGACCGCCTTTCCCGAAGGCGCGGTCCTGCGCGCCTGTTTCGTGGGCAGACTGGTCCCCTACAAGGGACCGGATATGCTGATCGCGGCGGCGGCGGATTTGCTGCGGTCGGGCCGCATGACGCTCGATATCATCGGCGATGGCCCGATGTTCGCGGACCTGACCGAACAGGCCAAATCCCTGTGTTGCGAAACCGGTCTGACCTTCCACAAATGGATACCGCATGCACAGGTGCAATCGATCCTTGGCACGTCCCACATCCTGAGTTTCCCGTCGATCCGCGAATTCGGCGGCGGTGTCGTGCTTGAGGCGATGGCTTTGGGGGTCGTTCCCCTTGTCGTCGATTATGCCGGACCGGGCGAACTGGTCACGGCAGACACGGGGTTCAAGGTCCCGTGCGGCAGCCGGGAAGACATCATATCCGGGTTCAGAGATCGGTTGACCCAGCTTGCCGAAACACCCGGGATACTCGCCCCGATGGCGCAAAAAGCCAAGGCGCGGGTCGATGCGTATTTCCTGTGGTCGCAGAAAGCCGCGCAGGTGCGCGAGGTGTACGACTGGACACGCGCGCAATCTCGATCCGGGAAACCCGACATTTTCAAGGCAGATTTGCGGCCGAATTCGATCAAATCGGCGTAGAACCCACACATACTGTTTCCACCTTTGACGTTGTCATATCGTGTATCCGCCGGGTATCTTCTACGCGCGGTGGGGGCCGTGTCTGTAGAATTGTAAATCGTGCAAACCCGTCATCGCCTCAGGATTTCGGATCTTTTCGATCTGAAAGACACAGAGTCTGCCCGCTCGGAGATGCGGCAGTTTCTGCTTGCGATGGCGGGTTTTGCGTTCATCCTTGCCGCGCTTGGCACAGGCAGCGTCGGCACCGATGCATTCGCCAAGGATATCATTCTGGTGTTTTGCGGCGCATGGTGCGCCAACCAGCTGATCCGCGGCCCCGAGATTTTCAAAAGCCAGGTCATCTGCGTGTTGCAGGCCTATTTCATCGGCATTCTGTGCTGCTCGATCCTGCTGTTCATCGTCGGCTGGATGGTGTTCCTGCCGGAAGAATACACCAACCTGGGTCATTCGCTGCTGCTCGCCGCGACCTTCTCGACCAACCTCGGGCTGGCCCTGTTTCCGGTTGAATCGGGTTTGCGGTTCGACGGGCTGTTCGACCACCTGTGGATCCCAGCGCTGATCGGCCAATGTTGCGCGATCCTCGGCTTTCTGTACTGGAACTTTTATCACAACCAGTTCCGATTATTGACGGCACTCTGCCTGTTGGCCGGTGCGTCTTTGCTATTGTCGCTGTGGGACAGCCAAATCATTCAGATCCTCCCGTTCGGGGGACTTTGGGCGTTTCTGTTCGGGGCCATTCCCTTCATCGCAACCAACCGGTTTCCGATCCTGAAATACGCCATCCTGATCGGCGTGATCAATTTGCTGGCGGGCATCCTGTCGATCACGGCGGCCGGCGACACGCTGATGTCCCGCGCGCTTGTGGCGTCCGGTTTGGCGTTTCTCTATCTCGGAAGCCGCCCGCGCAATCTTGCACCCGAGATGTCGGCACAACGGCGACGCTGGTTCGGCATGGCGCTGCACACCTTTCTCTGGGCCGTTCCGCTGACGAAACTCAACACCGCGCTCAGCATCACGGAGCAAACACAGTCCGACTTCCTGATCCTGATCATTCCCTGCCTGCTTTTCGCGATTTTCTCGTGGACAGTCTGGCAACATTTCGAAGAGCGGATGGGAACGAATCAGTTTGTCATCAGCGCGGTGCTGGCCATCGTGCTTTTTGTGAACGGCGTGGTCGGGATGGCGACACAGGGGCTTCAGATCCGTTTTCCGGAAAGCGCCCAAGCCTACATCCACGCTCTGGACAACGCAGACCCGGCCTTCGACTGCCCAATGGTCAGCGAGGGGCCATTGGCAGGACTCCGGGTTTGTCGGCTTGGCCCGGACGGACCGCCAAGGGTTCTTGTCTGGGGCGATCATCAACTCGACGCGATCCGGTCCGGTTTCGCCGAGGCAGCGCGCCGCGCACAGGTTCCGACGATCCTGATCGCGAAACCAAACTGCGTGCCGCTGGACGGTCTCCAAACACGCTTCGCGACGGCGCAAGAAATCTCGGGACGCGATTGCGACCAACACTCGGCCCAAGTGCTTCAAGCCATTCCGCATCTGCGGAGCATCCGCCAGGTCACGCTGGTGGGGGATTGGACGTATTACACCGACACAAAGGGCGTCGAGCTGTTCCCGCGTTCGGCGGTTCGTCTGGGGCCGATGGACGGAACCCCGATCGATGTCACACGTCAGGCGGACTACGTGGCAAGCGCCGCAGAACGCACGATGAATATCCTGGCAGAGCAGGGTCTGCGGGTCTCGGTCCTCCGGCAGGTTCCGGCCCAGCCGCATTTCGATGCCGAGATGGCCGCCCGGTCGAGCGTGCCGGGTGCGGGATTGTATATGGGAATGCCCGCCCTCTCGGACACCGTGACGATTGAGGCCGCCGCGCAAAGGAATGCCAGGGTCGACGATATGTTTCGCCGCTTGGCCGCAACGGGTCGCATGACCTATGTCGACACGTGGGGCGCCTACTGCTCGCAAACGCGTTGTGACGCGCGCGGTGGGCTTTCGAGCGATTACATCACCTCGACGCTGCTCAGCCCGAGCGGCGCACTTGCACTTGCTCCGATCCTCGAAAACGATCTGAAACGATCACAAAGCCACGTTCCGCTGCGGCGCGAACCAGAAACCTGATCAGGCGGCTTCCGAAGCCATCAGTTCCTTCCACCGATGGCAGGACACGTCATGCCCCGTCCCGTCGGATTCAAGCTGCGGCTCCACCCGCTTGCAATGGTCGATGGCAAAGGGACAGCGCGTGTGGAATTTGCATCCCGACGGCTGATTGGTCGGCGAGGGAATCTCACCGGTCAACTTCTGCGCACTTCCCCGATCGTCCGGATCAAGCGACGGAATGGCTGAAAACAACGCCTTCGTGTAGGGATGCCTCGGCGCCGCGAACAACTTGCGCGTCGGCGCGGTTTCCACCAGCCGGCCCAGATACATGACCGCCACATGATCGCAGGTATGCGCCACCACTGACAGGTCATGGCTGATGAACATGAAGGTCAGCCCCATGTCCGATTGGATCTGCTTGAGAAGGTTCAGCACATCCGCCTGGATCGACACGTCGAGCGCCGCCACGCTTTCGTCTGCCACGATGAACTTGGGTGCCGATACCAGCGCGCGCGCGATGGAAATACGCTGCCGCTGACCGCCGGAAAAGGCGTGCGGAAAGCGGCGGAGATGTTCGAGGTTCAACCGGCATTTCGCCGCGATCTCGCGCACGCGGGCGTCGGTTTCCTGACGGTTCTTCGTCAGTCCCATCACTTCGAGCGGTTCCGCGATGATGTCACGCACCGTCATGCGCGGGCTGAGCGCGGCGTAGGGATCCTGAAAGATCAACTGCGCCCGTTTGCGATAATCCTTGAGCTGGTCGCGCGTGATCCGTTCGAGATCATAATCAACCTCGCCATCGCTGTAATGCGCTCCACCTCCGGTAATCGGTGCCGCCTTGAGCAACGCGCGCCCCAACGTTGTCTTGCCGGAACCGCTTTCCCCAACGAGGCCGAAAAAGGACCCCTTTTCGATATCGAGGGACACGTTGTCGACCGCCTTCAAAATCTGCTTGCCGAAAAGCCCTCCGCCAATGGGAAATCCGACCGACAGACCCTTTGCCCGGATCAGAACATCACTCATGCGAGCACCTCGTCGTAGATATGGCAGGCCACCTTGTGCGTCGCGTCGATCTGCCGGTCCTTCGGATCGACCCGCTTGCAGATATCGCCGACCACCTTGCTGCACCGCGTGTGGAACACACAGCCCGAGGGCCGTTCCAACGGTGATGGGATGTCCCCCGGCACCGGGGTCAGGGGCGCATCGAGATCGTCAAGCTTGGGCAGTGCCGCCAGCAGACCCTGCGTGTAGGGATGCTTGGGATTGCGGATCACCTCGCGCACCGGGCCTTCTTCGACCATGCGGCCAAGATACATCACGTTCACCTTGTCGGCGGTTTGCGCAACGACGCCCAGGTCGTGGGTGATGAACACGATCCCCATATGAAACTCGGCCACGAGGTCTTTCATCAGGTCGATCACCTGCGCCTGGATCGTCACGTCAAGTGCCGTGGTCGGTTCGTCCGCGATCAGCAGCTTCGGCTGGGTCGACAAGGCCATCGCGATCATCGCGCGCTGGCGCATCCCGCCGGACAGCTCGAACGCGTATTGGTCAAACCTCTTGTCAGCATCCGATATCCCGACCCGGTCGAGCATCTCGATGGACCAGCGTTTCGCCTGATCCTTGGTGTAGTCTCCGTGCAACTGGAGTTGTTCGACCATCTGCTTGCCGATGGTGATCGCGGGTGCGAAGCTTGCCATTGGTTCCTGAAAGATCATGGACACCGCGCCGCCCCGGACGATGTTCAAGTCGCGCGGTGTCTTGAGCGACAGAACATCCACCGGGCCCTTGTCGGTGTGCAGGGTGATCCGACTTTCCGGGCTGTAGACCGCATTGCGCGCATTCAGGTGCATCAGCGCCTTCGCAGTCACCGATTTGCCCGAGCCGCTTTCCCCGACCAGCCCCATCACCTCGCCCCGGTTAAGCGAAAAGCTCACGTTGTCGACGGCCGTAATCAGCCCTTCATCGGTGCGAAATTGCAGCGTCAGGTTTTCTACGTCGATCAGGGCCGTCATTTGTTATTGTCCGAATAGGGGTCTGCCGCGTCGCGCAGGCCATCGCCCACGAATACGAAGGCCATCACCAGTGCGATGAAGAAGATCACCGGGATGAAGTACCATTGATAGTTGAGTAGCACGTCCGCGCTGGTCACGTTCTGAAGCATCACGCCAAGGCTGTTTACCGGGTCCTTGAGGCCAAGTCCGATAAAGGACAGCGCGGTTTCCGACAGCACCATGTAGGGAAACGAGATCACCAGATCGACAATGATGTAGCTGGTGAAGCTGGGCAACAGATGCCGCCGGATCACGTGCCCCGAGGAAGCCCCGCAGAGCTGCGCCGCCAGCACATATTCCTGATTGCGCTCGGTCAATAGATGCGTGCGCACGCGCCGCGCCAAGGTGGGCCAACCGATCAGGCCAAGGATCAGCGAGATGTAGAAGAACCGTTCCTCGGCCGATAATTCAGGTGGCATGAAGGCCGCCACCGCCATGAAGAGCGGGATGGCGGGCACCGTTCGCACCGCGTCGGTGATCATCTGCAAGACAGAGTCGATCCACCCACCGTAATAGCCGGACACACCGCCGATCACCAAGGCAAGGACAAAGGCGATCAACACGCCGATTGTCCCCACCTGCAATGATGTCCAGATGGCGTGGAACGTGCGAGAGAAGATGTCCTTGCCGCTGGCATCCGTGCCGAAGACATGCACGAACCCGTCCTGCGTGCCGAACAAATGCGTGTCCATCGGGATGAAACCGAAGAGCTTGTACTCCCACCCCTCGGCGAAGAAATAGATGTAGTTCCGTTCATCCTCGTTGACGGTTGTCACCCAGCGGAAATTCGTTGCCATCGACCGTTCGCGTTCGACGGCGTGCACGAACGGGCGCAACGAGCAGCCATTCACATCGCAGAACATCGGGATCTGCGGCGCGCCGTTGGTATAGTCATCGTTTTTGCCCGCAATCGTCGGATTATAGGGCGACAGGAAGGGTGCGAAGATCCCGGTGAAGATCAGGAAGGCCAGAACACAGGCCGCGACCATCGCGGCGCGTTGCTTCTTGAAGCGTGCCCAGATCAACTGGCCCTGTGAGGCGGTGAAATACGCCTCTTTCGACCGGCGTTCTACCGCGGCGTCGGTCTCGACGACCTGCACATGCGGGCCGGTGGTTTCGGCGAGGTTCGGCTTGAGGGGATCGGGTGTCGTCGTCATGGCGTCACCTCACGATGCTCTTGCGGACGCGCGGATCGAGCACCGCCAGCAAGACGTCCGTCAGGAAGTTGAGCGTCACGATGGACGCGGTCAGAAGAAAGATGATCGCGCCTGCAAGCTGCTGGTCATTGGACCGTGCCAGCGCCTCGATCAACAGCGCGCCCGCTTCGGTCAGCGTCAGGATCAGCGCGACGATGGGCAATTCGTTGAAGATACGGTTGAGGTCAAAACCAAGGCTGTTGACGATCGGCCCAAGCGCATGGCGCGCGGGGTAATTCCACAAAAGCTTGCGCCCGTGCACCCCCCGTGCCGATGCGGCAGTGACATACAGCTTGCCTATCTCGTCCGACATCAAGGCCCGTACCGTCTGCAAGGCAAAGGCGGTGGCCGACCAGCCGAGGATGAAAATGGGCAACCACGCGTTGCTCAGCAGGTCCATCACCCTGCCCCAACTCCAATCCGCATCGCGGTATTCGGCCGAGAACAGACCGGTCAGCGTGTCCCCGAAATACACGGTCGAGAACAGCATGATCATCAGCGCCAGCAGGAAGTTGGGCAGCGCCAGACCCAGATAGCTGAACAGGCGCAGCGAGTTGTTCAGAATAGCGTTGTCCGACGCGGCAGCGATGATCCCCACGGGAAGCGCGATCGAATAGGCCAGCATCAGCGAAGCGAGGCAAAGACCGAGCGAGATCCAGAACTTGTCTCCCAGAAGCTGCGCGATATTCACGCGCAGGATGCAACTGTCGCCGAATTCGCCCTGGAAAGCCCCGACGATCCATTTGCCCCAGCGTTCCAGGAAGGGCCGGTCTAGGCCCAGGCGGACGCGCTCGTTTTCGATATCGGCGGCCGAAATTCCCGACCCTTGGGTGTTCTTGAAGGCCAGATACCGCTCTGCGCAATCGCCCGGCACCAGCTCCATCAGCGAAAACACCACGAGCGAAACGATGATCAGCGTGATCATCGCCAGAATAGCGCGTGTCGCCACAAATCGCGCGAAGTTCAGCATGAAGGGTGCCCCTGCAAGGTGACTGCGTCTCCGGTGGACCCGGATTGTTCGTCAAGCCACGTTCATTCCCTGTCGTGCTGCGGGCAGGAGTTCCTGCCCGCAGCGCTTTCGTGTCGGATTACTCCTCCAGCCACCACTGCGTGGCGCGGTACGGGTAGGTCCGGTAGTACTCGTAGGACCACGTCTTGAAGTCGGTGAAGTTCTTGAGGTTGTTGCTCGCGTAGATTGGCTCCGGAGCTTTCACCGTTCCGATCATGACCATGTTGCCGACGAAATTCTCGACCAGACCAGCGCCCAGTTCGTTCGCCTCGTCCGATCCCGGAGTGGCCGACTGGAAGGCGGTGATATCGTCCGCCAGCTTCTTGGCCCATTCCGGCGGCTCTACGCCCGATGCGCCATCGGTATCCAGCCATTCACCCCACAACATCCCAGTCCGGTGCTCGAAATAGGTGCCGAACGGCGGACGGAAGAAGGTGTTGAGGCCCAGATGGATCGCCAGCGGCGCACCGTATTGCCACAACCCGACGTCCAGTTTGTTCGAGGATTGCGCCGAACGATATTCGTCGGGCGTCACCTCTTTCACCTGCGTCTGCACACCGACATCGGCCCAATTCTGACCCACCAGCTCCACGACGCTTCCGGCGATGCCTTGGGTCGAGAATTGCATGTTGAGCGTGATCGCATCGCCATTGGGCAATTCGCGGAACCCGTCACCGTCGGTGTCGACCATGCCGATTTCGTCCAGCAGAGCGCGGGCGGTGTCGGGATCGTACTCCGCCTTGTAGCTCGACCATTTCGGATCGACGAAATTGGGCGCCGGGTTGAACGGCGCGACCTGACCGGGTTCGCCCTGTCCGAAATAGGCGATCTCGTTCAGCTCATCCCGGTTGATCGCGATCGACATCGCTTCGCGGAAGCGGATGTCGTTGAACAGCTCGCGCTTGGCCTCGTCTTCGGATGTGAAGTTGAAGCTGAAGGCGGGCATGCTCACGGTCGGGGCAAGCTGGACCGAGTAGTTGCCCTTTTCCTGGTTTTCGAGCAGCAGTGGCGCGGATTCCAATCGGACGGACTGCGATTTGTAGTCCACCTCGCCGTTCACCAGTTTCAGGATGCGGACTTCGTTGTCGTTGATGTAAAGCTCATCCTGCGTCGAGATATACGGAAGCTGTTGGCCCGTAGGATCGACCTGGTGGAAATAGGGGTTCGCCACCAGCTTCCGACCCTCGGTCGTGTCCTGGATGTAGATATGCGACTCCAGTGTCGGAACCGTCGCCTTAGGCAACCCATCGACAATGTCGGACCGCGACAGCATCGGCGTTGGCGTGTCGGTCCAGTCGGAATTGCCGTAATACGCCAGGATTGCGTCATAGCCATTCTCGAACCCCAGAGACTGCGCGTAGCTGTCTGCATCAGGATTGATGTCGGGATGGAATTGCCCAAGGAAATGCTTGGGCTGGAAGCCTTGCGCATAAGACGTCGCGAAATGCGCCAGAAGCCCGGGCTTGGGCGCAGGCAGGTTGAAGATCACCGTCACATCATCCGGCGTTTCGACCGTCATGGTCTCGCCACCCACGGTCACGTAGTCGCGCGGCTGTTCGTAGATGTTGGTGTCCATCATCAGGTTGTCATGCCAGAACGCCACATCGGCGCTGGTGAAGGGCGCACCATCCGACCACTTGTGACCTTCGCGCAGTGTAAAGGTCAGCTGCGTGTAATCGTCGTTCCACTCCCACGACTTCGCAATATTGGGAACGATGGTCTGAAGATCATCCGAATACCGCACGAGGTTGACGTGACGCACCGACAGGAAGTCCGATGTGCCGGCTTCGGTCGCGTTCGACAGGACGTTCAGTTCGCCACCATATTGGCCGACGCTCTCATATGGCACCACGACCAGTGGCTCTGCCGGGATACGTTCGGCAAGCGGCGGGAGCTCCGGGTTGCCCTTGATCTGCGCGTTCAGCGCGTCGATCTCGGGGTTGGCGGCAAACTCCATCGTACATCCGGCAGCTTCCTGAAACGTGCTCAGTTCGTATTGCTGCGGATAGTCTCCGGGGGCGATACCCTGCATGTCGGCGAGCGTGATTGCCGGGCAGTTGGCATAGGCCGCTGCCGGCAGGGCAATCATGGCCACGCCTGATAGAAGAAGTCGTTTCATTTTATCTCCTGTTGGTTCCAAGTGGTGATGGGGGCTGTTCCCCCTTTTTGTCCCGGTACAGTGACTGTCCGGTCATTTCGGGTGTCCAATGATGTCGCGCGGTCCGAACGGCAGAAGAGGTCGCGCGATGGACAGAATTCTAGCGTGGCATCTCCTTCGTGTTGTCAGCCCGCAGCGGAACAGCCGCAGCCTGTATCACTGGCAACCTTAACAGAACCGTGACAGCGCTTTGGGTCATGAAGCCACCTTCACGCCGTCCCCGGTGATCAGGGTCCTCGAGAACGTCCCATCGGTGTTAACCATTCGATGGCAAAGCAATTCCTGCATCAAATCAAGCATTGTCTGCATATGTGCCGGATTTTTAGCCAGATTTCGGGTCTCACTGCCTTCCGATACATCCATAAGGATAGGCGGCAGCCCCCCGGCGAACTGAACGAATCGCAGGTTGTCCCTGCGCAACACCGCCAGATTCGCGGCATCTACGGACAGGCCGTGATCGGTCTGCCAAAGGGTCGGCCTGATCGGATCGCCGAAATCCAGCTCGGATACGGTTGCCTGCCGCCAGTCATGCGGGGTCGTGTCATTCAGAAACGGCTTCAGGCTGCGCCCGTCCATCGAATGCGGTGCGTCGATCCCGTGGCAGGCAAGGATCGTCGGCGTCACGTCAATGGATTCCGTCGGCGCGGTGACAACGGTGCCGCGCGCGCTGCTCTTCGGGTCTCGGACGATCAGCGGAACGTGGAAGGCCGCATCTTGGAAGGTCATCTTACCCCACAGACCGTAATCGCCCAGCATCTCTCCATGATCCGCGGTCAGGACGATCAGAGTATTCTCGTACTGCCCGGTCTCCTTCAGCCACGCGATCACGCGCCCGATATGATGATCCACCTCTGTGGCCAGCCCGAAATACAGCTTTCGGATCATGCGCGTGGTGGCCTCGGACGCCTCAAGATCAGGGAAGCCGATCACGGTGGACGCAACGCTGCTCTTGCGCCGGGCCGTTTCGACAAAGGGGTGCCAGTCAGGATCGGACGCTTGGCGCGCCGCTGGCATGTCCGCGTCCGCATACATCGTGTTGTAGGGCGCCGGGGCCACGAAGGGCGGGTGCGGCCGGATATAGGTCAGCAACGCACACCATCCTTGCGGCCGATCGGCCAGATCCTCGATACAGCGATCCGTCAGGAAGGCCGTATCGCTGTGCTCTGCCGCATATAGCGCGGGGGCGTCGGGTGTGTCGCCAACCGACCGGTACATCTCGGGATAGGGCGGCACGTCATATCCGTGGTCCCGCAGGTGGGATTCCCATGCGGTTGAATCCTCCTCCAGCCGCATCCTGACGACTTCGGTGAATCCAGGCGCGAGTTCTTCGTAGGAAAACAGGCGGGGATCGTCCGGGGGCAGGAACCGTGGATCGTGGGACGTATCCGTGTACCCGAACAGCAGCGGATCGTAGCCCTGCGCCCGCAGGACGGTGGCAAGGTTCGGCGTGTCACGCTTGAGCGGCGTCCCGTTGCGCCGCGCCCCGTGGTTCGACGCATATTGCGCGGTCAACAGGGACACGCGCGACGGGCCACAAGGCGACGTCACCGAATAGTGGTTCACAAACGACACGGCGTCGTCGGCCAATCCACGCATGTTGGGAAGATCAAGATGTGCCGCAAGCGCCCCGAACACGCAATCCGCGCGCAGCTGGTCGATCACGATGAACAATGTATTCAGCTTGGTTTCCGTCACGGCACTTCCCAGGATTGGGTCGATCATGCCAAGCATCCGCCATATGTAAAGACAGGTGAATTATATATCACCATAGGTAAAACCTATGGGTCGCGCCAGTTACTGTTTGCGACCAAGGGTGCGATGCACCGCTTTGACGAACCCCCGGATCAAGGGAACGTCCCGACGCGCCGACAGCGTGACAAGCGATTCCGACATGCCGATGTCGATGTCCTGAAATGGGATCGTCCTGAGCCGTTGATCATGCCCGAATTCGGCTTCGCTGATAAAGCCGATGCCCGCACCCGACGCCACCACCTCGCGCATCGCCTCGCGCCCCTCGACCTCGATCACGGGCGTCAGGCTCAGCTTCAATCGCGCCGCCTCTTCCTCGACCTGCGCGCGGGTGCGCGAGCCGTCTTCCCGAAAGATCAGCGGATACCGCGCAAGGTCCCGGAATGCGATCCAGCGCGTGCTGGCGGGTAGATAATCCTTGGCGACCAGCGCCAGGATGGGCGTGCGCCCAAGGTCGATGCTGTCAATGTCGGGGGCAGAGATGGTATTGCCCACAACGCCGATTTCCGCCTCGTAGTTGCGCAACCGTCGCAGCAGGTCTTCGGTGTTGCCGGTGCGGATGGTGACAAAGACATCCGGGTTCGCCTCGCGAAAGCGTTGCACCGCATCGGTGATGTGCATGGCGGAATCCGCCATGATGCGCAGATGCCCCGACAGCCCGGCGCGATTTTCGTCGAACAGCGCGCCGATCCGTTCCTCGACTTCGAACATCTCGCTGGTCAGGCGAAACAACGCCTCTCCAGCTTCCGTCATGCGCACTTGCCGGGCTTCGCGGGTGAACAGAAGGATATCGTGCCGCTGCTCGAGCTGCCGAACCTGATCCGACACCGACGGCTGCGAGATATTGAGCGCCCGCGCTGCACGGGAAAACCCGCCATGCAGGGCAACATGGTGAAACGCACGGAGCTGGCTGTAGCGCATCGGGCCTCCGACATGGTGGATTGCTATAGGCGTACCCTATCAATCAATAGAAAACAAAGATTTTACATATGCCCGCGCGGTCCACATATCGGATCGGGAACAGCCTTGGATCCGCATCATGCCAGCCACACCATTGCCTGCCCCCGAACTTGGCGAACCCTATCTGCTCACCCCCGGCCCGCTGACCACCGCCTACGCGGTCAAACAGGCGATGCTGCGCGACTGGGGCAGCTGGGACGACGATTTCCGCGCCATGACTCGCGACCTGCGCCGCCGATTGCTGGCACTCATCGGCAATGGCGCGGACGACTACGATTGCGTGCCGATCCAAGGCTCGGGAAGCTATTGCGTCGAGGCCATGCTGGGGTCGTTTGTGCCCCGCGATGGCAAAGTTCTGGTGCTGGCAAACGGCGCCTACGGGCTACGCGCGGCGCAGACGCTGGACTATCTGGGGCGCGCCTGTCACCTGCTGGACAAGGGTGATTACCTGCCGCCACGCGGCGATGAGGTGGCGCAAATCCTCGCGAACGATCCCACGATCACCCACGTGCTTGCGATCCATTGCGAAACCTCAAGCGGCATCCTCAACCCGGTCGAGGAAATCGCTGAGGCGACACAGGCTGCCGGGCGCAAATTGCTGATCGACAGCATGTCCGCCTTCGGTGCGCTGCCGCTTGATCCGGTAAAGCTCAACTGCGCCGCCTTCGTGTCCTCGGCCAACAAATGTATCGAGGGCGTGCCGGGCTTCGGCTTCGTCATCGCCCGCAAGGACGAGATCGAAGCGTCTAAGGGCAATTCCCATTCCCTGTCACTCGATGTGTACGCGCAATGGGCGACGATGGAAAAGACCGGCCAGTGGCGTTTTACCCCACCAACCCACGTGGTCGCCGCCTTCCTCAAGGCGCTTGACCTGCACGAGGCCGAAGGCGGTGTTCCCGCCCGTGGCGCGCGCTATACCAACAACCGCGATGTGATGGTGCAGGGGATGCGCGACCTGGGCTTTGAGACACTCTTGGCCGACCGCTGGCTCAGCCCGATCATCGTGACCTTCTTCTGCCCCGCCGATCCGAACTTTACCTTCCAGGGCTTCTATGACGCTATGAAGAAACGCGGGTTCATCATCTATCCCGGCAAGCTGACCGTCGTGGAGTCGTTCCGTATTGGCGTTATCGGCCAGATGGATGACCACGTGATGCGCCGCGTGGTGGACGCCGCCCGCGACGCGCTGCAAGACATGAACGTGACAGATGCGGCACCCCCCGCCGCCGCTTTGGAAGAACGCAAGAAACTCGCCGCCTGAAGGAAGAGATATGCCCATAACGAAAGACGTGGTCGCCAACGACCGCACCTACCCAGCGCCCAAGACCTGTGCGATTGCGATCTGCCTTGATGGCTGCGAGCCGGAATACCTGGAAGTGGCGATTGCCGAAGGCCTGATGCCGACGCTCAAGCGCATCCGCGAAACGGGGACCGACCGTCTGGCCCATTCGGTGATCCCGTCCTTCACCAACCCCAACAACATGAGCATCGCGACGGGCCGCCCGCCGTCAGTGCACGGCATTTGCGGCAACTTCCTCTACGAGCCGGAAACCGGCGAAGAAGTCATGATGAACGACGTGCGCTTCCTTCGCGCGCCGACCGTGTTCTCCAAGTTCTACGAGGCCGGCGCGCGGGTCGCCGTCGTCACCGCGAAAGACAAGCTGCGCGCGCTTCTCGGCGCGGGCCTGAAGTTCGACGAGGACCGCGCGATTGCCTTTTCGTCCGAGCGCTCCGGCGACACCACCAAGGCCGAACACGGGATCGACAAGGCGTCCGACTGGCTCGGGATGCCGGTGCCGGAGGTTTATAGCGCGGACCTGTCAGAGTTCGTCTTCGCCGCCGGTGTGAAGCTGCTCAAGGAGTGGAAACCGGACGTGATGTACCTCTCCACGACCGACTACATCCAGCACAAGTTCGCGCCGGATGACCAGGGCGCAAAAGACTTCTACGCCATGTTCGACCGCTACCTGAAAGAGCTGGACGACATGGGCGCGGCCATTGTCGTGACCGCAGACCACGGCATGAAACCCAAGCATGACGCCAACGGCGACCCGGCGGTGATCTATGTGCAGGATCTGCTGGACGAGTGGTTGGACGAAGCCGCCGCGCGGGTGATCCTGCCGATCACCGATCCCTATGTCGTGCATCACGGTGCGCTTGGGTCTTTTGCCACCGCTTACCTGCCCTCTGGGGCCGATCAAGCGGACATCATCGCGCGCCTGCGTGCGCTTCCAGAGATGCTCGAAGTGGTGGACAAGGCGACTGCGGTTCAGAAATACGAACTGCCCGCCGACCGGATCGGCGACATCGTCATGATCTCGACCGAGAACATGACCATCGGCACGTCGGCCCACCGCCACGACCTAGCCGCGCTGAAAGAACCTCTGCGGTCGCACGGCGGGCTGACCGAACAGGAGGTCCCGTTCATCGTGAATCGCAAGATCGACCTGCCGAACGCGCCGGAGTTGCGCAACTTCGATGCGTTCTTCTACGCCACCACTGCCGCTGCTTTGGAAGAGGTCGACGCATGACAGACATCCGTCACGACCAGATGCGCATCGGCGGCGAAAAGGTGGACACCAAGGACCGCCTCGAAGTCCGCTACCCCTACACCGACGAGGTGATCGGCACCGTTCCGATGGGCACCGCCGAACACGCCCGCCGCGCGTTCGAGATCGCGGCGAACTACCAGCCGAAACTCACCCGCTACGAACGCAGCCAGATTCTGCAACGCGCAGGCGAGTTGATCGGCGAAAAGCGCGACTACCTCGCCAAATGGCTGGTGCTGGAACTGGGCATCTGCCACCAGCACGCCATCTACGAGACCAAGCGCGCACAGGATGTCTTTCAATTCGCCGCTGCCGAGGCGCTCAAGGATGATGGTGAGATTTTCTCCTGCGACCTCACCCACAACGGCAAGGCACGCAAGATCTTCACGATGCGCGAACCCCTCCGCGCCATCAGCGCGATCACCCCGTTCAACCACCCGCTGAACATGGTCAGCCACAAGATCGCACCGTCGATTGCGACCAACAACTGCATGGTGTGCAAGCCGACGGAACTGACGCCGCTGACCGCTTTGACGCTGGCCGATATCCTCTACGAGACGGGTCTGCCGCCTGAGATGTTTCAGGTCGTCACCGGAATGCCTGCCGACATCGGTGACGAGATGGTGACGAACGAAAACATCGACATCATCACCTTCACCGGCGGTGTGCCCGTGGGCAAGATGATCGCGGGCAAAGCAGGCTACAAACGCACTGCGCTCGAACTTGGCGGGAACGATCCGCTGATCGTCTGCAACGATCTGAGTTACGCCGATCTGGAAAAGGCGGCCACCATCGCGGTCGCCGGGGCCACGGGCAATTCCGGTCAACGGTGTACAGCGATCAAGCGCATCCTCGTTCAGGAAAGCGTGGCCGACCGGTTCGTGCCGCTGGTGGTCGAGAAGGCCAAGAAGATCAAATTCGGCGATCCGCAAGACCCGGCGACAGAGCTTGGCTGCGTGATCCATGCGAAGGCCGCCGAACTCTTCGAGAAGCGCGTCTACATGGCCGCCGATCAGGGCGCGAAGGTGCTTTACGATCCGGGCCGCAAAGGCGCGCTTTTGCCCCCTATCGTTGTGGATCATGTGCCGCATGACAGCGAACTGGTGATGGAGGAAACCTTCGGCCCGATCATTCCCATCGTCCGCGTCCCTGACGACGACGCCGAGGTGATGCGCATCTCGAACAGCACCGATTTCGGCCTGTCCTCGGGCGTCTGCACGAACGACCTGAACCGTGCGATTGCCTATATCAACGGGTTGAATGTCGGCACCTGCAACATCTGGGAACAACCCGGCTACCGGATCGAGATGTCCCCCTTCGGCGGCATCAAGGACAGCGGCAACGGCGTGAAGGAAGGCGTGATCGAGGCGATGAAGTTCTTTACCAACGTCAAGACCTACTCCCTGCCTTGGCCGGGATGAGGCACGTCGCAAGCGCGGCACTGGCTCCGCTGAAGCGACCCAAGGCGCAGGCGTGACCCTTCCAGTCCTCGCGATCGTTCTGAGCGCAGCGCTGCTGCACGCGCTCTGGAACGCACTGGTCAAGGCATCCGGAGACCGGGCGATCACGCTTGGGCTGGTGGCAACCGGGCATTGTTTGCCGGCCATTCTTCTCCTGCCCTTCGTGCCCGCCCCACTTGCCGCTGCATTCCCCTTCATCATCGCATCGACGGTCATCCACTGGGGCTACTATTATTTCCTCGACATCTCATACCGCTTTGGCGACCTGTCCCTGATCTACCCCATCGCCCGAGGCACGGCGCCGGTCATGGTGGCGCTGGGCGCGACGATCTGGGCGGATGAATACCTGTCGCTCTGGGCCTGGATCGGTATTCTGACCGTGTCCGCAGGCATCATGATCCTTGCCGCCGTGCGCCACGCGGACAAGCGCGGGATCGTCGCGGCGCTGATCAATTCCGCGATCATTGCGGCTTATTCCGTGGTTGACGGGATCGGCATTCGCGTGTCAGGCGCACCCATCGGATATGTCGTCTGGCTCTTCGCCGCCGAGATCTTTGTCGCGGTCTTTGTCATCGGCTCACGCTTCGGTCGCGCCCGGTCGATCAGCACAAAGGCCCTTGCACTCGGGCTGGCGGGTGGTGTTATCTCGGGCGTTGCCTACGGGCTGGCGCTTTTCGCCAAAACTCTGGCGCCCATCGGGATCGTGTCCGCGATCCGGGAAACCTCGGTCATCTTCGCGGCGTTGATCGGAGTGATCTGGCTTCGCGAAGGCCCGGCCAACCGCCGCCTTCTGGCTGCCGCCATCGTCGCCTGCGGGATCATGATCCTCGCCTTGTCCTGAAACACTTGAACACACATGCAAATCCTACTTTTCCTTCTCCATCTTTCCGGCGCTGTCCTGCTGCTGCTCTTTGCCGTGCGCATGGTGCGCACCGGGATCGAACGCGCCTTCGGGCCAAGCCTGCATCGCGCGATGAACCGCAAACGCGGGCCGGTCACGATGATGGCGTCGGGGTTGATCATGGCGATGGTGCTGCAAAGCTCGGCGGCGGTGACGCTTTTGGTGGCGGGGTTCGCGGGAAGCGGCGGCATGGCGTTTGCCCCCGGCCTCGCGATGGTTCTCGGAGGCGACCTGGGCTCTGCCCTTTTGATCATGCTGCTGTCCTTCCCGCTGGAAGAAGTTGTGCCGTTCCTGCTGGCCACGGGAGGCCTGCTGTTCCTCAAGTCCCAGACCCGGAACTGGAAACAGGTGGGGCGCATCCTCGTCGGTATCGCCCTCATCCTGATCGCGCTGCGATATCTGCGCGAAGCGGTCGAACCCGTGCGCGACAGCGCAATCCTGCCTGCGCTCGCGGGCTATTTCGAACGCGATTTTGTCACTGCCTTCATCACCGGCGCCGCGCTCGCCTTTGTCATGCACAGCTCGGTCGCCACGATCCTGATGACCGTCGCGGTGGTCGCCATCGGTGCGCTTCCCTTGGCCGCCGGAGTATCGCTTGTGCTTGGGGCCAACCTGGGATCAGCTGTGATCCCGGTCTGGCTGACCCGCCGCGCCGATCCGGTGGTGCGGCGGATTCCATTGGCCAACCTCATCCTGCGTGGGCTGGCCGCGCTGGTGGCGGCGACGGCGATCAACAGTTTCGGATTGCCCGACGCGCTCTCCGATCTGGGCAACGCCGCGACGCTGGTTGCCGTGCATATCGGGTTCAACACGCTTATCCTCACCCTGATCGTCTTCGCCAGGCCTTTGCAATCGGCGTTACTGCGCTTCTTGCCCGACGCACCTGCGGCCCTGATCGCGAAACCGTTGCACAAATCGCATCTCGATCCGGGCACGACCGACACGCCCGTGCGCGCCCTTGCCTGTTTGCGGCGCGAGGTCATTCGCATGACCGATGTTCTTTCCGAAATGCTGGTGCCGGTGATGGACCTGTACCAGAGCTATGATCACAAGCAGGCGAATGCGCTGGTTGCCGAAGACGACGTGCTCAACGCGGCCCTGCACGACATCCGGCTGTTTGCCGCTGAACTTCCGCACCACGCGATGCAGAAATCGGAAAAACGCGAGCTGCGCGCGCTTGTGGATTACGCCATCGCCATCGAAGCGGCCGGCGATCTTCTGGTCAGACGCCTGATCCCCTTGGCGCAGGAAAAGTCCGACAATCACCTGTCCTTTTCGGATGCCGGGTTCAAGGAGCTGTCAGGCCTCTACAAACGCCTGTGCCAGAACCTCGAAACCGCCTCCAGCGTGCTGGTCAGCAACGATCTTGTCGGCGCGCGACAGTTGCTCGAGGAAAAGGCCGAGATGGCGCGGCTCGAACGCAAGACCCGCAAGGAGCATCTCAAGCGGTTGAGCGCGGGCGTGCCCGAAAGTTTCGCCTCCAGCGATGTGCATATCGAAACCGCCTACACGCTCAAGGAAATGCATTCCTGGATCGTGACCGTTGCCCACCCGATCCTTCTGCGCGAGGGGCAGTTGCTCGACAGTCGGCTTGCCGATGACGGTCAACCCGAACCGTCACGTTGATTTCCGAAAGATCCGGGTCGACCGGAACATCTCTTCCAAAGCCTCGATCCGCTCCTGCGCGGTGTCGGATACCCGCGTCTGTACCTCGGCGATCAGGGCCTCGATCACGAGGTTGATCGCAAGCGTCGAATCCCAGCTTGACGGGACTTCGATCATCGCGTTCACCACGTGATCCGCCAGCCGCGCAATGGGCGACCCCCATTGATCGGTGAAAAGAACGATCTCGGCATCGCGCTCCTTGGCAAGCTCGGCCAATCGTTCAAGATCGCGCTCGTAGCGGCGGATATCGAACAGGATCAGGACCGACGCGCGATCCATGTCGAGGATGTATTGCGGCCAGACATTCGGCGACGCGCCTAGCAAGGTCACGGACGGGCGGATGATCTGAAGGTGGTTGTAGAAATAATCCGCGTTCGACCGCGTGATGCGCCCGCCCGACAGGTAGACCGGCCTTTGCCGATCCGCCAGAACCGCAGCAATCGCATCGAGCGTTCCCGGCTCCAGCCGGTCGATGGTGCGGCTGAGGTTGTCGAACACCGCTTCGGCAAACGCCTTGAACGCCGCCGACATCGGCTTTGCGTCGCCCCACCCGTCGCGTTTGGAAATCGGCGTCTTGAACTGCGCCGAGGCTTCGTCGCGCATCGCCGCCTGCAATTCGGGGAAACCGTCGAAGCCCAGCTTGCGCGCAAGGCGGATGACCGTCGGAGTCGACACGCCCGCAGCCTCGGCGATGCGGGTGATGGATTGCAGCCCGCCCACGGGATAATCGCGCATCAGAACGCTCGACAATTGCCGTTCCGCCGGGGTCAGTCCCCCGGCGTGATCGTGCAGCCTGTCCTTGACCGAAAGCGGTTTTCCCATGGGCTGATGCCTTATGTAGCAATCGCTACATCCTCCCCGATCTTGGTACAATAATCAACGAAATTGTCTTGACAGGTCTCGGACGCCCAACCCTAATGACAAGCGTGGAAACTGTTTCAAATCATACGATTCTGACCGCGGGCGAAGGCCCGGCTGCCGAGGTTATCAACCCGCGCGGCGCCGCCCCTATCTGCCTTGTTTGCGAACATGCCAGCGCCTTCATTCCCGCCGCTCTCGACAATCTTGGCGTCGCGCCGGATCAACGGCACAGCCATGCCGCATGGGATATCGGCGGGCGTGATCTGGCCGTGGCGCTGTCCAAATCCCTTGACGCGCCGCTGGTGGCCTCGCGGGTGTCCCGACTGGTCTATGACTGCAACCGCCCGCCCAGCGCCCCCGACGCGATCCCCGCCAAATCCGAGGTGGTCGAGGTTCCGGGCAATGCCGATCTGAGCACAACGGACCGCGCCGCGCGGGTGGCCGAAATCTACGAACCGTTTCGCGCGCTCCTGACCGCGACACTCGATGCCTTCCAGACGCCGCCGGTTCTTGTCACGATCCATTCCTTCACGCCGATCTGGTTCGGTCAACCGCGCAAAGTGGCGCTTGGCCTGCTGCACGACAGCGATGATACGCTGGCAAAGGCGATGCTGGCGACCGCGCCGGACGGACTCGATACACGGCTCAACGCGCCCTACTCCGTCACCGACGGGGTGACACACACCCTGCGCGAACACGCCATCCCGCGCGGCCTGCCGAACGTGATGATCGAAGTCCGCAACGACCTGATCTCGGACCCGGCAGGTGTCGCCCGGTTCGACAGGATCCTCGGACAGATGCTCACCAGTGCCCTTCAAACTCAGGTGGCCTCATGACCCGGGTGCTGAAGGCCTATGTCGGCCTCATCGACCCGTTCAACCGGATGATCGGACGGATCGTGATGTACGGCATCTTCGTGATGATGGGCATCCTGCTATGGTCGACCGTGTCCAAGGCGTTCCTGCTGCCGTCGCTCTGGACGCTGGAAATGGCGCAGTTTGCGATGGTGGCCTACTACATCCTCGGCGGTCCGTATTCGATCCAGATGGGCTCGAACGTGCGGATGGACCTGATCTACGGAGAGATGTCGGACCGCCGCAAGGCGATGATCGACGCGGTGACGGTGGTGTTTCTCCTCGTCTATCTTGGCTTCCTGCTTTACGGCGGCATCGCCTCGACCGCCTATTCGCTGGGCTATTTCGGGTCCGAACCCATCGGCTTCTTCGCGGGCCTCGCCACCGGCTCCGAAGAGCTTGGCTTCCTCGAACGCAGCCCGACCGCGTGGCGCCCCTACCTCTGGCCGATCAAGGTCATCATGGTCATCGGCATTTTCCTGATGCTGCTGCAAGTGCTGGCGGAACTGGCCAAGGACATCCTGCGCCTTCAGGGTCATGACATGGGAGCCAAGATCTGATGCCGTATGAGTTGATTGCGGCGCTCATGTTCTCGACCATGATGCTGATGCTGCTGACCGGGCAACGCGTGTTCGGCGCCATCGGGTTCGTCGCGGTCGTCGCGGCGTTCTTCCTCTGGGGCGACCGGGGTGGGTACGACCTTGGCTTCTCGGCGGCGATGAAGCTGATGAAATGGTATCCGCTGCTGACGCTGCCGATGTTCATCTTCATGGGCTACGTCCTGTCCGAAAGCCGGATCGCGGACGATCTTTACAAGATGTTCCACGTCTGGATGGGCGGCCTGTCCGGGGGTCTTGCGGTGGGCACCATCGGGCTGATGGTTCTGATCTCGGCCATGAACGGGCTCAGCGTGGCAGGCATGGCCATCGGCGCGACCATCGCGCTGCCGGAACTGCTCAGGCGCGGGTATGACAAACGTATGGTCACGGGGGTGATCCAGGCGGGATCGTCGCTGGGCATCCTCGTGCCGCCCTCGGTGGTGCTCGTCCTCTACGCCATGATTGCACGTCAGCCGGTCGGTCAATTGTGGCTGGCAGGGGTGATCCCGGGGCTCATGATGGCAACGATGTTCATTCTCTACATCACCATCCGCTGCAAACTGAACCCGGCCCTAGGCCCTGTCCTTCCCGCCGAGGAACGCGACATCCCGCGCGCCGAAAAACTGCGTCTCTTGCGCGCCGGGCTTCTGCCGCTGGCGATCTTCTTCATCATGATGGTCCCCTTCGTGAACGGCTGGACATCGCTCGTCGAAAGCTCTGCCATCGGCGCGCTGGCCGCCTTCGGCGCGGCGGTCCTCAAGGGCCGCATGACGAAAGAGGTTTTCGAAAACTCGGTCCGTCAGACCCTTGGCATCACCTGCATGTTCATGTGGATCATCCTCGCTGCACTCGCCTTCGGCGCGGTCTTCGACGGGCTGGGCGCGGTCAAGGCGATCGAGTCGCTCTTCACCGAAAAGATGGGCCTGAACCCGTGGATGATCCTGATCCTGATGCAGCTCAGCTTCATCATCATGGGCACGTTTCTGGACGACACCGCGATGCTGGTGATCGTGGCGCCCCTTTACGTGCCGCTCGTGGGCGCGCTTGGCTTCGACCTGATCTGGTATGGTATCCTCTACACCATCACGACTCAGATCGCCTATATGACGCCGCCCTTCGGCTATAATCTTTTCCTCATGCGCGCGATGGCGCCGCCGGAAATCAGCCTGCGCGACATCTATGTGTCGATCATTCCCTTCGTTCTGGTGATGGTCGGAGCGCTCGCCATCATCATGATCTTCCCGCAGATCGCCCTTTGGCTGCCGGAATACATCTACGACAAGTAACCACAACCAAGACTCCGGGAACGGAGCGCAGAAACCAAAACCAACTGAGAGGACATCACATGACCACCAGACGTAAGTTTCTCAAAACCGCAGGGATCGCCGGCGTCGGCTCCCTTGCCGCGCCCGCCGTTGTCAAAGCGCAGGACGCGATCACCTGGCGCTTCCAGACCTATGCCGGCGCCGCCTTGGGTGAGCACGTGACCAAGCCGGTCATCGACTACATCAACGCCAATTCGAATGGTGAGCTTCAGGTCGAGCTGTTCTACGCCGACCAGATCGTCCCGACAGGTGAGCTGTTCCAGGCGCTCCAGCGCGGCACCATCGACGGCGTGCATTCCGACGACGACTCGATGGCCTCGCCCACGCCGCTGCGGCAGTTCGGCGGCTACTTCCCCTTCGCGACCAAGCACATCCTCGACGTGCCAGTTCTGTTCAACCAGTACGGCCTCGCCGAGATCTGGGACGAAGAATACGCCAAGGTCGGCGTCAAATGGCTGTCCGCCGCGGGTCAGGACCCCTGCAACTTCAACACCACGAAGGAAATCACGTCTGTCGCTGACCTTGATGGCCTGCGCCTCTACACCTTCCCGACCGCCGGGCGCTTCCTGTCGCAGTTCGGCGTCGTGCCGGTCAGCATCCCCTACGAAGACGCCGAAGTCGCGGTGCAGACGGGCGAATTGGACGGCATGGCGTGGTCCGGCATCACCGAGGATTACACCGTCGGCTGGGCGGATGTGACCGATTACTTCCTGACCAACAACATCTCCGGCGCATGGATCGGCTCGTGGTTCGTCAACCAGGAACGCTGGGCGGAACTCCCCGATCACCTGAAATCGGTCGTCATGGCGGCGACCGAAGCGGGCCACACCTATCGCAACCAGTGGTACTGGGGCGGCGAAGCGGCCTTGCGCGCGAACGGCGAAAAGCTCGCCCTGCGTCAGGTGCCCGCCTCCGAATGGGCCGAGGTCGAGAACGCGGCCAAGGAGTTCTGGAACGAAGTTGCGCAGGAAGGCGAAGTGCACCAGAAGGTCATCGACATCTTCCGCGAATACAACGCCGTCATCAACCAGGCGGGCGTGCCGTACAATTTCGAATAAGCGAAACGCCCCCCGGTTCTGCGGGGGCGTTTTCTACGAAGAAAACGGCCAACTCCTTTGAAAGGAGTTGGCCGCCCAGACCTAAGAGGCCGAGATGAATTTAGACGATCTGCAAGCCAAAGCCGAAACCGGCGACATCGACACCGTTCTGGTCTGCATGGTCGACATGCAGGGCCGCCTGATGGGCAAGCGGTTCACCGTCTCGAACTTCATTGAGTCCGCGTGGAAAGAGACCCATTGCTGCAACTACCTGCTGGCCACCGATCTCGAGATGAACACGCCTGACGGCTACAAATCGACAAGCTGGGCGGCAGGCTATGGCGATTACGTCATCAAGCCCGACATGGACACGCTCCGCCCGGTGCCGTGGCTCGACGGCACGGCGATGGTGCTGTGCGATGTGCTGGATCACCACACCCATGACCCGATCCCGCATTCGCCACGGCAGATCCTCAAGAAGCAGATCGCCCGCCTGACCGAGATGGGCCTGACGCCCATGATGGCGACCGAGCTGGAGTTTTTCCTGTTCGAGAAAAGCTACGACGCGCTGCGCAAGGGCGGCTATCGCAAGCTGACCCCGATCAGCGGCTATAACGAGGATTACAACATCCTCCAGACCACCCGCGAAGAGCACGTGATGCGCCCGATCCGCAACCACCTCGTTGCCGCCGGTGTGCCGGTCGAGAACTCCAAGGGCGAGGCCGAGACCGGGCAGGAAGAGCTCAATATCCGTTACGCCGATGCACTGGGCTGCTGTGACAACCACACCATCGCCAAGCACGCGGTCAAGGAAATCGCCCATATGCAGGGCCATGCCGCGACCTTCATGCCCAAGTGGCGCGCGGACAAGGTGGGCAGCGCCGCGCATGTGCACCAGTCGCTATTCAAGGGCGACACCAACGTGTTCTACGATGCCGATGATCGCCTGAGCATGTCCGGCACAATGAAATCCTACGTCGCGGGCCTCATCAAATACGCGCCCGACATGACGGTGTTCCTTGCTCCTTATGTCAACAGCTACAAACGCTTCCTGCCCGGCACCTTTGCCCCCACCAAGATCGCATGGTCGGTGGACAACCGCACCGCAGGCTATCGCCTTGTCGGCGACGGCACAAAGGGCGTGCGGATCGAATGCCGCATCCCCGGCAGCGACATTAACCCCTACCTCGCCTGCGCCGCGCAGCTTGCCGCCGGCATCGCCGGGATGGAGGAAGGGCTGTCGCTCGGTGATCCGGTCTCGGGCGACGTCTACCACATGACCGACATCCCCGAGATCCCGCACACCCTGCTCAAGGCCACGGACGCGCTGCGCAATTCGGACATGCTGCGCAAGGCCATGGGCGACGACGTGATCGACCACTACACCCGCTGCGCCGAGGTCGAGCAGGAGATGTTCGACGCGGCCGTGACCGACTGGGAAATCAAGCGCGGATTTGAAAGAGCCTGACCATGACCAAGACAGTAGACCTGATCTCTCCGATCGACGGATCGGTGTATCTCACGCGCGACGTGCTGAGCCGCGACGCCGCCTTTTCCGCCGCCCAGCGCGCAAAGGCCGCCCAGGCCGACTGGGCCGCGCGCCCGGTGTCGGACCGCATCGCGCTGGTGCGCAAGGCGGGTGAAATCATCGGCCAGCAGACCGACCGCATGGCAACCGAACTGGCGCACCAGATGGGCCGCCCGATCCGCTATGGCGGTGAATATGGCGGCTTCAACGAACGGCTGACCTACATGGCCGATGTCGCCGAAAAGAGCCTCGCCCCGATGCAGATCGAAGACAGCGCCACCGCGCGCCGCGTCATCAAGCGCGTGCCCTGGGGTGTCGTGCTGGTCGTTGCCCCGTGGAACTATCCCTACATGACCGCGATCAATACCGTCGCCCCAGCGCTCATCGCGGGCAACAGTGTGATCCTGAAACACGCCGCCCAAACGCTGGCCGTGGGCGAACATTTGGCGGAAGCGTTCCAAGCCGCTGGCGTTCCCGAGGACGTGTTCCAGAACCTCGTCCTCGACCATGACACGACCTCCGCCCTGATCGCCGAACGTGGCGTCGATTTCGTCAATTTCACCGGCTCGGTCGGCGGCGGGCGAGCGATGGAGCACGCGGCGGCGGGCACCTTCACGCCAGTGTCCACCGAACTCGGCGGCAAAGACCCCGGCTATGTCCGCGCCGATGCCGATGTCGACGCGGCGGTGGACGGCCTGATGGACGGCGCAATGTTCAACGCGGGGCAATGCTGCTGCGGGATCGAACGGATTTATGTGCATGAGAGCCTTTACGACCAGTTCGTCGAGAAGGCCGTCGCTTGGGTCAAGGCGCAGAAACTCGGCAACCCGCTCGATCCCGATACCACGATGGGTCCGATGGCGAATGTGCGGTTCGCCAAGGAAGTCCGCACCCAGATCGAAGAGGCGCTGGCCGACGGCGCCAAGGCCCATATAGACACGATGCCCGCCGATGACGGCGGCGCGTATCTCACGCCGCAAATCCTGACCAACGTCACCCACGAGATGCGCGTCATGCGCGACGAAAGCTTCGGCCCCGTTGTCGGCATCATGCCCGTCAAGGACGACGACGAAGCCATCGCGTTGATGAACGACAGCCAATTCGGCCTCACCGCCTCCATCTGGTCGAAAGACGCCGAAGCGGTCGAAGCCATCGCTGACCGGATCGAAACCGGCACCGTGTTCATGAACCGCTGCGACTACCTCGACCCCGCGCTCTGCTGGACCGGCTGCAAGGACACGGGCCGCGGCCAAGGCCTATCGAAACTGGCGTATCAGGCTCTGACACGCCCCAAATCCTACCACCTCAAGAAAGCATAATCAGATGTCCCTCACCGGAAACTGGTCCTACCCCACCTCGATCCGCTTCGGCGCAGGCCGCATCTCGGAAATCGCCGAGGCGTGCATCGCCGCGAACATCACCAAGCCGCTTCTGGTCACGGATCGCGGTCTTGCGGATATGGAGATCACCACCAAGACCCTGAATCTGATCGAGCAGGCGGGCCTCGGTCGCGCGATGTTTTCGGAGGTCGATCCGAACCCGAACGAAAAGAATGTCGAAGAGGGTCTCCGCGTCTACCGCGAGGGCGGGTTCGACGGCGTCGTGGCCTTTGGCGGCGGCTCCGGTCTCGACCTTGCAAAGACGCTCGCCTTTATGGCCGGGCAGGCGCGCCCGCTCTGGGATTTCGAGGATATCGGCGATTGGTGGACCCGTGCGGACCCCGCTGGCATCCATCCCATCGTCGCCGTGCCCACGACCGCAGGCACCGGTTCCGAAGTGGGCCGCGCCAGCGTCATCACCAATTCGGAAACCCACGAAAAGAAGATCATCTTCCACCCTAAGATGCTCCCCGCCGTGGTGATCTGCGATCCAGAGCTGACCGTGGGTATGCCGAAATTCATCACTGCCGGCACCGGGCTCGATGCCTTCGCCCATTGCGTCGAAGCCTATTCCAGCCCGCATTACCACCCGATGAGCCAGGGCATCGCGCTCGAGGGCATGAAACTGGTGATCGACAACCTCCCCCGCGCTTACAAGGACGGGTCAGACATCGACGCCCGAGCCAACATGATGAGCGCCGCCGCCATGGGCGCAACCGCCTTCCAGAAAGGCCTCGGCGCGATCCATGCGCTGTCTCATCCGATTGGCGCGCATCACCACACGCATCACGGCACGACCAACGCCATTTGCATGCCCGCCGTGCTCAAGTTCAACGCCGACGCCATCCGCGATCGGTTCGACCGCGCAGCCGGGTATCTGGGGGTCGATGGCGGATTTGACGGGTTCTGCGCTTTCGTCGATCAGTTCAACGACAGCTTCGCGATCCCGAAGACGCTCACCGATCTTGGCGTCAAGGACGCGAACCTCGACGTTCTGGTCCGCGATGCGCTCAACGACCCGTCAACGGGCGGCAACCCGGTCAAGATGACCGAAGCCAACACGCGGGCGCTTTTCGAGGCAGTGTTGTAAGGGCGCGCAAATCTTCGGAGATTTGCGCGAGACTTTTCGAAAGGTTTGATGGGGATGTGCAGCGACATTGAACACTTTAAAGCTGCTGCGAGGAAGCGGAAGACGGTATCCATCGCTCCCTACCTCTTTGATGAAATGAACAGAATTATTGAGTAATATATCAAGTTACTTCCTGTGGTTAAATGCCCTCACTACCACCCCGATCACACCTGATCCGCCCAACGCGGCGCCAAGCCAAGGTTGACCGATTACGCCACAGTAGACTCCAGCCACGACTAGGGCCAATGAGACCAAGATGCTCCCCCAAACACGAGCGCTATCGTTGATCAGAATCCATCCATTGTCGCGCTTTCTAATTGATTGCTCTTGCTCGGCCATCGAAAGAATTCGATCAGCCGCACCAGGTAGAACATCGTCATATTTCTGGAACATTCCAGGTGGAGGGAGAGGCCCAGAAAAGTAAGCTTGATAAGCTATCATCTCAACGACTTCTGGAGGCGTTCCTTCTGGTAGCTTGGAGAGAATATCATCGAGATGAGGATCGCTGTCTGCCTCGGGGGCCTTCTGAGGCAGCTTATTGTCTGGCTTCTTACCCACCCTAGCCACCAGATAGCATTTTACTTCTGGCGGCGTTAAAATAGCTTCGCATATTTACGGCGTCCTGCCTGTACCCTTCCGGCCCGCTGTAGACACGTCGAAGCTCAACCTGATCAGGCGCGTCGTACATGTCGATTATATAGTCGATAAGGCGACCCCTGCATGGCCTAATAGGCTCAGGTGCCTCCATCGTTCGAACACGAGCCACAATGGTCTTGGCTGTGTTTCGTTTTGTAGGTCTTTTGAGTTTAGGCTTTTTCATCTCAAGAACGCATCTTTGCTGCCAGCCTGAGATCATGAGTTCGCTTTGACATGTTGAACCTCACATCTGCTTAGCGCGGGAGCGCCTAAGGTCGATTTTATCACTGTTATCACCAGATGTGGACTTTTTCTTGCAACCTGCAAGGCGTCTCTGCGTCGCGGCCCTTAATAGGCAATCAAGTTTCTGCTAAGATTGGGTTAATTTTGAGATTCTGCGGCACGGTCCAGATGGCTAGTTGAGAATATAGCCCCCTTTCGAAAAGTCTCCCGCCCGTCACTCCACCGCGCGATACCACGCCACGATCTGCGCCCGTGCATCATCATCCATCTGGATCGCATTGGGCGGCGGCATCGCGTGGCTACGACCGGCTTGCAGGTAAATCTGTTCCGCGTGGCGTGCGACGTCGCCCTCGGTCTCCAGATACACGCCCTTCGGCGCCCAGCGGATCCCGTCCCACAGCGGCGCGCGCGCGTGGCACATGGAACAATTGCCCTGCACCACGTTGTAGGCGTCCTCAAAGCCGTCTGCCGAAGCAAACTGCATCTCGAAATCGGTCAAGGGCCGTTCCGCCGCCTCGTCATAGGTCTCGGCCCCGCCCAGTGTCGACAACCACGCGATCGCGATGAAGATCACCACCGTCACGGCCCAGGTCCAGTTGGGCTGACCTTTGCCTGCATGCATCGAGTTGAAGTAGTGCCGGATCGTCACCCCCATCAGGAACACCAGCGACGCGATGATCCAGGCAAACTCCGTCCCGAAGGCCAGAGGGTAATGGTTCGACAGCATCAGGAAGATCACCGGCAGCGTCAGGTAGTTGTTGTGGGTCGAGCGGAGCTTGGCGATCTTGCCGTATTTCGGGTCCGGCGTGCGCCCGTTCTTGAGGTCATCCACCACGATACGCTGGTTCGGCATGATGATGAAGAACACGTTGGCCGTCATGATCGTCGCCGTAAACGCTCCCAGATGCAGCAACGCCGCGCGCCCGGTGAAGACCTGATCATAGCCCCAGGCCATCACCACAAGGATCACGAAGAGCAAAAGCATCAAGACCGTCGGCTGTTCGCCCAGCGGTGACTTGCAGAGGAAATCGTAAAGCAGCCAACCGATCGTCAGCGACAGTGCCGAGATCACGATCCCCTGCCAGAGCGCGAGTTCCGCCTTGGTCGGGTCGAGCAGGAACAGCTCTCCCCCCACCCAATAGACGATCATGAGCAGCGCCGCCCCAGAGAGCCAAGTCGTATAGCTCTGCCATTTGTGCCAGGTCAGATGTTCGGGCAACCGGTCCGGGGCCACAAGATACTTCGTCGTGTGATAAAACCCGCCGCCATGCACTTCCCACTCCTCTCCCGAGGCGCCCTTGGGCATGTCGGGCGCAGGCTTCAGCATCAGATCGAGCGCGATGAAATAGAACGACGCCCCGATCCACGCCATCGCGGTGATCACATGCAACCAGCGGACCGCGAAGGCGATCCAGTCCCAGAGAACGGCGAAATCATACATGGCGAAAGGCTCCGGTTTGACGGCTTTGGACCAGACTATCGACAGAGCGATTATTCTGCTATTCCAATCAAACTCCAAGCTGTATCAAGAATCTCCGAAGAATGTCCTATCTCGACAACATCAGAACCTTCGTGCGTGTCTACGAATTGGGCAGCATGTCCGCCGCCGGTCGCGATCTGCGGATTTCGCCCGCCGTCACCTCGACCCGGATCGCGCAGCTTGAAGAGCATCTGTCGGTCCGCCTCTTCCAGCGCACCACCCGCAACCTGACGCCCACCGAACAGGGGCGGTTGTTCTACGCCGGTGCGGTCGAGGTGCTGGAAGCCGTCGAAGTCGCCGAAGCGCAGGTGGTCAACATCACCGAGAACCCCCGCGGTGCGCTTTACGTCGCCGCGCCTTTGGGTGTCGGTCGTCGCCTCATCGCGCCGCAGGTGCCCGCGTTTCTGAAGCACTACCCCGAGGTCTCCGTACGATTGCGCCTGACGGATCGTAAGGTTGACCTCACCACCGAGGGTCTTGATCTGGCCTTCTTTCTGGGAGAGCCGGAAGACAGCACCCTGCGCATCCGCAAGATCGCCGATGTCGACCGCGTGCTGTGCGCCGCACCCGAATATATCAGAACGCATGGCATGCCGAATTCGGGCGACGAGCTGATCTCACAGAACCACGAATGCCTCAACCTGCGCTTCCCCGGCGCCACCGAATTCCAATGGCGGCTGCAAACGCCGGATGGCCCCAAGCGGTTCAAGGTCACGGGCCGCTATGAATCCGACGATGGGGATGTCCTGACCGACTGGGCCCTCGGCGGGCATGGCATCGCGATGAAACCGGTCTTCGAAGTCGCCGACCACCTGCGCACGGGGCGCCTGATCGAGGTCGCGAAGCAGACGCCCCCGGTGCCAATCCAGATGGCCTGCCTCTTCACCCACCGGCGCAGGCAGGATCCAAAATCGCGGCTCTTCATGGATTTCGTGATCGGACGGATCGGGACAGTGATCAAGAACGCCTGACGGTCAGCAACACCTTTTTTATGCCGGGTACAACAGAATAGCTGCGGGCATGACGAGTAGCTGAACGAAGGAGACTCGGCGTTCGAGCGTAGACTATCATCTGACCGCATGCTTTCCGCCTGACCCATTCTCCAACCAATCCCGCTCCTCCGGCGTCAACTCTGTGTCCATCACCGCGTCATACGCCGCCAGTTCCGCATCCGTCAGCTTGCCGCGCCATTTCTTGTTGGTGCCGCTGTGGAAAAAGTCGGAGTCCGATTTCATGAACCCCTTGCCGCCAGAGGGGGCATAGCGCTCGGCATTGGCTTTCATGTTGTCAAAGGTGGCGGCCTGAACGAGGTGCTTCATTACGTCGTCCGAATGCGAAATATCCAAGAGGGCGGCCACCTTCGCGAAGGTACCTGCCAGATCGCGTTTCATGTCCGCATAATGAAACAAGGTCACATTGGACATGTCAGCACGTGCCATGGCCGCTTTGTAGTGTCGCAGGATATGCGCGAGCGGCATGGCGTCCGTGTCGAAACCCTCGGCTCCGCCGTCGAGAAACCGGCGAAATGTGGTGCCGTCGGTATCGTCTTGAGGATACCACAAGTCGAACCATGACATCGGAATGTTCCGCACATGTTTGCGATAGGAGAAATGCGCATCAAGCGGATGGCGGAACACGCAGATATATTGCGCCTGATGATGCAGAGGGAGGCCATCCATCGGTGTGTGGCTTTTCATGCTGCGCCGGTGGGTCATCGCGTCGAGCCGGGCAGCCACTTCGGACATCTCACGGATGCGAACGTCGACCCAGGGCATCTTGACCGACAGTTCCGTTTCGACGTCAGGATCACCCGAGAACAGCAGCGCCACAATGGTCTGCATCCAGGTGGTCCCGCATTTCGGAGGTGTGACCACAAACACATCATCGGGGCGGATGTTCACCAGATCCCAGCGCCGGTTGTCGGTCAGAGGCCCAAGATAGAGCTTGCGTTCGGTCATATTCGACATCTCCTGCAATGGGGGTCTGGTCAGGAAAGGCGAAGGTTTCCCGAAACTCAACGAAAAAGTCCTGCTGCGACCGTTTCGTGTGGGTCTATGCCAAACGTGTCAGCTCCCTCGATAGGTCGAATACCCGTAAGGCGACAGCAACAACGGCACATGGTAATGCGCCACGGCGTCGGACATGCCGAACCGGATCGGCACTTCGTCAAGAAACAGCGGATCGTCCCCCGCCTGCCCAGACGCGCGCAGGTAGTCTCCCGCGAAAAACACCAGCTCATAGGTGCCGGTTTTGAAATCTGCCGCCGGCAGGATCGGGCTGTCGGTGCGACCGTCGTCATTCGTGACGGTCTCGGCGATCTTGCTGTGGGAATTCCCGGACACTCGGTACAGCGCGATCTTCAAACCGGAAGCCGGGCAGCCCCGTGCCGTGTCCAGAACATGGGTCGTCAAATAGCCTGACATCGTGCTCTCCTTCATGTCGCTGTGCACCTTTATGATGCGATCGGGTGTAAAACCGCAAATGGAACCCGTTTGAGACACCTTTCGGGATTTCTTGAAAAACGATTTCGATTATTCGGATTACAAAGACAACCACTCAGGAGGACCCGCACGTGCAACGCTATCCCCGTGACATGACCGGATACGGCCCGACCCCGCCCAAAGCCAATTGGCCGGGTGGCGCCAAGATCGCCGTGCAGATCGTGCTCAACTACGAAGAGGGCGGCGAGAACAACATCCTGCACGGCGATGCCGCCTCGGAGGCGTTCCTGTCCGAGATCACCGGCGCACAGCCCTGGCCGGGACAGCGGCACTGGAACATGGAATCGATCTACGAATATGGGGCGCGGGCCGGATTCTGGCGCCTGCACCGGATGATGAAGGACATTCCCATCACCATCTACGGTGTCGCCACCGCGCTGGCCCGCGCGCCGGAACAGGTCGCGGCGATGAAGGATGCGGGATGGGAGATCGCCTCCCACGGGCTAAAGTGGGTCGAGCACAAGGACATGCCCGAGGATGAGGAACGCGCCCAGATCGCCGAAGCGATCCGGCTTCATACCGAGGTTGTCGGGGAACCGCCGAAAGGCTGGTACACTGGGCGCTGTTCCAACAACACCGTAAGGTTGGTCGCGGAACACGGCGGGTTCGACTACGTCGCCGACAGCTATGCCGACGACTTGCCCTATTGGATGACGTTCGGTGATACACAGCAACTCATCATGCCCTACACGATGGACTGCAACGATATGCGGTTCGGTATTCAGGCGGGATTCACCACCGGCGACCAATTCGAGAGCTATCTGAAGGACAGCTTCGACACGCTCTATGCCGAAGGCGTCGACGGTACTCCCAAGATGCTCTCCATCGGCTTGCACTGCCGCATCATCGGCCGCCCGGGCCGTGCCGCCGCGTTGAAGCGTGTGCTGGATTATATGGCGAGTCACGAGCGCGTCTGGTTCGCCACGCGCCAGCAGATCGCACAGCACTGGGCGCGCGAGCACCCCGCACCCAGCGCGCAACGTCCCACCGAGATGTCGCGCGAGGACTTCGTCGCAGCCTTCGGCGGCATCTTCGAACACTCCCCCTGGATCGCCGAACGCGCCTACGAATACGAGGCCGGGCCAACGCACGACACCGCGCACGGCGTGCATAACCTGCTCTGCCGCGCCTTCCGCACGGCGTCGGACGAGGAGCGTCTTGGCGTGCTCAACGCTCACCCAGACCTCGCCGGAAAACTCGCCGCTGCCGGCCGCCTGACTGCCGAGTCCACGGCGGAACAAGCCGGTGCAGGGCTCGACATGCTCACCGACGCCGAACGTGAGACCTTCCAGAAGCTGAATGCCGATTACGTCGCGCGCCACGGCTTTCCCTTTATCATCGCGGTGAAGGACAACTCAAAGGCCAGCATCCTTGATGCCTTCCACCGCCGCATCGGCAATGACCGCGACACCGAGTTCGCCGAGGCCTGCCGTCAGGTCGAACGCATTGCCGAACTGCGCCTGATCGAGAAGCTGGGCCAATGACCCGCCGCGTCCCAATCCAGCCGATCAGCAGGGATGCCTTCGCGCCCTTCGGCGATCTGCTCGACTGCGCGGGCGATCCCGACAAGATCATCAACCAGGGCAAATGCGGCCGCTACCACGACCGCGCAACGCTCGACTTCAGCGATGGCCGCGCCGGGATCAGTCTGTTCAAGGCAGAGCTGCGCACCATGCCCCTGACACTCGACATGATGGAACGCCACCCCGAGGGCAGCCAGTGCTTCGTCCCGATGAGCGATGATGGATTTCTGGTGATCGTCGCCCCGGACACGGGCAATGCCCCCGGCACGCCGCTCGCGTTCCGCACCGCTCCGGGACAGGCGATCAACTTTCACCGCAACACGTGGCACGGGGTCCTGACCCCGCTGTCCGGCACCGGACTTTTCGCGGTCATCGACCGCATCGGCGCAGGTGACAACCTGCAAGAGCACTGGTTCGACCATCCTTACGAGGTGATCGAGACCTGAACATCCCGGCAGTCCAGGAGGAGGGGCACCGGGCAAAACAAATGGTTACGAGGGAGAGAGAACCATGTCAGCCACATCCATCGGCACGCCGGAGCAACTCCGCGATCCGAACTACACACCCCCCATCGCCACGGCGATCCCACTGGGCATCCAGCACGTTCTGGCGATGTTCGTATCCAACGTCACACCCGCCATCATCGTCTGCGGCGCGGCCGGCTTCGGCTTTGGCTCGAACAGCCCCGACTTTCCGCAGATGATCTACATGATCCAGATGTCGATGTTCTTTGCGGGCATCGCGACGCTGTTCCAGACCATCGGCGTCGGCCCGGTAGGCGCGCGCCTGCCAATCGTGCAGGGCACATCCTTTGCCTTCATCCCGATCATGATTCCGCTTGTTGCAGGCAAAGGCGTCGATGCCATCGCGGTCCTGATGGGCGGCATCCTTGTCGGCGGTTTGTTCCACGCGTTCCTTGGCCTCTTCATCGGCAAGCTGCGCTTTGCCCTGCCGCCGCTGGTCACGGGCCTTGTGGTGACGATGATCGGCCTCGCGCTGGTCAAGGTGGGCATCCAATACGCTGCGGGCGGCGTGCCTGCGATGGATCAGCCGGAATACGGCTCGCTTCTGAACTGGACGATGGCGGGCACGGTGATCCTTGTCACGTTGGGCCTCAAATTCTTTGCCCGTGGGATGCTGTCGGTCTCTGCGGTTCTCGTCGGTCTGCTGGTCGGTTACGCGGTCGCCTTTCTGTTGGGAGAGGTGAACCTCGGCAACGTGGGTCGCGCGGCACCTTTCGCCCTGCCCAACCCGCTGCATTTCGGGCTGGAATTCTCGGTCGCCGCCATCGTCGGCTTCTGCCTCATGTCCTTCGTGTCCGCGGTTGAAACCGTGGGCGACGTGAGCGGGATCACCAAAGGCGGCGCAGGACGCGAAGCCACCGACACCGAAATCCAGGGCGCAACCTATGCCGACGGTCTCGGCACCGCGATCTCGGGATTGTTCGGCGCATTGCCCAACACGTCGTTCAGCCAGAATGTCGGCCTTATTGCCATGACCGGCGTGATGAGCCGCGGCGTGGTGACCATCGGGGCGCTGTTCCTGATCCTCTGCGGCCTGATCCCCAAAGTCGGCGCGGTGATCTCGTCGGTCCCGATCGAAGTGCTGGGCGGCGGCGTGATCGTCATGTTCGGCATGGTCGTCGCGGCGGGCATCTCGATGCTGTCCGACGTGAACTGGAACCGTCGCAACATGGTGATCTTCGCGATCGCCCTGTCGCTTGGCTTTGGTCTGCAACTCGAGCCCAACGCGCTGCAATACCTTCCGCAAACACTCAAGGTCTTGGCGACAAGCGGCATCCTGCCCGCCGCACTCATTGCCATTGTTCTGAACTTGGTGCTTCCACAGGAGCTGTCAGGCGAAAGCACCGAGGAAGTCTCGGGCGGTATGTCCGGCCACGGAACCGGGCTCAAGGGCAAGGAAGAGGCCAGCGGCGCGAACGTCTGATCCGGCAATCATCCGCAAGAATGAACCCCCCGGTCATGGCGCCGGGGGGTTTCTCAATTGAGCAATCGCAAAACATCCTGTTTCGATACCGGCTATACGGGGCTATACGCCGAAACTCGATGCGCAACGCAACAGGACATCTGACATGACCGATACCGTCGATACCGCCAAGGCCGGGCTTGGCACGTTCGAACGCTGGCTCTCGCTCTGGGTCGCGCTGGCCATCGGCGCAGGGCTTGTGCTGGGGAATATCTTTCCCGGTCTCTTCGCCTTCCTTGCCGCGCTGGAGATTGCCAAGGTCAACCTGCCGGTGGCGATCCTCATCTGGGCCATGGTCTACCCGATGATGGTTGGCGTCGATTTCGGGTCACTGAAAAACGTGGGGGAAAAACCCAAGGGCCTCGTCGTGACGCTCGTCGTCAACTGGCTGATCAAGCCATTCACCATGGCGGCTCTCGGCGTTCTCTTCTTCGAGGTGGTCTTTGCCGACCTGATCCCGCCTGACGATGCGCAAGCCTACCTTGCCGGTGTCATCCTCCTTGGCGCCGCGCCCTGCACCGCGATGGTGTTCGTCTGGTCGCACCTGACCCGCGGAGATCCGAACTACACGCTGGTGCAGGTCAGTGTGAACGATGTCGTGATGATTTTCGCTTTCGCGCCCATCGTCGCGTTTCTTTTGGGCGTGACTGACATCGCAGTCCCGTGGGACACTCTGATCCTGTCCGTCGGTCTTTATGTCGTTCTGCCCCTACTGGCCGGATACGTCACGCGCCGGAACCTCGTCGCAAAGGGCGGTGAACCCGCCGTGGACAGGTTCAAAACCCGCGTGCAGCCCTATTCGATCTTCGGTCTTCTGACGACAGTGGTCCTGCTTTTCGGGTTTCAGGGCGAGGTGATCCTCGACCGTCCGCTGGTCATCGCGCTGATCGCGGTTCCGCTGTTGATCCAGTCCTATGGCATCTTTTTCGTCGCCTACATCGCGGCACGCCTGTGGCGCATACCCTTCAATGTCGCAGCGCCCTGCGCCCTCATCGGCACATCGAATTTCTTCGAACTCGCCGTAGCGGTTGCTATCAGCCTTTTCGGCCTCAACTCGGGCGCGGCACTGGCCACTGTGGTGGGTGTTCTGGTCGAAGTTCCCGTGATGTTGTCTCTCGTGGCGTTCGCCAATCGCACGCGGCACTGGTTCCCAAGCTAGCGCGACCGTCAGAACTCCACTTCGATCGCGACACCGCGTTCAATCGCCAGCTCCACGACCTTTGACGCCACCGCCAGGTCCTGAAGTCCCACGCCTGTCCCATCGAACAGCGTGATCTCGTCGTCCGAAGTGCGCCCGGGATGGGTGCCATTGATCACGGCACCGATCTCGTGCACGTCATCCTCGGCGATCAGGCCGGACCCGACCGCGTGCTGCGCCTCGCCGATACTGACCGACTGCGCCACCTCGTCGGTGAACACCGTGGCGCGTGCCAACAGCGCCGCTTCGACCTCTTGCTTGCCCTTGGTGTCGGTCCCCATGCAGGCCAGATGTGTGCCGGGGCTCACGTGATCCGCCATCAAGGACGGCGAAAACGCCGATGTGATCGAGATGATCATATCCGCCTCTTGCATCCCCGGCAGGTCCACTGCCTCGAATGGCACGCCGGCCTCTTCCGCGACCTTCTCGATATTCGGCAACATCTCGGGGTGGTAGTTCCACCCGATCACCTTATCGAACGACCGTTGTTCCAACGCGGCGCGCAACTGGAAAGTGGCCTGATGTCCGGCCCCCACCATGCCCATGACCTTGGCATCGTCCCGCGCGAGGTGCTTGATCGACACAGAAGACGCCGCCGCGGTGCGCAACGCTGTCAGCAGGTTGCCCCCGACCATGGCCCGCACGCGCCCTGTATCGGGATCAAACAGGAACACCGTCGATTGGTGATTGATCAGCTCGCGCTTTTCCATGTTGTGCGGCCAGTACCCGCCCGCCTTGAGCCCAAGCGATCCCCCAACCCGGTCAAACCCGCCCTTAAAGCCGTAGAGCGCATCCTCATGCCCGATGGCTTCGCGCACCACCGGAAAATTGTAGGCATCCTTCGCCGCCATCGCGGCGAACACCTGCTCCACCGCCTCGAACGAGGCCTCGCGTGACACCAGGTCGGCAATCATGGCTTCTGGAACGATATACATGGTCTCTCCCTCGCAGAAACGGTGCGACAGTCCTCACTGCGCACCGTCCTGTCTTCTTCTTTTTCCAAATATGTCGGGGGTTTGGGGGCTGGCCCCCAAAGAGTCGGATCGGGCTTTCCCGATCCGAAACCAGATCAATAGGCGCGTCCGCGCGCCGATACCGGCCAAACGGTTTCCACGACACCATTCCGAACACCAACATACCAATCGTGAACGTTACAGGTCGGATCGCAATGACCCGGCACCAGCTTCAGCTTGTCGTTGACTTTCAACACGCCCTTCGGGTCCATGACGACGCCATGCTCGTCCGAGCATTTGACGTATTCCACGTCGTCGCGGCCAAAGATCACCGGCAGACCGCTGTCCACCGACTGCGCCTTCAGACCCGCATCCACGATCGCCTTGTCCGCCTTCGCGTGGCTCATGACGCTGGTCAGGATGAACAGCGCGTTCTCCCATTCGCCCTGGTCAATCCGCTTGCCATCCTTGTCGAGGATACGGCCGTAGTCGGCATCCATGAAGGCGTAGGATCCGCACTGAAGCTCGTTATACACGCCCGAGTTCGACTCGAAATAATAGGACCCGGTGCCGCCACCGCCGACGATGTCACACTCGATGCCTTCGGTCTTGAGCGTGTCCACGGCGTCCTTCACTTGGGCGACAGCGATGTCGATCTTTGCCTTGCGCTCGTCATAGCTGTCCATGTGCTGCATCGCGCCCTGGTACGCTTGAATACCAGCGAACTTGAGACCCTCTGCCGCGTCGATCGCCTTGGCGATCTCGACAACGGCAGGCGTCGTCGTCACACCACAGCGCCCCGCGCCGCAGTCGATCTCGACGAGGCATTCGATCTGCGTGCCATGCTTGACCGCCGCCGCAGACAGGTCTGCCACGTTGGCCAGATCGTCGACACAACAGATGGTCCGCGCGCCCAGCTTGGGCATCCGCGCAAGTCGGTCGATCTTTGCAGGGTCACGCACCTGGTTGGACACCAGAACATCCTTGATACCGCCACGGGCAAAGACCTCGGCCTCGGACACCTTCTGACAGCAAACGCCGCAGGCGCCGCCCAGCTCGACCTGCAATAGCGCCACATCCACCGACTTGTGCATCTTGCCGTGCACGCGGTGGCGCATCCCGTGCGCCTTGGCGTAGTCGCCCATCTTCTTGATGTTCCGCTCCAGCGCGTCGAGGTCGAGCACGAGGCAGGGTGTCTGCACCTCCGCCTCGGACATGCCCGGCTTGGCGGGAATGTCGAAGCCCACTTCGTAATCGTCGAATACGGTCATATCTTTCATTGTCGTTCTCCCTTAGCCCGTAGGGTGCGTGATCTCACGCACCAATCATCCACGGCAGTTTATCCAAATCCACATTGCCACCCGTCACGATCACGCCGACTCGCTTGCCCGCGAACCGTTCCTTGTTCTTGAGGATCACCGCGAGCGGCACCGCGCAGGACGGCTCCATCACAATGCGCAGGTACTTCCAGGTGATCTTCATTGCGTCGATGATCTCCTGCTCGGACGCGGTCATGATGTCGGACACGTGGTTCGACACGAAATGCCACGTCAGATCCTTGAGCGGCACCTTGAGACCATCGGCAATCGTTTCGGGCGCGTCGTCGGCAATGATATGTCCCGCCTTGAAGCTGCGATAGGCGTCGTCGGCCTGTTCAGGTTCCGCCGCGATGATCTTGACCTCTGGTGCCAGCGTCGACAGCGTGAGGCAGGTGCCCGAGATCATGCCGCCACCGCCGATAGGGGCCACCATCATGTCGAGCCCGTCGGTCTGCTCCATGAACTCCTTGGAACAGGTGCCTTGCCCCGCAATTACGCGCGGATCGTTATAGGGATGCACGAATTCGCCACCTGTCTTGGCCTGCACTTCGGCAAACACCGCCTCGCGCGATGAGGTCGATGGTTCGCACTCGGTGATCGTGCCACCGTAACGACGGACCGCGTCTTTCTTGGCCTGCGGCGCGGTGCGCGGCATGACCACGTTGCACGGGATACCACGGCGGCCTGCGGCGTAGGACAGACACAAAGCGTGATTGCCCGACGAGTGAGTGCAGACACCGCGCTCGGCATCCGCGTCGCTGAGTCCGAAGACCGCGTTCGACCCGCCGCGTACCTTGAAGGCACCCGGCTCCTGGAAGTTCTCGCATTTGAAGAACAGCTCTGCCCCGGTCAGGTCGTTCAGATACGCCGACTGGAGGACCGGCGTGCGGTTGATGTGCGGTTTGATCCGCTCATGCGCCGCCAGCATGTCTTCATATGTCGGGATGATCATGCCCATGTCTTTCATTCCGCTGCCACCTTCACTGCCATCTTCGATCCATGACGATAGTGCTCTTGCGCCGCTGCGACACCCGAACCCAGTTTGATATCGAGCCCAAGGTCGACCATGCACATCTCGGCGGTCGCGATCCCGGACAGGGCCATGACATCCGTCAGACTGCCAAGATGCCCGATGCGGAACACCTTACCGGCCACATCGCCCAGACCGACACCGAATGCGACGCCATAGGTGCTGGCGGCATGGGTCACGATATCCGTCGCATTGAATCCCTCGGGCGTCCGGATGGCGCTGACCGTGTCGGAATAGAGGTCCGGCGTTTCGGCGCAGAGATCAAGCCCCCAGGCATCCACCGCAGCGCGCACGCCACCGGCTATCCGGGTGTGACGCGCAAAGACATTCTCAAGCCCTTCGGCCTGCAACATGCGGCATGCCTCGTTCAGACCGTTCATCAGGCCGACCGCGGGCGTGTAGGGATAGGCGTTTTTCGCGTAGCCCTTCATCATGTCGTGCACGTCAAAGAACGTGCGGTGCAATCCAGCGGTTTCAGTCGCCGTCATCGCCTTCTGGCTGAAGCCGACGATGGCCAGACCGGCGGGCAGCATGAAGCCCTTCTGCGAGCCGGTCACGGCAACATCCACGCCCCAGTCATCGAACCGGAAATCCATCGACGCGATCGACGACACGCCGTCCACGAACAAAAGCGCCGGGTGCTGTGCCGCGTCCATCGCGCGGCGCACGGCTCCGATATCGGACTTAACGCCGGTGGCTGTTTCGTTATGTGTCGCCAGAACCGCCTTGATCCGGTGCGCGCTGTCCTTGGTCAGGATCTCTTCGAACCGGTCGGCTGGGATACCCTTGCCCCAGGCCACATCCACGATGATTACATCGAGGCCAAAGCGTTCGCACATGTCGATCCAGCGATGGGAGAACATCCCGTTGCGCGCGACGAGCACCGTGTCGCCGGGGCTCAACGTGTTGGTGAGCGCGGTTTCCCAACCACCCGTCCCGGAGGCCGGGAAGATGAACACTTCGGCACTGGTGCTTTTCAAAATCTGCTGAACTGCCTTGCGGGCCGGGTGCAGGATCTGACCGAACAACGGCGACCTGTGGTCGATTGTCGGCATATCACAGGCTTTGCGCAGCGATTCCGGGATGTTGGTTGGCCCGGGGATGAAAACGGGGTTTTGGAAACTCATGGCGTCTCTCCTCCAATTGCAGGCAATCTACGCCACGACCTCCCGTCTCCGCAATTTTTTCGAAATTATTTTTCAAAAACGAGAATACCACTAATCCATTTAATTTCAGTGACTTGTATTTTTCACAAGATGAAAGCGTTTTTTGAAAGTGTTTCACAAGACCTGAATCGAACCCAAAACCGCGATTCTCATCGACCGAGTTTCAATGGCATGTGGCGGTTCACATCCTTGTAGAGAAGGTAGCGAAACTTGCCCGGTCCACCCGCATAACACGCCTGTGGGCAGAACGCGCGCAGCCACATGTAGTCTCCGGCCTCGACCTCGACCCAATCCTGGTTAAGCCGATAGACCGCCTTCCCTTCAAGCACGTAGAGACCGTGTTCCATCACGTGCGTTTCCAGGAATGGGATCACCGCGCCCGGCTCGAAGGTCACGATGGTTACGTGCATGTCGTGGCGCAGATCGGAGGGATCGACAAAGCGCGTCGTCGCCCATTTTCCGTCGGTGCCCGGCATCGGCGTCGGGGCGACGTCGGCTTCGTTGGTCACGATCACATCGGGATGATCCAGACCGTCTACCGCCTGGTACGCCTTGCGCAGCCAGTGAAAGCGCACCGGTTCGGACCCGGTGTTGCGCAGGGTCCAGCCGGATCGCGGCGGCAGATACGCATAGCCGCCTGCGCGCATTTCGTGTGTCTCGCCGCCGACGGTCAGGCACATCGTGCCTTCGACCACGAACAGCACGCCTTCGGCCTCCGGGTCCGTTTCAGCGCGACCGGATCCCCCGCCAGCACCGACCTCCATGATGTAGTGAGAAAAAGTCTCGGCAAAGCCGCTGAGCGGCCGCGCGATCACCCAGAGGCGGGTCTCGTCCCAAAAGGGCAGAAAGCTTGTCGTGATATCCCGCATCGTGCCTTTCGGGATCACCGCATAGGCCTCGGTGAACATCGCCCGATCCGTCAGAAGCTGATCTTGGCCGGGGTGGCCACCCTCGGGGGCAAAATAGGACGTTGTCATGCGCGATAGCCTTTCTGAGTACGGGAGAAGTATTGCTCCGCGCGGGTCAAGCGACCATGCCTTTCGTCAATCAGGACTTTTCCGATTTCCTTGAAAATCCCCCGCCATTTCCAAGAAATGACGATCAATCCTCAGACGCGGTAATACTCCCGATACCACGCGACGAACGCATCGGGCAGGAGCCGTGCAAGATAATTGCCGATGAACCCGGCTGTTCCGGTGACAAGAACTCGTTTCATCACATCATCCCGCCTGCGCCGTCGAAACCCTGAAACCAGCGCGGTGCACGATCGCGCTGCGGCGACCACTGCGAGAAACCGCAGACGGCCTTACCATCGGCAATAGAGGCCCCATATTCCTGTAAAGGTTCGCTCAAGAAACAGCAGGCGCTCTGCGCGCAGAAAGAGCAAATAATGTTTTCCACGCTTCTCAACAGATTCAAGATGGCCAAACCCAAGGTGGCGTTCGATCCGGTCCGACCGGAAGCTCCGTTCTGTGTCATCGGCGACGTGCATGGGCGGTTCGATCTGCTCAGCACATTGGTGGACGCGCTTCCACAACGGGTCAGCATCATCTGCGCCGGCGACCTGATCGACCGGGGCGCGCAGAGCAAAGAGGTTCTTGGCTACGTGATGGCGCACGAACGTATCACGGCGTTGATGGGCAATCACGAGCAACTCATGCTCGATTTCGTGGGATCCCCCGAAACGGACGGTCCACGGTGGCTGCGAAACGGAGGGGTGCAGACCCTCGCAAGCTTCGGGGTTTCTGGTGTGACGGAAACCTCTGACGCAGAGACCCTGACCCACGCGCGCGACGCGCTTTACGGAGCGATGGGCGAGGAGATGGTGAACTGGCTGGTCGGTCTCGATTGTATCGCATGGTCGGGCAACGTCGCCGTCGTCCACGCCGGTGCGGACCCGAACACGCCTCTGGAACAGCACGATCCCGAGACGTTCATCTGGGGCCATCCCGATTTCCGTAAAACCCCGCGCAGCGACGGGTTCTGGATCGTGCATGGGCACACGGTTGTCGACGGTCCGAAACTGCGCGATGGCCGAATTTCCATCGACACCGGCGCCTATGCCACCGGACAACTGACCGCCGCGGTTCTGACGCGGGATGGGGTGGAATTCATTTCGACCTGATACGCCGCTTGCGGCAATGTATACCGCTGTATGCTGTTTACGACTCGCCTTCTTTGCCCTATGGCAAAGGCAAATCTTTGAAAGGCGAAACCCATGGCAGACACTACCACTCCCGACATCATCTACACCAAGGTTGACGAAGCGCCCGAGCTGGCATCGGCATCCTTTTTGCCGATCATCCAGAAATTCGCGAAAGCCGCTGGCGTTAGCGTCGGCACACGGGACATCTCCCTTGCCGGACGCATCATCGCGACCTTCCCCGAGGTCTTGACCGAAGACCAGCGCCAGTCCGATGACCTCGCCGCCTTGGGCGAACTGGTGAAAAAGCCCGAAGCAAACGTCATCAAACTGCCCAACATCTCGGCGTCGGTTCCGCAGCTCGTTGCGGCGATCAAGGAATTGCAGGGCCAGGGCTACGCGCTTCCCGATTACCCGGAAGCGCCGGAGACCGATGCGGACAAGGCTATCCGTGCGAAGTACGACACGATCAAGGGGTCAGCCGTGAACCCGGTTCTGCGCGAAGGCAACTCGGACCGCCGCGCGGCCAAGGCCGTGAAAGCTTACGCCCAGAACAACCCGCACCGGATGGGCGACTGGTCTGCCGACAGCAAGACGCGCGTGTCCTCGATGTCGGGCGGTGATTTCAGGTCGAACGAGAAATCCAAAACGCTCGCGGATGAGGCCACGGCCAAGATCGTTCTGATCGGCGAAGACGGGTCGGAAACCGTTTTGAAAGACGGGCTGAGCTACCCGGCGGGCACGGTGGTCGATGCGACCTTCATGTCGGCCAAGGCGCTTGATGCCTTTCTGACCGATGAGATTGCCAAGACCAAGGAAGAGGGGACGCTGTTCTCGCTCCACCTCAAGGCGACGATGATGAAGGTTTCGGACCCGATCATCTTCGGCCACGCGGTCAAGGCCTTCCTCAAACCGGTTTTCGACAAACACGGCGAGCAGTTGAAAGCGGCTGGCGTCAACCCCAACTCGGGCCTTGGCGATCTGATGGCACGGGTCGAAGACATGCCCGAAGTGAAAGCCGACATCGAGAAGGTGATCGCCGACCGCGCGCCCTTGTACATGGTGGATTCAGACAAGGGCCTGACCAACCTGCACGTCCCCTCGGACGTGATCATCGACGCCTCCATGCCGGCCTTGATCCGCGCGGGCGGCAAGGGCTGGGGCCCGGATGGCAAGGAACACGACGCGAATTGCGTGATCCCGGACAATTCCTACGCGCCGGTCTATGACGAGACGATCAAGTATTTCAAAGAGACCGGAAAGCTTGATCCGGCAACGGCGGGCACGGTGCAGAATATCGGCCTGATGGCGCAGAAGGCCGAGGAATACGGATCCCACCCGACCACATTCGAGATCCCGCACAACGGAACCGTACGAATGGTCCTATCGGATGGTACGGTTCTGCATGAGCACAGCGTCGAAGCCGGTGACATCTGGCGCTCTGCCTCGACCCGCAAGGCGCCGATCCAGGACTGGGTGCAACTGGCCATCGACCGCCAGAAGGCCGAGGGCTGCGAAGCGATCTTCTGGCTTGATGAAACGCGGGCGCATGACGCGGAGCTGATCAAATACGTGAAGCCAATCCTCGACACCAAAGGTGTGGCCGACAAGTTCAAGATCATGGCCCCCCGCGAGGCGACCCGCGCCAGCTTTGAGACGATCCGCGACGGCAAGACGTCCATCGCGGTGACGGGCAACGTGTTGCGCGATTACCTGACCGACCTGTTCCCGATCCTCGAATTGGCGACATCGGCCAAGATGCTGTCCATCGTCAAACTGATGAATGGCGGCGGTCTGTTCGAGACCGGTGCGGGCGGTTCGGCGCCGAAGCACGTCCAGCAGTTGATGGAACAGAACCACCTGCGCTGGGACAGCCTTGGCGAATTCTGCGCGCTGGGTGAGAGCCTTCAGTTCCTTGCGGATGCGCGCGGCAACGAAAAGGCGCGTGTTTTGGGCAAGGCGGTGGATACCGCGACGCAAGGCATCCTCGACAACAATCGGTCGCCCTCGCGCAAGGTGGGCGAGCCGGATAACCGCGACAGCCACTACTGGTTCGCGCGCTACTGGGCCGAGGCGCTTGCCGCGCAAAGCGAAGACTGCGACCTTGCCGCGCATTTCGCGCCGATTGCACAGGAGCTGGCCGACAAGGAAGAGGCGATCCTGTCCGAACTCGTTGAGGCGCAAGGAAAGTCGGTGGATCTGGGTGGGTATTACCACACCGACCCCAAGAAAACCGCAACGGTGATGCGACCCTCAGCGACGCTGAACGCAATCATCGGCTAAGGCGATCGCGATTTGCGAAGGGGGCCGGGCAGATTTGCCCGGCCTTTTTTTCTTTGGCGGGCAGCTCCGTCAACCGAAAGCGGCGTTCGATCGCGCCGATTACCTGACACATCCCTCACGCCCAGCTTCGCGACCCTCGCGGCGCGGTGTTCGGGGTGAAACAAAGCCGCTTTTCCAGACCGTCACATTTTATTGATATGTCCTATGACATGGCTCCACCCGTGATCGCCGTCACGCGCCGGTGTCAATTGGGGCGCCGACCGGGCCACGAAATGCCCAGCAAAACCTGACCCGCACCAACCCTGTGCAGCATCGCGCAGGGGGTGATCGCGCGGCCCTCGCGTCAAGTCCACTTTTGCGAGAGCCGCTGTGCACCAGCTGTGAATTCTCCGACCGCCCGACCGACCCTAACTTCATGGGTGTCGGACAGACAACCCGACGACAGACATCAACCGAACCGCGCCACAGGGTGCGGACACACAGAAAGAAAAGGACCAGACCCATGAAAACTCTCATTACAGCAGCCGCACTTGCCCTCACCGCCTTCTCCGCATCCGCGATGGTCGATACCTCCGCCATTCAGCAATACGCGCCGAACGCCGACGTCTCGACCCTGTCGGACGCCGAAGTGAACACCATCCTGTCGATCATCCACTCCGGTGACAGCGAAGGCGAAAAGCGCGCCACGATCCAAGCCCTGGTCAACTAAGCCAGACCCTTCGACCCCAACCCAACCACGAAAGGATTAAGACAATGAAAACGCTTCTCACAGCAGCTGCTCTGACCCTCACCGCCTTCTCCGCATCCGCGATGGTCGACGCCTCCGCCATCCAGCAATACGCGCCGAACGCCGACATCTCGACCCTGTCGGACGCCGAGGTGAACACCATCCTGTCGATCATCCACTCCGGTGACAGCGAAGGCGAAAAGCGCGCCACGATCCAAGCCTTGGTGAAGTGATCGCCCTCCGGCCCCTGACGGCCGCACACCCCATCCCGCGACGCGCGATCTGACCAAGGTGCGTCGCGGACGATGATCAGGCCGCCCCAACCGGGCGGCCTTCACGTTCCAGAGGGCTCAGTGAGCCGTTTCGCCGGTCAATTCGACCGTGAAGAACCAGTCGTCATCAGGGTCTTTGGACAGGATCTCGTCAGGGACCACTTCCGGTCCGGACAAGAAGACATTTGAGCCGAAATGCCCGTGCAGGCGTGACAGCTTTTCCAATCGCGGCCCGGTGAGATCGCCGTAGAAATTCGCATAGTTTTCTGTGGCCCGCAGCGCGTCGATCTTGTCGCGATGCGCCTTGACCGCATTGTCATGCGCCGTCTTTATCTCGGGATCGGCAAGCAGGCGTGCCAATTCATCCTTCATCATGGGAAGGCGTTTCTGGATCGACAGATCCTCTTCGAAATTGTTGTTCATCCTGAACCAGTAGGCGAGACCCTGATCCCGATCGACATGGTTCACCCGTCCCCGGTCGCGCTTGACCAGAAAGCTCTCGGCCGAGCGCACGGCGTAATGGTTTAGCTGCACCAGATCATAGCCGTAGGTTTCGGTGGTCGACCGCCAGCCGTTGCGAAACATCTCGCGCGGTAGAGGCTGGCCCGATCCGTTGACCCAGTTGATCTCCTCCCAAAGCTGCGGATTGAGGCCCTTCGGCCGGTGGACCCCAAGCTTCTTGAACAGGCCGATATTCTGGAACAGCGTTTTGAAGCCCCACGCCTGGTGCGGCTTTCGGGCAAATTCCGGCGCGCATCGCAGGAATTGCTCTGTAATCGGGCGATCCACGTATTCGTGTACATCCCCGTTGCCGAACAACCGCCAGGTCATCGCGATCATGTTGGCGTCGGGCACCGCATCGAACAGCGCATCCAGAGTGCCGTCGCCAACCTTGATGTTCACGAATTCATCCACGTCGATGCAGGTCACCCATTTGGCATTCTTGATGACCGGTTCGTCCTCCGACGCCTGAAGGGCCGCGTGTTGCGGCTTCAGACCGCTTTCCCGGAACGGGTTTTCGCGATGCTGCACGTAGCCCTTGCGCTCGAGCATTTGCAGCATCGTATCGGTGCCGTCGGTGCAATCGTTGGTGTAGACGATGATGTCGTCAAACCCGATGGCGCGATGATAGGCCAGCCATTCGAGAATGAACGGCCCTTCGTTCTTCATCGTCGTGACGATCGCGCGCCGCCCCTTGCCCTTGGGCACCGGGTCGGGGTCCAGCTCCGGCATGCGGACCGGTTTATACCCCCAATAGGCCTCCGCGATCTCAAGCAGGGGCGGGTGTTCGATCAGCGACGTCTTGGGCACGATCTTCGAGATCGACGGCGTAGGATGACGCAGCGCCATGTGGCGGTAGAAAAGCTGTGTGCGGGACCTGTCGGGCACCGCGTTGCCGATCCGGATCATCCGCCAAACCGCCGCTTCGGGCGCCTTGGCCGGGGCGATGCACCAGCGTTGGCGGCCGCTCTTCGAGTCGAACTGAACGCAGATATGATCGGCAAATTGCGCCGGGTGTCCTTTGCGGACCCTCCACGGGTAACAATGCCGTCCGAACAGCGCAATAACGCCACCATCTGCTTCGACTGCGGCATCGAAGATATTGGGCGCCTCAGGCGGTATGAGGTCATGCACCTCGATATTGGCGACCGCGCGCGCCTGACCGAGGAACCGCAACCGCAGGATCTCGTAGAGGGACATCGCGCCAAGCGGAGAACTCCACGGCGTGGGTTTGGGGATTTTCATGCGATCCTTGCCAGGGGCCTCGGGGACACAGAACGGATGCGCTTCGGCGGGCGCATCATGTCGCCCCAGCGGGACCGCGCTGCTCAGGATCAGGACGGTGCAGTCGAGTTCGGCGATCAGGTCTCGCAATGCGTCCGCGACGTCCGGGTCGGCCCCCGGCCGCGCGCGGTCGACAATGAGTGCAGCCTCAAGCCCCTGCGTCCGGACATGGTGATCCAGCCATTGCGCAACGATCTGCGGGCTTTCGCCGTTCCGCACGGCGGCGATGACATTGCGGCCCTCGAACAGGGCCTGTTCGGACTCCGCCACATCCAGCGGCAGGTCCGTACCGTTGACCTGGAACGAAGGCGCTGTCCCTGCCTCAAGCGTGTATGCCAGGCATGGCGCCCCCCCCACGCTTAGCGTGTCGACAAGCGCCATACCGGGACCGTGGGAAATGCAGCCGGGAGAGGACCCCGCAGCCAGGAAGACCTTGACGTGCCCCACGCCATCGCTCTCAAAACGGACCGCATCCAGAACCGTGACAGGCCCCAAGATTTGACCGGCCATCCGTCGTTCAATCACCCGTACCATCAACCGGTCTGCCCATTTTCTGCACCGTTGCGGATCATCCGCGTTGTCGATTGCTCTTGTCGTTCACGATGCGGTTTTTCGGGGTGTTTACAGGGTTTGGGCATCAAAATCCAGTTTCGGCAGAATTGGCAAATGCGCCACAGGGGGATGAAGCGTTGTTACAAATCGACGCGAATTTTCCTGCCCAAGTGATACTTTATCGTTTAAGCTCAAGAGAAATCAGGCGCGAAAAGACGCCAAATATTGAGGTGCAGAGTATGAAACGAATGGCCCAAGACGGATGCGTTTGCGCAAATGGACTGAACTACCTGGCCTTTTTCGACAGGCTTCATCAGACAGTCAAACCGGACTGGTATCTTGAGATCGGCACGCAGACCGGCGCCAGCCTTGCTTTCAGTACGGCCAAGAGCATTGCGGTTGATCCGGTCTTCCGCCTGCGTCAGGACGTGGTCGGCCAAAAGCCCGCGCTGTATTCCTTTCAGGAAACCAGCGATGCGTTCTTCGAAGCAGGCAGGCTGAAGCAGCTTGGCGCCAAGATCGACCTTGCCTTCCTCGATGGGATGCATCTGTTCGAATACCTGCTGCGCGATTTCATCGGTACGGAAAAACATGCCTCGAAAGACGGGCTGATCCTGCTTCACGACTGCCTTCCTTGGAATGTTGCCATGACGGCCCGCCAACGCGGCCAGGCCGAAACATCGTCGTGGACGGGTGATGTCTGGAAACTCGTCCCCATCCTTCAAAAATACCGCCCCGATCTGACGCTGGAAATCGTCGATGCCGCCCCGACCGGTCTGGTCATCGTGACCGGCCTGAACCCGGCCAGCCGCGTTCTGGAAAAGAACTACGATGCGATCCTCGAGGAATTCCTGGACATCAACCTTGGCGACTATGGCGTCGAACGGTATTTTTCCTCGTTCGAGATCCTGTCGGCGCAATCGTGCCGCTGGATGTCGGAATTCCCGCTGGAGCTTGGCAAAGGGTGGGACAAAAATCCCGATATCTGCATCAAGATCGCGGCCCCGTCGCAAGCCAAGATGATGAGCTGGGGCGACTACCATTTCGCACGCGGTCTTGCCCGCGCCTTCAGCAGGATGGGTCATTGCGTGTCCATCGCTTCGCAAGAGAACTGGAACCAGATCACGACACCGGGTGGCATCGACCTCGTGCTGCGGGGACGCGCACAGGTGTCGCGCATTCCGGGCCGCTATTGCCTGTTCTGGTCCATCTCCAAAAGTATGCGCGACATGAACTACGATCAGGCCGATCATGTATTCTGGGCGTCGCCCGTGCTGATGCAGGAAGAGATCAAGGGGCGCGGCAAGGGCATTTCCACGCTTCTGCCGCAAGCCTTCGATGCGACCGTGATGACACCGGGCACATCAAAGACCCGCAAGGACATCGTGTTTGTCGGTCGGTCGCGCGCCGGGCAGGATCGCAAGGCGGTCCAATACGCCGCTGCCGCGGGCGAAGACGTCAAGATCTGGGGGCCGGGCTGGCGCGATGGACCGTATGATCGCTTCGTCGTGGCGGATGGCGCGGCCAATGCCGATGTTCCCGCGATCTATCAATCGGCCGAAATCGTGCTCAATGACCACACATCGGTGATGACGACGCGCGGCCTGCTGTCGAACCGGGTGTTCGATGCCTTGGCCTGTGGTGCCATTCCTGTGTCCGAAGACGTGGGCTGGCTGCCCGACGATATTGCCGAATTCGTGTATACGTTCCACGATCAGAAAAGCTTTGAAGCGGCGCTGAAAAAGGCTCGGTCCGAAACGGCGACCAAGCGCAAGGCACGCGACGCCCTGGCCAGGAAACTGTCGGCGATGCATTCCTTTGACGCGCGTGCCGAGGTTATCCTTGATACCGTAGCACAGCTTGAGCCGGGACTTGCCGTTGCGGCCGAGTGACCCAATCGGGCTCAGAGCTTGGCTTTGAGCCCGTTCACCAACTCATCCATATCGGGATCCATCCGCAGGGACGCCGCCTTGCGTTTGTGCCAGTCGACGGCACGGGCGTGTAGGTCTTTCAGAACGGGATCCGCCTTCAGCTCTTTCGCCAGTTTGCCCGCCTTCGTCTTGTACCGGTCGATGGAGGTGTCCTTTTCGTCGTTCAGATTGAACCGCTCCCAGTACTCCATCCCGAGCACATGATGCGAATGGTTCGCCCTACCGCGCGCGCGTTTGACGAGGAAGCTGTCCATCGAGCGTAAGGCGTAGTGATTGACCTGCGCATGGGTGAACAGCGGCGGGGTGTCGGTCCGCTCACCGTTGATAATGTACTCGGCACCGCCGGGAAGAACGCGGCGCGTGTCGGGTATGTGCTCTTCCAGCGAGACCGGAGCGTGCAGTCCCATTCTCTGGAATTTGTGCTGGTTCGTGTAAAGAGACTTCACGAACTTTCCGGTCTCGGGACGCTTGTCCGCGTCCCATTCATACTCGCCCATCCGGAACTGCTGCGTCACGGGTTTGTCCGCGAAGGTCTCGATCCCGTCCGGGCCGAAGATGCGCCACGGGACCGAGATGACGTCGGCATCGGCACCGGACCCCTCGACCAGGGCCTGCACGGATCCGTCGCCCATGTGTACGTTCAGGTATTCATCCACATCGCACACGAAGACCCATTTGGCGTCCATCACGACGTCATATCTGCGGCTCGCCTGTCGCAGCGCAGAGCGGTGGATACCGGCCTTGCGCACGATGGTGTTGTGCTGGATGACAAGCCCCAGCTCTTGCAGACGCAACAGGATATCAACCGTGGTGTCGGTACAATCGTTGGTGCAAACCACGATGTGATCGAAGCCAAGCGTTTTGTAGTGGGCCACCCAATCAATGATATAGGGGCCTTCGTTCTTCATGGTTGAGACGACTGTGTAGGTCTCGCTGCTCATCGCTACCTCGCCCGGCGGTTCATTCATCGACCGCTCTTTCCGCTTTGGTCAAAATAGCGTGTCGGTCCTACAACCCGCAAGACGGATGGCAGCAAAGGCACGAATGACGCAAAAACTGGGTCAGAATTCACGCAGGCTACACAAGCTGGTCCTTTGCGCTTAACATTTCGTCAACGACGCTGCCCGACCCTGACAAGAGGCGCGCGGATGAGGTAAAGCAGATGCCACGCACACGCGAGGTTGGAACGCTCTGGATCGGAGGGCCGCTCAGTTGGCTTGAACAGCTGTGCCTGAAATCCTTTGTCGACAAGGGGCAGAAGATCACCCTGTTCAGTTACGAGGACATTCCCAACGTCCCGGATGGCGTGATCCGACGCGACGGGCGCGAGATCATCGATACCGACGACTTTATCAAGTACGAGCAGAAGAACAGCTATGCCCTTTTTGCCGACTGGTTCCGCCTGCACATGATCCATCAGAACCCGGGCATGATCTGGGTGGATACGGATGTCTATTGCCATCGCCCGATGGATTACGACAGCGACTACGTGTTCGGCTACGAACTGCCCGGGGAGCATCGCGTCAACAATGCCGTTCTCGGACTGCCAGCCGACAGCGAGGCTTTGCGGCAAATGCTCGACTTCACGAGCGACCGGTTCTCGATCGCGCCATTCCTTCCGAAAAAGCGCAAGGAGGAAATGCGCAAGAAGGCCGAAAAGGGTAAGCCCGTTCACATCACCGAACAGCCCTGGGGCGTCTGGGGACCAATGATGGTGACCCATTATGTACACGCGCTTGGGCTGGAAGAGCACGTGCAGCCGCTTAACGCGTTCTACCCGATCACCTTCCGCGATCGGACCAAATTCATGCGCCGCGCCGAATTGGCGGAGGGGCTGATCACCGGCCAGACCACCGCTCTGCATCTCTGGGCTTCGAACAAACGCCAGTTGGGCAATCTGCACGACGGGCTGCCGCCGAAGGGATCATACCTCGAAAAACTGGTTCAGGCGCATGACATCACCCCGGCGCTTGCGCCGATCAAGGGGCGTGGGACTACGACGTTCGACGGCGCGCTAATCGACGATCTCGATCTGAAAGAGGTCGACAGTGTCGCCGATCTGATCGGTACGGCGCGCAGCTTTGTTCTGGCGCTGCACCACAAGTTCGATTGCGACATCCACCTCGTGAACACCAACCGGCGGGCCAAGTTCAAGGACGAGGACGTGCCCTGGCTGGCGGGGTATATCGCTTTTCTCACAGAAAACGACGTCGACCCCGAGAGGATCAAGGTGATCCGTTCGGAAAAAGATCTCCGCCCGGTGGATGTGCTCTGCAACCTCCAGGGCTTTGGCGATCAGTGGAAAACGCAGTTCCTCGAGCCTTTCCTGCAACGCTGCGTTCACTCCGACACGCGCGTTTTCATGGATGTTCGGCGCGGATCCGGCGCGTTTCCCTTTCTCAAGGATCATGGCTCCAACACCGCACTGTCAACCCGTGAGGATGACGGCAAACCCGTGACGCGCATCCGCGTTATCCCAAACGCACCAGCACCTCTGGACGACGACACATGGGACGCAATCGCGACCCAGCTGGCGGGTCAGGATGGCTGGTATCGGCCCGGCACCAATGGTCACAGTTTTCTCTATGTGCCACGGGACCCGGACACACTGGTTGTCACCTTTGACAATCTGGATATCGCCATGACGAAGCGCGAGGATCGCCGTCCGTGGGGCTACAGCTTCATCGAAGATCAGGGCTGGTCGATGCTGGGCGTCCTGGCTGGCGGCTGGACGTGGTATCGCGAACCGTGGGTCTACGACCAATTCGACGATCTCAAGAAGAGCGGCTTTTTCAAGCAATTCAAACGCGTCGTCTTCTATGGCGCGTCGATGGGGGGCTATGCGGCCTGCGCCTTTTCACCCGCAGCACCCGGATGTGACGTGGTCGCCATCTCTCCGCAGTCGACGGTGGATAAATCGGTGGTTCCTTGGGAAACCCGCTACAAGGTCGTCTGGGATCGCGACTTCACCGGCACATACGGCGATGCGTCCATTGTGAGCAAAGCCGCCAACCGGGTGTCGATCCTCTATGATCCCTATGAGCTGCTGGACGCCCAACACGCGGCCCGCTTCACCGGTAAGAACGTCCAGCACCTGCGCGCACCGTTGCTTGGCCATCGGCTTGGCAGTTCGCTCAATCAGATGGGGGTTCTCAGCCCCATCATCCTCGGCGCTCTGAACGGTACATTGTCGAACGATGAATATTACCAATTGCTCCGCTCGCGACGCAGCTTTCCGAGGTATCAGAGGGAACTTTTCAACCGCGCCGTCGAAAAGGGCCACACCGCGCTCGCGCGTGCATTGGGGGAATATATCCTCAAGCAAAACCCGAACCGCGCGGTGCGTGTGGGATTGAAGGCTTTGGGATAAACTGGTGCCGCTGAAGGGACTCGAACCCCCGACCCCATCATTACGAATGACGTGCTCTACCAGCTGAGCTACAGCGGCCAATCCGCGGGTGGATGACCCTGGGATTGGCGCGCCTGTTAGCATCGGTTTTGGACCGAGAAAAGAGTTATTTCACCTTCTCGGGCTCAGACTGTTCAGGCTGCGTTTCGTCAGCCTCCGGCGTGTCGGTGTCCTGTGCTTCGGGCGCAGGATCGACGGGTGGGACAGGGTCCGGCTCTATGATCTCGGACTCTTCATCGGGTGCGGATTTGTCTTCGAGGGATCCGACGATCAGTGGCAGCATCTCGGCTCCTGCGGGCAGGACGGTTTCGCTTTGCGGCGGGGTGGTCCAGCTGAGCGTATCGAAGCTTTCGCAGTTGTTGCAGACTGGGGTCCATTCGCTGTGGATGGTCTTGCAGTTCTCGCAGACCCATTGCGGGCCACGTGGTGCGGTCAGCGCACGGGCAAGCCAGCCACGGACCACGGCGTCGGACGCGCCCTCGCCGCGTTCGATCGCGGCGGTGATGGCCAGAACGCGGGTGTCCGGTTCCGTTTCGATCAGGTCGCCGAGCGAGCGGCGCGCTTCGGGGAAATCCTCGGCAGCAAGATTGAGCTCCGCGAGCAACAGCTTGGTTTCGCGATGCTCCGGGCGCAGGGAGGTGAGCTGTCTGAACCGCTTGAGACGCGCCTCCGGCGTCTCGTCGGGTTCGATCTCGGCAAAGGCGGCGGCCAGATCGGGATGCGGTTGCGCCTGCCATGCCTTTTTCAGGATGCGTACCGCGTATTTGCTGCGACCCTGGGCGATATGACTGCGCGCCGCCATTGCCGCTGCCGGGATCAGGTCGGGCGAGGATTTGTTGGCGGCGATGGCCGCTTCCTGCGCTTCGATGGTCTTGCCTTCGTCGAGGACACCCTTGGCCTCAGAAAGGGCCAACACGGCATCACGCCGCTTGTGTACATCACGCGGCAGCGCACCATGCTTGAGCTTGGCATTCAGCGTCTTTCGCGCCCCGCTCCAATCGGCGTTTTGCGCCTGAAGGCGCAGCAGCGTGTCCTGCACTTCTTCGTGCTTCGGTTTGATGGCGAACGCGCGTTCTGCAAGCTTCAGCGCCGTATCGGTGTCGCCCGCGTTCAGCTTTTGCTTCATCAGGCCGCGCACACCGACAAAACGGGTCGTGTCGTTCTGGACCAGCCGCTTATAGACCTCTTCGGCCTTTTTCGTGTCGCCGGTCATTTCGGCGGCCTGCGCCGTGATCAGGTCGGTCAGTTCTGGCTTGTGCAGGTACTTTTCGGCTTTGGTCGCCTTGGCCATTGCAAGACGTCCCTCGCCCGAGGCGAGCGCCATCAAGCCTTCGCTCAGCGCCTGGAATCCCTTGCGTTCACGGTTGCGGTCGAAATACCGCGAAATTGCGGTTTCATCGCCGTTGATGAATTTCAGCGTCGCGATCAGCAGCGCGAAGAGCTTGAGGAAGACCCAGACGGCAAGGATCGCGATCAAGGCCGCAATGACCGATTGCAGCGGTCCGAGGTTGAATTCGGTGCCGCCGGCGGTGATCTGAATGCCGCCGTTGCTCTCCATGAGGAAGCCTGCGCCAAGCGTCAGAGCGGCGACGATGACAACGAAAAGTACGATCTTGAAAAGAGACCAAAGCATCGGACGCCCCCCTTATTCCTGAAGAAGCTGCTGGACGAGACTGTCCGCGGCCGTTTGCGCCTCAAGGCGTGTTTGTGCGCGCGATTGCCAATCCGAGAGCGCGGCTTGTGCCACTTCGGGCAAGGCCGAAAGTTCCGACAACGCGGTTTCGAGATCACCACTGCGCACGGCGGCTTCGGCCCGCGACAGGATTGCATCGGGGTCATCGCCTTCGCGCGGCGCGACGGATCGGGCACCCAGTTGGTTGGCGAAGAAGGTCGCGATGCGGCCAGTGCCTTCGGACGATTCGGTTTCCACCGTGCGTGCCGCAGACAAGGCAGATCGGGCCGCATCGGGGAACGTTGTCATCAGGTTGGATTGCGTGGGCACGCCGGTCTCCGCAGTGTCGCTCAGGGGCGCTGGCACGTCGACACCGTTGGATGTCAGGACCTCCACCGCTCCGGAGAAACCCGAGCCGTTTTCAAGCGCTGCCGTGATTTCGGCCAACGCGGCTCGGGATGCGGCAAGGGCGGCTTTCTCCTCGGCGTTTTCCTCGGCGGCGACGGCCTCTTCAGCCATCTGGGCGACCTCGGCACGTTGGGCTTCGACCTCTGCCTGAAGGTCGGCCAAGGCGCGTTCGTAGGCGGCGATCGCCTCGGGCGACACGGCCTGCTCCATCGGTTGACGTTCAAGTGTGTCGATCCGCGTGACGATTTCATCGAGACGGCTTGAAAGGTCCGCCGTCGTGGACTGAACCGCCGCGATCTGTTCCTCGATCGGTGTCAGGTCGACGGTCGGCGCTTCGGCTGATTCCAGGGTTGCGATGCGCGTACCGAGATCGGACAGCGATCCGTCTTGGTTGGTCAGGGCCGCGCGGATTTCATCCTCGAAGCTGCTATCGTCGGCCGCAGCGAAGGGCCAGACGTCCTGAGAGACGTAGGCCGCCACGCCATAGCCGAGAACCGCCGCAGCCGCGCCGCCCAAAAGCATCGGAACGAACCCGCCTTTGCGTTCAACGGTCGTCTCGCGAACGATCTGGGGGGCAACCGGCAGCGTGTCGCGTTCCGCGTCGGGGGTCTCAACAGGGTCCGCTTTACTCGGATGACCTTCGAGCGTTTCTGCATCCTCGATCAGTTCTTCGGCTTCTTCTTCCGAAATATGTTCATCATCTTTTGCGGGCGCGTTCACGTCTTCAGACGCTGTTGCCTCATTAGTCTCGGACTCCGCCTCCACGGCATTCGACGCCGCATCGTCGGATTTCGGTTCTTCCTGCTCGACAACGTCATCGGTCAGACCATCCGAATGTGTATCGTCGTCGCGTTTTGCAGCCTCGTCCGCCGGGGCGTAAGCATCGACGGCTTCGACCGCATCCTTTGCGGTATCCATGTCAGAGGGGCCGGTGTCCGGTGATGTCTTGGGATCAGATACACCCTCGGAGCTTACCATGTTTTTGGTCTCTTCATTTGACGTTTTGTCCGTGCTTTTGCGTTTCGCCACCGGCTATTCCCTCAAATCTGTCAAGTCATCGTGACAGGACTGTAAACTCAACCTTACAATCCTCACTGCCGTCGCTCAAGGCTTACGGCATCCGTAATCATTTCCGTCACCAGTTCTGTCATTCCATCCCGGCTTGGCTGTGCTGCAATCCGAATTCTGTCTTTTGCATCCGTCGGCAGGGCCTCCGCAACGGCCTGACTGATCGCCGCAAATGCAATGTTGTCCAATCCTTCCGATTCGCGGCAAAGCTGAGCTGCCGTTCTGGGCGAGAATACCGGGGCGATCACAGGTCTGTCTTGCGACAAAGCCTCTCGCGTGTCCGGCGCAAACACTTCAAGTACCTGATCATATAGAACGGACTCTGAAGTCGCCACTCCGGCTTCCGTCAGTCGTCTCGCGATATCCCCGATTGCGGTTTCCCCCCTCAGATGGACCAGCGGGCCCGAAAAGCCGTGTTCCAAAACAAACGCCACCAACTGCTCTGCCGTTCCCCCGGCGATATGGGGTTCGAACCCGAACGATTTGGCCGCCTTCCCGGTCGACACTCCGACAGCGATGATCGGGAGATCGAGAACCCGTCCGCCCAATGCCTTGTATGCATCTAAAGCGTTCGCGGAGGTGAATATCAACCCGCCTGCCCCCTCAAGGTCCGGCAAGGGCCCTGTGACGTGGATCGACATCAAGGGGTTGATTAAAATATCAACAGCCTCGCAAACCTCTGCTGGCAACGCGTCCCGAAAAGCTTCGGACGAGCGTTGGGGTCGTGTCAAAAGCAAAAGAGGACGCGCGTTCGCCATGACATCCCGCGTTGTTGTGAGCAGCAACCAAGGGTGGTAACTGCTTGACCCTGACGGCGCAACGGAAAGTCTGATGGACCGCGACTTCACTGTTCTTGGGTTGGAAAGCAGCTGTGACGATACCGCCGCCGCCGTTTTGCGCGGGCGGACGATCCTGTCATCCGTCGTCGCCGACCAGACTGCCCTGCACGAAGCATATGGCGGCGTCGTTCCCGAGATCGCGGCGCGCGCCCATGCGGAAAAGCTTGATCTTTGTGTCGAGCAGGCGCTTACGGATGCCGGTCTGCACCTGTCCGAGATCGACGCGATTGCCGTGACCGCCGGGCCCGGATTGATCGGCGGCGTCCTTTCCGGTGTGATGCTGGCCAAGGGGCTAAGTGCCGCGACCGGCAAACCCTTGGTTGGCGTCAACCACCTCGCCGGACATGCGCTCACACCGCGCCTTTCGGACGGTATGGAGTTCCCCTATCTGATCCTTCTGGTTTCGGGCGGGCATTGCCAATTCCTGCGCGTGGACGGTCCCGTGTCCTTCCACCGCCTTGGCAGCACCATCGACGATGCGCCCGGCGAAGCCTTCGACAAGACGGCGCGTCTGCTTGGCCTGGCACAGCCGGGGGGACCGTCTGTCGAACAACGCGCGCGCGACGGGGATGAGGCCCGCTTTGCTTTCCCGCGCCCGCTATTGGATCGTTCCGGGTGCGACCTCTCTTTCTCCGGTCTCAAAACCGCCCTGCTGCGGCAGCGAGACCAGCTGGTTGCGGAACAAGGCGGCTTGCATGCGCAGGATGTGAACGACCTTGCCGCTGGTTTTCAGGCTGCGATCCGGGATGTCCTTGCGGAGAAATCCCGACGCGCGATAGCTTTGTGTTCGGGGATCACCGGGTTCTCGGTTGCCGGAGGTGTGGCGTCAAATGCGTCTCTCAGGGCCGCATTAGAGACGCTATGCGGAGAATATGATCTGCCCTTTGTCGCGCCGCCTCTGTCCTTGTGCACAGACAATGCCGCGATGATTGCCTTTGCCGGGGCGGAAAAATTGGCATGCGACGGCGCGGACGATCTGACCCTTACCGCGCGCCCGCGATGGCCTTTGGACCAAGCCTCTCCCGCCGCGTTGGGAAGCGGTAAGAAGGGCGCGAAAGCATGATCGGCGTGATGGGGGCCGGTGCCTTCGGTACGGCGCTTGCCATCGCCTTGGCGAAGACCGGAAACCCTGTCACCTTGTGGTGCCGCAGTGCGCAGCAGGCAAAGGAAATGGCCGATCTGCGCGTCAACACAGCCTATCTACCCGGCGCACCACTTCCCGAAAGCCTTGACGTGACCAGCGATGCGGGCGTGCTCGTCACCTGCGACCCGCTTCTCGTCGCCGTACCGCTGCAACAGCTGCGGACGGCGTTGGCGGATATGAAGAAATTGTCCATGCCGCTCGTCGCGTGCTGCAAGGGGCTCGAACTCTCGACCGGCCTCGGCGCGACCGGCATCCTGTCCGACATTCGACCCGATGGGGTAAACGCGCTGTTGACAGGGCCGAGTTTCGCCGCCGATATCGCGATTGGCCGACCCACCGCCCTGACGCTTGCCTGTACGGATAGCGACGTCGGCGCGGCGCTTCAACATCGTCTGACCACACCCACCTTGCGGCTATATCGCACGACCGACACGATCGGGGCCGAACTTGGCGGTGCTTTGAAAAACGTCATCGCGATCGCCTGCGGTGCCGTGATCGGGGCGGGTCTGGGTGACAGCGCGCGGGCGGCAACCATGACGCGTGGCTTTGCAGAAATGCAAAGGATCGGCGCTATTTTTGGCGCAGATACCGACACTCTTGCAGGACTATCCGGTCTGGGCGACCTTGCGCTCACCTGCACGTCCGACCTGTCCCGCAACTACCGGCTTGGCCTGTCCCTTGGGCGAGGCAAGCCTTTCGACCCTACGATCACGGTCGAAGGGGCTGCGACGGCCCGCGCGATGATGGACATTGCCCGCCAGCGGCATATCGATGTGCCGATCACGCAGATCGTGACGCGGTTGCTTGATGGTTCCACGACGGTCGCCGATGCCATAGAAACACTGATGACCCGCCCATTGAAGGAAGAGTAAATGCTGATTGCCCTCATTGCCCGCGACAAGGCTGGCGCTCTCGATGTCCGAAAGGCCAACCGGGACGCCCATCTGGCTTACATCGAATCCACAGGGGTCGTTGAACAGGCCGGGCCTCTGTTGGACGACGAAGAACAGATGATCGGATCGCTGCTCGTGTTGAACGTCAAGGATATGGGCGTCGCACAGGACTGGGCCGACAATGACCCTTATGCCAAGGCCGGGTTGTTCGAAACGGTCGACCTGATCCCGTGGAAACGTGTCGTCGGCCCATGAAGTACTGGCTTTTCAAATCCGAACCATCGACATGGTCGTGGGACGATCAGGTCGCGAAAGGCGATGTCGGGGAAGAATGGGACGGCGTCCGCAACTACCAGGCCCGCAACTTCATGCGCGAGATGTCGGTGGGTGACCTCGGGTTCTTCTATCACTCGCAAAAGGAAAAGGCGGTCGTCGGAACCGTCGAAGTGATCGCGGAAGCGCATCCAGACAGGACGACCGACGACGACCGGTGGGAGTGCGTGGACATCAAGGCGGTTCAGGCTGCGAAAACGCCGGTGACTCTGGATCAGATCAAGGCTGATGAGCGCCTGTTCGAGATGGTTCTGGTGAACAATTCGCGTCTTTCCGTGCAGCCGGTGACCGAAGAAGAGTGGCGCATCGTCTGTGACCTTGCGGGTTTGACTGCCTAGGCAGACTACCCAAGACTAAGGGGTGTCCTGCTTAGGAGTTTCACCATGCCAATTCTTCCAGTCGTCGTCGCCGGGATTGCCGGTTGGGCGTTCGGCGCAATCTGGTACAGCATCTTTGCCAAACCGTGGATTGCAGCCTCCGGCGTCCGAACCGACGCCGACGGGAAACCGGCGAACCGGACATCTCCTGCACCTTATGTGATCAGCATCGTGTCCGCCCTCATCGTTGCGGCGACAATGTACTATGCGTTTGCGATGCTGGAAATCACGACCGTGGCCAAAGGCTTCACCTCCGGTCTGGGGATCGGGGCATGCTTCGCCGCGCCTTGGCTTGCCACCAATTACGGCTTTGCCGGACGCCCGATGCGCCTGATCCTGATCGATGCCGGATACGCGACCTTCGGCTCTGCCGTAATCGGTGCCGTGATCCCGATGTTCTGAAACTCAACGGAGGGTTCCGGGCAGTGCCGAAACCCTCCGTCCCCGCGCTCCCAAGTCACCACGCGCGTCAACTGAATATGGTTTCGGTCGTCCTGACCGTCATGAATGATCTACACGAAGTCCCGCCGTTTACCAAACGCCGAGTCCTGAAAAATCGAGTCAAGTTAGACGAAAAAGGCGCCCCGATACGGCGCGCCCCTGTCGTAACCTGTGCTGTCGCTCAGCTATATACCGACTCTTTACCGAAACGCTTGGTCAGCATGTAGTAGATGACGGCGCGGTACTTGTTCCGCTCGGACTTGCCATAGGTTTCGATCACCGAGTTGATCGCGTCCATAAGCTCCGGCCCGTCTTTCAGACCCAGCTTTTTGATCAAGAAGTTGTCCTTGACCGTTTCCAACTCAGACGGCTGCGATCCCGCGACGGTAGATGCATCCGCGTTGTAAATTGCAGGCCCACATCCGATCGTGACCTTGGTCAGCAGATCCATGTCCGGCGTCATCCCGCATTTGTTTTTCAAATCATCCGCATATTGTGCGATCAAATCGTCTCTCTTACCCATCACTGTCTCCCTGTGAATATTGTCGGTTCCCGGAGGACCGGCCCCCAATGCACGGGAAGGTGGCAAAAACCTTTTCACTGGGCAATGGTTAATGACGCTTTTGGTGTTTAATGGCGTAATTTCCCCCTTCATCGGCTGGCGAGCCAGCCTTTCGCCGAATTTCGACCGAAGAGCACGATCAGCTCATCCATCATCGAAGATCGGCTGTTGCGTCACTCCGATCAATTGCACTAGGAATTCCCCGGTTCCGTCAATTGCGAGTGCTTGCGCATAGGCCTCGTCAATCTGATTCAGCGCATGTCGCAGGGTGGCGTCGCTGCCGTCGAAGATCTGCATGACTTGCCGGGCCATCTCGACGTCGTTCAACCCATATGTCGCGCCATAGCGAAGTCCGAGGGCAGTTTTATCGTTGAGGTATTCCCTGTCTTCAGATTTCTGAAGAACATACGCTACGCTGGAATCGGGCGGATCGAAGGATTTTACCCCGTCGAGAAACTCGTAAATGAACCGCCCCTCGCTCACCGCACCGCGTTCAAGCACATCGACCCAAAAGGCATGACCTTCGGCATCAGGACGGCGATCAAGAACGTTCTGATAGACACGCTCCACAAATTCGGAGGCAGTCGGAACGCCGTCGTAGAGTGCCCGCGTCTCGGGTTGATCGAAGAATGCCTGCGTCAGGTCGTCAATGGCCCAATGGGTGTTGAGAAACGCGTCCATCCAGAAATGCAGCCCCTCGGCATCGGGGGCCCGGTTGAAATAAACGATATAGACCTCGGTCAGGAAACTCAGCAAGTCTCCCGCGTTGCGCGAGTGAATGATCGAATTCCGACCTTCGTCGATCAACGTGAAAAGCCGGTCATCGAACCCGATCAGCTCGATCTCTTCGACAATGTCGATGGCCGCGGCCCCGGACCGATCGACGATGCGGGTGGGCTGGCCGTCAAGACTGATCTCGATGGTAAAGCGGTTGGCATCGCCGTTGAAGATGGCGATGTCCACGCCATCACCTCCGTAAAGCGTGTCGTTCCCGCCGCTGCCGATCAGAGTGTCATCGCCCTCGTTGCCGCCAATTGTTTCCGCCCGTCCACTGCCCTGCATCCTGTCGGCGAAACGCGTACCGCTGTAACCTTCAAAGTTCTGGAATACATCTGTGAAAGACTGACCATTCGCTCGGCCCGTCGTTGTGCCGAAAGCCGCGTCGATGGTCAGGCCGCTGTCGAATGACCCGAAGTCGTAAGCGATTATGTCGTCGCCCGCGCCGCCATCGGCAGTGTCATTGCCCAGATCGGGAAACAGGATGTCATCGCCCGCCGCACCAATCAGAACATCGTCGCCATGCAGCCCGGACAACCAATTATCCGTTGCATCGCCAGTCAGGACATCGGCGCTGTCGGTTCCCTGCACGTTTTCGATCTGCCGGAGCGTTTGCGTGGAGGTTGCTGTGGCTGTTTGCACCCGTGCAATTTCATGGTTCAAATTGACATTAACACCGCCGGTGAAGATCGGAACGTTGTTCGTCGTCGTGCTGAACATCGCCCAATCGGTGCCATCTCCTCCGTGCAGTAGAGAATCGCCCCGACCCGCATAAAGATCGTCATCCCCTTCGTTTCCATAGATCGTATCATTTCCGTCACCCGGAAAGATGGTGTCATTCCCGGCAAGACCACGGATCATGTCATTCCCGTCAAATCCCTGGAACACGTTGGCGGCATTGTCGCCGATCAGGGTATCGTCGAACCGGCTTCCCGCAAGGTTCTCTATGTTCTCAAGCACATGCCGGACAGGCGTTTCGTTGACATGGATGAAAACCGATCCGGTCAGCAGGTTTGCCTCGACGCCACGGTCGATGAACGGCTCGCCGTCGCGCAGCGTATTGTAGCTGACCCAATCATTTCCGATCTCGCCGTTGATCGTATCCTCGCCCACGCCGGGGTGGATTGTGTCGTTGCCCATGTTCCCTAGAAACAGGGTGTCTCTTTCGCTGACCGGGAACAATTCCTCGGCCCAGCCCTTACCATATACGGTTGGCATGACGTCTTCCTTGAACGCACGTGTTTCGCGTTAAGGTTGACCGCTTTTGGGGCCGAAACGTGGCGATTGGCGCACTTTCGCGGGGCAATCGCCGCTTTTCTTGATTAGACTGGTTCAATACCGATAATGCTCGGGCTTGAACGGACCGTCGGGTGTGACACCGATATAGGCAGCCTGTTCCGGCGACAGTTGGGTCAGCTTTACGCCGATCCGGCCTAGGTGCAGGCGGGCGACTTTTTCGTCCAGATGCTTGGGCAGGATGTAGACCTTGTTCTCGTACTGGCCGCCGTTCTTCCATAGCTCGATCTGCGCGAGCACCTGGTTGGTAAAGCTGGCGGACATCACGAAGGACGGGTGGCCGGTGGCGTTGCCGAGGTTCAAAAGGCGGCCTTCGGACAGAAGGATGATCCGGTTGCCCGACGGCATTTCGATCATGTCCACCTGTTCCTTGATGTTGGTCCATTTATGGTTGCGCAAGCTCGCCACCTGGATCTCGTTGTCGAAGTGGCCGATGTTGCCGACAATGGCCATGTCCTTCATCTCGCGCATATGCTCGATGCGGATCACGTCTTTGTTGCCGGTTGTGGTGATGAAGATATCGGCGGTGCCCACCACGTCTTCCAAAAGGACCACTTCGAACCCGTCCATGGCAGCTTGCAGTGCGCAGATTGGGTCGGCTTCGGTGACTTTCACACGGGCACCGGCACCGGCCAAAGACGCGGCAGAACCTTTGCCCACGTCGCCATAGCCACAGACCACGGCGACCTTGCCGGCCATCATGGTATCGGTGGCGCGACGGATCCCGTCGACGAGAGATTCCTTACAGCCATACTTGTTGTCGAATTTCGACTTGGTGACGCTGTCGTTCACATTGATTGCCGGGAAGGGAAGCTGGCCTTCGCGCATCAGTTGATAGAGGCGGTTGACGCCGGTCGTCGTTTCCTCGGACACGCCCTTGATGGCGTCGCGGGTCTTGGTGAACCAGCCGGGTGATTGCTCCATGCGCTTGGCGATCTGCTTCTTGATCACCTCTTCTTCCTCGGATTGCGGGACCGGGATGATCTCTTCCCCGGCTTCAGCCCGCGCGCCTAGCAGGACATAGAGCGTCGCATCGCCTCCATCGTCGAGGATCATGTTCGCGCCTTCCGGGAACATGAAGGATTTGTCGAGGTAATCCCAATGCTCTTCCAGCGTCTGACCCTTGATCGCGAAGACCGGCACACCCGCCTCGGCGATCGCTGCTGCCGCGTGGTCTTGCGTGGAGAAGATGTTGCACGACGCCCAGCGCACATCGGCGCCCAGCGCGACGAGCGTTTCGATCAGAACAGCCGTCTGGATCGTCATGTGAAGCGACCCGACAATGCGCGCGCCGGACAACGGCTTTTCGGACCCATATTCTTCGCGCAGCGCCATCAGACCCGGCATCTCTGTTTCCGCGATGTCCAGTTCCTTGCGGCCGAACCCGGCCAAAGCGATGTCCTTGACGATATAATCCTTGGCCATTGTCGGCGCTCCACATGTGATCATTTGTTGGTGGGCGAGTTAGCACGGGGTCACCGCCCCGGCAATGCGTGCGTGTTTACAAGCGCCCGCCGCCGCTCTACCCACGTCGAAAACGAGGCTAATATGGCGAAATCTTCACGTGCATGGCAACGGATGCTGTCCGGTCGCAGGCTCGACCTTCTGGACCCGACACCGGTCGATATCGAGATCGAGGACATCGCGCATGGCTTGGCTTTCGTCGCGCGCTGGAACGGTCAGACCTTTGGCGATTACCCCTATTCGGTCGCCGAACATTCGCTGTTGGTCGAAACGCTTTTCTCGCGGCTTTGTCCCAACGCGGTGCCGAGCGACCGGCTGACCGCGCTTTTGCATGATGCCCCGGAATACGTGATCGGCGACATGATTTCTCCTGTGAAAGCCGCGGTCGGGTCGGGTTACGGCGCGTTGGATGATCGGCTGACCGCAGCGATCCACATTCGCTTCGGCCTGCCGGCCGTCACCCCCGCGAAGCTCAAGAAACAGATCAAGAAAGCCGACCGCATCAGCGCCTGGATGGAGGCGACCCAGATTGCCGGGTTCACGCGGGCGGAGGCAGACAAGTTCTTCGGCGCGCCCGATCTGGACCTGATCGCCGACCTGTCCATCGTCTTGCGACCGCCGGTAGAGGTCCGCAACGAATTCACATCGCGCCACGCGAAATTACTTGGGCAGATGGCGTGATCACGATCCGCCGCGCGGGCGCGTTGGACGCCAGGGAGATGGCGGAGCTTTTGTCAGCCATTATCCGCACGGGTGGGACCACCGCCCATACTGGTGAGGTGACCCGGACGACCATCCTGGCATGGATGGCGCAGGATCCGGATCGGTCGGCATGGCACGTGGCGGAAGACCAAGACGGTCGGATCCTTGGGTTTCAATTCGTCGAACCGCACCCGGATTTGCCGCCCGAGGCCTGTGACATCGCGAGCTTTGTCCGTGTGGGACAAACCGGATTGGGTGTCGGGTCAAACCTGTTCGAGGCGTCCTGGCGTGCGGCGAAAGAGCTTGGCTATTCGTGGATCAACGCGACGATCCGCACCGATAATTCGGGAGGGCTGGCCTATTATCAAAGCCGGGGTTTCGAGACCTACGCGCATCATCCCGATGAAACACTCGCTGATGGCACGCCGGTGGCGAAGGTCAGCAAGCGATACGATTTGGGCTGAGTTGGCCTAGCGCGGCGAGCGTTTCGCCAGAATGCGCTGCAAGGTCCTGCGGTGCATGTTCAGGCGGCGCGCGGTTTCCGAGACATTGCGATCACAAAGTTCGTAGACCCTCTGGATATGCTCCCAACGCACACGATCCGCACTCATCGGGTTTTCCGGCGGCGGCGGAAGATCATCCCCCTTGGCCAGCAACGCATTGGTGATGTCGGTGGCGTCGGCCGGTTTGGACAGGTAATCCGTCACACCGATCTTGACCGCCGCAACCGCCGTCGCGATCGCGCCATAGCCCGTCAGAACAACGATGCGGCTGTCGGGGCGCTTGTCACGGATCACCTCGACCACATCCAGGCCGTTTCCGTCCTCGAGCCGAAGGTCTATGACGGCATAGGCCGGAGGGCGCGCGGTTGCGATGGCGGACCCGGCAGTGACTGACGGAGCGGTCTCAACCTCGAAGCCCCGCTTCTCCATCGCCTTCGCGAGACGCCGCAGAAACGGTTCGTCGTCATCGACAAGCAAGAGGCTTTTGTCGTCTCCGAGATCGTCCAAGGTCCGCTCGCTCACCGTCGTTCACTCCCGTCGAGTTGCGTTATCCGTCAGTATTACCGGCGAAATTTCCAACTTCAACGAACAAATGGCGTGCTACCCGGCAACGTCAAGAAAGCAGGCCGCCCTTTCCGCAACCTGCTGGGGGGTCAGGTCGCGACGGAAAAACTCCACGAAGCCGTCCTCGGGCATGACCAGATAGCTAAAGGTGGAGTGATCGACGAGATAGTATTCGTTGTCCCCCGGCTGACGGCGGTAGTACGTACGGTAGGCCTGGCTTGCCGCCTGAACCTGCTCTTCAGAACCGGTCAGGCCGATCATGTTCTCGTGCAGATTGGCTGCGAAATCTCCGACCGCCTCGGGCGTGTCGCGGTTCGGGTCGATGGAGATGAAGACCGGAGTAACCTCGTATCCCTGTTCCGCAAGCAGATCGACCGCTTCAGCATTCCGCACAGTATCGAGAGGGCAGACATCCGGGCAGAAGGTATAGCCGAAATAGATCAACGACGGCTTTGTGATCACATCTTCGTCCGTGACCGTTTCGCCTTGGGAGTTAACCAAAGTGAACGGCCCGCCGATCGTATCCGACCCACCTGCGACCGCCGTGCTTCGACACGAGGCGTATTTGTCGTCCCCGCCGCCCGATGGCATGCTTACGTACCAGACGCCGCCAATCAGAGCGACAAGAGCCACGCCCGCCGAAATCGCTGCCAAACGTACCATGTCATCCTCTTGATCCGTGATCCAACAAAGCCCTTCTCATCGCAAGAGCCTCGCCTATGCTTCGCTACAGCCGAGGTAAGGATTTTGAAATCCGACGCAAGTGACGAAAGGGCGCAGATGACGCAAGCCGAGTTCGGACTGTTTCAGGAAAGACAACGGGGAAGCTTCATCCGTCTCCGCACGATGATCTGGCTTCGGTGGTTCGCTATTGTCGGGCAGCTGACTGCGATCACGCTGGCGCAACGCCTGTACAATCTCCAGCTCGAGCTTGGGCTGTGCTACCTCGCGATCGGTGTGTCGATCGTCGGCAACCTCATCGCCATCTTCGTCTTCCCCGAAAACAAGCGCCTGAACGAAGCCGAGAACTTCCTCATGGTGCTGTTCGACCTGCTTCAACTGTGTTTCCTGATCTACCTCACCGGTGGGCTGCACAATCCATTCACCATTCTGATCCTCGGACCGGTTTTCGTATCCGCGACGATCATGAGCCTGCGATCAACGATCATCATCGGCGCGACGGCGCTGGTTCTTGTGACCTTGATGGTCTTCTTCCATCTGCCATTGCGGACCGAGCAGGGATTCATCATGCGTATCGCCGATGTCTTCGTGTTCGGACAATGGACGGCGATCACCATTGCGATCGTGTTTTTGTCACTCTACGCGCGACAGATCACGGACGAGATGAATTCGATGAACGACGCCGTCGTGGCCACGCAGATGGCACTCAGCCGGACGCAGATGCTCAACAACCTTGGGGGCGTCGTGGCCGCTGCGGCGCATGAATTGGGAACACCGCTCGCCACGATCAAGCTGACAAGCGCCGAACTGATGGAGGATCTCGAGGATCGACCCGACCTTCAGGACGATGCCCGCCTGATCCGCGAACAGGCGGATCGTTGCCGCGACATTCTCCAGTCGATGGGACGTGCCGGGAAGGAAGACCTGCACATCCGATCCGCGCCCTTGGTCGAAGTGATCCGCGAAGCCGCCGAGCCGCATTTGAATCGGGGAAAAGATGTGCTGATCGACGCGCAGAGCGATAGCGACAACGACGAAAGCTTCGACCCGCCGCTCGCCTTTCGTCGGCCCGAGATCATCCACGGACTGCGCAACCTCATCCAAAATGCCGTCGATTTCGCGCGCTCGACCGTCTGGGTCGAGGCGCGCTGGACCGAGAACACCGTGTCCATTCGGATCATGGATGACGGACCCGGTTACCCCACCAACATGCTGGGCCGCATCGGCGATCCCTTCGTGAGAAACCGTCGTTCGGACCGGGACCGCACGACCCGTCCGGAGTACGAAGGCATGGGCCTTGGTCTCTTCATCGCCAAAACGCTTCTCCAACGGTCCGGCGCCGAGCTCAGCTTTGCCAACGGCGCGGATCGGGTGAACGGGTCGTCGAAGCGACGCGGAGCCGTTGTCGAAGTCGTGTGGCCGCGAGAGGCCATCGTTCCCCCGAGTCTGCCGAAGGGCGAAGGCATCGGGGAGAACCCCTCCTTCGAGGTCTGAGCGGTCTGGCGCGGTAACCTTAACCATCCGTTAATCATCTCTGCGTCCAATGGACGGGTCGAGGTTGCCGGATGGTCCGATGGATTCGCTTTTTCTGATATCAATTCTGATTGGGGTGGGTTGTGCCGGCGTCACCATCGCCGCCATCGTCCTTTTGGTCCGGCGCACCGATCCAGAGCCGGTCAAAACTACGGATACCGACCTTTGCATGATTTTCGAGGAGGATCGCCTGATCGACGCGGACGATGCGATCTGGCCGCTTTTAACGGATCACGCCGGGTCTGCGGAATGGTCCGACGTCAGGCTGGCATTGCTGCCGTTCATTCCCGCTCTTCCCGAAAACATAACTGATCTGGCCGCTATACGCACAGACGCTGGCATCGAATTGAACGTTGAACAAACGGGCAGACGATGCCGCGTCACGCTTTCGCCCTCGGGCGATCAAAACACCGATTGGTTTCAAGCGCGCCAGAACGAGATCACTCTCACCCGACTGCGACCTGCTCTGATCCACGCTCCCGAACCGATCTGGAGCCTGAGCTCTGACGGCGACTTCATTTGGGGCAACGACGCCTTTGCGCGGTATGCTGATGCGCATGGCGGGCCACGGGCTTTCGCCGATCACATTTCCGACCTGTTGTCGCGTTCGGATGTCTTGCGCTCACGACGGTTGAAGCTGGATGCCCCAGATCTCGGTCACACGCAGAAACGCTGGCTCGAAGTGACGAAAAAGGAAATTGAAACCGGAACCCTGTACTTTGCCACCGGGATCGACGCCGTGGTGCGCGCCGAAGAGGCCCAGCGCAATTTCGTTCAGACGTTGTCAAAGACATTCGCCAATCTCACGACTGGTCTGGCCATTTTCGACCGCGACCGACGTCTTGCGCTTTTCAATCCCGCGCTTATCGATCTCAGCGCCGTGTCGGTCGAGTTTCTAAGCAGCCGTCCCGCTCTTTTCGAATTCTTCGACAAGCTCCGCGAGAAACAGGTCATGCCAGAGCCGAAATGCTACGATGATTGGCGCGAACGGATGGCGAAGCTGGTGGCGGCGGCGAGTGATGACCGGTTTCGGGAGACCTGGAACCTCGCCGGGGGGCAAACCTTGGACGTCACGGGCCGCCCCTATCCGGACGGGGCGATCGCGTTCCTGTTCAACGATATCACCGCCGAAGTGTCTCTGACCCGAGGGTTTCGGACAGAACTCGAAACCATGCAATCGCTTCTCGACGTCCTTGAAGACGCCGTTGCCGTCTTCAATCAACAAGGCGTCCTCACGGCCTGCAACGAAGCGTACAAGCAAATGTGGAAGGTCGATCCCGATACCTGCATCGCGGACTCCACAATCGTCGACGCAACGCAGGAATGGAAAGCGGCCTTTCACCCGAGCCCGGTCTGGCCGGAACTCCGTGATTTCGTCATCAGCACCTCCGAACGCGCCAGTTGGGACAGCGAGCTTCGTTCGAAAGACGGGCGCGAGGTCATCTGCCGGGTCGATCCGATCTGTTTCGGATCGACACTCGTGCGGTTTTGCCATGCCGAGAAACGTCGGGACGAAACTAGCGAAACGGACAGGTTGCACATGGTTTCCCTGCCAGCGTGACGTTCCAATCTTGCGACCCGCCAGCAGGCGGGTAAACATGCCCGCATGACCCAAAGCAGTGCGGCCTTCACCTCTCGTTCTCCGGATGAAACCGCAAGGCTCGCCACGAAATTGGGTGCTGGGTTGCAACCCGGGGATTGCGTGCTGCTCGAGGGACAGATCGGGGCAGGGAAAAGCCATTTCGCCCGCGCCTTGATCCTGTCGCGGCTGGCCGAACCCGAAGACGTGCCGTCGCCCACCTTCACGCTTGTCCAAACCTACGACCTTCCGGATTGCGAGTTATGGCATGCCGACCTCTATCGGCTGCCCGACCCGGATCAGATCATCGAACTTGGCCTTCTGGACGCGTTCCAAAGCGCAATATGCCTGATCGAATGGCCCGAGCGGCTGGGCAATCTGACGCCTGACACCGCACTGTCGCTTCGGTTCGACGACCCGCACCACAATGATACACGCGAGATCACTTTGACTTGGACCGATCCTTCGTGGAATGACCGCTTGCAAGAGGCGCTTTCATGAAGATCGACCATTTCCTGCAAATCAACGGCTGGGACGAGGCCGAGCAATTCCCTTTGGCGGGGGATGCCTCTGCGCGACGCTATATCAGGCTCTGTTCAGGCCTGAAACGCGCCATTCTGATGATTGATCCGCGGGGTGATATCCCACGTTTTGCCGCCCTTGCGGAGCATCTTAGGTCAGTCGGTCTGTCCGCCCCCGAGGTCTTTGCACAATCCGACGATTTCATGCTGCTCGAGGATTTTGGCGATGCGCAATTCGCGCGCGTGATCGCTGACGCACCTGACAAGGAAATCCCGCTCTATGAAGCGGCGACCGACCTGTTGTACCATCTTGAGTCCCAACCTGTCCCTTCCGGATTGGTCACGGCGACCCCTCAGCTTCTTGGCGAGATGATCGAACCGGCCTTTACGCATTATCTCTCGATGCTGGGCGTCGCGCCAGATGATCGCGCCGAAGAGATCACGCTGCGGTTGACCGAACTTTTGGAGCGGCATCTCCCGAAGGAAACGGTTCTCGTTCTGCGGGATTTTCATGCGGAAAACATGATCTGGCTTCCGGACCGCGATGGGGTACGCCGTGTCGGTCTTCTCGATTTCCAGGATGCGCTCGCCGGCCCACCGGTTTACGATCTGGTGTCCATGCTCCAGGACGCACGCCGCGACGTGTCCGAGGCATGCGTGAACTCAACCCTCCGCTACTACATCGAAACCTCGGGCCGCACGGAAACCGAGGTCGTGACGGCGTTCCACCTGCTTGGCCTGCAACGCAACCTGCGCATCCTTGGGATCTTCGCGCGCTTGGCAAAAGACCGCGGCAAGCCGGGCTACATGGCGTTGGTTCCGCGTGTCTGGGCGCATATCAGAACCAGCCTGTCCGCCCCTGTCGCACAGCCGTTGCAGACACTGGTGAGCGACCTCTTTCCAGAACCGACCGAAGATCGCTTAACGTCGGGGGTGGCGTGATGCCGGATGCCGTCATGTTGTTCGCCGCCGGTTTCGGAACACGCATGGGGCCGCTGACGAAGGACCGTCCCAAACCGTTGATCCCTGTCGCTGGCAGACCCCTGATCGCGCACGCCATGGATTTCGTGGACGAGATGAAGCCCGACCAAGTCGTGGTGAACGCGCATTACAAGGCCGAACAGATCGTCGAGTATTTCTCGGACGCGCCGGTCCACGTCCAGGTCGAAATGCCCGACATCCTCGACACGGGTGGCGGGCTGAAAGCTGCTTTACCGGTGTTGGGAACGGAAGTCGTGTTCACCATGAACACGGACGCGGTGTGGGACGGGCCCAATCCGCTTTTGATGCTCAAAGAGACGTGGACAGACGACCTGACGGCGCTTCTTCTTTGCGTTCCCAAAGCGCAGGCGATTGGGCATGTCGGGACAGGCGACATTGATATCGACACCAATGGGCGCGCGACATGGGGTACGGAAACAATCTATTCCGGCGTTCACATGATCCGGGCCGATATCGTCTCTAACGTTGCCGAAAACGTCTTTTCCCTGAAGTCTGTGTGGGATCAGTTGGAAGCGGATGGCACGCTTCGGGCGATCCGCTATCCGGGCGAATGGTGCGATGTCGGGCACCCTGGCGGGATCACTCTGGCCGAAGACATGCTTGGGTACACTGATGTTTGATCCAAGCGAAACATCACGGCTCTTCGCTCTCCCTCCGGGCGCAGATTTCGCCCGCGAGCTTGTGCTGGGTCTGAAGGCCCGTCTCAAGGATGAGCCGCCCGAGGCGATGGCACGCGTAGACTTGATCCTGAACACACGCCGGATGCAGCGGAGGGTAGAGGCGGTCTTCGACACTCTTGGCGCGGGCTTCCTGCCCCGAATCCGATTGATCACCGATCTGGCGGACCCGATCGACAAGGCGCGGCTTCCCAAGCCGGTTCCCGCGCTGCGCAGGCAGCTGGAATTGTCGGAACTCGTGCGCCGTCTGATCGATACCGACCCAAAGCTCGCCCCGCGCTCGGCCGTCTATGACCTTGCTCAGAGCCTTGGCGCGTTGTTGGACGAAATGCAGGCCGAGGGTGTCACACCGGACGACATCGCGGCGCTGGACGTGACGGATCAGTCCGGTCACTGGGAACGCGCGCAACGATTTCTGAATATCGTGACCCCGTATTTCGACCCAACATCAGAGGCTCCAGACGCCGCGGCGCTCAACCGGATGGTTCTTGCACACCGTCTGGACCGATGGCGTGACGCACCACCCGACCATCCGATCATCGTCGCTGGATCGACGGGGTCGCGGGGGTCTGCGTTTGCGCTGATGACGGCTGTTCTGAAATTGCCGCAAGGTGCTGTGATCCTGCCGGGATTTGATTTCGACATGCCGCGCGCGGTCTGGGATATGTTGCAGGACGATGTCCGCAACACCGAAGCGATGCAGGGCGAGGACCACCCGCAATTCCGGTTCGCCCGTCTGCTGGACCACGTTCGGCGCGACCGGGGCGACGTGAAGACATGGACGGCAACGCCTCCGCAGAACCCCGCCCGAAATGCGCTGGTGTCACTGGCCATGCGCCCAGCCCCTGTGACCGATCAATGGCTGTCCGATGGGCCAAACCTCCCACCTCTGGAAGAGGCAATTCAGTCTCTGACATTGGTCAAAGCGGCCTCTCCACGGGATGAGGCGCGTGCGATTGCCATGCGGTTGCGGCAGGCGGCCGAAGACGGCATCACCGCCGCATTGATCACCCCGGATCGGATGCTCACCCGCCGGGTCACGGCCCTTCTGGATCGCTGGAACATCCTTCCCGATGACAGCGCGGGCACCCCCGCACAGCTTTCGGCACCCGGTCGATTGCTGCGCCATATCGCCCAGATGACGGTGCAAGGTCCAACGGCTGACGCGCTCTTGACCATCCTCAAGCATCCCCTCTGCCACATCGGCGCGGATCGCGGGCAGCACCGGCTGTGGACGTCCGAGTTGGAGCTGTTCATGCGGAACGAGGGCGTGCCCTATCCCGATCTCACACAGCTCCAATCGTGGAAAAAGGCGGGCGAGGCGGAAAATTGGCTGGCCTGGATCGACCGTTGGCTGCTGCGCCCGGCGCATACGGCGTCGCTGCCGCTGACAGAACTGGTGCGAGCGCATCTGGCGACAACCGAAGCCGTCTGCGCCGGATCGACGAGTGACGATGCATCCGAACTCTGGGCCAAGAAGGCCGGAGAGACCTGTCGCAAGGCGTGCGACGACCTGCTCGAGAACGCGGCGCACAGCGGGCCCATGACCGCGCGGGACTACGCTGATCTGGTCGACGGCATCCTTCGCGCCGAAGAAGTCCGTGACCGGGACGCGCCGCATCCGCATATCCTCATTTGGGGGACGATCGAAGCACGTGTAATGGGGGCCGATCTGGTGATCCTCGGCGGGCTGAACGAACACTCCTGGCCGGATGCGCCACCGCCGGATCCGTGGCTCAATCGCCGGATGCGACAGCAGGCCGGTCTTCTGCTGCCGGAAAGGCGCATTGGCCTGGCGGCGCATGATTTTCAGCAGGCCATCGGAGCCAAGGAGGTCTGGCTGACGCGGGCGGAGCGCTCTGAAGATGCGGAAACCGTGCCGTCGCGCTGGCTCAACCGGCTGACGAACCTTTTGCAGGGTCTGCGCGACACCGGGGGCCCCGACGCAATAAAGGCGATGGAGGCACGCGGTCAGCGCTGGCTCGATCTTGGGAAACGCCTCGACACACCACTCCCCGCACCACTTTCTCCACGGCCCTCTCCCGCGCCGCCGGTGATTGCGCGGCCTACGGAACTGTCCGTGACCAATATCGAAAGGCTCATTCGGGATCCTTTCGCGATCTACGCATCGAAGGTGCTGCGCCTGCGCCCCTTGAACCCGATTCAGCACGCGCCAAGCGCGATGCACAGGGGGACGGTCATCCACGAGATTTTCGAGAAATTCGTCTCTGACTCGCCCAAAGATACAGATCTCGTGACCGAAGATTACCTGCTGTCGGTTGCGCGGAACCTGTTGGACGCAAAGGTACCATGGCCCACCGACCGCATCCAGTGGCGTGTCCGCATCGAGAAGATCGCGCGCTGGTTTGTAGAGAACGAACGGGCGCGACGGAGCAAGTCCTGGCCCGTGCAGTTCGAGCGAACCGGCGCCATTGCCCTCGGTGATCCGCCGTTCCGTGTCACCGCTAAGGCCGACCGGATCGACCTGAACGATCGGGGCGAGGCGTTGATCTATGATTACAAAACCGGAACCGCGCCGACGCGGGATCGCCAACTCTTGTTCGACGTCCAGTTGCTCGTCACGGCCGCCATCGTTGCCGAGGGCGGCTTTGCGGACCTGACCCCAAGAAGCGTCGCAGAGGCGCGATACATTTCCCTTGGCGGCACCGGCAACGAAGTTCCCGCGCCCTTGGATGAGGCGCCACCGGAAAAGACGCTCGCAATGCTGCGCAAGCTGATAGACGCCTATCGCGACCCGAACACGGGATACACGGCGCGCAACCGGATGCACAAAGACGCGTTCGGATCGGATTTCGACCAACTTTCGCGTTATGGCGAATGGAACGCGTCGGACCCGGCGGTCAAGGTACACCTGACATGATCCGAAACGACGCAACCGAAGCGCAGGTGCGAGCCGCTGATCCGTCAGCCTCCACCTGGTTGGGGGCCAATGCCGGATCAGGGAAAACCCGCGTTCTGACCGACCGCGTGGCGCGGCTTTTGTTAGGGGATGCACGACCCGAACACATCCTGTGCCTGACCTTCACCAATGCGGCCGCAAGCGAGATGCAGAACAGGTTGTTCAAGCGCCTTGGCGAATGGGCGATGCTGGCGGATTCCGATCTTACGGCGCAGCTGTCCGAATTGGGCGAGGACCCGGCGCTGCTGACCCCAGATTTCCTCGCCCGCGCGCGCACCCTGTTCGCGCGTGCCATCGAAACCCCCGGGGGCCTGCGGATTCAGACCATCCACGCCTTCTGCGCGTCGATCCTGCGCCGCTTCCCTCTCGAAGCCGGAGTCAGTCCGCAATTCCAGGAGATCGATGACCGAACGGCGCAATTGCTGCGCGAGCAGGTTCTGGACGAAATGGCGGGCGGACCGGACGCGGAACTGATTGCCGATATTGCGCGTGTCGCGTCGAACAACCCGTTGCACGAACTGGCCAGCGCCGTGGTCAACCAACGCGACGGGTTCACGCCTCCCCTGACGCGCGATGAATTGGCGAAGCGCTACGGGCTCGCGCCGCAGGACACGTTGTCGATGGTACTCGCGACGGTCTTTGCGACGGGCGACATACCGTTTTTGGCCGGAATAGTGCCTGATCTGCGCACAGGCGGAAAAACCGACAACGATCTCGCCGATGCCATTCAGGCGGCCCGGTCGGAAGACCTCGATGCGCTGCTTGTCCTCGAGAACCTCGTCTTCACCCAGAAGGGCGACCGTCGCAAAACGCTCCCCCCCACGGCGAAACTTCGCTCCGGATCGCTGGCCGGCAGCGTAAACAGGCTCGAAGACCTCTACGACAGGGTCGAAGCAGCGCGCGAGAAACGGCTGGCCCTGGACGCGGTTGACAAAGACACCATCCTCCACCGCTTCGCTGGCACCTTTTTGACCCGGTACGAGGACAAAAAACAGGCCCGCGGCTGGCTCGATTTCGATGACCTGATCACCCGCACGCGCGGGCTTCTGACCAACAAGCGGCAAGCGGAATGGGTGTTGTATCGCCTCGACGGCGGCATCGATCATATCCTTGTGGACGAAGCGCAGGACACGAGCCCCGCGCAATGGGACGTGATCAACCAGCTGGCACGCGAGTTCACCTCTGGCGAAGGTGCCAGAAGCGATGTGCGGCGCACGATCTTTGTTGTCGGCGACAAGAAACAGTCGATCTATTCCTTCCAGGGCGCCGATCCGCGCGAATTCGACACGATGCGCGCGTCCTTTCGGGACCAGATGCAATCAACCGATGCACCGCTTCAGGATGGTCAGCTCAGCTATTCGTTCCGGTCCTCGGTGCCGATCCTGCGATTGGTGGACGAGGTGTTCAAAGGCAGAGACAAAGCCGGGTTTCTGCCGGATCAGACTCACATTTCCTTTCACGAAAGCCTCCCCGGCCGGGTCGATCTCTGGCCGCTGATCGAGCCCGCCGACGACGGCGCAGAGGACATGCCCTGGGACACTCCGGTGGATCGTGTCAGCCCGACTCACCACAATGTCATCCTCGCCCAGCGAATCGCGCGATTCATCGACCAGACGCTGAAAGACGGCACGGCCTTGCCAACCGGGCATGCGTCGGATGGAAGTCTTGAGACGCGGCCCGTACATGCAGGCGATTTCCTGATCCTTGTGCGCAGTCGCGGAGCTCTGTTCCACGAGATCCTGAAGTCCTGCAAAAAGCTGGGATTGCCGATCGCAGGCGCCGACAAGCTCAAGGTCATGGCCGAACTTGCGGTTCAGGACCTGCGCGCGCTCCTCGCGTTTCTGGCCACGCCGGAGGACAGTCTCTCTTTGGCCTCCGCCCTGCGGTCGCCCCTGTTCGGGCTGGATGAACAGGCCATTTTCGATCTGGCACATCGCCGAAAATCACCGCATCTTTGGGAAGAATTACGAAGGCGGAAAGACGATTTCCCAGCCGTTCTCGCCGTGCTGGACGATCTGCGCGCGAACCTTGATTTCCTGCGGCCCTATGACCTTCTGGAGCGGATCCTGATCCGTCATCAGGGACGGCAAAAGCTGATTGGGCGCCTCGGGGAAGAAGCGGAGGATGGGATCGACGCGCTGCTGAACCAGGCTCTGGCCTACGAGCAGACGGACATCCCGAGCCTGACCGGCTTTCTGCACTGGATGGAGACCGACGACATCGAGATCAAGCGTACGGTCGACTCCGCTGGCGCACGGATCAGGGTCATGACGATCCACGGCGCCAAGGGTCTGGAAGCGCCGATCGTCATCCTTCCCGACACCCACAAGAAACAGTCGCAGACAAGCCGGGACACTTTCGTGACCGCCGATGGTACGATCCACTGGCGCGGAGCGGACAAAACCCGTGCTGCCCTTCAGGCGGCCGCCGTTAATCAGGCGCGGGAGGCCGATGAAGAGGAACAGGACCGCCTGCTTTATGTGGCTCTGACACGGGCGGAACGATGGCTCGTCGTGGCGGCGGCAGGGAAAGCCGACAACACTGCGCAAAGCTGGCATGACCGTGTCGCGGCGACTATAGATGCGTGCGGTGGCAATCCCCATCGCTTTGCCTTCGGCGACGACGGACCGGATCATGGGCGACGGCTCGAGCACCTCGATTGGCCCGCGCCGGCCCCGGCCAAAGTCGATATCACGAAAGAGCCCGAGATCGTCTTGCCGGACCTCTTCACGAAACCCGCGGACCTCTCGATCCCGGAAAAGACCACGCTGAGCCCCTCCGATCTGGGAGGCGCCAAGGCGCTTGCCGGAGCAGACGGGGACCTCAGCGATATCGCCAAGGAGCGCGGCACGCTGATCCACCTGCTTCTCGAGGTGCTGCCGGACGTGCCTCCGGCCGAACGACACGCGATCGCGTCCAGGCTTTTGTCGGACCATCCAATGTCAGAGGACCTCGTTCAGGAAGCCATCGCCATTTTGGACGCACCCGACCTTTCTCCTTTTTTCGCACCAACGGCGCTGGCCGAGGTGCCCGTAACGGCCTCTCTCGACGCGTTCCCCGGCATGATCTTTCACGGGATCATCGACCGCCTTCTGGTCACCGAAACCAGGATAATCGCCTTTGATTTCAAGACGAACCGAACCGTCCCGGAGACAGCGGAACAAGTGCCCGAGGGGCTGTTGCGGCAGATGGGCGCGTATCGCGCAATGCTCGCTGCGATTTACCCCGACAGAGCGATCGAATGCGGCCTTCTGTGGACCCGCACGGCCACTTACATGCCATTGCCGGAGCCGATCACGACACACGCGCTCGCAAGAGCACACCACCTTGACGCCCCTGCTGAGGGTACATAGTCTCATGATCCGACAGAAACCCGCGCATGAGCCGCAAGGAGAGACCTGATGTCCACCGTCGCCGTCACCGATGAAACCTTCGATGCCGAAGTCAAGAATTCCAGCGTTCCCGTTGTCGTAGACTTCTGGGCCGAATGGTGTGGCCCGTGCAAACAGATCGGCCCCGCCTTGGAAGAGCTGGCCGCTGAATATGGCGATGCCGTCAAGATCGCCAAGGTCGATGTGGACAGCAATCCGAACACCGCCGCTGCCATGGGTGTGCGCGGTATCCCGTCACTTTTCATCTTCAAGGATGGTCAGGTCGTGTCGAACAAAACCGGCGCTGCGCCAAAGGCCGCGCTCAAGGGTTGGATCGACGAAAGCATCTGATTTCATTGTTTTTCAGGCGAACGCCCGGCCAGCTGTGCCGGGCGTTTTGCGTTGCAGGGCTTGTGCGACTTGGTCGTTCGGCCCATATCGACAGAAACGCGAAAAGGACCTCTCATGGCTGACAACGACTTCCCCGGCTGGCATGGCACGACGATCATCGGCGTCCGCAAGGGCGGCAAGGTTGTGATCGCAGGCGACGGACAGGTCAGCCTCGGACAAACCGTGATCAAGGGCACCGCGCGTAAGGTGCGTCGCATTTCACCCGGCGGGTACGATGTGGTCGCGGGGTTCGCCGGATCGACGGCGGACGCGTTTACGCTGCTGGAGCGTCTGGAAACCAAGCTAGAAGCCACACCCGGACAATTGCAGCGGGCCAGCGTCGAATTGGCGAAGGATTGGCGCACCGACAAGTACCTGCAAAAGCTCGAAGCGATGCTGATCGTGTCGGACGGCAAGGACCTGTACGTCATCACCGGCGCGGGCGACGTGCTCGAACCCGAGCACGATGTCACCGCCATCGGATCGGGCGGCAACTACGCCCTCGCCGCCGGTCGCGCGCTTATGGACACCGACAAGGACGCCGAACAGATTGCCCGCGAAGCAATGGCCATCGCAGCGGATATCTGCGTCTACACAAACGGCAACCTCACGGTCGAGACGATCAGCGCCTGATCGTGGATGTGTCTCCTGTCGCCGAAAGGAATACAAGAATGACCGACCTCACCCCCCGCGAAATCGTCAGCGAACTGGACCGGTTCATCATCGGCCAGAAGGATGCCAAACGTGCCGTGGCCGTCGCCCTGCGCAACCGCTGGCGGCGCAAGCAGCTTTCCGACGACCTGCGCGAAGAGGTGTATCCGAAGAATATCCTGATGATCGGGCCAACCGGCGTCGGCAAGACCGAAATCAGCCGCCGTCTGGCGAAGCTGGCCAAGGCACCGTTCATCAAGGTCGAAGCGACCAAGTTCACCGAAGTCGGCTATGTCGGCCGGGATGTGGAACAGATCATCCGCGATCTGGTGGATGCGGCCATCGCGATGACCCGTGACCAGATGCGCGAAGATGTGAAAGCCCGCGCGCACGAAGCCGCCGAGGAGCGCGTGATCGAAGCGATTGCCGGGGAAGGCGCCCGCGAGGGCACGCGCGAGATGTTTCGCAAGAAGCTCAAGGATGGATTGCTGGATGACACCGTGATCGAGCTTGAGCTGCTCGACACGTCCAGCCCCTTCCCGACAATGGACATTCCCGGCCAGCCCAACATGGGCGGTGGCGGCATGATGAATCTGGGCGATCTCTTCGGCAAAGCCTTCTCGGGTCGTACAGTGCGCAAGCGGATGACCGTGGCCGAAAGCTACGAAACCCTCATCGCGGAAGAAGCGGACAAGCTGCTGGACGATGAGCAGGTCAAGGAACTTGCCCTTGAAGCGGTCGAGCAGAACGGCATCGTCTTTCTCGATGAGATAGACAAGGTCGCCGCCCGGCAGGAAACACGCGGCGGCGATGTCAGCCGCGAAGGCGTGCAGCGAGATCTGCTGCCGTTGATCGAAGGCACGACCGTCAGCACCAAACACGGCCCGGTCAAGACCGACCACATCCTCTTCATCGCCTCCGGCGCGTTTCACATCGCGAAGCCCTCAGATCTGCTCCCCGAGCTTCAGGGGCGTCTGCCGATCCGCGTGAACCTGCGCGCGCTGACCGAAGAGGATTTCGTGCGCATCCTGACCGAAACCGACAACGCGCTGACGCTCCAATACACGGCGCTCATGGCGACCGAAGAAGTGACCGTCACCTTCACCGATGAGGGGATCGCCGCTTTGGCCAAAATCGCAGCGGACGTGAACCAGTCGGTGGAAAACATCGGCGCACGTCGCCTCTACACGGTGATGGAACGGGTGTTCGAAGACCTCAGCTTCGACGCACCGGACAAGCCCGGCGAAGAAGTGACCGTGGATGCCGCCTTTGTCGAAAAGCACTTGGGCGAACTGACCCGCTCGGCCGACCTGAGCCGGTACGTGCTCTGATCTTCATCTTGCCAGAAAAACTCCCGCCGGAGGCTCCCGTCGCTTCCACTGGCAGCACGTATTGGGTACGTTAGCGCCAACATACCCGTGAGGTGCACATGAAACGGTCCCGCATCAACGATATCCTGCACGAAAGCGAGGCGTTCATCCGGTCATTCGGCTATGCCCTGCCGCCCTTCGCCTATCTGTCACCAGACGAGCTGAAGACCAGTGACCACGCCGAGATTAAAGCGCGGCGCATGGGTTGGGACATCACCGATTATGGCCAGGGAAACTTTGACGATCTGGGCTTGTTTCTGTTTACGACGCGCAACGGATTGAGCCACGATTTGGGAAAGACATCCGCGATGCTCTACGCCGAGAAGATCATGATTTCCCGAGACCGGCAGCTTAGCCCGATGCACCGGCATGACCTCAAGGTCGAAGACATCATCAATCGCGGCGGGGGAACGCTCGTGCTCGAACTGTTCATGGCCGACGCAGGCGGCGCGATCGACCGCAGCGCCGATGTATCTGTCATGGTCGACGGGATGATGCGCCGCCTGCCCGCCGGAGGCCATCTCAAGCTTGATCCCGGCGAGTCAGTGACGCTTTTCCCGAACAACTGGCACGCATTCTGGGGCGAAGGCGGGGATGTTCTGATCGGAGAGGTTTCGACGGTGAATGACGACCTGACCGACAATATCTTCGAACAACCGATCGGCCGCTTTTCGAACGTCGAAGAGGACGAAGCGCCGCTGCACCTCTTGGTGTCGGATTACGACACGCACCTGTAAAATTTCCGCTCACCTGAACGCAAAACGCCCCGCCAAGCGGCGGGGCGTTCCGTTTCAAGAGATCGCTCGATTACGCGAACCACCAGCGTTCGATCAAGCGCGAGCTGTCCATCTGGAAAACGTTACCGATGGTGCCCGAATTGGTGAGCTTGGTCGAATGCGCATCGACGAAGTTCGCGTACATCGGGATGACAGTGCCACCTTCCTTGGAAACCAGCATCTGCATCTCGCGGTACTGTTCGCGGCGCTTGTCGCTGTCGAGCTCGGCGCGCGCGGTCAGCAACAGTTCTTGGAACCGGGCATTTTCCCAGCCCGTGTCGTTCCACGGCACACCGGCTTCGTACGCGGTCGAGAACATCCAGTCCTCGGTTGCACGGCCCGACCAGTAGCAGGCGCACCACGGCTTTTTCAGCCAAACGTTCGACCAGTAGCCGTCATCGGGTTCCTGAACCACGTTGATATTGATGCCCGCCGCCTTGGCCGACGCCTGATAAAGCTGCGCCGCATCGACCGCGCCCGGGAAGGCCGCATTGGCTGCGGACAGGTCGATGGACAGACCGTCGAGACCTGCTTCGCGAAGAAGCGATGCCGCCTTGTCGGGATCGTAGTCGTTCATTTCCAGATCGTCGGCGAAATACTGGTTCGCGGGCCCGATCGGGTTGTCGTTGGCGACCGCACCGTGGCCAAGCAGGATCTTGTCCACCAGTTCCTGACGGTTGACCGCGTGCTTGAGCGCCTGACGCACCTTGAGGTCGGTGAAGGGATCGACATTGGTCAGCATCGGGAAGGTGAAGTGCTGGTTTCCGGTCACTTCGAAGATGTTGATCATTGGATTTGCGCGCATGAGCGGCTCGGTCTTGAAATCGACCCGGTTCACCGCGTCAACCTGACCGGTCATCAGCGCGTTCATCCGGGCCGACGCGTCGTTGATCGCGATCATTTCAACGCTGTCGAACCAGCCTGCTTCACCGTCCTTGTAGTGGCTGTCGACACGGCTCAGCAGCACACGCACGCCTGGGTCGAAGCTTTCGACCTTGTAAAGGCCCGTGCCGATGCCTTGCGCAATGGCCTCTTCGATCTGGCCTGCGGGGAACATGCACAGGTGATAGTCGGACAACAGGAACGGGAAGTCCGCGTTACCGGCTTTCAGCGTGAATTGCACCTCGCTGTCGCTGACCTTGGTCATCTCGGCGATGTTTTCGACGATCGGCTTGGCCGCCGATTTCGCGCCTTCTGCCGTATGCATGTTCAGCGATTCCAGAACATCGTCCGCACCGAACGGCTTGCCGTTGTGGAAGGTCACGCCGGGGCGGAGTTTGAATGTCCAGGTCACGGCGTCTGCCGACGCTTCCCAGCTTTCCGCCAGTTCGCCGACCAACTCGCCACTTGCGGCAACTTGGGTCAGACAGTCGAACACCGCCCCGTGACCGGCCATGATCATGAAACTGTCGGAATGGGTCCGGCTGTCCCAGCTATCCGAGGTGTTCGCCCCGGCCAGACCAAGGCGCAGCGTGCCGCCCCGTTGTTGCGCGCGCAGTGGCAGGCCACTTGCCGCAAGCACACCGGCGGCAGCGCCGGTCTTGAGTAGTCCACGTCTTGAAATACGAGTCATCATCGTCTCCCTGTGATTTTGAGGCGGTCCTTTGCCGCCGGACAGCCCTTCATGGACCGATTCTCATGACATCTTATCAACTGCGGCGTCGCCGATGTTATCAACTCCGCGTTCGTCGAGCAGATTGGTAAGCCAGTCCGGGTCCATTTCGGGCACGGAGCTCAGCAAAAGGTCGGTGTAGGGATGGTGCGGCGGGATGAACATCTCGCGTTTGGGGCCCTGCTCCACCACTTCCCCTTCCTTCATCACGACCACCTCGTCGGCGATGGCTTTCACCGTCGCAAGATCGTGGGTGATGAACATATAACTGAGTTTGAGATCATCCTGAAGCCGTGCCAACAGTTTCAGGATACCTTCCGCGACAAGCTGATCCAGCGCGCTTGTCACCTCGTCGCAAATGATGAATTTCGGTTCCGCCGCCAACGCGCGGGCGATGCCGATGCGCTGCTTCTGACCTCCCGAAAGCTCGCTGGGCAGGCGGTTGAGATATTCCGCAGCGGGCAGTTCGATTTCTTCCAAAAGCTCTTCCACGCGACGGCGTTTCTGCTTGCCGGTCAATCCCATGTAGAACTGCACCGGACGACCGATGATCTCGCCAATTGTCTTGCGCGGGTTCAGCGCCGTATCTGCCATCTGGTAGATCATCTGCGCCTGCCGCAACTGGTCCTTGTTGCGTTGCTTGTAACTCGCGGGCAGGGATTGACCGTCGAACTGGATCACACCCTGCGTCGGTGGCAACAGCCCCGTGATACACCGCGCGGTCGTCGATTTACCGGAACCCGACTCACCCACGACTGCCACGGTCCGGCCCTCGTGGATGTCGAAGCTCACGTCATGCAGGACCGGGATCTTGCCATAGGCTGCCGACACGTTCTGAACTGACACCACCGGCGTTGCGCTCGTGTGGACTGCGGGTTTTTGTGGTCGCTCGAATGCGCGGACCGCCCAAAGGCTTTTGGTGTAGTCCTCTTTCGGCTGCGACAGCATGGTTCGCGTGTCGGCCTCTTCCACCTCGTCGCCCTTCAAGAGAACTTTGATCTTGTCCGCCATCTGCGCCACGACGGCAAGATCATGCGTGATGTAGATCGCGGCGGTGTTGAACTGATCGACGATATCCCGGATCGAGGCCAGCACTTCGATCTGCGTGGTCACATCGAGCGCGGTGGTCGGCTCGTCAAAGATAATCAGGTCGGGACGGCAGGACATCGCCATCGCCGTCATCGCGCGCTGAAGCTGCCCGCCCGAGACCTGATGCGGATAACGGAAACCGATCTCTTCGGGGTTCGGCAGGCGCAACCGGCGATAAAGCTCGATGGCGTCTTCCACGGATTCTGCGCGGGACATGACCCCATGCTGAACCGGACCTTCGGTATGTTGGTCAATAAGCTTGTGCGCCGGGTTGAAGCTCGCCGCCGCCGACTGCGCGACGTAGGCGATCCGTTTGCCCAGCAGCTCCCGTTTTTTCGCAGCGGACGCACTGATCAGGTCGATCCCGTCAAACTCTACCGCCCCCTTGGAAATGCGCACGCCATCGCGGGTAAACCCCATGGCGGCCAGACCGAGGGTCGATTTCCCAGCACCCGATTCCCCGATAAGGCCAAGCACCTCACCTTGGTCGAGCGACAGGCTCACACCGTTGATGATCGGCGACCAGGTTTCATCGCTGCGCCCTTCGATCCAGAGATCGCGAATCTCGACAAGGCGGCTCATTCCTTCAACCCCGAACTTCTGTGCAGCATCCAGTCGACCACGAAGTTGACCCCCACCGTCAGCAAGGCAATCGCCCCCGCCGCCAGAAGCGGCAACGCGGCGGTGAGCGGCGAGAAGGCCGCGAAGTTGATGAACTGCGCCGAGTCGCGCACCATCGTGCCCCAGTCAGCGAGGGGCGGCTGGATACCGACGCCCAGAAATGACAGCGACGCAATCGTCAGAAACACGAAACAGAACCGCAGTCCGAATTCGGCCAGCAGCGGTGCCGTTGCATTGGGCAGGATTTCCTTGAAGATCAGGTAAGACAGCCCCTCGCCCCGCAGCTTGGCCGCTTCGATATAGTCCATCACGACGATGTTGAGACCAACCGCGCGGGCAAGTCGGAAGACGCGCGTGCTGTCGATCACAGCGATGATGATGATCATGTAGACCGTCAGCAGCCATCGCTCCGACCCGGCCCAGGCGCTGGCAATGGTCATCAGCAGCAACGCAAAGATCAGCGACGGGATCGCCATGAGCACATCCACCGCGCGGCTCAGCACCTGATCCAGCCAGCCTTGCAAGGTCGCCGCCAGAAAGCCAAGCGAGCCGCCCAGAAAGAAGGCCAGACAGGCTGTGACAAAGGCGATACCGACCGTATTCTGCGCGCCGTAAATCAGACGGCTGAGAAGGTCGCGCCCGATCTGATCCGTTCCCAAGGGATGCAACGGATCGCCCCCCGTGGCGGCGTTCCCGCCGGGCAAGACGTTGACCCTTGTAAAGATCTCTTCCTGGCCGTGCGGCGCGAGCCATCCTGCAAATATCGCGGTGAAGGCGTATAGAATGACGACGAGCACACCGAAGCTCGCCGTCAGAGGCATCTGCCGAAACAGCTTCTTGCTCCACGCTGTGCCGACCGACCGCCCCAACACGCGGAAGAGATACGCGGCGATGGTCGCGATGATGAAGAACTGCACGGCCCAGCGGAAAAAGACGACACCCGCATTGGGAACGCCGGCTTCTGTCACCGTGGGCTGAAAGAAATACCAGACCGAAAACAGCAGCAGACAGGCACCCAGCACATAACCGAACGCCACGGCAAAGGGCATGTCGCGGAAGGTCGGCGCGTTGCCCGTTGCCTTCTGCCCCGCGAACCGGAGCACCCAACCGCTCGCTGCGATGCCGACCAGCAATAAGGCCAATGTCAGAAGCGTGCTCATTTCGGATGCCTCAGACGCGGGTTGGACAGGATGGACAGAATGTCGGCGAGCAGGTTGAGCAGGATATACGCCGCCGCGAAGATCAGGCAGCACGCCTGAACCACTGGGATATCCCGGATCTTCACGCTATCAACGAACAACTGCCCGATGCCGGGATAGACGAACACCACTTCGACAACCACAACCCCGGTGATGAGATAGGCAAGGTTGAGCGCGATCACGTTGATGATCGGGGCCAGCGCATTGGGCAGCGCGTGTTTCACGATCACCCGCATCGGCGACATCCCCTTGAGCCGCGCCATCTCGATATAGGGAGAGGCGAGCAGGTTGATGATCGCCGCGCGCGTCATGCGCATCATGTGGGCGGTGACGACCAGCGTCAGCGTCAGCGCAGGCAGGAGCGTCTTCTCCAATCGCTCGCCGAAAGACATGCCGTCGAAGATGTTGGACAGCGACGGAAGGACAGGGTTCAGAACCGCCAGAAACAGGATCAGCACATAGGCCAAGAAGAATTCCGGTGACGAAATCGACGTCAGCGTCGTGACATTGGTCGCGCGGTCGAACACCGAATTGCGAAACAACGCGGCGAGAATGCCAAGCGTCAGGGACACCGGAACCGCGATGAATGCTGTCACCGCCGCCAGAAACATCGTGTTCTCGAACCGGGGCGCGATCTGCTGCGCGACCGTTGTGCTCACGCCGGTGTCGGCACCGGCAAAGCTCGCGAAATTCGCCTGTGCGAAGGAATTGCCAAGATCGCCCTGAAGCGCGCCGCCAAGCCACTGGAAGTAGCGCGTGATCGGCGGCTGATCGAGACCCAGATCCCGGCGGATCGACGCGACCGCTTCGGGCGTGGCGCCTTGGCCAAGAATGGCCTCCGCAAAGTCACCGGGAAGCATGTTCACGGCAGTAAAAATGACGATGGAAACCACGAAGAGGGTCAGCAACCCGAGCGCAAGCCGTTGAAGAATGATGCGAATGACAGATTGCAAGGGTTTGGCTTAACCTGAGTTTCCAAGACCTGCATACGTTACCAAGCGCTCGCAAGGTGTAAACATCTAATACAGCCCGGTTTCTAACTTGTTGAAATTTCGTCCATTATACGAACCAACTCTGCACTGATTCCGGGCTCGGACAACGCATGTCCGGCATTGCGCACCATGCGAAGGTCGCAGTCCGGCCAGACGCGGGCCAATTCCCACGCCCGCACCGGCGGGCAGATCATGTCATATCGGCCCTGAACGATCGCTCCGGGAATGCCGGACAGCCGATCCATGTTCTTGAGGATCCAGCCGTCCTCCTCGAGGAAACCGTCGTTGATGAAATAATGGTTCTCAAGCCGCGCGAAAGCACGCGCGTAATCGCCCGGAGACTCTCCACCCGACCCGCTTGAGTATACCGACGCCAGAGCATTCTCCCACGCCGACCACGCCCGTGCGAACCGCGTTTCGGTGCGCAGATCGCCAGAGAACAGCCGTCGATGATACGCGCCGATCAGATCGTCGCGTTCATCCTCGGGGATCATATCGACAAAGCGCGCCCAGGTTTCCGGCCAGAACTGCCCCGCCCCGCCACCGTAAAACCAATCCAGCTCGGCCCGCGTCATGGTGAACACACCGCGCAGAACAAGATGGCGCACGCGATCCGGGTGGCTGATGCCGTAGATCAAGGCAAGCGTCGCCCCCCAGCTTCCGCCGAACACGATGAATTCGTCGATGCCCAGCGTCTCACGGATCAGCTCGATATCCGCCACGAGATCCCATGTGGTGTTGTTGCTCACACTTGCATGAGGTCGCGACCGGCCACAGCCGCGCTGGTCGAACAGAACGACGCGAAACACCTTGGGATCGAAATAGCGCCGCATCGACGGGCTGCATCCACCCCCCGGCCCACCATGCAGAACGATCACCGGAATCCCGTTTTCCGCGCCGCATTGCTCCACATAGACAGTGTGCCCATCTCCCACTGACAGCATACGCTGATCGAAGGGGTCGATGGGGGGATAAAGGTACTGCACTGCGCGCTTTTGGCTCGGGAATTTATCCATACTCAATCTATATTGGCACCAAATACCAAAAGACCATGGGGAAATGTCCGGTGACTGCAACGACAACCGTCGATCCGTCCGAAATCGCCAAGTTCGAAGCGATGGCCGCCGAATGGTGGGACCCCAATGGCAAGTTCAAGCCCCTGCATATGATGAACCCGGTGCGGTTGGATTATATCACCGCCCAGATCGCGGCGGAGTTCGATCGCGATCTGGATAAACCCTCTCCCTTCGCCGGGTTGCGGATTCTCGACATCGGATGCGGTGGCGGTTTGCTGTGCGAACCCATGGCCCGCCTTGGCGCAACCGTTGTCGGCATCGACGCGGGTGGCGCCAATATCCCCGTGGCACAGGCGCATGCGCGGCAGTCGGGCCTCGAGATCGACTATCGCCACACAACAGCCGAAGCGGTGGCTACCGGCGGCGAAACCTTCGACGCGGTGCTGACGATGGAGGTGGTGGAACACGTAGCCGATCCGCTCGCCTTTCTGACCGCCTGCGCGGATTTGCTGAAACCGCGCGGCATTCACCTCGCTTCGACGATCAACCGCACCGCAAAAAGTTTCGCTGCCGCCATCGTGGGCGCGGAATATGTGATGCGCTGGTTGCCGAAGGGCACACATGACTGGGCCAAGTTCGTCACCCCCGACGAGCTTTACGACCTGCTTCGAAAAGCGGGGCTGAACCCCGTCGATCGCAAGGGGTTCGTCTTCAACCCGGTGTCATGGAAGTGGAGCCTATCCGACCGCGACCTGAGCGTGAACTACGTCGCAACGTCGCTGAAACCCTAAACGGGCCGCTGGGCTTTTCCGTCGGGCTCTTCCAGCTTGACCCGCAATTCTCGCAGAACCGGGATCGCGGCCCGCACCTTGGCATCGCCAAGCTCCTGGACCATCTCGTTAATCAACGGCGTGATCGCCGCAATTGCCGCATCGCGCGCCGACAACCCAGCAGGACTGATCGACACCTGTTTGCGCCGCGCGTCGTCCCAATCGGGGCGGATGTGCACATAACCCGCCGCCTCGAGCTTGCCCAAGGTATTGGTCATGGCCCCCCGCGTGACGTGAAACGTCTTGGCCAGTTGCGCCGGGGTTTTCTCCGACCCGCCCCGCGCCAATTGATTGAGCACCGAGAAATGCGAGATTTCCATCTTGTTCGGCAGCACCCGCGTCAGCCGGTTCCGAAGCAGCTGATCCGCAGTCAGCAATTCACTGAAAAGCGAAATGGCAAGGGGGCTGCTATCGGTCATCCGGGGCCAGAGAATTCTCTATCGTGCTGTAAAGACGGAATTTTATGCCGGGCTTTTGCCACGTCGCCCATGTTCAGGTCAACAAGATACTCCCCCGGCTGATCACCGGCGTCAAGAAGCACCTCACCCCAGGGCGAAACGGCAAGCGAATGCCCATGCGTTGTGCGCGGTTTGCCTTGGCTGATCTTGTGCTTCCCGGTTTGCGCGGGGGCCAGCACGAAACAGCCCGTCTCGATCGCGCGCGCCCGCAAGAGCGGTTCCCAATGCATCGGTCCGGTCGCGGGCGAAAACGCTGCCGGAACAACCAGGATCTCCGCCCCGGCTTTGGCCAAGGCGCGGTGCAGATACGGGAAGCGGACATCGTAACAAACCGTCATGCCCACCCTACCGAATGGCGTATCGGTAACGACCGCACGGTTGCCGGGCGCAAAGCCCTCGGATTCTCGAAACGTCTCGGTCTCGGTCACCTGAACGTCGAACATATGCAGCTTGTCATACTGCGCCGCGATCTCTCCATCGGGAGTAATCAGGAAAGACCGATTGAGAAAACGCTCCTCTGGCGGATCGGCCTTCAGCGCGAGGGAACCGATCAAAAGCCAGACCCCCAACCGTGCCGCCTCTTCGCGCAATCCGGCCAGCGTGGGATCCTCGGTCTGATGCTTCAAAACACTGCGCTGGTGCGAGCGGCTGTTGCTGACACAGTTCGTGACCTCGGGCGTCAGGATGAACTCGGCCCCGTCCACCGCCGCGTTTCGCATCATGTCGATCACGGTCGCCAGATTGGCGTGTGGATCGTCCGACGAGGTCAGTTGCAACAAGCCCGCCCGCATCGTCGTCAGGCTGCCAGCAAGGGATCGAGCTTGCCCGCGCGATCCAGGGCATAAAGCTCGTCACAGCCGCCGACATGCGTGTCCCCGATGAAGATCTGCGGCACGGTCCGGCCGCCATTGGCACGCTGGATCATCTCGGGCTTGCGGTCCGGATTGGCGAGAACGTCGATCTCGGTAAAGCTTGCGCCCTTCTGGGTCAGCAAACGTTTCGCCGCATGGCAGAAACCGCAGAGCGGCGAGGTGTAGATTTCAATGGTTTTCATGGCATTTCCCCTTGATGGATTGTCGGGGATTTAAGCAGCCTTTGCAACGCGCGCCAGAACCGTGACATAAATCTCGCGGCTCTGTGCGATGTGGCAGGCTTGGGCGCAGGCTGCCAGTGTCGCGCCAGAGGTCATGACGTCATCCACCAACAGAATGGGCCTGTCGAGGACAGCTTGCTCGAACCGGTGGTTTACTGAAATGGCATCGGACAGTTCCGCAAACCGCGCATCACGGGATTTCCCGTCGAGGGACAGGGTTCTCTTGGTGCGCCGCAATGCATTCGGACAGAAGGCCCGACCGGTTCGAGACGCGATCGCCTGGGCGAGCAGAGCGGATTGATTGTAGCGCCGCCGCAGCAACCGCGTCACGTGAAGCGGTACAGGCACGACCAAGGCATCGTCCGGGACGCGCTTCGGCAGCGCCTGGACCATCCAGTCGGCCGCCGTTCCAACCACATCGTGTCGATCCCCGTGTTTCAGCCCAAGCACAAGCCGTCGCGCAACACCTTCGTACCGCAGGGGCGCACGGCCCTGCACCCAAGGCCGCCCGATGGCCAGGCAATCATCGCAATGCGCCGCGTCATCGGACGCTCCCGGCAGCGGCACACCGCAGAGGTCGCATACAAGCCCGGTAATGAACGGGGTCTGAGCGAAACAGGTGGCGCACAGGCCGTTCTCCTGTTCGACCAAACCACCGCAGGCCAAGCAGCGCGGCGGATAGATCATGCGCAGCACGGTTTGCAATCCGGTGTGGAGCATCCTATCTGCCGATCATGTCCGAAACCCCTGCCCTTTTCGACCGCACAGCGCTGGCCCGTCACCGAGAGCGCGCGAGGTCCAATCCCGCGCTATTCCTCCACGAGGAGGCCCGCGCCGACATGCAGGATCGCCTGTCATTGGTTAACAAAACCTTTCGCGCACCGGCGATCGTGACACCTTTCCCAGATGTCTGGCGCGACGCTCTTCCAAACGCGCGTATTGTCCCCGACGCGGATGTTCTGGACCTGCAAGAAAGCACACATGACGTCGTTGTGCACGCAATGGCGCTTCACTGGGCGAACGACCCCGTCGGGCAGTTGATCCAATGCCGACGCGCGCTGAAACCCGATGGCTTGCTTCTGGTGCAGTTGCTTGGGGGCCAGACGCTTCAGGAATTGCGGGCGGCATTGGGTCAGGCAGAGATCGAAATTACCGGCGGCTTGTCCCCGCGCGTGGCGCCCATGGGCGAAATCCGCGACCTCGGGGCATTATTGCAACGGGCAGGGCTTGCCTTGCCGGTCGCTGACAGCGCGGTGCTGACGACCAGCTATCAGACGCCGCTGCACCTCATGCACGATCTGCGGGCGATGGGCGAAACCAACGCTGTGTCCAGCCGCCTCAAAACCGCGACCCGGCGCGATGTTCTGCTTCGAGCGATGGAGCTTTATGCGGATGCCTATTCCGACGACGCGGGCCGTGTGACTGCGACCTTCGAGATGATCACGCTGACAGGTTGGGCGCCCGATGCTTCTCAACCGCAGCCCTTGCGGCCCGGTTCCGCAGCGCAACGGCTTGCGGATGCACTCAACACGGTCGAAACGCCTCTGAAAGATTGACCTGACCGGGATAGAGGTTAGTTAGCCCGCTAAACAAAGTTAAGGATCCTGGCCCGATGTTGGACGCGACGAAAACAGCTCAACGCCCGACCCACGCACCGACCGACCACCCGAAAGTGTCGGCAGAGCGGGTCGGTATTCTCCTGGCCAATCTTGGCACACCGGACCACTACACCTACTGGCCGATGCGTCGGTATCTGAACGAGTTTCTGTCGGACCGCCGGGTCATCGACTACAGCCCGTGGCTCTGGCAGCCTCTGTTGCAGCTTATCATCCTGACCAAGCGTCCCTTCAGCTCGGGTGAAGCGTACAAGTCGATCTGGAACGAGGAACAGGGCGAAAGCCCGCTGATGACGATCACCAAGGATCAGACCGCGAAGATCACGAAAGCGATGCAGGACCGCTACGGCGATCAGGTCATGGTCGATTTCTGCATGCGCTATGGCAATCCGTCGACCAAATCCAAGGTCCGCGAGATGGTCGAGGCCGGGTGCCGCAAGATCCTGTTTTTCCCGCTTTATCCGCATTACGCCGGTGCCACCTCGGCCACCGCGAATGATCAGTTTTTTCGCGCCCTGATGGATGAGAAATGGCAACCGACTGTCCGCACCGTCGATCCCTATTTCGAGCATCCGCTTTATATCGAAGCATTGGCCCAATCCATCGAACGCGCCTATGACAAGATGGAAACGCGCCCCGACATCTTGGTCTGTTCCTATCACGGTGTGCCGAAGCGCTACCTGATGGAAGGCGATCCGTATCACTGCCAGTGCCAGAAGACGACGCGCCTTCTGAAAGAGCGTCTTGGTTGGGACGAGTCTGAGATCGTGACCACATTCCAGTCGCGGTTCGGCCCGGAAGAGTGGCTGAAGCCTTACACCGTGGAAGAGGTCGCGCGGCTTGCCGAGGAAGATGGAAAAAAGAACATCGCGGTCTGTGCGCCTGCATTCTCAGCCGATTGCATCGAGACGCTGGAAGAGATCAACGAAGAGATCAAGGAAAGCTTCGAAGAAGCCGGCGGTGAGCATTTCACCTATATTCCGTGCCTCAACGACGACGACGCGCATATCGCGGCGCTTTCGGCGGTGATCGAAGAAAATTTGAACGGATGGCTGGAGTGATCGTTTCGGTCACACGGGTCTGAAAACAAAAAAGGCGGTGCTGATGCACCGCCTTTTTCGATAGTGTAATCCGCCGTGGATTAGTCAGCAGCAGCAGCAGCCAGCAGGGCGATAACGACCAGCGGGATGATGAGACCTGCAGACGAGGAGCTTTGTTGTGCTTCTTCAACCACAACAACCGGCTCCATGACAACGTCATCTTTCGCGTAAGAACCGGCCATTGCTGTCGAAGCAGCACCAGCGAACGCAGCGGCGAGAACGAGTTTCTTCATATTAACCTCCAGATATTTGCATGTCGGCGCGCAATAGCATCACACGACAGGCACCCAAGACTTACCTCGTAAGACTCTCTAAGCAGTATATCGTGGTAAATGCAAACCTATCTTATCGCACGACTTTCCTGCCTTGCCGCTATGTCGTCAAATTAGCAACACCTGCGTGCCGACCTGCGCGAGCTCGTAAAGTTCTTCGATATGCTCGTTGTAAAGACCGATGCAGCCGTTCGAAGACCGACGCCCGATCTTGCGCGTGTCGTGCGTTCCGTGAATGCGGTAGTAGGTCCAGCTGAGGTGCAACGCACGCGTGCCGAGCGGGTTGTCCGGGCCCGGAGGAACGTAGTCTGGCCATTCGGGATTGCGCTGCTTCATCGACGGTGTCGGGCGCCAATCCGGCTCGGGATCCTTGTAGGTCACGCTCGTACGTCCGCGGCGTGTCAGATCCTCGGTCAGAGGGACGGAAGACGGGTAAAGCCGGTAATTTCCGTTCTCCTGCCAGTAGTGCAGCGCACGCGAATCGATGTCGACGAGGATCGCGCCGTTGTTCAGGTCACTGAAATACGGACGCCAATCGAGTGTGCGGAAGCTCGAAATGTTGCGACGGACGTTCGAAGATAGATCGCTCTCCATTTCGATGGTCGATCCGTCATTGACGTCCTGTGCGACGACAGGCGTTGCGATCATGGCGGCGGAGCCAGCCAGGAAGCTGCGGCGATTTACGGGAAAACGCGGTGTGTCTGCCATTTGATGGCCTCTTCTTCTGCAAAAGGTTCAGAAAACTATAGTCTTACATATATGGCGTGAATGCCTCAGTCGCAATTCAAAGGAATGTCATATCGGCAAATCTCGGCTTTGTGTGTTTGATCCCACCCATGACTAAGGCTAAGCACCTTACGATTAATTCGGGATGGCCTATCATGAAGCGTTCGACATTTCTCTTGGGAGCAGCCGCTCTGGCACTGACCGCCTGTGCTGGCGCACCACCGGCTCCGACGCTTGGCCCCGATGGCAGGCCCCTGCCCAAACTCTATCGCATTCGCCCCGGCGATACCGGGCGCATCCAATTCCGTATGCTCGACGCGATCAACGCGCTGCGGCAAGCGTCGGGCGCCCCGGCTCTTGAGCTCGACTCACGTTTGAACGCAGCCGCAGCCACCCATGCGCGCGACATGAGCGTTCAGAATCGCCCCTGGCATTTCGGATCGGACGGGTCATCCCCGATCACCCGCATTCAGCGCACCGGATATAACGGGCGTCTTGTCGGCGAAGCGATTTCCGAGACCTACGAGACAGAGCTCGAAACGCTCGCCGCATGGATGGAAGCCGAGAACACCCGCACGGTGATTCTCGATCCGTCGGCACGGGAAATGGGCTTCTCGTGGTATCAGGAATCGAACGGCAAGATCTGGTGGAACCTGATTCTCGCCGCGCCGGATGAAACCGGTTTTGTCCCTGTAAACGCGCCGTCGTAATATAGGTCCGGTCCGGACCCAATGTTTCGCGTGCGAAACAATGGGTCAGACCCTCTGACCCATCACGGGTTGATCGTAATCGGCGTTCCGTTCCGGACCATCGAGTAGATTTCCCGCATTTCGCGATTGGTCACGGCGATGCAGCCCCACGTCCAGTCGCGGCCGCCCTTGCGGTTTTTCCACGGTCGTCCGTGAATGAAGATATCGCCTCCGGGGGATTTACCCATGGTACTGGCGACCTCGATATCGCGTGGCCGTGGGTAATCGATGCCGATGGACAGGTAGAACGCGCTGTTCGGGTTGCGGCGGTCGATCAGGTATTCGCCTTCGGGCGTTTTGCCATCGCCTTCGACCTGTTTGTGGCCCTCGGGCGCAAAGCCCAGACCGATATCATAGGTTTTGAGGACGGCGTCATGGTGCAAGAGATACATCTTGCGATCCGCCTTTTGCACAACCACCCGAGTCACCTCGGGGCCGTTATAGGTGGGGAACTTCCCACAGGCCGTCAGACCGAGGAAGAGCGCCAGAAGACACAGAATTCTCAACATTGGAAATACACTGCCCGATTTGTTTTTTTGGCACTGTACCATACGATCTTGAGAACAGGAAAACGAAAGCGTGAGTCCCGCTGCCGGATCAGCGTTGATCCAGCCTCTTTTCGATCGCCTCCAGTCGGGCCAGCACCTGATCGCGGTAGGCGTCGGTTTTTTCGTTCGATTCCTCCGCATGGGCGTCCTGCATCGAATTCACGATCAGACCGACAAGCAGGTTCACCACCGCGAAGGTCGTGACCATGATGAACGGCACGAAGAACGCCCAAGCCCACGGATAGACCTCCATCACCGGGCGCACGATGCCCATGGACCAAGACTCAAGCGTCATGATCTGGAAAAGCGAATAGGCCGAGCTTCCTAGATCCCCGAACCATTCCGGAAAAGCGTCGCTGAACAGCTTGGTCGCCATCACGGCACCGATGTAAAAGATCAGCGCCATAAGAAGAAACACGCTGCCCATGCCGGGAAGGGCCGTGATGAAGCCCTCAACCACGCGACGCAGGCGCGGCGTGGCCGAGATGACGCGCAGCACCCGCAAGATGCGCAAGGCGCGGAGTACGGAGAAGCCTTGGGTCGCAGGGACAAGCGCGATGCCGACGATGACGAAGTCAAAGAGGTTCCAGCCGTTTCGGAAGAAGCGCAAGCCTTGGGCAAAAAGCTTCAGTCCAATCTCGATCACGAAGATGATCAGGCACGCCGTGTCAAGCGCAAGGATCAGCGGTCCGACGGCCGCCATGACAGCGTCCGAAGTCTCGAGCCCGAGAAGGACGGCGTTTAAGAGAATCACACCGATGATGAAATTCGTTACCCACGCCTGCTCCAGAAACGCGGCGACCTTGTTGCGCATTGCGCTGCCTCTTCAGTTATTTCGACGCAACAGCGCCACGAGTTCCACATGGGTCGACCAACGGAACTGATCAACCACCCTGACCCATTCGAGATCATATCCCGCACGGATCAGAGTGGCAGTATCCCGCGCAAAGGTGGCGGGGTTGCAGGACACATGCGCGATCCGGGGGATTTTTGATTGCGCCAGTTCGGCCACCTGCGCCGCGGCGCCGGCACGTGGCGGGTCGAACACGACGCCATCGCATTTGGCCAGTTCCTCGGGTTGGAGCGGGTTGCGAAACAGGTCGCGCACTTCGTGGGTGATCCGCTTCAAGCCTTCAGCATTACGCCACGCGTGATCCAGAGCGTTGATCATGTCGCGATCACCTTCGACGGCATGCACCATCGCGTCCTGCGCCAGCGGCAGCGCGAAGGTGCCACATCCTGCAAACAGGTCAGCAACACGTTTCGCCCCATTTAGAGCCTGTTTCACCGCGCCGATCAGCGCCGCCTCGCCCTCTTGCGTGGCCTGAAGAAACGCGCCGGGCGGCGGTGTCAGGTCTGCGGGACCAAGGCGCAAGACCGGGTTCCGCCGTTGCAGCGCGATCTCTCCGTCCCAGGCGATGCGGGCAAGGTCGTACTCCCGGGCGAGGTCGGAAAGCGCTTGATGCAACTCGACGTCCATCTCCTTGCCGCCAGTGACCGACACGTCGAGCCCGGTCTCTGTCCGGGTGACAAGCACCGACAGTTCGGCCTTGCGCGATGCGCCAAGCACGCCCAGCGCCTCGACCATCGGCAGGGCGGCGGCAAGATCGGGATGCACAAGCTGGCAATTCGGAACCGCAATGATCGTGTCGGAGGCTTTCATGTGAAAACCCGCAAGCGCACCCTTCTTGGTGCGCCGGACCGAGAACGTGGCTCGGCGCCGCGACTTTGGCGGAGACGTGATCGGATCGGCAAGGTCAACGGCGATGCCTTGTGACGCGAGGGCTTGCCGCGCCACATTGCGTTTCCAATCCGCCACGAACGCGTCGGAGGCGTGTTGCAACTGGCATCCGCCGCAGGATTTCGCATGGGGACAGGGCGGTTTGACCCGATTCTCCGACGGCGTGTCGATCTTGGGATCGCGCAGCTGTTCGCCATCGAGCCTGCCGCTGACCACTTCGCCGGGCAAAGCGCCGGGCACGTAGATCGGCCCATCGGCGATGCCGTCGCCCAGATGCCCCAGTCGTTTGATTGTCACGGTTGTCATGTCGCGGCTTGTGCCTCAGCCTGATGCGCGGGTCGAGAGCTATTCCGCCGCTTCGGCACCGATAAAGCCGCCCGATTGCCTGTCCCAGTAGCGCGCGTAAAGACCGCCTTTGGCCAGAAGCGCGTCATGCGTTCCAACCTCGAGGATACGTCCCTGATCCATGACCACGATCCGGTCCATGCTCGCGATGGTAGACAGGCGGTGCGCAATGGCCAGAACCGTCTTGCCGCGCATGACATGATCGAGTGCTGTCTGGATCTCCGCCTCCACCTCGGAATCGAGTGCGCTGGTGGCTTCGTCAAGGACGAGGATCGGCGCATCCTTGAGAATTGCGCGGGCCAAGGCGACGCGTTGGCGCTGCCCGCCCGAAAGCTTCACCCCACGTTCGCCCAGACGCGCGGCATAGCCTTTGCGACCCCGATGATCGACCAGATCAAGGATGAAGTCATGCGCCGACGCACGCCGCGCGGCTTCGAACACCTCTTCGTCACTGGCATCGGGGCGGCCGTAGCGGATGTTCTCCATCGCGGACCGATTGAACATCGAGGTTTCCTGCCGAACGACCGAGATATCTTTGCGCAGCGCGATCTGGGTTATGTCGCGAATGTCGGTTCCGCCCAGCGTGATACGGCCTTTTTGCACGTCATAGAGCCGCAACAAAAGCGACACGACGGTAGACTTGCCCGCGCCAGACGCCCCGACAAGCGCGACCTTCTCCCCTTCGGCGATCTTCAGGTCGAAATCGGTCAGCGCCTGCCCGGCACCGCCGTAAGCGAAGGTCACATGATCGAAATGAACCGGTCCTCTCGGCGCAGTTTGCCGCGCGTGGGGACGGTCGGTGATGCCGTGTCTGGGGGTCAGAGTGCCGATGCCGTCCTCGACCTCTCCGATATTGGTGAAGATCGACATGGCGACGCGGCCCAGACGGTTGGTCAGCATGGACAGACGCGTTGTGATCATGGCCGTCATCGCGATATCCCCGGCAGAGGCGCTGCCGATGCTCCACAGCCAGAGCGAACCTAGGATGGCGAACAGCGGCAGCATCCCACCCAGCGTCATAAGCACCATGCGGAACACGGCGGACAGCGTGCCAAAGGCGAGCGACCTGTCGCGGTATTCGTCCAGCGCACCGCGCGTCGCGGTGTCTTCATCGGCGTCGCGCGCGAAAAGTTTGACGGCAGCGATGTTGGAATAGATATCGACAACCTGCCCAGTCACCTGAGTCCGCGCGCCAGCCCGCGCCTTGGAGCGTTTCTGCACGCGGGGGATGAAGTATCGTAGCGCGGCGACGTAGAAGACCGCCCAGATCACGAACACCAGCAGAAGGCGCGAATCGATCGACGCCATGAGAAAGAACGCCCCGATGAACATGGCGAGCGAATAGATCACCACGTCCGACACTTCGATCACCATATCGGTGAGCGCACGGGCAGTTTGCAGGGCCTTCTGGCTCAACCGTCCAGCGAAATCGTTTTCGAAAAACTGCATCGAATGACCCAGCGTGTGCTGGTTCAGTCGGGCGAGGACCATCGGGTAGAGGTTCGGCCCCAGCAGAACGCCGGTCACACCCGCATCCATCACGAAGATCAGCGGCCGGATCACCAGAAAGAACAACACCCCGACGACGATCACCGGCCAGAACACGGCCAGGAATGCGCCCTGTTCGGCGGTGGCCGTCTGGTCGATCACCCAGCCGGTGAACCGCGCTGCGACCAGTTCGGAGATGCCGGTGACAAAGGTGATGGCAAAGGCGATCAGGATCGCGCGTTCGGCCCCGCGCAGCGCCCAGCGCATGAAGGGCAGCATGTCCTGCGGGGGCGGGCCTTCTGCGGGCTCGAACGGGCGTATCAGGTCCGAAACGAATTTCATTCCGCCGCCTGCGCGCCGATGAACCCGCCGGACTGCCGTTCCCAATAGCGGGCATAAAGCCCGTTTTGGGCCAACAGCACGTCATGACTCCCCATTTCCGCGATCCGGCCCTGATCCATCACGATGATCCGATCCATGCTCGCGATCGTCGACAAACGGTGCGCGATGGCGAGGACGGTCTTGCCCTCCATCACGCGCTCGAGCGCCGACTGGATCTGTGCCTCGACCTCGGAATCAAGCGCGCTTGTCGCTTCATCCAGCACAAGGATCGGTGCATCCTTGAGGATGGCGCGGGCAAGCGCGATGCGTTGGCGTTGTCCGCCTGACAGCTTGACGCCCCTTTCGCCCAGATGCGCCTCGTAGCCTTTACGGCCCATGTGATCGGCCAGATCCTGAATGAACTCATGCGCCTCAGCGCGACGGGCTGCCTCGTACACCTCTTCGGGGGTGGCATCGGGACGACCGTAGCGGATATTATCGAGCGCGGAGCGATTGAACATCGCGGTCTCTTGCGTGACCATTCCGATCTGGCTGCGCAGGCTTTCTTGCGTCACCTCGGACACGTTCTGCCCATCAATGGAAATCGTGCCTGTTTCGGTGTCATAGAGCCGCAACAGCAGCGACACGAGCGTCGATTTTCCCGCCCCGGACGCGCCCACGATGGCGAGCTTTTCACCCGGTGCGATGTCGAGCGTCACATTCTCGATACCGCCCTCTTTTTGCCCATAGGCAAAGGACACACGATCGAACTGGATACGACCCTCCGACACATTCAGGGTGGGCGCGCTTGGTCCGTCCTCGATCCGATCCGGCGGAGCGAGGGTGTTCATACCGTCCTCGACTTCGCCCACATGGCTGTAGATCACCATCATCGTGTAGCTGATCCAGCCGGTCATCTGCGACAGGCGGATACCTACGGCCCCCACTGCGGCGATGTCGCCGGGGGTCACACCGGTGCCGCGCAACGCGATCGCCATGCCAACCAATACGACCGGTAGAACCCCCGCGATGAACATGAGACCAAGGCGGAACAGTGTCTGTGCCTCGCCGAACCGCAGGGCTGTGCGGCGCAGGTCTTCCATCGCGCCCAGCGCCTTGCCGTCCTCGTGCCGATCCCCGGCAAAAAGTTTGACCGTCTTGATGTTGCTGATCGTATCCACGACCTGACCGGTGACCTGCGCCTTGGCCTCGGCCCGTGCGGCAGAGCGACTGCGGATGATCGGAAGCATGACCCGCAGAAACAGGATGTAGACCGCAAACCAGACAGCCAGCGCGACGACCATCCACAGGTTCACCGCACCGACAAGAAACGCCGTGCCAAGAACCGTGGCAAAGCCGAAAGTCACGGCGTTGACGGTTTCGATCACGATTTCGGTCAGGGATGTGGATGCCTGCATCTTCTTCTGCGCCAGACGCCCGGCGAAATCATTGTCGAAGAAGGTCACGGATTGGCCAAGCGTCCAGCGGAACATCCGCGCCATGACCTGCATCCCGATATTGGGGCCGATCATGACGGACTGCGTCAGCGCCAGCCCTCCGAACAACAGCGGGCGGGCGATCAGCAAGACGAAGATGCACGCCGCGATCAGCCAACCGTGGTCCGCCACAAAGCTGTCGGACGGTGTTTCGGCCACCGCGTCGACGACGCTTCCCAGAAGTTGCATCGACACCACCTCGGTGATGCCGGCCAGAACCGAGATCGCCACGCCGAGCCAGACCACCCGCCAGCCGCCGCGCAGGCACCATGCCATGAAGGGCCGCAGTTTGAGCGGGGGAACGCCGAGCGCCGGTGCATCAGGGTCGATCTGATTTCCGGCGCGCAGGATCAGGGTCTGGAAGAACTGCCGCATCTACTCTGCTGCCTTCGTATCCGGGTCGATGAACCCGCCTGACTGGCGAGCCCAGAAACCAGCATATAGCCCACCCTTGACCAAAAGCGCGTCGTGGCTGCCCTGTTCAACGATCTTGCCCTCATCCATGACGAGGATCCTGTCCATATGGGCGATGGTGGACAGGCGGTGCGCGATGGCGATCACGGTCTTGCCCTCCATCATGCCGTAAAGCGTGTCCTGAATCGCCGCCTCGACCTCGGAATCAAGGGCACTGGTCGCTTCGTCCAACAGAAGGATCGGCGCGTTCTTGAGGATCACGCGGGCAAGGGTCACGCGCTGGCGTTGACCGCCAGACAGCTTGATACCCCGCTCGCCGACCTGTGCATCGTAGCCGGTGCGGCCAGCGGGATCTTGCAGGTTGAGAATGAACTCGTGCGCCTGCGCCTGCTTGGTGGCCGCGATCATCTCTGCCTCGGTCGCGTCGGGACGGCCATAGAGGATGTTGTCGCGCACCGAGCGGTGCAGAAGCGAACTGTCCTGCTGGACCATACCGATGGCGAGGCGCAGGCTGTCCTGTGTCACCTTCGTGATGTCCTGACCGTCGATCAGGATACGCCCGCTTTCGGGATCGTAGAACCGCAGCAAGAGCTTGACCAAGGTGGATTTGCCCGCGCCGGACCGCCCGATCAGACCCACCTTTTCGCCCGGTTCGATGGTCAGGCTGATGGCGTCCAATCCGCCGCTGTCGCGCCCGTAATGGTGTGTCAGAGACTGAATCTCGATCTTTCCCCGGTCGAGCGCCAATCGCTTGGCCGCCGGATCATCCACAAGCGTGATCGGTTGCGCGATGGTTTCCATGCCTTCGGCAACCACGCCCAACTGACGGAAGAACGAGGTCAGGGCCCACATGATCCAGCCGGTCATCGCATTGAGCCGAAGCGTCAGAGCCGTTGCCGCCGCGACGATACCGACGCTGGCTTGCCCCTGCATCCAGAGCCAGAACGCCCAGCCGACAACAGCGACGATCAGGAGACCGTTCAAGGTGACCAAAACGACATCCATGATCGTGAATAGGCGCATTTCACGCTGGAAGGTACGGCGTGTGTTCTCGATCGCGTCCTTGGCGTAGGTCAGTTCGGTGTCGTTATGTGCGAACATCTTGACGGAATGGATGTTGGTATAGCTGTCCACAACGCGGCCCGTCACCTCGGACCGAGCATCGGACGCGGCCTGAGAGGCAGGACCGACACGTTTGACCGTCCAGACAACCAGCGCGCCGTACAGGAACAGCCACCCGATCATCGGGATCGCGAGGCGCGGATCGGCCTGACCCAGAAGGATCAGCGCGCCCACGACATAGGCCAGCGAGAAGGTGATCGCGTCGAACACCTGGAACACGGCCTCTCCAGCAGCGGGCGGTGTCTGCATGATCCGGTTGGCGATGCGACCGGCAAAATCATTCTCGAACCACCCCACCGACTGCCGCAGCACATGCTTGTGCGCGCGCCAGCGGATCAGCGTGCCGAAGTTCGGCAAAATGGTGTTGTTGAGCAGAAGCACGTCGAGCGCCTGCAACGCGGGTCGGATCACCAGGATGAATATCGCCAAAGCGATGAGCCATCCGCCATAGGCATCCCAGACCTCAGCAGGATCACCGGCAAGGATATCGACAACCCAGCCCATCGCCCAGATCAATCCGATCTCGATGGCCGCCACGACAATCGACATTATCGTGGCGTAGACGAACACCATTTTGAACGGCTTGGCATATTCGAGCATGAAGGGAAGCAGCCGGGAGGGCGGCGTGTCCTTCTCGTCGTAGGCGCCGTACGGATCGACCAGATTTTCAAAAAAGCGAAACACCGAACGCTCTCCTCGGGGAACAAGACACGGATCAAACCACCCGATGTGATGGGTGTTCCGGGCGACATTTAATGCAATGTTCGGTATTGTCCGTAAGACGCCGCAACGATAGCGTGCGTTTCCGCCCAAGAAAACCCGATTAGTCGAGCAGATCGGATTTCGTCAGCGAAAACCCGGACGCGATCCAGCGATCCTCAAGCTCGCGAAGCTTCGCGCCCAGCGCGGGGCCGGTGTATTCGGGCATCAGGTCTGCGGATTTCACTGGAAAGACATGCTCCGCAGCCACGCGGGCTACAGATAGCGACTCCGGGTCGAGTGGCGTTTCCAGCAGAGCCGACCGCAAGAGCATTACGTCTTGTGCCATCGCGGCCCCGTGACGATAGCCAAGCTCGGCCGACCCTTCTGCGGATGAAATGAGGGCCTGATACTGCGCAAGTCGCCTTTGCCCGGCTTTTGACAGGCGCAGAGTTTCCCCGTCGAAAGCGCCAAGGCTCGCGAGACGGCGCAGCGGGTCGATCTGTGAATGCGTTGCCTGTTCGAGGTGAATCAGAGGAGCCAGTCCACGCGCGTCGCTGCCCGGCAAGACGGCGCGCAAAACGCCGGTCTGCGCCATCGCGCCGACTGCCGGTGCGGGGTCTGGCGCCGACAGAAGCTTGAGCATTTCGGCGCCGACGCGCTCTCTCGATAATCCCGCAAGACCGTCCAAAGAGTCGGCAATCGCCGCCAGGCCTTCGGCATCGAACCCTTCGGCCGGATCGCCATACCACGCGGCAAAACGGAAGAAGCGAAGTATTCGCAGGTAGTCTTCGGCAATCCGCGCTTTGGCGTCCCCGATGAACCGAACCTGCCGCGCCTCGAGATCCGGTAATCCGCCAAGCGGGTCGATCACGGTTCCGTCTGACCGGGCATAAAGTGCGTTCATCGTGAAATCGCGCCGCGCCGCGTCTTCGGCCATGTCGGTGGAAAACCGGACAATGGCGCGACGGCCATCAGTTTCGGCATCCGCGCGAAACGTGGTCACTTCGTAACCGACGCCATCCGCCACCACGGTGATCGTGCCGTGATCCTTGCCCGTTGGAACGGGTTTCAGCCCTGCCGCTTTGCTCAGGTGTTCGACCGTGTCAGGCGTTGCGTCGGTTGCAAGATCCACATCTGTCACCGGCACGGCCATCAGCGCGTTCCGTACGCAACCACCAACAGCGAACACGTCGTGACCATCCGCCTGCAACGCCTGAAAGACCGCTTGCGTGCTGGGTGATGTCAGCCAGTCGCCGGTAACTTTCATACGCGCTCCATCCGCTCTGCCAGTCCTTGCAGGATACGGGCAGTCGCTCCCCAGATGTAATAGGGCCCAAAGGGAACCGTGTAGTAATGCCGCCGTGTGCCGCGCCACCGGCGGGACTGAACAGAATACAGCGAAGTGTCGGTCACATGGTCAAGCGGGACACGGAACACCTCGGCGACTTCCCCGGGTTCGGGCACGATGTCGAACGGATCGGTGACCCAACCGATCACAGGTGTCACAAGAAATCCCGTGACGGTTTCATGGGTCGGCAATGTTCCAAGCACATCCACCTTCTCGCGCGGCAGAGCGACCTCTTCTTCGGCTTCGCGCAAGGCTGCCGCGATTGCATCGTCATCGCCGTCGTCCTGTTTACCACCGGGAAAGGCGATTTGGCCGGGATGATGTTTGAGCCGCGAAGACCGTTTCGTCAGGAGCACATGGCTCCCGAATGAAGAGGGCGAAACCGCGACGAGAACGCCCGCAGGCCGCAACTTGCGGCCCACGGGCAGAGCAACGTCCGGGTTCAGATCAAAATCGGACGATGCATTGCTCTGCTGTTGCAGAGCCGCTTCGAGCCGTGATCTGTCATTCACCCGACACCTCTTCGGCCTCGAACCCGACCGTCGCGGGGTCCAGATCATAATGCGCGCCACAGAACTGGCAGTCTGCGGTCACGCGGCCCTCGTCCGTCGTCATCTTCTCGATGTCGCGGGCCGAATAGATCGAAAGGCTTTGCCGCACGCGATCTTCGGAACAGGTACATCCAAAGCGAACCGGCTGTGCATCGAACACACGCGGGCCTTCCTCGTGGAACAGGCGATATAGAAGATCGGTCGCAGGCAGGGACGGGCCGATCAGCTCCATGTCGTCGACCGTATCCAGATGGAAATTCACCCGATTCCAGTTTTCACCCTCGTCATCGCTCAACAGATCGTCGGCAAGAAGCAAACCGCCCTCGCCCGATCCGCCGTCTTTCGCGTAGGGCGATGCGTCCGGCATATGCTGGATCATGATGCCCCCGGCGCGCCAATGCTGCGCGACTCCGGGTTCGGTCGATTGCCCGAAGCTCAGGGCGAATTTCGTCGGAAGCTGTTCCGACTGCGCGAAATACGCCTCGGCGCAGCTGGCCAGCGTTTCACCAGACAGAGGCGTGATCCCCTGATAGGGCTGCATGCCTTCGCCCTGGTCCATCAGGATCGCGAAGTACCCGTCGCCAATCTGGTCCATCGCCGGACCATCATTGACCTTGTCCGGATCATAGCTGGCATAGGCCCGAATGCGCGCAGGTTCGCCTTCCGCCTCGGGGGCGTAGAAATCCGTCGCGATCATGCGCACGGCACCTTTCGACTGAACCTGAAGCGACAGCTTCCAGCGCAGCTTGATCGTCTGGCCGATCAACGCGGTCAGCAAGGCCATCTCGGCCACCAGCGCCTCAACGGATGCGGGGTAGTTGTGTTGCTTGAGGATGCCACTCAACACCCCATCGAGTCGGGCCACACGGCCACGAATGTTCGAGTGGTCAAGTTGGAATGGCAGGACTGTGTCGTCCCAGGCGAGTTTCGAACCGAGTGTCATGGAATTTCCTTGCTTGCCGCCCTCCGGCATGTTCGGAACTATATAAGAGACGATCGGGCAGGTCCAAGGGGCAGAAAGGGATTGGCATGATGCGCAGGTTCGGTAACGCGCCGGAATCGGGGCGATCCTACACGCTGAGAACAGGCGCATACGCGATTCTTCCGGTGGGTGACGGCCTGCTCTTGACGCATCAGAAAGCCCCTGCGCCCGAGGTCCAATTGCCGGGGGGTGGCGTCGATCCGGGCGAGTCGCCGATCCAAGCATTGACGCGCGAAGTCTACGAAGAAACCGGCTGGCGCATCGCTCGGCCTCGTCGTTTGGGGGCGTATCGGCGGTTCACCTACATGCCGGAATACGACCTCTGGGCCGAAAAACTGTGCCTGATCTACATGGCCGTGCCCGTGGTTCAGTACGGCGACCCGACCGAGCCGGATCACACGGCCCTGTGGCTCAACACGGAAGAAGCATTGGACCAGTTGGCCAATACCGGCGATCGCGATTTCGTGGCCCGTTTCGCGTCACACACCACCATATTCCAAAAGCGCGGCTGAGATATCGTCGTCGAAGTCCGACATCGTTCCGGTTCGTGCCTCAAGCCCCGAATACAGAGCATCGAGAAAGTCCGGCCCGGTACAATCAGGAGGAACGGAGCGGATCAGATCGAGAAGGCCGTCTTCCTCGAGCATTGACCCATCCGGCAAAACCGCTTCGGTGATACCGTCGGAATAGAGAAGCATCCTGTCACCCGGCATCAAGTCGACCGCATGATCCTCGTATCGCGCGTCTTCAATCAGACCGATCGGAAGACCGCCGTCACCAAGAAAGCAGACCTCACCAGTCCGGCGCATCAGCACGGGTGGCGGATGCCCCGCCTGGACAAAACGCGCGTGCCCGGTCGCGGCGCAGACATGGACATAGGCGAGCGTCAGATATTCGGTGACGCCCTGCTGCCGGACAAGGCGATGGTTCAGTCGACCGGCCACCTCTTGCGGCGGCAGGAACTCATAACCGTTCGCCGTCTTGAGCAGCGCGAGATTTTCGTCGGGGTAATCAGCACTCAAATACCCGCCGACGCGCGCCGTCATCATGGCCGACGTGATCCCGTGCCCGGAGACATCGAGACTGAATAAGCCGAAATCGCCGTTTTGCTCACCGAACATACCGGCAAGGTCGCCACCGACGTGCCCACAGGAACGCAAGAGGACACTGACCCGGCTTTTTCCGAAAGCGGCCGAGCGATTGGGCATCAGCGAGTGTTGAAGGATACGCGCCTGCTGCAAATCCTTGTCGATCAGAGCATGGACGCTTTGCAGCTCTGCCAGCGTGTCGGCGATCACAGCATTTTTCGCTTTTAGCTCCTGCTCCATCGACAGGATACGCGCGCCGGCGATCAACCGCGCACGGAGTTCATCGCCGCTGACTGGCTTGGTAAGAAAATCGTCGGCGCCCGATTCGAGACCCGACGCAACCGCCGCTTTTTCCGACTTGGAGGTCAGAAGGATGAAATACCCGTAGGTCGCACGCGACGTAGCACGGAAAGCAGCGCAGAATTCAACACCGCTCATCCCCGGCATCATCCAGTCGGAAATGATGAAATCGGGATGAAAGGTATCGCACAAAGCCAAGCCATCTTCGGCATTTTCAGCCTCGGCCACGTCGTACCCCCAGCGTTTGAGCATGAGGGTGAGGATCCGACGCTGCGCAAGACTGTCGTCAACGACAAGAACGCGCCGAAGACAGGCATCCTGCGCATCGGGGAACGCAAACTTCGCGTTCTGTAACATACTTATTCACCAACCCATGCGTCGGCCCCCAGCAATGCTTTAGGCGCTGGATGTTAACGGCAGATGAATGCTCAAATTCGCCGAAGTTTTACGTCGACTGTCGCAGTTTTTTTACCTTTCGTTGCTACGCATACATCGGAATAGGAGGTTTCGATGATTGACTGGGCAAGGGTGACCGAACTTCGCGACGAAATCGGGCCGAATGATTTTGATGAGGTTGCTGAACTCTTCTTGCTGGAGGTTGAGGACACGCTGTCCCGGCTGGAGGGCGCGATGAACGATCCGCCGCAGATGCAAGAACTCCTGCACTTCCTCAAGGGATCGGCGGTGAACCTGGGTTTTCGCGAGATGTCAGCGATGTGCAGCGCGGGCGAAGCGGATGCGGCTCAAGGCAGGGTGACGGTCGATCCCATGGAATTGAAAGCCGTCTACAGGTCATCCCGAACGGTTTTCGAAACGGAATACGCCCAGCGCTTTGCGGCCTAGATGAAGCGGTGCACCGTTGCCGGATCGACCCCGTCCGTCTGATCGCGCACACGGTCGCGAAGGCGCTGCATCCCTGCGATCCATTGATCCGTATCGGCAGCGCGCTTTTCAAAGAATGCCTGCACCTCGGGATGCGGAAGGATCATGAAGCGTCCCTCCGACAGCCCGTTCAGGGTCGATTCTGCCACTGTTTCCGGTTCGATCACCCCTTGAGGTCGCTCCGTCACCTTGTCTTCATAGCCGAGCAAGGGCGTCGCCACGTAGAGCGGACAGACCACGGAAACGTGGATGCCGTCTTTGCCATGTTCGATCGCCAGTGACTGCGCAAGACTGACAGCGGCGTGTTTCGTTGCCGAATAGGCCGCGTCGCCAATCTGCGATAATACACCAGCGGCCGACGCGACGTTCACCAACACACCCGAACCGCGCGCGATCATCTGCGGCAGTAGTAGTCTCGAGGCGCGCAAATGCGCCATCACGTGCAGGTCCCAACTTTTCTGCCAATGCGCATCGGACTGCGACGCAGGTCCGTCTGGTTCGCCAATCGCAAACCCGGCGTTGGAGACCAAGATATCCACGTGCCCCAAGGCCGATTCCGCCGATGCGATCATCGATTTAATCGCGTCAGGGTCACACAAGTCACCGTGATGCGGAACGCCGCCGATCTCGTCTGCTATGCGGGCGGCCTTGTCCCTCGACAGGTCGCTGGCAAGAACCCGCACGCCCCGCACGCTCAACGCGCGGGCCAAAGCGGCACCGATGCCCTGCCCGGCCCCGGTGACGATCGCCGTTTTGCCGTCGAACTGCATCAGATCACGAATTGCGACAGCAGATCGTCGTCGGTGATGTCCTGATAGGTGAATCCTGCATTATCCAGTTGCGTGAACAAGCGTTTGAAATTGTCCGCATTGCGCGTTTCGATCCCGATGAGGACAGACCCGTAATTGCGCGCAGATTTCTTGAGGTATTCAAACCGGGCGATATCGTCCTCGGGGCCAAGGAAATTCAGGAAATCCTTGAGCGCGCCAGGTCGCTGCGGCAGGCGAAGGATAAAATACTTCTTCAACCCGAGATACTTCTGCGCGCGTTCCTTGACCTCTGGCAGTCTTTCGAAATCGAAATTGCCGCCCGTGGTGACGCAAACAACGGTGCGCCCCTTGATCGACTGCCCCAAATCCTGAAGCGCATCGACGGAAAGCGCACCGGCGGGTTCAAGAACTATCCCTTCGACATTCAGCATCTCGAGGATCGTCGTACAAAGGCGATCTTCACGAATGGTCAATGTGTTGGCCAGACCGATCCCGTTCAACCGGGCGAAGGTCTTCTGACCGATCTGACCCACGGCAGCACCATCGGCAAAGGTGTTGACGTAATCGAGCCGAACCGGCCTGCCCGCCTCAAGCGCGGCACGCAGACAAGCACCGCCCGCAGGTTCAACAAAGGTGTACTGACACGCCGTTCCCAGGTAGCTGAGCATCCCGGCAGACAAACCGCCGCCACCCACCGGAAGAACAAGGTGGTCCGGCATCTGACCCAACTGTTCGATCACTTCGACCGCAACGCTGGCCTGTCCTTCGATCACATCCTCATCGTCGAACGGCGACAGGAAATGACCCCCTGCTTTAGCGCAGAAATCCTGGGCGGAAGCGAGCGTATCGTCGAAGTAATCCCCGGTGAGGCGGATCTCGATGCTGTCTCCTCCGAACATCTGGGTTTTCTGGATTTTCTGCTGTGGCGTCGTCACCGGCATGAAGATCACGCCTTTTTTGCCGAAGTGACGACACATGAAGGCAACGCCCTGCGCGTGGTTTCCAGCGCTCGCGCAGACGAAGAGATCGACCTCGGGCCGTTTGCGCATCGCGTTGAACGCGCCACGCAGTTTGTAGCTGCGCACAGGGGAGAGGTCTTCCCGCTTGAGATACACGTCCGCGTCGTAGCGCTCGGACAGATGCGCGTTACGCAGCAAAGGCGTTGGCGGGAACACCTCGCGCATGGCTTGTGTCGCGTCGCGCGCGGATTGGGCAAAATCAGTCATACATCCCCCTCAGGGACTTGGTGCATCTGGGCAGATGATCAGTCAATGGGCCGGTTTTCGACGAAATGCCCGTAGAGCGTGGTCAAAACCGAGATCCCGATGATCGTCGCGAACCAATTGACGACCAGGGAATACACCACGTTGATGACCGAATTCGGATCATCGTTAAGCCATGATGGCAACTGGACGACAACGCTGGCACCCACGACGATAAGGGACAGCGTCAATATGGTGGCGCTTTGCCCGCGGGTTGCGTCCCACGCGGCACCAAGGGTCAGCTTGTCCCCCAACGCAGCTGCGGGAAGCATCACGCCCAATCGGAAAAACAGGTAAGCGCCAAGGCCGATCAGTAGGAGCGACATGATGCCTGCAAGCGCGGGCAGTCCGATAGAGATGATCCCCACCGGGATCGACACAACCGCGACACCAAGCACGACGAGAATCCCGATCAGGATGGACCGGCCGAGATACCCCATGATCTCTGATCCATGAAACTGCGGTATCCAACCGGAAGCGGTTTCCCCGGTAAGAGCAAAACGGTGCCAGGCGACCGCGATCCAGAGGCTTGCGATGACAGCCAGAACGCCCAGCAGGATCGTGGGCAGAATGGTCTCGGGCGACATCACGGGAATCTGCGTTCCCTCGAACTCCGCCATCTCGGGCGGATTGAGAAAGCTGTAGACTGTGTAGACGCTCTGAATGAGATAAAGCACGAGCGACAGGCGAAGAGCCTGATCCAGATTGGCCATCACCAGATTGAACGAATGTCGGAAAATCTGCCAACCTTGCATCACACGCACCTTCTTTGTTCCACTGCTCCGCGCAGAGGCGACTTCTTGCCCCTGCTTTGAAAAACAAGTAATCGCCCCGGCAAACCCGTTAAAGGAAAACCCATGTCTGCGCCCAAAAAAGTTGTGCTGGCCTATTCCGGTGGCCTCGATACCTCGATCATTCTGAAATGGTTGCAAACCGAATACGGTTGCGAGGTCGTGACCTTCACCGCCGATCTTGGACAGGGCGAAGAGCTTGAACCGGCGCGCGAAAAGGCGGTGATGCTGGGGATCAAGCCCGAGAATATTTATATCGAAGATGTCCGCGAAGAATTCGTGCGCGATTTCGTTTTCCCGATGTTCCGCGCCAACGCGCTGTACGAAGGCTTGTACCTGCTGGGTACGTCCATCGCGCGACCGCTGATTTCCAAGCGTCTGGTCGAAATTGCGGCCGAAACCGGTGCCGATGCGGTATCCCATGGTGCGACCGGCAAGGGCAACGATCAGGTGCGTTTTGAACTCGCAGCCTACGCGCTGAACCCGGACATCAAGGTGATCGCTCCTTGGCGCGAATGGGATTTGTCCTCGCGCACCAAGCTTCTCGACTTCGCGGAAAAGAACCAGATCCCCATCGCCAAAGACAAGCGCGGCGAAGCGCCGTTCTCCGTCGACGCAAACCTGTTGCACACCTCGTCCGAAGGCAAGGTTCTCGAAGATCCGGGCCAGGAAGCGCCGGACTATGTCTACCAGCGCACGGTCAACCCCGAGGACGCGCCCGATACACCGGAGATGGTCGAAATCACCTTTGAAAAGGGCGATGCCGTGGCCATCAACGGCGAAGCGATGAGCCCTGCCACGATCCTGACCAAGCTGAACGAGCTTGGCGGCAAGCATGGCGTGGGGCGTCTGGACCTTGTGGAAAACCGTTTCGTCGGAATGAAATCGCGCGGCATTTATGAGACACCGGGCGGGACAGTCCTTCTCGAAGCGCATCGCGGGATCGAACAAATCACGCTCGATTCCGGCGCAGGCCACCTCAAGGATTCGATCATGCCGCGCTATGCGGAGTTGATCTACAATGGCTTCTGGTTCTCGCCCGAGCGTGAAATGCTGCAAGCCTTGATCGACACCTCGCAAGAGCACGTGTCGGGCACTGTCCGCGTGAAGCTTTACAAGGGATCGGTAAACACGGTTGCACGCTGGTCAGACCATTCGCTTTATTCGGAGGCGCATGTCACGTTCGAGGAAGACGCCGGTGCCTACGATCAAAAAGACGCGCAGGGCTTCATTCAACTGAACGCGCTTCGCCTCAAACTGCTTGCGGCGCGGAATCGTCGGTTGAAGTAAGGTAGTAAGGTAAGGGCGAGCTGTTGCTCGCCCCGTTTCAGTTTCTAGGCTGCCTCACGCTCGTAAACCGGAGCGTTATATGCTGCCTTGGTCAGGTTGATACCATGTTGCGCATCAGTCTTCCGTACATAACTTTCGGAAGAAACGGCAATGGCCTCATGATTTGACGCTTTAAGCGTCCAACGCCAATAACCGGCGTTGTCTTTGTAAAGAACGAAGTACATTGTCTGACCTTTCATCAGTTCAAGAGTTCCAACGGAGTACGAGGCACCGACACAAATGCCGGAGCCAAGAAGGACGTCGCTATTCTCTTGACGGGGAGGCCAAATTCCGTGAATCTCACGGTGTCTTTCTAGGACAGCCTGTCCGTTTGCGACAGTCATAGGGTGCCTATTGGAGTAGGCACCCTATTGATTCCCGCAAATTGATAAGGAGTCGAGTCGTTTTTAGACGAAGGCACGATATATTGTGCTTTTTACGGTAAGTATGTCCAAGGGCTGTATTAAAACCAGTTAGCGCCCTTGGACTAATTCAATTGAGAGCGTTGTTCACTTAGCCGTAACGACTTTCATCACCAGCGCGTCGTCCACGCGGATCGGGCCGTCTTCCTTTGCACCAAGCGTGTACTCGAACACACCCGTGGACATGCCACCGTCTTCACCGTGTACCATCAGCATCAGCATATCGCCGGATGCGACCTCGTCCTGAAGGATCGCGGCGACATCGGTGTTTTCGCCTTCCTTCAGCGGGGCATATCCAACGACCGGGCCCGGCTTCATCTCGGCATCGGTGCGGTGCACCACCAGCCATCCGTTTGCGGGCGCGATCACGCTAGCGGCTGTGACCGTGCCGCCGGACACATCCTGGTCCATTGCGTCAACGGCCGGTGCCATCGAGTGACCCGCTGCCATTGCGACGGTGGCGGACAGGGCGAAAATCGTGGTCGAGAGAGTGAGTTTCATTGTCGGTCTCCTGTTGAATGCGGGATTACATCTCCCGCGGACACCAACAGCCACGATGGACCTACAGCGAAAGTTTCAAACCATTCTAAATTTTTTCAGGTCCGAAGCTTTTGTGCTTCCAGCGCACGATACGCGGGGAGAGACCGCTCTACCAATTCCTGCAATGCCGGAACCAAGTTCGGCAATGGCCCTTCTGGTCCGGCGAATCCCGTCGTTGCGTGGAGGGACTTATACCAATGGGGCGCCCAGACGCCGTCATAGGGCTTCGGCCCGGCTGGCCAGGTCAACATGGCCGAATCGAAGTCCAGACCGATGGCAGTACACAGCCTTTGTAACATTGCCTCGGGATCATTACGGATATCGGCACTGTCGATCACGATTGGGGTCTGACCGAGGGCACGGACATGCTTGAACAACTCTAGTTGCGCCTCGAACCCGATGTCATCCGCTGTCAGCTGGGCGTAACCCTTGGCAAAACTGGCAACGACGCGTGCGGGGTGGCGGATTAGAAAAACGTTCACGCAATCCGCCATGAACTCGCGCGGAATGCCTCGGATCATGTGCTGGCACATATGCTTGTGGTAGACATGCGGTTTTTCTTCGGGGTTCGGTCCGATCAGAGACTGTTCCACCTCGAAAGCACCGTCTGGCCTGCTGCGTAGAATGTCCTCGCGCATCGGATGATCCAGGCCGGTCAACCGTAGATAGGGGCCGTAGAAAGGCTCATCGACAACCGAAAAATCGCGGCGTTGGGCGAACGCGTACATCATTGCGGTCGACAGATTGCGCGGGCCTGACCACATCGCGAGTTTCATGGACACGCTCTCTATTGCGAAAAGATGTTTTCCGGACGCTATCTCACCCTGTCGGTCACGCAAGAGGTAACCCCTACTCACCTTCCAGTGATATTGCCTTTGGGAATTTGCGTCGCGGTTTTGATCTGATGCAGACTGCTTCGCAACAAAGGAGTTTTCTCATGCGCCCGCTTCGCCGCTCACATCCCATTCTTCTCACGCTCGCGATTCTGGCCGGGATCGTCTTGCAGACCCAAGGAGCCAAAGCCGCGGAAACGCGCGATATCATCGTGGCGGGTGGATGTTTCTGGTGTGTCGAGGCCGATTTCGAGCGGGTTCGCGGCGTGAAAGAAGCGGTCTCCGGCTATACCGGCGGCACGGTCGCCAACCCGACTTACAAACAAGTTACCGCAGGTGGCACCGGTCACTACGAAGCCGTGAAAATCACTTACGACAGTGGCGTGATCGACCGGTCGCGGCTATACGACCTTTTTTTCCGCTCCATCGACCCAACCGATGCGGGCGGCCAGTTCTGTGATCGAGGGCAAAGCTACGCCACCGCGATTTTCGTCTCTAACTCTGCCGAACGTGCCGCCGCCGAGAAGGCCAAAGCCGAGGCGCAGGCAGCCCTTGGTCGTACAATCGTGACGCCCATCCTCGATGCGAAAGCGTTTTACGACGCCGAAGATTACCACCAGGACTATTACAAAGGGACCAACCGTGTTTTGACCCGCTTTGGCCCGATCCTGCAAAAGGACGCCTACAAGCGCTATCGCGAAGGCTGCGGGCGGGATCAACGGATCAAGCAACTCTGGGGAAATGACGCGCCGTTTGTCGGAAACTAACTGAGACGCGCATCCTCGACGTCTTTCAGGTCCGGAATGACATCCGCAGTCCCATGCCGTGTGACCATGATTGCGCCAGCCTGTTGGCCTAGCGAAATCGCCTGTTCCATCGGCAGCCCACGATCAAGCCCCGCGACGAGAAAACCGGTGAACGTATCGCCAGCGCCTGTCGTATCTACGGGCGTGACGGGGATGGCCGGGAAGGTTTGGTCCTTTCCTTCATCCGTATTGATCCAGCGGCAGCCCTCTGACCCGAGTGTCACGAGGACATCCCGCACCGGAAGATCGGCAAGCGCACTACCGGTGGCGTCCGACAACTGCTGTGCCTCAACCGCGTTCATCACAAGGATGTCGAGTAAGGGAAGCACGGCCTGGACGGCACCGGCATCGAAGGGCGCGGCTGCGTAGACCACGCGCATACCTTTGGCCGAGGCCAGTGTCGCAGCTTCGATCTGTGCCGAGGTCTCGTTTTGAAACAGAAAGGTGTCGGCTTCGGTCGCTTCCGCAAGTGCAGTCTCGATATGTGTCTCTGTCAAAGCCCGATTGGCCCCGGGAAACAGCAGGATCGCATTTTCTCCGTGGTTATCTACCATGATGACGGCGTGACCGGTCGGTGTGTCGGTTTCGATGATATGGCGCGTGTCGACGCCGTATTCCAACAACCGCTCGACCGCCCAGCGCCCATCGGCACCGACCGCCCCGATATGAATCGCGCGCGCCGCGGCCCGGGCAATCGCCACGGACATATTCGCGCCTTTGCCGCCCAATCCTCGGCTGTGGTCGGTTGAGGCAAGCGTCTCCCCTGGCGCGAGCAGGTGCGGAACTTGATAGAACAGGTCCGCATTGATCGAGCCGAGGTTAAACACCGCCATGGTCAGCCCCCCTTACACGCCGCCAGAACGGCCATGTTCAGGATATCCTGAGCCGTCATGGCGGTTGAGCAAATCTGGATAGACTTGTCGACGCCCGCCAGGATCGGGCCGATCACGGTTGCGCCCGCCATCTCTTGCATCAGCTTGACCGAGATTGACGCCGAATGACGCGCCGGAACGACAAGAATATTCGCCGGTCCGGTCAAGCGTTGGAAGGGATAGTATTTCTGCGCCTTGCGGTTCAGCGCGACATCGACGGTCATCTCGCCTTCGTACTCGAACGTCACCCCTCGGCGGTCAAGGACGTGTGGCGCGATGTGCATCTTCTCGGCCCGCTCCGATACCGGGTAGCCGAAGGTAGAGAAGGACACGAACGCAACACGCGGTTCCAGCCCGATCAGACGGGCCACCTCGGCAGCGCGTTCGGCGATATTGGCAAGGTCTTCCTCGTCCGGCCATTCATGAACAAGCGTATCGGCGATCAGAACGATCCGACCCTTGACCAGCAACGCGGTTACTCCTGCGGCCCCGTGTGCCGCATCGGCGTCGAACACGTGGTTGATAAGCTCCATCACATGCGCCGACTTCCGCGTCGCCCCGGTGACAAGCGCGTCACCGTGCCCTTGTTGCAGCATCAGCGCACCGAACACATGACGGTCGCGCGCAGCAAGGCGGTGAATGTCTTGGTGGTCATAGCCTTTGCGCTGAAGCCGGCCGTAGAGAACATCCTTGTATCGGGCCAAGTGCTGCGTGTTGGCAGCGTTTACCACTTCAATCTCGCGCACGGCGTCGCCCAGACCGGCTTCCTCGAGCTTGGCCTTCACATCCGCCTCCCGGCCGACGACCAGCGCCTTGCCGAAACCGGACCGCTGATACATCACCGCCGCCCGCAGCACGCGCGGATCGTCGCCTTCGGCAAAGATCATCCGCGCCTGAGCCGACCGTGCCCGCGCGTTGATGCCGCGCAGAATGCTGGCGGTCGGATCCATGCGGGACTTGAGCGATTCTTCGTACGCGTCGAGATCAATGATCGGCCGCCGTGCCGCACCCGTCTCCATCCCTGCTTTGGCGACAGCAGGCGGGATACGGTGGATCAGTCTCGGATCGAAGGGCGTCGGGATGATATAGTCGCGCCCGAAGGACAGTGTCTTGCCATAGGCCAGCGCCACTTCGTCGGGCACATCTTCGCGCGCAAGATCGGCAAGCGCCTGTGCGCAGGCGATCTTCATCTCGTCATTGATGGCCCGCGCGTGGATGTCGAGCGCACCGCGAAACAGGTAGGGAAAGCCCAGAACGTTGTTTACCTGGTTCGGATAATCGCTGCGCCCTGTGGCGACGATGGCATCCATCCCCACTTCGTGCGCCTCTTCCGGTGTGATCTCCGGATCGGGGTTCGCCATTGCAAAGATCACCGGATTGTCCGCCATCGACCGCACCATGTCCTGCGTGACGGCTCCTTTGGCGCTGACACCAAGGAACACATCCGCACCCACCATCGCCTCTTCCAGCGTGCGCGCGTCGGTCTTCACCGCGTGTGCCGATTTCCACTGGTTCATGCCGTCGGTGCGCCCCTGATAGATCACACCCTTGGTATCGGCGACGATACAATTGTCGTGCCGCGCGCCCATCCGCTTGAGCAATTCGATGCAGGCAATCCCGGCGGCACCCGCGCCGTTAAGCACGATCTTCACGTCTTCGATCTTTTTGCCTGAGACATGCAGGGCGTTGATGAGACCCGCGGCGCAAATAACCGCCGTGCCGTGCTGGTCATCGTGGAAGACCGGAATGTCCATCTCTTCCTTGAGCCGCTGTTCGATGATGAAACACTCGGGCGCTTTGATGTCTTCGAGGTTGATCCCTCCGAATGTGGGCCCCATAAGTCGCACCGCTTTACAGAACTCGTCCGGGTCTTCGGTATCCAGTTCGATGTCGATGGAATTGACGTCGGCAAACCGTTTGAAGAGGACGGATTTCCCCTCCATCACCGGTTTTGAGCCCAGCGCGCCAAGATTGCCCAGACCCAGAACCGCCGTCCCATTGGAAATCACGGCGACGAGGTTGCCCTTGTTGGTGTAGTCATAGGCCAAACCGGGGTCTTTCGCGATGTCCTCGCATGGAACGGCAACGCCAGGGGAATAGGCCAACGACAGGTCGCGCTGCGTGGTCATAGGGACGGTGGCCTGTACTTCCCATTTGCCAGGGGTCGGTTCGAGGTGGAAGGTAAGAGCTTCTTCGCGGGTGAACTTCGGATTGGACATGCGGTAGAGGCCTCATTGGTCAAAATCGGGTTTTCCACCCGGGTCGGTCGCCTTAATGTCACGCCAAAGCACCGAGGGGAAGCTTGTGAACGCGAATAAATCACCCGTCACACCCATGATGGCGCAATATCTGGAAATAAAATCCCAGTATGCGGATGCTTTGTTGTTCTATCGCATGGGTGATTTTTACGAATTGTTCTTTGACGATGCTGTCGCAGCGTCCGAGGCTCTGGACATCGCGCTCACCAAACGCGGCAAACACGATGGTGACGACATTCCGATGTGCGGCGTCCCGGTGCATGCCGCAGAGGGGTATCTGCTGACCCTCATTCGCAAGGGATTCCGTGTCGCGGTGTGCGAACAAATGGAAAGCCCGGCCGAAGCAAAGAAACGGGGATCGAAGTCGGTCGTCAAACGCGATGTGGTGCGGTTGGTTACACCCGGTACGTTGACCGAGGAGACCCTGCTCGAGGCGCGCCGCCACAACTTTCTGGCGGCTTTGGCCTGTGTCAGAGACGAATGGGCGCTCGCCTGGACAGATATTTCAACCGGGGCGCTGCACGTCCTGCCGCTGTCTTTGGCACGGGTTGGACCCGAACTCGCCCAACTGTCGCCCGCCGAAATCCTGATGGCAGAAGGCACCGAGAGCGCAGTATCGAATGTCCTGGATGATCTGGGATTGGAGCCAACCTGGCTCGGAAAATCCAGTTTCGATTCGACCGGGGCACAAGCACGATTGAAGGAACAGTTCGGAGTGTCCTCTCTCGATGCGTATGGTCAGTTCTCCCGCCCCGAGCTTTCGGCCATGGGCGCGTTGATCGAATATCTTGATCTGACACAGAAGGGTCGTCTGCCCCTTCTTCGTCCGCCACAGCAGGAAAAGCTGGGCAATTCGATGCATATCGACGCCGCGACGCGCCGAAACCTAGAATTGACCCATTCTCTGCAAGGCGGCCGCTCTGGATCGCTTTTATCGGTGATCGACCGGACCGCAACGGCCAGCGGTGCGCGGCTGCTTGAGCGTAGGCTGTCGACCCCTTCGCGCGACTTGGCTGTGATCCGCAGCCGCCAAGACGCCATCACATGGGCGATTTCCACGCCGTCCGTAGCTTCCGAGGTTCGTGATGCCCTCAAGCGGGTGCCCGATTTGGACCGCGCGCTGTCGCGGTTGGGCCTTGATCGTGGTGGGCCACGGGATATGGCGGCGATCCGGAACGCGCTGGGTCAGGCAGAGGCCATTTCGGCGACATTAGAGACACAAGAGCTGCCAGATATCCTCCGACAAGCCTTGGAAGCATGTAAGGGCCATGATGATGTGATGACGCTTCTTGATGAGGCGCTTATTGCCGAACCTCCACTTCTTGCGCGGGACGGCGGGTTTATCGCACCTGGATATGACGAAGAACTCGACGAAGCGCGCAAACTACGTGACGAAGGGCGCGGGGTCATCGCCGGTCTTCAGGCCCAGTATTCCGAAATGGCTGGTGTGTCTTCGCTGAAGATCAAGCACAACAATGTACTGGGCTACTTCATCGAAACGACATCGACTCATGCCCAAAAGATGATGGCCCCGCCACTCAACGAATCCTTCATCCACCGTCAGACGACTGCAAACCAGATCCGCTTTACCACGGTCGAACTATCCGAGCTCGAGCGACGCATCATGAACGCGGGGTCCGAAGCCATCGACATCGAAAAGCGGCTCTATTCCGTGCTGCGTCAAGCAATTCTTGATCATCAGCCAGCCCTGAATGCACTGGCGAGCGGTTTGGCAGAACTTGATCTGGCAACAGCTTTGGCCGATCTCGCGACCGATCTGGATTGGTGTCGCCCGACCGTCGATGACAGCCGCGCGTTCGAGATTGAAGGCGGGCGCCATCCCGTTGTCGAAAGGTCGCTCAGGACACAGGGTGATACAAGGTTCGTCGCCAATGATTGCAACCTTTCGGCAGAGACCGAACGCGCCGCGATCACGCTTCTGACCGGCCCGAACATGGCGGGTAAGTCAACCTACCTTCGCCAGAACGCGCTGATCGCGCTTTTGGCTCAGATCGGTTCGTATGTGCCGGCGAAGTCAGCGCATATCGGTCTGGTTAGCCAGATCTTCAGCCGGGTCGGCGCATCCGATGATCTGGCGCGGGGCCGATCCACGTTCATGGTCGAGATGGTGGAAACCGCTGCAATCCTCAATCAGGCCGACGACCGCGCGTTGGTGATCCTGGATGAAATCGGGCGCGGAACGGCAACCTATGATGGATTGTCGATCGCGTGGGCAACACTCGAGCATCTTCAGCAAGTGAACAAGGTCCGCGCGCTTTTTGCGACGCATTACCACGAACTCACCGCGCTGGCGTCGTCTCTGGACGGGGTCAAGAACGCGACAGTGGCCGTGCGGGAATGGGAGGGCGACGTGATCTTCCTGCACGAGGTCCGCAATGGCGCGGCGGATCGGTCTTACGGTGTGCAAGTCGCACAACTCGCCGGATTACCCCCGGCCGTCATCACCCGCGCGCGGTCCGTTCTGGACGCATTGGAAAAGGGCGAACGTGAAAACACCTCGCCGAAGGCCTTGATCGACGATCTGCCGCTGTTTTCGGCGGTCGCACAGTCACCGCAACCGACGAAACCTGCCACCGAAAGCAAAATCGAGGCGCAGGTCAAAGACCTGCACCCCGATGAAATGACGCCGATTGAGGCGTTACAGGCTCTGTATCAGCTTAAAGCAATGATTACAGATGCCGACACTTAGGATTTCGGCATCGAGCTTACGCCGACCTGCGCCGGACGCAGCAAGCGGTCGTACAACATGAAACCCTCGGTCGACACCTGAATGATCTCGCCCGCGGTCGTGCCGGGCACAGGGGCTTCGAACATCGCTTCGTGGTGCTGCGGATCGAACTTGTCGCCCACCTCGGGCCGAATCGCGGTGACGCCGTGCTTGCTGAATACGTTGAGCAATTCGCGCATTGTCAGCTCGACACCTTCGATGAAGGCCTTAGACGCCTCGCGCTGATCTTCGGGGATAGCATCAAGCGCGCGTTGGAGGTTGTCGTACACGGGAAGCAGATCGCGCGCCAAACGTGAGCCGCCGTATTGCTGGGCCTCGCGCCGATCCTTGTCGGACCGCTTGCGCGCGTTCTCGGCATCCGCCAGCGCCCGCATGAATTTGTCTTTCAGATCATCCCGCTCTGCGCGCAGGGCGTCGATCTCAGCGACCTCGTCGCTGATTTCTTCCTCCAACGCTTCGTTTTCCTCTGCCTCGGCCTCAGCCAGGCTGTCGAGAAAATCCTTCGTGTGATCCGTTTCGGCCATGTCGTTACCCTTGGTTGCGGTCGCCGAGAAGTTTCCCGACGAGCTGCGCTGTGTAGTCCACAATCGGTACGATCCGTCCATAATTCAGACGCGTTGGGCCAATGACCCCGACCGCACCGATAATTTTACGATCAGCGTTCATATATGGAGAGACCACCAAAGAGGAACCCGAAAGTGAGAAAAGTTTGTTCTCTGAACCGATAAAAATGCGCACACCGTCGCCTTGTTCCGTCAGTTCCAAGAATTCGGCGATGTCCCGCTTTCGTTCCAGATCGTCGAACAACTCACGGATTCGGTCGAGCTCTTCGGCATGGGTGTCTTCGGCAAGCAGGTTGGACCGTCCCCGCACGATCAGCCGCCCTGACATATCCGCGCTGTCATCCCAGATCGCGAGCCCTTGTTCCACGAGGATCGCCGCCAGAGCATCGAGCTCACGGCGCTTGCGTGAGATGTCGTCCTTGATGGTGCGCCGCAGGTCCGACAGCGTCTTGCCTTCGACAAGCGCGTTCAGGAAATTCGCCGCCTCGCGCATGGAACTCGGGGTCTGTCCGGGCGGCGGAGTAAAGAGGCGATTCTCGACATGGCCGTCCGCGAACACGAGAACCACCAGGGCTTGATCGCCACCCACCGGCAGAAACTCAATATGCTTGATCGCCGCTTCATGCTTTGGCGTCAGGACAAGTGATGCCCCGTGCGTGACACCGGACAAGGCCGATCCGACGCGATCCAAAATCGTTCCGACATCCTGACTGTTGCTGGTCACGGTCGCGTCGATCTTTTGCCGGTCGTCCTGATCAAGATCCCTGACCTCGAGCAACCCATCAACGAACATGCGAAGCCCAAGCTGTGTCGGAACGCGTCCGGCGCTGATGTGGGGGCTATCCAACAATCCGAGGAATTCGAGATCCTGCATCACGTTCCGGATGGTCGCAGCTGAGACCTTTTCGTCGAGCGTACGCGTCAGGGTACGCGACCCGACCGGCTCACCGCTCGACAGGTATCCTTCGACCACTTTGCGGAATACCTCCCGCGAGCGGTCGTTCAATTCATCCAGAAGTTTTGATCCGTCGCTCAATCACTCACCTCGTACCGCTGATGACTGTCACTGGTATGACAGACTATTGGCTTGCGAAACCGGAAAGCCTGCCTGTATCCGTACACGGCAATCAAAGGGACATACCATGAGACCGTCAGGACGGAAATTAAGCGAAATGCGCGCGGTTTCAATCGAAACCGGGATCAGCAAGCACGCAGAGGGATCATGCATGATCCGGATGGGCGACACCCACGTGCTTTGCACGGCCACGATCGAAGATCGGGTTCCTCCCTTCATCAAGGGATCCGGGCTAGGTTGGGTCACCGCAGAGTACGGCATGCTGCCGCGGTCGACCACCAGCCGGATGCGCCGCGAAAGCTCGGCCGGCAAGCAACAGGGCCGGACGGTCGAAATCCAGAGATTGATCGGCCGCAGCCTGCGCGCGGGCGTCGATCGCGTGGCCTTGGGGGAACGTCAGATCACCGTGGATTGCGATGTCATCCAGGCGGACGGCGGCACGCGATGTGCTTCTATTACAGGGGGTTGGGTCGCTTTGCGACTTGCGGTGAACAAGCTGATGAAAACCGGTGAAATGACAAGCGATCCGCTCATCTCTCCGGTCGCCGCTGTCAGTTGCGGTGTCTATGCTGGCCAGGCCGTGCTTGATCTTGATTATCCCGAGGATTCCGAAGCTGGCGTTGATGGCAATTTCATCATGCGCGGCGACGGTCAGTTGATCGAGATTCAGATGTCTGCGGAAGGGTCAACGTTCTCCCGCGATCAAATGGGTCAGCTTCTCGATCTCGCCGACGCAGGCGTCCAGGAACTCGTCGCGCTTCAACTCAAGGCAGCGGAATGACACGCAAGTTCGAAGGTGACCGGCTTCTCGTGGCGACCCACAATCAGGGAAAGCTTGAAGAGATCGCCGACCTTCTGAAGGACTACGGGGTCTCGGTCGTGGGCGCGGCCGAGATGAACCTGCCTGAACCTATTGAGGACGGAACCACCTTTGTCGAGAACGCGCGCCTTAAGGCGCATGCCGCGGCCAAGGCAACCGGATTGCCTGCCCTGTCCGATGACAGCGGGCTTGAGATCGACGCGCTGAATGGCGCTCCGGGCGTATACACCGCAGATTGGGCAGAAACAGAGATGGGTCGCGACTTTGTCATGGCAATGGAAAAGGCCTATAACGCGATACTTGAGTCCGGCGTGGAACCGCCTTGGACGGGCCGCTTCTGCTGTACGCTTGTGCTCGCCTGGCCTGACGGACATGACGAGGTTTTTCCGGGAAAAATGGAAGGTCAGATCGTTTGGCCCATGCGGGGCGATCAAGGCCACGGCTATGATCCGGTCTTTCAGCCCGACGGGTATGACATGACGTTTGGCGAAATGGACCGATGGGAAAAGAACCGCATCAGCCACCGCGCCGACGCGTTCCGCAAATTCGTGGCAGGATGCTTTGGCTGAACCCTGGCAAGAGCGCGGGTTTGGCCTCTACGTCCACTGGCCGTTTTGTGCCGCAAAATGCCCCTATTGTGATTTCAACAGCCATGTCAGGGCCGCAGTCAATCAAACGAAGTGGGCCGATGCGTTAGCGACGGAAATTCGAAGAGCGGGCGCTGATACCGGACGTCGGGTGCTCAACTCCATCTTCTTTGGGGGTGGAACACCCAGCCTGATGGAGCCGGAGACCGTCAAGGCGGTCATAGACGCGGCGCGTGATGTCTGGCATTTCGCGAACAACATCGAAATCACGCTGGAAGCCAACCCCACCTCCGTCGAAGCGCATCGTTTTGAAGGATATGCAAGTCATGGCGTCAACCGTATATCGCTTGGCGTTCAGGCTCTGAACAATGCCGATCTGCGAAAACTCGGTCGCTTGCACAGTGTGGAAGAGGCTCAATCCGCTTTCCAAGTTGCGCGGTCGTTTTTTGACCGGGTCAGTTTCGACCTGATCTATGCCCGCCAGAACCAGACGCTCGAAGATTGGCGCGTCGAATTAAGCACGGCTTTGGATATGGCCGTCGATCACTTGTCTTTGTATCAGCTGACAATCGAGGAAGGCACGGCGTTTTGGGATCGCGCTCAACGAGGTTCGTTGAAAGGGCTGCCCACCGACGATCTCGGCGCGGACCTCTACGATCTGACGCAGCAGCTGTGCAACAACGCGGGCCTCCCCTCTTATGAGGTGTCCAACCATGCAAGACCGGGCGCGGAATCCGTTCACAACCTCATCTATTGGCGCGGTGGTGACTATGTCGGCGTGGGTCCCGGGGCGCATGGACGTCTGACACTGGATGGGCAGCGCAGTGCGACGGAGTGCTGGAAGCAACCAGAAGCGTGGTTGTCTGCTGTGTCAAAAGGTTCTGGCGTAAAGATACGTGAGACGCTTCCGCCGCAAGATATCGCAGAAGAACGCCTCATAATGGGTATGCGTCTTCTGGAAGGTCTAGATATTGAAGACATCGATCACATTATCGACCAGCAACGTTTTGAACGGCTTCTCGAAGATGGCTTTGTCTGGTCCCAGAACGGCCGGATTGGAGCAACTGCCCAAGGCCGACCAATGCTCAATCATCTGATCGCTCAAATCGTGAAGAGCTAGATCATCGCCCCACGCTCAGAACCATGCACAGCGCATCAAGGTCTTCGAGGGTGTCATAACTGATCGTTACAGTCCCCGAATCCTTTCCCGTGGCATGATTGATCGACACCTTCATCCCCAAAGCAGCCGAAAGATCGCCCTCGAGCGCCTTGGTATCGGCGTCTTTCGTGCCGCCTCCAGAACTTGTTTGCCGAGCGGTACTCGTCGGAGTTTTTGGTGAAAGCGCGTCTTTCACAAGTTTTTCTGTCTCGCGAACGGACAGACCCCGTCGAACGATATCATTAGACAGCGCAATGGGATCCGGGGCCGTTACGAGGGCGCGCGCGTGGCCTGCCGACAGTTTACCGTCCGTCACAAACTGCTTAACGTCCTCCGGCAAGTTCAAAAGCCGCAATAGGTTCGCGATATGGCTCCGGCTTTTACCCAGGGCCTGCGCCAGCTTTTCCTGCGTATGCCCAAACCGCGACATCAATTGTTCATATCCAGCCGCTTCTTCAATCGGGTTCAAATCGGCGCGCTGGATGTTTTCGATAATGGCGATTTCAAGGACGTCTTCGTCCGAGAAATCGCGGACAACGACGGGAACTTCATGCACGCCGGCTGCCTGAGCCGCGCGCCAGCGGCGTTCGCCAGCCACGATTTCATATTCTCGATCAGATGATCCGCGCTGCCGTACGATCAAAGGCTGGATCACACCCTTGCTTCGAATCGAATTCGCAAGGTCTTCGAGCGCTTCGGCATCGAATCTGCGCCGCGGCTGATCCGGATTTGGGAAAAGCTGATCGATTGGCAGAGTTCGCGACGGACGCCGGGACTGCTGCGCCTGGGTGTCCGCACCGGGTTCGATGTCTGCCATCAGGGCGGACAATCCGCGCCCCAATCCGCGACGCTGTTCTTTTTTCTCGGACATGCTCTTCCCTTACGCTGCTGACATGGTTTCGTGCTTGCCCAAGAATTCCCGGGCCAAGGCACGATACGCGATGGCGCCTTTTGAGTTCGAATCGTATTCGAGAACCGGCATCGCATAGGATGGCGCTTCACTAACGCGGACGTTCCTAGGGATCACAGTATCAAACACGAGATCGCCGAGGTTATCGCGCGCGTCCATCTCGACCTGCTGTGATAGATTGTTCCGCGAATCATACATGGTGAGAACGACGCCCTCGATCCGAAGCTTCGGATTGGCCGATTGCCGGACTTCGCGAATGGTGAGCATCAGTTGGCTCAAGCCCTCGAGCGCGAAAAATTCGCTTTGCAACGGCACCAATACCGAATGCGCCGCAACCATCGCGTTGACGGTCAGAAGATTTAAAGATGGCGGACAATCAATCAGCACGAAGTCGAAGCCAAACTGATCCATGTCGGTTTGCCGAAGCGCATCGTGCAACAAAAAGCTTCGCTTTTCATTGGCGATCAGCTCAATGTCGGCGGAACTCAGGTCCGTTGTGGATGGGACGAGGCTCAGGTTCTTTTGCCTTGTCTTGCAAATGATATCATTCAGCGGGAAGTCGTCCAAAAGCAGATCATACGTGGTCGCGTGCCTATCCTCCGGCATGATCCCGAGGCCAGTCGAGGCGTTTCCTTGAGGATCAAGATCGACAAGCAGCACGTTCTGGCCGATTTCGGCCAATGCAGATGCAAAATTTATCGCGGTCGTCGTCTTGCCAACACCACCTTTCTGGTTCGCAATCGCAATGATTTTCGGGCCAGCTGGGCGCGTCGGATCATACACGAGCGAGATCTCCAATTTCCAGAATTACCGCATCAGCGTTCGTTGTACTTTTATGCGTTTCGCAAGTGAATCGCCACTTGTTTTCAGCCTCTTTAACCTCTGATTTCCAAGTCGCCCCTTTGTGAAAAAACGCTGTTCCATGCAAATTTATGTGCCGTTCGGCGAAACCTAGGAGATCCGTCAGATTGGCAAGAGCGCGTGCGCTGACGGCATCTGCACTTTGCGGACTGACATTTTCGATCCGCTCTGCTATGACGGTAAACTTGCATTCTGTTTCACGTGAAACAGTGCGCAAAAATGCAGCTTTGCGTTGGTCGCTTTCGATCAAAGTGACTTCTAAGTCTTTGTCCGCCAACGCGATGGCTACAACTGCTCCAGGAAAACCCCCGCCCGAACCCATGTCGACCCACGTTTTCGCATTTCTCGGACACAGTAAAGCGATCTGAAGAGAATCGTCAAAATGACGTTCCCAGGCATCCTGAAGTGATGTGGGCGATACCAAATTGATTTTAGGCGACCACTTCTGGAGAAGTTCAGAATAAATGCGCAATCGCTCGGATGTTTCACGTGAAACAATCATCCAACCAATTTTTCCGATTTCGCATGATTTCTGAGCTTAGACAAAATTAACAGTAAGCCTGACGGCGTCATCCCATCGATCTTCGACGCTTGTGCGATGTTCCCAGGCCTGGCGGTCGTTAACTTAAGCTTCAACTCATTCGACAAGCCGTCGATATTGCCGAAATCGAAATTCTCTGGGATCACTTGAGCTTCATCTCTACGAAGCGCCTCGATATCTTTCTTCTGCCTCTCAATGTAATTCGCATAGAGAGCGTCCTTTGAAAGCTGATCTCTGACCTCCGGTTCGAGTTCAGCAAGCTCAGGCGAAATATCAATCAACGCATCCCACGATACAGTTTCAATTGCCAAAGCTTCTAAACCTGATCGTTTCGAACCATCATGCGACACAGGAACACCTGCATCAATGAGCTGCCCCGATGTCACAATCATAGCCTCCAGAGCGTTTTTACCTCGTATCAAACGATTCATCTTTTGTTCAAAAGCCGCACGTCTTTCTTCGGAAACGCATCCAAGATCAATCGCCTTCTGCGTGAGCCGCTGGTCAGCATTGTCCGCGCGCAACGAAAGTCGATATTCGGCGCGCGAAGTGAACATGCGGTAAGGTTCCGTGACGCCACGCGAGGTCAGGTCATCAATCATCACGCCGATATAACTGTCAGCCCGACTGAAGGTGACCGACTCTTTGTCTTGAGCACGACGCGCAGCATTCAAACCAGCTACAAGCCCTTGTGCAGCCGCCTCTTCATAACCTGTCGTTCCATTGATTTGCCCTGCGAGATAGAGCCCCTCGCGAGATTTGAGCGACAAATCGAGATTTAGCGCCCTTGGGTCAACATAGTCGTATTCGATCGCGTAGCCTGGCTGGAGTATTTCCGCATTCTCAAGCCCTTGGATCGACCGCACGTATTCAATCTGGACCTCCTCAGGGAGAGAAGTGGAGATGCCATTTGGATAGATCGTGTGATCATCCAAACCTTCCGGCTCCAGGAAAATCTGATGGGATGTCTTGTCGGCAAAACGAACGATCTTGTCCTCAATTGACGGGCAATACCTTGGACCAACGCCTTCGATGTGGCCGCCATACATTGCCGAGCGCGAAAGGTTGTCCCGGATAATGTGATGCGTTTTCTCGTTCGTATGCGTTATCGCGCAGGACACTTGCTGTGCGGTCGGCGATTTCGAAAGGAACGAGAACATGACCGGCTCATCATCACCCGGCTGTTCGTCCAGACCTGCCCAATTGATCGTACGCCCGTCAAGGCGAGGGGGAGTCCCGGTTTTCAGTCGTCCTAGCGGTAAATCGAATTTCGCCAAAGTCTGAGCCAACCCATTGGATGGCTTTTCACCCATGCGCCCTCCAGAGATGGTCCGGTCCCCGATATGGATCACACCTCGCAAAAAGGTGCCCGTTGTGAGGACAACGGATTTCGCCGATAAGGTCTGATCACCATCAATCTTGACGCCTTCAATTCGGGTGCCGTTGACCACGAGGTCAGTGACCTCCCCCAAAACGATCTCAAGGTTGGGTTGAGCTTTCGTCGCCGCAAGCATTTCTCTTTGGTAAATTTTCCGGTCCGCCTGCGCGCGCGGTCCCTGAACGGCGGGTCCTTTGCGACGATTCAACAAACGAAACTGGATGCCAGCCTTGTCTGCAACCACACCCATCACACCGTCAAAGGCGTCGATTTCCCGGACCAAGTGCCCTTTCCCAAGACCTCCAATCGCGGGATTACAGGACATTACGCCGATGCCGGCCTCGTTCAACGTGACCAACGCGGTTCTCGCGCCAAGCCGTGCCGACGCATGTGCTGCTTCGCAACCGGCATGACCACCACCGACAACGATAACATCGAAATCAAATTGTTTCACGTGAAACACTCCTTATTTTCCGATGCAAAAACTTGAGAAGACCTTATCTAGCACGTCTTCTACATCGACACGACCTACGAGTCGTTCAAGTGTAAAAATAGCGGATCGCAATTCCTCTGACGCAAGATCATAGCTTTCTGGACCACGGCTTGACAGCTTAATCGCATGACTAAGAGCATCTCGACCTTGGATCAGAACATCTCTCTGACGTTCGTGCGAGACAAGGCCAGCTGCCGTCGCTAACGATAGAAGATACACTTTCACATCTTCGATCAAACGTTGGAGTCCTGCGCCGGTGAGACCTGATACACCTTGGCCATCAGGTTGAAGATCCGCCTTGCCGCGAACAACGATGTCATTCTCCTGCGGTTTCAGCTCTCCAAACGTCCCCTCGCCTTCCAGAAACACGCGCAAGTCGGCAGATCTGGCCCGGTCAATTGCACGTTGGACGCCAATTATTTCAATCGCGTCATCGGTTTCACGAAGACCCGCGGTATCGAGAAATGTGACGGGAACGGAGTCCAGGTCCATTCTGACCTCGATCACGTCACGAGTGGTTCCCGCAATTTCAGAGGTAATGGCGGCGTCACGACCTGCCAGCGCATTCAGAAGAGTAGATTTGCCAGCGTTGGGGGGGCCTACGATAGCAACCTCAAACCCCGTTCTAACACGTTCTGCCACACCAAACCCTTGGACTTCTTGATCGATGGATTCGATAACGCCACGCAACAGACGTTCAACATCCGGCGATACGTCAACCGGGACCTCCTCATCCGCGAAATCGATCGTCGCTTCGAGCAGGGACATCGCGTGGATCAAATCATTCCGCCAGCTTTCGGCCTTTTCACGTAGATGTCCCGAAAACCCCTTCAGCGCCTGTTTGCGCTGCATTTCCGTTTCTGAGTCGATAAGATCCGCAAGGGCTTCGACTTGGGTCAGATCCAAACGGCCATTGTTCAGAGCACGGCGCGTGAACTCGCCGGCATCCGCTGGTCGATACCCGGACAGTTCTCCTAAGGAATTCAGAACGGCGTTGATGGTGGCCACGCTTCCATGGACGTGAAACTCGACGACGGGTTCACCTGTAAAGCTTGCCCCATCTTCGAAGAAAAGGACGAGGGCCTCGTCAAGGAACCCACGATCTTTGTGAACAAGACGCCGAAGTGCTGATTTACGTGGTTCCGGCGGCTTGAATCCGAAAGCGCCGCAACTCGCGACCGCATCCGGCCCGGACACGCGGATCACCGCAACGCCGGACTTTCCCGGTACCGTCGCCAGGGCAAAGATCGTATCCATGACGTTGCACGCCCGTCAGTTTCACGAATTCATGGAGTCAAAGAATTCCGAATTCGTTTTGGTTTGCTTGAGCTTGGAGATCAGGAACTCGATCGCGTCCGTTGTGCCCATCGGGTTAAGAATACGGCGCAGAACAAAAGTCTTTTGAAGATCGTTCTTGTCGACAAGAAGATCCTCTTTCCGCGTTCCGGATTTCAGAATGTCCATCGCCGGGAACACGCGCTTATCCGCAACCTTGCGGTCCAGAACGATCTCGGAGTTACCCGTCCCTTTGAATTCTTCGAAGATCACTTCGTCCATTCGGCTTCCGGTGTCGATCAAGGCGGTCGCAATGATGGTCAGGGATCCACCTTCTTCGATATTCCGCGCGGCACCGAAGAATCGCTTTGGCCGTTGAAGCGCATTCGCGTCGACACCACCCGTCAGAACCTTACCTGACGACGGCACAACGGTGTTGAAAGCTCTACCAAGTCTTGTGATCGAGTCCAGAAGGATAACAACATCTCGTTTATGTTCGACCAAACGCTTGGCCTTTTCGATCACCATTTCTGAAACAGCCACGTGGCGCGTTGCGGGTTCGTCAAAGGTCGAAGACACGACTTCACCCTTTACGGACCGCTGCATATCGGTGACCTCTTCCGGTCGTTCATCGATCAGAAGAACGATCAGATAGCACTCCGGGTGATTGCGCTCGATGGAATGCGCGATGTTTTGCAGAAGAACCGTCTTACCTGTCCTTGGCGGCGCCACGATCAGGGAACGCTGCCCCTTCCCGATCGGCGCGACAAGATCGATGATCCGGGCTGAGCGATCCTTGATCGTGGGATCTTCGATCTCCATCGTCAGACGCTCGTCGGGATAAAGTGGCGTGAGGTTATCGAAAGCAATCTTGTGACGCGCGCGTTCCGGATCCTGGAAGTTGATCTGGGTACAATCCATCAAGGCAAAGTAGCGCTCATTGTCTTCGGGCGCTTTGATTTCCCCGTCGATGGTATCCCCGGTCCGAAGCGAGAACTTACGGATCATCTCGGGCGAGACGTAAATGTCGTCGGGACCTGGTAGATAGTTCGCCTCGGGGGACCGCAGGAATCCGAACCCGTCCTGAAGGACTTCGAGAACGCCATCGCCGAAGATCGTCCAGCCTTCATCCGCGCGTTCGCGCAGGATCTGGAACATGATCTCGCCCTTCCGCATGGTCGAGGCGTTTTCGATTTCCAGTTCCTCGGCCATCGCCAGCAGGTCTTTGGGGCTCTTTGCCTTGAGGTCGGCAAGGTTCAGCTTTTCTGTCATGAAATACCCAGGACTGCGATCAGAGGCAGTCTCAACTTCTTTGTCTCAGGAAGGTCGCGTCCAGAACAGGACAGTGATGCTCTTAGACGAGGGTTCTCAAGCTGTCAAACCTCCCTTCTTTCAAAAATAAATAAAGAAATTAGAAAGGATTTTGTTTTCAGTAGTCTTGCCTTGGCACTGTGGATTAAAGCTTTGTCCCAATCTTATCCCACGATTAGAGAAGAAACGGAACATGTGAGCAACTGGCGAACGGCACTGTGAGAGTTCGTTCAAGTCATTGTTTTTGATAATTTAAATGATGAAATCCCGTGTGGAAAAATCCGGGATTATTCTCTCACCTCTGTACATTCTCCTAAAAAATCTTGGGTCCCGACTTATCCTTTCCACACCACGTAAAACCACCAAAAGATCGAAGAGCAAGTCGGTGAGATTTCAATCGGCTTGCCGTCGCGGTCGGTTTTCCTCAAAACGTTCCTGTCAACAAACCCGACTTGTCCGCGGAGTTCTCCACATGAATCTCGATCTTGTCCTCGCGTCCGGGTCCCAAATTCGCGCGGACCTGTTGCGAAACACGGGGCTACGATTCGATGTTCAGGTCGCTCGAATCGACGAGGACAGCGTGCGGCAAGCCTTGCAAGCCGAGAACGCATCGCCTCGGGACATTGCGGATACACTAGCGGAGATGAAAGCGCGCAAGGTGTCGGATAAAACGCCGGGAGTCTTGGTGCTGGGATGTGATCAGGTTCTGTCGGTTGAGAAAGAGATCCTGGCCAAACCCGAAACGCCAGACGAAGCACGGGATCAGCTCAGGAAACTCAGAAATCGGTCTCACACGCTATTATCCGCGGCAGTTCTCTATGAAGACGGCGAACCGAAATGGCGGCATGTCGGCGTGGTTCGTTTGCGGATGCGCGATTTCTCGGACAGCTATCTAGAAAACTATCTCGCGCGCAACTGGGACAGCATCCGCCACTCGGTTGGGGCCTATAAGCTCGAGGAAGAAGGCGCGCGCCTGTTCACGCAGGTGCAGGGCGACTATTTTACGGTGTTGGGGCTCCCGCTGCTGGAACTCCTCAACCAGCTCACACTGATCGGACGGATCGACGGATGAGTGACACTAAAATACCTTTGGCCGCTGTCATCGGCCATCCCATAGCGCATTCGAAAAGCCCGAATGTTCATGGCTACTGGCTTCGGAAATATGGCCTCAAGGGACACTACATCCCAATGGACATTGCGCCCGAAAAGCTTGTCGATCTGTTGCCGCGTCTTGCCGATCTTGGATTTGTGGGTGCCAACGTCACCATTCCGCATAAAGAAAAGGTGATGGAGATTGCCGATCTCATCACCGACCGCGCCACGTTGATCGGGGCCGCAAATACACTGATCTTTCGCAAGGACGGGCGGATCCATGCTGACAACACGGATGGTTACGGTTTTATCGAAAACATCCGCCAGACCATCCCTGACTGGAACCCCAAATCAGGGCCCGCCGTCGTGTTCGGTGCCGGCGGTGCGTCACGGGCCGTGCTTGCGTCACTTCTGGATGTGGGTGTTCCGAAGATCATGCTGACCAATCGCACACGCATCCGCGCTGAAAAACTGCGCGAGGATTTCGGCCATCGGGTTCAAGTGGTTGAATGGGTCCAGGCCGGAAATGTACTTGATGAGGCCGATCTCGTCGTGAACACGACATCCTTGGGGATGACGGGCAAACCGGAAATGCGGGTGCCGCTCGACGGATTGAGACGCGGCGCGATCGTGAATGATCTCGTTTATACGCCATTGCGGACCCGCCTTTTGAAGACAGCCGAAGAACGGGGATGCCGCGTTGTCGACGGTCTCGGCATGCTCCTTCATCAAGCCGTCCCGGGATTCGAGCGTTGGTTCGGAAAACGCCCGGTGGTGGATGAAAATGTCCGCGCGGCGGTTCTTCGGTGACGTTCAAGCTCGGTCTCACGGGCTCTATTGGGATGGGCAAATCGACGACGGCCCAACTCTTCGCTGATGCGGGTTGCGCCGTGTGGGACGCCGATGCAGCCGTGCACCGCCTTTACGAAACTGGCGGAGCTGCCGTTTCGCCGATCGAAGCCTTGTTTCCCGATGCGATTTCCGGCGGGACAGTGGATCGCGGGGCTTTGCGCGGTATCATTTCGACGAACTCCGATGCGCTGCGTCAGATCGAAGCCATCGTGCATCCATTGGTTCAGGACGATCGCGCGAGGTTTGCTGATAGCGTCAGTTCTGACATCATCGTATTCGACATTCCGTTGCTCTTCGAAACCGGTGCCGAGTCCGAGATGGATGCGGTTGTATGTGTCACTGTTTCGCCTGAACTTCAGGAAAAGCGAGTTCTGGAACGGGGTACGATGACCCGAGACCAGTTTTTGGCAATACGCGACAAACAGATGCCGAACGACGAAAAATGCGCCCGTTCGGATTTCGTGATCGAAACCGACACGCTTGAACATGCACGCCAGCAGGTCCACCATGTTCTGGAGCAGATCAGGAAACGAATGACCGATGCGTGAGATTGTTCTCGATACGGAAACGACCGGGTTCGAGCCGGAGCAAGGTGACAGGATCGTCGAAATCGGGGCGGTCGAGTTGTTCAACCATGTCCCGACCGGAAAGACCTATCATCAATACATCAACCCGGAACGCACCATGCCGCAGGAGGCGTTCGAGGTGCACGGGCTTGGCGACGACTTCCTGCGGGACAAACCGGTTTTTGCCGATATCGCGCAAGCCTTCGTTGATTTTATCGCTGATGCGAAGCTGGTGATTCACAACGCAGCGTTCGACATGAAATTCCTGAACGCCGAATTGTCGTGGGTCAAACGCACTCCAATCCCATTCGAACGGGCTGTAGACACACTCGCCATCGCTCGCCGAAAATTCCCCGGCTCGCCCGCGTCGCTCGACGCGCTGTGCCGCAGGTTCGGGATCGACAATTCATCGCGGACACTGCACGGAGCCCTGCTCGACTCCGAGATTCTTGCCGAGGTGTATCTTGAACTTATCGGGGGAAAGCAGCCGGATTTCGGTCTGAGCGTTTCACAGAACAAGGCCGACCTCGATACGGGGTCGGTGGAATGGCGGCCACAGCCGCGTCCAACCGCGCTCGCTTCGCGCCTGTCGGACAGCGAAAAGGCGGCTCACGCCGCCTTTGTCGAAACACTTGGAGAGGCCGCCTTATGGAAGCGGCTGTAGCGTCACGCGTTAGCGGTTTCCGCCTGCTGACCGCTTGACCGGCGCGCCAATTCAGAACGATAAAGCTGAAGAAAATCAATGGTTTCCAAGTTGAGCGGCGGGAAGCCACCATCCCGCGTCACATCGCTGACGATGCGGCGGACAAACGGGAACAGCATGCGCGGGCATTCGATCAACAGGAACGGATGCAACTGTTCGTCCGGTACGTTTTCGATGTGGAACACACCTGCATATTCAAGCTCCAGCATGAAAAGCGTGTCACCACTCTCCTTGGCCTTGGACGTGACCTGAATCTTCAGGATCACCTCGTACTGGTTTTCGGTGGTGCGCTTCTTTGCGTCGAGGTTGACTTGCAATTGAACGTCCGGCTGGACCTCACCCTGAACGCCCTTCTGGGCAAGGATGTTTTCAAAGGACATGTCGCGCACGAACTGCGCGAGAACGTTCATCTTTACCGGTGCAGCTTGTTGTGCCGCGCCGTTTGCGGCGGTTTCAGGCGTATCAGCCATGTGTCTCTCCCTCGGATCGAGCGGTTACAAAAATTTGACGCTGCTTAGCAGCCGATGTGGCAAGCCTCAATGCTTCGTCCAGCCCGACCCCTGATGCGTCGGCTTCTTGGAGTCCGTGATATCATGGAACTCGCCGTCGATGACCGTGTCCCGAGGACGTCTGGTCCTTGGTCCATATGGGTCGTCTTGCGGCCCCATTTCGAACCTCTGCACTTCAATATGCTTGCGCAGATAGTTGATCAAAGCCGACCGTACCGGCGGCGCGAGGAGCGCAAAACCGACCGCATCGGTGAAAAAACCCGGCGTGAGCAGCAAGGCGCCGGCCAAGAGGATCATCGCACCGTGTGCCAGCGGCTCGGACGGGTCCTCGAGCCGGGAGAACGAACCGCGCAGATTGTTGAGCGCCATAATGCCTTGTGACCGAACAAGATAGGTGCCCAGGATGGCGGTCAGAACCACGATGGCCAGCGTCGGCCACAACCCGATCAGGCCACCGATTTGGACGAACAAACCGATTTCGATCAGCGGGACCAACAAAAAAGCTACAAACAGCCACATAAGGCGACACTCCTTTCGCTGGGCGCGCGGTGGACTATACGACGCCCAACACCTACATAAGAACTCAACAACGACGTTTCCACTTTGGTCTGGGCGAGGTCCTGATGAATTCTCCGCTGATACAGCTTTTGGTGCTTGCCGGCATCGCCGTGTTTCTGATCCTGCGTTTGAAAAGCGTTTTGGGCACACGGGAAGGTTTCGAAAAGCCGCCGCTGCCACGACAGGAGTCCTCTTCGTCGTCGCGTCGCGATTTCGAGGTGATCGAGGGCGGGCCGGATCATGACATCGTCGATCACGTCGACGCAGGAAGCGATGCCGCCGATGCGCTGGCCCGGATGAAGCGTGTGGAGCCTTCCTTTGGCGTTGGCGAATTTCTTGGCGGCGCACGCGGTGCGTATGAAATGATCCTTATGGGGTTCGAGCGCGGTGAGCTTGCCGATATCAAGCCTTTCCTCGCAGAAGATGTGTACGAGTCGTTTGCCGAAGTGGTCGAAGCGCGCGAGGAACAGGGCCTGACCATCGAAGCGGAATTCGTGGGCGTCCGCGAAATGTCTCTTGTCGATGCCACCTTCGACGACGAGACCGCGACAGCCGAAATCACCGTGAAATATATCGGGGAACTGACCTCCGCCGTTCGCGACAGCTCTGGCGAAATCATCGAGGGGTCGCCGACCCAAGTGAAGCGGCAAAAAGACGTTTGGACATATGCACGCCGTATGGGTGTGGACGATCCGAACTGGCAGCTTGTCGCAACGGGCGAATGATCCGAAGGCTCGGCGCAGCCATTTCCCTGGGTGTTCTGATGGCAGGACCTGCTGTGCCGAATGAGCCGGAAACACAGTATTCCATCCTTGGCTTTGAAGACCTGGATGGATGGGCCGAGGATGATCATGCATCGGCCCTGACCGTTTTCCGCAATACCTGTGCCGATCTTGATGAGCCGGATTGGGCCTCGCTCTGCGCACTTGCGTTCGATGCGACCGATGCTCGTCAGTTTTTCGAACTTTTCTTCCGACCGATGTTGATCACGGATGGCAAGGATCCCCTTTTCACCGGCTATTTCGAACCGGAACTCGCGGGCTCACCGGTCCGCACGGATCGTTACCGCTACCCCCTCTACAGGATGCCGCAGGAGGCCGAGGACATCCGCCCTTGGCTGACGCGTCGGGATCTCTTGACCAGTGGAGTTTTGGAGGGCCGTGGCCTTGAGATCGCGTGGGTCGATGACCCTGTCGAGCTGTTTTTCCTACAGGTTCAGGGTTCTGGTCGCGTGCGTTATCCGGACGGGCGGATGATCCGCGTCGGATATGGCGGTGCGAATGGACATACCTACAAGTCGATCGGGCAAGAGCTTGTCCGTCGCGGCGTCTACCAGGCTCATCAGGTATCTGCCGACGTTATCAAGAACTGGGTGCGCCGTAACCCGATCGAGGGGCAGGATCTCCTGTTCCACAATGACTCCTACGTCTTCTTCCGCGAGGTCAGTCAGGTCCCGGCTGACATGGGGCCGCTCGGGGCGATGAACAGATCGATCACGCCGATGCGGTCGATTGCCGTGGATCCCGCCTTTACGCCGCTGGGCGCTCCGGTCTGGATCGAAAAGGACGGGCGAAATCCCCTGCGTCGGCTGATGGTCGCACAGGATACCGGGTCTGCAATCAAAGGCGCACAACGCGCCGATGTTTTTTTCGGCACGGGTGACGAGGCCGGCCGTAAAGCGGGGCGGATCAAGGATCCGGGCCGAATGGTTGTGCTCATGCCGATCCAGCGCGCCTATGCGTATCTGCCCGAGTCGCTGCAATGAGCTGCCGCAAGCTCCGCCCGGAGGAGCGCGAGCTCTGGCAGAAGGTGGCGCATAGCACGAAACCTCTGCCGCAGGCCCTGCGTCGCGCAGCGGATGCGCCGAAGCCGACAGTTCGTCGTAAGCCAGAGCGCGAAGAGGTCGATCTGCCCACAGCTTTCGGGATCGGAAGCAAAGCGTCCCTGCCCACCGGACAAATCACGACACCGCAACCCGCGCCGCGCGCCAAACCGTCGATGGACAAAAAGACCTTCGGCAAAATGCGCCGGGGCAAGCTTGTTCCGGAGGCTCGCATCGATCTTCACGGGATGACACTGGATCAGGCGCATCCCGCCCTCACCCGGTTCATACTTACGTCAACCTCTCGGGGATTCCGACTTGTTCTTGTCATCACAGGCAAAGGCCAACGTGACGACCCGCATGATCCGATGCCGCGCCAGCGTGGGATCTTGAAACGGCAGGTTCCGATGTGGCTCAGGATGGCGCCCTTGAATTCGGCGGTTTTGGACGTGGCGGAGGCGCACATTCGACACGGCGGTGGCGGCGCCTACTATGTTTACTTGCGCAAGGCTGCACGAAGCTGATCCGCGACAAGACCGGGCACTTCTTCGTGCAAAAGGTGGCCATATCCTTCAAAACACAGGACTTCGGCGTTTGGCATCGTTTCAGCACTTTTTCTGACCGAGGCAGGCGATACGGCTTTGTCGTTTTCGCCGACAAGGAATGTGCAGGGCACGGTGATTTTCGGAAGATCGGCCACCAGCCCGTCGAGCTTCCATTGCGCCATCATCAGGAGCGTTCCATCCAAATGTGCCTCGCTGCGAAACAGTTTGGCATAGAGGTTCAATCCTTCGGGAGAGATCTTCGATCCGGTGGTCTCCATCAGGGACACGACTTGTCCAGGCCCGGCCATCCTGCGCTTGATCATCTTGGCCATGACCGGACTGAGCGCCACCACGCGGGCCGCCATAGGAAACAGGACCCCTGCCAATCCCTTGAACGGAGTCAGCGCCGGGTTCACCGCGACCAATGGAATTTCGGTATTGGACGCCTGAAGAATGCGTAGCCCAAGCGCCGCGCCAGCGGAGTGGGCAAGGATCGCTTTGACATCCCAGCCTTCATGATCGATCAGGCTTTGGACGTCTTGCGCCATCAGCGGTAGCGATGATCTGTGACGGGAACCAAGCCGCGTCAGGCCATGTCCCGGAAGATCAATCGCAACGACATGGTGGTCTTGGGCAAGGTTGCTCATGACATCGCGCCAGGAATGAGTGGACCCGCTGGCGCCGTGAAGCAGCAGCACGGTATCGCCCTTTCCCATTTCCTGAACATGCCAGCGGTGCGGACGTACATCGACGAAGCGCGAGTGTTCAGAGTGTGGCCATGCTGTGAGGAGGCTTTCCGAATCCATGGCGTCACCCGCCAAGGGCTGTCTCGATGGCCCGGCTCAATCCTTTGGAATCCGCGCGTGGCAAGGGAATATATTGGGCATCCATCACACCGCAAAGCGTACGAAGATCACGGTGCGGCCGTACGGATGTGTCGATCATGGCGCTCGGAATATTGAGCGACCGGACATGCCGCGCCATCGCCTGCGCGTCATCATTGGCAGCGGCGCGTCCTGTCTTACCGGGCAAAGGCACGTTGGCCCGGCCGTCGGTCAGAACGGCGATCGAGGGTGACAATCCCTGGGCGCGCACGCGTTGCGCCAATTCCGCCGCCGCTTTGAGACCCGAGGCGAGCGGTGTACCTCCGCCGCCCGGGAGCCCGGCGAGACGGCGTTTGGTCTGAACCAGAGACCGCGTTGGCGGCAGGATCAGATCGGCGCCCTCGCCTCGGAAGGCAATCAAGGCAACATGATCGCGCCGGGCGTAGGCATCGCTCAGCATCAACTCGACCGCGCCCTTGGCTTCAGCCAATCGAGCAACTGCAGAAGATCCCGAAGCATCGACGGCGAAGATGACCAACCGGTCAGAAACTTCCTGGAACACTTTGACATGAATATCGGAGGGCCGGATCAGAACGCCAGTTCGATCCGGGTTTTGCTTGCGGCGGATGGTCTGCCACGGAACGGCGGCTCGCAAGGTGGCGACGAGATCGATCCGGTTGCCGCCATCCAGGCGCCCTGCCCGCGACGGCAAAGGCCGTCCGCGACGGTTTCCGCGCTTCTTCTGCCCAGCACCGCCGCTTCCGCTCGCTGTCTTCAACCGGCCCGAACCTTCGAGCATGGCCAGCACATCAAAGGGCAAGACCGCCTTGATCGCGTCGATCAACAGGTCGTCGGGCAAGTTGAACTCCGACTCGTCCGTGTCCGGGCTTTGCGCATCCGGGGTATCATCGGGCGATGTGTCGTCCTCCGGCTCGTCGGCTTCATCCTCGACCGGAATCTGGGTGGCGCGGTGGGCGTAGACAAGCTGGACCGCGATCTGAAGATCGTCCTGGTTGACTGATTGGCGATTATTCAAGGCGGCATTCGCGCGGGCCGCTGCCAAGGCGATCAGCGGCGCACGCAAGGAGTCGATCCCGAAGCGGACGGCTGTAACGGCAAGAGCAACCGCAGCGTCGTCGGAGACCTCAACCGCCGACAAACGCGCTTGCGCTGCAAGGATGTCGGCCTCTTCCATCACCAACTGGGCCAGTTCGATATGGCGCAGCCCATCAAGATCGACGCGGAAGGCAAGCCGTTCTGTTAATGTGGTCGGCGCAATCTCGTCGTCCTCTGCGCCTTCATCCAGCAAGATGAGGGCGTGGCCGATGTTCGAATCCAAACTCTGCGCAAGACGCGCGGCAAGACCGGGTTCACAGCGCTCCGCCATGGTGAAAACCATTGGGGTCGCGGCGTCGAGTATTCCCTTGGCGCGGATGATCTCGCCTCGGGTGAGCGTTTCGCCGATATCGACGCCACCAAAGAGCTGAAGGTCAGAAACGGATGGTGCGAACCGGCGTGCCTTGGGAAAGATGGTCTTGATCGGAGCGCAGAACATATCGCGCACTGGTCCCGCGCGGGCGCGCAGGTGAAGGCCCCCCAACCCGACCGGGTCGACTGCCAGAAGCGTCAGGGCCAATTGGCCCTGCACGTTAATGGCAGAGGGGTCTTCTCTCATGCAAAGACTTCCTCGACCGTGCGATCCACACGGGTCGATGATCCTGCATCGTCAAGAGGATCGCGGCGTAAACGGTGGCTGAGCGCCATCGAGGCGACCGCCCGCAGATGATCGCGGGTCACAACGGGACTTTCCTTGTATGCAGCCAAGGCGCGGGCAGCGCGAAGCAAGGTTAGCTCACCGCGCAGACCGTCAGATCCGATGGCCACGCAAAGACCAGCGCAATCCCGTAACGTTTCGTCCGGTGCGTCGATGGACTTGAGCGCATCCCGCGCTTTCAGGATCGCATCGCGGATCTTGGTGTCCTCGACCGACCACTTTTCGACGAATGCATCGGGATTGACGTCAAACGCGGCGCGACGGCGAATGACCTCTACCCGCTCTTCGATATCGCTGGGCGAGCGGACTTCGACCGAAAGGCCGAAGCGATCCAAAAGTTGAGGTCGTAACTCGCCCTCTTCCGGGTTTCCGGACCCGACAAGCACGAAGCGCGCGTCATGGCGGATCGAGAGGCCTTCTCGTTCGATGACGTTTTCGCCGGATTGCGCCACGTCGAGCAGCAGGTCGACCAAGTGGTCTTCGAGCAGGTTCACCTCGTCGATATAGAGATACCCACGGTTGGCCTTGGCCAGCAAACCCGGCTCGAACGCCTTTTCTCCGCGGCTCAGCGCGCGTTCGATATCGAGAGCGCCGACAAGCCGATCCTCTGTCGTGCCCAACGGAAGGTCGATGACGGGTGTTGGCACGTTGATCGTTTTGCCCGAGACCGGATCGGCCCAGTCAGGCATGTCCTCGGGCGCAGCGGCATTCGTGGCGCTGCCGTCGAGCTTGGTAATCTCGGGCAACAGCGCGGCCAAGGCGCGAACCGCCGTCGATTTGCCGGTGCCCCGGTCGCCGAACACGAGCACGCCGCCGATGCCAGGATCGACAGCCGTCAGGATCATGGCCAGTTTCATCTGGTCCTGACCAACGATGGCGGAAAAGGGGAACGGATGTCTCATGCGGCGATATCCTTTAGAATACGGGGGGATTGGCCTTCCCAGCTGCCGATCTCGTCAGTAACCCGAAAGCGGGCGTAAAGCTCTTCGCGGAACCACTTTCCGTCACGCACTGCGCGAATGGCCTGTGCGTGCGGTCCGTTTTTGCGCGCGAACTCGGCCATGGATTGGGAGTCGGGCCAGATGGAAAAGGTGATCTGTTGCAGCAGCGGAACTTCTCCGATGCCGATCTTGAAAAGGACGTTCGGGTTTTCGCCGATCACGCCGCTGATGTCGGGCACGCGCTTCCAGAATTGCGCGGCGACAGCGGGCCTGACCGTTGCGCGTGTCAAAGCGGCGATCGGGCCAGAGGGCGCGGGCGCTTCTTGTTTGAACGGAGACTTACCGGACCACGCGCCGCGGGCGGAATAGGGCGTCAGGAACAAGGTCCAGGCTTCTGATGCTTTCGACCGGTAGCGCTGAAAAAGCGGCTCTTGTGCCAACGCTTTGCGCGCGCGGTCTAAATCGGTCCACACTGTCAGGATCGCGTAGACAGAGGTGTTGGGAACTGGCGTGAACCCTTCGCCGGTGCCGGATCCGCACAGCTTCCAGAACTGGAGCCCCTCGATTCGCGGCAGCGACAGTCTTGCGGCCCCCATCATCGTCAGCGCCCACAGCCGCGATAGCGGTGTGTCAAAGCGATAAAAGCTCAGGCTCACGGTCTGCATTTCGGTTCCCATAGTGTCAACTAAGTCTGACACATAATCCCCAAGCAGTAAAGATATATAATTTATTGACGCACCCCAGCGGCAAATTATTGTAAAGTAAAGTTGACAGTATATCATGGACTAATGATGACAAAACTCGATACGGCCCTGGCGGCGCATTCCGACAAGCTGACTTCGGCCCATGCCGTCGTCATCGGTGCCGGGCTAGGTGGATTGGCTTCGGCCATGCGATTGGGGGCGCTGGGCTACCGCGTCACCGTGATCGACAAATTGGATGTTCCGGGTGGACGCGGATCGTGCATCTGGAAAGACGGACATCGGTTCGATCTTGGTCCGACCATCGTCACCGTTCCGCAGGTTTTCAAAGAGTTATGGGCAGCATGCGGCAAGGATTTCCACGAAGAAGTCGATCTCCGCCCGCTTGACCCTTTTTATGAAATCCGCTGGCCTGACGGGTCCAGTTTCACCGCTCGGCAAGACACCAATGCGATGCGGGAAGAGGTGCGGCGCCTGTCTCCGGACGATGTGCCCGGCTACGAAAAGTTCTTGCGCGACAGCGAGGAACGATACTGGTTCGGGTTCGAGGATTTGGGCCGACGGTCGATGCACAAGCTGACGGATCTGATTCGCGTGCTGCCGCGTTTCGCTATGCTCCGCGCGGACCGGTCGGTTTATGCCCATGCGGCCAAACGCGTGAAAGATGAGCGGTTGCGCATGGCCCTGTCGTTTCATCCGCTTTTCATCGGCGGTGATCCGTTCAACGTGACGTCGATGTATATCCTCGTGTCGCACCTCGAGAAGGAATTCGGGGTGCATTACGCGATGGGCGGGGTCGCCGCGATTGCGGAAAACATGGCCAAGATCATTGGCGAACAGGGCGGAACGCTGCGCATGGAGACCGAGGTTGACGAGATCCTCGTCAAAAATGGCCGGGCGCGGGGTGTCAAACTCGCTTCGGGTGACGTTCTGACCGCCGATGTCGTAGTGTCGAACGCCGATGCCGGCTTCACCTACGACCACCTTTTGCGCAATCAACCGCGCAAACGTTGGACGCCGAAAAAGCTGAAATCCCGCAGATGGTCGATGGGGCTGTATGTCTGGTACTTCGGGACCAAGGGCACGCGCGAAATGTGGAAGGACGTGGGGCACCACACGATCCTCAACGGACCGCGCTACAAAGAGCTGGTGCGCGACATCTTCATGGGCGGGAAAGTACCCGATGACTTTTCGCTTTACGTCCACCGGCCCACCGTGACCGATCCAAGTGCAGCGCCCGAGGGCGACGACACTTTCTACGTTCTAAGCCCAGTTCCCCACTTGGGGCACGAAGATGCCGCCGATTGGAAGGATCTCGAACGTCAGTATCGGGTGCGCCTGACCAAGGCGTTGGAGGAACAGCTTTTGCCTGGCTTCTCGAGCCGTGTGACAGCCAGCGAGGTCTTCACTCCGGAAACGTTCAAGGATCGATACCTCTCGCCTCACGGGTCGGGTTTTTCCATCGAACCCCGCATCCTGCAAAGCGCGTGGTTCCGGCCGCACAACGTCAGTGAAGAACTCAAGGGGCTTTTCCTCACCGGTGCAGGAACCCATCCTGGCGCGGGGCTTCCGGGCGTCATTTCGTCCGCCGAAGTGCTTGAACAGCTTGTTCCCGACCCCGCCACGGTGCGCGGATGACCTGCCCGCAGACGGACATGGAGGCCTGCCGCGAGGCGATCCGCCATGGGTCCCTGTCGTTCCACATGGCGTCGCGGCTTTTGCCCGCGGGCGTGCGTGACCCTTCATTGGCGCTCTATGCATTTTGCCGTCTGGCGGATGATGCGGTCGATCTTCAACAGGAAAAAGCGGCGGCGGTTCTCAAGCTTCAGGACCGGCTGGAGCGGATTTATTCTGGTCGGCCCGATAACGCCGCCGCCGATCGGGCCTTTGCCCGCGTGGTCGAGGAGTTCGACATGCCGCGCGCCCTACCCGACGCGCTTCTCGAAGGTTTGGCGTGGGACGCCATGGGCCGCCGATACGACAGCCTGTCCGAACTGTTCGATTATTCCGCCCGCGTCGCCTCCGCTGTTGGTGTGATGATGTGCGTCTTGATGCGCGTCCGTGATCCGAACGCGCTGGCAAGGGCATCCGATCTGGGCGTTGCGATGCAGCTGACCAATATCGCGCGGGACATCGGAGAGGACGCTCTTGAAGGCCGGATCTATCTGCCACTCGACTGGCTGGACGAAGCCGGATTGAGCGCGGATCGCTTCCTTTCTGATCCCAGACCGACCAAAGCGATCCGCCAAATGACACGTCGCTTGGTGATGCAAGCCAACCGTCTTTACATGCGGTCCGAGGCCGGTGTTGCCGCCCTTCCGGTCTCCGCACGACCTGGGATCTACGCGGCGCGCTTTATCTACGCCGGTATCGGGGGTCAGGTTCAAAGCAGCGGATATGATTCGATCTCATCGCGGGCGCACACGTCGAAGCCTCAGAAACTGGGCTGGCTGGCGGTTTCCGCAGCACGCGCGGCGATGACCGTAGTGATGCCGAAATCCGCCGTGCTTTATGCCAGAAGCCTGCCGGAAACGCAGTTTCTTGTGGATGCCGCTGGCCGTCAAAGCCAGCGCCGGACCCGGTCCGATGCTCTGTTCGAAGCGCTGTCGCAAGTCGCGCAGAGCGAGAGAGAACAGCGAAATGCCTTGAATGGCGCGCAGGGTCGGCCTACCTGAGTTAAATGTTTTGGCTCTTGTTCGGCATTTTTCTCGCGGCCTGTTTCGCGGCAGGGTCGACCGGCGGATTGTTTCCGCCGGGCCCGTGGTATCGAAATCTGAACAAGCCGTTCTGGACTCCGCCGGATTGGGTATTTCCGGTGGTCTGGACAACACTTTACCTTTGCATGGCAACCGCCGGCGCACGCGTGGCGCTTCTGCCGGAGAACGGGATTGCGATGGCGTTCTGGGCGTTGCAGGTCGCGCTTAACGGATTGTGGACGCCTGTATTTTTCGGGCTGAAGCGTATCCGTCTGGGGATGTTCGTGCTGTCGGCCTTGTGGGTCTCGGTCTTTGCCACATTGGTGGCGCTATGGTCGGTCGATTGGATCGCCGGTGCATTGTTCATCCCATATCTCATCTGGGTCACGATTGCCGGTGCTCTCAATGCGAGCGTCTGGCGTTTGAATCCGCAAGAAGCCAAACAAGCGGGCGCGCCCGTCGCTTAATCGCCCGTCGCTTTATTGATGAATGACCAGTTTTTTCGGCGCGGCACCCTGACGGCCAGCATCGGTTTGAGCAAAGGCGACCTGAATCGCGTCAGGTCCAACGCTTCGTGCACACCAACCGTTTTTTCACCGTTCAATCGCGTCTCGACCATGGATCTGGAATAGAACGGTGCATCAAGCATGTTCATCACCTGTCGCGGCCTGAAGCCATAATCGCCCCGCGTTTCACGGCGAACCGCCCAGAGCGAGCGTTTGAATTCAAGCTGTGGAGGCAGGTCGATTTCAGACGCAGTTCCATCGGCATCGAAGTGAAAACCTGCGCCAAGCTCTGATCCGTCAAGCCGCGTTGCATCGTAGAAGCATGTGCTTCCGTCGGCGTTCGGATATCTTCCCCAGGTCCAGTAAGAAAAATCCTCTTCCAAAGCGCGGGTGCCGAAATTCGCGTCGAAGTACCCGTGGCCATCCCATTGCCAACCGGGTGCATCGAGATTGACAGAGATGTCAGACACCGGCCCGAACGGTCGCCAGACATGGGCGCCGTCTTCAGTCAGCGGAAGCTCCACCTGAGTGATCGCGGTGGGCGTGACGGTGATGGTCCCCCGGACGCGGCTGATGATCGGAGGCCCCGATATTTCATTGACGTCGATCACCAGTTTCCCGTTTTTCCAGGACATCGACGATGGACCAACGGTAAGGCTGTTCGCGGTCTGACGCAGTGCAGGCTGGCCACGATCGGTCATCGTGAACCGTCCGCCGGGCCCATAGGTTGCGACGTTGATGCAGACATGGTCTTCGGGGTTCTTGCGGCCTGACCAGCGATACCACGGCGAAAAGACCGACCCTATGAACCCGATGACCGAGACAGCGCGTTTGCCGTCCGCGCTGATGCCGTCGACGTACCACCAGGCGTAACCGTTTTCCGGGACCTTGAGGTTGAAGTTCGGTCCGTCACAATCGCCTCGGCCGCGTGCCTGCCGGAGAGCGCCGCCATCGGGACGCCCGCCCCCGGATGCGTTCCGCCGCCCGCCAGATACAGCCCCTTGATCCTGGTCCGTGCTGTCGGCCGCTCCAAGGCGGCTGTCATCCCGTGCGGGGTCTGCCCGTAAAGCGAACCGGCGCTGCCGGGGAAGAGCGCGTCGAAGGTCTTCGCCGTCGTCAGGCCGTCCGGTCCCGGTTCCGGTGAGAAGCTCAGCCCAAAGCGGCGAAGAAGGGGAAAAGTCCGTGTGTGACATATCTCGTAATCCTCGGGCTGTGCCGCACGCTGCGTCAGAGGCGGCGTGTTCATGATGATTTCGAACCGTTCGGTTTTGGGCGTCGGGCTATCCTGTCCGCGATCTTCCGCGCAGACGTAAAGCGAGGGATCGGACGGGATGAAGCCGCGCTCGATCTCGGCGAATTCGTTTTTCGACGGATCACAGAAGAAGACATTGTGATGAACCAGGTCGATTTCCGACGGCGTCGCGCGGAAGCTCCAGACGTTTGCCGAATGGCTACGCGCACGCTTGGTGGTCATCTTGGCGGTTTCGGATGTCGCGGCGCCAAGAAGACCAAGGGCCAGCGCGCGCGGATCGCCATTGAAGACGACATGGTCGGCGTAGAGCGTTTCACCTGATTCCAACGTGACGCCGGACACACCGCCAAAGGCCGTATTGATCTTTTGGACCGCCGCGTTTGTTCTGATTGTGCCGCCCTTGCGCTCGATCAGGGATGCAATTGCCTGCGCAAGCGCGCTCATCCCGCCTTTGACGCACCAGACGCCACGCGCTTCGGCGTCCCAAATCAGGGATAATAGGGCAGGCGATCGATCCGGCGATCCGCCCACATAAGTTGCGTACCGACCGAAAAGCTGACGCAGGCGCGGATCCGTGAAGCTGCGATCAAGTAGCTTCTTCAGGGTTTGGCCAACGCCCATATCCCGTATCAGCGACGGGTGCTTCATTACATGCGATGTCAAAGAGCCCAGCTTGGGCTCAGGGTGAATCATCACGGGGTCCCGAAACCCGTCGAAAAGCCGCGCGGCGCGGTCGGCAAAGGTGAGGAACTCCGATCTGGCCGTATCCCCAGCGAAGGCTCCGATGGCCTCTGCGCTTTGGGCGCGACCCGGGAACAGATCAAGCGGTCCGCTGCCCGGCCACCAATGACGGGCCAGAATGGTTTGCGGGATCAGCGTGACGTGATCCGACAGCATTTCCCCGACATCGTCGAACAACGCCTCGAACACGTCGAGCATGGTCAGCACGGTCGGCCCTGCATCGACGCCATTGACCTGACGCATCTTGCCGCCGGGAACGGACTGCCGTTCGAGGACGGTCACATCGAATCCACGGTGCACCAGAGGCAGGGCGGTCGCCAGCCCCCCGATCCCCGCACCAATCACAATGACGCGGCCAGAACTGTGTCGTGGCTTTTTCATTATCGAATTGTTGACTCGCAATTGCCAAGTGTCCAGTATGGTTTACACTAGTGTGTCAGATCAAGATGACAATATAATGTTTTCAGGAGTGTTCGATGGGACTTCAGACCCGTATCAATTCCGCTGTTGAGGCGGCAATTCGCATCGGACAGGGCGGGACTGCCCCCGCCAAGTTGTCGGACGCTTTGCATTATGCGTGTACGCCCGGCGGCGCGCGCATCCGTCCGACAATACTGATGTCGGTCGCGATGGCTTGCGGAGACGATTCGCCGAAGGTGGCGGATGCGGCCGCAGCTGCGCTCGAGTTGATCCATTGCGCCAGCCTGGTGCATGACGATCTTCCCTGTTTCGACGATGCTGACCTGCGCCGTGGCAAGCCATCGGTGCACCGTGCCTATTCGGAGCCTCTTGCCGTTCTGACAGGTGACTCGCTGATCATTCTGGCATTCGAAGTGCTTGCCCTGGCAGCGGAGCATTCGCCGGATCGCGCAATCCGACTTATTCGAGCGCTGAGCCGACAATCCGGTATGCCGCACGGTATTTGCGCGGGGCAGGGATGGGAGAGCGAAGCCAAGATCGACCTGTCAGCCTACCACAAATCCAAGACCGGCGCTTTGTTCATCGCGGCGACCCAGATGGGTGCCATCGCCGCCGGTCAGGACGAAGAGCCGTGGTACGAATTGGGGGCCCGCATCGGCGAGGCGTTCCAGGTCGCCGATGATCTGCGCGACGCTTTGTATGACAGCGAAGTGCTTGGCAAACCAGTGGGCCAAGACGATCTGCACGGACGACCCAATGCCGTCACCGTGCTGGGTGTCGACGGCGCGCAGTCGCGGCTGAGGGATATCTTGTCCGGCGCGATCTCGTCGATCCCGTCCTGCCCCGGTGAGGCGCAATTGGCGGAAATGGTGCGCATGCAAGCGGAACGTCTGACCCCCGTTCTCGAAACCCGCGCCGCCCGAGCCGGGTAGAATGGCGCTGGCCTCGGATATCCCGCCTGTTGGATACCGTCCAAAGCTGGGGCTTCGCACCCGTCTGATGCGGATCATTGCTCGGCCCGCATTTCAGCGCTGGGCGTCCTCGTTTCCCCTGACACGTGGAACAGCTGCGAAAGATGGGGCTGAGCTTTTCGATATCGTTCAGGGCTTCGTCAAATCGCAGATTCTTTTCGCTTTGGTTGAGTTGCGCGTTCTGCATCGGCTGATGGAGGGTGCCCAAAGCGCCGATCAGCTGGCGCAGGTCTTGGGACTGCGATCCGAGAAAATGGACCGTCTTCTGATGGCAGCCACAGCGATGAAGCTGACCAAACGCGATCGTGCGGGCCGGTATGCTTTGGCCCGCAAGGGCGCTGCGATGATCGGCGTTCCGGGGCTTGAGGACATGATCCGTCATCACGCTGCGTTTTACCGGGATCTCAGCGATCCGGTCGCTTTGTTGCGAGGCGACGTTGACACGGAACTCGCAGCTTTCTGGCCTTACGTGTTTGGCGCGGGCAACGCGACCGACGCGGACACCTCCGACAGATATTCCGACCTGATGGCGCGGTCGCAAGAGATTGTTGCTGCGGACACGCTGGCCAGCGTCGACCTGGGCAAGGCTCGGCATCTTCTGGATATCGGCGGAGGGTACGGCGTGTTCGCCGAGGCTGCCGCTCTGAAGTATCCGAAGCTTGAAGCGACCGTATTTGACCTTCCTGCGGTTGCGCCAAACGCCACGACGCGTCTGCGCGCGTCGAAAGCAAGCGACCGCCTGAACTTTGTTCCCGGCTCCTTTCGTGACGATCCGCTGCCTGAGGGCGCGGATGTGATCTCTGTGATCCGAGTGCTGTACGACCACGAGGATCACACTGTCGTCGCGTTGCTGGCCAAGGTTTTCGAGGCACTTCCGAAAGGCGGGCAGCTACTGGTTTCAGAACCGATGTCCGGCGGCACAACGCCGGAAATCGCTGGCGATGTGTATTTCAGTTTCTACTGCATGGCGTTGCAGACCGGCACTGTACGCAGCGCCGACAGGATCGGGGCTCTGTGCCGCGATGCAGGTTTCACGAGCGTCAAAACATATCCTTCGCGCCGCCCGTTTGTGACCACCACACTGACCGCTGCAAAGCCATGAAACCTGCGAGACCAGTGTTTTCCATTCCAAAGTGTCTAATATAGTTGACAGATATGTGTGTAAGAATAAACTGACACATGAAGACGTGCCGATGACACCCCGGATTCGATTCTAGGAAACCGTCGCACTCGAACCGGAGGAGGTAAGGATGCAAACGAACGCCATTGTGCTGAACGCACCCAAGACCCTTGCTCTCAAAACCGTACAACTCAACGATCCCGGTCCTGACGATCTGGTGGTGGACATCGCTCATTCCGGCATTTCGACCGGGACGGAAAAGCTGTTTTGGACGGGTGACATGCCGCCGTTTCCGGGTATGGGATATCCGCTCATTCCCGGCTACGAAGCGTCCGGCGAAGTCGTCGAGGCGGGTGCGAATACCGGGTACAAGCCCGGAGATCATGTCTTCGTGCCGGGTGCGAACTGCTATGATGGCGTGTTCGGCCTGTTCGGCGGCGCGACGCATCGCCTGGTCACATCGCAGGATCGCGTCACTCGGATCGACCGGGCGCTGGGCGCTCAGGGTGCTCTTCTCGCCCTGGCAGCGACGGCGCGTCATGCGATGGCTGGGCTCGACAAGACGGTGCCCGATCTGATCGTCGGGCACGGTGTTCTCGGTCGGCTGCTCGCTCGTCTCACCATCGCCGCAGGCGCCCCAGCGCCAACCGTCTGGGAAATCAATCCCGATCGTGTCGACGGTGCCGACGGGTACGAGGTCAAGCATCCCGATGCCGACGACCGCAGGGACTATCGGTCGATCTACGACGCAAGCGGCAATGGCGGATTGCTGAACGATCTTGTCGGTCGGATCGCCAAAGGTGGTGAGATCGTGCTTGCCGGCTTCTACACCCAGCCGCTGCAATTCGCCTTCCCGCCCGCCTTCATGAAAGAGGCGCGGTTCCGCGTGGCCGCCGAATGGGCGCGCGATGATCTCGCGGCCACACGGACGCTGGTCGAGAACGGCGCGCTGAGCCTTGACGGCCTTATCACACATCAAGCGGCAGCGACCGATGCTCCGGACGCCTATCGCACGGCGTTCGAGGATCCGACCTGCCTGAAAATGATCCTCAACTGGGAGACGCCTTCGTGAAAGACGACGTTCCAAATCTCAAAGACTTCGACCAGCGCCTACGTGACGAGGCAAACGAAGATCTTGCCGATGTGCTGCCCACCGAGGCCACCAAGAAAACCCAGATCATCGCGATCTATGGCAAGGGCGGGATCGGCAAATCCTTCACGCTCGCGAATCTCAGCCACATGATGGCCGAACAGGGCAAGCGGGTGTTGCTGATCGGCTGTGATCCCAAATCCGACACGACCTCTCTGCTGTTCGGCGGCAAGGCTTGCCCGACGATCATCGAAACCTCGACCAAGAAGAAGCTGGCCGGGGAAGAGGTGAAGATCGGCGATGTCTGCTTCAAGCGCGGCGGTGTCTTTGCGATGGAGCTTGGCGGACCGGAAGTGGGTCGTGGCTGTGGTGGCCGTGGGATCATCCACGGGTTCGAGCTGCTTGAAAAGCTGGGCTTCCATGATTGGGATTTCGATTACGTCTTGCTCGACTTCCTGGGCGATGTCGTCTGCGGTGGCTTCGGCCTGCCGATCGCGCGTGACATGGCGCAGAAGGTGATCCTTGTCGCGTCGAACGATCTTCAATCGCTCTACGTCGCGAACAATGTCTGTTCCGCTGTCGAATATTTCCGCCGTCTTGGTGGCAATGTGGGTGTGGCCGGTCTTGTCATCAACAAGGATGACGGCTCGGGCGAGGCGCAGGCTTTTGCCGAGGCGGTCAAAATCCCCGTTCTGGCCTCAATCCCGCAGGATGACGACCTGCGCAAGAAATCCGCGAATTACCAGATCGTTGGCACTGATGCGTCCCCCTGGGGAAGCCTTTTTGCCGAGCTTGGTCTGAACGTGGGCGAAGCGCCGCCCGTGCGCCCCGCTCCCCTGAATCAGGACCAACTTCTTGAGCTGTTCGACGGGTCCGAAACTGGCGCCGGGTACACGCTTGTGCCCGCAACCGACACGGACATGCGCGGCAAAAACGCGGCCCCGGCCGAGTCTTTGGAAGTGATCTACGACGACGCGTGACGGCTAGCCCCCTGACCGCCTCTTGGGAACCAAATGAGAAGTTGAAAACGTGACAAACGAAGCAACATACGACGAGACGGCAGAGGTTGAGGTGATCCGTGGGGAACCACGGGTCGACGCCCCCGATGCGCCGGTGCTGGCGGATGGGCTTGGGTGTCACTCGGGCTCCGAAATGGAAAAGGCCGCACGCATGGCGGGCAATTCCGAGATGCTGGACCAGTTCGCCAAGGATTATCCGAAAGGCCCGCACGACCAGCCGCAATCCATGTGTCCGGCCTTCGGGTCGCTGCGTGTTGGCCTCCGGATGAAACGCACAGCTACGATCCTGTCGGGATCGGCCTGCTGCGTTTACGGTCTGACCTTTGTGTCTCACTTCTATGGCGCACGTCGCTCGGTTGGATATGTGCCGTTTAATTCCGAGACTTTGGTGACTGGCAAGCTGTACGAAGATATCCGAGACAGCGTTCACGAAATGGCCGACCCGGATCGGTTCGACGCGATTGTCGTGACCAACCTGTGCGTGCCCACCGCCTCCGGGGTGCCGCTGCGTCTGCTTCCGAAAGAAATCAACGGCGTTCGGATCGTCGGCATCGACGTTCCCGGTTTCGGTATCCCGACCCACGCCGAGGCGAAAGATGTTCTTGCCGGAGCGATGCTCAACTACGCCCGTGAAGAGGTGAAGGCAGGTCCGGTGCAAGCCCCCGATGGCGGCAAGTCGGATCGTCCGACCGTCGCCCTTCTGGGCGAAATGTTCCCGGCTGATCCCATGATGATCGGTGCGATGCTGGCCCCGATGGGTCTTGCGGCTGGCCCCGTGGTTCCCTGCCGTGAGTGGCGCGAATTGTACGCAGCACTGGATTGCGGTGTCGTCGCAGCGATCCATCCTTTCTACACCGCCGCAATTCGTGAATTCGAAGCGGCGGGTCGCCCGATCGTCGGCTCTGCCCCGGTTGGCCACGACGGCACAGCCGCTTGGTTTGCGAACATCGGTGATGCGTTCAACATCCCGAAAGACCAAATCGCCGCTGCACAAAACGCGTTCCTGCCAGCAATCAAGGGCGCGCTTGCGGCCATGCCGATCAAGGGCACGATCACGCTGTCCGGTTACGAAGGGTCGGAGTTGCTGGTCGCGCGCCTGTTGGTCGAAAGTGGCGCAGACCTGCGCTATGTCGGCACCGCCTGCCCACGGACCAAGTGGTCCGAGCCGGATCGCGAGTGGTTGGAAAGCAAGGGCATCAAGGTCACCTATCGCGCGTCGCTCGAAGACGACTGCGCCGCGATGGAAGCCGTTAAGCCCGATCTTGCCATCGGCACAACTCCGGTCGTGCAGAAGGCCAAGGAGATGGGCATTCCCGGTCTCTACTACACGAACCTGATTTCGGCCCGTCCGCTTATGGGGCCGGCCGGGGCAGGATCATTGGCCGAAGTGATCAACGCAGCCATCGCGGGCAAGTCTCGCATGGACGACATGAAGGCGTTTTTCGAAGGTGTCGGTACCGGTGACACGGCTGGCGTCTGGGAAAAATCCCCGAACCTGCGTCCCGACTACCGCGCCCAAAACCTCAAGAAGCTCGAACGCGCCGAAAAGGCACGCATCGCCGCGAACGGGGGTGTGAAATGCTGATCCAGGATCATGACCGCGCGGGCGGCTATTGGGGGGCGGTTTACGCCTTTACTGCCGTCAAGGGTCTGCAAGTTGTCATCGACGGACCGGTCGGCTGCGAAAACCTGCCTGTCACATCCGTTTTGCACTACACTGACGCGCTTCCTCCGCATGAACTCCCTATCGTGGTGACTGGCCTCGGTGAGGAGGAGCTGGGTCGAGAGGGGACCGAGGGCGCGATGAAGCGCGCCTGGGGTGTGCTCGATCCAGCTCTACCTGCGGTCGTGGTTACTGGGTCGATCGCCGAGATGATCGGCGGTGGTGTGACTCCGATGGGCACGAACCTTCAGCGGTTCCTGCCACGGACCATCGACGAGGATCAGTGGGAAAGCGCGGATCGCGCGATGACGTGGATCTTTACGGAATTCGGCATGACCAAGGGTCGTATGCCGCCCGAGAAGAAGCGCGAAGAAGATGCCAAACCGCGCGTCAATATCCTTGGCCCGATGTATGGCACGTTCAACATGCCGTCTGATCTTGCCGAGATCCGGCGTCTGGTCGAAGGCATGGGGGCCGAGGTCAACATGGTTATGCCGCTGGGCGTACATCTGGCCGAGATGCGGAACCTCGTGAACGCTGACGTCAACATCTGCATGTATCGCGAATTCGGTCGCGGCCTGTGCGAATGCTTGGGCAAGCCGTACCTCCAAGCGCCCATCGGCATGGATTCCACCACAAAGTTCCTGCGCAAGCTGGGAGAAATGCTGGGTCTCGATCCGGAACCGTTCATCGAACAGGAAAAGCATTCGACGCTGAAGCCCGTCTGGGACCTCTGGCGCTCGGTCACGCAGGACTTCTTTGCGACAGCATCCTTTGGGATCGTCGCGAACGAGACCTATGCCCGTGGCATCCGCAACTATCTCGAAGGTGATCTTGGCCTGCCCTGCGCCTTTGCCGTCGCCCGCGTTGCCGGGGCGAAGACCAACAACGAAGAAGTGCGGTCGATGATCCACACCAAGAAGCCCTTGGTACTGATGGGATCGATCAACGAAAAGATGTACCTGGCCGAAATGAAGGCGGGGCATGGCCCGCAGCCGACATTCATTCCTGCGTCATTCCCTGGGGCCGCGATCCGCAGGCATACCGGAACACCGATGATGGGCTATGCAGGCGCGACCTACCTGCTTCAGGAAGTCTGCAACGGCCTCTTCGATGCGCTGTTCCATATCCTGCCGCTGGGCACGGAAATGGATCGGGCGGATGCCACCCTCACACCGCTGCGCCGGGATTTCCCTTGGGACACCGATGCGCAAGCCGAACTGGACCGGATCGTTTCCGAGCATCCGGTGCTCACTCGAATTTCTGCCGCCAAGAACCTGCGCGATGCCGCAGAGGCCGCAGCCCTGAAACAAGGTGCTGAACGCGTCGTCTTCGAGACGGTTCAGGCCCTGTCCAAATCCCAAGGAGGACCGACCACATGACGGATTTCACCTCTTCTGACACGCGCCCTCACAAGCACGGTCACACAAAACGCGGAACCGAGTTCCTGGTTTATTTCAGCATCATCTTCATCGTCGCGATCCCCTTCGCGACCGCGATCTGGATGCTCGATGTGTTCCAGAAACAGACGCTCAACCTGCGCGGCCCATTGGCCCGCGCATGGTGCGAAGCGGATCGGATCACGCCCCTGATTTTCTCGGCCTGATGGTCGAGATCACGAGACTGGCCACCCGGCGGGGTGGACAGGACCTGAGGGGCGCAAGCCCCGATGGACCCGGCCGCAGGGAGTGCGGCGTCAGCATAACGTTCCGGAGGAAAGTTCATGGCTGATAATACCGACCTGTCATTCACAGGTCTTACTGACGAGCAGGCCCAGGAGCTGCATTCCGTCTACATGAGCGGCCTTTGGCTGTTCTCGGCGGTTGCAGTGGTTGCACACCTCGCAACCTTCATCTGGCGCCCGTGGTTCTGAGGAAGGATTAGAAAATGGCAAAGTTCTACAAGATCTGGCTCATCTTTGATCCCCGTCGCGTGTTTGTCGCGCAGGGCGTCTTCCTCTTCCTGCTGGCTGCAATGATTCACCTGGTGGTGCTGTCCAACGGCATCAACTGGTTCGAAACCGCAGCAGCCGCTGGCATGTAAATGCTCGCGAGCTCGGAAGAGCTCAAAAGATCGCTGCGGGCGGCACCCGATTCCGGACCGCCCGCGGCAAAACCGAACTGAAACATGACGGCTGCACCTCTTTGAGGGACGCGCCGGCAAACGCGGAGATTAAGAAGATGGCGCTGCTCAGCTTCGAAAAGAAATACCGCGTCCGCGGAGGGACGCTGATCGGCGGCGATCTGTTCGACTTCTGGGTTGGGCCTTTTTACGTAGGCTTCTTCGGAGTCACGACCGCCTTTTTCGCTCTGCTCGGCACGATCCTCATTCTGTGGGGAGCGGCTGATCAAGGCACATTCAATCCATGGCTCATCAACATCGCGCCGCCCGACCTGAGTTACGGTCTGGGCATGGCACCGCTGATGGAAGGTGGCCTCTGGCAGATCATCACGTTCTGCGCAGTGGGCGCTTTCTGTAGCTGGGCGCTGCGCGAAGTGGAAATCTGCCGCAAGCTGGGGATCGGCTATCACGTACCGTTCGCCTTCAGCGTCGCGATTTTCGCTTACATGACCCTCGTGATCTTCCGGCCGCTCCTCATGGGCGCCTGGGGGCATGGCTTCCCGTATGGCATCTTCAGCCACCTCGACTGGGTGTCGAACACGGGCTACGCCTATCTGCACTTCCATTACAATCCGGCCCACATGATCGCGGTGACGTTCTTCTTCACCACCACCCTGGCGCTTGCGCTGCATGGTGGCCTGATCCTGTCGGCGGCGAACCCCGAAAAGGGTGAAGAGATGAAGACGCCGGATCACGAAGATACCTTCTTTCGTGATTTCATCGGCTACTCGGTCGGAACACTTGGTATCCACCGCGTTGGTCTGCTTCTCGCGCTGAACGCCGGTTTCTGGTCCGCGATCTGTATCATCATCTCTGGTCCCGTCTGGACGAAAGGCTGGCCCGAGTGGTGGAACTGGTGGCTCGAACTGCCCATCTGGGGCGCCAATGTGGGGATGTAATCATGGCTGAATATCAAAACATTTTCACACAGGTCCAGGTTCAGGGCACACCTGAATGGGGCATGGAGACCGAACAATCCGGTCAGGAACGCATGGGCCGACCCGGCTTTTCGACCCTGATCGGCTGGATCGGCAACGCACAGCTTGGCCCCGTTTGGCTTGGTTGGACCGGGATGGTGTCCCTCGCGACGGGTATCCTCGCGCTGAACATCATCGGCCTGAACATGCTGGCCCAGGTCGGTTGGTCGATCCCCGAGTTCATCCGTCAGCTGTTCTGGCTCGCGCTCGAACCGCCAAGCCCGGAATACGGGTTGCGCATTCCACCGCTGAACGATGGTGGATGGTACATCATCGCCAGCTTCTTCTTGCTGGTGTCGGTGATGAGCTGGTGGGCACGGACCTATCTGCTCGCCATGGAACACAAGATGGGCAAACACGTCTTCTGGGCGTTTGGCTCTGCAATCTGGCTGTTCCTTGTGCTGGGTCTCTTCCGTCCGATCCTGATGGGGTCTTGGTCAGAAGCGGTGCCTTACGGGATCTTCCCGCACCTCGACTGGACCACCGCGTTTTCGATCCGGTACGGCAACCTTTATTACAACCCGTTCCACGCGCTTTCGATCGTGTTCCTGTATGGCTCTGTCCTGCTTTTCGCGATGCACGGCGCGACCATTCTGGCTGTCACCCGCTATGGCGGCGACCGGGAACTGGAACAGATCGTGGACCGTGGCACCGCCACCGAACGCGCCGCCTTGTTCTGGCGCTGGACGATGGGCTTCAACGCCACGATGGAAGGCATCCACCGCTGGGCGTGGTGGTTCGCGGTTCTGACCCCGATCACCGGCGGCATCGGCATTCTTCTGACCGGCACCGTTGTGGACAACTGGTTCATCTGGGCCCAGGAGCATCACTTCGCTCCGATGTATGACGGCTCTTACGGATACGAAGCGTTTGGCACCACGTACCAGGGCTTCATTGGACAGGAGTCGAACTGATGCTTCCCAAGTGGTTCAATACATGGAACAGGGATAACCCGACCAACATCTACGGTCCGGCGATCCTTGTGGGGGCGGCCGGAGTGGCCGTCACCGTCGCCGCCTTCATCGTTGTCGTCGGCCAACCGTTCAAGACCGACAGTCTGCAAACCGGACCGCGTGGCACCGGCATGTCCGTGCCGGAATTCGTCAGCGAAGTCCGTGACGCAGATCCGACAATCGCCGGGTATCTGCGCCGCGACGATATCACGGAAGAAGATATCGCCGGGGTCAGCGCCGAAGCGTTGCAGAACGTGCCACCCGCCTTGGGCAACATATCGGACGAAGACTACGCCCGACTTGTCGTGGCGATGCGGTCCTGGACAGGTATTCCCGACCTGATGGAAGACCCGGACAACTACCAGACCCAGATCGCGTACACGATGGTGGGCATGGTCCAATCCATCAACGAAGACTGGATCGGCCACGTACAATCGAACGCGGTGGTGGGGGTGAACTGTTACACCTGTCACCGTGGCCAAGCGGTTCCGAGCGAGATCTGGTTCAGGCTTGGTCCGGTGAACGAGGCCGCTGGCGGATGGGCTGCGGTGCAGAACCGCGTGACAGTGCAAAGCCAGTACACCTCACTGCCGTCCGACGCGCTCGAGTCCTACCTTCTCGATTACGGTCGCATCGGAGTTCACGATCTTGAGGCTCACGTCGCCGCATATCCGTCGGAAGAGGGTTATCCGACTTGGCAGGACACGGAACGCACGTTCAGCCTCATGAACTATGTGTCCAACTCGCTCGGCGTGAACTGCGTGTTCTGTCACAACAGCCGCGCGTTCTACGACCCGGAGCAAGTGACGCCGCAATGGGCAACGGAAATGCTGGGGATCACCATGGTTCAGGAAATCAACAACGATTGGCTTGTTCCGCTCGAAGGACTGTATCCCGAAGAACGTCTTGGCCCGGTCTTTGCTGACGCACCAAAAGCCGCCTGCAAGACATGCCACAAAGGCTACCAGCAGCCTTTGCAAGGTCTCAACGTGATCGATGAATGGCCGGAACTGGCCCTCACCGATCCCGAGTCCTGATACGATTCCCAAGCGGTAGAGATATCGCTTGGGTCGCCAGATCCGGTTTTGATAGGTTCCCAAATGCAAAACCGGATGCGGGGCTCAACACCCCGGTTCCCTTCCTGTTGGCTACAGGAACCGGCGCCACGTTTCTGGGCAGCCCCTGGTAAACGTGGCGCCTCTTTTCCCTACGTCCTTTGAGGAGACTGCCAAATGACACGCCCCCAGACCCCCCATCTCGACCGCGTCGCCGGTCCGGCCGACCTTCGCAAGATGGACGACGCCTCGCTCAAGGATGTCGCCGATGAGCTGAGGTCCGAGGTGATCTCGGCCGTGTCTCAAACCGGCGGTCATCTTGGCTCCAGCCTCGGTGTCGTCGAACTGTCAGTCGCCATCCATGCGGTGTTCAATACGCCAATGGACAAGCTGATCTGGGACGTGGGGCATCAATGCTATCCCCATAAAATCCTCACGGGTCGTCGCGACCGAATGAACACCCTGCGTCAGAAGGACGGGCTGTCCGGCTTCACCAAGCGGAGCGAGTCCGAATACGATCCTTTCGGCGCGGCGCATTCCTCGACCTCCATTTCCGCAGCCCTCGGCTTTGCCGTTGGCCGCGAGATGGGCCGCCCGACCGGCGATGCGATCGCCGTCATCGGTGATGGCTCCATCAGTGCCGGCATGGCCTATGAAGCGATGAACAACGCGGGCCACGAAGGCCGCCGGCTGTTCGTGATCCTGAACGACAACGAGATGAGCATCGCCCCCCCAGTCGGCGCGATGTCATCCTACCTGAGCCGGATGTACGCGAACGACCCGCTCGCCAAGATGAAGTCCCTTGCCGAAGGGTTCGAAGCAGCCTTGCCCGCACCGATGCGCGAAAGCGCGAAACGCGCGCGCCAGCTCGTGACGGGCAATTTGCAAGGCACCGGAACACTGTTCGAAGAGCTTGGCTTTGAATATATCGGGCCGATCAACGGTCACGACATGGACCAGCTTCTTCCGGTCCTGCGCGCCGCCCGCGCCCGCGCCACCGGTCCGGTTCTGATCCACTGCTGCACCGTGAAGGGCAAGGGGTATGCCCCCGCCGAAAACAGCGCCGACAAGTATCACGGTGTTTCGAAATTCGATGTCGAATCCGGCACTCAGGCCAAATCCAGACCGAACGCGCCCAGCTACACCAAGGTGTTCGGCGACGCGTTGACCGAAGAGGCCGCACGCGATCCCAACATTGTCGGTGTAACGGCTGCCATGCCCGGAGGCACGGGCATCGACATTCTCGCGGACCGCTTTCCCGCGCGTGTCTTCGACGTCGGTATCGCGGAACAGCACGCGGTGACGTTCGCGGCGGCGATGGCGGCTTCGGGTCTCAAGCCGTTCTGCGCGATCTACTCGACCTTCCTGCAACGGGGCTATGACCAGGTCGTGCACGACGTGGCTTTGCAAAACTTGCCGGTGCGGTTTGCAATCGACCGCGCTGGGCTTGTGGGAGCAGATGGCGCAACCCACGCCGGGGCGTTTGATGTCGGTTACCTGAGCGCGCTTCCCAACATGACGATCATGGCCGCCGCCGATGAAGCGGAGCTGAAACACATGGTCGCCACTGCGGTCGCGCATGACAGCGGCCCCATCGCCTTCCGCTATCCGCGCGGGTCCGGCAATGGTGTCGCGCTTCCTGAACGCGGCGAGGTGCTCGAAATCGGCAAGGGGCGTGTGCTTCAAGAGGGGAGCGATATCGCATTCCTGAGCTTCGGCGCGCATCTCGCCGAAGTCGAAGCGGCGACACGCTTGCTCGAAAAAGATGGTGTGAGCGTCACGATTGCCGACGCACGCTTTGCCAAGCCCTTGGATATCGACCTCATCCTCAAGCTGTCCAGATCTCACGATGCCCTGATCACGGTAGAGCAGGGCGCGCGTGGCGGTTTCGGGGCGATGGTATTGCACGAGTTGGCGGATCGCGGTGCGCTGGATCACGGGCTCAAGATCCGGACCATGACCTTGCCCGACCGATTCATCGATCAGGCGTCCCCGGACGAAATGTACGCTGACGCGGGCATGACGCGCTTTGACCTTTACAAGGTAGCGGTGTCCCTGACGTCCAGCGATGGCAAGGTCGTGCCGCTTACAAAAGGCGCGTGAAGGTCAGACCCAATCCAACGCGTCGTCTGTGAGGCCGGTCACGCTGATGGTGAACTCCGACCCTTGCGCCGTGTCGACCAGGGTCGCGTGGTCGTCAATGATCGATTTGACCTCTGAGACGGAGTCGACGGTCCCATCGAACGCCTGCATCGCGGCCTGCGCCACGGAACCGTTGTTCAGCCCGTTGACCACAGCAAAGTAAGCGCCGATCTCGGCTTTCATCTCGAGGTATTGCGCGTCGACCGCGCTTCCGGTGGCCGCCTTGGCCCCGCCGATCATCGCGAGGATAAAGGACGCTTGATCCACCGAGCCCGAGTCCAACGCGTCGACCCAATAGGTAAAGCCTGCGGCATCCGGCGCGCGACCAAGAACGTTTGAGTAAACTGCGGTCACGAAGTCGGAAGTCGAGTTCGACCCGCCATACAAGGACTGTGTCTCGGGTGAGTCGTAGAATTTCCGTGCGATTTCGTCCATGGACGAGCCGCTCGCCAATTCCGATCCCCAGAAAAGAAGCCCGGTGGCGTCGGGTGCCCGGTTGAAATAGGCGACATAGAGTTCACAGAACGCCAGCATGTCGGCATCCGTCAATTTGCCCACATTGGTGAATTTTGTCAGATCAAAGGAAGTATCATCGAAGTCGAGGATTTCGATACTGTTCAAGGTGTCTGTCCCGTCGCGACCACTGCGGTCTTCGATGATGATCGTGTCATCACTGATCGTCAAACCGTAGTTCGATCGATCGTTCATGTAGACGGCGGTGTCGATCCCGCCTTGTCCTGACAGAATGTCGTTGCCGCCTGACCCGGTGATCGTGTCATTCTGATCGGTCCCGACAAGGTTTTCTGCGGTTGCAGTGCCCACGAGGACACCGGCCGTGTCCGGTTGCGAATTGGTGTTCTCCGGCACCGATGCCGACGGGCCCAAAATGTCGGGCGTCGTCTCGCCGCCGGTCATTGCGAAGTTCTGCGTGACCATGACCGAGTAATACGTGCCACTGTCGTAGGAATACGTCCCGGTCTGGATGCCGATGCCGACGACTTCGAGCTCGGGCATCAGGATATTCTCCCGGTGTCCGGCGCTGTTCATCAAGGCGATGTGCAGGTCGTAGACATCGTCGAACAGGCCCTCATCGCCCCGCTCGCTCTGTGCCGCGATGTTTTCCGCCGTGCGCCACGAACCGGACAAATCAAAGCCCTCGGCCTCCATCCTTTCGGTGGGCGTTGAGCCACCAATCCCGGAGTGGCTGAAAACGTTATTGTCGAGCATCCACGAAGAATGCGCGTCGGCAGATGCGTTCAGGACCTTGTCGAGCACGAGAGCATTCAAGCCACGGCTTGTGCGCTCCTCGTTGACGAGGTCCAACATATACCGTTCCAGATCACTGGCGGTGGCAGCAGACATCTCAAACTCCCCAGTTCGAGCCCCACATAAATGTCTAGGGACGGACTGGGGCAACAAACAGGAGCGATTGTGTTTAAAAGTAGCTAATTTATGCTTGGTTTACGCAGGAAACCGCCAGTTTTCCGAAGATTTGTGGCGCATACATGTCAAGGTAAATGCGGAGCCAGGGGGTAAACCGACCGGGGTCGTTAACGACCTCTTGCATCAAATCGCCATAGCGCACCCACCGAGTCGCCATGACTTCGTCGGGATTGAGCGAAAGCTTCGGGGCCGCATCGACCTCGGCAACGAAGATGTCCACAACCTCGTGTTCGATCAGTCCGCCACCAACATCGGCGCGGTACTCTACCTGGTCCTTGAAGTCGAGCGTCAGACCGGTGATGCCCAGCTCTTCATTCAGACGCCGGTTTGCGCAATCCAGACTGCTTTCTTTCCAGTTTGGATGCGTGCAGCATGTGTTCGCCCAAAGACCGGGCGTGTGGTATTTGCCCATTGCGCGACGCTGGATCAGGATCTCGTCTCCGCGCAGCACAAACACCGAAATCGCCTTGTGCTTTAGCCCACGGATATGAGCGTCGAGCTTTTCGACGGGTTCGAGCGTGTCACCGCGCCAAGCAGGGATCAGTGTCTGGCTCATACATGCGTCTCCCGCACGAGTCCCAGAAGATGCCGCGCGTTCTTGAAGCCGATTTTCAGATGCGCCATGGGCCGTGCCTTCACGAGTTTCTTGTTCATATACGCCTCGAAGGTCAGCTTTTGAACATCGACATCGTGACACAGTGACACGAACCTTTCGCGGCGCGAGTCGCTTTTGTAGTACGCGTCCTGCATCTGGCCCAGCACGCGGAACACTGTCTTGTGCTCTTTCATGAACAGGCGGCGAGCGAGGGCGAGGTCGGTGATCCGCCCGGATTTCAAAGTCGCCGCACAAGCGGTCGCGGCGAAGCGGCCGCAGATCATCGCGTAGTAGATGCCTTCACCACTTGAGGGCGCAACCACACCGGCAGCGTCGCCCGCCAGCACCACGTCACGCGCATTGTCCCAGAAGCGCAGAGGTTTCAGGGGAATGGGCGCGCCTTCCTTGCGCAGAGTCTCACAACCTGCAAGCCCGGATGCTTCGCGCAGCGCAGCGGTGGCGTCTTTCAGGTTTACGCTTTGAATATAGGTGCCCATTCCGACGGATGTGGTGCCTCCGTGCGGGAAGACCCAACCGTAAAAGTCGGGGCTGATTGCGCCGTCATAGATCACGTCGCAGCGCATCGGGTCATAGATGTCATTCTTCTCAGGGGCGGCGATGATTTCGTGATAGGCGAATACTAAGGGCACCTTGTCGCCGCCCGGAATTTCGTCGCGCGCAACGCGGGAATTCGCACCATCCGCGCCGATGATCAGCCTGGTCTCGAGTGTGCGCTCTTCGCCGCTTTCCTTGTCGCGGAAGACCACCCAACGGCGCTTGGCCTTCTTGTCGCGGTCGATCCGTACGAATGTGCCAGTGAACCGTACGGCTCCGGCGGCTTCGGCGCGGGCGCGCAGGAAGGGATCGAAATCCTTGCGATCCACCATGCCGACAAAACCGTTCTCGATGGGAATGTCGACATGCCGCCCTGTCGGCGAGATCATCCGAGCGGTGTTCACCTTGGCGACGAGTTGCTCTTCGCCGATGTCGAAATCCTGCATCAGGCGCGGGGGGATGGCTCCGCCACAGGGTTTGATCCGCCCTTCACGGTCCAAAAGCGCGACCGAGTGCCCGGACCGGGCAAGGTCTTCGGCGGCGGTTGCACCCGACGGGCCACCGCCCACGACAACGACATCATACATGGTCACTCTCCTGCGATCAGTTCGGGTTGGCGCGGGCTTCTGCCCTCCATGATGCGCAAAGCCATGAAGGCCGCGCAGAGGAACAATCCCGCTTCGAAGACAAAGACGGCCCCGAAGGCCGGTGCGTCGCTGGTCAGCGTCCGCATCACGTCAGCGGCCGCCGCCCCGGTCAGACCTCCGAACCCGGCGGCAATGGCTTGCGCCGCGCCCCAAAGACCCATGCGCGTGCCCTCGCGCTTTTCCCGGCCTTCTCCCGCCAGCGCCATCATCGACCCGATGGCCGCGACGGCGAACGTACCGTTGAAAAACCCAAGGGCAAAGACCGAGGGCAGTAGGGTTTGGGGCAGGGCGTATCCGCCAAGCATCGCGATCACACAAAGGCTCGCTGCCGAGCCGAGGCATCCGGCAATGACCCAGTTGCGCAGACACCCGAACCGTAGCGCGGTTGCTGCAATGCCGACTGTCAGCATCCCGAGAAACACGCCGCCGTTCTGGATGCCTGACAGAGTCGTGCTTTCGCCGGGAGTGAAGCCAAAGACCAAGCCGGCATAGGGCTCGAGGATTAACTCTTGCATGAAGTAGGCTGTCATCGACAGGAAAACGAAGATCGTGAACAGCCGTGCCCTGGGTTCGCCCCACACTTCGGCCAGACCTTCGCGGAAGGGCACCGGATCGGGTTCGGGCGCCGCTTCGACACCCCGTTCGATACGCCATGTGGCAAGAACGGTGATCGCGAGCGCGGCGAGGGCCACACCGGACACGACACGGATCAGGACGGCAGGGGTGTACGGGTCAAGCAGCTGCCCGACGACACCAGCGGTCATGGCAATGCCGAAAATCATCATCAGCCAGGTGATTGTCGCCGCCGCCGCACGACGGTGCGGCGCGGTTGCGGTGGCGAGCAGGGCCAGAACGGACGTGCCGGATGCCCCGGCGCCCAAACCGATCAGGGCATAGGCGATGACCGACAGGGTCAGGCCAAGCGAATAGCTCGATTTCATTTCGACGACACCCAACGCGGCGAGGATCCCGCCTGCCGCCAGGATCAACATGCCGCGCAGGATCCAGCGTGTGCGGTTGCCACCCTTGTCAGACAGAAAGCCCCAATTCGGGCGGGTGATCTGGATGCCGTAGTGCAGGCCGACCAGCATGCCGGGTAAAACGGCGGGAAGCGCCAGCTCGACCACCATCAACCGATTCAACGTCGAGGTGGTCAGGACCACGATCGCGCCAAGCGCCATTTGCACCAGACCCAAGCGTACGATTGCGAACCAACCCAGCGTCATCAGAACGCTCCTACCGCGCGCAGGGCAAAGGCCGAAACCATCATGCCCGAGACATACATCAGAACGCCCGTCGCGTTGTACCACGGCGCTTTGGCCTTCGGGTCTTTCAGCATGACGGACATCGCCCAAAGCTGACCCAGAAGAAGGGCGAGAACGATTGCCGCATGGGTCGACTGCCCCCACTTGGCCAGCGCAAGGATCACGAAGACCTGCGGAACGATCATGACGATGCAGGCGACCTTCGCTGCCTTTTCAGGACCGAGTGTCACCGGGAGGGAATTCACCCCCATCTGGGCATCCCCTTCCAAGGCCTTGAAATCATTGAGGGTCATGATGCCATGCGCGCCGATGCCGTAAAGAAGGGCGATCAGGATGATCGGGCCGGAGGGCAGTGTCTGGCTCAGAACGGCAGCGCCGGTGAACCAAGGCAGGGATTCGTAGGACAATCCGACCAGGCCAGGACCGAACCACCCGGACCGCTTCAGCCGGATCGGTTCGACGGAATAGGCCCATGCAGCGATCACACCGACCACAGTGGCGATGAAGCCCCATGTGCCAAGCAACGCCCCCAACGCCAAGGACAGCACGGACATCGCCAGCGCGATCCACAGCCCCCAGCGGCCGGGGATGCGGCCGGATGGAATGGGGCGGTTGGGTTCGTTGATCGCATCGACATGCCGGTCACACCAGTCATTGGCGGCCTGGCTCATGCCACATACGACCGGACCAGCCAGGATCACGCCGACGATCAATAGGCCAAGATGTTCGGTAATCGCCACACCCGAAGCGACAGCCCCGCACGCGTAGGCCCACATCGGCGGGAACCATGTGACGGGTTTGATCAGCTCCAGCATGGCCGAAGGGGCAGGGTAGCGATCTTGATGTAAACTTACGCTGACAGTCATGTGTCAACTAGACACGACAAATCGATTCACATCAAGCGAAACAGGATGGACAAATTGTCATTTGAGCACAACGGGCGCGGCTTTATTCGCCGTCGGCATCCTTGTTGAGAAGACCGTACTTGCGCAGCTTCACATACAGGCTTTGACGCGACAGGCCGAGCATCTCGGCCGCGGCCACGCGGTTGTTCCGCGTCAGGCTGACGGCGGTTTCGATACACATCTTCTCAACCACATCTGTGGTCTCGGACACGATTTCCTTGAGCGTCGCAGATCCGACGAGCTCCATCACGTTGCGACTCGATTCCTCGTTCGTCTGCATCGGCGCCTTGCGCATGGCGTCGACGCGGCTGATGTCCCGAATGACAAAGCCCAGTGTCGGCTCACCGCGATCCTCAAAATAGGTCACTGACATCTCGACCGGGGTTTTCGCGCCGAAATCGTTCAGAAGCTTCGTGGAGTACATCCGCATCTGCCCGGTTCGCCGCGCATTCTCGACGAGGACGCTCATGTCGATCTGACCGCGTCCAAGGAAATCGGCAAAGCTGCGCCCCCGCACGTCGACCGCGTGCGCGGCATCAACCAGATCGAGAAACGAGTCATTACACGATTCGATGATACCGGCGTCGGACGTGAAGATGATCGCGTCCGAACCCTTCTCGAACATCGAGGCGAGGTTATTGCTCAGATTGTCGAAACGGGCGGTGACTTCTTCGGCCGTGGTCAGACGGCAGATCAGTATGCGTTCTCCGGCGGCACGAAACACTTGCGGCGTGACCAGCACGCGCTGACGTCCCCGACGGGCTTGCACCTCGAGACCGGTCGCGCTTTCCGACATGGACGCATTGATGAGTGCTTCGGTGAACTCCTCGGGCCGCTTGTCCCGGAATTCCTGCGCGAAGGACGAACCGATGAGGTCGTCTCGCGTGGATTGCAATAGAGTCGCCGCGGGGTCGTTCAGATCCTTGATCTTCCCGTCATTGACCGACACGAAGACGATTGAATCCCGAACGGTACGCAGAAGAAGACGGTAACGCGCATCGAATTCGCGTCTTGCCTCGTATCCCTGTTCAAGCGACATCTGAGCCTGAACAAGCTGTTGCTGCGTTTCAGCGATTGGCCGCAGATCGCGGCCAAGCATCAGAAACGATCCGTCCGAACCGAACGGATGAAAACTGTACCGGATCGGAAATTCCCAAACGGCGTTATCGGAATGATTGAGCTCGATGGAGCGAGACGGCGTTTCGCCCTTCTCCATCGACTCCATGACGGCTTCGATCTTGGGACGGCTTTCACGGGTCAGGAATTCGACGAGGGGCCGACCCTCCCAATGGTTCAACTTTCCGAACGACGTTTCGTTCGGATTGATAAGGACGGACAAGACCTTGCCGTCCCGCGACACCACCAACGCGATGTCCGACGCAACCTTGATGATACTCGACAAGACTTCTGCGTCGATGAGGGGAACGGAGCCGCTGCTCCAGAAACTGGACCCACTCGTATTCATTACCGCGTCAAAGACCTGTTTCTGGACTTGTTCTTTTCGCAAAGCTTCAGCGCAACCTTCACATCGTTTGTCACCAGATCGACATCAGTCTTCTCTTTGACGCCGTCCGCAAGGTTGAGAACAATTCCTCCCAAGACGAGAGGTGGGGGCGTCAAGATACCGGTCCGAATGCGTTTAACCAAGTTTGCAATTGATGCAAGCGCGTCCGGGCGCGAGCCCGAAAAGAGAACCATGTCGTAGCTTTCTTCCGACAGCGCCATGATAACCGTCTCGTCGCGCGCGCCGAAAAGAATGCGAACCGACGCACCGGCGCGCCGCATTTGTGCGGTGGCCACGTGTGGTCCCAACGTATGGCTGTCATTCCCTTGAAGCAGGAGAAGCACATTGATGCCGTCGACGCTCTCGGACGGTTTCGCCGCCCAGGGCGGAGCCAGCAGCGTCAGCAATCCCTGAAGCCGTGCCGTCGCGATCGTGACCTTGGCGAAGCCGATGACATCTTCGCTCCACATGCGGCCCATCTCGCGCGCTGCTTGGGGGATGTAGATGTCGACGATCTGATCGGCGGTGATCCGGCGATCCTTGAGATCATTGAGAAGGGACTCGGAATTGAACGCGCCTGGTTGCAATGCGACGTCCACAAGTTTCTGAACGACACTGCTTCTGATGGTCTGCGCGCCCTCTTCGCCTTTGTCACTGAGCACGGAAAGAACCGTCGAGGCCAAGGCAGAGATGTCCAGCCGGCTTTCCTCAGAAGAGGCGCGGTCGTCGGTATGGTCGTTTGCCATGTCAAACCCTCGTAACCGATACAGCCCAACACCTGTCAAGCATATCGGACATCAATAGTCTCTGATTCTTGTGCCTTAATGTCAAAGGTAATTGACACATATGAGTGGAAGGCTTTTCTTTCAACGCCGTATGGCAGCGAAAAACCCAAAGAAAAAGCTGTTTTGTGGTGATTATCGAGAATCAGGCAAACTTTTCCAGCGGCGCCGAACTGTCAATTTCAGAGTGTAAGTTTTAGTTGACACTTAGCCGAAGCTGACGATACTTTTTAATCATCAGAACACGGAATCGCAGACATGACAGGAACGCATCGCGCCGCTGGAAAGCCAGTGTTTCTCTACACGGAGGAGCAACGCGCACGTCGGGACAGCAGTATTTGGACGACGATTCAGGGCGTGCTCGCACCTCTGCAATTCCTTGTTTTCCTTGTCTCTTTAGCACTGGTTCTGCGCTATCTCCTGACCGGAGCGGGATACGAGGCCGCGACCATATCGATCCTGATCAAGACGGTTTTCCTCCTGACTATCATGGTTACCGGAGCGATCTGGGAAAAGGTCGTCTTCGGCCAGTATCTCTTCGCTCCGGCGTTCTTCTGGGAAGACGTGTTTTCGTTTCTCGTGATCGCATTGCACATGGCATATGTCTGGGCGCTCTTCAGCGGGGCACTGAGCCCTGCCGAGGAAATGTGGCTCGCACTCGCGGCCTATGCCGCCTACGTGATCAATGCCGGTCAGTTTCTTTGGAAGCTGCGCGTCGCACGTCTGCAAGCAGCGAACACACCTCTGACCGAAGAGGTCCCGGCATGACCGAACAATTCGCGCCTCCGCCGTCACGTGGCTGTTCCAACACGCCCGTGTTGAAGGAACGGGGTCAGCACGAAGTGTTTTGCGGTCTGACCGGCATCATCTGGTTGCACCGCAAGATGCAGGATGCGTTCTTCCTTGTTGTCGGAAGCCGCACCTGCGCGCATCTTCTGCAATCCGCTGCGGGCGTGATGATCTTTGCGGAACCTCGTTTCGCGACGGCAATCCTTGAAGAGACTGATTTGGCGGGCATGGCGGACGCACAACAAGAGCTGGACCGCGTGGTCAGCGAACTGCTCGAACGCCGCCCCGACATCAAGCAATTGTTTCTCGTCGGGTCCTGCCCGTCCGAGGTGATCAAGCTGGACCTCGCCAAGGCCGCCGAACGGATGAGCGCGCAATTCGCGCCGAACGTCCGGGTGCTGAGCTATTCGGGTTCCGGGATCGAGACCACCTTTACCCAAGGCGAAGACGCCTGCCTTGCCGCGATGGTGCCGGTTCTGCCGCAGACCGATGCGCGTGAATTGCTGCTCGTCGGTGCGCTGCCCGATATTGTCGAGGAACAGGCGGTTGGCTTGCTGGAGGCGATGGGCATTGGCCCGATCCGTGTTCTGCCCGCGTCGCGTGTGAATGACGAATATGGGATCGGCCCCAATACGCTCTATGCGCTGACACAGCCATTTCTCACGGAAACGCATGAAGCCTTGCAGCGACGTGGTGCCAATCACATCGCGGCACCCTTCCCGTTCGGAGAAGAGGGTACAACTGCATGGCTCCGCGCAATCGCGGATCAGTTCGGCGTGTCCGACGCGAAGTTTGCCGAAGTCACCGACGCGCCCCGCGCCCGCGCCCGCAAAGCCGTGGCCCAGGCGTCCGAAGCCCTGCGCGGCAAGTCGGTCTTCTTCTTCCCGGACAGCCAGTTGGAAATCCCGCTTGCCCGTTTCCTGACCCGCGAATGCGGCATGGATGCCATCGAAGTCGGCGCGCCGTTTATCCACAAGACGGTCATGGCACCCGATCTTGATCTGCTGGCCGAGGGTCCAACGATCGCCGAAGGACAGGACGTGGACAAACAGCTCGACCGTTGCCGCGACGCGCGCCCTGATCTCACGGTTTGCGGCCTTGGCCTTGCCAATCCGCTCGAGGCAGAGGGCCTGACCACCAAGTGGGCCATCGAACTGGTCTTCACGCCGGTGCATTTCTACGAGCAGGCGGGCGACCTCGCGGGGCTCTTCTCGCGCCCCATGCGCCGCCGCGACCTCCTCAAGCTGGAGGCGGCAGAATGATCCGCTCCTTCATTTTGCCAAATAAACTCCGGGGTCCGGGGCAGCGCCCCGGGAGGCTCTCATGAAGCTCACCGTCTGGACATACGAAGGCCCGCCCCATGTCGGCGCGATGCGCGTTGCCACGGGCATGACCAATTTGCATTACGTGCTGCACGCCCCGCAAGGTGACACCTATGCGGACCTGCTGTTCACCATGATCGAACGGCGCAACCACCGCCCGCCGGTCACTTACACGACCTTCCAGGCGCGCGATCTGGGCGCGGACACGGCTTATCTGTTCAAGGACGCCGCGATGGCCGCCTACGAACGCTTCAAACCCGAAGCGATGATCGTTGGCGCGTCCTGCACCGCCGAACTGATCCAGGACGATCCCGGCGGTCTGGCTGAAACACTCGGTCTCCCGATCCCGGCCATTCCACTCGAACTGCCCAGCTACCAGCGCAAGGAAAACTTCGGCGCGGACGAGACGTTCTACCAGATCGTCAAGGCTCTGGCCCGCCCGATGAAAAAGACCGCGCGTGTGACCGCGAACCTGATCGGCCCCACCGCCCTCGGCTTCCGGCACCGCGACGACATCGTCGAAGTGACCGGCCTCCTGATGGACATGGGCATTGAAGTGAATGTCGCGGCCCCGATGCCCGCGTCGCCATCCGATATCGCCAAGATGGGTCAGGCGCATTTCAACGTACTCATGTATCCCGAAACCGCAGAAACCGCTGCACGCTATATGGAGCGCGAGTTTGGCCAGCCCTACACCAAAACCGTCCCAATCGGCGTCGGCGCGACCCGTGATTTCGTCAAGGAAGTCGCCCAAATCGCCAATTTAGAGCCTGTTCTGGACGACAGCCGCCTGCGGATGCCGTGGTATTCGGCCAGCGTCGACAGCACCTACCTGACCGGCAAGCGCGTGTTCCTGTTCGGCGATGGCACCCACGTCGCCGCCTGCGCCCGCATCGCCCGGGACGAGATGGGGTTCGAAGTGGTCGGCATGGGCTGCTACAACCGCGAACAGGCACGGATGCTGCGCGGTCTGGCCAAGGAGTACGGCGTCGAGGCGCTCATCACCGACGATTACCTCGAGGTCGAGGGCCGGATCGAGGAGCTGGCCCCCGAGATGATCCTCGGCACCCAGATGGAACGCCATATCGGCAAGCGCCTTGGCATTCCCTGCGCCGTCATCTCCGCTCCGGTGCATGTGCAGGACTTCCCGGCGCGGTACTCGCCGCAGATGGGCATCGAAGGCGCGAACGTGATCTTCGACACGTGGGTGCATCCGCTGGTCATGGGGCTGGAAGAGCACCTGCTCACCATGTTCCGCGAAGATTTCGAATTCCACGACGACGCCGGTGCCAGCCATCACGGCGGCAAGGCAAAGCTGCGCGAAATGGGCATCAACGCAACCTCCGAAACAGAGACGAAAACGCCGGAATCCGTGCAAGCGAACACCGGTCCTGTCGAAATTGTGTGGCTTCCTGCCGCCGAAAAAGAGCTGAAGAAAATCCCGTTTTTCGTGCGCGGCAAAGCCAAGCGCAACACCGAAACCTTCGCGTCCGAGCGCGGGGTGCAGGAAATCAGCGTCGACACCCTTTACGAGGCGAAGGCCCATTATGCGCGATAGTTTCGATGAAACCCGGGCGTATAAAATCGCCATCATCACGCTGGACAGCCACGCTGCTGGTCCCGTGGCCCGGGCGTCGTTGAACCTTGCCAAGGATTTCCCCGGCCTGAGCGTAACAGTCCACGCCGCGGCCGAGTGGGCCGAAACGCCCGAGACTCTGGCCGAAACCAAGGCTGCGATTGCCGATGCCGACATGATCGTGGCAAACCTGCTGTTCCTCGAAGAGCACATCGCCCCGATCATGGACGATCTGCGCGCCGCCCGCGAACGTGTTGACGGGATGATTGGCGTGATCGCCGACGCGCAGATCATCAAGCTGACCAAGCTGGGCAAGCTCGACATGAGCAAACCTGCCTCGGGACTGATGAAGCTGCTCAAATCGCTCAAGCCCAAGTCGCAGGATTCAGAGGTCGAAAAGGGCGAAAAGCGGATGCAGCAACTGCGCCGCCTGCCTAAGATGCTCAAGCTGATCCCCGGCAAGGCGCAGGATCTGCGGTCCTGGTTCCTTGTCATGCAGTACTGGCTGGGCGGTTCCGACGACAACATCGAAGCGATGGTGCGCTACCTTCTGGGCAAGTACGCCAAAGGCCGGGAAGAGTGGCTGGGGGCCGAGGCCGAAGCGCCCATCGAATACCCGGATGTGGCTCTGTATCACCCCGATCTGCCCAACCGGATCACAACCGATATCGCCGATCTGCCCCGCCCGGCCGAGGTGAAGGCGACAGTCGGTCTTCTGATGATGCGGTCCTACGTGCTGGCCAACGACACCGCACATTACGACGCCGTGATCCGCGCCTTCGAAGCCAAAGGCATGGCCGTTGTTCCCGCCTTCGCCGGTGGCCTTGATGGCCGACCGGCCATTGCCGAATTCTTCCGCAAGGACGGTCAGACATCGATTGACGCGATGGTGTCCCTGACAGGGTTCAGCCTTGTTGGTGGCCCGGCCTACAATGACAGCAAAGCTGCCGTCGCGGTTCTTGAAGAGCTCGACATCCCGTATATCGCGGCGCACCCGCTCGAATTTCAGACGCTGGGCCAATGGGCCAATGGCGACCAGGGCCTTGGTCCGATCGAGACCACGATGCTCATTGCGCTGCCCGAACTCGATGGCGCGACCTGTCCAACCGTTTTTGGCGGGCGTCACGGTCCCGAGGGTTGCAATGGCTGCCAGTACCAGTGCCCCTGTGACACGCAGTCCAAGGCAATGGCCCCCTGCCGCGAACGTATCGACAGCCTTGCCGAAAAGACCCTGCGTCAGGCCACGCTGCGCCGCAAATCCAACGCTAACAAGAATGTCGGGATAGTCCTCTTCGGCTTTCCGCCCAATGCGGGTGCGGTCGGCACAGCCGCGTATCTGAGCGTGTTCGAGTCGCTTTTCAACACGCTTCACCAGATGAAGGCCGAAGGCTACGACCTCGATCCGCCTGAAACCGTCGACGCTCTGCGCGCCGCCGTTCTCAAAGGCAACGCCAAGCAATACGGACAGGAAGCCAACGTCGCCGCCCATGTGAGCGCCGATGACATCGTGCGAACCACGCCGCCCTTGAAGGCCATCGAAGCGGTCTGGGGCCCGGCCCCCGGCAAGATTCAGTCGGACGGACGCGGTGTCTTCGTTCTGGGCGCGCGGTTCGGCAAGGTGTTTGTCGGCGTTCAGCCCACCTTCGGTTACGAAGGCGACCCGATGCGCCTGCTGTTCGAAAAGGGGTTCGCCCCGACGCACGCCTTCGTCCAGTTCTACCAATGGATGCGCAACACGTTCTGTGCGGATGTGGTCCTGCATTTCGGCATGCACGGCGCGCTCGAATTCATGCCGGGCAAGCAGGCGGGCCTTGGCGCGCGCGACTGGCCGGATCGGCTGATCGGCGAAATGCCCAACGTCTATCTGTACGCGTCGAACAATCCGTCCGAAGCATCCTTGGCCAAGCGCCGCTCGGGTGCCGTGACAGTCACACATCTGACGCCGCCTTTGGCGCAATCTGGTCTCTATAAAGGTCTGCAAGAGCTGAAGGACAGCCTGACGCGGTGGCGCTCGCTTGATCCGTCAGACCATGAACGGGCCGAGTTAGAGACGCTTATCGCCGAACAGGCCGAAGCGGTGGACATGGAGGGCACGGCGCCCGACGCGCTTTGGCTCAAGCTCTTGGAAACCGAAGACGCGCTGATCCCGGATGGGCTGCACATCGTTGGCAAGCCGTTCAGCGATGCGGCCCGGGCCGAGTATCTCAAGCTGATCGAAGCCGCCGATGACGACACACGCGCGCGGGTCGATGCGCTTTTGCAGCAGGAAACCGAACTCGCCGGTCTCATGCGCGCGCTGGACGGGCGGTATACCCCGCCGGTGCCGGGTGGCGATCTGATCCGCTCTGCCGATGTGCTGCCCACGGGCCGCAACATCCATGCTTTCGATCCGTTCCGTATGCCCACCGAATACGCCTGCCGCGATGGCGCGAGACAGGCGCAGTTGCTGCTGGAGACCCACAAGAGCCTGCCGCGCACCGTTGCGCTGGTGCTTTGGGGATCGGACAACATCAAATCCGATGGCGCGCCTTTGGCACAAGCCCTGGCGCTGATCGGCGCGAAACCGCGTTTCGACAGCTTTGGCCGGCTCTCCGGTGCCGACCTGATCCCGCTAAATGAACTGGGCCGCCCGCGCATCGACGTGGTGATGACGCTGTCCGGCATTTTCCGCGATCTTCTGCCGTTGCAGACCCGCATGTTGGCTGAAGCCGCCAAGAAAGCCGCCGAGGCGGACGAACCGCTTGAGATGAACTTTATCCGCGCTCATGCTTGGGTCTATGCGCAGGAAAACGGCGTTGATCTGGAAACTGCTGCATTGCGCGTCTTCTCCAACGCCGAGGGGGCCTATGGCGCAAACGTCAACGCATTGGTCGACAGCTCTGCCTTTGGCGACGAGGACGAGCTTGCCGATGCCTACGAGGCGCGTAAGTCCTTCGCTTATGGCGTGAACGGCAAGGCATCGTCCAACCATGCGCTGCTTCAAGAGACACTCAAGACCGTCGATGTCGCCTACCAAAATCTTGAAAGCGTCGAATTGGGTGTCACCACGGTCGACCATTACTTCGACACGCTTGGAGGCATTTCTCGCGCCGTGAAGCGCGCGCGCGGTGGACAAGAGGCGGCGATCTACATTTCCGACACCACACGCGGCAACGGCAAGGTGCGTACCTTGCAGGACCAGGTCGCGCTGGAAACCCGGTCGCGCAGCCTCAACCCAAAATGGTTCGAAGGGATGCTCAAGCACGGGGCTGAAGGTGTGCGCCAGATCGAGGCGCAAGTCACCAACACGATGGGATGGTCAGCGACCACCGGCAAGGTCGAGCCCTGGGTGTACCAGCGACTGAGCGAAACCTTCGTCCTCGACGAAGACATGCGCGCCCGTCTTGCCGACCTGAACCCGACCGCATCGAGCCGCATGGCGAACCGCCTGCTCGAGGCGCACGACCGCAACTACTGGCACCCCGACGCCGAAACTCTGGCCGCGTTGCAAGACGCTGCCGACGCTCTGGAAGATCGCCTCGAGGGGATCGCCGCAGAATGAGCGCCAACACGTATAACCGGAGGCCCACATCATGAGCCCACTCGACGCCAAAAGCCCCCCCGCCGCCCGCGCCGCATTGCGCGAAGCCGCTGGCCTGGAAGCGCGCGGCCTGTCCGCGCCGCCGGTTCTCAAGGGACAGGACGGCGAAGGATCGGTGCAGGTGCATCAGGACACCTCGATGAAGATCGAGGGAGCGAAGGTGTTTGCCGTCTACGGCAAGGGTGGGATCGGCAAATCCACCACTTCCTCCAACCTGTCCGCCGCGTTCTCCATGCTGGGCAAGAAGGTGTTGCAGATCGGCTGCGACCCCAAGCATGACAGCACCTTCACCCTGACAGGTCAGCTTCAGCCGACAGTCATCGACATCCTGAAAGAGGTCGATTTCCACGCCGAGGAACTGCGCCCCGAAGATTTCGTCGCTGACGGCTTCAACGGCGTGAAGTGCATCGAGGCCGGTGGTCCGCCCGCTGGCACGGGCTGTGGTGGCTACGTGGTGGGTCAGACCGTCAAACTGCTCAAGCAGCACCACCTGCTCGAAGATACCGATGTCGTGCTTTTCGACGTTCTGGGCGACGTGGTCTGCGGGGGCTTTGCTGCCCCGCTACAGCATGCCGATCGCGCAGTGATCGTGACGGCAAACGATTTCGACAGCATCTATGCGATGAACCGCATCATCGCCGCCGTTCAGGCCAAGTCGGCCAACTACAAGGTCCGTCTGGCGGGCTGTGTCGCGAACCGCTCCAAGGACACGAACGAGGTGGATCGCTATTGCGACAAGGTCGGCTTCAAGCGCATCGCGCACATGCCCGATTACGACGCCATCCGCCGGTCGCGGCTCAAGAAGAAGACGCTGTTCGAGATGCCGGACGAGGAAGACATCGTTCTGGCGCGTAAGGAATACATCCGCCTGGCCGAGACCCTGTTCAACGGAACCGAGGCGATGGCCCCGCAACCGCTCGAAGACCGCGACATATTCGAGCTTTTGGGATTCGATTGATGAGCTACGACGCCACACGCGACAGGGTCGAACACTATTTCGACCGCACGGCGACCAAGGTTTGGGAGCGCCTGACCTCGGACGCTCCGGTCAGCCGCATTCGCGAGACCGTTCGCAAGGGCCGGGACCAGATGCGCGACAAGCTGCTGTCTGCGCTGCCTTCCAACCTGAACGGTGTACGCGTTCTGGATGCTGGCTGTGGCGCTGGGCAGATGACGCAGGAACTGGCCATGCGCGGTGCCGATGTCGTGGCGGTGGATATTTCTCCGTCGCTGGTCAAGATCGCGCAGGATCGTTTGCCGACAAGCTTGCATTCGAAGGTGACGTTCTCCAGCGGTGACATGCTCTCTGCCGATCTTGGGTCGTTCGACCACGTCATCGCCATGGACAGCCTGATTTACTACACCGAAGCCGACATCCGCCGCGCGCTTGTCAATCTTGGCGAACGGACACGCGGGTCGGTGGCCTTTACCGTCGCGCCGCGCACGCCGCTTTTGATGACGATGTGGTACGCAGGCAAGGCATTTCCCCGGTCAGACAGATCACCGGTGATGATCCCCCACGGGCCATCCCGCTTGTCGAAAACAGTCTCTGACATTGGTCAACTCAACGATCTGGGTCGGATCAATTCGGGTTTCTACATCAGCCAGGCTTTGGAGTTCCGTCCATGATCGTGAGCCGCAACCAGGTGAAGTCTTTGGGCATGAGGATGCTGCCGTTTTCGGATGCGGCGTCCGACGATCTGCCCCTTGGCCAACTGTTGCGGCTGGCTTTGTTCCAGGTGTCGGTCGGCATGGCCGGTGTCATGCTGCTGGGCACCTTGAACCGCGTGATGATCGTCGAGCTTTCGGTCGCGGCCACACTGGTCGCCATCATGGTCGCGCTTCCGGTGCTCATCGCGCCGTTCCGGGCGCTTTTGGGCTTCAAGTCCGACAATTACCGTTCCGCCATCGGATGGAAGCGTATTCCCTATCTCTGGTTCGGCACGCTTTGGCAGTTCGGCGGTCTTGCCGTGATGCCCGCCTGCCTGTTGGTGCTGGGCGGCGATGTCACACACGACATTCCCTTCGCGGGCGAAGTGCTGGCGGCGCTGGCCTTCATCATGACTGGCCTCGGGATGCACATGACGCAGACCGCCGGTCTGGCGCTTGCTGCCGACCGCGCGACCGACGAAACCCGTCCACGGGTCGTGGCGCTGTTATACGTGATGTTCCTCATCGGCATGGGCCTGTCGGCCATCGTCATCGGTTGGCTGCTTCGGGACTTCAGCGGTCTGTTGCTCATCAAGGTGATCCAGGGATGTGCCGTGGTCACCGTGGTCCTGAACGTGATCGCGCTTTGGAAGCAGGAACGCGTGCGCCCGATGTCGAAGGAAGAGCGCGAGGCACCGCAACCATCGTTCAAGGACGCCTGGACCGATCTGACCTCGGGGGGCACCGCAGGTCGGCTTCTGGTCGTGGTTTTCCTGGGGACGATGGCGTTCAACATGCAGGACGTTTTGCTTGAACCCTATGGCGGGCAAATCCTTGGGCTGAGCGTTTCTGTGACGACGCTTCTCACCGCGACATGGGCCGCCGGTGCGCTATGCGGGTTCGCGCTTGCTGCGCGTGTCCTGGCGCGCGGTGGCAACACCTATCGCATGGCCTCGATGGGACTGCTTGCCGGGATCGCAGCGTTCAGCATCGTGATTTTCGCCGCACCGATGAATTCCGCGCTGCTGTTCTTTCTCGGAGCGGGCCTGATCGGGTTCGGCGGTGGGTACTTCGCCATCTCCACCCTGACCGCCGCAATGACCCTTCCGGTCGAAGGTATTGCCGGTCGCGGTCTCGCGCTTGGCGCTTGGGGCGCGGCGCAGGCCACGGCGGCGGGTCTGTCCACTCTGATCGGTGGCGCGACCCGCGACACGGTCAACGCGATCGCGATGTCCGGCAGCTGGGGCGAGGCGCTTGCCACCCCGGCGACCGGATATTCCGTCGTCTATCACCTCGAAATCGCGCTTTTGTTTGCGACGCTCATCGTTCTGGGCCGTCTCGTTAGCCAAAACAGAAGCACACTCACCTTTCACCAGAAACCGACAGGGCTGGGCCTTGCCGATTTCCCAACCTGACCAAGGCCCATCAAGGAGACTAAACCGATGACCGAAGACTATATCCTTGGAAACCTCGACCTCGCGAGCATCTCGCTCTGGTTGTTTTTTATCTTTTTTGTCGGACTCGTGATCTGGATCCAGCGCGAGAACCAGCGCGAAGGCTATCCGCTTCTGGACGAAGACGGTAGCCAGGCGGATGCGGGCAGCGTGTTCCCGAACCCGTCGGACAAGACATTCAAACTGCCGCATGGCCGTGGCGAATACGTCGTCCCGTCGGGCCAGACGCCCGAGCGGACGGACATCAACGCCAAGCTGACCAAGCAATTCGACAGCGGCGGTTTCCCGTTTGATCCGGTCGGTGATCCGATGGCCGATGGTGTCGGCCCGGCAAGCTGGGCTCCGCGCCGTGACGAGCCAGAACTCGACGGTCACGGCCATCCCAAGATCATCCCGATGTCGGGCAGCGAAAGCTTTCGTGTCTCCGCTGGGCGTGACCCGCGCGGTCTGCCTGTTGTGGCAGGGGACGGCGCCATCGTCGGCAAAATCACCGATATGTGGGTTGATGAGCCGGAACAGCTTGTCCGCTATCTCGAGATGGAACTCGATGCCGAATACGGTGGTGGATCGCGCCTTGTGCCGATCACCTTCACCCGCATCTGGGGCAACCGCGTGAAGGTCCGGTCGATCTTTGGCGAACATTTCGCCGGGGTGCCAAAGCTTGCTGCGGCGCAACAGATCACCAAGCTCGAGGAAGACAAGATCAGCGCCTATTACGGCGGCGGCACGCTCTACGCGAGCCAGGATCGTCTCGAACCGCAACTCTGATCAGCCAATCAGACGACAAGGGGAACCACCATGCCACACGATGACTTTCAGGTAGAACCTGTCAAAGGCCTCCCAGAGACACCTCCCGAGGGGGAGGTGATCCTCTGGCAGGGCAAACCGGACTGGTGGGCCCTGGCCAAGGAATCGCTGAACCTGCTCTGGGTTGCGGGATACTTCGTGTTTCTCGCGGCGTGGCGGTTCGTGGCGGTGTCGGATCTCATGCCGTTGGGTCAGGCGATCTGGGCCTCCGTTCCGTTCCTCATTCTCGGCGCGATCGTCTGCGCCTTGTTGCTTGGCATCGCCTTCGCGCAAGCGCATTACACGGTCTACACCGTCACCAATCGCCGCGTCGCCATGCGGATCGGGGCGGCGCTGACCGTGACTTTGAATCTGCCCTATACGCAGATCGGGTCCGCCAATCTCGATCTTCGCAAGTCAGGGACGGGCACGATCGCGTTCGATCTGCTGGGTGATACGCGGATCAGCTATCTTGTCTGTTGGCCCCATGTTCGCCCTTGGCGCATCTCTCCGACGCAGCCCGCGCTCCGCTGCATCCCCGAGGCCGAAAAGATCGCCGCAATGATCTCAGAGGCAGCCGAGGCCCGCGTTTCGACACCCCAAGTCCAGCGGACAACCGGCGCCCCAGCCGCTGTCGCGGCTGAATAAGGAGCGATGGCAATGCAAACACAAACAGTCGACAAGGCCCGAATTCACGCCACGGAGCGCGAGCTTGTCCCGCGTCTTTTCGTGCGGGCGATGTTCGGGATGGTGATGATCTGTCTGATCATGGTCAGCGCCTACCGCTGGATGGACGGTCCTGTGCAATATACCGCACCGGATTCGCCTATCGTGATCGAGAAAACGCTGTACCTTGAAGGTGCCATGAGCGGCGCGGCCAAGGTCTATGCAGAAGATCGCTCGCTGATCGCGGAATACAGCCCGGACGAGGGCGGTTTCCTCTCTGGTATGTGGCGCGTCCTGCAACGGGAACGCACCAAGGCACGTGTGGATTTGGACGGTCCGGTGATCGTTCGTGCGCGTGAAAACAACCGTCTTGAGATCTTTGATCCCAGCACGGGATGGGGGGCCGACCTCATGGGGTTCGGCGCCGACAACTCGGCCGCTTTCGCCAAGCTGCTGAACTAACCGAAAGGGAATCGGACAATGGGTCTGTTGACAAAAGATATCGAAAGGGCGCCGTGCACAGTGGAAATCAGCCACTGTTTCGAGAGCCTTCATGCGCATGTGCGCTTTAACAACGGCGCAGTGATTTACCCCGGTGATGAGGTGAAGGTTCAGGGGCCCGAGATCATGGCCCCGTTCGGCGAAGTCGTCTCCGAAGACCGCGAGGCGATCATCGTCCGCGCCTCCAAGCTCGAACAACTCTGGACTCGCCTTACGGGCGATTTCGAAGTGATGGAGCTTTGTGAATTCTCGTTCTCCGAGGAGGTCACGCTATGAACATGCAGGTCAAGCACTCCGCCGACGCGACAACCGTCGAAGAAGGTCTCGCCATCCAGGAAGAACAGGCGAAGTACGACGACAATTTCGCGACCGAAACCGCGATGGCGAACACCCTGTTGACGCCACGGTTCTATACCACCGATTTCGACGAACTGGACGCGATCAATGTCGATGGTATCCGGGCCGAATGGGACGCGTTGATCGCCCAGATGGAAGCGGATCCCAACAAGGGTCACTTCAAGAAGAACGAAGATTGGGACCATGTCGATTGGGAGAACATGGAGCCGCAGCTGAAAAAGGAATTCATCGACTTCCTGATTTCAAGCTGCACCGCCGAGTTTTCGGGCTGCGTGCTTTACAAGGAGATGAAGCGGCGCGGCAACAACAAGGACATCACGCAACTGTTCCAACTGATGGCGCGCGACGAGGCGCGGCACGCCGGCTTCATCAACGATGCCTTGCGCGAAGCGGGGCTGCGGGTGAACCTCGGGTTCCTGACGCAGTCGAAGAAATACACCTACTTTCGGCCCAAGTTCATCTACTATGCCACCTACCTGTCGGAAAAGATCGGCTACGCCCGCTACATCACGATTTTCCGTCACCTCGAAGCACATCCCGAACACCGCTTCCATCCGATCTTCAAGTGGTTCGAAGAGTGGTGCAACGACGAGTTCAGCCATGGCGAGGCGTTCGCGCTTTTGATGAAGACGGACCCGAAACTGACTCAGGGGCGCAATGTCTACTGGATCAAGTTCTTCCTTACGGCCGTCTACGCCACCATGTATGTGCGCGATCATCAGCGCCCTGCTTTCCATAAGGCGCTGGGCGTCGATCCGGATTGGTACGCGCACGAGGTCTTCACCAAGACATCCGAGCTGACCAAGCAGATCTTCCCGATCACGCTGGATATCGACCATCCGCGTTGGCAGCCGACGCTGGAACGCTTGCAGCGCGCGAATGTGCAGATTGCCGAGGGCAAAAAGCAGGGCGGTCTGGGCGGGAAGCTCAAGGAGTGGGCCGGATCGGCAAAGGCGGCGTCGTGCTTTGTGTCGCTGTATACGATCCCGGTGAAGAAACATAAGGTGCCCGCCGTGACCCGGTTGGTGCCGTCCTACTAAGCGGTTTCGCCGCCCAAGGGCGGCGACCGGGTGGGGGGCCAGCCCCCCACATCCCCGGCATATTTGGTAAAAGAAGAAGGACAAAGACGCGTGTTGAATGACCCCTGGATCGCCGCCCTCGTGGCGCTTTTTCTCTGGTGGTTTTCCACCGGGGCGATCCTCATGGTCGTGAAATATGCCGACCGGCATGGCCCGCGTTTTGGGCAAGTGCTCACTTGGGCGGCTTTGCCGGTGTTCTTTCTGGGCGGGTTCGGCATCTGGGTCACCGACTCCGTCGAAAGCCCTGCTGCGTCATATCACGCCTTTCTCGCGGCTCTGGCGCTTTGGGCCTGGATCGAGATCGCGTTCCTGACCGGTACGATCACGGGTCCAAACCTGCATGAATGCCGCGCGGACATCCCGGAATGGGAACGCTTCATCCGGGCCTGGGGCACCATTGCCTATCACGAGATGCTTTTGGCAGGCACCCTGATCGCGCTCTGGCTTGTCACGAAGGACGCCGTAAACACCTTTGGGTTCTGGACCTTCGCGGTCCTGTTCTTCGCCCGCGTATCCGCGAAACTGAACCTGTTTCTGGGTGTGCCGAAGATCAACACGGAATTCCTGCCCAAGCCGCTCGCCCATCTGCCCAGCCACTTCCGTCACGCCAAGATGAACTGGCTGTTCCCGATTTCGGTCAGCGCGCTGACCTTTGCCGTCGCGTGCTGGCTGGAGCGCATCTATTCCGCGCAAACCCCGGCCGACACGATCGGCTTTGCCCTGTTGGCGGCCATGACCGCGCTCGCTTTGCTCGAGCACTGGTTCATGGTGCTGCCGCTGCCCGACGAAAAACTCTGGCGCTGGATGATCCCGGCGCCCAAACCAAAACAAGAAGACAAGACGATACGAACGGAGGACGCCCATGGACTTTGACAGCTTGTTCAATGCCCAACTCGATGCCCTAAAGGAAGAGGGAAATTACCGCATCTTTGCCGAGTTGGAGCGCAAGTGTGGCGCCTTCCCGAAGGCCAAATCGCATGATGACGATTGCCCGGACGAGGTGACCGTGTGGTGTTCGAACGATTACCTCGGAATGGGCCAGCACCCCGCGGTCATCAAGTCGATGCAGGACGCTGTCGCCGAGAATGGCTGCGGTGCCGGTGGTACTCGGAACATCAGCGGCACGAACCACCAGCACAAGTTGCTCGAGGCGGAGCTGGCTGATCTGCATGGCAAGGAGTCGGCGCTGCTGTTCACGTCTGGCTACGTGTCGAACTGGGCCGCCCTGTCGACGCTTGGATCGCGCCTGCCGGACGCGGTGATCCTGTCGGACGAGTTGAACCACGCCTCGATGATCGAAGGCATCCGCCACGCGCGCTGCAACAAGGTCATCTGGAAGCACAACGATCCCGAGGACCTCGATCGCAAGCTGGCGGCGCTGCCGTCGAACGCGACCAAGATCGTGGCGTTCGAGTCGGTCTACTCGATGGATGGCGACATTTGCCCAATGAAGGAAATCGTCGAAGTCGCGGAAAAGCACGGCGCGATGACCTATCTCGACGAAGTTCACGCGGTTGGCATGTACGGCCCTCGCGGCGGTGGTGTTTCCGAACGTGAAGGGCTGGCGGACCGGATCACCTTGATCGAAGGTACTTTGGGCAAAGCGTTCGGCGTCATGGGCGGTTACATCACCGGGTCCGACGCGATGTGTGATTTTATCCGATCGTTCTCGTCCGGGTTCATCTTTACCACCGCGTTGCCTCCGGCGGTGGCCGCGGCTGCGCGCACGTCGATCCAGCATCTCAAGCAGAGCGACATGGAACGACGCAAGCAGCAGGAGCAGGTCGCCAAGCTGCGCAAGCGTCTGGACGATCAGGGCATTCCGCATCTGGACAACCCGAGCCACATCATCCCGGTGATGATCAAGGATCCGGTCAAATGCCGGATGTTGGCGGACATCCTGATGCAGGACTACGGTATTTACGTTCAGCCGATCAACTATCCGACGGTGCCGAAGGGAACAGAGCGTCTGCGATTCACGCCTGGCCCACTTCATTCCGACGCGGATATCGAACAGCTGGTTCAGGCGCTGGCAACCCTCTGGAAACAGTGCGCAATCGCGCATCAGGTCGCTTGACTTCGGACCTAACGCGGTTACGTCATGCGGAACAAACTCGGTTTGCTATTGGTTAACAGATCGATACGGCGCTATTGTGCGTCCGAACACGAAAGAGGAGTTCAACAATGAAGTTGATGATCGCAACAGCGGCCACAGCAATGACGCTCGCGGGCTCTGCATTTGCCGAAAGCCATGCAGGTTCCGGCGATGCCGAAGCGGGTGAACGTGAATTCAACAAGTGCAAATCCTGCCACATGATCGTGGCGGACGATGGCACCGAAATCGTAAAGGGCGGTCGTACTGGTCCCAATCTTTACGGCATCATCGGCCGTCAGGCCGGCACCGTGGAAGATTTCCGCTACGGTGACAGCCTTGTCGCAGCAGGCGAAGCCGGGCTCGAGTGGAACGAGGAAACCTTCGTTGCATATGTGCAGGATCCCAAGGGTTTCCTCGCCGAGTATCTGGACGACAGCAGCGCACGGTCCAAGATGTCGTTCCGCCTGCGGTCCGGCATGGAGGACGTCTATGCCTATCTCGTGTCCGTTGGTCCCGAGATGGAAGACACCGGATCGTAATCGATTCGATCTGAAAGACATCAGAGGGGCGCGCTGCCACAGCGCGCCCTTTTCTTTTGGGCGAACGCCCTGGTGGAGTTGACCCAAACAGACGCCCGGCGCAAAAAGCCTTCGATAGTGAAAGGGCAGTGCCATGAAGATTGCGATGATCGGGACCGGGTATGTGGGTCTTGTGTCCGGGGTGTGTTTCTCGGATTTCGGCCACAACGTTGTTTGCGTCGACAAGGATCAGCGTAAGATCGATATGCTCGAGCGGGGAGAGGTTCCGATTTACGAACCGGGCCTCGATGCTTTGATGGCCAAGAACGTCGAAGCCGGACGCCTGGAATTCACCCGCGACTTGTCGGCGGCGATTGATGGCGCCGAGGCGGTGTTCATCGCGGTCGGCACGCCCACACGACGCGGCGATGGTCATGCGGATCTGACCTACGTCATGGCTGCGGCAGAGGAGATCGCAAAAGCGGCCAAGGATTACGTTGTCATCGTCACGAAATCCACGGTCCCGGTCGGCACGAACCGCAAGGTGCGCGACGTGGTCGCCGCCGCCAATCCCGACCTCGATTTCGATGTCGCTTCCAATCCCGAATTCCTGCGGGAAGGGGCTGCGATTGACGATTTCATGAAGCCGGACCGCGTTGTCGTGGGCGTAGAAACAGATCGCGCGGCACAGGTGATGTCCGAGATTTACCGCCCGCTTTACCTGCGCGACTTTCCCATCGTCACGACCGATCTCGAATCCGCGGAGATGATCAAATACGCCGCCAATGCGTTTCTCGCCACGAAGATCACTTTCATCAACGAAATCGCGGCTCTGTGCGAAAAGGTCGGGGCAGATGTGAAACAGGTGTCCAAGGGCATGGGCATGGACAACCGCATCGGCAACAAGTTCCTGCATGCCGGGCCGGGCTACGGGGGGTCCTGCTTTCCCAAGGACACCAAAGCGCTTGCGCGGATCGGACAGGAACACGCCAGCCCGATGCATATCACCGAAGCGGTGATCGCGGTGAACGAAGACATCAAGCGCCGTATGATCGGCAAGCTTCAGGACCTTTGTGACGGGTCGTTCAACGGCAAGACGGTGGCCGTCTTGGGCGTCACGTTCAAGCCCAACACGGACGACATGCGCGATGCACCATCGCTCACGATCGTGCCCGCGCTGGTGGGCGGCGGGGCGAAAGTGCGGGTCTGTGATCCACAGGGTCAGCACGAAGGTGAGGCGCTTTTGCCCGGCGTGCAGTGGCAAGAAGATCCCTACCTTGCTGTAAAGGATGCCGACCTGTTGGTCCTTTTGACGGAATGGAACGAATTTCGGGCGTTGGATCTTGGCCAGATCGCGGGCAACATGGCCCGCCCGGTGATGGCCGACTTACGCAACATCTATAATGCAGACGTCGTGCGCGATGCGGGCTTTGTCGCGTATGTCAGCGTTGGCCGCGCTGGGTTTTCCGACGCCTGATCATTAACCAACGGTTAATCAAAGTTTCGGTAGGCTGGACCCAGACCTGATAAGAGTTCAGCCTGGCCTATGACCCGGAAATCGCGATTTCTACAAATATTGGCCGCGCTGGTGGTCCTCATCATCGCGTTGCCGGTGCTCTTGATGTGCGTGGTCCTGATCCTTGTCATCGACCGTCAACCGCCGCTGTTCGCGGCGCAACGGCTCAAGGCGGGGTGCCGTCCTTTCACGATGTGGAAATTGCGGACGATGCGCGGCGCGGATGACGGTTTGCCTACAGGGGCAGACAAAACCAATCGGATCACTCGGTTGGGTGCTGTGCTGCGTCGATTGAGGTTGGATGAACTTCCGCAGATTTGGAACGTGTTGGTAGGCGACATGAACTTCATCGGGCCACGTCCGCCAACGCCCGCCGCGGCCGCGCAATTTCCCGAGGAGTTTGACAAGATACTGTCGATCGCACCTGGCGTGACGGGTCTCGGCACCGTCAGCTTGGCGCTCGAGGAGCAGCGGATCATGGCGTCCTCGCGCAGTATGTCAGAGCTTGAAGCCACATACGTCACCAAGATTCTTCCCTGCAAGTTCCAGATCGAACATCACTATCGGGAACACAAATCGATTAGGCTCGATTGCTGGATCATGTGGAAGACACTCGCAGTTGTTCTCGCAAGTCCGAGCGGTGGCTCTATGCCGGGTAGGCGGTCTGTTATAGTTCAAGGGGCATATAGATAACGGCACGCGCGGGAGCGCTTTTGGCAGCTACGACAGGTAAAGCGCTGCGTGCCGTGTGGGCGTCCGGGGACCTGTGTGAACCTCCTGTCTGTTCAACTCGCGTGATTCAGCCTGCGCTGTCTTCACCCAGAATGGTGCGCAGGATTTCCTTGGCGTTGTCCGACGCCCAATCCGCATCGCCCCGCATGCGCGCCACTTCCTGACCTTCGGGATTGAGGATCACGGTGATCGGCAGACCCAGAACGCCCATCTCTCGCGCAAGACCGGATCCCGGATCGCGGTGCAGCGGCAGATTATCCACGCCGATCTCTTCGAAAAACGCCTCCATCGCCGGGGGCGGGTTACGACCTGTGGCGAGGGTCACGACCTCGAAACTGTCGCCGCCGAATTCGCGCTGCAATTCGGACAGCATCGGCATTTCTTTTCGACACGGCGCGCACCAGGTCGCCCAGAAATTCAGAAGCACCCATTTGCCCTGGTAATCCGCCAACGATATCGGTTCGCCGTCGAACGTGGTGAATTCCGCTGTCCCCGCAGCCTGCGGTGTGCTGTGGAAGGTCAGCTTTTTCATGTCACCGTCGCGCATCGCCTCGGCCTTGGCCAGATCGGCCAGCGCCGGGTTTGCAAGCGCAACGAGGCCCGTATAGAGGATGGCGGCAAGTAATTTCTTCATTTTCCCTCCGAAGGGGTAAGACCATGTCCGACAAATCCTCGAACCAGATGTGGGGCGGCCGGTTCGCCGCCGGTCCCGATGCGATCATGGAGGCGATCAACGCCTCGATCGGGTTCGACAAACGTATGGCAGCACAGGACATCGCCGGTTCAAGGGCCCACGCCGCGATGCTCGCCGCGCAAGGCATTGTTACACCTAGCGATGCCGAGGCGATGCGGGAAGGCTTGCTCACCGTTTTGTCAGAGATTGAAACAGGCGACTTCGCGTTCTCGACGGCTCTTGAAGACATTCACATGAATGTGGAAGCGCGTCTGAAAGGGATCATCGGCGAACCGGCGGGGCGGTTGCACACCGGTCGGTCACGCAACGATCAGGTCGCGACGGATTTCCGGCTCTGGGTGCGAGATCAGCTCGATGCGGCGTCTTCGGGCCTGACAGCCCTCATCAGCGCTTTGGTGGCGCAGGCCGAAGCCGGGGCGGACTGGGTCATGCCGGGCTTCACCCATCTTCAGACGGCGCAGCCGGTGACGTGGGGCCATCACATGATGGCATACGTGGAAATGTTCGCACGCGATCTGTCCCGCGTTCAGGACGCGCGCAAACGTATGAACGAGTCTCCGCTTGGGGCAGCCGCGCTGGCAGGCACGTCATTTCCCATCGACCGGGATATGACGGCACAGGCGCTGGGTTTTGATCGGCCGATGGCCAACAGCCTCGACGCCGTCAGCGATCGGGACTTCGCCTTGGAGTTCCTGAGCGTGGCCAGCATCAGCGCCATGCACCTCAGCCGCTTTGCCGAAGAGCTGGTGATCTGGTCCTCGGCGCAATTCCGTTTTGTGACCCTGTCCGACCGGTTCTCGACCGGATCGTCGATCATGCCACAGAAAAAGAACCCCGATGCGGCAGAGCTGATCCGCGCCAAGATCGGGCGCATCTTTGGGGCGAATGTTGCGCTGATGATGGTGATGAAGGGTCTCCCGCTCGCCTATTCCAAGGACATGCAGGAAGACAAGGAACAGGTCTTCGATGCCGCCGACAACTGGATGCTGGCGCTCGCTGCGATGGAGGGCATGGTCAAGGACATGACCGCCAATCGCGCCAATCTCGAAGCCGCTGCCTCTGCCGGGTTTTCCACCGCGACCGATCTGGCGGATTGGCTTGTGCGCACGCTCGACCTACCTTTCCGCGAGGCGCATCATGTCACCGGGTCTCTGGTGGCGATGGCCGAACGGAAAGGATGCGATTTGCCGGATTTGACGCTGCAAGACATGCAATCGGTCCATGCGGATATCACCGCGGATGTATTCGAGGTTCTGGGCGTTCACAATTCTGTCGCCAGCCGCACCAGTTATGGCGGCACCGCGCCCGTGCGTGTCCGCGAGCAGATCGCCCGATGGAAAGAGGTGTTGGAATGATCCGGAGCGCGCTTGTCCTCGCGGTTTTCGCCCTGGCGGCCTGCGGTGCGGACGGGCCACCCTTGACGCCCTCGGTCGCCACGACCGTGTCGGTCGGGTCCGGAGGTGTTCACACATCGACGGGGGTGAGCGTCAGCTCTGGGCCCGTGACGATCGGAGGCAGTTTCTGATGCCCCCGATGCGCTGGATATACCTCGCCCTTGCCATCTGGGGCGCGATACACCCGATGTATTACTTTCTGTCCTGGTTCCAGGAAAACGGCTGGAGCCTGAGCGCGATGATCGACGCATGGTACGTCAATGACGCGACCACCGGTTTGACTTGGGACCTGACCATCGCTGCCGTATCGCTGACCATCTGGATCATCGCCGAAGTGGCCGTGCGCCGGAACTGGACGGCCCTGATCGCCATTCCCGCGACCTACTGCATAGGCGTCAGCTGCGGTCTGCCGCTGTACCTCTTTCTACGGTCCAGACCTGTCACCTGATCATATCGTGCGGGCCTGTGGCCCGCTCAGGTAATCTCCGCTTCGCTCCGGATTGGCGCCAGGTGGGTCAGGTCAACCAATTGACGAACACGGGAACAAGGCAAAGTCGCGTCCGCATATTTGTGAAAAGAAGAAGCAGGGGGTGGCGCCAATCTATCGGCTGCGCTACTGCGGCGCGGTCTGATCTGGAGGCGATTGTGGATCATTTTCTTTATCGTAACGGTGAACTCTACGCCGAGGACGTTCCCGTGTCCGACATCGCTGCCTCGGTTGGCACGCCGTTTTACCTTTATTCCACCGCAACGCTGACTCGCCACTTCCAGCTTTTTGACCAAGCCCTGGACGGCATGGACCACATGGTCTGCTACGCGATGAAGGCGGCTTCGAACCAGGCGATCCTCAAGACCCTGGCTGATCTGGGGGCCGGGATGGACGTGGTGTCCGGGGGTGAATACGCGCGCGCCAAGGCAGCGGGCGTTTCAGGCGATCGTATCGTCTTTTCCGGCGTTGGCAAAACCCGGGCCGAGATTCGTCAGGCCCTGGAAGGGGGCATTCGCCAGTTCAACGTCGAAAGCGAACCCGAAATGCGGGTTATCTCCGAAGTTGCCACCGCGCTCGGCAAGACCGCGCCGATCACTGTGCGTGTGAATCCGGATGTCGACGCCAAGACGCACGCCAAGATTGCGACCGGGAAATCCGAGAACAAGTTCGGGATCCCGATTTCGAAGGCGCGCGCCGTTTACGCCGAGGCGGCGGCGCTGCCGGGGATCGAAGTGATCGGGATCGACGTGCATATCGGATCGCAGTTGACCGATCTGGAGCCCTATGAACTGGCATACCGCAAGGTGGCGGAGTTGACCGAGCAGTTGCGCGCTGATGGGCACACGATCAAGCGGCTTGATCTGGGCGGTGGGCTGGGTATTCCTTACGCGCGCAGCAATGAAGCCCCGCCGCTGCCACAGGACTATGGCGCCTTGATCAAACGCACCGTGGGCCATCTGGGCTGCGAGATCGAGATCGAGCCGGGTCGGCTCATCGCCGGAAATGCCGGGATCCTGGTCAGCCGGGTCATCTATGTGAAGCAGGGTGAGGGGCGTCAGTTTCTGATCCTCGACAGCGCGATGAACGACCTGATCCGACCCGCGATGTACGACGCTTATCACGATATTGTCCCGGTGGTCGAAGCGGCCCCCGGCGTGGAGCAGCAACCCTTCGACATCGTCGGTCCTGTCTGTGAATCGGGTGACACCTTTGCCAAGAATCGCATGATGCCGCCGCTTCAGGCCGGAGACCTCGTGGCGTTCAGATCAGCCGGAGCTTACGGCGCGGTGATGTCCAGTGAATACAACACGCGCCCGCTTGTGCCCGAAGTTTTGGCAAAGGGCGATCAATTCGCTGTCATCCGCAAGCGCCCGGACTTTGACGAAATCATAAACCGAGATACCATCCCCCCATGGCTGTGAGGTTTTCGCTTGCGGTCAGCTGACCGGGAGATCGGAATGTCCGCACGGGATCACTTGCCTGCCGAAATCGACGCCGCGTTGCGTCGGCCCCTTTTGCTGACGCGTCTGGGGATGGCTGCGGAATCCGCTGTGCGGTCCTTCTGGCCGCTTTGGTCGGTTCTGTTCGCGGTTCTCGCCTTCCTGATGCTGGGTTTGCAGGATTATGTGCCTGTCGAAGTGGTGTGGACCGTTCTTGGCGTATCGGCGCTGACGGGTCTCTGGGCGCTCGTCAGGGGCGTCCGCAGGTTTTCATGGCCGTCGCAATCCGCCGCCTTGGCACGGTTGGACGCGACGTTGCCGGGCAATCCGATCCTTGCCTCGATGGACAGCCAGGCGATTGGTGCGCACGATCCCGCCTCGCTTGCCGTATGGAATGCACACCAGAAGCGGATGGCGGCACGTCTGAAAGACGCAAAAGCGGCCGAGCCGGACCTGCGCGTGTCCAAGGCCGATCCTTTTGCGCTTCGCTATGTGGCCGTTCTGGCTTTTCTTGTTGCCGCGATCTTTGGCTCGGTCCTGCGCGTGCAGACCGTTTCGGCGATGGGTCCGACCGGGTCTGACCTCGCGTCCGGGCCAACCTGGGAAGGCTGGCTGGAGCCTCCGCATTACACTGGGTTGCCGTCGATCTACCTGAACGACATCCGTACGGCACAGTTGGAAACGCCCGAAGGCAGCCGCATCACTCTGCGGTTTTACGGCGAAGTCGGTGCGCTCAGCGTGACGGAAACCGTCTCGGGCAGCGTCTCACCGACCGCCACCGAAGAGGACTTGATTGCGGCCTCCATCAACACCGCGCAGGAATTCACCGTCGCGCAATCCGGCGAGCTTGAGATTTCGGGCACCGGCGGTCGCGCGTGGGATATTGTCGCGACACCCGATCAGGCGCCCGAAGTGATGCGCGACGGCGAGATCGAGGTCAGCTACGAAGGCGAAGCGCAGATCCCGTTCACCGCGAAGGACGATTACGCCGTCGCCGAAGGCATGGCCCGGATCGAACTGGCGCTGGACGAGGTTGATCGCCGCTATGGCCTGCGCATCGATCCTGAACCGCGCGCGCTAATCGAAGTGCCGCTTCCCATGCCGATCGCCGGTGATCGGTCCGAGTTTACGGAAACCCTGATCGACAATTTCTCGGAACATCCTTGGGCGAACCTTCCGGTGACGATCAGCCTGACGGTCACGGACGAAGCGGATCAGATCGGTGAGACAGCGGGTGAAGTGATTTCCCTGCCCGGACGGCGGTTCTTCGATCCAATGGCATCCGCCATCATCGATCTGCGACGGTCGCTTCTGTGGAATCGCGAAAACGCGGGCGATATCGCGATGCTGATGCGCGCCATTTCGCACCGTCCGGACGATGTTTTCCGGTCCAGCACCGACTTCCTCCGCATGCGCACTATCATGCGCCGGGTCGAAGCGCTGTCCCAGGTGTCGATGACCGACGATCAACAGGCGGAAATCGCGCAAGCCATGTGGGATCTGGCGCTGCGTTTCGAAGAGGGTGATCTCGAGGATGCGCTTGAACGGCTGCAACGCGCGCAGGACCGCTTGGCCGAAGCAATGCGCAACGGCGCGTCGGATCAGGAAATCGCGGAACTGATGCAGGAGCTGCGGGAAGCGACCGATGATTACCTGCGCCAGCTCTCCCGTCAGGCGCAGCAGGACCAGCAGAACAATCCCGATCAGGAAATGACTCAGAACCAGAACATGATGGAGATGAGTCAGAACGACCTGCAAGAAATGATGGACCGCATCCAGGAACTGATGGAGCAGGGCCGCATGGCCGAAGCGCAGGAAGCGCTCGAACAGCTGCGTCAGATGATGGAAAATATGCAGGTCACGCAAGGTCAGGGCCAGCAGGGCCAATCGCCCGGCGAACAGGCGATGGAGGGTTTGGCCGAGACACTGCGGGAACAGCAGGGCCTGTCGGATCAGGCATTCCGTGATTTGCAGGAGCAGTTCAACCCCGGTCAACAGGGCCAGCAGGGCCAACAGCCCGGTCAGCAACAAGGCCAGGGTCAGCAGCAAGGACAGGGCCAACAACCCGGCCAGCAGCAGGGTCAGGGCCAAGGTCAGCAAGAGGGCCAAGGCCAGAACGGTCAGGGTCAGAGTCTTGAGGAAAGCCTCGCCGACCGCCAGCGCGCCTTGCGGCAGGAACTCAATCGCCAGTCCCAAAACCTGCCGGGTGCGGGTACCGAGGCCGGTGATGCCGCCCGCGAAGCTCTGGATCGTGCCGAAGGAGCGATGGAAGGTGCCGAAGAGGCGCTGCGCGAAAACGATCTGGCAGGTGCCATCGACAACCAGTCCGAAGCGATGGAAGCGCTGCGCGAAGGCATGCGCAACCTTGGCGAAGCGATGGCCCAGCAACAGCAGCAGGGTCAGGGCCAACAGGGCATGGCCGAGGGCGCAGATCCCGGCCAGCAGCGCGATCCTCTGGGCCGCAATGTCGGCTCCAACGGGCAGATCGGCTCGGACGAGAACCTCTTGCAGGGGGAAGACGTTTACCGTCGCGCCCGCGAGTTGTTGGATGAAATACGCCGCCGCTCGGGCGACGGTGAACGCCCCGAAGAAGAACTCGAGTATCTCGAACGCCTGCTTGACCGTTTCTGACCGCCTGGGCTTCTTTGGGCTACAAATACCTCGGGGTCTGGGGCAGAGCCCCAGCCGGTCGGATTGGCAACGCCAATTCGACCCTACAAGTCAGGTTCCGTCTGGGTCGACCCGTCCGCGCAGCGACTTGACCTCGCCGCGCACTTTCTTCGCCTTCAAGCGCCGCTTTTTCGACCCGAGAGTCGGCTTCGTTGGCACGCGGCGCTTTGGTGGGCGCAACGCTTGCACGATCATCTCTTTCAGACGATCTCGCGCGATATCGCGGTTGCGCGCCTGTGATCGGGTCTCGTCCACCTGCAAGACCAGCGCACCTTCTTTGGTCCATTTCCGACCCGCAATGCGGCGCAACCGGGCCTTCACTGGACCGGGCAGGTTCGGCGACCGCTCGGCCTCGAACCGCAGTTCCACGGCGGTCGACACCTTGTTGACGTTTTGACCGCCCGGGCCGGAGGACCGGATGAACTGTTCCGTCAGTTCCCAGTCCTCGATCGTGATGCTGTCTGAAATCTTGAGCATGATCATCCACATAGCGCGGCGGCGCGCATACAAAAAGGGTCGCCGATGTGGCGACCCTTCGAGACTTACGGAGGTGGGGTCCGGTTAGGTTCCACACCAATTCGATGGGTTCATCACCCAGGGGCTGCCCTAGATGTGTGCCTCTCGAACTGTTCCGACACCTCTCTCCAATACCTCTCTCGACACTGGATCACCTCCTTTCAGCTGTTGATAAAACGCACCTTCAGCGTGACAGGGTTTGCCCACGGTGCAACAGTTTTCTTACGTCAACGCCGAGTTTTCGCGAAATCGAAGCACGATGAGTCGAAAAGGTATCAGTGCGATCAAGGCCAAGGCGATTTTCACCATCCAATCCGCGACGGCCAACGACACCCAGAGCGGTACAATCGGCCCGGCCCCCAGAAGCGGCAGCATCTCGCCTGCCCAGGACACATCATTTTCGGGCTCGATAAAGGTCAAAGCGCCGGAGAACGCGATGCTGAAGAACAGCGCGGTATCAATCGACGCGCCGATCAGCGTGGAGGCCAAAGGCGCGCGCCACCAGACACCGCTACGCATCTTGTCGAAGATCGCAACATCCATGAGCTGCGCTGTCAGGAACGCGAGCCCGGACGCCAGCGCGATCCGGAACGTCACCAACGGACCGAACTCCCCTTGGATCTGGGTGCCGACAAGCGAACAGAACACTCCAACGATGAAGCCCGCAAACACCACCTGGCGGGCGGCACTCGGCCCGTAGAGGCGGTTCATGAGGTCGGTGACAAGGAAGGCCAGCGGGTAGGTGAACGCCCCCCAGGTCAGCCAGTTTCCGAACAGGAATTGAACAAGGATGTTCGACGCCAGCACGATGAGCGCCATCGCGATGATGCCAGGGATATGAGCGCGGGTCATTGTGACTCCCGTTTTGCCAAGGTTGCGGGGACTTGATTCCCGACGGACGGGAATGGCGCGACGCTTAAAGCGACACTTCGGCACAGGCAAGTCAAATGCTGACAGCGTATTCGACGATTTCGGTTTTCTGGAAAAACTGGAAGTTGTCGTCCGACACCATCGTCAGGCGCAGCGACCCGTCCTCAGCTTGCCATACCGCAAGCCCTTCGAGGTTGTCATGCCGCCGGGTCGCGCTGGTCAGAAGTGTCTCGCCTTCGGCGTCATCCTCGCCTGTCAGATCGAACCGACGCACCCGGCTGTAAAATCCGAACCCGCCAAAGCCCCGTTCCAACACGTAAAGCCGACCATCCGGCCCGATATCCGCCCCGGTTGGCAGATACCCATTGCTACGCGTGATCGACATGGGCTGATCCCATCCCGCTCCTTCGCGATATCGGAACACCGGGAATGGCTCCTGCAATCCGTCCGACACTTCCGGGATTGCATAGACCGCGTCGTCCGGTCCGATCGCCAATGCCTCGAGCCCTCGATTTGGCGGCAGGGCATCAATGGCAGGGTAGGCCGGCAGGGTCGCCCAGCTGCCATCGCTCTCGCGTCGGATCACGCGGTTGGCGTTTTCGAGAGCGAGGTACAAACGCCCTGCGCTATCGCGCGCCATTCCCTCGGTGTCCCGTTTCAGAGGCTTGTCGAACAGATCGTCCGAGAAATCCAACGGTGCGATCTCGGTGCTGCGGATCCCGATGATCCGGCCTTCATGGCGAAAAATTGTGCCTTCGATCACATGCGCACGGTCGCTCAACAGGACAAATCCTGCACCATCGGGTGCCAGCGTGATGGCGGAATAGCCGCCAAAGTCTTCCCGATCCTGTGTCCAGTGATAGGACGACAGGAACCGGGCCAAGGGCATGTCCTGGGTCAAACCGGTATCAGTTCGACGACAGCACGGCGGCGCATTGCGCGGGCAGGTCGCCCAACGTCAATTCGCGGCGCGGTCTTGGAGGAGGCGCATTGGGATCGGGCGGCGGTGGGTTGAGGATATTGTTCACCCAGGCCTGTGCATCGTCACAGCCGTCACCCGGTGGCGGCGGATCCTGATCGACACAGCCCGACATGCCGCGCGGACAGTTCAGCCGCACGTGGAAGTGGTAATGATGCCCGTACCACGGCCTGATCTTGCGCAGATAACTGCGGTCGCCGGTCTCGGCGTTGCACATCGCGACCTTGGCACCCGGGAAGACAAAGATCCGCGCGACACGCGGGTCGCTGGCGGCTGCCTTGATGATGTTGTGGTGTGATTTGGTCCATCGGTCGTTGGTGAACGCGCCACTGGAACGCCGCATGGAAATCGACGAGATATTCTCACGCTCAGTTCGGCTGAGGTTCAACCGATCCGTCGGGCGCATCCAGATATCCGCGTCCAGCCCGATCTGATGGCTTGCATGCCCAGTCAACATCGGACCACCGCGCGGCTGACTGATGTCGCCGATATACAGCCCGTTCCAACCGGGTTCGCGCGCGGCGATGCGCGACAGGTCTTGCAGGAAATCCACCGTGACCGGCAGGCCCCAGTTCCGGTTCCGCGACAGCCGCATCGCTTGCCATGTCGGGCCGGTCTCCGGCAATTGCACCTGACCGGCGGCACACCCCTTGGAGTAGCTGCCATAGGCTGCCGGCGACTGCCGAGAGCCGACATCCATTCCGCCGAACAGCTGTTTCGCCTGGCGCGTGCTCAGAACGCCCGTCACGCGAGGCGCCTCTGCCGCATTCGTTTGCGCGCTGCGCGGCGCGTCACCGCTTCCGCAGGCACTCAGGAAAACCGCAAGTGCAAGTCCTATGGAAAACCGTTTCATGCCACTGCCCACTGCCCGTTTGGTTTGACCCAGACTAACAACACAAGCCCGATCAGGAAAAGCCCTATCACCGGGCTGACCCCCAATTGCTGTGAACCGGTAAGATATGTCGTCACTCCGATCAGCAGAGGTGCCAGGAAACTGGTCGCTTTCCCCGAAAGCGCGTAGAGACCGAACGCTTCGGTCATACGCTCCGGGTTCGCCTGTCGCACCATCATCGTGCGGCTTGCCGATTGCAGCACACCACCTGCCGCGCCGATCACCGCGCCGATGATGTAGAACGCGATGTCGGGAAGGCTGGACCCTTCGGCCAGTGACACGCCGAACATGGTCTCTCGCGAAATCAGGACGATGGACACTCCCACCGCCGTCAGGACCACAATACACACCGCGATCACCGGCTTGGGCCCAAAGCGGGAATCCGCCATGCCGCCCCCCCAGGCCGCCACTGCGCCCGCGATGATGGCGACAATGCCGAAAATCCCGACATTCTGCACACTCCACCCAAGCACACCCGCCGCGTAGATGCCGCCGAACGCGTACATCCCGTTGAGTGCATCGCGGTAGAACATTGCCGATCCGAGGTAGGCAAACAGTGACCGCTCTTGCGGCAAGCGGCGCAGCGTGTTGACCAAATCCCGTAACGCCAGCCTCACCGCGCCTTTGGGGGCAGGATGCGCCTTCGGGTCGCGCACGAAGAGGAAGAACGGCACCATGAACACGATGAACCAGATCGCCGTCAGCGGCCCGACAAACCGCGTGCCTTCGCGCGCCTCCGCATCCAGCCCGAAGGCAGGCTCCAACCCGATCAGGGTGCGCCCCGTCTCGGCATTGTCGGCAAAGAACAGCAGCATGATGACCAACGCCACCAACCCCCCGACATAGCCGAAAGCCCAGCCGTTGCCGGAGATGCGTCCGATCTCTTCGCGGGTGCCCAGATCGGGCAGCATCGAATTGGTAAAGGTGGTCGCGAACTCCATCCCGATCATGCCGATGGCAAAGAATGTCAGGATCAGGACAAGGCTGTAATCTCCGGGCGCGGCCAGCCAAAGCCCACCCGCACCGACCACGTACATCACCGAAAACAACCAAATCCAGCGGAGCCGATTGCCCCCGGTATCCGCCAGCGCACCAAGCACCGGGGCCAGTAATGCGATCACGATGCCCGCAGCACCGATGCCGAACCCCCAGGCTGATTGCGCGGCGGTGCCATCGCCCATCAATTCCTTGATGTAGGGCGCAAAGATAAACGTGATCAGAAGCGTGTTATAGGGCTGACTGGCCCAGTCGAAAAAGAACCAGCCCCAGATCCGTTTCCGCAATGTCACGTCCGCCATGCCAACACCCCTTTTCGGGGTTATGGGTGCGAAAAGCGCACCCGGCAAGCGCCGTATCGCCTAGGCCGCGTCCTGCATCGGGGGCCAGGGACGCATATCCTCGGCCTCGAGCCATTTTGCCACCCAATCGGGCATCTCCGGCGACGGCGTTTCCGCCAGCCCCATCGCGGCGACTACGCGCTCGGTCGGCACGATGCCGTTGCGATCGGTCACGGCAGATCGGTACACCGCATGGTTCGCGCATTCGCCGTTCTGCTTCCACATCGACTGTTCGATATAGATGAACCGCGCATCCCAGCACAGCATCCGGCTGCGCATCTCGAAACGCTCGAATGTGCGGATGCGGCGACGGTACCGGACAACGACACCCGCCATCGTCAGTCCCCAGCGCTCCTTGCGGATCATCCCGATCAATCCGGTGACCTGAGCCAGAGGAATCCGCCCAAGGTCATAAAGCGTCAGCGTCCGCCCGTTGTTGAGCTCCATCCACATGTCGATGTCCCACGGCCAGCAGCGGTGCTGTGACACATAGGTGCCAAACGGACCCAGCTTTGGCGCCTTGCGCGCTTTCCAAATGCCATGGGCCATGCGGATAAAGGGATACACCGGAACACTCCTGCCGTTTCGTGCTTAGTTGACCTGACAAGCGATCACGTCAACCGCGACCTCGCGGCAACCAGCCGTCACTTGTTCTCTGCGTCGCTTGCGCCTACCTCTTGGGCAATCTTGGCCAAAGGAAGTTCGTTCGATGCAATCGCTCTACCAGATCCTCATGCTGCTTCTCGATGTGGTGTGGTTCTTCATCATCGCCCACGTCATCATGAGCTGGCTGATCAATTTCCAGGTCCTGAACCTGCGTCAGCCCATCGTCGCCCAGATCTGGGACGCGCTGAACCGCATCCTCGAACCGATGTATTCCCGCCTCCGCCGAGTTCTGCCCCCGATGGGCGGCATCGACCTCGCCCCACTGGTGGCGCTCATCGGCATCTACATCATCCGTATCGTGCTGACGAACAACGCGGGCTGGTTCTACAGCTTCTGACGCGGCTAAGGCTTGTTCACGCATCCTTAGTATGAGACTGTCAGGTTAAGAGCAGATATAGTAAGAACCTGACAGGTCACCCATGCCCCGCGATCTATCCGACGCAGATACAATTCTGCGGGATGTCTTTGGATTCGACAGCTTTCGTCCCGGCCAGTCCGAGATCGTCGATGCCGTGGCGCAAGGCGACAATGTGCTGGCCATCATGCCGACGGGTGGCGGCAAATCGCTCTGTTTCCAGCTTCCTGCATTGGTCCGTCACGGTGTTACGGTCGTCATTTCCCCGCTCATCGCGCTCATGCGCGATCAGGTGCGCGGCCTGCGCGAAGCGGGTGTCAATGCGGGCGCGCTGACCTCGGCCAATACGGACGAAGAAAACGACGCCATCTGGGATATGCTTCATTCCGGCGACCTGAAGCTTCTGTACCTTGCCCCGGAACGCCTTGCCTCGGGCGGCACGCAGCGGATGCTGCAACAGGCAGGTGTGTCGCTGATTGCCGTGGACGAAGCCCATTGCGTCAGCCAGTGGGGCCACGATTTCCGCCCCGATTACCTGCGCATCGGCGAGTTGCGCCGCGCCCTTGATGTACCGCTTGCCGCTTTCACCGCGACGGCAGACTCTGAGACGCAGGAAGAGATCGTCAATCGCCTCTTCGATGACCACCCGCCCACGACCTTCCTGCGCGGGTTCGACCGGCCCAACATCCACCTGATGTTCGCCCCAAAGAACAAGCCGCGCGACCAAATCCTGCAATTCGCCGCCGCCCGCAAGGACCAGTCCGGCATCATCTACTGTGGCACCCGTGCCAAGACGGAAACACTGGCGCAGGCTCTCAATGCCGAAGGGCACACCGCCTGTTTCTATCACGGCGGCATGGACCCCGACGCACGCCGCAGCGTTGAGTCGCGCTTTGCCACCGAAGACGGCTTGATCGTGGTCGCCACGGTTGCTTTCGGCATGGGGGTCGACAAACCCGACATCCGCTGGGTCGCCCATGCCGACCTGCCCAAATCCATCGAAGCCTATTACCAGGAAATCGGCCGCGCCGGCCGCGATGGCGCGCCTGCCGAAACCATGACGCTCTATGGTTCCGACGACATCCGCCTGCGCCGCTCGCAGATCGACGAAGGCAACGCGCCCCCCGAACGCCGCCATGCCGATCACGGCAGGCTCAATGCGCTTCTGGGTTTGGCCGAGGCGCAGGAATGCCGTCGCAAGACTTTGCTTGGCTATTTCGGCGAAAGTGACATCACCTGCGGCAATTGCGATCTGTGCGACAAACCGGCCGAGGTTTTCGACGGCACCGAAGCGGTGCGCAAGGCGCTGTCTGCCGCCCTGCGCACCGGCGAAAGCTTTGGCGCCGGGCACCTGATCGACATTCTGCTGGGCACCAAGACCGAGAAGGTGCTGGCGCGCAATCACGACCAGCTTCCGACATTTGGCGTCGGCAAGGATCTGAAACGCGGCGAATGGCAGGCGGTGTTCCGACAGATGATGGGGCACGATCTGATGCGCCCGGATTCCGAACGCCACGGTGCGTTGGTGATGACAGACGCCGCCCGCCCGATTCTGCGGGGCGAGGCGTCGATCAACCTGCGCCGCGACAGCATCGAGGCGGCCAGCGAACGCCGCCCGCAGGTCCGCACACTGGTCAGCGACGAAGACGCGCCGCTGCTCTCTGCGCTCAAGGCCAAACGCCGCGCGCTGGCAGAGGAACAATCGGTCCCGGCCTACGTCATCTTCCCCGACAAGACGCTGATCGAGATGGCCGAAACCCGGCCCGCAACGCTTGACGACATGGCGCGCATCAATGGCGTCGGGGCCAAGAAGCTTGAACGCTACGGGCGGGCCTTTCTCGAAGTGATCGCTGGCGACGTGCCCGAGGCGCATCCTGCCCGGCGCAAGCTGGCGAGCCGTGGTGCCGGCGGCCTCTATGACGCATTGCTCGAAGCGCAGGCGCAACTGGTACGCGGGGGTTGTGGCACGCTCAAACCGATGTCCTGTGAAGCCGGGCAATTGGCCAAGCTTGCCCAGAACAAACCGCGCGATGCCAGCGGGATCGCGCGTATCATCGGCGACCGGCGCGCCGACCGCTTTGCCGACACCTTTCTGGACGTTCTGCGCAACGCGGACTAGATCACCGGGAACCGCAAAGACAACAAAGGTGCTGCCATGCTCGTCGTGATTTCCCCGGCCAAACGTCTGGACTGGTCCGAGCGTGACGTGACGATGACGGAACCGGTGTTTCAGGACGACGCCAATCGCCTCGCAAAGACCGCGCGCAACCTGACGCTGGGCAACCTCAAGTCCCTGATGGACCTAAGCGACGATCTGGCCAAACTCAACCGCGACCGCTTTCGCGACTTTGATGAGGCACCTGCATCGGACGATCTGCGCCCTGCCGCTTTGGCCTTTGCAGGGGACACCTACCAGGGGCTCGAAGCCGAGACGCTGGACGCGGATGAATTGCGCTGGGCGCAGGATCACCTGCGCATCCTGTCCGGTCTCTACGGCGTGCTGCGTCCTTTGGATGGCATCCAGGCCTACCGGCTTGAGATGGGCAGCCGGTTGAAAACCCGGCGCGGCGGCAACCTGTACGACTACTGGCGCGACCAGATCGCGAAGGAGCTCAAAACGCAGGCGGCAGAGGTGGACAGCGACACGCTGATCAACTGTGCAAGCCAGGAATATTTCGGCGCGGTCCCGCCCAAGGCGCTGGGCCTGCGCATCGTCACCCCCGCCTTCATGGAGGACAAGGGCGACGGCAAAGGCCCCAAGATCGTCAGCTTCTTCGCCAAAAAAGCGCGCGGCGCGATGGCGCGGTTCGTGATTCAAAACCGGCTGACCGATCCGGCGAGTATTCTGGATTTCGACCTCGGCGGTTACGCCTACCGGGAAGACCTGTCAGAGCCGGACAAACCGGTATTCGTCCGTCCCTACGACGCCAGCTGACAGCGCGGACAGTAGAGTTCGAGCTTTTCCAGAAGCGCCTCTTTGCGCAACGGTTTGGTGAGGTAATCCGTCAATCCGGCCGCAAGGATCATGTCGCGATCTCCCTCCATCGCGTGGGCCGTCACGGCAATGATCGGAATTTGCGCGCCTTTGCCCTCCAACGCGCGAATGCGGGCTGTCGCCTCTTTCCCGTCCATTCCGGGCATGGAAATGTCCATGAAGATCACGTCGGGGTGGTCTGTCTCGAACGCAGAGACCGCCTCGAAGCCATTGTTCGCAATCGTAAGGTCGATATCCAACTTCCCGATCATCTTGCGAAAGACAAGCTGGTTCGTGCGGTTGTCCTCGGCCAATAACACTTTGGGAATACCGGAAGACACCGCATCTGGCGATTGCTTTGACGGCGCCCGGTGAACGGCGGCCTTTGTGATGGCGTCAAGCAATGCGGTGCGGGCGTAGGGTCGTTGCAGGGTGATGGCGTGGGCCAGCCCTGCCTCGGCAACCCGTTTCGGATCGTGCGACAGCGACAGGATCGGGGCGTCGGGTGCCAGAGACCGGAGGGCATCGACGAAAGATGGAAACGCAGGACCGTCCGGGTCGAGGCCGATCACCACGAGATTGGCCCCTGCCACCGTTTCGGGCGTCAGCCTGTTCGGGTCGCTGCACAAAACCGGTCTGCCGCCCAGCGCGCTGATCTGGTTGATCAGCGGGGTGGTGTCGCCCTTGTCTGTTTCGTCGATCACCAGAATCCGCTGCAACGCCGGATCAAGCTTCGGCACTGGGTCTTCGTTTGTCAGATCAAGCGGAAGGTTTACGCTGAACCCAAAGCAGCTTCCGACGCCCTCTTGCGACTCCACCCAAACCTGACCCCCCATCAGTTCGACCAACCTCTTGGTGATGGCAAGGCCAAGTCCGGTGCCTTCGAATTGACGATTGCGGTCGTCTTCGACTTGATTGAATTCGCCGAACACGTGGTCGACCTTATCCGGCGCAATGCCGATTCCGGTGTCTTCGACAGTGATGGTCAGGCTGATTTGGTCGTCCGCGATCCGATCCCCGACAACCCGCAACAGCACATGACCCTCCAGCGTGAACTTGACGGCGTTGCCCATCAGATTGGTGACGATCTGCCGGATGCGTCCCGGATCGGCGACAAAGCGCGTGGGTTGCAAGATGTCGTAGTCGATTTTGAGCGTCAGCCCCTTGGCGCGCGCGCTGGGCTGCAAGAGCAGAACCACTTCGTGCAGGGTCTGTTCAAGGTCGAACGGTTCGGGATGCAGGACCAACTTATCTGCGTCGATCTTCGAGTAATCCAGAACGTCGTTGATGATGACCAGAAGCGCCTCGCCCGAGTGTTTGATCGTATCCACGAACAATCGCTGTTCGCTATCCAGATCGGTTTCGATCAGCAGATCGGCCATCCCGACCACGCCGTTCATCGGGGTTCTGATCTCGTGGCTCATATTGGCAAGAAAGGCCGATTTGGCGCGGTTCGCCGCTTCGGCGCGTTCTCGGGCGTCGTGCAGTTGTTCTTCGTACCGCACGCTTTCAGTGATGTTCAGCGCAAGGCTCACCACGTCGCCAGACGGGCCGCGACGGTCGAAGATGCGCACGTGTTCGCCGTTCCACAGCTGGATCTCCATCGGTTGCGGATCGTCCTGTTGCCAGCGATCCTGCATCCGCGCGCGCCAGTCGGCGGGGCATTCGGAACCGATATTGACGATCCCCTCCTCGGTCAGAAGCTGAAGAATGCGGGGGTAGGTGATGCCGGGTTGCACCTCTTTGAGATCCTCGAACACAGCCAAGTAGGCGCGGTTGGCGGCGATCATGCGGTTGTCTGCGTCGAAAAACGCAAACCCGTCCTGAATGGTCTCGATCGAATGCCACAGGCGGCGCTCCGCGATCTGGATCTTTTCGTGGGCGACGCCCAGTTCGGTTTTCACGCGCTGGTTTTCGCCGCGTACCATCGCCACCTCGGCGCGGGTTTCGACGATTTCATTGCTCAGCTGTTGCGCATGGGTGCCCAGCTTGCGGTTGGCGGCAAATAGCTCGGCCTGTTTGAGTTCAAGCAGACGTTCCGCCGCCAGACGCGCGCGGCGTTCCTCGGCCAGCTTGTTGGCGAGACTCATCCAGACCTCCGTTTACCGTGACGGAGACCTTCCGGGATCATGGTGAAAAATGAATTAACCCGGCCCGGTGTGCGGACCGGGTTTGGATCAAAGCCGCTCGATCGCGAGCGCGATGCCCTGACCGCCGCCGATGCACATGGTGATCAGCGCTTTGGAGCCGCCGATCCGTTCCAGCTCGTAGAGCGCCTTAATGGTGATAATCGCGCCCGTTGCGCCCACCGGATGGCCCAATGCGATGGCACCGCCATTCGGATTCACCTTGGACGGATCGAGGCCAAGCCCCTTGTTCACCGCAAGGGCCTGCGCAGCAAACGCCTCGTTGCTTTCCATCACGTCGAAGTCGGTGATCTTGAGACCGGTGCGGGCCAGCAGGTTTTCTACCGCAGGGACCGGGCCAATGCCCATCACCTCGGGGCGCACGCCGGCATGGGCGTATCCCAGGACCCGCGCCTTGGGTTTCAGCCCGGACTTGTCGGCGGCAGAGGCGGTGGCCAGAACAAGCGCCGCCGCGCCATCGTTGATGCCGGATGCATTGCCAGCGGTCACGGTGCCGTCTTTCTGGAACACGGTTTTCAGACCGCCCAGCGCCTCCATCGTCGTGGCCTTGGGGTGTTCGTCCGTGGCGAAATCCACCATGTCGCGTTTGACCCGCACCTGAACCGGCACGATCTGGCTGGCAAAGCGGCCGTCTTCGATGGCCTTGGCGGCGCGCTTTTGGCTTTCGAGGGCAAAGGCGTCCTGGTCTTCGCGGCTCACCTCATGTTCGGCGGCGACGTTTTCCGCCGTGACACCCATATGCCCCGTTCCGAACGGGCAGTTGAGCGCGCCCAGCATCATGTCGAGCGTGCGAATGTCACCCATCTTTGCGCCCCAGCGCTGATCCGGGACGATAAAGGGCGACCGGCTCATGCTCTCAGCGCCGCCCGCAAGGGCGAAGTCGGCATCGCCCAGCATCAGGGACTGCACCGCCGACACGATGGCCTGCGCACCCGATCCGCAGAGGCGATTGACGTTCATCGCAGGTGTGGTGTCGGGGATGCCCGCCTGCATGGCGGCAACCCGGCTCAGGTACATATCGCGCGGTTCGGTGTTGATGACATGGCCGAACACGACATGCCCGATCTGACCACCCTCGACGCCCGACCGTTCCAGCGCGGCTTTGGCGACGGCTGTGCCAAGCTCGATGGGCGGCGTCGCGGTGAGCGATCCGCCGAATGTGCCGATCGCGGTGCGCGCCCCGTCCAGGATGACTATTTCGTCTTTCATGGTCGTTAACGTCCTTATTCCGTATTTACTTTCAGTGTCTTATGCGATTGTCAGCCGCAACTTTTCGTCAGTCCGAAAGCGATTTTGTGTCAAGTTGCGAACCTTGAAGCATTTTGACTTCACGCTGCGGGAACGGGATGGAGATGCCATGCTCCTGAAACGCGTCCCACAAGGCAAGATACACGTTGCCCCGGATATTCGTAAGGCCGCCCGTAGGGTCACGAATCCAGAACCGCAGGATGTAATCGACCGAGCTGTCGCCAAATCCGACGATATGACAGACCGGTGCCTTGAAGCTTAACACACGGTCCACGGATTGCGCCGCGGCGATCGCGATCTCGCGCACCTTGTGGGGATCGTCGCCATAGGCCGTGCCAAAGAAGATGTCGAGCCGGACGAATTCGTTGGAGTGCGACCAGTTCACCACCTGCCCGGTGATCAGGTCTTCGTTTGGAATCAAGTATTCCTTGCCGTCGCGGGTGACGACGCTGACATAGCGTGCGCCAAGGCTGTTGATCCAGCCAAACGTATCGCCAAGCGAGATCACGTCGCCGGGTTTGATCGACTTGTCGAGCAGAATGATGATGCCCGACACGAGGTTCGACACGACCTTTTGCAGACCGAAACCAAGGCCGACACCGATCGCACCGGACAGCACGGCCAAGCCGGTCAGATCGACACCCACGATGCGCAGGCCCATGAAGAAGGCTGCACCGAACAGCGCGACTTGCAGGAACTTGATCGCCAGCACCTGCATCGACGGGGAAATGTCTTCGTTGCGACGGATCGTGGCGGCGGTGGTGCCGCTGATAAGCCGGGCCACGGTCAACAGCGTTGCGAGGATGACGATTGCTTGAATCACCAACCAGAGCGACAGGCGCGTTTCCCCGATCGTGAAAGCCGCGCTGTCCAAGATACCCTGCGCTTCGTCGGCGAGCCCGGTGATCGATAGAGTGACCCAGATCCACGCGCCGTAACGGACGATCCCGCGCAGAAGGGCATTCTTGATGAGCCGGGTTGCGAAGACGATGAACAGCCAAGCGGTCGACAGGTTCGCGATGATCGCGAGAAGGTAGGACCGGGAGGGCCATGTCGTTTCGCGCATCACCAGAACGACCAGCCAGATGAGCGCGACGAACAGCACCATCCGCAAACGGCGGTGGAACACGACCAAGGCGCGCATCCGCCATTTCGGCCAGCCCTCGCGCGTCCGCATCCAATCGTGCATCCGGGGCTTGATGACGGCGGCGATCAGATGGGCGGCAACGAAGATGCCAAGAGCGATCAGCAACTGGTAGGCGTTCCACGGGCGCAGCAAGCTCGAGAGCATCGCCTCGGCCCAGGTGTAAAGCCCGAGCGAGACCTCGGTCAGCGATTCTGTGGAAACGATATCAGGATCCATTCCATGCCCGGGTGACTGCGTTATTGCAGCGTCGCATCGCCGCGCAAGCAGTGCAACAGCTTACGACTTAGGATGTCGTAAACGGCAAGGTCACGGCCACGGGACCGATATCCGCCCCTGCGCTGGCGGCATGCAGAATCAGCCCGGCACACAGGATCCCGATCAGGCCGAGATAGATGATGTTGAGTTTTGTCAGCATTTCGTGTCCCTCGTCATTCTCTTTACGGCGGACGGATGCCATCGGATCAGTTTGGCTGCGGTCCTCTGGTGTAGTCCGGCTTTGTGCACCGCCCTTGCGGCGGCTGGGGGCGATGATGTAGGACACGGGTCATGGAAATGGTTTTCGATCTGGCTGAGCGCGCCCGTCTGCGGGAACGCTTTTTCGGTGCGACGCACACGGTGCGCGCGCGGCTACCACTTGGCGTCTGAGCCCACACGACACCACCACCACATCCACATTGTTTAAGGGAGAGGACAGATGTCCCCCAAAACGCTCTATGATAAAATCTGGGATGCCCATGTCGCGCATGAAGCCGAAGATGGCACCTGTCTGTTGTATATCGACCGGCATCTTGTTCACGAAGTGACCAGCCCGCAGGCCTTTGAGGGTCTGCGCATGGCGAACCGCACGGTGCGGGCACCGGACAAGACGATTGCCGTGCCGGATCACAACGTGCCGACGACACCGGGACGGGAAGACCCCAAGAACATGACCGAAGACAGCGCCATCCAGGTTGCGGCACTCGACAAGAACGCCAAGGATTTCGGCATCCATTACTATCCGGTGTCCGATGTCCGTCAGGGCATCGTGCATATTGTCGGGCCCGAACAGGGTTGGACCTTGCCGGGCATGACCGTCGTTTGCGGCGACTCGCATACGGCAACGCATGGGGCCTTTGGCGCGCTGGCGCACGGGATCGGGACATCTGAAGTGGAGCACGTTCTCGCGACCCAGACGCTGATCCAGAAGAAATCGAAGAACATGAAGGTCGAGATCACCGGCAAGCTGCGCCCCGGTGTGACCGCCAAGGACATCACGTTGTCCGTGATCGGTGAAACCGGGACCGCCGGCGGCACCGGCTATGTCATCGAGTACTGCGGTGAGGCGATCCGCGACCTGTCGATGGAAGGGCGCATGACCGTCTGCAACATGGCCATCGAAGGCGGTGCCCGTGCAGGTCTGATCGCGCCCGACGAAAAGACGTTCGAGTACGTCAAGGGACGTCCGCACGCCCCGAAAGGTGCTCAATGGGAGGCGGCGCTTGACTGGTGGAAAACGCTCTATTCCGACGATGACGCGCATTGGGATAAGGTCGTGACCATCAAGGGCGAAGACATCGCACCGGTCGTCACCTGGGGCACCTCGCCCGAGGATGTGTTGCCGATCACCGCCGAAGTGCCGTCTGCGGACAGCTTTGAGGGTGGCAAGGTCGGTGCGGCGCAGCGCTCGCTCGATTACATGGGTCTCAAGCCCGGTCAGAAGTTGTCGGATATCGAGATCGATACCGTCTTCATCGGCTCCTGCACCAACGGTCGGATCGAAGACCTGCGGGCTGCCGCCGAGATCCTCAAAGGCAAGAAGATCGCCGTGAAACGCGCGATGGTCGTGCCGGGATCCGGTCTGGTCCGCGCGCAGGCCGAGGAAGAAGGTCTGGCGGATATCTTCAAAGAGGCGGGTTTCGAATGGCGCCTTGCGGGCTGTTCCATGTGCCTTGCGATGAACCCCGATCAGCTTGCCCCCGGAGAACGCTGTGCGGCAACGTCGAACCGCAATTTTGAGGGGCGGCAGGGCCGGGGTGGCCGGACACACCTGATGTCACCCGCAATGGCTGCGGCTGCGGCTGTAACAGGTAAACTCACCGATGTGCGGGAGATGATGTAATGGACAAGTTCGAAAAACTCACCGGGATCGCGGCGCCCATGCCGTTGGTGAATATCGACACCGATATGATCATCCCCAAGCAGTTCCTGAAGACGATCAAGCGGTCGGGTCTGGGTGTGAACCTCTTTGACGAGATGCGATACGACGACAACGGAAACGAGATCCCCGATTTCGTGCTGAACAAGCCGCAATACCGGGACGCGGAAATCTTGGTGGCGGGCGACAATTTCGGCTGCGGGTCGTCGCGTGAACACGCGCCCTGGGCGCTCAAGGATTTCGGGATCAAGTCGGTCATCTCGACCTCGTTTGCGGACATCTTCTACAACAACTGCTTCAAGAACGGCATCCTGCCCATCGTTCTGCCGAAAGAGGCGGTGAACGTGTTGATGAAGGACGCCGAGAAGGGATCGAATGCCCGGATGACCGTGGATCTGGAGAACCAGGTCGTGACCAGTTCCGACGGCGAAAGCTTCCCGTTCGAGGTGGACAGCTTCAAGAAGCATTGCCTGATGAACGGTTTCGACGATATCGGCCTGACGATGGAAAAGGCGGCGTCGATCGATGCGTTCGAAACGCAGGCATCGCAGTCGCGTCCCTGGGTCTGAACACGTCCGATACCGTATTTCAAAGGCCGCCCCACCGGGCGGCCTTTCTCGTTTTGGGCCTCGGAGATGAGTGCACAAGATGTTGTGGTCGCTCTCCGCTCTGCCATATTTCGTGTCACCGGCTGATGTAATCGCGCACCAGTTTTCGAGCGTAATCAATGATTTCACGGACATACCGCGTCACCGCAGTTGAGCGGCACGGCGAACTTGGGCAAAACTGGGGCAACAATGAGGCAGTCCGTCGATCCCGACGGCACAAATGCGGAACAAGGTCGCGGCATCGTATCGCGTCCGTCCGGTTTGAAGGGAAGCAAAGTGGTCAAGCGGATCATCGGATCAGCTGCGCGCGCACTTATGATGGCATTGCTTGTTGCAGTCCCGTCGCTGGTGTTGCCAGGCACGTCGAGCGATGCCGCGCAGATGGCGGCCCTCGTCGCGCTGGTGGCTGCGGTGGTGACCTTTGCCGAATACTACAGCGAATACCCCACGTTCCTTGAATTCCGAAACGCCCCACCGTTCAATCGCCTGCGGTTCCTGGCGCTGTTCTTTTGCGTCTGGTTCGCGTCGTTGTTGGTCGCGCTGAGCACGAAAGACCCGGCCCTGCCGCCGACGTTCCTCGAGAACCTTGCAATGGGCGCAAGATCGACGCTCGATTTCCCGTTTTCGCCGGTGCGCCTCATGGCGATCACATTTGCAGAAGCGCCCGGCTGGCTCGACGTTGATCTCGCGACCGAGATCGCCAGCTTGCTTCTGATGGTGACGATGATCTCGTTGCTTCTGTTCTGGATCCACGCCCGCTTCATTTTCTGGCCGATCCGCAAGCAGGCTTTCAACTTCTGGATCAACCTCCCGCTTTTTGACCCGACCTCCGGGCGGGATGTGTTGTTCCGCCTCAAGAGGGATGCGCATTTTAACCTCGCATTAGGATTTCTCCTGCCATTCCTGATCCCGGCCTTGCTGCGATTCTGGATCGGCGCGTTCGATGCGTCGGTTCTCGCGATGCCGGAAGTTCTGATCTGGGTGCTGTGCGCGTGGGCATTTTTGCCGCTGACATTGATGATGCGAGGGGTTGCGCTGTTCCGGGTGGCGGCGCTGATTCAGGAAAAACGCCGTCGCGCCTATGCGCAGGAAGACGATTTGCAGCTTGTCTGAGCGGCTGTCTATTCCTTCTTCTCTGGTCCGCGAATCCACTCCCTGCAAAAGACCTGCGGTTGGCGCTTTGGCATGCACCGCTGTCGCGGGATGGGCCCGGGCTTTTACTTCGGGACATACAGAAAGGTGATCCGGCCCTCGTCTTGATGGCTGAGGCGCTGGCCGAGATTGGCGCGGATATCCTCGTCCTGACCCAATTCGATTTCGACGCTTCGGGGGCGACGCTAAACGCCTTTTCCGACCTGATCGATGGAGGTTTCAATCATGTCCTGCCGTTGCGATCAAACGCCGGTATCCCGACAGGGTATGACATCGACGGCGACGGTCGGCTGAACGAGGCTGAGGATGCGCAGGCCTATGGCCGCTTTCCGGGTCAGGAATCATTGGCGGTCCTGTCGCGTTATCCCATCGCAGAGGATGCGGTTCAGTCCTTCACCGATCTGCTGTGGCGCGAGCTGCCGGGGCACCATGCGCAAGACGACGATTCCGGGCGGGAGGTGCAGCGCCTGTCCAGCGGTGGGCACTGGATCGTGCCGGTCGATGTGTCCTTTGTCGATGGCAAGTCACGCCGCATGTCGCTTTTTATCGGCCACGCGGGCGCGCCGGTTTTCGATGGACCGGAGGATCGGAACGGTCGGCGCAACCTCGATGAGTTACGACTATGGGAGCTGATACTGAATGGTCACTATGGGCCGATCGCACCGTCACCCTTCGTGTTCATGGCCAACACCAACCTCGACCCCGAGCGAGGCGAGGGGTATCGCGATGCGATGGCGGGTTTCCTGGCCCGGCGTGATCTGACCGACCCCCTTCCCGGCCAGATCACTGCAAACTGGGAAAGGCCGGGTCCGATGCGGGTGTCATACCTTTTGCCTTCCGCTGACCTGCCGATCCGGGCCGCCCGTGTCTGGCCCGGGTTGCCGTATCAACCGCATCGGCTGATCACGGTGGACATCACGCTGCCGGATATAGCGCTGCCTTGACGCTACGGCCTTGCAAGGCTAGGCGAAGCCAACTCAGTTGATCAAAGGACTCTGATGATGAGCAATGCTTCGCTTTTGATTTTGCCCGGTGACGGGATCGGCCCCGAAGTTATGGCCGAGGTACGCAAGGTCATTGATTGGTACGGCGCAAAGCGCGACCTGACCTTCGACGTGAGCGAAGACCTTGTCGGCGGTGCCGCCTATGACAAGCATGGAACCCCACTGCACGACGACACGATGGCCAAGGCGCTCGAAGTTGACGCGGTTTTGCTGGGTGCTGTCGGTGGCCCGAAATACGACGCGCTTGATTTTAGCGTGAAGCCCGAGCGGGGATTGCTGCGCCTGCGCAAAGAGATGGATCTTTTCGCAAACCTGCGCCCGGCGCAGTGTTTTGATGCACTGGCAGATTTCTCGTCCCTGAAAAAGGACGTTGTCGCTGGTCTCGACATCATGATCGTGCGGGAACTGACCAGCGGTATCTATTTCGGTGAACCGCGCGGTATCTTCGAAGAAGGCAACGAACGTGTCGGGATCAACACGCAACGCTATACCGAGAGCGAGATCGATCGCGTGGCGCGGTCGGCGTTCGAACTGGCCCGCCGTCGCGGCAACAAGGTCTGTTCGATGGAGAAGGCCAACGTGATGGAGTCGGGCATCCTCTGGCGCGAGGTCGTGCAAAAGGTGCATGACGAGGATTACCCGGATGTGGAGCTGTCGCATATGTACGCCGACGCGGGCGCCATGCAGCTGTGCCGCTGGCCCAAGCAGTTCGACGTGATCGTGACCGACAACCTGTTCGGCGATCTGTTGTCCGATGCGGCGGCGATGCTGACCGGTAGCCTTGGGATGCTGCCCTCGGCCAGCCTTGGCGCACCCATGGCGAATGGTCGTCCCAAAGCCCTTTACGAACCCGTACACGGCTCCGCGCCGGATATCGCCGGGCAGGGCAAGGCGAACCCGATCGCCTGCATCCTGAGTTTCGCGATGGCGCTGCGCTACAGCTTCGATCAGGGCGATGAGGCGGCGCGACTGGAAGCGGCGATCGAGACCGTTCTTGCCGATGGTGCACGCACGGCCGACCTGATGGGCCCTGAAGGCGGCACGCCGATGTCGACCTCCGAAATGGGCGATGCCATCGTCGCCGCGCTCGACGCGAGCCTGTAAACCAATCAAAGGGGCCAGCCATGTCTTCGAACGTCAAGGGAGCTGTGCTGGCCCTGATCGCCTTCGGGCTCTACTCGACTCACGACGTCTTCATCAAGACGCTGGGGGCCACCTATTCTCCGATCCAGATCGTGTTTTTCAGCGTCTTGCTCAGCTTTCCGCTGGCGACGATCATGTTGATGCGGGACGCCAAGCCGGGAACGCTTCTACCGGTACATCCGTGGTGGATGACCGTGCGCACGGTCGCTGCGGTTGTGACGGGGGTTTCGGCCTTCTACGCGTTTTCAGTTCTGCCGCTGACGCAAACCTATGCGATCCTTTTCGCGACACCGCTGATCATCACGGTTCTGTCGATCCCAGTACTGGGTGAGACCGTTCGCCTTAAACGCTGGATGGCTGTGATCGTCGGCCTGATCGGCGTGATGGTCGTGCTGCGGCCCGGATCGACCGAGCTTACCCTGGGACACGGAGCCGCAATCCTGGCGGCGTTCGGCGGCGCGTTCGCCTCTATCGTTGTGCGCAAGATCGGCGCCGAAGAAAGAACGGTCGTGATGCTGCTGTATCCGATGGTCGCCAATTTCGCGGTGATGGGCGCGGCGCTCGCCTTTGTCTACAAGCCGATGCCGATCGAACATCTGGGGATGCTCGCTGTGATTTCGATCATGGCCTGGATCGCGGGCCGGATCATCATTGCCGCCTACCGCACCGGGGAAGCGGCCATCGTGGCCCCGATGCAGTATTCACAAATCCTGTGGGCCACGGCCTACGGGTTAATCTTCTTCGGAGAGGCCACGGATGCCTACACCGCAGCGGGCGCGACAATCATCATCGCATCGGGCCTTTACATCGTCTTCCGCGAAAGCCGGGGCGGCACGTCGAAGAACACCCCTGTGTTGCGCACCCGGACCCGGTTCGGAACGCCCTCCATGCCGCGGCTGGGCGATCTGATGTCCTCGGGCCGGTTCCGGGATCAGTCCATGACAACCAACGAGCGCGACTAGATCGCGATCGCGCCAAATTCAAAGGCGCTTTGCCCAAATCAAGGCTTGTCAAATCCGCACGCTGGCAGTAGTTCCCCGGACACGGTCGGGCTGTAGCGCAGCCTGGTAGCGCACCTGCTTCGGGAGCAGGGGGTCGGAGGTTCGAATCCTCTCAGCCCGACCAGTATCCACGACAATCTGTACGTTACGCGGTTTTCGCGGCCGCCAAACCGCCTTCGGCGAAGGCCGGAACGAAGGCACCCAGTTCCAGCGCGCGTTCGGGATTCGATGCGTTGCCATCGAGCGCCCGTCGTTTGACACCTTGCAGGATCGCCGCCATCCGAAAAAAGCAGAAGGCCAGGTAAAAGCCGAAGCTGTCGATCCCGGGCAGTCCCATGCGCGCGCAATAGGCGTCGATGAAAGCCTGGTCTTCGGGAATGCCAAGGGCTTTGCGATCCACCCCGGCCAGACCGCGCCCGGTGTCGCCGGGGGGCAGGGACCATTGCATGATGACAGCGGCAAGATCGGCAAAGGGATGGCCGAGGGTAGAAAGCTCCCAATCGAGCACTGCAATACAAGTGGGGTTGTCCGGTGCGAAGAGCAGGTTGTCGATCCGATAATCGCCATGCACCAAAGTGACCTTACCATCGTCGGCCGGCACGTTGTTCTGAAGCCAATCGATCAACGCGTCCATGTCCGCCACAGGCTCGGTCTCACTGGCACGGTATTGCTTGGTCCAGCGGTCGATCTGGCGTTGGTAGTAATTGCCTTGGGGGCCATAGTCGCCCAACCCGGTGGCCTCAAGATCAACAGAATGAATGGCGGCCAGAACGCGGTTCATGTCATCGAAGATCGCGGACCGATCCATAGACGCCACATCGGGCAGTCGTGGGTCAACGAAGGTCCGGCCCTGAACATGGTCCATCACGTAGAACATCGACCCGATCACGCTGTCATCGTCGCAGAGCGCGTACATGCGGGCGACGGGGACATCCGTTGCGGCAAGCGCGCGTTGCACACGGAATTCCCGGTCAACCGCATGGGCGGATTTCAATAACTGACCGGGGGGCTTGCGCCGCAGGACATACACCCCCGAAGGCGCGGTCAGTTTGAAGGTCGGGTTGGATTGCCCCGTGGCGAATTTCTCGACCGTGATCGGCCCGCGAAATCCGGGCACATGCGCGGCCATCCATGCCTCGACTGCCGCCGGATCGAAAGATGCCGAACTCATGCGTTGGTGTATTTGCGCAGCTCGGCGCGCGCGACCTGGCGGCGGTGAACGGCATCGGGACCATCGGCAAAGCGCAGCGTCCGCAGATGTGTCCACATCCGCCAAAGCGGTGTGTCTTGGCTGATCCCGGTGCCGCCGTAAAGCTGCATCGCCTCGTCCACCACCTTGAGCGACATGAGAGGCGCCACAACCTTGATCTGGCTGATCCACGGCTGGGCCGCGCGGGTGCCTTGGGTGTCCATCATCCAAGCGGCCTTGAGGCAGAGCAGGCGTGCCTGTTCGATCTCCATCCGGGCGTTTGCGATGATGTCGTAATTCGCGCCAAGTTCGATCAGCGGTTTGCCGAACGCCTCGCGGTGCAGGCCCCGGCGGCACATCAGCTCCAGCGCCTTTTCCGCCAGCCCGATCGAGCGCATGCAGTGATGGATGCGCCCCGGCCCAAGCCGTCCCTGCGCCACCTCGAACCCCCGCCCTTCACCAAGGACGACGTTCTTGGCAGGGATGCGGACATCGGTGAAGCGCAGGTGCATATGGCCGTGCGGGGCGTCGTCCTGTCCGAAGACATGCATCGGCCGCAACACCTCGATGCCGGGCGTGTCGGCATCCATCACGAACATGGTGTGGCGGCTGTGCTTGGCCGCGTCCGGTGCGGTGCAGGCCATCAGGATATACAGCGCACAGCGCGGATCACCAGCGCCGGAGATCCAGTATTTCTCACCGTTCAGAACCCAATCTTCGCCGTCCTTCTTCGCTTCGAACGCCAGCTGCGCGGCATCGGAGGAGGCGACATCGGGCTCCGTCATGACATAGGCCGACCGGATCTCACCCTCGAGCAGTCGCGTCAGCCACCGCTCCTTCATCCAGTCCGCACCGTAGCGTTCCAGCACCTCCATGTTGCCGGTGTCGGGCGCTGAGCAGTTGAAGACCTCGGCGGCCAGATGCACCTTGCCCATCTCTTCGGCAAGGTAGGCATATTCGACGGTGGTCAACCCGTGGCCCTTGTCACTGTCGGTGAGCCAGAAATTCCAGAGGCCGCGCTCCTTCGCCTTGGCCTTGAGGCCGTCGAGAATCTCCAGCTGCCGTTCGGTGTGCTGGAACCGATCGCCCGAGGGATGCTTGCCGACCTCTTCATGGAATTCGGCGTCCAACGGCGCGATCTCGGTCTCGACCATGTCGCGCACTTGATCGACCAAAGCCTGCACGCGGTCCGAAAGCCCTAGGTCCATGTCTTATCCTCCCACTCTTCCGCCAGACCGTAGGCAAGCTTGCCGAGAAGGACCAGAGCCGAAATCACCGGGTTTCTTTGGGCCGAAAATACCTCGGGGAGCGCGAGGGGCAGAGCCCCTCGCATCTGTCGGATTGGCGAAGCCAATTCGAAATCAGAAATCCAGATTCTCGACGCTCAGCGCGTTCTGTTGGATGAACTCCCGGCGCGGTTCAACCACGTCGCCCATCAGCTTGGTGAACAGATCATCCGCCTCGGTCATGTCATCGACCTTGACCTGCAACAGCGTGCGCGCGTCCGGATCCAGCGTGGTTTCCCAAAGCTGATCCGGGTTCATTTCGCCCAGACCCTTGTAGCGCTGATAGGTCAGGCCCTTTTCACCCTCTTCGAGGATCGCATCCAGAAGATCGAGCGGACCGTGGATCATCTGCTTGCGATCCTTGCGGATCAATTGCGCGGGCTTGTCGTAGACGGCTTGCAGGCTTTCGGTAAAGCTGCCGGTCTTGCGGGCTTCACCGGAGCGCAGCATCGGGCCGTCCAGCGTGCGGACCTCTTCGACACCGCGCAGGATGCGGGCAAGGCGGAAGCCGCGATCCTGCGTGATCCGGCCCTGCCAGCCGCGTTCGTATTCGAGCGCGATCAGGTCGAGCCGTGCTGCGACCTTGTCGGCCACGCCTTGCAGATCGGCATCCACAGCACCCGGCACGAACGCGCCTGCGATGGCGGCCTGTTCGAGAATGTGGCGCGGGTAGTGCGTCGGGAAGGCGTCCAGAACGCGTTTGAGCTGACGGGCCTCTTCCACCACGCGAACAAGGTCCTGGCCAAGGATCGCTTCGCCATTGCCCTGCAAAAGCTGCGCGCCATCGGTGCCTTGCTGGATCAGGTAATCCTCCATCGCGGCCTGATCCTTGAGGTACACCTCGGACTTGCCGCGCATGACTTTGTATAGCGGCGGCTGGGCGATGTAGAGGTATCCGCCTTCGATCAACTCGGGCATCTGGCGATAGAAGAACGTGAGCAGCAGGGTGCGAATATGCGCGCCGTCAACGTCGGCGTCCGTCATGATGACGATCTTGTGGTATCGCAGTTTCGAGATGTTGAATTCGTCGCGCCCGATCCCGGTGCCAAGCGCCATCACCAGATTGCCGATCTCCTGACTTCCCAGCATCCGGTCGAACCGCGCGCGTTCGACGTTCAGGATTTTACCTTTCAGCGGCAGAATGGCTTGCGTGCGGCGGTCGCGCCCGGTCTGGGCAGACCCCCCGGCGCTGTCCCCCTCGACGAGGAAAAGCTCGGTCTGTGCCGGGTCCTTTTCCGAACAATCCTTGAGCTTGCCCGCAAGGAAATTCACATCCATCGCCGTCTTGCGGCGGGTCAGTTCGCGCGCCTTGCGGGCGGCTTCACGGGCCAGTGCGGCTTCGACGATCTTGCCGACAATGCGCTTGGCCTCGTTCGGGTTTTCCTCGAACCATTCGGCGAGTTTCTCGTTCACGAGGCTTTCCACGGCGGGGCGCACTTCGGAGGACACCAGCTTGTCTTTCGTCTGGCTGGAGAACTTGGGGTCCGGGACCTTGACCGACAGAACGCAGGTCAGACCTTCGCGCGCGTCGTCGCCGGTGAAGTTGACCTTTTCTTTCTTCGCGATCCCCGATGATTGCGCGTAATTGTTGATCGTCCGCGTCAACGCCGCCCGGAAGCCCGCCATATGGGTTCCGCCGTCGCGCTGGGGGATGTTGTTGGTAAACGGCAGGACTGTCTCGTGATAGCTGTCGTTCCACCACATCGCCACTTCGACGCCGATTCCGTCGCGGTCGCCGACCATGAAGATCGGATCGGTCATGACAGGCGCCTTGGAGCGGTCGAGATATTTCACGAATTCCCTGACGCCGCCTTCGTAGAAGAGCTCGGACTTGAGCGGCTCGGCCGGGCGTTCGTCTTCGAGGATGATGCGGACGCCCGAGTTTAGGAACGCCAGTTCGCGCAGGCGCTTTTCCAACGTGTGAAAATCGTATTCGAGGTTCGAGAAGGTGGTTGTGGACGCGAGAAAGCGCACTTCGGTGCCTTTTTCGCCGTTGGCATCGCCAACCACTTCGAGGTGCTTGACGGTATCGCCGCGTTCGAACCGCGCGATGTGCTCCTTGCCGTTGCGCCAGACCCGCAACTCCAACCAGTCCGAGAGCGCGTTCACCACCGACACGCCCACGCCGTGCAGACCGCCTGAGACCTTGTAGGAGTTCTGGTCGAATTTACCGCCGGCGTGCAGCTGGGTCATGATGACCTCGGCCGCCGAAACGCCTTCTTCCTCGTGGATATCCACCGGAATCCCGCGTCCGTTGTCCCGCACGGACACGCTGTTATCGGCGTGGATCTTGACCCGCACGAAGTCGGCATGACCGGCCAGCGCCTCGTCAATGCCGTTGTCGACGACCTCGTACACCATGTGGTGCAGGCCCGAGCCGTCGTCGGTATCACCGATATACATGCCCGGACGTTTGCGGACAGCTTCCAAGCCCTTGAGAACCTTGATGGAATCCGCGCCGTATTCTTCCGGTGCCTGTGCGGGGTCTGCCATGAATTTACCCTTCGTTTTTCTGCTGAATTTATACGCCAAAGCCAGAAGGTTGTCACGCGGCTGACACAAGATTTAGCGGTTGCCCAATTCGGCGGGCGGACTGCTTGTCAGGGCAGCGTGCCGGGCGAAACGGATGTCGCGTTTTCGGTCTCGGTCACTTCGTAGTACTGCGCGCGTTGGCCGAGTTCGGTGAAGAGTTCCGGGCCGGTCCCAGTCATCCAGGCCTGTGCCTTGAGCGCGCAGATTTCATCGTAGAGCGCGGCGCGCCGATCCGCATCCAAGTGGGCCGCCACCTCGTCCAGCAGGACGATCGGCGGGGCGCCGAAATCTTCGACCAAGGCGCGCGCATTGGCCAGAACGAGAGAGATCAGAAGCGCCTTCTGTTCGCCGGTCGAGCTGTCTGCCGCCGGGACGCCCTTTGCCGCGAAAACACCGTAAAGATCGGCGCGATGCGGGCCGACAAGGGTGCGTCCGGCGGCAAGATCGCGAAACCGGCTTTCCTCGAAGGCGCTGCGCAGATCGTTCTCGGTGTCGGGCATTTCGCCCTCTGTCTGGATCAAATCAAGCTGAGCCGCCGGGAATTGCGTGCTGGCTTGGTCCTGCGCGCTCGCGATGCGCGCCAGCGCCCGTTGCCGATTGGCATGGATCACCGCGCCCGACTGCGCCATCTGGGACTCGAGCGCCTTGTACCACATTGGGTCGCGGACCTGATCCTTGAGCAGACGATTGCGTTCGCGCATCGCCTTTTCGTAAGTGAGGGACACGTCACCGTGGTTCGGGAAAAAGCTGAGCGTCATGCGATCCAGAAACCGCCTGCGCCCCTCGGCCCCTTCGATCCAGAGCCGGTCCATCGACGGTAGGAGCCAGAGCAGTCGGACCAGTTCGCCAAGCCGTGTTTGCGGCGCGGGCTTGTCATTGATCCTGACCTGACGCGGTGCGCCTTGCTCTGACTGGAACGCGATGTCCTGTAACCCTTCGGGCGTCTCGACAAGTCCGCTGACCTTCCAGCCCAACGCCTCAGGGCGGCGGGTCATATCCTGGGCCGAGGCCCGCCGCATTCCGCGACCGGGCGAAAACAGCGATACCGCTTCGATCAGGTTGGTCTTGCCTGCGCCGTTCGGTCCGTACAGCACCACGGGACGCGCATCGGGGGTAAGCGTCACGTTCAGATGAGAGCGGAAATGCGACAGTGAGAGGCGGTTGAGATAAAGCGGCAACGGCGCCCCCGTTCAAAGGCGCGGTGTCACACCCGCATGGGCATGACGACATAGACCGCGCTGGTGTCATTGCCTTCGCGCATCAGGGTCGGGTCCCCCGCCGAGTTGAACATGAAAACGGCGTTTTCGCGATCCACCTGGGTGGCGATTTCCAGCAGGTACTTGGCGTTGAAACCGATTTCGAGCCGATCATCGCCATAGGCCACCGCAAGCTCTTCTTCCGCCGCACCGCTGTCCGGTGCGTTGACCGACAGGACGAGCCGGTCTTCGTCCAGCGACAGCTTTACCGCGCGCGAGCGTTCCGAGGATACGGTGGCAACGCGGTCCACCGCCTTGGCGAATTCTGCCGCATCCACTTCGAGACGGCGGGTGTTGCCCTGCGGAATGACGCGGGTGTAATCGGGGAAGGTCCCGTCGATCACCTTGGAGGTCAGGGTGATATCGGGGGTCGCAAAGCGGACCTTGGTTTCCGACACCGAAACCGCGATCTGCATGTCGTCATCATCTAGCAACTTGCGCATCTCGCCCACGGTCTTGCGCGGGACGATGACGCCAGGCATGTCGGCCGCGCCATCCGGCAACGGAGCGTCGATCCGGGCGAGGCGGTGGCCATCTGTGGCCACGCAGCGCAGCACCTTGCCATCTTCTCCATCGGCGACGTGCATGTAGACGCCGTTCAGGTAATACCGCGTTTCCTCGGTCGAGATGGCGAATTTCGACTTGTCGAACAGCCGACGCAACACCGGCGCCGGGGCCGAGAAGTTGGCGCTGTATTCCGACGAGGCCATGACCGGGAAGTCTTCCTTGGGCAGCGTTGCCAAAGAAAAGTTGGAGCGCCCAGCTTCGACGGTCAGTCGGCCCGAGGCGCTGTCTTCGGACAGGGACACCAAAGCTCCGTCGGGAAGCTTGCGGACGATCTCGTGCAGCGTCACGGCGGAGACGGTTGTCGCACCGGCGCGTTCGACCTGAGCCACTGCGCGGTCCACCACCTCGATATCCAGGTCGGTCGCGCGAAACTGAACCGTGTCGCCTTCGGCTTCGATCAGGACGTTGGCCAGAATGGGAATGGTGTTGCGCCGTTCGACGACGGATTGCGCTTGCGACACCGCCTTGAGCAGCGTTCCGCGTTCCATGCTGAATTTCATGCCTTCATCCCCCGACTGGCCGGACATCGACAGTAACCCGCATCAGGGTTGCTCTCCAAGCCCTTGTTTTGCAATTTCTTGGCCGGATTGCGCGCAGGGTCAAGGGCGGGCGTGCAGTAAGACACGCCATAGCCCGGTTTGTTGTGTCTGGGACTCAGGCTTCGAGCGAACGGCGGAGGAGTTCGACATCTTCCGCGATCTGCGCATCCTGTTTTTTCAGCTCTTCGATGCGTTTGACGCCGTGCATGACCGTGGTGTGGTCGCGCCCCCCGAAGTGACGTCCGATTTCAGGGAGCGACCGGGTGGTCAACTGCTTGCACAGATACATCGCGATCTGGCGCGGACGTGCGAACGTCCGGACCCGTTTGGGACCGACGAGGTCGGAGTGACGAATGAGGTAGTGATCCGCGACCTTGCGCTGGATCTCTTCGATGGACACCTTGCGCTCGGACACGCGCAGGATGTCGGTGAGGCACTCTTGGGTCAAATCCATCGAGATCGGCTTGCCGACGAGCGACGCAAAGGCAAAGAGCCGCGTCAATGCGCCTTCGAGGATACGCACATTGCTCACGATACGGGCCGCTAGAAATTCGAGGATGCCGCGTTCGACTTCGAGACCCGGATACATCCGCGAATACATCTCGGACTTCGACTGAAGGATGCCAAGGCGGAGTTCGTAATCCGTCGGGTGCAGATCGACGACCAAACCGCTTTGAAGGCGAGACCTGATGCGATTCTCGAGGTCCTTGATCTCGTCCGGGGCGCGGTCGGCCGAAATGATGATCTGCTTGTGCTGATCGACGAGCGCGTTGAACGTGTGGAAGAATTCCTCCTGCGTGCTGTCCTTGCCCGCGATGAATTGCACGTCGTCCACCATGAGAACGTCAACGGACCGGAACAATTCCTTGAAGTCCATCATCTTGCGGTCGCGCAGGGCCTGGACGAAGCGATACATGAATTGCTCTGCCGACAGGTTGAGCACGTTGAGATGCGGCTGCTTGGTGCGCAGCTCCCATGCGATGGCGTGCATCAGGTGCGTTTTGCCGAGGCCGACGCCCCCATACAGAAAGAGCGGGTTGAAGGTGACGGGCCCACCTTCGGCGACGCGACGGGCTGCGGCGTGGGCCAGTTCATTCGGCTTGCCGACGACGAAGGTGTCGAAGGTGAACCTCTTGTCGAGAGGGGACCCGTGGAGCGTGTCGGACAGGGACACAGACTTTGTCTGAACCGCAGGAGCGGCGACCGGTTCTTCGGGAATGGACATCATCTGGTCGCGGGCTGATTTGGTCTGGTTGGCGGTGGCGGTGTCGAAGACGATCCGCCTGACCGCCGGGTTGATCCTAGTGATCTTGGACAAAAGCATGTCGCCATAGTTCAGCGATACATAGTTACCCATAAAGTTCGTCGGAACGCGGAAGCGGGCGATGCCGTCTTCGGTTCCAACATAGGTCAGTGGTTCGATCCAGCTTTGGAAGCTGTTGGCGCCCATGGTCTCATGAAGTTCATCCCGTATTGTTCCCCATTGGTCTTGTGTCATCTGTCCCGTTCCACTGTCGGCATATGCATGCACATGCTTGTCCCCTGATCGGACGACATTGTTATGTCGCCCTTGCGGCACATCTTGGGAAATGACGAGCTGCGGTCAGCCCAGACCCAACTGGACGACCAGAGACATGGGAAGAGGAACCCCTGGCAACTTGGTGTTCGCTACAGCCCTTAGCATCAATATGGACGAGGCGGTTGATCTTCTATCAATTTTGCCACCAGACCGGAATCGAAGCAGATTGTCGTATCGATTCTGAACTGGCGGAGCCTGTCCCCCCAACGGCGATGTGACTCGCAGGTCTGATTTATAAGGGTGGGAATTGCTCCATCAACTGATCTTCTTTGTTGACTCAGGCAAAGGCGAAAAAGAATCTCCAACCGGTGCAAAGCCGCGCAAGTGTCGGCAAAAAACGCCGCTTCGGATGAAGCGGCGTCTTGATTTAGAGCAGCAAGTTTGTCAGCCGACGATTCTCAGCCGAGAGCTTTGACCCGAGCGGAGAGGCGGGACACTTTGCGCGAGGCTGTGTTCTTGTGGAACACGCCTTTGGTCACGCCACGCATGATTTCGGGCTGTGCCGCGCGCAGGGCTGCGGTTGCGGCTTCCTTGTCGCCGGAGGCGATGGCTTCCTCGACCTTGCGAAGGAAGGTCCGGATGCGCGAGCGGCGGGCTTTGTTGATGGCAAAGCGCTTTTCGTTCTGCTTTGCACGCTTCTTGGCCTGGGGCGAATTTGCCATGTGATCTATCCTGGTTCGTTTCGTTCAAATCGGGTTACATGTGACAGTACGCCCGGAACCATCGACCGGATCGAATCTTGCCTAAGCGGGCATCACACGCATGTATCGGGGGCGTATAGCCCCAGATGTTCTTGATGAAAAGACCTGTTTTCGCGACTAGCGGTCGCGGAACTGGGCCGTTCGTTTTTCGAGAAACGCCGCCATGCCTTCCTTCTGGTCCTCGGTCGCGAAAAGCGAATGGAACAGACGCCGTTCCGCCAATAGCCCTTCGCTCAACGTTGTCTCGTAGGCGCGGTTCACGGCCTCCTTGACGGCGAAGGTCGCGAGCATGGATTTCTCGGCGATCTTGGCAGCGGCGGCCTGAGCCTCTTCCATCAGCGACTTGGCCGGGACGACGCGGCTGACGAGACCCGAGCGTTCCGCCTCTTCGGCGTCCATGAAGCGACCGGTAAGATGCATATCCATGGATTTTGATTTGCCGACAAAGCGCGTCAGGCGCTGGGTGCCGCCGATACCGGCCACAACGCCGAGATTGATCTCGGGCTGGCCGAATTTCGCGGAGTCCGCCGCGATGATGAAATCGCACATCATGGCAAGTTCGCACCCACCGCCCAGCGCATAGCCGGAAACGGCGGCGATGATCGGTTTGCGAACCTTGCACACCGCCTGGGATTCGGAGCCGAAGAAATCGGACATGAACATCTCGACAAAGGTTTTCTCGGACATCTCCTTGATATCGGCTCCGGCGGCAAAGGCCTTGGACGAGCCGGTCAGGATGATGCAGCGCACCTTTTCGTTAGAGTCGGCGTCCGCCAGGGCATCGGCCAATTCCGACAGCAATTGACTGTTGAGCGCGTTCAGCGCGTCTGGCCGATTGAGTTTGATGGTGGCAACGTGATCTTCGATTTCGACGATGATCGTCTCATAAGCCATGAGTGAGGGCTCCGTTCGGTGATCTCAGAGGTGCAGCCTTACGCATGTGACTGGCCCCGTTCAAGCTATCTTTGACAGGTGGGGCAATAGAAGGTCGACCGGCCCGATTGCACGATACGGCGGATTGTTGAGGTACAGCCGGGGGCGCGACAGGGTTCGCCCTCACGCCCGTAGACATCGAAGCTGTGCTGAAAATATCCAAGCTCGCCATCGGCTTGGCGGAAATCGCGTAAGGAGGATCCACCGGCTTCGATGGCATCGAACAGGACCTGCCGGATCACGGGGACGAGCTGCGAAACCCGGTTTTTCGACACCCGCCGCGCTGGGCGGGTCGGGTGAATTTTCGACCGGAACAGCGCCTCGCAGACATAGATATTGCCCAAACCGGCGACCGTTTTCTGATCCAGAAGGGCGGATTTCATCGGCGTATTTCGATGGGCGAGCGCGTCGATCAGGTAGCTTTCGTCAAAGCTGTTGCCCAAGGGCTCCGGACCGATGGACGCCAGCAGCGGGTGCGTGTCGGCCTCGTTGGTTGCGAAAAGATCCATTGCGCCAAAGCGGCGGGGATCGTTGAAGGTGATCCGCGCCCCGTTGTCCATGTGCAGAACCACGTGGTCATGTTTCTCGGGTGCGGGGTGATCATGCACGAACTGACCCAGCGGGTCGCCGGACACGAGCATGCGTCCGGACATGCCAAGATGGATAAGCGCCGTTTCCCCGCTGTCGAGATCGGCAAGAATATATTTCGACCGCCGCCGCAACCGGAGGACGCGAGCTCCGGTCAGTCGTTCGGCCATTCGCGCGGGAAAGGGCCAGCGAAGATCGGGCCGGTTCACGTCGGCTCGGGCGATCACGAAACCCTCCATTGCGGGGGCCAGCCCGCGTCGTACCGTCTCAACCTCTGGCAATTCGGGCATTCGGGCTATCCTGTCTCGTGCCGTCGCATTGTAACGCCGTCTGGGCGCTCTATAAGAAAGTCTGGCACGGGAAACGACAAGGCTTATGGCAGACGAAAATCAATCCACCACGCATTTCGGCTTTCAGGATGTGCCTGAGCACGAAAAGGCAGGTCGCGTGCAGGGCGTGTTCAGCTCTGTTGCGTCGAAATACGACGTCATGAATGACGCCATGTCGCTTGGCATCCATCGCCTCTGGAAAGACGCCATGATGGACTGGCTCGCCCCGCGCCCGGGACAGAAGCTTCTCGATGTGGCGGGGGGGACCGGGGATATTTCGTTCCGCTTTCTCAAACGTGCCGGTCGCGGCCATGCGACTGTGCTTGACCTGACAGAACCCATGCTGATCGAGGGCCGCAAGCGCGCCGAGGCGAACGCGATGAGCGATAGCCTCGACTGGGTTGTCGGTGACGCGATGAACCTGCCGTTCGAAAACAACACCTTCGATGTCTACACCATTTCTTTCGGCATCCGGAACGTCACGCGCCCGCAAGAGGCGCTGAATGAGGCGTTCCGCGTCCTGCGCCCCGGTGGACGGTTGATGGTTCTGGAATTCAGCCAAATCCCGAATGAGATGATGCAGAAGGTCTACGATCTTTATTCCTTCAACATCATTCCGCGTTTGGGTCAGGCTATCGCCAATGATCGCGACAGTTATCAGTATCTCGTCGAATCGATCCGCAAATTCCCGGATCAGGACACGTTTCTGGGCATGGTACGTCAGGCTGGATTCGAGAACGCCAAGTACCGCAATCTGAGCATGGGTATCGCCTGCCTGCATTCGGGCTGGAAGATCTGACGTGAGAGGCCCGCACAACATCCTGCGCCTGATCCGTACAGGCGCGACGCTGGAACGTACGGGTGCGATGGGTGTCGTGCTTGACGCCTTCGATGCGCCCAAATCTCTCCGCGTGGCAGCGCGTCTGCTTGGCTGGCCGTTCAAATGGCTGGGATACGAAGGCGATCCCTCGGTTCCCGCCGCGCCGCGCGCGCTGACGGCACTGGGCCCTGCCTATATCAAGTTCGGTCAGGTTCTGAGCACCCGGCCCGATGTGGTGGGCGACGAGATGGCCAAACAGCTGCGGGTGCTGCAAGACAAGCTGCCGCCGTTCTCGGTTGCCGAAGCCAAGGCGATGGTGTCGTCCGAATTGGGCGTACCGGTCGATACAGTGTTCTCGGAGTTCAGCGAACCGGTCGCCGCCGCGTCGATCGCGCAGGTGCATAAGGCCAAGCTGGCGCAAACCGGGGAAACGGTGGCGGTCAAGGTTCTGCGTCCGCATATCGAAAAGGATTTCCGCAAGGACATCGACGCCTTCTATTTCGCGGCCGGAATGATCGAATTCCTGTCTCCCTCCTCGCGCCGTCTGCGCCCCAAGGACGTCATCACCCATTTCGAAGGCGTGGTGATGGGCGAATTGGACCTGCGGCTTGAATCTGCTGCCGCTTCGGAATTTGCGGCGAATACGATCAACGATCCCGGTTTCCAGCTTCCCGAAGTGAAGTGGGAAATGTCGGGTCGTCGGGTGATGACACTGGGTTGGGCCGAGGGCGTTCCGCTTGGCGACAACGATGCACTGGATGCCGCCGGTCATGATCGCGTGGCACTCAGTGAACGGGTCCTGCAATTGTTTTTGCAGCACGCTCTTCGCGACGGATACTTCCACGCGGACATGCACCAAGGCAACCTGAAGGTGGCACCGAATGGTGATATCATCGCGCTTGATTTCGGGATCATGGGGCATATCGACGAATACACTCGCCGGGTTTATGCCGAGATCCTCTATGGGTTTATCCGACGCGACTACAAACGCGTGGCCGAGGTGCATTTCGAGGCGGGCTATGTGCCGAACGACCGCGATGTCGACGAATTTGCCCGTGCCCTGCGCGCCGTGGGAGAGCCGATTTTCGGCATGGATGCGACCCGCATCTCCATGGGGAGACTTCTAAGCTATCTCTTTGAAGTGACAGAACGTTTCGGCATGGAAACCCGCACCGAACTGATCTTGCTTCAGCGTACGATGGTTGTCGTCGAAGGTGTGGCGCGGTCGCTTGATCCTAAGATGAACATCTGGGATGTCGCGAAGCCGATTGTTGAGGATTACATCAAGACGAGCATCGGCCCGCGCGCCTTCGCGAAGGACCTCGGCAAGACGGCGCTTGTGCTTGCACGGTTCGGACCGCGCTTGCCGGGATTGATGGAACAGCTGTTGATCGCCCAGGCGCAAGGTTCGCCCGAGCCCAGGAAGACGCCGGTCAGGACGGCTGTGATGTGGTCTGTGATCGGCGCAGTAATCGGCGGCGGCCTTGTGGCGCTGCTCGAAGCGATTTTCTGAGTACGGGCACTCCTCTCGTAACCAAATCCTAACCCTCGTTCCTCTACGGTCGCCCAAACCGCAGAATGCGAGGGCCGTGTGTTGACCGGAATATCGGTGAAATCCGTCTTATTGGCGCTATCCCTGGTTTGCGCAGGGGCCTGGCCCGCAATTGCCAGCATTTGCGACGCTGCGGCTCAGCGCGCCGCTGCCGAAACCGGTGTCCCGCTGGATGTCATGAGGACGATCACCCGCCTTGAAACCGGCCGTGGGAAAGATGCGGACCCCTGGCCGTGGACGGTCAACCATGCGGGCGACGGGTCGTGGTTCCAGACGGAAGACGACGCGCGGTCTTACGTTTTCTCCAAAGTGAAACGCGGGGTATCGAATATCGATATCGGTTGTTTCCAGATCAATTATCGCTGGCATGCCGAAGGGTTCCGTTCCCTTGACGATATGTTCGATCCGGACCTGAACGCGCTTTATGCCGCGCAATTCCTGTCGGACCTGTACCGCGAACACGGGAATTGGACCGAAGCCGCCGGTGCCTATCACAGCCGCACGCCGGAATACGCGGAGCGGTACAAATCCAAGTTCAGGCGTCTTCATGATCGGGTGGCAGCGCTGGATGCGCCCGTTCCCCTTGAGGCACCACGGCCTGCGCCCGTGCTCTTCGGCCAATCGGGAACGGCCCGGCCCGGCTCACTTTTTCTGACCGACGCCACAGGCAGCCAGCCGTTCATTCAATTTAACAGGACAAACTGATGGGCGACGCGTTGGGCAATTTGTTTGCGAAACCGACGGTTGGCCTTGCCGTCGCGTTGATGGCGGTGATCGTCATGATGATCCTGCCGGTGCCGGCCTTCGTTTTGGATATCGGCCTCGCGACCTCCTTCGCGCTCGCCATTCTGATCTTCACGGTCACGCTCTTTGTCGAACGCCCTCTGGATTTCTCGGCTTTTCCGACCATCCTTTTGGCGTCCCTGATGCTGCGGCTGTCGCTCAATATCAGTTCGACGAAGCTCATTATTGGGGAGGGTCATACTGGCACGGACGCGGCCGGAAACGTCATTCAGGGATTTGCGGATTTCGTGATGGGCGGCAGTGTCTTTCTGGGGCTTGTCGTCTTCTGCGTTCTGCTGATCGTCAATTTCATGGTGATCACCAAAGGTGCGGCGCGCATGGCCGAGGTTGGGGCGCGCTTTGCCTTGGACGGTATGCCGGGCAAGCAGTTGGCCATCGACAGCGATATGGCCGCCGGGGCGATCACGCATGCCGAAGCGCGGGCGCGCCGGGAGCGGGAACTGCAGGAAACCACGTTCTTCGGTTCGCTCGATGGCGCTTCGAAATTCGTCAAGGGCGACGCGGTTGCCGGGTTATTGATCACGCTTCTCAATATCGTGGTGGGCCTCATCATGGGCACCGTGATCCACGGAATGCCGATTGGCGCCGCGTTCGAAACCTATGCGATCCTGACGGTGGGGGATGGTCTGGTCACGCAGATCCCGGCCGTGATCATCTCGATCGCTGCGGCGCTTTTGTTGGCACGGGGCAGCGCGATCGGTGCGACTGATCTCGCCATCACCTCGCAGCTTGGCCGCCACCCTGCGGCATTGGCCACCGTCGCCGTCCTCATGGGCGTGTTTGCCTTGGTTCCCGGTCTCCCGGTCGTGCCGTTTTTGACGGGCGGCATGATCCTTGGCGGATTGGCCTACTGGGTGAACCGCCACGCGTCGGAGGCCGACTCCGAGGAAGTGCCGGAGGAAGCGCCCAAATCAGCGCGGGATCGACCGATCGGCGATGTGCTCGATCTCGACGACATCCATGTCGAATTCGCACCTGACCTCGTGGACATGGTGCTCGATCCCGCAAACGGATTGGATTCACGCATAGTCAATATGCGCACGCATATCGCCAAGAGTTTCGGAACGATCATGCCCGAAGTTCGGCTGACCGATGATGTGATGCTCAAGGACGGTACTTACGTGCTTCGCATCCACGGTGTCGAAGTTGCGCGGGGCGTTCTGCACCCTGATCTGATGCTGGCGCTCATTCCCGAAGGTGCCGCGGCGCTCCCAACCGGGCGCGACGTCGAAGAGCCGGTCTACGGTGCTCCCGCCCGCTGGATTCAGGACGCCGAGCGCGAAGATGCACAGTTGAACGGATTGACCGTCGTCTCCCCGAGCGAGGTATTGGCGACCCATCTGCTCGAGGTGATCAAACGCAACCTGGGGCGGCTTTTGACGATGAAGTCGCTGAAACGGCTTCTGGACGAACTCGGCGCTTTGTCGAACCCGGGACGAGCAGAGGCCAATCGTGCCCTGATCGACCAGATCGTGCCGGACAAGGTGCCGATGGACACGCTTCTTCAGGTGCTGAAGCTGTTGCTGGATGAGCAGGTTTCGATCCGCAACTTTCAACTCATTCTCGAAGCAATCGCCGAAACCCGTGGACAAGGCCTCTCTGCCGAGGCGATCTGCGAACACGTTCGGCAGCGACTGGGCTTTCAACTGGTGGCGGCCATGCGCCGGGAAGATGGAACCATCCCCTTGGTGCATCTCGCTTCGGATTGGGAACGGCGTTTCGAGGAATGCGAGGTCACCAACGACCGTGGTGCACCTGATGTCGCCTTACCGCCGAAAGAGTTTGAAACCCTGTCGAAAAAGATTGCCGAAGAGCTCGCCAAGGCAAGCCAGAAGGGACTGTTTCCCGCCCTCATCACGCCAGCGCGCCGCCGTCGTTTCCTGCGCAGCCTGCTCACGGCCAAGGGGATCACCAACCCCGTCATGGCGTTCGAGGAGATCGGCCTCGATGCAAAGCCCGCCCTTGTCGGCACGATTGCGGCCTGACGATGACCGAGGGCGTTCTCTCAGAGATCAACGCTCAAATCTGGCTTGTTTTCGCCGTGTTTCTCAGGATGGCGCCGGCGATCTCGTTTGTCCCCGGATACGGCGAAAGCTATGTCTCGGTGCGCATCAAATTGTCAGTTGCCGGGTTCTTCTCGATAGCGATTGCGCCGGTTTTGCAACCGTATCTTCCAGCATCGTCCTTGACAGGCACGGAACTTTTGATCTTTGCCGTCCGGGAAATCACGGTCGGGTACTTCATCGGAATCGTTTCACGCGGCATGATCATCCTGCTGGAAAAGGCAGGTACGATCATCAGCCAGAACATTTCGCTTGCCCAGATGCTGGGCAATGCGACCGAGCCGATGCCGGTTGTCAGCCACATTCTGACCACGACCGCTATCGCGCTTTTGTATTCCACGACGCTTGCGGATCAGATGCTGTACGGTTTGTTCGCGAGTTACTTTGCCCAGTTGCCCGATTGGAACGCGATCACCGGATATTTCGCAGCGACGATCACCTCGCTCATGGATTACATCTTCGACCACGCCGTCATCTTGTCGGCAGGATTCGCAAGCCTGATGTTCGTCTATTATCTGTGTATCGGCTTCATCAACAAAGCGATGCCGCAATTCATGGTGTCCTTCATCGGCATCCCCTTCGTGGCGCTGTTTTCCATCTATTTCCTTCACCAGCATTCCGAATTCCTTTTGACCGTTTGGCAAGAAAAAGCGCTGACGATCCTGATGATGCCGTTTGAAGGGCCGCGATGAGCGAATCCGAGGAAGACCAGGGCGACAAACCGTACGACGCCACCCCCAGAAAGCTGGAAAACGCGCGGAAGAAGGGCGAATTCGTCCGGTCGCAGGATGTCGTGAACCTCGTTGTTCTCGTTCTTTTCATCATTGCGCTCTACGCGGTCTTCAGCGGGATCATGACCGACGTGGTTTTCAGGATCAGAGGTTTCATCGCCCAATCCGTGTCACAACGCGGTCTTCTCGATGGTACGAGTGTCCTGCAAGCAGTGGCCGGTTGGATACTGCCGCTGCTCGCGGTCCTGTTCATCCTCCCGTTCGTCGTTCTGGCGGCTGGCCTGATCGGAACCAAGCAGATGGTGTTCACTGGCGACAAGCTCCAACCAAAGCTGAACCGCATATCCCTGATCGCGAATGCCAAGAAAAAATACGGATGGTCGGGTCTGTTCGAGTTCGCCAAGAACTTTGCAAAGTTTTCCGTCTTTGCGGTCTTGATGGCGGTCTTCATATTCGACGGCTACGCGCTGTTCGAGATGGCGATCGTGCGTGGTGAACATATGGCGCTGGCCAATATTTATGACGTGGCAATGCGTTGGTTGTGGTTCACTTTGATCGCGTATGTCGGTTTCGCCGCTTTGGATCTGCTTTGGCAAATTCATGACCACGCAAGCAAAAACCGGATGTCGCACAAGGAACTGAGGGACGAGCACAAGAACGAGGAAGGCGACGAGAACATTCGCCAGCAGCGTCGCGCCAAGGCCGAGGAAATCGCGACCAATCGGATGCTTCTCGATGTTCCCAAGGCCACAGTAATTATCACGAACCCGACCCATTACGCCGTCGCGTTGCAGTGGACCGGGGAGGACACCACCGTGCCGAAATGCGTCGCGCGCGGAACGGATGAGACAGCGAGGAAGATCCGCGAGATCGCGATGCAGTCTGGTGTCCCGATCTATCGAGACCCGCCCACAGCCCGAGAGCTTTATGCGAATGTCAAAGTGGGCATGTCGATCGAAACGAATCATTACAAGGCCGTCGCCGCCGCCATTGCCTATTCAAGGCGCATTCAGGAGATGTTGCGCAAATGAGGGAAACCGAAAGCCTTCGTAAAGCCTTGGGCGTTCTCGAAGCGCGGGTGCAGGCATTGGAAGTCATGCTGACGCATGAAATGAGGATCAAGGCCGAGCTGAGGTCCAGACAGGTCGCCATCACAGAACAAGAACACGAGCTTTCGGCGTCGCTTCAGGAAGACGCGGCCATCGATCCGGCATCCTTTCGGTTTCGCGAATTGCGGCTTCGCAAGCTTTCAAACGATCAAAGGCGTCTGCAACCCGCGTTGGCCAAAGCCGCGATGCAACGGCGTCAGGTCGAGGGAACGCTGAAGGCGATGATGCGGCAGAGGCTGGGTCTTGCTTTGCAGATCGAAAAGCGTGAAGCGCGGCTTCCGGTTTTTCAAACGGAAGAAGAGCGGGCGCAGATCTTGTTCGAGATGAAAAAGCGCCATTAGAACGCGTCTTGCCGCGCCATGTCGGTGATCAGGACGGTGACGACCTGTTTGCCAAGAATTTCTTTGGAGCGTTCGGTCAAGGCGCGCTTGACGAGGTCGAGCGTTTGCCGCGAAATTATTTCGTCGCGAAATCCGTCCAGGGCGGCCAGACTGAATAATTCGGACAGGAACATGTCCCGAAGTTTCGGCTCAAGCGTGCGGACCTCGTCAGCCGCGCCGGTTTGAACCTCAAGCGCAACGGTCAGAATGACCATGGCCCGTACCCGATTGTTCAGAATGACGGGAATTACGAACTGGTTTGGCAGCTTGACGATTTCCGTGTCGCCAGGCTGTGCATCATGATCGTCGGGGATCTGCTTGGCCTGTGAATCCTCGACGGCGTTTGTCGAGAGTTCATCCGGCTTTTCAGCCGCAGGTGCCAGGACGATGGCGGCAGCGCCACCGCCACCAAGACCGACAATGAGGGACAGCAGGGGCAGCAGTTTCTTGATCATGACATCCTCTTTCGCAGTCAGAAGGGCAGCACCGCGTCCAGCACTTGCTGGCCGATCCGGGGTTGTTGCACATCGCTGATCTGACCTCTGCCGCCGTAGGAGATGCGGGCCGACGCCATCTTGTCGTAGGTGATTTCGTTCTGGCGGGTGATGTCGGCGCGGCGGACGAAGCCGGATACGAAAAGCTCGCGAAGCTCGAAATTCACCCGGACCTCTTGCGTTCCTTCGATGCGCAACACGCCATTGGGCAGCACGTCGACAACCGTGGCCGCGATCCGCAGGGTCAGTTTCTCGTTTCGCCTGACCGATCCGTTGCCCTGGCTCTGACTGGTTGAATCCAGTTCAACCGCTGCATCCAAGCTAGCCCCGTCGGGAAGCTCCTTGTTGCGCCGTTGCGGAAATCCGAGAAGTTGCGGCACCGCGAGGCTTTCCTGCGAAGACCGTCCCCGAGACGTCGTATTTGAGATTTCCGCCTGGTCGTCGATCTCGACCATGACTGTAAGGATGTCCCCCTTGGTAAAGGCGCGGCGGTCTCCGAAGAGCGACGTTTGGTCCCCGCTCCATAAAGATGCCTGCCTGTAGGGTGACAGGTCCGCTGTCGTGACCGGCAAACCCGCGTAGATCATCGCTTCGCGTTCGACACTCTCATTCTGTGGTGAAAGGGTCGGCGGTTGCCCGATATGATCGAGGCGACCACAGTTGGAGACGATCGCAGTCGCGGCGAGGCTGATGAGAAATCCGTATTTCATGTCAGGGGAGCACTTTCAGGCGGCCATCTTCCATCACTTCGGCACGGATCGTCGTGCGGGAGGTGAGGTTCATGGCGCGGATGATGTCGCCGACCGATCCCCGTTCGAGCGCGCGGGCCTCGGTGTCGATGGTCAGGCCTTTGACGCTGAATGTGGCGGCCACGATCTGATTGCGTTCGATCAGGGCGGGTTGTGCAATGTCCGCTTTCAGAACGGCCTGTCCCGCGTAGATTGCTCGTTTGACCTCGGTACCGATCACCTCGTCAAGAGTTTCGGCGGCCCCGGGCACGTCGACATCCTGCACTTGGACGGCTTGGGCGGTGATCACTTCGCGGGCGCGCAGTGTTTTCACCGCTACCACGGACTCGGCTAACGCGGGAGCGGCACATAAGGTGAAAACGAGGGTCAAGGGATACCGCATCAGCGAACCTGCGTTGTCGCGCCGAGCATCTGATCGACTGCCGAGATGACTTTGGCGTTCAATTCATAACCGCGCTGGGCTTCGATCAATTCGGTCAGTTCGCGGACGGGATCAACCGAGCTGTCTTCGAGATAGCCTTGCCGAAGCGTGCCGAGCCCATCCTCACCGGGTGTGGCAACCAATGGGCCGCCCGACGCTTCGGTTTCGCCAAAGAGGTTACCGCCTAGAGCCTCGAGCCCTTTCGCGTTGGCGAAGCCGACAAGATTGAGCTGCCCCAGGAGTTGCGGCTCTGCCGTTTCGGCGAAATACGCATACACCTCGCCTTCGGGGTTGATCGAAATGCTACGCGCGTCCTGCGGGATCACGATCTCGGGCGCGACCGGGAAACCTTCGGATGTGACGATCAACCCCTCGGCATCGCGTTTCAACGATCCATCGCGGGTGTAGGCGGTTTGTCCAGACGGCAGCGCCACTTCAAGATAGCCATTCCCGTCAATCGCGAGGTCGAGATCCGAATTGGTCTGACTGAGGGACCCTTGCGCAAGATGAACGGAGACCGCGGCCGGGCGCACGCCAAGTCCGACCTGAACACCGGTCGGCAACACGGTGCCGTCGGAGGCGTTTACTGTGCCGGCGCGGGCGATCTGCTGGTAGTGCAAATCGGCAAATTCCGCGCGCCGCGCATTGTAGCCCGTGGTGTTCATATTCGACAGGTTGTTCGAAATGATCTCGACCCGCATTTGCTGAGCCGTCATTCCGGTTGCCGCAATCTTGAGAGCGCGCATGTCGCCTCCTTATTTGATGAGTGTTTGAAGGGCGGAGGTCGTTCGCTCGTGATCCATGTCGAGCAGCTTTTGACCCATCTCGTAGGCGCGCTGTACCTCGATCATTCGCGTCAGTTGGGAAATCGCGTCGACGTTCGACCCTTCAAGATGGCCTTGAAGCACCAGCCCATCCTCCGACGGGTTGAGAGCTGAATCGGTTCTGAAAAGAACGCCGGATTCCCGTTCGAGGTCCGCCCCCGGTTCAGGTTCGACAACCCCGATCTGACCCAACAGCCTGTCGCCCAGGCTGATCGTGCCGTCAGCGGCGACTTTGACATCGGCTTCACCCGGCGGGACATTGATCGGCGCGCCGCCGATGTCGAGGACGCGGTGCCCATCGGTCGAGACGATGTCGCCGAGCGAATCGACGTTGAACGCCCCGGCCCGGGTCAGCCGAATGCCGTTCGGCGTTTCGACCTGAAAGTAACCGCTGCCTTCGATGGCAAGGTCGAGAGTGTTTCCCGTTTGGGTCAGGATACCCTGAGATGCCGAGGTTTTCTTGACCCGCGCGGCGGCCATCGAAAGGCTGTCTCCCCCCTCGACCGCCTGCACGAATTCCGAGAACACCAGCCCCTGCTGGCGAAAGCCGGTGGTCGCCGCGTTGGCGATGTTATGCGCGATGATCTCCATCTCGCGCATCAGCCCGGATTGGCGTGTCAGGGTGACGTATCCTGTGCTTTCCATGTCAGCCTCCTGCGATGGATGGGACGATGATCGTCTGGAAAAAGTCGATCAGGCTTTGGGTCATGAAGTTCATGGACGCCCAAAACACCGAGAGCATCGCGACCAGTTTTGGAACGAAGGTCAGGGTCATCTCCTGGATCGACGTCAGTGCCTGAAACAAGCCGATCGAAACGCCCGTCACCAAAGCGGCCACCAGAACAGGGGCCGAGATCAGAACGCCGATCCGCAAACCTTCACGGAGAACATCGTAGATATAGCCTTCGCTCAGCATGGCCTTCAGACCGGCATCCGAAGGATTTCCTGATACGCTTCGACCACCCGGTTGCGCACGGTCACGGCGGTTTCGACCGCCAGCTGCGAGTGCGACAGGGCTTCGACAAGGGCGTGCGGATCAGCGTCGCCGTACATGGATCCCATCGCCGTGGATTCAGTTGTCGACAGCGTTTGGGCAAAGTCTTCGGTGATCTTGGCAAAGCTCTGTGCGATCGCGGCTCTTGGATCAGGTTCCGTTGCCGGTTTCAAAGCGGCGTATTGCTGAGAGGCAAAAAGCGATTTCACGTCCATTTGGTTTCTCCATTCTGGAAAGGGTTACTTGCGTAGAAGGTCCATGAGGCCCGACGACATCTGGCGGGCTTGATCGAACATCTTGAGATTGGCTTCGTAGCTGCGCTGCGCCTCGCGGGCGTCCGCGATTTCAATGACCAGATCGACATTGGATCCGGTGTAATGGCCGCTCGCGTCGGCCATTGGGTGGCCCGGATCATAGATCTGTTCACCCGGTCGCCGATCCAGCACCACATCATCAAGCGCGACTTTGGCGACCCCCGATGTCGCGACCTCGGATGCAAAGGCAACTGTTTTGCGGCGGTAGCCGGGGGTGTCGGTGTTGGCCACGTTTTCGGAAACGATCCGAAGCCGGTGGGCCTGAGCCTTAAGGCCGCTGGCGGATACACCCAAGGCGTCTGAAAAAGCTGACATCCTGACGCTCCTACTGCTTGCTCAACGCGCTGCGCAGCATTCCGAGCGAGGCGCGGTAGACAGCGAGCGCCCGGTCATGCTGGCGCTTTGCATCGACGGAATTCATGATCTCATCTTCGAGAACCACGGTATTGCCGTTCGGTTCGCCGTTGGTGCGAACGCTGTATGCAGCGCTCGAAAAGTCTGTGGAGGGCGAAAGATGCGCGGGTCTGGTCGCTTTGAGTGCGAAGCCGTCGGACGGTTTCGGAACCAGTTCCGCGAAAGGTGTCACCGCTTTGGCGCGGTATCCCGGTGTGTCGGCATTGGCGACGTTTTGCGACGTCAGTGCCTGTTTCAGCCCGGCATGGCGGGCCATCGACATCGCGGTTTTGAACAGGTCCAGGTTCTGGAACATGACAGGGCTTCTCCCTCGTTTGGTTCAACGAAGGCTTAACCCTGATTCCTTTAGAAAGGGTTGTCAGAATACGAATGGAGCGAACGATGCAGAATGCCGCGCTGATAAACCTGAAAAGCAAGGTCGCGGATATCGCGCTGACGCGCGCCGTTGGCCGGGTCATCGCGGCGGACGGTCATACGCTCAAGGTTGCGGGGCTCGAAGAGGATGTGTCGCTTGGCGATCGGTTGCGCCTTGTCCGTCAGGATGGGACGACTTTGATGGGGGAGGTTCTGTGCCTCGGACCCGATGGTGTGACCATGCTGCCCGACGAAGCACCGGTCCGGGTCGCATTAGCGGATCGAGTTGTATCTTGCGGGCGCGCGCGAATCGCGCCTGATCCCGGATGGATCGGACGGGTGATCGATCCTTTCGGCACCCCTATGGACGGGCGGACATTACAGAAAGGCACGAGTTCAGTCGACATTCTGAACGAACCTCCGGCTGCCGTTTCCCGCAAGCCTTTGGGTCAGCGGCTCGACACCGGATTTCATTTGTTCAACACGATGTTACCCATCGTGCAGGGGCAACGCGTTGGCATTTTCGCGGGATCGGGTGTCGGTAAATCGCGGCTTTTGGCGGATCTCGTCAGAGGAATGGAAGCTGACGTGATTGTCATGGCCCTCGTCGGAGAGCGGGGGCGCGAGATCAACGATTTCACCCAGACCGTTCTGGGTGAGGCGGGCATGGCCCGTACAGTGGTCGTCGCCGCAAGCGCGGATGCCGCGCCCACATCGCGGATGCGATGCCCGATGACCGCGATGCGGATTGCGGAATATTTCCGTGATGCGGGAAAGCACGTGCTCTTGTTTGTCGATTCCATCACGCGGTTCGCCGAGGCGCAGCGCGAGGTCGCCGTATCGGCCGGAGAATTCCCCAGTCTTCGCGGCTTTCCTCCATCCACGCCGATGCAAATCACGAAGTTGGCCGAACGCGCGGGCCCCGGCCCCAACGGATGCGGGGATATAACGGCCATTTTCAGCGTCCTTGTCGCCGCATCGGATATGAATGAACCCGTCGCGGACATGCTGCGCGGCGTTCTGGACGGGCATTTCGTTCTGGATCGAAAGCTCGCCGATCAGGGGCAGTTTCCGGCAGTCGACGTCCTTCAATCGGTATCTCGGTCTCTTCCGGATGCTGCAAACCCGACCGAAAATACATTGATCTCAAAGGCTCGATCCCTGGTTGCTGTCTACAACGGATCATCGGCACTGGTTCAGTCAGGCCTGTATTCCGAGGGCGCCGATCCCGAGCTCGATCAGGCCGTCCTTTTCCGAAAGGAGTTCAACGAATTCTGTGTAAGTCGTGCGGCGGGAGGTATCGGAGCCAGCTTTGAACGGCTGCGATTTTGCTTGCGTCGCTGTGGTGCGCTGAAGGATTGAGGCAGATGTACCTGGTCGATCGGTAAGGCGATTTATGTGGCGCGCTACTCGCGTTTCGGGATCGAACTCAACAGGACAAGTGCCGTTTGAAGCGAGGTACTCTGCCCGCCCGATTTGGCTTGCCGCATGATCAAAAAGCGGCGCGTCATCTGTTCCACAACATCTTCTGCAGAAAGTTCCGAAACATTGTCGGTGCCAAACACTTGCGACGCCTTCTCCATAATCCGTTGATGCTGATCATCGATGTCGAGCTTCGAGAACTCGGTCGGCAAACCAAGCGCGGTCTGCACCACTTCCTTGATGGGAGGCGTGGCAAGAATTTGGAACCAGGCGGCTTTGTTCGATGTCGCCGATTGCGCAAGTTCGGCAAGCGACCGTTTGAAGCCGAGGGCAAGTCGCATGTCCGGATCCGTCTTGCCGATCTCGATCTCAAAGGATTGCGCAAGGTAATTGTCGACAGTGCGACTAGCCAGATCGGCGATGCTCTTGTGGGATGGGGGCGACTTGGAAAAATCGAAATCACCGGCAAGGGCGCGATATCGCCGGTCCGAAAGCTTGTTGGCCAAAGCCGATGGATCAGTAACCCCTTCGGCCATGACCGTTTTGATAAAGTGCCGATTCTCGATGTCGTCCGACAGCCCGTAGGCACCAAGAACGACACGAAGTGCCCGCCTGTTGGACACGATGTCTTCGGGTGTATCTAAAGTATCGAACACATCGCTGAAATATTTCGTGTCGGATTGCGTGACGTAGTTCGAACCGAAAGCCGCTTTCTGCGTCCCAATCGTGGACTTAAGTAACGTCCATGCCGACAGACCGCTGCCGACAACGAAGGGTTGAAAACTCATTGGTGGCTGACCGAAAGAAGGTGGGCCTCGAGAGGCAACAACTGCCTGAGCAGTTTGAGGCACGTATAAGCGTTTCCGTCCTCAATGGCCTCTTTCGCGCGCGCCAGGATCGTGGCGCTTTCCTTGTCTCGCAGGATTTGAGCGAGTGACTGAATCTGACCGGCCAATCGTGTCTGTATTGAAACTGTGTCGACCTCACCGCTCAACAGCAACTGCGCAAGATAACATGCACGGCGAACCGGGGTGTTGGCATCGTCCGGATGGATCGCATCCCTCAAGCGAAGGATATTCGCTCTCGAGGTGACAACGGTGATCCGCGAACGACGGTCCCCGTTTTCGATCACCGCTCCATTGATAAGCACGCGCTCTTTCGGGCCGAGTTTCAGAACCAGCCCGCTCATGGCTCACCTGCCCGGGTTCCGAGCCCCCTCAAGACAGCAAGGTTGATGTCGAGAAGCGGCGCAATGCCGAGATCGTTTTTCAGCACGTCGCTTGAATAGCTTTGGACGAATTCTGCCAGATAAAAGAGCCTGGCGCGCAAGTCTTGCGGAAGCTGATTTTGCGCATTTGCAACGTCTGATGCCAATGTCACCCAGAGTTTCCGGTTGGTTTGCAGGGCCGAAGCGAACTTCGCAAAATTTTTCTTGCGATCGTCCCCAGCGGTTTTCAACTCGCGAGTGACTCTCAGGATAATGTCAATTTCGGTGTCTTTGGCCGATTTCGTCGAAGATGCGGACGCGTATGTTTGGTACGCAAGATTATGTGCATTCACAGCTGGACCCTATATTCTGTGTTGCTTCAAAAAGGCATCGGGCCGCCGTAGCGGCCCGAATTTGATCTTAGCGGAAGAGTGACAACAGGGACTGAGGTGCCTGGTTTGCAATCGACAGGGCCTGAACGCCCAGCTGTTGTTGCACCTGTAGCGCCTGCAGTCGTGCCGATGCTTCTTCCATGTCCGCATCGACAAGCGTCCCGATACCGGATTTGAGCGAGTCCGTCAGGCCGGAGATGAAGTTGGCCTGAGTTTCGATCCGGCCTTGTGCGGAACCAAAGGATGCGGCCGAGTCGATCGCGTTCTGGATCATAAATTCGACCGCCACCAGGGCTGCATCAGCACCGCTGTCGCTGGTAACGTCGATATCGTTCAGCTTTTCCAAACCCCCGCCGATGACAACTTCCGTCGGGCTGGTCAACGTGTCGATCCGGGCGGCAATCGTATCGGTTGCGTCGGTGACTGTTGATGCAATGTTCAGATTGCCACCGGACGCGGTGACGTTGAACACCGAAGTGTCTAGGCCTTCTTCAGCGGCATAGATTGCGAACGCCTGGGCAAGCCCTTTGGCAACGTCACCCGCCGTGTCACCGTCGCGTGCGATATACATGATCTTTTGTGCATCCGCGGCTGTTGTTCCGGTCGTATAGTCGGCAGCCGTGAATGTACTGCCGTCCGCGTCGGTCCCGGCGATACCCAGGCTGAAGACCTGACCGGCACCGGTTGGTGTGGTCACGGCAAGCGACGCCGATTGTGTGCCGTTCAGTGTCGCGGCAGCGGTAAGGTTGGCAACGGTACCGCCTGTGACGGAGCTCGCGGCTGTTCCAAGGTCTTTCTTGCCAATGGCAATGTCGCTGGCTGCAACACCAGTTGACGATCGATCCAGCGAGGCAAGGACGTTGACAGTGCCGGTTCCGGCGTCTGTTTCGCGATTGGACAGCAAATTAAGACCGTTGAACTGCGCAGCCCCGACGACCGCGTTGATCTGGTCACGCAGTGCAACGATGTCGGTCTGGATCTTAGCGCGATCAACGTTTTGTTCCTGCGCTGCGACGATCTTGCCTTTCATCTCGGTCAGCAGATCGGTCACCGTTTCCGCCCCGTTGCGCGCCACCGCTACGGTTGATTCCCCCAAGTTGAGGCTGTCGGAAATGCCTTGGAAGCCTTTGACGTCAGATTCCATGACCTTTGAGATCGCCCAGACAGCCGCGTTGTCACGAGCGGTTCCGACAGACTTGCCGGTCGAGATCGTGTTTTGCGTGTCGGTCAGACGTGAATTGATGGATTTCAGCGTTTGAAGCGCAACCATTGCGCCGTTGTTCGTCATAATACTGGACATTGTGTTCCTTTCAGTCGTGCTTTGCACATGGTCGATCCAATCCGAAGTGTTTTCGGTATTGGAAGGTGAAGGTCATTCTGACACTTGCTGAGAATAGTTCCCGCGCCACGGGTATCGTGCCGGATCAACTTGGTTCGCAAGAATGAAGAAACGATGAACCCTCTATTTCGGGAAAGATTTGGTTATGTAAAATTTGATTATTCATTCTTTGATACGTTACGAATTGTTAGGAAATACGTTGCAGGTATCGAACGCGCTTTAAAAGGCAAAACCAGATGACCGAGCACATGATTTTTTCTATGGGACGCGGCGTCTCTTCACCTGCTCAAGGTCGCCCTGAGCCCTCGTTACATGAAGGGGCGGATGCAAAGCGCTTTTGGACTAGCGTTCACGAGAATCTCGCTCCGCGTTCAGAGGATATGCTGGAAGCGGAACCGAAAATAGAGTCCGATCCCATGATTCCATTCTCGGAAAATCGAGATGCCGGCGTGGAGTTCACTTTAATTGCTGCACATAGCGAACCGGCGGTGGAACGCGTCACATTAGCTTTGGCTGGTTCACGACAGGAACTTGAACATCCAACCATGACTCATGCATCGCTGAATTCTTCGTTTAGGATGAAACCGGGAGAAGGGGAGTGGCTAATTGGCGGGGCGGATAGCTTTGGTTCAGCACGTCATGATCTGATTACATTCACCGACACCGGTTCCGATGCTAGTCTTAATGTCAATCGACAGGAAAATCCTGTCGAGAATGGAAAAAGCAAGGAAGAGCGAAATTCAAATTTCTTTCACCCTGAATTTAGTAATAATTTAACGTATCAGCGTTTAATGATTGATGCTCTTAAGGTTCATAAAGATAATCAGGCCGAACTTTCGATAAACTTAGTTTCGGAAGGTAAAGAGAACAGGGTCCCGATCAACTCCTTGAAACCGAAAAAATTTCATCGCTCAACGAAAATAGAAGGAATTAATAAGCAATCCGATAATAACTCGACCGGGGTAATGGAAAATAGTTCGAATGAACTAAGAGCTTCGGTCAGATCCTTGAGAGAAACAGTTCTAAATTCGCTCAGTGAAAATCGTGCCATCCAATTTAATAAAGTGCAGGACGTTTCATCGATTATTGCCGGTGTGGATTTGAAAATGGAACCAGAAAGACTTGGGCTAAAAGAAATGATGCCGATGCCCGGAAACGCAAATGTCAATCCTTCGGTAAGTCATAGTCAAGCTAGCTATAATTTTCCGTCAAAAATACCGACGCACGCCCTAGTTTACGGGAGCGAAAACCTCTCAAACGACAAATCGTTCGATTTCAACGTGCGGTCGACTAACACTGATCTTGATATTAGCTTCAACGCAACCAACAAAGATGTATTTGACGCTCTTTCTCGGCATCAGTCGGACTTGAGGCATTTTCTTAAAGGTTATGGAGTTGATGAGTTTTCCCTCAAATTCGATCTGAGCGATGGCCAAGAGTCATCGGAATTTCACGAGCGCGGGAGAAATCAAGATGATCAGACAATGATCTTTGTCGATCTCGAAGAAAATGGAAAAATCGAAAATTTTTTGATTTCCGGTCTGGACTGTCGAATATAGGAGTTATCGATGGATGTTTCTCAACTGAATGCCAATAGCACTAACCAGCGCGCTGCCTTGGCGACCGATGTGTCTGGCGATTTCGAGACGTTTCTCAGAATGATGACGACCCAAATTCAGAACCAGGACCCACTGAGCCCAATGGAAGCCGACCAGTTCGCAAGCCAGCTGGCAGCGTTTTCTATGGTCGAACAGCAGACTTTGACAAACCAGAGACTTGAGGCAATTCTTTCCGGCCTTAAGACGAATCGTCTTGCTGGCTATTCCGACTTGGTTGGACGGGTTGCGGTGCATCAGGGAGCATTTGAATTTTCCGGATTGCCTATCGATTTGGAATTAGAAGATGGTTCGGCGCCGAATGACTCCGCGAAGATCATGATTCTCGACGCATCGGGCGGGGTTGCCGGTGAGATTGGCGTTGCGCCGGGTCAAACACGGATCACTTGGAGTGGTCAGGGTGTGGATGGGCAAATAGCGGAACCGGGGCAATTCACGGCAATGGTGCGGAGAGTTTCGGACGATGCCGTGTTGGATATCCCGGTGTCGACCGCTGCAACTGTCGAAGAGGTTCGTTTTGGAAACGGCGAAGCAGAGCTTCTCTTGGCGGATGGGACCGTTGTCAGCGAAAGTTCGGTGTCAAAGCTCAGATAGGGGAGGATCCTCTGCTCCTGTGTGAAGTAAACGACATTCGTGCAAGACCTATGAATGGCTTTGCCAAAATGAGCTTGCCAGATCCGGCAGACGCAATGCCAGCCAACACCTCAAACTTCGTCGAGTTTATGCCTGCAAGGGCTTCACAACCAAATCACCCTCCTCGCGAGCCTTCATCGCAAGGGCCGCCGCGTGGGCGCCGGCGGCTGTCGTGAAATAGGGGATCTTATCGTAAAGCGCGACGGAACGGATTTCACGGCTGTCTTCCACCGCAGCAGCGCCTTCGGTTGTGTTCATGACCAGGTCGATGCCTCCGTCTTTCATCAAATCGACGATATTTGGGCGACCTTCGTAAACCTTTTTCGTCGTCTCGCAGGCTATCCCGTGCTCTGACAGGAATTGCGCGGTTCCGGCTGTTGCTACAATTGTGAAACCCAGATCCGTGAGAATTTTTGCGGTTTCGACCAACTGTTCTGTTTTATCTTCGTTCTTGATCGAGAAAAAGACCGTACCTGTTTTCGGCAGGTGCGTTCCGGCACCCATCTGGGCCTTAAGGAATGCTCTCGGGAAGGACCGGTCCCACCCCATTACCTCACCCGTCGATCTCATTTCCGGGCCGAGGATCGTGTCGACCCCGGGGAAGCGCGCGAAAGGCAGAACAGCCTCCTTGACCGAAAACCAAGGCATCATGGGATCAGCAAGCGTCATCGGGTCCGCCAAAGGGAGCACCGTGTCGTAATCCGCGTTTTCAGGATACGGTTCGCGCTGCGGGAAATTCGTGAGCGGTTCGCCTGCCATGACCCGCGCCGCGATCGACGCGATGGCCGAATCGGTTGCTTTGGCGACGAAAGGCACTGTTCGCGACGCGCGTGGGTTGACCTCGATCAGATAGACTTCGCCGTCCTTGATCGCGAACTGGACGTTCATCAGGCCGACCACGTTGAGCGCGAGAGCCAAGGCTTCGGTCTGGCGTTTGATTTCGGCCAGCAGATCGTCGGACAGCGAATAGGGCGGCAGAGAGCACGCGCTGTCGCCGGAATGTACGCCGGCTTCTTCGATGTGCTGCATGATGCCGGCCACATGAACGCGCGTCCCGTCGCACAGGGCATCGACGTCCAGTTCCACGGCGCCCGAAAGATAACTGTCGAGCAAGACCGGACTGTCGCCGGACACGACCACCGCTTCTTTGATGTACCGTTCGAGATGCGCCATATCGCGGACGATCTCCATCGCACGACCGCCCAACACATAGGATGGTCGAATGACCAGCGGAAAGCCGATGTCGTCGGCGATGGCAAGCGCCTGAGCATCGGTTGAGGCGATGCCGTTATGCGGCTGTTTCAGCCCGAGCCGATTGACAAGATCCTGGAAGCGTTCGCGGTCTTCGGCCAGGTCGATGGCGTCGGGTGTGGTGCCCAAAATCGGAATGCCCTCGGCTTCGAGCGCATTGGCGAGCTTCAAGGGTGTTTGCCCACCGAACTGAACAATAACGCCGTGCAGCGTGCCCTTGTCCTGTTCGACGCGCAGAATTTCCATGACGTGTTCGAAGGTCAGAGGTTCGAAATACAGCCGGTCCGACGTGTCGTAGTCGGTAGAAACAGTCTCTGGATTGCAGTTGACCATGATGGTCTCAAAACCCGCGTCGGTGAGGGCGAAGCAGGCGTGGCAGCAGCAATAATCGAACTCGATGCCCTGGCCGATGCGGTTCGGACCGCCGCCCAGGATGACGACCTTTTTCCGATCAGATGGGCGGGCTTCGCATTCGACCTCGCCCATCATCGGGTGCTCGTAGGTCGAATACATATAGGGGGTCTGCGCTTCGAATTCGGCCGCACAGGTGTCGATCCGCTTGAAGCTGGCCTTCACGTTGAGCTTCAGCCGCTGCGCGCGCACATCCTTTTCGGTCACTCCGACGAGGATCGCGAGGCGCGCGTCGGTAAATCCCATCATCTTGAGCGCGCGCATTTCCGATTCCGTGTCCGGCAAACCGTTGGCACGGACGTCAGCCTCGGCATCGACAATCTCGCGGATGCGGGCAAGGAACCACGGGTCGAACATGGTCGTTGCGTGGATGTCATCGTCGCTCAAACCGTGCCGCATGGCCTGCGCGATGGTCCGCATCCGGTCTGGCGTCTGCTGGGAGATCGCCTTGATGACGGCCGATTTCTCGGGCGCGCCTTCAATGTGGATTTCGTCAAACCCGGTGAGGCCCGATTCCATCGAGGCCAGCGCTTTTTGCAGAGACTCGTGGATCGTCCGGCCGATGGCCATCGCCTCACCCACGGATTTCATCGCGGTGGTCAGGTGCGGTTCGGAGCCGGGAAATTTCTCAAAGGCGAATTTCGGTATCTTAGTGACGACGTAATCGATGGTCGGCTCGAACGAGGCCGGCGTGACCTTGGTGATGTCGTTGTCGAGCTCGTCGAGCGTGTAGCCCACCGCGAGCTTTGCCGCGATCTTGGCGATGGGAAACCCGGTCGCCTTGGAGGCCAATGCCGATGACCGGCTGACGCGCGGGTTCATTTCGATGACCACCATGCGGCCGTCTTCCGGGTTGACAGCCCATTGAACATTCGAGCCACCGGTTTCCACGCCGATCTCGCGCAGAACGGCGATCGAGCCATTGCGCATGATCTGGTATTCCTTGTCGGTCAGGGTCAGCGCGGGGGCCACGGTGATGGAATCGCCGGTGTGGACGCCCATCGGATCGACGTTCTCGATGGCACAAACGATGATGGCGTTGTCGGCTCGGTCGCGCACGACTTCCATCTCGAACTCTTTCCAGCCAAGCAGGGACTCATCGACAAGGATTTGGTTAACGGGAGAGGCATCCATGCCGGACCGGCAGAAATGCACGAAATCCTCGCGGTTATAGGCAACACCGCCGCCGGTCCCACCCAAGGTGTAGGCCGGACGAATGATCGCGGGCAGACCGATATGTTCCAGTTCAGCAAGGGCAAGCGCGACGCCAGCCTCGAGGTCGGCAGAGCCGTTGGCCTTCTTTGGCGCGGTCACGATGGTTGCTTTCGGGTTTTCCAGTCCGATGCGGTCCATCGCTTCTCGGAACAGCTTGCGATCTTCCGCCATTTCAATGGCTTCGCGCTTGGCGCCGATCATTTCGACGCCGTATTTCTCAAGCACACCCATCTCTTCCAGAGCGAGCGACGTGTTCAGACCCGTCTGTCCGCCCATCGTCGGAAGAAGCGCATCCGGGCGTTCTTTTTCGATGATCTTGGCGACGATCTCGGGCGTGATGGGTTCGATGTAGGTGGCGTCGGCAAGTTCGGGGTCGGTCATGATGGTGGCCGGGTTCGAATTCACGAGGATGACCCGGTAGCCTTCCTCTCGAAGCGCCTTGCAGGCCTGCGCGCCCGAGTAGTCGAATTCGCAAGCCTGACCGATGACGATGGGCCCGGCTCCGATGATCATAATCGATTTGATGTCATCGCGCTTTGGCATTGATCGACCCTCATCATGCAAACTGGCTGCGTTATAGGGATGGCGCGGGCGACTGCAAGCGGCGTGGTTGGATTTTTGTGTGCATGCGGGTCGTCCGCCATCGGGGCATGGCTTGACTTCCCAAGGCTGAAAGGGTGTATCGGGCCAAATTTCTCCGCCCGAGGACTGTCCAAATGCACGCTTACCGCACCCACACCTGCGCCGATCTGACGTCACAGAACGTCGGTGAGACCGTTCGCCTGTCCGGCTGGGTGCATCGCATCCGGGATCATGGCGGCGTTCTGTTCATCGACCTTCGCGATCACTACGGAATCACGCAGGTTCTGTGCGATCCCGACAGCCCGGTTTTCGATGCCGTCGAAAAGGTACGGTCGGAATGGTGCATCCGTATTGATGGCGAAGTGAAAGCCCGTGATGCGAGCCTCATAAATCCGAAACTGCCAACAGGTGAGATCGAGGTCTTTGTTCGAGACATGGAAGTGCTGGGTGCGGCCGAAGAGCTGCCGCTGATCGTGTTCGGCGATCAGGAGTACCCGGAAGAAACCCGCCTGCGCTATCGCTATCTCGACCTGCGGCGCGAGGCGATGCAGCGCAACATGACCCTTCGGTCCGACGTTGTCGCGTCGATCCGCAAGCGCATGTGGGACAGCGGGTTCCGTGAGTACCAAACCCCGATCATCACCGCGTCGAGCCCCGAAGGCGCGCGCGACTTCCTCGTGCCCTCGCGTTTGCATCCGGGCAAATTCTACGCGCTGCCGCAAGCGCCGCAGCAATTCAAACAGCTGATCATGGTCAGCGGCTTTGACAAGTATTTCCAGATTGCGCCCTGCTTCCGCGACGAAGACCCGCGCGCTGACCGGTCACCGACGGACTTCTACCAGCTCGACATGGAAATGTCCTTCGTCAGCCAACAGGACGTGTTCGACACGATCCAGCCGGTGATGCAGGGCGTGTTCGAAGAGTTCGGTGGCGGGCGTAAGGTCGATGCGGAGTGGCCGCAGATCTCCTACCGCGACTCCGCGCTTTGGTACGGGACCGACAAGCCGGACCTTCGCAACCCGATCAAGATGCAGATCGTGTCCGAGCATTTCCGGGGGTCGGGTTTCGCCATCTTCGCGAAACTCCTGGAGCAAGAGGGCACCGAGATCCGCGCGATCCCCGCGCCGACCGGCGGTAGCCGCAAATTCTGCGACCGCATGAACGCCTTCGCCCAGAAAGAGGGTCTGCCCGGGATGGGCTATATCTTCTGGCGCGAGGGCGAAAACGGCATGGAGGCGGCGGGCCCACTGGCCAAGAATATCGGGCCAGAGCGCACCGAGGCGATCCGTCAGCAACTGGACCTTGGCGTCGGCGATGCGGCGTTTTTCCTTGGTGGGAAGCCGTCCAGTTTCGAAACCGTGGCCGGGAAGGCGCGGGTCGTTATCGGCAATGAGCTGGGTCTCACGGATGAAAACCGCTTTGCGTTCGCGTGGATCGTCGATTTCCCGATGTACGAGGCCGACGAAGAAACCGGTGCGGTCGACTTCAGTCACAATCCGTTCTCAATGCCGCAAGGGGGCATGGACGCGTTGCAAGGGGACCCGCTGAACGTCTTGGGTTATCAGTACGACCTGGCATGCAATGGCTACGAACTGGTGTCGGGCGCTATCCGGAACCACAAACCAGAGATCATGTTCAAGGCCTTCGAACTCGCGGGCTACGGCGAGGACGAAGTGCGCAAGCGGTTCGGCGGTATGGTCAATGCGTTCCGCTTTGGTGCACCGCCCCACGGCGGCTGCGCGGCTGGGATCGATCGGATGGTGATGTTGCTGGCCGATACGGCGAACATTCGTGAGATCATCATGTTCCCGATGAATCAGCGGGCGGAGGATCTCATGATGAACGCGCCGTCGGATCCGACCAGCGACCAGTTGATGGAACTGCACCTTCGGGTGATCCCACAGGACGACTGACCCTACTTAAAAGATAATGTTGGAAACGGCGCCTGACGGGGCGCCGTTTTTTCTTGCCTAACCAAAAATCGGCCCCAACCTTTTTCAGATTGCCACTGCGTCCTGCAATCGGGCCTGCACCAACCCGGACAGGCGCGATATCTGTCCTTCGAGTGTGCCGCCACCGGACCGCGCATCGGCAAGGTCTGACGCTGCGGTTTCCAGTTTCTCGTCCTCGGCAGTCCGCGCCACGCCCCGCAGGAAGAGAGTGAGATATTCGACGGTCGATGAGTCGATCGGGCCGCTCAGAATTTCGGCCGCGTGCGCCATGTCTTCGCGAAAAGCGACCGGATCGGGATGGATCGGCTCGGACCGGACCATGCGCAGTCCACACGGTTGCAGATCTTTCGGCAAATGCTGGAGAATGGCCGTCTGGAACACTCCGAGATTGGTGATGGGTTTGGCCAGGAACCCATCGGCCCCGGCGGCGAAGGCGACGTCTTCGGCAAAGCTGTCGCCACTGGTTCCAAGAATGACCGACACTCTGGGAACAGTGTTCGACAATTCCGCAATCAGGTCGGCACCGCTACCGTCCGGCAGACCCATATCGACGATCACCGCAGAGGGCCGGTAAACCTGCAAATGCCTGCGCGCGGATTTCAAGCAATCGGCACGCCGCAAACGGGCCCCGCTGTGCAAACACATTAGCCTGAGCGCATCGCACGCATACAAACTATCCTCGACCGCGAGTATCGTGAGGCCCAGCAAAGGCCGCGTCACCGTTGGTCTGCGCATCTGGTCCAAAGCCTGATCGTCAATCATATCGCCCTCCATGAGTCGCTTCACTTTGGCGCGGTCTTGACTAACAGGTCGTTAATGCGGCCCTCCCTCTTGTCTGCTTTTATACGCCGGACCATAAGCACGACACATCAGCGACGGAGACACCCAGATGATCGGACGTTTGAATCACGTAGCCATTGCGGTTCCTGACCTCGCGGCGGCGGCCGACCAGTATCGCACCGCGCTTGGGGCGAATGTGGGTGAGCCTCAGGACGAGCCGGATCACGGTGTGACGGTTGTCTTCATCGAACTTCCCAACACCAAGATCGAACTGCTGTACCCGCTTGGCGAAAACAGCCCCATCAACGGGTTTCTCGAAAAGAACCCGTCGGGCGGCATTCACCATGTGTGCTACGAAGTCGACGACATCCTGGCGGCGCGGGATCATCTCAAGGAAACCGGAGCGCGGGTTCTGGGGGACGGAACGCCGAAGATCGGGGCGCATGGCAAGCCGGTCCTGTTTTTGCACCCCAAGGATTTCAACGGCTGTCTGGTGGAACTGGAACAAGTCTGACGCCGTCCCATCTTAGGGGATGAAGGAGCTTTTTATGTCCATTACATCCGCCATCGTCCTTTTCGCCGTGATCTGGTTCATGGTGTTCCTGATCGTCATTCCCATCCGTCTTCAGACGCAAGGGGACGTGGGTCAGGTTGTGCCAGGCACCCATGCGGGGTCCCCCGAGGTGCACAATCTCAAGAAAAAAGCCTGGATCACGACGGGGATCAGTGCGGTGCTCTGGGTGATTATCGCGGGCATTATCCTGTCTGGCTGGATCACGGTTCGTGACCTCGATTTCTTCAACCGGATGGGGCCCGCCCCTGAATTTGGTGATACAAGTGGGTAAAGGTCGCCGCACCCAGGATCGGGATCACGAGGTTCACGAGAGGTAGCGACAAGGGCATCGCCATCAGAGTGCCTGCCAGCCAGATTTTTCCGATGTGCCGCTTGCGGAGCGCTTTGGCCCCAGCGCGCCCTTCGCGTCGCATGGCGGCCAGCGTGAAGTATTCTCGACCCAGCAGAAACCCGTTCAGCCCCCAGAAGATGAACAGCGCGAAGGGTGGGAACAGCAGATAAAGGATGATCGCGAACAGGTTGGCCGCGATCAACACGCCAAGGAAATTCACCGTGTCGCGCAACCCGTCGCCGAACGAGGCGCGGGGTGCTTTGCTCAGTTCGGGATAATGACGGTCCTCCACCGCGTCGGCCACATCGTCCAGAAAGAGCGACGTGATCGCGGATGCGACCGGGACCATGAGAAAGACCGACAAGACAATCATCGAAAGTAGCGCGGTCCAGCTGACGAGATCATCCAGCCAAGTCACTTCGCCGATGAACGGCAGGGTAGCTTCAGGGCCAAGAAGAGCCCCGAGCACCCACATGAGCGCTGCGAAGAAAGCGACCAGCAAAGCAAGGCCAAGACCGATGCCCAGGAACAAAACCTTGCGAAAGCGCGGGTCGCCCAGCTGACCCAATGTCAGAAGAAAGCTTTTCAGGATCATGTGTCGAGCCAGGTTGTAATCGCATTGATATCAGGACGCGGGCGTTCCGGCGGGACGGTGCTTGCGGTGCCGATATGGATGAATCCCGCGACACGCTCGTTTTCCGAAAGGCCAAGGGCGGATTTGCAGAACTCGAAATCATGGGCGCACCAACCGCTGAGCCAGTTCGCTCCCCAACCGGATGCCAACGCGGCGTTCAGCAAGGCCAGGCAGACCGCTCCGGCGGAATAGGTCTGCTCGATCGCCGGAATTTTATCCGACGGTTTCTGAACCTCGATCACGGCGACGCAAAGCGGGCTGTCATCGAATTGCTTGCGCGCCTTCGCGACATCCTCATCGGATTTATTGACGCCACGCGCACAGTGCTCGGCCACGTCTGCAAGACGGTCGAGTGCCGCTTTCTCGAGCACGATAAAGCGCCAAGGTTCGAGCTTGCCGTGATCGGGCGTGCGCGCGGCGGCGGTCAGGATCGGGAGAAGCGCCTCGCGATCCGGGGCAGGGGCCTGCAACAGCTTGGCCGGGCGCGACCGCCGCGTTTGCAGAAATTCGAGGACAGCCGTATTTGCGTTTGGCATGATGCCTCCTTCGTGGTCCGTTGATGACACACTCGCAGGTCAGGCTGTGTGTCCAATTGCTTGCGTGATACGGCGAAACCAAGATGAAGAACAGTCTGGCTCAGCTCGCGATACCAGGTGCCACACTTCTCGTGCGTGTGACCCCAAACGCACCTGCAAATAAGGTGGAGATGGAAGCGGAGGCGATCAAGGTCAGCGTCACGGCCACGCCATTGGATGGAAAGGCGAACGCTGCGGTCATCAAGCTTTTGTCGAAGGCGCTGGGCGTCCCCAAGTCGCGATTAACTCTGGTTCAGGCCATACGAGTCGACACAAGGTCGTTCGCGTTGATTAGCCGGGTTTTTCCTCTCGAGAGTACACGCCTTCGGGCAAAGAGATCGCGGCGGCCAAGTCGCGCATTTGGGACATCGACAACGTGACACGGTTCACCCGATCGGTTCGTGGATCGTATTGCTCCACCGTGATGCATTCCTCAAAGCCGTTGACGATAACGTCTTCCTGCAAGGGTCCCTCGCCTTCGTCCACCAAGGTGACGACGGTCGAGTCGAATTCGTGTTCGATACTAAACATGGAAAAAGCGTAACGCGGTACTTCTGGAAAAGCCAAGGCGCATCTGCGGAAAATCACCTAAGCGAGATCAGGACTGGCAGACATGGCCCAACCGCTTTATTTCTAGGGTTCTGAATGTGAGGAACTCCGTGATGCGCTGGCTCGTCGTTTTTTCTTTTGTGCTTCTGGCTGCATGTGATGTGACGCCAACGGTGCCGACCTCGTCGCCGCCGCCCCGGACGCAAACAAGCCAGCCGCAGATGTCCGAGCAGGACGCACGCACCCGCGCCGGGATCGCCGCGCGTCAGTTCGTGACCGTCGTCGAAACGGTCGAACCTGTGGCGGAGCAGGAATGTCGACGCCGCGCACCCGGAGCGAATTGCGATTTCCAGATCGTCGTCGATGATCGTCCGGGACAGCCGCCAAATGCCTTTCAGACGGTCGATCGCAACGGCCGCCCGATTCTCGCGTTCAACCTGGCTTTGATCGCGTCGGTTGAAAATGCCGACGAATTGGCCTTCGTCATGGGGCATGAAGCGGCACACCATGTCTTGGGGCACCTTGTCCGCACCCAGCAGAACGCGGCGGTGGGGGCGGTGATCCTGTCGGGGCTTGCAGCCCTTGGCGGCGCCGATGAGGCCGCAGTTCAATCGGCCGAGCAGATCGGAGCGTCCCTCGGCGCGCGCACCTATTCCAAGGATTTTGAACTCGAAGCTGACCGATTGGGCACGATCATCACCGCGCGCGCAGGGTTCAACCCCGTGGTCGGTGCGCAATTCTTCAACAAGATCCCCGATCCCGGCAATCGTTTCCTTGGCACGCATCCGCCGAATGCCGCCCGAATGGAGATCGTACGCCGGACGGCCGCCGGGCTCTGATCGGACTGATTGACCTGCATCAAAGATCGCTCTCGCATCGCGCCTTACCCTTAGGGCAGATCAATGCGGAGCATTCTCATGTCCTACGACTCCAATCGCGAAACGCATACGAGACTGGTTCTTTCAATGGCCGACCGGCAGGGCCTGGACCTGCAAGAAATGATGTTGCGGGCAGACGTCTCGGAACATCAATTCGATGAAGCCGTCGACCGTTGCGTCGGATGCACACAAACCGAGGCGTGCAAATGCCTTCTGGACAGTGCCGGTCCGACGCTGAATCTACCCGAATATTGCCGCAACGGTGATTTGTTTACGTCCCTGAGATCGTCATGACTCATCCGCCGACCAAGTTACCGTGGAAACCGCTTGGCGATACCGGCGTCCACTATTGGCTGCTGAAACGTATGGCCAAGACCTGTGACATCGACGTGGTCAAAGCGGTGGATGCCGGAAATTTGGATACCGAGTCTTGGGCCGACATGGTCCAGAGATGCCGGTCCTGTCAGTGGGTCGATGGCTGCACGCGGTGGCTTGATACCCAAAGCCGAAGCGACGGATCTCAACCGCCCGCTGACTGCGTAAACGCAAACCTCCTTCGACGCCTTGCAGAAGGACAACACACATGAAAGCCCAAGTGTTAGGAGATGCGGAGCTTCATTTCTGGCTGACACGCAGCGTGGCGAAGGTCATGGGCATCAGCCTGTCCGAAGCAATGGCCTTGGGCCGATTGACGGCACAGGACTACGCGGCGATGGTAACTGAATGCCGGGAATGCCCTTTGGTGCAGTCCTGCCAGTGTTGGCTGGGCGAACAGCGCGCGCTTGCAAAGTCAGCGCCGCCCGGATGTGCGAACGCCAGTCAATTGAAGGCGCTTGCTCAAACCCACTGAGCTTCAGTGAATTCGAGTCAGGTACGCAGGTTCCGTGCGCTTTCCTTGATCCCGGTGTACTGCCCTGACGGGCGGAACCGCCACAGGTAGTCCGGAAGGACAGCCTCGATTGCGACCGGTTTGATACCGAGATCGGCAAAGGTCTTTACACCATTGCCAACAACGTTGTCGTGGCGAAGGTTTTTGACCTGATCGCGGGTGATCATCGCCGGGATAAGGCCAAAGCTGATCGTGTTCGCGAAATCGAACAGGCCGCCCATGATCGAAGCCGCGAAAAACGGGATGTTGAGAATCAAGCGGCGGCGGCGGATGACGGTCAGCATGTGCTGCATCAGTTCCCGGAACGTGTTGATGTCCGGCCCACCCAACTCGTAAACGCCGGGCTCCGCCTTGCCTGCGACCGCGACGCAGGCGGCTTTGGCCACGTCATCGACATAGACGGGCTGAAACTTCGTATCGGCACCGACCACGGGAAGAATCGGACCAAGGCGCGTCATGCCCGCAAAGCGGTTGAAAAACTGATCTTCGGGCCCGAACACGATGGACGGACGAAGGATGACGGCATTTGGCATATGTTCGAGCACGGCCGCTTCGCCTTCGGCCTTGGTGCGCTGGTAGTCGCTTTCGCCATCCGCATCCGCGCCGATTGCCGAAACATGGACGAGGGTAGAGATCCCCGCTTCCGCAGCAATCCGAGCCACACGACCGGCACCTTCGGACTGGACTGCGTCAAAGGTGTTCTTGCCCGACTCCGCCAGAATTCCAACGCAGTTGACCACGGCATCGGCGCCCTGCATCGCGGCACGCACGCTGTTGTCATCGCGGATATTGCACAGAATGGGCTCCACCTGTCCGACAACGCCGTAAGGCTTCACGAAGATCGCTTCGTTCGGACGTCTTACCGCGACACGGACGCGCCATCCGTCTTTCGCCATCCGTCGCGCGATGTAGCGACCGACAAACCCCGAACCACCGTAGATCGTGACGAGTTTGGACATGTGAATGCTCCCGCTCATAGCCTAGGTGACCTGTACCGTTGTCCTGTGCCACGGGCAAGGTGTTGGATTGCCGCAAAGCGACCGCCGTAGCCTTTCAAAAAGTGCGTTGACACCCATTCTGGACCGGATTAAACGCCGCTCCACGACACCTGCCCAGGTGGCGGAATGGTAGACGCGCTGGCTTCAGGTGCCAGTGGCCGCAAGGCCGTGGAGGTTCGAGTCCTCTCCTGGGCACCAATTTTCCAAAATTTGATAAATCGAAAGTCTTGCGGCGTGATTGTGCCTAGCGGTCTGGCTTTTCCATTCTCTGAAAAAAGGGAGCCAAGCTGGCTCCCTTCTTACGACTATGCCGCGTCTTTTCGCGCTGGTGGCAAAAGAGCTTCCACCGATTTTCCCCAGCTCGAGAGATCGTAGTGCCGCACCGCTTGCTGCATTGACGCCATTCGATCGCGCCGCTCGGTCTCGGACATATCCAGGGCCTGGCCAATCGCAACATCCATGGACCGGTTGGAGAACGGATTCGTCGCCACGGCCGCGCTCAGCTCCACTGCAGCGCCGGCGAATTCCGACAGCACGAGCGCGCCATCGCCATCGACGCGGGATGCGATGAACTCCTTGGCGACGAGGTTCATTCCGTCCGCCAGGGGAGTGATCCACGCGACCGAGGCCGCGCGGTAATACGCCACCAGGTCCTTGAACGGAATCGCCCGTGAGACGAGCGTAATCGGCTGCCAATCGAGTGAGCCGAAGCGGCCGTTGATGCGGCCTGCCGCTTCTTCGATCGCCGACTGGATCTTCCCGTAAGCCGCCATACCCCGGTTCGCGCTGACCGACACATGCATCAATTGGATCTTGCCGCGCAGCTCGGGTCGATCTTCAAGGATGCGTTCGAAGGATTGTAACTGTTCGATACCGCCCTTGGTGTAGTCGGTGCGTCCGACAGAAAGGATCAGCTTGCGATCACCAAGATCCGACAACAGCTCTTTTGCGCGCTTTTCCGTCGCGTCCTCGCGAGCGCGGCTTTGGATGTAATCAACTTCGACGCCCACAGGCGCAACGCTCAGGTGAACGTCACGGTCCGGTCCGCTCAGGATCGTTGGCACACGCCGCTCCGTCATAGCGGTGCCCTCGGCGATCAGGTCATCGGGCACCTTCGCACGTTCCTTGATTTCGACGTCCATCAGACTTTGCACGACGGCCGCGAAATTCGTGGCGTAGCGTGGGATGTGAAATCCGACACTGTCGCATTCCATCAGGCTTTCAATGATCTCACGCCGCCACGGCAGAACGTTGAACATATCCGGCGCCGGAAAGGGTGTGTGATGGAAAAACGCGATTTTCACATCCGGTCGCATCTGGCGAAGATACCCGGGAACGAGCCACAGATTGTAATCATGCACCCAAACCAGAGCGCCCTGCGCCGCCTCGGCGGCTGCGGCTTCGGCAAAGCGCCAATTCACCTCGCGGAAATTTGGCCAATCGACGGGGTCGTAATTGTAGCGGTCCTTGAAGCTGTGAAGGATAGGCCAAAAGGCCTCTTTCGAGGTGACGTGATAGAATTCGTGCACCTGCTTCTGTGTCAGCGGGAGGCGCGACACGGAATAGCTGCCAAAGCTGTCTTCGACTTCGATCTGTCGCTCCCAGCCTGGGTCGTTGCCATCCTCGGCCAGCTTCCACGCGACCCATGCGCCGTGATCGACCTTACCGAAAAAGCTCTTCAGCGTCGGCACGATCCCGTTCGGGCTTTTGTTTTCGCGCAGAACCGTTTTGCCATTCTCTTCTACCTCTTCGTACGGTTGACGGTGGTAAACGATCACAAGATCAGATGGCATCATGAACTCCTTGGAGTGGGATGAAGGTTGAATTTCTCGATGGCTTCGAGAATGCCCGCGGCACCTTCGCCGCGCGCACGGTGAATTTTCGGGGACTCGGGAAGATTGTCATAGAGCGCTTGCTCGGACCCTCCGACGGCAACGGCGAACAGATCGGCCGTGAGCATCGAAATATCGTTCAGCGTGTCGCCCGCCGTCAAAACGCGCTCTGGTTTGATGCCAAGGGCTTTCAGAAGGCGATGCAGTGTCGGCCCTTTGGAAATGCCCCGGGGAAGAACATCGACGAATCGATTGTCCGAAACAAGAACGTCCACGTCCAACGCTATAACCGAGTCCAAAGCGGACGTGTCGAAACCCTCAGGTGAAATGTTATAGCTCAAGCGGTGGCGAAACGGCGTGTCCTGAAGGGTCAGCCCGTCGATCCGATCCATAAGCGGACGAACCTTGTCGGCTTTTCCGTCCCAAGCCTGTGCAATGGGCGCCTCGAGTTCGGGAACAGGAAGAACCATTCCCGGTGAATGGACCTGCGCGATCGTCGTTCCGACATCTGCGATCACGTATTCCGGCATCGGGATCCCGAACGTGTCGCAATGCTCGTGAATGAACTCCGGGTGTCGGCCTGTCACGAAAACCAGCCCGACCGTGTCACGATTGTCTTCGATCCAGTCGTAAAGGATTTCGCGCGCTCCAGCGCTTCCGCCTAGAAACGTGCCATCAAGATCGGTGGCCAGCACAAATGACTTGTCGCGAATGTCTGGATTGATTGGAACCTGAATGGTCATGAGGCAATCTCCTTGCAGGCAATGGGTGCGGCTGGCGAGGTCGGGTGCTCAAATGTCAGAGACATGGCGCGGGGCTCGGCCTCGATGGGTTCTGACCAGAAGCGCGCGAAGGTTTCAGCGATGGGAGCACCGTCGTGCAGGATGCTGCGCACGGTTTCGCAAATCGGCATCGGCACCGAGAGTTTTCGGGCTAGATCGGTGACTGATTTGGCATTGGCTTCGCCTTCTACCACAGTCGGTTTGCCGTCGAAACAAGCGTCGCGGGACAATCCGCTTCCGAGTTGCACACCCAGAGACATATTGCGCGAAGTCGTGCTTGAGCATGTCAGGGTCAGATCACCGATCCCCGACAGCCCGGTGACGGTTTCCCTGCGACCACCCAACGCTTCTGCGAGAGCTTTCATCTCGTCCAGACCCCGGGTGATCAAAGCAGCGCGCGTATTTTCGGCAAAGCCTGCGCCGCCCATCATGCCACAGGCGATTGCGATGACGTTCTTGACCGCCCCGCCGATTTCCACACCCACCAAGTCATCGGAAAGATAGGTGCGGAATGCTGGGGTGGCCATTGAGACGGCCATACGCGCTGCCGCGCTTTTCTCGGGGTTCAGACGATCGGCTTGATCAAATGTGAAGGCCAATGTGGCTGCTGACGGATGCCCGGCGGCAAGCTCTCTTGCGAAGGTCGGTCCCGAGAGCGCGCCAATGGGGTGCCCGGGAAGCTCGCTTTCGACGATTTGCGACATGAGAAAACCGGTCTCGGCTTCGATGCCTTTCGCGCAAACCGTGATCGGAATTCCCTTTGGTACAAAGTCTCGCATGGCTCGCGCCACCTCTCGAACAGACTTTGAGGGCACGACCAAAAGCACTGCATCAGCGCGGCGCAAGGCGTGCTGTATATCGGTGGTGGCATGAAGTGTTTCGGCCAAAGGTATGTCAGGCAAGTAATGCGCGTTCATCGCGTTGTGATTGACATCGTCCGCCACAGAACTGCGGCGCGACCACAGCATGACTTTCATGCCGCCCTGCGCCGCCACATGAGCAAGGGCCGTTCCGTAAGCGCCGGCCCCGATAACAGTCACGTTATCAAAAGGTTGCGCGGCACGTGGAAGAGGGTGCCCCGTGACACCGTCCATCCTCATGCCCGCACCGTGAGAAATGAAATCATGGAGCGAGAACGCACAAGTTGTCGACCGGTTCCATGCAGGTGCAGAAAAAATGCTGCAACTGCGAAACTTTTTCTCTGATGCAGCGTTGAAAAGTGTCACCCACTCAAATGAGGACCAAACCTATGACCCGTCATGTGCGCACAGCGATCTTTCCCGTCGCCGGCCTTGGAACGCGCTTTTTGCCCGCGACCAAAGCAACGCCAAAAGAGCTTTTGCCGGTCCTCGACACGCCTTTGATCCAATACGCCGTTGACGAGGCGAGGGACGCCGGGATTGAACGTATGGTCTTCGTCAGCCACCCGTCCAAATCTGCGATCGAGCGCTACGTCATGGAAGATGCACGCTTGACGCGGGAGTTGCGGTCACGCGGCAAGGAAGACATCGCCGAAGCCCTCTCTGACGCTGCACTTTGCCCGATCGAGGATGATGTTCGCTTCGTCATGCAGACCGAGCCGAAGGGCCTTGGGCACGCCGTGTTCTGTGCGCGCGATGAGGTACTTCCCGGCCCCGTGGCGGTCATTCTGCCAGACGATCTGATCCTCGGCCCTGTCGGATGTCTTTCTGAAATGGTACGCGCCTACGGCGACGGCGATATTGGCCACCTTGTCGCAACGATGGAGGTCCCCGAAGACCGCGTTCACAAATACGGGGTGTTGTCGGTCACGGGTAAAGACGGATCAATCGTGAAAGCAGATGGCATGGTCGAAAAGCCTGCGGCCAAGGATGCGCCGTCGCTGCAAGCTGTCGTCGGCAGATATGTTTTGGATGGCTCCATTTTTGATGCATTGGCGACCCAGAAACCCGGTGCAGGCGGGGAAATCCAACTGACCGATGCCATTGCCCGCGGTGCATCGGAGATCGGTTTGGGAGGCTTTCAGTTTTCTGGCACACGGTTCGACTGTGGATCGAAGGCCGGGATGCTGGAGGCGACGCTGAAACTGGCGATGGACGATCCCGAGTGCCTCGCTGTCTTGACCGAACGCGGATTGGTGGCTGACACCAAAGCGGCTGCCGCCTGAACGCGGACCCAGAAATGCGCTGAATGGTCTTTCCCTGACGCCTTTCGCATGCTGTGATCCCTGGCAACGAACATCGGCGACGCGGAAGGCGGGAACGGGTGAAGCAAAGACAGCTATTTCAGACCGGAAAGCGGGTCTCTGAGGTCGGGCTCGGCTGCATGAGTTTTGGCGGCTTTTACGGCGCAACCACCGAGGTCGAAGCGCATAGAACTTTGTCGAAGGCACTCGATCTGGGCGTCGATTTTCTAGATACCGCGAATGTCTACGGTTTAGGTGTTTCCGAAAAGATGATCGGAACCTTCCTGACAGGTGATAACACCAAATTCACCATCGCCACGAAAGCCGGAATTTGGAGAGATCGCGAACATGGAAATCGCGGCTTCAACAATCAGGCGGAACACTTGCGTGCAGAATTGGAAGGGTCTCTGAAGCGTCTCGGGATCGATCACGTCGACCTGTTCTACATCCATCGGCGTGACCGGAGCATCGAGATCGAAGAGGTGATGGAGACGCTTCTCGCGCTCAAGGGTGAAGGCAAGATCGGCGGTATCGGGTTTTCGGAAATCGCCCCTGCATCTTTGCGCCGTGCATGTGCCGTCGGGCCTGTCGATGCGGTTCAAAGCGAATATTCACTGTGGTCCAGGCAACCCGACTTGGGCATTCTAAAAACATGCAAGGAGCTTGGCGTCGCACTTGTGGCGTATTCGCCTTTGGCGCGTGGCATGGTGTCGAGCGTCCTGCCTGATCCTGCGTCTTTCCTAGAGAAGGACATTCGCAAGACGAATCCGCGTTTCGTGGAGCCGAATTTCAGCTTCAATCTGGCCTACGCGAAAAGGTTTCAGGCATATGCTTTAGATCACGGCACGACCGCGACCGCCTTGGCAATCGCATGGTGTCTGGCGCGGGCGGACCACATCATTCCGATCCCGGGAACGCGCTCGGCAGAGCACCTCGCGGAGTGTGTCGCAGGGACTGAACTTTCGCTGTCTGACACGATGATGACCGAGATCGAGGAAATCCTGCCCTCAGGCTGGGCGCACGGAGATCGGTACACACGTGAGCAGTGGGCCGGTCCCGAAGGGTATTGCTGAACCTATCTGACATGAAAAAAGGCCGGGCAATGCGACCCGGCCTTTTTTGGCGTGAAGAATAGGGGCTTCAGTCCGCACCCCTGACCGGAATCGTCGCATCCGGATCGGGCCGCAGAATCTTCTGAACAAAGAAGGTTGCCACTGCGATGCCAATGCCGACCAAGTCGGTAAACCACCCGCCTTCGATCATGAACAACGCGGCGAAGATCAGGGCGATCCGCAGGAACCACGCCGAACGTCCTCCAAGGAACCAACCCTGCACACCCGAACTGAGCAAGAACACTCCGACCGTGGCGGTCAGGCCCGCACGCGTGACCTGAAGCCATGTGCCGTCCATCAGAAGCGCGCTGTTGTAGAAGAACATATAGGGCACGATGAACGCCGCGATGCCGATCTTGAACGACGCAACGGATGTCTCCATCGGGTTTGCACCGGAAATCCCGGCAGCCGCGTAACTGGCCAAGGCAACCGGTGGCGTGATCGCAGACAGGACCGCGAAGTAGAAGACGAAGAAGTGCGCGGTCAGTGTCGGAATACCCAGTTGCACAAGACCGGGCGCCACAACGGACGCAGCAACGGCATAGGCCGCCGTGGTCGGCATACCCATCCCCAAAAGGATCGCGATACACATCGCGAAGAACAGAGCCAGAAGCTGGCTCACGCCTGCCAGGTCGAGCAGAACCGAAGAGAACCGCGCGCCGACCCCGGTGAGTGAGATGACGCCCACGATGATACCGGCACAGGCACAGACCGCGATGATCTGGATCGACATGATCCCGGCCAGCTCGAACGCTTTGAGAATGGACCTGATGCCCATGCGGAACGGCGTGAACCAGGATACGACCGCGGCGGCAACCGTCGCCAGCGTCCCTGCGCGGATCACTGAATAGCCCATGAACAAGGCAGCGATGAGGATGATTATGGGGATGAAGAGGTAGACCTGCCGGACCAGCTTGTTGAACTTCGGCAACTCGTCCTCGCGCATCCCGCGCATGCCGAGTTTGGCGGCCTCGAAATCGACCATGAAGTAGATCGACACGAAATACAGGATCGCCGGGATGATCGCCGCGATGGCGATCTCGGTGTAGGGAATGCCCGTGATCTCGGCCATGATGAAGGCACCCGCCCCCATGATCGGCGGCATGATCTGCCCGCCTGTCGATGCGGCGGCTTCGACCGCGCCTGCGGTCTTTTTCTGGTAGCCCACCTTCTTCATCAGCGGAATCGTCAGCGACCCGGTGGCCACCACGTTGCCAGCCGATGTGCCGTTGATCATGCCCATGAGGCCAGAGGCGAAAATGGCGACCTTTGCTGGCCCGCCGCGCGCGCGCCCTGCCGAAGCGAAGGCGAAGTTGACGAAGTAGTCACCGACTTTCGACGCCTGAAGGAAGGCCGCGAAGATGATGAAGAGGATGATGTAGGTCGAAGACACGGCAGTCGTCGGACCGAGAATGCCTGCGTCAGAATAGACATGGCCGAAGAAGCGCTGCCATGAATAGGCGTTCTGCACCGCAAGGATGCCGGGCAGAAGATGTGCTGTGAACGTGTAAACGAGGAACCCGCCAGTGATGATGACAAGCGCGAGGCCAGCCACGCGTCGCGTCAGTTCGAGGATCATCGCGGAACCGGCGGTCGCGGCAAAGGCAACACCGATCGGCACAAACGCGGTGCCCACGGAATTACGCGCGGCCGTGCCGTAGATCGCGATCAGGTAAATCGCGACGACGATGCCGCAGATTGCAAGAACGATGTCCGAGGCAGCAAAGAGATCGCGGTTACGGCGCTCAAACCAGCCGATTACGATGGCTCCGAAGGTTGCGACCAGCAAAGGCGTTCCGAACCACCAGACTTCACTGGCGTAGATTTCGGTTCCCGGGAAGGCCGCCCATGTGGTGAGGCCGCCCATCTCAGGCAGGGTGCCGGAATTGATGAGGTTCAAGTAGCCAATGGACGTCGCCCCGGAGACAAGCGCTGGAATGACCAGCAGGATCGACAGCAGGGACAGCAGCCTGGTGTTTTTCTGCGCGGGCCCGTCATCCGAAAAGGTGTGCGCCGAGAAGAGTAGAAAACCAAGCGCCAGTGCGCCCGAGATGTGCACAATCCTGAAGTTCCAGGTCTCCAGCGGGAATTGCGGCAGAATGGGCACTTCGACCCCGGTCATCGCGGAGATGGACACACCGTTGAGCGCGATCATGTGAAACGCGGCATAAAGCGTCGAAAGCCCGGCCATCAGCAGATAGCCCCAGCCGGTGAAAAGCCGCCGGTTGCTTTCTACGGGTTCTTCATCCACGCCTTCGGCAAGGATCGGTTCTTCGCGCGCGTCGCCGACTGGCTGAGTGTTCGCGTCCGTCATCGTCTTGTCCCCCCGGATGATGGCCTGGGCATTCTCTGTGATACCCTTCTCATACCATCGTTGAAAAAAGACCGCGCCCGAATTCGGGACGCGGTCTCATGGATCGGTATTTGTCGACAATGGTCAAGTATCGCCGACAAATGGCCTTTGGATCAACCGCCGTGGATCATGTCTGCGGCGATGTCTGCACCTGCATTCTCAGAGAACCAGCGTGCGGCGCCCGGGTGCCATTTCATGACTTTGTTCTTGTCCCAATTCTCGGGCAGCGTGGACGCGGCGGCACGGTGAATGTTCACCATACGCTCGTTGTCCGACATTACTGTGTCGACAACTGCATAAACAAAGGATTCCGGCAGTTCGCAATTTGCAATCGCGAAGTTCCACATCGACACAGAACGCGCCGGTGCTTCGAGCGTGGTATACGTGTCCGCCGAGATCTCGAATTCCGAAACCGGGAAAGCTTCGAGGATTGTCGCCTGTTCTTCTTCGGTGAATTCGATGATGTTCACATCCGTCTGAACCTCGAGCTGGCTCACGGCCGGAACCGGAACGCCCGCGGCGAAGGCGATGACATCAAGAAGACCGTCCTGAAGCTGACCGCCAAGATCGGACCAGCCGCCATTGCGACGCTCGAAGTTGACACCAAGCTCTTCCATCATCCGCGGGAAGTAGGTGTCCGATGTGGACCCGGCAGGGCCGAAGCCGATGCGTGCGCCATCCGGGATCTCCGAGATGGAGGTGATGCCCGAAGAAGACAGCGCTGTCACCGAGAACGGCGTCTGATACATCGGGAACATCGCGCAGGCATTCGTCATTTGCAGGCCAGGTGCGATCGGGTTGGTGCCTTCCAGCGATTCCGCTGCGGGGCCCATCGTGGTCATGCCGAACTGCGCGTCACCTGTGTGCACCAGTGCCATGTTCTGCATCGGGCCACCGGTGACTTCGCCGCTGCCGGACACGCCAAGCTCTTCTGCAACAAGGTTCGCCCAGCCGGAGCCATAGGCAAAGTAGGTGCCGCCCTGAGACGCGGTGCCGACGGTAAAGCTTTCGGGCCAGCCCGAGCGGTCGACATGCGATTCCGCAAATGCCGCGCCGGTCGTAAGAGCTGTCGCCACTGCCGCTGCGGACAGTTTCGCTATTGTGTGATTGGTCATGTAGTCCTCCGCTATTGATGTCGCCGAGCCTTGATGTGCTGCCCGATCGACATGCGCCCCTCCAGACGCATTGCGACTTAGCTATAGGACAGCGGGATCGTTGCTCAAGGCAAAAAGGCCAAAAAATGGGTTTTCTGACTTGTTTGATCAGGAAAATCGACGTTTGAAGACCGTTTTCCGGTTCTTCGGGACACGAGCTATCGTTTGAGAAGTAGCGTTAATTTGTTGTGCGACTCACGTTGCGCCGGTCCAGACAAGTTGCAATTGTTCGGAAATTCTCGCGCTACGGAAGCAAAGCTGGGCCGGGTTAAGGGGAGGATTCTATGCGCACTTACAAGATTGCGGCCATTCCAGCGGACGGTATCGGACCGGAAGTCATCGCAGCAGGGTGCGAAGTCCTTTCCGTCCTGGCGCATCGGGTCGGCGACATAGAGTTCGACGTCACGACCTTCGATTGGGGATCCGCTTATTACAAGACCCATGGCGTCATGATGCCCGAGGACGGGTTGGAGCAACTCAAACCGTTCGACGCGATCTATTTCGGCGCGGTCGGCGCGCCAGACGTTCCCGATCACATAACGCTTTGGGGGCTGCGGTTGCCCATTTGTCAGGGCTTCGACCAATACGCCAACGTGCGACCCACCAAAATCGTTCCCGGCGTGACGTCCCCCCTGCGTGGGGTCGAGGTCGGTGATCTGGATTGGGTGATCGTCCGGGAAAACTCCGAAGGCGAATACTCGGGGCACGGCGGACGCGCGCACAAGGGGATGCCCGAAGAGGTCGGCACCGAAGTTGCGATCTTCACGCGGGTCGGCGTCACACGGATCATGCGCTACGCGTTTCAACTGGCCCAATCGAGGCCCCGCAAGTTTCTGACCGTCGTCACCAAATCCAACGCGCAGCGTTTCGGAATGGTCATGTGGGACGAGATCGCGGCCGAGGTCGCACGGGAGTTCCCGGATGTGACCTGGGACAAGATGCTGGTCGATGCAATGACGGTGCGCATGGTCAAGAAGCCGCAATCGCTCGATACCATCGTCGCGACCAACCTTCACGCCGACATCCTGTCCGATCTGGCGGGCGCGCTTGCGGGATCGCTGGGCGTGGCCCCCACGGCCAATATTGATCCCGAGCACCGCTTCCCGTCAATGTTCGAACCGATCCACGGCTCGGCCTTCGATATCACCGGAAAGGGCATTGCAAACCCGGTCGCCACGTTCTGGACCGCCAGCCAGATGCTCGACCATCTTGGCGAAAGCGAAGCCGCCTTGCGGCTCATGCGGGCCGTGGAAAAGGTATGTGCTGACGGTATTGTGACGCCCGATGTCGGAGGGACTGCCACCACTCAAGACGTGACGGATGCGGTGTGCGACGCGATCCGCGGCGAAAATGCCTGATGCGCATGGTGATCGGAGCTTCGTTATCCGTAGATGTGGCCCGCAAGCCAACCGATGATCTTTCTTATCGGGCAGGTGTTTGGCGAGAGGGCGATGTCCATGCCCTCGCGCTTGATTGTGGTCACGCAATCCCCGATGAAGAATCGATGCGCTCTTTCGGCTATTAGACCACTTGCGGGAACTTGGGTCCGTTTATCCCACACCGCGCAGGGTTTAATGCGATGCTTTTCGAAAAGACTGCGCTAGCTTCTGCATTGCGGCATGTTGCCGCCAAGTAAAGGAGAGGTGCAATGCGCGCTGTTGCACGATTGATTGGCGTTGTGATCCTGATGGTCGTTCCCGGCATGTCGCTGGCCCAGGGGGGTCCTGCCGGTGTGTCGACGGAATTCGTCTCAATGGGCACTATGGCGGAGACCGTGACGGTGTTCGGCGAAGTTGTTGCCGGTCGCGAAAGCGCCGTCGCAGCCCGCGTCGGGGGCGTTGCGCAGGACGTTCCGATTCGCGTCGGAGATCGCGTTTCGCAGGGCGATGTGCTGGCGCGGCTCGATACCGAGCTTCTGCGGATCGAAATGGCGCAAGCAGAGGCACAGATCGCCATCGCCCAAGCCGGGATCGAGGTGTCGGCCGCCCGTTTGGACCGCGCGGAAAAGGCGTTCCGCCGTGCTGAAACCCTCCGGCAGAATTCAACCATCGCCGAGGCGCAGCTCGAAGAGCGTGCCAGCGACTTCGCCGAAGCCCGAGGCGCGCAGCAAGAGGCGCAGGCGCGCATTCAGGCCTCGCAGAACGCCCTAGAACAGGCACGCTACCGCCTGGACAATGCCGTCGTGCGCGCGCCATTTGATGCCGTCGTACTCGACGTGGCCACCGAGGTTGGGCAGTTCATTGCAGCGGGAAGCCAGGTGGCAACGCTGATCGACACCAGCGCGCTCGAGATCGAGGCGAACGTCCCCGCGCGGTTCGTAAGCGCACTGCGCGGCGACCAATCCGTGACCGCCACGACAGATATCGGCGACACCGTGGAATTGAACCTTCGGGCCATTCTGCCGACGGAATTCGCCGCAACGCGCACACGCCCCGTGCGTTTCGAACTCGCTGACAAAGAGGCGTCCGTCGCCGTTGGTCAGACCGTGACTCTCGATGTGCCAATCAGCGCGCCGCGCGAGGTCCTGATCGTTCCGAAAGACGCGTTGGTGCAGGCGCAGGGAGGATGGAGCGTTTTCGTCAACCAAGATGGCAAGGCCATGCCGCGCACAGTAGAAATCGGCGCCGCGCTGAACAACTCGTTCGAGATCCTGTCGGGCTTGTCCGAAGGCGATGAGGTCGTGGTCCGAGGCAACGAACGGTTGCGTCCCGGTCAGGACATCGCGCCGACTGGTCCGCAACAGGGCTCGGGGCCTCCGTCGGATGCTTCGCAATCGGCGGACGCGCCCGAGAGCGAGGGCTGATCGATGGACCTGATCCGCGCATCCATCGAACGTCCCATCGCGGTCATCGCCGTGGTCATCATGGCGGTGCTCTTCGGTGCACTGGCGCTGAGCCGCATCCCGGTTCAACTGGCCCCTGACGTGCGCAAGCCGGTTGTCGTTGTCGAGACGACATGGCCGGGTGCCGCGCCGGTCGAGATCGAGCGCGAGATCATCAACCCGCAGGAAGATGCGTTCCGGGGTCTCGAAGGGCTCGAGATCATGACCAGCCGCGCCCAGACCGGGCAGGCTTCCGTGACGCTGGAATTCGCGATCGGTTCCGACATGGGCGACATTCTGTTGCTCGTTTCGAACCGTCTCGACCGCGTCGGCGGCTATCCAAGCGAAGCTGGCGAGCCGACGCTTAACACCTCCGGGTCCGATGACAGCCCGATTGCCTGGGTTATGGTCCGGGCGCAGGAGGGCAACACCCGCCCGCTGCCCACCTACGGCGACTTCGTCGAGGACATCGTCAAAGAGCGGCTTGAACGCGTGAACGGCGTGTCCACCGTCAACGTGTTCGGTGGCGTGTCCCGCGAGTTGCAGATCGTGATCCGCCCCGAAGAGCTGGCGCGGCTTGGACTGACAATTCCTGCGGTCGTGTCCCGGTTGCGGGCGGAAAACATCAGCATCTCGGCTGGGGATGTCGAGGAAGGCAAGCGCCGCTACACGGTGCGCGCGGATGGCAATTTGAACACCATCGAAGCGATCAACAGCGTTGTTCTGCGCAGCGAAAGCCTGGGTGCGAACGGCGCGCTGGGCCGCGTGCGCGTCGGCGACGTGGCCGATGTCAGCTTTGCCTACAAGGAAAACTCAGCACGCCTTCGGTTCCGCGGCGAACCGGCGCTGGCCTTCAATATCGTGCGCGAACAGGGCGCGAACGTCATCTCGACCATGGCCGAGGTGAAATCGGTCATCTCCGAACTTGAAGAGGGGCCCGTCGCGTCCAACGGTCTGACGCTGGAACAGGTCTATGATGAAACCATCTACATCGAGGGCGCCATCGATCTGGTGACCCAGAACATCTGGATCGGGGGTCTTTTGGCGGCGACGGTCCTGTTGATCTTCCTGCGCAGCCCGCGCGCTACCTTGGTGATCAGCATGGCCATCCCGGTGTCGATCGTGGCGACCTTCGTGGCAATGGCTGTGACGGGCAGAACGCTCAACGTGATCTCGCTCGCCGGTATCGCCTTCGCCGTTGGCATGATCGTCGATGCCGCCATTGTCGTTCTCGAAAACATTTTCCGATTGCGCGAAGAGGGCAAATCGCGGCGCGAGGCGGCCTATATCGGCGCGAAACAGGTCTGGGGTGCGATCCTCGTGTCGGCGCTGACTACGGTCATGGTGTTCATCCCGATCCTCGTGATGCAACTGGAAGCGGGGCAGTTGTTCCGCGACATCGCCGTCGCGATTTCGGTCTCCGTCCTGTTGTCACTGGTGGTCGCGGTGACGGTGATCCCCGCGCTGTCGAGCCGGTTGCTGAAGAGCGGCGAAACGAAAAAGCTGGCCTTGCCGGGGATCGACCATTTCGGTCGGGCCTTCACGTGGGCGATCATGCGATACGTACGGTTCACGGTCCGCTTCCGTACGGCCGGGCTGGTGATGGTGGCGGCAATCGCGACAAGTGCGATGGCGGCCGCGTGGCTGTTTTTGCCAAAGCTCGAATACCTGCCTGAAGGCAACCGCAACCTTGTGTTCGGCCTCATCATCCCGCCTCCCGGCTATAATCTCGAAACCACGGAAACCATCGCGCAGCGCATCGAAGCTGTGGCCGAACCAATGTGGTCCGCCGCGCCCGCAACCGAGACCGAGGATGGGTTGCCTGCGCTCGAGTCGTTCTTCTTCGTCGCGACACCGGGAAACAGCTTTGTCGGGGCAGCAACCGTGGACGGCGACCGCGTGGCCGAGATCATCCCGATCCTGTCGCGCCCGATCTTTGCCGAACCGGGCACCTTCGGTTTCATGACGCAACCGTCCCTTTTCGGGCGGGGCGTCGGTGGCGGTAGAACCATCGAGGTGAATATCTCGGGTGATGAACTGGAAGACATCCTCAGCGTTGCGGGTCGCGCCGCAGGAACGATTGGCCAGCTTTTGCCGCGCTCCGAAGGGCACCAATTCAGGCCCATTCCGGGCCTCGAGTTGGGTGCGCCCGAGGTCCGTCTAATCCCGGATCGCGTGCGCCTGGCAGATGCGGGGCTGACGACACAGGACCTTGCCGCGACGGTGGATGCGTTCAACGACGGCCTGCGCGTCGCCGAGATCAACGTGGGAAACCGTCGGCTTGACCTGACGCTGAAGGGCGACACCACGATCCTCAGCGGGTTGCGCACGCAGGATGTTGGCAGCTTCCCGGTGGTCACACCAACGGGGCGGATCGTGCCGGTCTCCGAACTGGCCGAGGTGCGTGTGACGGCGGGCCCCACGGAAATCCGGCATCTTGAACGCCTCCGTACGATCACGCTTGAAGTGCGTCCGTCAGACGCGCTGCCGCTGGAGGCTGCGGTCGAACTCTTGGAAACCGAAGTGATTGCCGCTTTGGAAGAGCAGGGACTGCCACCCGGTGTCCGCATGTCCGTATCCGGTACAGCAGACCAACTGTCTCAGACATGGAATGCGATTCAGATCAATCTGGCCGTGGCGCTGGTGATCGTCTTCCTGGTCATGGCGGTTCTGTTCGAGTCTTTCGTCTTGCCGCTTGTCGTCATGATCTCGGTTCCCGTTGCCGCGGCGGGGGGTGTCGGCGGATTGGCTGTGCTCAACATGATCGGCACACAACCTTTGGACATGCTGACCCTTCTTGGTTTCGTCATTCTTGTGGGCATTGTCGTCAACAACGCCATCCTCATCGTCCACCAGTCGCTTTACCACCTGCGTGAAGAAAGGATGTCGCCAGTCGATGCGATCGAGGAAGCGACGCGAAATCGTATTCGACCTATCTTCATGTCCACGCTGACATCGGTTTGCGGGATGCTTCCGTTGGTTCTGTTTCCCGGTGCCGGTTCCGAGCTTTATCGCGGTCTTGGAGCGGTCGTGGTGGGTGGTCTCGCCATGTCGGCTTTCCTGACGCTGCTGACCGTTCCACCCCTGCTGCGCCTCGTCTTGTCGGCGCGTCCCGCCGAAGCTGACGCAGGGCCCGAACCGGTCGCGGCGGAGTAGACACTTGGGATTTCACTGTCGTTTGCGGGCGTTTCGCGTGGGGATGCAAAGCTGCGCGTGCTCGCGCCGGTCGGCCCAATGCCGACAAGATCGGGAGGCTGTATTTCAGGAAATGCGTGCTGATTGAATAGGCTACGGGAATTTTTGCAGGTGATGTTGTGGCTGAAATGTAGATTGATCCCTACCGATTTCTGAATTCTTTGCCTATGATGCCTCCAGCGCTGTCAAAAGTGCACTTAGTGGGAGGACTATATGAAACACTTCAAGACCGCGGCACTTGCCGCGACACTCGCGTTGTCGGGCATGGCTGCTCAGGCTCAGGACGAAGGTGCGAACTACATCTTGGCGACCGCATCGACCGGTGGGACCTACTATCCGGTGGGCGTTGCGCTTGCGACCCTCGTGAAGGTCAAGCTTGAGCCCAGCACCAATATCGGCATGGCCGCAATCAGCTCTGCGGGATCCGGTGAAAACGTCCGCTTGATCCGTGAAGGCGAAGCCCAGTTCGGCATTTTGCAGGGCCTTTACGGTTACTACGCGGCAACCGGCACCGGGCCATTGGAAGAAGTCGGTCCGCAGGAAAGCCTGCGCTCGGTGTCGATGCTCTGGCAGAACGTCGAGCATTTCATCATTTCTTCCGATGCAGCCACGACCGGCACGATGGCGGACATGGTTGCGCTGAAGGGTGAGAGCATGGCGCTCGGCAGCCAGAACTCGGGCACCATCGGTTCGAACGCCGCGATTCTGTCCGGTTTCGGCATCGACATCGAAAACGACTACGAATTGGTGTTCGGCGGCTACGGGCCTTCGTCCGAGGCGCTTCAGAATGGTCAGGTCAAGGGCGTCGGCATTCCGGCCGGTATCCCGGTTGGCGCGATCAGTCAGCTGATGGCTTCTGCCGGGGATTCGGTCACGCTGCTCAACTTCACCGAAGAGGAAATGGCGATGGGTGACGGCGATCGCGGTCTCTGGACCCCGTTCACCATTCCGGCGGGCACTTACCCGGGTCAGGACACGGATGTGCAGACCATTGCGCAGCCGAACTTCCTCGCGACCAGCGCGGATGTCCCGGAAGAGCACGTCTACCAGATCACCAAGGCGATGTACGAAAACCTGCCGTTCCTTCAGGCGATCCACCCGGCAACCAAGGCGATGGCGCTTGAAAGCGCGATTGCAGGTCTGCCCCTGCCGCTGCATCCCGGCGCGCTGCGCTACTATCAGGAAGCCGGTTTGGACGTACCTGAGCGGCTGATCGCTCAGTAAACCGACACAATCGACCAGCCCGCCGCAGGTGCCGTGGGCTGGTCAACCATGATCGGGTGGGGCCATGGCAGAGAGCGAAAAAGACGAAGACGGAGGACGCTTGCGGACCTTCACCGGCTCGGCCGACCTTGCCTTGTCGGTTGTCTGTTTTCTGATCGCGGTCGGGCATATTTACGTGGCCTTCGATCCGGTCCTGTCCGAGTTGCAGCGCAACGGGTTTCACTTTGCGGGCTTCGCGGCACTTGCCGCCATTCTCTACCCGATGTGGCGCGGGTCGTCCGGCAAGCCGGCTCCGATCATGCTCGATCTGGTGATCGGTATCGCGGTTGCGGCATCTGCCGTTTGGCTGACTTTCGCGGAAAACGCGATCTATGACCGGGGCGTGAAACTCGCACCGCTCGACTGGATCGCGGTGACCATATGTATCCTGGGCGCCATCGAACTGACCCGCCGCGTGGCCGGTGTGATCATTCCGATCCTCATCATCCTGTCGCTGACCTATGTGGCGTTTTGGGGCAAATATATCGGGGGGGTTTTTTCCTTCCCGGGCCTGAGCATCGAAACCGTCGCGTTCCGTTCGATCTATGGCGACGACGCGATGTTCGGCACCATCGCGCGCATTTCGTCGACCTACGTATTTCTTTTCATCATCTTCGGCGCCTTCCTGCTTCGGTCCGGGGCCGGTGAATTCGTCATCAACATGGCGCGAGCAGTTGCAGGCAAACTGGTTGGCGGTCCGGGCATCGTTGCGGTGATCGCATCGGGACTGACAGGCACGATTTCGGGTTCTGCCGTGGCCAACACCGCGTCCACAGGGGTCATCACCATCCCGCTGATGAAGCGCGCGGGCTTCAAGCCGAAATTCGCGGGCGGTGTCGAGGCGGCGGCCTCCACCGGGGGGCAGTTGATGCCACCGATCATGGGGGCCGGGGCCTTCGTGATGGCAAGCTTTACGCAAATCCCCTACGAGACGATCGTGGCGGTCGCTGCCTTGCCAGCGCTTCTGTATTTCCTGTCCGTCGCGTTCTTTGTCCGCATCGAAGCGCGACGCAACAACCTCGCTCCGATGCCGGACGAGGGGCAGACGCTCGGGTCTGCCTTCAAAGAGGGTGGGGCAAGTTTCGTTCTTCCGATCTGCACTCTGATCACGCTTCTGGTGATCGGCTTCACGCCGACCTATGCGGCGGTTTTCGGCATCATCGCGGTCATCGGATCAAGCTGGCTCACCAAGAACCCGATGGGGCCAACGGCCGTATTCGAAGCCTTCGTCATGGGCACCAAAGGCATGGTCCTTACGGCGGTGCTTTTGTGTTCGGTGGGGCTTATCGTGAACGTGATCGCGACTGCGGGTGTCGGCAACACGTTCAGCCTGATGATCGCAAGCTGGGCGGGCGGCAACATCCTGATCGCGCTGGTGCTGATCGCGCTGGCCAGTCTTATCCTTGGCATGGGTCTTCCGGTGACGGCCGCGTATATCGTGCTCGCCACGCTTTCGGCGCCCGCCTTGTCCGGCATGATCAGCGATCAGTTCGTCATCACCCAACTGGCCGCGGGTGCGCTTCCGGATGCTGCGAAGGCAGTGCTGATGTTTGGCGTGCCCGAACAGGCCGAGCTTCTCAGTCGGGAGTTGACCTATTCCGAGGCCGCCGGACTGATCCAGAGCCTTCCTCTTGAAATCGCGGCACCGCTGCGTGATCTAGTTGTCCCGCCGGCGGTCGCCACGAGTGCGCTCTTGTCCGCGCATATGATCATCTTCTGGCTGTCGCAGGACAGCAATGTGACCCCGCCCGTGGCTCTTGCCGCCTTCACCGCTGCGGCGATCGCCAAAGCGCCAGCAATGGCGACCGGTGTGGCAAGCTGGAAGCTGGCAAAGGGCCTTTACATCGTGCCCGTTCTTTTCGCCTACACGCCGTTCCTATCAGGGGACTGGCCCGCGATGATCCAGATCTTCCTCTTTGCGGTGTTCGGTGTCTACGCGCTGTCCGCCGGATTGCAGGGCTGCATGGAGCGCCGCTTCGGCATTGTCATGCGTGTCCTGTGCCTTGCCGCTGGCCTGGCGTGCCTGTGGCCAGCCGCCTTCGTCATCAACCTCTGCGGGGTCGCGGCGGTGATGGCCTTACTACTCTGGAACATCCGCTTTGGCGCGTCGGCGCAGGAGGCGTCCGCGCATTAAACGTCACGAGTATGCGCAATCTGGTCCGTGCTCCAAGGGTGTCTCGATGGTGATCTCGCTCGGGATCCAGTCGAAGATGGCCAAAGCCTGCCCGGTGTCGAAGCCCACATAAAGCGTCCCCGTTTCCGGTTGCAGCGCGACCCCTTCCGCATCGCGGCCGAATTCGGACAGCGGCGTGACGGACAGAACGCGACCGTCCGGGGCAAGTTCGAACAGGCTGTTCAGACCTTCATTGTCATCCACAACCAGGATGTTTCCAGAATACGGATCTCGGGTCACGCCTTGCGGTTCCGTCATCGGCGGGTCGAAACTGTCGCCGAATAACTCCATCAGGACCGTACCATCCGGGGCAATCCGCATCAGCCGCGACGGATCGTCTTCGACGACAAGAAAACTGCCATCGGCGTCGCGGTGCAGGCCTTCGGTGTCGTAGAGCGTGTCGCTCAGGCGGAAGGGCGTATCGATCGGCCGACCGTCGCGGGTCAGCCGCCGAAACGCACCCCAACCGTTCGCGATCAGAAGCCCATCGTCTTCGACAGTCAGGCTGCGGACGATGCGCATGCCTGTGTCAAACCTTCGGAGTTCCTTGCCGAAAGTCGAAAGCAGAACCACCTCGTTGCTTTCGTTCGCAATCCAGATGCCACACACCAAAGCGTCATAGGCGATGCTGACGGCGCGGAAGTTCGGGATGGTCTCTCGGTGAAAGATCTCGGCTTGCGCCGGAGCGGAGAGGCCAGTCGCGGCAACCAGACAGATAGTGGCAAGAAATCTTTGCATGGCACTCTCCTGACGATCCTTCAAAGCTGTCTCGGGAATTCGATAATTCAAGCCGCTTGTTGGCTTGGCGCATATGAACTGCGAGAGCATCGAATTAATCACGCCCATTCGGAGGAAAACGCGGCTCGTCGAAACACCTCGATTTTTAAGTGTTAAGCCAAGGTTTACGTCCAACTGCTATCCCAACTGCGGGGCGTAAGGAGTGTAGGGAATGGCGACTGACAGAAATGTCGCGCCAGTTATCATCAAGCGTAAGAAAGTAATCGTTGAAGGCGGGCACCATGGTGGTGCCTGGAAGGTGGCGTATGCCGATTTCGTCACCGCAATGATGGCTTTCTTCATGCTGATGTGGCTGTTGAACGCGACCACCGAAAAGCAACGCAAAGGCATCGCCGATTACTTCAGTCCAACCGCCCCGATCAGCCGACTTTCCAGCGGTTCGGACGGAATGTTTATGGGTGAAAGCGTGTTTGCCGCTGATGTCCTTCCGCGCATGGGTGTCGGCGCGAGCTCTCTGAACGACTCCACCGGCGACGCGTCGGCCGGGGCCGAGGACGACAGCGATAGCCGCCAGGCCGAAGCCTTCAAAGAGGTTCAGGATGTCCTGCTAGGACTTGGCGGGGAAAGTCTGCTCGAGGATCAATGGCTCCGCCATGTCGTGACGCGAGTCACCGACGAAGGGTTGGTCCTCGAATTCTTCGACACCGAGGACGAGCCGCTGTTCACCGACGGCGCAGAACCGACCAAGATGCTGATGGAAATTGCCTATGCCGTCCGCGAGGCAAGCAAGTTGCTGGCGAACCAGATTGCCATCGCAGGGCACGTGGCCAAGGTGCCGGTGGTTCGGATCGAGGATCCCGTGTGGGATTGGTCGGCGGATCGTGCTTTCGCGGTCTCTGAACTGCTCACCGGCTATGGCCTTGAAACCGAGCGTTTGCGCCGCGTCACGGCGTACGGAGACCGCGAACCGGTCGTCGACAACCTCATGGCTCATCGCAACAATAGGATCGAAATTATCTTCCTTCGGTACTGAGATGATGTTTCGAAATAGGTCAATTTTTATCCGTTAGCCTGCCGTTAAACCCATCGTCCTATTGGTGAGTGAAACAAGCCAACTCACCAGAAAGGCGTTTCATGTCGATTTCCTCTTCACTTAGCGCGGGCGTCGTCGGCCTCGCGTCCAACGCAACCCGCTTGGCAACGATTTCCGACAATATCGCCAATTCCCAGACACCCGGTTACAAACGGGTCGAGGCGAATTTTCATTCCATGGTCGTCACGTCCGGGGGTGGGACCTACACCGCCGGCGGCGTACGCACCACGACGCAACGCTATATCGACCAGGAAAGCGCGATTACGACCACGTCTAATTCGACCGACCTCGCCGTAAGCGGGCGGGGGTTCCTGCCTGTGGCTCAAGCGACCGAGGTGCTGGCCGGTGCAGAATCGCCGCAGATGTTCCTGACCACCACCGGTTCGTTCCGGACGGATGCCAACGGGTACCTGCGCACCGCATCCGGGCAGATGCTATTGGGTTGGCCCGCGAATCTGGATGGCACTATCCCGAACTATCCGCGCGCCACGAGCGAGGCTTTGGAACCCGTCCGTATCAACGTCAATCAGTTCAGCGGTGAACCGACCACCCGGATTGAATTGGGCATCAACCTGCCGGCCACGGAAACAGAAACCGGTGCGCTGGGCGACCCGCTGACCCAATCCATTGAATATTACGACAACCTGGGCCGCGCACAGACGCTCGAATTCACCTTCACTCCGGTGGTTCCGGCCACCGGCACGTCGAACCAGTGGTCGCTTGAGGTCATCGACAGCGCCGATCCGGCAACGGTGATAGGTCAATACGACCTGGAATTCGATGATGCGCGTACTCTTGGCGGTACCTTGCTCGGCGTGACCGACGTTTCGGGTGGACCGTATGATCCGGCAACCGGCGTCTTCACCATTACCGCGCCCAGCGGTCCTATCGACATCAATATCGGGCGTCCCGGTCTGAATGAAGGTCTCTCGCAACTGTCCGATATCTTCGCGCCTTTCAATATCAGCCGTGATGGTGCGCCCGTGGGAAAAGTGACGTCCGTCGAAGTCGATGAAACCGGGTTGGTGACGGCGTTCTACGACACTGGGACCACGCGCACATTGTATCAGGTTCCGCTTGTCGACATTCCGAACCCGAATGGAATGGCCGCCGCTGGAAGCCAGCTCTACATGCCGACCCCGGAAAGCGGCAGCTTCTTCCTTTGGGACGCCGGTAACGGATCGACCGGAGATATTCTGTCTTTCGCACTGGAAGAATCCGCGACTGACATCGCGAACGAATTGACCGAATTGATCCGCACACAGCGGGCGTATTCATCGAACGCGAAGGTCATCCAGACTGTCGATGAAATGCTTCAAGAAGCCACCAACATCAAACGCTAACCCCTGACACAGGAAGGAGAACGACATGAGTCTCTCCGGCGCCCTTTCCAACGCGCTGAGCGGGCTTTTCGCCAATGCGCGCGGCACCTCCGTGCTTTCCGCAAACATCGCAAATGCGCTGAATGAAGGATATGGCCGCCGAGAGGTTGTTCTGACGACAGACGTCAACCAATCCTCGGGCGGAGTGCGCGTGGCACAGGTCACGCGTCAATCCGACCCGATCCTTGCCTACCAGAAACGGCTGGCGGCAGCGGACTTTTCGGCAAGCTCGGCTTTCGCGGCGTTCGACGCAAAATTCGAGCAACTGGTGGGCAGCGTCGATACACTTGGGTCGATCGCCGACAAGCTTACGAGGATGGAAACGGCATTGCTGTCAGCCGCGTCCGATCCGTCATCCGAAACACGTTTGAAAACCGTGTCATTCGCTGCGGAAGGATTTGTCTCTGCCCTGCGAGAGGCGAGCGATGGTCTGACGACCCAACGCTCGCGTGCTGACCAGCAAATTGCGACCGCAGTCAGGACGTTGAACTCCGGCCTGTCGCAACTCGAGGGACTGAACAAGCAGATCATGACGGCCAAACATCTTGGTCAGGACTCCCTCGGACTGATGGATCAACGCGACACCGTGCTTGATCAATTGTCAGAGTTCGTTCCGCTGCACGTGGTCGAACGAGACAGCGGCGTGATCGCAGTTTTCACGGCGCAAGGACGCACACTTCTGGATGAAAGGGCGGTTGAGCTATCCTTCGACGCGACCCCTATGGTGCTCCCCCATATGAATACATCCAACGGATTGGTGTCGCGGCTTCAGATCAACGGCCAGGCGGTCGACGTTCCCGGTTCAGCCATGATGAACGGCGGCGCGCTCGCCGCGCAGTTCGCTCTACGTGACACGATTGTGCCGGAGGCGCAGGCGCGCCTGGACGGGGTTGCACGCGAGGCGATCCACCGTTTCGGTTCCGGCGGCCCGGACACGACACTCGGCCCCGGGGATGCGGGCGTCTTCACGGACAATGGTTTGGCTTTCGTGCCGACGAACGAAATCGGCCTCGCCGGACGCATCACTCTGAACAATGCACTCAGCAGCTCCAATTCGGAGCCATGGCGTTGGCGCGATGGCATCAATGCGACGGCGCAAGGGGATGCGGGAAATGCCACGCTTCTATCAGCATTGCGCACTCAAATCACACGGCCCATCGCGGCGGGGTCCGCTGCGCTTGGGTCGGGGGACCAATCGCTTATCGGATATGTTCAAAACCTGTCCAGTGACGCCGCGGCGAACCGCGTTCGTTCGTTCGATGCCCGCAATTATGCCTCCGCGCATCTCGACAGCGTTCGACAATCGGTCGCCTCTGACGGCGTGAATACCGATCAGGAACTTCAAAAGTTGATCGAGCTTGAGAAATCCTACGCGGCAAACGCGCGGGTGGTGCAGGTGGTCGACGACATGCTGTCCGAACTTCTTAGAATTTGAAGGGAATAAACCATGCGAGCAATTGGCGATTTGGCGGCATTCATGATGTCCAGTCGGTTTCAGACCAGCCTCAGAAATGGCGCAGAGAGCGCGGCCGAGGCAGCAACCACGGGCCTGGCCAAAGACAAGGCGCGTCATCTGGGAGGAGCGACGATGGCTGTTTCCTTGTTGGACCGGAAAGCAATTCTGCTGGAACAACACCGGCGTGGTATCGCGGAAGCCGCGGTGTTTGCCGGATCGACCCAATCGATCCTCGGGCGCATTCAAGATCAGGCGGGACGGTTGACGGATAACCTGTCCTTGGTGTCCCAACTCCAAAGCCCGGCTGAACTCAAGACCATATCGGACAGCGCGGCCGAGGTCTTTATCGACACGGTCAATGCGTTGAATTCGCAAATTGCTGGAAAGTACGTGTTTTCTGGAACCGCAACGCAAACAAAACCTCTTCCCGATGGTGCTGATCTCTTGGCCTTGGTGCGCACAGCGACCCTCGGCGCCACCATTGCCGCGGATGTTCAGGCCGCGCTCGATTCCTGGTTCGATACACCGGGCGGTGGCTTTGAAACGACGGCCTATCAGGGCTCGGACACGGGGTTCATGTCTCTCCCACTCACGAAGGACGACACCGCTACATTCGGCCTGCGGGCGGATGGCGACACGGTCAAAGACTTGCTGAAGGGCTTGGCGAAAGCCGCAGTGGCGGGCGATCCTGCGCTGAATCTGTCGATCGTCGAACAATCGCGCCTCCTCGGTGAAAGTCGTGCAGACATTCTGCAAGCCGACCGCACATTGACCGAGGAACGCGCGAGCCTTGGCCTGACGGAGTCCATCATCGAAAACGCGCGAGTAATGACCGAAGCTAACCAGGCGCGGATCGCCACTGATCGCCTGTCTTTACTGGGCATCGATCAGTTCGAAGCAGCCTCCGAATTCGAAGCCGCGCAACAGCAATTAGAGGTCTTCTACCGTATCGCGGCGCGTCAAAGCCGAACTTCGTTGGCGGAGTATCTGCGATGAAAGCTTTTCTGTCGGCGCTTATCCTGCTTCTCGTTCCGACGATCACCTTGGCGCAAGGCGTCCGGCTCAAGGATCTGGCCAATTTCGAGGGCGTCCGGGGCAATGACCTTGTCGGGTATGGTCTTGTGGTCGGTCTGGATGGCACCGGCGACGGCCTGCGAAACTCACCGTTCACCGAGGACATGATGTCCAATATCCTCGAGCGTCTCGGCGTCAATGTGACGGGTGAACAGTTCCGCGCAAAAAACGTGGCGGCGGTCATCGTAACAAGCCAGCTTCCCGCCTTTGCGCGCGCAGGCAGCAGGATCGACGTCACCGTTTCCGCGATAGGTGACGCATCGAGCCTTCGCGGCGGAACGCTCGTCATGACGCCTCTGAATGCTGCGGATGGCCAAATCTACGCCGTCGCCCAGGGATCGATCATCGCTGGCGGTGTCGTTGCTGAAGGTGACGCGGCACGTACGGTTCAAGGCGTTCCCACCGCGGGAAGCATCCCGTCAGGGGCTATCGTCGAGCGCGAGGTGGCATTTGATTTCTCCACGATGCAAAATCTGACAATAGCCCTGAAAAGTCCCGATTTTTCCACAGCGTACAGGGTCGAGCGCGCCATAAATGTGGCGGCTGGAGCGCCTATTGCGAACATGTCGGATTCCGGAACGATTGCTGTCGATCTGGCAACCGCGGGCCAAAGGTCTCCGGCGCATCTTCTGGCCCAGATCGAAAATCTGCGGATTGAACCCGATACGCTTGCCAGAGTCGTCGTCGATCAGCGGTCCGGAACCATCGTGATCAGTGAAAACGTCCGTGTCTCGCGCGTCGCGGTGTCCAAGGGCAATCTCACGCTGACGGTTCAGGAACAGCCGGTGGTTGTGCAACCCAACCCGTTTGCCGAAGGTGAAACCGTCGTTGTGCCACGGACCGGCGCGCAGATCGAGAATGCACCTGCCGTTTCCCTGGCCGAGGTGCCCGGCGGAACAACGCTTTCTGACGTGATTACAGGGCTTAACGCGCTGGGGATCACGCCGAATGACCTCATCGATATTCTAAAGACCATCAAGGCGGCAGGGGCTTTGCACGCCGAATTTGTGGTTATGTGAAACCGCTGCGCGCAGCTGAAAAGGACAATCTGACATGATCGCACTTGCGGGCATCGCGTTTACGTTCATCATGGTTTTCGGCGGCTACCTCCTGGCAGGCGGCAAACTGGGTATCATTCTGAAATCGCTCCCCTTTGAGATGATGATGATCGGCGGGGCAGCCGTCGGTGCATTCGCGGTAGGCAACACGTTTGCGTCTTTGAAGCAAACCGGGAAGGACACGCTCAAAGTCTTCAAAGGCAGTCAGTGGAAGGCCGAGGACTACAACCAACTACTTCAGGTGCTTTACCAGTTAATCAATCTGGCCAGAAAGAACCCGGTCGGCCTTGAGGCGCATATAGACAACCCGCAGGACTCCGAGATTTTCTCTCAATTTCCGAAACTGCTCAAAGACCACACCGCGCTGGATCTCATCTGCGATACCCTGCGCTCTGCGTCGATGAATTATGACGACCCGATGCAGGTTGAGGAACTGCTCGACAAGAAAATCGATGAAACCAAGCATCATCTGGAACAATCGGTGCATGGTCTGCAATCCATCGCGGACGGATTGCCGGCATTGGGGATTGTTGCGGCGGTCCTTGGTGTGATCAAAACCATGGGGTCCATCGACCAGCCGCCTGAGGTGCTGGGCAAACTGATCGGCGGGGCTTTGGTCGGCACGTTTCTTGGCGTTTTCCTTGCATACTGTCTGGTCGCACCGTTCGCGCTCAAGGTGAAAGCGGCTGCCGATGATGACATAAATTTCTATCGTGCGATCAAGGAGGTTTTTGTTTCTCATCTGCATCAACATCCGCCGAAAATTTGCCTCGAAGTGGCGCGTCAGAGCATCCCGCATCATTTCCGGCCCGAATTCGCCGCCTTGGATGAAGCACTCAAGACATTGAAAAGCCATGCCTGATAAGATGCTTAATTTACTCACTTTCTTCGTGTTGATGTGGCCTCAAGTCTTGATTGCCAATACTGGCGTCGCGCGCGGAGGTGAACATGACGGCTTCACCCGTCTCACGATCAAGACCGAGCAGAACACCAGAGATGTTCAGCTTCGCGCGGTCGAGCCCGGTCGTTTTGAACTGAGTGTCATCCCTGAGATCGACAAACTGGATGCCAGCAGATTGTTTGACCGATTGAGTGAGAAGCGCGTTCAATCTCTTGAAACAGCTGCAGGTCTGCTAACCCTTCAGCTGAATTGTCAATGCATCGCGGACGTACGCGCCGACACCGATCGTCTGATCGTCATTGATATCTCCGAGGTAGAAAACGACTCCGCTGTTGTTTTGCCTCTCCTTCCAAATGTGACGGCGACCTTTCCGGAACGAGCACCTCAGCCGTTTCTGCAAGAACGCAGACCAACCGCCTTTGATCTTGATTACTCGGTCGTCGAAAGACTCTCGAAAAGCATTGCAAAACAAATGAGCGAAACCACTCATATCAATGGTTTTTCGCAGATTGCTGCGCCGCCAAAAGGGCTTGGCGAGCGGGTTGAAGTCGAGGAACCTTCGGAACCAGTGGCCGCCTCAAATGAAACTGGCGATAATTGCCTCTGGTCAAGCGCTGTGTGGAACGGCATCGAAACGACCTCTGTGGAGGCGCTCCGTGGCGAGTCTTTCGGGCAAATCAATGATCCCGTCGCGTTGACGAACTCTGGCGATGCTGCAAATGCGTCGATCGTGAATTACTTGAAAACCGGGGCATTCGATGAAGCGAAGGATGCTTTCGAAGCAACGGATCCGACCCTTCAGGATACTAAAAGTTTCACCAACTTCATGATGGCTCTGACCGGAGATGGTCCAATTCCGTGGCGGCGGTTTGGCGAATGTGATCCCCTTGCAGACCTCATTCTTGCCGCATCGAAACAACCGCATGACACGTCGAATTCCGAAAAACTCGACGCTCTGCACAGCTTTTCTCGCTTGCCCACAGGTCTTCAAATTGTCCTTTTCCCTCGATTATCCGCGCACTTCCTAGATACGCGCGATGCGTTGTTTCCCGAACTGATCGCGCATCTTGAGGCAGAAAAGGCATTGTCGTCGCGGGCGGTTCTGGACACCGCCCAGACCGATGCTGATCCCGATCGCCTCGCGGCAGTTTCGCTAGAGTTACGGGACACCGAGCATGAGATCGAAAGCTGGAATGCCGCCTTTTTGTCATTTCTCGAGCATCGTCGCTATTTCGATGCATTGACCGCTTTGAAGTCGGAAAATCCCCTCTCACCTAAAGATGCCGAGGCCGCGAATTCAAAGTTCGTAGATCATGCAACGGAATATGCGGATGGCGTAACCTTTGTTCAGCTCGCCTTGGCAGCGATCCCTGGGCTTGAACCGTCGCCTCCAGAACCGGTGCTTCGTCGCGTAGCGAAGCGCCTCTTGGCTGAAGGGTTTGTGGAAGAGGCCGGTCAGATTGAGTCGCTCTTTCAGGAGTATTCCGGTCTCCTTGATGAGCGCGCCACTCAGCTTGAATCGTTTCCGATTGGATCAACTGCCGGAGCACTAAACACTGGAGAGATTGTGCCACGTCCCCTTGCCACAGACGTGAATACGCCGGACAAAGTCGATGTAACGGTAGCCTCGGCGCAAAACCAGTTAGAGGCCACAAGAGCGATGCGACAAGTATTGTCGGAGCAGTTTGAACGCTAGCCGCCGATAAATCTGGCCGCTGTCGGTCCAGAAACCGAATGAAGAAAAGTGAAGTTTTGAGATACGTCGTTAAACTCTTTTTTGCCCTTTGGTTGACGGTGTTCGGGCATCTGGCCGCAACGTCAGTCTCGGCACAAGGCGATGGTCGGGCGTTCGGACTGAACGGTATCTCTGACTGGTCGACGCAGCACCCATTCCTCGATCTCATGAAATCAGCGCGGCCCTGGATCGGCCACCTGCCTGGTCAGTGGGGCGGGATGGAATTTGAAACATTGCAGGCTGACGGCGTCTTCGATGATGCAGGCTGGCCGCGAAGGCTGCCGGCTGGTCTTGACCGCTTGGAGACGCTGATTTTGACGGATCAACCAGAGGACGGCGCTCACCTTGCGGGGCGATATGTGGTGTTGTTCGACGGAATAGGCCGTCTCGAGGTGACGGGCCGAGGTCGAGTGATCGCGCGAGAGGCCGGGCGACACGTGTTCACCTATACGCCCGGTCCCGGTTTGGTCGGGATTGCGATAAAGGCAACTGATCCGGACGATCCGATCCGCAATATCCGGGTGATCCGCGAAGATCAGGAGGCTGCCTTGCTCGACGGCGCTGTGTTCAACCCGAAATGGGTCGACAGATTGGGGGATGTCGAGGTTCTGCGTTTCATGGACTGGTTGAATACCAACGACTCAATTGTCCAAAGCTGGAGCGACCTACCTGCAAAAAGCGATTTCAGCTACGCGTGGCGCGGAGTTCCCCTGTCGGTGATGATCGATCTGGCCAATCAGATCGGGGCCGATCCGTGGTTCACAATTCCTCATCTCGCCGACGACATGCTGATCCGCAATTTTGCCGAAACGGTGCGGGATATGCTGAGACCCGAGCGCGTGGCTTATATCGAATATTCCAACGAAATGTGGAACTTTATCTTCGACCAGGCGCAGTGGGCGCAACGACAGGCGCAGGGACTGTGGGGAGATGTCGGTGACGGCTGGATGCAGTTTTATGGAAAACGCGCGGCTGAAGTGATGGACATCTGGACCGAAGTCTATGGCGCTGATGCGGAGTCGAGGTTGAAGCGCATCGTCTCGGTCCACACGGGTTGGCCAGAACTGGAACAGGCCAGCCTTGCGGGAGAGCACGCTCGGGCGGCGCTGGGGTATTCTCCATCCGAGATGTTCGATGCTTACGCCGTTACCGGGTATTTCGGATACGAGCTTGGAGAGCCGGGCACGCTTCAGTCTGTGCTGGACGCGGCGCAGGAACGCGCGGAAGCGGCCGGAAAAAGCGCGGGCCTGTCACGTGTTGCGTTGCGTGAATACACGAAAGCGCACCGGTTCGATGGCGTTTCCAACCACGCCGCAGAGGTCGTCAGAAACGGATCTTTGACCGAATTGGCAAACACGCTCTGGCCGTACCACGCGCAAGCAGCACGAGAGGCCGGGCTGGAGTTGATCATGTATGAAGGCGGAACCCACGCGGCTCCGATAGGAGACGCGATCGAGGATGAACGCCTTGTCTCATTCCTGATGGAATTCAACTATTCCGATGAGATGGGCGACCTTTATCGTGAGGCGTTGGAGGCTTGGGCAGGGCTGACCGCAAGCCCGTTCAATGTGTTTGTGGACGTCGCTCCGCCAAGCAAATGGGGAAGTTGGGGCGCGTTGCGGCATCTGGATGATGAAAACCCGCGTTGGACGGCGTTACAGTGAAGCCGCGCTCTGCAAGATGACACATATACACCGTTTTCCCACTATCCTTAAATTTGACATGATCTTATGCAATTTGTGCCTGTATATCGCAGGCCTTTTGACATTTTGGATATTGCCTCCATGCCGCCAGACACTTGCGGTCATACAAATAAAGCTTTGCCCGTTCTCAGCGTTTTGATCCCAGCTTCGAATGAGGAGGCGTTGATTGGGCACTGTCTGAAAGCAGTGCTGCAAAGTGAATGGGACGCATCGGAATCCGTTGAGGTGGTCGTTGTGTCGAACGGCAGTCGCGACCGAACCACCGAAAGGGCCCTGGAGCATCGAAAGGCGTTTGACGCCAAAGGATGGGATCTGCGCGTCCTCGATCGCAAGGAGGGCGGCAAGCTTGGCGCGCTCAATGCCGGAGACCGTATCGCCCGGGCTGCTATCCGTGTCTACCTCGATGCGGATGTCGAAGTATCCAAATCGCTGTTCGCGGAACTTTACCGCGCTCTGAACACGTGCGAGCCGCGTTACGCCAGCGGCACTCTCCGGCTCGTGACACCGCACTCCTGGACGACCCGGGCCTACGCTCGAATTTACGCCAAAGTGCCCTTCATGAAACACGGCGTACCCGGTGCCGGATTGTTCGCAGTGAACGCCGCAGGGCGCATGCGTTGGGGGCCGTTTCCCGAGATCATCTCGGACGACACGTTCGTCCGACTGAATTTTCGTCCTGAGGAGCGCGTGGGTGTCAAGGCGACGTATTCGTGGCCGCTTGTCGAGGGATGGCGCAATCTCGTGCGCGTGCGCAGGCGACAGAATATCGGTGTGGACGAAATCGCAAAGCGCTATCCCGACCTTGTGCAGAATGATGACAAACCCGCCTTTCCTCTTTCAGAGAAAGCGAAGCTGGCTTTAAAAGACCCAATCGGATTTGCCGTCTATTCCGGCGTTGCTCTGGCCGTCCGACTGACCGGCAACGCATCGAAGGATTGGAGTCGTGGTCGGTGATGGATGGCTTGGCGGCACGGTTTCGTGGAGGCTCCCTGAACGCGCGGTTCATGCGCAGTTCGGTTTTCACGCTCGGCGGCTACGGACTGGGACAGGCGCTGCGCCTTCTCTCGAACCTGCTTTTGACCCGGCTTCTGTTCCCCGAGGCGTTCGGCATGATGGCACTTGTGGCAGTGATCATGCAGGGCCTCGCGATGTTTTCCGACGTCGGGGTAAGTCCCGCCATCATGCAGTCAAAACGCGGCGACGATCAGAGGTTTCTGGACACGGCCTGGACCATTCAGGTGATCCGCGGCGGTCTTCTGTGGGCTGTCGCCTGTGTCATCGCCATTCCCGTCGCCGCCCTTTACGAAGAGCCGTTATTGGCGTGGATACTGCCCTGCGCCGGGATCAGCCTTTTGATCGCGGGATTCAATCCGACCCGGATCGACACGGCGAACCGGCATCTTTTATTGGGGCGTATCACCGCCCTGGACCTTCTCTCGCAGATCTCTGGCATCGCGATCGCCGTCGGTCTTGCCTGGTATCTGCAATCGGTCTGGGCACTGGTGATCAGCGGTGTCGCGGCATCGGTCATCCTGCTGGCGCTCTACATGGTTTTCTTGCCGGGCCAGCGAAACCGCTTCCATTGGGAGCGTGCGGCGGCGGATGAATTGATCAGCTTTGGCAAGTGGATTTTCCTCAGCACGATCTGCGGGTTTCTCTACATGCAGTCGGACAAGCTGCTGCTGGGAAAATACCTGCCGCTGGACCAGTTCGGCATCTACAATATCGGTTTCTTCCTTGCGAGTTTTCCGCTGTTGATGGGCGGTGTCATGACGCGCAAGGTGCTGATCCCGGTCTACCGGGAACGCCCGCCCAGTGAGAGTGTCGAGAATTTTCGCAAGTTGCAGAAAATGCGATTCCTGCTGACGGCGGCGATTGTCCTACTCACAGGGATGGTGTCGGTTATGGGCGTGGTCCTGATCGACCTGCTTTACGATCCGCGCTACGCCATGGCCGGGGCCGTGGTGGTTCTGATCGCAGCGATGCAAATTCCGCAAATCATCGTCCTGACCTATGAACAAGCTGCCCTTGCCGCCGGGGATTCACGACGATTTTTCGTCCTGTCGGCCGCCCGCGCCGTTTTGACCGTTGGCTTTCTGTTCGCGGGTCTGGCGTGGGGCGGCCTTTTTGGCGCGCTCATCGGTCAGGGTCTGGCCGGGGTAGCGGCGTATCCCTTCGTGGTGTGGATGGCCCGCCGCGTCGGGGCGTGGGATCCAAAACATGACGCGGTCTACGGCATTGTTGGCTTGGCCATCATCGCAATCGCGCTCTGGCTTAATGCCGAGGCGTTGGCAGAGCTCGCGGCGCTTTAGGGTCGAATTTACCTTGGGTCAAAACCCTGCCCTGCGACCAAGCGCGATGCCCAAGTTTGATCATAATTATGCGATACTGGTTCCACCTAGGGACTAGGGTAAGACTATGACGGATGAAACAACCGCGCCTTTATCGGGTGCGGATGGGGACATCGCCATCGTCGGCATGTCCGCCCATCTGCCGGGCGCGGCATCGCTGGCGCACTATTGGCGCAACTTGCGGGACGGTGTGTCGTCGATTCACCGTTTGAGTGAGGATGAACTGACCGAGGCAGGTGTGCCGCCGGGCCTGTTGCGTCACCGTGACTATGTGCCCTACGCCGCCCGGCTGGACCGTTTCGATCATTTCGATGCCGAGTTTTTTGGTCTGTCTCCCAAAGATGCCGCGATCATGGATCCGCAGCATCGCCAATTTCTCGAATGCGCGTGGGAGGCGCTTGAGAACGCGGGCCATATGCCGGAGCGCCACGATGGACGGATCGGCGTGTTCGGCGGCTGCGGCATGGGCAGCTATTTCTATTTCAACCTGTGTTCAAATCCCGACCTGGTCGACGGCACGGGCATGTTTCTTTTGCGCCATACCGGCAATGACAAGGATTTCCTGACCACGCGCGTCAGCCACATCTTCGATCTCGATGGCCCCTCGGTCAGTGTGCAGACCGCGTGCTCTACCTCTCTGGTCGCCACGCATTTCGCTTGCCAATCCTTGCTCAACGGCGAATGCGACATGGCGCTTGCGGGCGGTGTCACCATCGAGCTGCCACAGGGTCAGGGCTACCTCTACAAGGAAAACGAGATTCTGTCTCCGGATGGCCAGTGCCACGCCTTCGATCATCGCGCACAGGGGACCGTGTTCGGCTCGGGGGCCGGGGTGGTCGTGCTGCGTCGCCTGTCCGATGCGCTGGCCGATGGCGATCACATCTGGGCCGTCATCAAGGGCAGCGCGGTCAACAACGATGGCGCGGCCAAGGCGGGATACCTTGCGCCGTCGGTGGACGGTCAAGCCGATGCGATTGCCGAAGCGCACGCCGTCGCCGGCATCACGGCGGACAGTGTCGATTACGTCGAATGCCACGGCACCGGCACCTATCTCGGCGATCCTATCGAAGTCGCCGCGCTGACTCAGGCCTTCACGGCGACCAGCGACAAGATCGGCCATTGTCGCATCGGGTCGGTCAAAACCAACATCGGGCATCTGGATACTGCCGCCGGGGTCGCCAGCCTGATCAAGGCATCGATGGCGCTGCACCATCGTCAAATGCCGCCCAGCCTCGGCTTTGAAAAACCCAACCCGACGATTGATTTCGAAACCTCTCCGTTCCGTGTCAATGACCGTTTGACCGAATGGCCCAAGTCCGATCACCCGCGACGGGCAGGGGTGAATTCGCTGGGCGTGGGTGGGACCAACGCGCATGTCGTGCTTGAAGAGGCCCCGACGCAAGTACCGTCTGAAGCAAGCGACTGGCCGTTTCAGATTCTCACCGTGTCGGGCCGGACCAAGGCTGCGCTTGACGCGAACGCAGCGCAATTGGCCGCACATCTGCGGTCGAACCCGGATCAACCTCTGGCCGATGTCGCCTGGACGCTTAAGGAAGGCCGCCGCGCGTTTGAAAAACGCCGGATCGTCGTTGCCTCCGACCACGACGAGGCCGCGCGGTTATTGGAGCAGGCTGATCCCCGTCGCCTGCACACGCACGAGGCGCTGTCCAAGCCCGACTTCGCGTTCCTGTTTCCCGGCGGCGGTGCGCAATATGCCGGGATGGCCCGTGACCTTTACGAGACCGAACCCGTCTTCGCCGAATGGATGGACCGCGGTTTGGCCCATCTGGAAACGCTGGAGTCCCGTGACATCCGCGCGCTTTGGCTGCCGGAGCCGGGCGACGAAGCACAGGCCGACGAGGTGCTGCGCAAACCGTCGCTGCAACTGCCGCTGATCATGATCGTGGAATACGCGCTGGCGCAGCTCTGGATGAGCTGGGGTCTCCAGCCTGCCGCGCTTGCGGGCCATTCCATGGGCGAAAACACGGCCGCCTGCGTGGCGGGTGTGATGTCGTTCGAAGACTGCATCGGCCTTGTTCACCTGCGCGGCACGCTCTTCGACACGGTGGATAAGGGCGGAATGATCTCGGTCGCTCTGCCGGCAGAAGACCTGAAGCCGCTTCTGGGTGATGCACTCGACCTCGGCGCGATCAACAGCCCCGGTCTCAGCGTCGCATCCGGCCCGGATGCCGCATTGATGACACTGGAAAAGGAACTCACCCGCCGTCAGATCGACCATCAGCGTATTCCGATCAACATCGCCGCACATTCGCGCATGCTCGATCCGATCCTCGAGCGGTTCCGCGGGTATCTCGAAACGCTCACTCTGAACGCGCCTCGCATCCCGATCACCTCCAACAGAACCGGTGTGATCTTGACCGACGAAGAGGCGACCAGCCCAGATTACTGGGTGTCCCATCTGCGCGGCACTTTGCATTTCGCGCATTGCATCGAGACGCTTTCCGATAAACCGAACCGCATCTATCTTGAAGTCGGGCCGGGCAAGGCGCTATCCGCTCTTGCGCGCCAGTGCGACGGCGTCAGCGCCAACCAGGTTCTGTCGAGCTTGCGTCACCCGGAAGAAGACATCGCCGATGACCGTCATATGTTCGAGGTTCTGGGCCGGATCTGGGCGCTGGGTGGCGATTTCGATTGGGGCCAGGTCTGGGGCGACGCGCGCCGCAACCGGGTGCCTTTGCCCACATATGCGTTCCAGCGCAGCCGCTATTTCATTGAACCGGGCCAGTCTCAAACCCAAGCGGTGTCGAGCTTCCTGACACGGATCGACGGGATCGAAAACTGGGGCTGGACCCCGTCTTGGCGCCCGCACTATGCCGTGACGCCCGTGGATGTGCGGACCGAACTGGACAAGGCCGATCTGCAAAGCTGGCTGATGTTCATGGATGATGCCGGGGTTGCCTCGGCAGCAGCCAAGCGGCTGCGTGCGGTTGGCCACACCATTGTCGAGGTCTGGCCCGGCGACAGCTTTGCCCGCATCGACGATAAGACCTATGTGCTGGCCCCCGAGCGCGGCCGCGAAGGTTACGACCTTCTGTTCCGCGATATGCTGGCGCGGGGTCTGGTCCCCAGCCGCATCGCGCATTTCTGGGGTATCACCAAGGATCAGAGCCACCGCCCCGGATCGAGCTTCTTTCACCGGATGCAGGAGCACGGGTTCTATTCGCTGATGTTCATCGCGCAGGTCATCGCCGATGACACGCTGCCGAAGCCAACGCAGATCACCGTGTTCACTAATGGCGCGGCCGCCGTGGGAAATGAACGGCTGGTATCGCCGGAAAAGGCCATCCTCGCCGGTCCGGTCCGCGTGATCCCGCGCGAAGTGCCTGGTATGGCCGTAGCCTCGGTCGATCTCGTCCTGCCCGTCAAAGCTGCTCGTGGCATATTCGGAACAGCCCGCAAGACCGGCGACTTCGATCAAGCGTGGGAAACGCTGACCAATCAGGTCATTGAAGACATGATCGCCGACGCCTCCTGCCCGACTGTCGCTCTGCGGGGGGACCGGCGGTACGAACAACGGCTCAAGAAAGAGCCGCTTGAAACCGCATCGAAGCCGGTGATCAAACCCGGTGGAACCTATCTGATCACCGGCGGCTTCGGCGGGATCGGGCAGACCATCGCGTCCGAGCTGGCCCGCGAGAAATGCACCTTGATCCTGACTGCCCGCGATCCTTTGCCAGACCGTCAGCTTTGGGAGCGTTATCTGCAACGCCACGCGCCACAGGACAAACACGCCCGCCGTATTCGCGCGGTTCAGGACCTCGAAGCGCTGGGCGCAACCGTCCACACCTATGCTGCGGACGTGTGCAACCTTGCCGATATGACGACCGTGGTCGATGACGCCATCGCGCGAGACGGCCGCATCGACGGAGTGATCCATGCCGCTGGCGTGATGGACGATGCACCCTTGCTCACCAAGTCCACCGCCTCGGTCGAGCAGGTGTTCTCGGCGAAGATCCACGGCACCAAGGTTCTGGATCACTTGTTCCCGGACGGCACCATCGACCTCATGGTGTTGTTCTCGTCCTCTTCGACCCAGACTGCGCCGACCGGGCAGATCGACTACGTTGCGGCCAATGAATTTCTCAATGCCTATGCCTTGTCTCGGAAGGGCGGTGCAACCCGCGTCATTGCGATCAACTGGGGCATCTGGTCCGAGGTCGGTATGGCCGCCGACGCGCTGGCAGACCGGCTCGGCAATGCCGACGCGACCTCTTTCACAAAGGTCGATCTTCCCCTGCTTCACCAAACCGGCTTCGATCCGTCGGGCCACCGTTTGTTCGAGGCCCGCTACTCCACGCAAGACTGGTTCATCGACGAGCACCGCACCAAACATGGCGATGCCCTGTTCCCCGGTGCGGGCTACCTGACCCTTGCGGCTCAAGCGCTGCGCGGGCAGGGCGAAAGCGACAGTTTTGCGATCCGCAACATGACCTTCCTGCGCCCGCTGCACGTGCCGGAAACAGGCCGCCGCGACATCCGCTTGCGCCTGGCGCGGCGTGACGAAGGCTATCACCTCGACGTACTGGGGGATTGCAAGATCGCCGGTCGCGCGGGGTTCGCCCCCACCGTTACCGCCGAGCTTTCGCTTATCCCCGAAACCCCGCCCAAACCGCTCGACATCAAGGCCATTCGCGCCCGCTGCGGTTCCGTGAGGACGGCCAGCACCGGCGCCAAGTTGGAAGCGGCACAGGAACCGCATCTGACCTTCGGACCACGCTGGAAGGTTCTCGACAGCATGGCGTATGGAAAGGGCGAAGGCATCGCGGACCTATCGCTTAGCTCCGCCGCGCAGGACGACGAAGGCTGGCATTTCCACCCGGCCCTGCTCGATATCGCGACGGGATGGGCGATGGAACTGATCGAGGGCTACCGCGCCGAAAGCCTCTGGGTGCCGGTGTCTTATGACAGCGTGCGTGTCTACCACCGCTTGCCCGACCGCATCGTCAGTTGGGTGCGGTCTGCATCAAGCAACCGGAACGCGGACGAAACGGCATCCTTCGACATCACGCTCGCCCTGCCTGACGGCACGATCTGCATGGAGATCGAAGGATTTTCCATCAAGCGCCTGTCCGACATGACTACGCTTGCGGCTCCGATCAAGGTGAGCAAAGCCGAGTTCGAACCCGCCGATTTCAGCAAGTCGACGCAACCGCTATCTCCCGCCGAGGAACGATTCCAGCACAACCTGTCGCAAGGTATCCTGCCGAAAGACGGAGCCGACGCCTTCCGGCGCGCCTTGGCGGGCGACGCGCCGCAGATCTTCATATCGTCGCTCGATATGGAGGCTTTGATCGAACAAGCGGGCATGACCACGGATACCGGGTCCGGGTCACAGAAATTCGACCGTCCGCAACTTGACGGGGATTACGTCGCTCCGGAAACCGAAGTGGAACGCACGCTTGTCGGTATTTGGGAGGACCTGCTTGGCGTTCAGAATGTCGGTGTCGAGGACAGCTTTTTCGATCTTGGTGGGCATTCCCTGATCGCGGTGCGATTGTTTGCCAAGGTCCGCAAAACCTACAATGTCGATTTCCCGATCTCCGTTCTGTTCGAGGCACCGACAATCCGCGCTTGCGCGTCGCTCATCCAGGAACGCACAGGTCTTACCGACGCGCCTGCCACGTCCGAGAAAAAGCCCAAGCCCAAGACACGTCGCTTTAAACATATCGTTGCGATGCACGACGGAGAAGGCGGGCCGAAAACGCCATTTTTCCTCGTCGCGGGCATGTTCGGCAATGTCCTCAATCTACGCCATCTCGCACAGCTTCTGGGAACTGATCGGCCGTTCTACGGATTGCAGGCCAGGGGCCTTTACGGCGACGAAGACCCGCACAGCACGATTGCCGCTGCTGCGCGCGACTACATTGCCGAGATGAAGCAGGTTCAGCCCTCCGGCCCCTACCTTGTCGGAGGTTTCTCCGGCGGCGGCATTACCGCTTATGAAATTGCGCATCAACTGCGCGCGATGGGGGACGAAGTCGCGCTGGTCGTTCTGCTCGACACGCCCTTGCCGCAGCGGCGACCACTGTCCCGGAAGGACAGGCTGCTGATCCAATGGCAGGAAACCCGCCGCAAAGGCATCGCCTATCCGTTTGTCTGGTTGCGCAACCGCGTCCGGTGGGAAATCGAAAAGCGGCGTGCCACGACCGAAACTCGTACCGCGCATAGCTTTCACAACGCTGAAATCGAACAGGCGTTCCTCAATGCTGTTGCCGCTTACGAGATGCGGCCCTGGGAAGGCCGGATCGCCCTCTTCCGTCCGCCGCTGGTGGGCACATGGACGGTGTCGAACCGCCGATTGGTGAACCACGAACGGGCGTATCTTTTCGACGACAATGATTGGGGCCAGTATACGCCGCAGATAGAAGTGTTCGAAGTTCCGGGCGACCATGACAGCATGGTTCTCGAACCCAATGTCCGGGTTCTGGCAAGCTACCTGCGCACTGTCATCACCACGACCGAGGCGTCGATTGGCGGCAAGGGCACAGTCCTGACGTTCAAGGCCACAGAGGCTGCGGAGTAACCATCATGACGGATATCGTCGTTGTCGTCCTCAACTACAAAACGCCCGACCTGTCGGTTCTCGCGGCGCAGTCGGCGGCGGCCGCGATGGGCGATTTCGGCGGTGTCATCGTGCTCGTCGACAACGACTCGCCGGACGCTTCGTTTCAGCAGATGCAGGATGGCGTGCAGGCAGCGACCTGGCCGGATCACATTGGCGTCCATGTTCTTCAATCCGGGCGCAACGGTGGCTTTGGCGCGGGCAACAATTTCGGGATCCGCGCCGGGTTGGACATCTGCCCGACCGCGGAATTCGTCTACATCCTCAACCCCGATGCAACGGTCGAGCCAGATGCGCTCGGCGCTTTGGTCGACTACCTCGACACCCATCCCAAGGTCGCTATCGCCGGGAGTTGGATCTACGGAGAAGACGGCGCCGACCATTGCAGCGCGTTCCGCTTCCCCGGTCTGGCCTCCGAATTCGAGGCGTCTGCCCGGATGGGCCCGGTTACGCGGGCATTGAGACGCTACGTACTGCCGCTCCACGTGCCCGACGCGTCAGGCCCCGTGGGTTGGATCGTCGGGGCCTCCATGCTGGCGCGGGTCAGCGTCTTGAACGAGATCGGCCTCTTTGACGAAACCTTCTTCCTGTATTTCGAGGAAACAGACCTCTGCCTGCGCGCCCATCGCGCGGGTCACGAGGTGCATTTCGTCCGCGAAAGCCGGGTCTGCCACATTGGCTCGGTCTCGACCGGGATGGGCACGTGGAAACGCACGCCGCCCTATTGGTACGAAAGCCGCTGGTATTACTACAGCAAGAATTTCGGGCGCACCTATGCGATCGCCGCCACGGCGCTCAACGCTCTGGGGACATCCCTGTGGCGTCTGCGCCGTCTGATCGAACGCAAGCCCAACACTGACGCCAACCGCTTTATCCGCGATCTTATCGCCCACGACGCACAGGCGCTGTTTCGACCGACGCCCGATGCGTCGATCCGATCCATCGGTCCGCGTCCGACCCCCACACTTCAGACCAGCGTGGACTGACCCATGACCCATTTTGACAGCATCATCATCGGCGACGAAAGCCTGACCCGGCATTGCGCGGAAACGCTGTTGTCCGAAGGGCATCGCCTGACCGCGCTCGTGACGGACGACGCCGACCTTGCGACCTGGGCGAGCGGTCGCAAAATTCGCGTGGAACGCCACGGTCCCGACCTTGCCGCGCGCCTTGGAAATGTGTCGTGCGATTGGGTGCTCAGTATCGCCAACCTGAAAATCCTGCCACCCGACGTGCTGGCCCTTGGGCGCAAGGGGGCGGTCAATTTCCACGACGGCCCCCTGCCGAAACGCGCCGGTCTGAATGCGCCGGTCTGGGCTTTGATCGACGACGAAACCACGCATGGCATCACATGGCACCTGATCGACGATGGCGTCGATACCGGCGATATCCTCGTCCAGCGCGCCATCGACATCTTGCCGGAAGACACCGCGCTCACGCTGAACACCAAGTGTTACGAGGCCGGGTTGACGAGCTTTCCCGACCTTTTGTCCGAATTGGCGAACGCCCTGCCTGGCCGCCGCGCGCAGGATCCTGCACAACGCAGCTATCACGCGCTGACCGATCGGCCCGACGCAAACGGTCTTTTGCGATTCGACCAACCGGCAGAGACAGCCCTGCGTCTGATCCGCGCTCTGGACCACGGCACCTATTGGAACCCGATTTGCCTGCCCAAACTGCGGATTGGCGAAAGGACCTTGATGATCGGGCAGGCGAGGTTGACCGAAAGCAACGCTTCCCCCGGCACGGTGATCGGTGTCGATGACCGATCCATGACCGTCGCCTTCGCCAAGGGCGCTCTTTGCCTGTCGGATTTGACCGATGCCAGCGGGGTCAGCATCAAACCGACAGATGTTACGTCTGTCGGGGCCGTCCTGACAGCGCCTTCCGAAACAGAGCGCGCCAGGATCACCGAAACAATGCGTGCTGTCGCCAAGCGGGACAAACACTGGCGCCGTGCGCTTGCGGGTGCGATTCCGCTCACGCTGCCGTTCACCCTATCGGGCGCGCCGTCCGTCACGTCAGAGCAAACGCAAATCGCGCCCGAGCACCTAGCGCCAGCTTTGGCAATCCTGATGCAACGGCTGTCGGACCAGCCGGGATGCGTTCTCGCGGTGACACATCCGGACCTTGCGACCGCCGCGCGCACAGGGCTTGTCTGCCCTTGGGTGCCGGTGACCGCTGCACAATTGTCCGACGGCATCCCGCAAGCCGACACAGGCGTCGCCATAGATCTCGCGCTGCGTGATCCCGCTCTGTCACCGCTGGGCACCCCGGCCCTCGGTTTATCTTTGAACGCAGGGCCCATCCCCGGCGCCGCGATCACCTTCGATCTGTCCGACGCCACGGCGACCGTGCATGTGGACGAAGGGCGCATCTCACCTGATTTCGCGCAGATCCTGATCCGCCGCGTGCGCTGGATCGCAGACCAACTCTCCGATGGCAAACCCGCCAATGCGTTGGACCCGCTTCCGCCCGGCGAACGTCGGGACGTTCTGCGGACCTTCAATACGACAGACGTTGCGCCGGACGGTCCCGAAACCATGCATGCCGCCTTCGAAGCGCAAGTCGCGCGCACCCCGGATGCCACCGCTCTGGTTTTCGAGACGTCGGAAATCACCTTCGCGACGCTCAACGAACACGCCAACCGCATCGCGCATACGCTGCGCGCGATGGGAGTTGCGCCCGATACAATGGTCGGCCTGCACTGTCGTCGTGGCCCCGATCTGATCGCGGGCGCGCTGGGCATCCTCAAGGCAGGGGGCGCGTATCTGCCGCTTGACCCCGACTATCCGAAAGACCGTCTCGCGCATTACTTGTCGGACAGCGACGCGCGCGTGGTGATCACCGAAAGCACGCTTAAGGACGACCTGCCGCATACGAAAGCAAAGCTTCTGGTCATCGACCGTGACCCGCGCCTCGCCTCTGCTGCGGTGGACAATCCGGCACCTGTGGCCGCAGGCGACTCCCTCGCTTACGTGATCTACACCTCCGGATCGACGGGCCTGCCGAAAGGCGTCATGGTCGAACATCGCAATGTCCTGAATTTCTATGCCGGCATGGATGCCGTGATCCCGGACAGCACCGATGCCGCATGGCTGGCCGTCACCAGTCTCAGCTTCGATATCTCGGTGCTCGAACTGTTCTACACCATGGCGCGCGGTATCAAAGTTGTTCTGCCCAGCGGCAACCAGCGTGGGATCATCTCCGGTGGTCCGTCCCGCAAGAGCGACGATGGGATGGATTTCTCGATCTATTACTGGGGCAATGACGACGGTGTTGGCCGGGACAAGTACCGCCTGCTTCTCGAAGGCGCGAAATTTGCCGATGAGAACGGCTTTTGTGCCATCTGGACGCCCGAACGCCATTTCCATGCTTTCGGCGGGCCCTATCCAAACCCGTCCGTCACCGGCGCGGCGGTTGCCGGGGTGACAAAGAACATCGGCGTCCGCGCCGGAAGCTGTGTCGCGCCGCTGCACCATCCCGCACGCATCGCCGAAGAATGGGCGGTGATCGACAATCTCACCAATGGTCGCGCCGGTCTGGCCATTGCGAGCGGCTGGCAGCCTGACGACTTTGTCCTGCGACCGGAAAACACCCCGCCCGACAACAAGCCCGCCATGTTCGAGGCCATCGACCAAGTGCGCAAGCTGTGGCGCGGCGAACCCGTCGCCTTCCCGCGCAAGGATGGCCAGATGCACGAGGTGGTTACCCAACCGCGTCCCGTGTCAAAGGAATTGCCAATCTGGGTGACCACGGCGGGCAATCCAGACACGTGGCGCGAAGCCGGGGCCAATGGTGCCAACGTGTTGACCCATCTGCTCGGCCAATCCATTGATGAGGTTGCCGAAAAGATCACCCTCTATCGCCATGCTTTGCGCGACGCGGGGCACGATCCGGACGATTTTACAGTCACCCTGATGCTCCACACGTGCCTGTCCGACACCCGCGAGCACGCTCGCGAAATCGCGCGCGAACCAATGAAAGACTACCTGCGCTCTGCCGCCGGTCTGATCAAGCAATATGCTTGGGCCTTCCCGGCCTTCAAGAAGCCCGAGGGCGTGAAGAACCCCTTCGAACTGAACCTCGGTGACCTGAGCGAGGAAGACCTCGAAGGCATCCTCGATTTCGCCTTCGAACGCTACTTCAACGACAGCGGCCTCTTCGGCACGATCGACGATGCGCTTGCCCGCGTGGATCAGCTCAGGGCAATCGGCGTGTCCGAGATTGCCTTTCTCATCGACTACGGTATCGACACCGATCAGGTGCTCGAGGGTCTCAAACCTTTGGCCGAGGTCGTCCGCCGTTCCGCACCGTCGCGTGATCACGAGGACACGGATTTCTCCATCGCCGCCATGCTGGCCCGGCACAACGTCACGCATATGCAATGCACCCCGTCGATGGCACGCGTGATCGCGATGGACGACGACGCCCGTGCGCGTCTGTCCGGGCTGAAGCATCTGTTCCTTGGCGGTGAGGCCCTTCCGGGCGCGCTCGTGGCCGATCTGAAGAAAGCCACCAACGCAACCATCACCAATATGTACGGCCCAACGGAAACAACAATCTGGTCCTCGTCCGCGTCCGCCAGCGACGAAGACGCGACGGTCACTATCGGCCGCCCCATCGCCAATACGCAGCTTTACGTCCTCGATGAGGCGTTGAACCCGGTCGGCATTGGCGAAGAGGGCGAGCTTTGGATTGGCGGCGCAGGTGTGACGCGCGGATACTGGCTGCGGGACGACATGACCGAGGACAGGTTCAGGACCAACCCGTTTGCGTCCGGGCGCATCTATCGGACAGGCGACTTGGTGCGCCGCCGCCCCGATGGCAGGTTGGATTTCCTCGGCCGGGCCGACACGCAGATCAAGCTGCGTGGATTTCGGATCGAACTCGGCGAAATCGAAGCTGTGCTGCAAAAGGAAACCGCTATCACCAATGCCGTCGTCGTCGCCCGAGAAGACACACCGGGCGATGTGCGCCTCGTGGCCTATGTGACCGCCGCGTCCGAGGTCGACACCAAAGACCTGCGCGCTGCGCTGGCTGCACAACTACCGGACTACATGGTGCCCTCTCACATTGTCACGCTCGACGCGTTCCCGGTCACGCCGAACCAGAAGATTGATCGCAAGGCGTTGCCGGCACCAACAGGCACTTCGGTCCGGGCAAAGGCAAAAGCGGCTGAACCAACGCAGACGCCCGGCGCGGCGGACGATGCCTTGCGCGCGCGGATCGGTGCCATCTGGACCGAAGTTCTGGGCGTTGCGTCCGTCGCGGCAGACGACAATTTCTTTGAGCTCGGAGGTCACTCGCTCCTGGCAGTTCAAACCCACCGCGCCTTGCGCGACCGTCTGGATATTCCGAAGCTCTCCATCACCGACATCTTCCAGTTCCCGACGCTCGGGGCACTGGCTGATCGTGTCGCCAAACTCGGAGGCGGAACGGTGGGTCCGGCACAACCCGCCACTGTCACGGCGATCCCGCAACCGACACCGCAAGATCGCGCAAAGGCACGTACCGATGCCATGGCGCGCCGCCGCGCGATGCGGGCGCGGCGTCAGGCCTGATGCCGACGCGGCAGAGTCGCCTATTATTAGCCGGCGTGATTGCCGCCATCAGCGGTGCGGTGATTTGGTATGTCGTAAAGCCCCCTCAGGCTTTGACGCCTGCGGAACTGGCGGCCCGCTACGAAACACCCCTCACGCCTCCGGATGGTCCGCTCAAGGTGTTCCACCTTGGGCACTCTCTTGTGGGTCGCGACATGCCCGCGATACTGGCGCAATTGGCGGGACACGAACACGCCTCGCAGTTGGGCTGGGGCACACCGCTCAAGGCGCACTGGGAGCCTGATGAGCCGGCTCAGGGGTTCGAGACAGAGAACGCCCACGCGCATTATCGTGATGCGAAAGAGGCACTGGCGAGCGGCGAGTACAACACGTTCGTTCTGACCGAAATGGTCGAGATCGAAGCCGCCATCGATTACTTCGATGCACCGCTATACCTCGAAAAATGGGTGACGGCAGCGCGGGACGGCAACCCGCACATCCGCACCTATCTCTACGAATCCTGGCATGATCTGAACGATCCCGAAGGCTGGCTCGATCGCCTCGACACCGACCCGGCGCGGTATTGGGAAGGGGTGCTTCTGGCGCAGGCGATGGCGGCGATTCCCGACCCCGAACCGATCTACGTGATCCCCGCTGGTCGCGTGATGGCAGAACTGGTGCGCCGCATCGAAGCCGGGAAGCCGGTGGATGGGGTTGCTACGCGCGAAGACCTGTTCGCCCGCCTTGAAGACGGAACGCTCGACCCGATCCACGTCAACGACCTTGGAGCCTACCTCGTCGCCTTGACGCATTACGCGGTGCTCTATCAACGCTCTCCGGTGGGCCTCCCGGCACAGCTTGACCGGGCCGACGGAACACCCGCCAAAGCGCCCGGCCCAAATCTTGCGCGCTTGATGCAGGACACTGTGTGGGACGTCGTGTCCGCTTTGCCGGTCACGGGTATTTCGCAGAACTGAACCGCTGTTTGACCCCTACTTTCACCGACTTACGCCGTTTGGAAACGCGTTGTTTCCAAATTCGCCGCTCGTTCGCTGTCGCAATTTCGCCTTGTTTTGTCTAAATTGTGACTTGTCCAAGGCGCATGGTCATAGTTTGACCCAACATTGGGCAAGGCGGGGGCCTTGGTACTGGAGTTGAACGCGTGTTGTATTTTCAGTCGTTCGAAGAGGTTTTCTCTGCGCTCAAGCGGCGTCTGGGATTGATCGTGCTGATCACCCTGATAGGGTGCGTCGTATCGGTCGTCGTCGCGCTGACGCGGACGCCTGTCTACAACGCCATTGCCGTGGTGCAGATCGAGGACCCGCAGGTTTCCGGAACCAACTCCACCCCAGGTGCCGCCATTGATCCGCGTGGTGGCCTCGATACACGCCGTACGGTGCGCTTGATCGAACAGCGCGTCATGTCACGCGGGTCTCTGACCGAGATCATGGAGACGCATGACCTCTTCAACGAAGACCCCAGCATGACCCCGACCGAGCGCCTGACCGCCATGCGTGAATCCGTTCGGATCGAGCCGATCCTCACCGGCGAAGCTTGGCAGCCGAACCAATCGGTTTCGGGAATGGTAATCGACGTGAATCTCAGCGATCCGCAAACGGCCGCCGATGTCGCCAACGATCTTCTCGCCCGCGTCATGGAAGAGGCCCGCACCCGCAGCGTTGACCGCGCGCAGGTGGAACTGGAGTTCTTCAACATCGAAGAGGCGCGCATCCGCGAAGAGATCATCGCCGCCGAAGCCGTGATCGCCGAATACAAGTCGGCCAATGCCGAAGTGCTGCCTGCCAATATCAGCGTGCTGCAAGGTGAATTGACGACCCTTAACGGCACGCTTCTCACCTTGCGTCAGCAGATCCTGAGCCTTCAGTCCAACAGCGCCCGCGTTCGCCCGGAAGCATTGCAGCGAGAAGTCAGCCTCTTGGAAGACCAGATCGCCCTGATCGAGAATCGCACCACTGAAATCAATGCTTTGCTCACCCGTGCGCCCGCGGTTGAACGGGAACTGGCGTCGCTCGAGCGTGAACTGACGCAGTTGAACGAACAATTCACCGTCATCTCGCGCCGCAAGGCCGATGCGGAAATGAGTCAGAGTCTCGAAGAGCAACGTCAACTGGCGCGTTTCGAAGTCCTCGAGCCTGCCATCGCGCCAGTCTACGCCATATCGCGCAGCAAGCGGTCGATTGCGATGCTGGGTGGGGTGGCAAGTTTGTTGCTGGCCGTTGGCGTGGCCTTCGTTCTGGAGATGCTCAACCCGCCGATCCGCAATGCGGCCCAGATGGAGCGTATCCTTGGCGTGCGTCCCGTGATCTCGGTCCCGGTGATCGAAAACGCCTCGGCGGCGCCGACCAAGAAGAAAAGCAATGGATCGAAATTTGGATGGGGGGTGCTTGCCGCGTTCCTTCTCGGAGCGATCGCATTGATCGCGAAACCGCTCGCGACGTTGACAGGCCTGTCAGTCTCACCGCGCAGCGCGCAGTAACGTCAATACGTGTAATCGCCGCTTTCGGACTGTTCGGCCTTGTTCAGCACGACGCCAAGAAGCGGGATCTTGTCTCCCAGCCGTCGCTCGGTCTCTTTGATCTCGGTGGCCTTGGTCGTTCCGCCGGCAGCCACGATCAGCAGTGCGTCGATATGCGGACGCATCGCGATCACGTCATCGTTCAATAGCGCAGGCGGCAGGTCGAACAGCATCACGTCGGGCGCGAATTTGGTTTCGATCTCGCTCAACACGCGCTTCGTTGAGGGGTCTTGCAGAAGCTCTGCCGCGTAGGGTTCGACCATGCCGTTGAAACCGATGGCTACGTGTGATCCGGCGGAAATCCGGTTGGCCGCAAATCCCTGAACATGGTCTTCGGGCGCGATCTCTCCGCGCAGCATGTCGCCAATCGCGCCAGTGTCGGTCACGCCGAAAATTTTGTGAAGGCTGGGGCTGCGCATATCGAGATCGAGCAAAACGGTCCGGCAGTTTTCCTGCCGCGACAGGCTGATGGCCAGGTTCGCAGCCGTGAAGGTCTTGCCGCAATCCTTGGTGGGCGAGGTGATCGCCACCCGTTTCCAGCCGTTTTCGGACAGGGCCTGAAGCATCCGCGTGCGCAGGATGTCAAACCGCGTATGCGACGGGTCACTGCGCAGCGCAGTCACAACGTTTCGGGCGGCGAGCCGATGCTCATCCAGCGCGAAGCGATCGATGCACTTCCAGTACCGTTCCGGATCGTCAGAGCCTTTTTGGGGCGCCCTGGCGAGAACCAGCGGCGCCTTTGGCTTAACTGGTGCTGCATTGGCCTGGGCGGCGCGCTCGGTGTCTAGAAGACGCTGCTGTTCGGCCTCTCGCTTTTGCTCGGCTTCCCGTTCAGCCTCAAGTTCCGCTTGGCGTTTCCGGTCGGCTTCCAGTTCCGCCTTGCGTTGCAGCAGAGCCTCTTTCTCGGCGATTAACGCGTCCCGTTTCGCGATTTCCGGGTCGGATGCAGATGTCCGCGCACGGTCTGATGGCTGAACAGGCGTTGCCGCCCCGCGCCGTTTCCGGCGTTGGAATTTTGGCTGCTCGGTCATGTTTCAGCCTCTTGGCGGGGCATTGTCACCTTCCGGTCTGCTCTCGCACGGACGGGTCCGCACCATGCGTGTCTGACAGGCCAATCTGTCAAGAATACGTCCGATTTGAGGGGATTGTTGATCAATTCAAGGCGATCAGAACCCGAAGAGATTTGCCTTTCCAATCGCTTTTTCGATGAACGCCGCCTTATCGGCTTCTGGTTTCCAGCCGAGTTCCTGCTTGGGTTTGGTGTTCACAAACGGCGATAGATGCGCGCGGCTTTTCCAATCGGCCAGCGACGGTCGCGTCAGCCCCCCGCGCCGCAACGCATAGACCTTGAGCACATGCTTTACGGCATCCGCCGCCCAGAACAGGGTCAGATTGCCGGTGCTCACCCGGATGCGCGCTCCGAGGGCTTTGTGGATCGCTTCGAAATATCCTTTGCCTGACAGCATCGGCTCTCCGATCAGGTTGTAGCTTTCGCCCACCGCATCGGGGTGTTCACTCATCAGGATCAACCCTTCGGCCACGTCGTCGATCAGCACGAAAGGCAGGATGTTTAGCCCATCGCCCCAGATGCGCACCGCGCCCGCGCCATGCCAGCGTCCGATGCCCCAATGCTGCAACGGCCCGCCATGCCCGACAACGATCCCCGGCCGCGCAATGACCAGCGGCAGACCATCCACGCGGTGCATCTCCATCAGGCGCTTTTCGCATTCCGCCTTGGACCGCGCATACATATTGCGGTCGCTCATGTCGGAGGGAAACGGCACATCCTCGGTGATCTTCTGCAACGGCGAAGACATATCGTAGCTGGCGATGGTGCCGGTATAGACCAATCGTTTGACCCCCGCCTCCTGGCAGGCTTCGGCGATCCGTACCGCGACGCCCACATCATGTTCCAGCGCGTCCTCCCAGGTGCCTTCAAGCGATCGGGCGAGGTTATAGACCACGTCGATCCCCTGCATCGCCGCGACCAGCGCTGCCTTGTCATACAGCGAGACACCAACGGTTTCGACCTCGTCCGGCAGATCGGGGAAGGGACCGTGTTTGCCCCGGCTCAGAACGCGCACATCCTGTCCCTTGGCCACCAAGGCCCGTGTCAACGCGCGTCCGATAAAGCCGGTGCCACCGATCACCATCGCGGTTGGTTTCGGGTCGCGAGTCTTGGCTTTCGGCTCTGCCGGTCTCAGATCGGCCTCCGGCACCAGCGCCAACGCCTGATCCAACGCCGTCATGACCTTGACCGCGCTGGCCCCCGAGAAACGCGCATCCGCCGGTTTGTCCTTCCGCAAAGCGCCGTAGATCGCGGCATCCATGCCCCGAAAACTCAGCGCATAGGGCGATTTGCGGTTGAGCGATGCGACCTGTGTGATCGTGTTCCCCACCCCTTCGCGCAGATGTTGCCAAGACAGGTCCAGTTGCCGCCTGAGCGGGTTCAGAACCAGGTCCGACGCATTCTCACGCTCGACAAGCAAGGTATCGGCCGCGAAGTCCAGCCGCGCGCGTCCGGACGATCCGCGCAGAGCCAGCGATCGGTCGTCAATCGTCTCGACCACGCTCATGGTCAGGGTTACGTCGACATCACCCGCCTGAGCCATGATGCGCCATGCCTGATGGCGGGTGTCCTCGCCGGGTAGGTCAATGGGTTTCGACAGGTGCACCGACTGGATATCCGGCGCACCGAACAGATCGACGATGAAGCCCATCAGGTGCGGCCCCAGTTCCAGCAGCAGGTTCTTCGGTTCCCGCAGCAACCAGATGCCGAACGGCCCGGACCGCAAGGGCGCAAGTGGCAGACACCAATGCACCTCGGCCACCGATACGCGGCCAAGCTCACCCTTGGCCAGCATGTCTTTCAGCCGATCATAGGACGGCAGGCCCATGAAATTGTGCCCGGCGTGGAAGCGCACGCCATTTTCCTGCGCCACGGCTTCGATTTTGGCAGTTTCGGCGGCCGATGTCGCCACCGGCTTTTCCACCAGCACATGCAACCCGGCCTTGAGGCATTGGATCGCCAAGGCATGATGCAGATGCGGCGGGGTCAGGATATGCACCGCGTCGCAGACACCGGCCTCGATCAGGTCGGCGACGTCCGCAAACACCCGCACGCCCAGCCCATCGGCCAAGGCGGATGCCGCGGACTCGGATGGATCACAGATCGCGGTGATCTCTACCCTTTCGGTCGCGCGCAATGCGTCCGCGTGCCAGCTTGCGATATAGCCAGCCCCGATCAGACCAACGCGAACCTTGGACAAAGCCATGTACCTAAACCCCTTACTTGTATTCGATGATGCGCATCTGCGCATGGCTCAGACGCCGCCAATGGTAGCGAAGCATCCCGATGACATTCGGAAACTTGGACAGCGTGAGAAACGCCGCATGCATGCGCGCTTCGTGCGACGGCAGACCCCTTGCCTGCAACCCCTTGGCCGTGCGCAGGTAGGAAAAGCCGTACACTCCCAGCACCAGGACCGGCACCGCTGGTGACGCCGCCGCGCCGAAAATGGCGAGTAGCGGCAGCCCAAGCCCGTAAACCCAGCCACGCTGCCGTTCGCGCACGAAATAGTCTGGATGCAGGTGCCCGACCTGCGCGAACCCGTGACCTGTGCGTTCGGCCCGTTTCCACCATTGTTCGAACCGGAGGGGTCCTCCGTCGTGCAAGGACATGTCCTCTGAAATGCGGATGAGCCTCCAGCCCGCTTTGCGCAGACGGGTACAGAACTCGTCATCCTCGGCGGCGATGACCGTGGGGTCGAAACCGCCCACTGTCTGAAATGCGGATACCCGCACCATCATGTTGCCCCCGCAGGCATCGATCTCTCCGACCGGGCGTTTCCATTCGAAATCGGAAAGCTGATTGTAGATAGTGAGGTCGCGCTGCAATTCGGCTTGCACGCCCGTGACAAGGCCAAGGTCGGGTTCGGCACGCAGTCGGGCCAGCCCGGCCTCGAGCCATCCTTCCGCCATCGTGCAATCGCCATCCAGAAACTGAACCGCCTCCGGGGGTTCGTCCTGTGCCATCACCGCGTCGTACCCGGCATTGCGGGCGCGCGCGGCGGTGAACGGCACCGACATATCAAGGTTCACGACCTCGGCACCGGCCTTTGTGGCATTCGCGACGCTGGCATCCGTCGACCCGCTGTCGACATAGACCACACGTCGCGCCTGCGGCAGGACCGATGCCAGCGATTTCACCAGTCGGTCACCTTCGTTGCGCCCGATCAGAACGACATCGACTGTCATGCTTGGTGCCTTCCCTCGGGCCGCAGACCCGGAGTTGGGCCGCCCTTTGCATATTCCTGGATCAGCTGCGACAGCCACGCCGCTTCTGTTGCGGCATCGTATTCCGCCATCACTTTCGCCCGTCCAGCCGCACCGAAAGACACGCGTTGGTCCGGGTTCGACAAAAGCGCATCGAACGCTCTGGTAAAGGCATCAACGTCGCCTGGGGGAACCAGTCGACCACTGACACCATCTTCGACAAGTTCCGGCACACCGGCGATCCGGGTCGTCACCACCGGCACCTGCGCGGCCATCGCCTCCATCAGGACAACGGGCACGCCCTCGGCAAAGCTGGGTAGGACAAACACGTCGGTCTGCGCCAGTTCCTCGGCCACCTCGGCCTGCGATTTGTAGCCAAGGAACGCCACGCGGTTCTGTAAGCCGCGCTCCGCGACCTCGGTCTCAAGGGCGGTGCGGTCCGGCCCGTCGCCCACCAGCCTGAGCGTCAGGTTGGGGTATGTCTCGGCCAGCCGCGCCATCGCCTCGATCAGGATCGGCACGCCCTTCACACCGGCCAAACGTCCGACAAAGAGTGCCTGCAAACCATTGCGATCTGGCTTGGGCGCGTATTTGGTCGGGTCCACACCACAATGCACGATGTGCAGTTTGGACCAGTGCTTTGCATCGGCGAAACACATGAGTTGCGACCGGCAGAAATGGCTGATGCAAGCCACGAACGCCGCGCGCGCGGCTTTTTCGTCGATCCGCCAATGATGGGGTTCGAAAAAGATATCCGGCCCGTGGATGGTAAAGCTCCAGCGGAGACCCGACAATGCGCCGACAAGCATCGCGACAGTACACGACGCCTTGGCGATGTGGTTGTGCAGGTGCGTAACGCCTTCGTCAGCCAGTTTCGCGGCAAGCACACCGGCTTCGACGAAATAGATCAGGTTGTAGACTCGCCCTTTGAGTCCCTTCGGCGCGGTGCGCCATGCTAGGCCAAGCGCCGACAGGTAGCGGCCCGGCGTCTTTACCCACCGCCAATGCGCGCGCAGTGTTGTTACGGGGGATTTCACCGCGTCAAGCACCTTGAAGGTGCGCGCATGTTCTTCGCTTTGCTCCGGTCCGATCAGGTGCTCGGCCCCGGTGGTGCGGATCGAACAGGTCAGAACCTCGAGCCCCAAGTAGCGCAGGTTTGCGACCTCGCGCTGGATGAACGTGTCGCTGGCGCGGGGATATTCGCCGGTGAGGTAGGCGATCTTGGGAAGGGTCATGCGGCGGCCCTCCAGTCCGGAGACGGATCGGGCAGGGGGTCTACACCGAAAGGATCTTTCATGCGGTAACCCATGGGCAAGACGCGCTGGCGCAACACGTTTTCGCGCAGTAGGCCGGGTAGGTTTGTCGAAATCGGACGTAATAGTCGGGCGCTTGACCAAAGGACCTGCCAAGGGACCGGAACCACCAGCCGTGGCCAGCCCGTGCGGCGCAGGGCGGTGATGACCCGTCCGCGCGTCGGCAAGGCAGGGTCGAGGACGGTAAACGTGTTGTTTACCTTGTGCACAGTTGCGTGAACTAACGCTGCGGCACAGCGGTCCACATGACACATCGGCAATGGATCGTCGCCACCAATGCGCAGCAGGATCGGCCCGAGCCTGACGCCCAGATGCGCGTTCCACAGTTGACCGTTGTCGTAGACAATGCCGGGGCGCAGGATGGCGAGGCTGTTCAGACGCGCGGCGCGGGCGACGTTTTCCTGACGCACCTTCGCGCCGGAATAGGCGTCGCGCGACATGGCCGGGTTCTCCAGCGGGCAATCATCAGTCAGATCACCGCCAATCGGCACCTGGCTGGTGTCGAATACGGCAATGGAACTGGCCAGCGTCAGATGCGGCGTCCGGGCCTGTCGCATCGCTTCGATCAGATGCTCTGTGCCGCCAACGGTAAGTCTCTTGTGATCTTCCGGATCCCCCGACATCGCGGCGGCAAGGTGGATGACGGCGTCGCAGCCTTGGAGCGCATCGATCAGAACTCCGACCGAGTCCCGTACGGTTAGGTCGGTCGAAACGTACGACACACCCGTGCGGTCGGCTCCTGGCCTGCGCTGCACCGCGACAACCTCCAATCCGGCCTCCGACGCAGCGGTCACGGTCGCGCGGCCGATGAAGCCCGACGCGCCGGTGATAAGGACGCGGTTCACATCGCCCATGGCATCGGGTCCATCGGGTCGCAGCGCGTGGTCATGGATTGCGCGCCCGCGCTTTCGCCTGCGTTTTGCATAGCCAATGCAACCTCGGTCATGTGCAGGGCGAAATCGTTGGACAGGCGGGACGGCCGGCCTTTTCGGATCGCCTCCAGCATTTCAGCGGGGCCAAGCATGAAGTTCATCGCGGCGGCCCCCCACCGTTTGACCTTGGGATGGGTCGGCTGGGACAGCTTGAGCGTTTTCGGAAATGGCGATTCCATCAGGCGGCGGCGGATCGACATGCGTTTGGCAAAGGTCACCTTGGCCGAATTGTCCCACGCGGCCTTGCAGGCGAGCACGCCATCATCACCGATAATGCGGATCTGGTGGTCATGCGGGGCGACGATGGAACAGGTCAGCCGGGTCATCGGGCCGTTGTCGAAAAACAGCGTCGCCACGGATACATCGGGCGCGAATGGCCCGGTGCCTTCCTTCTCTGAGACGGTCTCGGCCGAGGCGGCGACCACCGTGCGCACCGATCCGAACCACGAGATCAGCCAGCCCAAATAGTAGCCCGCATGTTCGAGCGTGCATCCGACGCGGAATTCATCCTCGAATGGCCAGGGCGCGCCGGATTCGGAAATCCATTTTCGGTAGGCGGCTTGCGGCACGAACCCGTCATCGAGTTCCGCATAGATCACGCGCGGGGTCCCCGCGATTCCGGTGCGCAGCGCGTGGCTCAGAGTTTGCGCCGCTTCGCCTAGAACGCTGCATGGCGCGGACGCCAACATGAGCCCGGCCGCATCGGCCTGTGCATGCAGCGTCTTGGCCTCGTCCAACGCCATGGAGAGCGGTTTTTCGGAATAGGTGTGGCATCCTGCGGCCAGGCAGGCGCTGTTTACCTCGAAATGCGCGGATGGGTTCGTGAGGTTGAGCACGACGCCATCGCGTGGGTGCTGGTCTAGCAACTGGTTTAGTGATCCCACGGCGGGCACACCCCAATGCGTGCAGAACTGCGCCAGACGGCCCGGGTTGTGATCATAGACCCCTGCCACGGTGATCCCGTCCATCGCCTGAAGCGACCGCATGTAGAGGTCGGCCACAAAGCCGCATCCGATCAGCGAGACAACACCCGTCATGACGCCACTCCAAACGGGGTGCCGCCGTGGTCGAGGCCACGGTAGATCGGTGTGCGGACGCGGGTCACTGGCTGCTCTCGGGTTTTTACACGTGTTTTCAGGGCGATTCACACCATTCAATAATGGTCATATTTCGACAAAAGCGGATTTTATCGTGGGTGTTAGGGGAATTTATGCCGGTATGTCTTGATTTTGCAGCGGTCTCGGGACGATGTGGCGCAATGACATCGACTTCAAGCCTATCGACTGTGACAGAGCAGAGCCAAATGCGGTTCTGGGGCGATGGGTATGACGTCGCCATCAACGTGACCGATTGGGATACGCTTGAGCACGAGATTACCCACCGGCTGCGCCGTGGCGAGGGGTTCTCGCTGGCGACGATCAACCTCGATCATCTGGTCAAGCTGCGGCAGGACACCCGGTTCCGCGAGGCATACGCGGCGCAGGATATCGTGGTGGCGGATGGCAATCCGATCGTGTGGCTGTCGAAACTGGCAGGTCGGCCAATCGCCTTGATCCCTGGGTCTGACGCCATCCTGCCCATCACGCGGATCGCCGCGGCCGAGGGCAAAACTCTCGCGCTGGTGGGCAGCACGGAGAGCGCCCTGGCCGGGGCGAAAGACCACCTGGAACGCGAAGTTCCCGGTGCGCGCGTTGTCGCCACACTCGCGCCGCCGATGGGGTTCGATCCGACCGGTGAGTCCGCCGATACCGTACTTTCCGCCCTCAAAGACGCGCAGGCCGATATCGCGTTTCTGGCGCTGGGCGCGCCCAAACAGGAGCTGTTCGCGGCCTACGGTCGGGATGTGCTGCCATCAGTCGGCTTCGTATCCATTGGCGCGGGCCTCGATTTCTTTGCAGGAACGCAGGTGCGGGCGCCGAAATGGGTGCGAGCGATTGCGATGGAATGGATTTGGCGCACGGCACTGCAACCCTCGCGTATGGTGCCGCGATATGCCAAATGCGCCGGGATCCTGCCCGGCGAGGTGGGAAATGCGCTGCGTTTGAGGTCGCGAACCGGTCGAAAATCAGCCGACTGATTTCGGCATTACTCCAAGCGATGCACACGACCACCCGCCGCTTCGGCATCGGCATGGTCATGGGTGACGAGCAGCACCGGCAATCCCTTGGCACGCGCCTGGTCGAAGACAAGCGCGCGGATCTGATCTCGGCGTTCGGTGTCGAGCCGGGAAAACGGTTCGTCCAAAAGCAAAGCCTTCGGTCCCGACAAGAGCATCCGCATCAGCGCGACCCGCGCCTTTTGTCCGCCCGAAAGCGTATCGGGATCGCGGTCGGCAAAGCCGTCCATCCCGATATCGGCAAGGGCGGCCTCGATTTGCCGCGTCCGCTCTGCTCGCCCCTTGACCGAGGCGCGCAGGCCAAAGGCAAGGTTCTGGCCGACGGACAGGTGTGGGAACAGCAGTTCATCCTGAAACAGGATGCCCACATGCCGCGCCTCGGGGGCGAGATCGGTGATATCGGTGCCGTTGAGAATGACACGTCCACGCGCCTCGAACGCGCTGTCCAGAGTGCCTATGATGTAGGACAGCAGTGTTGATTTGCCCGATCCGCTGGGCCCCATCACGGTCAGCACCTCGCCGGGGGCGATATGGTCCGAGATATCGACCAGCGTGCGCCCGTTGCGGCGGATGGTGACGTGGTCGAGGGTCAGTCCGGGATCAGGCATGGCGCAGCCCCTTGCGATTGCGCCAGACGATGGCGGGAACGAACAGTGCCAGCGCGAAGGGCAAAAGCGCCAGCGCGGTCTGGGCCAACGCATAGACCGAAATCACCCGCCGGTCACCCCCGGAGGCCAATGCGACTGCTTCGGTGGTCAGGGTCTGAACCCGTCCGGCGCCCGCCAGAAGCGTCGGCAGGAATTGCCCGATGGAGACCGCAAAGCCCACGGCGGCGGCCGTCAGGATCGGGCGCAGCAGCATCGGCAGTCGCACGCGCCACAGCACCCCGTCGCAGCCTGCGCCCAAGGCACGCGCGACGTGGCCGTAGCGCGCGTCCCAGGCGCGGAACGGATCGGCGAGCGACAGGAACACGTAAGGCAGCACGAAGATGATATGCACCGCGATCACGGCCAGTCTGTTGCCGTCGATGCCTGTGAAGATGGCCAATGTCTGCAACCCGGTCAGAAATGCGATCTGCGGCACAATCAGCGGCACGTAGAGCAGCCAGAGCGCCCGCGATCCGGGTTTCAGACCGTGCCGTTCTTCGGCTTCGAGACAGGCGAGCGTCAGCAGCAGGGCGACAAGCGTGGAAACGGCTGCGATGATCAGGGTTTCGCTGGCGATCGGCCAGAGGTTCATGGCGTGGCGCATCCATGTCCTGCCGGTGAACGCGTCTGGTAAGAGGTCGGGAAAGCTCCAAAGCCCGGCGACGGACCAGACGGCCAGGCCAAAGAGGCCGAAGACGATGGACCCGGCGCTGAGCATGGCGGCGGCGAGAGCGATCGCGCGCACCGTCCGCGTCGCCCCGCCGCGCGCGCCGGAGGCGACCCATCGCCGACCCAGATGCGCCACCGCGATTTCCGCCAGCCGCCACAGCAGCATCGTGAAAACCACCAGGGCCAGTTGCCAGACTGCGGCGGCCGACGCGAGAAAGCGTTGCGACAGATCGGGGTCGTTCATCCAGCGCAGGATTTGCACCGCCAGCGTGGGCGGTGTTGTGGGCCCAAGGATCAGGGACACGTCCACTACGGTCATTGAGAACGCGAGCACCGCGAAGACAGGCAACCTGATCTGGGCATAGACGCGGGGAAACACCGTCTTGAACCAGGCCGTCACCGGCGCATAGCCCAATGCCAACGCCGTGTCCCGCGCCTGAGCCGTGCGGATCTGGCCAAGGGCGGCGAGCGTCATCAACAGCAGGAAGGGCACCTCCTTGACCACCAGCCCTGCGATCAGGGACAGGCCATACGGGTCTTGCAGGATGAGCAGGTCCGGCGGCCTGTCCCATCCTGTGAGCCAAGGCGACGTCGCCCGCGCGATCCATCCCGACGGCGCGATGAGGAACGCAAGCCCAAAGGCCGCCGCCGCGTGCGGTACCGACAAGAGCGGCGACAACATCCGTTCGATGACGCGGAACGCGCGCGACCCGCTCCACGCCGCGCAGATCAGCGCCACCAGCAGAAGCGAAATCGTGGTGGCCGCGATCCCGGTGGTGACGCTCAGGACGCTGGCACGGGTGATGCCGGGCCAATCAAACAGCATCGCAAAGGCGGTCGGGCTGACGCTGTCACCGCCAAGCGCGGGCAGATAGCCGAAGGCGGGGCCGATCGTGCCCAGCACGCCGGCCAAAACGGGGCCGAACATGATCGCAAGTGTCAGAAGCGGGGCCCAGGGCAGAAACCGGGCCCGCGCCGTTTTGGTGTCGCAGCGGGGGGTCACATCGCGCCTATTGCGCAACCCCGTAGCGCTCGGTCCAGTCTTCCTCGAGCTTCACCATCCAGCTCGGGTGCGGCTCGGGCAGGGTTGCGCCCAGGTCTTCGGGGGGCAGGGTGGCGATGCCAAGCTCGAGCGCGTCGAACCGCATCCGGTCGTCGCCCGACAGTTTGGCCAGATCAAGCACGGTGCCAAGGCCCCAGACCTCGGGGTCCTGCATCATCGCCTGCGCTTCGGGCGACATAATGAAATTCGCCACCACCATCGCGCCGGCCTTGGCGTTGGCGTTGTAGGGGATGGCGACAAAGCTTGCATTGCCGATGCTGCCAGCCTCCATCACGAAGCTGCGGACACTATCCTGCAACTGCCCGTTGGCGATGGCGTTGCTCGCTTCGTTTGGGTTGAAGCTGATGGCGAGGTCGATCTCCCCGTCGGCCATCAGCTGTATCTGACGGGATTCGTTCTGCGGATAGGCGCGGCCCGACCGCCAGAGGTTTGGCGTCAAACCATCGAGAAAGGTCCAGAACGCGGCGGTTGCAGCGTCGTAGTCCGCGTCCTCGACGGGCGCTTGCAGCACCGATGCGTCGGGTACGAATTCGATCAGCGCCTGCTTGAGGAAGGTGGAGCCAAGGAAGTTCGGCGGCTGCGGATACGTGAAACGACCCGGATTGGCGGCGGCATAGGCGGCCAGCGCCTCCATCGTGGTGGGCGGCGCGTCAATCCGGGCGGTGTCGTAGTAGAACACCACCTGCGCCATGCCCCAGGGGGCTTCCAGCCCGTCGGTGGGCACGGTGAAATCCGAGATCACGGCAGGTTTGCCCGCCACGTCGACATTGGCCCAGCTTGGCATGTCTTCGACCCAGGGGCCGAACAGCAGCTCCTGCCGCTTCATCGCGGCGAAGTTTTCGCCGTTGATCCAGATGAGATCGACCGCGCCACCCTCGTCCTTGCCAGCGGTCTTTTCCGCCAGAACGCGACTCACCGCGTCGGCGGTGTCGGACAGTTTCACGTGTTCGAGCGTCACGCCATAGTCTTCGCTGACCCGGTCGCCGATCCAGGCGATAAAGCTGTTGATCGTGTCCGACCCGCCCCAGGCATTCCAATACACGGTCTGGCCGCGCGCCTCTTCGGTCACGGCTTCCCAGTTCGACGGGTCCGGCTCGGCCTGAGCCGATACGGCGGTGGCAAGGGCAAGCGTGGCAGCGAGGAATATCCGCATGAAGAAACGTCCTTGAATATTGGAGGCGCGTGCCCCGATCTGAGCTTAAAACCAGCGATACCCGCTTTCGGTCAAATGACAAACAGGTGTGCAAGATTTCAGTATACGGCTGCGGACCGGCCCGGTATGGCGGGCCCCAACCCCTGTTCGCAAGGTTGAACCATGTTCGACGCCACCCTTCTACCGTTCGTCAAACGCGCCATCGATCGACCGGCGCGGATGCTTGCTGCGAGCGGGATCAGGGCGGATCAGATCACGCTTTTCGGCTTCGGGATCGGGCTTGTCGGCGTCATGGCGCTCTGGGCCGGTCTTTTCTGGACCGCGCTTTTCTGCCTTGCGCTCAACCGTCTGGCGGACGGGCTCGACGGTGCGGTCGCGCGGCTGACCGCCCCGACGGATCGCGGCGCGTTCCTTGATATCGCGCTCGACTTCATGTTCTACGGCCTGTTCCCGCTGGGATTTGCGCTGCACGATCCGGGCACGAACGCGCTACCCGCCGCGCTGCTGATCGCCAGCTTCATCGGCACCGGATCGAGCTTCCTCGCTTTCTCGATCATCGCCGAAAAGCGCGGGCTGTCGTCCGAGGATTACCCGACCAAGGGCATCTATTACCTCGGAGGGTTGACCGAAGGCACGGAAACCATCGCGCTTTTCGTGGCCATGTGCCTGTTTCCCGCAGCGTTCCCTTGGCTTGCCTACGGCTTCGCGGCACTCTGCGCGATCACCACTCTGACGCGCTGGTTGGCCGGGTGGCGGATGTTTATCTAAAGCGGCTTTCGCCCTTCTTCTTTTTTACAAATATGCCGGGGGTCTGGGGGCAGAGCCCCCAGTTGATCGGACCGCGCAAGCGGTTCGATCGCGGGTCGAAAGCCGCCTCTCCACATCCCGGGCCACCTCTGCTACACCGCGCGTAACACCGGGCGGCGCAAAGGATACCGTATATGACCACCCCGAAACCTGTCGTTCTGACCATTCTCGACGGCTGGGGCCTGCGCGAGGATCCGACGGCCAACGCGCCTAAACTGGCCAACACGCCGACGATGGATCACCTGATGGCGACCTGCCCGCATGCAACGCTGGTCACGCATGGGCCGGACGTGGGTTTGCCCAAGGGTCAGATGGGCAATTCCGAGGTAGGGCACACCAATATCGGCGCGGGTCGCGTGGTGGCGATGGATCTGGGGCAGATCGACCTCGCCATCGAGGACGGCAGTTTCTTCGAGAACGCGGCGATCCTTGATTTCGCTCGGGCGGTCAGGGATGCCGGGGGACGCGCGCATGTGATGGGCGTGGTCTCGGATGGTGGGGTGCACGGGCATATCAGCCATATCAAGGCGGCGGTGAAGATGCTGACCGATCAGGGTGTTGAGGTCGTCCTGCACGCGATCACCGACGGTCGGGACGTCGCCCCCACCTCGGCGAAGGGGTTCATCGCCGATCTACAGGACAGCCTGCCCGAAGGTGCGATCATCGGGACAGTGATCGGCCGTTACTTCGCAATGGACCGCGACACGCGCTGGGACCGGGTTGAACGCGCCTACAACGCGATGATCCTGGGTCAGGGGACTTCTGCCGAGACCGCGATCAAGGCGGTTGAGCACGCCTATGACACCGGCCAGAACGACGAATTCATCGAACCCTGCGTCATTGGAGATTACCACGGTCTGGCCAAGGGGGACGGGTTCTTCTGCCTCAACTTCCGTGCCGACCGCGCGCGGGAGATCCTTGCGGCCATCGGCGATCCTGAATTCGATGGGTTTGACCGCGAGAAGCCCGCGTTGTCGGGGCTCTTGGGCATGGTCGATTATTCCAAATTGCATGACGCCTACATGACGACAGCCTACCCCAAGCAGGAAATCAAGAACACGCTGGGCGAATGGGTCGCCAAGCATGACAAGCGCCAGTACCGGCTGGCTGAGACCGAGAAATATCCCCATGTGACGTTTTTTCTGAACGGTGGACAGGAAACGCCGGAAGAGGGCGAGGATCGGTTCATGCCGAAAAGTCCGAACGTCGCGACCTATGATTTGCAGCCCGAGATGTCGGCCGATGAAGTGACCGAAAAGTTCGTGGCCGCGGTCGAGGCAGGGTACGATCTGATCGTGACCAATTACGCGAACCCCGACATGGTTGGCCATACCGGCGATCTGGATGCCGCGATCAAGGCCTGCGAGGCGGTGGATGCGGGGCTGGGTAAGGTGCTGGATGCGGTGAAAAAGGCGGGTGGCGCAATGATCGTGACCGCCGATCACGGCAATTGCGAGACCATGGTCGATCCCGAAACCGGCGGGCCGCACACGGCGCACACGACCAACCTTGTGCCTGTGGTGATGTACGGTGGACCGGTGGGCGCATCTTTGGTCGATGGGCGTCTGGCAGATTTGGCACCGACCCTGTTGGCGCTGATGAACCTGCCGCAACCCGAGGAAATGACGGGGAAGAGCCTGATCCGGTCATGAAGCATCTTGCGCTCGTTCTCTGCCTGATCGGCGCGCCGCTTGCGGCGCAGACGCCGGCCGACGCCGCGCGCAGCGCAATGGCGCAGCTCGAGGAGGCCACTGCCAAGCTCGACGCCGCCGAGACGGCGCGCGACCGCGTGCGCGCGTTGACCGAAGCGGTGCAGGCGTTCGAATCCGGTCTGGCGGCGATGCGGGACGGCTTGCGGGCCGCGTCGATCCGGGAAACCGAATTGCGTCGCGAACTCGACTCGCGCGATGCCGAGGTGACGCGCCTTTTGGCGGCTCTGTCCGCGCTCGGCACGTCTGCAGGCCCGCAAAGCTTTGTTCACCCGGACGGGCCGATCGGCGCGGCCCGGGCTGGGGTGCTGATGGCAGCGGTGACGCCGGCCCTGTCCGATGCGGCGGCGGGATTGCGGGCCGATGTGGAAGAGGCGACCGCGCTGCGCCAGCTTCAGCAGGACGCGGCCAGCACGTTGCAGACCGGTCTCGCCAATATCCAGACCGCGCGCACGGCGCTGAGCCAGGCGATGGCTGACCGCACCGATCTTCCGCGCAAGTTCACCGAGGATCCCGTCAGGACCGCCATTCTGATCGCCGCCACTGAAACGCTCGACGGGTTTGCCGCCGGTCTGAGCCAGATTTCCGAGGACGAGGCCGATCTCGACCTGCCCTCCGCGCGCGATCGCAAAGGGCGCCTGCCGCTGCCGGTGACCGGTGAGGTTTTGCGCCGGGCCGGTGAGACCGATGCCGCGGGCGTCACGCGCCCCGGTGTCCTCATCGCGACGCGGCCTCGCGCACTTGTGACCACGCCCACCGCGGCAACGATCCGCTACCGCGGGCCGCTTCTGGATTACGGGTTGGTGACGATCCTTGAACCGGAGCCCGATATCCTGTTTGTCTTGGCGGGACTCGACACAGTTTTCGGAGAAACCGGACAGGTTCTGCCAGAGGGAAGTCCGGTGGGTTTGATGGGCGGACCAGAGGGGCAATCCGGCGATATTCAATCACCATCCGGTGAAAGGGCTGGTGAAGCATTGTCCGAGACGCTCTATATAGAGGTCAGACTGGGCGATACGCCAGAGGACCCCCTTGGGTGGTTCACAGATGATAAGGGAATGACTGAATGAAAAAAGTAGTCATGGCGGCCGTGGGCGGCACATTGGCAGGCATCGTGGCCACCACGCAATTCGTGGGCCCGCTGGTCGCGCAGGAAAGCGCCCGCACCACCAACGTGTACGAGCAGTTGGACCTGTTCGGCGACATCTTCGAACGCATCCGCGCGCAATATGTCGAAGAGGTGGACGCGGGCGAATTGATCGAGGCGGCGATCGACGGGATGCTCACCTCGCTCGATCCGCATTCCAGCTATCTGTCGCCCGATGACGCGGCCGACATGCGCGTCCAGACACGCGGCGAATTCGGCGGTCTGGGGATCGAGGTCACGCAGGAAGAGGGCTTCGTGAAGGTCGTCTCTCCCATCGACGGCACGCCTGCGGATGACGCAGGGATCGAGGCGGGGGATTTCATCACCCATGTCGATGGCGACTCGGTTCTGGGCCTGACGCTGGACGAGGCCGTGGACATGATGCGCGGCCCGGTCGGGTCCGAGATTATCATCACCGTGGTTCGCGAAGGCGAGGCGGAGCCGTTCGATGTGTCGATCATCCGGGATACGATCACGCTGACAGCCGTGCGCACGCGCCTTCAGGGGGATGCGGTCGTGCTGCGTGTCACCACGTTCAACGATCAGACTTACGCCAACCTCGAAGAGGGATTGGCCGAACAGATCGAGGCAGCCGGCGGCATGGAAAACGTCGAAGGCATCGTTCTCGACCTGCGCAACAACCCCGGCGGTCTGCTCAACCAGGCGATCCGGGTCAGCGACGCGTTTCTGGAGAAGGGCGAAATCGTCAGCACGCGTGGCCGCAACCCCGAGGATGGCGACCGCTACAACGCAACGCCCGGCGATCTGGCCGAGGGCAAGCCGATTGTCGTGCTGATCAATGGCGGTTCTGCGTCGGCGTCGGAAATCGTCGCGGGTGCGTTGCAGGATCATCGCCGCGCCATCGTGGTCGGCACCAAGTCGTTCGGCAAAGGGTCCGTCCAGACGGTCATGCCGCTGCGTGGCGATGGTGCGATGCGCCTGACAACGGCGCGCTATTACACGCCATCGGGCCGGTCGATCCAGGCGCTGGGCGTGTCGCCCGACATTGTCGTCGCACAGCCGCGGCGGCCCGCAGAGACCGAGGAGGAGAAAGAAACAAACGTCTTCAACCGCTCCGAGGCGGACCTTCGCGGCAGCTTGAACAATGACAGCCTGAGCGAGGACGAGGTCGAACAGATCGAAGCGGACCGCGCCAAGGCCGAAGCCGCCGCAGCACTGCGCGAAGAGGATTACCAACTGGCCTATGCCATCGACATCCTCAAGGGCCTGACCGCGCTGCAACCGTCGAACGACTGAGGCGGGGCTCCAAGCGACGAACATCAATACAACCCGGGAGCTTCAAGGCTTCCGGGTTTCTTGTCTCCGGTGAAGCCGACGACTGCGCTCTTGTCGTTTGAAATCACCGGCTCTTGGTGTATCGAACCCAGGCGTGCCAACACTGTGATGCGCCCTTATGCGGGCTTCGAATACCGCGCCTCAACAGCACAGGACCCTGCCCATATGACCCCCGAAGAGATCGACCGACTGCCATATCGTCCCTGTGTCGGTGTCATGCTGGTGAACCGGGACGGGCATGTCTTTGTCGGGCAGCGCATCGACAATCCGGGACCCGCCTGGCAGATGCCGCAGGGCGGTGTGGACAAGGGCGAGAGCCCGCGCGAAGCGGCTCTGCGCGAGCTGTGGGAGGAAACCGGCGTCACCGCGAACCTCGTCAAGACCGAGGCGGAGACCAAGGATTGGATCCCGTACGACCTGCCGCCTGATCTTGTCGGGAAGCTCTGGAAGGGGCGGTATCGCGGGCAGGAGCAGAAGTGGTTTCTGATGCGTTTCAAGGGCACCGACGATCAGGTCGATATCGCGACCGAGCATCAGGAGTTCAGCCGCTGGAAGTGGATGGACCCGGATCAGCTCATCAACAACATCGTGCCCTTCAAGCGGCATGTCTACGAGCGGGTTCTGGCCGCGTTCAAGGACCACCTGTGATGCGACGTGTCGGGGTGGCAGCAGCGCTGCTGATCGCGCTGGCGCAGCCGGCACTGGCGCTAAGCTGCATGGCGCCAGATATCGCGCGCGATTACACACGCGCCGCGCAATCCGAAGATGTCTACATCGTCGTCAAAGGCGACCTGTTCTTCGACGAAACCGAGCTTCCGGACCGTGTCGATCAGCGCGGAACCGGGCAACAGGATACGCGGGATATTGAGGGATGGCTGGCGGGTCAGTCCTTGACGCAGGACGGGTTCACCAAGCCCTTCGAGCGTGATGTGATCCTGCGCGTGTCCTGTCTTGGCCCTTGGTGCGGAGGCACGGTCAAGGGCCCGCACCTGACCTTTCTCAAACAGGAAGACCGGAACTGGGTCATGGAGATCGGTCCCTGTCCGGGCATGACCTATGTCGCGCCGACAGCGGCGCAGGAGAAAGAGGTTCTGGCCTGTTTCCGTGGCGACGGCTGCACCCCCAAGTGATCCGCGCCGCCAGCCGGTCGGCTCAATGGGGCAGGTAAGCGGCCTAGTGTTCAAGACCGGTTTTAACCGCAAAGAACTCTACGCCGTTTGGATCGCCACCGTTTGCGCGACGAACTGCGCCTGACCAAAAATGTTGAGGAACGCCACATCCGCGGCATCCGCACCGACCCCGATGCGGGCGATTGTGTCGGCGGGGGCCATGCCCGTGGCGTCAACGAGGTGCCAGCTGCCCTCAAGGTACACTTCGGCCACCGCGTGAAAATCGGGCGGCATCACGCCCGGCGCGTAGACGCTGACAAAGCGCGCCGGGATGGTGGCGGCGCGGGCCAGCGTCACCATCACATGCGCGAAATCCCGGCAGATGCCCTGGCGCTGCACAAAGCTGTCGAGCGCGGTGGTCTGCGCGTTACTGACGCCCGGAACATAGCTGAAGGCGCCATTGATCCAGTCCCGCATCGCGACGATCTGCGCGCCACCCGACAGATGGCCGAATTCGGCCGCGACGAAGGTCTGGAATTCGTCCGAGGGGCAATACCGGGATGGCATGAGATAACGCACCGTGTCACCGGGCAGCAGATGCGGAGGCACGGCGTCAAGCGCGCTCAGGTCCAGAACCGGGCGGTCGACCTCGATCCGGGAGGTGTAGTCACAGCGGAACAGACCATCGGCACGCAGCCAGATGCGTTCGCCCAGCCCTTCATCCGCCGCGACGCGGGCGAAATGCGACACCTCGGAAAAATCGATATGCGCGTGGTGCAGCGTCTGGTCCGCAAGGTCCGCCGCTTCGATCTGCAAAAGCAAATCCGTGGGTTTGGAAAGCTGGTATTCTAGATGCACGTCAATGGTCAGGATCACGATAGGGCTCCTTTGGCGCGACGGGGGATGGGTCTGGCCTGGGCCCGTACGCCCTACCGCGTGTAGGCCGCGCAACCGCCCGGTGCAAACGCTCTAAGGATCAAAGCCGGGTCGGTGGCGGATAAACGGGCTATGGCTTGGCCAATCGCCGCGCAATCGACCGCTATCGTCGAATTCGGTATCAGCATTGCTTTACCCAAGCGCAGGACCGATATGTGGCCCGGCAGAGTGTCAGACACTTCAGCGCAGTTTTTTCAGGATGTTCAAAGAGGCATAGCCGTCGGGAATGTCGCCGATGGAGGTCTGAAACGCCCGAACCGCGTTGATGGTCAAGGGGCCGATCTTGCCGTCTATCTTTTTCGTGTCGAAGCCCTTTGATGTCAGCAGGCGCTGCATCTCCTTGCGCTCGTCGTAGGTCAGCGCGCGGTCCTCGCGCGGCCAGTTCGACCGGATCGGAGCGGCGCCCGCGATTCGGTCGCTCAGGTGGCCGACGCCGATCACGTAGGCATCGGCGGTGTTGTAGGTTTCGATCACGTCGAAATTCTTGAAGATGAGAAAGGCCGCGCCGCGTGCTCCGGCGGGCAGCAGGAGCGAGGCCGATCCGTGATCCGGCACCGGTGCGCCGTCCAGATCGACAACGCCAAGGCCCGCCCAATCCGACGGCATCTTCTGGATGTCGCGCTTTGCCAGCGTGTAGTCGAACCCGCGCGGCACGCGCACTTCGATCCCCCAGGGCATGCCTTTGACCCAGCCGTTCTTGGCAAGATAATTGGCGGTCGAGGCCAGCGCATCGGCGGGATCGTCGGACCAGATATCGCGTTTGCCGTCGCCATCGAAATCCACGGCGAGCGATTGGTAGGAGGTCGGAATGAACTGCGTATGCCCCATCGCCCCGGCCCAGCTTCCGGTGAAATCGGCAAGCTCGACATCGCCGCTTTGCAGGATCCTCAGCGCTTCGATCAACTGTTCCTCGAAAAAGTCGCTGCGTCGCGCGTCATATGCCAGCGTGGCCAGTGACCCGATCACCGGATTCGATCCCCGGAACGTGCCGTAGGCCGATTCCAGACCCCAGATCGCGACGACGACATCCTTGTCCACGCCATAGCGCGACTCGATCCGGTTCAGCAGGTCCGCGTGTTTTGTCATCGCCGCGATGCCGTTGTTGACGCGGGCATCCGAGGCGGCGCTGTCAAGATAATCCCAGATCGTCTTGGTGAACTCGGACTGGTTGCGGTCGCGACGGATGATGTCGGCATCGTATTGCACACCGGCAAAGGCGCGGTCGAACACGTTGCTTGAGATCCCGGCTTGCATCGCGCGGGTGCGGAAGCCGGTGATCCAGTCGGCGAAGCCCGATTGCGTGGCGGTGGGAACGACGGTTTTGGACGCCTGTGAGAGCGCCGGGCGCAGGGTTGGGCGCAGCGAATTGCGCGGCGCGCTGACTGCCAGGAGCGTCTCCGCGTTTCGGCTCACGACCCCTTCGGCCAACGCGCGGCTGACGGGGCGGATCGGATCCGTCACGGGTTCGGCAAACCCGACCGATCCCATCAAGGCCAGAAAAGTGGTCATCGCTGTCAGTCGCATGTTGGTCTTCCTGCTGCCCGTGTCCGTTTTCCGGATTTGCCACCAGCCTAGCGCGATTGTTTCCTTTTGCGAAGCAATCAAAAGCGGACCAAGCGATCTCCTGCCGCCTGATTGAGGTTTTCAAGGTAAGTTTTGAGAAGCGGCACGCGACCCGGACGGAAGGACCGGTCGGTAACACCGAGGTCGGACATACGGTCCAGCCTGAAGGCACGGTAGTCATCGCGTTTGAGGCACCAGGCGAGCAGGCAGTGGGATTGATCGAAGAGCATGATGCTCAGCGGTTTGACCTCGCGTTGCGTCGCGACGCCGTGCTTGTCGGTATAGGCAAAGCCCACGATCCGCTCTTCCCAGCACGCCTCTCGCAGCACACCCGAATCGATGGTGGGCTTGGCCGGTGGGTTGAACCGATGCGCCACGAGCACGGAATGGCGCAGGCGGTGTGCCTGGCTGTCCGGCAAACGGGCGCGCAGTTTCGTGAGGGCGGAGCGGGCCGCATCCGCAAGCGCCGGGTCGCCCACGGCCGCAACCTCACGAAGTCCAAGAACCAGCGCCTCAAGCTCTGAATTCTTGAAGCCGAGAGGCGGCAGATGCGCGTCCTCAATCAGGGTGTATCCAAACCCCACCTCGCCGTCGATCACCGCGCCAAGCTCTCGCAAGGTGTCGATGTCGCGATAAAGCGTGCGGGGCGACACGCCCGTCGCCTCGGCCAGTCGCAGGGCGGTCGCGGGCGCAGGCAGGGTGCGCAGGGCTTGCATCAGTTGGAACAGGCGATGGGTGCGGCTCATACGGTCGTGATGCTACATGATGCTGACATAAACTGACAGCAGGACGGAGTATTCCGGTCTCGTAAAAAACGGAGAAAGTCATGCTCACTCTCATCACCTATCGCGAAGGCTTCGGCGAACCGAGCCTCAGCCCGTTCTGCGTAAAGACCATGATCCAGTTGGAGATGGCGGGCGAAGACTGGACGCCCGAATACGTCACCACACCGTCAAAGGCACCTCTGGGCCGCCTTCCCGCATTACGAACCCCCGATGGCGTGATTCCCGAAAGTGGCTTCATTCAGAGCTACCTCGAACAGCGTGGCGCGGATTTCCATCCGGGCCTGTCATCGCGTGACCGCGTGCTGGGGCACGCCATCATCCGGATGGTCGAGGAACATTTAAGGGTCGCCATAGCGCATGATCGCTGGCTCGACGACCGCTGTTGGTCCGAGATGGCGCCCATCGCTTTTGCTGGCGTGCCAGCCCCCATGCGCCCGTTCGTGGCAAATCTGGTGCGGCGGCAGGTGCGTGCGGGGCTGAAAGGGCAGGGGTTTGCCCGGATGAACGAGAACCAGCGGATGCAATCTCTCACGCCGGATCTGGATTGCCTGACGGACCTGCTATGGGACAAACGGTTCCTGCTGGCCGATCAGCCGACCGCGCCCGATACGATTGCCGTACCGGTTCTAAGCATGCTGGCCGGGCTGCCAGCCGACACCGCGATCCGACGTGCAGTTCGAAACAATGAAACTCTGATGGCCTATATCGAGCGGGGTCGCGCGAAATTGTATCCCAAGCTCAGCCGTTCCGCCGCTGCCGCGTGACCTTGCGCTTGGTCTTGGCGTCTTTCTTCTTGGCCTTGGCCAGTTTGCGTTTCGGCCCGCCCTTGCCCTTGGGGCGCGATCCGCGTCCCATGCGGCCCTTGCCCGATCCGCTGGGCAGTTCGGCATCTTCGAGCGTCAACAGTTCAAGACCGATACCCCCCGTGACCGGGGCCGCGTCGATGAGTTTGACCGTCACGCGCTGGCCCAGCCCGATCAGGGTGCCGGTATTCGACCCCATGAGCGTCCCGGCATCGGCGTCGAAATGGAAATACTCGTTGCCCAGCGACCGGATCGGGATGAGGCCGTCCGCGCCGGTTTCGTCCAGCTTTACGAAGACACCAAAGCGGGCGATGCCGCTGATGCGTCCGGTGAATTCGGCCCCGATGCGGTCCGACAGGAACGCGGCGAGGTAGCGGTCGGTGGTATCGCGCTCAGCCATCATCGACCGGCGTTCGGTGTCGCTGATGTGTTCGGCGGTGGCTTTCAGGCGCTCGATATCCTCGGGCGATAGCCCGTCCTTGCCCCAGCCATGCGCGGTGATCAGCGCGCGGTGCACGATGAGGTCGGAATAGCGCCGAATGGGCGATGTGAAATGCGCGTAATTTTGAAGCGCGAGGCCGAAATGCCCGAAGTTCTCGGGGTTGTAATAGGCCTGTGTCATCGACCGGAGCGTGGCGAGGTTTATGAGTTCCGCCTCGTCCGATCCGGCGGCGTCATGCAGCAGGCGGTTCAGCTGCGCGGTCTTGAGAACCTGACCCTTGGCCAGCGTCAACCCAGCCGCCTCGGCGGTCTCGCGCAAACTGTCCATCTTCTCGGGCGGCGGCTCTTCGTGCACGCGGAAGAGAAGCGGCGTGCGCTTGGCGATCAGTGTTTCGGCGGCGCAGACATTGGCCAGCACCATGAACTCCTCGATTAGGCGGTGCGCGTCCAACCGCTCGGCGAAGTTCACCGATTGCACCGTGCCATCCTCGGCCAGGATGATCTTGCGTTCCGGCAGATCGAGGTCGAGCGGCTGCCGCCGGTTGCGCGCCTCGGCCAATGCCTTGTAGGCGGCGTAGAGCGGGCGGATGACATCGTCCATCAGCGGTGCTGTCTTGTCGTTCGGCGTCCCGTCCATCGCGTCCTGCACGGTGCGGTAATCCAGCGACGCAATCGACCGCATCAGCCCACGCTGGAAGCTGTGGCTGATCTTTTCGCCATGCGCGTCGATCACCATGCGCACGGCGACGCAGGCGCGCGGCACGCCTTCGTGCAGCGAACACAGGTCGCCGGACAGGCGGTCGGGCAGCATCGGCACGACGCGGTCGGGGAAATAGCTTGAATTGCCGCGCTTGCGGGCCTCCTGATCCAGCGCCGATCCCGAGGTCACGTAATGCGCTACATCGGCAATCGCGACCCAGATTACGTGGCCGCCTGCGTTCTTCGGGTCGTCGTCGGGATGGGCGTAGCAGGCATCGTCGCGGTCACGGGCATCAATCGGGTCAATGGTGATCAGCGGCATGTCCCGCATATCGGTGCGACCCTTGAGGCCCGCCGGTTTCATCGCGTCCGCCTCGGCGATCACATCGTCGGGGAAACTGTCCGGGATGCCGTGCTGGTGAATCGCGATCAACGACACCGCGCGCGGTGCGCTTGGGTCGCCCAGCCGTTCGGTGATCCGCGCACGCGGCAGTCCCATGCGCCCCGCCGGTCCGGCCTGTTCCGCCTCGACCAGTTCGCCATCCTTGGCGCCGCCGGTGGCATCGGCGGCGACCATCCATTCCTTGTCCGCGCCCTTGTCGATGGGCTTGATCCGCCCGCCATCCGATCCCTTGGCGAAAATCCCCACCACCTTGCGGGGGTTGGTCCCGATGCGGCGGATCAGGCGGGCTTCGTAATTGTGGTCTTCCTCGTGCACCACCTGCATCCGGGCAAGGATACGGTCGCCTTCGCCCAAAGCCGGGTCGCTTGCGCGCGGTACGATCAGGACGATGGGCTCCACCCCTTCGCCATGCCATTCGAGTGGCCGCGCGAAGAGATCGCCATCGGGTGTTGGCGCCTTGACCTGCAACACGCTCACGGGCGGCAGACGATCCGGGTCGCGATAGGTCTTCTTGCGCTTCTCGAGATGGCCCTCGTGCTCAAGCTCCTTGAGCAGGCGTTTCAGGTCGATCCGCGCGGCGCCCTTGATGCCAAAGGCCTTGGCGATGTCGCGTTTCGCGGTGAGGGTCGGGTTGGCGGCGATCCACTCGAGGATGTCCGCCTTTGTCGGCAGTTTGCTCATATGCCTGAGGTAGCACGCGCAATGGGGCGCGTCATGGCGAAAGTCGCGTCAGTCGGTAAAGCGGAGCTCCATCATCCGATGGTCGATGCCTGCGTCGTCGAACACGTCGCCATAGGCGGTGAAGCCCAGCTTTTCGTAGAAGCCCAACGCGTCGATCTGTGCCCCAAGCGCGGCGCGGGTGATGTCCGGCGTGTCGCGCAGGATATCGAGCGCCGCGCGGATCAGGCCAGCCCCCAATCCAGTGCCGCGATGGTCGCGCAGTACGCAGACGCGTCCGATCTTGCCGGTGTCGCCTGACAGGACGATCCGCGCCGTCCCGACCGGGCGGTCGCCGTCCCTCGCCAGCAGGTGAATCGCCGTTGCGTCGAGGTTGTCCCGTTCGAGGTCGATCGGCACGTTCTGTTCGGTGACGAAAACGTCGTGGCGGATCGCGTAGCATTCGGTCAGGTCCGAAACCTGCGTGATGGTCACGGTCATTGCGCGAAGTAATCCGCCAGGATTCGGAAATAGATCGACTTGAGCTGTACGATCTGCTCCACCTCGACGCGTTCATCGACGGCGTGCATCGTCTTTCCGACAAGACCGAATTCGACCACCGGGCAATGATCCTTGACGAAGCGCGCGTCAGACGTGCCGCCAGAGGTGGACAACTCTGGTGTGACGCCGGTTTCGGCCTCAACCGCCTTGGCCACCAGATCGGACAGAGGTCCCGGCGGTGTCAGAAAAGCCTCGCCCGAGATCTTGATCTTCACGTCGGTCTTGGTGCCGAACTCCAGATCGACCTTCGCGGCTTCTTCGCGCAGCCAGTAGGACAGGCCCTCGCCGGTATGGATGTCGTTGAAGCGGATGTTGATGCAAGCGCGGGTTTCGGCGGGGATCACGTTGGTTGCCGCGTTGCCCGTATCGATGGTCACTACCGCCAATGTCGACGCGTCGAAATGATCGGTTCCCTGGTCCAGCTCGTGCGATGCCAGCCGGTCCATCAGCCGCGCCATGGCGGGCACCGGGTTCAACGCGCGGTGCGGGTAGGCGGAATGGCCCTGCTTGCCGGTAACGGTGAACCACGCGTTCATCGACCCGCGCCGCCCGATCTTCATCATCTGGCCTATGTGATCCGGGCAGGTGGGTTCGCCGACCAGACAGACGCTCATCCGTTCGTCATGGGTTTCCATCCAATCGAGCAAGGCCATCGTGCCGTCGATGGCATCGCCTTCCTCGTCCCCCGTGATGGTCAGGATCACGGCGCCATCGGGAGGCGTGGTCTGCACGAAATCCACGGCGGCGGCGACAAAGGCGGCGACACCCGATTTCATGTCCGTGGACCCGCGCCCGTAGAGCATCCCGTCGCGGATCTCGGCCCCGAAGGGCGGCATGGTCCAATCGTCGGGATTGCCCAAAGGCACCACGTCGGTGTGGCCGTTGAAGCCGAAGCTGCGCGCGTGGCCCTTGTCGCCCCAGCGCGCAAACAGGTTGGACACACCGCCCCGGTCCACACGGGTGCAGGTGAAACCGGCGTTTTCGAGAAGCTTCTGCAAGAGCACCAGCGCGCCGCCTTCCTCGGGTGTGATGGAGGGGCAGCGTACAAGGGCTGCGGTCAGATCGACGGGATCGGTGTTCGGCATCGGTGTGGTCCCCTTTCCAGCGTTACGCCTTGGCTACCGCCAAGTGCCGACAGTGGCAAATGTGGCGAAAAGGACGCAATTGAGCGCGCCCATTGCGGCACTCGCCCGACAGCGAAGATGACAGCACATTTACCAGCGTGCTATTCATTGATTAATAAAAATAAATTGCTTGAGGCAAAGCAGTGTTCGGTCGGCATGTGCGGCACGGTGAAAACACCGGTCGCGCACTTTGTGTCTCCGGTCCATGCCTCAGGCACATGCGAGGCAGAGATGGCGACCGGAGCGGAGCTTACCTACGACACCAATGCCAGTGCGGTTCAGATGGCGCAGGCCATCTTCGGCTCCGGCGCAACCGTGCTCAATGCAAGCTACAGCGGCGACAGCCGGGCCTCGGCGATTTACTCGAACGGAGATGCGTTGGCGCCTGGCGTCACTCCGTCGGATACCGGCGTCATCCTCTCCACGGGACAGGTCAGGGCCTTTACCCAAAGCGGCGGCGACCCGAACCGAAGCGCTTCGACCACCACATCGTCCTTCGGTCAGAACAACAACAGCGATTTCAACGCGGCCGCCGGTACGAACACGTACGACGCAAGTTACCTCGATGTCGATTTCGTGCCCGATCACAATCTGATGACGATGCAATTCGTCTTTTCGTCCGAAGAATATCCGGAATTCACCAACTCGATTTACCAGGACTTCGTCGGCGTTTGGATTAACGGGCAACAGGTCGATATCGTCGCCGGTGACGGCGACATCGATCCGGCGAACTTGAACACCACGGCCAACATCAACCTGTTCAAGGACAACACCGGCGACGATTACAACACCGAAATGGACGGGTTCACCGTGACCCTGACGCTGACCATGCGCGTCAATGCCGGCGAAACGAACTCGATCCGGATCGGGATCGCGGATGTCGCCGATTCCAACTACGATTCCAACCTGCTGATCGCCGCGGACTCGGTTCAGACCGAACTCGTCGCAAGGTCCGACCTCATCAGCATGTATACGAACCGGACCAAGACGCTCGACGTGCTGGACAACGACGTCAACAACACCGGCGGCGTCATGGTGATCACGCATATCAACGGGATCGCCGTGTCCACAGGCGACAGCGTGACGCTCGGCACCGGGCAGGTTGTCACGCTGAACGCGGATGGCATGTTATCCGTCACCTCGGACAACGATTTCGAAACGGTGAATTTCACCTACGGGATCGAGAGCACCAATGGCGAAACCGATACCGGCTTCGTTACCATCGCGACGGTGCCCTGTTTCGTTGCGGGCACGTTGATTCAAACCGAAAGCGGCCAATCGCGGGTCGAAGCGTTGCGGCCCGGCGATCTTGTCTGGACAATGGACCGCGGCTTGCAGCCGTTGCGCTGGATCGGGCAACGCACGGTCGCGGCGACAGGACATCTGGCACCGGTGCGGGTCGCGGCAGGCACGTTCGGCGATCACGCCAACCTGATGCTGTCACCGCAACACCGCATCCTCGTCCGCGATCCGCTGGCCGATCTGGTGTTCGGAACGCCCGAAGTGCTGGTCGCGGCCAAGCATCTGGTCAATGGCCGCACCGTGCAGACGATCGAAGGCGGCAGCGTCACCTACGTACATCTTCTTTTCGATCAGCACGAGATCGTCATGGCGAACGGGCTGGCCACCGAAAGCTTCCTGCCCGGACCGCAGACCGTCGATGCGTTCGAAGATGACATCCTGGAAGAGATCGGCGTGCTGTTCCCGGATCTCGATCTTGAGACCGGGCATGGCTACGGCGATGCCGCACGGCAAATCCTCAAGAAGCACGAGGCACTAATGCTTTTCGGGGCCGCTGCATGAGCTGGTTCGCCCTTCTGGATTGCGACACCCGAACCCCCTGGGTCAGAGACGATGTGGAAACGATCCTGGCCAAACGCCCGCGCGCTTGCGTGCCGCGCGGATCGGTCGTTCTGGAAACCGGCCTGTCACCCGACGCTCGCCCGCAAACCCTGATCAGTTTCAAGCGCGGCGGGGCGGCACCGGCCAGTTTCTCACTGATGTCGACGCCACACGGCAGTGTCGTTCTGGTCATCGCGCAGGGCGACACGGTGGTGCACGAGGTCGTGGAGCGCGGACGCGAGGCGCGCACCGAGACCCTTCAGGTCACGATAAGCTGGGACGTGGCGCATCAACTGGGGCGCCTTGTGGTCGCGCGTCCGGAGACCGAGCACGTCTTGATCCGGCATTTCGAGATGCCCCGCGCGCCCTTGCTGTCCGATCTCGCCGCGATCGCGCGGCCTCAGGGCCTGACCGAGATCGACCCCGACGTGATCTTCGTCGCCCTGTCCACCGATATCGAACCGGTCGGCCCGATGCCGACCCTCTCTCCCTCCGTTACGGTCGAGACCGCGCAGGGGTTGCGCCTTGTGTCGCAACTGCGTCAAGGCGACGTTGTGCGGTCGGCGAATGGCAAACTGGTCCCGATCCTACATGCGGTGAAACGCGCGGTCCCGAGCCTGGGGTCGTTCCGGCCCGTCCGTCTGCGAGCGCCCTATTTCGGCCTGACCCAGGACGTCGTCGTGTCGCGCCACCAGCGTCTTTTGGTCAGCGGTCCGGAGGTCGAATACCTGTTCGGACGCGAGGAGGTGCTCATCCCGGCCTCTGCGCTGGTCAACGGATTCGCCGGTCATATCGAACCCGCACCGCGTTTCGTGACCTACCATCAGCTTCTACTGCCGCACCATGACGCCGTGCGCACCCCGGATGCCGCGCTGGAGTCGCTCTATATCGGGCGGATGCGCCGTGACCGGACGCAATTGGATGCCTCGGTCCTAGCGAACCTGCCGCGCGCGCTGTTGCCGGAACACCACCGCGCCGGATACCAAGTGCTGCGGTCCTTCGAAGCGATCACTCTGGCCGAGGCGCGCGCCGCTTAATCCTTGTCGCGCTCACCGAAATAGGGCGTGACCTGCGCGACGATCACCGCGTTCTCGTCGAGCGCCTTCTGCATCAGCTCGACTTCATCCGCCTCGATCTCGTGGCCCTGCGCCTTGCGCTCTTCCAGTGTGCCGTACCCCGTCACATCGAGCGGTGCCATGTCCGCCTGCTTGAGGATCGCCACGGTTTCGCGCACCGCCTCTGCCTCGTCGACGCCAGAGGCGTAGCACATCAATCCGGCCCCGGTGGCCCCTTTGGGCAGCCCGTCACCGGATTTGCGCCCAACCTCCACGACAAGCGTGTAGACCGAATGCGGTTTCTTCGGCTTTTTCGGGCTGTCGGTCATGGTGCGGCCTGTCCTTGGTGTTGCGCGCTGCATCTGCCACGAAACCCGCTGCGCGTCGAGGGTTGTTGCCGCCGCCAAGCTGCGCATACTGCGCGCAACACAGGGAGGAATGATATGAAATCGGTCAAGGACATGGTGGCAGCGGCGAACGAAGTGGTCGATCACGCCCCGGCGTCAGAGGTAATGGACCTGCACGGCCAAGACGGCGTCACCTTTGTCGATCTGCGCGATCCGCGGGAATTGGAGCGCGAGGGCATGATCCCCGGCGCATTTCACTGCCCGCGTGGCATGCTGGAGTTCTGGATTGATCCCGACAGTCCCTACGCCAAACCGCAGTTCCAGACCGGCAACCGGTTCGTGTTCTACTGCGCCTCGGGTTGGCGCTCCGCCTTGTCCGCGCAGGTCGCGCAAGAAATGGGTCTGGATAATGTCAGCCACATCACGGATGGATTCGGCGGTTGGAAAAAGGCGGGCGGCCCAGTTGGTGAGAAGCCCGCCAAAAAAGCGTAGGGTGCGTGCTCGCGCGCAGCGACCACCTCAGTCGCGCAGCAGTTCGTTGATGCCGGTCTTCGACCGCGTGCGTTCGTCCACGCGCTTCACGATCACCGCGCAATAGAGGTTGATGTTGTTCTTCGACGGCATCGATCCCGCGACGACCACCGAATACGGCGGCACTTCGCCATACATGACCTCACCGGTTTCACGGTCGACGATCTTGGTTGACTGGCCGATGAACACGCCCATGCCCAGAACCGAGCCCTCGCGCACGATACAGCCCTCGACGACTTCGGACCGCGCGCCGATGAAGCAATTGTCCTCGATGATGGTCGGACCGGCCTGCATCGGTTCCAGCACGCCACCGATGCCCACGCCGCCCGACAGGTGCACGTTCTTGCCGATCTGTGCGCAGGACCCAACCGTGGCCCAGGTATCGACCATCGTGCCTTCGTCGACATAAGCGCCGAGGTTCACGAAAGACGGCATCAGGACCACGCCCGGCGCGATATAGGCCGACTTGCGCACGACGCAGTTCGGCACGGCCCGGAACCCAGCGGCGCGCCACTGGTTGTCGCCCCATCCCTTGAACTTGCTGTCGACCTTGTCCCACCAGCCGCCACCCTGGGGGCCGTTGTCGTGTTGCTCCATGTCCTTGATGCGGAAGCCCAGAAGTACCGCTTTCTTGGCCCATTGGTTCACGCTCCAATCGCCGTTGTCCTGACGTTCCGCCACGCGCAGCTTGCCGCTGTCGAGCGCGTTCAGCGTGTCCTCGATCGCCTCGCGGGTTTCCCCGCCGGTGGATGGCGTGATCGTGTCGCGCGCGTCCCACGCGGCTTCGATGGCGGCTTCAAGCTGTGCGTTGGACATGGATGCGCTCCTCACGTCGTTTTCTTTGAAATCGCTTTGCCTATAAGCCGCGATGCGTGGACGCGCAACGTGCGCGGTCAGATGAGCCTCTGGAAAAAGAACGGCCTCGAGGCAGGCCGGGGCACGATGCTTTGAGTGGCCAAGCCGATAATTTGCAGTTAACCGAATTCCGGATCAGGCGCGATATTGCCGCCGCACACCAGAACCGCCAACCGCTCGTCCGGCGCGGGTTGATAGGCCCCTGAAATCAGCGCCGCCAAAGCTGCCGCTCCGGCCGGTTCGACCAGTTGGCGATGCGCCTGCCACAACGCCTGCTGCGCCTCGATGATCGCACCATCGGACACTAGCACGGTCTCTGTTCCTGCTGCGGTCGCCAAGTCGAAACAGATGTCGCCGATCCGGCGCGCGCCAAGGGCATTGGCGGCGACACCGGACACCGCCACGTCCACCGGTTCACCAGCGTTGCGCGCGGCGTGCAGCGCAGAGGCGGTCATCGGCTCCACCGCAATCACCTTTCGGCGATCGCCCAACCACGCAAGGGCACCCGCGATCAGGCCGCCTCCGCCGACCGCGATCAGGATGGTATCGGCGTCGAGTCCCTGGGCTTCCCACTCGCGCATGACTGTGCCTTGGCCTGCTACCGTCAGTGCCGCGTCATAGGCGTGCACCTGCATCGCACCGCTTTCCGACGCTTCGCGTTGCGCCAATTCCAACGCGTTTGCATATTCGCCAGGTACCACCGTCAACTCGGCCCCGGTCCGCTCGATCAGGGCGATTTTCGCGGGACCGGCAATCTCGGGCACGAAGATCCGGGCGCGGTGGCCAAGCCGTTGCGCGGCATAGGCAACCGCCGCGCCGTGATTGCCGCCGGAGGCCGCGACGACCCCGGCCGGGGGCACATCGGAGGCCAGCAAGGTATTGAACGCGCCGCGTGTCTTGAAGCTGCCGGTGTGCTGGGCCTGTTCGAGCTTCAACTCGATCTGAGGGCCGAACGCGTCGCTCCGCATCACCGGCGTTTCGACGATATGCCCGGCGATCCGGTCGGCCGCTTCGGTGATCTGGGTCTGCCAATCCACTGTGTTGCCTCTCTGGTGTCTTTGACGGGGACGCTATAGGTCTGAGACATGAGGAACAAGGAACCGACTGCCATGAAAGACCACCGCAACAGCCCGTTCCGCGATGCCGGTCTGGACAGAAGCACCGCCAGCCATGTGCCCGACACCGCGCAGACACGGTCGCCGTCCTATCGGCTGGCCTTTGCAGACGACGATTTCCTCTGTCGTGAGGAACTGCGCCCGGTGCGGTTGCAACTCGAATTGCTGAAACCGCAGCTCATGCTCGACGAGCACCAGATCGAAAGCACCATCGTGCTCTTCGGCGGCGCGCGCATTCCGCGTCCCGCCAACAAGGACAGCGCGCGCACCAGCACGCTTGCCGAGCTTTCGCATTTCTACGAGGAAGCCCGCGACTTCGCACGATTGATGACCCGCAAGTCGATCCAGACGAACTGCAAGGAATACGTGATCGCCACAGGCGGCGGGCCCGGTGTCATGGAGGCGGGCAATCGCGGGGCGGCGGACGAGGGGGGCAAATCTATCGGTCTCAACATCGTGCTGCCGCACGAACAGGCGCCGAACGAATTTGTCACGCCCGAGCTGTGCTTCAATTTCCACTACTTCGCCATCCGCAAGATGCATTTCCTGATGCGCGCCCGCGCCATCTGCGTGTTCCCCGGCGGGTTCGGAACCCTGGACGAGATGTTCGAATCGCTGACGCTGATCCAGACGGGTCGCATGGACCGGGTGCCTTTCCTGCTTTTCGGTCGCGCCTTCTGGGAGAAGATCATCAACTGGGACGCCTTGTCCGACGCCGGTACGATCAGCCCGGAGGACCTCGATCTCTTCCGGTTTGTCGAAACCGCCGAAGAAGCCGCCGAAATCATCGAAAACTGGGATCCTGCTCCGCCGCGGTCCGATATTCCCGGGCGCTGAGCCGAACCCGACCGGATCGGATCGCGGCGCGATCCGACCGATTGGGGGACCAGTCCCCCAAACCCCCTGTCATATTTTTAAAAAGAAGAAGCAGGCGCGCGCGTCCATCGCCTGAGACGCCACGCGCAAACGCCCCCTTTCGCAGACGCAGCACGTCCTGTATGAGCCACGCTCAGTCCGGCCGCCGACACGACCCTCGGGGCTGGCAAGCGAAAGGAGAGCCACATGGGCTACAGAGTCGTCGTTGCAGGCGCCACCGGTAACGTGGGCCGCGAAATGCTGAACATTCTGGACGAGCGCCAGTTCCCCGTAGACGAGATCGCCGCGCTCGCGTCGCGCCGGTCGCTGGGCACGGAGGTCAGCTTTGGCGACAAGACGCTGAAGACGCAGGATCTCGACACGTTCGATTTCACCGGCTGGGATTTCGCCCTGTTCGCGGTTGGGTCGGAAGCAACCAAGAAATACGCGCCCATCGCCGCCAAGGCGGGCTGCGTGGTGATCGACAACTCGTCGCTCTATCGCTACGACCCGGATGTGCCGCTGATCGTGCCCGAGGTGAACGCCGAGGCGATCCACGGCTATTCCAAGAAGAACATCATCGCCAACCCGAACTGCTCGACCGCGCAGATGGTCGTGGCGCTCAAGCCGTTGCACGACCGCGCGCGCATCAAGCGGGTTGTGGTGAGCACGTATCAATCCGTGTCCGGGTCCGGCAAGGAAGCGATCGACGAGCTGTGGGATCAGACCAAGGCGGTCTACAATCCGACCGACAATTACGAGCGCAAGGTCTACACCAAGGACATCGCGTTCAACGTGATCCCGCATATCGACGTGTTCCTTGAAGACGGTTCCACCAAGGAAGAGTGGAAGATGGTCGCCGAGACGAAAAAGATCGTCGATCCGTCGATCAAGGTCACGGCCACCTGCGTGCGGGTACCTGTGTTCGTCGGGCACTCGGAAGCGATCAATATCGAGTTCGAGGATCACCTCGACGAGGACGAGGCCCGCGACATCCTGCGGGAGTCGCCGGGTATCATGGTGATCGACAAGCGCGAGGATGGTGGCTACGTCACGCCGAAGGAATGTGTCGGCGACTTTGCGACCTTCATCAGCCGCATCCGTCAGGATCCGACAATCGACAACGGCATCAACCTGTGGTGCGTGTCCGACAACCTGCGCAAAGGCGCGGCCCTCAACGCGGTTCAGATCGCCGAGGTGCTGGGGCGCGAGGTGCTGAAAAAGGGCTGACCGCACTTATTAATTGAAAGTTCAAAGCCTCCGTGGGTAACCTCGGGGGCTTTTTTGCGCATCAATTGGTCCGATGCGACCTTGACCGAGCAGGCGTCACCCTTTTGGTTTTGGTGTGCAAAGCCAAAGCTCTGAGGCTTGCGCGATCTGCGCGATCACGGCTGCCGGGTCGCGCGCCGGTTCTGCCATCATGGCCCGCATCGCACCTTCGACCATGCCATGCGCCATCCGGGCGGCAAGCGGCAGATCGACATCGGCACGCAATTCGTTTCGGTCCATGCCGTCCTGCAAATGGGTCTTGATGGCGTGCAGGACATGAGACGTCTCATGCGCCCCGGCATGAGAGGCGTAGGCCGATAGCGCCATGAGCCGGGCAAGGTCGCGTTCACGGTCCGCCGCCTTGAATATCGCCGAGATAATGGCCGTGAACCGCTCCGGGAATGGGATGTCCCGGATCGCGGGATCATTCATAGCGTCCGCAAAGGATTGCTCCGCCCGGTCTAGAACGCCGCCGAGCAATTCCGCCTTTCCCTCGTACCGCAGGTAAATCGTGCCAACGCCCACGCCTGCATCCTTGGCGATGTCCGACAGCTTGGTCACCTCGAACCCGTGCATTGAAAAATGCCGCGTGGCCGCATCGAGGATTGCATCGGTTTTTGTGGCTTGTGCCGGTTTTACGTCATTGGTCGTCATCGAAAATGAATATCATTCATTTTCTTGATTGACCAGTGTCTGCGTTCATGAGAAATGAATGAGGTTCATTCATAAATGTTCTGAACGTTGTCTCGAGGAAAGCCGATGCAAACCGATAACACGACCGAGATTGCGGCGGGTACGGACCGTGATTTCAGTTTCACGGTACCCACCTCCATGCCGGACCGTATCTGGTACTTGTGGACAACCCCTTCGACCTGGGGCCGCTGGGACACTGGCCTCAGATCAGTGTCGATGGACGGAGTGATGAAACTGGGTTCCACCGGCCGGATCCAACCGCTCACCGGCCCGAAGACGCGGTTCACGGTCGTACTATTTCACCCGGATACCTCCTATGCCTTTGAGACGATGCTCCCCTTGGCGCGACTGAAGGTCGAGCGTTTCTTCAATTCCGACCGAACGGCCTTTACGCACCGGGTCTCGTTTCATGGGGTCGCAGCGGTCCCTTTTGCGCGCTTGTTCGGCCCCGCCTTTCGCAAGGCCCTGCCGCCCACGATGCGAAACCTGAATGCCTTGGCGGCGGAGACATGATGGGCAGCCCCATGTCGCGACGGCGCCTTTTTGGCCTCGGGTCGCTAGGCGCGATGGCGGCCGCAATGGGCGGTTGCACCTTCTTGATGACGCGCTCGGTCAAGGCGGTGGATGCCGCGCCGCCACCGCCACCGCCACCGCCGGTTTCGGTCAGAGTGTCTCGTGGAATACGGCTCCACATGATCCAGACCGGCTGGGTGGCTGTCAAACGGGAGCATCGCGCGTTCAATGGCCCGCCCGCGCTGCGTCTCCCTGCGATCATGGCGAGCCGAAACTGGACCGAATGGATGCCGATCACGGCCTTTGTCATCGAACACCCCGAAGGCCTTATAGTTGTGGACACCGGCGAGACCGCGCGTATCGCCGACCCTGGATACACTGCTTGCGATTCCATGACGGGCACGTTCTACAACCGCAACCTGCAATTCGTCGTCACGCCCGAGGACGAAATTGCGCCGCAGATGATCCGCCTTGGTCTTTCGCCGGGGCAGGTGAGACAGGTCGTGATGACCCACCTGCATTCAGACCATATGGGCGGTATGTCCTCGTTCCCGAATGCACGGGTATTCGTGTCGGACGCCGCAAGGCAAGGACACGCGGGCGCGTTGATGTGTCGTCTTCCGTCGGGCGTCGCCTACGCCCCCGTGACCTATGCAGAGCGCAATGTCGGCGTCTTTGCGAACACTATGGCATTGACCGCAGACGGCACGGTGTACCTCGTTCCGACACCGGGTCATGCGCGGGGGCATCAATCCGTATTGATCGTGGACGAGGGCAAGAGCCTCTGCCTTGTCGGCGACGCGGCCTTTTCGCTTGATCAGATCCAGAGCGGGGAGATTGGTGGAATTGTCGAAAACCATGCTGACGCCGTGCGCAGCGTCGGGATACTGAAACGGCAATTCGATGCTTTCGGGACGATCATGCTGCCCACGCATGATCCAGGAAACGCGTCGCGACTTGGCGGCGCATGATCGCGCGTCAGAAATGCACCGCTTCCACCGAAAGCACAGTGGGCAGGTGCCGCACCACCTCCGCCCAGTGATCGCCCCCGTCGACGCTGGCAAACACGGACCCGGTGTTGGTGCCGAAATACACGCCGACCCGGTCTTGGGTGTCGGTGGTCATGGCCTGCCGCAGCACCGTGAAAAAGCAGTTGGCCTGCGGCAGTCCCTCGCGCTGGGCTTGCCACGTATCCCCGCCATCGCGCGACACCCAGACGGCCGCCTTGGCATCGGGCGGATAGCGCCCCTCGCTGTCTCCGTTCAGGGGTAACGTCCAGATCACTTGCGGATCGTTCGGGTCGACGGCGATGGGAAAGCCGAAGGTCGACGGCAACCCAGCGGTGATATCATCCCAGTGCCGCCCACCATCGTTGGAACGCCAGACGCCGTAGTGGTTCTGCTGGTAAAGCAGGTCCGACCCGGGCGCGCGCACCATATTGTGGACGCAATGCCCGGTTTCGCCGTCCCGCGGCGCGGCGGGATGATGGTGATGGCCGCAGCTTTCGGCATTGGACAGGCGATTGCGCCGCTCCCAGCTTTGGCCCCCATCCTCGGAGGCAAAGACACCAGCCGCGGAAATGCCAAGCCAAATCTTGGACGGATCATCGGGCGAGGTGACGATGGTGTGCAAGGTCAGGCCCGCGGCACCGGGGTTCCAGGTCTCGCGGCCGTCGAACTGCGCAAGCGCGTCGTTCTTCGCCCAGTTTTTCCCACCATCGGTACTGTGCAGGAGCGTGCCCGGCTTCGCCCCCGCCCAAAGACTGCCATGCGCGTGATGCAGCGACCAGACCGAGTGCAGCTCATCCGTGAAAGGCGCGGGAACATCCTCCCAACCGATCATTGCGGCGAAGTCGGGATCGTTCGCCGCCCAGTCGTCCATTTGGCCGCGCGACAGTTTGCTCAGACGCCAGGTCGCTCCGCCATCCTCGGAGCGCCAGACCCCGGCCCCGGACCAATCGTTCCCGCCGCCGGCCCAGAGCGTGCCGCTGTCCGGATCGCCAGCCATGTGGTTTATCGTCCAGCCATCGCAATGCGGCCCGCTGACGTCCCACTCGGTTCGGTCTGTGCTTGTAAGAATGAAGGCGCCCTTGGTGGTGCCCACAAGAAGATGCACGGCGCCAGTCATGTCAGACCTCCAAAGCGCGCGAAAGATGCGCAAAGGATGCCATCAGATCGGTTTTTGCGCAACGATTGCCTGAAGGGGCCGAAATCGATCACGGAACGCGTCGATCTGTTGCGCGTTCTTCACACCAGAGCGCGGGTCTTTCGGCTGCCCCATTCTTGCCGCATTTCACTCGCACGCTTTGAAATGTTGCGATTTGGTAAAGGTACCCGTCATGGCCGTACAGTCTGTCCCACTTCAATCCGATGCCACGCTTGGCATGCCGATGCCCCTCGACAGCGAAACCGCAATGCTCTTGCGCACGGTGCTGCTGCCGCATTTCGAACGGGCGACAAGCTGGGGCGATCTATGTGCGCGGCTGGCATCCAAGGGCTACGCGATCACGTTTCGCGGCGGGCATCTGGTGCTCGAAGATGATTCCGGCAAACCGGTCTGTACCGGGTCGATGATCGGGACACCGCTGTCCAGACTGGCAAACCGCCTTGGTCGTCCCAAACTGCGCACGGATTGCTCCGGCGCGTCGGCCACGCTTCAGAGCTGATCAGACCGGCTGGAAAGACCGGGTTTTCGGGTCGAAGAATTCCAGACCGCCTTCGCCGATATCGGTCCAGAGCCCGTGCAGGGTCAGCAAATCCTTGTCGACCGCCTCCCGGATGAACGGAAACGTCATCAGGTTTTCCAACGACACGATCACCGATTCCTTTTCGAGCGCCCGCACTTGCCCTTCCGGGGCATTCATGGCCTTCACGCGTTCGTAGCCAGGCCGCAGAATATCCATCCACCGTCCCACAAAGCTCGACTGTTCTTCCAGATGCGGCGCGTTGCCAGAGCACATATCGAGACAGCCCTGAACGCCGCCGCACTGGGAATGCCCCAGCACGATCAGATGCGCCACATGCAACGCCGTAACCGCGTATTCGACGGCGGCTGACGTGCCGTGATGGTCGCCATCGGGCTCGTAGGGCGGCACGAGATTGGCGATGTTGCGATGGATGAAAAACTCGCCCTGGTCGGCGCCGAAGATCGACGTGACATGAACGCGGCTGTCGCAACAGGAAATCACCATTGCACGGGGGCGCTGGCCCTCGGTGGCAAGGCGTTTGTACCAGGCCCGGTTGTCCGAGTAGGTCGTGGCCTTCCAGCCCTGATACCGTTGGATGAGATATGCAGGCAGCGGCTTCGCGGCGTTCATGAAATCCTCCGCCTCTTGGGTCGTCGTCCCAAGCGGGATACGTCGAATTTAATCGGAATTCGAGAGAAAAACCGTCGCGGGGGTTACCACTTCGAAAGGCATGGCTGCGATAGAGAACGCCGGGTTGGGGTGAGAAAGGAAGTGACATGATGCACCAAGTGACGGTTTTGCATCCCCGCGACACCGCGTATTTTGACGAAGATACGCTGAACGGGCTCAGTCGCGATCTGGGTCCGGCTGTTGCCGAAAACATCCTGTGCCGCGCTCTTGAAGACATCGCTGTGCGGTTTCGCCAAATCCGCGAAGATTACGCCGCAGGTAATCACGCCGCGCTGCGCAAGACGGTCCATGCGGTGAGCCCGATTGCCGATCAGATCGGGCTTCCGGTCCTCGCAGGGATCGGACGCGATGTAGTGATCTGCATCGATCAGGGCGATCCGGTGGCGCTTGCCGCGACGCTCTGTCGGCTCTTGCGCTGCGGGGAATTGGCCATCTCCTGCGCGGATCTGGGAATAGACCTTTCGCTCTGATTCCGCTTGCAGCGGGTGTCCATCGGCGTACCCTCGCCCCTGGTTGGAGAAGGGGACATTCATGACCGTTGCACTCGCACCTGCGGATACGGAGGCGTGGCCGATCTACGTTTTGGGGACCGACGACGTGGCCCTCTGGGCCGGACAGCAAAGCGACCGCATCCGCACCTGGGTCGAAGCGAGCGGCTTCAAGGGCGCCATCGGATCCGTCCTGATGATCCCGGACGATCTGGGTCACCCCGAGGCGGCTCTGGTCGGGTATGGTACGCCCGCCGCGCGCAAGCGGGACCGGTTTGCCCTGTCGGCGGCGATGGCGAAACTGGCCCCCGGGACCTACCGGATCGCCTGCGGCATCGACGATGACCAGCTTGAGCAAGAGGCGCTGGGCTGGTTGCTCGCCAGCTACAGCTTCGATCGGTATCGCGAAAACACCGCCGACTGCGCCACGCTTGTGACACCCAAAGGCGTCGACGGTGACCGTGTGAACATCATGGCCGAGGCCGAGTTCCTGACGCGCGACCTGATCAATACTCCTGCGTCGGATATGGGTCCGGAAGAGCTTGAAACAGCGGCGCGCGTTCTTGCCAAAACACATGGCGCGAAGATCACCGTGACCACGGGCGACGCGCTGCTCAAGGACAATTTCCCGATGATCCACACCGTCGGCCGCGCCTCGGACCGCGCGCCTCGGCTGATCGACATGAGCTGGGGCAATCGCGGGCCGAAGATCACGCTGGTGGGCAAGGGTGTCTGCTTCGACACGGGCGGGCTGAACCTCAAACCCGGCAGTTCGATGGGTCTGATGAAAAAAGACATGGGCGGCGCTGCCAACGTGCTGGGCCTCGCGCATATGATCATGGCCTCGGGTCTTGATGTTCGCCTGCGCGTGCTGATCCCGGCGGTCGAAAACGCTGTCAGCGGCAACAGCTTTCGCCCGCAGGACATACTCACCTCGCGCAAGGGGCTCACCGTCGAGATCAACAATACCGACGCCGAAGGCCGCTTGGTGCTTGCCGACGCGCTGACGTTGGCGGCCGAGGACAACCCGGACCTGATCGTGTCGATGGCAACGCTCACCGGTGCGGCGCGGGTCGCGGTTGGCCCGGACCTCGCGCCTTACTTTACAGATGACGATGTGGTGGCGACCTCGCTCGACCTGTCCGCGCGTCGCATGGCCGATCCGGTCTGGCGCTTGCCGTTCCACGCGCCCTACGAGGCGATGATCGAACCGGGCATCGCCGATCTCGACAACGCGCCCAAAGGCGGGTTTGCCGGATCGATCACCGCCGCGTTGTTCCTGCGCCGCTTCGTGAACGAAAACGACCGCTACATCCATTTCGACATTTATGGCTGGCAACCAACGGCGGCACCCGGCCGCCCCAAAGGCGGCGCGCTTCAGGGGGCACGTGCCCTGTTCGCCGCGCTTCCGGACATGATGGACCTATGACCGACCGGCGCGATTTCTGGTCCAAAGCCACCGCTGACGAGATCGCACGCGCCTGCGACGAACACGGCCTGCGCCGCTCCGACCCGGAGGTCAAACGGACCGTGAAACCCGTCACCGACCTGTTCGCACAACCGGGCAAAGCACGCGACCGCCAGATGCTGCGCGGACAGGCATTCACCGTTCACGCGCTGTCGGAAGACGGCTGGGCCTATGGCGAAACGGCGGCCACGCGCTATTCCGGCTGGATCGCCGTCGAGCAGCTTGTCGGCAACCCAGACATGACCCCGACCCACCGGATCGCCGCTGCGCAAAGCTACGCCAAACCAACAAGCGGCCTGAAAACGTCCGGCCCGGTCACACCCCTGTCGATGGGGTCCGAACTCGTGGTCCTCGATGAAAACGACGGCTGGTCGCGCATCGCATGGTCGGCCGGGCTTCGCAGCGAAGAGCTCTTCGTGCCCTCCGTCCACCTTCGCCCCATTGACCACCAAGACACTGATCCTGTCGCGGTCGCAGAACGCTTGATCGGCTCTCCCTACCTTTGGGGCGGCAATTCCGCATTCGGGATCGACTGTTCCGGCCTGGTCCAGATCGCCTGCCACGCCTGCGGCATCCCGTGCCCCGGCGACAGCGACCAGCAGATGGCGCATCTGGGCAAAACCTGTGACCCCGACACACCGCCAGAGCGCGGTGACCTGATGTTCTGGAAAGGCCATGTCGGCTGGGTGTCCGATCCGCACACGCTCTTGCACGCCAATGCCCACGCGATGGCCGTGACCGCCGAACCCCTGGACGAGGCGATCCGCCGGATCAAGGCGCAGGGCGATCCTGTTCTGCGGCACGCGCGCCTGCGGTCACAAACCTGACCCGGTTTCCGTCAACGGGAACAGGCGATACGTCCATGCATCGCTTTACCGCGCATTCCACCGCTCCAGGATATAACGGCTGACCATCAGGTCCAGATGCGCCCCGCCGCCGTTCTTGAACAGCGTGATCTCGTCGACCGACTGCCGCGTGAACGCGCCCAGATCGTAGTAATCCGCGACGATATCGGCCTCCGAGATCACGCCCCGCGCAATCGGATCCTTGATCTCGCCGATATGCCCCACAGTCGTGTCCAACGAGTCCACAAACACCCGCGCGCGCGTCAGCGCCGTATCGTCGGCTTCGCGCATATCCGGTCGATACGCGCCGATCAGGTCCACATGGGTGCCGGGGCGCAGCCAGTCGCCCCTCAGCACCGGTTCAGTCGACATTGTGGCGCAGGCGACGATATCTGCCTGCCCAACCGCTTCGGCCAGATCATCCACCGCTGTGACGTGATCGAACCCCTCCGCCAGGTTCCGCGCTGTGCCGCCCGTCCGGTTCCAGATCAGGAAACGCGCATCGGGAAAGGCCGCTCCGTAGGCCTCGATCAAAGACCGCGCCACCGTCCCGGCCCCGACGATCAGGATCACCTCGCTGTCCGCCCGCGCCAGCCGCCGGGCCGCGAGCAGGCTGTCCCCGGCCGTCTTCCACTTCGTCACGAGATGGAAATCGACGATTGCCTCCAACGTGCCGTCGCGATCCGAATAAAGCGTTACCCCGCCATTCACCGCCGGTTTCCCCAGACTGGCATTACCGGGAAAGATCGTCGCCGATTTTATCGCAAGCCCCAGCCCGTCGATCCACGCCGCTCGGTTCAACAGCGTGTCACCACCGCGATAAAGAAAGCTGTCCGCGATTTCGGCCTTTGGTAGATCGTGTCCCGCCGCAATCGCATCCGTCAGCCCGATCCAATCAAGCTGCGCGTCGCCCTCGGCAAAGGGAATGATCTCGGGTGTGGTCATGGTAATACTCCCCTGTGCTGTCTCAGCGCGGCGCGTCCTTCGCCGCCGCCCGCATTTCCCGCTCCAGCGCATCCAGAAACCGCGACCGATCCGCCTTGGAAAACGCCCGCCCGCCGCCTTGCCGGAACGGATCGGCGGCGCGCAGATCGGTCATGAGATCACGTGTGGCCAGAACCTGCCCGATATTGCGCGCATCCAACGCCTCGCCATTGTGCTTGAGCACACGCGCGCCATTCGCGACACAGCGGGCGGCCAGCGGAATGTCCCCGGTGATCACCACATCCCCCGGCCCGGCCCGCTCCGCGATCCACATATCGGCCACGTCCGGCCCGTCCGGCACGACGACCACCTCCACGAACGGGTTTTCGGACAGCCGCAAGCCACCGTTCGACACCAGATACATCTGCGCGCGGTGCCGCGTCGCCACGCGCTCGGCCTCGGCTTTCACAGGACAGGCGTCGGCATCGACGAAAAGCCGCGTCACAGCCCCAGCGCCTCCGCGTGGAACGCGATGTGATCGGGGATGAAGGTCGCAACAAAGAAATACGAATGATCGTAGCCCTTTTGCACCCGGAACACCCCGTCCTGCCGCCGCGCCGCCATCGCGTGGCTCAACGTCTCGGGCTTCAAGAGATCCAGAAACTGGTCCGATCCGCCCTGATCCACCAGAACCGGCCCGTCGAACCCGACCGCCTGCATCTGAAGGCTGGCATCATGGCGCGCCCATGCTTCTTCATTGTTCCCCAAATATGCAGAAAGCTGCTTTTGCCCCCAATCGCTGCCGCTGGGATGGCATATCGGTGCAAAGGCCGAAACAGAGGCGAACCGCCCGGGATGCGCCATCGCAAGCGTCAGCGCACCATGCCCGCCCATCGAATGCCCGGTGATCGCCTGCCGGTCCAGATCAACGGCGAACTCCCGGCCGATAAGGTCGGGCAATTCCGTGCTGACATAATCCCACATCTGGAAATGCGGCGCCCAGGGATCCTGCGTTGCATTGACGTAGAACCCCGCGCCCTTGCCAAGGTCGTAGGCCTCGTCGTCCGCCACATCGTCACCGCGTGGTGACGTGTCGGGAAAGACAAGCGCCATCCCGGCCTCCGCCGCGAAGCCCTGTGCGGCGGCCTTCGTCATGGCGTTCTCATGGGTGCAGGTCAGGCCCGACAGATACCAGAGCACCGGCACCTTCGCCGTTGTCACGTCGGGCGGCAGGTAGAGCCCGAAGGTCATGTCGCAGCCGCAGGCCTCTGATGCGTGAGAATACACACCCTGAACGCCCCCGAAGCATCTGTTCTCCGAAACGGTTTCCATAAGGCTTCCTTTCCTAGACAAGAACCTGGCTGATCACGAAGGACACGGTCACGATGCTGACCGTGGTCGAGATCAGGATGGCGGCGGAGACCCGTTGCGGGGCCACGTTGTAGTGCTGCGCGAGGATGAACACATTGCCCGCCACAGGCAAGGACGCGGCGGCGACGACCACGCCCGCCTTGTACGGATCGGCGGGGAACAGGAAATACACCCCAAGCGCCACTGCCGCAGGGTGGATTACCAGCTTGCAGAAACTCAGCCAGCCCGCGATGGTCAGCCGCTCCGCCGATTTGCTGGCCAGCGAAGCGCCAATGGCGAACAGCGCACCGGGCGTCGCGGCGGCTCCGAGAATGCTCAGGAATTCGTTGACCGGTCTCGGGATCGGCACGCCCGTCGCCGAAACCATGAAGCCCGCAACGATGGACACGATCATCGGGTTCTTGAGCAACCCGATCCCGACCGTCTTGAAAATCCGCAGCGACATGCGCCCTTCGCGCGATCCCACGACAAGGATGACGATCAGCGACGAAAACACCACGAGGTCGATCGTCAGGACGAGGATGATCGGCCCCACCGCCTCTTGCCCCATCAAGAGCGCAAGCATCGGCACGCCGAGAAAGCCGGTATTGCCGATCGCCGCCACCTGCCCCTCGAACGCGGCGGTCTCGGTGTTCATGCCCCGCAGGAACCCCACTGCCATGCCGACGCCATAGACAAACGCGGTGCCCCAAAGATACCCCGCCGCGATCCGCCAATCGAAGATCTCGGCCAGCGACAGGTTGGCCGAAAAGCGAAAGATCATCGCCGAGAGCGCGAAGTAGAAAACGAACTTGGTCAGATAGGCAGTCGCCTCGGGCGTGAAAAACCCGGTCTTCCCCGCGCCGTAACCGACGGCGATCAGAGCGAAAAACGGCAGCGTTTGGAGGAAGATATCCAGCATATACGCCGTGTTATCACGCAGGTGGACGGGGTCAATTCTGATGATGCTTTACCTTGTCTTTACCGAACTTGATCAAGAAATGGTGCAGACTTATATTCACCATCGAACGAAAGGCGCTGTAAAAGACCGATGACCCATCAAGAACAGTCCCTCGCAGACGACAAGATGCGCGCCGAGATCGCCAAGCTTCTGGCCGAGACAAAGCAGATCAATGTGAACACGTTTCTTGCCCCGGCCTTGGCTGCGGCGGCTTTGATGGCTGGGACGGCCACGCTCGTTAAACTGTTCTTTTGATCGGGTCGTCCCGCTGGGATGACCGGCGCATGTTTTGATGGATCAAACCCGAAAACGATCCATCTTCTCATAGAAGAATCGCAATCCCCATGCTACATCTCGTGGCATGAACTCCCACGCACCCAATATACGCGCCTCAATTCAACAGCTTGAGGAATGCGCCATCAACCGCATCGCGGCGGGTGAGGTGGTGGAACGTCCCGCCTCCGCGGTCAAGGAACTGGTGGAAAACGCCATTGATGCGGGTGCCAGCCGCATCGAAGTGGCGATTGCAGATGGCGGCAAGACGCTGATCCGCGTCACCGACGACGGTTGCGGTATCCCGCCGGACGAACTGCCGCTCGCACTCGCGCGCCACGCAACGTCCAAGATCGACGGCTCCGATCTGCTCAACATCCACAGCTTCGGATTCCGCGGCGAAGCACTGGCCTCTCTTGGCGCGGTGGGGCGACTGACCCTGACCAGCCGTGCAGACGGCTATGACGCCGCCGAACTGTCCGTCACCGGCGGCACCGCAGAGCCGGTCAAGCCCGCCGCCCTGTCCAGGGGCACTGTCGTGACCCTGCGCAATCTGTTCTACGCCACGCCAGCCCGCCTGAAATTCCTGCGCTCGGACCGCGCCGAGATGCAGGCGATCTCGGATGTGCTCAAGCGCCTCGCGATGGCCGAACCCTCGATCAGCTTTGCCCTGCGCGACGTGTCTGGCGGTGGAGAAGGGCGCGTGACCTTCCGCGCGGATGCCGTGACCGGCGATCTGTTCGATGCCCTCCGCGGTCGTCTGGGACAAGTCATGGGCCGCGAATTTGTCGAAAACGCCGTGCCAATTGATGCCGAGCGTGAAGGTATTCACCTGAGCGGATTTGCCGGTTTGCCGACCTATTCGCGCGGGGCCGCTGTGGCGCAGTTTCTGTTCGTCAACGGACGCCCCGTGCGCGACAAGCTTCTGATCGGCGCGCTGCGCGGGGCCTATGCCGATTTCCTGAGCCGCGACCGTCACCCGGCGGTGGCGTTGTTTGTCGACTGCGATCCGCACAAGGTGGATGTGAACGTGCATCCCGCCAAATCCGAAGTGCGCTTTCGCGAACCCGGCCTCGTACGCGGCCTGATCGTGTCCGCCCTGCGTCACGCGCTGGCCGAGGTCGGGCATCGTGCGTCAACCACCGTCGCGGGCGCGACCCTTGGCGCGATGCGCCCAGAACCGCAGGGCCAGCCGCGCATCTACCAGATGGATCGCCCGAGTTTCGCCGCGAAACAGACCGCTTACCAAGCTCAGTCGCCCGGTTTCGCCGAAATGCAGGACAGCTATTCCGGCCGCGTTGTCGAAGAGGTATCGGAAGAGGCCGAGGAGACACCCCGCACACACCTGCCGTTGGGCGCCGCGCGCGGTCAGGTGCACGAGAATTACATCATCGCCCAGACCGAGGATGGTATCGTCATTGTCGATCAACACGCGGCACACGAACGGCTGGTCTACGAAAAGCTCAAGACCCAGATGACCGCCAACGGCGTGCCCGCGCAGGCTTTGTTGATCCCCGATGTGGTCGAGATGAGCGAGAGCGACAGCGCCCGTCTGCTGGAGATCGCCGATGACCTGACCCGCATGGGTCTGACCGTCGAACCCTTCGGCAATGGCGCTGTCGTCGTGCGCGAAACACCCGCCATCCTGGGCGAGGTCAACGCCGACGCTCTGCTGCGGGACATTCTGGACGAGTTGGACGATCAGGGCGAAGCGCGCGCCGTGCAGGACCGGATCGAGGCGATCCTGTCCCGTGTGGCCTGTCACGGGTCCATCCGGTCAGGCCGCCAGATGCGCGCGGAAGAGATGAATGCCCTCTTGCGCGAGATGGAAGCGACGCCCTATTCCGGCCAGTGCAACCATGGCCGCCCCACCTATGTCGAACTCAAGCTGAGCGACATCGAACGACTGTTTGGACGCACATGATCCAGATTGGTGATCTTGTCCTTGACCTGAGCGATCCGGTCATCCTGTTGGCCCTTGCCTTGGGCGGAATGGTCTTTGTCTTGCTCATCATGTCGCTTCTGTCCGCGCGTCGCGCGGCGAAACTGTCCGAGCCGTTGGTCTACCAACTCGCGCAGGTCGGGCAGCGGGTGCAATCCTTGAGCGACGGGCAGGAACGGCTGTCCGGTGGTTTGCACCATGTGTCCGAGGCGCAGGCGCAAAGCCAGACCGCGATGCTGCAACTGATGGAGCGCCGCTTGGCTCAGGTGCAGGAGCAGATGAACGAGAACCTGCACGGCTCGGCCCGGCGCACGGCGCAAAGCCTTGGGGACTTGCAACAGCGGTTGCAAAGCATCGACAAGGCGCAGGAGAACATCACCAAGCTGTCGGGCGATGTTTTGTCGTTGCAGGACATCCTGTCGAACAAGCAGACGCGCGGCGCGTTCGGGGAAATCCAGTTGACCGACATCGTGGGCAAGGCGCTGCCCAAGGACAGCTACACGCTGCAAGCGACGCTCTCGAACGGCAAGCGCGCGGATTGCCTGATCCATCTGCCGAACCCGCCGGGGCCGATTGCCATCGACAGCAAATTCCCGCTGGAGGCGTACGAGCAATTGCGCAAGGCGGACACGCAGGAACAGTTGAACCGCGCCGCACAGCAGTTGCGGCTTTCGTTGCGAAAGCACATCCGCGACATCTCGGAACGCTACATCATCGAGGGCGAGACCGCCGATGGTGCGCTCATGTTCCTGCCGTCCGAGGCGGTCTATGCGGAACTGCACGCCAACTTCCCCGAGGTGGTGCGCGAAGGCTTCGCGGCGCGGGTATGGATCGTGTCGCCCACGACCTGCATGGCGACGCTGAACACGATGCGCGCGATCCTCAAGGACGCGCGGATGCAGGAACAGGCGGGGGCCATTCGAAAGGAATTGGGTCTGCTTTATGCCGATGTGGACCGTTTGGGCAGCCGGGTGGAAAACCTCGACCGGCATTTCGGGCAGGCGGCGAAGGACATCGCGGACATCAAGATCAGCGCCGACAAGGCGGGGCGTCGGGCGCGGCGGCTCGATAATTTCGATTTCGAGGAACTGGCCAAGGACACGCCCGAGGTGGCCAAGCTCACCGGGACCGCGGGGGAATAGGTCAACAGGCGTGCCCCATTGTTTCGCGCGCGAAACATTGGGACCGGATCGGACCTTTTAACCTTACGTTAACCAACCGACGCGGTGATGCGTCAACGCATCGCCCATTCTCCGTTAACGGAGAATGGCCCGTCTCAGTGGCGGGCTTCGATGCGCGCGTGAAGGCGTTTGAGGATCGTGCTGGCGGTCGTCTCGCACAGCGCGGGAACTGCCGCGTGGATCAGCGCCGCGCCTGCGGCAACCGCGAGCCAGAAGGAAAACCCGGCGGCGAAGCGCATATGCTCGAAATAGGTCTCGTCCACGGTTTCCGGATGTTCGATGAAAACCTTGTGTAGGAAGGAGCCTGTATCCGCCATTGAATTAGCCTTCTGTTCGCTGTGGTCCGTGAGTTGATTCAGAATGGCTGAATTCTCTGGAACAATCTTCCCAAATTTCTTAGATATACCGATATTTTTTGGGAAAAAATCTCATGGCAGATCATAAACTGGATGATTTTGACAAGGCTATTCTGCGGATCCTGCAACGCGATGCCAGCCTGAGCGTCGAGGCGATTGCGGAACAGGTGGCCCTGTCGCGCAACGCCTGCTGGCGGCGGATCAAGTTACTGGAAGAGGCGGGCATTCTCACCGGGCGCGTGGCGCTGGCCGATCCGGTCAAGCTGGGCTGTCCGCTCGAGGTGATCGTGATGATCCGGGCCGGGCGGCACGATGCGGAGTGGCTGGACGGGTTTCACAAGGCGGTCCGCACCATGCCCGAGGTTGTCGGCGCGTATCGCATGACCGGTGATCTGGATTACCTGCTGCGCGTGCGCGTGGCAGATGTTCCCGCCTATGATGCGTTTTACAAGCGTGTGATCGCGCGCATTCCGCTCTCGGATATTTCCGCCAGTTTCGTTATGGAAGAAATCAAGGAAACCACGGCCCTGCCCATTTGACGGGCCGATCCGAAAGGGGATGCGCCATGAGCCAGGACATTCAAACCACGGCCGAAGCCGCCGAGGCCGAGGTCCTGCCCCGACAGGTCGAGGCCCACGCGAAAGGCTGTGGCGAAACCGGAGAGAAACGCCTGCCCGACGCGATGACGCGCAAACCGGTCAAACAGAAAAGCGCGGCCGAATGGGCCTATGAGCGGCTGATCCTCTATATCCAGAACTTCGAGGAACAGCTCGACAACGAACACGAGGTCGCGATGGGCTTTGCCGGGAACGACACCGGCATCCTGCGCATCGAAGGCCTGGGATATTTCGATCCCGATATCGTCACGTTTTACGGATCGGACGAAGAGGGCGGCCGGATGCAGTTGATCCAGCATGTCTCACAGCTCAACGTCACGCTGCGCGCGCTGCCGATCCCCAAGGAAGAGGCCGAACCGCGCCGCATCGGGTTCGAGCTTGCGGCGGAATTGGAACAGGATGGCTGAGCCGCGACACACTGCGCGCTTGGCATGGGTGACAGGCTCGGGCAAATCGGGTAGCGAGTCGCAAAACATACATATCTGAGGGATGTCTCACATGGCTGAACACAAGCATGGTTCGATGGATACGACCGAACAGGAAAAGACCTTTGACGGGTTCGTGCGCTGGTCGATCCGCGTCGCGGTCTTTTCGATCGGGGTTCTGATCTTCCTCGCGATCTTCAACTCCTGAGACGGGGTCCGAGGCTGATATGACTCTCTTGATGCGCGCCCTGGCCGGACTTCTTGTATTGGCTCTGGCCGGATGCGGCGCGGGCGCGGATATGCGTCCGGACGCCTCGCCCGAGGTGATCAGCAGCGCGTCGTATCGGCATCCCGGACCTCCGGCGTTGACGCTTTACACGATGATCAACAACCGGTCCGGGGCCGGGGCGCATACCAGCGTGATGATCAACGGATCGCAGCGGATCATCTTCGATCCGGCCGGCACCGTTCGCCTGAGCGCCGTGCCCGAAAGGGACGACGTTCTCTACGGAATCACGCCGCAGGTCGAGGATTTCTATGCGCGCGCCCACGCACGCGAGACCTACCACGTTGTCATCCAGAGGATCGAAGTGTCGCCCGAAGTGGCGGAGCGGGCGTTGCGGCTGGCGATTGCCAACGGCCCGGTCGCCTCGGCGCAATGCACGCTCAGCACATCGGGGCTCCTGCGGCAGCTTCCCGGCTTTGAATCGATCGGATCGACATGGTTCCCGAAACGGCTGATGGAAGATTTCGAGAACCTTCCCGGTGTCCAAACCACACGGCTTTTCGAGAATGACGATGACGACAAATCGGTCGCCATCGCGCAGTTCGAACAAGCGGTGGTGACGCAATAAGCGCGCTCAGAGCAGGGTGTTGAGCGTCACCAGAACGGTCGCACCGACACCCATTGCCGCAAAGACGTTCTTGGTCAGATAGCCCACGGCGAAGGTGGCCGCCGCAGCGGCAAGGCGCACCGGATCGGGTTCGCCGTCTGTCGCGCTTGGCCAGACCACCAGCGGCGCGATCAACGCGGGGATCACGGCCACGGCGGTATAGCGCAGATGCCGCAAAAGCCATTCCGGCATGGCGCGATCCCCGACAAGGCCAAGAAACGCGAAGCGCAGGCCGAAACTGCCCAGCCCCATCGCGATGATGATGACCCAAAGCTCTGTCGTACCGCTCATGGTGTCAGCCCCAGCCGGGTTTCGGCCCGCGCGCCTGCCATCATGCCACCCAGACCTGCCACCAACAGCCCGAGGTTAAACGGCAGCCACGCAAAGGCCAGCGCCAGCACCACCGCGACCAGCGCCGCGATCCGGTGTGCCGGTGTGCGCAGCATCGGGCCGATCATCGCGAGAAAGGCAATAGGCAGCGCGAAGTCCAGGCCAAGGCTGGCCGGGATGCTTTCTCCGAGGACCGCGCCCAAGTAAGTGAACACATACCAAGGCGGGCAGATCGGCGTCATCACACCCATGAAATAGGCGAATTTTTCCGAGGTCGTCTGATCGGGGTGTTTTTCGTAGTCGAGGATGGATTGCGCGTAGGTCTGATCGACCAGGAAATATGCCGCGATCCCCCGCTTCCAAATCGGCAAGGGCCCCAGATGCGGCGTGATCGACGCCGAATACATCGCCATCCGCAGGTTGACCGCCAGCGCTGAGGCAATGACCACAAGCGTCGGCGCGTTTTCGTTGATGAGTTGCAGCGCGGTGAACTGCGCGGCCCCGGCGATCACCACGATGGAAAACCCCATCGTTTCATGGATCGCCAGCCCGGCTTCGGTGGCCAGCACGCCGAACAACATCGCGAAGGGTCCGACGACGGCAAGAAAGGGAAGCCCGTCGCGGACGCCCCGCCAGTAACTTGACATTGCGGGTCCTGCCGCCATGACTGTGCCTCGTCTGTTGTGGTTGGGCCGGACGTAGCCTTGGATGGGGGGAGATGCAATCTATGCCGGATGACGTTCTTCGGGACTATCTTATTGCGCCCGATCCCGGTGCCGCGCAGCTGACGCGGCGGGTCGTGGGGACCGATCACACCGGCGCCGAAACCGAGATCAGCGTGGTCGAGGAACGGCCCCTGACGATCTTTCTCAACAGTCAGGAGATCGTCACGGCGATGACGATTGGTGATTACCCCGAGTACCTTGCCGTCGGGTTCCTGCGCAATCAGGGCATGCTGCGCGACGATGATGTGGTGACACGGGTCGAGTATGACGACGATCTCGAGGTTGTCGTCGTGCGGACCGAGCGGCAGACCAGCTACGAAGAGAAGGTCAAGAAAAAGACCCGCACCAGCGGTTGTGCCGTGGGCACTGTCTTTGGCGACATGATGGAGGGGCTGGACAAAGTCGTGCTGCCGCAGACCGAGTTGCGCACGTCATGGCTCTATGCGCTGGCGCATAAGATCAACACCACGCCGTCGCTCTACCTCGAAGCGGGGGCCATTCATGGCACGGTGCTCTGCCACCGGGACCGCCCGCTGGTCTATATGGAGGACGTTGGACGCCATAACGCCGTGGACAAGATCGCGGGCTGGATGTTCCAGGAAGGCGTCGGGCCGGAGGACAAGATCCTCTACACCACCGGGCGTCTGACCTCGGAAATGGTCATCAAGACGGCGCTGATGGGCATTCCGGTCCTGGCGTCCCGGTCGGGGTTCACCGCCTGGGGGGTCGAGATCGCGCGGCAGGTGGGGCTGACCTGCATCGGCCGGATGCGCGGCAAGCGGTTTGTTTGCCTGTCCGGGGAAGAGCGCCTGGTGCGCGATATGGACCCCGACAGCGTTCCGGAAGAAAGCCGCAAAAACCGCCGGAAGAGCGGGGAATGACCAAGCCTCTGGGTGTCATCCTTGCGGGCGGTCTGGCCACGCGCATGGGCGGGGGCGACAAGGCGTTGCTGAGCGTCGGGGGCCGGACCTTGCTGCACCACGTCATCGACCGCCTCGCACCGCAGGTGGCGGGCATGGCGCTCAACGCGAATGGCGATGCGACGCGCTTTTCGGAATACGGCTTGCCGGTGCTGGCCGATAGTGTGGCGGGCTTTCCCGGACCCCTTGCGGGCGTACTCGCGGGGCTCGACTGGGCGGCGGAGCAGGGGGCGGACACCATCGTCACCGTCGCTGCCGACACCCCGTTTTTCCCTGATGACCTCGTGGACGTTCTACAGCACACGGCGCGGGGCATGGCGCATCCGCTTGTTCTGGCCGCGACGCCGCGCGGTGAAGAGAAGACAAAATCCATGAGCCGTTCCGGTCTCATCCGTCATCCAACCTTCGGCCTCTGGCCCGTGGCCCTGCGCGACGATCTGCGTGGCGCCTTGGAACAGGGGATCAAGAAGGTCGTGATCTGGACCGAGCAACACGGCGGGCGCGAGGCGGTGTTTCCAACGGGTGCAGGCGATCCGTTCTTCAACGTGAACACGCCGGACGACCTGAAAACGGCAGAGGCGATGGTATGAGACTTTACGGTGTGACCGGCTGGAAGAACGCCGGCAAGACCGGCTTGATGGAACGGCTGGTGACGGAAATCACCGGGCGCGGGTTCGCGGTGTCCACGATCAAGCACGCGCATCACACCTTCGACGTGGACCATCCCGGCAAGGACAGCCACCGGCATCGCGTGGCGGGCGCGACCGAGGTTCTGCTGGCCTCGCGCAACCGCTTTGCGTTGATGCACGAGTTGCGCGACGAGGACGAACCGACGCTGGACGCGCTGCTGGCCAAGCTGATGCCTGTCGATCTTGTGCTCGTCGAAGGTTACAAGCGCGACCGCCATCCAAAGGTCGAAGCGTTCCGCGCCGAGACCGGCAATGCCCTGATCGCGCCCGGAGATCCGACGATCCGCGCCGTCGCCAGCGATACGTCGATGGAGCTGGACCGCCCGGTGTTCGATCTCAACGACACCACCGCGATCGCCGATTTCATCCTGTCCGAGGTGGGGCTTTGAGCGGTTTCGACACCATCGCGATTGTCGACTGGTCGGCGGGCAAACGCGCGCCTGCGCGGCCTTCGAAGGATGCGATCTGGATCGGGATCACGCGGCAGGGCGCGGATCAGGAGCCGGTCTATTGCCGGTCGCGCGTTGCGGCCGAGGCATGGCTGGGCGCGTTCATCGACAAGGAGGCCCAGGCGGCGCGCCGCACCCTGATCGGGTTCGATTTTCCCTTCGGGTATCCGCATGGCTTCGTCCGGCACGTGACCGGCTCTGACGATCCGTTGGCGTTCTGGGATTGGCTGGACGCGCGGATCACCGACACCGAGGCGGGCGAGAACAATCGCTTCGACGTCGCCTCCGAGATCAATCGCCTGTTCGATGGACCGGGGCCGTTCTGGGGCAAGCCCAACGAGACGGATTGGCCCGATGTCCCCTATCGCAAGGCGGGCATTCCCTTCGATGTCTGTGCCGAGCGCCGCGCCTGTGATCTCGCGGCCAAGGCGGCGTCTTCATGTTTTCAACTGTTTTTTAACCCGACCGTGGGAAGCCAGGCCCTGATGGGGCTGCCCATGCTCGCGCGCTTGCGGCGGCGTGCAGGTGTGGCGGTCTGGCCGTTCCAGAAATGGTCCGATGCGCAGACTGTCCTGGTCGAGATTTGGCCGGGTCTGATCGAACCGGCGGTGAAGGAGGGTGCAAACGACGAGATACGCGACCGCGCGCAGGTGCGCCTTCTGGCGCGGGCCCTAGCCGGGCTGACGCCCGAGGCGCTTGACGCGATGCTGAGCGATGTCGGCCCGGAGGCCGCCGAAGAGGCGTGGATTCTCGGCGCCGGGCACAGCGCCGATCTGATCGCGGCGGCACGCGGGCAAAGGGCGTTGTCCCCACCGCCTTTGCGCAACGATTGTTTCGCGCTGCCCGCCGGGGTGGACTGGACGCCGGTGGACGATGCTTTGGCGCTGCTGCGCGATCGGATGACCGCCGTTGTCGGTGTCGAAACCGTGCCGCTGATGCAGGCGGCGGGGCGCGTTTTGGCGGGTGATCTGATGGCGAACCGATCGAACCCGCCGCACCCGAATACGGCGGTCGATGGGTACGGTTTTGCCGGCGCGGCCGTCGGTGATGGTCCGCAGGTTCTGCCTCTGGTCGAAGGCCGCGCTGCGGCTGGCGCGCCGTTCTCCGGGACGGTCCCCGAGGGTCACGCGATCCGCGTGCTGACGGGGGCGGATCTACCCGATGGGGTGGACACCGTGGTGCTTGACGAAGACGTGCGCACGGACGGAAGGCAAATCGCCTTTCACGGGTCGCTCCGGCGCGGCGCGAACACGCGCAAGGCCGGTGAGGATGTCGCGGCGGGTGACCTCGCTCTGACCGATGGGCGCGTGCTGACGCCTGCCGATCTGGCGCTCGCCGCGGCGGTGGGGCACGGCGCGCTCAACGTGCGTAAGCGATTGCGCGTCGGGGTTTTGTCCACGGGGGACGAGATTGTCGAGCCGGGGTCTGACGCGTCGACGGGGCAGATTTTCGATGCGAACCGCCCGATGCTGCTTAGCCTGTGCGCCGGGTTTGGCTACGACGCAATCGACATGGGCCGGGCGGTCGATGACAGGGACGCCGTGCGGGCCGCGCTCGACGATGCGGCAGGACGGTCGGACGTGATCCTGACCTCCGGCGGCGCGTCGGCGGGGGACGAGGACCATATATCGGCGCTGTTGCGGGAAACCGGCGCGATGCAGGAATGGCGGATCGCGCTGAAGCCGGGGCGCCCGCTGGCGCTGGGCCTCTGGCGCGGCACGCCGGTGTTCGGACTTCCGGGCAATCCCGTTGCGGCGCTGGTCTGCACGCTGATCTTCGCGCGCCCGGCGATGGCGGCCCTGTCCGGCGCGGGCTGGTTCGAGCCGCAGGGCTTCACGGTGCAAGCGGCGTTCGAGAAGCGCAAGAAGCCGGGACGCCGCGAATACCTGCGCGCCCGTATTCGCGACGGGCGGGCCGAGGTATTCAAATCCGAAGGCTCCGGGCGGATCAGCGGGCTGAGCTGGGCCGAAGGGTTGGTCGAACTGCCGGACGGCGCGGCGCATGTGCAACCCGGCGATCCGGTGCGGTATATTCCGTTCGCATCGTTTCAGGGATGAGATGGATGCGTCAACGCATCCAGCGTTTCCGTGAACGGAAACCTTGGGGGCTCTGCCCCCAAACCCCCGAGGTACTTCAGGCCCAAAGAAACCCGGTGATGTTCAGTCGAATGTCCCGGTCACGCGACCCAGCAGCATGAACGCGCGCGCGGTGCGGGTGCCGGCAAGCTCCGAAATCTCGGCATCGGTCGCGGTTTCTTCGAACCGGGCAAAGCCCTTGTCGAAGAGCCGCAGGAAATGGTGGGCCGCATCGCGGAAGATCGGATCCTGCTTCATCCGCCCCGCCGTGAGCGCGAGCGACGAGCGGTCGCGCACACCGCCAAGCGCCGCGATCGTGCGGCCGCGCTCACCCTTGGCAAATCGGCGCCACAACTCGGGCCTCGCCATGTCGGGACGCAGGTCGTCCATGTAGATGCCGTCCTGGCTCAGCAGCGTCAGCACGTCCTGCGCGGCCTGCACCAATTGCGCCGACGGACGGTCCTTGAGCGCGCGACGCAGGGCGGCGAACCCTTCCTGGTCGTCGGCGGTTTCCGGGAAATGCAGCGCCCGGATGAAATCCGACGTCGAAAGCGGCGGATGCAGCGCCTCGGCGGGTGTGCCGAGGGCCAGCGCGGGCTGGTCCCCGCTTTCGGGGTCCGGCGCGGCGGCGTGAACGGCGATCTGGGCGGCGCGGGTCGAGGTGAACATCGCCAGCGTCGTTTCGGCCTTCTTCTGGGCATCCGCGATTTCTTCGAGCTTTTTCACGATCGACGGATGGGGTTGCTGATCGCGCCCACCGGCCTGATTGCTGGTGATGTAGGCGTGGCGGATCGCGTCGATGGCGTTTTGCAAACGTGTGCTTTCCTCGCGCATGATCCGCGATGAGCGCGCGCCAAGGGCAGCGACCCAAATCATGCCGACGGGAAAGAAGATCACCATCAGCGTCAGCAGAAATCGCAGACCATCGGCGCCCTCGTTGCCCGAAAACAGGAAAAACGCCGCCGAGATCACCAGCCAGAGCACGCTCAGCGCGGCGGCGGTCAATTCGATGCCGCTCAGGCCGCCGCTTGCCTCACCCGGTCGGTTGGGGATCGGGGCCGAGGCGGGGCGCGCGTCTTTTTGCTGTGTCATGGCGGGGGTCCGACCCATCAGATGTATTCGATTTTCAACACTTCGTAGGACTTGTCACCGCCCGGCGTGCGCACTTCGACGCTGTCGCCTTCTTCCTTGCCGATCAGGGCGCGGGCGATGGGGGATTTGATATTGAGAAGACCCTTTTCGATATTGGCTTCGTGTTCGCCCACGATCTGCCAGGTCTTTTCCTCGTCGGTGTCTTCGTCGACCAACGTCACGGTCGCACCGAACTTGATCGGACCCGACAGCTTGGCGGGGTCGATCACCTCGACAAGGCTCAGGATGCCTTCGAGTTCCTTGATGCGGCCTTCGATGAAGCCCTGCTTCTCGCGTGCGGAATGGTACTCCGCGTTTTCCTTCAGATCGCCAAGTTCGCGCGCTTCGGCAATCGCCTTGATGACGGCGGGGCGCTCTTCTGACTTGAGCGTTTTCAATTCTGATTCCAGCGCGGCGTGGCCCGCGCGGGTCATCGGTAGCTTTTCCATGGGACGGTTCCCTCTTGGTCGGCAGAGCAAAAACTCTGGCGCCACATTGCGTTGGCGCGGTCTAAACATGTCACGTGCGTTGTCGCAACAGTGACCTGACCCGCCGCCGAAACGCAAGGGGGGATGGAGATGCTTGGCAGGGCTTGGCGCATGGAATCGCGGCATTTCCTTCGCAAACCGGGCTGTAACGTGGTGTCGCAATTGACCGTTCGGGACCTGCACGTTACGTGACCCAACAGGTTTTTGACACGTGACATTCAGGAAAGAGCCCGACATGAGCGAACACACGCGCGAAGCGATGGAATACGATGTGGTCATCGTCGGCGCAGGCCCCGCAGGCCTGTCCGCCGCGATCCGCCTGAAACAGCTGGACGCCGATCTGAACGTGGTCGTTCTTGAAAAAGGGTCCGAGGTCGGCGCGCACATCCTGTCGGGTGCCGTTCTCGATCCGGTCGGCCTCGATGCGCTGATCCCCGACTGGAAGGACAAGGGCGCACCGATCAATGTGCCCGTGACCGAGGACCGCTTCTACATGCTGGGCGAGGCGGGTCAGGTCCGTATCCCGAACTGGCCGATGCCGCCGCTGATGAACAATCACGGCAACTACATCGTATCGATGGGGAATGTCTGCCGCTGGATGGCCGAGCAGGCCGAAGAGCTCGGGGTCGAGGTGTTCCCGGGCATGTCCTGTTCCGAGGTTGTTTACGGTGACAATGGCGAGGTCAAAGGCGTGGTCGCTGGCGAGTTCGGCAAGAACGCCGATGGCACGCCGGGGCCGGGCTATGAGCCGGGGATGGAGTTGCACGGCAAATACGTTTTCCTGGGCGAAGGCGTGCGGGGCAGCCTGTCGAAAGAAGTGATCGAGAAGTTCGGTCTTTCAAACGGCAAGGAGCCGCAGAAATTCGGCCTCGGCATGAAGGAAATCTGGGAGATCGACCCCGCCAAGCACAAGCAAGGCTCTGTCACCCACACGATGGGCTGGCCGCTTGGGTCGAATGCCGGTGGTGGATCGTTCATCTACCATCTGGACAACAATCAGGTCTATGTCGGCTTCGTGGTGCATCTGAACTACGAGAACCCGCACCTCTACCCCTACATGGAGTTCCAGCGCTTCAAGCATCACCCGATGGTGAAAGAGCTTCTGGAAGGCGGCAAGCGCGTGGCCTATGGCGCGCGGGCGATCTCTGAAGGGGGCTATCAGTCGATGCCCAAGATGGTCGCGCCGGGTGTCGCGCTTCTGGGGTGTTCGGTCGGCATGGTCAACGTGCCGCGCATCAAGGGCAACCATAACGCGATGCTCTCGGGCAAGGCGGCGGCCGAGGCGGCATATGCCGCGCTTCAAGCCGGGCGCGCGTCGGACGAACTGACGGATTACGAGACCGAAGTGCGCGACGGCGCCATCGGTCAGGACCTCAAGAAGGTGCGCAACGTCAAACCGCTCTGGTCGAAATACGGGCTGACGGCGTCGCTGACGCTGGGCGGGTTCGATATGTGGACCAATACGCTGGGCTTCTCGCTCTTCGGTACTTTGGGTCACGGCAAATCCGATGCCGAGGCGACCGGCGAGGCATCCAAGTTCAAGCCGATCGACTATCCGAAACCCGATGGCAAGCTGTCCTTCGATCGTCTGACGAACGTGTCTTTTGCTGCGACCAATCACGAAGAAAGCCAGCCCGCGCATCTCAAGCTGAAGGATGCATCGATTCCGGTGGCGGTGAACCTGCCGAAATACGCCGGTCCGTCGGCGCGGTATTGCCCGGCGGGGGTCTACGAATTCGTGAAGGACGACAAGGGCGACGACAAGTTCGTCATCAATTTCCAAAACTGCGTCCACTGTAAAACCTGTGATATCAAGGACCCAAGCCAGAATATCGTCTGGACGGTGCCGCAGGGGGGCGACGGTCCGAACTACCCGAACATGTAAGGCGACAAGGCCGGGCCCGTGCCCGGCCTTTTGCTTTGGTTGCGTGTGCACAAAGCCCGCGCTACGCTTTGCCAAAATTCGCCTGTTTCCAAGGAGAACTCCATGGCGCAATCGAGCATGAAGCGGCTTTTGGGATCGGCAGCGGTGGCGCTGTGTCTGATCACCCCGGGCGGGGCCTTCGCCAACAGCCTCGCCGGTGATTACCTTGCCGGTCGGCAAGCCAGCTTTGAAGGGGATATTCAGGCGGCCGCCACGTATTACGGGCGTGCGGTGATGTTCGATCCGGAAAACCCCGTGATCCTCGAACGCGCCGCCCTGGCCGAGATTTCGCTTGGCGATCTGGAACGTGCCGCAGGGTTGGCCAACAAGCTGGTCAATGACGGGCATCGCAGCCAGGTCGCGCATATGGCCCTTGTGGCCGAACAGGCAGTTGCCGAAGATTACGCCGGGCTGATTGACATGCTCGAGGCCGACCGCGGTGTCGGTCCGCTGGTCGACGGTCTGCTCACCGCGTGGGCACAGCTTGGCGCGGGCGATATGTCCAAGGCGCTGGTCGAATTCGACGCGCTGTCCACACAACAGGGGCTGCGCAACTTCGCGCTCTATCACAAGGCTTTGGCGCTGGCATCGGTCGGTGATTTCGAAGGCTCCGCCGCGATCTTCGAGGATGCGGGCACCGGTGGAATGCAACTCACCCGGCGTGGTGTGATGGCGCATGTCGAGGTGATGAGCCAATTGGAGCGCAACGAGGACGCACTGACGCTCATCGAAACCGCCTTCGGAACAGAGCTTGATCCGGGTCTGCGCGCCATGCGGGATGGGCTTGAAGCGGGCGAAGCGTTGCCGTTCACCCATGTACGCGGTGCGCGCGACGGGCTGGCCGAAGTCTTCTACACGCTGGCCGCTGCCCTGGCGAACGAGGCGAATGACGAATTCACCCTGCTTTACACCCGCATGGCCGAATACCTGCGCCCCGATCACGTGGACGCCATCCTCCTTTCGGCAAGCCTGCTGGATGAGATGGGCCAATCCGATCTGGCGGTCAAAGCCTATGCAGAGGTGCCCGAGGATCATCCCGCCTATCACGCGGCGGAACTGGGTCGCGCTGCCGCCTTGCGCGACAGCGACAAGGTGGATGCGGCGATCGAAGTGCTGCAACGTCTGGCTCGGACACATGGCGACCAGCCGATCGTTCATTCCACGCTCGGCGACACCATGCGCCAGCTCGAGCGCTACGACGAAGCGATCGACGCTTATACAAAGGCGCTGGACCTCTTCGAGGAAGAAAGCCAGAGCCAATGGTTCCTGCATTACGCCCGGGCCATCTCGTATGAACGGTTGGATCGCTGGGACGAGGCCGAGGCCGATTTCCGCGCGGCGCTTGATCTGAACCCGGATCAACCGCAGGTCCTCAACTATCTCGGCTATTCGCTGGTTGAGCAGAAGACCAAGCTGGACGAGGCGCTCGACATGATCGAACGCGCCGCTGCCGCACGTCCCGACAGTGGCTACATCATCGACAGCCTGGGCTGGGTGCTTTACCGGCTTGGCCGCTACGAAGAGGCGGTCGGCCACATGGAACGCGCCGCCGAACTGATGCCGGTCGATCCGATCGTGAATGACCATCTGGGCGACGTCTATTGGGCCGTCGGCCGCAAGACCGAAGCCCGGTTCCAGTGGCGTCGCGCCCTGTCCTTCATCGTGTACGGCTCCACCGCAGAAGATGTCGACGCGGATCGCATTCGCGCCAAGCTGGATGTCGGTCTGGATCAGGTGCTTGCGGAAGAAGGCGCGCCGCCGCTACAGGTCGCAAATGACAGCGGTGCCAATGACTGACGCACCGGCCATCGACGCCGTGCCGGACAAGGGGCGGCCGGCCGATGTGATCGAGGCGTCCGCCCCTGCCAAGGTCAACCTCGCGCTGCACGTCACGGGCCAGCGCGCGGACGGGTATCACGAACTCGACTCCTTCGTGGTCTTCGCTGACGTGATGGACAACCTCACCCTCGCGCCCTCCGACGCCATGCGGATGAAGGTCAAGGGTGCCTTTGCCGATGGCGTGCCGTCTGATGTGTCCAACATCGCTTGGAAAGCGGCAGAGCTGTGCGGGCAAAACTTTGACATCACGCTGACCAAGAACATCCCGCATGGCGCAGGCCTCGGCGGTGGGTCCTCCGATGCGGCGGCGGTGTTGCGCAGTCTCGACCGCGCCGATCTCGCCGCGCAGCTTGGTGCGGACGTGCCGGTCTGTCTCTGGGCCGGTCCACAGCGGATGCGCGGAATCGGAGAGGTGCTCGACCGGATCTGGCCCGTGCCGCAATTCGCGCTGGTTCTCGTCAATCCCAAAGTGCATGTGGCCACGCCCGACGTGTTCGCCGAACTGGCCGACAAGACCAACCCGCCCATGACGGATTTGCCCGAAGGCATGGACGCGGATTGGATCGGTTGGCTGGCCGATCAGCGCAACGATCTGCAACCTGCCGCGATCCGTGTGGCCCCGGTGATGGCCGACGCTCTTGCCGCCCTGGAGGATGCCCAGATCGCGCGCATGTCGGGGTCGGGTTCCACCTGTTTCGGCATCTATCCGGACCTCGCCAGCGCCGAAGCCGCCGCCGCAAGGATCGCCGAGGATCACCCGGATTGGTGGGTCACAGCCTCGCAGACCGTCGGCGCAGACCTCAGTTGACCCGCGCCACCACGTAATCGGCCAAATCATCCAGCATGTCGCGGATCGGATGCGCGGGCAGCGTCGCCAGCGCCGCGCGGGCCTTCGCGATCCAGTCATTCGCTTCGGCCCGCGTCGCCTCGAGCGTGCCATGCTTGTTCAGAAGCGTGATCGCGTGCTCGAGGTCGCCGTCTTCCTGACGGCCCTTCTCGATGGTGCGTGTCCAGAACGCGCGTTCCGCGTCGTCGCCCAAGGCAACCGCCTTGATCACCGGCAGGGTCAGCTTGCGCTCGCGAAAATCGTCGCCCACGTTCTTGCCGGTGGCGTCGGATCCCCAGTAATCCAGCAGGTCGTCGACGATCTGAAACGCGATCCCCAGAGCATCGCCGTAGTCAAACAGCGCCTTGATCTGCGCTTCGTCCATATCGGCGATCACGCCGCCCACTTCGGTCGCAGCGGAAAACAGCGCCGCCGTTTTCCCGCGCACCACTTGAAGGTAGATGTCCTCGGTCGTGCGCAGGTCCTGCGCCGCGGTCATCTGCAACACCTCGCCCTCGGCAATGGTCGCCGCCGCGTCGGACAGGATACGCAGCACGCGCAGAGAGCCGGTTTCCGTCATCAACTGGAACGACCGCGCGAAGAGGTAATCCCCGACCAGGACACTGGATTTGTTGTCCCAAAGCAGGTTCGCCGTAGGCCGCCCGCGCCGCTTCTCGCTCTCGTCCACCACGTCGTCGTGCAAAAGCGTCGCCGTGTGGATGAACTCCACCGTCGCGGCGAGCTTCACATGGTTGTCGCCGTCGTAGCCACACATCCGCGCCGCCGCCAGCGTCAGCATCGGACGCAGCCGCTTGCCGCCCGCCTCGACCAGATGCGCCGTCACTTCCGGAATGCGCGGCGCGTGTTCCGACGCCATCCGCGTGCGGATCAGCGCGTTCACCTCTGCCATGTCATCGGCCAGAATCTCGGCCAGACGGTCATGCGGTTTCTGACTTGGTTTATCCAACATCATCACCATTCCTTCAGGAAGGCTCGACAAAGCGGGCCGGGTGTTCCTACATCATGGTCATGGAAGAGCTTTTGCGCACCAATGACATCACACTGATACCGCTCGCCCGAGCCGTGCTTGAGGACGAGGGTATAGACAGCTTTGAATTGGACGTAAACATGAGCATCCTCGAAGGCTCCATCGGTATCCTGCCGCGCCGTTTGATGGTGCGGACCGGTGAGCTTGATGATGCCAGACGTGTTCTGCGCGAGTACGGAGTCAAGTTTGAGGACTGAGCCCTTCGCGCCGGACGACCTGACCCGGGATGATTTTCTGGGGGGTGCGGCGCGGCTCTGGCAACCGAAAGACGGCTACCGTGCGGGGGTCGATCCCGTGCTTCTGGCCGCGTCCATCCCCGCCACGCCCGGCCAAACCGTGCTCGAACTCGGCTGCGGCGGGGGGGCCGCGCTGGCCTGTCTTGGCACGCGGGTGCCGGGGATCACCTGCACGGGCGTCGAAATGCAGCCCGCCTATGCCGATCTCGCGCAGCGGAATCTGAACGACAACGGGCTGACCGGCACCGTGCATTGCGCCGATCTGTCCGCGCTTCCGGCCGCCGTAAAATCCGAACGCTTTGATCACGTGATCGCCAATCCGCCCTATTTTGAGGATTTCCGCGCTGTCGCCCCACGGTCGCAGGACCGTGCCGTATCCCGGTCGGGCGCTTTGCCCCTGTCCAAATGGGTGAGCGTTGCCTCCAAGCGGCTCAAACCCGGGGGTGTCGCCACCTTCATCCAGAGAGCCGACCGCCTGCCCGAACTGATGAGCGCGTTTTTCGCCACCCTGGGTGCGCTTGAGCTTTGGCCGATCCACCCGCGAACCCACCGCCCGGCGCGGCTTGTCCTGTTGCGGGGGCGCAAAAATCGGCGGGCGGCGTTTGTGTCGCACCCTCCGCTCGTGCTGCACCGCGGCGAAATCCACGAAACCGATGGCGATTCGTATACCGAAACGATCACAACTGTCCTGCGTTCGCCCAAATCGTTGCCATTTCCGGCGCAATCACATGCGCAGAGCCGCTCGTCTTAGCGGGAATTTACCGACTTCGCGCTTGCAGCGTGACAGATTTGTAAAACTGTGGTCGACTGAAGATCCAATCAGTCACAGGAGGACTTCATGAGCTTGACTTCACATCTTCAGGAACTGAAGCGGAAGCACCAAACCCTGTCTGAAGAGGTCGAACAGGCCCAACGCGCGCCAGGCACAGATGACCTGATGATCGCGTCGCTGAAAAAGCAGAAACTCCGACTCAAGGAAGAGATTGAGCGTCTCTCCTAACACGATTGGCCCGGGTCTCCCCCGGGCTTTTTCATGTCTGAAAACTCTGGATCGCCTGAAGCTCGGATTGCACAAGCTCGTGCCCGCCCGGGTGCCAATACTCTGTCACATCGGCGTCCTGAGCGCGTAGATAGTCCAGCAGGGACTTCGTCATAGGCGCCGGGCAGATCGGATCGCGTTCGCCTGCGGTGATCAACCAGCGCGTCTTGGCGAGGTCTGGCTGCGGCTCAGGCGTCCACGGGATCAGCGGGTGCATGGCGATCACGTCCGTAAACAGGTCCGGATCTTCAAACGCCACCGCCGCAGCGATGTTTGCGCCATTGGAATAGCCAAGCGCAATCACGCGCGTCGCATCGGTTGCGGCGATCTTCGATCGAATGAACTTCGCCATCGCGGCACGCCGTTTGGCCAGATCCTCCATGTCGTAGACACCTTCGCCGGTGCGCCGGAAATAGCGTGCCATGCCGTGTTCCGACACGTCACCGCGCGGGGAAACCACATGCGCGCCGGGCCAAAGCTGTTCCGCCAGCCCGTGAAACTGGCTCTCGTCGCCACCCGTGCCATGAAAGGTGAACACCAAGGGCGCGCCGGGCGTGCCCCTGGTTTCGCGAGTGATGTAGTCAGTCAACGATCGGCTCCAGATACTTTTCCTCGAGAACCTCCCGCAGATGCTCGTGCTGGCTCGGCAGCTTGAGCGCCTCTCCCAGATGCGCGGTGTCCTCGTCACGGTCGAAGCCGGGTTCGTTGGTGGCCACTTCGAACAACACACCACCGGGCGTCCGGAAGTAGATCGCATAGAAGTAATCGCGGTCGATCACCGGCGTCACCTGGTAGCCCGTGTCCATCAGCGCCTTGCGCACGTCCAATTGGGTGTCGCGGTTGTCGACGGAAAAGGCGATGTGGTGCACCGATCCCGCGCCTTGATCCGCGCCGGGGGCGTTCACCTGCGTGATGTCCATCACGTTGGCTTCGTTGCCGCCGGGCACATGAAAACGGGTGACGTTGTCCTGACGGTCAAGCTCTTCGTAGCCCATGAAGCGCAGCAATTCGGCGCTCGCCCCGGCATCACGCAGACGCATGTCGGCGCTGTGAAAGCCACGGATGGCGGCCTCTGCTGGAACGCCGTTGTTCGTCCACGGATCGCGCGCGTCGCCCTCGGTCTCCACCAGCACGAAGCCGTCGCCATCCGGCCCATCAAAGCGCAGGCGGCTTTCACCGAACGTGGTTTCCGCTTGTAGGTTCTTCACGTCGAACGTCGCCAGCCGGTCTTGCCAATAGGGCAGGCTGCCCTTGGGCACGGCAAATCCGGTGATCCCGACCTCACCCGTGCCGGGGCGACCGCGCCGCGCGTTCGGGAAAGGGAAATAGGTCATCACCGTGCCGGGCGTCCCGGCTTCGTCACCGTAATACAGATGATACACCTCGGGCGCGTCGAAGTTGACGGTCTTCTTGATCCGCCGCAGGCCCAGCGTCTTGGTGAAAAAATCGTTGTTCGTCTGCGCACCACTGGCCAGCGATGTCACATGGTGCAGTCCGTTGATCTGGTTCAGCATGTCAATTCTCCGAATAGGGAAACGGGCCTGAGCCCTGTTGATTGACAATCTATCTATATCTTTTCGCACATAAACACGCTTCAGCGCGCCAATTTTGTGCGAATCTGCACCTAACCGCGACGCGACGCCAGCGCTGCGATCCCGGCTCCGACGGTGATCAGGACTGCCGCAACCACCAATTGCCACGACGCCTGTGCAAACCCCGCCACGATCAGGACAAGCGTGGACAAGAGCGGCGCGGCATAGCTCGCCACGCCCAGCACCTGGATGTCGCCCTTCTTCACCCCGATGTCCCAGACGTAGAACGCCAGCCCAACGGGACCAAGCCCAAGGGCCACAACCGACAGCCAGCCAAACCCGCTCTCTGGCCAGACCGTGGATTCGAACATCAGATGCGCCGGGACCGACAGGATCGCGGTAAGGACACAGAACACCGCCACCGCCTCGGTCGGGGTGGTGCCAAGGCGGCGCGACAGCACCGAATAGCTGCTCCATGTCAGTGCACAGAGACCCGCAAGGATCAAACCGGGCGTCGCTGCGGCATCGAAGCTGAATCCGTTGCGCAAAACGATCAGCGCTGCCCCGGCGAACGACACCAACGCGCCGATGATATGCCCCGCCCGCAGCCGTTCCCCGGGCAACAGACCTGAAAACAGCACGATGAACAGCGGCCAGAGATAGGCAATCAGCCCCGCCTCGGCGGGCGGCGCTAATCTCAAAGCCGAATAATAGAGCGCGTGATAGCCGAACAACCCTGCGGTCCCGAAGGCGTAGACGGTCCACGGCACCAATCGCAGCACCGAAACGCGCCCGCGCACAAGCACCCAGATCACACCCACCGCACCGCCGATGGCAAAGGTCAACGCATTCAGCAGGAAAGGCGGCACCGGATCGGACCCTGCCGTGAACAGCGCCAGAAGCGCCCAAAGCAGGACGGCGATGAACCCGATACTGGTCGCGGCGGTGCGTGTCATGAAGGCTCCGCTATACCGCGCCCAGACAAAAGAAAAGGCCCGCGCAACTGGCGGGCCTTTCCGAATAACAGCGATACGGGATCAGACGAAGAACTGCGCCCCGTTCGCCGAAATCGTCGAGCCGTTGATGAAGCCCGCATCGTCGGACGCAAGGAAGGTCACGCAGCGCGCGATCTCTTCCGGCTCACCCAGACGGCCCGCCGGGATCTGCGGGATGATCTTGGAATTCAGAACCTCTTCCGGGATCGCGCGGACCATTTCGGTGCCGATATAGCCGGGGCAGATCGCGTTGGCGGTGATGCCTGCGCGCGCGCCTTCCTGCGCCAGCGATTTGATGATGCCCAGATCGCCCGCCTTGGTCGCCGCATAGTTGACCTGGCCGAACTGGCCTTTCTGCCCGTTGATCGAGGAGATCACGATCACGCGGCCGAACTTGCGCTCGCGCATCCCAGGCCAGACGGGGTGGACCGTGTTGAACACGCCGGTGAGGTTGGTGTCGATCACCTCTTTCCACGCCTCGGGCGTCATCTTGTGGAACGGCGCATCGCGGGTGATGCCCGCATTGGCGACAACCACGTCGATGGGGCCCAGATCGGCTTCGACCTTGGCGATGCCCTCTTTGGAGGCGTCGTAATCGGCCACGTTCCACTTGTAGGTCTTGATGCCGGTTTCCTCGGTGAAGGCGGCGGCTTTCTCATCGTTGCCGGCATAGGTGGCCGCAACCTCATAGCCTTCTGCCTTGAGCGCCTTTGAAATTGCTTCACCGATACCGCGGCTGCCGCCGGTGACGAGTGCTACACGTGCCATGGGAAAATCTCCTCCGTTATTTGGTCTGGTTCAGGGTTTCGAGATACGATCGACCGTCCGCCTCACCACAAGACCATGTGTCTCGCAGCTTGGCAGGGTCTGTAAAGTCAATCTTGTCGACCGGGCAGGGCTCGGACGGTTCAAGATAGGTGCGTCCCGGCACGGGCGTGAGGCCGCTGTAGTGCCGGGTCAGCAGGATCAAGGTGTCGCCCTCATCCGGGTCGGGCATGGGGGCCTGGTCGGCCATGCCGCCATCGATGACCGGGCGTCCCTCCCATTCGGGCGGTTCGAACACCGGCGGGATGACGGCGGCGGCGGCGACCAGATCTGTCAGGGTGCCATCCCGTGCCGCCTTGCGCGCATCGACGCGCGACGTGCCAAGGCCGATCTTTTGCGCCCAGTTGAAATGCGGCGACGCGATGCTGTGCAACTCTGCTTCGTAGGCCAGCGTCGCGGCGGTGCCCGACAGCTTGGGCAAACCCGAAAGAGGCGGATGGCCCAGCAATATCGTCAGCGACGGACCATCTACGATCTGCTGCCGTGCGGCCTCGTCCAATACCTCTTCGACGCATTGCCGATACAGACGTTGATGCGGGGTCAGGCCGTCGTCTTCGAAACTGTCCCAAGCCACATTGGACTCATTCTCGGCGAACGCTTCGCACATCCGTTCGAGCATTTGCGGACCCCGGCGCGCGACGAAACAACATGCCGACAGCGCGCCGCCCGACACGCCGGTGATGCGATCCGGCGCAAGCCCGATTTCATCGCGCACGACGTCCAGAAAACCGCCTTGCCAGAAACACCGCAGGCCGCCGCCGGAAAACACCAGCTGGTCGAAGGAGGGCACAGTTTCGGTCATGAAAAAGAAAAAAAGGCCCGGACCGCGCTCGTGCGGGTCCGGGCCGTCAGATCAGGGGCGTTCGACGCAGAGCGCCACGCCCATGCCGCCGCCGATGCAGAGGGTCGCAAGACCCTTCTTGGCGTCGCGGCGCTGCATTTCGAACAGCAGCGTGTTGAGAACGCGGGCACCGGATGCGCCGATCGGGTGGCCGATGGCGATCGCGCCGCCATTCACGTTCACGATTTCCGGATCCCAGCCCATGTCCTTGTTCACGGCGCAGGCTTGCGCGGCGAAGGCTTCGTTCGCTTCCACGAGGTCCAGATCGCCAACCGACCAACCGGCCTTTTCCAGCGCCTTGCGCGAAGCGTAGATCGGGCCGACACCCATGATCGATGGATCAAGACCGGCGGTCGCGTAGGATGCGATGCGGGCCATCGGCGTGATTCCGCGCTTCTGCGCGTTTTCTTCGCTCATCAGCAGCACACCCGCCGCGCCGTCGTTCAGGCCCGAGGCGTTCGCTGCCGTGACCGACCCGTCCTTGGTGAAGGCCGGGCGCAGTTTCTGCATCGCCTCCATCGTTGCGCCGTGGCGGATGTATTCATCCTTGTCGACCACGGTATCGCCCTTGCGACCCTTGACGGTAAAGGCGATCACCTCGTCATCGAACTTGCCCGCCTTTTGCGCCGCTTCGGCCTTGTTCTGCGAAGCGACGGCGAATTCGTCCTGCTGATCGCGGCTGATCTGCCACTTCTCGGCGACGTTCTCGGCGGTCTGACCCATGTGATAACCGTTGAAGGCATCCCACAAACCATCGCGGATCATGGTGTCGATGTACTTCATATCGCCCATCTTGTGACCCTGACGCAGGTTCGCAGCGTGGGGCGACATGGACATGTTTTCCTGACCGCCGGCGCAGACAATCTCGGCATCGCCCAGCAGGATATGCTGTGCGCCCAATGCGACCGCGCGAAGGCCCGAACCGCACACCTGGTTGATTCCCCAGGCCGAGCTTTCCTGCGGGAAGCCTGCGTTGATATGCGCTTGGCGCGCCGGGTTCTGGCCCTGCGCGGCCGTGAGAACCTGACCGAGGATCGTTTCGGAGACGGCCTCTTTTTCGACACCGGCGCGTTCGACCAGCGCGTTCAGAACGGCTGTGCCAAGATCATGTGCGGGTGTGTTTGCGAAAGAGCCGCCGAACGACCCAACGGCCGTACGTGCGGCGGATGCGATAACGACGTTGGTCATATGTCCCTCCACCAAAGTCATGGTCCAGTAGTGATTCCACGGCGATTATCGCGTATTTGCGGCCGCGGCCCCAGACCTCTTCTGGCGCCCTCCTAAAGCAACGGTGGACCAAGGCATACCGGACAGGGTGTCTCAGGCCTGTTTCGCATGGCGGGATTGACCTAGCGTCATGGCGGGTCGGCCCCGCCGTTAATGCATGTTCCACTTCGGGGGGATCGGCCGCCACGGCGGATCGACGGTGGGAGCCCCGAAATAGTAGCCTTGCAAGAAATCCACCCCGAGATCGGCAAGTGTCTGCCCGTCGGGCGAGGATTCGACACATTCGGCGACAGTGAACATATCGAATTGCTGTGCAATCGCGAGAATGGCGCGGGTGAGGACCTGGTTGTCGGGGTCGGTCGCGATCCCGCGGATGAATTGTCCGTCGATCTTCAGGATATCGAACTGGAATTCTCGCAGGTATCGCAGCGCGGTATATCCCGCGCCGAAATCATCGAGCGCAAAGCTGATGCCCCGCCGCCGCAAATCGCGCATCGCCTGCACCACCAGTTCAGGCACCAGCATCGCGGACGCCTCGGTGATTTCGAGGATCAGCCGTCCGGCGGCCGAAGGGTCGCGGGACAGTCCGCGATCCAGCACCTTGCGCCATTTCGGATAGCCGACGGATCGCGCCGACAGGTTGATGGCCAGCCGGATGTCCGGATTGTGCAGAAGCGTGCGCAACCCGTGTTCAAGCGACAAGCAATCCAGAAGCCTGCCGCTTTCGCGTTCTTCGACCAGATCGATGAACTGTGCCGCCGGGATGATCCGCCCGGTCGGATCGGTGACGCGGACAAGCCCCTCATAAAAGGCGATGTGATCCTGCCGCTGCGCCTGGACCACGGGCTGAAAGGCAAGCCGCACCTCCCTGTGGTGGACGGCGTCTTCGACCATTGCGAGAATACCGCGATCCCGCGTCAGAACTGCGGCATCCAGGGGTGAAGGGCCAAGTGTCTTGCGAACTGCGCGCTGGGTCATGCAACCATCCCGTCTTGTGGTCGCAGCACTCTGCACGATGGCCCTTAAACAAGGTTTAATGCGCCTCGGAAGATCGCGTGTTGACTCTGCCGGGACCGGACGTATAAGCGCGGCTTCATTGGTGTTGGTGGCCCCCGCAAGGGGATGCCTGTCATGGGTTTCGCACCCAAGAGGACAACGCCCTTCATAGTCGCCTTTCGGGGCGTCGTCCCAAGAAGGAGATCAGCCGTGACCAAACGCACGTCTGCCAAGTACAAAATCGACCGCCGGATGGGCGAAAACATCTGGGGTCGTCCGAAATCCCCGGTCAACCGTCGTGAATACGGCCCCGGTCAGCATGGCCAGCGCCGGAAGGGCAAAATGTCCGACTTCGGCCTCCAGCTTCGCGCCAAGCAGAAGCTCAAGGGCTATTACGGTGATCTGACCGAAAAGCAGTTCCGCCGCATCTATGCCGAAGCCGAGCGTCTGCGCGGCGACACTGGCGAACAGCTGATCGGCCTGCTCGAGCGTCGTCTGGACGCCGTCGTCTACCGTGCCAAGTTCGTCGCGACCGTCTTTGCAGCGCGTCAGTTCGTGAACCACGGTCACGTTCTGGTCAACGGCCAGCGCGTCAACATCCCGTCCTACCGCGTGAAGGAAGGCGACGTGATCGAGGTCCGCGAGAAGTCCAAGCAGATGACCGCACTTCTCGAAGCCGTCCAACTGCCCGAGCGTGACGTTCCCGACTACCTCGAAGTCGACCACTCCAAGATGACGGCAACTTTTGTCCGCACACCGGGTCTCAGCGATGTGCCTTACCCGGTGATGATGGAACCGAACCTCGTCATCGAATATTACGCCCAGAACTGATCCGGGCTGTCGTACGGTTCGGCCGTACGATCCGTACATTCCAAAGCCGTCCCTTGGGGGCGGCTTTTTTCGTTCTGTGACCTGGCCAAAGAAAAAGGCCGCGCGAGATGCGCAGCCCTTTTTCCGATCGGATTTTCGGTGGACCCGATTACATCCAGTACAGATCGCGGAACACGTGACGCACGATGTCTTCGCGCTTGATGCCTTTTTCCGCCAGTGTTTCGTCGGACAGCGCCTGAAGACGCTCGACTTCGCGCACGCGCGAATTGGCTTCTGCGATCTGGTTCACTCCGCGTGTCAGGCCGTCGAACAGGCTCGAGAAAAAGCCGCGCTTTTCTCCTTGGTATGTCTGAGTAAGTGCCATGATATGCCCTTGCATTGCTCATTTTTTGCTCATTCACATCTAAGCCGTTGAAAACACGTTGAGTAGTTCCGGATTGGCATACCCGCCAATCCCTGAACGCATAACGCCGCAGCGCAGCATTCGCCGGAAAGCCGAGTTTCCAAAATTTTACCAGTTGATAAAATTTTTGACCCGTGAGAGCGTTTGACCAAGGATCAAGCTGACTTCGGAGTGTGAAGATGGACGCCAGAGCTTTGAAAGAAGGGATCGTTTCAGGCCGGTTGGACCCCGATGCGCTCAGCGCGGGCTTCGCCGACCTGCACGCGCCGCTTGGCGATCACGAGGCCTTGGTGGCCGCCGATCGCTGCTATTTCTGTCACGATGCGCCTTGTATCACCGCGTGCCCGACGGAAATCGACATCCCGCTCTTCATCCGCCAAATCGCCACGGGCACCCCCGAAGCAGCGGCCAAGACGATCCTGACGCAGAACATCATGGGCGGCATGTGCGCCCGCGTCTGCCCGACGGAAACCCTGTGCGAACAAGCCTGCGTGCGCGAGGCCGCCGAGGGTGAGCCGGTGCAGATCGGGCGGCTTCAACGCTACGCCACCGACACGCTGATGGCGCAAAACGTGCATCCGTTCTCCCGGGCGGCTCCGACCGGCAAACGTGTCGCCGTTGTCGGGGCCGGTCCGGCGGGCCTTGCCTGTGCGCACCGCCTGGCGATGCACGGGCATGATGTTGTCGTCTTCGACGCGCGCCCCAAGGCGGGCGGGCTCAACGAATACGGAATCGCGGCCTACAAGAGTACCGAGGATTTCGCCGCGCGCGAGGTGGACTGGCTGCTCAAGATCGGCGGCATCGAGATCCGCAACAATATGGCGCTGGGTCGCGACGTTCAAATGGCCGATCTTCAGGCCGAATATGATGCGGTGTTTCTCGGCATGGGCCTCGGAGGTGTGAACGCCTTGACCGCGCCGGGATCGGACAAGGACGGCGTTCTGGACGCGGTGGATTTCATCGCCGACCTGCGGCAAGCCACGGATCTGAGCACGCTCCCAGTGGGGCGCGACGTGGTGGTGATCGGTGGCGGTATGACGGCGGTGGATGCCGCGGTGCAATCGAAACTGCTGGGCGCGTTGAACGTCACCATCGTCTACCGGCGCGGCAAGGACCGCATGAACGCGAGCATCTGGGAACAGGACCTGGCGGCGGCCAAGGGTGTGCGGATCATCACCAACGCCTCTCCGGTCGCTGTGCATGGCAACGGGTCAGTGCGGGAAATCGAGTTCGAGTTCACCGATGACGACCTGAAGCCGACCGGCCAGACCTTCCGTCTTGCTGCCGATCAGGTGTTCAAGGCCATCGGTCAGACGCTGACGGGGGATGACCTTCCCGATCTTGACGGGCGCAAGATCGCCGTGACGGGTCCGGGGCGCACCTCGGTCAAGGGCGTCTGGGCCGGCGGGGATTGCGCGGCCGGGGGTGAAGACCTGACCGTGACCGCCGTGGCCGAAGGGCGTGATGCGGCAGAGGATATTCACGCCGCGCTGACGTCCGGCTGATGCCGGAACTGCCCGAATGCGAAGCGGCGCGCAAACGCATCGCGGCGGGCGCTTTGAACCGAACGATCGAGGGATTTGCCTTGGGTGAAGTGAGCCATGTTGAATTGCCGACCGAGAGCGAGCGGAAGCGCTTGATCGGCACGCAATTCACGCGCACGCGACGGCACGGGAAGTACATCTTCGTCGGCTCGGTCGGTGGGCCTTGGCTGCACATCCATCTTGGCATGTCGGGATCGGTCCGCGTGATGGACACCGCAGACCCGCCAGCGGATTACGTCCGATTCACCGTGGAATTCGAGGGCGGCACCTGTCTGCATTTCCGCGACCCGCGCAAGTTCGGTCGGATCGAGCTGGTCGAGGATGTGGATGCGTTTATCGCGGACAAGGAGCTTGGCCCGGACGCGCTCGAGATGGGGGATAATGCCTTTGCCGAGGTTATCGGCAAGACCCGTGGTGCGATCAAATCGGCTCTGCTTAGCCAGAAGAAACTGGCGGGCATGGGTAATCTCTGGGCGGACGAGTCGCTTTATCGCAGCGGGATCGATCCGGAGACGCGGGCGGACACTCTGAGCAGCGATCGGGTACAGACGCTCCACAAGGAACTGCGCCATGTCTTGCAGGCAGTTGTCGATACGGATGCCGAGTACGGGCAACTGCCGGACGCATGGTTGATTCACCACCGCAGCGACGGCGACGCCTGCACGCGATGCGACGGCACGATTTCGAAGAAAACCGTAGGGGGACGCACGTCCTATTTCTGCCCGGACCACCAGGTCGGGACATCACAATGAGACTGGGAGGGCCCAATGGCTGATCTGACGACTGACTTTGTGGGCATCAAAAGCCCGAACCCGTTCTGGCTCGCTTCCGCGCCGCCGACGGATAAGGAATACAACGTTCGCCGCGCCTTCGAGGCCGGATGGGGCGGTGTGGTCTGGAAGACGTTGGGCGAGGCGGGTCCGCCCGTCGTGAACGTCAACGGACCGCGCTATGGTGCGATCTGGGGTGCGGACCGGCGACTGCTCGGGTTGAACAACATTGAGCTGATTACGGACCGTCCGCTGGAGGTGAACCTGCGCGAGATCAAGGCGGTCAAGCGGGACTACCCCGACCGAGCAATGGTCGTGTCTCTCATGGTGCCCTGCGAAGAGCAGGCGTGGAAGGCGATCCTACCACTCGTGGAAGAGACCGGTGCCGATGGCGTGGAGCTCAACTTCGGCTGCCCGCACGGCATGTCCGAACGCGGGATGGGCTCCGCCGTGGGGCAGGTGCCCGAGTACATCGAAATGGTCACGCGATGGGTGAAGCAAAACACGCGGATGCCCTGTATCGTCAAACTTACACCGAACATCACCGATATCCGCAAACCGGCCATGGCGGCCCATGCGGGTGGAGCGGATGCGGTGAGCCTGATCAACACGATCAACTCGATCACGTCGGTCGATCTGGACCTGTTCGCGCCCGAACCGACGATCGACGGCAAAGGTGCGCATGGCGGCTATTGCGGGCCTGCGGTGAAGCCTATCGCGCTCAACATGGTGGCCGAGATCGCGCGGTCCCCCGAGATGCGCGGGCTGCCGATCTCGGGGATCGGCGGGGTCACGACCTGGAAGGATGCCGCCGAGTTCATGGCGCTGGGCGCCGGAAACGTGCAGGTTTGCACGGCTGCCATGACCTACGGGTTCAAGATCGTGCAAGAGATGATCTCGGGTCTGTCGCAATATCTGGACGAGAAGGGCATGTCCTCGACCGCCGATCTCGTCGGGCGGGCGGTGCCGAATGTGAGCGATTGGCAGAACCTGAACCTGAATTACGTGACCAAGGCGCGGATCGATCAGGATCTGTGTATCGCGTGCGGTCGCTGCTATGCGGCGTGTGAGGACACGTCTCACCAGGCGATTGCGATGTCAGAGGACCGGGTGTTCACCGTCAAGGATGACGAATGCGTGGCCTGCAATCTGTGTGTGAATGTCTGTCCTGTCGAGGACTGTATCACGATGGAAGAACTGGCTGCAGGGGTTATAGACGAGCGGACAGGGCAGCCTGTGCCGGCGGAGCATGGGGACTGGACGACCCATCCGAACAACCCTGCCGTGGCGCAGGCAGCAGAGTAAGGCTTGAGGGAGCTTTCTGCACGCGCTTAACAGAATTTTATGGGATGCCATGAGAATCTTCGTACGAAGATTCTCATGGCATCCCATAAAATTCTGGAAACGCGTGGACGTGGTTGCATACCCAAGAAGGTGCCCGCAAATAGCTTTGTTCAGGGAATGTAGAGACCTTTGATGCAGAGGAATGGATTACCCGATGCGGGTGATTGGCCTTGAATGACACACGATCAGGTAGTCCGTGCCCACATCGAAAAGCTGGAATCCCCGCGCCTGTACCTCTGCCCGAAGGAGGGTCAGCCCGACCTCGCGGTGTATCGCACCTTTCTTGCGACGGACAACGCCCTGACGGCGCACGGCTTCCGCGCTGAACAGCTGGTCACGCCAACCGGGATTGTAGGCAGTGGGCGACTCGAAGGGATAATGCATCGACATATCCGCAGTTTTTACCAAGACAGTTAATCCCCGGTAAAACTCCTACGGCGTCAGCACTTTGCGGAACATCGCCTCAACGAACGCCTCTGCACCCCGTGCACGCTTGTCATCGCCCGGCAGAAGCACCGCGATCTGCGCTTCGAAATCCGCGTAGTGCTGTGTCACTGCCCAAATCGAAAAGATCAGGTGCGCGGGGTGCATTTGCGCCAGTTTGCCTTCGGTCATCCAACGGTTGATGATACCGCATTGCCGGTCGAAAAGCGGCTTCAGCGTGCTTTCGAGATGCGGCAACATGCGTGGTGCGCCCTGGACGATTTCATTCGCGAAAAGGCGGGATTCGCGCGGGTAGAGCCGACTCATCTCCATCTTGCGGCGAATATATCCCATCATCTCTTCAAGCGGATCGCCGTCCGGGTCCATCGCGTCGAGCGGGCTCAGCCACTCCTCCATCAGCGTGTTCAGAAGATCGATATGGATCGCCTCCTTGCTGTCGAAATAGTAGATCAGGTTGGGTTTGTGCATCCCGCAGGCGTCCGCGATTTGGTCGAGCGTGGTGCCGCGAAATCCGTGAGTGGCAAACAGACCAAGCGCGGCGTCCCGAATGCGCTGGCGGTTTTCGGTCTGGATGCGGCTGGGCTTTCGGGCGGTGCTGGTCACAGGCGGTCTCACTCTCATGCTTGATTTGCAGGCATGGTTTCCTGACGATGGCCTGCTCGGAACTCCTCATCCAAGATCATACCTTGACAGCTTGGGGGCACGTTGCAATCGTAACTTTACCAAATGGTAAAAAACTTGAGGGCGCGGTGCACGCGCTCCGCACGGCGACCAGCGGCGAGGGGAAAAGGGATGGCAGCACCCGGAGAAAATCTGCGGATCAATGGCGACCGCCTGTGGGACAGTCTCATGGAGATGGCGAAAATCGGTCCGGGCGTGGCGGGCGGCAACAACCGGCAGACCTTGACCGACGAAGACGCCGAGGGCCGCGCGCTGTTCCAGAAATGGTGCGAGGATGCAGGCTGCACGATGGGTGTCGACGAGATCGGCAACATGTTCGCCCGGCGCGAGGGGACGGATCCCGCCGCGCTTCCGGTCTACGTCGGATCACACCTCGACACGCAACCGACGGGCGGCAAATACGACGGCGTTCTAGGCGTTCTTGGCGGGTTGGAAATCCTGCGGTCTCTCAATGATCTCGGGATCAAGACCAAGCATCCCATTGTGGTGACCAACTGGACCAACGAGGAAGGCACACGCTTTGCGCCTGCGATGCTGGCTTCGGGTGTCTTTGCGGGCAAGCACGACCTGCAATGGGCCTATGATCGCGAGGATGCCAAAGGGAAACGCTTTGGCGATGAGCTTGAACGGATCGGATGGAAGGGCGACGAGAAGGTCGGCGACCGCAAGATGCATGCCTTTTTCGAGTTGCACATCGAACAGGGACCGATTCTGGAGGCCGAGGGCAAGGATATCGGCGTGGTCACGCACGGGCAGGGCCTGCGTTGGATCGAATGCACGGTGACCGGCAAGGAAAGCCACACCGGATCGACACCGATGCACATGCGCAAGAACGCGGGGCGCGGTCTCGCGCTCATCACCGAGCTGGTGCAAGAGATCGCGATGAAGAACCAACCCAATGCAGTTGGCGCCATCGGGCATATCGACATCTATCCCAACAGCCGCAACATCATTCCCGGCAAAGCCGTTTTCACGGTCGATCTGCGGACGCACCTTCTCGACAAGCTCAATGCGATGGTGGACGAATTCATGGAACGCGCGCCGAAGCTGTGTGAAGAGATCGGGGTCAGCTTCGAGTCGCATATCGTCGGACAGTTCGACCCGCCCGCGTTCGACGAACAATGCGTGGCCGCCATCCGCGATGCGGCGGAACGGCTGGGCTACAGCCATATGGATATCGTGTCGGGGGCCGGACACGACGCGTGCTGGATCAACGATGTCGCACCGACGGCGATGGTTATGTGCCCGTGTGTCGACGGGCTGTCGCACAATGAGGCGGAAGAGATCTCCAAGGAGTGGGCGACGGCGGGAACGGATGTTCTGTTCCACGCGGTCGTCGAGACGGCGGAGATCGTCAGTTGAGCGAGGGCACTGCGCTTTTGCGCGGCGCGACCCTCCCAATATGTTTTTGAACCAGAGAAGATCAGGACCACGGAGAAACCCATGACCACAGTCATCAAGAACGGAACGGTTGTCACAGCGGACCTGACCTACGAGGCGGATGTCGCCATCGACAACGGGGTCATCACCGAGATCGGTCCGAACCTGAAAGGCGACGAGGAACTGGACGCCACCGGCTGCTACGTGATGCCCGGCGGGATCGATCCGCATACGCATCTCGAGATGCCGTTTATGGGCACCTATTCCTCGGATGATTTCGAAAGCGGCACGCGCGCGGCTTTGGCGGGCGGGACCACGATGGTGGTGGACTTCGCTTTGCCCTCCCCGGGGCAGGGCCTCTTCGACGCGCTCCAGATGTGGGACAACAAATCGACCCGCGCCAATTGCGACTACTCGTTTCACATGGCCGTCACCTGGTGGGGCGAGCAGGTGTTCAACGAGATGGAGAGCGTGATCAAGGATCGCGGCATCAACACGTTCAAGCATTTCATGGCCTACAAAGGCGCGCTCATGGTCAATGACGATGAGCTTTACGCGTCGTTCAGCCGTCTGGCCGAGCTGGGCGGGATCGCGATGGTTCACGCCGAGAACGGGGACGTGGTTGCCGAACTGACGGCAAAGCTTCTGGCCGCAGGCAACAACGGACCCGAGGGGCACGCATATTCGCGGCCAACGCAGGTCGAGGGCGAGGCGACGAACCGCGCGATCATGATTGCCGACATGGCGGGTGTGCCGCTTTACGTCGTGCACACCTCTTGCGAGGAGGCACATGAGGCCATCCGCCGGGCCAAGATGCAGGGCAAGCGGGTTTGGGGAGAGCCACTCATTCAGCACCTGACGCTCGATGAAAGCGAATATTTCAATAAGGATTGGGACCACGCCGCCCGTCGCGTGATGTCGCCGCCCTTCCGCAACAAACAGCACCAGGATAGCCTCTGGGCCGGTCTGCAATCAGGGTCGCTGTCGGTGGTGGCCACGGACCATTGCGCCTTTACCACGGAACAGAAGCGGTTTGGCGTTGGCGATTTCTCGAAGATCCCGAACGGGACCGGCGGCTTGGAAGACAGGATGCCCATGCTCTGGACGCATGGGGTGGAAACCGGGCGGCTGACGCCCAATGAGTTCGTCGCGGTGACCTCGACCAATATCGCGAAGATCCTGAACTGCTATCCCAAGAAGGGCGCAGTTCTGGTCGGCGCGGATGCCGATCTCGTGGTCTGGGATCCGAAGAAGGAAAAGACGATCTCGGCGAGCTCGCAGCAATCGGCCATCGATTACAACGTGTTCGAAGGGCAGCATGTCAAAGGCCTGCCACGCTTCACGCTCACCCGCGGGCATGTGGCGATCCACGACGGCGAGGTGCGCACGCAGGAAGGGCATGGCCAGTTCGTCAAGCGGCCGGGCAATGGAACGGTCAACCGCGCGCTGTCGACGTGGAAGGAGCTGACGGCGCCGCGTCCGGTCGAGCGGACCGGCATCCCTGCGACGGGGGTTTGATGCTCGATACGGCAGAGGCCCCGGTCGTGAACCGGGGCGCGACAACCCCCGTGATTTCGGCGAAGTCGCTGGATCTGACGTTCCAGACCAATGACGGCCCGGTGCATGCGCTCTCCGGCATTGATCTCGACATCGGTAAGGGAGAATTCGTCAGTTTCATCGGCCCGTCGGGATGTGGCAAGACCACTTTCTTGCGCTGCATCGCGGCACTCGAGGCGCCGACAGGCGGCACTTTGACCGTCAACGGTATGACGCCGGACGAAGCGCGGCGCGCGCGGGCCTATGGGTATGTGTTCCAGGCCGCAGGACTTTATCCCTGGCGGACGATCGAGAAGAACATCGCGCTGCCGCTGGAGATCATGGGCTATTCGAGGGCCGAACAGGATGCGCGGATCGCGCGCGTGCTGGACCTCGTCGAACTGTCGAACTTCGGCAAGAAATATCCGTGGCAATTGTCGGGCGGGATGCAGCAGCGCGCGTCGATCGCGCGGGCATTGGCGTTCGACGCAGACATTCTACTGATGGATGAGCCGTTCGGGGCGCTCGACGAGATCGTGCGCGATCACCTGAACGAGCAGCTCCTGGAGCTCTGGGCGCGAACGGAAAAGACGATCGGGTTTGTGACCCATTCGATCCCCGAAGCGGTTTACCTGTCGACCAAGATCGTCGTCATGAGCCCGCGTCCGGGTCGGATCACCGACATCATCGAAAGCCCGCTGCCGAAAAAACGCCCCCTCGACATTCGCGATACACCGGAGTTCCTGCAAATCGCGCATCGCGTGCGCGAAGGGCTGCGGGCAGGCCATGCCTATGACGATTGATGCTTATCCTTCTGTTAAGGTTAACGCGCGCACGGCGCGGGAGACATCGGGCGCCCTCTGCCCCCCGCAACCGGCCTGCGCTTGGTTTAAGGACGCAGGTCCCTTCATCGTCCACGGTCATCGGCTTGCCAGCCTGTACCGCGGGAATATGAGACCACCCAATCCTTTCATTGTTCTTAAAATATGCAATTCCTGCACGTTTTGGCTGGCGAAGGTGTTTGCATATTTGTGGAACAATGAAGCGGTATCGGGGCGCGCGGGATGAGGTCGCTGTTTCCCATCCTTGCGGTATTGGCGGCATTGGTCGCATTTTGGTACGCGGCGGTTGCGCCGATGAACATTCGCGGGGCGCTGGATGTGGCGGAGCGGTCTGGGACAGAGGTCGTTCCGGCGGAATCGCGCGCGCGGTTCGAGCAGTCCATCTGGCGGTTGATGGTCAACAACCCCGAGCATATCGCCTTGGGTTACAGCTTGGACCGTCCGCGCCTGCCGACGCCCGTGCAAGTCGGATCCGAGCTTTGGAAAACGACCGGCGAGATGGCGCTGAACGGTCGGCCGATGTCGAAACGGTCGCTGATCTATCACGGCTGGATCACGCTGCAATCGACGCTTTGGGGGTTTGCTCTGGGCACGGTCCTTGGCATGGCAGGGGCGATTGCGATCGTCTATAGCCGGGTCGTGAATATGAGCCTGATGCCGTGGGCCATCATCAGTCAAACGGTCCCGATTGTCGCGCTGGCGCCGATGATCATTGTGCTGTCGAGCCAGGTGGGGATCGAAGGGCGCACGGTCCCGAAGGCGATCATTTCGGCCTACCTGTGTTACTTCCCGGTATTGGTCGGCATGGTCAAAGGGCTGCGGTCGCCCGGCGCGGCGCAGCTTGATCTGCTCAAGACCTATTCGGCCTCGGGGTTGCAGGCGTTCCTGAAGCTGCGGTTGCCCGCCTCGATGCCCTATCTTTTCACATCGCTCAAGATCGGGATCGCGGCCGCTTTGGTGGGCACCATTGTGGGCGAATTGCCCACGGGGGCGATCTCGGGTCTGGGCGCGCGCATTCTGATCGGAGATCAGTTCGGCACGCCGCTGGCCATCTGGGCGGCGCTCTTTGCGGCGGCCATCCTTGCCGGGGTTCTGGTGACGCTGCTTGACCTGATGCAACGCATCACCTTGCGGCGGATGGGGATGCAGGCATGATCTGGCTCATCTTCGCTCTCGTGTTCTGGATCGGTGCCTGGGGGCTGAACGCTTATCTGGCCAATTCCCGCTGGCGAGGGTCACGGGTTGTGCGGGTGTTCATCCCGGTGCTTTTCGGCGTGACGCTGATCGTGCTTTGGGAAGGAATTGTACGCGGGTTCGGTGTGTCACCTGTGATCCTGCCTGCGCCGTCGGACGTGGCGCAGACCTTTGCCGCGTCGACCGACATCCTTTGGGAAGACTTCCAGCAGACCGTTTTGAAAGGCGCGCTGGCAGGATTTGTCATCGGGGTGGCGGCGGCATTCTTGACCGCTATCCTGATCGACCGGTCTGCTTTCCTGACCCAGGGGTTGCTCCCCATCGGGAATTTCGTGGCAGCCCTTCCGATCATCGGCATCGCGCCCATTCTGGTCAGCTGGTTCGGGTTCGACTGGCAGTCCAAGGCCGCGGTTGTCGTCGTGATGGTGTTCTTCCCAATCCTCGTAAACACGGTTCAGGGCCTGCGCGAAACCGACGCGATGCAGCGCGACCTGATGCGCACCTACGCCGCGAGTTATTTGGACACGCTCATCAAATTGCGCCTGCCGGCGGCGCTCCCGTTCGTTTTCAACGGGCTGAAGATTGCGACAACGCTTGCTTTGATCGGGGCAATCGTTGCTGAGTATTTCGGCTCACCGACTCGCGGGATGGGGTTTCGAATTTCAACCGGTGTCGGCAGCCTGTCGATCGACCTCGTCTGGGCCGAAATCGCCGTTTCGGCGATGGCCGGCACGGCGTTTTACGGGTTGGTGGCCTGGTTGGAAAAGCGCGTGACGTTCTGGCACCCGTCGCATCGCGGACACTAAAAATGACAAACGACAACATGGAGGTAACACTTTGAAACGTAAACTACTCGGCGCTTTGGCCGCGTTCGGTCTGGCTACCCCGGCATGGGCAGCGGATGAGGTCACACTGCAATTGAAATGGGTCACTCAGGCCCAGTTCGCGGGCTACTATGTCGCCTTGGAAAACGGCTATTACGAAGAGGCCGATCTGGATGTCACCATCAAGCCTGGTGGGCCCGATATCGCACCCACGCAGGTGATCGCCGGGGGTGGCGCGGATGTGACCGTCGAATGGATGCCCGCCGCTTTGGCTGCACGCGAAAAGGGTTTGCCGCTCGTCAACATCGCTCAGCCGTTCAAAAGCTCTGGCATGATGCTGACCTGTTGGAAGGATGCGGGCATCGAGACCCCCGATGATCTCAAGAACCGCACGCTCGGCGTCTGGTTTTTCGGCAACGAATTCCCGTTCATGTCGTGGATGAGTTCCATGGGCGTATCGACCGATGGCAAGAGCGAGAACGGCGTCGAGGTCCTCAAGCAGGGGTTCAACGTCGATCCGCTGTTGCAGCGACAGGCGGATTGCATCTCGACCATGACCTACAACGAATACTGGCAGGTGATCGATGCGGGTGTCAGCCCGGATGACCTCGTGACGTTCAAATACGAGGACCAGGGCGTCGCGACGCTCGAGGATGGGCTTTATGTGCTTGAAGACCGCCTCGAAGACCCGGAGTTCGTCGACAAGATGCAGCGCTTTGTGGCCGCGTCGATGAAGGGTTGGAAATGGGCCGAGGAAAACCCGGACGAGGCGGCAATGATCGTTCTCGAATATGACGAAACCGGCGCCCAGACCGAAACGCACCAGAAGCGGATGATGGGTGAAGTGGCCAAGCTGACCGCAGGGTCCAACGGCGCGCTTGATCCGGCGGATTTCGAGCGGACGGTTCAGACGTTGCTTGCCGGTGGCTCGGATCCGGTAATCACGGCTGATCCGGGTGATGGCGCGTGGACCCATGCGGTGTCTGACGTTCTGAACTGAAGTCGAGCCACTTGACTTGAAACGAAAAGGGCCGTTCGCGGCCCTTTTTTTATCGACGCAGGGTATCCCCGTAGCTGATTTTCGGGGTCAACTCGACCACCTTGGGGGAGTCCGCCTCGGGTGAATTCACACGGTTCGAAATGATCTCAGCCGCTTTTTGCCCGATCTCCGTGCGGCATGCGTCCATCGTCGCAAGCTGCCGTGGCAGACCTTCTAGAAGCTCTACCCCGTTAAATCCCGCGAGGCCAATCTGGTTCGGGATGTCGACGCCCTTTTCGAGCAGGGACAAAAGACCGCCCGCGGCGATCATGTCGTTGGAATAATAGAGGAAATCCAGTTCAGGATCGCGTGCGAGCATCGCCTCGGTCATCTCGCGCCCCTTGGCCAAGGCCGATCCGCCGGAGTAGAATTCCTGATCGGCCACCTCGACCCCGCCCTTGGCCAGAGCTTCGGTAAAGCCCTCAAAACGTTTGCGGGCGCGGTGATCGAGCGGCATCTTCGTGCCCAGAAATCCGATCCGTTCGTACCCCGCCTTCAAGATCGCTTGCGCCATCTTGCGCCCCGCCCGGCGGTGTGAAATGCCCACCATGGCGTCGATCGGAGTGCCGTCGACATCCATGATCTCGACCACCGGAATCCCACTGGCCTTGAGCATGGCGCGAGAGGCGTCGGTGTGTTCAAGCCCGGCGATGATCACCCCCGACGGCCGCCAGGACAGCATTTCGTAGAGAACGCGCTCTTCCTTTTCGGGAAGGTAGTCCGTGACACCCACTACGGGCTGCAACTCGGTTTCCTCAAGCACGGCGCTGATGCCGGACATGACCTCGGGGAAAACCATGTTGCGCAGGCTTGGGATGATCACCGCGACAAGGTTGACCCGTTGGCTCGCCAACGCTCCGGCGATCTTGTTGGGAACGTAACCAAGCGACTTCGCAGCAGAGAGCACCCGTTCGCGGGTCGCGGTCGACACGTCACCCCGATTGCGCAAAACGCGGCTGACCGTCATTTCGGAAACCCCGGACGCTTCTGAAACGTCGCGAAGGGTGAGGGGGCGGGAGTCGTCGTTGGGCAAGGGGGTCATCCTATTCTGTTAACGGGATGTTATCGCAATCTTTCGCGCCCCAGCAAGCGATTGCGGACTTTGCGAAAAAATCTTCGAAGAAGATGACAAGCCGTGATTGGATCAGTATGCCTGTGGCGCGCGGTCCCGTGGCTCAACTGGATAGAGCAGCCCCCTCCTAAGGGGCAGGTTGCAGGTTCGAATCCTGCCGGGATCGCCAGTCATTCACATCAATTGCTACTCGAGCGGTATATCGGCATTTCGCCCCGCCAGTCTCACGCTGATCTCGTAGGCTTTTTCCGGCGTCATGCCGGCCATTATGCGCGCGGCGCTGTCCGAAGGCATCCGGGCGAGAAATCCTGCGGCGAAGGTGGAATCCATTTGTTCGAACAAGGCCGCGGCCTGTTTGGGCTTCATGTTCGCATAGACGGCAGTCAGTTGGGAAATGTCATCCTCGGCAGCGGCGGATGCGAGGCTGATGGTCTCCCTAAGGCTTTGTTCTGCCTGTTCGAGCTTGGTCAGTTCCGCCTGGATCGCCGCCTCGGCAGAAGCGACAGTCGCTTCACGCTCCTCCATTTCCGCTTCGCGTTCAACCAGGCGGGCTTCGCGTTTCTTGATGGCGTCAAGGGCGGCGGTCATTTCTTCCGGGCGGGCGAGATCCAACGTTTGCGCACTTGCTGAAGGTTCGAGTTGGCTGGAGAGCAGACCCTCGCTTGCAATGACCTGACCCGCTTCCGTTGCCAGACGTACGGTCGCGGACAACAGAAGAAGCGCGCCGATGATCGCGAGTGTTCCTGTCTGGCGCCGTTCTTTGCGGTTCGCTCCCTTCGAGGCTCTGGATTTCATCGCGCATCTCCGGCGTGACGTGAAAAGACAGGCCCGGTGGGTGGCGCCGGTGGTACGGGTTGCGCGGGGGCGGCCGGCAAATCGTGCATCGACGCCACCATCAATTCCAGCCGCTTGGCCGATTCCTCGGCCCGTCTTGTGAGGTCTTCAAGACTGTCGCTCGAATGGCTCGCGGTTTTTTGGGCGTTTTCCAAGGCGTTCTGCAAATCCGTAACTTGTGAAGACAAGACCGCGACAGCCGCACCCACGCCGTTTTCGAGATCCGTGAAGCGCGTCAGGCGCCGGGACAGAACAAAGCAGTAGAGCCCCGCACCAAGTGCGCCAGCGACCAAAAGGATATCAGCGACCAATTCCATTTCATGTCCTCAATTCAGGATAAATTCTGTCACAAGCAGACTGTTTGCCTTGCCCAAGCCAACGACCACTGCGATGCGGCGGAACAGATGCAGCCTGATTTTGAACAGGGCGCCTGGCCCCTCAATATCTTCGGCGGTCAACGCCCTGAGATACCCGTTCATCACGTCCTGTATCCTTGGCATCAGATATTCGACATCGTCTTGATATTCGCTCGGCACTTCTATTTGCGCGGAAAACCTCAGGTGGTCGTTCTTTGCCCCGGGCGGAAGGGTCACGATCAGCGTCGGGATCGTAACGAAAGCCACGTCGGGCCGAACGCTAGACGCCTCCTGCGTTGTCGGGATGTCATCTGCCGATTGCGAAGCCTCATGGCCGGACGCGCCGGGCCCGAAAGGGACAAGTCCGCTCAAAATACCGAAATACCCAAGCCCGGCGCCCAAAAGGCACAGCACAATCGACAGGATCAGTCCGATCTTGGACGATTTCTTCCCGCTGTCGTCAGTCTCAGTTCCAGTTGCCTCAGCCGTTGCCATGACTCGCCCATTTCCGAATTCATGACCTCGTCTTTAAACCGCAGGCACTAACCGATTGTTAACACGAACCGGCAATAACCGAGTCATCAGCGAGACAGAATGTTTTGGGTTCGGAGGATATCGGTGCAGCAGATATTGCCAATGTGGCGAAGTTTGACCAATGCGCGCAAGGTCATCGTGGTCGGCGCAACAATCGGGATATTTCTTGCCGTCCTGGGCATGTCACGGTTGGTGACACAGCCGAGGATGACGCTTCTTTATTCGGGCCTTGATCCCGCAGCAGCAGGTGAAGTGATTCAGGCGCTGCAACAGAAAGGTGCGGCTTTCGAGGTTCGGGGCACCTCGGTTTTTGTCTCCGATACCGCGCGGGATGAGCTTCGTCTGACTCTGGCCAGCGAAGGCCTCCCGGCCTCATCCGGGCAGGGTTACGAGCTGTTGGACGCCCTGTCGGGCTTTGGAACGACCTCCCAAATGTTCGATGCGGCCTATCTGCGCGCGAAAGAAGGCGAATTGGCACGGACCATCGTCTCGTCGCCCGACATCCTGACGGCCCGCGTGCATATCGCAACCGGCAGCGACAATCCCTTCCGCCGCGACCTCGCGCCCAGCGCCTCCGTACACGTCACGGCGCGGTCCGGGAGCCTCGACAGGGCGCAGGTGCAGGCGATCCGGCATCTGGTGGCGTCGGCAGTGGCCGGTCTTGACCCGGACGGGGTCGCTCTGATCGATGCGCAAGCGGGGCTTTTGTCGGATGATGGCGCGATGGTGTCGTCGATTGACGACGCGGAGCGGACAACCGCCCTTCGTGACCGTGTTCTGCGTCTGGTCGAAGCCCGAGTCGGTCGTGGCAATGCGGTGGTCGAGATCAGCATCGATACGATCACGGAAAGCGAATCGATCACCGAACGGCGGTTCGATCCGGAAAGCCGCTTCGTGATCAGCTCGGACAGCGAGGAACGATCGGATCAATCCGAAAACGCCGGCTTGGGTGCCGTTACCGTGGCGTCCAATCTTCCGGACGGCGATGCGAATACGAGTGAGACAGGGACGCGTCAATCGTCGGAAACCCGTGAACGCCTGAACTACGAGGTGTCGCAGACGACACGGGAGATCATCAAGGTGCCAGGGGCCATCAAGCGACTGACAGTCGCTGTGCTGGTGAACGGGGCGATTCAGACCGACGCACAGGGGGCGCAGTCTTTCGTGCCGGTGCCAGAGGAGGAACTGACGGCACTGCGGGACCTCGTCGCCTCTGCTGTAGGCTACGATGAAGCGCGCGGCGACGTCATCACTTTGAAATCGCTATCGTTTGAGCCGCTGAAGCCGCTGGGTTCGCTGCCCGCCGATCCCGGTTGGTTCGCGGGGCAGCTTGACACCATGAGCCTCATCCAGATCGCGGTTTTGGCTGTGGTGGCGCTAGTGCTCGGCGTGTTCGTGGTGCGCCCGCTTCTGCTACCATCGCGCCGCGACCTCGGCCTTCCGGCGCCGTCGGCCGCGCAATTGAACGCAAGCGCACAGTCGGATCTCCCGGTTTTGAACGGCACAATTGAGCCGGACGAGTCCGAGATGGGCCTGCCCGTTCTGGCCGATCCCGCCGGGTCGACCAACCTGCCATCGTCCGAGGACGCCGTGGCCCGGCTCAAGACACTGATCGAAGAACGCCGGAGCGAGACCGTCGAAGTGCTGCGAAGCTGGCTGGATGAGCCACGTCCGGAGGATGCGCGATGACCTCTCTTGCCACGTATCTCGAAGATTTCGGCACGGTGAAGCCCGGAGCGACCATCACGCAGGTTTCCGACGAAACCCTGGAAACCGAGCGGTTGGAGTCATTCGACAAAGGCTACCGCGCAGGCTGGGACGACGCGATCAAGGCCAAGACAGAGGAGGGGGCCCATCTATCGGATGGTGTCGCGCAAAGCCTTCAGGATTTGTCCTTCACCTATCACGAGGTTCACGCGCAGGTGTTGTCGAACCTGACGCCCCTGTTCAACGAGATCCTTGAGAAACTTTTGCCTTCTCTCGCCCGTGACACGCTTGGCGGTCATATTGCCGATCAATTGTCCCGCGTCGCGCGCGAAATCGGAACCGTTCAGATCGAGATAACCGTGGCTCCGGGCGCGGCGGAGCAGGTCACGCAACTCATGCATGGCGCATCCAGCAGCCTGCCGATCAACGTTTCGGAATCACCCGCTGTGGCAGAAGGTCAGGCAGAGGTCCGGTTGGGCGGCAAGGAACTGTCCATCGACCTGTCGGACGTATCGGCCCAAATCACAGACGCGGTGCATGCGGTTCTGTACGAACAATCGGAGGCGCGCGCGCATGGATAAACCGACCCAGACATTAGACCCGCAGAAACCCGACGCGGCATTTACGAAGGTGCCGATCGAGATCACCGTCTCTGTGGGCCGCGCGCGCCCGTTGGTCCGCGAATTGCTGCAACTCGAAGAGGGGTCCGTTCTGGTCCTCGACAAACGTGTCGAAGACCCGGTGGAGCTTTACGTCGGCGACCGGCTGATCGGCACTGGAGTGTTGGAGATCACCGAAACGGGCGAAAATCACGGTCAGCTGTCCGTCAGGCTTGTCGACGTGAACGATTTTGGCGCATCGGGCGGATAGGGCGTGAGCCGACTTGGCCTTTTTGCTTTGGCGGCTGCGCTCGTCGTCGCCGGAGGCGCATCGGCGCAGAGCCTGTCATTCGACTTCGGTGATGGGGGCTCGGTCACCGCGACAACGGTACAGTTGATCGCGCTGATCACAGTTTTGAGCGTCGCCCCCGGCATCGTCATCACCGTCACGTGCTTCCCGTTCATCGTGACGGTGCTGGCGATCCTGCGACAAGGGATCGGGCTTCAGCAATCGCCTCCGAACATGCTGCTCGTCAGCATCGCGCTCTTTTTGACGTTTTTCGTCATGGAACCGGTCTTCATGGAATCGTGGCAGCAAGGTATTTCGCCGCTTCTTAATGAACAGATCAGCACCGAAGAAGGGTTCGAACGTGGATTTGAGCCGTTTCGCGTTTTCATGGCAGCACAGGTCGACCCGGACACGTTCGACACGATGGCGCAGATCCGGTCGGATCTAAACCTGACAGAGCCGACCCCAGAGACGCCCCTGTCGGTCCTGATCTCCACATTTCTTTTATCGGAACTGTCGCGCGCGTTTCAGGTCGGGTTTCTTATTTTCTTGCCATTCCTCATCATCGACCTCGTGGTGGCTGCCGTGCTGATGTCGATGGGTATGATGATGGTGCCACCGGCGATCGTGTCATTGCCGTTCAAACTGGCATTCTTCGTTGTGGCTGATGGTTGGGCGCTTGTCGCAGAGAGCCTCGTCCGGTCCTACAGTTAGGCGAGGAAGCGACCATACGATAAGTTTAAAAGGCCTAGCGGCAGAAAGATCCGCTCCGGTATCGGGCGGTATCGAAATGGAAATGATCCTTGTGGAACCGGTCGGAATCCGGTCCGAGAACGGTTCCAAAAATTCCGCAAGCGCGCTGGTGCATCTTTCGCAGGATGGCCCCGGTGCCGCGGCGTTCCCAATCCTGAAGGAGGGTGATCTCGGAGCCATCGCGGAGCCTGAAACCGGTGATGTCGATCGCACGGCCCTTGCCGTGTTCGCTGACTTTCGCGCCGGCCTGGTTGTTTCGGGTCCGGCAGGCGAAATGCGCGGCGACCTTGATCTGGCTGACTCCACCCCCTGTTTGACCGACCGCAGGTTTCATGCCTTTCTCGACCCAGGATTTTAGCGCCTTGGCGGTTGTGCAATCGACCAGTGCGTGCTGGCTGAGGCTTATGCCGGAGACAGAACGCACGCGGACCCCGTTCTCTATGCCGCAGGCCGACAGGCGCCCGGGGACGAAACCGACCACGTCGCCCTGAAGCGCCGGGTCGCCACAGACCGCGCCTCGTTCGCGCTCACGCCGCTGGGCCATGGCTTTCTGCACGAGACTGTTGGGGCGCAAGGATGGCCGGACGGACAGGCCAGTCGCCTGTGGAGAAACGGCGGCAAAGGCGCGTTGCATCAGCGGCGGAAGATCGAACCGGGAGGTCGGCACCGCGACGGTCGGCCCACGGGCGATTTCATTCGTCAATTGTCGGGTCAGGTCAGCTTCATCGAGCACCGGTCGCGCCGTCGGACGCAACTGTGAGAGTGTTTCAGCGGGCGGAGCCTCCGAGCTATCGCCCCGCGCGATCGGTCTAAGCGAGGTGTCGGGAGCGGCTATCGCGACCTGTGCGACCATCATGCAAACACATACCAAAACACTCGTTAACCGCATGACCGTTTCCTATCCAGAGCGTCCGAAATTCGGGGCCGCCGTATCCTGACCGGCCTCGATGATGCCGCGCCGAAGGGCGCGTGTGCGGGTGAAATAGTCGTGGAGGAAGTCGCCGTCGCCCTGCCGGATGGCACGTTGGAGCGCGAAGAGTTCTTCGGTAAATCGGCCGAGGATTTCCAGTGTCGCGTCCTTGTTCGACAGGAACACATCCCGCCACATCGTCGGGTCGGACGCGGCGATCCGTGTGAAATCGCGAAATCCAGCGGCCGAATAGTTGATCACTTCACTGTCCGTCACGCGCCCCAGATCATCGGCGACGCCGACCATCGTGTAGGCGATCAGGTGTGGGCAATGCGAGGTTACGGCGAGCACGAGATCGTGGTGGTCGGGCTCCATCACATCGACATTCGACCCCAAGCCGCGCCAGAACCGTTGCAGCGTTTCGACGGCTTCGGGGTCACTGCCTTCGGAAGGCACGATCAGACACCAGCGATTATCGAAAAGCGTGGCAAAACCGGATTCCGGGCCGGAATGTTCAGTCCCCGCAAGCGGGTGCGCCGGGACAAAATGCACGCCGTCCGGGATATGCGGCGTAACATCCGAAATTACGCGTCCCTTGACCGAGCCGACATCGGTGACAGTGGCGCCGGGCTTGAGGTGCGGGGCGATCTCGGCCGCGATATCCCCCATGACGCCGACCGGCACCGCGAGAACGACCAGATCGGCATCCTGCACAGCGTCGGCAAGGGTATCGCACACCGTGTCACAAAGACCGATCCGCCGCGCGGTGTCGCGGGTTTCCTGGCTGCGGGCATATCCCGTCACATGACCGGCGAGGGTGTTGCGCTTCATGGCCCAGAACATGGAGGAGGCGATCAGGCCCAACCCGATCAGGGCGACGCGGTCGTAGATCGGGGTCATCGCGCACCCGCCTTGAACTGACCTACCGCATGGGCAACGCGCCGACAGCTTGCTTCGTCACCGACGGTGATGCGCAAGGCATGGGGCAGGTTGTACGAGCCGACCTGGCGCACGATCAGGCCCTCTTTCTGGAGGTAGAGATTGCAGGCCTCGGCCTCGGCTTCATCGGCAAACCGGGCGAGCACGAAATTCGCCATCGACGTGTCCGACGGCACACCGTGTTCGGCCAAAGCCTCAGCGAGCCACGCGCGCAGGCGGTTGTTTTCGATCCGGCATTTTTCGACATAGGCGGTGTCGCGCACGGCAACCTCGGCTGCGGCTAGCGCGGTGCCCGAGAGATTGAATGGGCCGCGAATGCGGTTGAGCACCTCGATCACCTCGGTCGGGCCGTATCCCCACCCGATACGCAGCCCGCCAAGACCGTAGATCTTGGAGAAGGTCCGGGTCATCACCACGTTGTCGCGCGCGTGGACAAGCCCGGCGCCGCCGTCATACCCCTCGACGAATTCCGCGTAGGCGCCGTCTAGTACGAGCAATGCCTGCGGCGGCAGGTTCTCGGCCAGACGTTCGACCTCGGCCAGACCGATCATCGTGCCGGTGGGGTTGTTGGGGTTGGCTATGAACACGAGGCGGGTCCTGTCGGTGCAGGCGGCCAGGATCGCGTCCACATCCGTGACACGTTCATGCTCGGGCACCTCGACCGGGGTTGCCCCAGCGGCGAGCGCACAGATCTTGTAGAGCGCAAAGCCATGCTCGGTATGGATCACCTCATCACCCGGGCCTGCGTATGCCTGGCAGAGAAATGTAATGATCTCGTCCGATCCGACGCCGCAGATGATCTGGGCGGCGTTCAGGCCATGCACCTCGGCAATCGCGGTGCGCAGCGCGGCGTGATCGGTGGAGGGATAGCGGTGGAGTTCGTGAACCGACCGCCGCACGGCTTCCTGTGCGGCGGGGCTTGGCCCGAACGGGTTTTCGTTCGAGCTGAGTTTCACCACGTTGGACACGCCATCGACATGCGACTTGCCGCCGACGTAGAGCGCAATATCCATGATCCCGGGTTGAGGGGTGATCTTCGTCATCTGAGCCTCCGCTATGGCAGAGGGTTTAGCGGCGGAGCGGGGCAAGGGAAAGCGACAAACCACCCCAGTCTGGAAGAGCGTCAGGTCTTGGTCGGACCGAGCAGTCCCAACAGCAACGGCTCATACAGATCGGGTGGCCCTTCATAGTCGATACCGCGGGGCAGGTTCACGATATGGACGTCCGGTTTGCCGACCAATTCGTCGGCAACATCTTCCTCGATACCGAGGAACGAAAACGTCGTATCCCGCCCGAAAAGCTGGCTGCCAAGGGTCGTGATGGCTGTGTAGCGGGGGGCGGTCAGCCGGAACTGCTCCCACGGGGTCACGTTGTCGACGGTGTCGGGGAGGTTCGGCTGGATGTTGGACCAGATCAGATGCGTGCTTCCGCTGTCGTCTGCCGACAGAAACGGTGCGGCCTGATGGATCAATTTGCTGATCAGCGTGTCTTGCTGCGACGGGTCGTCGAAGACTTTGGCGCTTTCCTGTTCGTGAAAGAGACACAGGCCCGGGATTTGCCGATGGAACAGAAGCACATCCCAGGCGACATAGTATTGTGACTTATCCTGAAGCACGCCTCGCAAACGCCCTTCGGCTGCAAGACGCAGGACCGTTTCGGTGCCAGTCAGGGAGGTGATGTTCCAGTCGAAGAGCGATCTGACGAACCGGGGTGCCGTGTCCGGATGCCGGGTTTGGAAGAAGTCGAATTGGAACCGATTGATGCAGCTCGATCCGATGGTCAGAACGCGCGTCGGCGGGGGTGCCATGCCCGTGAGACCGGTCAGAGGTCGTAGGTTGGATGGAAACGGCCTGCCGGGGACGGGGTGAAGACCTCGCAGCCGTCGGAGGTGATACCGATGGAATGCTCGAACTGCGCCGAGAGCGACTTATCTCGTGTGACCGCAGTCCAGTCATCGGCGAGAACCTTGGTTTCGGGCCGACCGAGATTGACCATAGGTTCGATGGTGAAGAACATCCCTTCCTCGAGCCGTGGCCCCGTGCCCGCGCGACCGTAATGCAAGACATTTGGCGGCGCGTGAAACACGCGGCCCAGACCATGACCGCAGAAATCACGTACAACCGACATGCGGTTCGCCTCGACATAGGTCTGGATGGCGTGGCCGATATCGCCGAACGTATTGCCCGGCTTTGCCGCCTCGATCCCCTTGAACAGCGCGTCATGCGTCACCTGGATCAGGCGTTCCGCCTTGCGGCTGAGTTTGCCAGCGACATACATGCGGCTGGTGTCGCCAAACCAGCCGTCGACGATGACCGTGACGTCGATGTTCAGGATGTCGCCGTCCTTCAGCTTCTTGTCGCCGGGAATGCCGTGACACACGACGTGGTTCACACTGATGCAACTGGCGTGCTGATACCCTTTGTAGCCGATCGTGGCCGATGTCGCTCCTGCAGCCTCGACGCGGTCGCGAATGAAATCATCCAGCGTCGCCGTGGTCTGGCCGACGAAGACATGCTCGGCCACCTCGTCGAGAATGCGCGCGGCAAGCTCTCCGGCTTTGCGCATGCCGGCAAAATCCGCCGCTTCATGGATGCGGATGCCTTCGCGCGTGATGCGACCGTCTAGGGTATTGTTCACACCTGAACTCCAATAAGTCTGGCTTTGATTTTAAACCTGAATGTGCCTGTTTGCCAGTGGCGCGACACTAAGGCCCACCCGGGGCGATCATTTCAATCGGTTTGCCCAGGCGCACGGCTTCGGGCGATATTTGGCAATCAAGCGCCAAGGTTTCAACGCCAGCCGCTGTCGCACCACTCCACGCGGTGGCATAGGAGGGGTCTATGTCCTCTGCCAAGGTCATCCGAGAGCAGTCCGTCCGTTGGACGAGATAGAGCATCATCGCGCGATGTCCCTGTCGCACCATATCGCTCAAATCGTTCAGATGCCGCGTCCCCCGCGCGGTCACGCTGTCGGGGAATTCGGCAAGTCCGGGCTGTCGGGACAGCGTGACGGATTTGACCTCGATATACAGATCCGGTTGCCCCGCTTGGGACAGCAGAAAGTCGAAGCGGCTCTTTTCGCCGTAAGGCACTTCGGCGCGGAGGCTGTCGAATTCAGTCAGCCCGGGCACGTCACGCGCCTCAAAGGCCGCACGGAGCATCCGGTTCGGCACCGCCGTATCGACACCGGTGAAATGCCCGTTGCCATTCTCAACCAGGCGCCAACCGAATCTAAGTTTCTTCTTGGGATCGTCATTCGGCTCCAGCCAAACCCGCGTTCCCGGTTCGGCCAAACCCATCATTGATCCGGGATTGGCGCAATGCGCTGTCACCTCTTGGCCGTCCGCGAGCGTTACGTCGGCCAGAAAGCGTTTGTATCTCCGGATCAAAGTGCCCGGAACAAGAGGGGTTTGAAAGCGCATGACCCCCGCCTATACCTGAGAAAAATCGGGATCAAGGAGGCAGCGCATGCCCAATCCAACCGCCGCAATGCTGGTGATCGGGGACGAAATCCTTTCGGGCCGCACGCGCGACGCGAATATGCACCATCTGGCGCAGGAACTGACCAAGGTCGGCATCGACCTGCGCGAGGTGCGCATTGTCAGTGATGACCGGGATGCCATCGTATCGGCGTTGAATGCGTTGCGCGCCGCTCATGACACGGTGATCACCTCTGGCGGGATCGGACCGACCCACGATGACATCACCGCAGATTGCGTCGCGGAAGCCTTCGATGTGCCGATCGACGTGCGCGAAGACGCCCGTGCCTTGTTGCAGGCGCATTACGACAGACGCGGGATGGAGTTCAATGATGCTCGCAAGCGCATGGCCCGGATTCCCGATGGCGCGACGCTGATCGAGAATCCTGTCTCGATCGCACCCGGTTTCAGCATCGGGAACGTGCATGTCATGGCGGGAGTGCCTTCGGTCTTTCAGGCAATGGTCGCAAGCGTCATTCCGACACTGACCGGCGGCGCGCCGATCCTGTCGCAAACCTTGCGAGTGGATCGGGGTGAGGGCGATATCGCCGGTCCCCTGGCGCAGATTGCCGCGGATTTTCCCGACCTGTCCATCGGGTCCTATCCCTTCCAGCAGAACGGGGCCTACGGATCGAATGTCGTGGTGCGCGGCACCGATGGTGCTCGGATCGATCACGCGATGGCCCGCCTGTCCGAACTCTTCCCTGCATGACGCCGACGGTCCAGAGCCTTTACGCCGTGACCGAGGCGACATGGCCGCCAGCCGACCGCACGCCTGCCGGGCCTTGGATGCTTCGGAACGGCGGCGGTGGCGGAAAGCGCGTCAGCGCCGCCACTGCCGAAGGGGATTGGACCGACGATGATCTGGCCGCAGCGGAAACCGCGATGCGGATGCTGGGTCAGGATGCACTGTTCATGATCCGCGAAGGCGAAGAGGCATTGGATTCGGCGCTGGACAGGCGCGGGTACATAATCATCGACCCGGTGAACCTCTGGGTCTGCCCGATCAACAGGCTGACCGACACACCCGTCCCCCGCGTGACTGCCTTTGCGATCTGGGAACCGCTCGCCATTATGCGTGATATCTGGGCAGCGGGCGGCATCGGTCCCGATCGCATTGCCGTGATGGACAGGGCCGAGGTGCCCAAGACCGGGCTTCTGGGGCGGATCAGCGACAAACCGGCGGGCACGGCCTACTGCGCCATTTCGGATCGCATCGCGATGGTGCACGCGCTCGAGATCGCCAAACCCCATCGCCGCAAGGGCATGGGCGTCTGGCTCATGCGGCAGGCCGCGCATTGGGCCAAGGCCAACGGCGCAGAGTGGATGAGCGTTCTGTGCACACAGGCGAATGATGGCGCAAACGGCCTCTACGCTTCCCTCGGCATGCAGGTTGTGGGACAGTACCACTACCGCATCCTGACCAACACAAGCGAAACCGAATGACCAAAGACACCCTTCCCACGGCGCTCAACCTGCCGATGGTGGATCCCCTGCCGCCTGAAACGCAGAAATACTTTGATGTCTGTCAGGACAAGCTGGGCATGATCCCGAATGTCCTGCGGGCCTATGCCTTCGACATCGACAAGCTCAATGCCTTCACGGCGATGTATAACGACCTGATGCTGGCAGGCAGCGGCCTGAGCAAGCTGGAACGCGAGATGATCGCGGTGGTCGTCAGTTCGATCAACAAGTGTTTCTACTGCCTGACCGCGCACGGCGCGGCCGTGCGGGAATTGTCGGACGATCCCAAGCTGGGCGAGATGCTGGTGATGAACTGGCGCGTGGCCGACCTTCCGCACCGGCACCGCGCGATGCTGGCCTTTGCCGAGAAGGTCACGAAATCGAGCGCCGAGGTGGCCGAGTTCGACCGCGAAGCGCTGCGCGATGCCGGATTCAGTGATCGCGACATCTGGGACATCGTGAATGTGGCGGGGTTTTTCAACATGACCAACCGCGTGGCCAGCGCCACGGATATGCGGCCAAATGACGAGTATCACGCGCAGGCGCGCTAGGTTTCTCGGGCTGTGCCTTGCCTCGGGGCTGACGGCGTCGCAGGCGCTGGCGCTCGACCTTGCGCTGCCTGTGGGCGCGCGGGAAACCGTGTCGCGGATCACGCCATCCGGCAGCTATGACCTTCCGATCGGTGCTTGGAGCCAGGACAGCGGTATCCCCGTCGCCAGCCTTGAGGGTGAGGTCCAGCGCAAGGCGTGGCGCATTTCCGGCGCCGGGATCACCACGGGACAGGTTCTTGGCCCGATGCGCGAGCAACTTATGGCGGATGGGTTCGACATCATCTTCGAATGCACCGCCCGAAGCTGTGGCGGCTTCGATTTCCGCTTTGGCACCGAGGTACTGCGCGCGCCGAATATGTATGTCGATCTGTCGGACTACCGCTTCCTGTCGGCCAAATCGGCAGACGCGACGCAGGCACTCAGCCTGCTCGTCAGCCGCGATGGGGAAACCGTCTTCGTCCAGTTGATCGAGGTCGGTCCCCAAGGACGGCCCGCCGTTTCCGTATCGAACGCCCGGTCAGTCGCCATTCCCGAAGATGCAGGCGATGTGGTCAGCGCGCTTGAACAAACCGGCCATGTGGTCCTCGCCGATCTGGAGTTCGACAGCGGCTCGGCCTCTTTGGGCGACGGGCCCGTGCAGTCGCTCGATGCAGTCGTGGCCTACCTGACGGCCAACCCGACGCGCCAGATCACCTTCGTCGGGCACACCGATGCCACCGGATCGCTCGACGCCAACATCGCCCTGTCACGCCGCCGTGCCGATGCCGCACGGGCCTACGTTGTCGCCAGAGGCGTGGCGCCTGCGCAGGTTGCGGCCGATGGTGTCGGTTTCCTGTCGCCCCGCGCGACCAACCTCACCGCTGCCGGACGCGAGGCCAATCGACGGGTCGAGGCGGTACTCATCTCCGTCGAATGAAAAAGGCCGGGAAAACCCCGGCCTTCACAAGTTTGGACTGCGTCGAAAGCTCAGGCCGACAACTTGGCTTTGCGCAGATACGGCAGAACCGTTTCGATCTTGCCGTACTTGGCAATGGCGTCCTCGTCGCTCACCGAGGTCGGAACGATCACGTCCTGCCCCACGGTCCAGTTCGCGGGGGTCGCCACGTTTTCCTTCGCTGCGGTCTGAAGCGCGTCGAGCGCGCGCAGCACTTCGGCAAAGTTCCGACCGACATTCATCGGATAGGTCATGCTGAGCTTGAGCTTCTTGTCCGGCCCGATGATGAAGACGACGCGGACTGTCGCGCTATCCGCAGGTGTGCGCCCGTCGGGCAAAGCGTACTCCGCAGGCAGCATGTCGAACGCCTTGGCCACGGTCAGGTCTTCGTCCGCGATGATCGGAAAGCCCGCCTTGGAGCCAGAGGTCGATTCAATATCGCCCTTCCATTTCTTGTGATCCTCGACGCCGTCAACGGAAATGCCCATCACCTTGGTGCCGCGCTTTTCCCACTCATCGGCCAATTGCGCCACGGCGCCAAACTCGGTGGTGCAGACAGGTGTAAAGTCCTTCGGGTGCGAAAACAGGATGGCCCAGCTGTCGCCGATCCAGTCATGAAGTTTCAACGTGCCCTGATCGGTCTCGACGGTCAGGTTCGGAATTTCGTCATTGATACGCAGGCCCATGTGTTTGCCTCTTTCCTTTGAGTTTCGTTCGATCGGTACATATGCAGAGTTTCTGATATTTGCACCCCTTGCGAGGGAAACTTGGGGGTGACACAGTGTCGTCTGCAATCCTCTGTAGGGAGATAATCAGATGATCGAAAAACGCCAGTTCTACATCAACGGTAAATGGGTCGATCCCATCGAAGGCCGCGATCATCATGTCATTGATCCGTCCACCGAAGACCCCTGTGCGGTGATCTCTCTGGGCGGTCAGGCCGATACCGATGCGGCAGTCGCCGCCGCGAAAAACGCGTTTCCATCCTGGATGGCGACGCCCCCGTCGGAGCGGATCGCGCTGGTGGAAAAGCTGCTCGACATCTACCAGTCGCGCGGCGAAGAGATGGCCCAGGCCATGAGCCTCGAGATGGGCGCGCCGATTGATATGTCGCGCTCCAGCCAGGTGGGCGCGGGCACGTGGCACCTGCAAAACTTCATCGATGCCGCCAAGTCGTTTGACTTCGACCGCCCGCTCAACGATCAGAGCCCGAACGACCGGATCATCTACGAAGCCGTCGGCGTCTGTGCGCTGATCACGCCGTGGAACTGGCCGATGAATCAGGTCACGCTCAAGGTCGGCGCGGCAGCAATCGCGGGCTGCACAATGGTCCTCAAGCCATCGGAGGAAAGCCCGCTCAACGCCATGCTCTTCGCCGAGATGATGCACGAGGCGGGTTTCCCGCCGGGCGTATTCAACCTCGTCAACGGCGATGGGGCCGGTGTCGGCAGCCAGCTTTCCGCGCATCCCGATATCGACATGGTCAGCTTCACCGGCTCCAGCCGCGCGGGCAAACTGATCTCGAAAGCCGCCGCCGACACGCTCAAACGGGTACATCTGGAACTCGGTGGTAAAGGTGCCAACCTCATCTTCGCCGATGCCGACGACAAGGCCGTCAAACGCGGCGTGCTGCATATGATGCAGAACACAGGCCAATCCTGCAACGCGCCGTCCCGCATGCTGGTCGAAGCGCCGATCTATGACCGCGTCGTGGACGAGGCAGGCGAGATTGCGTCGAAGGTCAGCGTCGGCCCGGCCTCTGCCGAGGGTCGCCATATCGGCCCTGTGGTGAACGCAACACAATGGCAGAAAATTCAGGATCTGATCCAGAAGGGCATCGACGAAGGCGCCCGTCTTGTGACCGGCGGTCTTGGTCGCCCCGAAGGTCTCAACAAGGGCTTCTACGTGCGCCCAACTGTGTTCGCCGACGTGACCAACGACATGACCATCGCGCGCGAGGAAATCTTCGGCCCCGTCCTGTCGATCATGAAGTTCGACTCCGAGGAAGAGGGCGTGCGCATCGCCAACGACACGGTTTATGGCCTGACCAACTATGTCCAAAGCCAGGACGGTGCGCGCCGCAATCGTCTTGCCCGTCAACTGCGCTCGGGCATGGTCGAAATGAACGGCGAAGGCCGGTCCGCGGGATCGCCCTTCGGCGGCATGAAGCAATCCGGCAACGGCCGCGAAGGCGGTGTCTGGGGGATCGAGGATTTCCTCGAAGTCAAAGCCGTCTCGGGCTGGGCTGCCGAATAAAGCAGACTGGAAGCAGGGGCACAGGTCCCCTGCTTCTTCTTTTTCCAAATATGCAAAATGCGCAGCCGCAGGCGGCGCCGGTCGGACGCGTCAGCGTCCGAACCACGTCAGAACGGCGCCTTGACCCGAAACTTCACGCCTTCGCCCCCATCGGGGTGCCGCAGCCGCAATTCCTGTGCATGAAGCATCATCCGTGGATACTGCGCCGCGGTCTCGGGCGCATAGAGCGGATCGCCGAGGATCGGATGTCCCAGCGCCAGCATGTGTACCCGCAGCTGGTGGCTCCGTCCCGTCTGCGGATAAAGCTGGACCCGGCTTTCCGTGTCCGAGGCCTTCATCACCCGCCAATCCGTCACCGCCGGTTTGCCGGTCTCGTGATCCACCTTCTGCAAGGGCCGGTTCGGCCAATCCACGATGAGCGGTAGATCCACTGTTCCGGTTTTCGGCTCCAAGCGGCCGGCGACGCGGGCAAGGTAAGTTTTCTTCGTTTGCCGTTTCTCGAATTGCAGACCAAGATGCCGTTGCGCGTGTGGCGTCAGGCCGAACACCATGACCCCCGATGTGTCCCGGTCCAACCGATGCACCAACAGGACCTGTGGATACGCCGCCTCGAGCCGTGCCATGAGGCAATCGGCCAGGTCAGGCCCCTTGCCGGGCACCGACAACAAACCCGCAGGCTTGTTCACGACAAGGATCTCGTGATCCTCGTGCAGGATGTCCAAAGGCGTGTCGGGCGGACAGTAATCGGTCATCCGCTCCCTCTACGCAGCTTGGCGCATTCCGGCAAGGCGCAGAATTTTCGGACGAAGTTCCAGCTACGCCCGGACCCGCGCCGAGGTCGGATCGTACATCGGCTTCAGCGACGCCTCGGCCCGAACCCGCGTTCCAGCGACGTCGATCTCGTAGGTCGAGGCCAGAACCTGCTCCGCGCTTTCACCGGCACAGGGCACATATCCCATGCCGATCGCGCTGCCCAAATGGTGCCCATACGCGCCGGAGCTTAGGTAGCCTACGATCTGTCCGTCCCGCAGAATCGGCTCGTGGTGGTAAAGCAGAGGTTCGGGGTCGGTCAGCCGGAATTGCACCATCCGGTTTTGCAAACCGGCCTCGCGCTTTTGCAAAACCGCTGCGCGCCCGATGAAATCCGGCTTCGCGGTCTTCACGGCAAAGCCAAGCCCGGCTTCAAGCACATGGTCCTCGCAGGTGATGTCGTGGCCGAAATGCCGAAACGCCTTTTCGATCCGGCAGGTGTCCATCGCGTGCATTCCGCACAGCGTCAGACCATGTTCCTGTTCCGCCTCCCATAGCGTTTCGAACACGTGCCCGGCCTGATCGGCAGAGATGTAGATCTCCCAGCCCAATTCCCCGACATAGGACACGCGGTGCACCCGCGCGGTGCCAAGCCCGATCTCGATCTCCCGCGCGGTGCCAAAGGGGTTGGTGTCGTTCGAGAAATCATCGGGCGACACCGCCTGCATGACCTTTCGCGCGTTCGGTCCCATCACCGCAAGCACGCCTTCGCCCGCCGTCACATCGGTGATCACCACCCGCCTGTCGACCGCGTGGCGTTGCAACCAGGTTTGATCTGCGGCCCGCGTCGCGGCGGGGGTCACCACGAGATAGCAGATCTCGGACAGGCGCGTGACGGTCACATCCGCCTCGATCCCGCCGCGCGGGTTCAGGAACTGCGTGTAGACGATCTTGCCCACCGGGACCGACATATCGGCACCGCAGACATGGTTCAGGAACGCCTCGGACTCCGGCCCTTCGACCCGCAGTTTGCCGAAAGACGACATATCGTACATGCCGACATTTTCACGGATCGCCCGGTGTTCGCGGGCCACGTTGTCGAAGAAGTTCTGCCGCTTCCAGCTGTAGGCGTATTCAGGGGTCTGGCCTTCGGTCGCGTACCAATTGGCGCGTTCCCAACCTGCCGTTTCCCCCATCACCGCACCCCGGTCGAGAAGATGTTGATGAAACGGCGTCCGCCGGACACCGCGTGCGGTGGCCTTTTGCCGGTAGGGGTAGTGATCGGCATAGAGCAGGCCCAGAGTTTCGGTCACGCGTTCCTTGAGGTAGCGGCGGTTGCGCTGGAACGGCTGCGCCCGGGCGATATCGACGTCGCCCAGATCGAATGGCTTTGCCCCGTCCTCCATCCATTGCGCCAGCGCCATGCCCGCGCCGCCGGCCGACTGGATGCCGATGGAATTGAACCCGGCGGCGACCCAGACATTGTCCATCTCGCGCGCCTGCCCGAGGTAATAGGCATTGTCAGGGGTAAAGCTTTCGGGCCCGTTGAAAAACGTGTGAATCCCCGCCTCAGCGAGCATCGGCATCCGGTTGACGGCGGCTTCCAGAATCGGTTCGAAATGGTCGAAATCCTCGGGCAGCTGGTCGAACTCGAAGCTCTCGGGGATGCCGTTCAGCGCCCAGGGCTTCGATTTGGGCTCGAACGCGCCCAGCATCATCTTGCCCGCGTCTTCCTTGTAATAGGCGCATTCGTCCGGCACCCGCAGCACTGGCAAGGCCGACAGACCGGGGATCGGCTCGGAGACGATGTAAAAATGTTCGCAAGCCTGAAGCGGCACGTTGACGCCCAGCATTTGTCCAATCTCGCGGCCCCACATGCCCGCGCAGTTGACCACATGGTCACAGGTGATCGTGCCGTTGGTTCCATCTTCGGACACCCAATCGACAGATGTGATCCTTCGCGCGTCGCGGGTGACTTTGGTGGCCTTTGTGCGTTCAACGATCTGTGCCCCGCGCTGACGCGCGCCCTTGGCCATCGCCAGCGCGATATTGGCGGGATCGCCCTGACCGTCGCTGGGCAAATAGACACCACCCACCACGTCGCTTGTGTTGAGATGGTCGTATTTCCGTTTGATCTCTGCAGTGTCGATTTCCTCGACCGGGACACCAAAGGCCCGCGCCATCGCGGCCGAGCGGCGCAACTCCTCGTGGCGTTCGGTCGTCAGCGCGACCGAGATCGACCCGGTCTTGCGGAACCCGGTGGCGACGCCGGTTTCTTCCTCGATGGTGGCGTAAAGATCAGCCGTGTACTTCGCCAGCTTGGTCATGTTCGACGAGGCACGAAGCTGTCCGATCAACCCGGCCGCGTGCCAAGTCGTGCCCGAGGTCAGCTGCTTGCGTTCCAGAAGCACCACATCGGTCCAGCCCAGCTTCGTCAGGTGGTAGGCTACCGAACAGCCGATGACACCACCGCCGATGATGACGGCGCGAGCATGTGTGGGAAGGGTCATGGGAGGTCTCCTTGGTGTCCCGTATGGAGAGTGCAACCTCTGGCGTTATCAGTAAATTTCACGCCCGTTTGGCAGCATGGTGACGTGGCCGCTGGCATATTTGGAAAAAGAAGAAGCAGGGGCACGCGCGTTAACCTTAATGGAGTTTCAACGGTGGATACGTGGGCCGGTCTCATGCACTTCATGTGCCCTAGCCTTCTGCAAACCGTCGGGACAGTTCGGCAATATGGGCAGGGGTGGTTTCACAGCACCCCCCTAGGATCGTCGCGCCATGCGCAACCCATTCCGCCGCCTGGTCGGCATAGGCGTCGGGCCCCATGTCGCGGCGCGCGGTCAGGGCATCGACGGTGGGTTTGTCCTTGAGGAAATCCTTGGTGATCTGGGTAAAGGCATTGGCATAGGCCCCAACCGCTTTGCCGCTGGTCTCGAGGACGTCAATGGCGGCGGGCATCGCTTCGGGCGCGGAGCAGTTGGCGAGCAGCGCATCAGCCTCTGCGCAGAGGGCCACGGCATCGGCAAGGGGCTCGCCGGACCGCAGAACGCGCCCGTCTTCGTCATCGACGGAAAAGGCGATCCAGATCGGCTTGCCCAGACCCCGTGCAGCGTCCAGTGCTGCCCGGGTCTGTGCGGTGGAGATGACGGTTTCGAAAAGCAGCATGTCACAGTCCGGGGCAAGCAAACCAGCGACTTCGGCCATCAATTCGACAGCGATCTCGTGCGGAGGTTGAAGGTCCGCCCGATAAGACGCGCCGAGCGGACCGATGCTTCCTGCCACCTGACCCGACCCGTGCGCTTCACGGGCTTCCAGCGCCATATCGAGGGCGATGCGGTGCAGTTCTTCGAAGCGGCCTTCATGCGCTGTTCCGGCCAGGCGGTCGCGATGAATGGCGTAGGTGTTCGTCGTGGCGATATCAGCCCCGGCGGCGAAATAATCCGCGTGGATCTCGCGTACAAGGTGGGGCATGTCGATCATGACCTGCGTTGACCAAAGCGGGGTCGGCGGCGTGCCGGAGCGATGGATCAGTTCCTGACCCATCCCGCCGTCCAGAAGGGTGATCGTCATGCGCGGAGCCTTTCGTTCTGCGGATCCCAGAGGGGTTCATCCTTCTGCACGATTGCCTTGCGCATCTCACCGTAGATGTCGATCTCAAGCTCGGTCCCCGGCGTGACAAGATCGGCGCGCAGCATGCCGAGCGCGACGGACGCGTTCACCCTGTAGCCCCAATCGCCCGAGGTGGTTTCGCCGACAACTTGGCCCTTGTGCCAGAGCGTCGACATATAGGGCGCGTCACAATCGCCCGCGTCGACGGTCAGCGTGACGAACCGCTTTTTCACGCCCTGCTGCTTTTCGTTCAAAAGAGCCGCCTTGCCGGGGAAATCCTGTGGCTTGTCGAGCTTGACGAAGCGATCAAGGCCGCCTTCGAGCATCGAATAATCCGTGCTCAGATCGCCCTTCCACGCGCGGTAGCCTTTTTCGATGCGCAGCGAATTGAGCGCGTACATGCCAAAGGGCTTTGCACCGGCGGCAAGCACCGCATCGTAGATGACGGGCATATCCGCGTTTTCCGCATGGATTTCCCAGCCAAGTTCTCCGGCGAAGGACAGACGGACCAGCGCGGCCCAACAACCCGCGACACTCGTGTTCTGAAGGCTGAGCCACGGCAGATCGAGATCGCCTTCGGTGATCCCGGAGAGAACCTCGCGCGCTTTCGGCCCGGTGACGATGAGGGTGGACATCCGGGTGGTCCAGTCCTCGAAAGTGAGGCTGCGATCGGCGGGCATCCGGGCTTTCAGCAGGTCGCGATCATGCCACTGCGCAGCCGCCGCCGTCACGAGGATCAGGTGATCTTCGGCCTCTCGGGCCACGGTCATCTCGGTCAGGATACGCCCGCGATCATCCGCGAAATAGATCAAGCCCACGCGCCCGATCTTGGGCAGCGCGCCTGTGATCTGGCCGCGCAGCCATTCATCGGCACCAGGGCCGGAGATTTTGAACCGCGAAAAGCCGGGCAGGTCGAGCACCCCGCAGTGATCGCGCACCGCTTCGCACTCGTCTTTCACGCGCTGCTGCCACGGCCCCTTGCGCGCCCAGGTATGGGTGCTTCCCTCAGAAGTGTCGTCGCCCGGTTTCGCGAACCAATTGGCGCGTTCCCAGCCATTGTAGGCCCCCATGACGCCGCCAAGCGCGACGATCTTGTCATGCACCGGCGACAGTTTCTTGTTCCGCCCGGCAGGCCATTCGTGATGCGGGAAATGCATGGCGTATTCATGGCCGTAGACCTCGATCGCCTTCTGGTCGCAATAATCCTGATCGGTGTAGTCCGTGTAGCGGCGTGGATCGACGGCCCACATGTCCCATTCGGTCTGGCCCTCAGTGACCCATTCGGCCAACACCTTGCCCGCGCCGCCGCCCTGGGTGATGCCGAAGGTGAAGACGCAGGCCTCGAACGCGTTGGGGACACCGGGCATAGGGCCGATCAGCGGCAAGCCATCCGGCGCATAGGGGATCGGTCCGTTGATGACCCGTCCCACACCAGACGCGCCAAGGATCGGCACGCGGGCCATTGCATCCTCGATATACCACTCAAGCCGTTCCAGATCGTCGGGATAAAGCTGGAAGCTGAAATCGTCGGGCATGGGATCGTCGGGCGTGACCCAATGCGCCTTGCAGTTGCGTTCGTACGGTCCGAGGTTCAGACCGTACTTTTCCTGCCGCAGGTAGTAGGAGCTGTCGACATCGCGCAGCAGCGGCAGCTTGCCGTTCTCCTTCGACCACGCCTCAAGCTCGGCCACGGGTTCGGTCAGGAAATACTGGTGGCTCATCACCGTCATCGGCACCGTGCGACCGCCATAAGGCTTGAACCACTCGCCGACGCGCTGGGCATAGTAGCCTGCCGCATTGACCACCTTTTCGCAGGTGATGTCGCCCTTGTCGGTATGCACGATCCATTCGCCGTTCTTGCGGCTAACGCCTGTGGCGGGGCAGAACCGTTCGATCCGCGCGCCCATCTGACGCGCGCCCTTGGCCAGCGCCTGTGTCAGCTGGGCGGGGTCGATATCGCCATCGTCGGGATCATAAAGCGCACCGGCAAGATCGTGGGTTTCGATGAACGGGTAGCGTCCCTTGATGTCCTCCACCGCCATCATCTCGAGGTCGAGACCCTGATACCGGCCCATCGCGCGGGCGCGCTCGAACTCCATCATCCGTTCCTTGGTGTGGCCAAGGCGGATCGACCCGGTGACGTGGTAGTTCATCGGGTAATCCACCTCGTCCGCCAGCGTGCGATAAAGCTCCAGCGAATAGCGCTGCATGTTCATCACCGCCCAGCTTGTGCTGAAGGACGGGCAGTTGCCTGCCGCGTGCCACGTCGACCCGGCGGTCAGTTCGTTTTTCTCGAGCAGCACGCAATCCCAGCCCGCCTTGGCGATATGGTAGGCGCAGGACGCACCGACGACTCCGCCGCCGATGATGACGACGCGGGTGGATGTGGGGAAATCGGACATGATGGTCTCCTCAGTTCCAGGCAAGGCGCAGCGCAAGCCCGCCGAACACGATTGCAGACAGTTTGTTGATCCACCCCGACGCGCGCTGAATGCGGGCGGCCGCCAGTCCTGCAAAGCCCCCCAGCAGGCAATAGACAGCCAGTTCGCCCAGAGCGAGCAAAGCTCCGAGGATCAGGATTTGTTGCCACACCGGGCCAATGGCCGGATCGGCGAATTGCGGCAGGAAGGCCAGAACGAAGAGGCCCACCTTGGGATTCAGGATGTTGGTCAGGAACCCCCGGCGAAACGCGCGCCAGGTGTCGCTCCGTCCCTCGCGTCGGGTCGGGTCGGAGGTGTCGGTCCATGAATTATAGGCAAGCCAGAGCAGGTAGGCCGCGCCCGCATAGCGCAGCGCGTCATAGGCGATGGGATAGGTGATGAGCAGCACCGCCAACCCGGCGGCCGCGATCACCACGTGCCCCATGACGCCCAGCCCGATGCCACCAGCCGCCGCCACGCCGGATCGCGCGCCGCCGCGCATCCCGCTGGCCAGCGTGAACATCATGTCCGCGCCGGGGGTCAGGTAGAGCACAAGCGCTGCGCCCATGAAGGTGATGTAGGTCCAAAGCGGGATGTCGAGGGTGAGATCAAGCATCGGTCAGTCCTCGCGCTGCGGATCATTGGGGTTGATTGCGTAGTAATCGCCCTTGGTCCGAGTATGGATATGACCGCGCAGGGCCAGCCCGGTTGGCCCGTCGATGGACCCGGTGGAGAAGCAGATGAACGGATCATCCTCGTGGTCCCAGAACAGCGCCGATCCGCAGGGCGGGCAAAAGCCGCGCCGCGCTTTTTCGGAGGATTGATACCAGCGCACATCGCCCGTGATGTCCAACGCGCCGTCCTCGACATAAGACGACGCCCAGACATGCCCCGATTGCTTGCGGCATTGCGTGCAGTGACAGGCTGCGGGCGCTCCGGGTGTGCCGCGCGCTGTGTATGTGACCGCTCCGCACAGACAGCTCCCCTTCATGCGCGGCCTCCGTTCGGGATCGCCGTGCTGCCCAAGAGCAGGCCATAAACGAGAAACGACACAGCGAGCACGCGGCGTAAAACGGTGTTGGCAACCATGCCGAGTGCAGCCCGCCCCAACCCGGCACCCAGCGCGGTATAGGTGACATAGCTCGCCGCTGTGATGGTCAGCGCGGTCGGCACGATCACCCACATCTGTTGGGCGATGGGCACGTCCGGCATGACGAATTGTGAAAAGGCGGCAAGGTATCCGGCGACGCTTTTGGGATTGATCGTCGCGATGGCAAAGGCCCGCCCGAAGATCGAACCAGAGGACGGCGGCGCGTCGACCAAGGGGCGTGTCGCGTTGATCCAGGCGCGAACGCCGATCCAGATCAGGAACGCGGCCCCGACGATTTTCGCGATCAGAAACGCGGCTGGTGAGGCTGCGATAAGGGCGGTGATGCCCAGCGCCGAAAGACATAGGAACAGCGAGGCCTGCGTCAGGATGGCCGCGACACCCCAGAGCGACTTTGCAAATCCGTATGTCATGCCATTCTGGATGCAATTCACCGCATTCGGGCCGGGGGAGGTCACGAAAACGACCCAGAACAGCGCGAATATGGTCCAGCCTTCAAAAGTCATCAGTACACCGGCGGCGCGATGACCCAGATCGCCACGGCGGGGTCATCATAAGGGTTGATCCACTCGAACGGCTCGGACTTGATCCGGAAACTGTCGCCGGGGGTCAGGGTGAACCGGCGGTCGCTGATGATCAGGTCGAGCTTGCCGGACAGAATGTAGCCAAGTTCCTGGGTCGGACGTGTGATGACTTCACCCCGGCGGCTGTGAGGCTGGAAGGTCGAATGCACCACTTCGAAATCATCCGACAGGTCCGGAGACAACAACTCTTCGATAAGCCCGCCCTCTCCGGTCCCGATGGGCCGCCGCGCGCCTGCACGCACAACGTAGCCCGCCTCTTCAGCTGCAGCCTGAGGCGTGCCGAAAAGAAGCGACACAGGCACATCAAGCAATTTGGCGATGCGGCGCAGGTCGCTGATGGAGGGCTCTGACAGGTCGCGTTCAATCTGGCTGACCCAGCCGACCGACCGTCCCAAACGGTCTGCGATGTCCTGCAACGTCAATCCGCGCGTTTTGCGCAGGGCCCGAAGGTCCGTGCCGAGCGATGCGTTGTGAAGAACCGGATCGTGTTGCATGAGTCGCCGATGAAATTTGCTTTGCATATTTCATCGCAGACATCTGTGAAATTTCAAACAAAATTTTCACAGGGCGTTTCGATATTGCACGCGTAGATGACATGGAGGTTGTCCGGCGGAACCAAACGCGCCGCGCATTTGTTGAGAGGTCACAACAAAACGTCAGGATACCCCATGAACCGCATCATCTATATCGTCGGCCTCGTCGTCATCGTTATCGCCATTCTGTCCTTCATCGGCCTTGCGTGACACGACCAAATCCGGGCATGAGACCGCATGAGGACTGCGGCTCATGCCACCGGCGCAAACGTCTTTTTCAGAATTTCCGACAAAGCATCTGTATCCTCTTGCGTGAAAGCGTCCGGCTGATCGCTGTCGATATCGAACACGCCAAGAAGACGACCTGATCCATTCCAGACAGGAAGAACGAGTTCCGACCGCGTGCTCGATGCGCAGGCGATATGGCCGGGAAAAGCCTCGACATCCGGAACCAGTTGCACCTCACCCGTGCGCGCGGCGGCGCCGCAGACACCGCGTGAGAACGGGATCGTCAGACACCCATGACCGCCCTGATACGGCCCGATCTTCAGCAGATCGGGTCCGGCGACACGGTAAAAACCGGTCCAGTCAAAGCGGTCATCCGAATGATGCACCTCACAGGCAAGCGTCGCCATAAGCGATACGGTATCTGTCTCACCATCGGTGAGCGCCGCGATGGTTTTGGCAAGTGTCACGTAATCGGTCATGTCCGTCCCGTGGGGGCCAGCCCCCACACCCCCGAGGTGTTTGAAGCCCAAAGAAACCTAGAGCCGTTCGATGGCAATGGCCGTGCCCTCGCCGCCGCCGATGCAGATCGCCGCAACTCCGCGTTTCAACCCGCGCTTTTCCAGAGCATTGAGCAGGGTGACCATGATGCGCGCGCCCGAAGCACCGATCGGGTGCCCCAAAGCGCAGGCGCCGCCATTGACGTTCACGATATCGCGCGACAGGCCCATCTCGTGCATGAAGGCCATAGGCACCACGGCAAACGCTTCGTTCACTTCCCACAAATCGACGTCGTTCTTGCTCCAGCCGATCTGGTCGAGCAGTTTTTGCGCGGCCGGAACCGGGGCTGTCGTGAAGAGGCCCGGCGCTTGGGCATGGCTCGCGTGGCCGACGATGCGCGCACGCGCGCGATCTCCTGCGGCTTCTGTCGTGGTCAGAACCAGCGCCGCAGCGCCGTCCGAAATCGACGAGCTGTTGGCCGGGGTGACGGTGCCATCCTTGCGGAACGCGGGTTTGAGAGTGGGGATCTTGTCCGGCCTGGCATTTCCGGGCTGTTCATCCTCGCGCACCGTGACATCGCCCTTGCGGGTGGCGAACGTCACCGGAGTGATTTCACTCTCGAACGCGCCGGATTTCTGGGCGTCCAGGGCGTTGGAAAGTGACCGCAGAGCGTACTCATCCTGCGCTTCGCGGGTGAACTGGAACGCCTCGGCGCAATCTTCGGCGAAGGTGCCCATCAGGCGGCCTTTGTCATAGGCGTCTTCAAGACCGTCAAGAAACATATGGTCGATCACCTGCCCATGTCCGATCCGAGCGCCGCCGCGCATGTTCGGCAGCAGGTAGGGGGCGTTGGTCATCGATTCCATTCCACCCGCAACGATGGCTGTCGCCCGGCCCAGCGCAATGGCATCGTAGGCCATCATCGCCGCTTTCATGCCCGATCCGCACATCTTGTTGAGCGTGGTCGCGGGCACCTCTTCCCCCAGACCTGCGGCAAAACCGGCCTGGCGCGCCGGGGCCTGACCCTGACCCGCTGGCAAGACACAGCCCATCAGAACCTCATCGACCGCCTTTGGTTCGGCCTGTGCCACCGCCGCGCGGATCGCGGCCCCGCCAAGGTCAGATGCGCTGACTTCGGAAAACGCGCCCTGAAAGCCCCCCATCGCCGTGCGTGCGGCCCCTGTGATTACGACATCCGGCATTGCGGCCTCCCCTCATGGCGTTCGTGGGCCCTGCATACCGGATGGTAAGGATTGGCGTCTAGGGTGCCCGGCATATCAATTGTCCGAGGCCTTATGGAACTGATCGTCGACGCTTTGCCCACCGCCACAATCATCCACGTGAATGCCACGCGCATCGATGCGCCGGTCGCACTTCAATTCAAGGAAGGCATGCGCACGCTCACAGCGCGCACCGATGGCCGATTCATCCTCGACCTTGAACAGGTGGATTTTATCGATTCCAGCGGATTGGGTGCGGTCGTCGCATCGATGAAACAGTTGCGGCCGGGCCAGACGCTTGAACTTGCCGCGCTGCAACCGATTGTCGAAAAAGTGTTTCGCCTGACCCGGATGGACACGATCTTCAAAATCCACGACACGGCGGATCAAGGCGTTGTCAGCGGCGAAGGCTGACGCACCCTCTGTCGTGATTCTTGAGCTGTGTTTGCCCGCGCTCGATGTCGTCACGCCACGTATTCTGTCACGTGTCGACACCGCCGTGGCACGGGCCGGCCTTAAAGACCTGTGCGACGATGTGCAGATCGTGCTGGCAGAGGCGCTGAACAACATCGCCGAGCACGCCTATGGTCGTGTCGCTCTGGGCGCCGTGTCCGTCACCGTCGCGCGGCACGGGAACGATCTGTGCATCGACATCGCGGACTGGGGCCGTCCCATTATAGAACACGCGGTTCACGACGCAACCGGCCCCGCGCCTGAAGACCTGGCCGAAGGCGGGTACGGTCGATTTCTGATACAGGCGCTGTCGTCGGAGGCTCGCTACTCGCGGAGTGGCGGCAGAAACAACCTGTTCCTTCGACTCACCGCGTAGCGCGTCGGTCGCTTCTGCCATGATTCCGTCAATTTGCTTCCAATTGTCAAACAATTGGAATTAATAAAGTGATTCCAGACCCTTCTGATGCGGCTGCCGGAGACAATGTCCAACAATGGTCTCATTCAGTCCGAATTTTGGCCGCTGTTGACCGGCAAAACGTAAGGGTAGCTGCACAAAGCTTCACCTCGGCGTCGCGCCATTAACAGCCCCCACCCAGTGCGCGGCGTCGAGGTACTATCTCCCCAGCATATATCGTCGATTGACCTCTGTCCGTGCCTGTCTATTTTGGCCGCAAAAGAGGGGGACATGTCCTATGCGCGATTTTCAGATGCCGGGCCGCTCAGCGGTGATGGCAACCAATGGCATGTGTGCCACATCGCATCCACTGGCCGCTCAGGCCGCAATCGACATTCTGAAGCGTGGCGGCAACGCCGTCGATGCTGCGATTGCGGGGGCAGTCATTCTTGGACAGGCGGAACCGGCGATGACGGGCATCGGCGGGGATTGCTTCGCGCTGATCTCTCCTGCGGGCGGCGATGATGTAATCGCCGTCAACGGCTCCGGGCGCGCGCCCGCTGCGGCCAAGGCCGACGATCTGCGCAGCCGTGGCGAGACGACCGTGCCACTTTACGGGCCCGAGGCGGTGACGATCCCCGGTGCGATCGACGCCTTCTGCACCATGTCCGAACAATGGGGTCGGCTCGGTATTGCAGACAGTCTTGCGCCGGCTATCGAATACATGGAAAACGGGATCCCTGTTGCCGAACGCGTCGCCTGGGACTGGGAACAGAACGGCCACCTTCTTCAGAGCCACGCGCGAACGCATTTCCTGATGCAGGGATCGATCCCGAAACGGGGGCAGATGTTCCGCCTTCCAGGCAACGCGGAGGTTCTGCGACGTGTCGCCAGCCAGGGGCGCGACGGGTTCTACACCGGCGAGGTGGCCGAGGACATGCTCGCGACGCTGAACGCGCTGGGTGGCGTCCATACCGACGCCGATTTCGCGAAGACCCAATCCACCATCGGTTCGCCGGTCAGCGGAACCTACCAAGGGCGCGAATTGCTCGAGCATCCGCCAAACGGACAGGGTGCTGCGGCGATCCTGCTGCTCAACATCCTGTCGCATTTCGATCTGGCCTCTCTGGATCCGTTCGGTGCCGAACGCGCTCATATCGAGGCCGAGGCGACCAAGCTGGCCTACGATGCGCGCAATCGCTTCGTGGCCGATGCTGACCACATGACGAAGCTGGATCATCTGCTCTCGATGGATACGGCGCAGAAGCTGGCAACCTTGATTGACCCGAAACGCGCGATGGCGGGTCCGGCGGCGCTCAGCGAGGCGGTCCACAAGGACACGATCTACATCACCGTGGTCGACAAGGATCGCATGGTTGTCTCGTTGATCTATTCGATCTTCCACGGGTTCGGATCGGGGCTCGCGTCCGAGAAATTCGGCATCCTTTTCCAGAACCGCGGGGCGGGGTTCACTCTGCAAGAGGGCCACGCCAACGAATACGGCGGCGGCAAGCGGCCGATGCACACCATCATTCCGGGAATCATCCGGGATTCGGGACGTGTGACCATGCCCTTCGGCGTGATGGGCGGGCAGTACCAGTCCTGCGGTCACGCGCGCGCGATCACCAACATGACGGATTTCGGGCTCGATCCACAGGCGGCTCTCGATGCGCCGCGTTGTTTTGCCGAAAACGGAAAGCTGATGATGGAGCGCGGCTATTCGGACAAGGTTCGCGCCGAATTGACCGAGATGGGGCACGAGGTCGAGACACCGGAGACTGCCATCGGTGGCGCTCAGGCGATCCTGATCCATGAAGACGGTGTGCTCGAAGGCGCCTCGGATCCGCGCAAGGACGGCTGCGCCATCGGCTATTGATCGACGGTCCCCGGCTTTTCGAAAAGCCGGGGGAAACTCTTCGAAGAGTTTCCGCCCTCAGTAACTGTATTCTTCGTAAATCCGGCTGATATCGCCATTCCAATCGCCGTGGTAATGGTCGATCAACTCGTCGGCGAGCGTTTTTCCGGTCTCCACACTTTCCTTCAGCGCATTGAGGAAATGGGTCTCGTCCGGCACCAATCCGCCGGCACCGGGGCGCGCCCGGGCGACCAATCCGGCGTCGGAGATCTTCAGCGCCTCGCGTGCCAGATCGTGCATCTTGATCCCGTTCACCTCGGCCTGAAGCCCGTCGACCGACGCCGCGACGCGCAGCGCATCGCGGGTCTCTGCATCCCAACCCTTGACCAGATCCCACGCCGCATCCAGCGCCGACTGCTCATAGGTCAAGCCAACCCAGAACGCGGGCAGGGCGCAAAGGCGGCGCCACGGGCCGCCGTCCGCTCCGCGCATTTCGATGAATTTCTTGACCCGCGCTTCGGGAAAGATCGTGGTCAGGTGATCGGCCCAATCCGACAGCGTCGGTATTTCACCCGGCAGCGCCGGCAGTTCACCCTTCAGAAAGTCGCGAAAGGACTGACCCAGCGCATTGATATATGTCCCGTCGCGGTAGACGAAATACATCGGCACATCGAGCGCGTATTGCACCCACGCCTCGAACCCGAATCCGTCTTCGAACACGAAAGGCAGCATCCCCGTGCGCGCATCGTCCAGATGACGCCAGACGCGGCCGCGCCAGCTTTTGTGACCGTTCGGCTTGCCCTCGAAAAACGGGGATGTGGCGAACAGCGCGTTGGCCACCGGCTGCAACGCCAGCGCCACGCGCATCTTCTGCACCATGTCCGCCTCGGACGAGAAATCGAGATTGACCTGAACCGTGCAGGTGCGCCGCATCATGGTGGTGCCGGCGGTGCCGACCTTTTCCATGTAGCTGTCCATCAGCTTGTAGCGCCCCTTGGGCATCAGGGGCATGTCCTCGTGCCGCCAGATCGGCGCGGCCCCGAGACCGATGAACCCGACCCCGATCTTGTCGGCGATGTCTTTCACATCGCGTAGGTGGTCGTTCACCTCGTCACAGGTCTGGTGGATGGTCTCCAGAGGTGCGCCCGACAGTTCCAGTTGCCCGCCGGGTTCGAGCGAAATGTTCGCGCCGCCCTTTTCCAGCCCGATCAGGTACTGCCCTTCCATGACCGGCGACCAGCCATGCTTGTCCCGCAAGCCCTCGAGCACCGCGAGGATCGACCGTTCGCCCTCATAGGGCAGGGGCCGCAGCGTGTCCTTGCAGTAGCCGAATTTCTCGTGCTCGGTGCCGATCCGCCAATCGGCTTTGGGTTTGCAGCCGTCAGCAAGATACTGCGCCAGCTGGTCCTCGTGTTCGATGGGCCCGCCGCCGGACTGTGGAATGGACATGGCGCGTCTCCGGTCTGTCTGCTCGTCAATCGGGGTCAGCCTTGGGCTGATTTCTCCGGGCTGTCAATGCAGGCGCGCGATGCGGTTCGAGAGGTCGGGCCTGCGCCAGAGCACAATTGGTTTGGTGCCATCCTGTTTCAAGGTCGCGGCAACGAGACCGGGGCTGAGACCGGGCAAGCTGGCGAAAGCATCGAACAGCGTATCCGCCCCTTCGGCGTTGACCGGGATGTGGAGCGCCGGGCCACCGTCATGCGTGATCACCCAGTGGCGCGGATGTTCGGTCGGGTCGAGGCTCAGTGATGTAACCGCATCGAGATCGACGATCCCGCCGTTGAGCGGCCCGAAATACCCGATGCGCCGTTCCACGATCTGCACGACCCCAGGACCGCCGCCGCCGATGCGCGCGCGGCCCTTCTGCAGCCCGGCAAAGAACAGCGCGGCTCCGAGAAACAGCGCGAGGTATCCGACCCATGTCAGCAATCCTGGTGTGACGCCGATGCTCCAATAGAGGCCAAGCAGCAGGATCGCGGTCCCCACCAGCGCCTCGCGCCAGCGCCGGATTGCGGCACGTACCTCCGGTCGGATGAACGTCATCGCGCGGCTCCGGGCGCGGTCCATCCGTCGACGGATGGACGGTTTTCGGGCGACCGAAAACCCGTCATGCCCAGTCTCCCAACGTGGTTTGCCACAGTGTCAGCGCCGCCACCGCCGCCGTATCGGCGCGCAAGATCCGCGGCCCGAGGCTGATCGGTGTAGCGTAGTCCATCGCGCGCAGCCGCGTGCGTTCGTCATCCGAGAAGCCACCCTCCGGCCCGATCAGCACCGCCCACGGTCCGGGATCGTCGTGCAAACGCCCGGTCTCTCCCGCCAGCGCCTCGTCGCAATAGGCGATGCGGCGGTCCGGCTCCCATCGGTCCAGCAATCGGTCGAGCTTGGTCAGCTCCGCCACTTCGGGCACGAACACCCCGCCGCATTGTTCGGCGGCCTCGATCGCGTGCGCTTGCAGCCGGTCCTGCCGGATACGCTCGGAATTTGTGAAGGCAGTCTGCACAGGCACGATGCGCCGCACCCCCATCTCGACCGCTTTTTCCACGATGAAATCGGTCCGTGCTTTCTTGATCGGCGCAAAGAGCAACCAGAGATCGGGCGGCATCGACTGCGGTTTGGATTGCGCGCGACAAACCAGAACACCCCGCCGTTTTCCGGCCTCGACGACCTCGGACTGCCATTCCCCATCGGTGCCATTGAACAGCGCCACCGCGTCCCCGACGGTCATGCGCATCACGCCGAACAGGTAATGCGCCTGCTCCCGCGTCAGAGCGACCGGTTGTGCCGCCCCGAGCGGCTGATCTACATAAAGCCTGACTTTCGCATTCATGGAGCAACACATATGCCCGGCCCGCACACAACACCAGACCAGAGCGGTCAGGTCGCTGATGCCGTCACGGGCAACTGGGTCGACACCCGCGCACCGGGCTGGGCCCGTCCCTATCTACGGCTCAGCCGGGCCGATCGGCCGATCGGAACGTGGTTGCTCTATCTGCCTTGCGTCTGGGGGACGCTGCTGGCGATGTTCTACACCGGCGAAGCCCGGCTCTTCGATGCGTGGATCATCCTCGGCTGCGGTATCGGCGCCTTCCTGATGCGGGGGGCGGGCTGCACGTGGAACGACATCACCGACCGCGACATCGACGGGTCCGTCGCGCGCACCGCATCGCGCCCGATCCCCTCGGGACAGGTCAGCGCGAAACAGGCGCTGATCTGGGCGGTGGTGCAGTCGCTCCTGGCCTTCTGCATCCTAATCACCTTCCCGATTCAGGCGATCCTGCTGGGGATCATCGCGCTTGTCCCGGTGGCGATCTATCCCTTCGCCAAAAGGTTCACGTGGTGGCCGCAGATCTTTCTTGGCATCGCCTTCAACTGGGGCGCGCTTCTGGCCTGGACGGCCCATACCGGGCAACTGCAATGGCCTGCGGTTTGCCTCTACCTCGCCGGTATGGCCTGGACACTGTTTTACGACACGATCTACGCGCATCAGGACAAGGAAGATGATGCGCTGATAGGCGTAAAATCCACCGCGCGCCTGTTCGGGGATGACACGCCCCGATACCTTGCCTGGTTTCTCGTTCTCACCGTTGCGCTGATCGGCTTTGCCGTCATCCTCGCCGCACCACGGGGCGAGATCTTTGCCCTCGTGATCGCGCTTGGCGGGCCCTGGGCGATGGGCTGGCACATGATGTGGCAGATGCGGCGGCTCAAACTGGACGATAACGATACCCTGCTAACGCTCTTCCGCTCCAATCGGGACGCCGGGCTGATCCCTGTGCTGTTTTTCGCCATCGCGCTTTTCGCGTGATTGCACTCGGCGGCGCTGCGGCGTATCGCTTTGCAACCCGCAACTGACATGGATTGTTGATGCGACTCTCCTCTCTCTTCATTCTCTTTTCTGCCTTCGCGAGCGCCGCCATCCTGAGTCTGGGTGCGGCATGGGTCGCCGCCGGGGCGGTGGAGGAAAGCTCTGAACGCGCCGTGCGCACCGAACTTGACCGGGACGCGCTGACCTGGGCGGATGTGGACACCAACGGGTTGCAGGTGTTTTTGATCGGGACCGCCCCGACGGAGGCCGCGCGGTTTCAGGCGCTGAGCGCCGCCGGGCGCGTTGTCGATACGGCGCGGGTGATCGACCAGATCGACATCGTCGACACCGATGGTATCGCGCCGCCCCGATTCTCGATCGAATTGCTGCGCAACGATGCGGGCGTTTCGATGATCGGATTGCTTCCCGCCGATGTCGACCGTGAACGTCTGGTCGAGGACATTTCACGCGCGGTGCCGGATATCGAAGTCGCAGACCTTCTCGAGGTCGCCGATTACCCGATCCCCGATGGCTGGGAGGATGCACAGGATTACGCCGTATCGGTGCTTCGGGTGCTTGACCGGTCAAAGATCTCAATCGAGGCGGGCCGCGTTACCGTCAAAGGCGCCGTCGCCAACGAAGACACCCGTCGCCGGGTCGAGGCCGATCTTGCGCGCCGCGCGGGTGAAGACGTGCGCCTCGCGCTGGAAATCACCGCACCGCGCCCGGTCATCTCGCCCTTCACGCTGCGGTTCATCAAGGACGATGACGGCGCGCGTTTCGACGCCTGTGCGGCACCGACCGAAGAAGACCGCGCGGAAATCCTGACCGCGGCCGCGGCCGCCGGTCTGTCCGACAAGGCCGATTGCCGCCTCGGGTTGGGAACGCCGACCAACGAATGGGGCGCGGCGGCCGCAATGGGGATCAACGCGGTAGACGCGCTGGGCGGCGGCACGATCACGTTCTCGGACGCGGATGTCGCGTTGTTCGCGCTTGAAGGCACAGACCAATCGGTGTTCGACCGCGTGGTCGGAGAACTGGAGACCGGTCTGCCGGATGTTTTTGTTGTCAAGGCGACCCTGCCCAAACCGCCATCCGATGCGCCCGAAGGCATCCCCGAATTCACCGCCACCCGTAGCCCCGAGGGACAGGTGCAACTGCGCGGACGCATCGACAGCGAAATCGCGCGCCAGACAGCCGACAGCTTCGCCCGCGCCGCGTTCGGCTCTTCCACCGTCCGAATGACCGCACGGGTCGACGAAAACCTGCCGTCCAACTGGTCAAGCCGCGTTCTTGCCGGGCTCGAAGCCCTGTCGCGCCTGTCCAATGGCGCCGTGGTGGTGACGCCCGATGTGCTCACGATCACGGGCAACACTGGCAACCAGAACGCCAGCTCGGAAATCTCGGGCCTTCTCGCCGACAAGCTGGGCGAGTCCGAGGATTTTGAGATCGAAATCACCTACCAAGAGAAACTCGACCCGCTTCTGGGTATTCCCACCCCCGAGGAATGTGAGGCGCAGATCGTCGAAATCATCGGCGACCGCAAGATCACGTTTGAACCGGGATCGGCCACGCTCGACGCTGCGACCCGCGACATCATGGACGAGATCGCGGAACTGCTGCAACTCTGCGGCGACATCCCTCTCGTGATCGCCGGTCACACCGACAGCCAGGGCCGCGAAGTGATGAACCAGCAGCTCAGCCAGGAACGCGCGCAGGCGGTGGTCGACGCGCTGCGCCAGCGCCGCGTTCTCACCGCGAGCTACGAAGTCAGGGGCTACGGCGAAGAACAACCCATCGCCAGCAACGATACCGAAGAAGGTCGCGAGGCCAACCGCCGGATCGAATTCAAGCTGCGACGTCCTGAACCGATACCCGAGACAGAAACCACACTCGAAAGCATTGAAGAATCTGCGCCGACAGACGAAACATCACAGACCGACGGCGCAGAGGAACCCATCGATGAACAGAACTGAATTTGTCATCACCACGGCGATCATTCTTTTTGTGGCCTTTTGCCTTGGATGGTTCGCCAACTGGCTGGTGCACAGATTCACGCGGGTCAGCCAAGCCGACATGGATCAACTCGAGCGCATGAGCCAGGAACTCCACGAGGCCGAGGAAACCCGCGATCAGGCCATCACCTACCTCCAGCAGCGCGAGGCCGAACTGACCAATCAATTGGCCCAGACCGAGGCAGAGCTTGCCGCCGCGATGGAAGGTCTCCGCGATGCGCGTCACGAGGCCGAGGAAATGCGCGTCTATGTCGAACGGATGAATGCGAATTGACATCGCGCGGGCCTGCGCCACGGCTCAGATAATCTCGTCCTCGTCGAACATCGGATCGTCCGCCAACTGGGTCGAATGCCCGTCCATCGCGTTTTCGGCCTTCTTGTAGGACGCGATCCGCGCGAGGTGGAATACGGCATCGCCTTCGTTCACCACCGGCATCACGGCCCGCCCCACGATGATCCCCTCGAAGGGCGCTTCGATCTCGGTTTCCTTTTCGCCGAACGGGTCCGAAACCGACCCGAGCACATCCCCCTTGCGCACCAGATCGCCATCGGACCTGTAGCTGCGGAACAATCCGCCCAAGGGCGCACGCAGCCATTTGCTTGACGAGCAGAACTGCGGCTGTGACTTGGCTGCGGCAATCCCCCGGCCCGAGATCATGTCGAGCGACCGAAGCACCCGCAGGATCCCGGCCAACCCGGCCCGCGCCGACACCTCGTCGAACCGCAGGCCCTCGCCACCCTCGTAGAGAAGCACCGGCGTCCCGAGATCCCGCGCCGCGCCCCGAAGCGAGCCTTCGCGCACCGGGGACTGCATGATGATCGGCGCGCCGAACACATCGGCCAGCGCTCGCATCTTCGGATCTTCGGGCGACACGCGCACCTGCGGATAGTTGGTCCGATGAATGGCGGCGGAATGCAGATCAATGCCGATATCGGCATGGGCAACGATCTCGGTCAGAAACATATGCGCAAGACGCGCCGCCAGAGACCCGCCCTCGCTGCCGGGAAACGAGCGATTGAGATCGCGCCGGTCCGGCAAGTAGCGGGACTTGTTGATGAAGCCGAAGGAATTGACGATCGGCACCACGATCAGCGTGCCCTTCAGCCGCTTCAGCGCAGAAGCCTTGAGCAATCGTCGGACGATCTCGATTCCGATCACCTCGTCGCCATGCACCCCGGCGCTGACGAAAACGGTCGCACCATCGGTTTTCCCGTGGATGACATGGGCCGACATCGTGACCGGCGTGTGATCGGATAGCGAACTGACGGGCAGATCGACCGTCCGCCTGCTTCCGGCCGGGATGACCTCACCTCCGATGCGGAATCCCGGCCGTTTGGGCATCAGCCCTTGCCTTTGGTTTTGGTTTTCCACGGCTTCGCGTTTTTCTCCAGGAACTCGATCATCTTGCCCGCCACATCGAGGCCGGTCGCCTTTTCGACACCTTCCAGACCGGGGGACGAGTTGACCTCCATCACCACTGCGCCGTGATTGGCGCGCAGCATGTCGACACCGCAGGCATTGAGCCCCATCGACTTCGCCGCCCGCACGGCAGTCGACCGTTCTTCCGGCGACAGCTTGATCACCTGCGCCGACCCGCCGCGATGCAGATTCGACCGGAACTCACCCTCGGCGCCCGTGCGCTTCATCGCGGCGATCACCTTGCCACCGATGACGATGGCACGAATATCCGTGCCACCGGCTTCCTTGATGAATTCCTGGATCAGGATGTTGGTGCCCGTCGCGCGAAACGCTTCGACCACGGATTTCGCGGATCGGTCGGTATCGGCCAGAACGACGCCCAGCCCTTGCGTGCCTTCCAGCAGCTTGATCACCAAAGGTGCATTGCCCGCCAGTTTCAGCACCTCTTCGGTCTGCTTGGGGTCATGTGCGAATGTCGTCACCGGAAGCCCGACACCGTCCCGCGCCAAAAGCTGCATGGAGCGCAGCTTGTCGCGTGACCGCCCGATGCCCACACTTTCATTCAGGGGATAGACCCCCATCATCTCGAACTGGCGCAGAACGGCCGTTCCGTAGAATGTGACAGATGCCCCGATGCGCGGGATCACCGCGTCATATCCTTCGAGCTTTTCACCGTTGTAGTAAATCTCGGGACGCCGCGAGGCGATGTTCATGTAGCAGCGCAGCGTGTTGATGATGTCGATCTCGTGCCCGCGCTGTTCGGCGGCCTCGACAAGGCGCTTGTGCGAATAGAGATCCGGGTTCCGGGCAAGAAGCGCGATTTTCATTTGGTTATCCTTTGGGTGTGGTCCGAATTGGCCGCCACCTGCATCAGGTTCCGCTTGCTGGGATTGACCAGGATCGGGTGACGCCGCAGGGCGGTGCGCCCGACGATCATTCGGAATTTCATTTCGGTCCGCTCGGTCAGGGAAAGGTCGATCTTCCAAAGCTTCGCGCCAAGGCGAAACTTGGTACGGATGATGATCCTCTGCTCCGGGACCCCGCTCGTGTTGGTGATGTGTCGGCGATCATGGATCGGACATTCGACATCGACGTCGTTGGCATCATCGTTGAATTTCGTGTGGAACCTGACCCACGGCACGCCGTCGCGTTCGAATTCGACGATGTTGGTCGCATGAAGCGCCGATGTCCGCGCTCCGGTGTCAATCTTGGCTTTGAGGTTGGTAAGCCCCAACAACGGCAAGTCGATGTGTTCTTGCCAACCTATTACGATCATAACTGTCGTTTCCTGAAGTCTGTTGTACCGACATTGCACCACGTCGGGGTGATCCGCCAGCCTCTGAACTGGGTTGAAGCCCTTGTCCAGCCTGCACACGCGATGGGCGTGCAGAGATGATGTTGCTGGAACGCCGGGCTCCCGGCGGGCAAAAAACAAACGTAAACAAATCGTTAATAGTTCCGATCCGGCCCCAATGTTTCGCGCGCGAAACGAAAGGACCGAACCGGACCTATCTCTTGCGTTTGCGGGACCGCTGCTTGCGCAGGCTTCCGGTGCTGCGGGCGTGGAAATCGGGGGGCCGTTTTCCCACCCAGTCGAAAAAGGCCGCAAGCCTCGGATGCGCCCGGAGTGCCTCCGGGGTGTTGTACTCGCGGGCCAGCTCTGTCTCGGTCAGGGTCGCGTGGATCTCGTTGTGGCAGATCTGATGGATCAGGATCGTGGGCCCGCCCTTGCCGCCTTTCAGCTTGGGAATCAGGTGATGTTGGCTTTGTTTCACGCCCGCAGGGATGGGCCGCAGGCAGAGCGGGCAGATCGGGGCAGGGTCGGTCACGACGACAGGTCTCCGGCGTGCGAGGCTTGTGCTGGGGCGTGGGTCAAGGCATCAAGCTGCGGTATCGCGGCGAAAGTTCAAGGGAATCGTTATGGAGACCGCACGCTCCCCGTCCACTCGCTCTGCCGTGCTGCGCAACGCCCCTGCGGACCCGTGACCGACGCGCTGGTCATTGGAGGTGGGCCTGCGGGCCTGATGGCGGCGGAGGCGCTGTTGCTAGCCGGGCGCGCGGTGACACTGGTCGAGGCGAAGCCGTCCATCGGGCGCAAGTTCCTGATGGCGGGGAAGTCGGGGTTGAACCTGACCAAGATGCAGGCGTTTGGGCCTTTTCTGGCCTCCTACGGAACCGGTCTTCACCCGACGTTGCGGGCATGTCTCAGGGCCTTTGGCCCCGATGAGGTGCGCATGTGGACCGAGGGCTTGGGGCAAACGACCTTTACCGGAACGACCGGACGCCTGTTCCCGCACGCCATGAAAGCCTCGCCTCTTCTGCGGGCATGGCTGGCGCGGCTGGATGGGATGGGTCTTGAACGCCACACGCGCTGGCGCTGGGTGGATTGGGACAAGAACGCCCACCAGTTCAGTACGCCCGAGGGCACACGCGTGCTGACGCCGCGCGTAACGGTCTTCGCGCTGGGCGGTGCAAGCTGGGCGCGGTTGGGGTCGGATGGCGCGTGGGCCGCGCGTTTCGCTGCGAACGGGATCAAGGTGAGCCCGTTCCAGCCGTCAAATGTGGGACTGCGCGTTGATTGGACCGCGCACATGGCTCCGCATTTCGGCAGCCCGATCAAATCGGTGGCCTGGCGCGCGGGCGATCTTGTGTCGCGTGGCGAGGCGATCCTGTCGAAAGACGGTCTTGAAGGGGGTGGCATCTATTCCCTGGCCCCCGCCTTGCGCGACGAGGGTGCACGCCTGACCGTTGACCTGTTGCCGGATGTGACTTTCGACGATCTGAAAACACGATTGCCGGACTCGCCCAAGAAGGGGCTGGCAAAGATCCTGCGGAACACGTTGAAGCTGTCTCCGGTCAAGATCGCCTTGTGGAACGAATTTGGAAAATCCTTCGATTATGGTGAACTGGCCCATCGGCTGAAATCCCTACCGATCCGCCATGCCGGGCTGCGCCCGATGGACGAGGCGATCAGCACCGCTGGGGGTGTGTCCTTCGACGCGCTGGATGACACGCTCATGCTCAAGGACCGTCCCGGCACGTTCTGCGCGGGTGAGATGCTGGATTGGGACGCGCCGACCGGGGGGTATCTTCTGACCGCGTGTTTTGCGACCGGGCTTTGGGCCGGGCGGCACGCGGCGGAGTATGACCGCACCTGACGGACGACTGTGACGTGACGTTGGGGCGTGACACGTCAACTTTCGCCGTGTCAGGTGACGCCAACGGAGGAGTTCTGCCATGACCACGTACCCGCATATGCTGGCCCCGCTCGACCTTGGGTTCACGACGCTGAAGAACCGCGTGCTGATGGGGTCGATGCACACGAACCTCGAAGAAACCGGCGATTGGAACCGGGTGGCGGAATTCTATGCCACCCGCGCGCGCGGCGGCGTGGCGCTGATGGTCACGGGAGGCATGGCGCCGAACCGCGAGGGTGGGGTGTTTCCCGGCGCATCTGGCCTGTTCACCGATCAGGACATCGCCAATCACCGGATGGTGACGGACCGTGTGCACGAGGCAGATGGCAAGATCGCCATGCAGATCCTGCATGCCGGGCGCTATGCCTATGGCAAGGAATGTGTGGCCCCAAGTGCGATCAAATCGCCGATCTCGCCCTTCGTGCCGATCGAATTGGACGAGGACGGGATCGAGAAGCAGATCGCCGATATCGTGACCGCTGCGAAACGCGCAAAAGTGGCGGGGTATGACGGGGTCGAGGTGATGGGATCCGAGGGGTATTTCATCAATCAGTTCCTTGTCACGCATACCAACAAGCGTACGGATCGCTGGGGTGGATCGTACGAGAACCGGATGCGCCTTCCCATCGAGATTGTGCGCCGTGTGCGCGAGGCGGTGGGACCGGAGTTCATTGTGATCTATCGCCTGTCGATGATTGATCTGGTGCCCAATGGCTCGACCCATGAAGAGGTCGTGCAACTGGCGCAGGAGATCGAGAAGGCGGGTGCCACGATCATCAATACCGGCATCGGCTGGCACGAGGCGCGCATTCCGACGATTGCCACCAGCGTGCCGCGCGCGGCGTTTGCTTGGGTCACGAAGAAACTGATGGGCAAGGTGGGCATCCCGGTGATCACGTCGAACCGGATCAACACGCCCGAGGTCGCCGAGGAAGTTCTGGCGACCGGATGCGCCGATATGGTCAGCATGGCGCGGCCATTTTTGGCCGACCCGGATTTCGTTGCGAAAGCGGCGTCGGGTAAGGCGGCGCAGATCGCGCCCTGTATCGCCTGTAACCAGGCCTGTCTGGATCACACGTTCCAGATGAAGATCTCGTCCTGCCTTGTGAACCCCAAGGCCTGTTTCGAGACCGAGTTGAAGGTTGAACCGACCGTAAATCGCAAGAACGTTGCGGTTGTGGGTGCCGGGCCTGCGGGCCTGTCAGCGGCGATCACGGCGGCAGAGCGCGGGCATGATGTGACGCTGTTCGACAAGGCGGACGAGATCGGTGGTCAGCTCAACATGGCCAAGCAGGTGCCGGGCAAGGAAGAGTTCTGGGGTTTGGTCGACTGGTTCCGCACCATGCTGGAGGAGACCGGTGTCACGGTATCCTTGGGCAAAGAAGTGACGGCGGATGATCTGTCCGGGTTTGACGACGTGATCATCGCCACCGGCGTCTTGCCGCGCGATCCGCAGATCCCGGGTCAAGACGGGCCGAACGTGCTGGGCTATGTCGACGTGCTGCGCGGAAAAGCGAAGGCGGGAAAACGGGTTGCCGTGGTCGGGGCTGGCGGGATCGGGTTCGACGTGTCGGAATACCTTGTCCATGAAGGTGAGAGCCCGACCGAGAACCTGCCCGAGTGGATGCGCGAATGGGGTGTCACCGATCCTGCGGAGGCGCGGTCGGGGCTGGCACCCGAGGGCGGGCAACCGGGCAAGCCCGCGCGGCAGGTGACGCTGCTCCAGCGCAAAGCTGAAAAGCCGGGCAAGCGTCTGGGCAAGACCACGGGCTGGATCCATCGCATGAGCCTGATGATGAAGGACGTGCAGATGAAGGCGGGTGTGAATTACGAGCGGATCGACGCGGATGGGCTTCACATCTCTTACGGAGAGGCGCGAGAGCGGCCGGAGGTGATCGCCTGCGATACGATTGTCCTGTGCGCCGGGCAGGTGTCGGAGCGGTCGCTGGCGGATGCGCTGGACGCCAAGGGTGTGACCTGCCACGTGATCGGCGGTGCCGATGTGGCGGCGGAACTGGACGCCAAACGCGCCATCGACCAGGGCACACGGCTCGCCGCGACACTGTAAGGAACGTGTTGGCTGAATGATGCGTTGAGTGACCAGACAGCGGGGCGAGAGGCCCCGCCTGGACATTCATCAACTCAGGAGGCCCATCATGCCTGCAATCAGTGACGCAAAGATCCTACTCATTTCGACCAACGGCTTTGAACAATCCGAGCTTGAATTCCCGCGCGATCAACTGCGCGCCAAGGGTGCTACGCTGCACGTGGCAACGCCCGACGGCAAGGCCATCAAAGGCTGGGAAGGCAGTGACTGGGGCCGTGAGGCCGAGGCGGATGTCAAGATCTCCGACGTGAGCGCCGACGACTACGACGCGCTGGTCATCCCCGGCGGTCAGATCAACCCTGACCTGCTGCGCGTCGATGAACACGTGCTGGAACTGGTCCGCAAATTCCATGACCAAGGCAAGACGATCGCCGCCGTCTGTCACGCGCCGTGGGTGCTCATCGAAGCGGGCATTCTGAAGGGCCGCGATGCCACGTCGTACCATTCCATCAAGACCGACGTGAAAAACGCCGGTGCGAACTGGAAAGATGAAGAGGTCGTGGTCGATCAGGCCATCGTGACGAGCCGTCAGCCGGAAGATCTCAAGGCGTTCGTTAGCAAGATCGTAGAAGAGATCGAAGAGGGCAAACATCAGCGCAGCGCAGCGTAAGCCACTCTGATAACACTGGAAAAGCCGGGCATCGCGCCCGGCTTTTTTGGTCATTCGACACTTTGGGTCGGGTTATTCAGTGACGTTTATGGTGATACGGTCGCTGACCACCGGCGGGGTGTGGGGGACGTGGAAATGATCCCCCAGCACCAACTGGACCGTGTGCTCTCCGGGTGGAAGATCGAGCGACACCTCCGTTTGACCGCCGCCGAAATGGATGTGGTTGTCGTCACTCGGAATGCCGTTTGCCGCGATTTCGGCATCATTCTCGGCCTCGCCGAATGGCGGGCGGTTGAGATAGACGTGGTGATGGCCGGTGTCTGCCTTTTCGACACCGGCGGGGGCGACGCCCATGCCTAGTAGGCCGAACTTGATGCTGACCGGCGATTGCACCGTGGCGCCGTCCTCGAGGTTGATGATGTAGAGTGACGCGCCGTCCGGTGCCGGGGTGTCGCTGGCCCAAGCGGAGACTGCGGTGGACAGGGCCAAGGCAGCGCCCAAGACAAAGTGTTTCATGTTTTCCTCCCATGATTGGATGCCGTCGACATGCGTCGCACTGGCTTCCCTTACGGAAAGTTAGGGCGAAAACGGCCCACGCCAAGCGGGCTTGGACGTGCCTGGCGCTGTTTCCCCTAAGACGACATTGTCCAAGAAAACCCAGATATTGTCGGCAGCCCGCCCAAGTCGCGTCGCATTTGACGGTCATACCCTTCGCAAGGAAACACGAGGAATTTGTATGGACCGTCTTACCGAAATGGAGGCCTTTGCCACGGTTGTGGATCAGGGTGGCTTCACCGACGCGGCGAAGAAGATGGGCATTTCGAAGTCGGCTGTCTCCAAGCATGTCTCGAGTCTCGAGGCGCGGCTTGGGGCGCGGCTTCTGAACCGCACGACACGCCGGGTGAGCCCGACCGAGATCGGTCTTGCCTATTACGACCGCGCGCGCCGGGTGCTGAACGATGCGGGCGAGGCGGACGCTTTGGTGACCTCCATGCAATCAGCGCCTTCTGGATTGCTGCGGATCAGCGTGGCCACGGATTTCGGGGTCAATCACCTGTCACCTGTCCTGGGCGAGTTCCTGTCGGATTTCCCGGACATCACCGTCAACATGGTTTTGAACAACCGGTACGTGGAGCTGATTTCCGAAGGGTTCGACATGGCAGTGCGGATCGGGGAGCTGGAAGACAGCACGCTGCGCGCGCGCAAGCTGACCGAGACGACGAAACGCATGATCGCGTCTCCGGCCTATTTCGAGAAATACGGTCGTCCGCGCCGGATCGACGATCTGAACGAACACAAGCTTTTGCACTATTCCAACCAGTCGAGCGGCAATGTCTGGAAAGTGACCGCACCGTCGGGTGAGAAGCGTCAAGTCCGTACAGCGGGTTGGCTGTCGGTGAACGATGGGCAATCGCTCCTCAACGCCTGTGTGGCGGGGCTTGGCATCGCGTATCTGCCATCTTTCCTTTACGCCGACGCGATGGAACAGGGGCTGGTCGAGGACGCGATCCCGGATCTGCCGATCGACACGCAGGGCATTTACGCCGTGTATCCGCCGGGCCGATTTACCCAACCCAAGGTGCGTGCCTTCATCGACTTCCTCGTGCACCAGTTCGCCGACAAAGGTCCCAAGGACTGGTAAGGCAATCTTCCCTCGTCTGTTCGCAGACCACCTTGACGCCCCGGATGCCATAGCCGGGGCGTTTTTTCGTGTCGGTTTCCGGGTTGCGATGGGGGCCGTGCACGGGCAGTGTCTGGCGACCTGATCCCTGCCGGAGCTTTGTCATGCCCTTTACCCTAGCCACCTGGAACATCAATTCGGTCCGTTTGCGTGAAGGCTTGGTGGCGAAACTGATGGCCGAGGAAGGGCCGGATGTTCTGTGCCTGCAAGAGTGCAAAAGCCCGGTGGCCAAGATCCCCGTAGAGCAGTTTCAAGCGCTGGGCTATGGCCACATGATCGCGCGGGGGCAGAAGGGGTATAACGGCGTTGCCATCCTGTCGAAGCTGCCGATCGAGGATCTGGGCCACAAGGATTTCGCCGGTCTCGGCCACGCGCGCCATGTGGCGGGGCGGCTGGAGAACGGGGTGACGATCCACAACTTCTATGTCCCCGCAGGCGGTGACGTGCCGGATCGCGCCGTGAACGAGAAGTTCGGCCAGAAGCTCGATTACCTGACCGAGATGCGGGATTGGTTCCACAGCGAACGGCCCGAGAAGGCGATTCTGGTGGGGGATCTGAACATCGCTCCGCGCGAGGACGATGTGTGGTCGCACAAGCAATTGCTCAAGGTGGTGAGCCACACGCCCATCGAGGTGGAGCATTTCGGCGAGACGCAAGAGGCTGGTCGCTGGGTGGATGTGACCCGCCAGGATATTCCCGACGGGTTGCTGTATTCCTGGTGGAGCTACCGCGCCAAGGATTGGGACGCGGCCGATAAAGGACGGCGTCTGGACCATGTCTGGGCGACGCCGGACATATCCAACGCAGCGCATTCGAGCCGTGTCCTGCGGGACGCGCGGGGGTGGGAGAAACCCAGCGATCACGCGCCGGTTTTCGCGACCTTCGATCTTTGACCGTTCAACCGTCAGGAAAGTGCGCGATTTGTCCTGTTGCGCGAGCCCCGGTCCGGCTTGCTAGGCTACCTCGCAACGCAAAGGAAGAAGACCGATGACGGACGACGACCTTCTAAAACGATTGCGCGATGTGGTCGGCGCACGCCATGTTCTCACCGGCGCGAAGCAGACCGAACGGTTCCGCAAAGGGTTCCGCTCGGGCGAAGGCGATGCGCTGGCGGTGGTGCAGCCCGCAACGATTCTTGAGCAATGGCAGGTGCTTCAGGCCTGCGTGGCGGCGGACAAGATCGTCATCATGCAGGCGGCGAATACCGGGCTGACCGAAGGATCGACGCCGAAGGGCTCGTACGATCGGGACGTGGTTCTGATCAACACGCGGCGGATGGATGATATTCACACGATCAAGGAAGGCGAGCAGGTTGTGAGCTTGCCGGGGGCCACGTTGTTCGCCTTGGAAAAGCTGCTGAAGCCGTTGGGCCGCCAGCCGCATTCAGTGATCGGGTCATCCTGTATCGGGGCGTCGATCATCGGTGGGGTGTGCAACAATTCGGGGGGTGCGCTGATCGAACGTGGGCCGAGCTATACCGAGTTGTCACTGTTCGCGCGGATCACGGAAAATGGCGCGCTCGAACTGGTCAATCATCTTGGGATCGCGCTGGGCGATACGCCGGAAGAGATCCTGACCCGGGTTCAGAAAGGCGATTTCACCGATGCCGATCTGGAAGACACGAACAAGCGCGCATCGGATACCGAGTATCACCGGCGTGTGCGCGACGTGGAGGCGGACACGCCCGCGCGGTTCAACGCGGACAAGCGGCGGCTTTACGAGGCGGCTGGCTGCGCTGGAAAGCTCGCGGTCTTTGCCGTGCGGCTGGACACCTATCCGATCAACGAAGACGAGCAGACCTTTTACATCGGCACCAATGATCCCGACGCGCTCACCGATCTGCGGCGGCATATCCTGACAGAGTTCGACAGCCTGCCGGTGTCGGGCGAATACATGCATCGCGAGATTTTCGATATCTCGGAGGCTTATGGCAAAGACACGGTCATGATGATCGACCGGCTGGGGACGGATAAACTGCCGACCTTCTTTGCGCTCAAGGGGGCGGTCGATGCGCGGTTGAACAAGTTTGCGCTGACGCGCGGGTTTACCGACCGCTTCATGCAAGCCGTGTCGCGACTGGCGCCAAAGGTTCTGCCCAAACGGTTGACCGACTTCCGGGATCGGTACGAGCATCACTTGATCCTCAAGATGCGGGATGGCGGTGTTGCGGAGGCGCGAGCCTTCCTTCCGACCTTTTTCAGGTCGCGCGACGGAGATTTCTTTGAATGCAAGGCCCGAGAGGGCAAGATGGCAGGGCTGAACCGCTTTGCGGCCGCGGGGGCTGCGATTCGGTATCAGAGTGTTCACCAACGTGAGGTCGAGGATATTCTTGCTCTCGACATCGCCCTGAAACGGAATGAGCGAGCGTGGTTGGAAGAATTGCCGCCGCATATCTCGGACAAGCTGGTGCACAAGCTGTATTACGGCCATTTTTTCTGTCACGTCCTGCATCAGGATTACATCGTGAAGAAAGGCGTCGATGTTGCAGCGCTGAAGGCCGAAATGCTGGCCCTGCTGGACGCACGCGGCGCGGAATACCCGGCCGAGCACAATGTCGGGCATATCTACACGGCAAAACCAGACCTGGCCGAGTTCTACAAATCAATCGATCCGACCAACTCGTTCAATCCGGGCATCGGCAAGATGTCGCGTTGCAAGCATTACGCGTGATCTGTTTTGTTTAGCTTTGAACTAGTTTTGCCATGCGTCTGATGCATGGAGGATATGACGTGCCGTTACTGCCGCTGGGGAACCCGGCGTGCTAGGTGCGCGTTGTTCGTTTCAGCACGATTGCGTCCGCGCAGTTTGTTCAACGATAAACTAATGGCCTGAACGGCCAGACCAAGGGAAGAGGGATTATGAAAGACAGCCCCAACGATATTGACCCGGTCGAATCCCAGGAGTGGCAAGACGCGATCGAAGACGTGATCCTTCGGGATGGCGCCGATCGTGCACATTTCCTGCTCGACAAGGCGGTCCAACAGGCGCGCGCCGCTGGTGCGAAGCTGCCGTTTTCGGCGAACACACCGTATCAGAACACCATCGCGCCGGATGACGAGGTCGACCTCCCCGGCGACACCGAAATGGAATGGCGCATCCGCACGATCAATCGCTGGAACGCGATGGCGACCGTCGTGAAGCGCAACAAGGTGAGCAGCGAATACGGTGGGCACATTGCCTCATTCGCGTCGTCCGCTGCGCTTTATGATATAGGTCTCAACCATTTCTGGCGGTCGAAATCGGCGATCCACGGCGGTGATCTGGTGTTCTTCCAGGGGCACGTGATTCCCGGCATCTACGCGCGGTCCTTCATGGAAGGCCGCATCAGCGCCGAAGAGCTTGAGAATTTTCGCTCCGAAGTGTCGGGCGGCGGTCTAAGCTCCTATCCGCACCCTTGGTTGATGCCGGATTACTGGCAGTTCCCGACGGTTTCGATGGGCCTGGGGCCGCTCATGGCGATCTACCAGGCGCGGTTCATGAAATACATGCACAACCGGGGCCTGATCGACATGGGCGACCGGAAGGTGTGGTGTTTCCTGGGTGACGGCGAGATGGACGAACCGGAAAGCCGGGGCGCCATCGATCTCGCGTCGCGCGAGGGGTTGGACAACCTGATCTTCGTCATCAACTGCAACCTTCAGCGTCTTGACGGCCCGGTGCGTGGCAACGGCAAGATCGTGCAAGAACTCGAGGGCGATTTCCGCGGTGCCGGTTGGGACGTGATCAAGCTTCTCTGGGGTCGTGGCTGGGACGAGTTGCTGGAACGCGACACGTCCGGCAAGCTGCGCCAGTTGATGGATGAAACCGTGGATGGCGATTACCAGACCTTCAAATCGAAGGATGGCGCCTATATCCGCGAACATTTCTTCGGCAAGTATCCTGAAACAGCCGCTCTGGTCGAAGACTGGACCGACGATCAGATCTGGGCGCTGCGGCGTGGCGGGCATGATCCCAAGAAGGTCTACAACGCCTTCCTGCGCGCCAGCAAAGCCAAGGGCACGCCAACCTGTTTGCTGGTCAAGACGGTCAAAGGTTACGGCATGGGTACGGCTGGCGAAGGTCAGAACACGACCCACCAGCAGAAGAAGATGCAGTTCGACCAGCTCAAGGCGATGCGGGATCGGTTCAAGATTCCGGTGACCGATGAAGAGCTGGAAAAGGACGTGCCGTTCGTCAGCCTGAACAATGCGCAGAAAGCTTACCTGGCGGATCGGCGCAAAGAGTTGGGCGGGTCCTTTCCGGTGCGCCATTGGAAAGACGCGCCGAAGCTGGAAATTCCGGCACTGGATCAGTTCAAGGGGCAACTCGAATCCACGGGCGACCGCGAGATTTCGACCACGATGGCCTTCGTGCGCATCCTGACGACGCTTTTGCGGGACAAGAAGATCGGCAAGAACGTCGTGCCGATCGTCCCCGATGAAAGCCGCACCTTCGGGATGGAGGGGCTTTTCCGCTCGGCCGGGATTTATAACCCACTGGGGCAGAACTACACCCCGCAGGACAAAGACCAGATGATGTTCTACAAAGAGAGCCTTGATGGTCAGGTTCTTCAGGAAGGCATCAACGAAGCAGGTGCTATGGCTGACTGGATTGCGGCGGCGACGTCGTATTCCAACCACGGCGTGCCGATGATCCCGTTCTTCATCTACTATTCGATGTTCGGCTTCCAGCGGATCGGCGATCTGGCCTGGGCGGCTGGCGACAGTCGGGCGCGGGGTTTCATGCTGGGCGGGACCGCCGGGCGGACCACCCTGAACGGGGAAGGCTTGCAGCACGAGGACGGGCACAGCCACATCCTTGCCAGCACGATCCCGAACTGCATCAGCTACGATCCGACCTTCAGCTATGAAGTTGCTGTCATCGTGCAGCACGGGTTGCAGCGGATGTTCGTCGATCAGGAAGATGTCTATTTCTATCTGACGCTGATGAATGAGAACTATCAGCATCCCGAGATGCCAATGGGCGCGGAAGAGGGGATCATCAAGGGTCTCTACCGCTTCTCCAAAACGGCGAAGCCGGGTAAGAAACACGTGAACCTGTTGGGCTCTGGTACGATCCTTGTGCAAGCGCTCAAGGCGGCCGAGATGCTGAAGGAAGACTTCGGTGTGACGTCGGATATCTGGTCGGCGACATCGCTGAACGAACTGGCCCGCGATGGTCAGGATTGTCTGCGCTACAATCGGTTGAATCCGTTGGCCGACCCGAAGGTGCCGTATGTCACGCAGCAGCTTGACGGGGCCAAGGGGCCGGTGATTGCCGCCACGGACTACATGAAGAACTTTGCCGAGCAAATCCGGGCCTTTGTGCCGGGCCGCTACACGGTTCTGGGCACCGATGGCTATGGCCGGTCGGACAGCCGCGTGAACCTGCGCCGGTTCTTCGAGGTGGACGCGAACCACATCGCCGCCGCTGCGATGGTCGATCTCTACCGCGAGGGTGCGGTGACCGAGAAAGACCTCAAGACAGCATTGAAGAAATACGACATCGACGGCGAAAAGCCGAACCCGCGTCTGGTGTGAGCGGGAGGAGATGCGCGCTTATTCAGCAAAAGTGGAAACCGGTTTTGCGCCCGGAATAGGCGGCACTAAAGGGAAGAAACTATGACAACCGAAGTTAAAGTGCCGGATATCGGCGATTTCACTGATGTGCCGGTCGTGACCGTTCTGGTCAGCGTTGGCGATACGATTGCCGAAGAAGACCCGATCGTCGAACTGGAATCCGACAAGGCAACGATGGAAGTGCCAAGCTCGGCCGCCGGTGTGGTGAAAGAGATCAAGGTCTCCGAGGGAGACAAGGTTTCGGAAGGGTCGTTGATCCTGATCCTCGAAGCGGATGGCGCCAGCGACGCGCCCAAGGAAGAGTCCAAGAGCGAGCCTGCGAAAACGGAAAGCAGAGAGCCTCCGAAACAGGCGGACACACCTGCGGCCGCTCCAGCACCGGCCAAGACCGATGCCGGCTTTGGCAAGGTCCATGCGTCACCGTCTGTGCGCGCCTTTGCACGTCGGGTCGAGGTTGATCTGGCGCAGGTGAATGGATCGGGCCGCAAGGGTCGTATCCTGCGCGAAGACGTCGAAAAAGCGCTCAAGTCGCAGACGGTCCCGGCAGCGGCCGGTGGCGGCGCTGCGCAGGGTGGCATGGGTATCCCGCCGATCCCAGCGGTCGATTTCTCGAAGTTCGGGCCGATCGAAGAGGTCGAGATGTCCCGGATCAAGAAGATCTCGGGGCCCGCGCTTCATCGCTCGTGGCTCAACATCCCGCATGTCACGCATAACGATGAGGCGGACATCACCGAGTTGGATGCCTATCGGAAAGAGATGGATACCGCGGCGAAAGAGGAGGGCTATCGCGTCACGCTTCTGTCTTTTGTCATCAAGGCGAGCGTTTCGGCGCTCAAGCAGCACTGGGAATTCAATTCGTCGATCCATCCCGATGGCGATAAGCTTATCAAGAAAGACTTTTACAACATCGGTTTCGCGGCGGACACGCCGAACGGTCTGATGGTTCCGGTGATCAAGGACGCGGATCGCAAGGGGCTGGTGGACATCTCGAAAGAGCTGATGACCCTGTCCAAGGCGGCACGTGACGGTGAGTTGAAGTCCAAGGATATGCAGGGCGCGACCTTCACCATCTCGTCGCTGGGTGGCATCGGTGGGACCAGCTTCACCCCCATCGTGAACGCGCCCGAAGTGGCGATCCTTGGTCTGACGCGGTCCAAGATGGCCCCGGTCTGGAACGGTGAAGAATTTGTGCCACGCCTGATGCAGCCCTTGTCGCTGTCCTACGATCACCGTGCCGTCGACGGCGCCTTGGCCGCGCGCTTCTGCGTGACGCTCAAGACGCTGCTCGGCGATATGCGCAAGTTGATGTGGTAAGGGGAGCGATCTGATGGATATCAAGGTACCCGATATCGGGGATTTCAAAGACGTGCCCGTTGTCACCGTTCTGGTCAGTGTCGGCGACACGGTCAGCGAAGAAGATCCGCTGATCGAGTTGGAGTCTGACAAGGCGACGATGGAGGTACCGTCGCCTGCCGCTGGCAAGATCACCGAGATCAAGGTCAAGGAGGGCGACAAGGTCTCCGAAGGCGACGTGATCATGGTGTTCGAAGGCGCGGACGCCAAGGAAGAGACGGCAAAGGACGCAACCGGACAGGGGGGCGAGGTCAAAGGCGGCTATGGTGGCCGTGGATCGACGCCGCAGACCGAGGCACCGCAATCCGTTCAGGCGACAGGCAGTGCGTCTGGCAAGGGCGATGTGCACGCCGAAGTGGTCGTCCTGGGCTCCGGCCCCGGCGGTTACACGGCAGCTTTCCGGGCAGCCGATCTGGGCAAGAAGGTTGTCCTGATCGAGAAGTACCCATCGCTTGGCGGCGTTTGTCTCAACGTCGGGTGTATCCCGTCGAAAGCGCTGCTGCACGTGGCCAAGGTGATCACCGAGGCCGAGGAGATGGGCAGCCACGGGATCAGCTTCGGCAAACCGAAGATTGATCTGGATGAACTGCGCGACTTCAAGAACAGCGTGGTTGGTCAGTTGACTGGCGGTCTGAGCGGTCTGGCCAAAGGGCGCAAGGTCCAGGTTGTGCAAGGCTACGGTACCTTCACTGGCCCGAACATGATCGAGGTCGTTGGTGACGACGGCAAGACCAATGTCAGCTTTGACCAATGCATCATCGCCGCCGGGTCGGAGCCGGTGAACCTGCCCTTCATCCCGCATGATGATGAACGGGTGATCGACAGCACCGGGGCGCTTGAGCTGAAGGACATTCCGAAGCGGATGCTGATCCTTGGTGGTGGTATCATCGGTCTTGAAATGGCCTGCGTGTATGATGCGCTTGGGTCCAAGATCTCGGTCGTGGAGTTCATGGACCAGCTGATGCCGGGCGCCGACAAGGACATCGTCAAGCCGCTGCACAAGCGGATTGAGGGCCGGTACGAGAACATCTGGCTTAAGACCAAGGTCACGAATGTCGAGGCGCAGAAGAAGGGCCTGAAGGTCACGTTCGAGAACGATAAGGGCGAGACCTTTGACGACATATTCGACAAGGTTCTGGTTGCCGTGGGCCGCAAGCCGAATGGCAAGCTGATCGACGCCGAAAAGGCCGGTGTCGCGGTAGACGAGCGCGGTTTTATTGCCGTGGACAACCAGCAGCGTACCGGCGTCAGCCATATCTTCGCCATCGGTGACGTGGTGGGCCAGCCAATGCTGGCGCACAAGGCGGTTCACGAAGGCAAGGTCGCGGCAGAGGTCTGTGCCGGGCACAAGCGCTTCTTCGATGCGTCTCTGATCCCGTCAGTCGCCTACACCGATCCCGAAGTGGCATGGTGCGGCGTGACCGAGACCGAGGCGAAGGCCAAAGGCATCAAGTACGAAAAGGGCGTGTTCCCTTGGGCGGCCTCGGGCCGGTCCCTGTCGAACGGGCGGAATGAGGGTATCACCAAGCTGCTTTTCGATCCGGAAGACGACCGGGTGATCGGTGCGTGCATCGTCGGCACAAACGCCGGCGATCTGATCTCGGAAGTCGCGTTGGCCATCGAGATGGGCGCGGATGCGGTCGATCTGGGTCACACGATCCACCCGCACCCGACGCTGTCGGAAACGGTGAACTTTGCCGCCGAGATGTTCGAGGGCACGATCACCGACCTGATGCCCCCGAAGAAGAAAAAGGCATAAGCCACGCAAAGAAAAGGGGGCCAAGCGGCCCTCTTTTTTCGTTGTAGATGTCGGTACTTATATCCCGAGGAACGGCTGCGCGATACGCGGCACTAGGCCCTTGAACTTCAGCGGTGCATCGGTCACGGCCAGACAGATGCAATCCTCGGAAATGTCGGCGACCGGCGTGTGATGCAAGTCTTCGCTCGCCACCTCGATGTCTCCGCGCCCGAAGTAGCCGCCTTCGTCCTGAAACGCGCCTTTGAGCACGAGCGTCAGTTCAAGCCCGTGGTGGCCGTGGTCGGGGATCGCGGTGCCTGCCGGAATGTAGAGAAGGCGCGCGGTCGCGTCCTTGGATGTCGGCAGGATCGCCTGCTTCACGCCCATACCGGCCGAGCGCCAGCGCACCTGATCCAACCCGCCGCCGACGTAATCGGCAAGCGGTGCGGGAAAGACATCGTCCTTGACCGGTGCAGCGATACGTTCTTCGGCTGTCTTGGTGTCCTGCGCGTGGATCATGTCGAGAACCGAAGTCAGGCTGCTTTTCGACATCTCGACACTGTCGCATGTGTCGAGAACCGCTCCACCGACGGCATCGTAGCTGCCAGCAGCGGCCCGACATTCGTCGCAGAGCGAAATATGCGTGGCGACGATCAGGTTGACGGCTTCGGGCAGGTCACCTGCCGAGTAGGCCATCAGGAGGTCGTCTGTCAGATGATGTTTCACGGTCATGTCAGTATCACTTCATCGAGTGGCGCAAGCGGTCAAGCGCCAGTCTTATGCGGGATTTGATCGTGCCCAGCGGTAGGCCGGTCTGCTCAGCTATTTCGCTGTGAGACAGTTCGCCAAAATACGCCTTTTCGATCAACTCCCTTTGTTTCGCGGGCAGATCGCGCAATGCACGACCCAATTGTTCGCTCTCCTGTTGCAGACCCAGAATATCCGCCTGATCTGGTTCCGCTTCGGGGCCCCAGGGGAGGTCTTCCGGTTCCGGACGCCGTTGCTTGCGCAGGACGTCAATCTTCTTGTTGCGGGCGATGGTGAACACCCAAGTCGATGGGCTTGCCCGTGTGGCATCGTAAAGATGCGCCTTGTTCCATACGGTAACGAGCACTTCCTGCGCGCATTCCTCGGCGAGCGCGGCATCCATACCCGTCCGCATGAGAAACGCCTTCACGCGCGGCGCGAAGTGTTCGAACACCCGAATGAAAGCTTCCTCGTCGCGCTGATCGCGCACTGCGAGAAGTTCGGTCACCCAAGGTGCGACGCTGTCTGGCGTTCCGTCGTTCAAAGTCTTTGTTCCGATCACGGCTTCCGGACAGGGGTCACCCATTTTCGCCCCGTTGGCAACGGGCGAGGGGTCGCACTCTGGGGAAAGCACTGTGCTCGTAAACATGTTGTGATTACGGGCCGGGTACAGGAATGGATCAAAGATATTTTTCTTTTTCTTTTCATCCGCTCGGCCCCTAAGGACGTAAACAAAACTAGACACATCACAAAGCGAGACATCTATGCCGTTCGAAGCCCGCGCCAGCGCCCCAAAGAAGATTGCCGTGATTGGCGCAGGAATATCCGGGATGGGGGCAGCGCATATGCTGTCCGAAGATCATCATGTCACTCTGTATGAAGCAGAGCCACGGCTTGGCGGGCACGCCCGCACCGTCATGGCCGGCAAGAATGGCGATCAACCGGTGGACACGGGCTTTATCGTTTTCAATTACGCCAATTACCCGCATCTGGCGCGGCTTTTCGCATCGCTGGATGTCCCGGTGACCAAGAGCAACATGAGCTTTGCCGCGAGCCTTGACGGTGGGCGGATCGAATATGCGCTGGCCACGATGGCCTCTGTGTTCGCGCAGAAGAAGAACATGGTGAACCCAAGGTTCCTGCGCATGCTCGCGGATATCGTCAAGTTCAACAAGCACGCTCTGGATGCGACGCGGGACCGGTCGTTGAGCCTTGGGGCGTTTCTAGAACAATTGGGAACAGGACCTTGGTTTCGGGACAAGTATCTCCTGCCGCTGACCGGCGCGATCTGGTCGACGCCCACTGAGAAGGTGATGGATTTCCCGGCGCATGCTCTGGTGCAATTCATGGAGAACCACGCGCTCTTGTCCGTTTCGGGGCAGCATCAGTGGTATACGGTTCAGGGTGGGTCGATTGAATATGTGCGCCGTCTCGAGGCGTCGATGAAGCAGCGCGGTGTCACCCTGCGCCTTGGCGCACCTATTGATGGCGTTCGGCGTAACGTTATGGGCGCTGAAGTAAAGGCCCAAGGCAGCGAGTGGGAGCAGTTCGACGAGGTTGTGTTCGCAACCCATTCAGACGACAGCCTGCGGCTTCTGTCCGACGCAACGCCGCTCGAAAAGCGTGCTCTTGGGGCGATCAAGTACCAGCCGAACCGCGTTGTGCTTCACGCCGATGAAAGCGTGATGCCCAAGAAACGCATCTGCTGGTCGTCGTGGAACTACACCGAGAGCGCGGCGAAAGAGATGAACACCATCGACCTCACCTATTGGATGAACAGTCTTCAGCCGATCCCGGAAAGCGATCCGCATTTCGTGACGCTGAACACGACGCGTCCGATCCGCGACGACTTGATCTACGATGAATGCACGCTGCGCCACCCGGTCTACGACCTTGAGGCATTGGCTGGACAGGAGGCGGTGCGCGAGATGAACGGCACGCATCGGACATGGTTCTGCGGCGCGTGGATGAAGAACGGCTTTCACGAAGACGGCCTTGGCAGCGCGGTGGATGTCGTCGACGCGATTCGTGCGCGCAACGCCGTTGCGGTGGCAGCGGAATGAGCAGTGTCGATCATATCGTTGGCCACACCTATCACGGCCGGAAGGGAAGCACGGAAAACGCGTTCCGGTATTCCATCGACTACGTGATGCTCGATGCCGAAGCCGAGCCCGAGACGCCGTGGTTGTTCTCGCGGAATTCGGGCAACGTGGCGAGCCTTCAGGACAGCGATCACGGTGGATCGCCTGGCGACGGCCGAGGTGCCGCATGGGCCCGCGAAGTGCTGGATGCGCACCAAGTCAGGGCGCGCGGAAAGCTCATGCTTCTGGCGCAACCGCGGTTCTTGGGCCACGTGTTCAACCCCGTGTCCTTTTGGCTGGCGCATGATGAAAAAGAGCGGCTAGTGGCGGTGATCGCCGAGGTGACAAATACCTTCGGTGACCGTCATTCCTATCTCTGCCGCAAGCCTGACAATGCGCCAATCGACGCGTCGGACAGGTTGCAGGCGACCAAGATATTCTACGTGTCGCCTTTCCAACCCGTAGAAGGTGGATACGAGTTCCGCTTTGACATCCGGCCCGACAAGATCGGGATTTGGATCGACTATTCGCAAGCGGCTGGTGGGTTGATTGCCACGCTGACCGGGCCCCGCCGGTCGATCAGCAACGGATCCATCCTGCGGTCGCTGCTGCGCCGACCCTTCGGGTCGCGGCGGGTATTGGCGTTGATCCATTGGCAGGCGCTCAAGCTGTGGTGGAAGGGGTCGCGCTACCGGACACGGCCGGAGCCTCCGATGGAAGAAGTCAGCCAGTAATGGTGTCAGATCGGCAAAATCTTGGTGGATACGCCATTTTCGCGGCGGTCCTCGCGGCCGCAGGCTTGCCGATTTATATTCATGCGCCGAAATTCTACGTCGACGAATACGGTGTCAGCCTTGCCGCGCTGGGGTCGGTTCTGTTCGCGTTGCGGCTGCTTGACGTTGTGCAGGACCCGCTGTTGGGCAAGCTCGCCGTTGCGCTGCGGAACGTGCAGGGCCTTGCCGTCGGGGTGACGCTGGCCATCATGGGCGCGGCGATGCTGGGGCTTTTCGCCGTCGAACCGCCGACCAACCCGATCCTATGGTTCGCGGTGATGCTGACGCTGGTCTTTTCGGCCTTCAGCTTTCTGACCATAAATTTCTACGCCCGCGGTGTGCAGAAGGCGCAGACGCTCGGGGGCGACACCGGATACCTTCGCGTCGCCCGTTGGCGTGAAACGGGCGCATTGCTGGGTGTGTGCGTGGCGTCGGTGATGCCATCGGTTTTCCTCGCCATCGCGTGGCCGGAATTCGTAGCTTACGCAGGGGTGTTTGCGCTGGCCTGCCTGATTGCCGGGATCGCGATGCACAACGAATGGCGTGGCGCGACTGCCGCGCCCTCTGCCGGGTTCGGGGTTGTCCTGAAGGACCAGATCTCGCGGCGGCTTTTGTTGATCGCGCTGGTCAATGCCGCGCCGGTCGCAGTCAGTTCGACGCTGTTCCTGTTCTTCGTGGAAAGCCGCCTTGACGCGCCCGGATGGGAAGGCCCGTTACTGCTTTTGTTCTTCGTGTCCGCCGCCGCCGCCGCGCCGCTTTGGGGAGCATTAGCAGAGCGGATCGGGGCGAAAGCCGCGCTGCTGGCGGCGATGGTGTTGGCCATCATCGCGTTCAGCTTCGCCATGCTGCTGGGAAGTGGTGACACGATTTGGTTTGCGATCATCTGCCTTGCCTCCGGTGCGGCGGTCGGTGCGGATCTGACACTTTTGCCGGCAGTCTTTGCGCGCCGCATGGAAACGGTAGCTCCGAACGCGTCCGAAGGGTTTGCGCTTTGGGGGTTCGTGTCCAAGTTCACGCTGGCCTTCGCGGCCATCGCTTTGCTTCCCATTCTCGAGGCCAGCGGGTTCGTCTCGGGGACGGACAACAGTGATACTGCCCTCATGACTTTGACTTTGCTCTACGCAGGTGTGCCCTGCGCTTTGAAACTGGTGGCGATCGGGCTTCTGTTCGCGACACCGATTGGAAAGGAATGACGTCATGGAGACTGTCTTTCTCGTATTTCTCGGAGCAAGCCTCATGCTCATCCTTGGATATATCAAAACCCGCTATTTCGGATTTTACGGCCAGACCCCGTCCGATTACGCCGATGCGGCGGGCGAGCCATTTGATGTGCGCGCGCATCTGAACGGCCCGATCATTTGCGAGGGCGTGATCTACGGCCCAACTGGGCGCGTCACCTCACGATTTGTCGGGGATTTCCACGCGAAATGGGACGGCAACAAGGGGGTGATGACCGAGCAATTCACCTATGACAGCGGCGATGAAGTGCTGCGGGAATGGAAATTGACCGTAGGCAATGACGGTCGCATTCGTGCCACCGCCTCGGATGTGGTGGGCGAGGGCGAGGGCGTGCAAAGTGGCCCGACCGTGCAGCTCAAGTACAAGTACAAGTTGCCCGACGATCAGGGAGGGCACGTGCTCGACACCACGGATTGGATGTATCTTGCGCCCAATGGAACCATCGTGAACCGCAGCCAGTTTCGCAAATACGGAATCAAGGTGGCCGAACTTGTGGCCACGATGCGCAGAAAGGAAGCGGCGTGAGCGATTGGGCAGGCAAAAAATATTGGTTGGTGGGCGCAAGCGAAGGTCTTGGCGCAGCTTTGGCGCACAAGATGAGCGCGGCGGGCGTCCATCTGATCCTGTCTGCCCGCAGCGAAGACAAATTGAAAGAATTGGCCGAAGAACTGCCGGGTAAGGCGGATGTGGTTACAGTGGATGTTTCGGACGCAGAGTCCGTGCAGGCTGCGGCTGACAAAGTCGGTGAGATCGACGGTGTGGTTCAGCTTGCCGGTGTTTACTGGCCTTTCGGCGCCAAAAAGTGGGATGCGGACCAAGCGAATGCGATGGCGGATATCAACTTTACCGGTGCGATGCGGCTGATGGGGGCCGTTGTTCCGAAATTCGTCGAGCGTGACGCCGGGCACATTGTGCTGACCGGATCGCTCTCTGGTTTTCGTGGTTTGCCGGGTGCCGCTGCCTACACCGCGTCCAAGGCCGGCGTCATGACACTGGCGGAGTCGCTTTACGCGGATCTTCACAAAACCAATGTGCGCGTCCAGTTGGTGAATCCGGGGTTCGTCAAGACTCGGCTCACCGACAAAAACGATTTCAACATGCCGTTCATCATGGAGCCCGACGCTGCCGCGCGCGAGTTTTTCGAGCACATGAACACCGATGCCTTCAAGCGCAGTTTCCCGACGGTTTTTTCCTGGGTATTTCGCGGCAGCCAGTTCATGCCGGATTGGCTCTACTATCGGCTGTTTGCGTAAGATCAAAGTCAAAGATGGCTTCTTGGCTCATGTTTCACCCAACAACACGGGAGAATCGTCATGGAACATATCAGTGCAAACAAGGTCGCCGCTGTGATCGTGATGGCGCGGGAACTGAACCGGGCCGAAGGCGAAATGCGGGGCTTTATCGACCGCATGAACGACGAGGAAAAAGCGGAGCTTGTCACCGTCATGTGGATCGGACGTGGCGCGTTCGACGCGGATGAATGGAACGAAGCGTTCGAGACCGCGATGAACGAGGCGACGACGCCAACGGCTGATTATCTTCTCGGAACACCGCATCTGGCCGATCACCTGGAAGCGGGATTGGAGGCACTGGGTATTTCAGCGTCCGATGCCGAGGATGATGTGATGGGGCGCTAGCGCAAAGCGCGACCCTTGAGAATCGCGTCCGGCCCGAATTTTTCGCGGATCGCATCGGTGGCGCGTTCGGCTTGGGCGCGTTTGATGCCTTGGGGATCCAGCAAATCTCCCGACACATCGGCCCCCTCGGCGGTGCTGAGATCGCTGATCCCGGCACCAAGCAGCCGGTAAGGCCCCTGATCGCCAACCTGATCGAAGAGGGCGCGGGCGGTGCGATAGATGCGGTCGGCGATTTGTGTCGGGTCGCTGAGAGACATCCGTTTGGTCACCAACGTGAAATTCGACTTTTTCAGCTTCAGCGTCACCACACGGCCCGCGAGACCTTTGGCCTTGGCGCGATCGGACACTTTTTCACACATGCGCCAGAGATGGCCGTCCAACAATTCCGGGTCGTTCGTATCCTCATGAAACGTCGTTTCGTTGGAGATGGACTTCATCGGGCTGTGGGCTGACACGCGCCGTTGATCCTGGCCCCGCGCCAGATGCCAAAGCCGGTGCCCCATGCTGCCGAAGCGATGAGTGAGATCGTCGAGCTCCCAGCGCAGCAGGTCGTCAAACGTCCGAATGCCCGCGCGCTCCAAAGCGTCTTGCGTTGCGGTGCCGACGCCCCAGATCATGCGCACGGATTTGGGACGCAGGAAAGCTTGGGTTTCGGCCTTGCCGATGACCGAGAACCCGCGCGGTTTGTCGAGGTCCGAGGCGATCTTCGCCAGAAACTTGTTGTGGCTGAGACCGATTGAACCGGTCAGCCGCAGTTCGTCGCGCATCCGTTTGACCAACCGCGCGAGCATCACGGCAGGGGGATGGCCGTGCAAACGGGTCGTTCCGGTGAGGTCTATGAATGCCTCGTCGAGCGACAGCGGTTCGATGGAGGGGGTCAGTTCCTCCATCAACTGTCGGATGGCGCGGGACGCTTCGACATAGGCGTCCATGCGCGGCTTCACGATGATCGCGTCCGGGCAAAGCTTGAGCGCCTGAAACATCGGCATCGCCGAGCGCACCCCCTTTATACGGGCGACGTAGCAGGCGGTGGACACCACACCGCGTCTCCCGCCTCCGATGATGACGGGTTTGTCGGCCAGATCGGGATTGTCGCGCTTCTCGACCGACGCGTAGAATGCGTCGCAGTCCATATGCGCGATGCTGAGATCGTAAAGCTCGGGATGGGACAGAACGCGCGGCGACCGGCACGCAGGGCAACGCGCACCGGTGTCGAATTCGGTCAGGCAATCGCGGCAGAGGGCAGGCATGGGTTGGGTATCCGTTCGGGCGACGGCAGGATACACCCGGCAAGGATCGGACAAAAGAGCGAGAACGTGCAGGACTTCGGCGGGGCCAAACTCATCCTTTTCATATGCGATTGTATATTTGACAAACCCGTAACGTAGCGACATGCTCGGACTCAGCTTTAAGGAGATTCGAGTATGATCGGCGTTACCTTCAACATCAAATATGATGACGACTACAGCAGTCGTTACCGAAAGCTGCATGATAGGATGGCGGACTTTGGTATTGTCGAAGACAAAAGCACATCATGCCTGTTTTTAGACACCGACGACACGGAAGCGGTTCATAGAGCCCTTTACGGCGTTCTCGACTACCGTAAGGACAAAGCAATTGTGTTTACCACCTATGCCCACACCCTCAAGAGTTTCGGCCCCACATAAAGCGTTGCTCAACCTGCACCGGAACGCGGCAAACTCGGTAGGCGAACCACATGGCGACTTTGATGCGAAAATCTTTCATAGGTAAAATGATACCCCAAATTTTGGGGTAACTCAATACCTCAATCGTCAGCCTCCTTTTCGTCCGGCTTCTGCTTTACGATCTTCTTGAGACGCTCCTCAAACCGCTCTTCGTCGTCGTCCGTCTCTAGCTGTCGGGCGGCTTCTTTGAACTTGTCGAGTTGGGATTTTTGTTTGCTCATATGGAGACAATAATGATTCGGATATGCTCATACCACTCCCGCAATAGTGTTTGCTTGTGTTTTTAACGCAGATAGCAATTCGTTAAATATCAGTTGCTTAAAGAAATTTGGCCCTGTTAACGCAAATTGCCGTTGACTCTTAGCCTGCTGATACCACAGGATATTGCGCAAGCGGGATAGTCTCGCACAACATAGGCCCCGTGGCGGAATGGTAGACGCAACCGTCTTTAAAACGGAAACCGTGCAAGGTGTGTGGGTTCGAGTCCCACCGGGGTCACCACAAAACGGAGGTCGCTATGCCAAGAGCGCCAACTATGAACGATATTCGTTCGCGGCTTGAGAGGATCAGACGCGAAATTGAGAAACTTCAAGCCCAGGAGTCCTTGCTCCTCGAAATGCTAGACGAAACCCCTACTCCTAAACAGACACGAGCGGTTAAGGGTAGCGTCAAAACCACAGTTCTTGACCTTCTGGAGGAGGTTGGCAGAAGCGGCCTCAATGCGGCTACCGCTGTAGATCTAGCAAAGGATAAGGGAATTGATCTTGAGCGCGGGTCTGTATCTAGCCTGCTGTCCCGCCTCAAGACTGATGATGTTGTTACCTACGATGGCAGCGCCTATCGCTTGAAAAAATTCACAGAGATGCCGGGGATTACCCCGCTACGAACTTCGGGCGATAGGTCGTACTGATCTTTTGCTGCGAAGACCCACCCCCTCAGAGGTTAGCCGTGGAAAGCAATCTGAGGGAGTGGCTCACGTCCAAAAGGAAAGGATTTCCCATGGACAACTCGACTGACGACAAAAAGGTCGTCTACAGGCCCTACATCACGACCAAAGATGGTCGCCGTATCTGGGCCAAATGGTACGGCAAGAAAGCGTTTCGGATCGAACTCTGACTTGCATTCTATTGAGGAGGGAGTGGCTCTGCCGCTCCCTCTTTTCGTGATAGACGCAACCGGCGAACCGTCCCGTGCAAGGATTTGTGCCACCACAGAAATCAATGTAGTCACTTCTTGCTTGCGGTGAAGCGTTTGCTGACGCGGTCGCAAATGATTGAATCATTGCCGATCTATTGAGCGTAGGTCAGCCGCTTTCCAACCACACCGCGCAGCGCAATCTGACCACGCTCCGCATCATCCACACCGTTCGCAGTCCGATTGTTGTAACGGAAGTCGAACTCTGCCGCATAGCGGTGAAGGTGCTGTTTGCCACAGTGCTGGTACACGCCCTTCATGCCGCGCTTAAAGATGCTGTAGAAGCCTTCGACGGTGTTCGTGTGGACCTGCGGCTTCTCGCGCTTCACATACTCGCCCTTGCTGTGCGTGGTGAAGTCGTGGCCTGCAAAATCGTCAGCCAGCTTCGTGTATTGCTTGGCTTCGTCGGTGTAGATCACCGCTTCTTTGGCGATGTTCTCGCGCAGGATCGGCACCAGAGTATCTTTCTTGATGTCGTCAACAACGATGGACTTGGCGCGCTTGGTATCACGATCCACAAGGGTCAGCATGGCGTTCTTGTGGGCGAAGCCACGAGCGGTTTTGCTTTTCTTGTGCTTTGTGCCGATGAAGGTTTCGTCAACTTCCACAGTGCCACCATTGCCGCCAAACGGGGCCAGCGCACCGTCACGCATGCACTCACGAATGCGGTGCGTCAGGAACCACGCGGATTTGTAGGTGATTTCGAGAACGCGGTGAAGCTGATGGCTGCTAATGCCCTTCTTGCTGGACACCATCAGGTGAATAGCTTGCAGCCACTTGTGCATTTCGATGTGGCTTTCCTCGAAGATCGTACCCTTGCGCACGGTGAACTGCTTGCGGCACTCGCGGCACTTCCAGAGGCCGTGACGCTCTTTGCCTTCCGGGTTCTTCTTGCTCGGCTTGGTGCGGACGCCTTCCAGCTTGTAGGCGCGATCCACAACACCACAGTGCGGGCAAACCGTTCCGTTGGCCCAGATAATGCTTTCAACGTGCGCAAACGCTGCGGCTTCGTCGTGCATGTAGGCTTTTGACAGAACGGACATTGGATTAACCTCTAACTTGTTGAGATTAAACTACGCATCTGCCTTGGGTTTGTCAAGTATACAATCGCCTTTTCATAGGTGATCGCATCGTCGTGCTGCGCCGCGATGACCGGCCGGATATTCCGTGGCCCGGTCGGCTTGATCTGCCGGGTGGTGGCAGGGACGGAACCGAAACCGCCGAGGCGTGTGTGCTGCGTGAGGCTTGTGAAGAGATTGGGTTGGTTTTGGCGGTCGAGGATCTGATCTGGCGAAAGCAGTTCAAACGCGGCGTGTTCTTCGCGGCTCATCTTCCCGAAGACGCGGAAACGCGGATTGTCTTCGGGGACGAGGGGCAGGGTTGGATGCTGATGCACGCCGAAGCCTACGTCGCACGTCCAGAGGCGATCCCGCATTTCGCGGATATGGTGCGCCGATACTTGAATCAGTGATTGGGTCGCAGCGCCTGGGGCGATTGCATTTCCGCCACGATCGCTTGCGCCGCGGCGCGTGGGTCGTCGGATTTCCAGACCGGGCGACCGACCACGATATGATCGACCCCGCTCTTGATGGCATGTGCCGGTGTCGCGACGCGTTTCTGGTCGCCAAGATCAGCACCGGCAGGGCGTACTCCGGGCGTAATGATCAGGCGGTTCGCGGATTCAGGCAGGGTCCGGATCAGTGCCGCCTCGTTCGGGGACGAGATGACGCCATCGGCCCCGGCCTCGAAGGCGCGGCTTGCACGTTCGGCAACCAGATCGGGAATGTCGCCGTCGCGGATCAGGCTGTCATCAAGATCGCTGCGCTCCAAAGAGGTGAGGATCGTCACCGCGAGGATTTTGAGGTCGGACCCGGCCGCGCCCTCCTTGGCGGCACGAACCACATGCGGATCACCGTGGACGGTCAGGAAATCGAGGTCGAATTGCGCAAGGCCCCGCACCGCCGCTTCGACGGTCGCACCGATGTCGAAGAGCTTCATGTCGAGGAAAATGCGCTTCCCATGTTCTTGCTTGAGTTCGTTCGCAAGCGCCAGCCCGCCACCCGTGAGCATTCCGAGGCCGATCTTGTAGAAGGACACCGCATCACCGAGTTTCTCGGCCAGCTCCAGACCGGCCAGCGCATTCGGTACATCCAGAGCAACAATCAGACGGTCATCGGACATCGGGTAATCCTTCCTGAGCGGTTGCCCCGTCTTAGCCAGATGCGACCTCGCGTCAAGGAACATCCCCCGGGGGCAGGCGTTCTTCTCGTGAACAAGGAGATATTCATGAGTACGCACCAAGACCCGAAAAAAACCTCGACCGCCTTTCGTCCGATCGCGATCATCGTTGCTGTTGTCGCGCTGATTGGCCTCGCCATCTGGCAAATTGGACCAACGGCCTTTTCGCAGACAAACCCCTATCTGGATGATCTTTCGCAGAACCCGACCGGCGCAGGCAGCAATCCCGATGGAGAAGCTGCGGTACTGGAGGATGGATTCCCCGTCGAACGCAGCGCGGATGATGTAATCACAGGCAGCACGGATGCGACGGATCTGACCGGCATCAATGAGCCGGGATATGAAAACACAGTTGCGGACGAAGGCAGCCGCACTTTGTCCCCGTCGGATGTGATCACGCGTGAAGAAGGCACGGTCAGCGATGAAACCGGAACAGTGCAGGCACCGGAGGGATCGTAATGAAACGATTGATTTATGTTCTGATCCCGCTTGGCTTCGTCGCCATCGTTGCCATTCTTGTTTTGATCGGTCGTCCGACTGGCGGTCCGGTCGCGCCCGAGTCCCAGCAGATCGACACCAGCCCTCTCGACACGGGCGAAGCGCCTGAGACCGAGTTGGAGGAAGTGGTCGATCCCGACACGGACAGTGCAGGAGTGCCGTCGCCGTCCGGGCCGGAATACGAGGACAATGAAACGATCCTGGAAGAGGTGCAGGACTAAGCGATCACAACCTCTTGAATGGGGGCTTGCCGGCCCCCATTTCCTTTACGAAGGCCCCAAAGATGAGACGTGCCGCAGGCGGGCGTTTCTGGATGAGGGGGTGCTTAACAGAAGGAGAATACCATGAACTTAGAGAAGTTCACGGAGCGGTCGCGCGGTTTCATTCAAGCGGCCCAGACCATCGCGATGCGGGAAAGCCACCAACGGCTCGCACCCGAACACATCCTCAAAGCATTGATGGACGATGAACAGGGATTGGCTTCCAATCTCATTTCGAGCGCTGGCGGATCGCCGCAGCGCGTCGTTCAGGCTTTGGATGGCAAGTTGGGGAAAATTCCCAAGGTTTCCGGGGATGCCGGTCAGGTTTACCTTGATTCCGTGACGGGCAAGGTCCTCGACGAAGCGGAGAAGATCGCGAAGAAAGCCGGTGACAGCTTTGTCCCGGTGGAGCGTATTCTCATGGCCTTGGCGATGGTCAAAAGCCCCGCCAAAGAGGCGCTGGAAGCCGGTGCCGTGAACGCTCAAGCGCTGAATTCCGCTATCAATGACATCCGCAAGGGTCGCACCGCCGACAGCGCAAGCGCCGAAGATCAGTACGAGGCGCTGAAAAAGTACACGCTTGACCTGACGGAGCGCGCGCGCGAAGGCAAGATCGACCCGATCATTGGCCGCGATGATGAAATTCGTCGGGCGATGCAGGTGTTGAGCCGTCGGACCAAGAACAACCCTGTTCTGATCGGTGAGCCGGGTGTCGGTAAGACGGCCATTGCCGAAGGCTTGGCATTGCGCATCGTGAACGGCGACGTGCCTGAATCCCTGCGCAACAAACGGTTACTGGCGCTCGACATGGGCGCTCTGATCGCTGGCGCGAAATATCGTGGTGAGTTCGAGGAGCGTCTCAAAGGCATTCTGTCGGAAGTCACGGCAGCGACGGGCGAGATCATTCTGTTCATCGACGAGATGCACACGCTTGTCGGCGCCGGCAAAGCCGATGGCGCGATGGATGCATCAAACCTTCTGAAACCAGCCTTGGCGCGCGGTGAATTGCACTGCGTGGGTGCGACCACGCTTGATGAGTACCGCAAGCACGTTGAGAAAGACGCGGCTCTGGCCCGACGCTTCCAGCCCGTGATGGTGCAGGAACCGACGGTCGAGGATACGATTTCGATCTTGCGGGGCATCAAGGAAAAGTACGAACTGCACCACGGCGTGCGGATTTCGGACTCTGCCCTGGTCGCCGCGGCGACGCTGTCGCATCGCTACATCACGGACCGGTTCCTGCCCGATAAGGCCATAGACCTGATGGACGAGGCAGCCGCTCGTCTGCGGATGGAAGTGGACAGCAAGCCGGAAGAGCTCGACAACCTCGATCGTGACATCCTGCAAAAGCAGATCGAAGCGGAAGCCCTGCGTTTAGAAGACGATCAGGCATCCAAGGACCGGCTCGCAAAGCTGGAAAAGGATCTGTCCGAGCTTCAACAGCAATCGGCCGAAATGACCGCCAAATGGCAGGCGGAACGCGACAGGCTGGCCTCGGCCCGCGAGTTGAAAGAGCAGCTGGACAAGGCCCGTGCCGAATTGGAGATCGCCAAGCGCGAGGGCAATCTGGCAAAGGCTGGTGAGCTGTCCTACGGCGTGATTCCGCAGCTTGAAAAGCAATTGTCCGAAGCCGAGGCGCAAGAAGAAGACGGCGTCATGGTCGAAGAGGCCGTACGCCCCGAACAGATCGCGTCCGTGGTCGAGCGTTGGACGGGTATCCCGACATCCAAGATGCTGGAAGGCGAGCGCGACAAGCTTTTGCGCATGGAAGAAGGGCTGCACAAGCGGGTCATTGGCCAGGATCAAGCGGTCAAAGCCATTGCCAACGCCGTGCGCCGGGCGCGCGCTGGTCTGAACGACGAGAACCGTCCTTTGGGCAGCTTCCTGTTCCTCGGACCGACCGGTGTGGGTAAAACCGAGTTGACCAAGGCGGTGGCGGAATTCCTGTTCGACGATGACAACGCGATGGTCCGCATTGATATGTCGGAGTTCATGGAGAAACACGCCGTATCCCGCCTGATCGGTGCGCCTCCGGGCTATGTCGGCTACGATGAAGGCGGTGTGCTGACCGAAGCTGTGCGGCGGCGTCCGTATCAGGTTGTGCTGTTCGATGAGGTCGAAAAGGCGCACCCTGACGTGTTCAACGTGCTGTTGCAGGTGCTCGACGACGGCGTGCTGACCGATGGTCAGGGCCGCACCGTGGACTTCAAGCAGACGCTGATCGTGTTGACTTCGAACCTCGGGTCGCAGGCGCTGTCCCAGCTTCCAGATGGCGCGGACCCGAGCCAGGCCAAACGGGACGTGATGGACGCGGTGCGGGCGCATTTCCGACCCGAGTTCCTGAACCGTCTGGACGAAACCGTGATCTTCGACCGCCTCAAGCGCGAGGATATGCATGGGATCGTGGACATCCAGATGTCTCGCCTGCTCAAGCGGCTTGCAGCGCGCAAGATCGACCTTCAACTGGACGATGCCGCACGCAAGTGGCTGGCGGAGGAAGGCTATGATCCGGTCTTTGGTGCACGGCCGCTGAAGCGGGTCATCCAGCGCGCGCTTCAGGATCCGCTGGCCGAGATGTTGCTGGCCGGGGATATCGCGGACGGTGATCTCGTGCCGGTCACGGCCGGTGCGGATGGGCTTATCATCGGTGATCGCGTTGCCGCGTCAAACCGGCCGCGCCCGGACGATGCCGTGGTTCACTAAGGGCCCAGTCTGACTGAGCAAGGAAAAGGCGGGAGGTTCTCCCGCCTTTTTTGCGTTTTGTCTGGCAAATACCGACACATTCAGCGTCTTTGGAAAGCGTTAAGGATCCGCATGCAAGAACGGTGTGGACAGATTGTCTTCTTTGTTTGCCCGATACCAAATATTGTTTTAGACAGGAACGAACCCACAACTAGAGGTGAGTCATGACAGCAGCGGACGATCTGCGCAATTTCCTGGGCGACGACCGTTTTGCCACCGTCATGGCAGACCCGCCTTGGCGGTTTCAAAACCGCACCGGGAAGGTGGCGCCAGAGCATAAACGACTGGCGCGCTATCCCACAATGGAACTGGACGAAATCTGCGCCCTGCCTGTCGCCGAGCATCTCGAAGATCGCGCGCATTGCTATCTCTGGGTGCCAAACGCACTTTTGCCTGATGGGCTTCAGGTGCTGAACGCCTGGGGCTTTGAATACAAGTCGAACATCATCTGGGAAAAAGTGCGCAAGGATGGCGGACCGGATGGGCGGGGCGTCGGCTTCTACTTTCGCAACGTGACCGAGATTCTGCTGTTCGGTGTCCGTGGCAAGGATGTCCGCACGCTTGGTCCGGGCCGGTCCCAAGTGAACTACATCGAAGCCGAAGAACCCGATGGCGACGTGCTCAAGACGCGCAAGCGTGAGCACAGCCGCAAGCCCGACGAGCAGTACAAGATCATCGAAAGCTGTTCCTGGGGACCATATCTGGAACTGTTCGGTCGCGGTGTTCGTGACGGATGGACGGTCTGGGGCAATCAGGCCAGCGACGATTACAAACCGACCTGGAAGACCTATAAGCACAATTCCGGCGTCGCGGCAGAGTAAGCGTTTCGATTGATCGAAACGCGGTGATGCGTTGACGCATCACCGACGCCGACCCGCGATTATTCGCTGATGATCGACGCAGGCAGCCCTATGAGCAGAAGCGGGCAGGGATTCCCGACGCCGCGGTCGATCCTGTCTTTCAATTTCTGCCAATGGGTCGTCGCAGCGCCGAACTTGTCGCTGACGAAATGCTTGGCGAACGCCTCGGCGAACGGGGTTTGCTGATCAATAAGCCTTTGGACGGCATCGCGTTGCCGTTTCGTCCGGTCTTTCATGCCAAAGGCCGAGACCATATCGGATTCATCGAGGAACCCATGTTTTTCGATGCATCGCTGAATGATCCCGCGCATGTCGTCCTGAAGGCTGGCCCCTCGTGTGATCAGGATGCCGACGGAAATGGCCGATTGCGCATGCAAGCGCTGAAAATTCTCTAGGTCCCGGTCGAAGAACGGGTCTTTGTTGTTCCACTCGATCTCGAGCGCGACCTTGCCAAGATCGGTGCTGCGCACGTGATCGATCTCGTGGCTGTTGGACACGGTTTCGCGTCCGTCCACAATCAGTCGAAAATCGAAATTGTGCTTAGGCCACCCCGCTTCGTACAACCGCTTGCGCAGTCGTTGCGTTGAAAGCGCCTCACCTCCGCCGGAACCGATGAGTTCTTCCGCCGGAATGGAAAGCTCCATCAGAGCCGTTTCCAGTTCGCCCGATATTTTTGGGAAATCCACGGACAGGATCGCGCCCGCATGGTTGCGGGTTTCGACGTCAAATCCTTTGTGTCGGAGGCGATCGAACATGCGCGCAGGTTAAAGCAACTGGAGGTGTCCTCAAGCGTAAGCCTCCGGCGGCGGCCGTCTGATTTCGGGATCGATCCGATGGTAAGTCCGACCTTATGTCCGACTTTATCAAC
>NZ_CANKYW010000001.1 GCF_947488135.1 uncultured Marivita sp. | reverse complement strand
ATCCACCTCGTCTGCGTCACGCGCACCGTCTGATGTCCCGCCGTGTCGCCTCAGCGCCGCCGGTGAAGGGGTATTTAGAGTCGGGGCCGCAGGACCGCAAGCAGAAATTTCAGGAAAATCGCAGAAATCTGGAATTTTCTTGTAACCCATTGTTCAAAAACATTTTTCCAGAGTATTTTCTCGAATTCCCCGCGCCCTGCCCTCCGCCCATCTATGTCCTGTGACGCTCCTAGCCGCTTATCCACAAGCTTACCCACATATGCCCCTGGGTAAACCGCGAGACTCAACGCGAGTCACCGCCCCTTCCACACCGGATCGCGTTTTTCGGCGAAGGCTTTTGCGCCTTCGATCTGGTCTTCCGAGTCGTAGAGCACATCGACAGTCTTCAGCTGACGGGTTGTGATACGGGTCATCATCTCCTGAAAGGCCGTGTCCTCCGCCTCTCGCAAGATTTCCTTGATGGCCGCGTAGACAAGCGGCGGACCTGACGCGAGGGTCTCTGCAAGTTTCATCGCTTCGGATGCCAGATCGCCTGCGGGATAGACATGATTCACGAAGCCCCAGCGCGCGGCTTCTTCCGCGTCGAGCCATCGCCCCGTCAGAAGCATCTCCATCGCGATGTGGTAGGGAATGCGTTTCGGCAGCTTGACGCTCGCCGCGTCGGCGACCGTGCCGGACCGGATTTCGGGAAGCGCGAAGGTAGCGTGATCAGCCGCGAGGATAATGTCTGCGCTCAACGCGAGTTCGAGCCCCCCGCCGCAACAAATGCCATTCACCGCCGCGATCACCGGTTTGTTGAGGTTCGGCAATTGCTGCAAACCGCCAAAGCCACCGACTCCATAATCGCCATCGACCGCGTCACCGTCGGCCGCAGCCTTGAGATCCCAGCCCGGGCAGAAGAACTTGTCCCCTGCCCCCGTTATGATCGCGACACGCAGAGTCTCGTCATCGCGGAACGCCGCGAACACCTCGCCCATCGCGCGGCTTGTGAGAAGGTCGATGGCGTTGGCCTTCGGTCGGTTCAGCGTCACCACCAAGACATGGCCTTGGGTTTCGACATGCAGTGGTGAGTCCATCAGGCTCCCTCCCGAATAAAGGCGTCCGCGACGACCGCACGCGTGGGTGTCACAATCAACGGATTGATTTCAACTTCGACGATGCGCCCGCCCTTCGCAATCACGTAGTCCTGCACCTTCAGGATCGCTGCAATCACCGTCTCGCGCGGAACCGCGTCCTTGCCGCGATAGCCCCGGAGGAGCGGCGCGGTGCGTAGACAATTCATAGCGGCGTCGATCTCTTCGGCGGTTGCGGGCAGCAGAAGATGCTGGGTGTCCTGCCACAGCTCGGTCAGCACTCCCCCGGCCCCAAGGGTCAGGACGTAGCCATGCGCCGGGTCGGCAAGAACCCCGACCAGCAGCTCGACGATCCCGTCCGTCACCATTTCTTCCAGATAGAACTGGTCGCAGCCAAGCGTTTTCGCGGCTGTGACCACATCATGTTCGCTGCGCAAGTCGAGAATGACGCCACCGCTCTCGGACTTATGCGCCAGCCCGCGCGCTTTCAGAACGACCGGCAGCAGAGGGATCGCCTGGCGCCCTGCGTCATCCGGTGAGGCTGCAAGCGCATGGCGCGGGACATCCAGCCCGAATGCGGCCAGCTCAGTTTTGGCGTCTGCTTCATCGCGGAACCGGACGTCGCCGACGATGCGCGGTAAGACCAAGCGGCGGTCCGCATCATGTGTAGTGGCGCGACCGTAAATCGTCGCAAGCGCGTCCAATCCCGCCTCCATCCCGTTCACGGGCAGAATCCCGTCAGACATGAGCCGTGTCGTCATCTCTTCCGGCAAGGTTTCCGCCAACGACGACAGCAGCGCGATGGGCTTGCCGATGCGCTCTCGCGCGCAGCGCGCCGCGATCTCGACGCAGTCCCAGGCATCCGTGTCGCAGCGATCCGCTCTGGGCATGTCCACCACGACCACCGTCAGCGCAGCGGCTCCGTCCGCCATGATCGCATAGACCTGGGCCATGCGGTCAGCGTCGTTCCAAATGAAAGTGTGGTAGTCGAGCGGATTGGACCGGGCGACCATCGGCCCAAGCACCTTGGCCAAGGCGCTGTCCTGTTTCTCGGTCAACGGAGCAAAGGTCAAACCCCTCACCTCGCCGCCGTCAGCCATCAGGCTGGCCTCTCCACCCGAGCAAGATAGCGATGCGATCGGACCCGGCTCGACTGACCCAAAAAGATGCGCGTGCTTCAGCGCTTCGATCAAGGCATCAAGCGACCTGACCCTGAGCACACCCAACCTGTCGAAAAGCGCGCTTGCGCCGGCATCGGACCCGGCGAGTGACGCGGTATGAGAGATCGCCGCGACTTGCGCCGCCTCGGATCGTCCGGACTTCAATGCGATCACCGGCTTGCCGAGACGATGCGCCTCCTGCATGAGAGCCCGAAACGCATGGAGGTCCCCCACCCCTTCGATATGCAGCCCCAGCGCCGTGATGCGCGGATCGCCCAGAAGGTGGCGGGCAATCTCGGTCAACCCGATCTGGGCCTGATTGCCCGCCGTTCCCAAAAACGCGATGGGCAGGCCGCGCGTCTGCATCGACAGGTTCAGCGCGATGTTGGAGCTTTGCGTCAGGATCGCCACGCCACGTTCGACCGGGATCAACCCATGCACATCCGGCCACAGCGCCACGCGGTCCAATGCGTTCACGAAGCCATAGCAATTCGGGCCAACAATCGCCATGTCGCCCGCCGCCGCCAGCAATGCCGCATTGAGGTCTGCCCCGTCCCCGGTTTCGGCAAAGCCGCTGGCGAAGCAGACCGCACCGCCCGCGCCCTTGGCGTTCAATGCGCGCAGGGCGTCGATGGTCGAAGCGCGGTTGACGCCGATAAAGCAGGCATCGGGCGCATCCGGCAGGTCCGAGATCGAGCGTATGGCGTGATTGGCTGTCGGATGGACATGCCAGACCGGGCCGTCAAAGCCGATTTTCGAGAGCGATACCATGACTGACCGGCACCATGCCCCGCCACCGATCACCGCGATGGAGCCCGGGGTGAACAACCGTGCCAGGTTGCGCGTCACGATGCGTCGACGCATCGTTGATTTTCCGCCAACGAAAAATGCCCGGCTCGGCCCGAACGCGGCATCCTGATCATTGCGCGGGACGCCCATCGGCGCAACAAGGTATTTGAAGCCCGAAGAAGCACAGGTCAGGCCCCTAATGGACGCAGCAGATCGCGGCTGATGATATGGCGCTGGATCTCGGATGTGCCGTCCCAGATCCGTTCCACCCGCGCATCACGCCAGAAGCGTTCGATGGGATAATCGTCCATCAGCCCCATCCCACCGTGGATTTGCAGCGTCGCATCGCAGACCCGCGCCAGCATCTCGGTCGCGTAAAGCTTGGCGCTGGCAATCTCGCGGTTTGCGGGCAGGCCCTGATCCAGCCGCCACGCGGCTGACAGGGTCAGCCAATCCGCCGCGTCGATTTCGGTGATCATGTCGGCGATCTGGAAGCTCACGCCCTGAAACTTGCCGATCTGCTGGCCGAATTGCTTGCGCTCGGCGGCGTAGGTCAACGCGTGATCGAACACCCGCCGCGCTCGACCGACGCTCATGGTCGCGACAGTGATCCTCGTGGCGTAGAGCCATGTGTTCATCACCTCGAAGCCACCATCGACTGCGCCCAGCACCTGCGCGTCAGGCAAGAGGCAGTCGTCGAATTCCAGGATGCAGTTCTTGTAGCCGCGGTGGCTCACCGACCTGTATCCGTCGCGCACGATGAAGCCCGGATGCCCGCGATCCACCAGAAAACAGGTGATGCGCTTCTTCGGCCCTTTCGGGGTCTCATCGACGCCTGTCGCCACGAAGACGATGAAGAAATCCGCGTGATCGGCACCCGAGATGAAATGCTTGGTGCCGTTCACCACCCAATCGCCGCCTTCGCGACGCGCGGTGCAGGACATGCCACGCACGTCCGATCCGGCCTCGGGTTCGGTCATGGCCAGCGCATCCATCCGCTCTCCGCGCACGGCGGGCAGCAGGTAACGGTCGCGTTGATCGCCTTCGCAGGCCATCAGGATGTACTGCGGCCGTCCGAAGAAATGCGTGAGCGCCATTGACCCGCGCCCCAACTCCCGTTCGACCAGCGCGAAATCGAGATGGCTTAGCCCCGCACCGCCGACCTCTTCGGGGAAATTACAGGCATAGAAGCCCAGGTCGATCACCTTGCGCTTGATTTCCTGCGCCACTTCGTGCGGCACCTCGCCGGTGCGTTCCACCTGTATCTCGTGGGGATAGATCTCGCGTTCGACGAAGTTGCGCACAGTCGAGACGATCATCTCCTGCTCATCATTCAATCCGAAATTCATCGCGTGCCCTCCGCATGGACCGCCGCAAGCTTTTCCACCACTTCTGCGACCTGTGGCAACGGCGGACAGGACCGACGCGTCTCCAGCGACACATGCAGCAGGAACTGGTCGCAGGTTGCCAACAGCGCGTCGTCCGACGCGCGATGCATCTCGTGCCAAAGCCGCAGCTTCTTGCCCTCGCCAAGCGTCACACGCGTGGTTACGTAGATGTCCTCCCCCGCGTGTGTTTCGTTGAGGTACTTCACCGATGTCTCTGCGGTGAAATAGCTGTTGCCCGCCGCGATATAGTCCCGGTCGGCCCCGACATGGGTCATCAGTTCTTCGGACGCGTCCGAGAAAAGCTGCCCGTAGCGGCCTTCGTTCATGTGTCTGTTCACATCGGTCCAATCCACCGGCACCACACGCCGCACCGTCACCAAGGGCACCCCGTCCCCCAACGGCCCACGCAAGCTGGAGTCATGGTCGAGGATCAGCTTGCCCGCCGCCGCGCCCTGTTGTTTCAGCGCGCGCAGGATGGCGACAAGGTTGTCGTCGCGCAGCCGTTCCAGATCGCGGATGCCCATATGGCCGGACTGCGCGTCGGACTGGCCCGCGATCAGGTCCACCAACTCATCCGTGAACTCCGGCACATCGGTCAACTTGGTCCATGGCCATTGCAGGCACGGCCCGAACTGCGCCATGAAATGCCGCATCCCAGCTTCACCGCCCGCCACGCGATAGGTCTCGAAGAGGCCCATCTGCGCCCAGCGCAGGCCAAAGCCATAGCGGATGGCATTGTCGATCTCCTCGGTGGTGGCGATGCCATCCTTGACCAGCCAGAGCGCCTCGCGCCAGACGGCCTCAAGGAAGCGGTCGGCGATATGGGCGTCGATCTCGGCGCGGACATGCAGGGGGTACATGCCGATGGCGGTCAGGATCTCCTTGGCGCGCGTGATAATTGAGTCGTCTGTCGCGGCACTTGGCACCAGTTCTACCAAGGGAAGAAGGTAAACCGGGTTGAACGGATGCGCGACGACGATCTGGCCGGGGCGCGCGGCGCCCTGCTGCAATTCGGACGGCTTGAACCCCGAGGTGGACGAAGCCAACACCGCGCGTTCGGGACAGGCCGCCTGGATTTGCGCGATCACCTTGTGCTTGACGTCGAGCCGTTCCGGCACGCTTTCCTGCACCCAGTCTGCCCCGGTCACGGCCTCGTCCAACGATCCGACGAGGGTGATCGCGCCGCGCGCGTGCATCGGGGCCTCGTAAAGCATCGGCAGGACCCGCGCCGCGTTGGACATCACTTCGCCGATCTTGCGTTCGGCCTCGGGGTCCGGGTCGAAGACACTTACCTCCCACCCCATAAGTGCAAACCGCGCGGCCCAGCCGCCGCCGATCACGCCGCCGCCAACGATCGCCGCAGTCCCGGTCATGCCAAACGCTCCTGCACCGCACGGGCCAGAACCGATCCGAACGCGTGATGCGCCGCCGCCTCCCAATGGACACCGTCCACGTCAGAGACCTCGACCACCGCGCCGGCATTTGCAAAGCCACAGCCCTGCCGCGCGGCCGCCGCAGCGATTTGCTCTGACAGCCCTTCCTGACGCGTCTCTGCGCCCGCGAAGACGTCCGCCAGAACCCCCGCCTCCCGGACCGGGACCGGTGCGACCAACAGGATGTCCGGCACAACGCCCTCGGCCCGCGTGGCAAGGATCAACCGCTCCAGCGACCGGGCAATCTCGAACGCCGTCACCGAAAACCGGTTCTTGAGGTCATTGGTCCCGAGCATCAGGATCATCAGGTCGATCGGCGCGTGGCTGTGCAGGATCGCGGGCAGCACGGTCAGGCCGTTGCGCATCCCGCCTTCGACCGGATCGTCATGAACGGTCGTTCGTCCCGGCAAGCCTTCCGAAAGGACAATGTGGTCCGGCCCCAACGCCGCCGCCATGACATCGGGCCAGCGATCGCCGGGATCATGCCGCTCGAACGCGCCCAATTGCGTGAGGGGTTTGGTGCCGTGGGTGTTGCTGTCTCCGTAGCAAAGGATCACCGCCATGTCTCAGCCCCTCGGCGCGCGCTTGGTCAGGCCAAGCTTGTCGCGCACCGCCTGCGGCCCCATCACGCTGGCCCCCATGCGTTCCACAATGCCGACCGCCCGTTCGACCAGCTGCGCGTTGGTGGCCAGAACGCCTTTCTCGAGCCAGAGATTGTCCTCGAGGCCAACCCGCACGTGACCGCCTGCCAGCACGGCGGCGGCGGCGTAGGCCATCTGGTTGCGGCCGAGTGAGAACGCGCTGAAGGTCCAGTGGTCGGGCACGTTGTTCACCATGGCCATGAAGGTATTGAGATCGTTTGGCGCGCCCCAGGGGACGCCCATGCAGAGCTGCACCAAAGCGGGATCGTCGAGAATGCCCTCTTTCACCAACTCCTTGGCGAACCAGAGGTGGCCGGTGTCGAAAGCCTCGATCTCGGGCTTCACGCCGAGGTCGGTCATCATCCGGCCCATGGCGCGGAGCATGCCGGGGGTGTTGGTCATGACGTAATCGGCTTCGGCGAAGTTCATCGTGCCGCAGTCGAGCGTGCAGATCTCGGGCAGGCATTCGGCGATGTGGGCCACCCGTTCCTGAGCACCGACCATATCGGTGCCTTCGGGGTTCACGGGCAGCGGTTTTTCGGGCGATCCGAAGGTGATATCGCCGCCCATGCCTGCGGTCAGGTTCAGAACCACGTCCACTTCGGCGTCGCGGATTCTGTCCGTAACCTCCCGATAATATTCGATTTTTCGCGACGGCGCGCCTGTCTCCGGGTCCCGCACGTGGCAATGCACGATGGCCGCGCCTGCCTTGGCGGTGGCGATGGCGCTGTCGGCGATCTCCTTGGGGGATCTGGGGACGTGGGGGCTTCGGTCCTGGGTTCCGCCCGAGCCGGTTACGGCGCAGGTGATGAAGACCTCCTGGGTCATGGTGAGTGGCATGTTTGTCCCCCTGCGTTTTCCAGCAGACTGGGTGCCAAACGGTTTGAGTGCAATGACTTTTGCGACCCTTGGCGACGTTTCCGGACACGGGGAAAACGCCCTCTGACGGGCATAAAACGGCCGTATTACTGGGATAAAAGGCTTTTGTGTCAGACCGCCTGGGGAGGCTTTATGCGACATTATCCTGATCTTGGGGCGGGGCCTGCGCGCCTGCATCGGTTGTTCGAATTGCATCGGCAAAGCGACGTGCAGGCGTTGTTGAAGGACGCCGGAGAGGTGGCGGACACGCTGCGGGCGGATGTGGCGATGGCGCTGCGGGAACGAGCGATCCGTTCGCTTCGTACGGCCCAACCTTACAAGTCATCCGTACGGTAGACCCCCAATCGTACGGTTGCTCCGTACGGTCAGCCCTTGAAGCCGGTCGCGACGACGAATTTCTCGGAACTGTCGGATCTGGAGGCCGGGGGTTTGACGTTCACGACCTTGGTGAAGCGCTGCTTGAGGAGCTTCTGCAACTCGCCCTCTGCCCCGCCGGCGAGGACCTTGGCGACGAAGGTGCCGCCCTCTTCGAGAACGTCGAAGGCGAAATAGGCGGCGGTCTCGCAGAGGTGGATGATGCGCAGGTGGTCGGTCTGTTTGTGGCCGGAACTGGCGGCCGCCATGTCCGACATCACCACATCCGCGCGGCCGCCCAACCATTCCTTTACCTTTTCGTCGGCATCATCCTCCAGAAAATCGAGCTGGTAAATCTCGGCGCCTGCGATGGGTTCGACCTCTTGCAGGTCGATGCCCAACACGGTGCCCACCTTTTTGCCGGGTCGCTCGGCCAGGGCGTTCACCCGCTTGACGGCGACCTGGCACCAGCCGCCGGGTGCGCAGCCAAGATCGACAACGCGGGCGCCGGGGACGAGGAAGCGGTATTTTTCGTCAAGCTCGAGAATCTTGTAGGCGGCGCGGCCCCGGTAGCCTTCGGCATGGGCGCGCTTGACGTACGGGTCGTTCAACTGCCGCTGGAGCCAACGGGTCGAGGACAGCTTGCGGCCCCGGGCGGACTTGACCTTGACCTTGAGGTCACGCTGCCCGCGCCCGGAGGTGTTCTTGCCGTCTGGGGTCTTGCCGGTTGGGGTCTTGGCCATGGGAGTGCCCTTTGGTGGTGGTTTGGAGGGCGGTGTAGCATGGGTTTGGGGGGAGGTCATGGGGGGATGGTGCAGCGACGTAGGGTGCGTGATTTCACGCACCATTTTCACGGCATTTTAACCAATCCCGCCGACTGTGCGGCATGTCCAGCTATCGTCGCCCCAAACTTTCCGGCGTCCCGATCTTTTTCACCGTTGCTCTGGCTGATCGGCGCAGCGATTTGCTTGTTCGAGAGATCGATCTCTTGCGGCAAGCGGTTCGCGTCACAAGGGCCGAAAGGCCTTTCGAGATAGGCGCGTGGGTCGTCTTGCCCGATCACATGCATTGTATATGGCGGTTGCCCCAAGGCGATACTGACTATTCAACACGATGGCGGCTCATCAAGTCCAGATTCTCGCGCGAGGTTCCGCTGGGACAGGTTCGCGGGAGTCATGTCAAACGGCAAGAACGCGGCGTATGGCAACGTCGATATTGGGAACATCACATTCGTGATGAGGCGGACTTTGCCGCGCATGTTCGGTATTGTTGGCTCAATCCAGTGAAGCACGGTCTGGTGGACAGGGCGGAGGATTGGGCGTTTTCGAGTTTTCGCAACTCCAACTCCTAGGAAACAAGTTGATAGACGCACCGACGCCTCCTACCGTATGTGGTGCCAAGTAGATTAGCTTGCTCAAAATGTTCCAATATATGAGGGCCTCTTCATGTCAAAAGAGTTTGTTAAGCGGTTCGAAGGTCAATGGCTCGGTCAATACAGTGGAACAAATTCCGGTCTGGCGCTTCTCGATTTGGACCTCGAAGACGATCATCTCTTGGGATCAGCCTACGCGTTTGACAATGATGACAGCATTCCAAGCTGTGCCGCTCAGGTTGATTTCACACCAAACGCCAATTCAGTGAATTTGAACCTTCGTCCCGTGCCCATCAATCCACGCTATCCACAGGTCATGTCGTTAACGGAGGTTGAGGGCGAATTTCCCCAAAAACTGGATCTGCGCCTAAAAGTCGAGGCATCATCGCTGGTTGGATCTTGGGAAACGGACATTGAAACAAGCGGAAACCTCTTGCTTCAAAAAAGCCGAGCCAACTCAAAATCTGAGTACTTGCCTGATGAAGGCACTCTTGGGTGGACTGAATTTCAAAATTTGGTAAGTGATCTATCCCTTGCTCCGTACCGTTACATTTTTCGTGGGCAATCGAAACCTTGGCGACTCCGAACGTCTTTCCACAGAACTCGTCGTAAGGACCTTTTCCGATATTGGGATGAAGATGTTCCGAGGGTGCGACACGCGAGTGTTGGTGCTACTAACCAACTTTTCGATCCTCAGGTTCCTGAGCACAACGGCGCTTTCATGCATTTGCTCCAGCACCATGGTTACCCGACACCGCTGCTGGATTGGTCCTACTCACCATACATAGCGGCATTTTTTGCTTATTCATCGCTAAGCGACCAAGGCCGAGAAAGAGGACCAGTAAGGATTTTCATGTTCGACGCAAAAAGCTGGAGGCACAACTACAACCAACTCAATAACATCATCTTCTGCCGCCCTCACTTCTCTATCCTTGAACCCTATGCAATCGGCAATCCTCGCGCCCTGCCACAGCAGTCGATCGGAACAATCACAAACTTGGATGACATTGAAACTTACATCAAATTTCGAGAAAATGAACGAGGAACGCGATATCTTCGTGTTTTCGACTTGGATCCATCCGACAAACCGAAGGCCTTAAAGCAACTTGGATTGATGGGGATTTCATACGGATCGTTGTTCCCCGGCATTGACGGTGTGTGCAAGGAGTACCGTGAACGTCACTTCGGATAACTCGCTCTTCCGAGAAATTTGATTTGGTATTGGTGCGTGCGAGCACGCACCCTACGGTGTTATTCGGTTGTACGGTGCATGATTTAACGCACCGCCCATATCATACCCGACGCCACGCAGTCGCCCCCCTCTCCCACCGCTGTACCAGACCGTACTCGATGCTCAGCATCACGCCCGTGAAGGCCAGCGCGTAGGCCATGACGGTGGCGGTGTCGAAGAGCTGAAAATACAAATGGATCTGGAAGCCGACGCCGTTGGAGCGGCCGAGGAACTCGACCACCAGCACGATTTTCCAGATCACGGCCAGCCCGTTGCGGGTGCTGGTGGCCACAAAAGGCCCAAGCTGGGGCCAGATGACGTGGCGCAGGCGGGTCATGGGGCTCAGCCGGTAGACCTGCGCCATGTCGGCGACGCCGCGGTCGAGCGTGCGGACGCCCTCTCGGATCGTGACGGTGACCATGGCGGTCTTGTTGAGGGCGACGGCGATGATGGCGGCGACCTCGTTCAGGCCGATCCAGAGGTAGCAGAGCACAATGATCACCAGCGCGGGCAGGTTCAGGAACACCGTCACCCACGGGTCGAGCCACATGTTGAGTCGCTCGGACCGGCCCATGGCGAGGCCGAGCGCGCAGCCGACGCTCATGGCGAGCGCAAAGGCAAGGGCGACGCGGCGCAGGGTGTTGGCCATGTGGTACCAGAGGTCTCCGCTGGCCGATTCCGCCGCGATCACCTGCCAGACCGCGAGGGGCGTGGGCAGGATGTCGGGGTCCTGCATCGCCCAGGCCCCCAGTGTCCAGGCGAGGACCAGCAGGGCCAGCGAGATCAGGGTGACGTGGACAGGTGCGCGCATGGCGGCAGCATAGGGGACGGCATGGCGGGATGGCTCTTGGACGAAGGTCCAATATAGCGGCGCGGGGCGCGGTTTTATGGTCGCGCCCATGGGAGGCCTTCGAGCGATATTCGCCGCGTTGCTGTGGTGTCTGAGTGCGCTGTTCGCGCAGGCGGAGGTCTTGTCCGAAGAGGAGATCGCGGCGCGGATCTATGCGCCGATGAGCCTTGGGACGTTGATCTCGGATAACGGGGTGTACGAGCTCTTGAATTCGGGCGGGGCGCATGCGGGCTACGTGTTCCAGACCGAGCCGATGGCCCCCCTGCCCGGCTTTTCCGGCGCGCCGGTCAATGTGCTTGTTGTCTTGGATCTCGACGGGCGGTTCCTGGATGTGCAGCTGCTGAACCACAACGAGCCGATCTTTGTCAGCGGGTTGGGACAGGCGCCGTTCCACGCGTTCTTCGAGCAGTATCGCGGCCATTCGATCAGCGACTCGCTGGTGGTGGGCACGCCTTATGGCGGATCGTCCGGGGGTGGCGGATTGGTCTATCTGGACGGGGTGACGAAGGCCACGGCCTCGGTGCGGATCGCGCACGAGTCGGTGCTGGCGGCGGCGTTGCAGGTGGCGCGCGAGAAGATGCAGGGCATCGCGTCGGGGCCGCCGGCCTATCCGGACCCCGAGTATGTCGAGGTGCTGACCTGGGACGATCTGGTGACGCAGGGGTTGGTGACGCGTCGGGTGGCGAGCAATGCCGAGGTGCAGGCGCTGTTCGAGGGGACGGTGTGGGACGATGACGACCCCGAGGCGCTGGACGACCCCGAGGGCGTGTTCCTTGACCTGTGGATCGCGGATGTGGGGCCGAAGTCGATTGCACGGGTGCTGCTGGACGCGGACACGCTGGAGGAGTTGGACCGGTTCATGTCGATCTCGACCTTTGACGAGCCGATTCTTGTGATCGAAACGGCGCGGCATGGGTTGGTGTCGGAGGAGTTCGTGCGCAACACCTCGCCCGACTGGATCGGCGCGGAACAGGACGGGTTTCCGGTGGCGCTGCGGGATGCGGATCTTTTCGTGGAGCTGTCGGACGCGGTGCCGGACGCGCTGCATGACGGGGTCGCGATGATCCTGCGCACCGACCGGCGGCTGGGCTTCGATCCGACGCGGGAGTGGACCATGACCGTGGAGGCGGTGCGCGAACACGGGATGTTCCAGCCCGAGATCGGATCGGTGCAGCTGGCCGCGACGCATGTGACGGATGAGAGGTTCTTTGCCCGCCCGGCGGTGGTGGAAAAGCTGCCGCCGTGGAAAGAGGCGATCCTGAACCGACAGACGGACCTGATCGTGCTGGCGGTGTTCCTGACGGTGCTGGTGGCGGTGCTTTTGGGCGCGCAAAGCCGATTGGCGGGTCTGGCCGCGTTTACGCCGGTGCGGTTGGGCGTCCTCGCGGTGGTGCTGGGCTTTATCGGCTGGTGGGGACAGGGGCAGTTGTCCATCGTGACACCTCTGGCGGCGCTTCAGACGGCGATGGCGGGAGGCTCGTTTGCGTTCCTGCTCTACGATCCGTTTTCGTTGCTGATCTGGGCGGTGGTGATCCTGGGCTTCGTGCTTTGGGGGCGTGGTCTCTTTTGCGGCTGGCTGTGCCCGTTCGGCGCGTTGCAGGAATTCGCGCATCACTTGGGGCGCCTGCTGCGCCTGCCCAGGATCGAACCGAGCGCGCGCTGGGACGCGCGGCTGAAATCGCTGAAATACGTGGCGCTTGCCGGGTTGGTGGCCGTCACGATCTTTGCCCCGTCCTACATGGACAAGGCGGCCGAGATCGAACCGTTCAAGACCGCGATTACCGTCTATTTCGTGCGCGAATGGTACTATGTCGCCTATGCCGCGCTGTGGCTGGTGCTGGGCATGGTCGTGTTCAAGGGGTTCTGCCGGTACCTCTGCCCGTTGGGCGCTCTCATGGCCATCGGTGGGCTGTTGCGCCTGCGCAACTGGATTCCGCGACGCCTTGAATGCGGGTCGCCATGTCAATTGTGCCGGGTAAAGTGTGAGTATGGAGCAATCTCAAAAACCGGGAAAATTCAGTACTCCGAATGTTTCCAATGCCTTGACTGCGTCACGATCCATGACGACGCGGACCAATGCGTGCCGCTGATCCTCAAGGAACGTGCGGGCCGCAGGGCGCCCCGCGATCTGGGCCATCCGAACACGGTGCCTGCCGAATGAAACGACGTCGCTTCATCACCCTTGCCGCCGCCTTTGCCTGCACCCCTGCCCTTGCGCAGGCGGACACCTGGTCGGGCCGCGCGCTGGGAGCGGATGTTTCGGTCACGTTGCACGGGCCGCGCGAGGTCACCCAGCGCGCGTTGGCCGATGTGCCGCGGCTTTTGGTGAATGTCGAAGAGGCGTTCAGCCTGTTCCGCCCGACATCCGAGCTGGCGCGGCTGAACATGATGGGGCGGCTGCGCGACCCGAAAGTGCTGATGCGCAGCCTGATGGTCCGTGCGGATGACGCGCATCAGATGAGCGACGGCCTGTTCGATCCGACGATCCAACCGGTGTGGGAGGCGATGGCGCGCGGACGCGATATCGACGCCGCGCGCGCCACCGTCGGGTGGGAGCGCGTCCGATATTCGGATCGGATGATCGAATTGCAGAGCGGTCAGGCGCTGACCTTCAACGGCATCGCGCAGGGCTTCGCCACAGATGTGATGCGGCTTTTGCTGCGGCGGCACGGGGTGGAGACCGCGCTGGTCGATATCGGCGAACAGGGCGCGCTTGGCGGTCCGTTTACGCTGGGGCTTGAGGACCCCGCCCACGGTCATCTGGGCACGCGTCAGCTTCGCGACATGGCCATCGCCACGTCCAGCCCGACCGCGCTGATGCTGGGCGACAAGGCGCATATCCTGGGCCCCGGTGGGCAGACACCGCTTTGGTCGACCGTGAGTGTCGAGGCGGCGTCAGCCACGATGGCGGATGCCCTGTCGACCGCGGCGGTGTTCATGGATCACAAAGCGCTTAAGCAGATGAAGGTCCGCGCCGGGTTGCGCCGCATCACGGTCGTGGATGCGGATGGGGATATCCAGACGATCTGATCGTCTTCGGTTTCAAAAATCTCGGGATATTGGGCAGAGCGGCAAGAGTTTCCGTTGACGGAAACTTCGGGACGCGGTGACGCGTCGAGGACGAAGTGGTGACGCATCGTGCGCCGGATCGCAAAAGCCCCGGTCTAGGGACCGGGGCTTTGGTTTTTCAGTAAACGACGCTCAGTGCGCGGCGGCTACCGCGCGTTTGGTCATCACGCCCACGAGATGCGCGCGGTAGGCGCCCGAGCCGTGCAGGTCCGAGATCATGCCGTCGCCCGACACCGACAGGCCGTCCACGGCCTCGGGTGCGAAGTTCGACGACAGCGCCTTTTCAGCCTCGGTCCAGCGGAACACGCCCTCTTCCGACGCACCGGTGACGGCCACCCGCACGCCATCGGCGTATTTGGCAACAAACACGCCGACCAGAGCGAAGCGCGAAGCGGGCTGTTCGAACTTCATGTAGGCGCCCTTTTCGGGCACCGGGAAGCGGACCTCGGTGATGATCTCTCCCTCGTTCAGAGCGGTTTCGAACATGCCCTGGAAGTAGTCATCCGCTGCGATCTCACGCGTGTTGGTCACGATGGTCGCGCCCGAAGCCAGCGCCGCGGCCGGGTAACAGGCCGACGGATCGTTGTTGGCCAGGCTGCCGCCGATGGTGCCGCGATTGCGGACCGCCGGATCGCCGATATTGCCCGCAAGTTCGGCCAGTGCCGGGTAGCCTGTCGCCTCGCGCGCCACGGTGGCATGGGTGGTGCCGCCGCCGATGCAGAGCGCGCCGTCATCGCCGGTGCAGACGCCCTTGATCTCGGCGATGCCGGACAAGCTGACCAGCACCGAGGGTGCCGAGAGACGTTGCTTGAGCGTCGGGATCAGGGTCTGGCCGCCGCCCAGGGGCAGTGCCTCGTCCGTTCCCAATGCCGCGACCGCGTCCGCCACGGATGTGGGCCGTTGAATGTCAAAGCTATACATATTCAGCCCTCCTTATTGGCTGTTCATGGCAGCCCAGACGCGCGACGGCGTGACGGGCATGTCGATATGGGAGACGTGGGTGTGACCGCCAGAGTGCAGCGCGTCGATCACCGCGTTCACCACCGTGGGCGGTGAGCCGATGGCCCCGGCCTCGCCGCAGCCTTTCACGCCCAACGGGTTGTGCGTGCACGGGGTCTGGCAGGAATGGTCCACCACGTAGTTCGCCATGTGCGGCAGGTCGTCGGCGCGCGGCATGGCGTAATCCATGTAGGACGCGCTCAGCAGCTGGCCGTTTTCGTCATAGGCGCAGTTTTCGAGAAGCGCCTGGCCGATGCCCTGGGCGATGCCGCCATGCACCTGGCCTTCCACGATCATCGGGTTGACCACGTTGCCGAAATCGTCCGCGCTCACGAATTTTTCGATCGTGACCTTGCCGGTTTCGGGGTCCAGTTCGACCTCGCAGGCATAGGCGCCTGCCGGGTAGGTGAAGTTCGCCGGATCGTAGAAGGCGGTTTCCTCAAGTCCCGGTTCGATGTCTTCGAGCGGGTAGTTGTGCGGCACATAGGCGGCCAGTGTGACATCGCCCCAGGCGACCGATTTGTCGGTGCCTGCGACGGTGAACTGGCCGTCCTTGAGCTCGATATCGCTGTCGGACGCTTCGAGAAGGTGGCCGGCGATCTTCTTGGCTTTGTTGATGATCTTCTCGGTCGCGCGGACCATTGCCGATCCGCAGACCGCCAAGGAGCGCGAGCCGTAGGTGCCCATACCGAAGGGGATCTTCGACGTGTCGCCGTGGACGATGTCGATCATGCTCTCGTCGATGCCGAGCATTTCGGCCACGACCTGCGGGAACACGGTTTCGTGCCCCTGCCCGTGGCTGTGCGCGCCGACCATCACCGAGATGGAGCCGGTGGCGTTTACCCGGACGGTGGCGGCGTCATAGAGACCTGCGCGCGCGCCGAGTTGGCCGACGAGGTTCGAGGGCGCAATGCCGCAGGCTTCGATGAAGCAGTTGACGCCGAGACCGCGCAGCTTGCCGTTCTTCTCGGACTCGGCGCGACGGGCGGCGAAGCCGGGAATGTCCATCAGCTCTTCCATCTTGGCCATCGTCGCTTCGTAATCGCCGGTGTCGTATTCGACGGCGACGGGCGTGGCGTAGGGGAATTGCGTGATGAAGTTCTGGCGGCGCAGCGCGATCGGGTCGACACCCAGTTCACGCGCGGCCTTGTCGATCACGCGTTCAAGCTGGAACGTCGCTTCGGGGCGGCCTGCGCCACGGTATGCGTCCACCGGAACGGTGTTGGTGAAGACGGCCTTCACGTTCACCTGGACCGCGGGCGTCTTGTAGTTGCCCGCCATCAGCGTGCCGTGCAGCCAAGTCGGCACCGAGGACGAGAAGGTGCTGAGATACGCGCCCATATTCGCCTTGGTGTCGGTGCGGACCGCGAGGAAGTTGTTGTCCTTGTCCAGAGCGAGTTCGATCTTGGTCACGTGGTCACGGCCATGCGCGTCGGACATGAACGCCTCGGAACGGGTGGAGGTCCACTTGACCGGGCGATTGCAGGCCTTGGCGGCGAAGGTGCAGAACGCCTCTTCCGCGTAGTGGAAGATCTTGGTGCCGAAGCCGCCGCCCACATCGGGCGCCACGACGCGCAGTTTGTGTTCGGGGATACCCAGCACGAACGCGCCCATCAAGAGGCGGATGACGTGTGGGTTCTGGCTCGTGGTGTAGAGCGTGTAGTCGTCCCCTGCACGGGAGTAATCCCCCACGGCGACGCGTGGCTCCATCGGGTTAGCAACGAGACGGTTGTTGACCAGTTCCAGCGTCGTCACATGCGCGGCCTTGGCGAAGGCGGCGTCGGTGGTTTCGGTGTCCGTGCCGAATTGCCAGTCATAGCAGAGGTTGTCGGACAGGTCGTCGTGGACCTTGGTGGCGCCCGCTTCGAGCGCTTTGCCCATATCCACGACGGCGGGCAGTTCTTCGATATCAAGCTCGATGGCTTCGGCGGCGGTGCGGGCCTCTTCGAGACTGTCGGCGACAACGGCGGCGATCGGATCGCCGACATGGCGCACCTTGCCCTGAGCCAGAACCGGGTGGGCCGGTTCCTTCATGACTTCGCCGTTCTTGTCCGTCACCTGCCAACCGCAGGGCAGACCGCCGACACCTTCGAAATCGGCCCCGGTGAAGATGCGCACGACACCCGGCATGCCTTCGGCGGTGCTGGTGTCGATCTTGTTGATCTTGCCATGCGCCACGTCCGAACGCAGGAAGTGCACATAAGCCTGACCGTGTACGTTGATGTCGTCGGTATAATTGCCGGCGCCTGTCAGAAAGCGGACGTCTTCACGCCGCTTCGGGCTTGCGCCAATGCCATGATCCTTCGGCATAGTCGAATTCCTCCCTAAGAGCGGTGTGTGCGCGCACACACCCTACGTTTCTGTCTTATTCAGCCGCGACCGCGGGGACATCCTGACCGGATGCCGCCAGAATGGCGCGCACGATGTTGTGGTAGCCGGTGCAGCGGCAGATGTTGCCTTCGAGGTAATCCCGAACTTCCGCTTCGGACGGTTTGGGGTTTTCCTTGAGCAAGGCTGCCGCCGACATCACCATGCCCGGTGTGCAGAAGCCGCACTGAAGCCCGTGATATTCCTGGAACGCCTGCTGGATTACGTTGAGCGACCCGTCCGCATTGGCCATGCCTTCGATGGTCGTGACCTCGGTTCCGTCGGCTTCGGCGGCAAACATGGTGCAGGCTTTGACCGCCTCGCCGTTCACATGCACGACGCAGGCGCCGCATTGCGACGTATCGCAGCCGACATGGGTTCCCGTGAGGCGCAGGTCGGTGCGCAAGAAATCGGTCAAGAGCGTGTTGCCCTTTACCTCTCCGGAGACGGATTTCCCGTTCACCGTCATTGTAACCTTTGTCATCAAACTCCTCCCGTCGATATTCGATATCTTTTGTGTTTCAGAAACTTGCGGCGATCAAGAAACGAGTTTCTTGAACCAGCCCTTTTTCTTTTCCCCACCTTCCGCGTCTGCCTCGGCCGGATCAGCGGCGGTGTCAGCGGTGTCTGCGTCCGCGTCCTGCGGCCCTTCGACAGCGGACTGGAAATTGCTGAAGAACTGGTCGGCCATCTTCTTGGCGAAGCCGTCGATGATGCGGCTGCCCAGCTGCGCCAGCTTGCCGCCGACCTTGGCGTCAACATCGTAGTGAAGCTCGGTCCCGCCCTCGACGGCGTTGAGTTTCACATCCGCGCCGCCCTTGGCAAAGCCCGCGGCGCCGCCCTTGCCTTCGCCGGTCAGGGTCAGCGATTGCCCCGGAACCATGTCCGACAGAACGACGGTGCCCTTGAAGGTCGCCTTCACCGGGCCGACCTTCTGCACCACGGTGGCTTCAAAGCCGTCCTCGGCATTGCCGCTCATCTCGGTGCAGCCGGGCACGCATTGCTTGAGCACTTCGGGATCGAGGATCGCGTTCCAGACCTCCTCAGGGCTGGCGGCAATCGTGCGGGAATCGGTCATGTGCATCGGTGTGATCCTTCCTTGGTGGTCAGCCTAGGGGGTCGAACCCCGGGGGCATATAAGACCAATGGCTTAACATGGGTGCGAAAGCTATCTTTCCGGGGGCTGATGGGTCAGCCCATAGCTTTCGAAGATCGCCGTGATCCGTCCGTCGGACAGGGCGGCGAAAATGGCATCGTCTACCGAGTAGCTCAGCCCACGATAGGCGAAATGGCTGCCCGTGCCGAGCGTCCATTTCGATTTGGCAAAACCGGGCAGCGGCGGCTGGTGGATCGCGATGCCCTCGCCCGCGCCGAATTCCAGCTGCGCCAGCGGTCCCATCGCGGCCATCACCTCGCCCTTGGACAGGGCCTCCATCGCGTCCTGCATCGATGGATAGCGGCGGATCCCTTGCGAAAGCTGCCCCCCGGCAAAGCTGGTCAGGTAGAAATCGGCGATCGAGTCATTCTCCACCGCCACAGTGTCGAAGCGGAAATAGGCCGGGACCGGGCCGCCGTCGGGATAGGCGTCCTGCGCATAGGCGATCGCGATGCTTTCGGTCATGTACTGGCCTGTAAAGACCACCTGTTCGACCCGGCAGTTGAACGCACTGTCATAGGGCACGCGCAGCATGACGTTCGACACTGCGCCGCCGATGATCGGGCCCTTCCAGACATTGTTGCGCAGATCGGCATCGAGGTTTTCACCGGCGGTGACGAAATTGAAACGCGGCTCCACGCCAAGATCCTCGGCGATGATGTGGCCGATGTCGATGTCGATGCCGCGCGGCTGACCGGCCTCTTCCCAGCTATAGGGCGGATAATCTTCGTAGACCGCGAAGGTGATGTAGCCCCGGTCGATGATCTGGTCGATGTCCTGGCCGACAATGTCGCGGTCGGCGTTCTGCGGCTTGGGCTGCGGCACCCAATCGGCGCAGGGATCGCTGGCCAGAGCCGGAGAGGCCACGGCCAGCAAAATCGCGGTGAAAGTTGCGCGCACCATCGGTGTCATGCCGTCAGTGTGCCGCAGACAGACCGATCGTCAAGGCTTCGGCGGCGCGGGCATAGGCCTCCTGCGTGCCGTCGATCAGGATGGCGGCGCGGTAGGCGGCACTGTCGGCCACGGGCGCCCCGGACAGCGTTTCGATCCCCGCCGCGATTTCGGACAGGCGGGTCTTGAGCGCGTCGGCATCGGCGTTGGACGGGTCCTCGGCATAGCCCGCGATCTCGTCGCGCAGCGTCTTCAACTCGTCGGACGCTTCTTCCATCGACGCGTCGTCGGGTCGGGTTTCGATATAGGTGCGGATCGCCCAGGCGGCGTCCTGGCCCAGCAATTCGCCGAAAGCGGGCATCTTGGTGATGCCGTTCTGGGTATAGCCGTCGCGGAAGCGCTCGACATACCATTCGTCGCCGTATTCCTCGGCCTCGAGAAAGCGCAGATCCGGGGCGAGCCCGCCCGAGATAACCTCGAGACCGTGGCAGCGCGCGCAGTTTTGGTTGTATCCCGACGCGCCGACAGTGACGGCCAGCGCCCAGACCTCTTCACCTACCTCTTCCGCGCGGTAGGGGTTTTCCGTGAGCCACTCGTCGCCGGTTTCCGGCAGCCCGGCGGTGTCGACGGCTTGCGGGGCGACATCACCATGGGCCTGCACAAGCGTGGCGGCGGCGGTCAGTGCCAAAGCGGCACAGGCGGATTTGAACGGTGTAGCGGTCATGGGGTCCTCCTCAGGCACAATCCTGTGTCTTTGGTGGATGTGTACCGGCGCGGTGGCGGGGCGGGTATTGGACTTTCGTGGCGCGATGGGGCGATTCCGGGCGATCGGCCCCGAGACAATGGTCGTATTTCGGCGGATTTTACCGCCGGTCTACTGTCGCTGAGGGAGGATTTCAGATGCTGCGATTGCTGCGCCTTGTGCGGGTCATGTTCTGCGCCCTTGTCTTGGGGTCCGCGTCCGGCGCGGGGGCCGAGGTGGCGGTGAATATCCACTACCTCAAGCAGATCGTGCCGGCGCCCCCGACCCTGTCCAATCTCGATCCGATCCCCGAGGATCTGGGCCTCAGGGGCGCCGAGTTGGGGCTCGAGGACAACATCACGACCGGGCGCTTTCTGGGGCAAAGCTACAGCCTGACCGTCACCGAGGTGGCCGAGGATCAGGATTTCGCGGAAGTCACGCGCGCCGCCTTGGCCGAGACCGGCTTGCTGGTGCTGGACGCGCCCTTGGCGCAGGTGCTGGCCGCCGCCGATCTTCCCGAGGCGGCGGAGGCGCTTCTCTTCAATGCGGGTGCCGCCGATATGGCCTTGCGCAGCGCGCAATGCCGCGCCCGTGTGCTGCACACCCTGCCCTCCTACGCAATGAAGGCGGATGCGCTCATGCAGTTCTTCGTGACCCGCCGCTGGGACGAGATCGCGCTGATCGCGGGCGACCGGCCCGAGGATCAGGCCTGGGCCAACACGCTCGAGACGTCGGCGCGCAAGTTCGGTTTGGATTTCGGCGCGCGCAAGACCTGGGCCTTCGACGCCGACATGCGCCGCAACGCGTCGCAAGAGGTGCCGCTGTTCACACAGGACCTCGGCGATTACGACGTGCTTCTGGTGGCCGATGCCGCCGACGACTTCGCGCGCTACATCTCGTTTAACACCTGGCGCCCGCGCCCGGTGGCGGGATCCGAAGGCTTGCGCCCCGTCACATGGCACCGCGTGGTCGAGGCCTGGGGCGCCGCGCAACTGCAATCCCGCTTCGAGGAGCTGGCAAACCGTCCGATGCAGGACCGCGATTACGCCGCCTGGGCGGCCGTGCGCGCGATCGGAGAAGCGGTCACACGCACCGGCGCCGCGGATGCCGAGACACTGCGCGACTACATGCTGTCGGACGCGTTCGAACTGGCAGGCTTCAAGGGCCGCCCCCTGACCTTCCGCAGCTGGAACGGCCAGTTGCGTCAACCGATCCCGCTGGTCCACGAACGCGCGCTCGTGGCGCAAGCCCCGCTCGAAGGTTTCCTGCACCAGCGCACCGAACTGGACACGCTTGGTCTCGATCAACCCGAAAGCGATTGCACCGCCTTCGAGAACTGACCTGCCCCTTCATCTTGCCGGATAAACTCCGGGGGTTCGGGGGCTGGCCCCCGATCCGACACCAACCAAAAGGACCGACACCGATGAAACTGCCGATCCTCACCACGCTGACCGCCGCGCTGATGTGCTCTGCCGCATGGGCGGACGAGATCTGGGTGACAAACGAAAAGGACGACACGATCAGCGTGATCGACATCGAAACGCTCGAGGTCGTGCGCACCATCGACACCGGCGAACGTCCGCGCGGGATCACATTTTCCAAGGATTTCTCTGTCGTCTATATCTGCGCGTCGGACAGCGACGCGGTGCAGGTGATGGATCCCGACACGGGCGAGATCCTGCACGATCTGCCCTCGGGCGAAGACCCCGAGCAATTCGTGCTGCATCCCGACAACCGGCATCTCTACATCGCCAACGAGGACGATGCGATCACCACCGTGGTGGACACCGAAACGCGCACTGTCGTGGCGCAGATCGACGTCGGCATCGAACCCGAAGGCATGGCGGTCAGCCCCGACGGCAAGATCGCCATCACCACGTCGGAAACCACGAGCATGGCGCATTGGATCGACACCGAAACACAGGAACTGTTCGCCAACACGCTGGTCGATTCGCGCCCCCGTCACGCGGAATTCGTCAAGGACGGCACCGAGCTTTGGGTGAGTTCCGAGATCGGGGGCACGATCACGGTGTTCGACGTGGCGACCCAGACCGAGAAAGCCAAGATCGACTTCGAGGTCGCCAATATCCACCCCGACCGGGTGCAGCCCGTGGGGTTCGAATTCACCACCGGTTACACCCACGCCTTTGTCGCTTTGGGGCCATCGAACCACGTGGCCGTGGTCAATGCCGAAACCTACGAGGTCGAGGAGTACATCCTGGTCGGCCGCCGGGTCTGGCACATGGATTTCAACCGCGACCGGACGCAGCTTTTCACCACCAACGGGGTGTCGGGCGACGTGACCGTGATCGACGTGGCCAGCCGCAAGCCGATCAAGAGCATCAAGGTCGGCCGCTTCCCCTGGGGCGCGGCGTTCCGACCCACTGACTGAGTCCACTGACAGCAAGGAGACGACCATGAAACCAGCATTGCTGGCGTTCGCCGCGGCCACGCTTCTTCCCGCGCTTGCCTTGGCAGACGGCGCCCCACGCGAGGATTGGGGCCGCGCGGGCATCCTGTCCTCGGCCAACAAGGCCGATCTGCCACCGATTACGCTGAGTTCGGGGATGCCGCTGTCGGAAGCCCCTTGGGTTTTGACCTCGGGCACCTATTACGAATTCGAGATCGAAGGCGACGGATCGGCAGAGCTTGCGCTGGAAGGCTCAGAATTCTTTCGCGCCATCTGGATCGACGAGATCATTGTGAACGACCTCGAAATCAGGCCTCTGGGGTTGAATTCCATCGAGTTCGACGATGCGGGCGTGATGGAGATCGGCTTCGTGGCGATCAAGCCGGGCAGCTATTTCCTGCGGGTGCCGGGATCGACCGGTGAAACGCAGCGGTTGGAGATCACCATCGAATGACGCGCCGTGGTACGTGACGGGGGCACGATGCGTCGACGCATCGTGGATTTTGCGGCGACGCAAAATCGGGGGCTCTGCCCCCGCGCCTGCGGCGCTCCCCCGAGGTATTTTTCGCCCAAAGAAGCCGGGGTCTGGTGCGCATGAGCCTTTCGGTGAAACAGCTCGGTTTTTCCTATGGTGCCAAGACCGCGCTCGAGGACGTGTCCTTCACGGTGGGGCGCGGGCAGTTCGCGGCGCTTCTGGGGCCGAACGGGGCGGGAAAATCGACACTCTTTTCCCTGCTCACGCGGCTCTTCGTGACGCAGGGTGGGTCGATCACCATTGCGGGGCATGATTTGCGCACAGCACCCTTGGCGGCGATGGCGGATCTGGGTGTCGTGTTTCAACAGTTGACGCTCGATCTTGATCTGACGGTGCGGCAGAACCTGCGCTATTTCGCGGCGCTGCACGGGCTCGCGCGGCGCGATGCCGACTGGCGGATCGACGCGGCGCTCGACCGTTTGGGGATGGCCGAGCGTGCCGGGGAAAAGGCGCGCGGTCTGAACGGCGGGCACCGAAGGCGGACCGAGATCGCGCGGGCGCTGTTGCACGATCCCAAGGTGCTTTTGCTGGACGAGCCCACGGTGGGTCTGGATGCGACCACGCGGGCGGGTTTGACACGACATATCCACGATCTGTGCAGCGACACCGGGGTGACGGTGCTTTGGGCGACGCATCTGACCGACGAGGTGGGGGACGGTGACCAGGTGATCCTGCTGCACCGGGGGCGCGTTCTGGCGGATGGGCTGTGCGGCGCGTTGCGGGGAGATTCCCCCCTGCCCGCGTATTTCGCGCAGATGACCGGGGCGGAGGCATGAGCGGCACGCGGCATGCCTTGGTCGCCATGCGGGCCATCGTGATCCGCGAGGCGTTGCGTTTCGTGCATCAGCGCGAGCGGTTCATCGCGGCGCTGGTCCGACCACTGGTCTGGCTGCTGGTCTTCGCCGCCGGGTTCCGCGCGGCGCTTGGCCTGTCGATCAGCCCGCCCTACCAGACCTATATCACCTACGAGACCTATATCGTGCCGGGGCTGTGCGGGATGATCCTGCTGTTCAACGGGATGCAGTCGTCCCTGAGCCTTGTCTACGACCGCGAGATGGGGTCGATGCGGCTTTTGCTGACCGCGCCCCTGTCGCGGGCGTGGCTCTTGTTCAGCAAGCTTCTGGGCAGCACGATCATCTCGATCTTGCAGGTCTACACCTTCCTGCTGGTGGCGTGGCTCTTCGACATCACCTTGCCCGGCTGGGGGTATCTGGCCGCCCTGCCCGCGCTTTTGCTGGCCGGGTTGATGCTGGGGGCGTTGGGGTTGGCGCTGTCGAGTTTCATCAAGCAGTTGGAGAACTTCGCGGGGGTGATGAATTTCGTGATCTTCCCGATGTTTTTCCTGTCCTCGGCGCTCTACCCGCTGTGGAAAATGGCGGAAAGTTCCGAGCTGTTGCACGACATCTGCGCCGTCAATCCGTTCACACATTCGGTCGAGTTGATCCGGTTCGCGCTTTACGTGGAGATGAACGCGATGGCGCTTGTGTGGACAGCGCTGGCCACGGCGGTGTTCATGGCGCTGGCGGTCTGGGGCTATGACCCCGCGCGCGGGATGATGACGCGCAAGGGGTGATCTACGACCATAGCCCGGGAGACCTCGCGCCGGTTTTGCGCTAGGTATGGGGCATGAGACAGATCCTGACCCCGCTGAGTTGCGCGCTGGCGCTGACGACCTCCGGCCTGTGGGCCGAACCTGACGACGATCCGGGCGGCACCCTGAATCCCGACGAGATGACGTGGCAATCCATGCTGGACCGCGCGGCCGAGGGCGAGACGGACATGGTGCTCTGTTCCACGGGCTACATGCTGACCAAGTCGGGCGATCACGCGGCGGCGCGGGCACTGTTCAAGAACTGCGCCGAGGCTGGCTATACCGGCGCGATGACCTGGATGAGCCATTTGGACAACAATGGGCTGGGCGGAGAGTACGACCCCGAGGCCAGCGCGGGGTGGGATCGGCAGGCGGCGGAGCTGGGCGATCCGGTGGGCAAGTTCAACCACGGTCTGAACCTGATGCGCGGGCATGGCATCGCCCAGGACGAGGCGTTGGGACGACAATTCGTGGATGAGGCGGCGGCCGACGGCTTGCCGGTGGCCAAGCGGTTGCAGGGTGCGGGTTATAATCTCGACGAGGTCACGCCGGATGCGGACAATTGGAAGTATGCGCCGCTGTTCTAGGAGCCGCGCGGCTGCAACTGCGCAGGCGTTCCTGATAGGTGCAGGATACGCGTGGCCAGCCGTTCCGCCTCGGGGATCGCGTGGGTGACGAGGAGCGTGGCGACGCCGTGGGTGTCGCGCAGGCGTTCGAAGAGGGTCATCATTTCGTCCGACAACTCCGCGTCGAGGCTGACGAAGGGTTCGTCCATCAGCAGCATATCCGGTTTACCGGCGAAGGCGCGGGCCAGCGACAGGCGGCGTTGTTGGCCGAGGGACAGTTGATCCGGGAAGGCGTCGCCGCGACCGGCGAGGCCGACCTCTTCCAGCGCGATGTCGATCTGGGCTGGCGTCAGGCCCAGCGTGATCGCGAGGTTGTCGGCGACGGTGCGCCAGCGCATGAGCGTGGGTTCCTGAAACACCATCGCCAGCTTCTCGGGGCGGCGGATATGGCCGTCGTAGCGCGGCTCAAGCCCGGCGATGATGCGCATGAGCGTTGTCTTGCCCACACCGGACGGGCCGGTGATCGCCACGGTCTCGCGTGGGGCCAAGGCAAGGTCGATGGGGCCGAGCACGGGTTTGTCGCCGAAGGACATGCCGGTGAGCGTGACGCTGAGGACCGGCGGAGGGGCCTCCGCCGGTTTGACGGTGTCGCGATTGCTCACCAGTTTGAGGGTCGGAGCAGCGGACACCGCATCAGCTTCCGGGTTGGACGAAGACGCCTTCGGGCAAGGTGGTCGCCGCACCGATGAGCTTCTCTCCGCCCAGCTCGGCCATCAGAGCCAACATGCGGGCCGCGGCCTCTTCGTTCACTGGGGCGTCTGCGGGAATGCCCGCGCGATACCCGGCCTTGAGTGCCTCAAATTCGGCGTCGGTGTTGGCGTTCATGCGCGGGCGCAGGCGGTCCCATTCGGCGTCGTCGCTGGCCAGCAGATCTTTCGCGGCGCGGCTGGCGTCGGCCAAACCTTCGACCAGTTCCGGATGGTCGCGCAGCATGTCTCCGCGCAGGACGTACCCGAGAAGCGGCGTTTCAGGGTCCAGACCCAACTCGCGCGCGGCTTCGTCCACGGTGATGAGGGGTGTCATGCCGCCCGCCTCCATCTTGGCGAGGAAATGCCAGAAGTTGATGGCACCGTCCAACTCGCCCTGAAGGCCGGTCTTGAAGATCAGCGGCGGCGCGCCAAAGACCTGTTCGGTCTCGGTCACGAGATCCAAGCCGTGCATCTTTTCGGCGTAGGCCCGCAGGATCAGCCAGCTTTTGTCGAGCGGCCCGCCCGCAATGCCGATCTTGCCGCCCCTAAGGTCGGCCAGCGATGTGGCGGTGCTGCCCTCGGGGACCAGAAGCGCGCCCACGGCCTTGGAATAGGGGATGAAAATGTAATCCTTGCCCTCGGCGCGCTGGCGCGCGACCCAGAGCCAGTCGGACACGATCACGTCGGTTTCGCCGCCCTGAAACGCGACCTGCGCGGCAGAGCTTCCGGCGACGCCCTGCACCTCAAGCTCGAACCCGTTGGCGGTGTCGAAGCCATTGTGCTTGATGCTGTCGAGTTCCCAGTTCACGGTGCCGAATTCGAGAACGGCAGCCTTGAGAACGGGTGTTTCGGCGAGGGCCGCACCTGCGCAAAGCACAAATGCCGCAGAGGTCGCACGGAGTGTGGAGAAAAAGCTCATCATGTCCTCCCAGAATGATTGCACACACAGTAACAGCGGCGTTTCGTGCGGAAATACGACCAAAGGATGTGGGCCAAGGTCGAATAGCTTGATGTGGATCATACTGGCAGGGTCTGCGGGTTTTTACGGTGTCGACAACCTTTGAAGGAGACCACCCCATGCACCGCCTTGCCCTGATTGCCGCCACCAGCCTTTGCGCCCTGCCCGCCATTGCCAGCGAGACCACCTTCGAGCAGATCAAGATCGACGCGGGAAAGGCGCTGTTCGAGGCCGAGTGCCGCCGCTGCCACGCGGTTGAACCGACGGATGCGTCATACGGACCGCCGCTCGAGAACATCGTCGGGCGCGGTGCCGGGACCTATCCGGATTACGACTATTCGATTGCTTTGGAGGCGTCGGGCATTGTCTGGACGCCCGCGGCGCTGCGGGCCTGGATGGAGGACAATGACGGCTTCATGCCCGGCACCAAGATGCGCCATGTGGGTATCGAGGACCGGACTGTGCAGGATTTCATCCTCGCCTATCTCGTGTCAATCACCACGCAGGACAATTCGGCGATTTCGGACTGATCAAGACAGCGGGCGCGTTCGAGCGGTATGGGTCGAACGCGTCGAGCGAGCGACACCGACGGTCAGCCGGTGACGCAAAGTGGCGGGACACACTTCAATAGCATTGACCTGGCGAACACTCCGCCGTCATTTCTTGTCGTCGTTCTCGTCATCTTCGCTTGTCGCTGAGTTATAATCGCTCGGGTCGAAGTCGTCCGGATCGTAGGGATCCTCATCGTCGCCGATCCCGGTGACATGGGTGGTTCCGGTCTCTTCGTTGTAAACGAGCCCATAGCTCGCGCGACCTTCGGATTTGTACCGGCGGTATTCGTGGATGCCTGCGTAGATGAAGGCAAACGTGAAGGGCAAAAGAATTGCGGCTGCGATGATCTGAACGGTCGTCACGGGGCTCCTATTCATTCGGTCGGGTAAACGCGACGAGTCAACGCATCGGCAACGCCCCGGGTTCCTTTCATGCAGCGATTGTGCCTTCGTTACACGGGTGTTCACCCTGCCGATGGGGGAGTCCGTTCGTGTGCTGGGTCGAAGATAATGGTCTGTATGATCAAACCTTGGCGTTTCGGGCGCGCAAGACAGCAAACGGACAGGTTTCGAGCTGGTCTGTGGGCGACACCTGCTCATGTTTCCCGCAGAATTTCAGCCCACAAGTTACACTAACGTATAGTAGTCGCTGTAGACGGTCTCGTAACCCATGTCCTGAAGCGCCGCGATTGTCATGTCTGAGACGTTGTTGGAAAAATCCAACTGCCCGGTCATAACTTCCTTGCCAAACGTCGCGTCGTCCCAATGAACACCTGCGGTCCCGCTTCCACCGTCCATCTCCACCGGTACGCCGTAGGCAGACAGCGGATCGTTGGAAGCAATAGCGGAATAGACATCATTATAGGCTTTGATCGCGTTTTCTCCGATGAAACGGAGGCTTCCGTCGATCGTGTCGACAAGCCCCATAGCGTTCCAGGATGTGCCGAAACCTAGAGCGTGTAAGATTTCGTGGAAGACGAAATCATCAATAAGGTCGTAGCTTTCCATTGCTCCGATATCGGCTTCATCCAGCTTGATGTAGCCCGAGGACGGCAGCAATGACTCGGCTCGGCTTGCCGTCGTACCGCCCCAGCCCCAGTATCCGCCCGAACCGTCGATCGACGTCAGAGATGCCGTGATGTGGATATCGTCGATGCCGTTGACGTCGGGCAAATCGCCAATGATGATGTCGCTGATCATCTCCACGCCCTGAACGAACTGTTGAATCATGCTGTCGGTCCATGCTCCGTCAAAGGAGACCGAGACATTGAAACCGTCAGGAGTATCCAGACCGCTGACAAAGTCGGCCAGAACCGGCGACGGCTGCGGGTCGGGTGTATCTGACGAGTCTCCGGTGTCGGCCGAGCCGCCAGTATCCGTTCCTCCCGTATTCGAACCGCCATCGGTGTTGGTTGCATCGCCACCGGTGGTATCGGTTTCATCTACAGGTTCGGTTTTCGTCTTGTTGCGACCGCCACCTTTCCCGGGTCCCCCGCTATCACCACCATCGGTACTTGTTTTGCCGCGACCCGCGGGCTTTGCACCTGAACCGTCTGCGTCGTCGGTGGTTTTTTTGCCGGTCCCCACAGGCTTGGCACCGGCTCCGCCGATATCAGGTAGTGTTTCTTCCGGATCGCTTTGCGCCCTTAGCGGTTGGGCATGCAAATTCAGATCGACGTCGGTCATCGCGTTTGCGTGGTTCAGTCCGTCTTCGCCACGTTGCGCGTGGACCGGCGCGGCAGGTTCTTCATCTTGGGACGCGTTCGGCAGCACCATCTCTCGCGCGAGTTTCGACGGTTTTCCGGTCGCAAAAAACTCTTCAACATAGGCAAGATCAAACCCTTCGGGCAACACCTCGACTACTTTATTCTTGGAACGTCCGGGTAGCGGATTTCGGTTGCCCATTGCTCATCTCCAGCGCGTAATTTTCCACGGTTCGCGGAGATCATTACGTATGGAATAGAGCAGTTTTGTGGCGCGCCTTCGTCAGACGCGCCACATTTCAATTTAAATTAAGGGGAGGCCGCAAAGCGGGATCAAGCGGATTTGCGGGACCGCAGTCTCAAGAACCCGAACACACCCAAACCGGACAGGATCAGAGGCAGACCCGCCGGAAGAGGAACCGGTAGCATCGGCCCGGTGCCGCCGCCGCCGCCGCCGGTGCCATCAGAAATGGCTTTAAAGTGGCTGATGGTACCACATTGGTTGGAATTGCCCTTCTGACCGGAGCAAGTGTTATTTGAATCGTCAAAGGTTACCAGAATGTCCAAATCACTGGTGTTCCAGAAAACTGCCACAGATTGTCCGAATTTAGTCGTGAAGTACGTGTTGGCGGCCACAGTCGCGCTGCTGTTCGATATTGGCAATTCCGTACCGCCCAAATTGACCACGGCCAAACCCGTAAGCGACTGGACTAAAGTTTCCATACCTGCATTGCCAGACCCCGGCGGCGTGTCATATCTTTCCGCCTTGGACGTGCTCAAAGGCGCGGATGCCGGCGGAACCGTGAGACCATCGGAATAGAACCCAAGTATGTCACCAATGTTCCCCGTATAGCTTAGTTGTCCGAACAGAGTCGTCTCGGGGATGTCTACAATATTTAAGGTAATCGTTGCTGCGTTGGCGCCAAAACCACCGAAAACAGATAAAAAGGTGGCAACTGCAAAACTCTGAATTGATGACTTCATGGTTAATCCCCTCCTGCGATGTTCGCAGACACATAAAAACAAAAATACTACCCAGCCATGCCAAAACTTTGGGTATTTCAACTACAAATACTCCCTCAGCGGCCTATTTTCAAAGGAAAAAGTCAAATTTGCGCCACAATACAATCTTTGATTGCTGAACGTCTATCTTAGATTGCATCGCTGATCGTCGACTATCCCCAAGCCCTAATTTTTCTGGTGTGAGGCAGCGCAATTGGCGAAAAGATTCCTTCTCCAAGCTGATTCTTTTTTCCAATCTACCCATCGCAGCGGGTCCATTTCAGGCGAACGCCGGACCTTCCGGGCAAGCCAGCAGAGATTGTCCGATGGTGAATTCGTGCGACTTCCTTTCTTCCGAATCACGCTGCAAAACGACGGCTGCAACCACCTGTCAACCTTGCAAAGGTCTTACGACCCAAGTCGCGTACAACAGCTTTTCATAATCCCTATACTGCCCGACAATCGTCCATTTGCGCCGGTGTGCATCTGGATTTTTGCAACTGAAGTTCACGGGAGGAATACGGATGAACAGATTTGTTGCCGCCGTCACAGCCAGCATGCTCGCCGCCACCGGCGCATTCGCGCAGGGTGTGACCGAGGAAATGCTGGCCAATGACCAGACGATGACCAACCAGGTCGTCACCAACGGGATGGGTCGGCATTTGCAGCGGTATTCGCCGCTCGACGCGCTGAACAAGGACAACGTCAAGAACCTTGTCCCGGCCTGGGCGTTCAGCCTTGGTGGCGAAAAGCAGCGTGGGCAGGAAACGCAGCCGCTGGTTTACGATGGCATCATGTACATCACCGGCTCCTACTCGCGCCTTTATGCGATCGACGTGAACACCGGCGAAGAGCTTTGGCAGTACGACGCGCGTCTGCCCGAAGGTATCCTGCCCTGCTGTGACGTGATCAACCGTGGCGCGGCTCTTGCCGGTGACAAGGTGATCTTCGGCACTCTGGACGCGCGGATCGTGGCGCTCGATGCCAAGACCGGCGACGTGGTCTGGCGGGATCAGATCAACGATTACAAGGCCGGATACTCCTACACGGCGGCACCGCTGGTTGTCGGCGATCTGGTCATCACCGGCAATTCGGGTGGCGAATTCGGCATCGTCGGATCGGTGCAGGCGCGCAATGTCGAAAACGGCGATCTGGTCTGGGAGCGTCCGGTGATCGAAGGCCATATGGGCATGCTCAATGGCGAAGAGAGCACCATGACCGGCACGCTGAACGCGACCTGGCCGGGCGATATGTGGAAGACCGGCGGCGGTGCGACGTGGCTGGGCGGGTCCTACGACGCCGATACCGATACGCTCGTCTTCGGAACGGGCAACCCTGCCCCGTGGAACAGCCACCTGCGCGGCGCGGGAGAGCCGACCGACGGCAATACCGGCGACAACCTCTATGCCGCCAGCCGTCTGGGCATCGACCCGGCGACGGGCGAGATCAAGTGGCATTACCAGACCACGCCGCGTGAAGGCTGGGACTATGATGGTGTGAACGAGGTCGTCGCCTATACCGACCGTGAAGGCAACATGCGTTATGCCACCGCCGACCGGAACGGGTTCTTCTACGTCCTGAACCGCGAGGACGGTGCGTTTGTCGACGCCTACCCGTTCGTCAAGGACATCTCCTGGGCCAGCGATATCGGCGATGATGGCCGCCCGATCTTTGTCGAGGACAACCGCCCCGGCGATCCTACGGCCTCGGCCGACGGCAAGAAGGGCGAGGTCGTGTTCTCCTCCCCCGGCTTCCTCGGGGGCAAGAACTGGATGCCGATGGCGTTCTCGCAGCGGACCGGCAACTTCTACGTGCCCTCCAACGAATGGGGCATGGACATCTGGAACGAGCCGATCACCTACAAGAAAGGCGCGGCTTATCTGGGGTCCGGCTTCACCATCAAGCCGAACTACGAGGACCATATCGGCTCGCTCAAGGCGATCGATCCGGATACCGGTGAATGGAAGTGGGAATACAAGAACGAAGCCCCGCTTTGGTCCGGTGTCATGACAACAGCCGGCGGGCTGGTGTTCTTCGGCACGCCCGAAGGCAAGTTCCTGGCCCTCGACGATGAGACCGGTGAAGTGCTCTGGTCCTTCCAGACCGGCTCGGGCATCGTTGGACAGCCGATCACCTGGGACCAGGACGGCGAGCAATATGTCTCGGTCATCTCTGGCTGGGGCGGTGCGGTTCCGCTCTGGGGTGGTGAAGTGGCCAAGAAGGTCAACTACCTGAACCAAGGCGGGACACTCTGGACCTTCCGTCTGCCCAAGGAACTGGCGGCGAACTGATACAGCCAGACAGTCAAAGACAGCGGCGCGCCTTCGGGTGCGCCGTTTTTCGTTCTGGCCACGCGTTGCGTCAATAGACGCCCGGAAATTTTGCACCGAATGGGTCCAGAACGGCTCGGGCAGCGTTACGCTTCTGGTAGACATCGTATTTCGATGCGTACCTGAATGTGTCTGAACACCGACGCGTTACAATAAATAGGAACGCCATATGTCCGAAATGTCCGAAATCGCACCCAAAGGTCCGCATTGGAGCACGAAAGGCCTGTTCGTCATTGCGGTGGGCGTAATCATCGTTCTCGCCCGAAGCTTCCTGATGCCGCTCGTTTTGGCGTTTCTGCTGTCGCTGACATTCTCACCGGTGCGTCGCTGGTGTGAGCGGCGGCGTGTGCCGGACGGAGTTTCCGCCGCCGTCATCGTCATCGGCCTTCTTGCGGTGTGCGGTGCGGCCATCGGCGGTCTTTCCGGACCGTTGCAGAACTACGCGGAAAACGCGCCCAGCATCATGCGCGACGTGGAGGTCAAGCTTCGCGGAATCAGCGATCTGGTAAATCAGGTGTCCGAGGCCAGCGACAAGGTCGAAGAATTGGCGGACGCTGGCGATCAGACCCCACAGCTCAAGGTCGATACTGGACCGGGGCTTCTGACCCAGGCTGCGATCACCGTGCCATACGTGATCGCGCAACTTCTGCTGACACTGGTGATGTTGTTCTTCCTGATCGCGTCGGGCGATATGTTCTACGAGAAGATCGTGGCCGTGAATCCGACGTTCCGTGACAAACGGCGCGCAATCGGAATCGTGTACGATATAGAGCGCAAGATCAGCCGTTATTTCCTGACGATCACAACCATCAATGCCGGTCTCGGCCTCGCAGTGGGTCTTGCGTTCTGGGTCCTGGGAATGCCCAATCCTGTGCTTTTCGGCGCCATGGCATTTGCCTTGAACTTCATCCCTTTTTTGGGCGCCATTGCCGGTGTTCTGATCTCGTTCGCGATCGGTATCGTCACCTTCGATACCGTCGGTGCGGCCGTTGTTCCTGCACTCGTGTATTTCAGCCTGACCAGCATAGAAGCGCAATTCGTGACACCCTTTGCCGTCGGACGCAGCCTGAAACTGAACCCCGTTGCAGTCTTCGTGGCCGTCGCGTTTTGGGGATGGGCGTGGTCGGCGGTGGGCATGTTCATCGCGGTTCCGATCCTCATCGTGGTCCGAGCGTTTTCCGAAAAGGTCGAGGGCTTGAACGGTTTGGGGATCTTTTTGTCCGGGCGCGGTGACGATATTACGGAGCCGTCGCCGACAGCCTGAGCTTCCAACGTGAACTGGAGTGGACCAGTAAAAGTGTCCGGAAAATCCGTTTGTCTGATCACAGCTGATTAACCCGCCCCCGATAATGTCACCGGGCAATCAGGTAGACATCGGGCCAACAATGACGACCTACATCATCGTTTCGAAGGATCAGGTTCCTCTCGGCCCGAACGAACTGCACGCGGGCCAATCGATCACGGTAAATGATGGCGATATCTTCATCATCGATCCATCCGCAGACGCCAACATCACCTTCGCCTCTGCAGGTCCCGGTCCTACGACGTTCGACATCCAGGTCGCAGGTTCGAACAGCAACACTTTCGACATCAAGGTCGGAGCCGATCTGACGGCGCACGTCGGCATTGCGGACAACGCTGATCTGTCCGGCATCAAGCTCGATGCGACAGCAAGCGATGCGCTGACCCTGACTGCGGGCGACAACGTCTCCTTCGGGCAGATGGACGGATCGACGAATGGTCCGAACACCATCACTTTGGGCGACGGGTTCTTTACCGACAAGGACTGGAAGCTGGGCGGTAGCGCCGACACGGTCACGGTCGGCGATGACGCGACCTTCAAGAATATCGACGCGGGTGCGGGCAACGACACGATCGTCTTCGGAGATCGCGCCAAACTCCACGACATGGACACCAAGGCAGGGAATGACAGCGTCACGTTCGGGGATGATCTGGTCGCCAATGCGGTCAAGACAAGCGATGGCAATGACACGATCAGACTGGGCGTCCGCCCGTCGGTGAACAACCTCGACGGCGGAAGCGGGTATGACACGCTTTACGCTCAAGACAACGCACATACTGCCAAAAATATCGAGCAGACCCAGTTCGTTTGCTACGCGCCGGACACGAGAATAGACACGCCATCGGGGCCATCCCGGGTCGCCGATCTGACCATTGGCGATCTGGTCGACACGCAGGATGCGGGCCCCTGTGCCATCAGGTGGATCAGATCCAGCCATCACGCGCTGGATGGGGTCGCGACTGCAAACAAACCCATTCTGATCGGAACCGACGCGCTTGGCCCCGGGTTGCCCGGGCGGGATCTGATCGTGTCGCCCCAGCACCGCATCCTTGTCGGCGGGCATGGTCAACTCGAAACCCGGTTCGACCGTGAATGTTTCGTTCCGGCCAAGGCGCTGACGGGGTTGCCGGGCATCCGGCAGATGCGGGGCAAGCGGGCGATCACATGGGTCCATTTCGCGCTGGATCGGCACCACGTGATCCGCGCCAACGGTCTGCGATCGGAGTCGCTTTACCTTGGGCCGATGGTCGTTCAGTCGTTGACCCCGGAAGAGCGATCCGATCTGCACGAGGTTTTCGCATGTCGGCGCGATGACGGCTCGCTGAACGGCCCCGCCGCACGTCCTTTTCTGACGGTCCAAGCGGCGCGGCGGATGCTACTGGGGAATTTTTCCCGGCGTCATCCATCCATCTCCGCCGCCCCTCTTGAACGCGGCACATCCGGGCGGGCACAGAACGGCTCTGCGGTGCGGTGCTTTTGAGTGGGGTCGGGTCAGGCCGTGACCGGTTGATGCGCTTTGAATAGTCTGACCCGGACAAACGGGCTCAGCGCGATGAGCAGGATCCCGATGGAGAACAGGCACCAGATGGCGGGCATTTCGTTGGGATTGTCGGTGAGCCACCGGGCGACCAGCGGTCCCGCCACCGCGTGAAACGCCACGAAGCGCCATGCGCCGTAGACCAAGGGCAGGACAAAAACAGTCAGCATGTAGGGCGGGAATTGCACCGGCAGCCCGAGGCTCCGCCACAGATCGTTCAGCGGCACCTGCCACCCGATATGCCACTCGCCGGAAACCAGGCACCACGCCGCGCCGCACAGGATATCGCCGGGCCGGCACGCGCCAAGCGCCTCGATCGGCACGAGACGGAAAAGCATGATGGCCGTTGCCAGCGCGCTCAGCCCGTAGACCCATCGCTGCGTGCGAACGGATACGGGCTCGGGCGCGATGGCCATCGCAAAGGCGTTGATGAACAGCGGCTGAAACGCGATGTGCAGATAAGAGAGTTGCGTGATGACGCGGTTCTCGGGCAACCCGCATTGATCCACAAAACTGTAGCCAAGCGCCTGTAGCCCTTCCATGACGGTGAAATAGCCCATCGTGAGCCAGATCGCCTTGGGATCGCCGCGCATATAGGTGATCGCCGTGGCCGCCCCGCCGATGGCCACCATTCCGACCGAGGCTGTTTCACTCCAGCACATATCCCGACCTCCGCTTGGGGTCGGGAGTTAAGCAAGGCGCGGCCCGGATTGTCACGCGAAAAACGCAGGGCGGGCCAAACGACGCTCAGCCGCGGTTCTTGCCGAGGTGCTTTTTAAGCGCGCCCGCGTTGCGTTCGCGGCGTCCCTTGTAGGGGTTCTTGTCACCCTGCCCGCGCAGCGTCAGGCGGATCGGCGTTCCGGGCATGTCGAAATCGTCCCGCAAGCCGTTCACGAGATAGCGCTTGTAGCTTTCGGGCATCTTGTCGGGATGCGAGCACATGACGACAAAGCCCGGCGGGCGGGTTTTCGCTTGGGTCATATAGCGCAGCTTGATCCGCTTGCCCTGCGGCGCGGGGGGCGGGTGTTGTTCGACCATGCCACCCAGCCAGCGGTTCAACTGCGCCGTGGTCACGCGACGATTCCAGACGTCATGCGCCTTGACGATAGCCGCTTGCAGGCGGTCCAGCCCGCGTCCGGTCTTGGCGGATACGGTGACAAGCGGCGCACCGCGAAGCTGCGGCAAGAGGCGTTCGAACTCCTCTTTCAGCATCTTCAACTTGTCCTGCTTGTCGTCTTCCATGTCCCACTTGTTGACCGCGATCACAACTGCACGGCCCTCGCGTTCGGCCAGATCCGCGATGCGCAAATCCTGACTTTCGAACGGAATGGCAGCGTCGAGCAGGACAACGACCACCTCGGCGAATTTCACCGCGCGCAGGCCATCGGATACAGACAGCTTTTCCAGCTTTTCCTGCACCTTAGCCTTCTTGCGCATCCCCGCCGTGTCGAAGATGCGCATATGCACGCCGTCCCATTCCGTCTGGACAGAGATGGCGTCACGGGTGATCCCCGCTTCTGGCCCGGTCAGTAGACGGTCCTCGCCGAGGATCTTGTTGATCAGGGTGGACTTGCCCGCGTTGGGCCGCCCCACCACGGCGATTTGCAGCGGCTTGGCCTTGGTGATCGCGCGCGGTGCGTCGGGATCGTCTTCGCCCACATCGACCTCGGTCTCGGGTGCGTCCGCGTCGGCGCGTTCCTTGAACGCATCGGCGAGCGGTTGAAGCACGCCATAGAGATCCGGCATCCCTTCGCCATGTTCGGCGGAGATGCGCAGCGGTTCGCCAAGACCAAGCCCGTAAGCTTCGAGCACACCGGCCTCGGCTGCGTTGCCTTCGGCCTTGTTGGCACCAAGGATCACGTGGGCGGAGCGTTTTCGCAGGATCTCGGCCAGCACCTCGTCGGCGGGGGTGACACCCACGCGCGCGTCGATCAGGAAAAGACAGATGTCGGCCATGTCCACCGCGCGTTCGGTCAGCTTGCGCATCCGGCCCGGCAGGCTTTCGTCGGTTGCCTCTTCCAGACCGGCGGTGTCGATCACGGTGAAGCGCAGATCGCCCAGCTTGGCCGCGCCTTCGCGCAGGTCGCGCGTCACGCCCGGCTGGTCATCGACCAAGGCAAGCCGTTTGCCGACCAGTCGGTTGAACAGGGTCGACTTGCCGACATTGGGTCGACCGACGATGGCAAGGGTGAAGGACATGGGCGCGCAGGGCTCCGGTTTGGGCTTCGATTGAATTCGAGCCGCCCGCCTAGCCTATTTCCCGCGCCTGTGAAAGGGGTCAGCGATAGGCGTGCAGCACACCGTTGGTCGACACGACATAGAGCGTGCCATTCGCCACCACCGGGCGCGTTGTGGCACCGCCCCGGATCTCGGTCTGGCCGATCAGGTCGCCAGAGGCCGGATCGAAGGACCGGATCAGCCCGTCCGAGGACGCCACGATCAGACGCCCGCCCGCGAGGATCGGCCCGTGATTGGTGTAGGCCGAATCGCGGCGTCGCTGCGGACGGCGTACGGGTTCGTAGCCCGGCAGGTCCACCGCCCAGATTTGCGAGCCATCGGTGGCGTCGAGACGGATCAGTTCGTTGAGGTCGGAGACGAAATAGACCGAGTTGCCCGCCGGCCAGACCGGGTCGAGCGCGCCGTGCTGTGCCGTCCAGAGGCGTTCGCCGGAATTGATGTTGAGCGCCACGACGCGTCCTGAATGATTGCCCGCATAGACCGTGTTGCCCGCGATCACCGGGTAACCGGTGATGTCATCGACCAATGCGATGGCAAATCCCTTGCGCGCGCCCACGATGTCCACGCTCCAGAGCCGCAGACCACCCTGGCGGAACGCGCCTTGCACGGCGCCACTGCCGAACGAGAACACCACATGGGTGTCATCCACGGCGGGAGGCGCGGCGCCGGCGACGTTGCCGATGTCGCCCAGCCCGTCGGACTGCCAGCGAACACGGCCGTCGTACGCCTCGATCGCCCAGGCGGTGCTGTCCCCGGCGACGACATAGACCAGCCCGCCATAAACGGTGGGCGCGCCCGTTGCGGTGGCCTGAAGTTTTTGCGTCCAGATTTCCCGACCGGTTGCCGCGTCGATGGCCGACAGCGTGCCAAAGCCGGAGGTCACGTAAAGCCGCCCGTTGTCATAGGCCAGACCACCCGCCAGCGCTTGCGACGCGTCATCGCGCAGCGGCACCAAGCTATAGGACCAAAGCGCGGCCCCATTCGTGGAGGTGGCAGAGACCCGTCCGGCGCTGTCGATGGTGAAAATGCGCCCGTCGGCCACGACCGGATCGGTGATGATCCGCGCGCGGCGCCGGTCGCCCTGCCCGATCGACGTGGACCAGATCGGCGTCAGGTTCGCGGACAGCGCGGCATTGGCAACGCGGGAGGATGGGCTGACATGGCTTTGCGCCCAGGAGGCGTTATTGACCGTCGCGGGAAGGTTTGCCGGCGCGGTGACGTTGGCAGAGACCGCGGAGGTACCCGCGTCGTTCTCTTGCAGGATTTCCCGCACGCCGAGCCGTTCGCCCGGCAGGATGACCTCGCGTTCCGTGCAGGCCGCCAGAAGGCCGGTTGCCACCACGCTTGCCAGGATAAACTTTGCTTGCACTGCCCTGCCCTCGTCTTTTTGTCGCGTCGCGGCTCTTATGAGCCTACCGATCAGGACGCCTCGATCTCGCCCCCCAGCGCCACAATCAACTGAGAAGCGCGTCGGCGCAAGCCTGCTGTCAGTTCAGAGTCCGCCAGAAGTGCGGTGAGCCGCGTCAATGCGGCCTCGGTGTTTCCGGCCTCGATGTCCAGAAGCGCCAGTTGCTCTTCCGCCAGAAGGCGCAACGGCGCGCCCGGGCTGGCCATCGCTTCGAACGCGACACGGCGTTCATCCGCGCTCAGTGGTGTTTCGGGGCGCGTGAGCGCTTTGAAGCTCGCGATCTGGCGGTAAATCTCGGGCAGATCGCCGTTGGTCGCCGTCGCGTTCAGACGTTGCGACGCGGCTTCGCCGTTGCCGTCAAGCGCCTCTTCGGCAGCGATCAGCATGTCGAGCACTGCGGCACCTTCGGCGGTAGGTGCGTCGATCTGGTCGAGTGCCGCCACGCGGTCGGCCGCTGCGTCGTTTTCAAGCGCGGCAAGGATCGCGTCGCCGAAGGCTTGCGCGCGCGCTGCTTCGGTCGCGCGGCTGTATTCGCGATAGGCGGTGCCGCCCACGAGCAAAAGCACCAACAGAACCGCAATCCAGCCATAGCGGCGCATCAACCCGAAAAGCCGGTCGCGACGGACCTCTTCGGTCACTTCGTTGATGAAACTGTCTGTGTCGCTCACCGGTAGGCCCCCTTTGACGTGCGTTTCTTGCCGAACGCGCGTGAATTTCGCCCCTCATACCGCGCTGCGGCGCAGGTGCCAAGCCGGGGTTTTGAGCGTGTGAAATCAAAAACGTTACCCGCATCGTGCAACACGGATGCTGAAATACTGTGCGAGCAACGTCACACCAATTTCTGTCGGACAGGTGAACTGTTCCGTTCAACTTGAAAAGACTGCACGTCAACTCTAATCTGGAAAGGGTAATTTTAATATGTCTTTTGACGTGTGGCGAGATCGAATAACGCACCACCACGCCACGCGGTCAGTACCCGCAGAACGATAAAAAGCAGGCACAAGGTCCGTCCGATGCGTATAGTCCCCCTGATCACGGCCAGTCTGGTTGCGGCTGTCCTTTTCGGCCTGGTCATCGAACGCGAGCGCTTTTTTGCGCTGGTCTATGACCTGAGCCCGCGCGAGGACGTCTCTGAGCCCGTCGCCGCCGCCCCCGAGGCCGAACCTGTTGAGGCGGAGCAGGCCGTCGCCGATGGCGTCGTGCGCGTCATGGCGAAACGGTCGGTGGCGACCGAGATCGACACCCAGGTGCGACTGCGCGGCGAAACCGAAGCGGCGCGGGACGTATCCGTTGTCGCCGAGGTCAGCGGCAAGATCATCTCGCCGCCTTTGCGCAAGGGGGCGTTCGTTCAGGAAGGTCAGCTTTTGTGTTCCATCGATCCGGGCACACGCCAATCCAGCCTGGCCGAGGCGCAGGCCCGTCTGGCCGAGGCCCGTGCACGCCAGCCAGAGGTTGAGGCGCGTATCCCCGAGGCAGAGGCGCGATTGGCCGAGGCGCGGGCGCAGCTGGAGGAGGCGCGCATCAATGCTGTCGCCGCCGATCGGCTGAGCCAAGGTGGCTTTGCCAGCCAGACGCGGGTCGCAAATACCGAAGCCGCGGTGCAAAGCGCGCAGGCCGCGATCAGCACGGCAGAAGCCGGGGTCAAGGCGGCAGAGGCGGGTTTGGATGGCTTGCAGGCCAGCATCGAATCCGCCGAGGCCGCCGTCATCCGCGCCCAGACCGAACTCGACCGCTTGCAGATCACGGCGCCTTTCTCGGGCGTTCTTGAGACCGACACCGCCGAACTGGGCAGTCTTTTGCAACCGGGTGGTCTCTGCGCCACGGTGATCCAGCTCGATCCGATCAAGGTGGTGGGCTTCGTGCCCGAAAATGCGGTCAGCCGTGTCGAGGTCGGCGCGATGGCCGGGGCGCGGTTGAACGAAGGCCCGGACCTTCAGGCGCGTGTGAGCTTTCTGTCCCGGTCCGCCGATCCGACGACCCGAACCTTCCGGGTGGAACTGACCGTGCCGAATCCGGACCTCGCCATTCGCGATGGGCAAACAGCCGAGATCCTGATCCAGTCCCGGGGCGTCATGGCGCATGTGCTGGCCGCATCCTCGCTGACGCTGAACGACGAAGGTACCTTGGGCGTGCGGACGATCGACGAGAACAGCGCCGCCCTCTTCATGCCGGTCGAGGTTTTGCGCGATGCGCCCGAGGGCGTTTATGTCACCGGCCTGCCCGATCAGGTCGACGTGATCACCGTCGGGCAGGAATTCGTCACCGATGGCGTGACCGTTGCCCCCAGTTTTGAAGAGGTCATCCAATGACCGGGATCGTCGATTGGGCCGCCGAACGTGCGCGCATGGTGTTGGCCTTCATCGCGCTGTCCCTGACCATCGGTTACTTCGCCTACGATCAACTGCCCAAGGAAGGCGAGCCGGACATCGAAATCCCGGCACTCTTCGTTTCGACCGTGTTTCCCGGCATCTCGGCGGCGGACAGCGAGACGCTTCTGGTCAAGCCGATGGAGACCGAGCTTGCCGATCTTGACGGGCTCAAGACCATATCGGGCACCGCGGCCGAGGGGTATGCGGGTGTCGCGCTGGAGTTCGAGTTTGGCTGGGACAAAACGCGGGTCATGGCCGATGTGCGCGACGCGATGAACAAGGCGCAGGCCAAGTTTCCCGACGGGGCCGAGCAGTATTCGATTAACGAGATCAACTTCTCCGAATTTCCCATCGTCATCGTGAACCTGACCGGCCCGGTGCCCGAACGCACCATGGCGCGGGTGGCGAAGGATTTGCAGGACCGGCTGGAGGGTCTTGATTCCGTTCTTGAGGCCGGGATTGCGGGAAATCGCGACGAAATGCTGGAGGTGGTGATCGATCCACTCAAGCTCGAAAGCTACAACGTCACGGCAAGCGAGTTGATCAATGTGGTCCAGAACAACAACCAGCTGATCGCGGCGGGCGAAGTGCGTAGCGATCAGGGAAGTTTCGCGGTCAAGATCCCGTCGAGTTTCGACGACCAGCGCGATGTCTATGACCTGCCCGTCAAGGTGAACGGCGACCGCGTTGTCACGCTGGGCGATCTGGCGACGATCAACCTGACCTTCGAGGATCGCGAAGGCACGGCGCGGTTCAATGGCGAGAAAACGCTGGCCTTGCAGGTGGTCAAGCGCAAGGGCTTCAACCTGATCGACACGGCGGATGCCGTGAAGGCCGAGGTCGCCGCCGCCGAAGCAAACTGGCCGCCGGAATTGCAGGCGGCGGTCACGGTGGGCACGTCCAACGACCAATCCCGTATCGTGAACAGCATGGTGCGGCAGCTCGAGGGCTCTGTTCTGACGGCGGTGGCACTAGTGATGATCGTGGTACTTGCCGCGCTTGGCCTGCGGGCGGCGCTGCTTGTGGGGTTCGCGATCCCGACCTCGTTCCTGCTTTGCTTCGTGTTTCTCACGATCATGGGGGTGAGCATCTCGAACATCGTGATGTTCGGTCTCATCCTCGCGGTGGGGATGCTGGTCGACGGCGCCATCGTCGTGGTCGAATACGCCGACAAGCGGATCAGCGAAGGCTCAGGCCCGATGCACGCCTATGTCGAGGCAGCCAAGCGGATGTTCTGGCCGGTGGTCAGCTCTACCGCAACGACACTTTGCGCCTTCCTTCCGATGCTCTTCTGGCCCGGTGTGCCGGGGGAATTCATGGGGATGTTGCCGGTCACGCTGATCTTCGTGTTGTCGGCATCCCTCGTGGTGGCGCTGATCTACCTGCCGGTCATGGGCGGAGTGACCGGGCGCTTTTCGCGCATGCTGGACCGCGCCTCGCAGGGATTGCGCGCCCGTACGTCATGGATCGTGCGCGCAGTGATGGTGCCGGTGGTTCTGGGCATGCTGTTCCTTGGGGCGCTGATGCTGCTCGATCCCGGATTCCTGTTTCCGCCAATCTCAGACGGCGCTCTCGCGCATCTTCCGGGCGTGGTTCTGTTTCTCATCGGATCGGTGCTGGCCTCCATCGTGCTGGATGCCGCGTCGATCAAGTGGAAACGCACCAAGATCGAAGGGCGTCGCCGCCGGACGGTGTTCGGCCATTTCATCAAGTTTATCGCCGGCAACCCCATCATGCCGATCGTTGCCGGGATCGCGGTGCTGGCGTTCGTATTCAGCGTGTTCACCTATTTCGGCCAGAACAACAATGGCGTGGAATTCTTTGTCGAATCCGAGCCCGAACAGGCCATCGTCTACGTGCGCGCCCGCGGCAATCTCAGCCTAGAGGAGAAAGACGCGCTGGTGCGGCGCGCCGAACAGATCGTTCTGGCCCATCCCGGCATCAAAAATGCGTTTTCCTTTGCGGGCGAAGGCGGCCTGAATACCGATTCGAGTGGGTCTGCCGTGCCAAAAGACACCATCGGCCAGGTCCAGCTCGAGACCATTCCGTGGGAAGACCGCGCGGATCGTCCCGATCTCGATGGCGATATCGTGCTCGAAGAATTGACGGAACAGCTTCAGGCCATTCCCGGTGTCCAAATCGAGATCCTGTCCCAGAATATGGGCCCGGCGAATGGCAAGCCCGTGCATCTGAGGCTCAAGGCCGAGGATTGGGACACGCTGGTAGCCTCCACCATGCAGGCCCGCGAAAAGTTTGAATCGACACCCGGTCTAACCCTGATCGAGGACACGTTGCCCCTGCCCGGCATCGACTGGCAAATCGACGTTGATGTCGAAAAAGCCGGCCGCTACGGCGCCAATGTCGCTGTGGTCGGCGCAATGGTGCAGCTTGTCACGCGCGGCATCCTCCTTGACACGATGCGGGTGGACAGTTCGGACGAAGAGATCGAGATCCGTGTGCGTCTGCCCGAAGAGGAACGGTTCCTGTCCACGCTCGACACGCTGCGGGTGCGAACCGAGGACGGGCTGGTGCCGCTCTCCAACTTCATCACCCGCACGCCGGTGGCGAAACTGGCCGAGATCAACCGCGTCGATCAGAAACGCTATTTCGACGTGAAGGCGGATGTGCTGCCCGGACTGTCGAAGGTGGTTGTGGACGGGGGTGGCGGCCCGGCAACCCTAACAGTCCTGAAAGAGCGCGACGGCGGTGCCATCGAAGGCCCGAATGGGACGCGTTATGATCTCCTTGATCCTAGCGCTTCGACAGAAGCCAGTGTCACCCAAGCGCTTGAGGACGGCGCGCGGATCGTTCCGGTCAATGCCAACGAACGTATCGCCGAACTCACAACATGGCTTGAGACCGATCCGCTTCCCGGTGTGGACTGGGAATGGACCGGGGATCAGGAAGAACAGGCTGAAAGCCAAGCCTTCCTGAGCAGCGCCTTCATGGCCGCGCTCGGGCTGATGTTCATCATCCTGCTGGCGCAGTTCAACAGCTTCTACAACGCGGTTCTCGTGCTTCTGGCGGTGGTTCTTTCCACGACCGGCGTGCTGATCGGGATGCTGGTCATGGATCAGACCTTCAGCATCATCATGACGGGAACGGGGATCGTCGCCCTGGCGGGGATCGTCGTGAACAACAACATCGTTCTGATCGACACCTACCAGGAATACGCGCGCTACATGCCGCGGATCGAAGCCATCGTGCGCACCGCCGAGGATCGCATCCGCCCGGTCCTGCTGACCACGATCACCACCATGGCGGGCCTTGCGCCGATGATGTTCGGGCTTAGCCTCGACTTCTACGGCGGGGGGTATTCCATCGACAGCCCGACCGCGCTCTGGTGGAAGCAACTGGCGACCGCGGTGGTCTTCGGGCTGGGCATCGCGACGGTGCTGACGCTGGTCTTCACACCGTCGATGCTGGCCGCACGGGTCTGGTTCACCACCTACGCGCTGTGGTTCTTCCGGTTGCTTGCGCGCCTGGGGGGCGGCAAGGCCAGCCGTGCGGGCCGTGATTGGGCATTGCAGCGCGCGGCGAAGAAAATCAAATCGCCGACGATCCTTTGGGACGATGAGGATGTGCCGAATACCGAGTACGAAGACGGTCTCTCCAGCGCACCTAAGCTGGAAGACCTGAAGAACATCTTGCGTCTTCGGCAAAGTCGGGCCAACGACCCCAATCCCCCGATACAGGCTGCCGAATAACCCCCTCGGGTGACGCGGATCAGGCGGCTTCCTCTTCCTGCATCTGCCGGTTCCAGAGGGCCGCGTAACGGCCCTGCCGCGCCAGCAGACTGTCATGCGTGCCCTCTTCGACGACCCGCCCGTTTTCCAGCACGACGATCCGGTCGGCATCGGCGATGGTCGACAGCCGGTGCGCGATGGTAATGACCGTGCGGCCTTCACCAGCGAGCTTCAGCGCCCCTTGAATGGAGGACTCGGTTTCGGAGTCCAGCGCCGAGGTCGCCTCGTCGAGAATGAGGATCGGCGGGTTCTTGAGAAGTGTCCGCGCGATGCCGACGCGCTGTTTCTCACCGCCCGACAGCTTCAGACCGCGTTCGCCCACCATCGTGTCATAACCTTCGGGTAGCGACAAGATGAAGTCGTGGATCTGGGCGGCCCGCGCTGCGGCGATGATCTCGTCCTCGCTGGCATCGGCGCGCCCATAGGCGATGTTGTAGCGGATGGTGTCGTTGAACAGGACGGTGTCCTGCGGCACCACGCCGATCGCGTCGTGCAGGCTGTCCTGCGTGACGTCGCGCACGTCCTGACCGTCAATCTTCACCGACCCGCCGCTGACATCGTAGAACCGGAAGAGCAAACGCCCGATGGTGGACTTCCCCGATCCCGAGGGCCCGACAAGCGCCACGTTCTGCCCCGCCCCCACTTCGAGTGACACGCCCTTCAGAATGGGCCGTTTCGGATCGTACCCGAATTTCACATCGTCGAACCGCACCGCGCCTTGCGTGACATGTAAGTCAGGCGCATTGGGCTTGTCCGACACCTCCTGCGGCTGTTCCAGCAGATCAAACATCTCGCCCATATCGACAAGCGCCTGGCGGATCTCGCGATAGACCGTACCGAGGAAGTTGAGCGGCATGGTGATCTGGATCATGTAGGCGTTGACCATGACGAAATCGCCCACGGTCAGGGTGCCGTTCTGCACCCCAAGCGCCGCCATAACCATGACCGTGACCAGCCCGGCGGTGATGATGAGGCTTTGGCCAAAGTTGAGAAAAGCAAGCGAGGTCGCGGTCTTGACCGCAGCCCCTTCGTAGGCGCGCATGGAGGTGTCGTAGCGATCCGCCTCGCGGGTCTCGGCGCCGAAATACTTGACGGTTTCGAAGTTGAGCAGGCTGTCGATCGCCTTCTGGTTCGCGTCCGTGTCCTGTGCGTTCATCTCGCGCCGCAGGCGGACCCGCCATTCGGTGACCTTGAAAGTGAACCAGACGTAGATCACGATGGTCACCATGACGACACCCATGTAGCGCACATCGAGGAGGAACCACAGGAAGCCCATCACCAGCGCCAGTTCGAGGATCAGCGGCCCGACGCTGAACAGCATGAAGCGCAACAGGAAGTCGACGCCTTTCACCCCGCGTTCGATGATCCGGCTCAGCCCGCCGGTCTTGCGCGTGATGTGGTAGCGCATCGACAGGCGGTGGATATGTGTGAAGGTCTCGAGCGCCAGCGTGCGCAGCGCGCGTTGCCCGACCTTGGCAAAGACGCCATCGCGCAATTGCTGAAACCCGACATTCATCAGGCGCGCCATGCCATAGGCCAGCGTCAAGCCGATGCCGCCCAGCATGAGATCGGACACTTCACCGCTCAGCGCATCGACCGCACGGCCGAACAGAAGCGGCGCAAGCACGTTGACGATTTTCGCGGTGACGAGACAGACCAGCGCGATAACCACGCGCCGTTTGACCCACGGCTTGTCGGCCGGCCAGAGATACGGCCCGACCTTACGGATGGTGCGCAGGCCCGAACGGCGTTCGTCCGCGGCGATGTCGGCATCGGTTCTGGTATCGGTGGGCATGGATTGGCCTTCGTCTTGACGTGCGCCTTTCACTTAGCCCGGGGTCCGGCAAAGAACCAGTGCTAGCGGGCTTTGAAGAGCCCGCCCAGAATGCCACGCACGATGCGCCGCCCCGTCGTGCCCTTGAGTTCCTTCACGACGACATTGGCAATCGCCTCGCCGAAACTTTCGTCCTTACGGCTGCTTCGGCGGCTCCGGGTCGGTTGCGACGTGGACCGTCCGACGCGCGTGCCGGTGTAGCGTCGCCCGGCGATGTATTCGCGCATCGCCGCGTCGAGATCGGCTTCCTTGCGCTCGGCCTGTTCCGCGGCTTCGGCGGCCTCTTGCGTGCGGTGGGCCAGGATCTCGAACGCCGATTTCCGGTCGAGCTTGGTCGCGTATTTGTCGCCCAGATCGCTCGCGCCCATGATGCCGCCGCGTTCGGCGGGGGTAATGGGGCCAAGCTGCGAGGACGGGGGCCGGATCAGGGTGCGTTCAACCATGCCGGGGATCCCCTTGCGTTCGAGCAGCGAGGTCACGGCCTCACCCACACCCACTTCCCGGATCGCTTGTTCGGTGTCGAAGGCCGGGTTCTCGCGGTACGTCTCGGCCGCCATGCGCAGCGCCTTGCGGTCGCGAGCGGTGAAGGCGCGCAGCGCATGCTGCACGCGGTTGCCCTGCTGGCCGAGGATGTCCTCGGGAATGTCATCTGGGTTCTGGGTGATGAAGTAGACGCCGACACCCTTTGACCGGATGAGGCGCGCCACCTGTTCGACCTTGTCCACCAGCGCCTTGGGCGCGTCGTCGAAAAGCAGGTGCGCCTCATCGAAGAAGAAGACCAGCTTGGGCTTGTCCGGATCCCCCACCTCCGGCAGTTCCTCGAACAGCTCGGACAGAAGCCACAGCAGGAAGGTCGCGTAAAGCCGTGGCGACCCCATCAGCTTGTCGGCGGCCAGGATGTTGATCTGGCCCTGCCCGTTCGCGTCGGTGCGCATCAAATCCCGCAGCTCCAGCGCAGGCTCACCGAAGAAATCGGCGCCGCCCTGGTTTTCCAGTACCAGCAACCGCCGCTGGATCGCGCCCACGGATTGCACCGCGATATTGCCGTAGCGGAGCGATACGCTGTCCCGGTTTTCCCCCAGCCAGACCAGCATGGATTGCAGGTCCTTGAGGTCCAGAAGCGGAAGACCTTCTTCGTCCGCCACGCGGAACGCGATGTTCAGGATGCCTTCCTGCGCCTCTGAAAGCTCGAGCAGGCGCGAGATGAGAAGCGGACCCATTTCCGCGACCGTGGTGCGGATCGGATGCCCTTGATCGCCGAAGAGATCCCAGAACGTCACCGGAAAGGCGGAATAGGTGTAATCGTCGAACCCGATGGTGGCGGCGCGGTCGGTGAAGGGCTGATGCAGTTTGAAGTCGGCGCTGCCGGGTTTCGACAGCCCGGACAGATCGCCTTTCACATCAGCCATGAAGACCGGAACACCGTGGGCCGAAAACCCTTCGGCGAGGATCTGGAGTGTCACGGTTTTCCCGGTACCGGTGGCGCCGGCGACAAGACCGTGCCGGTTGGCGTAATCCAGGCGCAACCACTGTTTGGTGCCGTAGCCCTCGCCTCCGCCGCCGACAAAAACACCATTTTCCATGAGCATCCCCTCAACCCTGCATTCAGGCTCCGAACATACAATCTTAACCTTTTGCCGCCAGTATGTTTTTTGCCCGAACCGTTTTGATCCTCTTGCAGTTCGGGCAATCCTCCCTGTTGGACTGGCCGCGCTGCGAGGCGCGGCCCTTTTTTGTGAATTCACGTTTGAATTTTGCCTGTTGACGCTGTGGATTTCATTTCGTAGCGTCACCGCAATAATAGTCGGCCGGTCCGACAGGGAGCACGAAAGGGAAGACGCACCACTGCGGCTTCCCTTTTACTTTCAGGCACATGCAAGATGGCATTCACGCATCACGCGAACTTTCGAGGTTGAAACACCCGTCGGTTTAAGCTGCAAGAATCCGCCGTACGGGCAGTCACCTCTTTGCGATTGGGCCTGACACTCTGCGCTCTCCATGATAACGCACGCTCAAACGTGACCGATGCTTCGGAGTAGACTTTATGACCAAACCGCTCTTTCTTCTGACCACGATCGCAAGCCTCACCCTGGCAGGCTTTTCGATGGCGCAAGAGAATACCACCAACGAAGAGGCTCCGGCAGCGAATGCCCCTGCCGAGGAGGCCCCCGCGGCGGAGACCCCCGCCGAAGACGCACCGTCGAGCAGCGAGGACCTGTCGGTTCTCGATACCGGCGAGCCGGTGAACGATGCGGCCTCCAATGACAACACCTATGTCAAGGCAACCCACGGTGACTGGGCGGTTCAGTGTCTGCGCGTCGAGGAAGGCCCCGAGCCTTGCCAGATGTACCAACTGTTGAAAGACCAGAACGGCGGCAACGTGGCCGAGGTCAGCATCTTCCGCCTCAACAATGGTGGACAGGTCGCGGCGGGTGGTACCTTCGTTGTTCCGCTCGAGACGCTGCTCACCGAAAAGCTGAACGTACGTGTCGATTCCGGTCAAGCCAAGCGCTATGACTTTTCCTTCTGCACCGCCGTTGGCTGTTATGCCCGCGTCGGCTTTACCGCCGAAGACGTGGCTGCGTTCCGGCGCGGTGCCGCGGCCAATGTGACGATCGTTCCGGCCCTGGCGCCGGATCAGCGCGTCACCGTGACGATGTCGCTGTCGGGTTTCACCGCAGCCTATGACGAGATCACGGCGCTGGAACAGCCGCAACAGTAACGCGAAGTTACACGGATTGATGATACGGGGGCTGGGTCGCGGGACTCAGCCCCCGTTTTGATTGAGGCCGTCGAGCACCGCCAGCGCCGCGCGTTCTCCGGGGGGCAACCCGCCCTGCCCCAGCCGGTCCATCGTCAGCGCCATCGCCGCGCGTTGCGCGTCGGGGGACTTCAAGATCGCCAGCACCGCGTCGGCAATCGGGCCAGGTTGGCACTTCGCCCCGATAAATTCCGGCACTACGCGGGTGTCGGACACGAGGTTGACCAGCGTGACCGTGTCCACCCGCAGCATCCGCCCGATGATCTGACGCGAGAGCCAGTTCATGTCATAGGCGATCACCATCGGCGTCTGCGCTGCCGCCAGTTCCAGTGACACCGTGCCCGACGCCGCCACCGCGACATCGGCCGCAGCGAAAGCCTCCTGTTTGACGCTCATGCCATCACTGACCGGGTTAATCACATGCGGTTTGACCGGCCAGGTTTCTATCGCCTCTGCCACTATCCCGGCCACGTTGGGCGCGGCGGGCAGGACGAAGGCCAGATCGGGCCGGGCCGCGTGCAGGCGGGACATCACGTCCGCGAAGATCGGCAACAGGCGCGACACCTCACTGCGGCGCGATCCCGGCAGGATCAAGGCCAGCGGCGCGGCGCCGATCCCCATGGACTGACGGAACTGCGCGGTCTCGGCCTCGGTCGCGACCGGGTCTGTCACGACCGGGTGCCCGACGAAATCGCAGCGCATGCCTGCGGCTTCCATATAGGGCGGCTCGAACGGCAGCAGGGCCAGCACCTGATCGATGTGCCGCGCCATCCTCTTCGCGCGCCCCGGTCGCCAGGCCCAAACCGTCGGGGCCACGTAATGCACCGTTCGGACGTCGCTGCGTTCCTTGACCAGCTTGGCCACCCGCAGGCCAAATTCCGGCAGGTCGATGGTGACGAGCACATCCGGTTCCGCCGCGATCACGGCGTCGGCGGTCTGGCGAATGCGCGCCTTGAGGGATCGGTATTGCGACAGGATCTCGGTGATCCCCATGATCGAGATTTCGTCCATCGGGAACAGGCTGTTGAGACCTTCAGAGAGCATTCGGTCGCCGCCAATGCCCTCGAACGTCACCTCCGGCGCATGCTTGCGCAACCCCGCCATCAGCGCCGCGCCCAGCTTGTCGCCCGATGCCTCTCCCGCGACAACAAAAACCCGCATCAGGCGCCCTTTTCCCGAACCCAGAGGAACAGGCCCAGCGTGTCGCAACGCGCAACGGTTTTCGCCCGGTCGAGAACCATCACACCGCCCGCTTCGATCACGATGCCCGACAACCCCGCCGCCGCAACCGCATCCGGTGTGCCGGCCCCGATCACCGGAAGGTCTGCGCGCCGGTCCTGGCCGGGTTTGGGCGCTTTAAAGAGGATGCCCCCATCCGACACGGAGGACCCACCGGTCAGCCAGTCCGTCGCGTCGCCCAAGAGACCACCGAACATATCGCTGGCCGTGTTGATCGGATTGCTCAGGAAATCACCCCCGCCAGCGGTGCGGTCCCGTGCCAGCCGGGTCAGCATCGCGTCCGTGCCCGCCGCGTCTTCGCGCGCCAGAACCGTGTCACCGCGCACGACGCAGGCCTGCCCCGCATCCCGCGCGCCCATCGCTGCAACAGTGCGTTCGCCAAGCCGCGCTTCGACCGTGTTCTGCGGTATGTAGGATTTGAGCGTCAGCACACCTTCGGCGGGCAACAGGTCCGGCACCAGATCATCTACGGCGGCGATGCGAAGGCCCGCTTCCTCGAAAAGATCCATCACGATGCGCAACGCGCCGTCGTCGCCCGAGGTCAGCGCGGTTTGCAGCCGGGGCACCATCGGCGCGGTCTTCGCGTCCAGACGGGCCGGGTCAATCGGCGGACGCCGGATCGCGCCGCACAGACAGACCTGCGTCACCCCGCGCGCCTTCAGCGTGTCCATCAACGTGCCGAGCGTTTCGAGGTGAAAGGTCAGGTCGGCGGCCAAGCCGTCGGGCTCAAAGCCATTCAACACGCAAACCAGTGGTCGTTGGTCCTGGGCTTTGGCCACGATGCGTGGCAACCGGCCCTGACCGCAGATCAGCGCGAGCGTCATCGCTCAGCCCGGTGTCAGGAAGGACCGGTCGGTGTCCCCCAGAATGAAGTCGACGATGTGGTGCACGTAGTCGCTGTCGGTCTCCTCACCGAGCCGCCGCGCGCGATCCTGAAACGCCCCTTCGCCCTGTGCCAACATCTGGAACGCGGCGCGCAGGGCGGTGATGTCTGCGCGGCTGACACCCTTGCGCTTGAGACCGACGAGGTTCAGCCCATCCAGTCGCCCGCGATCTGCCTGCACGAGGCCGTAAGGAATGACGTCATTCGTCACCATCGTGACCGCGCCGATGATGGCGCCCCGTCCGATCCGCACGAATTGATGCACGCCCGAAAGCCCGCCGACGATCACGTCGTCTTCGAGAACACAATGGCCCGCAAGCGCCGCGCTGTTGACCACGATCACCCGGTTGCCGATCTGCACGTCATGCGCGACGTGACAGCCCGCCATGAACAGGTTGTCGTCCCCCACGCGCGTCACACCGCCCCCGCCTGCTGTGCCGGTGTTCATCGTGACGTGTTCGCGGATGCGGTTGCGGGCGCCGATGATGAGGCTGGTCTTTTCGCCGTCGAACTTGAGGTCCTGCGGGATTTCTCCGATCACGGCGAAGGGAAACACCTCGGTTCCTGCGCCGATGGAGGTCTGGCCGGTCACGACCACATGGCTTTTCAGAACCACATTGTCGGCCAGCACCACTTCGGGGCCGACATGGCAAAACGGTCCGATCTCGCAACCCGCGCCGATCTGCGCGCCGTCCTCGATGACCGCGCTGGGATGGATCCGTGCCGTCACGCGGGCAGGTCCATCATGGCCGAGAATTCGCACTCTGCCGCCATCTCGCCATCGACCGTGGCGACGCCGCCGAATTTCCAGACCTTGCCGCCCGGCTTGCCGCGCAGCGTCGTCAGCCGCATCTCGAGCTGGTCGCCGGGGATCACCTTGCGACGGAATTTGCATTTGTCGATGGCCATGAAATAGATCAGCATGTCCTTGTCCGCGAGGTCCAGCGCAGTGCCCACCATCACCGCCGCCGTCTGTGCCATCGCTTCGATGATGGTGACGCCCGGCATGATCGGCGTGCCCGGGAAATGCCCCTGAAAATGCGGCTCGTTCATCGTGACGTTCTTGATGCCAAGCGCGGATTGCGTGCCGTCGATCTCTTCGACCCGGTCCACAAGAAGAAACGGATAGCGGTGCGGCAGGATGCGCTGAATCAGCTGAATATCGGCGCGAAGAAGCGTGTCGCTCATGGGGCGTCCTTTTGAATTTGGTGCGCTGTGAGTAGCAATCCCGATGCCGGGGGGCAAGGTTTCAGGGGCGCAAGGGCAGGATCGCTGCCCCTTCGCCGAATTCCGCGTTGACCCGACCGATCGCCTGTTCGGTGATGTCGACGGAATCGACGCTCAGAAGAACCACCCGGCGGTCCAGAACCGCGACGGCGCCGCTTTCTTCCATGAGTTGCAACAGGATCGGCTGAGCTGCGGTGAGCAAGGCACGCCGCGCCTCTTCATTACGTTGTCCCACAGCACGGGCCTTTTCGTCCTGCTCGCGACGCAGGCGCTGAACCTTCTCGTCGAACGCCTCGGCGCGGGCACGGAACTCCGTCGGGTCAAGCGTGTCGCGCAATTCGGTCAGTTCGCGTTCCTCGTCGGTCAGCTCCGCCTCGATCCGGCGGTTCTCTGCGGCGATCTCAAGGCTCTCTTCCTCGATCTCGCGCGCGATCCGCTGGCCGAAATCGCTTTGGGCATAAAGCGCTTCGGGCGCGACCGTCAGGATCAGGCTTTGCACGACGCCGACATTTGACAGGCCGCCATCCTGCTGGGCCGAGACCGGTGAGACGCAAAGAAGCGCTCCGAAGAGCGCTCCTGTCCATGTGCGGAAGACTGAAACCATTTAGAACTGCGTGGAGATGGTCAGATCGAAGGTCTGTTCTTCGTCGAACTCTTCCTTGCTCAGGGCTTCGCTGAAGTTGAAGCGCAGCGGTCCGAGGGGCGTTGTCCAAAAGACCGAGACACCCACCACCTGACGGGCCGAGAAGTCTTCGTAGAGCACGTTGTCGTTGGTCTCTTCCAACCCCCAGAGGCTGCCGACGTCGTAGAATACGCCACCCGAGATGCCGTATTCCTCGGGCAAGGGCAGCGGGAATTCCGCCTCGAAGCGCGCAACGGCAAAGTAGTTGCCGCCCAACGCGTCGTTGACGTCGCCCGGCCCCACTTCACGCGGACCGATGCCACCGCCTTCGAAGCCGCGCATCAGATTGGAGCCAAGCGCAAAGCGATCCGTCACGCGCGACGCGCCTTCCGAATAGCTCAAGGCACCGGCCTGAAGCGTGGCGCGCAGTGTCACCTCGTCATTATAAACCTTGGTCTGCGCCACCGCGCGCAGCGTGCTTTCGATATAGGTGCTGTCGCCACCCAGTCCGCCGAAATCCTGGCCGAATTCGAACAGAACACCGGCGTTGGGGTTCAGCCCCGTGCGCCGCGTGTCGTAGCTGTAGCGATAGCCGACAAAGCTGTCCCAGATCTCTCCGCGGGCCGCTTCGGCGGTGATGAGCGATCCGACCTCTTCGGCGAGATCGGTGATTTCGGAGTACCGCGCACCGTAGCGCAGCGCGAGTCGCCCGTTCTCGGAAACCGGGAAGGTGAACCCGGTCGAGAAGTTGCCGATCGCGGTGTCGTATTCCGCGTTGTCATTATCGGTCTCAAGATAATTCAGGCTGAAATTGAAGGCGACATCCCGTCCGAGGAACGCCGGTTCGGTGAAGCTGAAATTGTAATTCGCCGAATCCGTGCCACTGGTCACGCCAAGTGCAAGTTGCTGACCGCGACCGAGGAAGTTGCGTTCGCGGAACGTGATCGCCGCGCCGAAGCCGCTGCTGGTCGAATACGACCCGCCGAAGCTGAGAGAGCCGGTGGGCTGTTCCTCGACATCGACATCGATGATGACCTGCTGCGGGGTCGATCCCTCGCGCGCTTCGACCTGCGCATCGCCGAAGAAGCCAAGCGCGCGCACGCGTTCGGCGCTTTCGCGGATTTCGCGGGGGTTGAACGGATCGCCTTCGACCACGCGGAATTGACGGCGGACAACCCGATCAAGTGTGGTGGTGTTGCCCTCGATGTCGATGCGTTCGACGAAAATGCGCTCGCCTCTGGTCAGCAGGAATTCCACGTCCAGCGTCAGATTGCGGTCGTTGCGGGTGACACGCGGCTCGACGCGAACGAAGTTGAGACCCTCGCGGATCGCCAGACGCTCCAGCCGGGCGATTTCCGTTTCAACGGCGGTCGGCGAGTAAACGCGTCCTGGGCGCAGACGGATGGCTCTCTGGAACACATCCGGATCCACCTCGGCCAGATCGGAGGTCGCCGTCACTTCGCCGAAGGTGAACTGCTGCCCCTCTTCTACATTGAAGGTGATGAAATAGGCGTCGCGTTCCTCGCTCAGCTCGGCATTGACGCCGGTGGTGCGGAAATCGACATAGCCGCGCGACTGGTAGAAATCGCGCAGGACCTGCCGGTCGAATTCGATGCGATCCTCAATGAACGTGTCCGACTGGACCAGCGCCCGGAAGATACCCGCCTGCTTGGTTTCGAGAACGCGGCGCAGACGGCTGTCGCTGAACACCTGGTTGCCGGCAAAGCCGATGCGTTCCACTTCCGACACGCCGCCTTCGAACACCTCGAACACCAGATCAACGCGGTTGTCGGAGCGGCGGATGACCTTGGGTTGAACGCGGGCAGCGATGCGGCCCTGCTGGGAATAGGCTTCGGTGATGCGGGCCGCGTCCGCTTCTGCGGTCGACGGGCTGAACACGCGGCGCGATTCCGATTGCACGATCGAGCTGAGCAGGTCGTCATCGACGCGGGAATTGCCCTCGAAAGTGATGCGGTTGATCGTCGGGTATTCCACGACGCGCACCACGAGCGTGTTGCCGCGTGGTTCGATCTCAACACTTTCGAACAGACCGGAGGCGAGAACCCGCTGATAACCATCGTTCAGTTCGGCCGCCGAGACGGTTTCACCGCGCGCCACGCCAAGGAAACTGGCGATTGTGCCAGCCTCGATGCGCTGGTTTCCTTCGACGGAAATCGCGTTGAAGCGGAAGTCCTGCGCCTCCGCCATATCGGGCGATACGACGAAGCCGACACTCAGGGCAACGGAAGCAGCAATAAGAAGTGGACGAAATGAGGGTGTCCGCGCTGCTCGTCGCGTCACCTGCCCGCCTGTTTTATGTGTCATTGTTGGCAACCTACTCAGTCATCCTTTTACGGACGTGAGTACCCAGATTGCCTTGGCTTGTCAAAAGCGCAGACGCGCAAATGCTCAATAGCCGACGGGGTGTGTCATCGCCTCAATCATGAGCGTGCCGAGAAAGGCCCCGAGAAACAGAGAGGCAATGATCGCAAACACGTAAAGAAACCGATCCCAGTTGATGGAGATCAGCAGGCTGAACGACTTGTAGCCGTCTTGAATCGTTTGCATGTCACACCTCGGATACATTGTTCCAACCGAGGAAATGGCGGGGAAATGTGTCAGCAATCGGGCGGGAAATGGGACGATTCTGTGAAATCGACCCCATTTTCGCGGGCCGCTTACGGGCAGAAGAGGTCGTTCGACAGCGCGAACAGCATCAACGACAGAAGCATTGTCAGACCCACGGCCATGAGAACCCGCAGCGCCTTGTCGCTGGGCGGCTTGCCCGTCACCGCCTCGTAGGCGTGGAACACCAGGTGTCCGCCATCCAGCACCGGGATCGGGAAGAGGTTGAGCAGACCGACGGCGGTGCTCAGGACAGCGATGAACCAGATGAAGCTTGCCGTGCCTTGCGATGCCATCGACCCCGAGGTCTCGGCAATCCCGATTGGGCCAGACAGATTGCACGTGCTGATGGCCCCGGTGATCATGTACCACAAGCCGGACAGCGACCCGTCGATGATGCGTCCGGTTTGCTGGATACCGGACACGAAGGCGCTGATCGGGCCGGTCGTTTCGGTCGCGGGTTCGAAGAACATGCCTCCGACGAGCCCGATCCGGTAATTCGTCTGGAACGTGCCGTCAGGCTGCGGCTCGTCCGTGCGACGGGGGGTCATTTCGAGATCGCGAATCTCGCCGTCCCGCCAGACCTGAAAGCCCAGAGTCGCCCCTTCCGATCCTTCGACCGCCTCACGCAATTGGTCGAAGGCGTAGATCGTCGTGCCATTCACGGTGGTGATGATGTCGCCCGCGCGGAAGCCCGCGTCATCCGCGGCGGAACGCGGGATGATCTGCGTGGCAACCGGGGGATAGACGTATGGACCCTGCACCACCACTTCCTGCCCGTCCCGCAGAACGGTGTAGTCAAGATGCTCTTGCTCGGGAAGATCGTCGAGGAACGACTGGAAGCTGTCGGATTCGCTGAACGGGGGAAGATCGGTGCCTTCGATAGCGATGAGAACGTCTCCGACCTGAAGCTCGTTCTGTGCAGGAACGGCCCGCAATTCACCGACCTTGACCGGTTCCGTGACCTCGCCGCGCAGCATGAAGACGCCGGTGAAGATCAGGATGGACAGGGCGAAGTTGAAGATCGGACCCGCAGCGACCGTGGCCGCGCGCGCCCAAAGCGGCGCGCCGTTCATCGTGCGCCGTCGTTCGCTTTCGGACAGGGTTGACATCGCCTCTTCGTCCTTGCCACCGGACGCGTTGCTGTCGCCCTTGAACTTGACGTAGCCGCCCAGCGGCAGAAGCGCGAATTGCCATTTGGTCCCGCGCTTGTCGACGCGCGAGAACAGCACCGGACCGAAGCCGAGCGAGAACACATCCGCGTCGATCCCGGACCAGCGCCCGACGATGTAATGGCCGTATTCATGGATCGCCACGATGATCGACAAGGCGATAACAAAGGCGAGAAGGGTCCAAATCACACTACCAAACTGCGGCAGCAACGCTGCAATATCCAAAGCTCAACCCTCTATTTCGGTTATGATTTCGTCGGCCCGTATGCGTGCCAGATGGTCTGCATTCATCACGTTATCAAGGGTAATGGCGGCATCAATATGACCCGGTTGGGCCGAAACTCTGGACAGCGCCTCTTCGACAACGACGGCAAGCTGTTGAAAGCCAATGCGTTTCGCGATGAACCCGTCCAGCGCGCGTTCCTTTGCGGCATTGAACACGGCCCCCGACAATCCACCCAGGGCCATGACCTCGCGCGCCAATCGCAGTGCGGGCCAGCGGGTTTCGTCGGCGTGTCGGAACGTGAGCTGCCCCAGCTTGACCAAATCGAGCCGTTCGACCGGCAGCGCCTTGCGGTCGGGATAATGCAGGGCAAAACCGATGGCATGCCGCATATCCGCCGGACCCACATGCGCCATCAGGGCACCGTCGCTAAAGCCCACGAGAGCATGAATCATCGACTCGGGATGGACCACGGCCTCGATTTTGTCAGCTGACAATCCGAAAAACTCTTTGGTTTCAATGAGCTCAAGTGCCTTGTTAAACATTGAGGCACTGTCGATCGTGATGCGTTGACCCATGTCCCAATTGGGATGCTGCGCGGCCTGCTCGGGCGTTGCCCTTACCAGATCCTCGAGCGGCCAATCGCGAAACGCGCCGCCCGATGCGGTGATTATCACACGCTCCACCGCGCTCAGGTCTTCGCCGATCAGGGCCTGAAACACGGCCGAGTGTTCGCTGTCCACAGGCAGGATCTGCGCACCGTGGGCTTTGGCTGTGGACAGCATCAGCGGCCCGGCGCAGACCATGCTTTCCTTGTTCGCAAGAGCAAGGCTCGCGCCCTGTTCCAGCGCTTTCAAACCGGGCGCCAGACCGGCTGAGCCGACGATTGCGGACATGACCCAATCGGCAGGTCGGCTTGCGGCTTCGACCAGGGCCTCTGCCCCGGCGGCGGCCTCGATCCCGCTGTTTCCCAGGGCCGCGCGCAGCTCTTCCAGCCGTGTCGGGTCGGCCGTGACCGCGATCTCGGCGTTGAAGCGGATGGCATCGGCGGCCAATTTCTGGATGTTCCGCTCGCCGGTGAGCGCCACCACCTTGTAGGCGTCGGGGTTGCGGCCGATCAGGTCGAGCGTGTTCTGGCCGATGGACCCGGTGGCACCGAAAACCGAAATGCGCCTCATTGCGTCCCCGGTGGAAATCCGACGAGTTGCCCTGCGATGACGATGAAGAGCGCCGCGCCAAGCATGCCGTCAAAGCGGTCGAGAAGCCCGCCATGCCCCGGGATCAGCCGCGAGCTGTCTTTCACCCCTGCCCGCCGCTTGATCGCGCTTTCGGCGATATCCCCGATCTGGCTGGCCATGCTGACGGCGATGCTGACCCCGATCAGGCCGAAGCCCGCGCGGGTCGAGCCCGCAAAAAGGATCGCCACCACCGCCGAAGCGGCCCACCCGGCGACCGTGCCCGACCATGTCTTCTTGGGGCTCACGCGCGGCCAAAGTTTGGGTCCGCCGATCAGACGGCCTGCGAAATACCCGGCGATGTCGGTGACGACCACCACCAGCAAGAGCCAGACCATCCAAGTCAGGCCGAAATCGTCGCGCAATGTCATGAGACCGTAACCGGCCATCAGGATCAGCGCGGTGAAGACCGCATAGGTCACGCCGCCGCGCTCCATCCGGCTCAGACCCAGCATCGAGGGCGTCATCAACAGCGGCAGGGCGAAAGAGGCGGGAATTTCGACAGCGACCATGGAGACAATCGCCGCCACCGCGCCCAGGATCAGGGGCGATTTCGACCGATCCGTGTCGAGCATGGTCACCAGTTCCCACACCATGAGCCCGACGATGATGGCGATCAGCCCGTGAAACCACAGCCCGCCGAGCCAGACACCCAGCGCGCCGATGCCCACCATGGCCACGGCTGAAGACAGCCGCGGAGCAAGGTCGTCCCACCTACCGGAGGTCATGCCATCACGGCTCCGAACCGGCGGTCACGGGTGCCAAAGCCCCCAACCACATCGCGGAACTCCGCAGCGGTGAAATCCGGCCAGAGCGTGTCGATGAACTCGTACTCCGCGTAGGCCGATTGCCACAGCAGGAAGTTCGAGATGCGGGCTTCCCCGCTGGTCCGTATCACAAGATCAGGATCAGGTAAAACGCATGTATCCAAATACTTTGGCAGCGTTTCTTCATCCACCGCCTCAGGATCAAGCTTGCCCGCGGCCACGTCCCGCGCCAAGCGCTTGGTCGCGCGCGCGACCTCGTCCCGGCCACCATAATTGATCGCGATGGTCAGGTTGACGGTCTGGCAATGCGCCGTCAGCGCCTCAAGTTCGTCCATCATCGACACGAGCTTCTTGTCGAGCCTGACGCGATCCCCGATGAAGCGGACGCAGACGTCATTCACCTTGAGCGCCTTGGCCTCGCGGGTAATGTAGCGCCGAAAGAGGTTCATGAGACCCGCCACTTCGGACTGGGTCCGCTTCCAATTCTCGGTCGAGAAGGCAAACACCGTCAGGTAGTCCACACCCAGATCCGGGCAGGCCTCGACAATTTCGCGCACGCGGCGCGCACCGGCCTGGTGTCCGAACAGGCGGGGCCGCCCACGCTGCGTGGCCCAGCGGCCATTGCCATCCATGATGATGGCGACATGGCGCGGTCCATCGTCTTTCGCTTTGGGCTGTGGTTTGGCCATTGTGACGGCGTCCTTCCTGCTGGGTCGTCAGACCTGCATGATCTCTTCCTGCTTCGTCTCCAAAGCGGCGTCGATTTTCTTGATGTAACCGTCCGTCAGTTCCTGAACCTCGTTCTCCCAGAACTTCTGGTCGTCTTCGGACAGGCCGTCGGCCTTGGCTTTCTTGATCTGATCCATGCCGTCGCGGCGGATGTTGCGCACCGACACGCGGGCGTGTTCGGCATATTGTCCGGCGACCTTGCCCAGCTCGCGGCGGCGTTCCTCGTTCAGCTCCGGAATGGGAAGCATAATGATGGTGCCGTTGAGCTGCGGATTGATGCCCAGACCGCTTTCGCGGATGGCCTTCTCGACCTTCCCCACAAGCCCCTTGTCCCAGACGTTGACGGTGACCATGCGCGGCTCGGGTACGTTGACGGTGCCGACCTGGTTGATCGGGGTCAGGCTTCCGTAGGCGTCCACCATCACCGGCTCCAGCATCGAGGCGCTGGCCCGTCCGGTGCGCAGGGACGCGAATTCCGTTCGCAGGTTCGCCATGGCGCCGTCCATGCGGCGCGTAAGATCATCGGTGTCGAGAATGAAGTCGTCTGCCATGTGGCCCTCAAGAGCGATTTTTTCTGATTTAATTGCGTTTCTAGGCGACAGTTGGGCGAAAGTATAGCGTCTTGCGCCACAACTGCACCTGCGGTCAGCGTTCTGTGACGGATTGGTCAGGCGGCCTCGCCCGACCCTGACTTTGCGCTGTTGCCATGCACCTTGGTGTAGGTGCCTTTGCCAGCGAGGATGCCGCGGAACCCACCCGGTTCGTCCAGCGGGAAGACGATGATCGGCAGGTTGTTGTCGCGCGCTAGCGCGATGGCCGAGGCGTCCATGACCTTGAGGTTCTTTTGCAGCACCTCGTCATAGGTAACGGCATCGTAGCGCTTGGCGTCGGGATTGGTCTTGGGATCCTTGTCGTAAATCCCGTCGACGCCATTTTTGCCCATGAAAATCGCTTCACAGTTCATTTCATTGGCGCGAAGGGCTGCGGCGGTGTCGGTGGTGAAATAGGGGTTGCCGGTGCCACCCGCAAAGACGCAGACGCGCTTTTTCTCGAGGTGGCGAACAGCGCGACGGCGTATATAGGGCTCGGCCACCTCGTCCATGCGGATGGCCGAGATCACGCGGGTGAAAACCCCCTGCTCTTCCAGCGCGGATTGCATGGCCAGCGCGTTCATCACCGTGGCGAGCATCCCCATGTAATCGGCGGTTGTCCGTTCCATCCCCTGCGCGCTGCCTTGGAGGCCGCGAAACACGTTGCCGCCACCGATGACCATGCAAATCTCGACGCCGAGGTCATGCACCGAACGAACCTCCTGCGCGATGCGCTGCACGGTTGGCGGGTGCAGACCGAACCCTTGATCGCCCATCAGCGCCTCGCCCGATATCTTGAGCATCACGCGTTTGTATTTCGGATGGGGGGTATTGCTGTCCGCCATATTGCGCTCCGTTCGAACGAGGGTCTAAAGTTGCGCGCAAAGTGTAGGAAAACCGTCACCGGGGCAAGGCGAAGTCACGCCCCACACAAAACATGCCGAAACATATGACGGCAGGGATGAGGACAGATCAGGCGTGGCAGGCGGCATTTCAGATCAGATCGCAACGCTCGATCCGCAAACGCCCGTTCTGATCGCGGGGCCTACGGCCAGTGGCAAATCCGAACTGGCGCTGCGCATTGCTGAGACGCAAGGCGGTGTGGTGATCAATGCCGATGCGATCCAGGTCTATTCGGATTGGCGCGTTTTGACCGCCCGTTCATCGCAAGAAGACGAAGCGCGCGCGCCCCACGCGCTCTACGGGCATGTCGCGGGGCACGTGCCCTATTCGGTGGGCGATTGGCTGCGCGATGTGTCTCCTCTGCTGACGGGCGATACGCGGCCGATCATTGTCGGTGGAACGGGGCTGTATTTCACGGCGCTCACGGAAGGGCTCGCCGATATTCCTGCAACGCCGGACGCCATTCGCCAAATCGCGATGGCGCGGATCGCGGAAGACGGGCATGACGCCCTGACTGCGGAACTCGATGCCGCAACGCGCGAGCGCATCGACACCGCGAACCCGATGCGGGTGCAACGCGCGTGGGAGGTGCTTCAGACCACCGGCAAAGGGCTTGCTCTTTGGCAGGACGACACCGATCCGCCGCTCCTGCCGCTGTCTCGAACGGCGGCCTTTGTCATCAACGCGGACAAGGACTGGCTGACCCCTCGGATCGAAACACGGTTCGACAAGATGCTGGAGTTGGGTGCGTTGGACGAAGCCCGTGCCAATCGCGACGGCTGGTCGCCCAACCTGCCTTCGGCCAAGGCCATCGGGGCGGCGGAGTTGATGGCGGTGCTCGACGGGACGATGACGCTCGACCAAGCACGGACGCGCGCGGTGATCCTGACACGGCAATTCGCCAAACGCCAGCGCACCTGGTTTCGGGCGCGGATGCGACGCTGGACACAGCTTGACGCAAGGGCACTGTGAAAATCACAAGCGATCATCTTCAAGCGGTTGCATGTCAGTGTCGCTTTGAGACATGGTAAGTGTCGCAATCTGACCTCAAAAGGTCTAGTCTGACGATTGACGGTAGCGCGGCGATCAGGCGCTATACGATCAAGAACAATACGCGCCCCGCGATCGACATTCGGCGACCGCATAAAAAGCGCGAATACAAACGTGTCACAGGGAGAAACAGATGACGCACACCACTCCGCAACCCAGACAGCATCCGGCGGCCACGCTCTATGCCGAGGAATACAAAGCCGGTCTCATGGACCGTCGCGAATTCCTGACACGGACCACCGGACTGGGTCTGACGGCCGCTGCCGCCTATGGCATGATCGGCCTGCCCCAACCCGCTTTGGCGCAGACGGCCAACATCCAGGATGGCGGCACGCTTCGCATTCAAACGCTTGTGAAGGCGATGAAAGACCCTCGCGCGTATGACTGGTCGGAAATCGGAAACCAGTCGCGCGGCTTTCTTGAATACCTCGTCGAATACCAGCGCGACGGATCGTTCCGCGGCATGCTGCTGGAAAGCTGGGAGGTCAGCGACGACGCCAAGACCTACACGCTCAACGTGCGTCCCGGTGTGACCTGGAACAATGGCGACGCCTTCACCGCCGAGGACGTGGCGCGCAACATCACCGGCTGGTGCGATTCCGCGATGGAGGGCAATTCGATGTCCGCCCGCATGGGTGGCCTGATCGACACCAACACCGGACAGGTTCGCGACGGTGCCATCGAGGTGGTGGACGATCTGACCGTGCGTCTGAACCTGTCGGCCCCCGACATCGCGATCATCGCGAATATGTCGGACTACCCGGCGGCGATCGTGCATTCCAGCTATGACGGCGGCGATGTGTACGAGCACGGCATCGGCACTGGCCCGTTCCGCCCCGTGTCCATCGAAGTCGGCGTCAAGGCGGTGATCGAACGCGCGACCGACCACACGTGGTGGGGCACCGAGGTGTTCGGCGGGCCGTATCTCGACCGGATCGAATTCATCGACTACGGCACCGACCCGGCTTCTTGGCTGGCAGCGGCTGAGTCGGGTGAGGTCGACCTGCTCTATGAATCGGTCGGTGACTTCATCGACATCCTGGATGCGATCGGCTGGGCCAAGACCGAAACCGTCACGGCGGCGACGCTGGTGCACCGTTTCAACCAGCAGACCGAAGTCGATGGCCGCGTGCCCTATGCCGACCGTAACGTGCGCAAGGCGCTGGCGATGATGGTCGACAACAATGTCTGCCTCGAGCTGGGCTATAACGGGCGCGGCCAGGTGGCCGAGAACCACCATGTCTGTCCGATCCACCCGGCCTATGCCGATATCGGCCCGGCCCCCTTCGATCCGGCGGCCGGCAAGGCGATGCTCGACGAGACCGAGTTCGCGGATTACGAGCACGAGCTGATCACGCTGGACGACGATTGGGAACGCAACACCGGCGCATCGGTCCGCGCGCAGATCGCGGATGCGGGTGTCAACATCAAGCACACGGTTCTGCCCGGATCGACCTTCTGGAACGACTGGACCAAGTTCCCGTTCAGCGCGACCACGTGGAACCACCGCCCGCTCGAGGTGCAGGTTCTGTCGCTGGCCTATCGGTCGGGCGAGGCCTGGAACGAAAGCGCCTATGCGAACCCCGAGTTCGACGCACTGATGGCCGACGCGCTGTCCATCGCCGATGCCGATGCCCGGCGCGAGGTGATGGCCAAGGTGGAACAGACCCTGCGCGACGATGGCGTGATGATCCAACCGTTCTGGCGGTCGCTCTACAATCACCACAACGGCAACGTGGTGAACGCAGAGAAACACCCGTCGCACGAGTTCCATCTCTACAAGTTCGGCTTCGCGGCCTGATTTGCGAAAGCGGCTCCGCCCCCTGTATTTGCACGGGGGCGGAGGCCTGACGCGACTCCACGCTCTGCGCGCCCTTGCGCGGACATGACGAGGGAGACCCACCCGACATGGCTCTGTTCCTGCTCCGGCGTATCGGGACGATGCTTCTCACCGCGCTGTGCCTGACATTCATCGTCTTCTGGCTGACGAACCTGTCGCCCAACCTTGAAAAACTGGCCAAGAACCAGGGCAACGTCCGGATGACGGACGAACAGGTGGCGAGCTTTCTGCAAGACCGCGGCTATTCGCAGCCCCTGCCCCTGAAATATGCCCAATGGCTGGGCGTCGCCCCCGGTTGGGTGATCGAAGGGCGGGACGGCACCACCCGGTCGCGCTGCAACGGAGTTCTTGAAGATGGCACCATTCCCGAGGACGGGCGAAGCTTTTGCGGCGTACTTCAGGGCGACTGGGGTCAATCGACGGTGTTTCAGGACAATGTCGGCTCCATCATCGCGACGCGGCTTGGGCTGACCGGCAAGCTGATGTTCTGGGTCATGATGGTCATGGTGCCCGGCGCGCTGATCATCGGCGTCCTGGCCGGGATGCGCGAGGGAAGCCGCACGGATCGGTCGCTCTCCACCGTGTCGATCATCACGACCGCGACGCCGGAATACGTGTCGGGCGTGGTCTTCATCGCCGTTTTCGCCTCGACCGCGTTCGGACTGCGCTGGTTCAACGGGTCAGCCACCAGCGCGATGGAGGACGCCACGTTTGAAAACTTCACCCTGCCGGTCATCACCATCGCGCTTTACGGCATGGGCTATATCGCCCGCATGACCCGCGCGTCGATGGCCGAGGTCATGACCGCGCAATACATCCGCACCGCCCGGCTCAAGGGCGTGAGTTTCCCAAACATCGTCATGAAACACGCCCTGCGCAACGCCCTGATCGCGCCCTTCACTGTGATCATGCTGCAATTCCCGTGGCTCTTGAACGGGGTCGTGATCGTCGAGACGCTCTTCAACTACAAGGGCTTCGGCTGGACGCTGGTGCAGGCCGCAGGGAACAACGACATCGAGCTTCTGCTGGGTGTGTCGGTCGTCTCCGTCTTCGTCGTGCTGGTGACGCAGCTCATATCCGACATCGGGTATGTCTACCTCAACCCACGCATCAGCGTGTCCTGAGCGGAAAGGATAAGCATCATGGAACCGCTCAGCTGGTTTGACATCATCACCCGCGTTCTGATCCAGTTCACACCTGTCTGGATTGCACTGGTCATCCTGTTCTCGGTGTCCGTCGTCTACAAGCGGCGGCTGGGGCTGTATGGCAAGCTGTTCGACTCGACCATCGGCATGGTGGGCTTCGCGCTTGTCATGTTCTGGGTCTTCACAGGCATCTTCGGAGCTTTCGACCTGATCGTCACCCATGACCCGCTGGCGCAGGTGTCGAGCATGAAGAACAAGCCGCCGGGCACGCCGATCCTGGGCGCGGAGGACGGTCAATATCCGTATTATCTCTTCGGCGGAGACAACCTCGCCCGCGACGTGTTCAGCCGTATGGTCAAGGGCGCCTGGGTGGTGGTTCAGATCGCGCCCCTGGCCACGCTGTTTGCCTTCATGGTCGGCATCACGCTGGGCCTGCCTGCGGGATATTACGGCGGCAAGCTGGACACCTTCCTGAGCTTTCTGGCCAATCTCATCCTCGCCTTCCCGGTGATCCTGCTCTTCTACCTGCTGGTCACGCCGGAAATCGTGGACACGGGTATTCCGAATTACATGGCGATGGTGCTCTTCATCTTCCCGATCATCTTCGTCGCGGTGCTGCTCAATTCGCGCTACCGGACCCAACCGAAGGTGCGCACGCCGATGCTGATCATCGTGTTGGGGGTCATGGGATGGCTTTACCTGTCGCTCGTGTCGCAGCCGGGAACGGCGATCACGGTGCTGCCTGACGGAGTGGATCTGTTCAACCTGCAAGGCGGGATCCTCGTTGTCTTCGTATCCGTGGTCTTCGTCAATTCGCCGACGGTGTTCCGGATCGTGCGCGGGCTGGCGATGGACATCAAGACCCGCGACTATGTGGCCGCCGCGCAGACGCGGGGCGAGCGACCGTGGTACATCATGCTGTGGGAGATCCTGCCCAACGCGCGCGGGCCGCTGATCGTCGATTTCTGCCTGCGCATCGGGTATACGACGATCCTCCTGGGCACATTAGGCTTCTTCGGCCTTGGCCTGCCGCCGGAAAGCCCGGACTGGGGCACCACGATCAATGACGGTCGCCGGTTGTTGCAGATCTACCTACACCCCGCCATCGTTCCGGCCTTCGCGCTTCTGAGCATGGTCTTGGGGCTGAACCTGCTGGCCGATGGTCTGCGCGAGGAATCGTTGCGCGATTGATGACATGCGGGACCGGGGGCCAGCCCCCGGACCCCCGGAGTTTGTTTGGCAAGATGAAGAGGGACATCCGTCCCCAACTCCGACAGGGAGAGACAGGATGAAAGACAGCTACGACGGACCGATCCTCGAGATCGACACGCTTTCGATCTCGTTCTTCACGCGGCTGCGGGAGATCCCGGCGGTGATGGATTTCTCGGTCAAGGTGATGCCGGGAGAGGCTGTCGGATTGGTGGGCGAGTCGGGCTGTGGCAAGTCCACCGTTGCGTTGGGGGTAATGCAGGATCTGGGCAAGAACGGCCGCATCGTCGGCGGGTCGATCAAGTTCAAGGGGCGCGATCTGGGCGAGATGAGCCAGGAAGAGCTGCGCAAGATTCGCGGCTCCGAGATCGCCATGATCTATCAGGAGCCGATGGCGTCTTTGAACCCGGCGATGAAGATCGGCAAGCAATTGATGGAAGTGCCGATGATCCATCGCGGGTCGTCCGAGAAAGAGGCTTATGCGCGCGCGCTTCAGGTCGTCACCGATGTGAAGCTCCCCGATCCCGCGCGTATTCTGGATGCCTACCCACACCAGCTTTCGGGCGGCCAGCAGCAACGCATCGTCATCGCGATGGCCCTGATGGCAGAGCCGTCGCTGCTCATTCTGGATGAGCCGACCACGGCATTGGACGTCACGGTGGAAGCGGCGGTCGTCGAACTGGTCAAGGAACTGGGTGAGAAATACGGCACCTCCATGCTGTTCATCAGCCACAACCTCGGCCTCGTGCTCGAGACCTGCGACCGGATTTGCGTCATGTATTCCGGCGAGGCGGTGGAGCGTGGGTCGATCGAGGACGTGTTCGACGAGATGCAGCACCCCTATACACAAGCGCTGTTCCGGTCGATCCCCCTGCCCGGCGCAGACAAGAACGCGCGTCCCCTGCGCGCCATTCCGGGCAACTTTCCGTTGCCACACGAACGCCCCCAGGGCTGCAATTTCGGGCCGCGCTGCGATTACTTCCAGCCCGGGCGCTGCGATGCGGGCCACATTTACATGCAGGACGTGCCCGGCAACGAACGGCACGCGACGCGCTGCCTGCGGTTTCAGGAGATCGACTGGCAGGCCCCGATGGAAGGCGGCATGACCACCGACAAGCCCGAGCCCGGGCGCGTTGTTCTCAAGATGGAGAACCTCAAGAAATACTACGAGGTGGCGGCCAACGCGCTCTTCGGCAAGCGCGGCGACACCAAGGTGGTCAAGGCCAATGAAACGCTGAGTTTCGAGGCGCGCGAGAGCGAGACGCTTGCCATCGTGGGCGAATCCGGCTGCGGCAAATCCACCTTCGCCAAGGTTCTGATGGGGCTGGAGACCGCGACGGACGGTCAAATCCTGCTGGACAACCGCAATATCGAAGCCACCCCGATTGAGGCGCGCGACACCCAGACCATCGCGGATATCCAGATGGTGTTCCAGAACCCGTTCGACACGCTCAACCCGTCGATGACCGTGGGTCGGCAGATCATCCGTGCGCTCGAGGTGTTCGGCATCGGGAACAGCGATAGCGAACGGCGCGAACGGATGCTGCAACTGCTCGATTTGGTGAAGCTGCCGCGTGAATTCGCCGGTCGGATGCCGCGACAATTGTCAGGTGGGCAGAAACAGCGCGTCGGCATCGCGCGGGCCTTCGCGGGCAATGCCCGGATCGTGGTGGCGGATGAACCTGTCTCGGCACTGGACGTGTCGGTGCAGGCGGCTGTGACCGACCTGCTGATGGAGATCCAGCGCGAGCAGAAAACCACACTTCTGTTCATCAGCCATGACCTGAGCATCGTGCGCTATCTCTCGGATCGGGTCATGGTCATGTATCTGGGCCACGTGGTCGAGTTGGGCACGACCGAAGAGGTCTTTGCACCGCCGTACCACCCCTATACCGAAGCGCTGTTGTCGGCGGTGCCAATAGCGGACACGCGCGTGAAGAAGAAGAGTATCGTTCTTGAAGGAGATATCCCGTCGGCGATGAACCCGCCACCCGGCTGCCCGTTCCAGACGCGGTGCCGTTGGAAATCGGAAGTGCCCGGCAACCTCTGCGAAACCGAGGTTCCGCCGATGCGCGACGTGGCGGGGGGGCATCAAATCAAATGCCACCTGACAGATGAACAGCTTGCGACAATGGAGCCCGTGATTCAGATTGCGGCGGAGTAAGGGGCGCTGGATGCAAGGCGCGTCATTGCGCGCACAATTCACACTGGCTGGGGAATAGATAAGTGAGACCGGCAGATCCGCCGACCTCAACCCACTGATCAGTCTCCCATCAATTCGTCAGAAAATCCCGCGCCGTCAGAACTGTTTCTGCGGTTGCGTTCACCACGGCTTCATTGCTGTCGGCCATCGCTCCATAAGTCAGTACGGCCATACCGACGATCGCTGCGGTAAGGACCACCCAGTCGACCGTGACTGCGCCGTCTTCGTCCCCGCGAAAGCGATTGATGAAATCAAACATGTTACTCTCCATTCTCCTGACACCGGTCGACATGCCCCGTATAGCGGGCCCCATCGGCACGATCTCGGTACACTTCCCCAATTTCATGGGACCACGTGAGGGGAAAATTGGGCGCGGATTTGACAAAATCCGAGCGAAGTTCGCTTCAATCTTGCGAAAAATATGGCAACGACGAAAGGCAAGCCGCGAGGCACCGCGACCGTGCCCCCACAGAGTCTCGCGCCTATGCGGAGACGGTCGCTTCAGCGACCCCAGATCTTTTTGACGTAATTGCGGGTTTCGTGGAACGGCGGGATGCCCTTGTGCTTTTCCACTGCGCCCGGCCCTGCATTATATGCGGCAAGCGCCAGGGGCCACTGGCCGAATTTGTGGAACTGTTCCTTGAGATAACGCGCGCCACCATCGAGGTTCTGTGCCGGATCGTTTGGATTGACCCGCAGGTATTGCGCGGTGCCGGGCATCAACTGGGCCAAGCCGATTGCGCCCTTGTGCGAGCGGGCGTTCGGGTTGAAATTCGATTCCTGTTGGACAAGCCGCAGGAACAGGTCTTCGGGAATTCCATGCCTGCGCGCCGCATCCCGCGCCATGCCGGCATATTCGCCCGTGTAGCGCCCGCGATATTTCGGAACCGGGCCGTCGGCGCCGGCATCGCCCCACTTGGTCGGGGTAACGACCTTTGGCGGCTGCAATCGTACGGAGCTTTTGTATTGTTGCGCCGCTCGCGAATCCAGAACCTTGGTTTTGCTGGAAAAAAGCGCCACGCGGCTTTTCGAGGACAGCACCTCGGCACTCACTGACCCTGCACTCATCGCGGCAACGACACCCAGAACCGCGACAAATCTCCGACCTGTTGTTCGCATGAACGCTCACACCTCATGTTGAGATTTTCAGAGGTTATAGTCCGGTTTTTCCTGTCACACCAGCCTTGGGTGACTACGAATTGTTAACCACAAGCTGATGGAATGCGCCTCAGCACCCTTGGGCATTAGCCGTTGGCAATCCGGCAAAGCACTGGTGTAGTGTCACCGAAACGGCGTTTCACGTCAGGGATTCGAAAAAAGAACGGGGGAACCATGGCCGGTTCAGTCAACAAGGTCATCATCGTCGGCAATCTGGGCCGCGATCCGGAAGTGCGGACATTTCAGAACGGCGGGAAGGTCTGCAATTTGCGGATCGCCACATCCGAGAACTGGAAAGACCGCAATACAGGCGAACGCAAGGAGCGGACGGAATGGCACAGCGTGGCCATCTTTTCGGAACCACTGGCAAGAATTGCCGAACAGTATCTGAAAAAGGGCTCGAAGGTTTATATCGAAGGCCAGCTCGAGACGCGCAAGTGGCAGGACCAATCCGGTCAGGACCGGTATTCGACCGAGGTCGTGCTGCGCCCCTACAAAGGAGAGCTGACCCTGCTCGACAGCCGTGATGGCGGCGGTGGCAGCGGCTATGGCGGTGGTGGCAGCAGCGGCACCGACTACGGTGGCGATTACGGCGGCGGCAACGACTACGGCGGTTCCAGCGGTGGCGGTGGTGGCCCGGCGCGTGCGCCCGCCCGGGATATCGACGACGAAATCCCGTTCTGAGGGTCGTCTGTTTCGAGACCTCTGCGGCGTCCTTCGCGACGCCGTTTTCGTGTTTCGGGCCGGGCTCCTTGGACCGGTATCGTGCCCATTCCAGAATGCGCAAGAAACAGTGCGATTGCGCTGATCGTCGCGGACCCGTGGCACCGCGCGCAACTTTGCTTATCTATACAGCAACCACTTGCGACTGGATGGAGGTCACATGACCTGGTCATTTCCGCTGGGCCGTCTCTTCGGCTCCGAACTACGCGTTCACGCCACCTTTTTTCTGCTGCTGGCCTGGGTGGCGGCGGCGGCCTATGCGGAGGGCGGCGCGCAGGCGGCGTTGACGAACACACTCTTCATTCTCGCGCTGTTCGCCTGCGTGATCGCGCATGAATACGGTCACGCGCTGATGGCGCGCCGCTATGGCATTCCCACGCCGGATATCACCCTTTTGCCCATCGGCGGCATGGCCCGGATGGAACGGATGCCCGAAAAGCCTGCGCAAGAGATCGCCGTGGCGCTGGCTGGTCCGGCGGTGAACGTGGTGATCTGGGGCGTGCTGATCGCGTTCGGAGCCTCCACCGAAATGGGCGCATTGGCCGAACCGGGCAGTACGGCAGACTTCCTTGGTCGGCTTGCGGCGGTCAATCTGTTTCTCGCGCTGTTCAACCTGATCCCGGCCTTCCCGATGGATGGAGGCCGTGTCCTGCGCGCGGCCTTGTCGGCTTATCTGCCCCGTGTCCGGGCCACGCGGATCGCGGCGACAGCGGGCCAGATCGCGGCGTTTCTGTTCGGTTTCGCCGGTCTTGCATCGGGAAACCTGATCCTTCTGCTGATCGCGGTGTTCGTCTTTTTGGCCGCGCAGGCCGAATCCACCGATGTCGCCACGCGGGACACTGCGCAGGACCTCGTCGTACGCGATGCGGTGATCACGTCGTTCGAAAGCCTGACGCCATCCGATCCGATGCATGTCGCGGGCCAGAGCCTGATCCGCACCACGCAACACGAATTTCCGGTGCTGGACGCGGATGGCAGGCTCCAAGGCTTCCTGACCCGGCAAGCACTGTTCAAGGCAATGGCCGAGGGGCACAACACCAAACCGGTGTCCGAGGCGATGGACACCGATATCCCGAGCCTTCCGCTATCGGCGCCGCTGGAGCAAGCCTTGGACGCCTTGGCCGACGCCCCGGCGGTTGCGGCAACGGATTCGGGCGGGCGTGTGCTGGGATATATCACGCGCGAGAATATCGGAGAGGTGATGATCCTACGTGGGCGGCGATAACGTGCTTTAACCTGTAGCAGATTATTGCGTCAAATCAACGCCCTGCAAGCTGATCCTGAAGTAGAGCGTGAACGACATCCACGGGAACGTCAGAGGTGACGAACGCCTCACCGATCCCACGCGCGAGGATGAACCGCAACTGCCCATCCACGACCTTTTTGTCCTGCCCCATCAGGTCCAGAAGTCGCTGCGCATCGGGCAGGTCTCCATCGATATCTGCGAGCGTGACCTTCATGCCCATGCGGTTGAGCATCTCGCGCACGCGGCTGGGGACTTCCTGCGAACACAGGCCAAGCCGCGCCGACAGCTCGAACGCCAGGGCACAGCCGATCGCCACCCCTTCGCCGTGCAGCAACCGGTCGGAATACCCGGTGGCCGCCTCGAGCGCGTGACAGAAGGTGTGACCAAGGTTCAGAAGCGCACGGTCGCCTTGTTCGGTCTCGTCACGCACGACGATCTCGGCTTTCATCTCGACCGAGCGTTTGACGGCATGGGCCAAGGCGTCGGGGTCGCGAGCGGTGATCCGGTCGGCGTTCTGGTCCTGCCAGTCAAAGAAGGCGGCATCGCCCAACAGCCCGTATTTGACCACCTCTCCGTAGCCCGCGAGAAAATCGCGAACCGGCAAGGAGTTCAGAACCGAAATATCCGCCAGAACCAATGCGGGTTGGTGGAACGCACCAATCAGGTTCTTGCCCTGCGGTGCGTTGATGCCGGTCTTGCCGCCCACCGAACTGTCCACCTGCGCCAGAAGCGAGGTCGGGATCTGAACGAAGCGGACACCGCGCCGCAACACGGCGGCGGCGAAGCCCACAAGGTCTCCGATCACACCGCCGCCAAGGGCGATGACGACATCACGGCGCTCGATCTTCTGCTCCAGCAGCCATTCCACCGTGCGCTCGAATTGCGGCCAGCCTTTGGTCGCTTCCCCGGCCGGCAGGGTCAGGCTGACAGACGAAATCCCTTCGGCCGCCAGCGCGGATTCCAACGCGGGCAAGTGAAGACCGGCGACATGCGCGTCCGTCACGATCGCCACCCGCGGGCGCGCCAGCAACGGCGCGATCTCGGCCCCGGCGCGGGTCAGAAGGTCTGGTCCGATACGCACATCGTAGGCCCGTCCCTCCAGGGGAACGTGGACGGTTTCGATCATTCCTGCACCTCCAGCACATCTGGCCGTGTCTTGAGAACATCGACCACCCGCAATGCCATATCGTCGATGGACAGGCCGGGTTCGGACTTCACGCTCAGATCCGCCTTGGCATAGACCGGCACGCGCTCTTCATAGAGCCGCCGCAACGCGCCCAGCGGATCGGGCACCCGCAGCAGCGGACGCGTGTCCTTGTGTTTCACACGGCTCCACAGCAGGCCGAGATCGGCATTCAGCCAGACCGCAACACCGTGTTTCGAGATAATCTCGCGGTTCTCGGGCGCCATGTAGGCCCCGCCTCCAGTGGACAGCACGCCGCGCTCTTTTTCGAGCAGGCGCGAGATCACCTGGCGTTCCTTCACGCGGAAAAACGGCTCTCCGTCGCGTTCGAAAATCTCGGGGATGGTCATGTTCGCGGCTTTTTCGATCTCGGCGTCCGAATCAAGAAACGGCGCGTGCAACATCGCGGCTAGGGCCTTGCCCACAGCGGTTTTCCCGGCGCCCATCATGCCGATCAGAACCACCGTTTTTTTCAATCTTGCCTGCATTGTCCTCGACATAGCCCTTGTATCTCGGCCAAGTGCCGCCAATTTTTTGACAACGGTGGTTGAATGACGTGATCTTGTGCAAAAGGCCAGTTATAACTTGGAAAAAATCACCGAGGCAGGGCAAGGGTCTTCATGGGGCGCATCGTAAAATGGCTGATCTATCTGGTTATCATCGGCGCTTTGGCGCTGATCGCCTATGCCTATGTCGGGCCGTTTTTCGGCGCTGATTTCTCGCCACCGCAAACGGAAGTCAGACAACCTGTGACGCTGGATGCAGATTAAACCGTTCGTCCTGATCTCCGCCTGTATGGCGCTGCCGCTTGCGGCGCAGGAACAACCCCTGTCCGCCATCGATTGGCTGGCCGTTCAGCGCAACGCGCCGCCGGTCATCAGCACGCCCGTGCCCACGCCGGACACCCCGGTTGCCGAAAGCGCGACGGTGCCGAACGTAGAAGTGCAGCCGCTGGATGCACCGACCGTCGGCGGGGTCGGCCTGTTGCCAGGTTCGATCACCGGACTGCCCGCGACCCTCTGGACGGGAAGCCGCACGGCGGACCTGATCGGCATGCTCGACGAGATGGCGCTGCGCGGGCCGTCGGTGCCAGCGCTGGATTCGCTTCTGCACACGCTGCTCCTGGCCGAGGCCGAGACACCGTCGCTCAACCAGGGCGAAGCGTTCCTGACCAAACGGATCGAGGTTCTGTATCACCACGGTCTCGTTGCCCCGGCCGAAGCGCTGCTGGAACGGGCCGGAGACCTGACGCCCGAGCTTTTCGCGTTGGCCTTCGATCTTGCGCTTCTGACCGGCTCTGACGAGGCGCTGTGCCAGGTGCTGGACGCGCGCCCCAACCTGAGCACCGATCTGGCGACCCGCATCTGGTGTGCGACGCGCAGCGGAGATTTCCCGCGAGCCATGACTGTTTATCAGACAGGCACGACGCTGGGGCAATTGTCGGATCTCGACACCGAACTCCTGCTGCGGTTTCTCGATCCGGAATACACCGAGACAACCTCCCCGCTGCGCCCACCGGTTCGCCCGACGCCGCTGCAATTCCGCCTGTTCGAAGCCATCGGGGAAGCCTTGCCGACCGCCCCTCTGCCCTTGCCCTTTGCCGTGGTGGAGCTGACCGGCGATTCCGGCTGGCGCGCGCAATTGCAGGCCGCTGAACGTCTGGCCCGCGCCGGGGCGCTCGACGGCAACCAGCTTCTGGGCGTCTATACCGAACAGACGCGCGCCGCCTCGGGTGGGATCTGGGATCGGGTCGAAGCCTTGCAGCGGTTCGAAACCGCGCTGACGACGGGTGATCCGGGGGCGATTTCCTCGTCCCTGCAAACGGTCTGGCCGCAGATGCGCAGTGCGGGTCTGTTGGTGCCGTTCTCCAATCTCTTCGCGGCGCAACTGCGCGGCCTTCCCCTGTCCGACCGCGCACAGGAAATCGCCGATATCGCCGGGCTGCTGTCGGATAGCTACGAAGACGCGGCCCGCGCTTTGGCCGAAAGCACCGATCCTGAAATGACATTCCTCGCGGCCATAGCACTTGGGCAACGTCCGACCAGGCCCGCTCCGGACCTGCCCCATTCCGAGGCTCTGGCCGCCGCATGGGCGGGCCCGGCCAGCGCACCCGAGGATCTTGCCGGTCTGCCGGGACAAAACCGCTTGGGTGAGGCGCTTTTGCAGGCGATCCAGCGGTTTGAATCCGGGTCCAACGGCAATGACGGGGACGTGACGGCGGCGTTGCATGCGCTGCGGGCCTTCGGCCTCGAAGACACCGCCCGCCGCGCCGCGTTGCAGTTGGCGATCCTCGACATGGAAGGCGCGCGCAGATGAGCGACCGACACTGGATCGCCGCCTTTCTGGATGCGCAGGCCGCCGAACGCGGGGCCGCGACGAATACGCAACTGGCCTATGCCCGTGATCTTGCCGATTTCACCGATTGGCTTGCGGACAAAGGCGCGTCACTCCCTGATGCGCAGAAAGCGGATGTCGAAGCATACCTGATCCATTGCGACGCGCAGGGGCTGGCGAAATCCACCCGTGCGCGGCGGTTGTCGGCGATCAAGCAATTGTACAGGTTCTGCTTCGAAGAAGGCTTCCGCGCCGACAATCCGGCGGTTCAGATCAGCGGCCCGGGACGCGACAAGCGCCTGCCCAAGACCCTGTCGACCGAAGAGGTGGACCGCCTGCTCGATGCCGCGACCGCGCATGGACGCACGCAGGCCGACAAGGAACGCAACACCTGCCTCATGCAATTGCTCTACGCCACGGGCATGCGGGTGAGCGAACTGGTCTCGCTGCCGTTGTCGTCGGCCAAGGGCGATCCGCGCATGTTGCTGATCCGCGGCAAAGGCGGCAAGGAACGGATGGTGCCCCTATCCCCACCGGCGCGCGCGGCCCTTCGGGTCTGGCTCAAGACGCGCGAGGCGATGGAAGACGCGGCCCGCGCGGACGGAAAACCGGCATCGACGTTCCTCTTTCCGTCGCGCGGCAAATCGGGCCATCTGACCCGCCACGCCTTCTATGTGCTGATCAAGGATCTGGCGGTCGAAGGCGGCGTGTCGCCCTCCAAGGTGACACCCCACACGTTGCGGCACGCCTTCGCGACGCATCTTCTGGCCAATGGCGCCGACCTGCGCGCGATCCAGACCTTTCTGGGGCACGCCGACGTGTCCACCACGGAAATTTACACCCATGTTCTCGAAGAGCGCCTGAAAGAGCTGGTGCTGGATCACCACCCGATGGCGCGGGACTGAGCCACGGCCCTTGAACGTGCGGGGCCATGACCCCATAACCCTCACAGAATTTCAAAACGTTGGACCTCATGGACACCGCATCGACCGCGGCGGATGCCGCTTTCTGGATCACCTCAGCCGCCATTCTCGGATTGCTGGTTCTGTCCGCCTTCTTCAGCGGATCGGAAACCGCGCTCACGGCGGCTTCGCGCGGCAAGCTGCGCTCGATGGCGGACCGGGGATCGAAAGGCGCGGACCGGGCGCTTTTGATTACCGAGGACAACGAACGCCTGATCGGGTCGGTCCTTCTGGGCAACAACCTCGTCAACATCCTGGCCACATCGCTGGCCACCGCGCTTTTCACCCGGGCCTTCGGGGAATCCGGTGTGGCTTTGGCGACCTTGGTGATGACGGTGCTCGTTCTCGTCTTCGCCGAGGTGCTGCCCAAGACCTACGCCATCACCAACGCCGAAACCGCCGCCAGCCGGGTGTCGCCTGTGATCCAACTGGTCATCACGGTATTCTCGCCCGTCGTGGGCGCGGTGCGAATGCTGGTGCGCGGTGTGCTCAGCGTCTTCGGTGTCAAGACCGACCCCGACAGCCACATCCTTGCCGTGCGCGAAGAAATCGCGGGCGCACTGCAACTGGGCCATTCCGAAGGCGTGGTCGAAAAGGAAGACCGGGACCGCATCCTCGGCGCGCTCGACCTGAGCGAACGCACGGTCGAAGAGATCATGCTGCACCGTTCCGGGATCGAGATGATCGACGCCGACAACGATCCGCAGGACATCCTCAAGCAATGCCTTGAATCGAACCATACCCGCCTGCCCGTCTTCCGCGGCGATCCGGAGAACATCATCGGCGTGGTCCACGCGAAAGACCTGTTCCGCGCGATGTACCAGTTCATGCAGGAAAGCGACAAACCGGCCGACGCGATGAGCAGCTTCAAATTCGCCGACGTTGCGATGAAGCCGTATTTCATCCCGGAAAGCACATCGCTCGACGACCAGATGCGCCAGTTCCTGCGCCGCCGCACGCATTTCGCGCTGGTGGTGGATGAATACGGCGCGCTTCAGGGACTGATCACGCTCGAGGATATCCTCGAAGAGATCGTGGGCGAGATCACCGACGAATTCGACCCCGACGGAGATCACCCGATCAAGGCGGACGAAGACGGCAATTACTGGATCGACGGAGCCATGACGATCCGCGACGTCAACCGCGAACTCGACTGGACGCTGCCGGACGAGGAAGCCAACACCGTTGCGGGGCTGGTCATTCACGAGGCGCAGATGATCCCGACTATCGGCCAGTGCTTCAGCTTCCACGGGTTCCGTTTCGAGGTCGTCGCCCGCGACAACAACCGCATCACCGCGCTCAAGATCCGGCCGCTGGCGCCCGAGTGATCCCGGGCGAGCCAAAATGCGTTGACGCATTTTGGCGGTTCCGTTGACGGAACCCCCGGGGCGCTGCCCCGGACCCCGAGATATTTTTCGCCCAAAGAAGCCTCAAGCGCGGAGGCGCGTCCCGTCTGGATCGAAGGGTGGCCGGTCAAGGACCGTCGCGCGGTGCGGGCGGCCCAGCACCATCACCTCGACCGTATCGCCCGGTGCTGCGTCCTTGAGGAACGCCAGCGCCAGCGATTGCTCCACGTGGTAGCCATAGGCGCCCGAGCTGACGCGTCCGATGCCCTTGCCGTCCCTGAACACCGGCTCACCCCCGGTCGCGTCGGCGTTGGAGGCGTCGGTGTCCTCGGCATTCAAAGCCAGGAGAACCATCCGCTCCCGCGGCGGTTTCGCCATGTTGGCCAGTGCCGCATCGCGGTTGAGGTAGTCCTTGTCGCCGCGGCACAGCCGGTCGAGCCCGCATTCCTGCGGCCAGTATTCGGGGCTGTATTCGCGCCCCCAGGACCCGTAGCCTTTTTCGAGCCGCAGACTCATCAGGGCGCGGCTTCCGACGGGCAGCGCTCCGACTTCTTTGCCTGCCTCGACGAGCGCGGTGTAGAGCTTTGACTGATCCTCGTCCCGGCAGTGCAGTTCCCAGCCCAGATCACCTGTGAACGACACCCGCAGCGCCATCGCCTGCACGCCCGCAATGTCGATCATCGCGGAGCGCATGAAGGGCCAGTTGGCGGTGTCGAGCGAGGAGTTGGTCAGCCGTTGCAACAGCGCGCGGCTTTGCGGGCCAGCGACATTGAAGCCACACCACGAGGTGGTCAGCGACTGGAATGTCGTGCCGTCTGGCAAAGGCACCGCGTCATAGAACCGTTTCTGGTAGCGTTCCGCCATGCCGGAGCTGATGATCCAGAAGTCTTCCTTGGCCAGCCGTGTCACCGTCGCATCGCCCGCGATCCCACCGCGTTTACCGATCAGCGGTGTCAGGCAGGACCGCCCCACCTCGCGCGGCATCCGGTTGGCGAAGACAGCGTTCAACCAGTCCTCGGCCCCCGGCCCCGTGACACGGTATTTGGCGAAGTTCGAGATGTCGATGATCCCTGCCCGGTCGCGCAGGGTGCGGGCCTCTTGGCCCACCACATCCCACCACGGCTGGCGCGTGAAGCCCGTGCTGTCGGGCACGTCCTTGGAGAAGTAAAGCGGGTGTTCCCAGCCGTAGTTCAGGCCGAAGACCGCGCCCATGTCCTTTTGCTGCTCAAAGATGGGTCGCGTGCGCACGGGCCGACCTGCGGCGCGTTCCTCGCCGGGGAAGTGGATCTTGAAGCGATGCGCGTATTGGTCGCCCACCCGTGCCTTGGTGAATTTGGCATCTGCCCAATCGCCGAACCGCGCCACGTCCCAGGCGAACATGTCGTATTGCATCTCGCCGTCGATGATCCATTGCGCCACCATGAGGCCCATGCCGCCCGACTGGCTGAACCCCGGAATGATACCATTGCAACAGAAATAACCGGGCTTTTCGGGGATCGGACCCAGCAGCACGTTGCTGTCGGGCGACCAGATCATCGGGCCGTTGATGACCCGCTTGATCCCGGCGGTGCCCACGGCGGGCACCCGGTCGATGGCACGCATCATGTTGTCCTCGATCCGTTCCAGATCGTCGGCGAAGAGCTCGTGGCCGAAGCCCTGCGGCGTGCCGTCCTCGGCCCAGAAACGGACGTCTTTCTCGTAGGCGCCCACCAGCAGGCCCTTGCCCTCTTGCCGCAGGTAATATTCGCCGTCCCGATCCGCGACAGACGGCAGGCGACGGTCCAGAGCGGCGATCTCGGGGATGGTTTCGGTCACGAAATACTGGTGTTCGGTCGGCAGGAGCGGAAGTGTGATCCCCGCCAGCGCGGCGACTTCGCGGCCCCAGAGACCGGCGGCGTTGACCACCCACTCGGTGCGGATGTCGCCCTTGGGCGTGCGCACGATCCAGGTGCCGTCGGGCTGCTGTTCGGTCGCCGTCACCGGCGTGAAGCGGTGGATTTCCGCCCCCCGCGTCCGTGCACCCGCAGCATAGGCCGCCGTCACGCCGGAAGGGTCCACGTTGCCGCCGTCCGGTTCGTACATGATGCAGCGGATGCCGTCGAAATTGACCAGCGGGTGCAGGGCCTCGGCTTCGGAGCGCGAAACCTCGTGGAAGTTCATGCCATACAGCTTCGCCTTGGCCGCTTGCAGGCGCAACTGGTGTTCGCGTGCTTCGGTCTGGGCGAGGTATAGCGAGCCGGGCTGGAACACGCCGCAGCTTTGACCGGTTTCGGCCTCCAACTCTTTATAAAGACCCATCGTGTAGTGCTGCAATCGGCTGATATTGGTGCTGTCATGCAAGCCGTGGATATTCGCCGCTGCGTGCCACGTGCTTCCAGAGGTAAGTTCATCCCGTTCCAGCAGGACAACGTCGGCCCAGCCCAATTTTACCAAATGGTATAGAATCGAACAGCCGATGACACCGCCGCCGATCACGACGGCCTGGGCGTGGGTTTTCATGCGAGTCACTCCGATGGTCTTCCCCCACCCTTCGCGGGGCCACCGCAACAGGGTTGCCCTTGGCCGACACACCGTGTCGTTTTCGGGCAGGACGCTTGAAACCCGCCCTGCACATTGTCGAACCAGAAACGCGAGGGATCATCCATGAAAACCACCACCCGGGTCTGTGTCATCGGCGGCGGCGTCGTCGGCGTGTCGGTGCTCTATCACCTGACCAAGCTGGGCTGGTCGGACGTGATGCTGGTGGAGAGGTCGGAACTGACCTCTGGCAGCACCTGGCACGCGGCGGGCGGGTTTCACACGCTCAACGGCGACACCAACATGGCCGCCCTACAGGGCTATACGATCCGGCTGTACAAGGAGTTGGAAGAGATCACGGGCATGTCCTGCGGGCTGCACCATGTGGGCGGAATTACCCTTGCCGACAACCGCGACCGGTTCGACATGCTGCTCGCCGAGCGGGCCAAGCATCGCTACATGGGTCTGGAGACCGAGATCGTCGGACCCGAAGAGATCGCCAGGATCGCGCCGATCACCAATCTGGACGGCATTCTGGGCGCTTTGTACGATCCTCTGGACGGGCACCTTGACCCGTCAGGCACGACCCACGCCTATGCCAAGGCGGCGCGGATGGGCGGGGCCACGATCGAGACCCATGTCATGGTGCGGGAAACCACACAGCGCCCGGACGGCACGTGGAACGTCGTGACGGACAAGGGCACGATCCATGCCGAACACGTGGTCAACGCAGGCGGTCTCTGGGCGCGCGAGGTGGGCGCGATGGCGGGCGTCTACCTGCCGCTGCACCCGATGGAGCATCAGTATATCGTCACAGACGAGACGCCCGAGATCTACGAACGCGCGACCGAGCATCCGCATGTGATGGACCCAGCGGGGGAAAGTTATCTGCGGCAGGAAGGGCGCGGGCTTTGCATCGGGTTCTACGAACAGCCCTGTCGGCCCTGGGCCGTGAATGGCACGCCCTGGACCTTTGGCCATGAGCTTCTGCCTGACGATTTCGACAAGATCGAGGACAGCATCGCCTTTGCCTACAAACGCTTCCCCGTTCTGGAACGGGCGGGAGTCAAGTCGGTCATTCACGGACCGTTCACCTTTGCCCCAGACGGCAATCCGTTGGTCGGGCCGGTGCCGGGCTTGCGCAACTATTGGTCAGCCTGCGGTGTGATGGCGGGGTTCAGCCAGGGTGGCGGCGTGGGCCTCATGCTCGCACAGTGGATGGTCGAGGGGGAATGCGAACGCGACGTGTCGGCGATGGATGTGGCGCGCTTCGGAGACTGGATCAGTCCCGGCTACACGCTGCCCAAGGTGATCGAGAACTACCAGAAACGCTTTTCCGTCAGCTACCCGAACGAGGAATTGCCCGCCGCACGGCCCAACCGCACGACGCCGATGTATGACATCTTCGACGGAATGGGCGCGGTCTGGGGCGCGCAATACGGTCTTGAGGTGGTCAACTACTTTGCTGAGGGCGATGAGGCCCGATACGAGACGCCCTCCTTCCGCCGCTCGAATGCGTGGGACGCCACCGCGCGCGAGGTGAAGTCCGTGCGCGAGGCCGTTGGCATCAACGAGATCCACAATTTCGGCAAGTACGAGGTTACGGGACCGAACGCGCGGGATTGGCTGGATCGGATCATGGCGGGCCGGGTGCCGAAACCGGGGCGTATGTCCTTGACTCCGATGCTGTCCCCACGGGGACGTCTGATCGGGGATTTCACCCTTTCTTGCCTGTCGGACACACATTTCCACATGACGGCGAGCTACGGCGCGCAGGCCTATCACATGCGCTGGTTCGAACGGAACGCGGCCGAAGGCGTGACCGTGCGCAACCTGTCGGACGCGCTGACCGGGTTCCAGATCGCCGGGCCGAACGCCCGTGCGGTCCTGGACGCGGTGACGCGGGATGCGACCGATCTGAAGTTCATGGACGTGCGTCCCATGACCATCGGCATGACGCCCTGCCTTGTGCAGCGGGTCAGCTACACGGGTGGTCTGGGCTACGAGATCTACTGCGAACCCGTCGCGCAGCGGCAGCTTTGGCAGACGCTCTGGACCGCCGGGCAGGATCACGGGATGCGGCCCTTCGGGATGCGGGCGATGATGTCGCTCAGGCTCGACAAGTTCTTCGGGTCGTGGCTCAACGAGTTTTCGCCCGATTACACCCCGGCAGAGACGGGCATGGATCGCTTCATCGCCTGGTCGAAGAACGTGGATTTCATCGGCCGCGCCGCCGCCGAGGCGGAACGCGCGACACCGCCCGACCGGGTACTTTGCGCCTTCGAGGTGGCGGCCAAGGACGCCGATGTACACGGCTACGAGCCGATCTGGATCGACGGCACCGTGCAGGGCTTCTGCACCTCGGGCGGCTATTCGCACCATGCGGGCAAGTCCATCGCGCTTGGCCTGATCCCGCGCAGCCATGCCTCTGAGGGTCAGGCCGCGCAGATCGAGATCCTTGGCGAGATGTGCGATGCCGTGCTCATCACGCAGCCGCTTTACGACGCTGACGGGGCGCAGATGCGCGGCTAGACTGGTCGCATGACGCAGTTAACCATCGTGATTCCCGCCGCCGGAGCCAGTCGCCGGATGGGCGACCGTGACAAGCTGCTGGAGGTGGTGGACGGCCAAGCGATGCTGCGTGGCGTGGCGGAGCGGGCCTTGGCGGTCAGTGACACCGTGATCGTCACTCTGCCCGCTCTCGACCATCCCCGCGCACAGGTATTGGAGGGACTGGAGCTTCGGCTGATCCCGGTCCTCGATGCAGCGAATGGCATGTCCGCGTCACTGCGCCGCGCGGCGGAGGGCGTACCCGGCGGTACGGGCGGTCTGTTGATCCTGCCCGCGGATATGCCGGACCTGACCGCTGACGACCTGCAAAGCGTGGTGCAGGCCTTCACCGACGCCTCAGGCGAATTTCTGGTTCAGGCCACTGGCGCGGATGGCTCGCCCGGGCATCCTGTGATCTTTCCCGCCGACCTGATCCCGGATTTCGCGACGCTGACCGGGGACGAAGGTGCGCGGTCGATCGTGAAGGCAAACCGGGCCCGTCTGATCCGCGTCGCCCTTCCGGGCGATCACGCGCTGACGGATCTCGACACACCCGACGCCTGGACGCTCTGGCGGGCGAACAACCCGACCCGATGATCTGTGGATAAAACTGCGGATAAAAAAATGGGACGGCTCTCCCCAACCGTCCCATTTCGTGCGATCGCTGCCTCATTCGGGCGCAATCGGCTGTATTTCTGCTACGACTTTCGTCGGTAGCGGTGACAATACTCAAGACAGGCGTCAAAACAAGTCAAAAAACGGCATTTTTGTGAACAGAAGTATACCGAATCGGGTTTTCGCTTCCCTTACGGCACCACCCACTGTCCAAGCCACCCATCTTCCGCCCGAAATACAGCGCGTCGGTGCGAATCGAGCAGCTGCATCAGCTCCACTGATTCGATTCGGCAGGTCAGAACCGTGAACCAGTCACGGTGGGCAAGCTTGTCATAGGCGTGGGCCTGCGGGATTGGCGTTCCGGGCGTCGGCGACGCGCCGTAGGCCATCCGCGAGCCGTCCGGCACCTTTTGCCACTTGTCGGCCACCTCGGCCCCCTGGGCGATTTCCACGGATGTGGACAACCGGATCTGGAGTTTGGCTTTTTCGTCCCAGATCATGAGTTGCGCAAAGGGGTTGGCGCGCAGTGACGCCATCTTGTCGGACCCGCCATCGGTGTGAACTTCGACCGTACCCGCGCTGCGACTGGCCCCGCGCAGAACGACTGTGCGCGCCTCTGGTCGGCCCTCGGGCGACACGGTTGCAAAACTCGGGTGCCGCGCCGCCGCACGTCGGTCGGCCACGCCGCGCGTAAGGCACTGCCAGCCAAGGTCGAGGAAAGCGGCAAGGTCGTTCGGATCACTCATATCCCGTCATCTCCAGATAACCCCGCCCGCCATGCGAGCCCGTCACCGTGACCGGCCCTTCCCAATACGGGATCGACACCAACATCCACGCATCGGGGTTTAGCGCCCGCACGGTCACGTCGATCCCCTTGTCGGGCAGTTGGACCGCCCATTCTGTCGGAACGCTCCGCCCGGCGACCTCATGCGTATCCACCGGCTGGGCCGCGAAGGCCCCGTCCGGGTACGCCGTGGTGGTGCCATCCGGCGCAATCCATGTGGCCGAGGTGAAGGCCCCACCATCGTCCTCGCGCAGGCGGAACCCCATCAGCTTGTCGCCCGTGTCGAAAGACAGGGAAAACCAGTCCCACCCCGATTGCGTGTCGGCCAGCGGCTGCGATGACCATTCCCGGTCAAGCCAGGCCGATCCGGTCACGGGGATGTCGCCCTCCGGCAGGGTCAGCGTGCCTGCCACCTCGTAAAAGGGCTGCGAATAGTAGTAGCTGGCCTGCCCCTGCGCCGATTTGACCGAGAACCCGTCCTGCCCGTGAAACACCAGCGGCCCGGTCGCACGCAGGTCGAGGTCATAGGCAAAGCCCGTGCCGCGTGCCGTCAGCGACAGGTTATCGAAGGACGGCCCGGCCATACGCCAATCGTCGATCCACGCCTCGAACGGGGTCACGGTCACACCCGCCTGTCCGATCCCGCCGCGCGCGATGCGTTCGGCTACAAGATGCCGGTCGGGTGTGGTCAGGGCGGCGTGGGCGAACCAGACCTGCGGATCAGACCAGCCGTCGCGCGTCTCCGGGGCCAGCGCGGACCGGAAGAGCGTCCATTGCACGCCGTAGGGCGTTCCGTCCGGTCCCGTCAGGTTCGCGGTGAGATACCACCATTCGATGCGGAAATCCGGGTGCGCGCCGTGATCCTGCGGGAAGTCGAAAGCGTAGCCCGGTGCGGGCACGGAAAAGCCCTCAGCCTCGGTTCCCAACCCGGCAAAGCCCTGTGCGGTCGCCTGAACCGGCAACCACAGTATCAACAGCAAAACCCTAACGATCATTGGCGAACACCTTGAGCAATTCGGATGGCGGCGTGCGCGACAGCCGGATCGCGGGCCACAGCGCCGCCAGTGCCGCCGCCATCAGCGCAAAAAGCGTCAGCAGCGCGTAGTGGCCGGGGAAGAGGTACATGGGCAGCTTCCACCCGAACGCCTCCACGTTGACGTAGGACAAAAGCACCCAGGCCAGCAGCAGCCCCAGCGGGATCGCCAGCACCGTCGTCACCATCGCCAGAACCACAGCGCGCAGCAACTCGAGCCGCCCAAGGGAACGCCGCGTCAGGCCAAGCGCCCAGGCGGGCGCAAGCTGCGGCACGCGGATCGACGCCAGCGTCAGCAGGCTCATCAGGATGGCAAAGGCAGCGACCGCCAGCGTCAGCACGTTCAGCGCGCCGGTCACGGTGAAGGTGCGCTCGAACACCTCGAGCGAAAACGCCTTGATCCGCGACTGGTCTGTGATGGCGGCCTCGGGCAGACCGTAGTCGTCGGTCAGCCGCGCTCGCACCTGGGCAGGATCGTTGGTCCGCACGCCAAAGGACAGAGGCACGACATCGGGATAGAGGCCGCGAAACAGCTCTTCCGAAATCAGCGCCTGTCCCAGCGGGTTGCCGTAATCGGCGACGATGGCGGCAATCGGCAGGGTCAGGTCGGGTGCGATGACCACCGGATCACCGGTCCACAGCCCCGCCCGGCGGGCAAGCTGTTCGCTCACCACCGTGGCCTCACCCTCCTCTACCCGATCCCAGACATCCGGCGTGTCCGCGAGGAACAGCCAGTTCTCGCGGTAGGTCGGCCCGACGCGAACGCCGAAGAGGTCGGTCGGCACGCCCGCGATCTCGGTCTCCACGGACAACAGTGGCAGCACCTCGCGCGCGTTTGCGATGAGGAAGGCTTCAAGGTCAGGGCTTTCGCCTGCGTCCTCGATGCGGATGAACAGCTCGGGTGCAAGACGCTGGTCGAGGAAATCGACAAAGGTCACACGAAAGCTCGACACCATCGTCGACACGCCCACATTCGTCGCCGTCGCCAGCAACAGCGCCATGAGCGCGAGGCTCATCCCCGGCACTTGCTGGCGCGTATCGGCCCAGAACCATTGCCACATCGCGCTGTGGGCCTGACGGTCCGCCAAGGTCACGGCCCCGCGCAAGAGCAGCGGCAGGATTAGCGCCGCCCCGATCAGCAGACAGGCCAGCAGCACGAAGCCAAGGGTCAGCCCCTCACCGAAGAGCGCGATCCCCAATCCGAGCACGAACAAAACGCCCGCGACAGCCCCCAGTCGCAACGCGGTGACACCAGAGGCCACCGCCCAGGCACGGGGCCGCGCGCTGGAAAGCAAAGGCATCTTGGCGATTTTCCACAACGCGCCCGATGCGGCCAGCCCGGTGCCCAGGACAGCTATCGCGATCCCCGACAGCCACCACTCGGCGCGCAACTGCAACGTGCCTGCCACCGATGCGCCGTAAAGCCCTTGCAGCGTTGCCGCGACATTCGGCAACAGCACCGCCGCGATCACGTAGCCCAGGGCGACCCCGATTGCGCCCGCGACCAGCGCGAAGAGCACCAGTTCCGCAATCATCAGCCAGATCAAGCTGGACAGCGGCACGCCGAGCGCCCGCATCGTCCGCACCATGCCCCGCCGTTGTTCGAAGGCGAGGCTGATGGTGCCATGCACGATGAAGATCCCCACCGCGAAGCTGAGCAAGCCGAAAGCGGTCAGGTTCAGGTGGAAACTGTCGGTCAGACGGTCCGCCCCGGCATCCTGCGCCACCTGCCGTACGAGATCGGGCGCAGTGGTCGCCAGAGGTTGGATCCCCATCGGCTGCAGGGGCGCGACGATCAACCGGCTCAGCTGTCCCTCCGCGTCCAACAGGGTCTGGGCCACGCCGATATCGGTGAGCGCAACCCCCGGCGCGACCGATGGGTCCACCACCACTCGTTGCGTCACCGCGCCGTCCAACCGCGCCGCCATGTCGGGTCCGGCAAAGAGCACGCCGCGCGTCAGGAAATCGTCGAGCGTCGCGTCCTCCTGCATTCCCACGGGCGCGATGCTGCCCGGTGCGGTCAAGGGATCAAGCCCGACGATCCGCACCCGGCCTGTCTCGGTCTCGAACCGCCCTTCCAGCACCGGCGACACCTGCCACCCGGCGCGACGCAACGCGATATAGACGGACTGGTCGATGACCTCGCCCGCGCGGGGAAGCAATTGGTCGAACTGTCCTTCGCCCAGCGTGGCGGCCGCCGCGTCATAGCTCGCCCGCGCCTCGGCGTTGATGGCCTGCACGCCGGACCACAGCGCAGTGGCCAGCGCCAGACCACTGATGAGCGCGAAGAACTGCAACCCGTTGCGCCGCCAGTGCGACAGAAGCGCTGTCAGGATCGTCCAGATCACACCACGTGTCCCTGGCTCAGATGCACATGCCTCTCCATCCGCCGGGCAACGGTCTGCGAGTGCGTCACCATGAGCAGCGCCGCCCCGGTATCACGCACCAGCCGCAGCATCTGGCTCAGCACCTCGGACGCGGTCGCCTCATCGAGATTGCCCGTCGGCTCGTCCGCCAGAACCAGCTTCGGTTGCGCGGTCAGGGTTCGGGCGATGGCGACGCGCTGCTGTTGCCCGCCGGACAAAGCTTCGGGATATTTCGACAGATGCTCGGTCAGCCCCAAGGCCCCAGCCAGACGCGTGGCGTGATCTGAATCATACGTCCCCGCAAGCCGCGCCTGAAACGCGATATTGGCCTCCACCGTCAGCGACGGGATCAGGTTGAATTGCTGAAAGATCACCCCGACATCCGACCGCCGCAGCGCCGCACGTTCGGAATCCGTCATGGTGGTGATCTCGCGCCCGGCCACCTGGATCGCGCCACTGTCCACTGTGTCGAGCCCACCGATCAGATGCAGCAACGTGCTCTTGCCCGACCCGGACTCCCCGGTCAGCGCCAGCGTTTCACCCCGCTCGAGCGACAGAGAGACACCCCGCAGCACCGGCACATCGCCATCCGCGCCCGAAAAGGCCTTGGTCACGTCTTGAACAGTCAACACCATGGCCCTGAGCTATCACGCCGCGCGGCAATGGAAAGCCCGGTTGCGCAAAAAGCACCCCGGCGCTTTGCCGAGCGCCGCGCGGGTGCTACCTCGGCGATCATGAGTGTGTTCATCCTGTCGCCCGATACGGTCTGGAACCCCAAGGCGCTCGAGACCGGATCGGTCCCGCGCAAGGTGCTGCACCGCATCGCGCTGCTTCCCAAAGGCGGCGGGGCTGGCCTCGTCGCGCGGGTGATCATGGAAAACGAACCGCTGCGCTACTTCATCGCGCTCTCGCCGTTCGTCGCCGCCATGTTCATCTGGACCGACCTGGCGCTGCCGATCTCGCAGGCGCCGGTGGCAATGATCATCGTCATCGGGTTTTTCGAGATGAAAGTGCTGCGGATATCGCCCGAAAAGCGGCAAAAGCTGATGTCCGAGGACGACGCCGCGCGCGTGCTCGACACGCTGAGCTACCGCGCCCGCCGGGTGTTGACCCGGCTTGCGGCGCAACGCGGTCAGACCAGCGGCGACCTGATGCTGGTGGTCGAACAGTCCGAGCTGGCCCATGTCACGCCGTTGACGCTGGTCTCGGTGCAGACGAGCGAAGGAAAGCCTCGCATCCTGCCGCTTGCCGCCGATGAGCGGGCTTTGATCGAGGCCGAGCTTTTCGACGCCGATTTTACCGAACGCCAGCTACACACGGCCAACCTGCGCGAGGACGTGTACCTGCGCGCCGTCACCTTCGACGCGCGCGGCGTCTCGGGCCATGCGCGGCTCGCGGCGCTGCTGGACGCGCCCGCCCCACAAGAGGCCCCGGCATGAGCGTGAACGCCCGGACCGTGTCCGCAGGCGACGCGCTCGAGGTGCTGCGCGCGGCGTGGGACGCACAATCGCGCGGCGCGCTGACCACCTCCTGGATGCTGCACGGCAAACCCGGTGTCGGCAAAACCCAATTGGTTCAAACGCTTGCCACCCAGATCGGGGCCGAGCTTTATGACATCCGCCTGACCACCATCGAACCGCAGGACCTGCGCGGCCTGCCCTATTACGACCACGAAACCCAGAAAACACTGTGGTATCGCCCCGAGGATTTGCCGGATCGTCCCGACACGCCCGCGGTTCTGTTTCTCGACGAACTCACCGCCGCGTCGCCCTATCTGCAACCCACGGTCTACGGCCTTTTGCAGGAACGCCGCGTCGGGCGGCACTCCCTCCCCGACAGCGTGTTTGTCGTGGCGGCCGGCAACACGGTCGAAGATGGCGCGGTGGCCTACGAAATGGGCACGGCGCTGTCCGACCGGCTGGTGCATCTGCATGTCACCGCGAACGCGAAGGACTGGCTGGAACGCTATGCGGTCGATCAGGCGCTGCACCCTGCCGTCACCGCCTTCCTGCGCGCGCGCCCCGACCTGCTGGACACGACCGAGGACAGCCTGCGGCGAGGCGACATGATCGCCTGCACACCGCGGTCCTGGGAACGGGTCAGCCAGATCATGCACGCCGTGTCCGACCGGCGCATCCGCGACACGATGGTCGCGGGCACCGTGGGCGTGGCCCCCGCCGCCGACTTCGCACGGGTGGCAGACGAATTGGATGCAATGGTCACGGTGGAGGACATGCTGGCCACCCCGCGTGGGCAACGGGTCGATCTTTACCCCGAGACCCTCAATGGGCTGGTCGGGCTGATCTACGGGCTGGTGGCCCAGACCAACGCGGATACGATCACCGACGTGATCGAGGTGATGGCCGACCTGCGCAGCCTGAAATCGCCCGAGGTTCAGGCGCTGCCGCTGGGCGAATTGACCAGCTTCGGCTTCGAATTGCTGATCCGCAAGGCGCTGGCCAAGGACCTGCAAGAGGCGTTTCGCAGCTCATCCGCCTATGCCGACTACGCACAGTCCCGGGCCGAGGCCGGGGCGCTTTAACCAATGTCGGGTCAGCACAGCCGCAGGGCGCGCGCCGCCCTTGCCCAGATGACGGATGTCGATCCGGCAATCGCGGCTTTGGCGCTCTGGTGCAGCCATCGCGATCATGATGGAGAGACGGAAACCAACGGCGATACAATCCTTTACGGGCCATCCTTCGCGCGTCTTTCATCCGCCGAGCAGATCGGTCTCACCGCTCATCACGTGCTGCACGTGGCCCTGCGCCACAGCGCCCGGCAGGCCGAGATGGCCACACGTCTGGGGCGAAGCTTCAAGCCAAAGCTCTACACGCTGGCCGCCGACGCCATTGTCAACGAGGCGCTTCTGGCGGGCGGTCACGCCTTGCCGCGCCCTGCTGTGCGCGCGAAAGAGCTGATCGACTTGCTGCCCGGTCTCGACACCGTGGCCCCCAACATCTTGTCCGATTGGGACACAGACCGGCTCTACCACGCGCTCGCCGCGCCGCTGGAGGGCGACCCGTCGCAGGTCAACCCGGCGATCGAGGACTACATGCTCAAACGCCGCTTCGCGCCCGACGTGACCAGCCAAGGCCAGTTCGAAACCCAGGCCGATCTCTGGTCGAACCGCGTCGATCAGGCTCTGGACCTCGGCCGCTCTGCCGGGATTGGAATCGGACCTGCCCTGTTGCGCTTCGGAGATCTACCGCAATCGACCCTGCCTTGGGAACGCCACCTGCGCCGTCTGCTGCTGCGGGCGGTGAGTGACGTACCGCGCCTGTCGCACAAGCGTCCCGCCGCGCGCTGGATCGCGCAGGACGCGCTGGCGCGGCAGGCCGGGACGCGGCACGCCGCTTTTCAGCCCGGCATGGCGCGCGACCGGAAACGCCCCCGCATCCTGATCGCGCTCGACACGTCCAGTTCGGTCACAGAAATGCAGCTCGAGCTTTTCGCCGCCGAAGTCCTCGGCATCCAGCGCCGCAGCGATGCCGAGCTTGTGCTTCTAGGCTTCGACACGGAAATCCACAGCCGCACGGTGCTGGATCACCCCGACGCGCTGAAACGGCTCGACCTGCGCACGGGCGGCGGCACAGATTTTGCGTGTGTGTTCGAAGCAGCCCGCGATTGTGCGCCGTCCCTTCTGATCCTGCTGACAGATCTCGATGCGCCAGTGCCTCCGAACCCGCCCTACCCGGTGATCTGGGCGGTGCCTGCCCCGATCGCGCGCGCGCCGAACTATGGAACCGTGCTTGTCATGGACAGGTGATCCGACCACGGCGAATAAAGCGCGCCGAATCTTACCGGAGCGCCGATCCGCGAACGGATACGGCGGCGGCACGCAGTTCACGCATTACATGAAGAAAACACTTTAAGCGGTTGGTGTCCAAGCCGAGACTCGAACTCGCATGTCCGTGAAGGCGGGGGATTTTGAATTTTTGTGATTTTCAATAGCTTCAAGTATTTGGAAAGTTTTACTCCCACACCTTTAGGCCCGCAAAATGGTCGATGTGGGAGTCGTTTCCCGTCTCAATGCTTCCTGACGAAGTAGACGTCAAGATTATCGGTCCACCGACTTTGTCTTGCCGAGACTCCCACTGACCAAGGCGTCGACCATGTGCGCGATCGTCGCGCGCGCGATTTCGCGATCCGCCCCGGCAACGTCCAGCAAGGCAATCATCGCGTCAGTTCCCGTCGCGACGGACAGTTCGCGGACAAGCTGTTCGCACGCTTTGTCGCCGAACAACCGGCGCTCATCCGCAAGAGCCGTGCGAAACATCTCGACCCGACGCCCACCGCGCGTCCGTCCTGCCGCCAGTTGTCCAGCCACAACGAAAGATAGCTTCAGAACTCGGCTTCGTGTTCGATCGCCTGACCGAAAAAGGACAAGGCAACTGCCTTCACCCTCTCGCGGGCGTCCTGGCAACCCATCACGAGGTCTTCGTAACGGTGTCGTGACGTCCAGGCTGGCTTCGACGGCCAACACGGACGAGTCGGAGAAATAGCGGTGGGCGGTCGCGGTGCGGGCGTTGCGACCTTCCCCTCGGCTCTGCTTCACCCGCCGGGCGCTGCCGCCGCGATGCCAGCCGCATAATTCCGCCTGAACATACGTGGTCGCATAAGAGCGGCACCTGAGACGAAGTATCTCCCTTCCAACGCGGAATTTTTCGTGACTTGGCCGAAAACAGAGCCAGGCCTAAGCTGGTGCGGATGAGCTATGTGACATCCCTTTTCGCACGGAAGATGGTCGCCGCCGCCGGCGACGGCCCAGATGCTGTTGCGCTGCTTGCCTCGGTCGGGATCGATGCGGAGGCCCCCTGGGACCCCAAGGCGATGATCCACGCGGAGGCCTACTACACGATGCTGGAGCGGTTGGCCGGCGAGGTAGATGCAACCAACCTTCCGGTGCGCGTGGGCGCGTCGATGCGCTGCGACGAATACGGCGCGTTGGGTCTGGCGTGGAAGGCCGCGCCCGATCTGCGCGGATCACTGTTACGGGTCGAACGCTATGCCCGGCTTTGGACCAGCGTCGTGCGTTACGAACTCAGACCCGATCCGCGGGGCATGCTCTACGTCATTCATCGGCCCGGCGAACGGCGGCTTGGGATGCGGCTGTCGAATGAGACGACTCTGGTCGCCACGGTTGCGCTCGCAAGGCAAGTGAGCCCTGCGCCCGTGGCTCCACTGGAAGTGAAGGTTCAGCACGCCGCGCCTGACGCGATCACATCGCATGAAGACTGGTTCGGGTGTCCGGTGCGCTGGGGGTCGGATGTTGACGCGATCCTGTTCCCACCCGAGGCCCTGTCACAGCCGAACATTCTCGGGGACGAGGGCATTTCCCGCTATCTGCTGTCGCATCTCGATGCCGAGTTGGGCGGCCTCCGAGAAGACATCTCACTGGTCGCGGAGGCGAGGGCCGCCATCGCGCAGACCCTCAGCGAGGGCGCGCCGAAGATGGCGCGTATCGCCACGCAGCTCGGTCTCAGCGTCCGGTCGTTTCACCGGCGCCTCGCCGAACACGGCGTGTCCTTCCAGTCCCTGACCGAAGAGACGCGCCGCGACCTCGCCGAGGGCTTGTTGCGCGACGATGCCCATTCCCTGGCCGAGATCGCCTTCTTGACCGGCTTCTCGGAGCAGAGTGCATTCACCCGAGCCTTCAAGCGCTGGATGGGCGTCACACCGGCGAATTACCGTAAGGGTCTTCAGATGCGCTGAGGGACCTTGGCCGCGATGGTCAAGGGACTGGCCGCTCGGGTCAATACCGGACGCAGGTTTGCGCGTATTCCTTGGCTATCAACCCAAAGCCAAGGAGCAAACCCATGTCCGACAAACCCGTTCTCGTCATCGGCGCCACCGGCAAGACCGGTCGTCGCGTCGCCGCCCAGCTCGACGCGCGCGGCGTGCCCGTCCGCCGCGGATCGCGCAATTCCGCAATTCCCTTCGACTGGGAGACGCACGAGACCTGGGCCCCGGCGCTGTCCGGCGCCCGCGCGGCCTATGTCACCTATTTCCCGGACCTGGCCTTTCCCGGCGCGGTCGAAAAGCTCGAGTCGCTCTGCGAGACGGCGAAGGACGTCGGCGTCGAACACCTCGTCCTGTTATCGGGCCGCGGCGAACACCACGCAAGGCTGGGCGAGGAGGTCGTGCGCAACTCCAGTGTCGACTGGACCATCGTGCGGGCCGCGTGGTTCGCGCAGAACTTCTCCGAAGGCTACCTGCGCGGCCCGATCCTCGCCGGGGTGCTGCCGATGCCCGGCGGCGACATGCGCGAGCCGATCATCGACATCGACGACATCGCGGACGTGGCCGTCGCGGCGCTCACGGATGTGCGCCACCGGGGCCAGTTCTACGAGGTGACCGGGCCCAGGCTCTTGACCTTCTCCGAGATGGCCGCCGCGCTGAGCCAGGCGACGGGTCGGGAGATCCGGCATATCCCGATCAGCTTCGAGGAGTTCCACGCCAATGTCGCGCAGGCGGGCGGTGATTTCGTCGCCGACGTCTTCACCGCCATCGCGCGCGAGACACTGGACGGGCGCAACGCGCATCTCGCAGACGGCGTCCAGCGCGCCCTGAGTCGCGCCCCGCGCGACTTCACCGAGTTCGCCCGCGCTGCCGCAGCCACGGCGGCATGGTCTTCCGCCGCCTGACCCCGGCCTCCTGATGCAGAAAGGACACCTCATGTCCCTCAATCGTTTCGAGAAATTCGCCCTCGGCGCCTCCGGGATCACGGCCTTCGGGATCGGCGCGGCCATCGTGGCCATGCCCCGAGTCTTCTATGCCACCTATGGCATCGAGTTGGACGACAACGTCAACCTTCTGAGCGAGTTGCGCGCCCCCGGCGCAGGACTCGCCGCCTTCGGCGCCCTCATGTTGGCCGGGATCGTTCGGCCCGCCATGCGACAGACGGCAATCGTCGTGGCGCTGACGGTGTTCCTCGCCTTCCCGGCGGGACGCCTCGCCGGGATCGCCTTCGACGGCGTGCCGTCTCCCAGCATCCTCGGTGCGCTCGGTTTCGAACTCGTTGTCGCCGTGATTTGCGTTCTTGCCTTCGGTCATCGGTTCCGGGCTCGTCCCTTGCGGAGCCACGCGACGCAGTGACCACTTGGCGGCGGGCGACGTCTCGCCGCCTGCACTTCAACCCGTTCAAGGATAATGACGATGTCCCCCCTTCTACTGCTACTTCAAGGCGCAGTCCTCGCCTACGCGCTGGTCGCCGGCGTCTTTCTCGCCTTCTCGGACTTCATTATGCGCTCGCTTTCGCGGACCGGCGGGAGCGGTGGCGTAGAGGCCATGCAAATCATCAATCGCGAGGTGTTCCGCTGGGTCTTCATGACGCTGTTCCTGGGCCTCGCCGTCGCATCCCTTGGAATCGCCGCCTATGGCGGGATCGCTGTGCGTGGCGGACCGGGCACATTGATGACGCTTGCGGGGCTGGTCTACTTGTTTGGATGCTTCGGCGTGACCCTCTTCTTCAACGTGCCGATGAACGAAGCGCTGGCGCGCATGAGCGCGGCAGAAGACGCCACGTGCGCCTATTGGACCGGCACCTACCTGCCGCGCTGGACCTTCTGGAATACCTTCCGAACTCTGGCCTGCGTGGTGTCGGCGGCGCTGCTGCTCGTGGCCTTGCCGGCATTGGCCCCGCCGTCGGTTCCGTGATAGCAAAGACTCGCTGACCGGGAGACATCAATGGCGTCCTCACACCCAACCCTGCACATGCTCTGCGGTCGGATCGCTGCGGGCAAGTCCACACTTGCGGCCGAACTCGTCCAAGGACAGAAAACCGTCCTCATCCCCGAGGACGACTGGCTGGGCACGCTCTTCGGCGACGAGATGCACACGGTCGCCGACTACGTCCGCTGCGCGGAGAAGTTGCGGCGGATCATGGCTCGGCACGTGGTCGCACTGCTGAACGAGGGCGTTTCCGTCGTGCTTGATTTTCCGGCCAACACGGTGGAATCTCGTGGCTGGATGCGGGACGTCCTCGAGCGGACGGGTGCTGCACATGTCTTGCACGTGCTCGATGTTCCGGAAACCGAGTGCCTCGCACGGTTGCAGACGCGCAACGCGCGTGGAGAGCATCGATTTGCTGTGACCGAAGCGCAGTTCCGGCAGATCTCGGCCCATTTCACCCTGCCTATCCCGGAAGAGGGTTTCGCGATCCGGCGGCACGGGTCGCCGGATCGATAGACCTCAGCCACCGAACCCTTCGACCAACGCATCGAACACGACCCGCAGGCGGCGGGCGCGGGCGATGTCGCGGTGGGCGACGATCCAGACCGGGAAGGCGATAGGCTCGAAATCAGGCACTGCGCGTTCGACGGACGGGTCCGCATCGCCGATGCGGTCGTCGAGGATGCCGATGCCCATGCCGGCGCGCACCATCTCCCACATCACGGTGAAGTTGCGGCAGCGGTAGGGGAAGTTGTCCGGCCCAAGGTCGAAGCCCTGACCGTTCAATAGCCCCATGAGGCTGCCCGCCGAGTCGATCTCGATGAACTCCGCCGCGCCGAAGGCCGCCGCCGTCCCGGGGCGGCCCAGCCGGTCCAGATAGTCCGGCGCTGCATAAAGGCGCGCCTGCGCATCTTGCACCCGGCGACCGATCAGGTCCGCTTCAGTTGGCCGCACGTTGCGCACCGCGATATCGGCCTCACGGCGCGAAAGGTCTGACAGATCGTTGGACACCACCACCTCAATGCGGATGCGGGGCTCGGTCCGGTGCACCCGGTCGAGGACCCTTGGCAGCATGTAGCTCGCATAGGCGTCCGAGGCCGAGATCGCCACTTCGCCCTCCAGCGCCTCGGTCTGGCCCCAGGCGGCCAGCGACAGCGCGCGGGCGCCCTCGCCCATGATCCTTGCATGTTCGAGCAGGTCGTGGCCCGCAGGCGTCAGGCGCAGGCCCCGGCCAGAGCGCTCGAAGAGGGCCACGCCCAACTCGGCCTCCAGCGCCTCGACCTGTCGGCCAAGCGTCGGTTGCGCCAGCTTCAGCGCACGCGCGGCGGCGGACAACGAGCCTTCCTCGGCGGTCACGAGAAACGCTCGGGCCCGGTTCCAGTCGAAAGTGACGCTGCGCCAATCCATACAAAATTGCATATCAGATCGACAAAGTCGGTCAATTCCCTGCGCTCGCGCAGAGGCGTATCTGTGATACGCATGCACGCACATTCCGAAAGGAGGCCCCCGATGCACGCTTTCCAAGACTCCACTTCCCGCGCCTATGCCCGCGTGACCGGCGCGCTTTACCTCGTCATCGCCTTCGCGGGCGGCTTCGCGATCCTCTACGTTCCAGGTCTGCTCAACGTTCCCGGCGACCCGGCCGCGACCTTCGCCAACATCGCTGAACGGCGCGGGCTGTTTTTCGCGGGGATTGTCGGCGACGTGTTGATGATGACGGCCGAGGTGCTCGTCTCGGTCATGCTTTACTTCATGTTCCGCCCGGTGAACGCGACGCTGTCGCTGGCAGCCTCCAATGCCCGACTGATGATGGTCGCGGTGATGGCGGCGATGTTGTTCTTTCACGCCGCGTCGCTGGCGCTGGCCGACGGGACGGTGCCGCTGGACAGTTTCAGTCAAGCGCAACGGATCGAGTTGGCCGGGCTTATGCGGCATGTGCACGATGCCGGCGTGTGGATCTGGCAAGTCTTCTTCTGCCTGCACCTGCTGCTGCTGGGCACGCTCGTCATGCGCTCTGGCCTCTATCCTCGGCTGTTGGGCCTTGGCCTGATCGTCGGCGGCACCGGCTATATGGTCGACAGCGTGCAGATGTTCGCTCTGCCTGACGCCGTGCTGGTGGAGGCGGTCAAGATCGCGATGCTGCTGATCGTGACAGTTTCCGAGATCGGCTTCGCCCTCTGGCTGCTGCTGTGGGGTCCCCGTCAAACCCGCCCGCACACCGCCGCGGTCTGACCCCTTCGAACGGAGAACTTCCATGAAACACATCTGCGTCATCGGCATCTCGGGCAAGCTCGGGCAATACATGATCGAACACGCGCTGGCCCAAGGCTACGAGGTCACCGGGGTCTGTCGCCTTGAAAGCGTCGACTAGCTGGCGCGCTTCAGCGACCGGATCACCGTTATCCCCGGGCGCACCGACGACCGCGCGGTGATCGAGGCCGCGACACGAGGCTGCGACGGCCTGCTGGTGGTCCTGGCGCCCTGGGGCGTGCAGGATTTCGCCTCGGGCACGGCGCGCGCGGTGCTCGACCTCGCGTCGCCAGGCGCACGGCTGGTCTTTTCCTGCGGCTGGCATATCAGCCGCGACGGCAAGGACCGCTACGGCTGGAAGATCCGCGCCATCGTCCGCTTCGGCACGCCGATCCTGAGGGCGCTCCGCTTGGTCGATCTGGACGACCAGCAGCGCGCGGCGGACCTCATTTTCGCCTACGGACGGGACTGGACCCTGGTGCGCGGCTCGGACCTCGAGGAAGGCCCGAGCGAGGGCTTGCCGGTCCGGGCGCGCCATGCCCACGACCCGGCGCTGGCGCGCAACCTGATGCGGCGCACGGATTTCGCGCTCTTCATGGTCGCAGCGCTGACCGACCCGACCCAGATCCGTGAAGCGCCGGCCATTACCGGTCAAGGTTGAAGGACCTTCACAGAAAGCGGCTGCTCCACCGACAGCCCGTTGACTTTAGTGGTGCAGGCTCCGTGGGACCAAGCGAAAGCCAGACGGTGATGATAATTTCGAATAGCAAGAAACCCAAAAAGCTGCGGATCCACCGCGAACGTTTGAAGTGGGTCTGGCCCAGGAACGGGTCTGAATGGGCGCCCTATCACCGGGTCACTTGGACAGATGGATCCGGCAAGAGGAAAGAGCGTAACATCAAACTCAATTGGGAGGGTGATCCTCGAAAGCTTGATGATGAATACTGGGCGGCTGAGGCAGGTCGACATCCGACACAACGGAAACCACCCAAGCATACTTGGGCTGAATGTATCCGCGAGTGGCGGAGCGATGCTCGTATCCAGATGAAACTCTCTGCGGGCACAAAGAAGTCCGATAATCGTGAGTTCGAGAAAATTCTGGAAAAGAACGCAGATAAACCAATGTCTTCGACACCCCGGGCAGCGATCCGGAAGAAACACAATAACATGTCAAGCACGCCCCGAGCCGCCGATTGGATGCTGCAAGCAGTCTCCATTCTATGGAACTATGCAAAAGAAAAATTGGATTGGCCGCTGGGCGACAATCCAGCTCAAGGTGTTGACAAATTCGGGGCGCAGAGGGCGTCTTTAGCTTGGCCCGACTGGTTGCTCGAAGAACTCACCAGCGCACCGGACGAGGTGCGTATCGGAGCGGAATTGATCCGAGGCACGGGCCAGAAACCTTCGGCAGCCGTAAGAATGTTGAGGAGCGCGTTCAACGGCGAATGGGTTACAGTCGAAGACGAGAAGGGTGACAAAAATTTCGAAATATATTGCCCATCTCGCTTGCGGATACTGATTGATCAACTTGAAACAGGACCGCGACATGTGCTTGCGAAATCAGAAAGCAGCCCGTTTTCCTACAACGATATCGAAAAATCATTTAGGGCATGGCGCGCGACTCTCTCTTCTGTAGCGAAGGAAAACGATGATGATGCCAAGCGCTACAGCCTTCACGGCCTTCGAAAGCGTGCATGCGTCGAACTCGCAGAAGCGGGGTGTTCGGACGCAGAGATTCAAGCGGTTACGGGTCAGAGCCTCGAGACGGTTGCGAAGTATCGAGTAGAAGCCAACAGGAAAGCGATGTCCCGAACCGCGCAAATGCGCCGATTTGCGAACTGAAGTGGGAGTCGCACGTGGGAGTCAGCGAGCCACGTGAGCAGAATACGAATTGGTGGGGCGCAGAAGCCCTTGAAATCATTGGTGCCCAAGGCGAGACTCGAACTCGCACGCCCGTGAAGGCGGGGGATTTTGAATCCCCTGCGTCTACCATTCCGCCACTTGGGCACGGACATGGGACGTACCGAACTTGCCGTCGAACGTCCAGACCCAATTGCGCGGAACCGGCTGGAATGTGATCGCCAACCGTCGCCACACGCCAGCCGTTCCGACGACTTGCGCTGGTACAAGGCAAACCGATTTGCTACGCCCCTTTCCGAAAGATCACAGCCCGTCCCCGAGCGGTGCCAGGAGACATGACATGACAGCGGCCCCCTCGGAATCCATGGCGATCTCGGATCGACTCGATCACCTTGCTGCCGAGGCGCAGGGCCAGACCGCCACGCTGGGCTGGGTCCTGGATCAACTGCACGAGCGGGCTTTCGGACTGTTCCTTTTGGTGTTGGCCCTGCCCTGTTGCATCCCGTTCCTTTACGGCATTCCGCAGATCGTCTCGTTGCCGCTCATGTTCGTGTCGGTGCAGATGCTGCTGGGCCGCCGCGTGCCGTGGCTTCCGGCGCGACTGGCCGCACGGACGGTGTCCTCAGCCGATCTGCACAGCCTCGCGCGGCGCGCGGGCCCATGGTTGCGGCGGATCGAGGCGGTCAGTCGTCCCCGGCTGAGCGTTCTCACCCGTTCCCCGATGGACCGGTTGGTGGGGGCCGCACTTGTCCTGTTCAGCGCGTCGATCCTGGTGCCGTTGCCCGGAACGAACACCGTTCCCGGCATTGCGGTCGTCGGGGTGGCGATGGGCCTTTTGCAGCGCGATGGTATCCTCGTCCTTCTTGGCGTAGGTCTTGGGACCACATGGATCGCCACGCTGCTGATCGCCGGCGCGACGTTGGTGAGCCTGATCAAAACCTGGATAGGTCTCTGAGATGACGGTAACACGCAACATGCTGATCTTGATGGCGACCGCAGGGTCTGCCGCGCTGATGCTGGGCGCGTTCGCCTTCCAGTATATCGGCGGACTTCCCCCCTGCGCCATGTGCATCTGGCAACGCTATCCGCATGTGGTGGCCATTGTCCTCGGCCTGATCGCGTTACGCTTTGGGACACCGGTGCTGGCATGGCTGGGCGCGCTGGCGGCGTTGACCACCGCTGCCATCGGTGGGTATCACACCGGCGTCGAACGCGGCTGGTGGGAAGGCCCCACCACCTGCACCTCCGGCCCCATCGGCGGACTGTCCACGGACGAGCTGTTCGATCAGATCATGTCCGCGCCACTGGTGCGGTGCGACGAGGTGCCGTGGGAGATGTTCGGCCTCTCGATGGCGAGCTGGAACATGGTGATTTCCCTCGGCCTCATGGTTCTGTGGATCGCGGCGGCGCGGCGGGCGGACTAAACGCCGCTTTTCCGCGTCGAGAGAAGCAGCGACGTTTCCGACTGGGTCACGCCATCAAGCTTGCGGATACGTGACAGGACCTCGTCCAGCGCCTCCAATGTCTCAGTCCCCAGCTCTGCGATCACGTCCCAGCGCCCGTTGGTCGAATGCAACGCGCGCACCTGAGGCAGGCTGCTCAATTGCCGGATCACCCGATCCGTCCCGCGCCCTTCGATTCCGATCATCATCAGCGCCCGCACCGGATCGCGGGCCACATCGTCCTTGAGCACCACGGTGAAGCCCACGATCCCGCCTGAGTTCTGCAACCGGTCCAACCGCGCCCGCACCGTGGCGCGGGATAGGCCGAGCGTCGCGGCGAGGTCCGACACCGAAGCCCGCCCGTTGTGGCGCAGCACCGACACCAGTTTTCTGTCATTCTCATCCATAATGATCCTTGGGCTTATCAATTTGATAAACAGTACCCCAATTCGACCAATTTGCACAGTTCCCGATGTGCCGTTTTGCCCACTATATCGGGATCAGCGAACAAAAAGGACACCGTACAGATGCAGTCTCAGGATATCGTTTTGGTCGGCGCGCCGCTGGATTGCGGCAAGGCCCGCAAGGGATGCCTCATGGGGCCGGACGCATATCGCACCGCCGGAATCGCCCGCGCGCTCACCGATCTTGGGCACCGGGTGCACGATCTGGGCAATGTCGCGCCCGATGCCAATGATGTGGCCGAGCGAGACGGCTTGGTGAATCTCTCCGAAACCATCGGCTGGACCACGGCACTTATTCGCACCGCGCACGAGGCGATCCAGCAGGGCCTGCCGATCTTTCTTGGCGGCGATCACGCGCTATCGCTCGGCACCGTACCCGGCGTCGCCGCGCATGCCGCGCAGGAGGGCCGCCCGCAATTCGTGCTCTGGCTCGATGCGCACAGCGATTTCAACACGCTGGTCTCCACCCCGTCCGGCAATCTGCACGGCACGCCGCTGGCCTATGCCACGGGCCAGACCGGGTTTGACGGCTTCCCGCCCCTGCCCGCCGCCGTGCCGACCGGCAACACCTGCATCATCGGGCTGCGCTCGGTCGATCTGCCGGAACGCGCGCTGATGGAGAAGACGGATGTGCGCGGCTACGACATGCGCGCCATTGACGAAAGCGGCGTGGCGGCGCTTCTGATGCCGTTCCTTGAAGACGTGGCCAAGGCCGGTGGCGCGCTGCATGTGTCATTGGACGTGGACTTCATCGACCCGACCCATGCGCCCGCTGTCGGCACCACCGTTCCCGGTGGCGCCACGGTGCGCGAGGCGCATCTGGTGATGGAGATGCTCTGTGACAGCGGGTTGATGACCTCGCTCGATCTGGTGGAACTGAACCCGATGCTCGATGAACGCGGGCGTACGGCGCACCTGATGGTCGATCTCGCCGCCTCGGCGCTGGGTCGCCGTATCTTCGACCGCCCCACCCCCCGTTTGATGTAAGGACCGCCCATGCAACCGTCAGACAAGGCCCTCGTTCCCTTCGTGTCGGTCGATCACATGATGCAGATCGTGCATCGCGTCGGCCTTGCGCAGATGATCACCCGCATCGCCGACGCCATCGAGGAAGATTTCCGCCGATGGGAAAGCTTCGACAAAACCCCGCGTGTCGCTGCGCACAGCCCCGTGGGTGTGATCGAGTTGATGCCCACCGCCAACGACACGCTTTACGCGTTCAAATACGTCAACGGCCATCCGAAGAACACGGCGGACGGTTTGCAGACCGTCACCGCTTTCGGGCTTTTGGCGGATATGGACACCGGCTACCCGGTGCTCCTGTCCGAAATGACCCTGCTCACCGCGCTGCGCACCGCCGCGATGTCCGCCGTTGCAGCCAAGCACCTTGCCCCCAAGGGCGCAACGACAATGGCGATGATCGGCAACGGCGCGCAGGCGGAATTTCAGAGCATCGCCATGCAGGCGATCTGCGGCATCGACACCGTGCGGCTGTATGACAAGGACCCTGACGCGACCCGCAAATGCGCGGCGAACCTTGCGGGCACCGGCCTGACCGTGGTGTCCTGCGACAGCGCCGAAGCCGCGATCGAAGGCGCGCAGATCCTGACGACCTGCACCGCCGACAAGCAATACGCGACGATCCTGACCGACAACATGGTGGGCAGTGGCGTGCACATCAATGCCATCGGCGGCGACTGCCCCGGCAAGACCGAACTGGCCGAGGCGATCCTGCGCCGGTCGTCGATCTTTGTCGAATACCCGCCGCAGACGCGGATCGAGGGCGAGATCCAGCAGCTTGACCCGGACCATCCGGTGACAGAGCTGTGGCAGGTCATCACAGGCACCGCCCCCGGCCGACGCGATGCGCGCGAGATCACGCTGTTCGACAGCGTGGGCTTCGCGATCGAAGATTTCTCGGCGCTGCGCGTGGTGCACGACCTGACGCGCGAAACCGGGCTGAACCTACCGCTGGACCTTTTGGCCGACCCGGACGATCCGCGTGATCTTTACGGGATGCTGATGCGCGCAAGTTAAGGGGAAAGGGCTCTCATAAGCCCTCTCCACGTCTTTTCCATGGCGCTTGCCGCGCTCAAAGGTAGTCGGCGCGCTGCAACCCGTACTTGGCCATCTTCTCGTTCAACGTCCGGCGCGGCAGGCACAGCTCTTCCATCACCGACGCGATGGATCCCCGATGCCGACGCATGGTGTTGTCGATCAGCATCCGCTCGAACGCTTCCACGTATTCCTTGAGCGGCTTGCCTTCCGTCGTCATCACCGGCTGCATCTCGTCATGGTCGGACATGAGCAACGACGCGATGGTCCCCGTGCCGCGCCGCGATTGCAGCACCGCGCGTTCGGCGAGGTTGATCAACTGGCGCACGTTGCCCGGCCACGGCGCCTGTAATAGCTGGGCCGCTTCCTGCGCGCTGACCTGGGGCGCCTCGCAGCCATATTCGTCCGCGAATTGTTCGGCCAGGGTGGTGAACAAGGTCAGGATGTCTTCGCCCCGGTTGCGCAGCGGCGGCGCGGTGATCTTGAGCGCCGCCAGCCGATAATAGAGGTCCGGCCGCAGCGCGTCTTCAGAGGTGCGCCCTTCGTCCTGAAGGTTGCTGATCGCCACGATCCGGGTTTCCGGCGGCGTGCCCTGATCGTTTATCATGGTCAGCAGACGCGCCTGCGCGGCGTCGGACAGCGCTTCGATATCCTCGAGCACGAGCGTCCCACCCCGCGCTTCTTCCACCGCGGGAAGGCGCACGTCATCTGGCAGCATCGGACCGAAAAGACGGCGGATGAGCGTTTCCTCATCCATCGACGCGCAGGAAATCAGGACGAACTTCTTGCCCGCCCGGCTGCCCACAGCGTGGAGCGCATGGGCCACCAGCGTCTTGCCGGTGCCGGTTTCGCCGTCGATCAGCACGTGACCGTCGGCCTGCCCCAGATCGAGGATATCCTCGCGCAGCCGCTCCATTGCCGGACTCGCGCCGATGAGCTTGCGCATCATCTGATTGCCGTCCCCAAGCTCGCGCCGGAGCGCCCGGTTGTCGAGCGTCAGGCGCCGCGCGTTGGTGGCCTTCTTGGCAAGGTCGGACATGCGGTCCGGGTTGAACGGCTTTTCAAGGAAATCGAACGCCCCGATCCGCATCGCCTCAACCGCCATCGGCACGTCGCCGTGGCCGGTAATCATGATCACCGGAAGCGCCGAATCCGAGCCCATCAGCTTGCGCAGCAATTGGATCCCGTCCATGCCCGGCATCTTGATGTCGGAAATCACGATCCCCGGATAATCCGCACCGACCGAGCCAAGCGCCTCTTCGGCGCTGGCAAAGGTTTCGGTGTCATATCCCGACAGCGCCAGCCACTGGCTGATCGACTGGCGCATGTCTTTTTCGTCATCGACAATGGCAATCTTCATGGCTTTTCCCATGGGTTTACTCCGCCGCCTGCGTTTGGTCGTTCAATATCGGCAACTGCATCTCGAACACCGCGCCACCCTCTTCGGCGTTGCGGGCCAGCAGCCGTCCTCCTAGGTCGTTGACGATCCCCGAGGAAATGGCAAGCCCCAGCCCCACGCCGTCACCCGGCTGCTTGGTGGTGTAGAAGGGCTCGAACAGCGCATCGAGGTCTTCGATCCCGTGCCCGTTGTCGCGAATGGTGAGCGTCGCGGTCTCACCGCTGGCCAGGATAATCTCGAGCTGTGGGTCGGATACGGTCTTGGTCGCGTCCAGTGCATTGCGCAACAGGTTGATCATCACCTGCTCGATCCGCATCCGGTCTCCCATGACCAGAACCTTCTCGTCAGGCAGGATCTTGGTGATCTTCACCTTCCGCGATTTGAGCTGCGGCTCCATCATCGACAGGCTTGAGGCCAGCGCATCCCCCATATTCACAGGAGAAAACGCCTGCTGCCCCTTGCGCGCATAGCTCTTGAGCTGACGCGTGATGCCGCCCATTCGCTCGATCAGATCGTCGATCCGGCTGAATGCGGCCAACGCCTCTTCCGACCGGTTGCGCCGCATCAGGAGCTTGGCCCCGGCAAGGTAGGTCTTCATCGCGGCCAGCGGCTGATTCAACTCGTGACTGACCGCCGCCGACATCTCGCCCAAGGCGGCAAGCTTGGAGCTTTGTGCCAGCGTCTGTTCGGCCACGGCAAGCGTTTCCTGCACCCTTTCGCGTTCGGCAATTTCCCGCTGTAGCCTCTGGTTCAATGCGCGAAGCTCTGCCGACTCGCGCTGAAACAGCGCCATGCGCAGCGCTGTCTTGCGGCTGAGCGCATAGAAGGCCAGCGCCAGCAGAATCGCGAAGCCCATGATCTCGAGCGCGAGAACGGTGTTCACCCGTTCGCGCACGCTGGCGTAGGTGGTGAAGGACACCATGTTCCAGCCCCGGAACGGGATCCGCCCCTCGACACGCATCACCGCCTCGCCCTGGAAATACGCGTCCGGAGGCAGCGCGGTCCAATCCGCCGTGGCCCGGATCGCGCGTTCGATGGCGCTGTCGGCGGGTTCCCGTTCCAGCGCCGTAGCCACCGTCTGCCCGCGCCAGCGCGGTTCGGTGGCGAGGATGATCTCGCCCTCGCTGTTGGTCACCAGAACCGCGTCCGAAATCCCGGCCCAAGCGCGTTCGAACTTGGCCAGATCCACCTCGACCACGATCACGCCAATGGACTGCCCCTGGCTTTCGATCCGCCGAGAATAGCTGAAGTTGAAGCTGCCAACCTCCATCCGCTGCGCCGTGAACACGGTCGCGTTGGACCGAAGCGCCTCGACGAAATAGGCCGCGCTGCGGTGCTGCTCGCCCAGGCGCTCGCGGTTGGTCGCAGCCACCGTGCGCCCTTCTCGGTCCAGCAGCATCAGCGACGCCGCGCCGATCTCGTCCACGAAGGAAATAAGCCGTTGCGAGCTCTGCGAGAAATCCGCCGAATTGAGCGCGCCGATCAGCGCCGGGTCACGCGCCAGAAGTTGCGGCACGATCGCATTGCGGCGCAGCTCGGACACGAGGTTGCCGGAATAGAGCGCCAGCCGCAGCTCGGCCCGGTTGCGCGTGCTTTCGGTGAACCGATCGGTGAGATAGCGATTGGTGACAAACACGGTCGCCACCGCCACCGCCGTGAGCAGAATTAGCGCGAAACGGACCCGCCAGGACAAAGAGCCCGTCCTGCCCGATGCGCGTATCAATGAGGTGCCCTTGGCCATTGCGCCAAGATAGGCAAAACCCACGCCCCCCTCAAGCGCCGTGGCGTCACGTGCGCGTCAACGGGCGCTATGCCGCTGCAAGCGCGCCCGCGATGCTCGCGAACATGGCCTTGCCATCGGTGCCGCCAAGCCGCTCGTCCGCCGCCCGCTCCGGGTGGGGCATCATCCCCAGCACCCGCCGATTGGCAGAGAGGATACCAGCGATATCGCCGGTCGATCCGTTCGGGTTGTCGCCATAGCGGAACGCGATGCGATCCTCATCCGCCAGCTGCGCGACCATGTCGTTCGAGGCCGTGTAATTGCCGTCATGATGCGCAATCGGAATGTCGATCCCCTGTCCGGCCTCGTAACCGCTTGTATAGACGCTGTCCGACGTGCCCACGATCAGCGGTACCGTCCGGCAGATGTATTTCAGCCCCGCATTGCGCAGCAGCGCACCGGGCAGCAATCCGGTTTCGGTCAGGACCTGGAACCCGTTGCAAATGCCCAGAACAAAGCCGCCGCGCTCGGCATGTGCCTTGACCTCCGCGCAGATCGGGGAATTCGCGGCAATCGCGCCACAGCGCAGGTAGTCGCCGAAGGAGAACCCACCGGGAATGCCGACAATGTCGATGCCCTCAGGCAGCGACGTATCCTTGTGCCAGACCATCTCGACCTGACATCCCGCCTCGCGGAACGCCACGGCCAGATCCCGGTCGCAGTTCGATCCGGGGAAAACAACAACCGCCGCGCGCATCAGCTCATCTCGATCCGGTAGCTTTCGATCACCGTGTTGGCGAGCAGCTTCTCGCACATCTCGCGCACACTGTCCTCGGTGGTGCCATCGGCCAGGTCCAGTTCGATCACCTTGCCCTGACGCACATTTTCCACCCCGTCAAAGCCCAAACCGCCAAGCGCGTGGCGCACCGCCTCGCCCTGCGGGTCCAGAACCCCGTCCTTCAGCATCACATGCACCCGTGCTTTCATCACGATCTCCGCCTTGGTCCCAAGCGGACCCCTGCCCGCTTCATTGTTCTTCAAATATGCAAATCCGACGTCGGCAACACGCACCGCGTCAGTTGATGAGCTTCGGCTTTTCCATCGGCGTCGCGTTCTGCGGCATCACACCCAGACGCCGGGCCACTTCGGTATAGGCGTCGGCCAGGTTGCCCAGATCGCGCCGGAACACGTCCTTGTCGAGCTTGCGTCCCGTTTCGATATCCCACAGGCGGCAGCTGTCGGGGCTGATCTCGTCGGCCACGATCAGGCGCTGAAAATCGCCGTCATAGACGCGGCCGATCTCGATCTTGAAATCGACCAGCTTGATGCCGACGCCGTACATCAGGCCGGACATAAAATCATTGACCCGCAGCGCGAGGCTCAGGATGTCGTCCATATCCTGCTGGCTCGCCCATCCGAAGGCGGCGATGTGCTCTTCGGTGACCAGCGGATCGCCCAGCTTGTCGTCCTTGTAGCAATATTCCACGATCGGGCGCGGCAGCGGCGTGCCCTCCTCGATGCCCAGGCGTTTTGCCATCGTGCCAGCGGCAAAGTTGCGCACGATCACCTCGAGCGGGATGATCTCGCACTGGCGCACCAGTTGCTCGCGCATGTTCAGCCGTTTCAGGAAATGCGTCGGCACGCCGATGGAATTGAGTCCCACCATGAAGAACTCGCTCAGGCGGTTATTGAGCACGCCCTTGCCGTCGATCACATCGCGCTTTTCCGCGTTGAAGGCGGTTGCATCGTCCTTGAAATATTGCACGATCGTGCCCGGTTCCGGGCCCTCATACAGGATCTTGGCTTTGCCTTCGTAAATCTTCTTGCGACGGGCCATGTAGGGTCTTTCTGTCAATGCGCCGGATGGCACGAAAAAGCTGTGCGCATCACCGTTCGAAATCGCGGGGGACGGCTGCGTTCGATTGCCTCTTAGTGCATGCAGGGTCATGCCGCAAGCAACGCGCGCTCTTGAACCGCAAGGCGCGTCGGGCCATACCAGTCCCAACGCAAACACTTGCCCGGGAGAACGCCCTCATGTCCACATTCGACGAACGCGAAAACGCCTTTGAAAACAAATACGCCCATGACGCGGAGATGCAGTTCAAGGCCGAAGCCCGCCGCAACAAGCTGCTGGGCCTCTGGGCGGCAGAGCTTATGGGCAAATCCGGCGACGAGGCAGCGGCCTATGCCAAGGAGGTCGTGAAGGCCGATTTCGAAGAGGCGGGCCACGAAGACGTCGTGCGCAAGGTCTCGGGTGATCTGGGCGGCAAGGCCACCGATGACGAGATTCGCGCCAAGATGGCCGAGCTGATGGTCGTCGCCAAAGCCCAGATCATGGACGAAGTCTGATCCATCCGGTCTGACAGCCCGCGCGCCCGATCTTTCGGGCGCGTTTTCTTTTCCGCACAACGCATCGAGGCTCCATGTCGCATATCGTTCTCGTCCGCCACGGGCAGGCCAATACCGGGGCCAAAGACGACCGCGATTACGACCGCCTCAGCCCGCTGGGGCACCAGCAATCCGGCTGGCTCGGCGATCACTTCCGGCACAAGGGGGACGTGTTTGCCCAGGTCTGGACCGGGACGCTGCGCCGCCACGTCGAAACCGCCGAGGGCATCGCCGCCGAAACGCCGGGGCCGGTGACGCGGGACGAACGGCTCAACGAGTTGGAATACTTCACCCTATCGCAATTGCTGGCGGATCAGCACGGCATCACCCTGCCAGATACGCGCGAAGGGTTCGTGCGCCACCTGCCCGCCCTCTTCGGTCATTGGCGGGACGGCAAGCTCGAAGGCGCGCCCGAAAGTTTCGATCATTTCGAAGCCCGAGTCCGCGATACGCTGGCCGAGATCAGCGCGCAGGACGGGCGCACGCTGGTAGTCACCTCGGGCGGGCTGATCGGCATGGCGATGCGTTTGACGCTTGGTCTCGAGATGGCCGCGTTTTGCAACATCTGCCTGTCGATCCAGAACACATCGGTCAGCTCGTGGCTGCCGCTGGAAGGGCAATTGGCCCTCACCCAGTTCAACGCACTGCCGCATCTGGACACACCGGACCGGCTCTTTGCCCAGACGCATATCTGATTGTCGCCGTCGAGTTGAGCGCGCTGACGCGCGCGCAGGATATCTCGGTCGCAGCACGTTGTGCTGCGTCCTCGGGATTGCCTCCGGCGGAGGTATTTTTGGCCCAAAGAAGCACAGGACAGGGCTTTTGTCCGTGCGTTGCCCTCGCTAGGGTGCGGCGGAACGAATTGGGGGGACCAGCATGACCCATCTGTGGGTGCGCGCGGAAAGCCGCGAGAATGAAGACCGGGTCGGGATCATGCCCGACGGGGTGGCCGCGCTGCTGGCGCAGGGCATCGACGTGACCGTCGAGGACAGCCCTTCCCGGGTGATCCCCACCGCAGACTACGCCGCCGCCGGAGCCGCCATCGCACCGCCCGGCCGCTGGGTGGACGCGCCGAGGGATGCAATCATTTTCGGGTTAAAGGAATTACCGGATAATGGCACACCGCTGTCCCACCGGCACATCATGTTTGGACACGCCTACAAGGGCCAACCCGCCGGTCAGCGCCTTCTGGCGCGGTTCAAGGCGGGGGGCGGGACGCTTTACGATCTGGAATATCTTGAAACCCCGGAGGGGCGTCGCGTTGCCGCATTTGGCTATTGGGCCGGTTATGCGGGCGCGGCCGTTTCGCTTTTGGCCTATGCCGCGCAGCAGGCGGGCGCCCCCTGTCCTTCGGTCGACACATGGCCGTCCTCCAAGGCGATGCGCGACGATGTTCAGGCGGCCCTCAAAGGCGCCACCCCCAACGCGTTGGTGATCGGCGCCCTTGGCCGGGTCGGCACCGGGGCAAGCGATCTGTGCGAAGACCTGGGCCTGAGCGTCACCAAGTGGGACATGGCCGAAACCGCGCATGGCGGCCCCTTTCCTGAAGTGCTTGATCACACTCTGTTTTTCAACTGCATCCTTGCGCGTCCCGGCACACCGGTTTTTGTGCCCGCCGAGACGTGCGGCAAGACCCGCGCGTTGCGGGTGATCGGCGACATCGCCTGTGATCCGGACAGCGATTTTTCCCCGATCAAGGTGTATGACCGCGTCACAAGCTGGGACGCGCCGGTCATACGGGCCTGTGACGACCCGCCTCTCGACGTGATGGCGATCGACAACCTGCCCTCTCTGATGCCGCGCGAGTCCTCCGAGGATTTCGCCGCGCAACTCCTGCCCCATCTCAAGACGCTCGACGCCATCGACAGCGGTGTCTGGGGGCGGGCGAAAACCTATTTCGCCGACCATATCCAGAAGGTGACGACATGACGGTTCATTGGTGTGGCACGGGCCTGTCCTCGGTTCCCGGGTTGCGGCGGCTTATTCAGGACGGGCATTCCGTGACCGTCTGGAACCGGACCGTAGACAAGGCGCAGGCGGCGGTCGGAGACCTGATCGACGATATCCGCGCGTTTGACCCGACCGACCTTGCAGCGGCGCTGAAGGAAGGCGACGTTCTGGTCTCCATGCTTCCCGGCGACTGGCACGTGCAGTTGGCTCAGATGGCCATCGCGACCAAGGCGCATTTCGTGTCCTCGTCCTACATCGCCCCCGAGATGCGCGCGCTCGACACCGCCGCAAAGATGGCCGGTGTCGCGCTGGTCAACGAGGTGGGGCTGGATCCGGGCATCGACCATCTGATGGCGCATCACCTGGTCGCGGATTACATGAAGAGTCCGGCGTATCACATTGATAACGTGATTTCTTTCAAATCCTATTGCGGTGGCGTCCCGAAGGTGCCCAACGCGTTTCGCTACAAGTTCAGCTGGGCCCCCGTGGGTGTGCTCAAGGCGTTGCGGTCGCCGTCGAAATCCATCCGGCATTTCACCGAACTGGAGGTCAAACGCCCCTGGGATGCGATCAGCCGCTACGACGCACCGCTGCCCCAACCCGAGACGTTCGAGGTGTATCCCAACCGCGACAGCCTGCCCTTCATGGCAGATTACCGCTTCGATCCGCGCTGGAAGGTCAAGGAATTCGTTCGGGGCACCCTGCGCCTGAATGGCTGGGCCGAGGCGTGGTCAGACATCTTTGCCGAGGTCGGTACGGCGGATGACGCCCGCTTGGCCGAAATGGCCGAAGACCTGCTCGCCAAGAACGCCTATGCCGAAGGCGAAGCCGACCGCGTTGTGATGTGCGTCGATCTGCTGGCCGAACGCGACGGACGCGCGGTCTGGCACAAGACCTATGTCATGGATGCCTGGGGCGATGAGCGCGGCACGGCGATGGCGCGGCTGGTGTCGGTTCCGGTGTCACTGGCGGTGGAAGCGGTGCTGAACCGCGAGATCGCGCCGGGCGTGACGCCTGCCCCGCACGATCCAAAGCTGGTCACTCGCTGGCTGGACGAGGTGCAGACCCTGGCGCAGCATCTGATGGTGGTTGATCACCTGAAGTAAGCGCCAAGGCTCTTCGAAGAGCCTTGGCCAGCTCTTTCGAAAAAGCTGCAAGCCCGCGAAAGCAGGCTTACTCCCCAAACACGCGCTTGAAAATCGTGTCCACGTGTTTCGTGTGATAGCCCAGATCAAATTTCTCCTCGATCTCCTCGGGGCTGAGCGCCTTGACCACGTCCGGATCGTTCAGCAGCTCGGTCTTGAAATCGGTCCGGTGCTCCCAGACCTTCAGCGCGTTGCGCTGCACGTAGGTATAGGCGTCTTCGCGGCTGACCCCAGCTTGAGTCAGGGCCAGAAGCACCCGCTGGCTCATCACGAGGCCCGGAAACTTGTTCATGTTTTCCAGCATGTTCTCGGGGAAGATCAGCATCTTGTCGATCACACCCGTCAGACGCGCCAGCGCGAAATCCAGCGTGATCGTGGCATCCGGACCGATCATCCGCTCGACCGAGCTGTGCGAGATGTCGCGTTCGTGCCAAAGCGCCACGTTCTCCATCGCCGGGATCACGGCCGAGCGCACCATGCGGGCAAGCCCCGTCAGGTTCTCGGTCAGAACCGGGTTCTTCTTGTGCGGCATGGCCGACGAACCCTTTTGCCCCATCGAGAAGAACTCCGCCCCTTCCAGCACTTCGGTCCGCTGCATATGGCGGATCTCGATGGCGATGTTTTCCACCGACGACGCGATCACGCCGAGCGTGGCAAAGAAGGCCGCGTGGCGGTCGCGCGGGATGACCTGCGTGCTGATCGGTTCGGGCACGAGGCCCAGCTTCTCGCAGACATGCTCTTCCACAGCCGGATCGACATTGGCGAAGGTGCCGACGGCACCCGAAATGGCCCCCGTCGCCACTTCGGTGCGCGCATCGCGCATGCGGCTCAGATTGCGGTCCATCTCGGCGTAAAATCGCGCGAAGGTCAGGCCCATTGTCGTGGGTTCGGCGTGGATACCGTGGCTGCGCCCGATGCGCACCGTGTCCTTATGCTCGAAAGCGCGGCGCTTGAGCGCGGCCAGAAGCCCCTCCAGATCGGCGATCAGGATATCGGCGGCGCGCACGAGTTGGACATTGAAACAGGTGTCCAGAACATCGGAAGACGTCATGCCCTGATGCACGAAGCGCGCCTCGTCCGCGCCCACATGCTCGGCCAGATGGGTCAGGAACGCGATCACGTCGTGCTTCGTCACCGCCTCGATCTCGTCGATCCGGGCCACGTCGAACTCCACGTCCTTGGCCTTCCACACCGCATCTGCGTTTTCGCGCGGGATCACGCCCAGATCGGCCATCGCGTCACAGGCATGGGCCTCGATCTCGTACCAGATGCGGAACTTGGTGGCGGGGTCCCAGATGGACACCATCTCGGGGCGGGAGTAGCGGGGGATCATGTGTGCGATCCTTTCATCGGCTTGCGGAATTCACGCGCACTCCTAGACTGCCCGCTTCAAAGCGACAAGAGAGGCCGCCCTGAATGAGACGCTTTGCCCTGACAGCCCGGTGCGCCACCGAAAGCCCTGAGCCGTGACCACAACGCACCGCGTCACCTTGCAGGATTTCACGGGCCGCTGGCAGCTTGCGCGCGAGATCACCGATCACCGGTCCGGAGCGCCCGCACATTTCACGGGGATAGCCGCCTTCACGCCGGACGACGCCGGGTTGGCCTATCTCGAAACCGGGCAGCTCCGCCTTCCCGGTCAGCCGCCCTTCCATGCCGAACGCCGTTACCACTGGAGAGCAAGTCGCGATGGCTTTGATATCTACTTCGACGATGGCCGCTTCTTTCACAGCGTGGCTCCGGACAGCCCCGAGGCACAGCACTGGTGCGATCCCGACACCTACGCCGTGACCTATGATTTTGACGCATGGCCCATCTGGACCAGCAGGTGGACCGTGACCGGGCCGCGCAAAGCCTATGATATGGTCACGACCTACACGCGTCTCGACCCAACCCGCAGATAGGTTTTGCCAAACTCCCGAGGCGTGCTACCGTTACGTCACGCAAAACAGGAGAACGACTGATGACCATCAAGACACTTCTGACCACCGCCGCCCTGACGCTGGCAACTGCAACATCCAGCTTCGCGGCCTGCCAGTGGGGTCACGAAGAGGCGAAGATGACCTGCGCCGCAGGCACCGTCTATGACGCGGACACCAACAGCTGCAAAGTTGTCAGCGGCTGAACGACACAAAAATCGAACGTTCTGAAGACGGCCTCTCCGGCCGTCTTTTTTTTATCCGTGTTCCGTACCGTTCGGGCGTACGGTCCGTACGGTTCACGTCAGGAAAAAGCGCGCGGACCGCGCAGGACACACCGCGCCTGATGACGCTTTCTTAACTTTGAACACCTATTCCGATCCCAACAGGACAAGGGATCGGTGATGACGCAGTTGACCACTCTTTCACGTGTGCCCACGGGCAGCGCCCCTTCCGATCAGGTCGCACGCCTGTCGCGCCGGGCCAAGGCGGCGATCGTGGTGCAATTCATTCTCAAGGAAGGGGCCGATGTGCCGCTCACCGCGCTGCCCGAGGATTTGCAGATGCAGTTGACGCAGCTTCTCGGCGAGATGCGCTATATCGACCGCCAGACGATGAATGCAGTCATCACTGAATTCGCCGAAGAGCTTGATTCCATTGGCCTTTCCTTCCCCGGCGACATTGCCGGGGCGCTCTCTGCGCTCGATGGCAAGATCAGCACGCAAACCGCCATCCGACTGCGGAAAGAGGCTGGGGTGCGCCAGATCGGCGATCCCTGGAAACGTATTGCGGAGCTTCCAAATGCACGGTTGCAGGACTTCGTGAAATCCGAATCCGTTCAGGTGGCCGCGGTCATGGTGTCCAAGCTCGATGTGTCAAAGGCCGCCGACCTGCTCAGCAGCCTTCCCGGCGATCTCGCGCGTCGCATCACCTATGCGATGTCCATGACCGATGCCGTCACCCCCGACGCCGTCGATCGCATCGGCCTCAGCCTCGCCAGCCAGTTGGATGCGGAACCCGCCAAGGCCTTCCGCGCACAGCCGTCGGAACGGGTCGGCGCGATCCTGAACTTCTCGCGTGCCGCAACCCGCGATGAGTTGCTGACCGGACTTGACGAAGACGACAAGGGCTTCGCCGAGGCGGTGCGCAAATCCATCTTCACGTTCGCGCATATCCCCGACAGGATGAATGCCATCGACGTGCCGAAACTGACCCGTGATCTCGATCAGGACACGCTCGCACAGGTCATCGCGGGGGCTGTATCGGACGAGGACAAGGCAAGTGTCGATTTCATCTTGTCCAATATTTCCAAACGGATGGCGGATGCTCTTCGCGAGGCAAGTGAAGAGCTGGGAACGATCAAACCCAAAGACGCAGAGGGTGCGATGAACGCGGTTGTCCGGGTCATACGGGATCTGGCGGACAGCGGTGAAATCACGCTTGAAACGCCCGAGGACGAAGACGACACCGGCTAGGTCGTGATCACCGATCCGCTGTCCTTGCGGAACATGAAACAGCGGTCGCGCCGCACGGTCAGCCACATCACGGTTCCCGGCTTGGGCAGAAATACGTTCGGCACCGTGGCCCGGATCAGACTTTGGTCATGGTCCATGCGAAACTCGACCAGGCTTTCCGACCCCATGAACCGCGCGCGTTCGACCACCGCACGCGCCGGCGCCCCCGCAAGCGGCGTTGGATTGGGGCCGCGCCCGTGGCGGTCGAAGTCGATGCCGACATGCTGCGGACGAAACACGATCTCCACCTTGCCGCCATCGGGCACACCCGGCACGAGAAACTGTCCGAACGGCGTATCCGTGAGCGCACCGCGCACCGTTCCCGTGATCAGGTTGATGTCGGAAAAGAACGCCACCGCCGCCTTGTCTGCGGGCGCGTTGTAGATGTTGTAGGGCGCACCGCGCTGCACGATCTTGCCGTCGCGCATCAGCGCGATCTCATCCGCCATGCGCATCGCCTCTTCGGGTTCGTGCGTGACCAACAGGACCGATGTGCCCTCGTCCTTCAAAAGTGCCAGCGTTTCGTCGCGGATGCCATCGCGCAAACGGTTGTCGAGGCCGGAAAATGGCTCGTCCATGAGCATGATGCGCGGGCGCGGCGCAATCGCGCGGGCCAGCGCCACACGTTGCTGTTCGCCGCCCGAAAGCTGATGCGGGTATTCGTTGATGTAATGCGACAGCCCCACCCGTTCGAGCAGTTCCCCGACACGGGGCAGCTTGTCCTTGCGCGACCCTGTCAGGCCGAACCCCACGTTGTCGCCGATGGTCAGATGCGGAAAAAGCGCGAAATCCTGGAAAATCAGGCCGATCGACCGGCGCTCGGGCGGCACGCGATAGACCGTGTCGCAGATCAGCTTGCCATCGACATGGATCGTGCCGCTGGTCTGCATATCGACCCCGGCGATGATCCGCAGCGTCGTGGATTTGCCGCAGCCGGACGGCCCCAGAAGGCAGGTCACGTCACCCGGCTGGATCGCCAGCGACACGTCATCCACCACGCGCTTACCGTCGTAGTCGCGCACGATGTTGCGGATTTCCAGCCGGGGATGGGTGCCGGTCACTGCTGCCTCACGAGTTTTCCGAGTAAAAGTATCGGATTAGCCTCTGTCAGGTAACAGTCCGATAGTCCGACCACAACCCCTCAGCCACGCGTCGCGCCGTCGCCAACCACGATGTATTTGAAGCTGGTCAACTGTTCTGCCCCGACCGGCCCGCGTGCGTGCATCTTGCCTGTGGCGATGCCGATCTCGGCGCCCATGCCAAACTCTCCGCCATCGGCAAACTGGGTCGAGGCGTTGCGCATCAGGATAGCACTGTCGATGCGTTCGAAGAACCTGTCGGCTGCCGCGTCGTCTTCGGTCAAGATGCAATCGGTGTGGTTCGAGCTGTAACGGTTGATATGGGCAATCGCCGCGTCCAGATCATCGACCACCCGTGCCGCCACGATGCTGTCGAGGTATTCGCAGCCCCAATCGGCGTCACTGGCCGCGACCGTGCCTTCGATGGTGCGAAGCGTCTCGTCGGCACGCACCTCGACACCGGCGTCCAGAAGCGCCTTGATGACACCCTGCCCGATCGTGTCCACCACATCCTTGTGGATCAGCAGGCACTCTACCGCACCGCAGATGCCGGTGCGCCGGGTCTTGGCGTTCAGGATCACGTTCAGCGCTTTCACAGGATCGGCGTCCTTGTCGACATAGATATGAACGATGCCTTCGAGATGGGCAAAGACCGGCACACGCGCCTCGCGCTGCACAAGACCAACCAGCCCCTTGCCGCCCCGGGGCACGATCACGTCGATGAAATCCGTCATGGTGAGCATCTCGCTCACCGCGGCGCGGTCGCGTGTGGGGACAAGCTGGATCGCGTCCTCGGGCAGACCGGCCTTGCGCAGGCCATCGACAAGGCAGTCGTGAATTGCGGTGGAGGAATGGAAGCTTTCGGACCCGCCCCGCAGGATCACCGCATTTCCGGCCTTGAGGCAGAGCGCGCCCGCGTCCGCCGTCACGTTGGGGCGGGATTCGTAGATCACGCCCACGACGCCCAACGGCGTGCGCACGCGTTTGATGTGCAGTCCGGACGGTTGATCCCATTCGGCCATCACGGCACCAACCGGATCGTTCTGTTCGGCGACGGCGCGCAGGCCGTCCACGATGCCGCGAATGCGATCTTCGTTCAGCATCAGCCTGTCCATCATTGCGTCCGAGAGCCCCTTGTCGCGGCCGTAGTCCAGATCCTTGGCGTTGGCCTCGATAATGGCAGCCCGATTTTTCCAGACCGCGTCTGCCGCGCCGATGAGAGCGGCGTGTTTGCGCTCTGCCGAGGCGTGGGCCAGTTCACGCGCGGCAGCTTTGGCGCGCGCGCCGATGTCGTGCATGAGTGCGGGGATGTCTGTGAGGTCTTTCATCGGTGTCGCCCTTGCAGAGGTCGGATATGCTTATTTGGAAAGAGAAGAAGCCGATCAGATCGCCATGTCGTCGCGGTGTATTACCACGGCGCGGCCTGGATAGCCCAGAATTTCCTCGATCTCGGCTGAATTGTGGCCCTTGATCGCCTGCGCCTCGGTTGCGGTGTAGCGGCTGAGGCCCATGCCCAGCTCGCGACCCTGCGCGTCCTTGATCGTCACCGGATCGCCGCGACCGAATTTGCCCGACACCGCCACGATGCCGGGGGGCAGTAGCGACGTTCCCCGCTCAAGCGCCCGTGCGGCACCGTCATCGACTGTCAGGGCACCCTGCGGTTTCATGGCGAGAATCCAGCGTTTGCGGGCCGCGTGCGGGTCAAGCTGCGGGGTGAACCACGTGGCGCGCGCGCCCTCCTCCAACGCCTTGAGCGGGTGCAGGCGTGAGCCTTCCGTGATTGCCATGGCGCAGCCCGACGCAGTGGCGGTTTTGGCCGCCATCAGCTTGGTCTTCATGCCACCTTTGGAAAGGCCGGAGCCCGCGTCGCCCGCCATCGCCTCTATCTCCGGGGTGATGGCGTCGACGATCGGAAAATGCCTGGCGGTCGGGTCTTGCATGGGGTTTGCGCTGTAAAACCCGTCCACATCCGATAGCAGGATCAACTGGTCCGCACCGACGGTGGCAGCGACTTGCGCCGCAAGGCGGTCATTGTCGCCATAGCGGATTTCATCCGTGGCAACGGTATCGTTTTCGTTCACGATGGGAATGACGCCAAATCCGATCAGCGTTTCCAACGTGGCGCGGCTGTTGAGATAGCGGCGGCGGTCGGCGCTGTCTTCGAGCGTGACCAGCACCTGCGCGGTGGTCAGGCCGTGAGGATCGAGCGCCTCTTCATAGGCGCGGGCGAGGCGGATTTGACCGACGGCGGCTGCGGCCTGGGACTGTTCCAGCGGCAGGACCGTAGGCGGCAGTTTCAGCACGCCGCGCCCAAGCGCGATGGAACCTGACGACACCAAGATCACATCGGTGCCGCGCGCCTTGATCCGGGCCACGTCCTCGGCCAGCGAGATCAGCCAGTCGCGGCGCAGGGTGCCTTTGATCTTGTCGACCAGCAGCGCCGATCCGATCTTGACGACCAATCGGCGCGCATCGCCTAGGGCTGCCACGGTTCGACCTCGTCGCTTGCCTGTTCGCGCTTCCGAGTGGTGCGCACGTGTTTCCGCAACGCGCGCAGCACGTCCGTGAGGCCCTCTTTCGACACGCCGGACATGAGCATCACCTCATGCCCCGCCTTGCGTTCCAATTCTTCCTTGAGGAACACGCGTTCTTCTTCATCGAGCGCGTCGATCTTGTTGAGCGCGGTCACACGCGGCTTGTCTGCCAGCCCGGCTCCGTAGGCTTCGATCTCGTCGATGATCGTCTGGTAATCCTCGAGCAGCGTGCCGGACGTGCCGTCGATCAAGTGCAAGAGCGCCGCACAGCGTTCGACATGACCGAGGAATAGGTCGCCGAGTCCCCGCCCCTCATGGGCGCCTTCGATCAGACCGGGGATGTCGGCCACAACGAATTCCGCGTCATCGACGCCGACAACACCGAGGTTTGGGTGCAGCGTGGTAAACGGATAATCCGCGACCTTGGGCCGAGCGTTGGAGGTTGCCGCCAGAAAGGTGGATTTGCCGGCGTTCGGCAGACCCAGCAGCCCCACATCCGCGATCAGCTTCAGGCGCAGCCAGATCGTGCGCTCCACGCCCTCTTGCCCCGGATTGGACCGGCGCGGGGCCTGGTTGGTTGAGGTCTTGAAATGTACGTTGCCCCACCCGCCATTGCCACCCTTGGCCAACAGCACGCGCTGTCCAAGCTCGGTCATGTCGGCCAGGACGGTTTCTTCGTCTTCGTCGAGGATCTCGGTACCCACCGGCACACGCAGCACGATGTCGTCGCCGTCCGCACCGGTCCGCTGGCGGCCTGCGCCGGGGCGGCCATTGTCGGCAAAGAAATGCTGCTGGTAGCGGAAATCGATCAGCGTGTTCAGCCCGTCCACGGCTTCGGCCCAGACGTCGCCGCCACGCCCGCCGTCGCCGCCATCGGGGCCGCCAAATTCGATGTATTTCTCGCGGCGAAAGCTGATGCAGCCATTCCCACCGGATCCGGAGCGGATATAGACTTTGCAGAGGTCGAGGAACTTCATGTGTTAGCCTTTGATCGAGCCCACGCGCGGTCTATCCGGTTTGCAGCCGCGCGTCAGCCCATACGTTTGAGATAGGTCCAGGTTTTGACCGTTGTGTTTCGGGCGACGGAGAAGGATTCCGCATCGCCGATATATTCGAAGCCGCAATGCGTCAGGACGCGGGCCGAGGCCGGGTTGTCTTGAAACACGCTCGCGAACATCGTGCGATTACCGAGCGGGTTCGCCAGAACGAGCGCATGCACCGCTTCGGATGCGAGGCCTGTGTTCCAGAACGGCGGAGCGACCCAATAGCCCACTTCGGACTGGTTGCGATCCATCCGCGTGAGCGAAATCAGTCCCATCAGTTCGGGCGCGTCCGAGGACGTGCCGTCGATCGCCCAGGCATCCTCGGTCCGGTCCGGCACGCTCATCCGGTCGATGAAGGCTTCGGCGGCACCCGGAGGATAGGGATGCGGCAGGTGCGATGTCATCTCGGCCACACGCTTTTCGCTTGCGTAATGCGTGATAAGCCCCGCATCGGAGGCCCGCAACGGGCGCAGGATGAACCGGTCGGACGTGACGACAGGTTGGTCTGCAACGGGTTTGTCTTGGATCATCTGCTCTCTCCTCAACGCAGATACCGGGGCCGCCCTCGCGGAAACGGCAAAGGGGACCGGCGATGTCGCCGATCCCCTTTTGATTTGTCAAACCTTAAGGTCGGCTTACTCGGCGGCCTCCGCCGCTGGCAGGACCGAAATAAAGGTGCGGCCCTTGAGGCCTTTGTGGAAGGTCACGGCGCCATCGACGGTTGCAAAGATCGTGTGATCCTTGCCCATGCCCACGCCTTCGCCCGGCCAGAACTTGGTGCCGCGCTGACGCACGATGATGTTGCCGGGAATCGCGGACTGGCCACCGTAGAGTTTGACGCCAAGGCGGCGTCCGGCAGAGTCGCGACCGTTGCGGGATGAACCGCCTGCTTTTTTATGTGCCATTGGTCAGGTCTCCTTACTTCGATGCCAGTTCTTTGGCCTGTTCGATCCAGCCTTCACGCTCGATCCGGCCCTTGAACGACAGCTTTTCGCCGAATTCTTCGACGTCTGCATCTGTCCATGCTGCGATCTGGGCGAAGGATGTGATCCCCGCTTCGTGCAGCTTCTTCTCGAGCGCCGGGCCAACACCCGAAAGCTGCTTGAGATCGTCGGCCGCGCCCTTGGCGACACCTGCCTTCTTGGCCGGCTTTGCCTTGGCTTCGTCATTCGCGACGCGGGCCTTCATATCGGACTGTTCGGCGCGATTGGTCGTGTACTTGTCTTCACCGAGACCGCGCGGCAGCGTACCTGCGCCGACTGCGGCTTTCACACCGGACTTGTCCGCACCCGAATCGAGGATATCGGTCACACGCAGAAGCGTGAGCTGCTGGCGGTGGCCTTTGGTCCGCTTCGAGCTGTGCTTGCGGCGGCGCTTGACGAAGTTGATTACCTTCTCGCCCTTGATCTGGTCGACAACCTCGGCCTGAACGGCAGCGCCATCCACCAGAGGTGCGCCCACGACGACCTTGTCGCCACCCAGCATCAGAATTTCGTTGAACTGGACTTTCTCGCCTGCATCGGCTGCCAGCTTTTCGACGCGCAGTGTATCGCCCGATTGGACCTTGTACTGCTTGCCGCCGGTTTTCATGACCGCGAACATCTGTCTTTTCCTTTGTCACCCGCGTTCTGTGGCCCCGGCCCTGCCGGTGTTGCTGGGGAGTGTCCCCGCCTCGAACAGCGCGCCCCGGTCAGGGCGTCATTGTCATCAAAAACAAAAGGCGGGACCGAAGCCCCGTCTTTCATGTGCGCGGCTTATGCTGCGGTGAGCCGGGTTTGTCAACGGGCTTTGCCGCCTAAAGCTCCTGCACCTGCATCTGCCGCGCAACCGCCAGCCCAAGCGCGTAGGAAATATCGTCATACATCTTGTTGAAGCCCGCAAAAAGCGCCCGGTTCAGGGCCCGACCCGGGTCAGTGCGCGACAATTCCGTGTAATCGTCGACCACCCCGTCTTCGAGAGGCCGGTACGCCATCAGAAGAAAGGCATAGACCCATTCGCGTGTGTCGGCGCGGGTTTCCTCTTCGGACCCCCAGACTTCGGTCAGAATGTCGGCCTCGCTCATCTGAAGCGCACCACCATCGACGAGCCCGAGATAGAACATATAGTTGGCGTTCAGCGAGCCAACGAGATTCGCTTCAACCAGATCATTGGTGTCCACAAAATCGGAAATCGCTTCGAGCTCTTCCGAGTCGGTGCCTTCGAGATCCCGAAAGGCGGCACGGGCGGCTTCCTCGATCTCTTCGTCGCGCATCGCGCTCCGCGCGCTGAGTTCGAGGCTCACGATTTGCTGGCCGGTCTCGGACGTGAAGAATTCGAGCAGCGGGTCGGTGTCGGCATCGCCAAGCTGTTCCGTGAAAACCTCGCGGACGGTCGCGAGCATCCGCTCTTCGTCGTAGATCCGTTCAACGGTCGCGTTCCAACCGCCCGTGGCGCCTCCGGGCAGCATGTCGGCGGCAAGTGTATCACCGTATTCCATGCCCTCGTCCCGCATGATCTCAACGATCTCGGGCACGCCAAGCGCGTTGAGCAGATCGTTGGCGGGGGTGGCCCAGGCCGATACCGACCACGAAAGCACAGCAATCCCGGTCGCTGCCGTTGCCATCATCGTGCGGATCATTTCGGAACTCCTCGTTTGCTTGCTGCATACCTATGCCGCGGACAGGACAATTCCAACCCGCCGCTGGTTCGACCGGTGTTTTGCCGCCGCCGCGAAATAGAGGTTGCACAGGTCAGACGCAAAAGCTAAACGCCCCTCCGTGACCCCCGCGGAGAGGTGCCGGAGTGGTCGAACGGGGCGGTCTCGAAAACCGTTGTGGGCGCAAGTCCACCCAGGGTTCGAATCCCTGTCTCTCCGCCATTATTTCCTGACAGATACTGACGCGCGATCGCCCCCCCCCCCGCAGCGTCGGATTGGAAAGCTGCTCCCGCGTCCAATGGCCTAGCGGATCGAGTTGATCGAGCTTTCCAGCAGATGGCGGGTGTACGGCGACGTGGCCTTGAAAGCGCGCATGTCCTCGACGGTCAGCACCTCTTCGAAACGGCCGTCCTTCATCACGCCGATCCGTTCGCACAGATGCCCCACGACGCCCAGATCATGCGAGACCATGATGTAGGTCAGCTTGTGCTCGTGCCGAAGGTCGACCAGCAGGTTCAAAATTTCCGCCTGCACCGACACGTCCAGCGCGGAGGTCGGTTCGTCCAGCAGCAGGATCGACGGATCGCAGGCCAGGGCACGGGCGATGGCAACGCGTTGGCGTTGGCCTCCGGACAGTTGGTGCGGATAGCGGAAGCGAAAGCCGGGCCCGAGGCCCACGTCATCCAGCAACGTGCCGATGCGGCTGTCGATGTTCTCAACGCCGTGCAGGCGCATCGCTTCGGACAGCACTCGATCCACCGTCTGACGCGGATGGAGCGAGGCGTAGGGGTCCTGGAACACCATCTGGACCTTGCTGTAAAACGCTTTGCTGCGTTTGGGGCCAAGGGTTTCGCCCGCGACGGTCATTTCGCCCGACCACGTGGGGACGAGCCCAGCGATGGCGCGCAAGATGGTGGATTTGCCCGATCCGCTTTCGCCCACAAGGCCAAAGCTTTCGCCATCGGCCACGTCGAAGCTCACGTCTTTCACGGCATCATTGCGCTCGGCGCCCGTGCCGAACCAGACGGTCAGGTCCTTGATCGTGATGGCGCTCATTGGCGGGCGCTCACGGACGGAGCTTCGCGCCAGGCGGGGTCGCGTTTAAGCACCTCGAGCCTGTCGCGCGGGTGTTCCAGATCGGGAACGGAATTCAGCAGCCCCAGCGTATAGGGGTGGCTGGCGTTGCGCAGCTCGGATGCCTTGCAGGTCTCGACGATGCGGCCAGCATACATGATGACGATGCGGTCGCAGAACTTGGCCACAAGGTTCAGGTCGTGGCTGATGAACATGAGACCCATCCCGCGGTCACTCACCAGCTTGTCGATGATGTCCAGCACCTGAAGCTGCACCGATACATCCAGCGCCGAGGTCGGCTCGTCCGCGATCAGGATCTCGGGATTCGGCAGGAGCATCATGGCGATCATGATGCGCTGGCCCATGCCGCCGGACACCTCATGCGGATAGAGGTCATAGACGCGGTCCACATCGCGGATCGCCACTTCGTCCAACACCTCAAGCGCGCGTTGCCGGGCCTCGCTTCGGGACACCTTTTCGTGGGCGCGGAGGGCCTCGACCAGTTGCTGGCCGACGGTCATCACCGGGTTCAGCGAAAACTTCGGATCCTGCATGATCATCGACACCCGCCCGCCGCGCAGTTGGCGCATCCGCTTTTCGGGGGCGTTTAAAATGTCCTCGCCCTTCAGTTCGAGCTTGTCGGCCTCGATAAATCCCGGCGGGCGGATCAGCCGCAGGATCGCGCGACCGGTCATGGATTTGCCCGACCCGCTTTCGCCGACGATGCCGAGGCGTTCCTTGCCGAGGGTGAAGGACACGCCGCGCACGGCGTCGAAGACACCGGTGCGGGTGCGGAACTTGACCCAGAGGTTCTCCACATCCAGTAGCGGCGCGTCGGTCATGAATTGTCCTCTTTCGGGTCGAGCACGTCGCGCATCCCGTCGCCCAGCAGGTTGAAGGCCAGACTGATCGCAAAGATCGCAATGCCGGGAATCGTGGCGACCCACCAGTAGTCAAGGATGTATTTGCGCCCTTCCGAGATCATCGCCCCCCATTCCGGGCTGGGCGGCTGAGCGCCCAGGCCAAGGAACCCGAGACCCGCCGCCGTCAGGATGATGCCCGCCATGTCTAGCGTCACGCGGATCACCAGCGACGAAATACAGAGCGGCCAGATGTGCCGGGTGACGATGCGGAAGGGCCCCGCCCCTTGCAGCTTGATCGCGTGGATGAAATCCGAGTTGCGGATGGTCAGTGTCTCGGCCCGCGCGATCCTTGCGTAGGGCGGCCAGGCGGTGAGCGAGATGGCAAGCACCGCGTTCTCGATCCCTGCCCCAAGCGCCGCGACAAAGGCTAGCGCGAGGATCAGGCGCGGGAACGCCAAGAAAATATCGGTAATCCGCATCAGCACCACGTCGATCCAGCCCCCGGCATAGCCCGACACGGTGCCGACGATCAGCCCGACCAAGGGCGCCACCATGACCACCAGAAGCACGATGTAGATGGATATCCGCGCGCCGTAGAGAAGCCGGGAATAGATGTCGCGTCCGAGGCTGTCGGTGCCAAAGAAATGACCGTTTTCGCCCGGTGCCAGCAAGCGTTGGCCAAGGTCCTGCGCGAAGGGATCGTGGGTCGCCAGAACCGGCGCGAAGATCGCGCAGAGAACGAGAAAGGCCAGCACATAAAGCCCGAACATCGTCAGCTTGTTCGACCGCAGGGTCAGCCATCCCTTGTACCACGAGGCATAGCGCGCCTGTCGGCGGGAGGTCGGCTCTTCGGTCAGGAGCCAGTCGCGCAGCCCTTGCGTTGTGCTCATTTGGACCTCGGATCGAAGAAGCGGTAGAGCAGGTCGGAGAAGATGTTGATGCCGACGAAGATCGTGCCGATCACAATGGTCCCGCCCAGCACCGAGTTCATGTCATTCGCCAGAAGCGACGTGGTGATGTATTGGCCAAGCCCCGGCCACGCGAAGATGATCTCGGTCAGGACGGAGCCTTCCAGAAGGTTGGCATAGGCCAGCGCGATCACCGTCACCAACTGGATGCGGATGTTGCGGAAGGCGTGGCCCCAGACCACCTGCCATTCGCTCAGGCCCTTCACACGGGCGGTGGTCACGTATTCGGACCCAAGCTGTTCCAGCATGAAGGACCGCGTCATGCGGCTGATATAGGCAAGGCTGTAATAGCCCAGCAGGGAGGCCGGCAGGATTATGTGGGAAAAGGCGTTGCGGAACACCTCCCATTCGCCGCGCAAGGCGCTGTCGACGAGGATCAGGCCGGTGATCGGCTCCACGATGCCCTGGTAGAAGATGCCCAACCGTCCCGGTCCCGCCACCCAGCCGAGGATGCCGTAAAACACCAGCAAGCCGACGAGACCAAGCCAGAAGATCGGCATGGAATACCCGATCAGGCCCACGAAGCGCGCGAGCTGGTCGATCCAGCTGCCCCGGCGGACAGCGGCAATCACGCCAAGCGGCACGCCCAGAATGACGCCGATCAGCGTGCCCAGCGTGGCCAGTTCGAGCGTTGCGGGGAAGACGCGGGCGATATCGGTCGTCACCTCCTGCCCCGTGCGGATGGATTTGCCGAAGTCGCCTTGCAGCACATCCGTCACGTAGATCCAGAACTGCACCAGCAGTGGCTGATCCAACCCAAGTTCGCGGAACGTCTGATCGTATTGGGCCTGTGTTGCCCGTTCGCCGATCACGGCCAGAACCGGGTCGATCGGCATCACGCGACCGATCATGAAGGTCACGAAGAGCAAGCCAAGAATGGTCGCTGCGACCGTAGCGAGCGTCGCCAGCGACTTCCTGACCCAGATGGGAACGGGCGGCAGAAGCCGCCCGCCCGTTTGGTTGACGTTTTGATCCGCCATTTACTTGGTGATGACCCAGTAAGAGACGGCCGTTGTCGCGCCACCGGCGACGAAGTTTTCGACGTTGGAGCGCATCCCGTTCTGTTCGATCTGCTGGAACATCACGCCGAAGGGGCTGGTCTGCTGATGCTCGCGCTGCAATTCGCGGTACATTTCTGCGCGGGCTTCGGTGTCGTTCTCCACCACGGCGGCGAGGGTTTTCTCGCTCATCTCGGGGATGCCCCAGGCGTTGCGCCATGCCAGAAGGCCGGTTGCCCCTGCCTCGTCCGAGTTGTCGGGGTTGAAGGCGAACGTCCCGGCGTTAGTGTTCGGATCCGGATAGTCCGGTCCCCACGCGCCAAGATAGATGTCGTGCTCACGCGCGCGGTAGCGATCGAGCGTCTGCGCGCCGGTGCCGACGATCAACTCGATGTCGCATCCCAATTGGCCCCAGGTGTTCTGGAGCGATTGGGCAATGTCCAAGCGTTCCTGCGCATCGCGTACCGAGATCTTGATCGGACCGCACTCTGCAAACCCGGATTCGGACAAGGCAGCCTGAGCGGCGTCCATGTCATAGCTGAACGGCGTTTCTTCCAAGGCACCAAGGAAGGTGCGCGGCAGGAAGGCCTGATGCACCGTGTACTGACCCTTGAGGAAGGAGCCTGACATGCCTTCGTAATCCGTGGCCAGCTTCAGCGCCTCGAGCACCTTCGGATCGGAGAGCATCTCGTTCTTCTGGTTGGCGGCCCAATACATCAGGCGGCCGCGCAATTCGTCGATCACCTTGACGCCGTCGACACCTTCGAGCCCCGCCACGTCTTCGGGCGACAGGTTGCGTGCGACGTCGATATCGCCACGCTCGAGTTGAAGGCGCTGCGTCGCGCTTTCCTGAATGTGCTGAACGATCACCCGCTCCATCGCGGGCGTTTCACCTGCGTAGTTCGGGTTGAGGTCCATCAGTACGCTCTCGCTCGGCTTCCAGTCCACCACCTTGTAGGGGCCGGATCCGGCGGTGTTCGTGCGCAGCCACGCGTTGCCCATGTCACCGTCGGTTTCATTGGCCATCACGGTTTCCATATCCACGATACCGCCAATGGTCGCCGTCAGACAGTTGAGCACGAAAGACAGCGCGTAGGGCTTGTCGAGCGTCAGAACGAGCGTGCTGTCGTCCGGTGCCACGATGGTCTCTTCGACATTTTCCGGCGTGAAACCGAACTGCGTCAGGATGAAGGACGGCGTTTTGTTCAACTGCACCGCGCGGCGCAGCGAGAATTCCGCGTCCTTGGCCGTCACCGGATTGCCCGAGGCAAAGGTATGTCCCTCGGCCATCGTGAAGGTGATGGTCATGCCGTCTTCGGAAATCTCCCAGCTTTCGGCCAGTTGCGGCTGAAAGCCCGCATCAAGGTCGAGCGGGTCGAAATTGACCAGCTTTTCGTAGACGTTCCGGCTGACGTCCGCACCCGCGAATTCAAAGCTTTCGGCGGGATCGAACGTCTTGATGTCGTCGATGCGGTTCGCGATGACCAGCATGTTCGGCGGCGTTTCTGCAAAGCTGGGCGCGGCGATGCCGACGGCCAGAAGCGACGCAACCGCGGCTGCAACAAAAGGTGATGTCATGGTCTATTTCCCCGTTCCAATTATTATTCGCCCCACGTTTTTCGCAGGACCCTGAGCCAGTTCCCATGGGTGATCTTGCCCATAAGGCCATCGTCGACACCATGAGACCGCAGTGCAGTGATCAGATTGGGCAGGCCCGCGCAGTCCCCGATTAGTTCCGGGACCAGCGCACCGTCGAAGTCCGATCCAAGACCGACCCGATCTTCACCCACGCTGTCGACCAGATGGTCAAAGTGTCGGAGCACGATGTCAAGCTCAAACTCCGCGTCCATCCGCCCGTCGGGCCGCAGGAAGGCGCTGGCGAAGTTGATGCCCACCATTCCATCGCTGTCACGGATCATGTGCAATTGGCGATCCGTCAGGTTGCGTGAATGCGGACACACGGCCCAGGCGTTGGAGTGAGTCGCGACCAGGGGAGCGTCTGTGATACGGGCCACGTCTTCGACCCCTTTGGCGTTCAGATGCGACAGGTCGACCATGATCTTGAGCCGGTTGCATTCGCGCACGAGCGCCTTGCCCGCCTCCGTCAGTCCAGGCCCTGTGTCGGGGTCCGAGGGATAGCGGAACGGCACGCCATGCCCCCAGATCGTGTCCCGGCTCCAGACCGGACCAAGCGACCGCAGCCCACGGGCGTACCACGCGTTCAGCTTGTCGAATTCGCGGTCGATTGCCTCGGCCCCTTCGATGTGAAGGACGGCAGCCATCTCGTCGGCGGGCAGCGCAGCTTCGACCTCTTGCGCGGTGCGACAGATGCGAATGGCGCCCGCTGCTTCGAGATCGTCCATCGCGGCGAAACCCCGTTCGGTCCAGTCGGTCGCCTCGGCTTCGGGCACAGGGTCGGGCAAGGGAATATCGTATGTCGGATTGCGCATCTCATCGTGCCGCACCGCCTTGTCGCCGGGGCTGGGCACGAAGATCGCGAACATGCCGCCGCCAAACCCGCCTTTCTGCGCACGCGGCTTGTCGATATGCCCGTCGGTCAAACCCGATGCGACGGCCTCTGCGGTGACATCTCCACGCAGAAGGCGCAGGACAAGGTCGTTATGTCCGTCAAAGACGGGAAAGTCGGTCATGATGTCTCCAATGACAGTTTGTAGCCAAGATGCGATGGCGTGAATCCGGCGCGTTCGTAAAAGCGGTGCGCGTCGGGGCGGCGGCGATCCGACTTCAATTGCACAAGGGCGCAGCCACGGTTGCGGGCCTCCGTGATGGCCCAGTCCAGAAGGGCTTGCCCTACCCCCTGCCCGCGCAGTTCACAGGCCACGCGCATCGCCTCGATCTGCGCCCGCCACGCGCCGTGACGCGACAGGCCGGGCAGGAAGGACAGTAGAAGCGTTGCCACGATCTCGTCGCCATAGGCGCCGACGACAAGCAGATGGTTCGGGTCGGATTGGATCGCGTCAGACGCCGATTGGTACGCGGCGTCCACTCTGGTCGCTTCGCGCGACATTCCGATATCGTCATCTGCGTAGAGTGCGATCAGGGCGGGCAAATCGCCGTCGTTCGCGCCGCGAATGGACAGGGTTCGGTCAGACATGGCCAAAGCTTTGGCCAATTCCGCCCGATCCGCAATCGGAAACCGGGCGGTGCGCGCCGCGGCGATCAGTCCGGTTGGCAGATCTCGTCGCGCAGGATCGCCAGAGACGTGCGCCAGAGCAGTCCCGCGATGATGACGCAGAGAAGCCCCAGGAGCGCCCACCCGATGCCAAGAAACACCGGCGCGCCGGACAGCGCCGCGTATCGGAAGGACGCGATGGTCATGGCTGCGATGGGGAAGGACAACGCCCAGAACGACAGCGCAAACGGCAAACGGATCAGACCCCGCACCTGCAACAGCACGAGCGCCGTGAAAAACAGGCCAAGATTGTAGAACACCCGCGCAGGGGCATCGAGTACACCACCATTCAGTTGCAGCCACGCGACGAAGGCCACCGCAGGGGGTGCGATCAAGATCGTCAATGTCGGGCGCAGCTTGCCCGGCAGCGGTTCGTGGAAGATGAGGCGGTTGAAAACCAGCGTCAGCAGCACGATCCAGAAAAGAACGCCGAGCGAGAAGAAGTACCAGCTCGCATCGACAAATCCGAACGACACGCCCGCAATCGGGGCGATCACATTGCCGACCGCCGGAATGAACCATGCCGGCGACATCTGCCCGACACCGAAACCGCGATGGCTGATCCAGCTGGTGACAATGGCCAGTGTCAGCACCGCCTGCAACACGGCGCCGACGACCCAGAGCCCGGCCGCCAAACCCGGCATCATTCCGCGCAGCGCAACTGCCCCGAGGAGCAAAGAGATGCTGATGGCGGGAAAGAAGGCCAGTTTGATCGGATGCACCGCGCCGGGATGCCGAACCGCCTTGGCCGCATACAGCGCCGATTGGACTGCAAAGACGAAAATGGCGAACGCGACCACGATATGACCGATGGTTGTGAACCCGGCCGCCTCGAACGCCAGTGACGTGCCCATGAGGCCCATCACCGCGCTGAAGAACGCGACCGGGAAATGCGCGAGTCGGCTGTGCGGGATGGCGGTTTCGGCTGCTGTGTCTGCCATGGGTCGGTCCTCTTGCGTCGGTCAGGCGGTCCGGGTGTCCGCGATGTTACTCGGCAGTATCGCGATGCGGCGCCAGTTGTTTCCAAGCGTTGTATTGCGACAGGAACACCCGCCCGTTCAGGGAATGCAGGAAATGGGTTTGCTGCAAACGGTCCATCACCGGGCCTTTCACCTCGGACAAGTGCAGACCGATGCCCAGATCGGTGAGGCGCTGGTTGATCGCCTCAAGGCTTTCCAGAGCCGAGAAATCGACCTCGTTTACGGCCGAAAACATCAGGATCACATGCTTGATCTCGGACCCTTCGGAAACCCGCGCCTGCACCATGTCCTCGAGGAAACGCGCGTTTACGAAATACAGGCTTTCGTCCACACGGAGGCTGAGGATCGTGGGATCGGTTTCGACCTTGTGCCGGTTGATATTGCGGAAGTGCTCCGTCCCCGGAACCAACCCGATCTCGGCCACGTGGGGGCGCGAGGTTTTGTAAAGGTGCAGCAGGATCGAGATGCCGACACCGGAGGCGACCCCCACTTCGACCCCAAGGGCCAGCGTCAGCACGATGGTCGCAGCGACGGCGGTGAAATCGGCCTTCGAGTAGTCCCACGTCTTTTTCAGGATCGAGAAATCGACAAGGCTCAGCACCGCGACAACGATGGTTGCGGCCAGCGTGGCATTTGGCAGGTAGTAAACCAGCGGCGTCAGCGCGACGGCGGCGATGGCAAGGCCCACAGCGGTGAACGCACCGGCGGCGGGCGTTTCGGCGCCTGCGTCGTAATTCACTACAGACCGCGAGAACCCGCCGGTAACAGGATAGCCGCCGGTGAATGCCGCACCGATATTGGCCGCGCCCAGCCCGATCAGTTCCTGGTCCGGGTCGATCTTCTGGCGTTTCTTCGCGGCAAGCGTCTGGGCCACCGATACGGATTCGACGAACCCGATGATCGAGATCAGGATGGCGGGAACGAGCAATTGCTGGACAAGCTCCGGCGACAGGCCCGGCAGGGTCAGCGGTGGCAGGCTTTGCGGGACCTCGCCCACGATCTTGACCCCCTTGTCGGCAAGGCCGAACAGCCAGACCGACAGGGTTGTGACCGCAACGGCGAGAACCGGCCCCGCCTTGGTCAGGACATCGGCCAGCGTCCGCGACGCGCCAAGGCGGCGCAACAACGGCTTCAGCCCCTTGCGAACCCAGAACAGGAACGCCGTGGCCAGCCCGCCGATCACCACCGTGATGACGTTGATGTCGCCCAGATGGCTCCAGAGCGACCCAATGAGTTGCGGCAGAGTATGCCCCTCAGCCGCGATGCCCAGCAGGTGCTTTAATTGGCTGAACGCGATCAGGATACCCGACGCGGTGATGAACCCGGCGATAACCGGATGGCTCAGGAAATTTGCCAGAAAGCCGAGCCGGAACAACCCCAGCAGCATCAGAAATCCGCCGGACAGGAAGGCGAGCGTCAAGGCCGCGATGGCGTACCCGGCGGTGCCCTGCTCTGCCACCTGCCCCACGGCAGAGGCGGTCAGAAGCGACACCACCGCCACCGGCCCCACGGCCAGAGCGCGGCTGGTGCCGAAGATGGCGTAGAGGATGATCGGCGCAATAGAGGCGTAGATGCCCGCCTCGGGCGGCAATCCGGCCAGCAGAGCGTAGGCCAGCGATTGCGGGATCAGCATGATCGTCACGATCACCGCGGCGATCATGTCATTGGAAAAGGCGCTTCTGTTATAGGTCTTTCCCCAGTCTAGGATCGGGAAATAGCCGCGGAGATGGTCGATCATGTGTCTTCTCTAAAAAGCCGCGGACAGGGTTTTGCAACCCTGCCCACGGGGGTGATGCGCGCTGGAGGGATGCGACGCAACAACGGGTTATTCGGCGGCGACCTTCACCTTTTCAGGCTTGGCCATCCATTCTTTGCCCTTCAACATGGCCTTCCAGTAGATCGGCGGCAGAAGCTTTTCCTTCAGAAGCCATGCCGCACGCGACGGTTTGGTACCGTCGATCAGATAGCTCGGGAAGCTTGGCAAGAGGGTGCCGCCATAGCCGAACTCGGCCAGCACGATCTTGCCGCGTTCCACCGTGAGCGGGCACGATCCATAGCCGTCATACTGCGCCACGGCAGACCGCCCCCGAATGTCGGCGACGATATTGTCGGCCACGGTCGGCGCCTGCTTGCGCGCGGCCGCAGCGGTCTTTGCATTGGGCGCATTCATCACGTCGCCCAGCGACCAGATATTGTTGTAGGATTTGTGGCGCAGGGTGGCCTGATCCACGTCGACCCAGCCCGCCGCGTCAGCCAACGGCGACACGCGGATAAAGTCCGGCGCGGTTTGCGGCGGGCAGACGTGCATCATGTCGAACTCCACCTCGACCGTCGTCGGCTCGGTATCGGGCGCGTTCACAGCAAAGGTCGCCTTTTTCGCCGGTCCATCGACGGCGATCAGATTGTGAAAGAAATTGAGCGTGGCATCGTACTTCTTCACGTAATCCATGAGCGCCGGGACATAATCCTTCACGCCAAAGAGCACCCCGCCCGCGTTCATGAACTGAATGTCGATGTTCTTGAGCGCGCCGTTGCGGAACCACGCGTCGCCGGACAGGTACATCGCCTTTTGCGGGGCGCCTGCGCATTTGATCGGCATCGGCGGCTGGGTGAAGAGCGCGCGTCCTTCCTTCAGAGATCGCACGAGCTCCCAGGTGTAAGGTGCCAGATCGTAACGGTAATTCGACGTCACGCCGTTACGGCCCAAGGTCTCTTCCAACCCTTCGATCTTGCTCCAGTCGAGCTTCAGCCCCGGGCACACGACAAGCCGGTCGTATTTCACGACACGACATCCATCGAGGATGACGGCATCGTTTTCAGGCTCGAAGGCTGCAACCGCGGACTTGATCCAGTGCACGCCCTGCGGGATCAGCGATCCCATTGTCTTTGCGGTATCCTGCGGGTCGAAAATACCGCCGCCGACCATGGTCCAGCCCGGCTGGTAGTAATGGATATCGGCCGGGTCGATAATCGCAACCGACAGGCCCGGCTTGCGCACCTTGAGGCCGCGACCGAAATGCCACCAGCCCCGCCGCCGACGATCACCACGTCGAACTTGGCATCGCCGGTATCGGTCGGTGTCTTGCCACCATTGGCGATCCGACGCGCGACACCGTTCATGTCGTAGCCCGCCGCTTTCGTCGCCCCGAGGATCTCGGCCATTGGCAGCGTCCTGGACTGGCTCAGCGACCAGAGCGTGGCCGAGCGTGTGCCGGACCGGCAATAGGCCAGAACCGGACCCGGAAGTTCGCGCAGCGCGGCACCGAAGGATGCTGCGTCCGCGTCCTGCACCAAGCCGGACTGGACGGGCAGATAGCGCATCTCGATACCCGCTGCCCTGGCGGCGGCCTCGATCTCTTCGTGGGTCGGCTGATCGGCGCCCTCGCCGTCGGGACGGTTGCAAACGATGGACCGGAATCCGGCCTCTTTCAGCGCGGGAATGTCGTCGGCCGTGATCTGCGGACTGACGGTGAGCGCATCGGTGATTTTATTGAGTTGCACGGGATTGGCCTCACTTGCCTGAATGTCGTGGGAAGCCGTGACGGACGATCTCCGCCACGGCTTTCGAGTACGGTGTCACAGCGCGTTGACCGGAACCTTGAGCATCGGATTGCCATCCTTGTCCTTCGGCACCTCACCGGCGCGCATGTTCACCTGCAAGGACGGGATGATGAGCTTCGGCATATCGAGCTGCGCGTCCCGCTCGGTGCGGAACTTGACGAAGTCTTCCTTGGTCTTGCCGCCGCCCACGTGAATGTTGTGCGCCTTTTCTTCGCCGACGGTGGTTTCCCACTGAATGTCGCGGCCGTTCGGGCCGTAATCGTGGCACATGAACAGGCGCATGTCGTCGGGCAGCGCCAGAACCTTCTGGATGCTGTCGTAAAGCGTTCCTGCGTCGCCACCGGGAAAATCGGCGCGCGCCGACCCGCCATCGGGCATGAAAAGCGTGTCACCGACGAAGGCCGCGTCGCCCATCACATGCACCATGCAGGCCGGCGTGTGGCCGGGCGTGTAGATCGCGAACGCCTGCATATTGCCGATTGTGTAGGTGTCACCGTCTTCGAACAGCTTGTCGAACTGGCTGCCGTCGCGCTGGAATTCGGTGCCTTCATTGAAGATCTTGCCGAACGTGTCCTGCACCACCAAGATCTTCGAGCCGACACCGATCTTGCCGCCCAGCTTCTCCTGAATGTAGGGCGCAGCCGACAAGTGATCGGCATGCACGTGGGTTTCGATGATCCACTCAAGCGTCAGCCCACGGCTCTGAACCTCTTCGATCAGCGCGTCGGCGTGATCGTAGGTGATCCGACCCGCGGCGTAGTCGATGTCCATCACGCTGTCCACGATGGCACAGGCGTTGGATGTGGGATCCTTCACGATGTAGCTGATCGTGTTGGTGGCCTCGTCGAAATAGGCCGAAACGTCCGGTTTGACGGTCATGTCCACAGGATAGTGCGTCATGGGATTTCTCCTCGATAAGTCAGTCTGATGGCGCGCCTGATGCGCGCAAAGCCGGGTGCCCCGGCGGCGCTGCGCGACGCCGGGACTTTACCGCGTCAGAAGGGTCAGTTGCGGCAGGTTTTGACGCCGAGGACGGAATAGATCGGGCAGACCCGAACCGCTGCCACCACCAGCATCACGATCCCGACAAGCGCCGCGCCGTATTTCATCACGGCACCATCAAAAAGCGGCAAGCCGCTGCCGAAGGCGAGGTAGAGCAGAACCACGCCCAAAATGGCGCGGACAATTCGGTCGATCGTGCCAACATTCACAGTCATTTTCAAACCCTCCAAGGTCAAAGCTGACTATGTGATACGCCTTACCGCGACAGGCTTCAGTGATATTGTCACCAAACATTCGAAAATTCGTACATAAGGTACGTTTGGTCGCAGGTTGGCGCGGATCAGGCGCTTCTGGCGATCGCCTCCAGGCTGTCGCGCTGCAACAGGGTGATGTGTCCCCGCGACTGCGCGATCAGCCCGCGTTTCTGAAAATCGTGCAGGACGCGCGAAATCACCTCTCGCGCGGTGCCAAGCTCGGTGGCAAGCTGTTGATGGGTCGCCGCGAGATCATCGCCCTGCCCTGCAAGGCTCAGCAATCGGCCTGCCAGCCGCACGTCGATGCGTCCGAAAGCCACGTCGTCGATCACACGGAAAAGGTCGGTGATACGTCGTGCGTAAGCCGTGAGCACAAATTCCCGAAACTCGCGAGACGAGGCCATCAGCCGGTCGAAAGCGCCGCGCGGGATCGCGACGGCGGTGACTTCGGTTTCGGTGATTCCCTCCGCCGAATAAGGCTCGTGCGCAAGCAGGCAGGCGGTTGTCAGCACACAGCTTTCGCCGGCCTCTACCCGATACAGCACGATGTCGCGCCCGCTTTCGGAGGTCTGCTGCACCCGCACACGCCCGTCGAGAAGGAACAACAGGCTGTCCGGAACCGCCCCGGGCCCAAAAACGCCGGTGCCCGCAGGCACGTGCAAAACCTTGCTTTCATCCAGAAGATACCGCTTCACGTTTTCGGGCAAGGTTCGGAGGCCCGGAAACTGGTCGATCCAGACGGTGTCCGCCATTCAGCGCCCCTTCTTGTATGCAGGTTTCAGTCTTGCCCGGTCAGCAACAGCCGTCATCATGCCGTTTGATCGAACGCAATGTCCAGCGATCGGGCGCCGGTCTGATCGCAGCATGCCTCACACCATCCAGAAGCCGTTTTTCTTGATCCTCTGCCGGATGGGTTGTTCACGGCTTGGCAGGTGATCACGGTCGAACAAAGCGCGGACCTTGTGGCCCCGGTTCTGGAAGATCATGCGCTTGAACGGCTCGTATTCCTTGAGCAACCGCTTGACCGGGTTAGGCGCCGAAATTCGCTCCAAAAGATCGACGACCTCATCGTCTTCACGCGCGTAGAGGAGCGGCATGTTCCTGTAATGAACGCTGGTCTGGCCGTCGATGTACCCCACGGGCAGCGCGTCGCGTCCTCCACCAAGTTTGTGGATCACCAGCGGCAACGCGACCTGATCCAGCCAGGGGTCGAGTTGCTGGCACACCAAGGCGTCGGGCGGGTTGTTACGGATGTCCAACGCCATGTCGAGAAAGAGCTGGCCGAAGACCTGCGGACATTTGTAGTAGAAAAACCCCGCGTTGAAATACAGGTATCGCCGCCAGTATTCATCCGGTTGGGACAGGTCGAGCGAGCTTTCGAAATCTAGACCGAAACGGTCGTAAAGGGATTTCCAGGTCTCCGAAAAGCCCGGCCCATAAAGTTCGATCTGTGGCCAGGTGCCTTCGACCCTCAGGGACGCGCTTGGTTTGGAAAAATCAAAGGGCACGGCCCCGAGATCGCCCGTGATCAGCGTGTCGGTGTCGAAGAAGATGAACGGCTCTCCTTTCGGCAGGGCAAGCAGCGCTTCGATCTTGTTGCCATAGGGATAATCGCTGCCGAAATGGCGGCTTTCGAAAGGAATGATCTCTGCCCCTTGCGCCGTGATCATGTCTCGCAGCGGTTCGGGCCGGATGGTCGGATCGGTCTGCCATTTCGGACCTGGCTGCGGTTCTGCCACCTTCAACCTGAAGCGCGGATCGGCCGTGTTGGCCTTCATCGACAGCGCGAAAAGGAGCGCCTCGTAAGCGAGGCGTCCCATCTGCCCGACAATCAGGACGTTGACGACAGTCGGTTTTGCCGGAGGTCGGGCCATGGCGCTCCTTTGGCGGTCTGCTCTGCTCTTTTTCTTTACTATAGGCAGAGTGCGATCACGCGACCAGAGCAGAGATCACGGTGAGACGATCTCGTAGACAAGTGTCACACTTGCGCGCAATTCGGCCTCGCCTTGCGCAACCGGCACGACGGAATCCGAGGCGCGCGCCATGCTCAGCATCTCTGGGCGCGGCGCCCGCGCGCCGGTTTCGCTCAGGCTGATCAAGGCGCCGAGTTCCACACCGGCGGCATCGGCCAACAGCTTGGCCCGCGCCCGCGCATCCGCCACCGCCTTAATCCGCGCGTCGTTCATCAGCGGTTCGGGATCGGACAGCGTGAATTCGAGGCCGCCCAGTTCATTGGCCCCATCCGTCAGAACCGCGTCGAGGATGGTTCCGAGGCTTTCCAAGTCCCGCACCCGAACCGTCACGCGGTTCGACGCCTGATAGCCGTCGATGCTTGGCCGGTTTTCCGACGACGACCGGTTCGACCAGAGCGGCGACAGCGACAGGTCCGACGTCTGCATGTCCCGTTCGGCAACGCCCGCTTCGGTCAGACGGTCGAGAATCGCCGTCGTGATGTCCGAGGTCTGATCCATCGCCTCTTTCGCGGTTTCGGCCTCGGCCGATGCCCCCATGGTGATCACCGCCATGTCGGGAACAGCGAACACGCTGCCTTCGCCCGTGACCGTGATCTGGCCGGTGGTTTCGGCCCAGAGTGGCGAAATACCGACCAGGACGACGATGGCGGCAAAGAATCCTGTGACTTTGGACATGGAGACCTCTATTTCGATTTGCGACAGCCGAACCATCGCGGGGCGCGAAGCTGCTGACAAGCGCAGAATTTACCCCGCGCGAAAGATCGCTTTGTCGCGTCTGTCCGATGTGTAAGTGACTCCCATCCCGAACAAAGGACTGCTAAAATAAACGTATGACGCCAGACTTTGCCCTGACTCTCTCCTTCGAAGGTATCTCGCTCCTGCGCCGTGTTCCGAACGGATGGGTGCGTGTCGGGGATGTGGCTTTGGATGCCGCAGACCTGCGCGGTGCCCTGGCCGATCTCCGATCCGAGGCGGACGCCCTGTCTCCGACCGGCGGTCAGGTCAAGCTCATCATCCCGAACGAGCAAATCAAGTACCTGTCGCTGCCCGACACCGGCCACACGGGCGACGCGCTCCAGTCCGACATCCGCGCCGCACTCGACGGGGCCACGCCCTATGCCGTGGACGATCTCAGCTTCGACTGGTCACGCGCCGATGGCCAGATACAGGTGGCCGCCGTCGCGATCGAGACGCTGGACGAGGCCGAAGCCTTTGCCAAAAGCCACCATTTCGACCCCGTGTGCTTTGTCGCCAACGCGCCCGAGGGTCAGTTTTCGGGAGAAGTGTTTTTCGGTCCCGCGGCAAGCTGGACAGGCACCGCGCCGGAACGGGACGCGAAAGCGGTCGAGATCGTGCCTGCGGATCAGGTTGTCGAGCACGTAGACACTGTCGAAGAGACGGCGGTCGAGCCCGAGGCGGCGGCAGAGGACGTCAACATTGCGTCGCCTGCCGACGTGGCCGCCGATACGGACACCCGCGGAGTAAAGGATGCACCGGCCCCTCTGACGCTTGGTTCCGCCGAGTCTACGAAGGACGCAGACGACATCGATGCGGCCGCTCTGGCACCGGGTGCGGCCAACCTCGACGATGACGACAAGCCAGACGCCGGGACAAACCGCAAGCCAGCGCTGTCGGCACCGATTGCCGATCTGCAGAAGCCCGAACGCGCGGCAGGTCCGGCAGATCCATCCGCTGCACCGGCCTTCGCGTCCATCCGCGCCTCGCGGGCCAGCACGTCGTCAGACATTCCCGCTGCCGCGCCGAAGATCGAAACACCCGCGCCAGACACCACAGCAACGCCTCGGTTCAAACTGGGCGGAGCCCGCAAATCGACCCGCGACAGCGATGTGACGGCACCGGCCCTTCAGGACGAACCGGTCGATGACGGCCCCGAACGCAAGGGCTTCGGCTTTTTCTCTCGCCGCAAGAGCGCTGATCCGAAACCCCCGAGCGGGACGGCCAAACCGGTTCCGCCGATCTCGGCGCCTGTGTCGAAAACCGGTTCACCTGCTGCGCCCACGCCGGCCAAACACAATCCCGAACCCGCCCGCGCTGCGGTCGCGCGCATCGCCGCGATGCGTGCTGGGCGGGATACGGACAGCTCCCGACCGAACGAAGGCGCGCCCGCGGACGAACAGACGCGCATGACCGTGTTCGGCGCGCGGACCGAACCGCAGGTTGGCGGCAAACCACGTTTCCTGGGGCTGATGCTGACAAGCGCGCTGCTCATCTTCCTTCTGGCCGTCGCGGCCTGGGCCAGCGTGTTTCTTGACGAGGGGCTGTCGCGCTTCTTTGACCGCAATGACGATACACCCTCGATCGCGCGCCTGCCCGACGTTGAGCTGTTGCCGCTCGATGGATCGGTTACGAACCCGACGGAAGAGGAAACAGGCGTTCAGCTTGCTGCGCTCGACGTGGTCGAAGACACCGGCACCGGGATCGACGGGCTCGCGGATGTACTTCCTCCGCCCGCTGCGCTGACACCGGAAGAGGCTGATGCCCGCTACGCCGCCACAGGCATCTGGCAGCGGTCGCCGGAGGCCCCGTCGACCCCGACACAGACGACGCTCGACGATCTCTACGTTGCCTCCATCGACAACCGGGTGCAGCAATTCGATGCCGTCGCCCTGCCGGGCGCCGAGGCGTTGCGGAACGATCAGACCTACCTGTCCCAACCGAACCCGGCCGCCCCGGGAACCCAGTTCACGCTGGACGACCGGGGACTGGTGGTCGCCACACCCGAGGGCGCAGTGAACCCCGAAGGCGTGCGTATCTTCGCCGGTTTGCCGCCCGTCGTCCCACCGGTTCGACCCAATGCGCCGGAGGTCACACCGGAACCGAGCGTTGAGGGTGAGGCGACTGTCGAGGTCTCGACCCTTCAGGCGTTCCGACCACGCGGGCGGCCCGATGGGTTGGTCGAAGACAACGAACGCGCGCAGCTTGCGGGCCGGACCTTGGCCGAACTGGCAGCGCTGAGACCGGCGGCACGGCCGGAAACCCTCAAGGCGGAAGAGGAAGAGGCGCAACCCGCCGCCACACAATTCGCCGTCGCCCAATCCGCCGCCCCCGTGACCCGACCGCGCAACTTTGCCCAGATCGTGGAACGCGCCCGCACCACCCAGCAGACCCGTCAACCGGAGGTGACGCAGGTCGCTTCCGTGGCGCCGCGGGCGGTCCAGCCGCGCATTCCATCGACGGCGAATGTCGCGCGGCAGGCCACGGTGTCAAACGCGATCAACCTGCGCCGTATCAACCTGATCGGCGTCTACGGCAAACCCTCCAGCCGCCGCGCCCTCGTACGACTGGCGAACGGACGGTATCAGAAAGTGCAGGTCGGTGACCGTCTGGACGGAGGCCGTGTCGCGGCCATCGGCGAAAGTGAGCTGCGCTATTCAAAGAACGGCCGGAACGTTGTTCTGGATATGCCTGACGGCTGAACGCCAGCGCCGGTGCGAGTGTTTTCAGCACAAGGCACCCCGCTGCCACGTTAATTGGCGACCCACGGGTCAACCGGTTGCCATCCCCCCGCGAAACGCCTCATTCTGCGGTCAACGAGAAAGGCAGTGTCTGCATGGGTGAGTTTCTTTTCCTGGCGTCGGTGTTCCTGCTGGCAGCGGTGATCGCCGTTCCCATCGCCGCGCGATTGGGGCTTGGATCGGTGCTGGGCTATCTCTTGGCCGGTGTCGCCATCGGGCCGGGTCTGGGGCTGGTCGCCGACACCACAGACCTCCAGCATTTCGCCGAATTCGGCGTTGTGATGATGCTGTTCCTGATCGGGCTGGAGCTTGAACCACGGGCGCTTTGGGACATGCGCCACCGTCTGATCGGTCTGGGCGGCATGCAGGTTCTTATCACCATGTGCGCCGTGATGGTCGGTGCGATGTATCTGGGGTTCGTCTGGCAAACCGCGATGGCCATCGGGATGATTTTCGCCCTGTCCTCCACCGCGATCGTGCTTCAGACGCTGAGCGAGAAGGGCTTGATGCAGACCAGCGGTGGTCGCTCGACCTTCTCGGTTTTGCTGACCCAGGACATCGCGGTCATCCCGATGTTGATCATCCTGCCGCTGCTTGCCGTACCGTCGACCCCGTCTCTGAACGAAGACGGCTCGATCGCGCGGAGTGTGTTGGAGCATGGCGATGACGCCCACGGCGCCACCATGTCGCTGATCGAAGGCCTGCCGGGTTGGGGCGTGACGCTTGTCACTCTCGGTGCCGTCGCGCTCATCATCCTTGGGGGTGTGTACGGCGCGCGTCCGCTGTTCCGATATATCCACGCCGCGCATCTGCGCGAGATGTATACGGCCCTCGCGCTGCTGATCGTGATCGGCATCGCCTTTCTCATGACGGCCGTGGGCCTGTCGCCTGCCCTGGGCACGTTCCTGGCCGGTGTGGTTCTAGCCAACAGCGAATTCCGCCATGAACTGGAATCCGACATCGAACCGTTCAAGGGACTGCTGCTGGGCTTGTTCTTCATCACGGTCGGTGCCGGGATCGATTTCGGTCTGTTCTTCTCCGAACCCATTTCCATCCTCGGGCTTGCCTTGGGGATCATGCTGCTCAAAGGCATCATCCTGTATGTGCTCGGGCGCGCCTTCAAACTGCGGGGCCGCGATCAATGGCTCTTTACTCTTGGTCTCGCCCAGGCCGGTGAATTCGGCTTCGTGCTGATCTCGTTCTCGCTGCAACAGGCCATCCTTCCAGCCTATCTCGCGGATCGGCTCTTGCTGATCGTGGCGCTGTCGATGCTGATCACACCGCTGGCCTTCATCCTTTACGAGGTTCTGTCCAAACGGCTGAAGGACGGCGACACAGATCTTGAACACGACGAGATCGACGAGCAAGGCACGGTCATTATCGCCGGGATCGGGCGGTTCGGTCAGATCGTCAATCGGCTGGTACAATCGGTCGGTGCCAAGACCGTTGTCATCGACAACAACCTTCAAACGATCCAATTGATGCGCCGCTTTGGCTACCAGGGCTTCTTCGGTGATCCATTGCGCCCCGATCTGCTGCACGCCGCTGGTATCGACAGCGCGCGGGTGCTCATGGTGGCGCTGGACGATCCCGTGGCCGCCGAACGGCTCGTCACCTATGCGCGCCGCCTGCGTCCCGACATCCACATCGTCGCCCGCTCCCGCGACCGCACGCACACCTACCGGCTTTACAAGGCCGGGGCGAATGACATCGTCCGCGAGCTTTTCGACAGCTCCCTGCGCGCGGGCCGCTACGTTCTGGAGAATATCGGCCTGACCGAATACGAGGCCAACGAGGCGGAAAAGCTGTTCTACCAGCACGACCGCTACACGGTACGCGAACTGGCCGACTTGTGGGATCCCAATATACCGTCAGCGCAGAACGAAGCCTATATCGCCCGCGCCAAGGAGCTTGAGAAAGAGCTCGAAGCGTCTCTGCTCAGCGCGCTTGAGGCAAACAGTACCGACGCGGCATGAAAAAAGCGGCCCCGGATGGAGCCGCTTGTTTCGGTTTTTCGGAACGTCTTAGGCAGCCGCAGGTGCACGCGACATCAGAACGTCGCCGACTTGCTTGGCCGCAGCCAGTTCGTCCCCACCCGAGGTGGCGGCGACTTCGCGCGTCAGACGCTCGAGTGCGGCTTCGTAAAGCTGACGCTCGGAATAGCTTTGCTCGCGCTGATCGTCGGCACGGTGCAGGTCGCGCACGACCTCGGCAATCGCGATCAGATCGCCCGAGTTGATCTTCTGCTCGTATTCCTGTGCCCGACGCGACCACATGGCCTTTTTGACCTTGGCCTTGCCCTTGAGCGTTTTCATCGCCTGGCTCACCACGTCGGGTGAACTCAGCGACCGCATTCCGATTTCCGTGGCCTTGTGGGTGGGCACCCGCAGGGTCATCTTGTCTTTCTCGAACGAGATCACGAACAGCTCAAGCGTGATGCCGGCGATCTCCTGTTCTTCGATCGACACGATCTGGCCGACGCCATGCGCCGGGTAGACAACGTAATCATTCGGACGGAATTCGGATTTTTTCGACTTGGTCATTCAGAACCTTCCTTGACGTGCACCCCTGTGACACAGACAAAAAAACCGAACGGAAGCAGCGCTTCCGGTCGTTTCATTCAGAGTATCAGAGCAAGCTTATGTCAGCTCATTTGCCATACGCCAAAGCGGCGTGCGTCCCACAGGTGTCAGTTACCACATGACTATACCACAAAAATCGCCTTCGCGGTAGTGGCGCGCCAAACGGGATAATTCAACGATTTAACAACGTGTTACAAGCGGACTTGCAACCAATCACGTCCGCACCGGCGAATCATCACCCACCTTCACCCGGCGCTTCGGAGAAGTACTTTTCAAGCTTGCCACTTTCACCGTCACGTTCCTCTGCCTCGGGCAAAGGATCCTTCTTGGTGATGATGACTGGCCACATTTCCGCGTATTTTCGGTTGAACTCGACCCATTTGTCCATGTCCGGTTCGGTATCCGGACGGATCGCGTCGGCAGGACATTCAGGTTCGCAGACGCCGCAATCGATGCACTCATCCGGATGGATGACCAGCATGTTTTCGCCCTCGTAGAAGCAGTCCACAGGGCAGACTTCCACGCAGTCCGTGTATTTGCAGGCAATGCAAGCGTCGTTGACAATGTAGGTCATGCGGTCCGTCCATCGATCATTCGCAAGCTAGCTAAGCCAATGCGAAATATCATTCAAGAAGGTCGGACCGGGTTTGTTGCAAAGCGCGACGATCTTTCTTGGTCGGGCGACCTTTCCCTTCAAAACGAGGCACTTGCGCATTTGGCTCGCGGGGCTTGGGAGGGTCGAGATCCTCGTAAAGAAGCTGCGCTTCAGGCGCTGGTCTGCGCCGTTCTCCCATTGCGAGGACTTTGATCACCCGCACGTCATTGGCTTGGGGAAAGGTCAGCACATCCAGCGCGCTGACCGTGTAGGCGGGTTTGGAAATCGGCTGTCCGTTGACCCGCAACTTGCCGCCCGCCACGAGCTTGGCGGCAAGGCTGCGCGTCTTGAAAAAACGCGCATGCCAAAGCCACTTGTCGATACGGAGCTTCTGCGCAGCCTCGCTCAAGTCAGTCCTTGTTCTTCAGACCCATCAGGGCCGCCGCAAAGGGGTTGTCAGGATCGATCTGCTTTTCCTTCTTTGGCGGACGCGACTGGAAGGATTTGGCACCAGCATCACGCGGCTGTCCCTTTCCCTTCGGCTTGCCCTTGCCACGTGGCCGATCGCCCTGCGCCTTGCCGCCTTCGCGCCGTCCCTTGCCGCCATCGCGGCGAGGTTGACGGTCTGCACGATTGCCGCGCCATGTGAAAATGTAGAACACCTCGGTTTCCGGCCCGGCCAAGGCGGCATCGGGCGCCGCACCGGGGTCGATCTCTGTCTCGGAGTTGGTGGGAACCGGTGTCTCCGCGGGTGCGTCAGTCGGCGTATCCGCAACCGGAGCGACCGCGTCATCGGGCATTTCGGCAGCCGCTTCGGGAATGTCGGCCGCGTCCGGCGCAGCGGCGGGCGCGGCGTCGGTGCCGGGAACACCCTCTTGTCCGGCATCCATGACCGGTGTGTCTTCGACCGGCACCGCGCCATCCGTTGCGGCATCCTGCTCGGTCGCCGTCGCGGCATCCGCCTCCGGCACCACGGCATCGACGGCACGCACCTTTTCGCGTTCACCCTTTTCGGCCTTGTAGCCCAAACCGCCCATCAGGTCGGCAAACTGTTCCAGCGTTAGACCGGTGATCGACAGCATATCCGGATTCGCCTCGAATCCACCCCGGCTGTCCTGCGCGCGCAGCAAATCGGCCAGACGTTCCAGCATGTCGATCCGGATCGCCCGATCCCCGGCCGCGCGATACCCCGACACGGTATGATGCTCTGCCGGTGTGCCGGGCGTGTTAGGCACCGTCACCAAACCCGGCGGCGGGGCCTCCGGGAAGATATCCAGGTTCTTCGCCAAGCTCCACAGCACAAGGCGCAACCGGGTCGGCGCGGGTTTGAGCAGGAGCGGCATGAACACGGTGAACTGGCCAAAGCGGATGCCATGCTTGCGCAGCATCCCGCGCGCGTCCTGATCCAGCGCCTTCACATCATCCGCGACATCGGCGCGCGGCAGAATGCCCATCGCCTCGACCATGCGGAAGGCAAAACCACGGGCCAACCCGTTCAGCGTCTCGTCTTTCTGGAGGTTGACCAAAGGTTCGAACAAGGCCGCGATCTTGCGGTCGATGAAATGCTGCAACCGGCGCTGCACCTTTTGCGCCACATCCGGGCCCGCCTCTTCGTCGACGAAGGCGACGACGCGCGGCTTGAGCGGATCGTCACCGGCGGCCAGCTTGCCCACCGCTTGTTCGCCCCACATCAGACCACCCTGTTCGGTGAAATCCATCTCGGTATCGGGCGCGTTGTAGAACCGATCCGCCCGCAAGTGGAAATGGGGCGCCAGCGCCTGCAACGACGCGGTTTTCAGCGTCTTGGCTTCCTGCCCGGTTGCATCCTTGTCCTGGCGGAACCGGAACCCTTCAAGTCGTCCAACGAATTCACCTTCGACGGTGACTTCACCCTTGTCATTCACTTCGGCCAAAAGGGCCTCCTTCTGTTTCAATCGGCGCAAGAGCACGGATGTGCGCCGATCAACAAATCTCTGGGTCAGGCGCTCGTGCAGCGCGTCCGACAGTCGGTCTTCTACAGCGCGCGTCAGGCCGCGCCAATGGCTTTCGTCATGCACCCACGCTTTCCGCTGCGCGACATAGGTCCATGTGCGGATATACGCCAATCGTTTCGACAGCGTGTCAATGTCGCCATCTGTCCTGTCGATCCGATTGACCTGCCGTCCGAGAAAGTCATCCGGGATCGCGCCGCGTTGGTGCAGATGCCCATAGATAACTTCCAAAAGCCCCGCATGTTCCGAATGGCTGATGCCGCGGAAGTCGGGGATGCGGCACACGTCCCACAAAAGCTGCACGGATTTCGGATCAGAGGCCCGGGCCTGCACCTCGGCCACCGTGCCGAGCGCCTTGAGCGCCTGCAAATCGTCGGCCTCCCGCGCTTTTACGAGGCGGTCATCGTTCGGGCTGGCCTCGAGCGAGGCAACCAGCGTGTCGATGCTGCCAAACCGCAGATCTGCGCTGCGCCAGTTCAGTTTCTTCAACGGTGTGAAGCGGTGATTGGTGATCGCCTCGGCCACTTCTTCAGAAATCGGCCCCGCTTCGCCGGTCACACCGAATGTGCCGTGCGACATGCCACGCCCCGCCCGCCCGGCAATCTGGGCCAGCTCATTGGGCATCAACGGCCGCATCCGGCGGCCGTCGAACTTGGTCAGGGACGAAAACGCGACATGGTTGATATCGAGGTTGAGCCCCATCCCGATGGCGTCTGTCGCCACGAGGAAATCCACCTCGCCGTTTTGGTACAGATCCACCTGTGCGTTGCGCGTGCGTGGGCTCAGCGCCCCCATGACGACAGCAGCACCGCCCTTCTGGCGACGCAGCAATTCGGCGATGGCATAGACGTTTTCGACGGAAAACCCGACAATGGCGGTGCGCGGCTGCAAACGGCTGATCTTTTTCGATCCGGTATAGCTGAGTTGGCTCATCCGCTCGCGACGGACGAATTCGACACCGTCGACCAGACCGGAGATCGGGCCGCGCATGGTGTCGGACCCCATGAACAGCGTTTCGTGCAACCCGCGCATCCGCAACAGGCGGTCGGTGAACACGTGACCACGTTCCGGATCGGCACACAGCTGAATCTCGTCGATCCCGACGAAATCACAGCCCATCCCCTCGGGCATCGCCTCGACCGTGCAGACCCAATACTGCGCGCGCGGCGGTACGATCCGTTCCTCGCCCGTGACCAGCGCCACCACCGACGGCCCCCGCGCCGCGACGATCTTGTCATAGACCTCGCGCGCCAGCAGACGCAGCGGCAGGCCGATCATGCCGGTGCGATAGCCCAGCATACGGTCGATGGCGTAATGGGTTTTGCCTGTGTTGGTCGGGCCAAGGATGGCCGCAACCCGCGCATGTCCGGCCATGTTGACGTCCTTTGCCGTCCTGCTCGGGAGTGTCAGGATGTCAGAGCGTTTGCCCGTTCACCCGAAGCTCCAGCCGCTCCAACGCCTCGATCACTTCGGAATCGTGCGGCCGTAGGCTGAGTACCCGCGAATAGGCGTCATACGCAAGGTGGGGTTTGTCCACCTGTTCGAGGATGGCGCCCAACCCGCGCATGGCTCCGAAATGATGCGGGTTCAGCGCCAGTGTCCGTTCAAGCGCGTCAGCGGCAGGGCCAAACATCTCGGCGCGGTAATAGGCCAGCGCCAGCGTGTGCCAGCCTTCGGCGAATTCAGGCGCGTGATCGGTGAGAGCCGTGAGATGTTCCAACGCCGCGTCGATGTTGTCGACATCCAGCGCGTCCTCACCGCGTTTGAGCAGCAGGTCGATGGTCGCCGATCCGGACTTCGACCATTCCTGACGCAACTGCCGCTCCAGCCGGGCCGCAGAGCGTTCATCCTCGGCCTGCGCCAACTGATCCATGAGGTCAGCCACTGGATCCTCCTGCGCCGACACCGGACCCGACACGAGACCCGCCGTGAAAAGAAATGCCGCAACGGCAGATTTGTATTTGCGCATCGTGAACCTCATAACCACCCTTGAGTTTAGCGTAAGGTTCGGCAAATGCCAGCCTTGCACATCAAGACGCGATCACAAGGAGACGAGCGTATGAGCGATGTTGTGGCACAGGCGGTCGCCGCCATGAACGAAAAGCTGGGCGGCGGCGGCATCGACGGCATAGCCCAATTCAATATCGAAGGCGAAGGCAGCATGGTTGTCGACAGCGACGGTGCCCGCGAGGGCGAAGCCGACGCGGATGTCACGTTCAACGCGGATGCCGACACCTATCGCGAGATTTTCGACGGATCGCTGAACCCCACCTCTGCCTTCATGTCGGGTCGGTTGAGCATCGACGGCGACATGGGCATGGCAATGAAACTGGCCGCCACCCTCGCTTGATGGCAGAGCCAGCGCCCTATCGTGACGATCTGGCCGAAGGGCCGGACACACAGGCGTTCTGGCTGCGTACCTCGGACGGGGTGCGCATTCGCCTTGGTCACGCGGCCTCGAAAGACGCCAAGGGCACGGTGTTCATCCTGCCCGGGCGCAGCGAGTACATCGAGAAATACGGCCGCACCGTCAAGGATTTCGTGCGCGCGGGCTTCGATGTCCTGACCGTGGACTGGCGCGGTCAAGGTCTTGCCGATCGACTGTGCGCCGATCCGATGGTCGGGCATGTCGGGCGCTTCCTCGACTTTCAGAAAGACTGGTCCGCGGTCTGCGCCTTTGCACGCAAGCGCGACCTGCCGCGCCCTTGGCATATGCTGGCTCATTCCATGGGGGGCTGCATCGGTCTGCGCGCCCTGATGAGCGGCAGCGACATGGCCTCTGTCGTCTTCACCGGACCGATGTGGGGCATCCGCATCGCGGCCTACCTGCGTCCGGCGGCGTGGCTGCTTCCCCGCGTCGCGATTGCTCTGGGTCAGGGGCACCGGCTTGCCCCCGGCACCTCGATCAAGAGCTATCCGGCCTCTGAACCCTTCGAGCAGAACCTGCTGACCTCGGATCCCGAAATGTTCGACTACATGCGCCGCCATGTGGAGGCAGAGCCGAAATTCGGTCTGGGTGGCCCGTCCCTGTCCTGGCTCAGCAGCGCGCTCGCCGAATGCGACGCGCTTGCCGCGATGCCCTCTCCGGCCATTCCCGCGCTATGTTTCGTCGGCTCGAACGAGCGCATCGTCGACACCACCTGCATCCGGGAGCGCATGACCAACTGGAAGGGCGGCAAGCTGCTTTTGGTGGACGGCGCGGAACACGAAGTGCTGATGGAGGGCGCAAACACCCGCCGACAGGTCACAGGCGCCGCGGTGTCCCTGTTCTCCAGCTTCAAAGCCTGAGTTTTTACGGTTTCCCGATCTCGTGCACGCCACGCGCCTCTGCGGTGGCTCCCGACCGCATCCACGCGTGTTCCGACGAAATGAAGAAACAACTCATCCCGTAGGCCGACCACTCTTGCGCCTTTTGCGCATTTGCGACCCAGGATACATAAGCTTTTCCCGCCGCTTCGGCCGCCTTGCCCACGCGCTCCATCGCGGCGAAAAGCTCGTCCGAGGTCTGGTTGTCGTGACCGTACCCGACCGACAGGTCGGCCGGCCCCAGAAACAGCGCGTCGATCCCGTCCGTTGCCGCGATCGCCTCGGAGGCATCGACGCCTTCGGGCTCTTCGATCTGCGCGATGACCACGGTTTCATCCTGCGATCTGGCAAGCAGATCCGGCATGGATTGCGTCGCGTACCCCGCCCAGCGGGAGGACCCGGCATAACCACGCCCGCCGCGTCCGAAGCGCGCTGCGCGTGCCACGTCTGCCGCTTTGCCAGCACTGTCCACATGCGGCACCACGATTCCGACCGCGCCGCAATCCAGCGACTGCAATATCTCGCGGGCAGAGCTGTCGCCAACGCGCACCAGGACCGGGAAATCCAAAGCCCTTCCCATGGCACAACATGCATCGATCGCGCTGCGGTCGAACGGGGCATGTTCGGCATCCAGACAAACGAAATCGAGTTCCGATTGTGCCAGGACCTCGATCAGCTGATAGGCCGGGGTTTTCAGAAAGGTGCCCGCCAAGGGCATCCGCGACAAAAGCCGCTGACGAAATCCGGCGATCTGCATGGAAAGTCTCCTGATGGTCTGGTTGCACTCACCCTACGCGGCGCGCGCGGCTTGGCAACCCTCTGGCGATGTGCGCTTTCCCTCCTATACTCAATGTCATGTCAGACCCCGTTCTCACTTTCACTGACCGAGGCATCTACTGCCCGGCGGGAGATTTCTTCATCGACCCGTGGCGCCCGGTTGATCGCGCCTTGATCACCCACGGCCACGCCGATCACGCGCGCCCGGGCCACCGCAGGTATCTGTGCACCGACGCCTGCGCACCTGTCATGCGGCACAGGTTGGGAGAAATTTCTGTAGAAACCGTAAAGTTTGGCGAGACACGTAAAATCGGCGATGCTTTGGTGTCTTTCCACCCGGCAGGACACTTGCCCGGTTCCGCCCAGATCCGGGTCGAGGTCGGTGGCGAGGTTTGGGTGGCCTCGGGGGATTACAAGGTCGTCCCGGACGGAATCTCCGAACCGTTTGAACCTGTTACCTGCCACAGCTTCATCACCGAATGCACCTTTGGCCTGCCGGTATTCAAATGGGACGATCAGGCCGAGGTTGCGCGCGAACTCAACGCGTGGTGGGCGCGCAATGCGGCGGATGGCAAGACGTCGATCCTGGGGGCCTATTCGCTGGGCAAGGCGCAAAGGCTGCTTTCCATGATCGACAGCGAGATCGGCCCGATCCTCACCCACGGCGCTGTGGAAAACACCAACGCCGTCCTGCGCGCGCAAGGCTACGGGCTGCCCGACACGATCCATGTCACGCCCGATCTGAAGGCCAAGGACCATCCCGGTGCCTTGGTGATCGCACCGCCCTCCGCGCTCGGATCGCAATGGGCCCGGCGGTTCGGTGCATCCTCCACCGCCTTTGCCTCTGGCTGGATGCGCCTGCGCGGCGTGCGCCGCCGTCGGGCGGCGGACCGGGGGTTCGTGATTTCGGACCACGCGGATTGGGATGGCTTGATGCAGGCGATCCGTCAAACAGGCGCTGAAAACATATATGCCACACACGGTTACACCGATATCTTCGCGCGCTGGCTGAACACTCAGGAATACAACGCTCAGGTCGTTCCGACCGAATTCGGCGGCGAAGATGACGAAGCGGAAGAAGCCGCATGAAAGATTTTGCCGCCCTCTTCACCACTATCGACCAGACGACCAAGACCACTCTCAAGACCAAGGCTCTGGCGTCCTTCTTCGAAACCGCGACCGACGAAGACAAGCTCTGGACAATCGCGCTTTTCTCCGGCCGCCGTCCCAAACGCGCGGTGACGACAACCCAGCTGCGGGAATGGGCGGCCGAGGTGGGCGGCATACCCCTTTGGCTGCTCGAGGAAAGCTACCCGATCGTCGGGGATCTGGCCGAAACCATCGCACTCACCCTGCCGCCGCCGGGCCGCGAAAGCGACCTGTCCCTTACCCACTGGATCATCGAACTCAAATCTCTTGCCGCGCTCGACATCGACACCCGCAAGGCGCGCATTCTGGACGCCTGGGATCAGCTTGATCCTATCGAACGCTTCCTCTTCAACAAGCTCATCACCGGCGGCTTCCGCATCGGCGTCAGCCAGAAACTCATGACCCGCGCGCTGGCTCAGGCCACTGGACAGGACGAGGCAAGCCTCGCGCACCGCCTCATGGGCGGCTGGACCCCGGAAACCACCAGCTTTCACGAGCTGATCGTGGCCGAAGACGCGGAAGCCGACGACAGCCGCCCGTACCCGTTCTACCTGGCCTATCAACTCGAGCACGGCCCCGAGGCCCTCGGTTCGCCCGAGGATTGGCAGGCGGAGTGGAAATGGGACGGCATCCGCGGCCAGGTGATCCTCCGCAATGGCACCCATCACGTCTGGTCCCGCGGTGAAGAACTGATGACCGACCGTTTCCCAGAATTCGCGCGTCTGCCCGATTTTTTACCGGATGGTATAGTTTTGGACGGCGAGATTGTCGCCTGGGATGGCACGCAACCCCATCCGTTCAACACGCTCCAAGCCCGGATCGGGCGCAAGACGGTTCCCAAGAAGCTGCTGAAGGAGGCTCCGGTCATCCTGCTGGCCTACGACCTTCTCGAAGAGAACGGCAGCGACCTACGCGATCTGCCCCTGCAAGACCGCCGCACCCGGATGGAGGCGCTGCTGCAAGACCTCCCCGAAGACGCTCCGATCCGGGCGGCACCGCCCTTGCCGTTCGACACATGGGACGCACTTGCCCAAATCCGCGCCACTGCCCGCGATCACCGGGCCGAAGGACTCATGCTCAAACGCAAGGAAAGCCCCTACCTCGCGGGCCGCAAGAAGGGCGATTGGTGGAAATGGAAGCTCGATCCGCTCACCGTTGATGCGGTGATGATCTATGCGCAACAGGGCCACGGCCGCCGCGCCAACCTCTTCACTGATTTCACCTTTGCGGTGTGGAACGGCAACGATCTTGTCCCCTTCACCAAGGCCTATTCCGGCCTCACCGACGAGGAGTTCCGCAAGATCACCGCCTGGGTGCGCAAGAACACGCAGCAACGCTTCGGCCCGGTCCGGCAGGTCACGCCGCACCACGTGTTCGAGATCGCGTTCGAGGGCATCCACGCCTCGCCCCGCCACAAATCCGGCATCGCGCTCAGGTTCCCGCGCATGTCGCGCTGGCGCCATGATAAACCGCTACAAGAGGCCAACACGCTCGACGATCTGAAAGACCTGCTGGAAACCTATGGATAAACCCACAGCCGCCGCCCCACCTTTGACACCAACTGCGCCCAGCGCCGCATTACCGGCCAACGCCTGCGATACCCACGTCCACCTGATCGGCGATGACTTCCCGCTTTGGGAGGGCCGCGTCGAAGATCCGCCGCGCGGTACGCTCGACACATGGCTCGACCGTTACCGCACGCATCTTGGCGTTCTGGGGTGCACGCGCGGTGTGATCGTGCATTCCATCCTCTACGGCCCCGACAACAGCATCACGCTCGAAGCGACCCGCCGCATGGGGTCCGGTTTCCTAGCCGTTTGCCTGATATCTGACGATGCGACCGAGGCCGAGATCGCCGCGCTAGCGGCGCAGAACTGCAAGGCAGTGCGGCTCAATTACGTGCATGGCGGGTTGCTCAGCTGGGACGGCATGAAGCGCCTCGCCCCGATGCTTGCTGATCATGGCCTGCATGTGGAGATGCTCGCGCATTCCCACCTGCACCTGGAAGAGCTCGCCCCGCAGGTGCCAAACCTTCCTGTGCAGATCGTCTTCGATCACTGCGCCTGGCCCGATCCCGCACTCGGTGTGACCGATGGTCAAAAAGCCCTCGAACGGCTGCTGGCGGGTGGCCACTGCTGGACAAAGCTCAGCGCCACATACCGTCACACGCCGGAACCGCGACACCTGCTGCAAAGACTGGCGCACGCCAATCCCGACCGCATCCTCTGGGGCAGCGACTGGCCGCACCTGATGCTGAACGGCGTGGCGATGCCCGACGCGGGCGAACAGCTCAACACTCTGCTCGACGCGATCCCCCAACCCGTCACCCGCCAAAAGCTCTTTACCGACAATCCCGCCACGCTCTACGGCTTTGCCCCTTGAACCTTTGCGCCGCACGGCACAGGTTCCAAGGCAACAAAGAACAGGAGACGACCCATGCTGCGCACCCCTTCCCCGACCTTTGACGCCAACGCCCAAAGCGGCAGCAAGGATCTCGGCAACCTGCCGGAATGGGATCTCACCGATCTGTATGCTTCGGACGACGCGGCCGAGTTGAAGCGCGATCTGGACTGGCTGGAAGAGGCGTGTCGCAGCTTTGCCGCTGATTACGAAGGCAAGCTGGCCGAACTGACTGCCGAGGACTTCCTCACCGCGATCCACCGCCACGAGAAGATCGAGAACATCGCGGGCCGCATCATGTCCTACGCGGGCCTGCGCTATTACCAACTGACCACCGACGCCCAGCGCGCGAAATTCCTGTCCGACCATCAGGAAAAGATCACGATCTACACGACGCCGCTGGTGTTCTTCACGCTCGAGCTGAACCGCATCGACGACGCGCAGATCGACGCGCTCTTCGACGCCAACAGCGATCTGGCGCGCTACAAACCCGCCATCCGGCGCATCCGCGCGATGAAGCCTTACCAGCTGTCCGACGAGATGGAGAAATTCCTGCACGATCTGGGCGTGGTCGGCGATGCGTGGGAACGGCTTTTCGATGAAACCATCGCGAGCCTGGAATTCGAAGTGGATGGCGAACCGCTCAACATCGAAGGCACGCTGAACCTTCTGACCGAACAGGATCGCTCCGTGCGCGAAGCCGCCGCCAAGGAACTGGCCGCCGTCTTTGCCGAGAACATCAAGATCTTCGCTCGTGTCCACAACACGCAGGCCAAGGAAAAGGAAATCATGGACCGCTGGCGCGGTATGCCCACGGCCCAGACCGCGCGCCACCTCAGCAACGATGTCGAACCCGAAGTGGTCGAGGCGCTGCGCAACGCCGTGGTGGCGGCCTACTCCAAGCTCAGCCACCGCTATTACGAGCTCAAGCGCAAATGGCTGGGCCTTGACGTGATGCAGGTCTGGGACCGCAACGCGCCGCTGCCGATGGAGATCACGCGCACCGTCAATTGGGACGAGGCCGAAGCCACGGTGATGAACGCCTATACCGAATTCGACCCCCGCATGGGCGAGATCGCCAAGCCGTTCTTCAGCAAGGGCTGGATCGACGCTGCCGTGAAGCCGGGCAAGGCACCCGGCGCCTTCGCGCATCCGACGGTGACGGATGTACACCCTTACGTCATGCTCAACTATCTCGGCAAACCGCGCGATGTGATGACGCTCGCGCACGAGCTGGGCCACGGCGTGCACCAAGTGCTGGCCGCCGAACAGGGCGAGATGCTGGCCTCAACACCCTTGACCTTGGCCGAAACCGCGTCGGTCTTCGGCGAGATGCTCACCTTCCGTCGGATGCTCGACAACGCCAAGGACGATGCCGAGAAGAAGGTGCTGCTGGCTGGCAAGGTCGAGGACATGATCAACACTGTCGTGCGCCAGATCGCCTTCTACGATTTTGAATGCAAACTGCACGAGGCGCGCCGTGGTGGAGAGCTCACCCCGGACGACATCAATGCGCTCTGGATGTCGGTGCAGGCCGAAAGCCTCGGGCCCGCTTTCGAGTTCATGCCGGGCTACGAAACCTTCTGGGCCTATATCCCGCATTTCGTGCATTCGCCCTTCTACGTCTACGCCTATGCCTTCGGCGACGGGCTGGTAAACGCGCTGTACGCAGTCTACGAGGAAAACCCGGACGGATTCCAGGACAAGTATTTCGACATGCTCAAGGCGGGTGGATCGAAGCACCACAAGGATCTTCTTGCCCCCTTCGGTCTCGACGCCAGCGATCCCAAGTTCTGGGACAAGGGCCTCGAGATGATCTCGGGCTTCATCGACGAGCTTGAGGCGATGGAGGACTGACCCGCGGGCGGCCCGCACCCGGTTATGTGATGAGCCCGTATTTGGGAAGAGAAGAAGCAGGGGGTTTCGTGCCGTTCCCTACTTCTTTTCTTTGAAAATACGCAGGCGACCACCACCGCGTTAACCTCAATCGCGGGTAAAGACGTACCGGGTGCAGCCAATACCCACCCGAGCCGAAGGCGAGATATCCGGCGCGGGCGCAGGCCCGCACATTTACTTCAACTGGCTGTCCTTTGAGCCGCGCCGGTTGATCCCGCCCCGCGTCTGGTAGGCACTGTCGCGCTCCTGCTGACAGTCGATGCACAGCTTCACACCCGGCAGGGCCAGCCGCCGCTTTTCGGGGATCGGCTCTTCACATTCGGCGCAATGGGTCAGGCTTTCACCCTGAGGCGCCTTGCGCGCTTTCAGCCGCGCAAGCTCGTCGCTAATCGAGGCGTCGATCTGTTCCTGTACCGCGCCGTCGCGCGCCCATCCGCCAGCCATTGCCAATCCTCCGAAAGCGTTACCCAAAAATATGGGTGGCCCGGACGCAGGGTGCAAGGCACTTGTCGGCAAAGGGGTCGCGCGGGCATGATGCCGAAAGACAGCACAGCGGAGACGGTCCCATGTCCGACTACGACCTCGATCACGCCTACACCATCAAAGGCGCATCGGACGCCAAGGCGCTTTATGACAATTGGGCAAAGACCTATGACAGCAGCTTTGGCGAGGCGCATGGCTATGTCGCCCCGCGCGAGATCGCGAGCATCTTCGCGTCTCTGAGCGACGACAATACGCCTGTCCTGGATATCGGTGCAGGTACGGGGCTGGTCGCCGAGAACCTGCCGGGTATCCCGATCGACGGCATCGACATCTCGGAACAGATGCTGGCTCAGGCCGAGGCCAAGGGGTTGTACCGCAATCGCATCCTTGCCGATCTGACCAAGACGCTCCCTATGGAAGACGCCAGCTATGGCGGCTTCGTGTCCTGTGGGACGTTCACCCATGGGCATGTCGGACCAGAGGTTTTTCCCGAACTGATGCGCGTCGCCAGACCAGGTGCGCTGTTCGTCTGCGGGGTGATCCCGCCGGTTTACGATGGTGCGGGTTTTGGATCGCGATTGGCGCTCATGATGGCGCACAAAATGATCACGCCGGTGGAGTTCCGCGACATCCCGATCTACGAAAACGCCGATCACGCCCACGCGCAGGATCGCGGGCTAGTCATGGTGTTTCGCAAGCTCTGAGACTTTTCTTTCTATGCAGCTCTCCTACTTCAATACCCCAAGGAGTGATCTCATGCGTCTGTTTCTTGCATCCCTTTTCGTCTGCTGCGCAACCTTGGCCCATGCGGCGATGTCCAGCTTCACCTTCCCGTCCATCGACGGAGGAGAGATCGATCTCGCGCAGTGGCGGGGTCAGCCGGTTCTTGTCGTGAACACGGCCTCGCGCTGCGGCTTCACGCCTCAATATGACGGGCTTCAGACCCTCTACGACACGTATCGCGACCAGGGATTGGTCGTGCTTGCCGTACCGTCCAACGATTTCCGGCAGGAACTGTCGTCGAACGAAGACGTGAAGGATTTTTGCGAGGTCAATTTCGGACTCGACTTCCCGATGACGACCATCACGCAAATCCGGGGCGAAGACGCCCATCCGTTCTACAAATGGCTCGCCACCGAAGCCGGGTTCACACCAAGCTGGAATTTCAACAAGGTGCTGATCGCGCCCGATGGCAGCGTGGCCGCGACGTTCGGATCGAACGCGCGGCCGATGTCGCGCCCGGTGACCAATGCGATCACCGCGCTCTTGCGCTGATCACGCCTGTAGATAGCTCCAGATCTGGTCCTTGAGAGCGCCGCGCTTTTTGCGCAGCTCGGTTTCGGTCAGGCTGTCCACAGGTTCCACGTTGGTTTCGGCGCGGTGCACGGTCCGGTTGACCTCGTGATAGCTGTCGAACAACTTGGCGAAATGCGCGTCCGATTGCTTCAGCGCGCTCATTTTTTCCACGTGATCGGGAAATTCCTCGGCCAGTTCGTGCGGGGTATGTGACATGGGTCGCTCCTCTCCTGATGTCGTCGGACAGAGCTTGGCAGACCGGACCGGGCCGCACCTTGACGCGGATCAAACCACGCTCAATTACGGGCCTTGCGCCACCCGGCCGCCCGCGCCTCGGCTTCGGAACAGAACCAGCGTTCGCCCTTGTCAACCGAGATACGGGTCTCGGCATAGTAACTCTGCCCCGGCACGTGGTAGATGCGTTCCCCGCTGCTGATGCTGATATTGCCCTTGATCTTGCAAGCCGAATTCAATGCGTTGGGCAGAAGGCTGCGCTTTTGCGGAGTGCCGCGGTTGACCGTGACCGTCTTGGCGCCGGTGTCGTTTCGCACGATCACCGGTCTGGCCTTCGCGCGCTGTGCCGCACGGAAGGCTGCGGGGGACATCACGCCGGTCGCGTGCAAACCCCGCGCGTTCACGGCTGCGCCTTTTTCAGCCAGATCGTAATCCATCCCGTACTGCCGATAGGCAAAGGCCAACCCCTCGCCGACCAGCCGTTCGCCCACATCCTGTCCCCGGACAGCGCATTTGGCGACGGTGCGGCCATAGCGGTCCGTGTCCATCGCGGTGCAGGTCGCGCGCTGCCCCTCGAAAAGCGCCCGCGTCTGCGCGCGGACCCATTCCCCACACGCCCAGGCCGGGCGTTGGGCATCACTGCATATCTGATCGGTTTCAGGCGCGTCGATCCCGTGCAACCGCACGGTGGTGCCCCCCACCTCGAACGTATCGCCGTCCACGACTAGAATCGTGCCGTCGGGTCCGGCGGTTGCGGGAAGCCCCAGAAGAAGCGCGAAGGTCAAAGGAACGAGTCTTAACATTCCATGAATATGGACCGAAAAATCTGGCCAAAAAATGGAATCCGTTAAGAAAAGTTAATCATTCCCCGCGCGGAAAGCGCTGATTTTCCTCCAGCACATTGAGATCCATGTGGTTGCGCATGAATCGCTCCGACGCGTCACGCAGCGGTTGGTAATCCCACGGGTAATAGCCCCCCTGCCGGAGCGCCTCGTAGACGACCCAGCGTTTGGCCTGCGACGCCCGCACATCGGCATCGAACCGCGCGAGATCCCACCGCGCCTCGGACTTGGCCCGCAGCGATTGCAGCGTGCCCTGATGGTCGGGGTGATCCGCGAGGTTGGTCAACTCGTGCGGGTCGGTTTCCAGATCGAAAAGCTGATCTGGGTCCAGCGCACAGCGGTTGTACTTCCACTTGCCATAGCGCAGCGACACCAGCGGCGCGTAGGACGCCTCGGCGGCATATTCCATCGCCACTGGACTGGTGCGGGCTCCACCCTGCCCCAGCGGCACCAGCGATTCGCCGGTGGTCCAGGGCATCACCTCCTCCATGCTCACCCCCGCCAGCGCGCAGAGCGTCGGGCAAACGTCGATGGTCGAGACCGGATCGGTGACAAGCCCCGCCTGCATCCCCGGGGCCGCGATCATCAGAGGGACGCGGGCGGACCCCTCGTAAAAGCACATCTTGAACCACAACCCCCGCTCGCCCAGCATGTCGCCGTGATCCGAGACGAAGAGGATGATCGCCTCCTGCCGTGTGTCTTCGAGCACTTGCAGGATCTCCCCGATCTTGTCGTCGAGATAGGAGATATTCGCGAAATAGGCACGCCGCGACCGGCGAATGTCATCGTCGGTGATGTCGAAATTGCGCCAGTCGTTCGCGTCGAAGATGCGCTTTGCGTGGGGATCGTGATCCTCGTAATCCATCGCCGGGATCTCGGGCAGCAGATGGTCGCAATCCTCGTAGAGGTCCCAGTACTTTCGCCGCGCCACATAAGGGTCATGCGGATGGGTGAAGCTCGCAGTCAGGCACCACGGGCGTCCGTCCTTGCCGCGCGCCAGATCGTAAAGCGCGAGCTTTGCCTGATACGCCACCTCGTCATCGTATTCGAGCTGGTTGGTGATCTCGGCCACGCCCGCGCCGGTGACTGAGCCCATGTTGTGATACCACCAGTCGATGCGTTCGCCCGGCTTGCGGTAATCCGGCGTCCAGCCGAAATCCGCAGGATAAATGTCGGTCGTCAGCCGCGCCTCGAAGCCATGAAGCTGATCCGGCCCGACGAAATGCATCTTGCCCGACAGCGCAGTGTAGTAGCCCGCACGGCGCAGGTGGTGCGCGTAGGTCGGGATCGAGGACGGAAATTCGGCGGCGTTGTCATAGACACCGGTGGCCGAGGGCAGTTGACCCGACATGAAGCTCGCCCGTCCCGGTGCGCAGAGCGGGCTCGCGGTATAGGCGTTGCGGAACCGCGTGGAACGCGCGGCGAGTTTCTTGAGGTTGGGCGCGTGCAGCCAGTCGGCGGGACCGTCGGGAAACAAGGTGCCGTTTAGCTGGTCCACCATCAGAATCAGGATATTCGGCTGCATGATCTGTCCTTCGCGCATCATTCGGCGCGACACTGGTCAGATCATCGAGCGCCGTCAATCCGTCGGGGGCGAAGATGCGTCGACGCATCTTCGCGTTTCCGTCCGCGGAAACGTTTGAGGGGCCAGCCCCTCAAACTCCCCGGCATATTTGGAAAAAGAAGAAGATGAGGGTTCGACTTACTCCCACTCCATCTCTTCGAACACGCGGCCCGCGTTCTTGGTCGCCAGTTCCTCGAACGTATCAAGATGCGCCCAGTTGGATTGGTCGACGTAATAGGCGTTGGCCAGATCGCCGCCGCTGTCGATGTGTTCGCCGATTTTTGCCCGCAGGTCCTTGATGTAATCAGAGGTGTAACGCGTGACCTGTGCCATGTTGGTCGGGTGCCCGTGGCCCGGGATCACGTAGGTGGCATTCAGATCGGTGAAGGGGCCGTCGAAGGTCTCGATCCAGGCGTCGGTGTCGGTTTCGGCAAAGATCGGCGGCATCCGTTCGTGAAACGCGATGTCGCCCGCGATCACGATGTCCCATTGCGGGATCCAGACCTGCACGTCACCCGGATCATGCGCCGGGCCCAGATGCAGAACCTCGAGCGTGACATCCCCCATCTCGACCACGTGCTTGTCGGAAAAGCTGAGGTTCGGGACAACCACCTCGGTGCCCTCGGCGCGGTCCCGGTTGTAACCCTGCATCCCCTGAAGGATGAAATCCCCGTCCGCTTCGACCACGGCGATGGCATCCTCATGGGCCAAAATATCGACGCCCTGCGCCGCCCAATAGGAATTGCCGAGGATCGCATGGCCCTGCCCGTTTTCGTTGATCACCAGCTTCACCGGCTGGTCGGTGACAGCCTTGATCTCGTCGTGTAAGGCCGCGGCCAATCGTGCCGAGGCGCCGCCATTGATCACCACGACGCCGTCACCGGTGACGATGAAGCTGAGGTTGTTGTTGTGGCCCGCGTTTTCGTAGGTCGGCGGAGCCGTCGCGCCGATGGCGGACCAGACATGCGGGATCACCTCGACCGGCTTGTTGTAAAGCTCGGATTGCGGGTATTTGTCGGCGATGTCTTCGCTGGCTTGTGCCATCTGGGCCACGCAGCCGATCGCGAGAATGGAAATGATACGCATGACGCTCCTCCTTTGGTCGAGGACACATTCACGAACGTGAATGAGAAAAGCAAGCCCCCGCATGTCGGCCATCTTGCCACTGGCTTCAGGACGGGTACGGTCACACGGCATCGCATGGGGAGGACGGGCATGACACTTGACGGCAAACACGCGCTGATCACCGGGGGTGGCACGGGCATCGGTCTGGCCATTGCGGTTGCCTTACGCGAGGCCGGGGCCGAAGTGACCATCACCGGACGCCGCGCCGATGTGCTGGACAACGCCGCCAAAGCGCACGGGCTGCACGCGCTTGTCATGGATGTTCAGGACGAAGCTTCGGTCGTGGATGGAATCGCCAGCGCGGTCGCCGCGCGCGGGCCGGTACAGATCTGCGTGCCGAATGCTGGGATTGCCGAGGGTCGCGCGTTGCACAAGATGGACATGGCATTCTGGCGCAGCATGATGGCGACCAATCTCGACGGGGCCTTCCTGACGATCCGCGAGTGTCTCAAGTCCATGCACACTACGGATTGGGGGCGGGTCATCGCCGTCAGCTCTATCGCCGGGTTGCGGGGCCTCAAGGGCGCGCCGTGCTACACCGCGTCCAAACATGGTTTGATCGGGCTGATCCGGGGGCTGGCTGCCGACTATGCGGGCAAGCCCTATACGTTCAACGCACTTTGCCCGGCTTACGTCGACACCGATATCGTGTCGAACAACGCCGCCTCCATCGCCGCGCGCACGGGCATGAATGAGGCTGACGCACGCAAGCTGATGGTGGATGTGAACCCGCATGGCAGATTGATTGCACCCGAGGAGGTGGCCGAGGCGGCCCTCTGGCTCTGCGGAGAACACTCGGGCAGTGTCAACGGACAGGCCATCCAGATCGCCGGGGGCGAGGTGTGAGCGACCCCTTTGATCCGGCCCGGGACGGTGCGCAGATGTCTTTCGACGGGCGCATGTCCTATACCGATTACCTTGGCCTCGATGCCGTTCTCGATGCGCAGCACCCGCTGAGCACGGCGCACGACGAATTGCTCTTCATCGTGCAGCACCAGACATCGGAATTGTGGATGCGGCTGGCACTGCATGAACTGCACGCCGCCCGCGACACGCTTCGCGCCAAGGACATCCGTCCGGCGTTCAAGCTCCTGGCCCGCGTATCGCGCATCTTCGAGCAGCTCAATTCCGCCTGGGACGTGCTGCGCACCATGACGCCCAGCGATTACACCACCTTCCGCGAGAGCCTTGGCCAAAGCTCGGGCTTCCAGTCGGCGCAGTATCGCGAGATCGAATTCCTGCTGGGCAACCGCAACGCGGCAATGATCCGTCCCCACGCGCACCGCCCCGATCTGATGGCGCGGCTTGAGGCGGAAATGGAGAAACCGTCGCTTTACGATTGCGCGCTGGCCCGGCTGGCGCAGGCGGTGCCTCTGCCCGACGATGCGCTGTCCCGCGACCGGACAAAACCGCACCAGTCAAATGATGCCGTGCAAGCCGCCTGGGCCAAGGTGTACCGCGACCCAAGCCGCCATTGGGACCTTTACGAACTCGCCGAAAAGCTGGTCGATCTGGAAGATTACTTCCGCCGCTGGCGCTTCAACCACGTCACCACGGTGGAGCGCGTGATCGGCCTCAAGCGCGGCACCGGCGGCACGGGCGGCGTGTCCTATCTCAAGCGGATGCTCGAGGTTGAGCTTTTTCCCGATCTCTGGCACCTGCGGACCAAGCTATGAAAGACCTGACCATGACCGATTTCACCGCCACCCGCGCCGCGTTTCATCTGCCTGACGGCATGATCTACCTCGACGGCAACTCTCTGGGACCATTGCCGAAATCCGCCGCCGCGCGTGTCGCGCAGACCGTGACCGACGAATGGGGCGATCACCTTATCACCGGGTGGAACGCCTGCGGCTGGATGGAGATGCCTATGCGGCTTGGCGACCGCATCGGGTGGTTGATCGGCGCGGAACCCGGGCATGTGGTGGTGGGCGACACGCTCTCGATCAAGGTCTACCAGGCGCTTGCCGCAGCGCTCAAGATGAACCCGGACTGCAGGGTGATCCTGTCGGACACGGGCAACTTTCCGTCGGATCTTTACATGGCCGAAGGTCTGATGTCCCTGCTGGGACCGGACTACGAATTGCGACTGGTGGCACCGGAAGAGGTGGCCGAGGCCATCACCGACGAGATCGCCGTCACGCTCATCACCGAGGTGGATTACCGCACGGGCCGCAAGCACGACATGGCGGCACTGACCGCGAAGGCCCATGCACATGGCGTGGTCACGGTCTGGGATCTGGCCCATTCCGCAGGGGCGCTTCCGGTGGATCTGGCCGGGGTAAAAGCCGACTTCGCGGTGGGATGTACTTACAAGTACCTCAATGGCGGACCGGGCGCGCCGGCGTTTATCTACGTCTCCCCGCGCCATGCCGACAACGCCTTGCCTGCACTGTCGGGATGGTTGGGCCACGACAGCCCCTTTGCCTTTGATCTGGGGTACACGCCCGGCGCGGGTGTTGCGCGGATGCGGGTGGGCACGCCTCCGATCGTGCAGATGGCCGCTTTGGATGCGGCGCTCGATGTGTGGGACGATGTGGTTATGGCAGACCTGCGCGCCCGGTCCATCGACCTCTCAGAGCGGTTCATCGCCGGGGTCGAGGCCACCTGCCCCGACCTCACCCTGGCCAGCCCGCGCGACCCCGAACAGCGCGGATCGCAGGTCAGTTTCCGTTTCGACGAAGGCTATGCCGCGATGCAGGCATTGATCGCGCACAAGGTGATCGGCGACTTCCGCGCGCCCGACATCATGCGGTTCGGCTTCACGCCGCTCTATTTGAGCCCCGAGGATGTCGATCAGGCAGTTGAGATCCTTGCCCGCATCATGCGCGACCGCCTTTGGGACACACCGGAATTCAAACAGCGCAAAGCCGTGACCTGAGGGACAGTCTCCGTCAGCGGAGACTTACAACGCGTTAACGCGTTGCCCGCCGAAGACGTCACCCTTTGACCACGCGCGCACCGCATCGCCGAACGCCTCGAACAACGGGCGCGACACCGGGTCATTGGCCGCGTCCCATTCCGGGTGCCACTGCACCGACAGGGTAAATCCCGGCGCGTCCCGGACATAGGTCGCCTCGGGCGTGCCGTCGGGGGCGTGACCTTCAATCACGATCCGCGCGCCGGGGGTCTTGATCCCCTGCCCGTGCAGCGTGTTGGTCATCACCTCGGTCGAACCGAACAGGCGATGAAACACCCCGCCCTCTTGGAGCGTCACCACGTGGCGCAGTGCGAATTTTTCCTCGAGCGTGCCATCCGGCGGCATCCGATGGTTCATCCGGCCCGGCAGGTCGCGGATCTCGGGATAGAGCGTGCCGCCCATCGCGACATTCACCTCCTGAAAGCCCCGGCAAATGCCAAGAAACGGCTGACCCCGTTCGACGCAGGCGCGCACCAAGGGCAGCGTGATCGCATCGCGCGCCCGGTCGAACGCGCCATGCGCCTCGGTCTCGGCCTCGCCGTATTCCTCGGGGTGGACATTCGGGCGACCGCCGGTGAGCAGGAACCCGTCGCAGACCGACAGCAATTCGTCGACCGACACGAAGCGCGGATCTGCCGGGACAACCAGCGGCACGCAATCGGCCACCTGCGCCACCGCCTCGGAGTTCATCGACCCGCCCGCATGCGCGGGATACTGATCGTTGATCAGGTAGTGGTTGCCGATGATGCCGACGACGGGCCGCCCCATATCCGATCTTCCTTATATCTCGGCTGTCAGACCAACCGCTTCGATCCCGGTCTTGGCGGCTGCCGCGTCATTGTCAGACGTATCGCCAGTCACACCGACCGAGCCCAGAACGTTGCCCTTGGCGTCGCGCACCAGCACACCGCCCGGCACCGGGACCAGATGACCACCAAGCGCGGCCCCGGCGGCGGCAACGAAATACGCCTGCTCTTCCGCACGGCCCTTCAACGCGGTGCCCGCCATGCCCAGCATCACGGCGCCATAGGCCTTGCCGTGCGCGATCTGGAACCGGCCGGGGCTGGCGCCGTCTTCACGCTCGAACGCCTGCACATTTCCGCCCGCGTCCAGCACGATAACCGACAGCGGCTTGAGGTTGGCCTCGCGACCGGCCTCAAGTGTCTTGCGAATGATGGTGCGCGCGCGGCGCAGTGAAATCGTTGCCATTCCGTCCCCCTTGATTCAGGCAAATAGATCATGCGCAAGTTCAAGCGCATCTACCAGTTTGTCCACTTCTTCTTCGGTGTTGTACAACCCAAATGACGCGCGGCAGGTCGCGGTGAGGCCCAAATGATCCATCAACGGTCCCGTGCAATGCTGCCCCGCCCGCACCGCGACGCCTTTTTTATCCAGGATCGTCGAGATGTCATGCGCGTGTGCGGCGCCATCCAGCGTGAAACTGAAAATCGCCGCTTTGTCGGGCGTTGTGCCCTGCACCTGCAACCAATTCAGGCCGTCCAGACGTGTCCGCGCGTAGTCGCGCAACCGCGCCTCGTGGGCGGCGATATTCTCCATCCCCAGCCCCATCATGTAGTCCAGCGCCACGCCGAGCCCGATTTGCTGCACGATGCCGGGTGTGCCAGCCTCGAATTTCATGGGTGCGTCGTTCCAGGTGATCTCGTCCTTGTGGACCTCGCGGATCATGTCGCCACCACCCAGGAAGGGCTGCATCTCGGCCATGCGCGCCTTCTTCATGAAGATCGCACCTGACCCCGACGGGCCATAGAGCTTGTGACCCGTGATCGCATAGAAATCGCAGCCGATGTCATCCACGTTCACCGGCATGTGCACCGCCGCCTGAGACCCGTCGATCAGTGTGGCAATTCCGCGTTCGCGCGCCGCATTGCAGATGGTTTTCACGTCCACCACCGTGCCCAGCACGTTGGACAGATGCGTGACCGCGACCAGCCTTGTCTTCGGCCCCATCGCGTCGATCACTGCTTGCGGATCGAGATAACCGGTGCTGTCCACATCGACCCACTTGATGACCACCCCCTGCCGTTCGCGCAGGAAGTGCCAGGGCACGATGTTGGCGTGATGCTCCATCACCGACAGGATGATCTCGTCGCCCGGCTGAAGGTTCGGCATCGCCCAGCCATAGGCGACCGTGTTAATCCCCATCGTGGTGCCGGTGTTCATGACGATCTCGTCCTCGTCCTTCACCCCGAGGAACTTGGCGATCACGCCCCGCGTGCTTTCGTATTTCTCGGTGGCGAGGTTCGACAGGTAATGCAGCCCGCGGTGTACGTTGGCGTATTCCTCGGCATAGGCCCGCGTGATCGCGTCGATCACAACTTGCGGCTTCTGTGCGCTGGCCCCGTTGTCGAGATAGACCAGCGGCTTGCCATTCACCTCGCGCGACAGGATCGGAAAGTCGCGGCGGATTTCGGTGACGTCATACATATCCAGGAATTCCTCCGGTCTGGACGCCAAGAAGACTGAAGATCAGGCTCAGTCCCAGCATCATGCCCACAACGGCCAGCAGCAAGATCAGGCCCGCACGCAGCAGGCTCCCCATCTCGTGGGCCACATCGATAAAGTTCACGAAAATCCAGATCCCAAGCACCGACCCGGCGCTGATCAAGACCCCCGAGAGAAAGAGGCTCAGCGGCCCGACGACCGCCACCACCGCTTGCAGCAACACCCGCAAGGCCTGCAACCAGATCACCAGAACCGCGATTTGCCCGTAGGTCGCGTGTCCGCCAAGCGGGCGGCCACACAAGGTCACGGCAACGATGAGCGCGGCAACCGACACGGCCAGCATCGCGCCGAACACGGTCGGGCTGCCGAGAACGGCGCCGAACATATCGTCCGCAGGCACCAGCATCAAAGACACCGAGAACATCAGCGTGTTCAGCACGATCACCAGCGCGAAGGCCAGCCAAAGCGCCTGCGACGGCAGGTTCATCGCCAGCAGCAACCGGGCCACATCCCGCGGCGCGGTGACCGTGTGCAAGGCCAGTCGCAAAAAGCCCGCGAAGGTCACGTCTCGCCCCCGCGATAGACGGCCAACATGCTGGCGATCCAGAACCACATGAAGACGCAGAACCAGATCAGTCCGACAATGGTCAATTGGATGCCCGGCCCAATATATCCCGCCACAAGTCCGTTCAGCAGGACCAGTGGGGAGGACGCCAGCAAGCTCCAGAACAGCGCCAGCCGCGCGTTGAAGGACGGCCCCCTTCCACCAACTGCACGGGCAATCAGATGCGCCACAAAGGCCAAAACGTAAAAGAGCAAGGGCGCGAGGAACACTGTCGCCATCAATGTCCCACCCAAGAGCATGTTCAGTTCGACGCCTTCAAGATGCGCCTGACGCGCGAGCGCAGGCCAGCGCGCCACGAACAGGATGACACACGCCCCCATCAAGATAGCCAAAGCCCGATCCTCGCGCTGTCCGGCGGCGGCCAGACGGCGCACAACCTTGCCCGGCCCCCGATACGTGGCCGCGATGTCAGACGAAAACGGCATGCTGTTCCCTAGCCGCGACGACGCGTCAGCCACGACTCGACACGGCCATTGATTTCTTCCTGAAGCGCCTCGTCCTCGATCTCCATCACCGCCTCGGCAAGAAACGCGATGGTGAGAAGGTCCGTCGCCGGCCCCTCTTCGATCCCGCGCGACCGCAGGTAAAACAGCCCTTCCTCATCGATCGCACCCGAGGTGCTGCCATGCGAACAGGCCACATCGTCGGCGTAGATCTCAAGCTCCGGCTTGGCGAGAAACTGGCTGTCCTCGTCCAGAAGCAGCGATTGGCTGATCTGGTAGCCATCGGTTTTCTGCGCACCTTCCTTCACAAGGATCTTGCCTTGGAACACGCCCGTCGCCCCGTTGCGGAGCACCTTCTTGAACACCTGACGGCTTTCGCAATTCAGCGCGTCGTGCGTGATGAACACCGTGTCGTCATGGTGGAAATCCCCATCCCCGACGCAGGCTCCGGCCACATGCGCGACCGCATTGTCGCCGGTCAGTTCGATCACGCATTCGTTGCGCGTCAGCACGCCGTTTGCGGTGAGCGTAAACGATTTGAACACCGATTCCTCACCCAGACGGGTGAAGATCGCCGTCGCCGCGCGCCGCTCGTGATCGCGGCCCTGCGCACGGACATGGTGGAAAATGCCACCATTGGCGATCTCGACCTCCATGCATTTGTTGAACCGCGCCGCTGCCGGTCCGTTCTCGAGCAAGGTCAGCTCAGCCCCGCCGTCCACCTTGATGACATGGTGAAGGATTGCATCGGAAGCCTCTGAATCATGGCGATAAATCAGGCTGATCGGCTTTGGCGCCTTGCCGGTCACATGGATCAGCACACCGTCCGTCGCAAAGGCCGTGTTGAGCGTCGCCAAGGGGCGCTGCACGGGCGTTTGCCCCCGGGTTTCCAGCACACCGTAAAGGTCCTTTGCCCAATGGATGTCCGGCGCATCCGCCAAACGGTCAATGGACACATGCTCCATCGCCAGATCATCCGAGGCTTCCGGGTCGAACACGCCGTCGACGAAGACGATCTTCAAACGATCCACTTTGTCGAAGACCAAAGGCTCGTCGGTCTCAAGCAGCGCCGCTTTCGGCGCGTCCGGCTGTACTAGTGTGTCGGGGCGCGTGTATTTCCAGTACTCGTCCCGCCCGCTGGGCAGACCCATCGACTTCACCCGCTCCAGCGCGTCCTTGCGCGCCGCCTCGGGCCAGCCGCCCGCAGGCATCTCCAATGCCGCCAGCCGCGCGTCCGTTGCGTCCTGTTTGAGTTGCGGCAAAGCCATTACGCCACCTCCGCCAGGATATCCGCGTACCCGTTATTCTCGACCTCGAGCGCCAGCTCGGGACCACCCGTCTTGATGATCCGGCCATCGGCCATGATATGCACCACGTCAGGTTTGATATGGTCCAGAAGCCGTTGATAATGCGTGATAACAAGGAACCCGCGACCTGCGTCCCGCAGCGCGTTCACGCCATCGGCGACCAGCTTCATCGCGTCCACGTCCAGACCCGAGTCGGTCTCGTCCAATATGCACATTTTCGGCTCCAGCATCGCCATCTGAAGGATCTCGTTGCGCTTTTTCTCGCCGCCCGAGAAGCCCACATTGACCGGGCGCTTGAGCATCTCCGCGTCGATCTTGAGCTCTTTTGCCTTGGCACGAATTTCCTTTAGGAAATCCGTCGCCGACATTTCTTCCTCGCCACGCGCCTTGCGCTGCGCGTTCACGGCGGTGCGCAGAAAGGTCATGTTGCCCACGCCGGGAATTTCCACCGGGTACTGGAAGGCCAGAAAAATGCCCGCCGCCGCACGCTCTTCCGGCTCCATGTCGAGGATATCCTCACCGTCCAGCGTCGCGGACCCTTCGACCACCTCGTACCCGTCCTTGCCTGAAAGCACATAGGACAACGTCGATTTCCCGGACCCGTTCGGCCCCATGATCGCGTGCACCTTGCCGGCTTCGACCGTGAGGTCGACGCCCTTGAGAATCTGCTTATCCTCTTCCTCAAGATTGACGTGCAAGTTTTTGATTTCCAGCATTTTCTCGTCCTTTTTCAAATTCGACAGCCCGCACGCGGACTTACATCATCGCGATGTGAGGTGAGGTCACCCCAAATCCGTCAACACAGCCGTACCGCTTGCCGAGACCATCAGCATGGAGTTCCCGACCACCTCGTAATCCAGATCGACCCCGACAACCGCGTTCGCGCCGAGTGCCGCCGCGCGCTGCTCAAGCTCGCGCATCGCCACGTCGCGCGCGTCCTGCAACTTGGCCTCATAGGCTCCGGACCGGCCCCCGACGATATCGGTGATCGACGCGAAGACGTCACGGACCACGTTGGCGCCCATGATCGCCTCGCCCACGACGATGCCCTTGTAGGACAGGATTTTGTGGCCTTCGATCGAATTGGTTGTCGTTACAATCATGTGTGTCGTTCCATCCAGAGTTTCGCTGCAATCCCAGCGATGCCGCCTGCCAGTCCAGCGGCCCCATTTCAAAGCGAGGCCGCCAGCAGCGCGTTGCGCCACCGTGGTTCGCCCGGGGTGCTAAACCATCGCCATACCGACATGGTCAGCCCACGGAACCCTCGAGCGAGATCGCCACAAGCTGCTGCGCTTCCATCGCGAACTCCATCGGCAGGGCCTGCAACACGTCGCGGCAGAACCCGTTGACCACCAGGGCCACCGCCTCTTCCTCGTCCATGCCGCGCTGGCGGCAGTAGAAGAGTTGGTCGTCATCCACCTTGGACGTCGTGGCCTCGTGCTCCACACGGCTCGAGTTGTTCTTCACCTCGATATAAGGAACCGTATGCGCGCCACACAGGCTGCCGATCAGCAAGCTGTCGCATTGGGTGTAGTTTCGGCTGTTCTTGGCCTTCGGGTGCATCGACACCAGCCCCCGATAGGTGTTTTGCGCGTGCCCCGCGCTGATCCCCTTGGAAACAATGCGCGACTTGGTGTTCTTGCCCAGATGCACCATCTTCGTGCCGGTATCGGCCTGCTGATAGTTGTTGGCGATGGCGATCGAATAGAACTCGCCCTGGCTGTCGTCACCGCGCAGGATGCAGGACGGGTATTTCCACGTCACCGCAGAGCCGGTCTCGACCTGCGTCCACATCACCTTGGCCCGGTCGCCCCGGCAATCGGCGCGCTTGGTCACGAAGTTGTAGATGCCGCCCTTGCCGTTCTCGTCGCCCGGATACCAGTTCTGCACGGTGGAATACTTCACCTCTGCATCTTCCTCGACGATGATCTCGACCACCGCGGCGTGAAGCTGGCTGATATCCCGCTGCGGCGCGGTGCAGCCTTCGAGGTAACTCACATAAGAGCCCTTGTCGGCGATGATCAGCGTCCGCTCAAACTGGCCCGTATTTTCGGCATTGATGCGGAAATAGGTCGACAGCTCCATCGGGCAGCGCACGCCCGGCGGCACGTACACAAACGACCCGTCCGAGAACACCGCGCTGTTCAGCGTCGCGTAGTAATTGTCCGATACCGGAACCACGGAGCCGAGATACTTCTTCACCAGTTCCGGATGCTCCTGAATGGCCTCCGAGATCGAACAGAAGATCACCCCCGCCTCGCGCAACTCCTTCTGGAAGGTCGTGCCGACAGAAACCGAATCGAACACCGCGTCCACCGCGACCTTGCGGCCTTCGGCAGGCGCGTCTTCGGCCCCTTCGACGCCCGCAAGGATCATCTGCTCCTTCAGCGGAATTCCCAGCTTTTCGTAAGTCGCCAGCAGTTTCGGATCGACCTCGTCCAAGGACTTCGGCTTCACCTCCATGCTCTTGGGGCGTGCGTAGTAATACTGATCCTGAAAGTCGATCTCGGGATAATCGACCATCGCCCATTTCGGCTCTTCTTTCTGGAGCCAGCGCTCATAGGCCGCCAGGCGCCAATCGAGCATCCACTCGGGCTCGCCGTTCTTTTCCGAAATCAGCCGCACGATATCGGTGTTAAGCCCCTTCGGAGCGTAGTCCATCTCGATATCGGTGTTCCAACCGTGTTTGTACGCGCCCCCGACCTCGCGCACCGCATCGACCGTTTCCTGATCAACGCCTTCCTTGACGGTCACATTGTCCAAAGCAGCCATGCTGATACCTCTTTCCGATTGTCTCACGCGGCGCGCGCGCGGTGTTTTTTCCATTTGGTCAGCCACGTTTCGGCAAACCGCATCACATCGTCTTCGGTCGTCTCGGGCCCCAGCGACACGCGGATCGCGCTGCTGGCGGTGGTCTTGTCGAACCCCATGGCGCGCAGAACCGCGCTGGCCTTGACCTTCCCGCTGGAACAGGCTGATCCCGCGCTGATCGCGAAACCCGCAAGGTCCATCTGCATCACCTGCGTTTCCCCTTTCCAGCCCGGCGTGGCCAGGCAAGTGGTGTTGGGCAGGCGTCTTTCCTCTTTCCCGACAAAAATAGTCTCTTTAGCGTCAGCCTCAAGTGAAGAATCTAGAATGTTTCTAAGTTTTTCGACCCGGTCCCAAACACCCGCCTCCAGATCCCGCGCCGCCGCCTCTGCCGCCGCACCGAAACCGGCGATCCCGATCAGGTTTTCCGTCCCGGACCGACGCCCCATCTCCTGCCCGCCGCCCTTGATCTGCGCGGCCAGATCGGTGCCCCGCTTGATCACCAGCGCGCCGACCCCCTTGGGTCCACCGATCTTGTGCGCCGATATCAGCGCCATCTCGCAGCCCAGCCAGTTGAACGCCACCGGCAGCTTGCCAAAAGCCTGCGTCGCGTCCACCACGGCAAGGCCCTGCGGCAATTCCTGCACGATCCCGGTTTCCGAATTCGCCAGTTGCAACGCCGATCGCGCGGGTTCGCTCACCGCGACATGGCCGCGTTCGTCAACGGACAGCAACGGGTCGATCCAGGCCCGCACCGCGTCATGCTCGATCTCGGACCCGAACAACCCGCGCCCCGCACAGGCCAGCGCCGCCGCCTCGGTCGCACCCGACAGGAACACCACATCCGCGCCATCCGCACCAAAGGCCGTAGCCACCTGCGCCCGCGCCCGTTCGATCACCCCCTTCGCCGCACGCCCCTCGGCGTGAACCGAGCTGGGATTGCCCACCACATCCATCGCAGCAATCATCGCATCGCGGGCCTCGGCGCGCAGAGGCACGGTGGCATTGTAATCGAGATAGACGCGCGCCACTCAATTCGCTCCCGGTTTCTTTGGGCTCCAAATACCGCGGGGGGGACGCGCAAAGCGCGTCGGGGGCAGAGCCCCCACCCCTTCGGATCGGCGCAGCCGATGCGACATCATCATCCCTCGTCTACAACGGCAAATAGGTTCGGAACCGCCGGACAGGGCGCCAGCGAATTGCCCACCACGTCCGACAACCGGGTTTGGTGCAGGAACACGTAAACATGCGCCGACAGGCCTTCCCACAACCGGTTCGTCATGGATTGCGCACGGCTTCCGGACAGCCCCCCCGACGCCCCCGCCCCCTTGTGCATCGCGTCCACGGTTTCATCCACCGCCGCCAGCACGTCAACGACACGGATCTCGCTGGCAGGTTTGGCCAGGCGGTAGCCGCCGCCCGGACCCCGCACCGACGCCACGAGACCGCCGCGCCGCAGCTTGACGAACAACTGCTCAAGATAGGGCAGCGAAATATCCTGCCGCTGCGCGATGTCGCCAAGGGTCACCAGCGTGTCCTTCGGCTGCAAAGCAATATCCGCCAGGGCGACCATCGCGTACCGACCTTTCGTGCTCAGTTTCATGGTCGCCTCCCAAACGCCCCTGCGACACAATTGACCTTGCAGGGGCAATTGCCTATGTGCGTGTAACCATTTCGGGGAATAACCCGATTTAGAACCATTCTAAGAAGCCTGAGTGAAGCTGTCAAGTTTACCGCGCAGCCACACCAGAGCCCAATCAGGAGCCACCACCGCCCATGCCCGAGGTGATTTTTCCCGGACCCGAAGGCCGCCTCGAAGGCCGCTACCATCCCCAGAAGGAAAGCGACGCACCGATCGCGATCATCCTGCACCCGCATCCGCAATTCGGCGGCACGATGAACAACAAGGTCGTCTACAACCTGCACTATGCCTTCTACAACATGGGCTTCACCGTGCTGCGCTTCAATTTCCGCGGCGTCGGGCGCAGCCAGGGCGAATACGACCAAGGCATCGGTGAGTTGAGCGACGCGGCCTCCGCGCTCGATTACCTCCAGTCGATGAACAACAATTCCAAGCATTGCTGGGTCGCGGGCTTCAGCTTCGGCGCGTGGATCGGCATGCAGCTTCTGATGCGCCGCCCCGAGATCACCGGCTTCATCTCGGTCAGCCCGCCTGCCAATATGTACGATTTCTCGTTCCTCGCCCCCTGCCCGTCGTCGGGCCTGATCATCAACGGCACCGGCGACCGCGTCGCCCCGCCCGCCGACACCACCGCGCTGGTGGGCAAGCTGGCCGAGCAGAAGGGCATCACCGTCACCCATACCGAGATCGAGGGCGCGGACCACTTCTTCAAGGAGCCGCACATGGACACGATGATCGACCACGTCACCACCTATGTGAAGCGCCGCCTCACCGAAAACAGCCGCTAGGATTATCCCGCATGTCGATGGTTCAGGAATTGGCGGAAAAGCTCGCCGACGACACGCTCAAGGCGATGAAGCATCTCGACGATGACCGTTTCTTCATGGAAGTCGCGGCCGAGCTTGGCGCCGCGTCGACCACCCTCGAAGAAGCGTTCCTGACCGCGATCCGCGTGCGCATGGCCGAGCGCAAGGCCCGCGCCTTCATCCGCGCCCGGATCGAAGGCCAGAAGAAAGACGAGAATTTCGGGCGCTGAGCATCTGGCGCAAGCGGGGCCGGTCAAGTCGCGGTGACAGGCCAGCGCGCGCTCAAGTCGTCTAGCCCCGCGCGGATCAGCGTGGCAAGCACATCGAGGTCGATCTTAGATAACCGCCCGACATAAAGGCACGACTTGCCGGTCTTGTGCGGCCCGAGATTGCGCAGGATGTGATCGAAATTCGTGTAGCCGGGCAGGATGTAGATCGACATGTTGGCCTTGCGCGGCGAAAAGCCGGTCGCCAGGAAATCGCCTTCGCGACCGCTGTCATAGCGATAATGGTATTGACCGTAGCCGACCAACGACGCCCCCCACATGCGCGGCTCGAACCCGGTTACGTCGCGAAACAAATTCTCGAGAACAAATGCATCCTCGCGCCGCCCCGGATGCTCCACCTGGCTGAGAAACTGCGTCACCGGCTGGTCCGTCTTGGCTGTGACATTCGATGACATGGCCGGTCGCCTCCCTTTAAACGATACCGTAGCACAAAAGCGCGCAACCAAGGAGGCCAGATGACCCGGCTAGATCAACAGATGGCGTTCCTGACCGAAGCGGATCGTCTGAAATCCGTGCTGCGGGCCACCACGCTCTGCGATGGCTCGCGGATGGAAAACAGCGCGGAACATTCCTGGCACATCGCACTCTACGCGCTGGTTCTGGCCGAACATGCTGAACAGCCGTTGAACACCGGCAAGATCGTCAAGATGCTGCTCCTGCATGATCTGGTGGAGATCGACGCGGGCGACGCACCGGTCTTCGCCGATCACGATGCCGACGCCCTAGCCGACCGGGAGCAAGCCGCCGCAGACCGCATCTTCGGCCTTCTGTCCGACGATCAGGCGCAGACCTTCCGCGACATCTGGGACGAATTTGAAGCCAACGAAACACCCGAAGCGCAATTCGCCAAATCCATCGACCGGATGCAGCCACCGATGCAGAACCTTGCCTCGGGCGGCGGGTCGTGGATCGACTATGATGTGACCTACGAGAAATTCGCGTCCCGCATCGGTCCGAAGATCGACAGCGGCGCGCCGAAAATCTGGGCATGGATCCAGCCGAAAGTCGCCGCCTTCTTCGCCAGTCGCGACTGACACGCTTTGGTCCTCGCAACGGCGCATCGCTTGCCCTAGGCTGATCCCATGTCAGACACGACCCCTCAACGCACCCTGCTGCTCACCGGCGCAAGCCGCGGGATTGGCCATGCCACCGTCAAGAAATTCGCCGCCGAAGGCTGGCGTGTGATCAGCTGTTCGCGGCAGGCGTTTTCCCCGAACTGCCCGTGGCCCGGCGGCGAACGCAATCACATCCAGGTCGATCTTGCCGATCCGCAACAGACGATGGAGGCGGTGCGCACCGTCAAGGACCGGCTCGACGGCGGACGGCTTGACGCTTTGGTGAACAATGCGGGGATTTCGCCCAAGGGGCCGAATGGCGAACGGTTGAGCACGCTCGACACCGATCTGCGCGACTGGGGCAAGGTGTTTCACGTCAATTTCTTCGCCTCCGTCGTGCTGGGGCGCGGTCTGAAGGATGAACTTGCGGCGGCCAAAGGCGCCATCGTCAACGTCACCTCCATTGCAGGCGCTCGGGTGCACCCATTTGCCGGGGCTGCCTATGCCACCTCCAAGGCCGCACTGGCGGCGCTGACCCGCGAAATGGCGCATGATTTCGGGCCGTTGGGCGTTCGGGTGAATGCCATCGCACCCGGTGAGGTGGAGACCAGCATCCTGAGCGAAGGCACCGACAAGATCGTCGAGAAACTTCCGATGCGGCGGCTTGGTCAGCCTCAGGAAGTGGCGGATGTGATCTATTTCCTGTGTTCGAGGCAAAGCGGCTATGTCACCGGAACCGAGATCGAGGTGAATGGCGGGCAGCACGTCTAATCGACCGACCCTCCTCACCGCACCCAGAATAATATGGTGACGCCCGAGATTATTCGTACGAATAATCTCAAGCTAAGAAGATTCGGTTAATGCCAGCTTAATAGTGAATGGCCCGTCCCCAGGCGTCCAAGACCGCTTCGTGCATCATTTCCGACAGGGTCGGATGCGGGAACACGGTCTGCATCAGGTCTTCCTCAGTCGTCTCCAACTGCCGCCCGACCACGTAACCCTGAATCAGCTCGGTCACTTCCGCCCCCACCATGTGCGCGCCCAGCAATGCGCCGGTTTTCGCGTCGAACACCGTCTTGATCATCCCCTCGGGTTCGCCAAGCGCGATCGCCTTGCCGTTGCCGATAAAAGGGAACCGTCCGACCTTGAAGTCAAAGCCCTGCTCTTTCGCCTGCGCCTCGGTCAGACCGACGCTTGCCACCTGCGGCTGGCAATAAGTGCAGCCCGCGATGCTGTCCGGCGCGACCGCGTGCGGATGGCCACCCGCGATCAGTTCGGCCACCATGACGCCTTCGTGACTGGCCTTGTGCGCCAGCCAAGGCGCGCCCGCGATGTCGCCGATGGCGTAAACCCCGTCGACGCCGGTCCGGCACATCGGGTCGGTCACGACATGGCTGCGGTCCACTTTCACGCCCAACGCCTCTAGCCCCAGACCTTCGGTGTTGCCGACGATGCCGACGGCGGAGATCACCGTGTCGAACTCTTCCTTCGTGACCTTGCCCGCCACCTCGATATGGGCCGTCACCTTGCCCTTGCCGCGATCCAACTGCTTGACCATTGCCTTCTCGCGGATCGTCATGCCCTGCTTTTCAAACTGTTTCTTTGCGAACGCGCTGATCTCCGCGTCTTCCACGGGCAGGATGCGGTCCATCACCTCGACCACGGTCGTGTCGGCACCCAGCGTGTTGTAGAAACTGGCAAACTCGATCCCGATCGCGCCCGAGCCGATCACAAGGAGCTTCTTCGGCATCCGTTTCGGCACCAGCGCGTGTTTATACGTCCAGACCAGATCGCCATCGGCCTCGAGCCCCGGCAATTCGCGCGCGCGCGCTCCGGTGGCGATTACGATGCTCCTAGAGCTGAGATCTTCGGTGCCCTTGTCGGTCTTGACCCGCACCTTGCCTTTGGCGGGGATCGTGGCCTCGCCCATGACCACGTTGACCTTGTTCTTTTTGAGCAGATGCCCGACGCCCGAATTGAGCTGCTTCGCAATCCCGCGCGAGCGTTTGACGACGGCGTCCAGATCGTAGCCGATGCCGTCTGCCTTGAGACCGAACTCCTTGGCGCGGTGCATGAGGTGGAACACCTCAGAGGTGCGCAGCATCGCCTTGGTTGGGATACATCCCCAGTTGAGGCAGATGCCGCCAAGATGCTCGCGTTCGACAATCGCCACTGACAACCCAAGCTGCGCGCCACGGATGGCGGCGACATAGCCGCCGGGGCCTGCGCCAATCACGATCATGTCGAAGCTCTTGCTCATGGCCTGCTCTCCTCCCTCAAGGTCAGGTTCAAGGCAAAGCGTAGGCGAAAGCGAAAGGGCTCACAATGGGGTGGTGGCAGATAGGTCCGAAGCGGACCGAATGTTTCGCGCGCGAAACAATGGGTCAAGGGCACTGACCGTTTAACCGTTTGTTAACCCGCAGAAAATCAGGTTTCGGCCTTCTTTTCCCAGCGCCCCGATTCCTCGGACCAGTATTGCGCCGAACAGCCCGCTCCGGTGAGGCTGCGCCACTGGCCACGCGCGACATCAACCGCCACCGGATCATTGCCGTCGAAGAGCACGCAGACCCGTTCCAGCGTCTGAACCTCGTCCGGCGCGACATCGGCCCCGTCCACCGTCATCAGGCACTGCGGATCATTCGCCGCCTCTTTCGCAACCGTCAGCAAGACCGGCTGCGCCGCGTCATGCGGCCCACCGGCGATCCCATGCGGCAGAAACCCGTCCTCCGGTCCCAGCCACAGCTTCTGATCGAGCCACTCCATCCGCGCCGCGTCCGTTCCCCGCACCGCAACGCGCCAACCCGCCCCCAGCGCCTTGCCCAGAAGCATGGGCAAGGTCGCTTCAAGCGGCTTTTGCGTCAGGTGGTAGAAGTACGCGGCACCCATAGGTCACTCGGCCTTTTCGAACTTGTCGGCGATCAGCCGGTCCAGCGCCCGCACGCCCCAGCCGGTTGCCCCCTTGGGCGACAGATCGAGATCGGTCTTCACATGCGCGACCCCGGCGATGTCCAGATGGATCCAAGGCATGTCATCCTTAACGAAGCGCTTGAGGAACTGCGCTGCCGTCACAGACCCGGCGGGGCGGCCGCCGACATTCTTCATGTCCGCCACGGGAGATTTGAGCATGTCGTCATAGGCCTGCCCCAACGGCATCCGCCACGCGCCTTCGTTCTCGGCCTCAGCCGCCTTGAGGAACGCGCCCGCAAGCGGTTCGTCGTTGGAATAAACGGCCGCCTTTTCATAGCCCAAGGCCACGATGCAGGCGCCCGTCAGGGTGGCGAGGTCGATCATGGCGGCGGGTTTTTCGGTCTCCTGCGCGTGCCACATGACGTCACACAGCACCAAACGGCCCTCCGCATCGGTGTTCACCACCTCGATCGTGTCGCCCTTCATCGACGCCACCACGTCGCCGGGACGCACCGCGTTGCCGGACGGCATGTTTTCCACAAGCCCCACCATGCCGACCACATTGGCCTTGGCCTTGCGCTTGGCAACCGCGTGCATGACGCCCGCGACAACACCCGCGCCGCCCATGTCCATCGTCATGTCCTCCATGCCTGCGGCGGGTTTGAGGGAAATGCCCCCGGTGTCGAACACGACCCCTTTGCCGATCAAAGCCAGCGGTGCATCGCCCTTGGCCCCGCCTTTCCAGCGCAGGATGACCACCTTGGACGGGCTGGCCGAACCCTGCCCCACGCACAGCAGCGCACGCATACCGAGCTTCTCGAGCTTGTCCTCTTCCAGCACCTCGACCTCGACCCCGAGATCGCGCAGCGCCTCAAGCCGTTTGGCGAATTCGGTCGTGGTGAGAACATTGGCCGGCTCGTTCACGAGGTTACGGGTGAAATGCACACCCTCGGCCACGGCAATGCGCGGGACCGCGGCGGCCTCGGCCTCTTCCGGCTTGGCACACATGAACGTGGCGGCACCCCGGGGGTCGTCCTTCTTGGTTTTGTGATCGTCGAAGCCGTAACCGCGCAGCGCGACGCCAAGCGCGATCTCCTCGGGCCGGTTCGTGCCTTCGACCAGCACGGTCATGGGCGCGCTGCCTGCGGCCACCGCCAGCGCGGCACCCGCCTTGCGCGCAAGCTCATGGCTCGGGCGGCGGGGCAGTTTGACCATATCCACCGCCTCGGCCTCCAAGCCTGCGGGCCATGCGATTGTCATCACCTTGCCCTCGGACAGCTTGTCCCACGCCTCGGACGCGGTGGCGCGGGCGAGCGCGCCTTTGGTCAGCCGATTGAGCCGCCGCGCCCCCGCGCTTAGCTTGAGATCCGGTGTGACGAAGACCGCGATCCGGCCTTGGGCCGTCGTCAATGCGTCGGTATCGACCGGCACGAAGGTGAGTGCGCGAAGTTCCGCCATGTTCTGCTCCATCTGAGTGTCTGGATATAGGGGTAGCGCCCGTGCGCGCGGTTGACCAGAGGCGGGTTTTCCCGCAAACCCTAGGGGAAGGGGCCATGCTGGCCCACTCCATGTCGTGCGAAGGGGTAAGCTGTGCCAAGATTCGACAGATACATGCTGTCGCAACTCATGGTCCTCTTTGGGTTCTTCGCACTCGTGCTCGTCGCGGTCTACTGGGTGAACCGCGCGGTCGTGCTGTTCGACCGGCTGATCGCCGACGGCCATTCAGCGGGCGTGTTCCTCGAATTCAGCGCGCTGAGCCTGCCGGGCGTGATTGCGTTGGTGCTGCCGATGGCGTCCTTCGCGGCGGCGGTCTATGTCACCAATCGGCTGATGGGCGACTCGGAACTGACCGTGGTGCAGGCCACGGGCTACAGCCCGTGGCGGCTGGCGCGACCGGTGTTGCTGTTCGGTGTAATCGTGGCGGTGATGATGTCGGCGCTGACCCACTTTCTGGTCCCCGCCTCCACCGCGCAGCTCAAGGAGCGCGAGGTCGAGATTTCGGGCTCGGTCAGCGCGCGGTTGCTGCGCGAGGGCACGTTCCTGCATCCCGGACCCGGTGTCACCTTCTTTATCCGCGAGATCACGCAGGACGGCGAATTGCGCGACGTCTACCTGTCGGACCGGCGGCGCGAGGATCGCGAGATAACCTATACCGCCGAGCGCGCCTATGTGGTGCAGGCTGATGGGGGGCCGCGGCTGGTGATGGTCAGCGGACTGGCGCAGACCCTGCGGACCGACACGCGCACGCTGTCAACCACGATCTTTCAGGATTTCACTTACGATATCAGCAACATGATCGTGCAGAACCAGAACCTGAACCTGCGGCCCAGCCACTTGGCGACGTGGGACATGATAACCCGACCCGCCGAGATGGCCCAGCAGGTCGACGTGCCTCTGGCACGGATCAGCGAGGAATTGCACGGACGGTTCCAACAGGCGCTTCTGGCGCTGGTGTCGGCGCTGATCGGGTTCGCGACCCTGATGACCGGCAGGTTCAGCCGTTTCGGCGTCGGGCGTCAGATCGTCGTGGCGATCTTTCTGCTGGTGGTGGTGAAGCTGGTCGAAAGCGCGGTTACGGATCCGACGCGCGAAAACGTGGCGCTCTGGCCGCTGGTCTATCTGCCGTCGGTCGTCGGATTGGCCTTGGCGGTAGGGATGCTGCACCTTGCCGCCCGCCCGTTCCGACGCGGGTCCAATGCAGAGGTGCCGGCATGACGCTTCACCTCTACTTCGCGCGCCGGTTTTTCTGGACATTTCTGGCGATTTTCGGCGTGTTCTTCCTGTTCCAGATGCTGCTCGATCTGGTCGAGCAAATCCGCCGCTTCGACAGCTCGGTCAGTTTCGGCGAGGTGATGAAGCTCACGCTGCTGAACACGCCGGAAGGCATGTATCAAATCCTGCCGCTGGTGATGATCCTGTCGTCGATCGCGTTGTTCGTGGCGCTGGCGCGGTCCTCGGAGCTCGTCGTGGCGCGGGCGGCGGGACGGTCGGGCCTGACGGCGCTGGTCGGGCCGCTGGTGGTGGCGGCCGTCATCGGCGGGCTGACGGTGGCCATGGGGAACCCGATCGTGGCGGCGACGTCCAAGGCCTATTCCGATCTGCGCGAGACCTATCGCAGCGGCGGCACCTCGGCGCTGTCCATCGGGGCCGAAGGGCTGTGGTTGCGCCAGTCGGATCCGCGCGGGCAAACGGTGATCCGGGCGGCGCGCGCCAATCCGAACGGGACCGTGCTCTATGACGTGATGTTCGTGGCCTATGCCGAGGGCGGCGGCCCGGTGCGCCGGATCGAGGCGGCCGAGGCCGAGCTTGAGAACGGCGCGTGGTTGCTGCGCGAGGCCAAGGTCTGGCCCCTGACCGCGGGGGTGAATCCCGAAACCAACGCGGTGCTATACGATGAACTGACGGTGTCATCGACCCTGACCGAAGAGAGCATCCGGGACCGCTTTGGGCGACCATCCGCCATTTCGGTCTGGGAGTTGCAGGGCTTCATCACCGATCTCGAGGACGCCGGTTTCTCGGCCCGTCGGCATGCCGTCTGGTTGCAGATGGAACTGGCGCGGCCGGTTTTCTTGATCTCGATGGTGCTGATCGGCGCGGCCTTTACCATGCGGCACAGTCGCATGGGTGGCACGGGCGTCGCGGTTCTCTCTGCCGTTCTTCTGGGGTTTTCATTGTATTACGTGCGAAACTTCGCGCAGATTCTGGGTGAGAACGGCCAGCTCAATCCCCTGGCCGCAGCCTGGGCCCCGCCTGCGGCCTCGGTGCTTCTGGCGCTCGGACTCATCCTGCACCGGGAGGACGGATGATGCTGCGGCGCGTTCTTCTTTGCCTTCTGGCGCTGATGCTGGTTCCTCACGCGCCTCGTGCGCAATCGGGCGACGTGGTGCTGCTTGCCGATCAGATTCTCGTGCAGGAAGGCGGCGACACGCTCGTGGCCACCGGCAATGTCGAAGCGCTCCATCAAGGCACACGTCTGACAGCGGCGACGATCGTCTACGATCGGCGCAACAACACGCTCGACATCCAGGGGCCGATCCGCATCACTCAACCCAATGGCGACGTGCTGACCGCGACGCAGGCGGAACTGGACCAGGGTTTCGAGAACGGCTTGCTGGAAAGCGCGCGGTTCGTTCTGGACGAGCAGTTGCAGATCGCTTCGGCCCGGGCGGCGCGGGTGGAGGGGCGCTACACCGCGATGAGCCAGGTCGCCGCCACATCCTGCCAGGTCTGCGGCAGCGAGGGCCCACCGCTCTGGTCGATCCGCGCCAGCCGGGTCGTACACGATGCGGAGGAGCGGCAGATCTACTTCAACAATGCGCAGCTCCGCATCCTCGACGTGCCAGTGTTCTACATTCCCCGGATGCGCCTGCCCGATCCCACGCTGGAACGGGCACGCGGGTTTCTGATCCCGGAACTGAAAACCTCATCGCTTCTGGGCTTCGGAATCAAGCTGCCCTACTTCATCCCCATCGGCGACCACGCCGACCTGACACTGACTCCATACGTTTCGCCGATCACGCGGACGCTGGAACTGCGTTACCGGCAAGCATTCCGCACCGGCGACATCACCGTCAACGGCGCGATCAGCCGCGATTCTCTTGAACCCGAGGTGCGCGGTTTGCTCTTTGCCGAAGGTGTCTTCCGGTTGCCCCGAGACTTTCGCCTGTCCTTCGATATCGAGGCGGTGACGGACGAATCCTACCTCAACGACTATAACAGCGACTTCAAGAAAGATCGGCTGGACAGCGCAATCACCCTGTCACGGACCACGCGGGATACGTTCTTCTCGGTGGGTGCGATCCACTACGAAAGCCTCACCGATGGTGAAAACAACGCAACCCAACCGACCATCATCGGCGACCTGCGCTACAATCGGCGCTTCTTTCCGACCCGTCTGGGCGGCGAGGTGCGGCTCGGCTTCCAGACGCACGGGCATTACCGCTATTCGGACACCGATATCGACGGCTCGGATGCCGACAGCGTGGTCGACGGGCGCGATGTCGCGCGGGCCAATCTGGACCTGAGCTGGCGCGACCGCTGGACCCTACCCGGCGGCGTGCGCGCCGGAGCGATCACGCAGCTCTGGATCGACCGGTTCCTCGTCGATCAGGACGCGGCAGCCGAAGGCGACTATACCGAAGTCACGCCTGCGGCGTCTGTGGAACTGCGCTGGCCGCTGGTCAAGACGGCCGCCAACGGGGCGCGGGTGATGGTCGAACCGGTCGCGCAGTTGGGCTGGATCGGCGGCGAGCGCTCGGGCGTGCCGAATGACGAAAGCACGCGGGTCGAATTCGACGAAGGCAACCTGTTGTCCCTGTCGCGCTTTCCGGCCCCCGACCGGCGCGAACGGGGCCTGATCGGCGCGGCCGGTCTGCGCTGGATGCGGGACGATCCCGAAGGCTGGCGCGCGGCGCTGACCGTGGGACGGGTCTGGCGGGACGAATTCGACAGTGACTTCTCGCGCTCTTCGGGTATGGACAGCAAAGCCTCGGATTGGCTCGTGGCTGGGCAGTTTGCACACGAAAACGGGATCCAGCTTCTGGCGCGCGGGCTTTACGACATCGAGCAGACCCGCTTCACCAAGGCCGAGATGCGGGCGAATCTGTCGGGCGACGCATACACGCTGGGCGCGTCCTACATCCTGCTCACCACCGATCCGCTAGAGGATCGCGACGACGCGCAATCGCAATGGCGGGTCAACGGGCGCTACAATATCGACCGCAACTGGACCGCCACCGGCAACACCCGCTATGACATCGCCGAAGGCCAGTTCCTGACGGCGGGTGTCGGCGCGGAATACCGCAACGAATGTGTCGCGGTGGACTTTTCGGTCTCGCGCAGCTTTGCCTCTTCCACTAACCTTGAACCATCAACCGATTTCGGCCTGACCGTCGCGCTGACTGGCTTCAGCACCGGCGGCAGTGGCAAGGAGTACCGCCGTTCATGCAGTTACTGAACACGTCCATCCGCAAACTCAGCGCTCTGGCTCTCGGAGTGACGCTGGCCCTCGGGCCGGTCACCGCCGAGGCCCAGAACCTTTTTGCGCCCGTCATCAAGATCAATGACAGCGTGGTGACCGCTTATGAACTGGATCAGCGCGCGCGGATGCTGACCGTTCTGCGTGCGCCCGGCAACGCGCAGGAGCTGGCGCGGGAACAACTGATCGACGACCGGCTGCGCATTCAGGCCGCCGAAGCGGCGGGCATCGTGCCGTCAGAAGAGGAAGTGTTGGACGGCATGACCGAATTCGCCGGACGCGCGAATCTGAGCCGCGAGGAATTCATTCAGGCGCTCGAGGGCAACGGCGTGTCGGCGCAGACCTTCCGCGACTTCGTGCGCGCCGGACTGAGCTGGCGTCTGCTGGTGCAGGCCCGCTTTGCCGGACGCGTGAACCTGTCCGAGGCCGAAGTCGACCGCGCACTCGGTGCCTCTGGTGGCTCGTCCGTGCGGGTCCTGTTGTCTGAAATCATCATGCCCGCCCCGCCGCCGCAGGCCGACGCCGTGCGCGCCCGCGCCGAGCGGATCAGTCAGATCACCTCCGAAGCGGAGTTTTCGGCACAGGCGCGGCAATTTTCGGCAACCGCCACGCGCGGTGCCGGGGGCCGCTTGCCGTGGCAGAACCTCGATGATCTGCCGCCGGTTCTGCGCCCGCTGGTGCTGGCCCTGGCACCGGGGGAAGTGACCGATCCGATCCCGATCCCGAACGCCATCGCGCTGTTCCAACTGCGCGATATCGAAGAGGCCGGCTACACCGCGCCGACCTATTCTGCCATCGAATACGCCGCCTACTATATGCCCGGCGGCCGGTCCGACGCGACGTTGGCACAGGCGCGGGTTCTGGCCAGCAAGGTGGATCGCTGCGACGACCTTTACGCTGTGGCGCAGGGCCAACCGGCCGAAGTGCTGGAACGTCAGGCGCTGCCGCCCTCGGATATTCCCACCGATATCGCCTTCGAGCTGTCGAAACTCGACCCCGGTGAGGTGTCCACGGCGCTGACGCGGTCCAATGGGCAGACGCTCGTGTTCCTGATGCTCTGCGGACGCACGGCCGAGATGAACGAGGACGTGGACCGCGACCAGTTCGCCCTGGGTCTGCGCAACCAGCGTCTCAACTCGCTGGCGGAAAGCTACCTGTCGCAACTGCGCGCCGACGCCCGCATCGTCACGCAATGAGCGCAGCGCCGATTGCCCTGACCATCGGGGAGCCAGCCGGGATCGGACCCGAGCTGGCCGGGATGGCCTGGCAGGCGCTGCGCGGTGAGGTGCCGTTTTTCCTGATCGGGGATCCGGCACATCTGCCCGAGGGCACCGACTGGGTCGAGATCGCGGCCCCGGACGAGGTCCCGGCGCATCCCGGCGCGCTGCCGGTGCTGCCGCATCGGTTCGACGGCGCCCGCACGCCCGGTCACGCGCAGCCCGCGCAAGCCAAGGGCGTCATCGCCGTCATCGAGCGCGCGGTGGCGCTGGCCGCCAGTGGCAAGGCGGGTGGCATCTGTACGCTGCCGATCCACAAGCAGGCCCTGCAAGAGGGCGCGGGCTTCGGCTTTCCGGGCCATACCGAATTCCTCGCCCATCTCTGCGATACGACCGACGTGGTGATGATGTTGGCGGGACCCGAACTGCGCGTGGTCCCGGTAACGATCCACATCCCTTTGAACGAGGTGAAGCTGGCACTGACGCCCGAGCTTCTGGAAACCCGCATCCGCATAACTCACACCGCCATGCGGACCCAATTCGGGATCGTCGCGCCAAGGCTGGCGGTGGCCGGGCTGAACCCGCACGCGGGTGAAGGCGGGCGCATGGGGCGCGAAGAGATTGACGTGATTGCGCCGGTGCTGGATCGGCTGCGGGCCGAGGGCATCGACCTGATCGGGCCGCTGTCGGCGGATACGATGTTCCACGCCGCCGCGCGCAGGGGCTATGACGCCGCGATCTGCATGTATCACGATCAGGCACTGATCCCGATCAAGACGCTGGATTTCGACCGGGGTGTGAACGTGACGCTGGGCCTGCCCATCATCCGTACCTCTCCTGATCACGGCACCGCCTTCGACATCGCGGGCACCGGGCAGGCGAATCCGACCTCCACCATCGAGGCGTTGCGCATGGCGTGGCGGCTTGCGAACGCGGCATCCTGACGGCAACTCGGTTGGATGGGACAGAATTTGCATATTTGGAAAAAGAAGAAGCAGGGCACGCGCCCGGTGTCCCGAGGGTCGTATGGCCGCGATTGATGCCCTTCCCGCGCTGCGCGAGGTGATCGCGACCCATGGTCTGAGCGCGAAAAAAGCGCTGGGTCAGAACTTTCTGCTGGATCTCAACCTGACCGCTAAGATCGCCCGACAGGCCGGCGACCTGACCGGGATGGATGTGCTCGAAGTGGGCCCCGGCCCCGGTGGCCTGACGCGAGGGCTCTTGGCCGAAGGCGCGCGCAAGGTGCTGGCGGTCGAAAAGGACGCCCGCTGCCTGCCCGCGCTGGCCGAGATCGCGGCGGCGTATCCCGGACGGTTGGACGTGGTGGAGGGTGATGCGCTTGCGATCAACCCGCTGGACCGGCTGACACCGCCCATCGCGATCTGCGCCAACCTGCCCTACAATGTTGGCACCGAATTGCTGGTGCGCTGGCTGACGCCGGATGCGTGGCCGCCGGTTTGGACAAGCCTCACGCTGATGTTCCAGAAAGAGGTGGCGCAGCGGATCGTCGCGAAACCCGGCGACAAGGCCTATGGCCGCCTGGCGGTGCTGGCACAATGGCGCTGCGATGTCCATATCGCGATGCATCTGCCGCCCGAAGCGTTTAGCCCGCCGCCGAAGGTGAGTTCAGCCGTAGTACATCTGCACGCCCTGCCCGCGCCTCGGTTCGAGGCCGATCCGAAAGTGTTGGAGCGTGTGGTGGCCGCCGGGTTCAACCAGCGCCGCAAGATGCTGCGCGCGTCGCTCAAGGGGCTGGCGCCGGATATCGAGGATCACCTGAACGCGGTGGGAATCCCGCCGACCGAACGCGCCGAACGCGTGTCGATCGAGGCGTTCTGCGCCCTGGCGCGGCGGTTGGCCTGACGCAGTCCGCCGCCTGCACGGATGCCGGAGTTACTCAGCCGCGTCGGGCGTTTTTGTTTCGGGTGTGGCGTCAGCCTGTGGTTCCGGCTTCTTGCGCGGCTTGCGCGGCGCGCGGGGCTTTTTCGGCTTGTCTTCGGCCTTGGCCTCGGGCGTTTCCACCAGACCGCTGTCCGAATTGTCATCGCCGGATGTGGCCATCACATCGGGCTGCGGCGCGTTGGCCGGATCGTTGTTCTGGGACTGCTGGTTGTTCTGCTGCTGGTCGTTGTCGGACCGGTTGCCGCGATCCGCATCCCGCTGCTGCTGGCGTTCGCGGTTCTCCCGCTCCTGCTGTTCGCGGCGGGCGTCCTGTTCGCGCTGTGCTTCGCTCAGCAGGCGCATGTAATGTTCCGCATGCTGCTGGAAGTTCTCGGCGTTCACGCGGTCATTGCTCAGCTGAGCGTCGCGCGCGAGTTGGTTGTACTTGTCGATGATCTGTTGCGGCGTGCCGCGCACCTTACCTTCGGGGCCGGAGCTGTCGAACACACGGTTGACGACATTGCCGACGGAATTCGGGCGGTTGCGGTTGTTCTTGTTCCGCGAACGTTTGTTTGAAGAACGCATCTGTAACTTTCCAGCCTTCTTTCAGCTGTTTTTGCGATTGCTGTGTGCGCTTTGTGCGCGGGTCCTGTGCAATTGCATCCATGTGTGGGCTTAACGACCGCGCGAGAGGGGTGCAAACCTGCCTCGACCGCTGCGATACCCCTGAGTAATCATGTCCGACCGCCGCTTACAAGTATAATTTGCGCAAAATGCTTCGGATTCTGCCGATCACGGGTCGGTTTGCGGCAGGATTACGCCAGAAACCACCCGGTCGCGGCCATCGAGGTCGGGATGTATGGTCACATCGGCGAACCCTGCGGCTGTGAAGAGCGCCATCACCGCCGCCCCCTGCGTGGGGCCGATTTCGACGAGCAGCCGCCCGCCCGGGACGAGGTAGTCCGCTGCACCCGACGCAATCGTACGATAGGCGGTAAGCCCATCCGCCTCATCGGTGAGCGCGCCGCGCGGCTCGAACCCAAGCTCGGGGGCGAGGTCGGGCATCTCGGCCTTCGCGATATAGGGCGGGTTCGACACGATGATGTCGAAGGTTCCGGTGACGGCGGAAAACCAATCGGACACGACCCAGTCAACCCGGTCCGCCACTCCGACTCTGTCCGCGTTGCGCCGCGCCACGGCAAGCGCCGCCTCGGAGATATCGGTGCCGATACCGCGGGCTGTGGGACGTTCGTGCAACAGCGACAGCAGGATGCACCCCGACCCCGTGCCAAGGTCCAGCACCGTCCCAAAAGGCTGCGCCAGCGCCGCCTCCACAAGCGTTTCGGTGTCCGGGCGCGGGTCGAGCACATCCGGCGTCACTTCGAACTCGTGCATCCAGAAGGCGCGTTTGCCGATGATGTGGCTGATCGGCTCCCGCCGGGCGCGGCGCTGGATCAGGCGATTGAGGTGGGTCATCTGGTCGTCGGTCAGCGGTGTCCAGGGTGGCGCATCGCCCTGAACCAGGTCCATCAGCGCGCTGGCGTCCCGCGCCGGACTGGGCGAGCCTGCGACCTCGAGCTGACGGCGTGCGTCCCGCAGGGCCTGTTCAGGATCGTGGCTCACGTCATCTCGGCCAACATCGTGGCCTGCGCATCGGCGGTGAGCGCGTCGACGATCTCGTCCAGATCGCCCGCCATCACCGCATCAAGCTTGTAGAGCGTCAGCCCGATGCGGTGGTCGGTCAGACGACCTTGCGGAAAGTTGTATGTGCGAATGCGCTCGGACCGGTCGCCGCTGCCCACCTGGGACTTGCGGTCCGCAGAGCGTTCGGCATCGACCTTCTGCCGCTCCATGTCGAAGAGCCGCGTGCGCAACACCTGCATCGCGATCTCGCGGTTGCGGTGCTGGGATTTCTCGGAACTGGTGACGACGATGCCGCTGGGAATATGGGTGATCCGCACCGCCGAATCCGTGGTGTTGACGTGCTGGCCACCTGCCCCGGAACTGCGCATCGTGTCGATCCGCAGGTCATTGGGGTTGATGTCGATGTCGACGTCCTCGGCCTCGGGCAGAACAGCGACGGTGGCGGCGGAGGTGTGGATTCGCCCGCCGCTTTCGGTTTCGGGCACGCGTTGTACCCGGTGCACACCGGATTCGTACTTGAGCCGCGCGAACACGCTGTCGCCGCTGATCCGCGCGACAACTTCCTTGATGCCGCCGATCTCGGTCGCCTGCTGTTCGAGGATCTCGACCCGCCAGCCGCGCGCTTCGGCATAGCGCTGGTACATGCGCAAGAGATCGCCGGCAAAAAGCGCCGCCTCTTCCCCACCGGTGCCCGGACGGATTTCGAGGATCGCGGGCCGCGCATCGGCGGTGTCGCGCGGAAGCAGCGCCAGTTGCAGCGCGTGTTCCACCTCGGGCAGGCGGGCCTTGAGATCGGGCAATTCCTCCTGCGCCAGTTCCCGCATCTCGGGATCGTCGAGCATCGCCTCGGCCTCGGCGATATCTGCGCGGACCCGCTTCCATTCCGCGATCTGCTCCACCACGGGCTTGAGATCGGAATACTCCTTGCCCAATGCCGCAATATTGCCGGACCCTGCGGCCATCTGTGCCTCAAGGTATTCGAAACGCGACGTGATCTGGTGCAGGCGGTCTTCGGGGATCATGCGCAGGGTTTGCTGGAAGTGCTGGGGGGGGTCAAGGACGATATGTGGGGGTGAAGAGGCTCTGGATGCAGCATGGGTGAGAGGAAACTCCGTGTCCGGGCTTTTGTCGCCGTGATACTTGCTTGATTTCAGATCACGAGGGACTGCACCGCGTGCGCCGCGCCGGAAAGGAAAATTACCGACCAATGCCGCCCGCCAAGAAAGATAAATGTATCGGCAGTTGGTTCCAGTTTCTTGCGATGCCTGCCCCTGCCTCGTGATTTATCTTGTACGCTGCGTCAATTGATCCATACTTGCTGTATTAAGTTCATTTGTATTTTTCCCGGAGAGGGAAACGTTCATGCCTCAGATTTTGCAGATCGTTGCACTTGCAGCCGCGACCATTGGAACAGGTGCTGCGACGCTTTCGGTGATGAACGAGGACATCCCCGACCTCGCCGTGCCAGAGGGGGATTGGGCCGCGACTGGCGCGCTGGATGGCATGGCGTTCCGAATTCGGGGTGAAGACCTGTCGAGTGGTGCGGAGCTAGAGGATGACATCATCTTTCGCAACGGAACGTTCCAGTCGACCGATTGCGAGGACTATTGCAGCTTTGGTTGGTCCGACTACCAGACCAAGGAAATCGACGGGGTCATTCACTTCACGACAACAGCGATCTGTCCCGATGCCCCACATACCGTGGTTTGGTATGGCACGATCACGAATGACGACGTGTCGATCGACGTGACCTGGACGACGCGGCGCTGGTACTGGACCAATCAAATCAGGATCCGCGTTGCCGGAAAGCCAACACTGTTGGACACGGTATCTGGGTGAGCCCCGCCCATGACGACTGAAAGGCTGACGTTTCCCGGCCTTGTGATCAAGATCGGTATACTCATCAGTGTCGTCGCGCTTGCCACGTGGGGCGTGCACATGATCCGAGACGCGCTGGACCTTCAGATTCGGCCCGACAACGAGCAGCAGGTCCACCAAGCGATCATGATCGGCGCTGTGGCCTATGTTGGGCTGCTTGCCATTCCGTTCGTTCCGGGTGCAGAAATCGGAATTGCGCTGCTTGCCGGTTTCGGGGCGGCGATTGCACCGCTGATTTACGTCTGCACCGTAGCCGCGATGATGCTGGCGTTCACGGTCGGGCGGTTCCTGCCGATCACCGCGTTGGAACAGGTTTTGCGCGTCCTGCGCATGCGCCGTGCGGCTGATTTGGTGGCGCGCGCAGCCCCGTTGTCGAAAGACGAGCGGCTCGCGATGCTGCTGGAGGGACAGTCGAAACGCGTGCTTCAACGCGCTTTGACGTACCGCTACGTCGCGTTGGCAGTCGCCGTGAACACGCCAGGCAACTCCTTCATCGGCGGAGGGGGCGGCATCATGATGATTGCCGGGCTGAGCGGGATATTCACGCCGCTGTCGACATTCGTGACGATCATCCTTGCCGTATCGCCGGTGCCCTTGGCCGTTATTTTCCTCGGCCTGCAATTCTAAGCCTCAGCGGCCCAACCGCTCCAGCCACCCATCCACACGGGCCTTGTTTACCCCCATGTCGGATTGGCCGAACCGCAGGCGGGCAAAAAGCTCCAGCACGTCTTCGTTCTTCATCACCGTGGTGTAGTCCGGGAACCCCATCCATTGCGAGCGGGTGATGTAGGTGACCTTGCCCTCTTCCACGCTGCCGGCCAGCACCTCGGTGCGCGGGGTGGCGAGGATGATGCGGTCCAGTTCGGCGAAGGTGCCGTCTTCGGCCGGGATGCGCCGCCGGACACCGCCCGCCAGGTCCTGATCCGAGGTCACTTTCGGGTCGACATGCCAGACCGCCGGATCGGAGGGTGCGAACCTGATCCAGGCAAGCCCTCCCAAAACAATCAGTACCAGCGCCCAGAATATCACTTTCACGACGTCCTTGTCCTTGCCTCGATGGGGCACGTGCCCGGTGTTCAATCACACTGAACTTCAGGCGCGGCGGGTCCATCCCCAGAGCGACAGAATCTCCGTCGCGACATGGGCTCCCGCAATCGCCGTCGCCCCCGATGTATCGAATGGCGGGCTGACTTCAACCACATCACCGCCCATCAACTCGATCCCGGCGATATTCCGCAGGATGACCGCCATGTCGGCACTTGACGGGCCACCCCAGACGGGCGTTCCCGTGCCGGGCGCAAAGGCGGGATCAAGGCAGTCGATGTCGAAGGTGAGGTATGTCGGGTAATCCTTGAGAATCTCACAGATTTGCTCGGCCACCGCTTCGGGGCCCATGCGGTGCATGTCGCGGGCGTCGATGATGTTGAAGCCCAGCGTGTCGGGGTTGTCGGTACGGATGCCGACCTGCACGGACCGGCTCGGGTCGACCAGACCCAGCTTGACCGCCTTGTAGAGGAAGGTTCCGTGGTCGATCCGATCCATGTCGTCATCGGCCCAAGTGTCGGTATGGGCGTCGAATTGCAGCAAGCTCAGGGGGCCGTATTTCTCGGCGTAAGCCTCCAGGATCGGCAGGGTGATGAAGTGGTCGCCGCCCAGCGTGACGGTCGCGGTATCCTGCGCAAGAATCCCCGCGATGTGGTTTTTCAGCGTTTCGGGGAATTCGGACGTTTTGGCATAGTCGAAGGCCAGATCGCCATAATCCGCAATAGCGAATTCCTCGAGCACATTGTAATCCCAGCCATAGGGCTTGTCATAAGGTTGCAGGCTCGACGCCTCGCGGATCGCGCGAGGGCCGAAGCGTGTGCCGGTGCGGTGCGTCACCGCCTGATCGAAGGGCACGCCGGTGATGGCGATATCCACATTGCTCAGGTCCTTGGTGTATTTCCGGCGCAGGAAAGACGTGGCCCCGGCGAAGGCGTTTTCGAAACTGGCACCCTTCAGGTCGTCGCGGGTGAAGGCGTGGTCGATCTGGGTTTTCGCGTCTTCGAGGGCCATGGCTTACACTCCGTGTCGGGTTTCGATGAGGCGCGCGAAGAACGACGCCCCGATGGGGGCGACATCGTCGTTGAAGTTGAACGCGGGGTGATGGCAGGACGGCCCGATCCCCTGCCCCAACATCAGGTAACTGCCGGGGCGCGCCTCCAGCATGTAGGAGAAATCCTCGGCCCCCATTTCGGGGCTTCGGTCGCTGATGACATTGGTGGCCCCGGCAATTTCGGATGCCACTTTCACGGCGAACGCGGTCTGGTCGGCATGGTTGATCGTAGCCGGATAGTTGCGGATGTAATCGAGTTTGGCGGTCACGCCGTAGCTCGCCGCCTGCCCCGCGACGATCTCGGCAAAGCGGCGTTCGACCATGTCGCGCAAATCCGCGTCGAAGCTGCGCACGGTGCCCGCCAGCCGCATGGTTTCGGGGATCACGTTAGTGGCGCTGCCGGTCTGTACGATGGTCAGCGACACGACCAGTGGCAGGCGCGGATCGGCGTTGCGCGACGGGATGGTTTGCAGCGCCTGCCCGATGGCCAGACCGCAGGGCACCGGATCGAGCGTCGTATGCGGAAACGCCCCGTGCCCACCCTTGCCGGTGATCGTGATCTCGAAATCATCCACCGCCGCCATGATCGGACCAGGACAGGTGTTGAACACACCCGCCTCGGTGAAGGGATCGGTGTGCAGGGCGTAGACCTCTTCGATGCCGAAGCGGTCCATGATGCCTTCTTCGACCATGATCCGCGCGCCGCCCACCGTTTCCTCGGCCGGTTGGAAGATCAGCGCAGCGGTGCCCCTGAATTTGCGTGTCTCGGCAAGATAGCGCGCCGCGCCCAAAAGCATGGTCGTATGCCCGTCATGGCCGCAGGCGTGCATCTTGCCCGGAATGGTCGAGGCATAATCGACCCCCGTGGTTTCCTCGATCGGCAGCGCATCCATATCGGCGCGCAGGCCGGTCACAGGGCCGTCCCCTTGGCCGTGGATCAGCGCCACCACACCGGATTGCGCGATGCCCTCGTGAATCTCGTCAACACCAAACTCTTTCAACCGTGCGACGACAAAGGCCGCCGTGTCATGGCAATCGAGGCTCAGTTCGGGATGCATGTGCAAATGCCGCCGCCACGCCGTCATGTCGTGGGCAAACTCCCCGATCCGGTTGATGATGGCCATGTCTGGACTCCCTGCCGTTCCTCCCGCATCTAAGCCCGAACGACGGAGACCCGCAATGACAGATGACCTGATCCACGATCCCGAGGGCGGGATGCCCAGATTGCTCGAAATCATGCGCCGCCTGCGCGATCCCGAAACCGGCTGCCCCTGGGACATCGAACAGGATTTCACCTCCATCGCGCCCTACACGATTGAGGAAGCCTACGAGGTCGCCGATGCCATCGAGCGCGAGGCCTGGGGCGAGTTGAAGGGCGAATTGGGCGATCTCTTGTTGCAGTCGGTCTACCACACCCAGATGGCCGAAGAGGCCGGGATGTTCAGCTTCGACGACGTGGCCAATGCGATCAGCGACAAGATGGTCGCCCGGCACCCGCATGTGTTCGGAGACGAGAGCCGGGACAAATCCGCAGACCAGCAGGTGCAGGATTGGGAACAGATCAAGGCCGCCGAACGTGCGGGCCAGGCGCAGCGCGGCGTGCTCGACGGTGTGGCAAGGGGCCTGCCTGCGCTGACCCGCGCGCTGAAACTGCAAAACCGCGCCGCGCGGGTGGGGTTCGACTGGCCCTCGACGGACGAGGTGTTGGACAAAATCGTCGAAGAGGCACAGGAACTGCGCGAGGTGCAGGACGAGGCCGAGCGGTTCGAGGAATTCGGAGACCTGCTCTTCGTGATGGTCAACCTCGGCCGCCACATGGGTCTTGATCCCGAAGCCGCCCTGCGCGCCGCAAACGCCAAGTTCACCCGCCGGTTCGAAAGCATCGAAACGGCGCTGGCCGAGCGGGGCAGGACGCCTGCGCAAAGCGATCTGGTGGAAATGGACGCACTTTGGGATGCGGCGAAGCGGGCGGAGAAGACGGTCTGATCCGTTGCACGCCCTGCTATTAGCATGGGGTGTTGCGATGCGGCGAAGGTCGGGACTGAGTCCATTTTGACTCATGCTGCGCAATGCAGAAATGTCTGCTAGGATTTTCCTTAAGAAATAGAGAAACTAGGAGCTCTTGGTTATGAGACATCATGCGAGCTGCTATTGCGGGCACGTCAAACTCGTCGCCGATGGCGATCCGGCGATCCAGTGCTATTGCCATTGCACGAGTTGCCGACGATGGTCGGGGCAACCGGTCACCGCCTGCATTTTATGGCCGGAAGATAGGGTAAGGTTTCTCAGCGGATCTGAGAAGTTACACCGCTTTTCAATCACTGGTCATTCTGAAGGCGGGAAATTCAGCTGCCAGGTATGTGGTGGGGCTGTGTGTACGTTCGTCCCTAAAGGGCGGTACTATGATATTTTTGGAGGCGTGTTAGCAGACTTCAGTTTCCGTCCAACCATGCACATCAATTACAGCGAACGTGTGCTTTCACTGCAGGACGACCTACCCAAGTTTCGCGATATGCCAGAAAGGTCCGGCGGAAGCGGTGAACTCGTAACCGATTGATGTTCGGCGACCAGAACCGAAATTAGGCTAGCTGTTTCGAACGGCTGGTTCGTCCGCGTAGCCGAACTCTGGCAGCTACTCAAATCAGCGCGAATTTCGACCCAAACACCCAAATGAAAAACGCGCCCTGAGCCAGAGCGCGTTTTCCGAGAAATCCGAAGGTCGCAGTGTTTACTGCGCTTCTTTGATGAACTTCACCGCGTCGCCGAAGGTCTGGATGGTTTCGGCTGCATCGTCCGGGATCTCGATGCCGAACTCTTCCTCGAAGGCCATGACCAGCTCGACCGTGTCGAGGCTGTCTGCGCCCAGATCGTCGATGAAGGACGCATTCTCGACGACCTTGTCTTCTTCCACACCAAGGTGCTCGACAACAATTTTCTTAACGCGATCTGCGACGTCGCTCATGTTTTCTTCCTCACAGTTTCGTCGGCGCGGTGGCCGGGTTAGCCCTCGCCCGGGCGGAATTGATCTTGCCCTTGCGGGCGTCGGTTTGCGTCCCGCTTGAGCCGCGAAAGACCGAAGGTGCCCCGTGACGGGGCTGGTCCAAAACCTGCGCCGCTATAGCACATGGGACAGGGATGGCAAACGCTTTCAATACAAAGACCTGCATGGGAAAACCTCCGCGTTTTCAGCGGTTTCTGCACCTGCACGGTGCCGCTTTCCCCCATGAAATCAGAGCATTGCCATGCCGCCGTTCACATGCAGCGTGGTTCCGGTGACATAAGCGGCCTCGGGGCTGGCAAGATAAAGCACCGCCGCCGCGATCTCTTCGGGGGTGCCCATGCGACCGGTGGGAATCTGTGTCAGGATGGCGGATTTCTGATCTTCGGTCAGTTTGTCGGTCATCGCGGTTTCGATGAAACCGGGGGCCACGGCGTTTACCGTGATGCCGCGGCTCGCGACCTCGTAGGCCAGCGACTTGGACATGCCCACCATGCCCGCCTTGGCGGCGGCGTAGTTGCCCTGCCCCGGGTTGCCGGTGGCACCGACCACGGACGAGATATTCACGATCCGCCCCCAGCGCGCCTTCATCATGCCGCGCAGCACGCCTTTGCAAAGCTTGAACGTCGCGGTCAGGTTCACATCGATCACCGACTGCCATTCCTCGTCCGACATGCGCATGAAGAGGTTGTCGCGGGTGATCCCTGCGTTGTTCACGAGGATCTCGACCCCCCCCATCGCCTCAGCCGCCTGTTTCGGCAGTGCTGTGACCGCGTCCGCGTCGCTCAGGTTGCAGGGCAGCACATGGGCGCGGTCCCCAAGATCGGCGGCCAGAGCCTCAAGGGGTTCGGTGCGGGTGCCCGAGAGCCCGACCGTCGCCCCGGCTGCGTGCAGCGCGCGGGCGATTTCGCCACCGATGCCGCCCGATGCGCCGGTCACCAGCGCGTTCTTGCCTGTCAAATCGAACATCTCTTGCTCCTCTTCATCCGGTTTTAACCTTGGGCCTTGAGAATCTTCGTACGAAGATTCTTGGCCCTGGCCATAAAATTCTGGGGGCGCGTTAGGCGTCCTGGGCGACCGCCTGCACATCTGCCGCCGTCCCCACTGCCCGTGTCTCCGCCGCGCGTTCGATCCGGCGCACCATCCCGATCAACGCCTTGCCAGCCCCGATCTCCCAGAAATCACTCACACCCTGCGCCACCATCCAACTGACGGATTCGCGCCAGCGCACCGCGCCGGTGATCTGTTCGGCCAGCAGTGCGCGGATGGTTTCAGGATCGCTGACCGCCTCGGCACGGACATTCGCCACCACGGGCACCAAGGGCGCATTGATCTCCACATCCGCAAGTGCGGCCTGCATCGCCTCCGCCGCCGGAGCCATCAGCGCGCAGTGGAACGGGGCGCTGACCGGCAAAAGCAGCGCGCGTTTGGCACCTGCCTCTTTCGCCAGATCGACGGCGCGTTCGACCGCCGCCTTGTGGCCCGAGACGACCACCTGCCCCGGATCGTTGTCATTGGCCGCCGCACAGACCTCGCCCTGCGACGCAGCCTCGGCCACCTTGCGCACCTCGTCCAGCCCAAGGCCCAGGATCGCCGCCATCGCGCCGACACCCACCGGCACCGCGTCCTGCATTGCGGTCCCGCGCGCGCGCAGCAATCGGGCCGCGTCCGAGACCGACAGCGCCCCCGCTGCCGTCAGGGCCGAATACTCGCCCAGCGAATGCCCCGCCACATACGCCGCAGAGGTCACGCCGACCCCTTCGGCCTCCAAAGCGCGCATCGCTGCAAGCGACGTGGCCATCAGCGCGGGCTGCGCGTTCGCCGTCAGGGTGAGCGTCTCGATCTCGCCGTCCCAGATCAACGCGCTCAGCTTTTCGCCCAGCGCGTCGTCCACCTCTTCGAACACGGCGCGTGCCGTTGGATAGGCCTCTGCCAGATCCCGCCCCATGCCAATGGTCTGCGCCCCCTGCCCGGGAAAAAGAAAAGCTCGGCTCATCGCTGTCTCCACGTTCTGTCGGCACAAGCCCATACATCCCGCATGGGCGCGACGCAATGTTGCTGCACGCAACCTGTGCATTGGCGAAGATTGCAGCCGCCCAAGATCACGATAGCTCATGCGCATCTCAATTTGACCTTCGGGAGGCTGTCATGCCCGCCACCAACACATCCGCGCAGTACGGCTTTGTCGCCAAGAGCTTCCACTGGCTGACTGCGCTCGGCATCCTCATCGTCATCCCTCTTGGGATCATCGCCAATGACCTGCCCTATGACACGGCGGAACAATTGGCCGACAAGGCGTGGCTGTTTTCGCTGCACAAGACGGTCGGTGTCACGCTGTTCTTCGTCGCCCTTGCCCGCATCGCCTGGGCCATCACCCAGCCGAAACCCGCCCCGCTGCATCCCGAGAGACGAACCGAAACGCTGTTGGCCGAAATCGTGCATTGGTTGCTCTACGGGTCTTTGGTGCTGGTCCCGCTTTCGGGCTGGATCCACCACGCCGCAACCGAAGGCTTTGCGCCGATCTGGTGGCCGTTCGGACAGAACCTCCCGCTGGTGCCGGAGAGCCTGGCGCTTGCCGAAACCGCTGCCGGTCTGCACATCGTGTTCGAACGGGTGCTGGTTGTCTCCCTGATCCTGCACATCGCGGGCGCCATCAAGCACACGGTGATCGACAAGGATGACACGCTTGCCCGCATGCTGCCCCGTCGCAGGGTCACGGCCACACCGCCACCGCACCGCCCCCGCAAACTCGTGCCACCCGTGCTGGCCGCTTTGGTCTGGGCCGCCGCCCTTGGCATCGGCAGCCTGTTCGGAGTCTACAATCAGGGAGGAGCCATCGCTGCCGAGGCCCCCGCATTGCAAGAGGTCGAAAGTGACTGGGTCGTGACCGAAGGCACGCTTGCAATCACCGTGCGCCAGATGGGCGCGGATGTGACCGGGTCCTTCGGCGACTGGACTGCCGATATCACCTTCGATGACACCGTGACCGACGGAGCTGCGGGTTCAGTCGACGTCGAGATTGCAATCGCTTCGATCACTCTCGGCTCCGTCACGGCACAGGCGCTTGGCGCGGATTATTTCAACGCCGACGCCTTTCCGACCGCACAGTTTTCGGCGGATATCCTCAGCAATCAGTCCGGCTACGTGGCGGATGGAACCTTGATCCTGAAAGGGGTCGAGAAGCCCGTCACCCTGCCGTTCACGTTGACTGTCGATGACGGCATCGCGGTGATGCAGGGCAGCACAACGCTGGACCGCCAGAATTTTGGCATCGGTGACAGCATGACCGATGAAAGCCAGCTTGGGTTCGACGTGATCGTGTCGGTAGACCTGACTGCCGAGCGCCGCGATCAGTAGGCGCAAGCACCGCCCGACACGAAAAACCCCGGGCAAGACGCCCGGGGTTTCCTGATGACCAGAATTCCAATGCTCTCTCAGGAATCTGTTTCGGTCACCTTCATCGCTTCGATCGAAATTTGCACCTCGACCTCGTCGCTGACGAAAGGCGCGAAGTTGCCCACGTTGAAATCGCTGCGCAGAAGCGTTGTGGTGGCGTCGAACCCCGCCCAGGGCTTGTTCTCCATCGGGTGATCGCCGACCTGGTTCAGCGTCGCATCCAGCGTCACCGGCTTTGTCACGCCATTCATCGTCAGATCGCCGGTGATGGTCGCGGTGCTGTCGCCCGTGACTTCGATCGCGGTCGAGGTGAATGTGACCATATCGTCCTCTCCGGCGCCGAAGAATTCATCGGACATGAAATGTTCGAACCGGGCTTCCCATCCGGTGAACATCGACCGCACCGGGAAGGACACTGTCACCGACGAATTGGCCGGGTCGTCCTGGTCGAACTGGATATCGCCCTCAAACCCCGAGAACATGCCCCACGTGGTCGAATATCCAAGGTGGTTGTAGGAAAAGAGGATCTGGCTGTGGCTGGCATCCAGCGTGTAGGCTTCGGGTTCGGCCTGAGCGGCCAAGGGTGCTGCGATAAGTGCAGCGGCAAGAAGTGTGCGTTTCATAGGTCCGTCCTGTTTCAAGATGACATGGGTCGGACAATTGGACCAAACCCGTGCGGTCTCAAGTGCCGGAAACTCAACAGATCCTGTGTCGCTATGAACAGTCGCGGCTCATTAGTCGGACTGCGGCACCCGCACCCATTTCGCACCGGCGGCGCGGTCGCTGCGGTCGCTGCGGTCTGGCGCGGCCCGCTGCACCAATTGGTCAGGCGCGTTTGCAGGTTCGGGCCGGGCGCCCTCCGTCGATGTAAGCCGCTGCCACATCAGCGGCGCAAGGCTCTTGCCAATCCCGTAATACCAGTGGTTGTGGTCCGGGATCACCGTAAGGGATGTCGGGTGCCCGGCGCGTGCCAGATGTTCGAGCGCGGTCCGGGAACTGTCCACGGTAAAGGCCACATCGGCATCGCCGACGAAGCTGTGCACCGGCACCGGGCTAAGCGCCGGGATCATGCGGATGGGATTGGAGTGACCGGAATGCGTCACCACCGCGCTGAACGGACCGCCACCCAGATTGGCGATGCGCATCGCGTGCGCGCCGCCGTCGGAATGACCGGCAAGGAAGATGCGGTCGGCATCCAGCGGATGAAGCGCCGCCGCCTCTTTCAAAAGCGCACCGAGGAACATCGGGCCGTCGGTGACAAGCGACCAGCGCGTCGATCGGGCGTCGGGAGCCACGAGAATGATGTCCTGCCGCTTGGCCAGGTCCTGCCACATGTCGATCATCGCCGCGCCGTTCCGCCCGGCCCCGTGCAGCAACACGACAACCGGACGCGGCGCGCCCTCGGTCGGGCCGAACCCGTACCACCGGCGCGGCTCGGGGGCGCCGAAACTACCGACGGATCCGATCTCGAACCGGTGCAGGGTGCCGACGTCCTGTGGCGGCTGGTAGACATACGGCCCTTGCCCCGCCAAGGCGAATGTCGGACCAGTGCTTTCCTCATAGACCCCGGTGCGGTCCGGCAAAATGAACGAATGTGCGTAGACAGCAGCCATCGGCCCCACTAGCCACAGCGCGGCCGTGACAAGGACCTTCCGCACCAATCTGCGGATCATCGACGGGTCGCCCCCAGGAAACACAGACCGGCGAGGCCCATGACGATGACAGACAATCCCAGCCCCAGGATGCGCGCCTCCGGCAAGGCGCCCTGTACAGCGATCCAGATCCCCGGCACCGCGATCAGGCAGGCAATTCCAATGATGCGGCGGAACAGACGGCCCAGCGTGTTGGCCCCGCGAAGGTAGTTTTCATCGTAATGTACCATTCCGTCACTCCTCGGCCCTTGCCCGTTCTGGCCATTCTTCCGTTTACATCTTGGAAACAGTCTGTTCAGAAAACCCGCCGGATTCTGGGCACGCACCGCGCCATGCCAAGGCAAGTTCGCGGCAGCATTGTGACGCGATGTCCGGCAGCACCCCACGGCGCTTGATCCCCCGGACAATCCGTGTATACGGGCGCTTCCTTTCGCGGATCGATTTTACCGCGCAGTCTCTCGTGGGCAGGAGCGAAAGGGCTCAGAGCCTGTCCTTTGAAATGCGCCAGAACAGAAACGGAGTGCACATGCCGCTATACGAGCATGTTTTTATCTCGCGCCAGGATTTGTCCAACGCGCAGGCTGAAGGTCTCATCGAACATTTCGGCACCATCCTGTCCGACAACGGCGGCAAGCTCGTCGAACAGGAATACTGGGGCGTCAAGACGATGGCCTACAAGATCAACAAGAACCGCAAGGGCCACTACGCCTATCTGCGCACCGATGCACCGGCATCCGCCGTGCAGGAGATGGAGCGCCTGATGCGTCTGCATGACGACGTCATGCGGGTTCTGACCATCCGCGTCGACGAGCATGAAGAAGGCCCGTCGGTCCAGATGCAGAAACGTGACGAACGTGGTGATCGTGGCGACCGCCGCGAACGTCGCAATTGATCGCCTGAAGAAAGGACACTAACCAATGGCAACGAAACCATTTTTCCGCCGTCGTAAGGTGTGCCCCTTCTCGGGCGACAACGCACCCAAGATCGACTACAAAGACACCAAGCTGTTGCAGCGCTATATCTCTGAGCGCGGCAAGATCGTGCCCTCGCGCATCACAGCCGTGTCGCAAAAGAAACAGCGTGAGCTGGCCCGTGCGATCAAGCGCGCCCGCTTTCTCGCCCTGCTGCCCTACGCAGTGAAGTAAGGAGACACGCACATGCAAGTCATTCTTCTGGAACGCGTGGCCAAGCTTGGCCAGATGGGCGACGTCGTCGACGTCAAGCCCGGCTTCGCGCGCAACTACCTGCTGTTGCAGGGCAAGGCGCTGACCGCCTCGAAAGAGAACATCGCGTCCTTCGAAAACCAGAAAGCGCAGCTCGAAGCACAGAACCTGGAAACCAAGAAAGAAGCCGAAGCGATGGCCGACCGTCTTGGCGGACAGCAGTTCATCGTGATTCGTCAGGCGTCGGACGGCGGCAACCTCTATGGCTCCGTCACCACCCGCGACGCGGCCGATGTCGCCACCGAAGAGGGTTTCAAGCTCGACCGCAAGCAGATCATCATCCGCACCCCGATCAAGGTGCTGGGTCTGCACGAGGTCGAGGTGCACCTGCACCCCGAGGTGATGGTCACGATCGAACTCAACGTCGCCCGCTCCCCCGAAGAGGCCGAGCTTCAGGCGTCGGGCAAATCCATCCAGGAACTGGCCGCCGAGGAAGAAGCCCAGGCGGAATTCGAAATCCAGGAACTGTTCGACGACATCGGTGCCGCCCAGCTCGACGAGCTGGAAACCGCGGACGAACAGCGCACGGACCAACCTGCGGTGCAGGAAAAGGCCGAGCTGGACGAGAAGCTGGACGACGACAAGTAAGACACGTCACAGACGTGATCATGAAGCCCTGCCATCGCTGGCGGGGCTTTTTTTATGCCCTGCGCCTGGTTCGAGCGCAAATTGCAGAATGCTGCGCGCCTGCCAATGCCTGGTAGGCGGCAACTTCGTTGACTCAGACACCTTTGGTGCCGTATCGCACACGGCATGATGAAACTGCTTTCCGCATCGCAGAACTATTACCCTCAGCCTCTATAGCTGCGGGTCATTTATCAATGCGTGTCCGCTGCCCCTAACAGCGGTCAACAGACAAGCGACCTTGTGCCGGGCGGCAAATTCAAAGGTCGAGAACATGAACAACACCAGAAGTCGAAACCCGTCGCTAGGCATCGTGGGGTTTGGTGCATTCGGACAACTTGCAGCCCTGCATTTGGGCGAGCATTTCGAAATAACCGCTTACGATCCGTCCCCGGACGTTGCCAAGGTCGCAAAGCGACTTGGCGTGCGCCTGTCATCATTGAACTCGGTCGCGCAGGCTGACGTGATCCTCATCGCGGCACCAGTGTCTTCATTCGAACAAGTCGTCGGCGAGATCGCGGGTGCTTGTAAACCCGGCGCGCTGGTTGTCGATGTCGGTTCAGTCAAAGTCGTTCCCTCGGAAATCATGCGCAGACTGCTGCCGAACCACGTAGACATCGTAGCAACTCACCCCTTGTTCGGCCCTCAGAGCGCCATGACAGGCATAAAGAGTCTGAAAATTGCGGTCTGCCCCATTCAGGGAATACGACACGCGAGACTGGCTGCGTTTTTACGAAAGTCTCTGGGTTTGACCGTCATCATGACGACACCAGACGATCACGACCAAGAAGCCGCAGTTGTTCAAGGGTTGACGCATCTCATCGCCAAAGTACTGCTGAGAATGGGACCACTGCCAACCGGCATGACCACGAAGAGCTTTGACTTGCTGTCCGAGGCGATTTCCATGGTTCAGCATGATGCGCCCGAAGTCTTCGAGGCGATTGAGAAGGCCAATCCGTATGCCGAGACCGTGCGGCGACGGTTTTTCGGGTTGGCCGCAAGTTTGAGTGTCGAGCTGGACACGGCTTTGAAGACACCGCCACACAATGGAACCGGATATTGACGGAGCAGAATCGAAGATCAGTTCCGTCCCGCACCCCTCCGAACGCCCCATTTCCACCGGCTTAACCTCTCCCCCGGATAACCCCCGCATCGGATCCGACATCCGTTCCGTCTTTCGGCGGAACACCCAAGGCGACTACCCTCTCTCTGCGGACGCTATATGTGCGTTCAGACCATGAGAGACGCGTCTCGAAAGGCCCTTCGGGGTACAGGTTCGGAGCCTTTCCGAAGGCTCTGCAAGGGGGAGAGGATGTCCACCCAACTCAGGTGACGTCACCTCTTTTTCACGTCTGTGGTCCAAATGCGTAGGGTGGGCAGTCCTGCCCACCACCCGGTTCGACAAACGGGCACTGCACATGACGATCTGCCAGCAACGGCTTGCCTTTGCGGGCGCGTCCTGCTGTCCTGCCCCCATGACCATCACCCTGTCCCGCATCACCGTTTCCGCCTACCGCGTGCCCGTCGCGTCACCGGTGGCCACATCCTTCGGCGTCATGCACAACCGCCCTGCCGTCTTCGTGCGGCTGGAAGACCATCACGGCGCTTTCGGCTGGGGCGAGATCTTCGCCAACTGGCCCGCCGCCGGGGCCGAACACCGCGCACGTCTGGTGGTCGAAGACATGGCCGACCTCCTGCTCGGCCAGTCCTTCGACGGCGCGCGCGACCTTTTCACTCAACTCACCGACAAGACCCATATCCGCGCCCTGCAATGCGGCGAATGGGGGCCGTTCCGGCAGGTGATCGCCGGGCTGGATACGGCCATGACCGATCTCGAAGCCCGCCGCGCAGGGGTGTCCGTGGCCCAGTTCCTCAAACCCGAGGCCGCAGCCACCGTCCCCTGCTACGCCAGCGGCATCGCCATCGCGCAGGCAAGCGATCAGATCGCCCAAAGCCGCACCGCCGGGTTCCGCAGCTTCAAGGTCAAGGTCGGCTTCGACACGGCCCGTGATACCGCCCTGCTGACACAGCTATTCCACGACCTGAAACCCGATGAGACCCTCTGCGCCGACGCCAATCAGGCCTGGGCCCTGCCCGAGGCGGAAAGTTTCCTCGCCGCTTGCGCTGACCTGTCCCTCGGCTGGCTCGAAGAACCGCTGCCCGCCGATGCGTCGCTCACCCATTGGCGCGCGTTGGCCGACCAGACCGATATCCCGCTGGCGGGGGGCGAGAACATCACCGGCACCGGCGGCTTTGCCGATGCCATCGCCACCGGCGTTTTCGGCGTGCTGCAACCCGACATCGCCAAATGGGGCGGGTTCAGCGGCTGCTGGCCCGTGGCACAGGCGATCCGCGACGCGGGGCTGCGCTACTGCCCGCATTTCCTGGGCGGGGGCATCGGCCTGATCGCCTCGGCGCACCTGCTGGCGGCGGCGGAGGGCGACGGGCTGCTCGAGGTCGACGTGAACCCCAATCCCCTGCGCGATGCGTTCGATCCGTGGCAGGGTGCGACCAACCGAGGCACGCTCACGCTCTCCGACGCGCCCGGACTCGGCATCACCACCCTGCCCGACGAGATCGCACGCTTCGCCACCTATTCGGGCGAGCTGCACCTCTGACATGCCCGACACTGGCAATTTCACGCCAGCATGACGAAAGCGCTACCCGGCGAGGCGTGTTCTGGCCTAGCCTTGTCCCGGAACCATCCGAAACAGGGGGACACGATCATGGCTCTGCATCTCAACCGCCGTGGATTTCTGGCAAGCACCGCCGGCTTTCTCGCATTGCATCCGTTCTCGGTGCGCGCGCAAAGCAACCAGGCGCATCTGCGCATCATGGAAACCACCGATCTGCACGTCCACGTGCACCCGTATGATTATTACGGCGACCGCCCGTCCGACACGGTGGGCCTCAGCCGCGTCGCCAGCATCGTCCAGAACATCCGCGCCGAGGCGACGAATTCGATCCTGCTCGACAATGGCGATTTCCTGCAAGGCAACCCGATGGGCGATTACATCGCCTACGAGCGCGGGATGAAGGATGGCGACATGCACCCGATCATCACCGCGATGAACGTGCTCGGCTTCGACGGCTCCACGCTGGGCAACCATGAATTCAACTACGGTCTGGATTTCCTGATGAAGGCGCTGGCAGGGGCAGATTTCCCGGTGGTCTCGGCCAACGTGGTCAAGACCGCAGGCGCCACCCCGCGCGAGGACACGACGCTGGTGCCGCCCTATGTCATCCTCGACCGCGAATTGACCGATGGTGCAGGCAACACCCATCCGATCCGCATCGGCCTAATCGGCTTCGTGCCGCCGCAGATCATGACCTGGGACCGCCGCCACCTTGAAGGCAACGTGACCGCGCGCGACATCCTCGAAGCGGCCCGCGCCCATGTCCCGCAAATCCGCGAGGAAGGCGCCGATATCGTCATCGCGCTCTCGCATTCCGGCATCGGCGCGGCGGAGGCCGAGGACATGATGGAAAACGCCTCCATCCCGCTGGCAGGGGTGGACGGGATCGACGTGATCCTGACCGGGCATTCGCACCTCGTCTTCCCCTCGTCGACCTATGACGACCTGCCGGGCCTCGATCCGGCGGCGGGCACGATCAATGGCAAACCGGGCGTCATGGCCGGGTTCTGGGGCAGTCATATGGGCCTTATCGACCTGATGCTGGAACGCGACGGCGACGGCTGGCGCGTGCTCAGCCACCAATCCGAGGCGCGCCCGATCGCGCAGCGCAACGAAGACCGCTCGGTCACGGCGCTGGTCGAAGACTACCAGCCGGTGCTGGACGCGACGATGACGGACCACGAGGAAACCCTGGCCTATGTCCGCCGCGCCGTGGGCAAGACCGCCGCCCCGCTGCACAGCTACTTCGCGCTGGTGGCCGACGATCCGTCCGTCCAGATCGTGTCGAACGCCCAGACCTGGTATATCGAACAGATGATGCAGGGCACGCCGCACGAGGGCCTGCCGATCCTCTCGGCCGCCGCGCCGTTCAAGGCGGGAGGCCGGGGCGGGCCGGATTATTACACCGACGTACCGGTGGGCGATGTGGCGATCAAGAACGTGGCCGACCTCTACCTCTACCCCAACACCGTCCGCGCCGTGCGCGTGACCGGCGCGCAGGTCAAGGACTGGCTGGAACGCTCGGCGGGCATGTTCAACCAGGTCGATCCCGGCGCCACCGATGCGCCGCTCCTGAACCCCGACTTCCCAAGTTACAATTTCGACGTCATCGACGGGGTCAGCTACCAGATCGACCTCAGCCAACCGTCGAAATTCGACCGCGACGGCGCGGTGATCAACGAAGGTGCCAACCGCATCGTGAACCTCACCTATGACGGCGCGCCGATCGACCCGGATCAGGAATTCATCATCGCCACCAACAACTACCGCGCGGGCGGCGGTGGCAGCTTCCCCGGCACCGGCGACACCATTGTCTTCGAGGGCCCCGACACCAACCGCGACGTGATCGTGCGCTACATCGTGGAGAAAGGCACCATCGACCCCAAGGCCGATTTCAACTGGCGCTTTGCCCCGATGGAGGACACCAGCGTGATCTTCGAAACCGGCCCGGCAGGCGCGAAATACGCGGACAGTCTCGAGGGCATGACCCTCGAAGAGGCGGGCACCAATGACGCCGGTTTCGCGCTTTTCCGCATGACGCTCTGACGCGCCGCTGCGGCTTCTTTGGGCTGAAAATACCTCGGGGGAGTCGCGAAGCGACGGGGGCAGAGCCCCCACCCGGTCGGATCGGCCCCGCCGATCCGATCCTGACAAACGAAAAGGCCGCCTCGAAAGGCGGCCTTTGCATGTCAAAACCCAAGCAGGTCTTACTCCTCGTCAAGCGCCTCGACAGCCTTCTGAAGCTCGTCCTTGGACACTTCCTTCTCGGTCACGCTCGCCTGTTCGGCCACGTGATCGACGACCTTGTCCTCGAAGATCGGCGCGCGCAGTTGCTGCTGCATCTGCGGGTTCTGGCGCACGAAGTCGAAGAAGGCGCGTTCCTGGCCGGGATACTGCCGCGCCTGGTTCATGATCGCCTGGGTCATCTCGGCGTCGGTCACTTCGACCTCGGCCTTCTGACCCAGCTCGGCGAGCAACAGGCCCAGCTTGACGCGGCGCTCGGCCAGCTTGGTGTGCTCCTCGGTCGGTTCGACCTCGGGGTGGTCGTGGCCTTGCACATCCGGGTTTTCCTCGTGCCAGAGCTGATGCGCGATCTGCTTGGCCTCGGCCTCGACGAGCGACGGCGGCAGGTCGACAGAGACCTTCTCGTCCAGCTGATCCAGCAACTCGCGCTTCATCACCTGACGCGCCGCGCCGGCATATTCGGCTTCCAGACGCTCGGCGATCTGGGTCTTCAGCGCGGCCAGATCCTCGGCGCCGAACTTGGTGGCCAGCTCGTCGTTGATCTCGGCGGCGACGGGTTCCTTGACGGCCTTCACGGTGCATTCGAACACCGCATCCTTGCCGGCGAGGTTTTCCGCGCCGTATTCCTCGGGGAACTTCACCTCGACGTTCTTTTCCTCACCGGCCTTCACGCCGACAAGCTGCTCTTCGAAGCCGGGAATGAACGACCCCGAGCCCAGAACCAGCGGATAATCCTCGGCAGCGCCGCCTTCGAACGGCTCACCGTCGACCTTGCCCAGGAAGTCGATGACGACCTGATCGCCGTCCTTGGCCTTGGAGCCCTTCTTGCGGTCCTTGAAGTCCTGCGCGGTCTCGGCGAGGTTCGCCAGCGCTTCATCGACTTCGGCGTCGCCCGCCTTGACCACAAGCTTTTCGAGCTTCAGCGAGGACAGATCGACCTCGGGCATCTCGGGCAGTTTTTCGTAGGACATATCGACCTGGATGTCGTCGCCCTCTTTCCAGTCCTCGTTGGTCATCTTGACCTCGGGCTGGAGCGCCGGGCGGTCGCCCGAGTCCTCGAAATGCTTGGACATCGCGCCGTCAATGGTTTCCTGCATGGCTTCGCCCAAAAGGCGCTGGCCGAACTGCTTTTTCAGCAGCGGCATCGGCACCTTGCCTTTGCGAAAGCCCTTCATCTCGATCTCGGGCTGCGCTTCTTTCAGTTTTTCATTGACCTTCGCGTCAAGCTCGTCCGCCGAAACGGTGATCGAGTAGCTGCGCTTGAGGCCTTCGTTGAGGGTTTCGGTGACCTGCATGTCGTCCTTATCCATTGCATAGGGGCCGCGGAGGCGTCCGCGGCGGTCAAAATCCACCGCGTCTTAGTGGTGGGACGGAAGTGGTGCAAGCGGGAAATGAAGACCCCGTTGCGCGCGCCAAGGTCCGAATGTGAAATGGTCTGTCAGGCGGTGTCCGGGCGTTTCGGCTGCGGTGCGCGTTGGTACGGACGGCGTACATCTGAGAACCAATTCGCGCGCCACGTCAGAATCGCGCCGCACGGAGAAACCGATATGACCAAGATGGTGCGGGTGAAGGGACTCGAACCCCCACGCCAAAGGCGCCAGAACCTAAATCTGGTGCGTCTACCAATTCCGCCACACCCGCATTGCGCAGGTCACTAGCAAAGCTGTGGCACCGATGCGAGAAGAATTTTCGTCCGGAAAATTCGGTGGCCTGAGAATCTTACGAAGATTCTTAGGCGGCGAGCGTTAAGAAAACCTTGGGCAGGATGTCCGGCAGATCTTCCGCGATCAGTCCGGGTCCGAACTGGCGCGCGGCCTCGCAATGCAGCCAGACCGCCGCTTCGGTCACGCAGAAGAGATCGGGCGCGGTCTCGGGCGCCGCCAGCCCGGCAATCAACCCGGCCAGCACGTCGCCTGCCCCGGCCGTCGCCAGCCACGGGACCGCGCGATCCCCCGTCGCACTGTGTACCGACGCGCCGCCCCCTGGCTGGGCGATCACCGTGTCCTCGCCCTTGAGCAAAACGATGCAGCCTGCCCGGTCCGCCGCCGCGCGCACCACGTCGATCTTCGACCAGTCGCCGCGTTCCGATTGCGCGAGATCGGGAAAGAGCCGCGCGAACTCTCCTTCATGGGGTGTCAGCACCGTGCGCGGATGGGTCAGCGCGAAAAGGGCATCCGGATCGTCCTGGAACGAGGTCAGCGCATCGGCATCCAGCACCACGGCAGGGTCGCGCCAGCCGCGATCGCCCCGGCGGTGCGCCAGCGCAGCGGCCACCAGATCGCATGTGTCCGGCCCCGTGCCCAGACCCGGTCCAAGACAGAGCGCCGTGACCCGGTCATCCAGGATTTGGCGAAAGGCATCGGCATCGCCACAGGCGCGCAGCATCACGGCATCGAGGTGGCACGCGTTTTCCGGAAGCGCCTCGGGTGGGCACAGTACCGTCACCAGCCCGGCCCCGGCGCGCAGGGCGGCGCGCGCGGCCATACGCCCCGCGCCGCCGCGTCCCGGACCGCCGGCCAGAACCATCACATGACCATAGTCGTATTTATGCCCCTGCCCGCGCAGCTTGGCGACTGTCGCGCCCGGCCAGATGCGCAGCGGCAGCGATGTGTGCGCGAAATCGGGAGCGACAAGACGGGCGCGTTCGGGATCGGGCGCGGTGCCAATCATGGCGCGTTCGGACGGGCCGTCGCCGCGAAGGCCGATATCGACCACCTTCACGACGCCGCAAAGCTGCGGGCCAAGAGCCAGCTTGTGCCCTGCCTTGAGCGCGTGGAACGACACGGTGAGATGGGCCGAGTTGACCCTCGGCTTTTCGTCCTGCTGCGCGTTCGGGATCATCCCTGTGTCGAGGTTCAGGCCCGAGGGGCAATCGATCGCCAGTCGGCGGATCATGGAACCGCGAGGCCAGTTGCCCATCATCCGGTCCTCGAGCACCATCGCCAGGTCCTGCGGGAGAGGTCGGGTCAGCCCCGTTCCGAACACCGCATCGACAAACACGTCCGGCCGGTCGCGGCCCCAGATTTCCGTCGGCTCGAACGGCGACACGCTGCCCATGGTTTGCCAGAGATCGTGATTGGCTTGCGCATCCGGCGGCAGTTTGCTCGCGTCACCATAAAGAAAGACATCGACGTCCCAGCCGAGATCCCGAAGCCGCCGCCCAATGACGAAGCCGTCGCCACCATTGTTGCCCGGTCCGCACAGGATCAATGCGCGGTGTGCGCCTTGGCGCAATTCGGGCCAGTGTGCGAGCGCGGCCTCAACGGCGCCCCGTCCGGCGCGCTCCATCAGTTGCAGGCCCGAGACCGTGCCCGACTCGATTTCGGCCTGTTCGATGGCGCGCATTTGGGCAGAGGTGAGCAATTCGGCCATGCGTGATCCCTTATGCGATTCAGTTCTGCGTATCTTTTGTGCATTATGCACATTTTTTGAGCGCAGTATTTCAATCCCAACGCCCGTCGCGGCTTCATTTACCCTAGGCGATTGTGGCCCTCAAAGAGAAGTGGTCTGACGACCCCAACGCAGGAGCGAGGGACCCGCCATGAAAAAGATTGAAGCCATTATCAAACCCTTCAAACTCGACGAGGTGAAAGAAGCCCTTCAGGACGCCGGCATTCAGGGCCTCAGCGTCGTGGAAGTCAAAGGGTTCGGCCGCCAGAAGGGACACACGGAGCTCTATCGCGGAGCCGAGTATGTGGTTGATTTCCTGCCCAAGGTGAAAATCGAGGTGGTTCTCGACGACGACCAGGTCGACGGGGCCATCGAGGCCATTGTCGACGCCGCCAAGACCGACAAGATCGGGGATGGCAAGATTTTCGTGTCGCCCGTCGAACAGGCGATCCGCATCCGTACTGGTGAATCCGGATCCGACGCACTCTGATCCTGCGCCACGACCCAACGAACAACGACCCAAACTCAGTGAAAGGGAAGAGAGAATGAGCACTGAAGCGCTTCTCAAGATGATCAAGGACGAAGATGTCGCCTACGTGGACATCCGGTTTACCGACCCGCGCGGCAAGCTGCAGCACGTGACGGTGATTGCCGACGAGGTGGACGAGGACTTTCTGGAAGAAGGCTTCATGTTCGACGGCTCCTCCATTGCCGGCTGGAAGTCCATCGAAGCCTCCGACATGAAACTGATGCCCGACACCGAGAGCGCGTATATTGACCCGTTCTACGCTGAAAAGACGGTCTGCGTGCATTGCTCCATCGTTGAGCCTGACACAGGCGAGGCTTATGACCGCGACCCGCGCTCGACCGCGCAGAAGGCGGAAGCCTATCTGAAATCCTCGGGCATCGGTGACGTGTCCTACTGGGGCCCGGAAGCCGAGTTCTTCCTGTTCGACGACGTGCGGTTCTCGAACAAGATCAACAAGGTCTCCTATGAGGTCGACGCGCTCGATGCGTCCTGGAACACCGACACCGAATACGAAATGGGCAACACGGGCCACCGTCCGGGCCTCAAGGGCGGCTACTTCCCCGTGAACCCGATCGACGACGGTCAGGACATCCGGTCGGAAATGCTGTCCACGATGAAGCGTCTGGGCATGAAGGTCGACAAGCACCACCACGAGGTGGCGTCCTGCCAGCACGAGCTGGGCCTGATCTTCGGCACGCTGACCAAGCAGGCCGATGAGCTTCAGAAATACAAGTATGTTATCCACAACGTCGCGCAGGCCTACGGCAAATCGGCGACCTTCATGCCCAAGCCGATCTACGGCGACAACGGCACCGGCATGCACTGCAACATGTCGATCTGGAAGGACGGCAAGCCGCTTTTCGCTGGCGACAAGTATGCCGACCTGAGCCAGGAAGCGCTTTACTTCATCGGCGGTATCCTGAAGCACGCGAAAGCGCTCAACGCCTTCACCAATCCGTCGACCAACAGCTACAAGCGTCTGATCCCGGGGTTCGAAGCCCCCGTTCTGCGTGCCTATTCCGCCCGCAACCGGTCGGGCTGTGTCCGTATTCCGTGGACCGAGAACCCGAAAGCCAAGCGCGTCGAAGCCCGCTTCCCCGATCCGTCGGCGAACCCGTACCTGTGCTTTGCCGCCCTGCTGATGGCCGGTCTTGACGGGATCGCGAACAAGATCGATCCGGGCGAGGCGATGGACAAGAACCTCTACGACCTGCCGGCAGAAGAGCTGGAAGGCATCCCGACGGTCTGCGGCAGCCTGCGTGAGGCCATCGAAGAGCTGAAGGCCGATATGGACTTCCTCCTGGCCGGTGACGTGTTCACCAAGGACCAGATCGCGGGGTATATCGACCTCAAGATGGAAGAGATCGAACTTTACGAGCACACACCGCACCCGGTGGAGTTCGGCATGTACTACAGCTGCTGATCCGCAGCGGTTCATGACACGATACGGGCGGCCAGTTTGGCCGCCCGTTTTCGTTCAGCCCCCCGCGCCGCGCTGGAACCACAGGATGACATCGCGAATTACGACCTGTCCGTCCCAGGACTTGAAGGAAATCTGATTGCTTTCGCCCGCCTTGAACTGGCGACCGTCTATCGCTTCCCACAATCCGTAATCGGCGTGATTGTCGGTGTTCCAGCTCAGCGAGATCACCTGTTCGGAGGACAGGAATGGGCTGACGGTTGGGTTGACCCAGCCGCCCACTTCGGACTTGCGGGACTTTGGGTTGATGATGAAAGCCAAAACCGGCTTTGCCAGGTTCACGCCAACCGTAAAATTGTTCGGCAACGTGAAATCGAGGTTTTTGGCTTCGCCGTCATTCAGTGTGAACGCTCCGTCACTGAGAACCAAGTAATCGGTCATCGAAGGCATGAGAAAATTCCTTTCTGAAAATACCGGACGGCCCCAAAATCGGGCCCTCCTGAGCCTGATCGTGCGCCTGCCCTGACCGTCGATCAAGTATGGCGTCGCGGGCGGTGGCTTATCGGCATATTCGCGCCATGCGGTTTTTGAAACGCAGGATTTTTCGCTGTCGGCGCTTTTCCAGTCACCCTTTGGCGGGCAACGCCCTGCCCCGAAATCGCCCCGCTTCCGTCCCGCACGTGCCGCATGGCGATGGCAGTTTTGCGCCTGGTCCAGTCATCGGTTTGGGCCTTGGGGCAACTATCGAAGGAACGACCCGATGAGCACAGATTTCGAGGATCGGATCGCACGATTGAACGCCAGGAATGGCGGCGTGTCCGCTGTCTCCCAATCTCCCGCGCCAAAACGCAGTCACCCACGCGGCGGCGACGCAGCAGCACGGGCTTCGGGTCCGAAAGGATCGATGGGCAAATATATCCTTTTGGGCGTGTTAGTCCTTGTGATCATGCCGATCGGTGCCGCGATGGCCACGATCTACCTGGCTCAGACCAACGACGCCCTTGCGGATATGAGCGTGTCAGTTGAAAGCGCCGGCGCGCAGTCCGAATAGATTCAAAATCCGGTGTGACGGTGCCACGGGGCCAGCACGCGCTTGAAACAAGTTCGCTAAACCTCTTTGCATAGCTCTCGGCACGGCCTCGGACCCCGGCGCGCTGGTCGACGCGATAGATGCCAACTCGGGCGATTCGCTCAAGATCACCGTCGCATGTCCGTCTGTTCCCCTTTAACACCCCTCTACGCCGCAGAATTCTCCTTTTGGGCGAATTGCATCCCTAATTCGGACATAATCCACAGCCAGTTTCACAAGGGTTAACAGTCTGAAACACCAAAGGAGGACGTGGGGATGTCTACTTCGGATGTGACTGTAATGAGTTTGGTGACCGACACGAAACGCGATGATGTGTGCCGGTCTGTGATATCCTTCGTCGACCATGCGCTTTCATGCCAAGGCGCACAGCACAAGAGGCTTCCGATCACGCGGGATTACATCGACTGGTCGGTGAACGGCTCCGGCACGCTGACCATTGTCCTGGATCAGGTGGGCGCGTCCTGCCTTGTCATGGTCGCCACGCGCAACGTGGCCCCTGTGCTCTGCACGAATGTCGCCGCTGCGCTTTGCCGGGATTACGACGCGCATACGGTTCTGTGCGACGGCACCACACCGATCGATGCCGAGGTCTTCAAGACCACCGGAGACCCGACGGTCGTGTCCCTGCCGCCGCGCCGCCACGTGGTTCCGCGCAAGGTGCACGGCAACGGCACATCACGGAGCAATGGCCGCCATACCGAAGAGCGGATAGATGACTGGATCATGAGCGCCCTGCGCAGCCAGTTCAAGTTGATCGATCTCGCGGATGTGGAACTGCTCGAGGTGGAGCAGCGCCGGGCCAAGACTGTGCCGATGCGGCTCTCGGCGTGGGCGCTGTCCCTGACCACCGCCCTGATCATGGCGCCGCTGGCGATCCCGCTCATCGTTCACAACCTCGTGCGCGGAGAGGATGTCCGGTCGGGTGCGATGGCGCTTGGCGTGGCGGGGCTTTACGCGGTTCTGGCTCAGACTGGTATGGCTCCGAGCTTTCCCGAGCTTCTTTGATCAAGCGTGATGAATGCGCGGGCGGCCAAGGCCTCCCGCGGGTTCACGCTTGCCCCGCACGGTGCATTTGTTAACGTCGCTTCAACCGTTTTCTGTTGGAGTGCCCCGATGCGTCGTCTTATTGCCGCTGCCTGCTTGTCCTTGTGTGCAGCCCTGCCCGCCTATTCCGCCGAGTGTATCACGAGCAAGGGCGCGTTCGAGCAATACAAGCAGACACTCTCCCGGCAGGCCGCCGCGGCCGGTGTCGGCCAGCGCGGGTTAAGCGCGCTGCAAAACGCGCGCCTGTCGGACATCACTTGGCGGTTCGAATCCAATCCGGGCAACCAGACGGGCACGCTTCAAGGGGATCCGGCGCAATTTCTCGCGAAACGGTCTGGAAGCACGGCCGACAGCTTCATCGCCCAGACCCGCAACCGGATCGCGCGAAACCCCAACACCTTCGCGTCGATCGAACGAAATTACGGCGTGCCTGCGGGCATCCTCGCCACGATCTGGGGGCTGGAGACAAGCTGGGGCGGCTACCTGGGCGGCACCTCTGTCGTCGACGGTGCGGTGACCCTGTCGTCATACTGCCGCCGCCACCCCCGGTTCGAGCCGCACGCGATCGCCGCGCTCGAGATGGTGGATGCGGGGATCCTGTCGCCCAGCACCAAGGGTGGTCCGTCCGGTGAATTGGGGCATATGCAGTTTCTTGCGGGCAACTGGCTCCGCTACCGCGTCGACGGCAATGGCGACGGTCGGGCCGATCCCTACAACGCGGTCGATGCGCTGGCCACGGCGGCCAATATGCTGCGCCAGAATGGCTGGCAAGCGGGCCAGCCCTTTGGCGAAGGCACGCGCAATTTCAATGTTCTGTCGGTCTGGAACGACAGCGGAAACTACCTGCGCGCCATTGTCTACTCGGCTCAACGCGCGGGCAGCTGATCCGCCTTCGCGGCGCCCGGAACGTCTTTGCGGGCGACCATGAAGGTGTGGATGGTGAAGAGCACCGCGTCGCTTTGTGGCAACCGCCAGAGCACCTGCCGTTCGCTGCGCAGATAGGGCGTCTGCCCTGCCCTCGTGAGCGGACGCGGTTCGGCGGCAGAGCGCGGCTGGAACAGCGCCGGATCCTCGTACCAGAGCGCATTGAACCGCCAGATCGGACGGCCGGGACGCACCCCGTCGAACAACCGCTGCACCCGGCGTGCCATATCGTCGGTGTAGGATGCGACGGGGATGTGGATATGGGTCAGCGGATGGCCGATCTTTTCCCGCAGTCGCCAGCTGGCCGGGAAACAGAGGACGGCGCCGGTCAGGACGTGCTCATCGCCCCGTTTTTCAAGCAGGCAGATGTCGTTCTGGAGGATCCGCCCCAAGGAACCGAACGGATCGGCACGGTCCACGATAACCGTCCGCCCGTCCGGGCAATGTACGCTGTCTCCGGTCCGTGTGAACTCGGGTGGCAGATGCGTCAGGACAGCGTCCAGCATGTGTGACACGGCGTCCGGGCCAGGCGCATCGGTGGCGATCACATCCTCGCGGCGGTCGCGCAGCAGACGGCATCGCTCGGCCATCTGGGCGGCGTAAGCCTCGTCCACGAGAAACCAGGGTTCCTCTCCCAACGGAGCGACCCCCGGCAAGGGGCGCGCGGCGTGGATGTCATAGGGCAAGCGGGTCTGAAGGATCATGTCCGAGCCATAGCGCCGGCACGGCGCCGCGAAAACCCCGTTTGCGCGCCTCAGTTCGGATCGAAGACAAAGACGCGAGCCAGAACTCCGTTGTGATCGGACCCCAGGAGCGGACGCGCCGTCGACTGCCCGCCGCCCGGCGCATAGACATGGTCGATGGGCAACGGCGCGCCCTTCTTGATGAGCGTGGGAAAGAGCGGCCCGGCGCGCGTCGTCCCGGTCGCCGCGCCAATCCGGCCTAGCGCGTGGGACCACGGCACCATGTTGAAATCGCCCGCGATCACCACCGGATCATCAAGATCGGCCAGAACCGGCAGGATGCGGTCGAACTGGTCCGCCTGCCCGTGTGGCCACGGCCAGAAGGCATGCAGGCTGAAAACCCAGAAGGTGCCGTCGGGCGCGGCGACCTGAATCCCGACAAGACCTTGGTTTTCGATGCAGATCTCGCCCTCGACCGGCCAGCGAGACAGGATTGCGACACGCGCCCATTCCACCAGCGCGCAACTGGCCTGATAGGGATAGAGCGCCCGCAGATCCCGCACCAGGGCCGCGTTGCGCGAGGTCAGCTCCTGAAGCGCCACGATATCCGGGTCCGCGGCGCGAATGTCGGCGGCCAGTTCGGCGACACGGTCGTTTTCGAACAGCAGGTTCTTCTGGTAGATCGTCACCGGCCCGGACGGGTGCGAGATGTATTTCTGCGCCACGATCTGCGCCATTGCGGCGATGCAGAGCACCGCGATCAGCCAGCGAAGCCATGCGGGCCAGGTCGACCAGATCACCCAGAGCGCGAAGACGACCGCGATGGGGATTCGGAACACGGCAAGGCTGTCACCCGCCGGATGCAACGCACCGGCGAAGCTGCCGAAGAAGGCCGCCGCAAGCAGCGCTGCACCGCCGCTCACCATCCATGGCATCGCTCTCACCATCCTGTGACGCTCCCGACACAATGCTTGCACATGGGCAACACGCCCCTCACTCTTAGACCTGACGAAACACCAAAGGGCCGCGCTGGCCCCGCCCGGACCCGGCCCGAGGACACCAAACCATGACCACCGAACGCATCACGTTTCCCGGCCATTCCGGCGACCCCCTGTCGGCGCGGCTCGATCTGCCCGACGGGCCGCATCTGGCCACCGCCCTTTTTGCGCATTGCTTCACCTGTTCCAAGGACATTCCGGCCGCGCGGCGGATCGCCGCGCGCCTGGCGTCGATGGGCATTGCCGTGCTGCGGTTCGACTTCACCGGGCTGGGCCATTCCAAGGGCGAATTCGCCAACACCACCTTCACCTCCAATGTCGAGGACCTGCACGCCGCAGCGGCCTATCTGGCGGGGCGCGGCATGGCTCCGGCGATGCTGATCGGTCATTCATTGGGGGGCGCTGCGGTGTTGCGCGCGGCGGGCGAGATGGAGGGCATCAAGGCGGTGGTCACGATCGGCGCGCCCTTCGATCCCGAACACGTCACCCACAATTTTTCCGACGCGCTCGAGAATATCGCGGCGGACGGGAAAGCCGAGGTCGATCTTGGCGGGCGGCCCTTCACCATCGGCAAAGCGTTCGTCGAGGATGTGAAGGCACAGGCGCTCGCCCCTGCGATCAAGAGCCTGAAAGCGGCGCTGCTGGTGATGCACGCCCCGCGCGACAGCGTGGTCGGGATCGCGAACGCCACCAACATCTTCACCGTCGCGCGTCACCCCAAGAGCTTTGTCACGCTGGACGATGCAGATCACCTGATCACACGGGCCGAGGATGCCGAATACGCCGCCGAGGTCATCGCTGCCTGGGTCGGGCGGTACCTGAAGCTGACCCCGCCCGCCCCGCCCATCGGCGCGCCGGAAGGCATCGTGCGGGTCTCCGAAGCGGACGCGGCGGGGTTCTTGCAGGATGTGCAGGCAGGGCCGCGTCACCTCGTGGCGGACGAGCCGCTGGCCTATGGCGGCACCAATCGCGGGCCGTCGCCCTACGGGCTGCTCGCCGCCGGTCTGGGCGCCTGCACGTCGATGACGCTGCGCATGTACGCGCGGCGCAAGGGCTGGCCGATGCAGCACGTGTCGGTGGATGTGAGCCACGACAAGGTGCACGCACAGGACGCCAGCACGCCGACCACGGCGAATATCGACCTCTTTCGCAGGCGGATCACCGTGACCGGAGATCTGAATGCCGAACAACGTCGGAAATTGCTCGAGATCGCGGACAAATGCCCGGTTCACAAGACCTTGGAAGCCTCGAGCCGGGTCGAAACCGAGCTGGTCTGAGAGCGGACGAAAACGCGTCGACGCGTTTCGCGCACTCCGTCGACGGAGTATATCGCGCCTGGTTCATAATGGTGTTGAGAATTATGAATTTGTCTCAACACGCAGAGTGTGACAGGCAGGGCCAAACGTTCTGAACGACAGGCCTCACATGACGAACCCGCTGCAAGACCTTCTTTCGACGCGCGACTGGCTTCTGGCCGATGGCGCGACCGGCACCAACCTGTTCAACATGGGGCTGGAAAGCGGCGATCCGCCCGAGTTCTGGAACGAGACCAAACCGGACAACATCCGTGCGCTCTATCGCGGCGCGGTCGAGGCGGGCAGCGATCTGTTCCTGACCAACACCTTCGGCGCGAACGCCTCGCGGCTCAAGCTGCACAACGCGGGGCACCGCGCGCGGGAATTGTCCCGCATCGGGGCCGAGATCGCCCGCGAGATCGCCGATGCGGCGGGCCGTCCGGTGATCGTCGCCGGATCGGTCGGCCCCACCGGCGACATCATGGAACCGGTGGGCACGCTGTCCCATGCCGATGCGGTCGAGATGTTTCACGAACAGGCCGAAGGTCTCAAGGAGGGCGGCGCGGACGTGATGTGGGTCGAGACCATCAGCGCGCCGGAGGAATTCCGCGCGGCGGCCGAGGCGTTTGCCCTGGCCGACATGCCCTGGTGCGGCACCATGAGTTTTGACACCGCGGGGCGGACCATGATGGGCATGACCTCTGAGGGCATGGCCGAGATGATCGAAACCCTGCCCAACCCGCCGCTGGCCTTTGGGGCCAATTGCGGCACGGGCGCGTCGGACCTGCTGCGCACGGTTCTGGGCTTCGCCGCCACGGGCACGCAGCGCGCGCTTATCGCCAAGGGCAATGCGGGCATTCCGAAATATGTCGAGGGCCACATCCACTATGATGGCACGCCCGAGCTGATGGCGCGCTACGCGGTCTTGGCCCGCAACGCCGGAGCGAAAATCATCGGCGGCTGCTGCGGCACCATGCCCGAGCATCTGCGCGCCATGCGCGCCGCGTTGGAGAGCACACCCAGAGGCAACGCCCCGACGCTGGAGCAGATCGTGGCCGAGATCGGTCCCTTCACCTCGGACAGCGACGGCACCGGCGATCAAAGCGGCGCGCCCAAGCGCGAGCGGCGCGGGCGGCGTCGCGCCTGATCGCTCCGTCCTTCACGTCATGTTAACCACCGGTGGTCCATCCATGTCGCCATGCGAGATATCTTTGCGCCCACCCCGCCCCGTCGTCCACCCCCGGCTCTGGAACCGGACCAGTGGATTGCCCATGTCTTTTCCGCCAAGGCTGCGGCCAAGGGCGGCGTCGTGCGCCGACAGGCCCGCGATGTGGAGCGGATCATGGGCTGGGACCGGTTCCGCGCCGAACTGCGCCGACGCGGCTACCGCGCGGTGGTCAACGGGGGACAGGTGGTCATCTTCTGCAATGCGGAACCCGTGCGGATTTTCGAGTGAGGCGTGCCCGTCTTTTCGAAAAGACGGGCCAAAGCCTTCGAAGGCTTTGGCCTGCGGTGCAAGGGCTGGATGGGAGGCACCCGTCCTTCGAAGGACGGTGCGAGACCCTTCGAAGGGTCTCGGGCTGTGCTCAGAAGAGGCTCAACTGGTCTCCTGCACGCGGCGGGGCTCGGAACGCGCTGCAATCGAGCGCGGGCAGATCCCGATCCAGATCAAGCCGTTTGCGCGCCTTGGTGAACCGTTGCGCGATCAGCTCTGCATAGACGCCCGCGCCGCGCGTGCGTTTGAACCATGCCGCGTCGTAGACTTTCCCGCCATGCATCTCGCGCAGTTTGGACATCACCCGCGCTTTGCGGTCGGGATAGTGTTCCTCCATCCACGCCTCCCAGAGCGGCGCCACCTCGAGCGGCAGGCGCAGCATCGCCCATGTGGCGGCAGAGGCACCTGCGTCGCGGGCAGCGGTCAGGATCGGTTCGATCTCGGAATCGGTAAGGCCCGGCACGATGGGCGACAGCATGACCCGCACCGGGATGCCCGCATCGGCCAAGCGCCGGATCGTGGCAAGCCGCCGCGCCGGGCTGGGCACGCGCGGTTCCATCCGGCGGTTGAGGCTGGCATCCAGCGTCGTGATCGTGATGCCGACGCGGACAAGATTGTTCGCCGCCATTTCAGAGAGGATGTCGATATCCCGCTCGATCAGCGTGCCCTTGGTGGCGATCATCACCGGGTGGCGGAAGGCGTGCAGCACCTTGAGACAGTCGCGCATGATCTCGCGATCCCGTTCGATCGGCTGGTAAGGATCGGTGTTCGTACCGATCGCGATCGGCGCCACGCGATAGCGTTTCGCCCGCAATTCGCGGTCGAGCACCTGCGCCGCATCGGGGCGCGCCACCAGACGGGTTTCGAAATCCAGCCCCGGCGAGAGGCCCAGCCACGCGTGGCTCGGGCGCGCGAAGCAGTAGATGCATCCGTGTTCGCAGCCTCGATACGGGTTGATCGTGCGGTCGAAGGAGAGATCGGGCGATTGGACATGGTTGATCAGGCTGCGGGGCCGTTGCTCGGTCACGTGTGTGCGCAGAACCGGCGCGTCTTCGGGGATGTCCCAGCCGTCGGCTTCGTCGACCCTGCGGAACGGCTCATACCGCCCGCTGTCGCGGCTCAGCGCGCCGCGCCCCTTGCGCTGGTCCGGGGCAACATATCGGTCGGATCGGGTCATCGCGCGAATGTAGAACAGAAACGGAACATCCACAAGAATGCGTCGCATCGGGCACGCAACCCGGTGATGCGCGTCGGTTGCGTTCGCGCGCATGTCGGATTTCACCAAGTGGCTGCGCCGCAAAACCACGAATAGTCGGAAAAGCAATCGCTGGCCGAACCGCCGGCGTCTGGAGTGACATACATGGCTGACGAAGAAGACGATATCATTCTGGCGGACCTGAACGACGAGGAACTTGTCGAGCAGATGTTCGACGACCTTTACGACGGGCTCAAGGAAGAGATCGAGGAGGCGGTGAACATCCTGCTCGAACGCGGCTGGCAGCCTTACGACATCCTGACCAAGGCACTGGTCGGGGGCATGACCATTGTCGGCAACGATTTCCGGGACGGCATTCTTTTCGTCCCCGAGGTGCTTCTGGCCGCCAACGCGATGAAGGGCGGCATGGCCATCCTGAAGCCGCTTCTGGTGGAAACCGGTGCTCCGCGCGTCGGCAAGATGGTGATCGGCACCGTGAAGGGTGACATCCACGACATCGGCAAGAACCTCGTGTCGATGATGATGGAAGGCGCCGGGTTCGAGGTGGTCGATCTGGGCATCAACAACCCTGTGGACAGCTATCTCGACGCGATCGAGGCCGAACAGCCGGACATCCTTGGCATGTCGGCCCTGCTCACCACGACGATGCCCTACATGAAGGTCGTCATCGACACGATGGTCGAGAAAGGCATTCGCGACGATTACATCGTGTTGGTCGGTGGCGCCCCGTTGAACGAGGAATTCGGCAAGGCCATCGGCGCAGACGCCTATTGCCGCGACGCCGCGGTGGCGGTCGAAACGGCGAAAACCTTTGTCGGGCGCAAGCACAATCAACTCGCCGCCGGATAAGACTGCGCGAATTGACGCTTTTTCGGCCTCGCCCACCGGCGAGGCCTTTTCTTATGGATCAATCTGCCCCATATTTTCAGGACAAGGAGATCAACATGCCCGTGACCACCTTCGTTTCCATGATCCTGGCCGTGATCGCGGCCTCTGGCCTGACCGTTTGGGCCATGGCGCAGTTCGGCATTCTCAAGGTCTTGCCCGCGCTGATCGCTCTGGGCCTTCTGGCGCGCTGGGGTCTTGCCCATGTGCCCGGCGATGACGAGCCTGCCTGACGACACCACGCTGACACATGCGGGATTGGACGCACGTGGCGCGGGTCGTGTGCTGATCATCGCCTGCGGTGCCCTGGCGCGGGAAATCCTGGCGGTGCGTGATGCACATGGTTGGACCCATCTGGATCTCACCTGCCTTCCGGCGATCCTGCACAATCATCCCGAAAAGATCGTGGGTGCCGTCCGCAATGCCGTGCACGCCCATCGCGACGCCTATCAAAGCATCTTTGTCGCCTACGCCGATTGCGGCACTGGCGGGTTGCTTGAGGCGGCCTGTGCCGAGATGGGGGTCGAGATGATCGCCGGTCCGCATTGCTACAGCTTTTTCGAGGGCAACGACGCCTTTGCCCAGCGTGACGAGATCACCGCTTTCTACCTGACCGATTTCCTCGCGCGCCAGTTCGACGCTTTCGTCTGGAAGCCGCTTGGCCTCGAACGGCATCCCGACCTGCGGGAGATGTATTTCGGGCATTACGAAAAGCTGGTCTACCAGGCACAGACCGACGATCCGAAGCTGACCGAGATCGCGCAACGCTGTGCGGACCGGTTGGGGCTGGCCTTCGAACGGCGCTTTACCGGCTACGGGGATTTGGAGTGGCAGATGGGAATCTGGGCCGGTCCGAAGGGCTAGGCCCGGTTTTCCGTCGACGGAAAACCCCTGACGCGTCGACGCGTCAGTTCGCCTGTTCTAGCAGCAGCGTCGACACCGGGACCATGGACACGCTCGAAGCGCGGTCCTGAAGGCTCCACAGCACCAGCGCCGACAGCGTGTCGGGTGTCAGCCGTCCCAGCATCACCACCGCACCATCCTGCCGCGCCCGGAACGCCGCGCCATCGAGAAAGCGACGTTTTGTGCGGGCATCCTGCCCATCGCCGTCGAAATCGCGCAGGATGCTGATTGTCGGTACGTTTTCGCGCTGCGCGATCGCCTGCGCCGTGTTCAGCCCGTTGGGCAGAAACACCAGCCCATGCCCACTGTCCGCGGCATAGCTCGCCGCCTGTTCCGTGACCGCGCGGGTGGCTTGCAGCCCGCCCTCCGGTGCTTCGATCAGGGCCACGGCTTCGGGCAATGCCGCCGTCGCCCCGCCGAGAATCTGCTCCACATCGGTGGGCTGCGCGGCCTCCGGCAGATCAATGAGCGCCGCCACCTCGTAGCCGAGGGCGCGATAGGCGGCCATGCGTTCCGCCGCGCCGGGCTGGCCGGGATCGAGCGCGAAAGTGACAGGGAACGGGAACCCGTCGAGCGTGTCGGGGCCAAGCGGGCCGGTGCCGTCGTCGATCATCACGATGGACATCTTGGGCAGCGACGGATCGCTGTCGACCTGAGCCGCGTAGCGTTGCAGCGGCGGCATCCCGTCGGTGTCAGCCGAGGGCGTCACCGCCGCCTCGTCTGGCGCGGTCTCGGGTGCGTCGCTGATCGACGGCAGGCGGGCGGAGTTCCCCGGGTTGCGGTCGGTGAGCGACGCGGCGGGACGGCCGATGGAGGGCCGAAGCGCCGCGGCACTGTCCTCTTCCGCGCTTTCCGGCTCCGCGCCCTCCGGCGCTGCGGGGACCAAACGACGAACCTGCGGGCGGTCCGCCGGATCGGTGTCTTCGGCGGTTGCGACCTCATCCGTTTCGGGCGCGTCCGTTTCCGGGGCGGCGGGGGCCGGTTCGACTTCGGCCTCTGGTGTTTCGGTCGGTTCGGGATCGGGAACCAGCGCGGTTTCGACATCCGGCACCGCTGGGGCCGGTGGCTGTGCGGGCTCGGTCGAGATATTGAGACCGGTTTCGCCCTCCGGCGTGCTGAGCGACGGCGCGCCAGACGTTCCGGGGATGCTGTCCGCGCCGGGTGCGGTGGGGATGGACGGGGCATCAGGGGCCGCAGGCTCGGTGAGCGTGGCAATCGCCTCTCCCGTGTCAGGGGATGGCATCGGCGCGCCAGCGGTCTCTTCCGGTGTCTCGTCCTGCAGTTCGCTTGGGGTGGCCAGGTCCGGGGTCTGGGTGTCCGGGTCCACCTCGGTCACGTCGGCGGGGCGTCGGGCGGGTTCGGCGGGCGGCGTGTCCGCCTCGGGCTCAGTCGCAGCCTCCGCCGCCTGATCTTCGGTGGTTTCAGCCGGATCGGTGTCGTCCGTGGACGCCGTGGGCGCGCTGTCGGTCTCGGGTTCCGGAGCGACTTCCGGGGCAGCGACCGCATCGGGCGTCGGCGTGCTGTCCTCGGTTTCGGCGACAATCACGGGCGTGTCGGTGTCAGACGGTGACGGCTGGACCTCGGTCATCTGCCCCGTCGGCGTCGGTGCCATGATGGACCACACCCCAAGACCGCCCACAGACAGGACCGTGCCCCAAATGGCCCCTGACAAAAATCCTCTTGCCATGCTCAATGCCCTCGCCTTGCCGTCTCATGCGTCTCCGGCATCTCGGTCGTGCCGGTTGACCCACCCGCGCCCTTGACGCGACTTGGTCTGCCTGCGCATGTATACCGCGATTGCGCCTTGCCCCGCCAGCCCCGAGATAGAAGAAAGCCCCATGCTGCTGCTCATCGACAATTACGACAGTTTTACCTACAACCTCGTGCATTATCTGGGCGAGTTGGGCACCGACGTGAAGGTGGTGCGCAATGATGCGCTGACCGTGCAGGACGCGATGGGTCTGAACCCGGCGGGCATCCTTCTGTCGCCCGGCCCCTGCGACCCGGATCAGGCGGGGATTTGCCTTGCCCTGACGCTGGCGGCCGCCGAGACGAAAACACCGCTTTTGGGGGTGTGCCTGGGCCACCAGACGTTGGGACAGGCCTTTGGCGGCACAGTGGTGCGCCACACCGAGATCGTGCACGGCAAGATGGGGGTGATGCACCATTCTGGCAAAGGCGTGTTCGCCGGTCTGCCCTCGCCCTTCGAGGCGACGCGGTATCATTCGCTGGTGGTGGACAAGGACAGCGTGCCCGACTGTCTCGAGGTGACGGCCTGGCTGGAGGATGGCACGGTGATGGGGCTCAGCCACCGCGACTTGCCAATGCACGGCGTGCAGTTTCACCCCGAAAGCATCGCGTCCGAACACGGTCACGCGTTGCTCCAGAATTTCGTCAACGAGTTGAAGGTGCCCGCATGAGCGACGCGATGAAGCCCCTGATCTACGCCGCCTCCGAAGGCCCCTTAAGCCGGTCGCAGGCCGAACAGGCGTTCGAGATCCTGTTCGACGGTGAGGCCACGCCCGCCCAGATCGGCGGTCTGTTGATGGCCCTGCGCGCGCGCGGCGAGGCCGTGTCGGAATACGCGGCGGCGGCAGCGGTGATGCGGGCCAAATGCACGCCGGTAAAGGCCCCCGAGGGCGCGATGGACATCGTCGGAACAGGCGGCGACGGCATGGGCACGCTCAACATATCCACCGCGACCGCCTTCGTCGTGGCCGGCGCGGGCGTTCCGGTGGCCAAGCACGGCAACCGCAACCTGTCGTCGAAATCGGGCGCGGCGGACGCGCTGACCGAAATGGGCATAAACGTCATGGTCGGCCCCGAGATCGTGGAGCGCGCCATCGCCGAGGCGGGGATCGGCTTCATGATGGCCCCGATGCATCATCCTGCGATGAAACACGTCATGCCGGTGCGACAGGAGCTTGGGTCGAAGACGATCTTCAACATCCTGGGTCCGCTGACCAATCCGGCGGGCGTGACGCGGCAACTGACCGGGGCCTTTGCCATCGACCTGATCTTCCCGATGGCCGAGACGCTCAAGGAACTGGGCTCGGAGAAGGCGTGGCTGGTGCATGGCGGCGACGGGACGGACGAGATCTCGATTTCGGAACCGACGCAGGTAGCGGTGCTGGAGAATGGCAAGATCCGTGGACGCGAAGTGCACCCCGAAGATGCGGGACTGCCCGCCCACCCCTTCCGCGAGATCCTGGGCGGCACCCCGGCCGAGAATGCCGCGGCGTTCCGCGCCCTGCTGGACGGGAAGAAAAGCGCCTATCGCGATGCGGTTCTGCTCAATGCCGCGGCGGCGCTGGTCGTAGCGGACAAGGTGGATGATCTGAAAGCCGGGGCCGAGATGGCCGCCGAAAGCATCGACAGCGGTGCGGCCAAGGCGCGGGTCAAGGCGTTGGCGCGGATCACGCAGCAGGCGTGACGGCTGAGTGGTGCGCGACGGGCGATGCGTCGACGCATCGCGGATTTTCCGTCGACGGAAAATCCTGGGGCGCTGCCCCAGACCCCGAGGTATTTGTAGCCCAAAGAAGCCCTGGAGGCGCGCCATGCTGACGCCGCCTGCGAATTGGGGTCATTTGCCGTTCTTTCGCGATGACCTGCCAGCAATTGACGCTGCATTGGTGAAAGACAAGCGGGACGTGCTGCCGCCGTCCGATCAGGTCTTCGCAGCACTCGAGGCCTGCGCGCCGGAGGATGTGCGCGTCGTGATCCTGGGGCAGGATCCCTATCCGACGCCCGGCCATGCGCACGGGTTGGCGTTTTCGGTGGACGGTGAGGTGCGGCTCCTGCCCCGGTCCTTGAGCAATATTTTCAAGGAGTTGCGCGAGGATGTGGGTTCAGTTCCTCCCAATGGGGACTTACGGTTCTGGGCGGACCAGGGTGTCTTGCTTCTGAACGACGTTCTGACCGTGCCCGCTTTCGAGGCGCGCGGGCATCGGCGCTTGGGATGGCAAAAGCTTGTGCCGCAGGTGCTCGATGCGCTGTCGGACCGGCCGCGCGCGTTTGTGCTTTGGGGCAATGATGCGCGCGCCCATGCACGGCGGCTCGACGGGTACGGACATCTGGTGCTGCAAAGCGCGCATCCCTCGCCGCTTTCGGCGCGGCGCGGGTTTTTCGGGTCGCGCCCCTTTTCCACCGTGAACGCGTGGCTTAAAGAACAGGGACACGCCCCGATCAACTGGACCGACCCATGAGCGCAACCATTCTCGACACCATCAAGGCCTACAAGCTCGAGGAAGTGGCCGCCGACAAGGCGCGCGTGCCCTTGTCGGAGATTGAGGCCGCCGCGAAGGCCGCAAGCCCGGTGCGGCCCTTCGGTGCCGCGCTGCGCACAGCGCAGGTGACGGGCTACGGGTTGATTGCCGAAGTCAAGAAGGCCTCGCCCTCCAAGGGGCTGATCCGCGCCGATTTCGAACCGGCGACCCTGGCGCAGGCGTATGAGGCCGGAGGCGCGACCTGCCTGTCGGTGCTGACCGACACGCCCAGTTTCCAGGGTGACAAGTCCTACCTCGTGGTGGCGCGTGCGGCCACGTCGCTGCCCGCGTTGCGCAAGGATTTTATGTATGACACCTACCAGGTCGCCGAGGCGCGAAGCCTTGGGGCGGATTGCATCCTCATCATCATGGCCAGCGTATCGGACGCGCAGGCCGCCGAGTTGGAGGATGCCGCGACCGCCTGGGGCATGGACGCGTTGATCGAGGTGCACGACCGGGATGAACTGGATCGGGCGCTCGAACTGAAATCCCCACTGATCGGTGTAAACAATCGCAATCTCAAGACGTTCGAGACCACTCTTGAGACGACACGTGAACTTTCGAAGCACGTGCCGAACGACCGGATGCTGATTTCGGAATCCGGTCTGTTCACACCCGCCGACCTTGCCAACATGGCGTCACACGGCGCGCGGAGTTTCCTGATCGGCGAAAGCCTCATGCGGCAGGCGGATGTGGCCGAGGCGACGCGCGCGCTGCTGGCCGATCCGGTGGCGGCATGAGCGGACTTACGCATTTCGACGCCAAGGGCGACGCCCACATGGTGGATGTGTCGGACAAGGCCGTGACCGCGCGCGTGGCCGTGGCCGAGGGCTACATCAAGATGGCGCGGGAAACGTTTGATATCATTACCGAAGGTCGCGCCAAAAAGGGCGACGTGATCGGCGTTGCACGATTGGCCGGGATCATGGGGGCGAAGAAAACGCCCGAGCTGATTCCGTTGTGTCATCCCTTGCCAGTGACAAAGGTCGCGGTGGAGTTGACACCGGCGCCGGACCTGCCCGGCCTTCGGATCGAGGCGACGGTCAAGACCACGGGCCAGACCGGGGTCGAGATGGAGGCACTCACGGCGGTGTCGACGGCGGCGCTCACGGTCTACGACATGGCCAAGGCCGTGGACAAGGCGATGGAAATCACCGGCATCCGCGTGATGCTGAAAGATGGCGGAAAATCAGGGCGGTACGAGGCGCAATGATTTCGGTCGCGGAGGCGCTGGAGCATCTGTTCGCGCTGGCCCGCCCGCTTGGGTCCGAGACGGTGCCGCTGTTACAAGCGCATGGGCGGGTGCTGGCAGAGGACGTGGCCGCGACGCGCGACCAGCCGCCTTTCGATGGGTCGGCGATGGATGGCTACGCGGTGACAGAGGTGGCGCCGGGCCTGCGGCTTCGGGTGATCGGGGAAGCTGCCGCCGGGCATGGATTTGACCAAACGGTAAAACATGGCGAGGCGGTGCGGATCTTCACCGGCGCGCCGGTGCCGCGGGGCGCGAAAGCGGTTGTGATTCAAGAGGATGTCACCCGAGAAGGCGACTGGATCACCATTGGCGACTCGCCCGAGGACAACACGCATATCCGGCCTGCGGGGGGCGATTTTCGAGTTGGCGACCGGGTTCGTGCGGGTCGGGTGATCGGACCCAACGACATCGCGCTGATGGCGGCGATGAATGTCGCGGAGGTGCCGGTGGCGCGCCGCCCCGTCGTTGCGCTGATTTCGACAGGCGACGAGTTGGTGATGCCAGGCGAAACGCCGGGTCCGGACCAGATCATCGCGTCCAACACGATGGGTTTGCACGCGCTGATGCGGGATCTGGGGGCAGAGCCGCGTCTTTTGCCCATCGCGCGGGACAACGAGGCGTCGTTGCGTACCGCGTTCGAGTTGACCAAGGGGGCTGATCTCATTGTCACCATCGGCGGCGCGTCGGTCGGGGATCATGACGTGGTGGCGCGGCTTGCGCCGCAGCTTGGCTTTGACCAAAGCTTCTACAAGGTGGCCATGCGCCCCGGTAAGCCATTGATGGCAGGGAATTTTGGCGAGGCGATGATGATCGGTTTGCCGGGCAATCCCGTGTCGGCGATGGTCTGCGGGCATGTCTTCGTGGCCCCGGTGGTGCGCGCGATGTTGGGCCTGCCGGCAGCGGCGGCACCTCGGAAAAACGCCCCTTTGGCCGAGGCCCTGCCCGCCAATGGCCCGCGCGAGCATTACATGCGGGCGCGGTTCGAAGGCCCGGGTCTGGTGGCCTTTGGCTCTCAGGACAGTTCGCTTCTTAGCATCCTGGGTCAGGCCGATGCGCTGATCGTTCGGCCCCCGAAAGACGGACCGCGCGCGGCCGGTGAGACAGTGGAGTATCTGCCCATACGTTGATTTTTCGCCCATGTTCACGGATTCTTGACACAAAACAGGAACAACAGTAGAACAAACGGTGAGGATCATGCGAGCGGAGGCAGACAATGCTGACCAAAAAACAACTCGACCTGCTGAACTTCATCAGCAAACGCGTGGCGCGCGACGGTGTCCCGCCAAGCTTTGACGAAATGAAAGAGGCGCTGGATTTGCGCTCCAAATCGGGCATTCACCGCCTGATCACCGCGCTCGAAGAACGTGGTTTCATTCGCCGCCTTGCCCACCGGGCGCGCGCGATCGAGATTGTGAAGCTTCCCGATACGCTCGCGGCCAAGCGGCCTGGGTTCACACCGCAGGTGATCGACGGGGATCTGCCGGATGTCCCGCCGCCCGCCAATGCGGTCGAGGTCGAGGCGACGGATGCGGTCGGCGTGGACCTGATGGGTCGGATCGCGGCGGGTGTTCCGATCCAGGAAATCAACGATCTCCCGCCCAAGGTGACGATCCCGGGCGCGATGCTTTCGGGCGCGGGGAATCACTACGCGCTGGAGGTCAAAGGCGACTCCATGATCGAAGCAGGCATCAACGATGGTGACATCGTGGTGATCCGGGAAACCTCGGTCGCAGATAATGGTGATATCGTCGTGGCACAGATCGAAGGGTACGAGGCAACGCTGAAGCGCTACAAGCGCAAGGGCGAAAGCATCATCCTCGAAGCGGCGAACCCGGCGCATGAGTCGCGTATCCTGCCGGTCGGTGCGGTCAAGGTGCAGGGCCGGTTGGTCGGGTTGATCCGCACCTACTGAGCGTTTCGCACGGCTTTATCATTCCAGAGGCGCGCGCCGGATCGGTCGCGCGCCTTTTCTATGTGCCACGTCCCGTCGTCCTTCCGGGTCACGGAAAGGCTGCCAAGATCGGTCAGGGCCGCCGCGTCCAGCACCCTGCAGGAGGGTGCGTTGGCCCGGGCGGGCAAGTTCGCGCTGGCGATCACCAGCGCACCGTCGGTGCATCCCTCATAGCTGGCGGCGTTGCGTTTGCCGTGGATGTGACGGACCGTGGTGTCGGAGCCTGCCCAAAGTGCCGCTGCCGCGGGTTGGTCGAGCCCCTGCCCGTCATTTTCCAACCACACCTCGGCGATGAAGCCTGACCCTTTCGCGCGGGACAAGGCGCGGCCCTGATCGGTCATCACCCCGACCAATGCGCCGCCTTCGGCGACAAGGATCGGTGGGCGCTCTGCCTTGGCCCAGAGAAGTGCGGCCAAGGCGACGGGGGCGAGCCCAAGCCAGCGCAGGCGTTCTTGCCACAGGACGATGAAAAGACCTCCCAACGTGATCAGGGGCAGGACCGGCGGGGCTGGCGTCATTACCGGACGCACCGCGCCGCTCCAACCTGCCATCGACTGCGCGACGGCGAGAATCCAGTCGAGGCCAAAGCCCATCAGCGACAGCCCAATGGTTTCGAGGCCGAAAGGCATAAGCAGGATGCTAAGAACCGCCGCCGGGATGACCAGAAGGCCCATCAGCGGCACGGTCAGAAGATTCGCGATGAGGCCGAACTGCGCGATCTGGTTGAAATGCGCCATGGCGAAGGGGGCGGTCGCGGCCCCGGCGATGGCGGAGGACAGGACGACCGACGCCACCCCGCGCAGGAGGCGGTGGCGCGGCAGGTCATGGGAGCTGTCGCGGATGGCGCTGAAGATCGCGACAAGCGCCGTGGTCGCGGCGAAGGACATCTGGAAGCCGGGCCCCATCAGCGCCTCGGGTCGCAGAACCAGCACGATGAGCGCGGCCAGTGCCACCGCGCGCAGAGAGATTGCGCGGCGGTCCACCATGACGGCGAGCAGCATCACCGCGACCATGACGAAGGCGCGTTCGGTGGCGACATTGCCGCCCGACAGCGCAAGGTAGATGGCCGCGACGACCAGCGCGCCACCGGCCGCGATCTTCTTGATCGGCCAACGCAGGCCAATGGGGGTCAGCAACAGCCCAAGGCGCAGGGTTGCGAACACAAAGGCGCTGACCAACCCCATATGCAGGCCCGAGATCGCCAGCAGATGCGCGAGGTTGGTGTCCCGCAAGGCTTGCAATATCGGCTGGGGGATGGGGCTGCGGTCGCCCGTGATGATGGCGGTGGCGAATGCGCCGGTATCGCCGGGCAGCGCGGCCTGCACACGGGCCGAGATCGCCATGCGGGTCTGGAAGATGAACCGGTCGCGGCCCGCCTCTTCCCACAGGACAAGCGGCACGCGGGTATAGCCGACTGCGCCCAGGCGCAGGAACCAGGCGTGGCGGCGGAAATCGAAGCCTCCGGGTTCGACGGCGCCGCCGGGAGGGCCGAGATGGGCGGTGGTCATGATCGTCTGTCCTGGTTCCGGCGTCAGAATTTCGCCTTTGACATGCAGCGACAGGCGCACGCGGGTGGGTGTTTCGGAAAGTGGCACCTCGCTCAGCCAGACGCGGTCGAGCGTGATGCGCAGCGCGTCGGAGGCCGAGCGGTCGAGAGCAACCACCCTGCCCGTCACCGGGCCGTAATAGCGCCAGTCGAGCACCGGGCCCGCCACCAGATGCGCCCGCGTTCCTGCCAGCGCGAGCCCGAGGGCCACCATCGCGACGGCGCAGATCACCGGCGCGCATGCGGAACGGCTGCGCAGGTGCCAGATCAGCGCCAAACCGCCGAGGGCGGCTGACAGGATGAGCGCCCAGACCGGCGGTTCGATCCGCAGCGCGAAATAGAGGGCGATGCCGACGCCAAGGAAGACCGGCACAAAGGGAAACAGGCCACCGCGCTGTGCGAGAAGCATGTCGGGGATGACAGACCAGATCCGCGCCATACTTGCCCCCGTGGATGGTGCTGGTAAAGAGAGCCTAAGACTACTCCCGATACAGTTATCGAAAGGTAAACGCGCCCAATGTCAGGCCAGATCGTCACCCGTTTCGCCCCCTCTCCGACCGGTTACCTGCATATCGGCGGGGCGCGCACGGCGTTGTTCAACTGGCTATATGCGCGCGGGCGCGGCGGCAAATTCCTGCTGCGGATCGAGGACACGGATCGGGCCCGCTCCACGCCGGAGGCCACGGCGGCGATTCTCAAGGGATTGGACTGGCTCGGGCTGGACCATGACGGCGACGTGGTCAGCCAGGCCGCAGGGGCCGAACGGCATGCCGAAGTGGCGCACGAGTTGCTTGCCAAGGGTGCCGCCTACAAATGTTTTTCGACCCAGGACGAGATCGAGGCGTTTCGCGAGGCGGCGCGGGCCGAGGGGAAATCCACCCTGTTCCAAAGCCCGTGGCGCGATGCCGACCCGAGCACGCATCCCGACGCGCCATATGTCATTCGCCTGAAGACCCCGCAGGACGGCAGCACCGTGATCGAGGATCAGGTGCAGGGCGATGTCACCATCCGCAACGATCAGCTGGATGACATGGTGCTGTTACGATCCGACGGCACACCCGTCTACATGCTGGCGGTTGTTGTCGATGATCATGACATGGGCGTGACCCATGTGATCCGGGGGGATGACCACCTCAACAATGCGGCACGCCAGATGGGCATCTACACGGCAATGGGCTGGGACGTGCCGATCTGGGCGCATATCCCGCTGATTCACGGGCCAGATGGCAAGAAGCTGTCAAAACGTCACGGCGCGCTGGGTGTCGAGGAATACCAGGCGATGGGCTACCCGGCGGCGGGCATGCGCAATTACCTCACGCGCTTAGGCTGGAGCCACGGCGATGACGAATTCTTTACGGATGATCAGGCAAAAGAGTGGTTCGACCTGAGCGGCATCGGCAAATCCCCGGCGCGGTTCGATTTCAAGAAACTGGAGAATCTGAGCGGACAACATATCGCCGTCGCGGACGATGCTGCACTGCTGCATGAATTGCAGGCTTACCTTGCGGCCGCAGGCGAGCCTGCCCTCACGGAAGCCCAGGCCGACGGGATGGGTCGTGCGATGTATTGCCTCAAGGAGCGGGCGCGCACTTTCCCGGAACTGATTGAAAAGGCGCACTTTGTTCTGACAAATCGCCCGATCGAGATGGAAGAGAAAGCGGCCAAGCAGCTCGACACGGTATCCCGTGGTATACTGCAATCGTTGACGCCGCAGTTGCAAAATGCTAGCTGGACGCGCGACGAGCTTGAAGCCGTCACATCCCGAATTGCAGAAGAGCACGGGACCAAATTCGGCAAACTGGCGGGCCCGATGCGGGCAGCGCTTGCGGGCCGGGCCGTGACGCCGAGTGTGTTCGATATGATGCTGGTTCTGGGGCGCGACGAAACGATCGCCCGCCTGACAGAAGCAGCCGCCACGGGGGACGTCTGACACCTTTGATGGTGGGATCTGCCGAGGCTTGGGATAGCTGGCTCTGGGCGCTTTGTTCAGAGCATTGAGACGAAGGGACCACGTATGTCTGACACCTCTAAAACCGCGACGCTGACCATTGGCGACAGCTCTTACGAGCTTCCGATTTATGCCCCCACTGCCGGACCGGATGTGATCGACATTCGCAAGCTCTATGCGCAGGCCGGCGTGTTCACCTATGATCCCGGTTTTACCTCGACCGCCGCGTGCGACAGCACCATCACCTTCATCGACGGTGACAAGGGCGAATTGCTGCACCGGGGCTACCCGATCGATCAACTGGCCGAGAAATCGCACTATCTCGAAGTGTGTTTCCTGTTGCTTTACGGCTATCTGCCCAAGGCAGAAGAGTTGGAGCATTTCGAAAAGACGATCACCCAGCACACGATGATCCACGAGCAGATGCATAACTTCTTCCGTGGCTTCCGCCGGGATGCGCATCCGATGGCGACGATGGTGGGTGTGGTCGGTGCGATGTCGGCGTTTTACCATGACTCCACCGACATCAATAACCCGCGCGAGCGCGAGATCGCATCGCACCGCCTGATCGCCAAGATGCCGACGATTGCCGCGATGGCCTACAAATATTCCATCGGTCAGCCCTTCGTGTATCCGCGCAACGATCTCGATTACGCCGCGAACTTCCTGCATATGTGCTTTGCCGTACCGGCCGAGGAATACCAGGTCGATCCGATCCTCGCCCGCGCGATGGACCGTATCTTCACCCTGCATGCCGATCACGAGCAGAACGCGTCGACCTCAACGGTGCGTCTGGCCTCAAGCTCGGGGGCGAACCCGTTTGCCTGTATCGCGGCCGGTATTGCCTGCCTTTGGGGACCGGCGCATGGCGGTGCGAACCAGGCCTGCCTCGAGATGCTCAAGGAAATCGGCACGCCCGAGAATATCCCGGAATATATCGCCCGTGCTAAAGACAAGAACGATCCGTTCCGCCTGATGGGCTTTGGCCACCGGGTCTACAAGAATTTCGATCCGCGCGCGACGGTGATGAAGCAATCGGCGGACGAGGTGCTCGATCTCTTGGGCGTGGAGAACAACCCGATCCTCGCCACCGCGAAGGAACTGGAGAAAGCAGCACTCGCCGACCCCTATTTTGCCGAGAAAAAGCTGTTCCCGAACGTGGATTTCTATTCCGGCATCATCCTCGAAGCGATGGGCTTTCCGACCTCCATGTTCACGCCGATCTTCGCACTGAGCCGGACTGTCGGCTGGATTTCCCAGTGGAAAGAACAGCTTGCCGATCCGCAGATGAAGATCGGCCGCCCGCGTCAGCTCTACCAGGGCGAGACGCTGCGCGATTACGTCGATATCGAAAATCGCTGAGATGTGAGGAAAGGTCGCCTTCGGGCGGCCTTTTTCGTATGACCCAACTGCGCACCGAACGACTGGTCCTGCGGAAAGCCCGGCCCGAAGATCTGGAGGATCTGCACGCGGTCTACAGCGACCCGTTGGTTATGCGCTATTGGTCGACTCCGCCGCATGACGAACTTGCCAAGACAAAGCGCCATCTGGATCGGCTGATCGCCTCGTCAGAGCCGGTTGTGACCTATTTCGTCATCGAACGCGGAGGCCACGCCATCGGCTGCGCCGGGGTGCACATGGGCGATGAGATCGGGTTCCTCCTGCGTTCAGACCATTGGCAGCAAGGGCTGATGTCGGAGGCGTTGACGGCGCTGATCCCCTATTTCTTCGAGGTCCTGCACTATCCGCAACTGACCGCCGATGCGGACCCGATGAACGCCGCCTCCGTGGCGACGTTGCGGGCCGCTGGCTTTGTCCAGACCGGCGCGGCCAAGAACACCTATTGCGTCGACGGGGTATGGTCGGACAGCGTGTATTTCACGCTGAAGCCCGACCAGCGCGCAGCCTAGCGCCCTTCGTACTGCGCCGGGCGTTTTTCGAGGAAGGCCACCACGCCTTCCTTGAAATCGCGGGTCTGGCCGCATTGGCCTTGCAGCTTGGCTTCCAAGGCGAGTTGGTCTTCTAGATCATTGTCGAACGACGCGCGAATGGATTGCTTGACCCGCTGGTAGGCGGCGGTCGGCCCTTTGGCGAGATGAGCAGCGCGGGATTTCCAATGCTCGGCGAAAGTCGCGTCGGGCACGGCTTCCCAGATCATGCCCCAGTCATCCGCCTGACGTGCGGTGATCTTTTCGGCGAAAAGCGCGGCCCCCATTGCCTTGGCCAGCCCCATCTGGCGCGGCAGGTAGTAGGTGCCGCCGGCATCGGGGATCAGGCCGATCCGGGTGAAGGCTTGCAGGAAAAACGCGGAGTCGCTTGCGATGACCACATCTGCGGCCAGCGCGAGGTTCGCCCCTGCCCCGGCCGCAGCCCCATTGACGGCGCTGATTGTTGGCACCGGGCAGTCGTAGATCGCGCGGAGCATCGGCACGTATTCGTCGCGCAAGGTGCGTTCCAAGTCGAGATTCGCCGCATTGGCGCGATCCCCCAAATCCTGTCCCGAGCAGAAGGATTTGCCCGCCCCGGTCAGAACCACGACCCGCGCGGTTTTGCCCGCCTCGAGAACAGCGTCGGTGAGTTCGGCCCGCATCTGGGTGTTGAGTGCATTCATCACCTCGGGTCGGTTGAGCGTGACGGTCGCGATGTCGTCGGTGAGGTCGTAGGTGATCGTGTCGTAATCCATGCGCCGGGTGCTCCTGAAGGCTGTCGCGGGCATCAAACACACAAGCGCGCGCTTTGGCAAAGGCCAACGCGGCGTCACAACACCCGATCAGCTGTCCTTCAGGATTTCCTTCAGGCGCGCGGTCTCATCCTCGGACAGCCCCGCCTCGGTCGGTGCGACGGCGTTGGAGCGGCTGCGGATATACGTAATGCCGATCCCAAGCGCGATCAGGAACAGCGCTGGCCCCGAAAGCCAGAGCACCATGTTCCAGCCATCGGTGCGCGGTCTGAGAAGCACGAATTCGCCGTAGCGTTGGACAAGGTAATCCAGCACTTCCTCGTTGCTGTCACCGGCGACCAGTCGTTCCCGGACCACCAGTCGCAGTTCGCGGGCCAGATCAGCGTTGGATTCGTCGATGCTTTCGTTCTGGCACACCACACAGCGCAGCCCGCGCGACAACTCGCGCGCGCGGTTTTCGAGCACCGGGTCCTCCAGCATCTCGTCCGGCTGAACCGCGTAGACCGGTGTGGCCAGGGGCCATGCCAGAGCGAGGCAAAGGAAGATTGCCAAAGAACGCAGATAGATCGACAGCCTCATTCCGCCGGAACCCCCTGTGCCGGAGCCTGCCGCTTGGCACCGGCGGCCACACGGAAGCGGCGGTCGGTCAGGGACAGGATGCCGCCAAGGGCCATCAGGATGGACCCCGCCCAGATCCAGTTGGCCAGAGGCTTGATATAGGTGCGCATCACCCAGCCGCCGTTGTCCTGCGGATCGCCGATCACGACGTAAATGTCGCGCAGGAAGCGGTAGTCGATGGCCGCTTCGGTGGTCGGCATCTGGGCCACGGGGTAATTGCGTTTTTCGGGGTTCAGGAAAGCGATCTGCTCTCCATCCTGACGCACGATCACGTCGCCCATGGTGGAAAAGTAATTCGGGCCCCGCACCTGGTTTACGGCGGTCAGTTCGAGCTCGAAATCGCCTACCTGAAACGGTTCGCCGATCTGCGCGACGCGGATGTCTTCCTCTTGCCACGCCATGAGGCCAGCGATGCCCACCATGGTGACGCCAAGGCCGATATGCGCCGTGGCCTTGCCCCAATCGGCGCGCGGCAGCCGGAAGAGGCGCGTCAGGTCACGCGACTGGCCAAGCCGGTTGGTCAGGTCGAGCAAGGCACCCGACACGATCCACGCGCCAAGGAACATGCCCACCGGGCCAAGCAGGCTGTTTCCGGTCTGCATCGTCCAGAAGAGGCCCAGCACCAGAACGCTGAGAATGAAACCGGGGAGCAGTTGCTTGAGCGCCCGCCCCGTCTTGGCCCGCTTCCAGCTGAGCATGGAGCCGAGCGGCAGCAGGAGACCCAGAACCACCATGAAGGGCGTGAAGGCCATGTTGAAGAATGGCGCGCCGACGCTGAGCTTGGTGTCGAAGAACATCTCGGCCACGACGGGCCAGAGTGTGCCGACGAAGACGACGAAACAACTCACCGCGAGAAGGACGTTGTTGGCAACCAGCGCGCTTTCGCGGCTGGCGACGCCGAACACGCCCTTGGCCTCCATCGTCCCGGCCCGCGCCGCGAACAGCGTGAGCGCGCCGCCGGTGAAGAACACCATGATCATCAGGATGAACACACCGCGTTCGGGGTCGTTTGCGAAAGCGTGGACGGAGGTCAGAAGGCCCGAGCGGACGATGAACGTACCGATCAGCGAAAAGCCGAAGGCGAGGATGGCGAGCAGGATGGTCCAGCTTTTCAGCGCCTCGCGCTTTTCGACCACGATGGCCGAATGCAGCAGGGCTGCGGCAAGCAACCACGGCATGAAGGACGCGTTTTCGACCGGGTCCCAGAACCAGAAACCACCCCAGCCAAGCTCGTAATAGGCCCACCACGAGCCAAGCGCGATGCCGATGGTCAGGAAGACCCAGGCGGCAAGTGTCCACGGGCGCACCCAGCGGCCCCAGGCGGCATCGACGCGCCCTTCGATCAGGGCGGCCACGGCAAAGCTGAAGCAGATGCTGAGGCCGACATAGCCAAGGTAAAGGAACGGGGGGTGGAAGGCCAATCCCGGATCCTGCAACAGCGGGTTAAGGTCCTGCCCATCAAAGGGCGGCACAGCCAGGCGCAGGAACGGGTTGGAGGTGAAGAGGATGAAGGCGAAGAACGCCACGGCCACGGCGGATTGCACGGCCAACACGCGGGCGCGCAGCGTCGGCGGAAGGCCCTTGCCGAACCACGCGGCCATCGCGCCGAAGAGCGTCAGGATCAGCACCCAAAGGAGCATCGAGCCTTCGTGATTCCCCCAGACACCGCTGATCTTGTAGATCATCGGCTTGGCGGAATGGCTGTTGAGCCAGACCAGCCGGAGCGAGAAATCGGAAGTCACGAAGGCATAGGTCAGCGCCGCGAAGGCAAAGGCCGTCAGCAGGAACTGCACCGTCGCAGCGGGTTCGGCCACGGCCATCCATCCCGGCCAGCGTTTATGCGCGCCCACAAGTGGGACAACGGATTGCACAATCGCGACGAGAAACGCGAGGATGAGGGCGAAGTGACCGAGTTCTGTAACCATGCGCTAGAGTATAGGCGCAGCGCAGGCCGTGGCCAACGGGTTTCGGCCCTCAACACGGTTCACATTGTCGCAAGCACCGGGGTCACGGGCCTCGACGGAGCCGTTGCCATTCTTCTAGCGCCGCGTTGCCATCGGGTCGCACCGGGAGTTCCGGCTCTGGCGCATGGTCGAGGCTTTCGATCCGCCGCACCACGTCGGACACCGGCACGGTCATCCGAGTGGCCAGATCGCGTTGAAATTCCTGGCCTTTCGCCTGATGCCGCGCGCCGAAATAGAAACTGACGATCGCGCCGAGCAGCCACCAGAGCGGCTCGGGCACCAAGGCCAGCCCCGCCATGCGCGCACCAAACCAGACCGGGTCCACCATCGCCGCCACGAACAGCCCCAAAGTGCCCAACGCCATCGCCGGGCGCGGCACGCGGTTCAGTGCGTCCATGAGGCGGTCGAACCAGCCACGCTGCGGCGCGTGGAATTCGCTTGCGAATTGCTGCAAGGCCGCGTCCTGCATCCCGTGATCGCGCTGCGCCTGCGCTTCGGCGTTGGGGACGAAGACCTCAGCCGTTTCACGCAACACGTTGCGCCCGGATCCGAAAACCAGCGAAAACACCTGTTCGATCAGTCCCATGCTGCAATCCTTTGCTGAAAGGCCTCGGCGCTCAGATGATAGCGCCGGGCGATGAAGGTTTCGGCGCGGGTGATCCAGCCGCCCTTGCCGCCTTTCCGGGTTCGCGCGTATTTGCGGCTGGCCGGGCGGCGGTCGGCGAGGTCGAAATAATAGTTGCGCCGCGCGATCCCGTAGGCATCGACCAGATGATCCGGTGCCATAGCCATAGCCCGTGCCGCCGCCGCGATGGTTTTCGGACCGATCACACCGTCGACCGCGATGTCGAAGCCCATCTGCCGCAAAAGCCGTTGCAGAATCTTCACCGCGTTGGCCCCGGCATTGACGTACATATCGAACACCGCGGGCTGGAGCGGAGTTGGCAGATCGTCGATCCGGGGTCGGGTGAAGTAGTGTTCGATGAAAATGCCCACCGCCTGATCGCGGGTCAGACGCCGGACATCCGCTGTCGTCACCTGCCCGTCGCCTGTCAGATCAAGGCCAAGTCGGCGCATTGTGTGGATCGTCACGCCATGGTTGGTGGCCCCTCCGGGATCGTCCGGATCGTTCACATAGCCACCCTCGCGCGCCACGATCTCCTGCGCGATGGCGCGCACGCCTTGCGTTTCCTGCGGCATCGAATTGCCTCCCGATTGCCCTGTCGCGCAAAGACTGCAAATCTGGCGTTAACGAAGCCCGAAGACAGCGCGCGCACTCTCAAGATCGTTGCGCAATCATCTGGAAAGATTATGAAAACCGCAGAAGATATCATTCGCCACCTGAACCTTGCCCCGCATCCCGAGGGTGGACACTACCGCCAGACCTGGATCGCGGACGGTCCCGGCCGCCCTGCCGGGACGTGCATCTACTTTCTGCTGTCACGCGATGAGCGGAGCCATTGGCACAAGGTCGATGCGACCGAGATCTGGCATCATTACGCGGGTGCGCCCCTGATCTTGTCGCTGTCGGAAGGGGATGCAGGGCCGACGACCGATCACGTTCTCGGGCCGGATCTTTTCGCCGGTCAGAGCCCGCAGATCATCGTGCCGCCGCATCACTGGCAGGCTGCGCGCAGCACCGGCGACTGGACGCTGGTCGGCTGCACTGTCAGCCCCGCATTCCTGTTCGACGGCTTCGAATTGGCACCGCCGGGGTTTGACATTCCCCGCGCCACTTGACACGGAGACGCGCATGACCGTGCCTTACCTGACCCCGCTGTCTCCGGACCAGCAGCGCACCTTCGGTGTGACCGATCCCTGGCCGCTGGCCATCGCCGACCGCGTGCGCTTTGCCGAACTGGACCCCCTCAACCACGTCAACAACGTGGCCTACCTGACCTGGTTCGAAAGCGCCCGTGTGGCCTATTTCAAGCATGTCGGGATTTCGAGCTACGAGGACGACGCGGTCGAGCCGCGCATCGTGATCCGGCGGGGCGAGATCGACTGGCTGCAAGAGATGCGCGCGGACGAGGATTACGTCATCCTGTCACGCGCGGTCGATTACCGAAACACGAGCTTCACCATGCAGCAGGAGATCTGGGCGGGCGGCACCAAGCGCGCGGCGTTCACTTGCGTGATCGTGCTGTTGCAGCCCGACGGCAGCGGGCGCATGCCCATCCCTGCCAATATCCTGCGCCATTTTCACGAGGTGGACGGGGTGGAAAGGCGCGCCGACGCGCCTTGACCAAGCACGTTCGAACGTACGTGTCACGCGGTTTTCAAACCGCGCCGAAAGGGGTTTCGAAACCCCTTTCCCGCGTTACGAATAGCGTTTTACGTATCCCAGAAGGGCCTGCGTGCTGCCATCCTTGCCGTCGGCCGGTGCATCACCGCTGACCAACGGTCCGAGCGATGTGGCCAGTTCCTTGCCAAGCTCCACGCCCCATTGGTCGAAGGAGTTGATGCCAAGGATCACGCCCTCCACGAAGACCCGGTGTTCGTAGAGCGCGATGATCTGGCCCAACACCTCTGGCGTCAGCTTCGGCATCATCAGCGTGGTCGAGGGCCGGTTGCCCGGAAAGACCCTGTGCCGCGCCTGGCGTTCCAATTCGTCGCCGGTCAGGCCCTTCTTCGCCATGATCGTGCGCGCCTCGTCCAGCGAGCGTCCGCGCATCAGCGCCTCGGACTGCGCGAGGCAATTGGCGATCAGCAGTTCGTGGTGGTGGCGCAGGTCGGGCTCGTGCCCTTCGGCGGCAACCATGAATTCGCAGGGAACCACCCGTGTGCCTTGGTGAATCAACTGATAAAAGGCGTGCTGGCCATTCGTGCCCGGCTCGCCCCAGACCACGGGTCCGGAATTGACCGGCAGGGTCGCGCCATCCATCGCCACCGACTTGCCATTGCTCTCCATTTCCAGCTGCTGGAGATAGGCGGGCAGCCGCGACAGCCGGTTGTCATAGGGCAGCACCGCGCGGGTCGCGTGGCCCAAGCCCTGATTGTGCCAGACACCGACCAGCGCCAGCAGAACCGGCATGTTCTCGTGCAGAGCGGCCGACCGGAAGTGCAGGTCCATCGCCTGCCCTCCGCGCAGAAACGCCTTGAAGCCGTCCGGTCCGATGGCGATCATCAACGACAGGCCAATCGGCCCCCACATGGAATAGCGGCCACCGACCCAATCCTCGAAGCCCAGCACGCGCTCGGACGGGATGCCCCACTCGGCGGCGGCCTCGGCGTTCGACGACAGCGCGATGAAGCGCCCATTGGTGCTGACGCCGTGTTCCTTCAACCACGCGCGCGCCGTGCGGGCATTGGTCATGGTTTCAATGGTGGTGAAGGTTTTGGAGGCGACGATGAACAGCGTCTTCTTCGGATCGAGCCCGCGTAGCGTGTCCGCAATATCCGCCGCATCGACGTTGGACACGTAATGGCAGCGCGGCCCGTCGCGATAGGGCGACAGGGCAAGATAGGCCATCGCCGGACCCAAATCTGAGCCGCCGATGCCGATATTCACGACATCCGTGATGTCGGACGCGCGCACATCCTTCGCAATACTCTCCATGCGCGCCAATGTTGCCAGAACCTCGGGCATCACGTCCTGCCCATCGACCAGCACCGCGTCGCCATCCAAATTGCGCAGCGCCGTGTGCAGCACCGCGCGGCCTTCGGTTTCGTTGATCCTGGCCCCAGAGAACATCGCGTCGCGTCGGGCTTCGACCTCTGCGGCCTTGGCAAGGTCAATCAGCACGTCGCGGGTGGTCGCGTCGATCTGGGTTTTCGAGTAATCGAAAAGCAGGTCCAACGCGCTCAGGCTGAACGCCTCGGCGCGGTCGGGATCGCTGTCAAAGAGACCAAGGATCGACCGGTCGCGGCCGGCCTCAGCGGCGGATTTCAAGGCGTCCCACATCGTCATCACTCCGCCCAATGGACCGTTGCGCCGTCGATAACGGCATTGATCGGCGCATCTTCGGGCAACATGCCCTTCGCCTTTTCGAGCGCGTCCCGCTTTTCGTGTCCGAAGATCAGAACATGCTTGCGCATCGCTTCATTGAGCACCCGCGCGCTGAGCGTGATGCGTGGTTCCGGCGCGCCCGGTGCGCGCATCGGCACCAGGATCGGCGCATGTGGATCGAGCGCCTTGTCCAACTGATCCGCGCCCGGAAAAATCGACGCGGTGTGCAGGTCGGTGCCCATGCCCAGAAGGACCACGGCCAAAGGCAATTCGTCCACGATTTGCGATTCAAGCTCGGCGAGCACCTCTTCGGGTTCGTGCGCCGGAACATAGAGCGGGAGCAGTCGCGCCTTCGCTGCCCGGTCCACCAAAAGCCGTTCGCGCAGCAGACGCGTGTTGGATCTGTCGCTGTCTTCGGGAACCCAGCGTTCATCGGTCAGCATCACGTCGACCCGGCTCCAATCCAGATCGGCGGCGCAGAGATCGTCGAACACCGGTCCGGGCGACGTGCCGCCAGGCACGGCCAGAACAACGCGGTCCTCATGGGTCAGGATGGTACGCAGATCGCCCGCCAGCTTGTTGGCCAGGTCCATCGCGAGCAGTTCGCGGTCGGGATAGGTCTGCAAATCATATGTCATGCTTTCACCTCTCGCCATTTCCGTCCGTCCCGGTGCATCAGCATCAGCGCGTCTTCGGGGCCTGAGCTGCCGGGATCGTAGAGTTTGGGCACATCATTGCGCGCTTGCCAGCCTTCGATCAATGGATCCGTCCACGCCCATGCCGCCTCAACCTCGTCACCACGCATGAAAAGCGTCTGGTTGCCGCGGATCACATCCATGATTAGGCGCTCGTAGGCATCGGGCGCTTCTTCGGCGTCGGGGCCCAGCGCCTCGGCAAAACTCATGTCGAGCGGCACGTCCAGAAGGCGCATGCCTCCCGGCCCAGGCTCCTTGATCGTCACGTCGAGTGTCATGCCTTCGTTGGGCTGCAACCGGATCGCGAGAACGTTGCGGTGCCGCCCGGCATCCGCGCCGAAAATCGAATGGGGCGCGTCCTTGAACACGACCGCGATTTCCGACGCGCGCGCCTTGAGCCGCTTGCCGGTGCGCAGATAGAACGGCGTTCCCGCCCAGCGCCAGTTCGAGATGTGGCACTTCATGGCGATGAAGCTTTCGGTGCGGGACTTGGGGTCTTCCACATCCTCGCGGTAGCTTGGGCCGTCCTCGTCGGCATCGTATTGACCACGGACGATATGGTGCCAATCCACAGGCTCGAGCGCGCGGATCACCTTGAGTTTCTCGTCGCGCACCGCGTCGGGATCGAACTTTGCCGGTGGTTCCATCGCGATGAGACAGAGAAGCTGCATCAGGTGGTTCTGGACCATGTCCCGCATCGCGCCGGACTTGTCGTAATAGCCCCCGCGCCCACCGACACCCACGGTTTCGGCAACCGTGATCTGAATGTGATCGACATATTGCGCGTTCCAGAGCGGCTCGAACAGCATGTTGCCAAAGCGGACGGCCATCAGGTTCTGAACGGTCTCTTTGCCAAGATAGTGATCGATCCGGTAGATCTGCGTTTCGTCGAAATGCTTGGCAAGCGTCGCGTTCAGGGCTTTGGCGCTTTCGAGATCGTGCCCAAACGGCTTTTCCACCACGATACGGCTGTCCGGCGTGGCGAGGCCGAACCGGTGAAGTCGCTCCGCCAGATCGCCGAAAAGCGAAGGGCTGACGGAGAAATAGAAGGCACGCACGCGGTTTTCGCGCATCTTGCCATTCAGTTCTTTCCAGCCGCCATCGCCCTTCGCGTCCGTCGTGACATAATGCACCGTCTTCAAAAACGCATCGAGTGTTTCGGGCTCACCCGCATGCATGCCGCCGAATTCCGCGATGGAGTCCGTGACCATCTCCCGATACTCGGCGTCGCCCATCTCGGATCGTGCCGCACCGATGATCTGGGAGCCTTCTGGCATCTGCCCCGCGCAAAAGCGCCGGAACAGGCCGGGCAAAATCTTGCGACGGGCAAGATCGCCCGTGCCACCAAAGATCACCAGGTCAAACGGATCAACGGGAATAACGCGAGACACCATGGCGCGGTCCTTCCGATTCTGCTTCGCTCCGGGCCTTGTTAGCGCTAACGAAGCAGATGTAAACTTATTTCGCAACGAATGGGCGCATCCTACCACCCAAACAGGCGGCTGCAATCGGGTTACAGGACCGGCAGGCAAAGCGCCGCGTGCCACAATCATCGCGCTTGAACCTGCGGCACCTGCATGTCACCACCGCGCCAATTAAGGAGACACGGATGCCACCGCGCAAAATCATCATCGACACCGATCCCGGCCAGGACGACGCGGTCGCGATCCTTCTCGCACTCGCCTCTCCCGAAGATCTGGAGGTCCTGGGTATCACGGCGGTCGCGGGCAATGTGCCTCTGCCTCTCACGGAAAAGAACGCGCGGATCGTGTGCGAGCTGGCGGGCAAACCGGACACCAAGGTCTTCGCGGGATGCGACGCGCCGATCGCGCGCAAGCTGGTCACGGCAGAGCATGTGCATGGCAAGACCGGCCTCGACGGACCGTCCCTACCCGACCCGACGATGCCGCTCCAGGACCAGCATGCGGTCGACTTCATCATCGACACGCTGCGCACCGAACCCGCGGGAACGGTGACGCTCTGCCCGCTGGGCCCGCTCACCAACATCGCCGTGGCGCTGCAACGCGCGCCCGACATCGCGAACCGCATTCAAGAGATCGTCCTCATGGGCGGTGCCTATTTCGAAGTGGGCAACATCACTCCGGCGGCAGAGTTCAACATCTATGTCGATCCCGAAGCGGCCAAGATCGTGTTCGCCTGCGGCGCGCCGATCACAATCATGCCGCTCGACGTGACGCACAAGGCGTTGGTGACGGAGCCGCGCAACAACGCCTTCCGGGCGCTTGGAACGCCCGTCGGCGTCGCAGTGGCGCAAATGACCGATTTCTTCGAACGGTTCGACAAGGAAAAATACGGCAGCGCGGGCGCGCCTTTGCACGATCCCTGCGTCACCGCCTACCTGATCCGCCCGGACCTGTTCACCGGACGGCACATCAATGTGGAGATCGAAACCGGGTCTGATCTGACGCTGGGCATGACGGTCGCCGACTGGTGGGGCGTCACCGACAGACCCGCCAATGCAACCTTCATGGGCGACATCGACTCCGACGGGTTCTTCGCTCTTCTTACGGAAAGGCTGGCCCGGCTATGAGATCCCTTCATCTCGCCACACCCGAAGACCTGCCAAAGCTCCTGCCCCTGGTCGCCGCGTTCCACGAGCATCAGCAGTTCAACACCACGCCGGAGCATCAACACGATGCCATCCTGCCGCTGCTTGAAGGCAGCCCGCACGGTGCTGTCTGGCTGATCGGCCCGCGCCGCGCGCCGGTGGGTTATGTGGTCGTATCCTTCGGCTGGTCGGTGGAATACGGCGGTTTGGACGCCATCGTGGACGAATTGTTCGTACGCAACGCTGTCCGCAAACGCGGCATGGGATCGGACGCGCTCAACGGTCTGGCGAAGGCGCTCAAGGATGGCGGCATCAAGGCGTTGCACCTCGAAGCCGACCTCGGCAACGAAACCCTCAAGCGCTTCTACGAACGGGCCAAGTTCTTCACCCGCGAGGGCTATGCCTATATGTCACGCGAGCTTTGAGCGTCAGCCGATCGACGACACGACAATGATCATCAGCAGCGAATAGAGCATGATGCCCCCACCGATCAGCCAAACCGGGTAATTGCGCCCGACGCTGGCCTTGGCGAGTTCCTTGGCCTGGTAGATCAGGTCCGGCCATGTGTAGCTGACGAAATCGCCCTGCGTGAAGATCACCTGGATACGCCCCTCTGCGTCCACGACAGGCAGGCGACGGAAGCGTTCGTTCGACATGATGCGTAGCCAGTCGACCACGTCATCGGTCTCGCGTGCAAGCCGGGGATCCTTGGTCATGATCTCTTCCAGCGTGGTCTTCTGGGCATCCTTGCCCGCCGCCACCAACTTTTTCATCACGTCGCGTTCCGTCGCGATGCCGATCACCTTCTGATCCGCATCCACCACGACGACCGATCCGAAATTCTTGGCGCTCATCTCGGTCACGGCCTCTGCGACCGTGGCGGTGGGCGGGAAACACAACGGTTTCGGTTTCGATGAGAATTCCGGACGATCCTTGAGTTTCATCCCGTACGTATTCGATGCAGCCATACCGTAACTCCTTTTTACCTTTCTATTGAGCCTAGCGCCGATCTCATAAAGGCAAGCCACTGGTGGCGCGCGACAAGCGGTCCTATATCTCGGGCATGACCCTGCATATTCCCTTCGACAACAGTTACGCCGCCCTGCCCGACAGCTTTTATTCCCGCGTCGAGCCGGAACCGGTGAAAGACCCGTCGCTCATCGCGATCAATGAACCTTTGGCGCGTGAGCTCGGCATTGACGGGTTGGACGACCCGATGCTTGCCGCGATATTTGCGGGCAACGCGGTGCCTGACGGCGCGTCGCCGCTGGCGCAGCTTTATGCCGGGCATCAGTTCGGCCAGTACAACCCGCAGCTTGGCGATGGCCGCGCGGTCCTTTTGGGGGAAACGGTCGGCAAGGACGGCATCCGCAGGGATATCCAGCTCAAAGGCTCGGGCCGGACGCCCTATTCCCGGATGGGCGACGGGCGCGCCTGGCTGGGTCCGGTGCTGCGCGAATACGTGGTCAGCGAAGCGATGCACGCTCTGGGCGTGCCGACCACCCGCGCGCTGGCCGCCGTGCGCACCGGGGAACGAGTTGTCCGCGAACGCCCCCTGCCCGGCGCGGTGCTCACCCGCGTCGCCCAAAGCCACCTGCGTGTGGGCACGTTTCAGGTATTTGCCGCCCGTGGCGACATCGCGTCTTTGCAGACCCTGTTCGACTATGCCGTCGCGCGGCACTACCCTGAAGCAACCGATCCCGCGACCTTCCTCGATGCGGTGATGCGCAGACAGGCGGCGCTGGTCGCACAATGGCTCAGCCTTGGTTTCATCCACGGCGTGATGAACACCGACAATTGCAGCATTTCGGGCGAAACCATCGACTATGGCCCCTGTGCCTTCATGGACAGTTACCACCCGGCGACGGTCTTTTCCTCCATCGACCGCTTCGGGCGCTATGGCTACGCGGCACAGGCCGATATCATCGTCTGGAACATGGCTCAACTGGCCACGGCACTCCTGTCGCTGATGCCCGACCCCGAAGCCTCGGTCGAGGCGTTCACCGCGAAAATCCACGCCATGCCAGAGATGATCCGCGCCGAATGGCTGTCGCGGTTCGGCAAGAAGATCGGGATCGCGCAGGCGGTGCCGGAAGACGCGACGCTGATTACCAACCTGCTGGCGCTGATGGAGGATTCGGAGACCGATTTCACCAACACTTTCCGGGGTCTCGTCGACGGCACCGCGCGCGACCTGTTTGCCGACCCCACGGGTTTCGACCAGTGGACCGAAACCTGGACCGCGCGGATCGACGGGGAAGACGATCCCGAAGGCGCCATGCGCGCCGCGAACCCGGTGCTGATCCCGCGCAACCACCGGATCGAAGAGATGATCCAAGCCGCTGTAAACGGCGATGACAGTCTCTTTCACAGGCTTAATGCTGCCTATGCGGCCCCTTACGAGGACGCGCCCGACTACGAAGACCTGCGGCGTGGTCCCCTGCCGACCGAGGTCGTTCAGGCGACGTTCTGCGGCACCTGAAATCCGGCTCACGATCATGCCCCGGTGCGTGAACCGATCCGGGGTCCCTGCACTCCCGGGCCACAACTGTCGCCAGAGCACGGCGAATCTGCCATCCTGACCCCGAACAACATCGGAGTACGGATATGAGTCTCATGGGAACACTGGCCAAAGTGGCCATCGGATACGCAGCTGCCCGCGGTGTCGATTCGCTTTCGGGCGGCAAGGGGCTGGGTGGCCTCATGGGCGGAGCGCAGGTTCCCGGGGACAACCCGATGGCCAAGATGCAGGCGCAGTTCGGGCAGATGATGGGCGGCGGAAGCGGTGACAATCCGCTGGCCGGCATCATGGACAAGCTGCAATCCGGGGGGCTCGACCTGTCGTCTCTGATGGGTGGCGGCGCGGGTGCTCCGGCCGGTGACAAGGGCGGGCTGCTGTCCCAGATGGCTGGCAGCGGCGGTGCGGGCCTTGCCGGTATCCTTGCGGCGGCCGGAGGCATGGCGGCGACGGGCGGCAAGAACATGGGGGGTCTCATGGACCAGTTCGCGAAATCCGGTGCCGCCGCACCGCAGGCCGAAGAAACCGCCGCTCTCATGCTGCGCGCGATGATCCAGACCGCCAAAGCCGATGGCGGCATCGACGAGGCGGAACGCGCCAAGATCCTCGAAACCGTGGGCGAGGATGCCGACGCCGAAGACATCGCCTTCGTGCAGGAACAGCTCGCGGCGCCCATTGACGTCGAAGCTCTGGCCAAGGACACGCCTGCCGCACTGCGCACGCAGGTCTACGGGGCCTCTCTCATGACCATCCGGCTCGATTCCCAGGCGGAGGCGCAGTACCTGCATGAACTCGCCACGGCGATGGGGCTCGATCAGCCCACGGTCAACGCGCTGCACATGCAGATGGGGGTTCAGCCGCTCTATAGCTGATACCGAGACCGCTTTATGAAGGGCATTTTGCTGGCGTGTCTGGGTGTGCTCATCCTCACCCCGGACGCGCTTCTGATCCGTTTGTCGGGGCTGGAGGCCGCGCCGCTTGTGGCGTGGCGCGGTCTGGCGATGGGATCGCTGTTCCTGATCGCAGCCGTTCTGACCGGGCAGATGCGCCTTTTCCCGCGTCTGGCCTCGTCCGCCGGTATAGGGCTTGTTCTGGCACAATGGGCAAACGCGTCGCTCTTTGCGCCAGCGATTGCCTTGGCACCGGTCGCCCTTGTCCTGATCGCGGTCGCAACGGTGCCGATCTGGGCGGCGGTCCTTTCACGCGTTCTGTATGGCCAGCCCACCCGCCCGGCGACATGGTTCACCATAGGGGCGGTCAGCGTGGGCATCATCCTCGCCACAACGGGCAAGAGTGATGTCGCGGTCACGACGACATCCGTCATCGGCGTGCTCTGCGGGCTTGGCGTCGCGCTGAGCCTCGCGCTCAGCTTCACCCTGCTGCGCCACAACCCCGAGATGCCGCTCCTGACGGCGGTCGGCACCGGATCGCTTCCTGCGGGGATCACTGCGGTCGGCCTCACCTCACCCACTGCCATGACGTCAGGCACCACCTGGGCCATCGCCACGGCAAGCTTTATCGTTCTGCCGCTCTCATTCTACCTCATGTCCGAAGCCTCGCGTCACACGGCGTCGGTGAATGTCAGCCTTGTGCTGCTGCTGGAAACCGTACTGGGGCCGGTATGGGTGTGGGCGGTGATCGGCGAAACGCCATCCGCGACCATGCTGATCGGCGGCGCCATCGTGATCCTGTCACTGGCGATCTATCTTGTGCACCTGCGCCGCCGGACATAATTTTTCGGGCGGCTCTTATGGCATTGCCCGACGGCTTTGGCTAAACCAAGCCGCACCAAGTGACGAGGCCCGGCGATGTCTGAAACCATCCTTTCCCGTTGTGAAGCGCAGGGCCTGCGCCTGACCGAACAGCGGCGCACGATCGCACAGGTTCTGGAGGACGCCGACGATCACCCGGACGTGGAAGAACTCTATGCCCGTGCGTCAGGCCGCGATCCCAATATCTCCATCGCCACGGTCTACAGGACGGTCAAACTGTTCGAAGAGGCCGGGATCCTCGAAAAGGTCGATTTCGGCGATGGCCGCGCGCGGTACGAGGACGCGGAACGCGATCACCACGATCACCTGATCGACCTGACCACCGGCACCGTGATCGAATTTGTCGACCCCGAGATCGAGGCGCTTCAGGAAAAGATCGCGGCAAAGCTCGGCTACCGGCTCAAGGGGCACAAGCTCGAGCTGTACGGCGTCCCGATCAAGAAATAAGCGGCCCCGCCTCGCAGGGTGCAATCGGTCTGGCCTCTGCCCGCAAAGAGGCGTAGCTCCCGCCACATGCTTGTTGTCCGTGCCATTCTTCTGATGATCCTCGCCATGGCGCTGCTCGCGCTCAGCGATATGTTCATCAAGCTGTCGTCGCGCAGCCTGTCGCCGGGGCATGTCATGTTCTATCTCAGCGCGGGCGGCACACTCTGCTTCGTGCTGATCGCCAAATGGCAGCGGGCCAAGCTGATCAGCCGCGATGCGCTGCACCCGTGGGTTTTGGCCCGCAGCGGGCTCGAGATCATTGGCGGGCTGGGCCTTGTTTTGTCCATCGGGGTCATTCCCCTGTCGCTCTTCGCCGCAATCATGCAGATGGCACCTTTGGTGGTCACGCTGGGTGCGGCGCTGTTCCTCAAGGAACCCGTCGGACCGCGCCGCTGGATCGCGATCTTCGTTGGCATCGTCGGGATGCTGCTGGTGATCCGTCCCGGCGCCGAGGGGTTCGAGCCGGCCGCGCTCTTTGCAGTGATGGGTGTATGCGGGCTGGGCCTGCGCGATCTGATCACCCGGCTTGCGCCGTCGCATATCCCGTCGATCTCGCTTGCCACATGGGGATTTTCGGCGACCGTCCCGATCGGCCTTGCGTTGATGCTTTTGACTGACGCGCCTGCGGACCTCACGCCCACCTCGGCCTGGCACATGGCGGCCGGGATCATCGTGACTGCCCTGGGCTATTACGCCGTGACGCAAGCCATGCGGATGGCGCCAGCCGCTATTGTGTCGCCCTTCCGCTACACGCGGCTGATCTTCACCATGAGCCTCGGCATCCTCGTGTTCGGTGAACGCCCCGACGGGCTGACCCTGCTGGGCGCCGGGATCATTCTGGCCGCCGGGCTCTACGCGCTCTACCGGGAACGGAAACTGGCGCTCGAACAAGACAAGCTTCGGACCCAAGCGGCGCGTTAGCGCTATCAGTCCCAGTTTACTTTACGTCCGTCCCTGCTATACCGCCCTCAAATCGCAGCTGCATCAGGACCAGAGCGCAATGAGCATCATCATCGACATCCACGCCCGCGAAATCCTCGACAGCCGGGGCAACCCGACGGTCGAGGTCGACGTCACCCTTGAAGACGGCACCATCGGGCGCGCGGCCGTGCCGTCGGGTGCCTCCACCGGCGCTTACGAAGCCGTCGAAAAGCGCGACGGCGACAAGAGCCGCTATATGGGCAAGGGTGTGCTCGAAGCGGTGGCCGCCGTGAACGGCGAGATCGCGGACGAAATCGTGGGGCTCGACGCGACCGAACAGGTCGGCATCGATATGACGATGATCGAACTTGACGGCACCGACAACAAGGGCCGTCTGGGGGCAAATGCCATTCTGGGTGTCAGCCTTGCCGTCGCGAAAGCCGCTGCGGATTTCACCGCGCAACCGCTCTTCCGCTACGTCGGTGGCACCTCGGCGCGTCTGCTGCCGGTTCCGATGATGAACATCATCAATGGCGGCGAACATGCCGACAACCCGATCGACATTCAGGAATTCATGATCATGCCGGTTGCGGCGGAAAACATCCGCGACGCGGTGCGCATGGGATCGGAAGTGTTCCATACGTTGAAGAAAGAACTGTCCGCCAAGGGCCTGTCCACCGGGCTGGGCGACGAAGGCGGCTTCGCACCCGAACTGGGATCGACCCGCGAGGCGCTCGATTTCATCCTGAAATCCATCGAAAAGGCCGGATACACCCCGGGTGACGATATCATGCTCGCCCTCGATTGCGCGGCGACGGAGTATTTCAAGGACGGCAACTACGTTTATGCCGGCGAAGGCAAAACACTGACCTCGGACGAAAACGTGGCCTATCTTCAGGCGCTGGTGAACGATTATCCGATCCTGTCCATCGAAGACGGCATGTCCGAAGACGATTGGGACGGCTGGGCCATGCTGACCGAAGTGCTTGGCGATAAGGTGCAGCTTGTGGGCGACGATCTTTTCGTCACCAATCCCGCCCGCCTTGCCGACGGCATCGCACGCGGCTGCGCCAACTCCATGCTGGTCAAGGTGAACCAGATCGGCACTCTGACCGAAACGCTCAAGGCCGTCGATATGGCGCACCGGGCCCGCTATACCAACGTGATGTCGCACCGTTCCGGCGAGACCGAGGACGCCACCATTGCGGACCTTGCCGTGGCCACAAATTGCGGGCAGATCAAGACCGGATCGCTCGCGCGGTCTGACCGGTTGGCCAAGTACAACCAGCTGATCCGCATTGAGGAAATGCTGGCCGAAACGGCTGAGTACGCAGGACGGTCGATCCTGCGCGGGTAGAGGTTCGAATTTTCCTTCGGAAAATCCGACAGGCCGGGCGCTGCGCGCCCGGTTTTTTTATCCGTATTTGGTAAGACCCGCGCCGGACTTAGCTGCCCGCGCCGGGTTCCTTGTAGACGCCCTGTTCCTTCAGCGCATCGACCACTTCGGCGGGCATGTATTCTTCATCGTGCTTGGCGAGGATTTCCGACGCCTCGAACACGCCGTTCACATAGCGCCCGGTTCCCACCATACCCTCGTTCTCCGAGAACAAGTCCGGCAGCACACCCGAATAGACAACCGGCACAGTCGCGCCGCCATCGGTCACGCTGAAGGACACGGTCGATCCCTGCCCCCGCACGATGGAGCCTTCCTCGACCAGACCGCCGATGCGGAACACTTCGTTCGGCGCGGGAGGTTCGGCCATAACCTGGCTGGGCGAGCGGAAAAAGTTGATGCCATCGCGCATTCCGTATCCGATCAGCGCGGTCGACAGGATCAGCGCGACCGTCGCAAGCGCGATCACCTGAATGCGGCGTTGCTTCTTGAGCGATTTCAGTGCCATGGCGTCCTCATCATCGGGCTGCCGATAATATAGGCGCAAGAGAGCGATCTGAAAACCGCGACATATGCGGCATGTGCGCCTGATCCGGGTTCAAGCGGCAAGATGTGCGGCATGGTCGGCCGCGCGTCTCAGATCGGCGTGAAAGGCCGCTTCCTCGCGCAGACGCTGATCGGAGTCGCGCAGGCGCAGCAGGTAGCTGGGGTGAATCGTGACGAAGACGGGCTGATCGCCCGACATCTCGATCCGGCCGCGCCGCTTGAGCAGACCCGTCCCGCTGCCCGTCAGGCCGCGCAGAGCCGTGGCACCGAGTGCCACGATCAAGGCCGGGCGCACCCGTTCCCGTTCGAGATCCAGCCACCAGCGGCAATGGTCGATCTCGTCCGCGCTTGGCGTCTGGTGCACCCGCCGCTTGCCGCGCGGCACGAATTTGAAGTGCTTGACCGCGTTCGTGAGATAGACCGTCGCACGGTCAATCCCCGCCTGGTCGAGCGCGCGATCCAGTACCGCGCCAGCGGGGCCGACGAAGGGACGCCCTTCAAGGTCCTCGCGGTCGCCGGGTTGTTCGCCCACGAACATCAGCGACGCGTCGACCGGCCCCTCGCCCGGCACGGGCTGTGTCGCATCCTGCCAGAGCGGGCAGCGCCGACAGGCGTCAAGCGCGTCGGCCAACCTGTCTTCGCCATGAACCTCGCCGGGACCGCGGCGATCCTCCGACAAGCGCGCGGTGACTCTGGACGCGCGCAAGGGCGGCAAAGTCGGAGCCGCGGCTTGCATTTCGGCGGCACGGGCGCGCGCGCCTGCAATCATTTCCGGCAGATGCGCGGTTTCGGGCATGTTCTTCCAGTATTTCTTCGGCATCTCCGCCTGCATCGCTTTCAACTTGACGCGCGCTGGATTGAAGATGTTGCGGAAATACGTGCCCCAGAGTTCCTCGGTGGCATCCTCTGGCAACGGCGGTTTCTCAATCCCCGGCGCGAAGCGCAGCACCCCGTTTTCGAACACCGCCGTGAGGTCCGGCGTGTGGATTGTCCAATCCATGTCGCCAAATCGTTTCACGAAGAAAGGCGCCGTTGGCTCCACGATGAAATGCGACGGCTCGAACCAGGCGGCAAAGCGGCGGCGCGGCGCGTCGCGGTCTCCGGTATCGCGAAAGCGCACGAACGCCGTCATCTTGTGCTTGTCGCGCCCAACCTCCTTGGCGAGCGCGTTGAGCTTTGAGACACGAGGGTCGCCGCGATCTTCGAAAAGGCGCGGCGCCGATTGCAGCGCCCACAGCATCGCGTAGGCGCGCGCAAAACGTTCCGGATCGCGGTGCCACAGCGCCAGCCGGACAGTGGACAGAAAGCTTTTCGGCACCGTGACGCGGTCCGGTGACGCGACATCGGGGAATTCGGTCGCCTCCGTGCCGAAGAGGTCCGCGGCCCCTGCGCCGCGTTGCCAAAGGATGTCCTCCGGTCGGACCTTCGCCGCAAGCGCCCGCCGCGCGGCATCGCGCCAGGCGTCGAAGGTGCCGATTTCGGGCAAGGTGATGCGGTACATTACGCGGCTCAGAACAGGGCGAGCTGCTCGGGCGGGGGTGCAAAGCGCGCGCGCAGATCGGCCGTGTCCAGCCCCCGCGCCTGCCACCCCGGCAGGCTGATGAAGGAGCGTGCCGATTTCAGGTTTGCGCCCATCCGCGTGAGATCCTCCCATCGGACCGACCGGTGCCGCCGTGTGGCGAGGATACGGCCGACAGTGCGGGTGCCGAAGCCGGGCACGCGGAGCAACATCTCGCGGTCGGCCCGGTTCACGTCCACCGGGAACAGCGCGCGATTTTCGAGCGCCCAGGCCAGTTTGGGATCGAGGTCGAGATCGAGGTTGCCGTCAGGCTGCGCGGCGGTGATTTCCCCCGCATCGAAGCCGTAGAACCGCATCAGCCAGTCGGCCTGGTACAGGCGATGCTCGCGCATCAGCGGCGGCTGGATCAGCGGCAGCGTGGCCGAGGCATCCGGGATCGGTGAAAAGGCCGAGTAGTACACCCGCTTCAACCGATATCCCGAATAGAGCCGTGTCGACGTCCGCAGGATCGTCGCATCGTTGGCGCCGTCCGCGCCCACGATCATCTGGGTCGATTGGCCTGCCGGTGCAAAACGCGGCGCGCTGCGTCCGCGATAGGTCTTTTCGCGCCGCGCCTCCTTGAGCACTCGCACATCGGCCATCGCGCGTCGAATCTGGTTCGGGTCTTTTTCGGGCGCGTAGGTTTTGACGGCACTGTCGGTCGGCAATTCGATGTTGATCGACAGTCGATCCGCGAACTTGCCCGCCTCCTCGATCAGGTGCGGAGAGGCGTCGGGAATGGTCTTGAGATGGATGTAGCCGCGAAACCCGTGCTCTTCCCGCAGGCTTTTCACGATCCGCACCATGTCGGCCATCGTGTCATCCGGCGACCGGATGATGCCCGACGACAGGAACAGCCCCTCGATATAGTTGCGGCGATAGAATTCCAGCGTCAGCTCCACCACCTCTTCGGGGGTGAAGCGCGCCCGCTCGACGTTCGAACTCACGCGGTTCACGCAATAGGCGCAATCGTAAATGCAGAAATTGGTCATCAGGATCTTGAGGAGACTGATGCAGCGCCCGTCCGGCGCATAGGCGTGGCAGATGCCCGACCCGGTGGTCGATCCAATGCCTTTCCCGTCTTTCGAGTCGCGCTTCTGCCCCCCGCTCGAAGCGCAGGAGGCGTCGTATTTTGCCGCGTCCGACAGGATGGCGAGCTTCTGTTGCAGAGTGAGCTTGGACATAATGTTCACATTATGTTCCGCACCCGGCAAAGGCAAGCCGCGGATGGCTCACATCCGCTAGAGACCCTCAGATACCCTTCAGGGGAAACAGGGCGCGAGCATCAGGCCCGTGGTTTCCTCGATCCCCAGCATCAGGTTCGCATTCTGCAACGCCTGTCCCGAAGAGCCTTTGGTCAGGTTGTCGAGAGCGGCCACGACGATCGCGCGCCCGTCGATGCGGTCGCCCGTCACCCCGATGTGACAGAAATTCGATCCACGCACGTGGTGGGTCGAGGGCGTTTCGCCGAACGGCAACACTTCGATGAACGGCTCGTCGGAATAGGCTTTGGCCAAGGTGTCGTGCACGGTCCCCGCCTCTCCGCTGACATAGCAGGTGGCAAGGATCCCCCGGTTCGCCGGGATCAGATGCGGCGTGAATTGCACCCGCACCTCTTCGCCTGCCAAAGCACTGAATTCCTGATCGAATTCACCCAAATGCCGATGTGTGCCGCCGACGGAATAGGCGTTTGTGCCCTCGGACAGTTCGGCGTGGAGCAGGTTTTCCTTGAGCGACCGGCCCGCGCCGGACACGGCGCATTTCAGATCAAGGATAATGTCGGTCAATCCGATCACCTTGTCCGCAATCAGCGGCCGCAGGATGTATTGGCCTGTCGCAGCGTTGCAGCCGGTTCCGGCCACCAGCCGCGCATCCCGAATGGCGTCGCGGTAGAATTCGGTCAGGCCGTAGACCGCCTCTTTCTGCATGTCGACGGCGGCGTGCGGGTTGCCGTACCACTTTTCGTATGCCGCCGGATCACGCAGCCGGAAATCCGCCGACAGATCGACAGTCTTTAGGTTAGTCGGCAGTTTCGAGATCACCTCCTGGCTGGTTTTGTGCGGCAGGGCGCAGAAGCAGAGGTCGATCTGCGAGAAATCGATCTCTTCCCAGGTGACGAGCGTAGGGAGGTCCAGATGGCGCAGGAACGGAAACACCTGCGCGATGGTCTGCCCGGCCTTGGAATTCGCGGCCAAGGCCGCGATTTCCATGTCGGGATGAGTGGCGATGAGGCGCAGTAATTCGGCTCCGGTATAGCCGCTGGCACCGATGATGGCGATTTTACAGGTCATGGGGTCACTCTCCGTGACGAAAAGGGAATTGAAACTTGCAAAGGGCGAGGCTCAGGCGGCCTCGAACTGGATCCGTCGTCGGAGGAACTGCGTCGCGTGATCCGACACACGCTTCGGGTCGCCTGTGGTCAGGAACATCGACTGCTCTCCCGAGCCCATCATGTTGGGATGGCGCTTGAGGTAATCGGCGAGCGACTCCGCCACGAGGTTGGCCTGGCTGTAGACGGCGACGTCAGGCCCAAGCGCGTCCTGGAAGATATCCTGCATCAACGGATAGTGGGTGCAGCCGAGAATGGCCGCCTGCGGGGTCGGCATCTTCCGCTTGAGCGCATCCACGTGGGACCGCACCAGCGCTTCGGCCAGGATCATGTCGCCCTCCTCGATCGCGTCGACCAGACCGCCACAGGCCTGCGCCTCCACATCCACACCGATGGCGCGGAAGGCCAGCTCGCGTTGGAACGCGCGGCTGCTAACGGTCGCGGGTGTCGCAAACAGGGCGACGTGTTGGACCGCGACCTCGCGCGGCGGGGAATTGTCGCCCCATTGCCGTTCGGTCAAAGCTTCGATCAGCGGCACGAACACGCCCAGCACGCGCTTTTCACGGGGGATCCAGTTCTCCTGCATCCGGCGCAGGGCTGCGGCCGAGGCGGTGTTGCAGGCGAGGATTACCAGATCACACCCCGCATCCCAAAGCCGTTCCGTCGCGGCGCAGGTCAGGGAATAGACATCATTTGCATCGCGCACGCCGTAAGGCGCATGCTTGTTGTCGCCAAGGTAGACGAAGGGCACGTCGGGCAAACGCTTGGACACGGCATCCAGCACCGTCAGACCGCCCAGCCCGCTGTCGAATACACCAACCGCCATGTCGCCCTCGCACGCTCGGCAAGGGTGGGCGATCAGCCCCGCGCCCTCTGCCGGTCTTCAAATTCAAAGCCGTAGTCGAAAGATGCAAACGGCGTTGGAGACAGCTCATACGTCGCTTTGCGGAGAAAATCCATCAGCTCTCTCGCGTCTTTTTTGCGTCGCGCGATTTCATGCGCCGGAATGGGCGCACCGATGACGATCCGCACAGGGGTATCGACCCGGTTCCGGAACTCCTTGAGCAAAAGCCCCATGCGTAGCGTGGAGTGCAGATGGCTGGCGAGCTGGAAAAGGCGGCTGGTCTGACCGTCGAAGTAGATCGGAAGAACCGTCGCGTCCGACTTGGCGATCATGCGCGCGGTGAAATTGCGCCAGCCGGGATCCATCGGTCTTGCAAAGGGCCGCGCCGCAGTCGACACGGTTCCACCCGGGAAAACGCCGATGCACCCGCCCTGCACCAGGTAATCGAACGCGAGTCTGCGCGTTGCTATGTTTTGCGCGACTGCCGCGTTGCCACTGTCGAAATCCACCGGAAGAATGATCCGGTCAAGGTCTTGGGCCTTGCGGAACACCTTGTGCGCCAGGATGCGGAAATTCCCGCGCGTGACCGACAAGACATGCCCGAGGATCAACCCGTCCAAAATCCCGTAAGGATGGTTCGCAATGACGATCAAAGGCCCTTGGCGCGGGATCGTATCGAGGGACCCGCCAATGACATCGAGGCTCAACCCGTAGCGGTCGATCATCACCTGCCAGAAGTCACGGCCCTGCGCGACCTCATCCTGATACCCGGCGGCGCGTTTGATGAGCGACAGCCGGCCGGTGGCGTTTTCCATCATTCGGATCAGAGCGCGCCCGCGTCTCGACCGCGCGGAATGGGCGTAGGACAATTCACGGATTGCGGACGACGTCACGATTCCCTCTCCAGAGCAACAGGACCGCGCCCTGTTAGCGCGGCCCGATCTTTCCGCAAAGATATGCCATGTGTGTCACGCCTTTATGACGCATCACTCCGCTGCCTGTTTGAACCCGGCACCCCCGTCGCGCAACACCGCCAGCAATTCTTCGCGGCGTTTCTCGGCCTTGGCGGCATTGGCCTGCTTGACCGGTCCGAAGCCCTTGATCTGAAGCGGCAGTTCGGCCAGCGCGACCAGCGCATCCATCGTCTCGGGCCGCGCTTTCGGCAGCCATTCAGCCATGTCCGTCTCGTACTGCTTGATGAGAGCCCGCTCCATACGTCGCTCTTCTGTGCGTCCGAAGGGATCGAATGGCGTGCCACGCAGCCATTTCAGTTTCGCCAGAAGGCCGAATCCCTTGAGCATCCCTTCGCCATACTGCTTTTTCACCGGGCGCCCGTCCGGCCCGGTCTTGGACAGCATCGGCGGGGCAAGGTGGAAGGACATCTTGAAGTCGCCACCGAACTGTTCCGCGGCCTTCGCACGGCTGTCGAGGTGCAGGCGCGCGACCTCGTATTCGTCTTTGTAGGCCAAGAGCTTGTGATACCCTTTCGCCACCGCCTCTTTCAGGCGGGGATCGGATGCCTGATCGACCAGCTTGATGTAGCGCTTGGCGTAGCGCTTGCCCTGATATTTTACCAAATGGTCAAATCTGAACGCGATCTTCTCGTCCAGTGTCTTGGGCATCGCGATGACCTTGGGCTCGGCAACCCGCGCCGCGTCTTCGGGGTGCAGCACCGCCCAGCGACCGATCTCGAAGGCGCGGATGTTTTTTTCCGCCGCCGCACCGTTCAGTTCGATCGCCTGAACAATCGCGTCATAACTGAGCGGCACCAACCCGCGCTGCCACGCCGCGCCAAGGATCATCATGTTGGAAAAGATCGAATCCCCAAGCGTCGCCTTCGCCAGCTCGGACGCATCGAACAGGTCCAGCCGGTCCCTGATCCGCGCTTCAAGAGCGAGGCGTAACCTGTCGGTTGGCAATGCAAATTCGGTGTTCCGGGTAAAGTCACCGGTGATGATCTCGTGCGCGTTCACCACTGCTCCGGTGCGGCCCGTCCGCATGAGGCCCAGCGTCTTGGCCCCGGCGCTGACCACCAGATCGCCGCCGATCAGCGCATCGCATTCGCCGGTGGCCACGCGAATGGCGCTGATATCGGCGGGGGTGTTCGCCAGCCGCAGGTGGATATGCACCGCGCCACCCTTTTGGGCGAGGCCGGCCATCTCCATCATGCCCGCGCCTTTGCCGTCGATCTGTGCGGCCTGCGCCAACACCGCGCCGATGGTGACAACGCCGGTGCCGCCGACGCCGGTGACGACCATGTTCCAGGTGCCGTCGATGGCGGGCAGGCTGGGGTCCGGCATGTCCGGCAGGCTGATTTCAGCCGTGGCGGCCTTTTTGACCTGCGCGCCTTCAAGCGTGATGAATGACGGGCAGAACCCTTTGAGGCAGGAATAATCCTTGTTGCAGGACGACTGATCAATCGCCCGCTTGCGGCCAAGCTCGGTTTCTTTCGGCACGATGGACACGCAGTTCGACTGCACGCCGCAATCGCCACAGCCTTCGCAGACATCTGTATTGATGAACACGCGTTTGTCTGGATCGGGAAACTGCCCGCGCTTGCGGCGGCGGCGCTTTTCGGCGGCGCAGGTCTGGATATAGACGATGGCGCTCACGCCGGGCGTCTTTGCAAACTTTTCCTGCACGGTTTGCAAATCCGCGCGTTCCGAGAATTCAATGCCTTGCGGGAAGGCTTTGAAGTTCACGTCTTCCTTTTCGTCATAGACGACCGCGAGATACTTCACCCCCATCGCCTGAAGTTCCGCCGCGATCTGCTGCGGCGTCAGGCCGCCGTCGTTCTTCTGACCACCGGTCATGGCGACGGCATCGTTGTAGAGGATTTTGTAGGTGATCGTGGTGCCCGCCGCGAGAGCGGCGCGGATCGCCTGAACGCCGGAATGGTTGTAGGTTCCGTCGCCCAGGTTCTGAAAGACATGGGGCGTTTTGGAAAACAGCGACTCGCCGATCCAGTTCGCGCCTTCGCCCCCCATATGGGTGAAACCCAGCGTTTCCCGGTCCATCCATTGCACCATGTAGTGACAGCCGATCCCGGCATAGGCGCGGCTGCCCTCCGGAACCTTGGTCGACGTGTTGTGCGGACAGCCCGAACAAAAATACGGAAGCCGCGCGGCGATCTCTTCGGCGTTGTCAGCTTTGCGTGCCTCATCAAGGGCTTGCATCCCGGCCTTGATGCGATCCGTATCTCGGCCTTCCTCGATCAGGATCTGCCCAAGACGTTCGGCAATCAGGATCGGGTCCAGCGCGCCCCGCGTCTGGAAAAGCTCCGGCCCGTGCATCGACCCGGCACCGCCGCCCTTGTGCCAGCCCCAAACGCGGCGGCCCTTGCGGTCGTCGAAAATCGCCTCTTTGATCTGCACCTCGATCAGCTTGCGCTTTTCCTCGACGACCACGATCAGGTCGAGCCCCTCGGCCCAGTCGTGGAAGCCCAGCATATCCAGCGGCCAGGTCTGGCCGACCTTGTAGGTTGTGATCCCCAGGCGTTCGGCCTCGGCCTCGTCAATGCCCAAGAGCGACAGCGCGTGCACCAGGTCAAGCCAGTTCTTGCCTGCCGCGACGAACCCGATCTTCGCACCCGGCTTGCCCCAGACGCGCTTGTCCATCTTGTTGGCGTGGGAGAACGCCTCGGCGGCGAAGCGTTTATAGTCGATCATCCGCGCTTCCTGCGCGTGCGGCGTATCAGCGAGCCGGATGTTGAGACCGCCCTCGGGCATGTCGAAGTCCGGCGTGATAAAGGACATCCGGTCGGGACGACCATCGACGACCGAGGTCACTTCGACGGTGTCCTTCATCGTCTTGAGACCGACCCAAAGCCCCGAAAACCGCGACAGGGCAAAGCCGTAGAGCCCGTAATCCAGCACTTCTTGGACACCCGCAGGCGACACCACGGGCATGTAGGCGTCGATCATCGCCCATTCGGATTGGTGCAGAACGGTCGAGGATTCCCCCGTGTGGTCGTCCCCCATCGCCATGAGCACCCCACCATGCGGCGACGTCCCGGCCATGTTGGCGTGTTTCATCGCGTCGCCCGATCGGTCCACTCCCGGCCCTTTGCCGTACCAAAGACCAAAGACGCCATCGTAGCGCCCCTCACCACGCAGTTCGGCCTGTTGCGACCCCCAGAGCGCCGTGACGGCGAGATCTTCGTTCAGCCCCTCCTTGAAGGTCACGTCCGCCGCTTTGAGGAAGCGTTCCGCGCGCTGCATCTGCAAATCGACCGCCCCAAGCGGAGACCCACGATATCCGGTGACATACCCGGCGGCGTTCAGACCGGCGGCGACGTCACGGGCCTTCTGCATCAGCATGAGCCGTACCAGCGCTTGCGTGCCGTTGAGAAGAACCGGCGATTTGGCCAGGTCGAAGCGGTCGTTCAGTGTGATCTCTGCTTTGGTCATTTGACGCCTCCCTGCGTGAAATGTGCCTGTAGTTTAGCATAAATTTAGGTCATAAATGCTGACCTTACCACAGATTTATTTTGAATTTTCAGTGATCACAAAGAAGTCGTTCATATATGTGATTGTGTCATGTAAACGGCGTCCAACGATTGAAAGTGTACAAGATGGACTGGGACAAGCTCAGAATATTTCACGCGGTGGCCGACGCAGGGAGCCTTACCCATGCGGGCGACTCGCTCCACCTGTCGCAATCCGCCGTGTCACGTCAGATTCGCGCGCTCGAGGAGTCGTTGAATACGGTTCTGTTCCACCGCCACGCACGCGGGCTGATTCTCACCGAGCAGGGCGAATTGCTCTTTGACGCCACCCGGTCCATGAACAAACGGATCGAGGCCGCGACCGCGCGCATCCGCGACAGCGAAGAAGAGGTCTTCGGCGAACTGCGCGTCACCACGACGATCGGTTTCGGATCGCTCTGGCTCGCGCCGCGTCTGCCGAAGCTCTACGAGAAATACCCAGACCTCAAGATCGACCTGATGCTGGAAGAGCGCGTTCTCGACTTGCCGATGCGCGAGGCGGATGTCGCTGTGCGCATGAAGGAACCGAGCCAGGCGGACCTGATCCGCAAAAAGCTGATGGCGATCCGCATGCGGCTCTACGCGTCGCCGGAATACCTCGCCGAGAACGGAACGCCGGAAACCATCGAGGATATCGCGAACCATCGTCTGATCTGCCAGAATCCCCGTGCAGCGCAGGTCAGTGCGGGCATGATGCTTGTGCAACAGTTGCTGACCTATGACATACGGTCGACGCTGACGGTGAACAATTACTTCGGCGTGCTGCAAAGCGTGCTTTCGGGCCTTGGCATCGGCGTTTTGCCCGATTACATCATCGAGGATTTCCCAAGCGTCAAACGCGTTCTGCCGGACGTTGAATCCATTGAAGTGCCTGTTTTCCTTGCCTATCCCGAAGAGCTGCGACAATCTAAACGGATCGCCGCGTTCCGCGATTTCGTGCAGGAAGAGATTTTTGCACACCGCCAGACACGCAAGGCTTTGGAAGCGGAGCAGCCCTGAAAAGTGTGACCCATGCGCCTCACGCATAACGGGAATGTCGCATGTAATATGCTACAACCCTTGCCATACATGCCGGCGCTGACATATTTGGCAGTTATGAGATGACGCGCTGAATTGTGCATCATCTTCATACCTCCCTGTTGGACTTCGGCCGAGCTTTTTGCTCGGCCTTTTTTTCGCACATGCGACCGGCACGACTGCAACCCGGGAGACGTGACATCAAAATTCGCTGGGATCTTCTTGCGCGTCCGTTCTGGCTGACATTGGGGTTTGTCGCCTTGGTGTTGGGCCTGGTCGGGATTGCGCTGCCGGTGCTGCCGACGACGCCTTTCGTTTTGCTGGCGGCCTTCGCGTTCGGCAAAAGCTCTCCGCGGTTGCGGCGCTGGCTCGAGCATCACCCTGTTTTCGGCGGCCCGATCCGGGATTGGGAAACGCGCGGTGCCATCGCCCCTCGGCACAAGGCAATCGCCGTAATCATGATGAGCGCCGCGTTTCTGGCCAGCGTTCTCTTTGCGGTACCCAACCACGTGCTTGTCATTCAGGCCGTTTGCCTTGGCGCGGCGGCGCTCTTCGTGCTGAGCCGTCCTTCGGCCTGAGCCGCCGCAGGTCGTTGTGCTGCGCCGGGTCATGTCCTATGAAGCCGCAAACTGCCTGCCGACAGGACTGCCACCATGCAAGACCCAGCCATCACCGAAGACCTGATCGCCGCGCACGGCATCAATGCCGATGAATACGCCGAGATCCTGCGGATCATGAACCGCGAACCCACCTTCACCGAGTTGGGGATCTTTTCCGCCATGTGGAACGAGCATTGTTCCTACAAGTCGTCGAAGATCCACCTCAAGACCCTGCCCACCACCGGCCCCCAAGTCATCTGCGGCCCCGGCGAGAACGCGGGCGTCGTGGATATCGGTGACGGTCAGGCCGTGGTCTTCAAGATGGAGAGCCACAATCACCCGTCCTACATCGAACCCTATCAGGGCGCGGCGACGGGTGTGGGCGGTATTCTGCGCGACGTCTTCACGATGGGCGCGCGACCCATCGCGGCGATGAACGCGCTCAGCTTCGGCGAAAAGGATCACCCCAAGACGCGCCGCCTTGTGCATGGCGTGGTCGAAGGCATCGGCGGTTACGGCAATTGCTTCGGTGTGCCCACCGTGGGTGGAGAGGTGCGGTTCCATCCGGCCTATAACGGCAACTGTCTGGTGAACGCCTTTGCCGCAGGGTTGGCCGACGCGGACAAGATCTTCTACTCCGCCGCCAGCGGCGTGGGGCGCCCTGTCGTCTATCTGGGTGCCAAGACTGGTCGAGATGGTGTCGGCGGAGCAACAATGGCCAGCGCTGAATTCGACGACAGTATCGAGGAAAAGCGCCCTACCGTGCAGGTGGGCGATCCCTTCACCGAAAAGCGCCTGATGGAGGCGTGTCTGGAGCTGATGCAAACCGGCGCTGTCATTTCCATTCAGGACATGGGTGCGGCGGGCCTGACCTGTTCCGCCGTGGAAATGGGCGACAAGGGCAAGCTCGGCATCCGGCTCGATCTTGAAAAAGTGCCGCAGCGCGAAGAGAACATGACCGCCTACGAGATGATGCTGTCGGAAAGCCAGGAACGCATGCTCATGGTTCTCGACCCGGCGAAAGAGGCCGAAGCCCGCGCGGTGTTCGACAAATGGGATCTCGATTTCGCCATCGTCGGCGAGACCATCGACGAAGACAGGTTCCTGATCGTTCATCATGGCGAGGTAAAGGCCGACATGCCGCTGTCGCGCCTCTCGTCCTCTGCCCCCGAATACGACCGCCCTTGGGAACCGACGGAGGCCCCTGCGCAACTGGCCGAAGTTCCAGCGGTCGATCCCATCGACGCGCTCAAGGCGCTTATTGGAAGCCCGAACTACTGCGCCCGCAACTGGGTGTTCGAACAATACGACACGATGGTGATGGCCGACACGGTCGAAGGTCCCGGTTGGGGCGCGGGCGTGATCCGCGTTCACGGCACCGACAAGATGCTGGCCTTCACCTCGGACGTGACGCCGCGCTACGTCAAGGCGAACCCGGTCGAGGGCGGCAAGCAGGCGGTCGCCGAAGCGTTCCGCAACCTGTGCGCCGTCGGGGCCAAACCGCTTGCGACCACGGACAACCTCAATTTCGGCAACCCCGAGAAGCCCGAGATCATGGGTCAGTTCGTCGGCGCGATCCAGGGCATCGGCCGCGCCTGCGAGGCGCTGGACATGCCCATCGTGTCCGGCAACGTGTCGCTTTACAATGAAACCGACGGGCAAGGCATCCTGCCCACCCCCACCATCGGGGCGGTGGGTCTGATTGCCGCCGACGAAGAGCCGATCCTGGGCCGCGCCCGCGACGGGCATGTGGCGCTGCTGATCGGTGAGACACACGGCCATCTCGGCCAATCCGCCCTGCTTTATGAGGTGTTCAACCGCGAGGATGGCGATGCACCGGCGGTCGACCTGATCGCGGAGCGGCGCAACGGCGAATTCATCCGCAACAACCGCGACCTCATCAAGACCTGCACCGACCTGTCCGATGGCGGTCTCGCGCTTGCAGCCTTCGAGATGGCCAGCGCGTCGGGTGTCGGCGTGGTGATCGACGAGACCGATCAGGCACAACTTTTCGGCGAAGATCAGGGCCGCTACCTTATCGGGTGCAATTTCGACCAGGCCGAGGCGCTGATGATCGCCGCAGGTCAGGCGGGCGTCCCCATCGCTTCCGTGGGCCGGTTCACGGGCGACACGGTCAGGATCGGTGGTTCCGAAGCCCCATTGGCCGACTTGACCGACCTGCACCGCAATGCGTTTGCCGGCCACTTCGCCTAGATCTGCCTGCCCGACCGCAGGCAAGACCGCTTGTCTGACATCCTCAACTTTCATACGGCTTTAGGGGCATCGGAAGGAAACCACACGTGAGTGAAAAGCGTCGCAGCGGATTGGACAGTCAGCTCTGCCAAGACGGCTTTCAGGTGCCCATGTGACGGTTGCCGTGATCATTGTCGCCGCCGGGCGCGGGACACGCATGGGGTCCGAACGGCCCAAGCAATACCTGAGCCTTGGCACCAGCACGCCGATCCGCTTGTCCATCGACGCCTTTTTGCGAGTTCCGGCGGTTCATTGGGTCGTGCCCGTGATCCACCCCGGGGATGTCGCGCTATTCCACGAGGCTCTCGGGGATCTCTCCGATGATCGTCTGCGCCCCCCGGTTGACGGAGGTGCCACGCGCGCATTCTCGGTGCGCGAGGGTCTGGAGAGCCTTCAGGATGCCCAGCCTGACCAAGTGCTGATCCACGACGCCGCACGGCCCTTTATCTCTGAACAGATCATCAGCGAGGTAATCACTGCCCTGCACACGAGCGAAGGCGCCTGCGCTGCCCTGCCCGTGGTCGATGCGCTTTGGAGTTCCGACGGTCGTTTAGCGAAGGACCCGATCCCCCGCGAGGGCCTCTGGCGCGCTCAGACACCACAGGGTTTCCGGTATCACAGCATCTTGCAGGCCCACCGAACCCATGATGGCACCGGGGCAGATGACGTCGCCGTGGCCCGTCAGGCCGGGATGCAGGTCACGCTCGTGCCCGGGTCAGAGCAGAACTACAAGATCACGACCCAAGCCGATTACGAACGGGCAAAAAGGGACATTCAGACGCTGTCCGAGTAATAAATCCGGGCGCTCCCCTGAACACCTCATCGACCCTACCCCAACTCCGCCAGTCGCTTCTCCTGTCGCGCGATCAGGCGATCCACCTCGGCGCGGGCAAGGTCACTCAAGGCAGCACCGGGTTTGCGCAGCGCGTCATGCGCGATGATCCCCCGCTTGGCCAACGTATACTTGCGAATGGCCAAGCCCAGACCGGGTTGCTGCTCGAACCGGGCCAGCGGCAGATAGGCGTCGAAGATATCCTGCGCGCGATCTGCATCACCTTTGCTCATGTGCTCGACGACGCTCACCATCATCTCGGGATAGGCAAATCCGGTCATTGCCCCATCGGCACCACGGCCCATTTCCTCGGGAAGGTACAGCCCGCCATTGCCACACAGGATCGAGATACGTCGGTCGATCATGCCCGGCGCGCGCAACGCGGTGATTTTCTCAAGCCCCGGCCAGTCTTCGTGTTTCAGGCAAACACAAGTCGGCACGTCATTGAAAATACGCGTGATCACCTTCGGTGAAATCTGCACGCCTGTGGCCAGCGGAAAGTCCTGAAGCACGAAAGGCACATCGCCCAGAAGGTCGGCCACCTGCGTGTAATAGGTCACGATCTGATCGTCCGTCCGCAGGCTGCCCGGCGGCGCCACCATCACCCCCGCCGCGCCCAGGTCCATCACCATCCGGGTCAGAGCGTCGATCTGCGCAAACCCGGGCGCGGAGACCCCGACGACCACCGGCACCCGGCCCGCCACCCGCGTCAGGATGCGCGCCACCACGTCGCGCGATTCCTCCACCGTCAGCTTTGGGGCCTCGCCCATCATGCCAAGGACGGTCAGCCCCGTGGCCCCGGCCTCAAGGTAGAAATCCACCATGCGGTCGCAGCTCTCCATATCGATGCGCCCGTCGGGGTGAAACGGCGTGACGGCGATGACGTAAACGCCTGCGGCGTCGGTGGTGAGCTGTGTCATGGTGTGTCCTCTCCATGCGCAGGAACCACGGTGGTTCGAATGAGTAAAAGTTCACCCGCCCATGGCTTGGTATGCATCAGGAATCAATACTTCAAATCATCCCGGCAGAAGTGCAAGCGGAACAGCCGAAATATTCACTGGCTTGAACACGGCTGCCGAGCGGCTCCAGCCATATCGGCATGATGTGGTGTTAGCCGCGACCGAGTGAAATGGCTGTCATCGATCCGAGTGACGCCACCGCTGAGGCAACTTCAAACGCGTTTCGGAACCGTACCGCCGATTTGCAGGTTAAACCGGGAAAAGGAGACGTCGCATGACAACCTATCATCCCGACACGACCCAAACCTACATACCGCAAAACGATAGCTCCGGATCGACGGGGCTACTTCGCAAGGCACGAAATACTGCGAGAGACACGCAAGCGCGCGAGGTGGCCGACGAAGCGCACCGCCAAATCAACGACACCGCAACCCAGGCATCGCTGCGCGGCAAACGGTTCGTGCAGGAAAACCCGACACTCGCCATGCTCGGTGCCATCGGTTTCGGCATCTTTCTCGGAGTTGCGCTTCGCGCGCGTTAGGGCTCGGCGAACCAATGGCCTTTGGCGACCTCGGTTCGCCTTTGTGCATCAGGATATGAAACACAGTGGCAAAACAATGTCTTGGCTTCATTTCAACAGACACACATCGCTGAACACCATCTGCCGGTTGGTCGGGTTCGGTCTTCTGATCAGTCCAACCCTCGCACATGGCCAAACCGACGGGACCAACGGAAATGCGCGGCTCGAAAGCTTTGGTTATCTGCGGGCCGGTCTGGGAGTAGCATCGGATGGAGAGGATCAGGGCTGTTTTCAATTGCCCGGTGCCGGGGCCAAATATCGACTTGGGAATGAATGCGAGATCTATCTCGAACCCGGCTTCACCCTGAGCCTTGGCGACGAAAACACCGGCCCCCTCTTCACCTTCAACCTGCGGGCCAGTGCCGTCGGCACGCCGATAAACGACTTCGACGATTTTGATTTTTACGGGGAAGAGGCGTGGTTCGGGGCGCGGCGGGTCTTGGGCGGCGGCGCATTTGCCGATGCGCAAATCTGGTTCGGGCATCGATTCTACAAGCGATCCGATGTGCACATCAACGACTTCTATTACTGGGACGCCACCGGCACCGGTGTCGGGATCGAGGATGTCGAACTCGGGTTCGGCACGGGGGCACTTGCAGTATTCACCCATAGTGGCGGCAGCTTTGAAAGCGCATGGGACGACGGCGATGCCTATACCCGCGTGGACGCGCGGATCGAGGACATCACACTGTCAGACAGCACGACGCTCACCCTGGGCGCGGACTACCGTTTTCCCGATGACGACCTTGATGCCAGAAACGACGGCGGCGGGATGGTCACTGCCGAATTGAGCTACGAAGATCCGCGCGGCGGCGCTTGGACATTCGCGCTTCAAACCGGTTGGGGCGCGGGCCACTCTTTGTCCTTCGCCTCCGACGCGGATGCGCCCGATGACTGGCGGACAGTTCGTGGCGTCGGTCAATATCTCTGGAACGCGTCCGACGCGTTCTCGATTCAGGCGACTGCCGTGGCGGAAGTGCGATCCGATCTCGAAGACTGGTATTCCATCGGCGCGCGTCCGATCTGGCAGTTGAGAGATGAGACCTATCTCGCGGTCGAAGCCGGTATCGATCACGTGGTCCCCGAAAGCGGGCCATCACGCAGTTTGGGCAAGTTGACAGCCGCGATCGAATGGAAGCCGTCGGGGCCCGATTTTTTCGATCGCCCCGTGGTCCGGGTCTATGGCACGTACGCCGCATGGGACGAAGCGGCCGAAGACAGCGGGATCGCGTCCGGCTATGACGGTCGCGACGGCGTCAACTTCGGTATTCAGGTGGAACATTTCTGGTAAGCGGTCATCTGCCCGTATCGGGCCAAAGTTCAGGAACCTTCCAGCGGCGCTGGTCGTTGTCTGCCTGTAACACTGAAACACCGAAAGGGGGCACTCATGAATTGGGACCAAATCAAAGGCCAATGGACACAGATGCAGGGTGAAGCCAAGCGCCAATGGGGCAAGCTCACCGACGATGATCTGCAACAGGTCGAAGGTGATCGCGACAAGCTTGTCGGTGCCATCCAGGAAAAATACGGAAAATCGAAAGAAGAGGCAGAACGCGAAGTCGACGCTTGGTCGAATAACGCAGCCTGATTAGGCCATCTTCCTTTGGATACGAGAATCAGCCCGCGCCCGGACAATGGGTGCGGGCTTTTTGTATCAGCGCTTCGCAGAACAAGATGCTCTGGGCATCAACGGCCCAAAAGAAGGCTGTGGCGCAGAGCGCTCCGCCAACCCTCGACTGGCGCAAGGCAACTTTGGCGCTCAATTCGGCGTTAGGTAGTTGAAAAAGGAGGACATGATGGCATCACGCGCAGTCTGGAAAGGGCAGCTTCGGTTGTCGCTGGTGAGCATTCCGGTGGAAATCCATTCCGCCACCAAATCCGGCGCGCGAGTGAGCTTCCGGCAAATCCACGGCCCCTCCGGCAAGCGCGTGCGCTACGAAAAGACGGTGCCGGGCATCGGGCCTGTCAAGACAGAGGACATCCTCAAGGGCTACGAGTTGGGCGACGACGAATATCTGCTGCTCGAAAAAGACGAGGTGGACGCGATCAAGCTGGAGACGAAGAAAACCCTCGAACTGGTGCAATTCGTCGGCCTGTCCGAGATTCCGCCGCTTTACTACGACCGTCCCTACTACGTGATCCCCACCGACGATCTGGCCGAAGACGCCTACCGCGTGGTGCGCGATGCGCTGCGGCAGGCCGAAAAGGTGGGTCTTGGGCAATTGACCATGCGCGGCAAGGAATATCTGTGCGCCCTGCGTCCCTGTGGCGACGGCATCCTGCTCGAAACGCTGCATTACGCCGACGAGATCAAGGAGGCCGATCCGCTGTTCAACGAGATCGCGGACGAATCCGCGGACGAAGAGTTGCTTGAGGTCGCGACGCAGCTGATCGATCGCAAGACCGACAGCTTCGACGCTTCCGCCTTTACCGACCGCTATGACGAAGCCTTGCGCGACCTGATCGAGCGCAAGCGCAAGTCCAAGAAAACGCCCCGCGCCAAGGCCGGGGACGATGACGGCGCGTCGGGCGAAAACGTGGTGGACCTGATGGCGGCGTTGAAGGAAAGCCTCAAGAAAGACGGCGGCGGGACCAAGAAGAAATCCACGTCGCGGTCCGAGAAATCGGCCTGATGGGCAGCCTCGACCGCTATATCGAGATGCGGGATTTCGACCGCACGCCCGAGCCGTCCGAGGCCCACGCCGCGCGTCACCTCGCCCCGCGCTACAGCATTCAGAAACACGACGCCACGCGGCTGCATTTCGACCTGCGGCTGGAATGGGACGGAGTGCTATTGTCCTGGGCCGTCACCAAGGGGCCGTCCTTCGACACAAGCGATAAACGCCTTGCCGTGCGCACGGAAGATCATCCGCTCAGCTACCTGACCTTCGAGGGCACGATCCCGAAGGACAACTACGGCGCGGGCACCGTCATGCTGTGGGATATCGGCCATTGGGAACCGCTGATTCCCGTGGACAAGGGGCTGGCCAAGGGCCACCTTCATCTGCGCCTGCACGGCGCGCGTCTGGCGGGGGACTGGCATCTCATTCGCATGAAGACCAGGGAAAAGCGCGAAAACTGGCTGCTGACCAAGGCCGATGACGCCGCCGCCGGCGCGCGCGATCCGGTCACCCGCTACCGCCGCTCGGTCGCCACGCACCGGACCTTCCGCGAGATCACCGCGGAGAAGCAGTCCTTGGACACCCATCATGGCAAGCGCCCGCTCTTCGCCAAGCCGCAACTGGCGACGCTTTCGTCCGAGATGGTCGCGGGCGAAGGCTGGTGGCACGAGGTCAAGTTCGACGGCTACCGTGCGCTTCTGGCGCTGGGGAAAGACGGCCCGCGCGTCTTCACCCGCAACGGCAAGGACTGGACCGACCGGTTCGAAAGCCTGCTTCCCGCCTTTGAGGATATCGCCTGCGACGCCGCGCTGATCGACGGCGAGATCGTCGCGGGCGCCGGGTTGCAGGGGTTTTCCAACCTGCAAAAGGCGATCACCGCGGGCGGGCCGTTCCGTTTCTATGCCTTCGACCTGCTGTCGCGCGACGGGCAGGACATGACCGACCAGCCCCTGACCGACCGCCGCGCCGCGTTGGACAAGCTGTTCTCCCCCCTGCCCCCGCTCGGCCCTGCGCAACTGTCCCCGGTGATCCGCGAGAATGCTCAGGACGCCTTCACCACGATCTGCGGTGCGGGCGGCGAAGGGCTGATCGCCAAACGCATGGATGCGCCCTATCGCGGCACCCGGACCAAGGCGTGGTACAAGATCAAATGCGAACGGCGCGACGAGTTCGTCATCCTCGGCTGGCAGGAAAGCGACAAGCGCGGGCGGCCCTTCGCCTCGCTGGCCCTCGGCGCGGCGGACGGTGACGGCTGGGTCTATGTCGGCAAGGTCGGCACCGGGTTCGACGCCGACCAGATGGAGGCGCTGGCGAGCGCGATGAAACCACTGGCGCGCAAGACACCGCCCGCCGATCTGCCCGCAAGCGAGGCGCGCGGCGTGCAGTGGATCACCCCGCGACTGGTGGCCGAGATCGCCTATGCCGAACGCACCGATGACGGCCGCCTGCGCCACGCGGTCTTTCACGGCTTGCGCGAAGACAAACCCGCCCGCAGCGTGACACTCGACAACGATAGGGAGCCCGCCGTGTCCGACCGCATTCCCGTCGCCGGGATCGGCATTTCTTCGGCCGACCGACCGGTCTTTCCCGGCGCGAAGTTCACCAAGCTCGATGTCGCGCGCTATTACGAGGCGATGGCCGACCGCATCCTCGAGACTGCCGCCGACCGCCCGCTGTCGCTCTTGCGCCTGCCGGACGGGCTCAAGGGCCAGTCCTTCTTTCAGAAACACGCCGGAAAGGGCTTTCCCGAGGGTATCAAGACACTGGAGATCGAGGAAAGCGACGGCAACCGCGAACCCTACATGTATGTCACCGACGCACAGGGGCTTGTCGCCGCAGCACAGATGGGCACCATCGAGTTCCATATCTGGGGCAGCCGCCGCGACCGGCTGGAGCGGCCCGACCGTCTGGTCTTCGACCTCGACCCGGACGAGGGGCTGGGGTTCGGCGATGTGAAGGAGGCCGCCATTCAAATCCGCGACACGCTGACGGACCTCGACCTGCCAAGCTGGCCGCTGCTGTCGGGGGGCAAGGGAATCCACGTGGTCGTACCGCTGCGCCGGGTCGCGGGTTGGGACACGGTCAAACTTTATGCCCGCGTCTTTGCTGAACTGTTGGCCACGCGGCACCCCGACCGCTTTACCGCGCAGATGTCCAAGGCCAAGCGCAAGGGCCGCATTTTCATCGACTGGCTGCGCAACGAACGCGGATCGACCGCGATCGCGCCGTTTTCCCTGCGCGCGCGCCCCGGTGCGCCGGTGGCCGTGCCGGTGACGTGGGACGAATTGGCAAAGATCAAGAGCGCCGCGGCATTCGATCTGGAAACGGCGCAGGATCGCGACGATCCGAATATCATGACTGACGCGGTCGGTTTGAGTAAGTCCAGGATCGCAAAGCTGGAGGCAGCGCTCAAGTCCTGACCCAGCGGTCTCGCCTCAGCGAAAGGGCTGATGGAACAAAACGCCAGCCCCGCGAATTAATCGCTCAACAGCCATGGCGCCGGACCTGTCGGCTTTGATTTCAAACCCTCGGTCCCTCAGCCGGTTTTCCATGACATAAGGAGTGCGCAACTTGACCCGGACATTCGACACGATCGTCATCGGTGGAGGCTCGGGCGGAGTGGCGTTCGCGACAACGGCAGCACAGCTTGGAGCATCCGTCTGCCTGATCGAAAAGGATGCCATCGGAGGCACTTGTGTCAATCGTGGGTGCGTGCCGAAGAAGCTCATGTGGGAGGCCACTTGGACGCATGAGCGTCTGCGTGCCGCCTGTGAACAAGGTCTGGCCCCCGCGCCTCCGCGCCCGGATTTCCCTATATTGCAAGAACGGATCACCGAGAAGCAGGAGATCATCCGTCAAAGCTATTCCGACAGTCTTCGGCAGGCCGGTGTGACAACGCTGTTCGGCACAGCGATTGTGACCGATGCACGAACGGTGACAGTCGGCGATGACACCTATTCGGCAAACGCTCTTGTTCTCGCGACCGGAGCGACGCCAAAAATTCCCGATTTCAAGGGCGTGGAGTTGGCACAAACCAGCGATGACGTCTTCGGTTGGACGACCCTGCCCCGCTCACTGGCGTTATTGGGTGCCGGATATATCGGAAGCGAGTTCGCGTCGATTTTCACTGGCCTCGGGGTAGAGGTGCATCTTGTCGATCCCAATGAGCGGGTTCTTTCCGGATTTGACAGTGATATCGCACATCTGACCGCAGAGGTGATGCGCGCCCGTGGTATAACTCTGCATTTGGGGAAAACGCCATCCGCGCTCGAAAAAGCGGCAGACGGCATGTGCGTCTCGTTGGATGACGGCACGACCATCACGGTGGACCAGGTCGTCGTCGCGACGGGACGCGAGCCGCGCACCGACCTTCCCGGCGGGTTCACCGAAACGCTGAAAACCGCCGAGTCCGGGGCCTTCGCCGTCGATGACGGTTTGCAGACCTCGCATCCGGGCGTGTTCGCCGTCGGCGATTGCGCCGACCGGCTGCCCCTGACACCCGTGGCCACGCGCGATGGCGAAACTCTGGCTCACCGTCTTTACGGACCGGAATGCCCGCCCCTGATCGACCTTTCCTTCGTCGCGCGTGCCGCGTTCACCATGCCGCCCATCGCGCAGATCGGACAGTTCGACAACGTCGAGATGGAAGTCGATTTCGATCTGATCGAGGCGGCATTGACACCGCCGGAGCACTGGACCGCACGCACCGGGCGGAAAGTGAAGGAAGGGTCCGAAGGGCTCTTGGGTGTCGCGGCCCTCGGCACGAGCGCGCCGGATATCGTCACCGCTCTGGGCGCCGCCTTGGTCGGTTCCAATACGCGTGCCGTCACTGGCATTCATCCCGGCGCGGCAGAAGAATTCGTCGGACGCGATTGACGCCGACAGTCTATCCTCTCTGGGCCCCAAATGCGGGCTGACAGGGAACCAAGCGCCACAGCCTGCCGTTGTCACATCATTACAAGGCGCGCTGATGCGCATTTGCAGACGAGGAGACAGACAATGGCCAGCAGCGATACCAGTTCGAGCAACAAGACTTTCCTGTTGGGCCTGGCGGCGTTCATCGGGTGGGTTCTCGCGATTTATTTCGGTGTCACCGGTGCGCAGGAGCGCGAAGGCTTGACCCAAGAGGTCGCGACCCTGGAATTGCAGATGCAGGAACAGCAGGATGCCGCCGGAACGGTCGATGAATTGCGCACCGAAATCGACACGCTTCGACCCGAACTTGAACAACTGACAAGCCAGACAACCACGGCGCAGTCCGATCTCGACACCACCCGCGCCGCATTGGACGAAGCGACCGCACGCCGGGACGCTCTTAATGAAGAGGTCGCCCGGCAAGAAGAGACTCTGTCGTCCCTCGAAGATCGCGTGGCGCCCATGCGCGAGGAAATCGCGTCGTTCGACACCCGTCGCGCAGCCATCGAAGAAGAGATCGCCGCGCAGGAAACAGAACTCGAAGACATAAACACGCGGCTGGAAGAGGCCCGCGTGGCCGAGGCCGACTTGCGGGACACTATGGCCACCCTCACCGAGGACACGGCACGCCTGTCGGAAGAGGCCGCCACTTTGGAGACCGAAGTTCAAGAACAAACCGCTGCCCGCGATGCACTCCAGTCCGAGCGAGACGCCATCGAAACCGAGCTTGCCGAGATGACCGAGCGTCAGAAAACGCTTGAACAAAGCGTCGCACAATTGACCGAGACGCGGACGGGCCTGAATGAAGATATTCAGGCGTTGCAGGAGCAACGCTCCGAATTGCAGACCTTCGTCACACAGCTCACCACGAATGTGGATCAACGCGCAAGCCGTCTGGCCGAGATCGAACAGCGTATGACCGATGCGATCAACGCAGAACAATCCGCGACCACGACCGAAACCGGTGACGACATACCTGCGGCAAGTGACGAAAACGGCAGCGATACATCTGCGGCGAACGAGGAAGCGGACTCCGCGGCTAACGATCAAGCGGACTCGAGTTCAGCCAATGAAGACGACACCGCAACCGCCGAAGGCAGCAGCGAAAACGCTTCCTCGGATGCCAGCACGAACCAGAACGGCAATTCCGAAAATTCGGATGCTACTGCGCAAGGCGAGCAGAACTCGGGCGAAACAACTGAACCGGCTGAAGACGAGACACAATCGGAAGACGGGTCCGATGCGGAAAACACCGCGAACGGGACTTCTGACAACAGTGGTGAAGCGTCCGAAGAAGATGAGACATCGCAAAGCAATTGATCCAATCATCATGCCGGCGGACATGGCGTGTGGCCTTCCTGCCTGCCCGGCATGATGGCGGACAGTGCATACACGACGCGTGGACCCCTTCAGAAACGGCATCACACGACATGCAACCTTGTGTTCTGCTCAACGATCATTCCGGCAAGAAACACGCCGGACCAAGCGCTTCGGACATTCAGGCCGCGTTCGACCGGGTGGGTCTATCGCCGCAGATCGTCCATCTCGATCCCGCAAAATCGCTGCATGACACGGTCTCACGTGTCATCGAGGGCGGAACGACGACGGTGATTGCCGCCGGAGGCGACGGCACCATCAGTGGCGTGGCGCAAGCCCTTTTGGGGAAAGAGTGTCGCTTTGGCATCCTGCCCCGCGGGACATTCAATTATTTCGCGCGATCCCTGGATATCCCGCAAAACCTGCACGACGCGGTTGCGGTCATTGCGCGTGGGAACAGTCGGCCGCTGCGGGTAGCCCTCTTGAACGACACCGTGTTTCTGAACAACGCGAATTTCGGTCTCTACCCGCAGATCCTCCGATCCCGCGAGGATATCTACAATTTCTGGGGCCGCAGCCGCGGCGCGGCCTATTGGTCGGCTCTCAAGGTGTTGTTTCAATGGCCGAAACCCCTGACGGTAACGATCAGGAATAACGACACGAACGAGACGGTCAGAACGCCGATGATTTTTGTCCTCAACAATGCGTTCCAACTGCGTCATATGGGCATGGAGGGCGCGGACTGCATCGAAAACGGCGAGCTGGCGATGCTGGTCGCGCCAGACCAAGGACGCCTTGGCATGTTGCGCAGTGCAGCGGCCATGTTGCTTGGCAAAGCCGCACGGCATCGCGATTTCCACCTGTATTGCTGTGATCGCTTCGAACTGACCACCGAGCGGTCGAAGCTTCTTGTTGCGTGCGATGGGGAACGCCGTCGCATGACCGGACCCTTCCGCATTGGCCTCAGCGACGACACGCTCAATATGATCGTGCCTCCGGGCTCAGACGAAGGCACACGATGAAACGGCTACTGCATGTCTCAGATCTGCATTTCGGGCGCGACCGACCCGAGCTTTTACCCCCGCTGATCGACACGATCAACGCGCTTGCACCCGATATCGTCGCGATTTCCGGCGATTTGACGCAGCGCGCGCGCGCCTCGCAGTTCAAGCAGGCCCGTGATCTTATCGACAGCCTGCAAAGCCCTGTGCTCGTGGTGCCCGGGAACCATGACACCCCGCTTGATAATCTGCCTGAGCGGATTTTCATGCCCTGGCGGCGCTATCGAAAGTGGATTTCCACCGATCTTGAACCGCAGGTGCACGATCCCGAGTGGTCGATTATCGGTATCAATTCGGTCAATCCGCTGGGCTGGCAGCGAGGCTGGTTCGACGCGAAGGACATCAGGACCGTAGAGCAAGGCTTTGCCGACACACCGGACAGTGCTTTTCGGATCGTGGTCGTCCATCACCCGTTGGAACACCTTCCCGGCGAACGCAAAAAGCTGATGCGCGGCGCGGATGCCGCGATATCGGCATTGGCTCGGCTGGGGACGGATATCGTTCTGTCCGGCCATCTTCACAGTTGGCGGGCGGATGTATTTGCCTCGGCGCCCACTGAGCCTGCGGTTCTGCAAGTGCATGCGGGAACTGGCCTCTCGAACCGGTTGCGGGGTCAGGAAAACGATTTCAACCTGCTGACGCTGGACGGTGCGATGGCCCGAATTGACCGCTATGTCGGCCGGGACGTGGCTCATTTCCACAAGGAACAAAGCGTTGTATTTGAACGCGGCGAGACCGGCTGGCGCGCGATAGAGGCAGACAATCGCCCCTGATGCGCCCCTTATCCACCACAACAAGAGCGTAAAAAAAGGGGACCGACGTTCGCCGGTCCCCTTCGTGGTCAAGAAATTTCGGAAGTGCCGTTACTGAGTCCAGCGCTCCATACTTTCCAGTTCGTCACGGGAATGATTTACGCTGACGCGCACATCTCCAAATGCCGTATCGACGGATTTGTCGATCATCAGGTCCGTGTAGGAAATGGCAACGGGCTTTTCGCCAAGCCCCAGAAAACCACCCACATCGATCACGACTTCCGAGATCTCACCGGAATCGTTGACGACAAGTTCGGAAATATTACCGATCTCTTCGCCGGTGGAGTCGTACACGGGGGCACCGTCAAGTTCCTCGGCTGCGAGGATTTCGGTTTCTGCTTCGCCACCGCTGTCGCTGCCCGAGGCGACCGTCTCACCGGTTTCCTGCGCATTCGCCCGCGTGCTCCGAGCGATATCCTCGTTGGTCAGACGCTGTTCGCCCTGTTCGCGTGACGTTGCTTCGTCGTACTCTTCGCGCTCTTCAAGTGCGCTGCGGTCACCGGTGAATACGATGAAGTATTCGCCGTCATCGTCGCTGTCACGAACGAAGCGCAGTTCTTCCATCGTGGTTTCGACTTCCTTTTCCCCCATGCCGAGGAAACCGCCGGCATCCAGCGTGACCGATTTGATCTCGCCGTCGCGCGACAGAACCACGCTACCGATTTCGCCAACACGCTCCCACGCATCGTCGACACCGGTCACTTCCATGGGAATTTCGTCACCGGTTGATCCTTCGCCCGGCACATAAACCGGATATCCGTTCAATTCCGCGGCACGAATGGTCAGACCGTTGCTTTCCATCTCAGCGTTCTGCGCATCTGCCATCTGGCTGCTGTCGGCATTTGCGTCATTCTGCATGGTGCCAGACTCGGATGCCGCCATTTGTCCATCCTGCCGATCGTTCGCCGACATCATGCCATCTTCTTCGGCCTGAGCCTGATCGAACTCTTCACCTTGTTCGAGGCTGACCTTGTCGCCGGTGTAGACGACGAAAATCTGATCCCCATTCTCGCTGGTCTTGACGGTCACGCTGTCCATCATGAGGCCAAGCGCATTTGCATCGGTACCGGCGCTGTCATTCGGTGACAGAACCACTGTCGAGACCTGACCCGACTGGTCGACGAAAACGTCGCTGATGGACCCGATCTCGGTCCAGTCTTCGGGTGCGCCATCGGTGATCTGCACGTCGGCCACATCAGAGCTTACGTCCTGTGGCATATAAACTGTTGCGTCCATCAGATTGGAGACGCGAACCTCTTGTTCGCCAACCTGAACGGAGGAGTTCCCACTTGTTGCAGAGGTGCTGTGCTGTTCCGCAGCAAGAGGCATTGACGTCATGGCAACAAGGGCTGTGGTAGTAAGAAGCCGTTTCATTACGCAATCCTTTCTTTCTTTCATCACGTGGGATCGCCGCTTTCATCACGACGATTGTTTTACCAACCATCGTGCAGCAGCGACTGTTCCAAGATCCGGGAAAAACCGCGAAAATCGGAGCATCGAAACGCCTTTTCTTGTCCTCGCGCGTGCGGCGGCCGTCTCTTGGCCACCACGCTTTATCGACTTTGGGTTTGCAGGCGTCTGCTTCGCTCATCGGACAACGACGCCCGGTTACCGGCGCTGCAAGGTTCGTCGTCCCGCCCATCTCGGCATCTTTCCAGCAGCGCATGGAACCCGAAATCTCGGTGACGGTTGAGACACAAAGGCTCAGCGACAAGGAGATCGTCATGACCGAAACCAAGAAAATTCCACCGCAAGAACAGGACAGCATGCCCGCGGACGAGCACAAGATGGATCCGGCGCCCGATTGGCAGCCGCGCCATCCTGGGACGGGCAAATTGAAGGACAAATGCGCTATCATTACCGGCGGCGACAGCGGCATCGGTCGCGCAGTCGCGGTGCTCTTCGCACGCGAGGGGGCGAAGGTCGGACTCATTTATCTTGAAGAAGACAAAGATGCCCAAGACACCTGTGCCGCCATCGAGAACGAGGGCGGCATCGCTTTTGCCAGGAAAGCCGATATCGGCAAGCGGGACGAAGCGTTTGCAGCCGTCGAGGCCCTGGTCGACAAGCTGGGTGGTCTGGACATTCTGGTGAACAACGCGGCCCAGCAATACATGGAAACAGACCTGCGCGATATCACCGAAGACCATTTGCGCCGTACATTCGACAGCAATGTCATGGGCTATTTCTTTTGCACGCAGGCCGCGCTCGACCACATCCCCAAGGGCGGCGCGATCGTCAACACTGCCAGCGTCAACGCGTTCAAGGGCAATGCAGCGTTGGTGGACTACTCCGCCACACGCGGAGCAATCACCGCGTTTTCGCGCTCTGTCGCCGCGCAGCTCGTCGAAGCCGGCATCCGCGTGAATTGTGTGGCACCCGGCCCGATCTGGACGCCGTTCATTCCCGGTACGATGCCTGCGGACATGGTCGAGGATTTCGGCACGCAGGTCCCGATGGGGCGCGCCGGTCAGCCTTGGGAGGTGGCGACATCCTATCTTTTCCTGGCAAGCGACGACGGCAATTATTTCACCGGACAGACCCTGCATCCGAACGGTGGGATGATCGTTGGAAGCTGAACCCCGACCGAAACGCGGTCTTTGGCCGGCAAACCCGGTGATCTATCAGGTCTACCCCCGCTCGTTTCAGGACAGCACCGGAACGGGCGAGGGTGATTTGCGCGGCGTCATCGCTCGCCTGGATCACATCGCGTGCCTGGGCGTGGACGGCCTCTGGCTATCGCCTTTCTTCGTCTCACCGATGTGCGACGGCGGCTATGATGTGGCAGATCAAAGCCGGGTCGATCCGCGTTTCGGCACTTTGGATGATTTCGACGCGCTCGTGGAGCGCGCTCATGCCTTGAACCTGCGGGTGATGATCGACCAGGTGTTCAATCACACCTCTGATCGCCACCCCTGGTTCCTCAAGTCGCGCGCACGAGAGCCGGGGTACGAAGATATGTACGTCTGGGCCGACCCCCGGCCCGACGGCAGCGCGCCGTCCAACTGGATCGCGTTTTTCGGACAGGCGGCGTGGAAATGGCATCCGCAGCGGCGCCAGTATTGCCTGCACCAGTTTCTGCCTTGTCAGCCTTGCCTGAACCATCGCAATCCGCAGGTTCATGCCGCATTGCGCAAAGTCACCGAGTTCTGGCGTGCGCGCGGCGTCGACGGTTTTCGTTACGATGCCGTGACCAGTTTCTATTTCGACCCGGAATTTCGTGACAATCCCCCCGCTGACACGGCACAGGCCCGCATCCCCGGACCGGCAAGCAATCCCTATACCATGCAGCGCCACGACTACGACATGCTGCCGGACAATTGCGCTGCGTTCAGCCGCGACATTCGCGACTGGGCGGGGCCTGACACGTACCTCATCGGCGAGGTCAACGAGGGGCCGCGTTCGGTCGAGATTCTGCGGCGCTTCACTGGCGCGAACCGCCTCGATGCGGGCTACGTGATCGACTTTCAGGAACGCGGTATGACCGGGACAGTGCTGGCGGACGTTCTGGAGCGGCTGGGGACGCCTTGTGAGTTGGCGTGGTGGCTGTCCTCGCATGACCAACCGCGTCACGTCAGCCGCTTCGGCGATGGCAGCGCGCGGGACGCCCGGCTCTTCGCCGCGATAATCTTGGCATTGCCCGGTCCGGTGCTTCTCTATCAGGGCGAGGAACTGGGGATGGTGCAGCCGGACCTCCCGTTTGAGGCGTTGCACGATCCATTCGACAAAAGCTACTGGCCCGATCCACCCGGCCGCGATGGGGCACGAACCCCGATGGCGTGGGATAGCGCAAAACCGAATTTCGGGTTTTCCAAAAGCACACCGTGGTTGCCGATCACGTGTCCACCGAATGGTGCGGCCGCTCAGCAATGGGCAGACGACGGCTCGGTCCTGCGGTTCTACCAAACGGCCCTGTCGCTGCGACGCAGGCTTGGGTTGGCGGATGGCACTATAGAAACCCACATCTCGCGGGACGATCACTTTGATGCGCAGATTATCGGCGCGTCGGAGGCCATCAGTCTTGTTGTAAACCTGTCCGATACACCGCAGGATGTGCCTGCCTTTTCGCCAATCTTAAGCAGCGCGGAACAAACCGCGTCCGACCAAATCGCACCGCGCAGCGCGGTCTGGTCAAAGTGCACCTAGCCGATCAGCAGACCGATCAAGAGCGCCGCCAGAGGTGGTATAGCAAAGGCAGCAACGCGCGCGCGGTCGGCGTTCACGATCAGCGCGCTCTCCTTGGCGTCCTTGCCGAAGCGGCCGTGCGCCGTCGCGCTGATATGGCTCACCGGAGAGGACAGATTGTTGGGGCGGCCACCCGGGTCATCATCGTCCGATTTCTGCATCTCCGCTCCGCTGTCGGCCAATTTGCGATCAAGCCAAGACGGCAACACCATGTTGCCAAAAACGAGTTCGAGAACCGATTTGCCGACGAAATATTCGCGCGCGCCTTCCGAAACGGCCCGCATGATCGCTTGCGCGGCCACATCCGGCTGAAAGATCGGCGGCGCGGGTTGCGGTTTTTTCGACAGCCTGTTGAGCGCCCAATCGAATTGAGGCGTGTTTATCGCCGGCAATTGGACAACGCTGATGGTGATCGCTGTTCCCTCGCGGATCAACTCAGAGCGGATCGAGGCCGTGAAACCGTTGATTCCGTGTTTCGAGGCGCAATATGCCGACTGATAGGGCACCGACCGGTATCCGAGGCCTGAGCCCACGTTCACGATCCGCCCCCGATTGCGCTTTTCCATCAGGGCGAGTGCCGTTCGGGTGCCATTGACGACGCCTATGAGCGTCGTGTTGACGATCCGCTGGAATTCGTCAGCTTGCATCTTCGGAAACGGCGAAAAGCTCGTCATCATGGCGGCATTGACCCAGACGGAGACGGGCCCGAGCGTGTCTTCTATGGTGGCCCCGGCACGGGCCACTGCTTCGGCGTCGGCGACATCGCAGGTGAGCGCGAGCACCTTCTCGCCATAGATCTTTTCCAACTCGGAAAGCCGCTCCTGACCACGCGCCAGAACGCCGACACTGTATCCATCGTCGATCAGACACGAGACGACGGCCCGACCGACACCGGCGGATCCCCCGGCAACCACGGCAACACGTTCCGTCACGGCTCTCACTCCTTTAGGTCATGCAAGTTTCGCTTCTCAACGCAAGAAGGCTTGCCAGTGTTCCTTGAGACAGTGACCGGAACCGTGGCCATCGCACGGGGTTAATCGTCAAAAGCCTGCTGGTAAACGCACTCATGGAACAAATCTTGAATGACCTCTCGGCCCAGACGTCCATCCCGTGGCAAGTGATCGCCACGCGACTTCTGGGAGCCGTGTTCTTTTGCGGTCTGATCGGCCTTGAGCGCGAGACCCGTCGGCGGGCCGCCGGATTGCGGACCCACATGCTCGTCGGATTGGCGGCGGCGCTGTATTGCCTGATTATGCTCGAAGTTCTCAATGACAGCGCCCACGCAGCGGACCGTGTGTCAATGGACCCGTTGCGTCTGGTAGAAGCCGTAACGAGTGGCGTGGCGTTTCTGGCTGCCGGAATGATTGTATTCTCGCAAGGCAAGGTGCGCGGTCTGACCACCGGGACAAGCCTTTGGCTGGCCGCCGGTGTGGGTCTAAGCGCCGGTTTCGGAATGTGGTTGATGGCGGTGGTGGCCACCATCCTCGCCTTGATCATCATCCGCGGCATCAAGGTTGCCGAAGGCATCGCCCATGACGATGACGACGAGGCGAAGGAACCGTAGACCGGATCATTGCCGGGCAAATCCGTCGGCCAGAAATTAACTTTCGTTCGGCAGAATTTGCTTTGGCGATCGGTCTGAAAAACCGCGCAAGGCACCTGCTCTCGGGTTTGCTGTACGGAAGTGGCGGACAGGAAGGGATTCGAACCCTCGAGACGGTCTCCCGCCTACGCACTTTCCAGGCGCGCGCCTTCGACCACTCGGCCACCTGTCCGAGGCGGTGTTTAGAAGAAACCCTTGGGGGGATGCAAGGGCGTTTGTTCAGATATTGTACAACAAAGTATCAGCGCGCGCGCATCCGGTGCCAGACCCACAGAAAGTGCGCTGCGATGACGACCTCAATCGCGGCGGCGCCGAGGATGGACGGGCGGGCGATGCCCTGCGACCACGCCAGAAAACCGGTGCCAGCAACACCCAGGAACGCGAGGGCACAGATCAGGCAAAGGTTGGCCAGAAACGGCCCGGGCTGCAAGGACCGCGCGAGAATGAGCACGGCGCCCAAGGCCAGCACCGCCGGTGAGAATCTGCGGGCGGGGAAATCCATGCCGGACACATAGTCGGTGGCGTAAAGCTGAAAGTAGGCCTGCGGCGCGACCAGAAGCACGGCACCGATCAGCAGCACGAAGACCCCGGTGGCCAGAAGCAAGCCGCGATGCATCACTCGTCCAGCGCAATGTTGACGCGACGGTTCTGTTTCCCCTTGTTCTCGATCTTGCCGAACACGACGCGGCCGATTTCGCCGGTGCGGGCGACATGCGTGCCGCCGCAGGGTTGCAGATCGACCTGATCGGCGCCCTCTCCGATCCTCACTAGGCGCACCCTGCCGCTGCCGCGCGGCGGTTGCACCGACATTGTCTTGACCAGCGACGGGTTCGCCTCAAGCTCGTCATCGGTGATCCAGCTTTCGCCGACCACGAGGTCGCAATCGATCAGGCGGTTCAATTCGTCTTCGAGCGCGTCGCGGTCTTCGGGCGGTTCGGGCATCATGAAATCGAGCCGTCCGCGCCCTGCCCCGATCGACCCACCGGTGACAGGCAACGGGATGACCACCGACAGAAGATGCAGCGCGGTGTGGACGCGCATGTGCTTGTGCCGGCGTTCCCAATCGAGGCGCTGGACGACATGCGCGCCGACGGGCGGCAGACGTGTCGGTTCGGACGGGACAAGGATGCTTTGTCCGTCAGGGCCTTTGACCGTCGTGGCGATCACAAGCGTGGTGCCGTCCCAATCGATCCAGCCGCTGTCGCCGGGTTGACCACCGCCTGTGGGGTAAAACAGCGCGTCTGTCAGGATGACCCCACCTTCGTCGGTGTGGCCCATAACACGGGCGGTGCTTTCACGCATGTAAGGATCGGAGCGATAGAGGGGGTCGGTCATGGCTGTGGCTCCTCTGCCTCTGAGGGAGGCTCGGATGGACGTTCGGTGTCGGACGCGCGTTCGCGATCCGACGACGTTTGATCATCAGACGCGCTGTCAGACGTCGCAGGCGGTGACTCGCGTTCCGGTCGAGCGCCGGGCAAGGCTTCGGGATTGCGCAGCCAGACATCGCGCTGCGCGAAGGGAATCTCGATTCCTTCCCGTTTGAAGGCCTCGGTGATCTGGTGATTGATCTCGGTGCGCACGACGAGGATCTTGGTGACGTCGCGCAGGATCATGCGCACGTCGAAATCAAGAGAGTCCGCGCCGAAGCCTTTGAAATGCACGAACGGCTCGGGATTCATCAGAACCATCTCGTGGTTGCGGGCGATCTTGTAGAGCACGTCCTCGACCTTGCGGGTGTCGGTGCCGTAAGCCACGCCGACATCCACCGTCAGACGCCCGAGCGTATTGCCGCGGGTGTAGTTGGTGACGGAGTTGGAGACGAGATCGGCGTTTGGGACGATCACCTCGGTCCTGTCGAAGGTCTCGATCCGGGTCGAGCGGACGGAGATGTCGCGCACCGTGCCGTGCTGACCGTTGACCTCGATCCAGTCCCCTTCCGAGATCGGGCGTTCGATCAGCAGGATGATCCCGGAGACGAAGTTCTGCACGATGTTTTGCAGGCCGAAACCGATCCCGACCGACAGCGCACCGGCGACGAAGGCAAGTGCGGTCAGGTCGATCCCGGCGGCAGTGATCGCGATGATGACGGACAGGAATATCCCCAGATACCCGATGCCCGAGACGATCGCCGTCTGTCCCCCCTTGTCGAGCCGGGTCTTAGGCAGGACAGAGCCCCTCAATCCGCCCTGCAAAAGCCGGGTCAGCACGTATCCGATCACGAAGACAATGGCGAAGGTCAGGAAATCCGTCGGAGAGATGCGCGTGTCGCCGAACGAAAAACCGGCCTGGAACCGTGCCCAAAGCTCGGTCAGATCCGCCACCCGCGCGCCCCAGATAAGCGCGAGGATCGGGAAGGCAGCAAGGGTCAGGACACTGCCGGAGATCACCGGCAGCAGGCTTTGGTTTTCGTCAAGCTCGTTGCCGGTCACGAGGTGATAAGCGTCGCGGGTGAAACGCTGACAAATGAGCAGGAAGGCGAAGAGACCGAGCGTGAGGATGGTCGGGAAGATCAGGAATTCGGCGATGTTATAATAGCCGACAGCGGACAGGACCGGTCCCACGACACCGACAACCATCGCGGCCTGCCCGGCAAGGCGCGCCAGCCGCGAAGGAAAGCTCAGATACGCAGTTTCGTCTTCACCCGGTTCAAGAGAGACCTCTTGCGGTCCGGTCTTGCGCAGGATCTGCCCCAACCGGAACAGGATCAGTCCGCAGAAAAGATGAATGATGAACCCCAGCACAGACTGGGTTTCGATGCTCCACTCCCCGATCTCGAACAGGTAGGCCACCAGAGTATTGAGCGCGAGCAGCCAGGACAGCGAATTGACGTAGTACCGGGCTTCGGTGCGCCTCTTGTGCGAGAGCGCAATGGTGTTGGTGTCATCATCCGGCGAAAATGTTTCGGCAGCCAGCCAGCGCGCGACCAGCACCACCAAAAGCATGACGGGCAAAACGTAGATCACCTCGACCCCGCGTTCACCGATCATGCCCGAGATGGCGATGGCCTGAACCAGCAGAACAAGTCCGATGACCGGCAGCATGATCCGCAGGATGGACAGGATCGCGCTCCAGACGCCGGTGCCGCGCCGCGTCTTGTTGCGCAGCCACCGGCCAAGCCTGTCGACAACTTTGGGCGCACGGAACTGGAACAGCGCCGAGAAGACCAGGAGCAACAGGATCACCGGCAATTGGTCGGTCATCGCCTGACGGCGCGTCGGCGAATTCCAGTTCGTGATCGCGTCTTGCACGATGGCCTGTAACGGCTGGAACAGGCTTTTGATCGCAGGCCCCCAAAGGCGTGGGTCCAGCGGCTCTGTCCCGCGGCGCAAAAGCTGTTCTGTTTGACGGCTGCGGATGAGTTCGTCGATTTCAGCGATCAGACCATCGGCGCGATTATAGGCTTCCTCGGCACGTAGCAGGGGCGCTTGCAGTTCATTGATCTGTCGCTGGAGCTCTTGCCGCCTCTGCGCGATTTCTTCCGCCTCGGATCCATCCTCCGGTGGCGTCCCAAGCGCATTGAGTTGGGACTGCAACGTCGACAGGCGCGGATCGCCCGCGTTCTGCTGCGCCAGCAAACGGTCGCGGAAGGCGGCAACCTCGGATCGGACGTCTTCCAGCGTGTCGGTCGAAACATCGCCCGAGGCCACGGCGGTTTCGGCGCGTTCCGCGACTTCGGTCCAGGCGTCGTAGCTGATCCCTTCGATTTGAGCCGAGACGGATGCGGCGGCGAAAAGTACAAGAAACGTTGCCGCCCGGAGCGCTGCGACCATCCGGGTCATACGTCCTCGAATACCGTGGGAATGTCTTGGGGTTCTGCGTCCATCCATGCCGGGACAGGCAGGTTTTTCTCGCGCAGGAACGCGGGGTTGAAAAGCTTGGACTGATAGCGCGTGCCATAGTCGCACAGAATCGTGACGATGGTGTGCCCCGGCCCAAGGTCTTTTGCCAGCCGCATGGCGCCCGCGATGTTGATCCCGGACGACCCGCCAAGGCAAAGGCCTTCTTCTGCTAACAGGTCGAACACGATGGGAAGCGCCTCTTCATCGGGGATCTGATAGGCCATGTCGGGTTTGAACCCTTCGAGATTGGCCGTCACCCGCCCCTGCCCGATGCCTTCGGTGATCGACCCGCCTTCGGATTTGAACTCACCGGTGGTGTAGTAGGAATAGAGCGCTGCCCCCATGGGATCGGCCAGGCCGATCTTGACGCCCTTGGGTTGGAGCACTTCGGCCACCCCGGCGAGCGTTCCGCCGGACCCCACGGCGCAGATGAACCCGTCGACCTTGCCGTCGGTCTGGTCCCAGATTTCCGGCCCCGTGGTTTCAATATGCGCCTGACGGTTCGCGACGTTGTCGAACTGGTTGGCCCAGATGACACCCTCGTTGCTGCGGCGCGCCATTTCTTCGGCAAGGCGACCGGAATAGCGCACGTAGTTATTCGGGTTCTTATAGGGCGCCGCGGGCACTTCGACGAGCTGTGCACCGGCAAGGCGCAGCATGTCCTTCTTTTCCTCGCTTTGCGTCTCGGGAATGACGATCACCGTCTTGAAGCCCATCGACGCACCGACCAGCGCAAGCCCGATCCCGGTGTTGCCGGCCGTGCCTTCTACAATCGTGCCACCGGGCTTGAGCAAGCCCTTGTCCATCGCGTCCCTGATGATGAACAGCGCCGCGCGGTCCTTTACGGATTGGCCGGGATTGAGGAACTCGGCCTTGCCCAGAATGGTGCATCCGGTCAGCTCGCTCGCCTTGCGCAGCTTGATCAATGGTGTGTTGCCGACCGCCTCGGCCAAATCGCCCGCGAAACGCATGGTGCCCCCGTCAGATATGTTCCCCTCGGGTGTAGGCCCGGAGCCACGGGAACTCAAGCCGAGGCACGCAGCCGTCCGCGTTCTGCCGCCAGCCAAAAGAGCATCATGATCAGCGGCCCCGCGTTGATCTCACCGGAGTGAACCAGCGCCATGGCGTCATCGAAAGACAGAACGTGGCTTCGGATATCCTCGTGTTCGGATACCAAGCCATTTGCTGACGCAGTGAATTCAGAAAGGTCGGTAACTGACAGGAAGCAATGAAAAAATTCTGTCGAATATCCCGGCGATGCGTAGACCTGAACCATCGGCTCAAGCGATCCAAGCGTCACGCCGGACTCCTCCATCGCCTCGCGTCGTGCCGTGTCGGCGGGGTCTTCTCCGGGATCGACCAGACCGGCGATCGGCTCGAACACCCACGGGTTCGGATCGCCGCGCCACATCGGCCCGAACCTAAGCTGTTCGATCAGCAAGATTTGATCGGTCTTGGGGTCGTAGGGCAGCACAAGCGCCGCGTCGAACGCCAGAAACGCTTCGCGCCTGACAGTCGGGCTTCGGGTGCCGTCGAACCGGCTGTGGTCGAAATCGAAATCCGCTAGCTCGAAAAAACCGCGATAGCCTTCGTGGCGCTTATGGATCGTGACGTCGCCATCCTTCGGCGCATGACGTAGGGTCGTCGGCCCGGCCCCGCGCCGCGCAAGAATTCGCGACCAATGCCGCGCCGTCAGAAAGGGACGCAGCGCCCCGGCTGTCTCGGCATCGTAGCGAGCGCGCCGCGCCATCACGTCCCGCGCCGCCCCAACGACCATTTCGCCCCAGCCACGCACCCAGTCCTCCAAAACCCACGGCGCGCCGCGCGTTTGATCCTGCGACATCGGATAGAAACACACGGCACGAAGAGTTCCGTCGGTCGTTCGAACGCCGACCTCGCTCAAATGATAGGAAAACGCGCCTTCGTAATAGCTTAGACGGCTTTCCTCATCCTCGGTCACACCCAAGAGCACCACGCCCTGCGCATCGTGGCCGGGGGCTCTTTCGATCATGGGATAGGCCTCGTCCTTTACCCAGGACACCCGGTGGTCCGGCAAGACCGCCGTCTGCAGCCGTTGAGACAAAGCTCCGGACGGCACACCGAGAACCGCTTCCAGAAGCGGCACGTGGCACAGGGTTCCATAAAAGAAAAGCGTGGACAAACCAGCTTATTTCCACTGCCGCGCGGCGTATTCCGCGAAGTATCCGGTCAGCAGCGCCCCGATGAGAAAAGTCGCGATCATCATCGGGTTCATCAGTAGAGCACCGTATTCGATCCCGATCTCGAAAATCGCGGAGAATGCTTCGACCGGGCCGTCGAACCGGCGCTTCAGGGCAAGTTGAATCATCTCGTAGCTGGCATGGAAAAACACGGCCCAGAAAATCAGGGCCGCCACCCCTGTCAGCCCGTTCGCGATGGCATCCTTGGTCCCCCGTCCCGCGCGTGTGCCCACGACGAACCAGCCCACCACCGCTCCAACAAGCGCATTGAATTCGGAAAAGCGGCCGAAGTTGTTGATTTCCGGGAGAAGCGTTTTCACCAGTTCCGACGCCAAATACCCCAACGCGGCCAAACACAGGGCGGCGACGGCTTTGGCGGCGGTGGGCATGTCAGCTTGGTCTCGTAATGGTAATCTGCGTTACATCGCAGTTTCCGCTATGAAAAGTCGCCGCGCAAGAGGTGAGATAGAAATTCCACATTCTTCGGAATCTCTCATCGAAACCCAGGTTGGCGACCTGGTCCCATTTTTCGTTGAAGGTTTCGTGCCATCGGCGCAGCGTCTGGCTATAGCTTTCGCCGAATTCGATCGACTTGGCCACGTTGAGGCCCGCCGCCTCGATTTCCTTGCGCAACACGCCCGGGCTGGGAAGCATTCCACCTGGGAAGATATATTTCTGAATGAAATCAACGCCCCGATTGTAGATTTCCCAACGCGACTCTTCGACCGTGATGATTTGCAAAGTCGCGTTCTTGCCGGGTTTGAGGCAATTCCGAACGGAATTGAAATATGTCGGCCAGTACTTCTGACCCACGGCTTCGAACATTTCGATAGAGGCGATCCCGTCATATTGCCCGGTTTCGTCACGATAATCCTGAAGCTTGAAGGTCACACGGTCCGACAAACCTGCCTTCTCGATCCGGTCCACAGCGTAGTTGTATTGCTCCTGGCTGATCGTCAGTCCAGTGACTTTGAGGCCACGTTCCTTGGCGGCGTATTCGGCAAACCCGCCCCAGCCACAGCCGATTTCCAGCACGTGATCGCCCGGTTCAGCGCCCATCTGGTCGACCATGCTTTTGTATTTTGCGATCTGCGCCTTCTCGGTGCTTTCCTGTCCGGTTTCAAAGAGGGCCGAGGAATAGGTCATCGTGTCGTCGAGCCAGAGGCTGTAGAAATCGTTGCCCAGATCGTAGTGGTAGCTGATGTTCTTTTTCGCTTGTCGCTTGGAATTGGACTGCATCCAGAACCGCAACTGTTCGTACCAGCGGACAAATTTCATCCCCGGGAAGCTGTCATAGACATCGTTGTTTTCGCCGTGCACGAAATCCATGAACGCCTGCAAATCCGGCGTGCTCCACCAGCCTTCGAGATAGGCGTCGCTGAAGCCAAGATCGCCGTCGCGGATCAGGCGCGCGAAAAGATCGGTGTTGTGCACATGCACCTCGGCAACCGCCCCCGGTTCCGCGCCCTCGGCCCGGAAATGGCGCCCGTCCGGAAGGATGAAGTCCACCCTTCCCTTCCGTAGCCGGTCCGCCATCGCGAAGACCTGAGCGAAATAGCGCGGCAGATTGGGTTGGTTTTCGGTCGTTGTCAGGATCATGCAGGTCTTCCGCTGTCTACGTCTCTGGACACTAGCCACAGCCCCCTCGGGCGGGCAAGTGTTAACCCAAGGTAGCGTCGGCCCGTCAAAGGCAAGACGCGCCGGTCACTAAGGTGCGGATTTCGTTCATTTTGCCGGATCGTTGCGGCAAAAACAACGGTCCCGTCAAAACGACCTGTTCTCGTAAGCCGACAAGGCCCGCTTGCGCCCCTCGTCCGGTGGCACGATCGGATCGGGATAGGGATCGTTTGCCGACATCTTCCACTGGCGCGGGATCGCCTCGAAATAGGCAAGCGCGTCCTTGTGCGGGTTTTCGTACTCCTCGGCGATCCAGCGGCTGACATAGTCCCGGTCCTTGTCGAACTTGTCGAGCTGCGTCACCGGATTGAACACCCGGAAATAGGGCGTGGCATCCGGGCCTGAGCCTGCCGACCATTGCCAGCCCATCGCGTTGGACGCCGGGTCCCAGTCGATCAGGCAGTCCTTGAACCACTCCAGCCCGATCTTCCAGTGACACATGAGGTGCTTGGTCAGGTAGCTTGCCACGATCATACGGCCGCGGTTGTGCATCCGGCCCGTGACATAGAGCTCGCGCATGGCGGCATCGACGAACCGGATGCCCGTGCGACCCTGCTTCCAAGCCTTGACCTCGGCTTTGCGCTCGTCCTCGTTCCAGGGGAAGGCCTCCCACTCCTCGCGCCAGTTGTCGGTCAGGATACGGGGCGTGTGCCACATCAGGTGATAGGCAAACTCGCGCCAGACCAGCTCCTTGAGAAAGGTCTCGGCCCCTGCCTTGCCCTCCTCTTTGGCGCGTTGACCTGCGTGCCAGCATTGCGCCGGGCTAATCTCTCCCAGAGACAGGTTTTCCGACAGGTTCGACGTGCCGTCCATGCCGGGAATGTCCCGCGTACGATCATAATCCGCCACCTTCGATGCCAGAAACGCCCCAAGCCGGGACTGAGCGGCTTGCTCTCCAAGCTGTACGAACGGGCGGACGACGTCGGCCCCCCGGTTCATGGCGACACCCAGCGCCCAGTCCTCGAGCGTTTCGCTCTCGGGCCAGGTCTCCGGTGCCGGTAAGGAGGACGGTGCGCTTAGCGGTTCGGACACCGATCGGTCGCGCACCGACTTCCAGAATGGTGTGTAAACCTTGTAGAACTCGCCTTGCTTGGTCTCGACGGTCCAGGGCTCGAACATCAGGTGCCCGGCAAAGCTCTCTGCCTCGACCTCCATCTCCTTGAGTGCGGCTTTCACGTCCTTGTCGCGCGCGACGGCATCCGGGTCGTAGGCGCGTTGCCAATAGACCGCATCCGCGCCCGTCTCTTTCACAAGCGCCGGGATCACCGCTCGCGCGTCGCCCGAGCGCAGGATCAAGCGGCTGCCTTTGTCCTCCAAAGAGGCCGCGTAGTGATCCAGACCCAGACCCAGCCGCCATTTCGGCGCGGCACCCAGATCGTCCACCAGATCGTCCCGCAGGAAAACCGGGATCACCGGACCGCCCCGCTCCACCGCCGCTGACACCGCTGCGTGATCGCTCAAACGGAGATCTCTGCGGATCCATACCAAAGTTGGTGACGTCATGCTTTGCCCTTTAAAATCTGTTTCGTCTCGACCTAACCGCGCGACACCAAAGGTCAAACGCATCTCCGGCCTTCTTTGGGCTACAAATACCTCGGGGGAGTCGCGCAAAGCGCGACGGGGGCAGAGCCCCCTAAAGCACCGCGTCCAATGCCTCGATCGCCTTGGTCACTTCGGCCTCGGTGGTGTAATGCACGAAGCTCAGACGCAGCACGCCCTTGTCCATATCCACCCCCATCGCCTCGAGCGCGCGCACCGCGTAGAAATCGCCGCCACCGCACATGACGCCGTGTTGCGCAAGCTCCGCCGCCACATCCGCAGCCGGGCGGTTCAGCGCCAGTGCAACCGTAGGCGCGCGCAAGCCAGCCTCCGAGGGGCCAATGAGCCGCACGGAGTTGCGGTCCTTGACCGCATCCAGCAGCGGCTGGAGCAGACGCACCTCGTGGTCCCGCATCAGGTCATGCGCGCCCCCCGCCCCAACCCCGTGATGCGCGCCAAGCGCCTCCATGTAATCGGCCATCCCGGCACAGGCCGCGATCTGCGCATGGTCTGGCCCGGCGGGTGTGAAGCGTTTGTAAAGCGTATCGGCATTGAAGTAATGCCCCTGGTTGGGCAGCAGATGCCCAAGAGTCCGGCGCATCACCATGATGCCCTGATGAGGCCCGTAGGTTTTGTAACTTGAAAACAGATAGATATCCGGCCCCATCTCGCCGACATTGGGAAAGCCGTGCGGCGCATAGCTCACCCCATCAACACAGACGAACGCGCCCGCCGCATGGCAGAGCGCGGTGATCTTGAGCACCGGATTGATCTCGCCCACCACGTTGGAACAATGCGGAAAGCAAACAAGCCGCACGTGTTCGTCCAGCAGGTTCTCCAAATCGTCGGTCTCCAAATGCCCGGTCTCGGGATCGACCTGCCACTCCCGAACCTCGATGCCCTCATCCGCCAGCCGCCGCCACGGGCCGGTATTGGCCTCGTGATCCTGGTTGGTGACAACAATCGCCTCGCCGGGGGACAGGAACTGCCGGAACGCCTGCGCCAGCACGTAGGTGTTCTGCGTCGTCGAGGGACCAAAGCTCAGCTCGTCTGTCTCCACCCCCAGAAGCGCCGCAAGACGACGGCGCGCCTCGTCCATTTCCGCGCCGCCCAGACGGGACGCCTCGTACGGTCCGTACGGCTGAACCTTACGTTCGCGGTAAAAGCGCGTCAGGCGGTCGATCACCTGTTGGCAGGCATAGGACCCTCCGGCGTTTTCGAAGAACGCCTGCCCCTCCAAAGACGGTTCGGCGAAGGCCGGGAATTGCGAACGGACGAAATCGGTATCTAGCATATGGGTCTCCCTTGCGCGCAGGTGACCCCGGCTTTCGGTCAGGGTCAAGGCCCGCAAAAGAAAACCCCGCCCCGGATCGTGCCGGGACGGGGTGAGATCACAAACGCATCGGGATCAGAGCGCGCGGCGTTCGGCCTGAAGCCCTTTCCAGATTGCCCAACACATGATGAGCAACACCACCGTGAACGGCAGGCCCGTCGAGATCACCATGGATTGCAGCGATTGCAAACCACCTGCCGAAAGCAGCAGGACGATTGCAACCGCGCCCTCGAAGATGCACCAGAACACGCGCTGCGGCACCGGTGCGTCGACCTTGCCGCCTGCGGTGATCGTGTCGATCACGAGGCTGCCCGAGTCGGACGAGGTCACGAAGAACACGATGACCAACACGATGCCGATGAAGCTGGTGATGCTGGCCAGAGGAAGGGCGTCGAGCATCTTGAAAAGCTTAAGCTCGAGCGGGGCCTCCTGCGCTGCCGTGTAGCCGTCCTGCACAACCTGCTGGATCGCCACGCCACCAAAGACCGACATCCAGAGCACGCAGACCATCGACGGGATCAACAGCACGCAGATGATGAATTCACGCACGGTACGGCCCCGGCTGACGCGGGCGATGAACATGCCCACGAAGGGCGACCAGCTGATCCACCAGGCCCAGTAGAACGAGGTCCAGCCCTGCATGAAGTTCGTGTCTTCGCGCCCGACCGGGTTCGACAGTGCCGGCAGGTAGGTCAGATAGGCTGCGAGGTAATCGACAAAGCCCGTGAGGATCGCGAGGGTCGGACCGGCAAACAACACGAAGAGCAGCAAAAGCGCGGCCAGCCCCATGTTGATTTCGGACAGAACTTTCACACCGCCATCAAGACCGCGCACAACCGAGATCAACGCCACCGCGGTGATCGCAGTGATCAGGATGACTTCGGTGGTCGAACCGATCGGCACACCGAAAAGCTCGTTCAGGCCCGCATTCGCCTGTGTCGCGCCGAAACCGAGCGATGTCGCAAGGCCGAACAGCGTCGCGAACACGGCCAGAGTGTCGATCACGTGCCCCGGCCAACCCCAGACACGATCCCCGAGGATCGGGTAGAACGCGGACCGGATCGTCAGCGGCAGGCCCTTGTTGTAGGAAAAAAGCGCCAGCGCCAAAGCCACGACAGCGTAGATCGCCCAAGGGTGCAGCCCCCAGTGGAAGATGGTCGCCGCAAAGGCCAGACGGATCGCCGCCTGCTCATCGCCACCGGCGGCTCCCAGAGGTGCCCAGTCCGTGCGCGCACCGTCCTCGGCGGCCGTTCCGCCGATGGACGAGGCGAAATGGCTCATCGGCTCTGACACGCCGTAGAACATGAGGCCAATGCCCATCCCGGCGGCGAACAGCATCGCGAACCAACCGATATAGGTGTAATCCGGCGTCGCCTCGGCCCCGCCGAGCCGGACCGATCCGACCGGCAAAACGATCAGAAGAAGGCAGAACAGCACGAAAATATTGGCGGCACTCAGGAAGAACCAGTCAAAGCCCTGCGTGACCGCGCTGAACAGCCAGCTGAAAACCGCACCGGACTGTTCCGGCAGTGCCAGCGTGTAGAAGACGAATGCGATGATGCAGATGCCGGAGACCAGAAAGACCGGGTTGTGAATATCAAGACCGAAGGGCCCGATCTGCGTTTCGATATTATCCTGACCGATCTCGTACTCGGTCTCGATAATCTGGGATGTGCCCTCGGGTTCGGGGATCCCCTGATTTGCTGACGTATCGGCCATGAATTGGCCCCTCCTTGTTATTGTTATGTCCCAAAAATGACTGCGGAACCCATGTCTTGGTTCCCTCGGACGTTACCTGACGAGCATCACCGACGCTTTCGCGCGTCGTGCGATGGTGCTGCCGTTCGATGCCCAGATGTAGTCGGCGACATTGGGAATGTGACTTGCCATGACGACAAGGTCGGCGCCGGTACCCTCGATCGCCTTCAACAGCGTCGGATCCAGATCGACGGTCGGATCATGGCTGGTCAGCGCAAGCGAGTCCGCCTCGATGCCGTGGGTTTCCGCCTGGGATTTTGCAAAGGCCGAGAGTTTCTTCGCAAATTCCTCGGGCGTGTGCGCCACCGATCCCGGCGTTGCCGCAGACACTCCGACATAGGTCACCTTGGCCTTGTACTGCGTTGCCAGATCGGCTGCACAGCGCAGGGCTCGGTCAAGTTTGTCTGCATGCGCCAGATCGACAGGCACCATGATTTTGTCGAACACCTTCGTCCCTCCTGCAGTTGTGCCATCGCATCGTTGCGCTGGTCTTTTCGTGCCGACCGATGCGAGACAGTCGCGCGTCCCGCTGGCTCGGACGAACATATTGGCATGCGGAACCCCGCAGTGCTGGGTAAGCCTAAACGAAACCGCCGCCCCGATGCAAACCGAAGCGGCGGCTTATGTCGCGTTTGCGACTGCCAGGCGCGCTAAACCCCCAAAGGAATGTGGGAGTTGACCCGCCCTCAGTCAGAGGCCATGTCGCATTCGACCCTTCCGGGCCAAGCCGACATCACGCCCCCGCCGCCACGTCGACGACCACGCGTCCTTTCACCTGCCCTTGCAGGATGTCGGCCCCAAGCTTTGGCAGGTCAGCGAGCGTTGCCGGTGTCACCATCGCCTCGAGCTTGTCCATGGGCAGGTCCTTCGCGATCCGCTGCCAGGCGCGAACGCGATTGTCGTAGGGCTGCATGACGCTGTCGATGCCCAAAAGGTTCACTCCGCGCAGCAGGAACGGAACGACCGTCGCTGGCAGGTTCGCGCCACCGGCCAGTCCGACCGCCGCCACCGACGCCCCGTACTCCATCTGGCCCAGAACGCGGGCCAGCATCGCGCCGCCCACGGCATCGACACAGCCGCCCCATGTTTCGGATTCGAGCGGTCGCTTGACCGTCTCGTTGATCTCTTCGCGTGCCACGATCTGCGTCGCCCCAAGCGACTTGAGGTAGTCAGACTGTTCCGGCCGCCCGGTGACTGCCGCCACCTTGTGCCCGAGATTGGCCAGGATCGCGGTCGCCACCGACCCGACGCCGCCTGCGGCACCGGTCACAAGAACCGGCCCCGGCTTGACGCCATGATCCTCGAGCGCCATCACCGCCAGCATCGCCGTGAACCCGGCAGTGCCCACCGCCATGGCCTGACGCGTGTCCAACCCATCGGGCAGCGGCACGAGCCAATCCGCCTTGACGCGCGCTTTCTGGCTATAGCCGCCCCAATGCGCCTCGCCCACGCGCCATCCGGTCAGAACCACCTTGTCGCCCGGCTTGTAGCGGTCATCATCCGACGCCTCGACCGTGCCGGCAAAATCGATCCCCGGCACATGCGGGTATTTTCGCACGAGCCCTCCGCCCGGCCCGATGCAAAGCCCGTCCTTGTAGTTCACGGTCGAATATTCGACCGCAACCGTGACCTCGGCCTGGGGCAGATCTTCAAGCCCGATCTCTTCCACCGCCGCTGACGTCTTGCCGCTGTCCTCGTCCTTGCGAACGATCAATGCCTTGAACATGCCTTGCTCCTTTTCATCTTGCCAAAAAACTCCGGGGAGTGTGAGGGGCTGGCCCCTCACGCCTTGCATCCCCAACCGCTCAGACCCAGAAGGTTTCCCAAACCTGCGCCGCCCGCACCTCGGTGGGCAGCAACACGTCCAGATCGGTGCCCTCGACCCAATGCGTCATCCGCACCATGCCGATGGCGACATTGGTGTTGAAATCCGGGCTCCAGGCGGCACTGGTCACCTGCCCTACCTGCGTATCCCCGGCCATCAGCGGCCACGGCCTGTCGCAAAGCGGGACGCGGTCGCCATGGATCTCGATCGCCCGGATCTGGCGGATCGGCCCTTCCTGCGCCACCCGCAGCAGCGCATCGCGCCCGACACAGCCGATGGCGGTCTGCGTGTTGCAGAACTTGCCCAATCCACATTCATGCGGCGTGTTATCGTCCGTCATGTCGTTGCCGTAGCTCAGCAATCCGCCCTCGATGCGTTCGATCAGGTTGGGACAGCCGGCGTGTACGTCCAGATCGCGGCCCGCATCCATCAGCGCGTTCCAGAGCGGCATTCCAAGATCGCTGCCCTCGACATAGATCTCGAACCCACCCTGCCGGGAATAGCCGGACCGCGCCACGGCCAGCGACCGGCCCTGGAAATCCAGCATCTTGTACCGGAAGAACCGAATGTCTCGGACCGTGTCGCCGAAAACGCGCGCCATCAGATCGTCGGCTTTCGGCCCCTGTACCGCCAAGGGCGACACGTCGGGCTCATCCACCAAGACGTCCAGCCGGAACCCATAGGCCAGGCCTTTGACCCAGTACAAAAGATCGCTGTCGGCTATGGATATCCACCACCGATCCTCGGCCAGCTTGACCGCCACCGGATCGTTGAGCATGCCGCCGGTCTCATCGACGATGGGCACGTAGTAGCACTGCCCCGGCAACATCGACCGCAGATCGCGCGGGGTCAACATCTGCATCAGACGCCCGGCATCCGGCCCGCGCAGTTCGACCTGCCGTTCGCAGGCGACATCCCAGACCTGCACCGCCTCTTTCAGGTGGCGATAATCCTCTTCCACCGACCGGAACACGGTCGGCAAGAGCATGTGGTTATAGACCGTGTATGCCTTGACCCCGGCAGCCTCGTTGCCGTCGGAAAAGGGGGTCCGACGCACCCGCCGGGACGGAGAAATCAATGCCATGCGCAGACCTCATGCACAACGAATGGGACGGCGGGCGGGGCGATGCGCATCGCGCGAGCGCCGACCGGTATCCCGAAAATCACAACCAGGGCCCGTCCTCGGGCATGAACAGAATATCCGTCACCGGAGCCTCGGCCCCGGCGGCGGTCAACATCGCGTGGAGTTGCCCCCGATGGTGGGTCTGGTGATTGAACAGGTGCATCACGCACAGATCGAACGGGTGCGAGAAGTCCCGGTCGACCATCACCGACCGCCACTTGACCATCCCCTTCAGATCGACCGCGTTGAGGCGTTCCGCCCAGTGCAAGAGCCGCGCATCGGTCTTGTAACGCTCCCCTGCCCAGGCCGCCGGGGTCGGTGTGAGCGTCAGATGATCGCCTTCCGGGGCATCACCCAAACCCAGTCGCGCCATCCACATCCGGTCGCCCCACAAAAGATGGTTCGCGGTGTTCATCAACGATCCGAAAAACGCGCCGCGGTCCTTGCGCAACTCCGCCTCGGACAGGGTGTCGAAGGCCGCCCGAAGCTGCTTGTTCTGCCACGCGTTGTAGCGGGCCATGGTCACGCAGTATTCCGGGAAGACGTGCATCTATTTCGGCCCGTGCCAGTCGATCGGGCAGATCTCGGCCGATTTGCCGCCGAAATCCCAGATGCGACCGTAATCGCGCACCTTCGACTTCAGACCTTTCGCGGCGATGATATCTGGCCCCATCCAGTATTTGGAATTGGTGATCATCACCGGATGATCCGGGCTTGCGCCGTCAATCATCTCGATCTCGCCCTGAATCTTGCGCCCGATGTAAAGCCCGCGCTTCTTGCCGTCGCGGACGATCTCGACCTTCTCGCGCTCGGCGCCCACGATGTCGCTAACCAGCATGGTGAAGAGGCCCGTCGTTCCGCCCGCAGCACCCGAGAAAATCTGCAACAGACCGTTATAGGCCTTGCCGCTGGCCCGTTCGTCCACATAGGCCGCGACTTTCCAGCCGCCTTCGGCCATGCGACCGGGGATTTCCACCATCAGACCCACGTTCAGGCCAGACAGGCTCTCGCCCTCGTAATGCCCTTCGTCGATGGCAATGGCCATCCAGGCATAGCAATGCCCTTCGGTCGGGGGATGCGCGCCGAGGCTGACCACGCAGGGGCAGAACACGGTGCAGGAGCAGTTGAGAAACAACTCGCCCTTGATCGCCCATTCCGTCGGCGTCATGCGCCGCCGCTTGGGGTTGTCCATCCGCTGATCGATCCTCTGGCTGACCGGCAACCGGTCCGCGTCGGGGCGTTTCTTGACAGCCATCTTACCCTCCCATCATCAGGGGCCAGCCGATCACCGCAGCACCCGCCACGATCAGCAAAACCCCCATCGGTTTCGTTGTATAATGCCCGATCTGGGGCAGTTTTTCGATCACCATGAACAGCGTCGCCAGTCCCATCCAGGCGAGGTTCATCACGCCGCCGACAAATCCCAGCGCCATGAACCCCCAACAGCAGCCGACACAGAACGCGCCAAGGCCAAGCCCCATCCGCAACCCGCCATCGAAGCCCGTGCGCCAGCGCGTCAGGAAATAGCTCATGGGGCTGTGGCACACGCCGTGGCACACCTCTTTGGCGCGGGTGAACTGGAACGCGCCGACCGCGATCAGCAAGCCACCTTGAAACGCCGTGCTGCGCCCGATGCCCAGCATGTCGATCACACCGCCGAACAGCAGTGCAAGCTGTACGCCCGCGATCAGCGCGGCAAAGGCGACCCAGACCACGAAGTAGCCCAACAGCACACCCCACCAGCCGGTGCGGGTGCCATTGGCGCTAATCATCAGGTCTTCGTAGGCACGCAAGGTCGGCACCATCGTCGGCAGCATCATCGCGGCCATCATGATCGCCCACATGGCAAAAAGTGGCCCGAATTCTGCCATGGGCATCACCATGTCCATGCGCGGGTCCATGTTGCGCATGGTCTCGCCCATCGGGCCGGGGCGGCCCAGCAGATCAAGGTCCATCCCGACGGCCATCATGTAGAGAAACACCCAGGACGCCAGAATAGCGGCGAAAAACGTCAGCCACCCGATCGTGCGAACTGTCCCCTGCATCTCTTGCCCTCGTAGACTCAGCTTGACGTCATGAATGTCAGACAATTAAATGTCTGACAAATGAAAAATCAGACCGCCACCCCCAACCTTTCGGCCACCATCGCCGATGCGATCCGCTCAGACATCGTCGAGGGGCGGCTTCTGGTCGGCGACCGCCTGCCGTCCGAGGCGGAACTGGCGGATCAGCACGGCGTGTCTCGCGCCACGGTACGCGAGGCGCTGAAGCGGCTTGCGGCGCAGTCGCTGATCCGTACCGAACGCGGGGCGTTCGGCGGGGCCTTCGTCAACCACCTGTCCTATGACGAGGCGCGTGCGCAGCAGGCGACGACCTCGACCCTGCTGCTGGGCATGAACGCGATCAGCTTCCAGGTCGCCTGCGAGGCGCGCTACGCGCTGGAGCGCAGTTGCACCGCGCTGGCGGCGGAACGGCGGACGGCCGCTCTTCTGGGCAAGATGCGGGAGGAGATCGACAGGCAGTCTGATCCCTCCCTGACCGACGAAGCGTTCTGTGCGTCTGACGTGGCGTTTCATCGGGCTTTGGTGGATTGCGCGGGCAACGAGGTGCTCAGCTATCACCTCGCGGGCAGCGTCGAGGCGATGCAGCCGCTGATGAACATGATCACCTTCACCGCCCGCAGCCGCGCCGAGATCGTCGACCTGCACCGCGCCATCGTCGCCGGGCTGGACCGCCGTGATGTGGCCAGCGTGGAACGGGCCTTGGCAACGCTTGAAGCCTACACGATCACGCTTGGGCAATCGGTTCTGAAGGCTCGGGCGGGGCGCTAAACTCTTCAAAGAGTTTCGCCATATCCTTCGAAGGACATGGCGCTACGGCCGCCGCTAAAGGATCGGAAACCCGTTGACGGGTTTCGGTCATTCCTTCGAAGGAATGACGCGCCTTAGCCCAGGAGAGCCAGTCCCGGGAAGGTTTCCAGGAGCCAGAAGGCAAAGGAGGTGAATGCGCCGGTGACGAGCGCCAGTCCGACCACGACCAGCAACGCGCCCATGGCCAGTTCGATTTTTCGCATGTGTTTCTTGATGCGGTTCATCACTCCCATGGCGCGCGTCAGGAACATGGCTGCCAGCAGGAAAGGGATGCCGAGCCCAGCCGCATAGACCGCCAGAAGCAGCGTGCCGCGCGTCACCGACGCCTCGCTTGCCGCCATCGACAGGATCGCGCCAAGCTGTGGGCCGATGCACGGCGTCCAGCCGAAGGCGAAGGCCAAACCGAGCACATATGCACCGAACGCCGATCCGCCCTGCTGTCCTGCCTCCAACCGCGCTTCCTGATCCAGAAACGGGATGCGGAACACGCCCAGGAAATGCAGACCGAACAGGATCACGACGACCCCCGATGCCTGCGCCAGTTGTGTCTGGTATTCGAGGAAAAACGCGCCGAACGCCGATGCCGTAAATCCCAGCAAGATGAAGATCGTCGATAGGCCCAGCACAAAGAACAATGCCGCCATGACGCCGCGTTTACGGCCCTCGCCCCCCGCTTCGATATCGGCCACGCTGACCCCGGACATATAGGCGAGGTAGGGCGGCACGATGGGCAGTACGCAGGGACTCAGGAATGACAAGGCCCCGGCCAGCAGGGCAATGCTCATCGCCGGAAAAAGCGCGGCGTCTATGATCTGGACTTCCAACATGCCCCCGACATATGCCAAGCCTTCGGCGCTGTCACGCGACGCGGGGTCACATGATCGTGCCGTTTGAGTGGACAGCCCCGCTGCAACCGCCTAAATCCCGCTCATGACAGAAGAACTCGACGCCACCGGGCTGCTGTGCCCCCTGCCCGTTCTCAAGGCGCGCAAGCGGCTCATGGGGCTGACCTCGGGTGACCAATTGCGGGTGCTCACCGATGACCCCGCAGCCATCGTGGACGTGCCGCACTTCTGCAACGAGGCGGGTCACACGCTGGTCAGCAGTGACGCCTCGGGCGACGCGATGCTCTGGGTGATCCGGAAAGCCTGAACGAAAAACGCCCCCGTGCGGGACACGGGGGCGTTCAGAAGATCATTCGTTCGGGTCAGCGGCCCAGAGACCACCATCCCTTGCGCTTTTTCTTCGGCGACTCGTCTGCCGACGGATCCGCCCCCGCGCCTACCGGTTCCGGTTCGGGCTTCGTGCTTGCCGGAGCTTCGGGCTGAGACGCGGCGACTTCTGGGACCGGAGCGATCTCTTCGGTCGGGATCACCGGCGCCGCGGCCGCAACTGCGGGCTCTTCCGCTGGCTCCGACTTCTTGGCACGCGAGCGTGTCGAGGACGTCTTGGGCTTGGTCGTCTTCGGAGTGTCTTTCGCACCGTCATTCGCTTTATCGCCCGTATCCGCCTTTTTGCGAGACCGCGTGACCGTCTTCTTCTTGGGTGCGTCGTCCGCCGCTTGCGCATCGTCGGACGTCGCGGCATCCGCCGAACCGTCCTCTGCGGCCTTCTTGGCCGATTTTTTGGACGGCGTTCTTTTCTTCGGTGCCGGCTTTTCGGAGGTTTCCGCATCTGCGGCAGCCGCTTCGGCTGCGACACCATCAGAGGTCTTGCGTGTCCGGCTGCGGGTCGTCCGCTTGGGTTTCTCTGCGGCCTCATCGGTCGGCGCGTCCGCGTCTGTCTGTGCGTCCGCGTCGGTCCCGGCTTTGGCGGCTACCGGTTCCTCGACACGCGTGTCGTCGGACGATCCGTTGTCCTCGTCGTTTTCGCCGTTGGTCTCGTCATCGTCCTGACGATCCCGATTGCGGTTGCGTCCGCGACCACCCCGACGTGACCGGCGACGGCGCTTTTTCGGCTTGCCATCATCGTCTTCCGATGTCTCGGACACGGAGTCGGTTTGATCCTCTTCGTCATCGGCGGCGTCTTCGTCGACCTGATCCATGATCGAGGTGTCCACAGACACCACGGGCGCGGCTTCGGGCACGACCCGGGTCGCCGTCTTGAACTTCTCCATCGTGAAATCCGGGCTGACCAGATGCACGTCGCCTTCGATCCGTACGGACAGGCCGTAGCGGGCTTCGATCTGGGCCACGTGTTCGCGTTTCTGGTTCATCAGGAAGTTGGCGATGGACACCGGGCAGGTGACCAGCACCTCGCGCGAGCGGCGGCGCACGCCCTCTTCCTCGATCTGGCGCAAAACTTGCAACGCCATGTTGTCGTCGGACCGAATGAGGCCCGTTCCGTGACAGGCCGGGCAAGGCTGGGTCGTCGCCTCGATCATGCCGGGGCGCAGGCGCTGGCGGCTCATCTCCATCAGGCCGAAACCGGAAATCCGCCCAACCTGGATGCGGGCGCGATCGTTCTTGAGCTTGTCCTTGATGCGCTTTTCGACGGCGGCGTTGTTCTTGCGCTCGTCCATGTCGATGAAGTCGATCACGATCAGACCAGCCAAGTCACGCAGACGTAACTGGCGGGCCACTTCTTCGGCGGCTTCAAGGTTGGTCTTCAAAGCGGTTTCTTCGATCGAGCCTTCCTTGGTGGCCCGACCAGAGTTCACGTCGATGGCCACAAGTGCTTCGGTCACGCCGATCACGATGTAGCCGCCTGACTTGAGCTGGACCGTTGGATTGAACATGCCCGAGAGATACGACTCGACCTGATGGCGCGCGAAAAGCGGCATCTGGTCGACGTAATGCTTCACGTTCTTGGCGTGAGACGGCATGATCATCTTCATGAAGTCCTTGGCGATGCGGTAGCCGCGTTCGCCCTCGACCAGAACCTCGTCGATGTCGCGGTTATAGAGATCGCGGATCGACCGTTTGATCAGGTCGCCCTCTTCGTAGATCTTCGCCGGTGCGATGGATTTCAGCGTCAGCTCGCGAATTTGCTCCCACAGACGCTGGAGGTATTCGTAGTCGCGTTTGATCTCGGTCTTGGTGCGCTTGGCGCCTGCCGTGCGGATGATGAGGCCCGCGCCCTGCGGCACGTCGATCTCGTTCGCGATTTCTTTCAGCTTCTTGCGATCGGGCGCGTTGGTGATCTTGCGGCTGATGCCGCCACCGCGTGCCGTGTTGGGCATGAGCACGCAATACCGACCGGCCAATGAGAGGTAGGTGGTCAGAGCTGCGCCCTTGTTGCCGCGCTCTTCCTTGACGACCTGCACCAGAAGGATCTGGCGTACCTTGATGACTTCCTGGATCTTGTAGCGTTTCGGGCGTGGCTTGCGCTTGGGGCGAATGTCGTCCTGCGTGTCGTCGTCGGCCACGGATTCGATGTTCTCGTCCCGATCCGCCGGTTCCGCCTTGGCGTCCTCGTCGTCATCGTCGTCACTACCGTTCCGGCCTGAGGCGTCGGCGTCAGTGGACGCGATATCGTCGGGCTCTTCGACCGGCGTTTCCGCGACGGTTTCCATCGGCGACAGGCCTTCGTCGTCGTCGCCATCCTCGCTCAGGTCGATGGTCTCCATCCCCGAGATTTCGTCCGAGACATCCTTGGTTGCGACGGCATCGTCGCTGTCGGACTTGGCCGCGCGCGACCGGCTGCGACCGCGTCCCCGGCGGGACTTGGGCTTTTCGTCTTCGTCTTCACGCCGGGCCTGCGATTCCGCGAAGGCGCGCTCTTCTTCCATGAGCGCTTCGCGATCCGCGACGGGAATCTGGTAATAGTCGGGATGGATTTCCGAAAACGCGAGGAACCCGTGGCGATTGCCGCCGTAATCGACAAAGGCCGCCTGAAGCGACGGTTCGACCCGGGTTACTTTTGCGAGATAGATGTTGCCAGCGAGCTGGCGCTTGTTTTCGGATTCGAAGTCGAATTCCTCGACCTTGTGTCCGTCCACCACCACGACGCGGGTTTCCTCCGCGTGGGTGGCGTCGATAAGCATTTTCTTGGGCATAAATTCCGTTCGCACACGCGTCGCGGCCCCTGTCTTGCGAACATGGGGCGGGATCGGGTGTGTCTTGTCATGGCGAGTGCGTGCGCAGTGGCTGGCCGGGACGAAACGCCCCGTAGCTCTAGCCTCATGTCCTGCGCGCGTTGCATCGCGTTTCTTCTCCGATGCTTGTCACCAGAGTGACGGCATCCGTTGCGAACCTGATGTTCGATTAAAACCTCAGGTATTTGTAGAAGGCCTTTTTGGGGCCATATCAGCCTGCTCTGAAACTCAGGACACTCTGCCGATGCTCAGAACAGCGAAACTCTTGCGCCCGCATACCGTGAAACGGATTGGGCTGTTGTCCACAATAAGGGGAGAGCGGTCGATTGCACAATGGGCAATCGCACCTTTTCTGCACATGACCTATGTCTTATCACCTTTCACGGGTCCAAACGACGTGAAAGTACGCCAATATGAGCAAGAGCCTCAAACGTGTTCGTGCCGCCCTGGAGGCGGCCGGTCTGCCGATCGACATCCGCGAAGTGGGACAGGCCCGCACCGCGCAGGAAGCCGCTGACAGCGTTGGGTGCCATCTCGATCAGATTGCCAAATCCATCATCTTTCGCGCCGAAACCAGCGAAGACGCGGTTCTGTTTCTGACGGCGGGTGGCAATCGGGTGGATGCGGAGAAAGCCTCGGCCTGTGCCGGTGAACCGCTTGGAAAGGCGGACGCCACATTGATCCGGGTGCAGACGGGCTTTGCCATCGGCGGGGTCGCTCCGATAGGACATCTGACCCGCGCCTGGTTGGACCCGCGATTGCTGGAATTTGACGTCGTTTGGGCTGCCGCGGGGACACCACGACACGTTTTTCCGCTGGATCCAGCCCTTCTTCCAAATATTTCGAACGCACAAATATCTGATTTCACGATATAAAATAAGTAAATGTAAAAAACATTCACATTATCTCTTGCAAAGACACGGGCAAGCTCCGATCTATTCAATGTGAAAGACATTCACATTACGCAACAACGGAGTTGAAAATGAGCACGATCGCCGCCCCCGCCTCTCTTCCCGCCCGTCAGGGCTGGTTCTCGAAAACCGAAGCGTGGCTGGACCGCAAAGGCAAAGGTGCCTGGATCGCCGCAATGGTCCTTGGCTTCATCTTTTTCTGGCCCATCGGTCTTGCCCTTCTTGCCTATATGATCTGGAGCAAACGCATGTTCAATTCATCCTGTAGCGGCAGCCGCCGCATGTCGCCCAAGTTTACGACGATGCGCTCGTCCGGCAACAGCGCCTTCGACGCCTACAAGACCGAAACGCTGCGTCGTCTCGAAGAAGAGCAGGAGAATTTCGAAGCCTTCCTGAAGCGTCTGCGTGACGCCAAGGACAAGGCCGAGTTCGATCAGTTCATGGACGAACGCGCCAAGATGGCCAAGGAAAGCCGCGAAAGCGAAGACGCCTGATCTTTGAAAACACCGCCGGTGGCCCCATATCGGGGCCACATCCGCCCTGTTCACGAAAGCACTGGTTCCCGATAATGTACGCCACTGACACCTACCCCAACCTGCCCGACCCGATGGTCCAGCCGGAGTTCTATGACAGCGTGACAATCAAGCGCGGTCTGGCCTGGGTGATCGACGCGGCTCTGATCCTAGTGCTCGTGGTGCCGATCGTCGTGCTGACCCTGTTCATCGCTCTCTGGTTCCTGCCGCTCTTGTTCTTTGTGGTCGGCTTCATCTACCGCGTGACCACCATCACCAACCGGTCGGCCACATGGGGCATGCGCCTCATGTCCATCGAGTTCCGCGACAGCCGAGGCGAACATTTCGACTTCAGCCAGGCCTTCATGCACACGCTGGGCTATACGGTGTCGATGTCGGTGTTTCCGCTGCAACTGATCTCGATCGCGATGATGTTCCTCACCGAACGTGGTCAGGGCCTGACGGATATGGTGCTGGGAACCGTGGCCATCAATCGCCGGATGTAGGTAGGGTGCGTGATCTCACGCACCTCCGCCGTTGACAGACTCAGCGGGGTTTGCCATCGAACGCATGGATGTGCCGACGATGGCGTCGTCGGAGCAAGACCCACATCGCAGCTTTCCAAAGAAAGCGTATCGTCCTGAACGCCCGGATGTGATGCCGGGCGTTTTGCATGAGTCCCGGCAGATGTACGGAGACTTTGATATGTTCGATACCCCGAACCGCCCACAGACCTTTACCTGCCACAACGGCGACAAGGCCCCCCTGCCCTTTGCACAGGCCGAATACGACGCCCGCATCGCCGATCTTCGCATCATCATGGCGCGACATGAACTGGACGCAGTCCTGCTCACGTCGATGCAGACCATCGCCTATTATTCCGGCTTTCTTTATTGCAGCTTCGGGCGCCCCTACGGACTGGTGGTCACGCAGGACATCTGCACCACCGTCAGCGCCAATATCGATGGCGGTCAGCCGTGGCGGCGGGCGCATTGCGACAACGTCATCTACACCGATTGGGAGCGCAACAATTACTGGCGCGCCGTTGCGTCGCTTGTCGGTGCAGGCCGCCGCGTCGGTATCGAGGGCGATCACCTGACGCTCGCCGCCCGCGCGGCGCTGGACAGCTTCCTGAATGCGCCCGAATTGATCGACATCGCGCCCGACACGATGCGGTCGCGCATGGTGAAATCGCCCGCCGAGATTGCCCTGATCTGCGAAGGGGCGCGCATCGCCGACATCGGCGGCCATGCCATCCGCGACGCCATCAAACCCGGTGCCCGCGAGATCGACATCGCCATGGCCGGTCGCGACGCGATGGAGTTGGAGATCGCCCGCAGCTTCCCCGACAGCGAGATTCGCGACAGCTGGGTGTGGTTCCAGTCCGGTCTGAACACCGACGGCGCGCACAATCCGGTCACGACGCGCGCGGTGGAGCATGGCGATATCCTCAGCCTCAACACATTCCCGATGATCTCGGCCTATTACACCGCGCTGGAGCGCACGCTGTTTCTGGGCGAACCGGACGCCGAGTCCTTGCGGATCTGGCAGGCCAACGTGGCCGCGCACGAGCTAGGGCTCAGCCTAATCCGTCCCGGCATCTCCTGCGCTCAGGTCTGTGATGAAATCAACCGCCTCTTTGCGAATGCGGGTCTGCTCGAATACCGCTCTTTCGGCTATGGTCATTCCTTCGGCATCCTCAGCCACTACTATGGCCGCGAAGCCGGGCTGGAACTGCGCGAGGATATCGACACGGTGCTGGAGCCCGGCATGGTGGTGTCGATTGAGCCGATGCTGTGGATCCCCGAAGGCACGCCCGGAGCGGGTGGCTACCGCGAGCATGACATTCTTGTCGTGACCGAGAACGGCGCGGACAATATCACAGGCTTTCTCTATGGGCCGGAGCACAATGTGATCGGGTGATAATGGGCGCTGGCGTTCGCCAGGGTGGGCGCGGAACGCGCCCGCCATGGGGCGGGCGGACGCGTTGCCACCGCTTTCGCGGCGGCAGCCTCGGAAGTGTCAGCAGATCACCCGGCCCCGCCGGGTGATGACGCTTGGTCCCGGTACCACCCCAACACGTAGACCCGGATGGCCGAGGCGAGCCCGACATCCATCTCACGCGCCTCATCGATCTCTGCTGCCAAGGCGTTGATCGGCATATCCTTTTCCGCCGCGATCTCGCGGAACGCCCGCCAAAACGCGTCTTCCAGCGACACGCTGGTGCGGTGCCCCCGAAGCGTCAGCGACCGTTTGACCGGTCGGCCGCTCATGTCGTGGATTTGCCGTCCAGATCGCGCCGCGCCTTGGCTGCGCGCGCCTTTTCAAGATCGCGCTGAGCCTTCGTGCGCCCGAACTTCACCGCATTAGCGTCCGCCTCGGCGCGCTTGTCATCGCGCGTCTTCGCTTTGCGAAACTGGTTGAGGTTGCTGACATTGCTCATGAGTGAAAGATACGCCGCCCCGCGCGACGCGCAAGGCCCTTCGAAGGGCCTTGCGACGCGATTTCGAAATCGCGCCCCCGCTTATCCCTTCGGGCCGATCATATCCTCGGGCCGCACCACGCGATCAAAGGTTTCGGCATCGACAAAACCCAGGGCAATCGCCTCTTCCTTGAGCGTCGTGCCATTCTTGTGGGCCGTCTTGGCCACTTTCGTCGCGTTGTCATACCCGATGGTCGGCGCCAGCGCCGTGACGAGCATCAGAGATTCCTTCATCAGCTTGTCGATGCGCGGCGCGTTGGCCTCGATCCCCAAGAGCATCCGCTCGGTAAAGCTGTCCGCCGCATCGCCCAAAAGCTGCATGGATTGCAGCAGGTTGTAAGCCATCATCGGGTTGTAGACGTTCAACTCGAAATGCCCCTGGCTGCCTGCAAACTTAATCGCCGCATCGTTGCCCATGACATGGGCGGCCACCTGCGTCAGCGCCTCGGCCTGCGTCGGGTTCACCTTGCCCGGCATGATCGACGACCCCGGCTCGTTCTCCGGCAGGATCAATTCGCCCAGACCCGAGCGCGGGCCGGAGCCGAGGAAGCGGATGTCGTTGGCAATCTTGTAGCAAGACCCCGCCACCGTCGCCAAAGCGCCCGACATGAAGACCATCGCGTCATGCGCGGCCAGTGCTTCGAACTTGTTGGGGGCGGTGACGAACGGGAGGCCAGTGATCTCGGCCATGTTGGCCGCGACGGTTTCGCCCCAGCCTTTCTTTGTGTTCAGCCCGGTGCCGACAGCGGTGCCGCCTTGCGCCAATTCGTAGATGCCCGGCAGGCAGGCATTCACCCGCGCGATCCCCATGCGGATCTGGTGCGCATAACCCGAGAACTCCTGCCCCAATGTCAAAGGCGTCGCATCCTGGGTGTGGGTTCGGCCAATCTTGATAATGTCGGCGAATTCTTCGGATTTTTGCTCAAGTCCCGCAGCCAGCTTGTCCAGCGCCGGCAGCAGCGTATCGCGCACCATCATCGCGGCGGCGATATGCATGGCGGTCGGGAAGGTGTCATTCGACGACTGTCCCATGTTGCAGTGATCGTTCGGGTGAACGGGGTCTTTCGATCCGATCACGCCGCCCAGGATCTCGATGGCCCGGTTCGCGATCACCTCGTTGGCGTTCATGTTGGACTGCGTGCCGGACCCGGTCTGCCAGACGACCAGCGGGAAGTTGTCGTCGAACTTGCCGTCGATCACCTCTCCCGCCGCTTCAATGATCGCGTCGGCCAGACGCCCGTCAAGATCGCCGGACGCCTTGTTCGCCTGCGCGCAGGCTTTCTTGATCACGCCCAGCGCGCGGACGATGGCCACGGGCTGCTTTTCCCAGCCGATCGGGAAATTCATGATCGAGCGCTGCGTCTGCGCGCCCCAGTATTTGTCGGACGGCACCTCGAGCGGGCCAAAACTGTCGGATTCGGTGCGGGTCTGAGCCATCAAAGCCTCCTGCGGTATACGGTTGTATGCCGTTTAGCGGCAAGCCACGCGCGAGGCAATTGTCAAACTGGCGCAGGGCCTATTTGCGGAAGGTATCGAGGCTGACCACTTCGGCGTCCTTGCGATCGGAGGCAGCGGCTGGTTTGGCCGGCTTCGCCTTCTCTTTCTCTTTCGGCTCGGCCACCGGGCGCGGCGCGGGGACAAGTGCCCCCTCTTCGCTGTCCTCGCCATCGGTGCTTTCAAACCGCAGGCCGAATTCGACGGAGGGATCAACGAAGGTCAGAACGGCGTCAAACGGAATATAAAGTCGTTCCGGGGCATCGCCAAAGTTCAGCGTCACCGCGAATCCATCCTCGGCCACTTCGAGATTGTCGAACCAGTGCTGCATCACCACGGTCATTTCGCCGGGATAGCGGTCCGACAACCAATCCGCGATTTCGACATCCGGATGACCGGTGTCGAACGTGATGAAGAAGTGATGATCGCCGGGAAGACCGTCCTTTTGCACGTCTTCGAGCACGGTCCGGATCAGTCCGCGCATCGCCTGATGCATCAGTCTTCCATAATTGATGCCAGTCGTCATGGCCGTCATCCCCCGAGTCTGCCCCGATCATATTGCATTAAATCGAAAACGAAAGGGCGCGTCTGCGGGAAAGTCGCCGCGCACGCGGAAATCCCTCAACCAAAGACATTGCTGATTTCCCGAAGGATTTTGCGCCGGATCGCACGGGCATATTCCCTGTGACCACGGGCGGTTTCGACGAAGCCGTCCTTGGTGATGATGTTGCGCTGGTAGAAGTTGGTGATGGCGCGGCCCAGCCCTTCGATGGCAAGACCATTCACCGTGACACCCGCGCGTTCGGCCTGGCGGCGCATCTGGCCAACATGCCCGCCCGCATTGGGGGTGCCGTCCCCCGACATGTCGATCACCCGGCGCGCGCAATCGGGGCCGGCCTCGAAATGTCCGAGTGCCTTGGCCATGGCCTCGGCCGGGGCGGTGTTCGACATGACGAACGCCCTTGGCAAGCGTTGTACCGCCGAGGCGAACAGTTGCACATGGCTGGTGCTCAGCATCTGCGTCCAGTCGAGGCTCACGATCTGCGAGTCGATGCCCGACCATTGGATCACGCTGAGCGCCACCTGATCGCGAACGAGAATCTCCGCGATCTCGGGATCGCGCAAGGCAGCGGCCAAACCGTCGATCTGCAAACGATACTCTCCGGGATCGACCGATTGGGACACGTCCATCGCGAGGATCAGGGCCGTCCTGCACGCCTGCGCGGGGCCGGTCAGACACAGACATATGATCAAGGCGCGCCACAGCATTGAATCTATTGATGGGGCTTGCCGCGCGCAGGTCAAGTGAAACGGATCGTGTCGCAGGGGCCGCACGTCCGAAAGCGCGGCGCGCGATGACACGGGCATGGCATTACCAAGACACAGACCCGATGATGTGAGAGGGAAAATGCAGGCTTCTGTTGCCAGGTGCCTGCGAACCCCGCCTGACGCTGCTAGGCCTCAGGGCTTAGAGTTTCGGTAACTCCGACCGCTTACGCGGCCATTGCCACCGGAGCATGGTTGTCGTTTGCAACTATACTATGTGAACCGATAACGGTGGTATCTCACCGGGACAAAGCTAACGCTTTTAGACGTTCGTCGATCCTGTTTCGGCCCCATGTTCCCCCAAACGACGGGATTTTGGTGGAGCCGCCGGGTACCGCCCCCGGGTCCGATCCGCTTATTACACGCGCGTTTATGTCCATAGTCCTCTTGCGAGAACATCTTGAGTATCGTGCTTCGCGGGCCGGATTTCAACCCTTTAGATCGACTGCATTCTCTCGGGTCTGCGCGAACTTGCAGACCGTCAAACTTGTGAATGGATTTGTGATGCAGGCTTGGGCATTCTCACGCCATGAAAGCGCTCTTTGCCCTTTTGGCACTCTTTTGCCTGACACTCGGGAAACCTGCCGATGCGCAGGAGATCGAGGTCGATCTGGAACTTGTGCTGATGGTCGACGTGTCCCGGTCCATGACCGAACGGGAGCTCGAGATCCAGCGGCGGGGTTATGCGGAAGCGTTGCGCTCGGACGCGGTGTTCGCGGCACTGCAATCGGGTTTGTTACAGAGCGTGGCGGTGACATATGTCGAATGGGCCGGAACACAGGAAGTGGTGATCGACTGGCGTGTCCTCCAAACCCGCGCCGATCTGGATGCCTTTGCAGACATCCTGACCTCGCGCTTTGATCCCGCATTGCGGCGCACGTCGATTTCGGAAGCGCTGATCTTCGGGGCCGAGTTGATCGACACCAACATTTATGCCGGGCTGCGTCGGGTCATCGACATCTCGGGCGACGGGCCGAACAACCAAGGACGGCATGTGGAGCGCGCCCGGGATACGGTTCTGTCGAAGGGGATCGTCATCAACGGGCTTCCCCTCCTAACACGCGAAGGTATGGACAGCGCGTGGCATCTGGAAAACCTGGATGTCTATTACGAAAACTGCGTCATCGGCGGACCCGGGTCCTTCGTCATTCCCGTGTTCGACTGGGACGATTTCGCCGAGGCGGTGCAGCGCAAGCTTGTGCTGGAAATGGTGTCACGTCCGACCGAGGCGACCGTGGTTCCGGTGCAGGCCGTGAACCGCGACCCGACGGATTGCCGGATCGGTGAGAAAATCTGGCAGGATCGGCGGCGCTACTGGGACAGCCCCTGAGCGCCCGGCAGGTTGACGATCAGCAACCACGCAGCGAACACAGCTTCGAACAGGAAGTACAAATGCGTCTTGGGAAAGGGCGGTTTGTCGATAATCAACGAAAGCGCGCGGCCAAGCCCGGCACCAAGATAAACAAACCCCATCATCGCGTAGGCCCAGGGTTCCCCGAGCCAGAGGCACGCGCCGCCAACGATGACGAACATACCACCCGCTGACGCCCGCAATTCCGAGAGGCCCATCGTCGTATCGCCAGTGCGCAGGTCGAGAACCCCTGCCGTGTAGCGGGGCGCCAGCATCCCGAACGCGCCAAGGGCGATGGTCAGCAAAGCGGCGGTAATGTTCAGAATATCGATCATGGTGGTCCTCTTGGTCTGGGGCTTAACCGACCACTTAGGCCCCGGTTCCCGGCAATCATCAAAAAATTGGCGCATTTCCGGAACACTGTTACAGTTCGGAAAAAGCCAGAGCAGCCCGTCATGTCAGCCGCGCCCACCCACGTCCGCCGCCGCAAGGTGTTCTACATTCCGGGATACGACCCTTTCCCGGCCCGCCGGTATCGCGAGCTGTACCGCTCGGAAGGCGCGAAGCAGGCCGAGATTTCCGGCTACGGGCTGCATGTGGAGGCCGCCGACAGCGACGGCCCCTATGGTTGGCGCGCGTCAGGACTGATGGACGACACCCGTGTGACCGCCGATCTCGAGGTGCTGCTCTGGTCGGATATCGTACGCGACAGCATGTCGAACAGCATTCCCGCCACATACCTGCAACTGATCCGCACCAGCTGGACCTATATCGCCTCGGGCACGTTGCGGCGGCTGGCGGTGTTGCCGAAGGGGCCGTTGATCGCCGCACTCTATCCGATCGGTATGCTGATCCTGCAACTGCTTGCGGCCCTCCTTGTTGCGCACCTCGTCGGATGGGCGCTCAGCACAGTGTTTCACGCGGCGGTCCTGTGGCTTGTCGGTGAGGGCGCCATAACCCGGTGGGGCACATCCTTGCTCTATTGGACGCCGTTCTTCGTCATCATCGTTCTGGTCCTGCGCTGGTTCAAATCGCAGGACCGCCGCATCTATGCCTACTACCTGATGCACGACTACGCCTTTTCAGCCAGTCACAACGGCGCCACCCCGCCGGCCTTGCAAGAGCGAATGGACGCATTCCGCGGCACCATCGCGACGGCTCTGTTGCAGGATTACGACGAGGTTCTGGTGGTCGGCCATTCTTCGGGCGCGCATCTCGTTGTGTCGATCCTTGCCGACATCATGCGCGACACCCCCGATCGGCCCGCGCGCCCGGCACTGTCGTTTCTCAGCCTTGGCCACGTGATCCCGATGGTGTCGTTCCTGCCCGACGCATGGCAGCTGCGCGCGGATTTGCAATTCCTGTCCGAACAGGACGACCTCGTCTGGATCGATGTCACCGCTCCGGGTGACGGATGTTCCTATGCCTTGTGTGATCCCGTCGGCGTGTCCGGTGTCGCCACCCGTGACAAGCAATGGCCCTTGGTCTTTTCGGCACAGTTTTCGCGTACGCTTTCCGAGGAAAACTGGGAAAAGCTGCGGCGCAAGTTTTTCCGGCTGCATTTCCAGTATCTCTGCGCCTTCGACCGGCCGCTCGACTATGATTACTTCCAGATCACCGCAGGGCCTCTGACGCTGGGCCAGCGCTATGCGAACCGCCCGCCGTCCAAAAGCCGGATCGACGTTGGGGTTTCTAAATACACTTCCGTGAAACCGTGATCCCACCCAAACCGAAATCGCGCCCCGACCGCGTGTCGCTGTGGCGGTACATGCGCCTGTTCCGCCGCGATATCCTGTCGGCACAGCCGGAGCGTCTGTATTCCGCCTGGATGGCCGAGTTCCGGACGCCGTTCTTCCAATCCTACCTCGCCAACGATCCCGCGCTAGTCCGAACGATCCTACGCGAGCGTCCGGAGGATTTTCCCAAGTCCACACGCATCGGTGAAGGTCTGCGCCCGCTTCTGGGGCAATCGGTTTTCCTGACCAACGGCGCGACCTGGGAACGGCAGCGGCGCATCATCGACCCGGCGTTCGAACGGGGGCGCTTGGGGCAGTCGCTGCCTGCCATGTGGGCGGCCGGTCAGGCGATGGTGGCGCGTGTGCGCGACCGGATCGGCGACGGGTTAGAGATCGAGATCGAAGAAATCGCGAGTCACGCCGCCGCCGACGCGATCTTCCGCACGCTATTCTCCATCCCCATCGAGGACGAGATCGCGCGCGAGGTATTCCACGAATTCCGCGCCTACCAGCGCAGCCAGCCGATCCTGAACCTTGCCGCCTTCGTTCCCCTGCCCCGCTGGATGCCGCGCTTTCATAGCCGGGACACCAAGCGTGCCGCCGCGCGGATTCGCACGCTGATCACACGGCTGGTCTCCGAGCGCATGCGCGCCATCCAAACGGGCACCGCGCCGGATGATCTGGCCACGCGGATCATGACAACACCCGATCCGCTGACCGGAGACCGTTTCACCACCGCCGAAATGGTCGATCAGGTCGCGATCTTCTTTCTCGCGGGACACGAGACCAGCGCCAGCGCATTGGCCTGGGCGCTTCATCTTTGCGCGGCCGCGCCTGACTGGCAGGACCGCGTGGCTGACGAGGCACAGGGGCTGTCCGCCCCGAATGACGTCAAGCGTCTGACCAGCAGCCGCGATGTGTTCCGGGAAACGCTGCGGCTCTATCCGCCGGTGCCGATGATGGTGCGCCAATCCACCAAGTCCGAGACCTTCCGCAAACGGGCAATCCCTAAAGCCGCGCAACTGGTGCTCAGCCCGTGGCATCTGCACCGGCACACACGGCTTTGGAGCAATCCGGATCTTTTCGATCCCAGCCGCTGGCAGACCGACGAGGCCCGACAATCGGCACGCGATGCGTATTTGCCGTTCAGTGCGGGGCCGCGTGTTTGCCCCGGCGCGGGCTTTGCGATGGCCGAGGGGCCGCTGCTCCTGTCTCTGTTTCTGCGCGACATTCAACTGACGGAGATCGCGGGCAAGCGGCCCGATCCGGTTGCCCATCTGACCGTGCGCGCACGTGACGGCATATGGCTGCGCGCCCAGCCGCGACACCCCGCAGACACAGACAGCGACATATCAACCGACGGTTAGCGCTAACCTCTTGGCATGCCTCTATCTTTTTCGCGCGCTCTGTTCTAGGACATCGACAACAACACCAATTCAGCCTGGGGACTTCACATGACCGATACCGCAATGGCAGACCGCATCAAGACGGGCAAAGGCTTCATCGCCGCGCTGGACCAGAGCGGCGGGTCGACCCCGAAGGCGCTGCGTCTCTACAGCATCGAAGAAGACGCCTACAGCACCGACGAAGAGATGTTCGCGCTCATCCACGAGATGCGCTGCCGCATCATGACCGCTCCGGATTTCACGTCTGACAAGGTTCTTGGCGCGATCCTGTTCGAACGTACCATGCGCGACACGGTCGAGGGCATTCCCGTTCCGACCTATCTTTGGGAAAAGCGCGGCGTCGTGCCATTCCTCAAGATCGACAAAGGATTGGAGGACAAGGCCAACGGCGCCCAGATCATGAAGCCGATGCCGGGACTCGGAGCCCTGCTGGCAGAAGCCAAGTCCATGGGTGTGTTCGGCACCAAGGAACGGTCCGTCATCCACGAAGCCGATGCGCAGGGGATCAAGGCCGTGGTGGCCCAGCAATTCGAGGTTGGCAAAACCGTCTGCGCGGCGGGTCTCGTGCCGATCCTCGAGCCGGAAGTGGACATCCACAGCCCGACCAAGCGCGAGGCCGAGGATATCCTGCACGAGGAAATCCTGTCTCATCTCAACGCGTTGGACAGCGATACGAAAGTTATGCTCAAACTGACCATCCCGACCGAGGACGGTCTTTACACCGATCTCGCCGAGCATCCGAACGTGCTGCGCGTGGTGGCCTTGTCCGGCGGCTACAGCACGGATGAAGCCTGCGAACGGCTGGCCCGGAACCCCAAGATGATCGCGAGCTTCTCACGGGCGCTGGCGGAAGGTCTGTCAAAGCAGCAATCCGATGACGCGTTCAACGCGGCTCTTGGCAGCAATATCGACAAGATTTTCAAAGCATCGACGACATCCTGAACCCGCTGGACGCGCCGATAAGGGTGCGTCCGCTCAACCCGCTTTCTTGAGCTCTTCCACGGTGGACCCATAGCCGCCGCCGTTCACGTATGACAGCTCGGTCTCGGTCGACCGACGGCCCAATGCGGCGTTGCGATAGGGAAAACGGCCGAATTTGCGGATCACTTCGCGATGCGCGCGGGCGTGGAGAAGGTTGCTCGCGCCATGTTTCGGCATCCGCTCGAGCATAAGGCGCACGCATCGGTCCTGATCGCAGAGGTTTTCGGAATGCATCAGCGGAAGGTAGAAAAACTGCCGCGCCGGTTCGTCAATTTTCATGTCCCACGCCTTGCCGATTGCCTGCTTGGCCGCGGCCAGGGCAAACCTGTCGGATGAAAACGCCTTGGCCGTATCGCGGAACATGTTGCGGGGAAACTGGTCCATCAACACAATATAGGCCAGCGTGCCGCTCGGATAGGTCAGCCAGAGCGCGTGCCGTCCCTCCATCGCTCCGTCCCAGCTGGCCTCGAAACGGTCGCGGATGTCCTGATCCAACCCCTTGTCGGATTTGTACCACCCACTTGGCCCGACCTCGTCCAGCCAGAAACTCAATACGTCATCAGGCGTGACCATGGCTCTCTCCGATCCTCCGCGTGGTCTTCCAGTGTCTTGAAATGATTAGCCAAGAAACGATTCGGGAAACAGTCACTTTTCATGTCACTGCCGACATATCGTGCAGGTCTCCATGAGGCTGTGAACCCACGCGGAAACCGTCGGTCAGGCCGCTGTATCGCTTTGCTTTTCGTCGCGTTCGTCCTGTTCGGCCTGCGCCTCGGCGGCTTCGACCGCCCATTCCGAAGCCAGCTCGACCGTCACCAGCGACGCGGTCGGCATCATGCCCTGATACGCGATGGTTTCGTCCGATGTCGGTGCCGGGCGTTGCGTCATCCGGTAGGCCGCGTAGCCGGTGAGAAGCAGCAGTACGACCGACAGCAGAATGAAATAGCCCGGAGGTCCGAAAATCTGCATGGCATAGCCGATGATCAACGGGCCCGCGATCGCGCCGACGCCGTTGACGAACAGCAGACCCGCGGAGGCCGCCGCCATGTCCTCGTGCTGCAAGAAGTCGTTGGTATAGGCGATGAGCAGGGAATAAAGCGGGTTCGACAATCCGCCGATCAGGAACGCAGACGCGATCAGGATGTAGAAATTTCCACCCAGGATCATCCCGGTCAACGAGGCCAGACCCGCCACCGCCGCCGTCACGGCGATCAGGACCCGGCGATCCATACGGTCGGAAATCCAGCCCAACGGATATTGGAACAACAATGCGCCCACGTAGAAAGAGGCGGTAAACACCGGGATTTGCGTGATCGAAAGACCGGCCTCGGTCGCATAGACCGCCGCCATACCGAACTGCGCGGCAAAGACGCTGCCCAACAGGAACATGCCAACGCAGCCCAGGGGCGAGGTGTGGTAAAGCTCCTTCAGCGTCATCCGCTTGGTGCTCTCGAAGGCCGGGGTCGGCGAGATCGACAGCAGGATCGGCGCGAAGGCGATGGAAACCAGCACCGACGGGATCACGAAAAGCAGGTATCCCGACGGGTCCGGCACGACCAGAAGGCCCTGCGCGATGATGATGCCGATCATCTGAACGATCATGTAGGCTGAAAGGGTCTGCCCCCGCGTCTCGTTGGAAGTGGCGTTGTTCAGCCAGCTTTCGGCGGTGACGTAGACGCCGCAGAAACAGAAGCCGATGACCACCCGGCACAGGATCCACACGATGGGTTCCTGAACGGTGGGAAACACCAGCAGCGCCGCCGAGATGAACGAGCCCAGCGCGGCAAAGACCCGCACGTGTCCGACCCGGCGGATCATATCGGGGGTCACACGCGAGGCCACAAGGAAGCCGGCGAAATAGGCCGACATGACGAGCGACATCTCGACCGAAGAAAACCCGATGGTCGAGCCGCGCACACCCAGCAAAGAGCCCTGCAAACCGTTGCCGAGCATCAGTAGCAGCATACCGAGCAGGAGCGGCCAGGATGTCCGGATCACACTTAACATATCACGTCCTTCGTGCGGCAGGTGTTGGGCGCGGATTGCGCGGGTCCCCCGGGGGCTAGTGCAGCCGGATCGCAATCGCAATCACATGGGCGACTTTTTTTGTCGGTCCGCGGGCTTGCGGCGCTGCGTCAGGCGGGGATCAGCAGCGAACTGTCGCCGTAGGAAAAGAACCGGTACCGGTTTTCAATCGCGTGGGCGTAGATCTCCCTGATCCGCTCCGGCCCCATCAACGCCGAGACCAGCATCATCAGGGTGGATTTCGGCAGGTGAAAATTGGTCATCAACCCGTCCGTCACCCGAAAGTTGAACCCCGGATAGATAAAGATGTCCGTGTCGCCCTCCCAAGGCTGGATCGACCCGCCGCGTGCCGCGCTCTCGATCAGGCGCAGCGCGGTGGTACCCACGGGGATCACCCGTCCGCCCGCGGCCTTGGTCGCGGCGATCTCGGCGGCGGCGGTTTCCGAAACACGGCCCCACTCGGCATGCATCTTGTGGGTGGTCACGTCTTCGACCTTGACCGGCAGAAACGTGCCCGCGCCGACATGCAGGGTGACGAAGCTCATGCCCACGCCGCGCGCTTTAAGGGCAGCCACCAGCGCCTCGTCGAAATGCAGTGATGCGGTCGGCGCAGCAACAGCGCCCGCGTTGCGCGCCCAGATCGTCTGGTAGTCTTCCTTGTCCCTGTCGTCCGCGGCGCGTTTGGCCGCGATATAGGGCGGCAGCGGCATCGCGCCCGCCTTGGCCAGCGCCGCGTCGAAATCAGCCCCGGTCAGGTTGAACCGCAACAGCGCCTGCCCTTCGGTCCGGCCTTCGAGAACGGCCGTCAGATCGGACGAGAACACCACCGTTTCATCCTCGCGCAGCTTCTTGAGCGGCTTGACCAGCGCGGACCATGTGCCGCTCGCCTGCGGTTCCAAAAGCGTGACCTCGATCTTCGCTTCGGACGGCCCTGCCGCCCCCGTGCGCCGCCGCACCCCGAAAAGCCGCGCTGGGATCACCTTGGTGTCGTTGAGCACCAGCCGGTCGGTCGGGCGCAGGATTTCAGGCAAGTCTTTCACGATCCGATCCGCGATCCCCCCGGCCTCGGCGTGCAACAGGCGTGCGGACGATCGGGGAGAGGCCGGTCGCGTGGCGATCAGCTCATCGGGAAGATCGAAATCGAAATCGCTGAGTTTCATCGGGTCGGGTCCGCTTCTGCCGTGTCGCCATCGCCTTTACCGAAATCCGACGCCCAACGAAAGCGGTCAGCACCTCCGGGACACTGCAAAGGGGCCTCACTCGCCCGGCACAGGCGCCGGTCTTCGGAAAATCTCGCGGAACATGCCCGGCGTCAGGGCAGACAAGGGGTTCACGCTGACATTCGGCTGGCTTGCCGGGCCGGTCAGGTTGAAGTTGAACCCGATCAGCCCCTCACCCTTGCGGGTGAAGATGCTGCCGATGCCGTTAAGGAAAAAGATCGGCGACAGGACGCCCTGCAAGTCCAACGTGCTGGTCGCGAGGTTGTAGGTGCCATCCAGCGAAATGCCCATCGACGGGCCGGTCGCGCTTGAGCGGGTCAGGTAAAGCTGATCCGGCGTCAAGCGGAAGCGCGCCTCGACCTCGGTGAACAGGATTCCCGGCCCTTCGAGCTGGTCCAGCAACCCGACGATACTGATCGCATCCAGCAGCGAGGCAATCCCGGGCGCGTTACGCAACCGCGTGTTCACCACATCGAGCGACCCGTCATAGCTGCCCGGTTGTCCCGGCACGGGCACCAGCGCCAGCGTCATGTCACCGCCTGCGACGGTCTTGAGAATCCCCGCCTCGCGGATCACCTTGCCCGCGTCATTCGACCGGATGCGAAACGCGGTCGATCCGGCTTGCGCCAGCGCCTCACCCACGATGGGAGCCTTGCCATTCACGCTTGCGGTGAAGTTGCCGGTCAACCCTGCGCCGGATTGCAGATCGCCGCGGAAATCGGTCAGGCGGATGCTGTTGGACACCTGCAACTGATCCAGCGCCAGCGACAATGGCACGCGCCCGCCTGCTCCACCGCCGCTTCCCCGCCCGAAGGGCGCATTGCGCAGATCAATTGTGCCGCCGCTGATCCGCACGGCAGTCGCTGCACCGGCGCCGCGACCGGTCAACGTCACTGGCGCGTCCAGCCACCCGCCCGCGCGCACCCGGTCCAGATCGATTGTGGCGAGTGACCCATCCGCATTAAGCCGAACCGACCCTTGCGCCTCCAGACCCGGAGCGTCCAGCGCAAGTGTGTCGATCCGCGCCGGGCGGTCGAGCACACCGGCGACGCGCAGACTGCCGGTCGTGCCGCGCGCCAGCGTCCAGCCGATCGCTGGCAGGGACAAGCCGATCCCGGACAGCCGCGAGGTGAGTTCGAACTCCGGTGGCGCGCCGCGCCGCAGGTCGACGCGCAACTCCGCCGGACCGATCCCGCTGATTGTGCCATCTGGCAGCGCCACGCCGAAGGACCGCGCCGCAGCCTCTGACAGGGTGACGGTGCCCTCGACCATGCTGTCGGTCGCGGGCTCTCCCGGCGCTGGGATCGGCAGCGTCCAGGACCCGTTGAACGGGACGCCCGACAGCTCGGCCTGCCCCGAGATGCGCAACGCCTCATTCGTGACCGACACGTCCAGCATCCGCGCGGTAAGCTCGCGGTTCGGGATGATCTGGTCACTGACGACCCCGGTCGCCCGCCCGCGGACATCAAGTTGTATGTCCGGCAGACGCAGGCCACGCCGCAGGGGCAGAATAAGCGAGCCATCGAAACGCGCGCGGCCTGATACGATGTCCACAGGGCGGCGCGCCTTTTGCATGATCTCGAGCCCCGGCGAGTCGAGATAGGACAGAAGCGCCTCGATCTGCCCGCCCCCGGCAAGCGTAACCTGCCCCTCCGGCGGTCGTTGCCTTGTGTCGGGAATGACGAACGTGCTGCCCGTGATGTCGAGCACGCCTCCCTGTTGCGGTGTGATCTCGCCCTCGGTCACCCGCACCGCCAGACGGTTCGCGTTGAGCGTCAGCGTGCCCTTTCCGCGCTCGACCACCGGCAAGGTACGCGTGTAGCGAACCTGCGCCTCATCGAAGGCCGCGTTCAGGAACACCACGGGGCGCGCCTGGTCCTGCGACCGCAGGGCGAACTGCCCCTCCGTTATGACGCCACCCTCGATATTGTTCACAACCCAGTCGCGGGTGCGCGGGGCCATTGTGACCGGCCAGAGCCGCAACAAAGCGTCGGGCGTCAGCACGCCCACAGTGCCATCCAGCGCGTAATCCCACGCATCCTCGGTCGCCAAAAGCCGCCCGGTCATACGCAGCGGGACCTGCGGATCGTCGATCCAGACCCGACCCAGATCGAGTTCGAACGGGTTGAGCCGCAGCCGGAAGTCCAGCTCTGCGCGGTCCAGCGACAACGGTGCCTCGAAAAGCGCGTCCGGCGCGGCTTCGAGCAGGCTGAACCGCACCTGTCCCAGCATCTCGGACGGGATGCCATCGCGAAGCCCGTCCAGGGTCGCGCGCCCATCGGCGACGGCGCGCACCAGGTCGCTGTCCACCGAAAGCTCGGTAAAGGTGATCTGGGACCGGTCCGGATCGAAGGTGAAATAGCTGCGTGCCGAGTTGAACGGCACCGGCGGGGTCTCGGGCGTGGGCTGCAAGACGCCCTCGTCGATCTGCAAGGTCGCGTTTAGAACACCGAGCCCGCCATCGGGCTGCATGGTAGCGCGCAGCGATCCCGAAATCGGCGCCCGCAACGCCCCGAGCCACGCCAGAGCCGGGCCTTGGGTGGCAATGTCTTGTGACGGCATGTCATCGAGCGAGACACCGAAGGCCACCTCCGTCTCGCCGATCACCGAGGACGCGTCGAGTTGCAGCCGGGTCGCCGTCGCCCCGCCCCCCAGAAGCGCGAAGTCCCCCGAGAGGCGCAACTGCTCGTTCTCACGCTCCAGCAAAAGCCGCCCGCCATCCACCGTCCAGCCGCGCCGCGCGCGGGCATCCTCGAACCGCAGCGTCAGGGCATTGGCCTCGACGCTTTGCAGTCGTGACAGTCGGTCGTCCACCAACAGAGCGTCAACCTGCGCCACGAGCGTCGGCAGATCGGGAGAGGCACCGTCCATCGCAAAGGCATCCCCCAGCGCGAGGCCCAACTGTCCGGCCCGGTTGCGGGTCAGGGTGACGAACGCGCCGCTGACGCTCAGGTCGCGCAGGACGATCTGACGGCGGATCAGATCGTAGGCCGTCAACCCGATCTGGACGTCCGACAGAACCGCGACAGGGGCACCGGTCGCCGTCTGCACATCGACATCCAGCAGGATGATCCGCGTCCGCCCGTCCTGTTCCAGCCGCACCTGCACATCGCCGAACAGCACCCGAAAGCCGGGCAAGGCATCGGCCAGCCTTTCTTCGACCGTGTCGCGGACCCAGATCGGGGCCGAAAGGCTGCGTCCGACAAGCGCCCATCCCGCCACCAGAACGCTCAGCACGAGCACTGTGGTTACGCCCAACGCCCACCGACCCCGCCGCCTGCGGCGCGGCGTGTCGCTGATATCGTGGCTCTGCTCCGGCTCCGTCACTGGAAGCGGCGTCCTTTTGCGTTATTCTCTGCCTCGCAGGGATATCACCCTACCGACGTACTTCAATCAAAGGATAGCGCCATGAGCGATACACTGGAATTGGCACCGGATTTCACCCTTCCCGTTCAAGGCGGCGATCACAGCGAAGTGACGCTGTCCGAGCTGCGCGGCACGCCGGTCGTGCTCTTTTTCTACCCGCGTGACGATACCTCCGGCTGCACCAAGGAAAACGAGGCCTTCACCGCGCTCGACGACGAATTCGCCCAGATCGGCGTCAAGGTTTTCGGCATCTCCAAGGACAGCCTCGACAGCCATGAGAAGTTCATGGTCAAGAAAAAGCTGCGCATCCCGCTGATCTCGGACGAGCACGGCACGGCGTCCGAGGATTTCGGCGTCTGGAAAGAGAAATCCATGTACGGCAAAAAATTCATGGGGATCGAACGGTCGACCTTCCTGATCGACGAAGAGGGCCGGATCGCCAGGCAATGGCGCAAGGTCAAGGTTCCGGGTCACGCCGAAGAGGTGCTGGAGGCGGCGAAGGCGCTTTAGTCCAGGTTTCGGATCGGGCGCTACCCAGAGCGACCGGGCCGACCGGAGCGCGCCTGCGGCTCGCGTGAGGGTTCCACCTTCACCCTCCCGAGGTATTCGAGGCCCAAAGAAACCAGGCGTGAGCTTTGCGGGTCGCGGCCAAGCATGCGATGAGGGACCATGAAAACTCTTTGCGATATGGCAGTGGATGTTCTGACCACTGCCGACGGACGGGCCAAGACCGCGAAATCGCGCGACTACGCGGCGCAATGGTTTGCGGCACGCGCCGCGGGCACACCGATCGCGTTGGGGCGCGCAACGCCTCCCCTGCGCCCCTCCCGGCCCGATGCGCCGGAGTTGCTCGATCCGCGCGACGTGCCGAAACGCAAACCGGGAAGCCCTCAGGGACGTATCGCCCTGCTGCACGCGGTGGCGCATATCGAGCTTAACGCGGTGGATTTGCATTGGGACATCATCCCGCGTTTCGCCGGTATTCCCATGCCCGCCGGGTTCTACGACGATTGGGTCAAGGCGGCAGACGAGGAGTCCAAACACTTCAACCTGATGTGCGATTGCCTCGAAGCGCAGGGCAGCTTCTACGGTGCCTTGCCGGCCCATGCGGGCATGTGGCGCGCGGCCGAGGACACGGCGGACGACTTCATGGGCCGCTTGGCCGTGGTGCCCATGGTGCTCGAAGCGCGCGGGTTGGACGTGACGCCGGGCATGATCGAGATCTTCCGCAAGGCGGGCGACGCGGGCGCGGTGGCGGCGCTTGAAACCATCTACAGCGAAGAGGTCGGCCACGTCGCTTATGGATCGAAATGGTTTCACTTTCTCTGCGGCCGCCACGACCAGGACCCCAAAGACACCTTTCACGGCCTCGTCAGAACATACTTCAAAGGCGCTCTGAAACCGCCGTTCAACGAGGAAAAACGCGCCGAAGCGGGGCTTCCGCCGGACTTTTACTGGCCACTGACCGAGGTCGGCACCTAGAAGGCGCCGCTCTGTGGCTTTTCGACAACCTTCTCTAAGTCGCGCAAAAATCGGCGAAATCTTGCCAATTCGGCGGGGGATCGCGCGGGGTGCCGACTCACTGGTCCAAAAACGTTGCCAATTTCTGAATGTCTCGGTAGAGCCGTAACGGATACGCGCCCGGAGTTGGGGCTTTAGAGGCGCGGCCCAAGGGACGGGAAAGAGGAACATACAGGTGCGCACACGTCTTGCGATTAAACTGCATGGCATACTTGAACGCTTTTTTCCGGAACGCCGATTGTTTCTGCGCTCCGACACCGACACCCGGTTCATCCGACTGAAATCCAGCACACAGGCGCTCGCCTTCGGGGGCGCCTCGCTTGTTTTGGCCTGGAGCATCATCGCCACCGCCGTGTTGCTCATGGACTCGATCGGGTCCGGCAATTTCCGCGAACAGGCACGACGGGATCTTGAGACGTACCAGATGCGCCTCAACGTCCTGTCGGAGGAACGCAACGCCCGCGCCGCAGAGGCGATTGCGGCTCAGGAACGCTTCAACACCGCGCTCGAGCAGGTCTCGGTGATGCAATCCAAACTGCTGGATGCCGAAACGCGACGGGTCGAGCTGGAATCCGGGCTGGAGGCGGTGCAGTTGAAACTGCGCGACGCGATCCGGTCGCGCGAGGATGTGCGTACCGAATTGGCCTCATTGCTGGCCGACATCGAAGACGGCGGCACCGGAATCGCCTCATCTGGCGCCATCGATACCGCAACGCTGGATTTCCTGTCCGCAGCCCTCGCCCGCACCGCCGAAGAGCGCGATCAGGTCGTCGCCGACGCGCAGGACGCCTTGATCCGCGCCGACGAGATGGCGACCGAAATCAAGCTGATGGAAGAAAAGAACGATACGATCTTCCGACAGCTCGAGGAAGCGATGACCGTGTCTGTCGAGCCGCTCGACAAGATGTTCGAAGCCGCAGGCATGAATCCAGACCGTATTCTGAACGAAGTGCGGCGCGGCTATTCCGGCCAGGGTGGCCCGCTGATGCCACTCAGCTTCTCGACCCGGGGCGAAGACCCGTCCGAGGACGTGCTCCGCGCGAACCGCATCCTCAACCAGATGGACCGCCTGAACCTCTACCGCATCGCGGCGGAAAAAGCGCCCTTCGCCATGCCGATCAAGGATTCGTTCCGGTTCACCAGCGGATTCGGATATCGCTGGGGTCGGCTACATGCCGGCACCGATTTCGCAGGCGCGCATGGCACCCCGATCTACGCGACAGCGGACGGTGTTGTGACCTACGCGGGTTGGCAGTCAGGATATGGTAGGCTCGTCAAGATACAGCATGAGTTCGGCATCGAAACCCGCTACGCGCATAACTCAAAACTCTACGTGACAAAGGGCCAAAGGGTCTCGCGCGGGGATCGTATCTCTGCTATGGGGAACACCGGACGCTCCACCGGCACCCATCTCCACTACGAAGTCCGTGTCGGCGGCAAACCTGTCAACCCCATGATCTACATCAAGGCTGCAAACGATGTTTTCTAAAAGCAAAATCAACGAGCCCGGTCCGAAGACCGAAGAGGCCAGCGCGCCGAAACCGGCTGCACCCGACACGTCTCGTTCCTCTTCGACGTCGGAATTCAAGGCCTCGGCGCCCAAGGCGAAACCCGCCGCGTCGATCCTGTCGAGCGATCTGCATATCACCGGCAACCTCAAGACAACCGGCGACATCAATGTCGAAGGCACCGTCGAAGGCGACATCCGTGCGCACCTGCTGACCGTCGGCGAGAGTGCCACGATCAAGGGCGAAGTGGTGGCTGACGATGTCGTAGTCAATGGCCGTGTCGTGGGTCGCGTACGCGGTCTCAAGGTGCGGCTGACGGCGACAGCACGGGTTGAGGGTGACATCATCCACAAGACCATCGCGATCGAATCCGGTGCCCATTTCGAAGGCTCGGTTCAGCGCCAGGACGATCCGCTCAACGGCGGCAAGGCCAAGCCGGTTGCGGCAGCGGCCCCAGCTCCGGCAGCGTCAAACGGCTGATCGAAAGCCGCCATCGCGCAACACAGGCCGCCTTTCGGGCGGCCTTTTTCTTTTCCGGCGTTGGCAGATGCACCCGCGCCGAGGCGTCGTTCGATCAAACTCCAATCGCGATGCGGCTTCATGGTGCGGACGCTTTTGGCACGGTTGCCTGAAAGTTCCCATCAATGGTGAGGCCTTTGCCGCTGTCCGCCGCGAGTCCCTCAACGGAATCGGCAAAGACAGTGGTGACGAAACTGCCTGCGACCACCACATCATTGCCGGATGGCTGAAAGGCTTCCAGGGTCAGATCGATGGTTTCACTGTTCGAGACCCAGGTTTCATCGGAGCGCTGAAGCGTCACCTCGACCTCGGACACGCGCGCCGCGACAGCTCCGGTTTCGACATCCATCTTGAGTGTCAGTGTTCCCGGTCCGCCGTCACCTTGCGCGTCGGGCGTGCCCACGAGCCGGATTTCGGTTCCGGTATCTGTTTCTGCCCAGCCGCTGGTCGGCTCATCCCCCGCACCTGCAACGATCCATCGCGCCGGTTTCAGGTCCAGTGTGCCGGTGATGGTCCCGGCCCCATCCTGCGCGGTGACAGGGGCGGCCAGAATGCACATGGCAAGGACGGTGGCTATCGGTTTCATGTGACGGCTCCAATGCGAATTGCTTTGGTGGTCGAACGCGCCTGCCCCGATCCCTGTTCCAAAGGATATCCGGTAAGCCCGACTTGGTCGCGGCCTTGACAGCGAGGGGGCGAAATCCAGATTGGTCGCGCTGTCCAAAGATTTCGCGTCTGATGAGACCTCGATGTTCTGACAGAGACCGCACGGCGCGGTTCAGAGCATTCCCATCAACCGCGCTTTTTCGCCGGGATCATCGGGACGGGATATCGCAAGTGCCAGCTCTTCCAGTGACTGGATCGAATGACCGGCGCGGAAGCTGTCCACATGGGGCAGCATCGCCCGAATGCCCGTGGCCTTGGGCGCGAACCCGTCCCAGCGCAGAAGCGGGTTGAGCCAGATCAGGCGACGCGAAGACAGGTGCAGCCGCTCCATCTCTTTCTCCAAGGCACCCGCCTCGTCGCGGTCCAGACCATCGGTGATGAGAAGCACCACGGCCCCCTGCCCCATGACACGCCGCGACCAGTCGCGGTTGAAGGCGTGCAGGCATTGCCCGATCCGCGTGCCGCCTTCCCAATCCTGTGCCTCGGCCCCGGCGGATTTCAGCGCGGCATCCACATCGCGGGTCGCGAGATGGCGGGTGATATTCGTCAGGCGCGTGCCGAAGGTAAAGGCGTGCACCTTGGCCCAGCCCGCGCCCTTTTCGTTGGCGACGGCGTGCAGGAAGTGCAGCACCATGCGGCTGTACTGGCTCATTGAGCCTGAGATGTCGCAGAGCACCACGAGGTTCGGCCAGCGCGGACGCGGCGTCTTGCGGGCGATGGTGCGGATCTCGCCCCCCTGCCGCATGGATTTCATCAGCGTGCGCCGGAAATCGGCCTGCCTACCCAGCACCGACGCCTTGCCGCGCCGTGACGGGATCGGTTTCACCGGCAGCGTCAATCTGGCGAGCATCCTCTTCGCCTCGGCCACCTCGGCAGTGCTCATCTGTTCGAAGTCCAGCGTGCGCAGCTTTTCTTCGGCGGACATGGTGAGGGTCGATTTGACCTCGATCTCGGTGCCTTCCTCGGACTGTTCGTTTTCGGGCACCTCGGGCATCAGGTCGTCCAGCAACGCCTGCGCGGCACGCTTTTCACCCGAGGCGGCTGATTTTTCCTCCTGCACGCCGCGGATCGCGGGCAGCATGAAGGACATCATGTGCTCAAGGTATCGCGGGTCGCGCCAGTAAAGCCGGAACACCTGGGCGAAGATCACCCGGTGTTCGGGCCGGTTCACGAAGCACGCGTGCAGCGTCCAGAAGAAATCCATCCGTTCGGTGAACCCGGCCGCCTCGACCGCGCGGATGGCGTCGATCACTCGGCCCGGCCCGATGGGCAGGCCGGCCCGCCGCAGGGCGCGGGCGAAATGGATGATGTTTTGCGCGAGGCGCGGATCGTCGGGCAGTTCGAGAGGGACGTATTCAGCCATTAAAGGGCCGACTGGAGGCTCTGCCTCCAGACCTCCTCGAGCGTTTGTAACAAGAGGAAGATCATGCCGGTTCAAGCGACGCCTTGGCTTCGTCCAGAAGGCGCTTGGCCTCGGAGCCTTGCAGCTTCTGAATGTCGTCCTGGTATTTCAGGATCGCGCCCAGCGTGTCGCTGATGACCTCGGGCGACAGGTCAATGACATCGAGCGCCAACAGGCATTTGGCCCAATCGATGGTTTCGGCCACACCCGGTTTCTTGAAGATGTCCTCGGTGCGCAGGCGCTGGACGAAGGCCACGATCTCGCGGCTGAGGGTTTCGGCAGCCTCTGGGGCGCGGGCGTGCAGTATTTCCAGCTCGCGCTCGAAGTCCGGGTAATCGACCCAGTGATAGAGGCACCGGCGCTTGAGCGCGTCATGCACCTCGCGCGTGCGGTTCGAGGTGAGGATCACGATGGGCGGCTCGGGCGCTTTGATGGTGCCGAGTTCCGGGATCGTCACCTGAAAATCCGACAGGGCTTCAAGCAGGAACGCCTCGAAGGGCTCATCCGTGCGGTCCAGTTCGTCGATGAGCAGAACCGGCGGGCCGTTCTCGTCGGGACGCATCGCTTCAAGCAAGGGACGTTCGACAAGGAAATCCGGGCTGAACAACTCGCGTTGCAGCATCTCGCGGTCGGCATTGCCCGACGCCTCGGCGGTGCGAATGGCGATCATCTGCGCCGGGAAGTTCCATTCGTAGACGGCGCTCGAGGCATCAAGACCCTCGTAGCATTGCAGGCGGATCAGCTTGCGGCCCAGTGAGGCCGCAAGCGCCTTGGCGATCTCGGTCTTGCCGACCCCCGCTTCGCCTTCAAGAAAAAGCGGGCGGCCAAGCTTCAGAGACAGGAACACCACGGTGGCGAGCGCCCGTCCGCAAACGTAGCCGGTGTCGGCAAGCATGGATTGGACGGCGTCGATACTGTCGGGTGTCTGCATGGGGTGCTCCTCTGTCACAGGCCTTGCTGCCCTGTGGGTGCCCCCAAGGTCAATAGCGCCAAGGTCGCAAGTCCGGCCTGAATTGACGCGAAAGGCGCGACCTGACACAGTTACCGCGTTGATTTTCCTCAGCCGAGGCGCCCGTTCCCGTGTCCATCACCGCCGTTCTGTGTGTCCGCAACGAGGCGGCGTTCCTGCTGGATTGGCTGGCTTGGCATCGCAGCGTGGGTGTGACCGATTTCGTGGTCATGTCGAATGAATGCGAGGATGGCACCGACACCCTGCTCGACCGGCTCGAGGCGATGGGCTGGCTGACCCACCTGCGCAACGCGCCGCCCTACGGCAAGGGCGGGATCCAGTTCAGCGGGTTGAAGCGCGCCAACCGGACGGGGGCAGTCAAACGGGCCGACTGGCTGATCACGTTGGACATCGATGAATTCGTCAACGTGCATGTCGGCGACCGGACCCTTCCCGCGTTGATCGAAGCGCTTTCCGAGGCCACCGCGGTCACACTGACCTGGCGCAATTTCGGCAATGCGGGCGTGGTCGCATACGAGGATCGGCCCATACCGGTGCAGTTCACCGCCGCGTCGCCACATCCGATGCCCTGGCCGTGGCGGGCGTCGATGTTCAAGACACTCTACCGGAACGATAAAACCTACCGGAACCTCGGAGTTCACCGCCCCCGCAACCCGGTCGAAGAGCGTCTGTCAGAGGCGCGCTGGTATGACGGATCGGGGCGCGCGCTGCCCCCGGAGACGGCCGATGGCCGGATTTTTTCGGACTACCGCGTGCCGCAGCACGGGCTGGTGCAGCTTAACCATTATCCATTGGGATCGGTCGAAAGCTACGTGCTCAAATCCGACCGGGGCCGCGCCGTGCACAGTGAGGATGCTCTGGGTCTCGACTACTGGGTCGAGCGCAACCTGAACATTGATGAGGACAAGACAGTCGTCCCGCTTTGGGATCGGGCGCAGCCGATCCGCGACGCTTTGGGCTCCGACCCGGTATTGGCGGAGCTGCACGCGCAGGCCGTGACCTGGCGCAAGGACCGGTTTGATACATTGTTGCAGGAAGATCGGTTTCGCGATCTGTACGGTCGCCTTCTGATGACGCCGCCCTCACAACCGATTCCGGCCAAGGGTGCGGAACTGCTCACGAAAATGGCGCAACGGGTGTCCGACCGGGACGCCGGAACTTCATAGACTCCCCTGCATTTCGGCTCAATTCTGCCCAAATCCCCGATTAACCCTTACGTCAAACAAAGACCCGGCACGGGCGCGATGTAATGAGGACATGTGGATCATGCAGGACGGCCTCGAGCCATATACAGTAACCCTGACCGACCTTCGTCCGGCGCAGTGGATTCAGGAAATCAAAGAACTCGGCGAGACGTTCGGGTTCTTCGAGCCGTTGGACAAACACCACAACGCCGCCTTCATCGAAAAGGGCGACACGCTGCTGGTCAGCTTTGAATCGCTCCCGGCGATCCAGGCGCTTTCGGATCACGCGCGCCCCGCCGGGTTCGACATCGCCCGCGCGCATGATTGGTCCTGTCTTACCGTCATCAGCAATCGCGATACCTGGTTCCGCGCCGGAGAGGTCTATGGCTTTTTCGATCAGATGACCGATGACGGGTTCTTCGAAGATTTCGATCAGGTGATCTTTTATGGCGCCGGCCCTTGCGGATATGCCGCCTGCGCATTTTCCGTCGCCGCGCCGGGGGCCACGGTTGTCGCGCTCGAACCGCAGGCGACGCTCGATCCGCGCGTGACAGAGTGGGACGACCGCTTTCTTCACATGCGCAAAACCGATTTCACCGATCGCTACGGCTTTGCGCCGGACATGCTCGAAGCGGCGAAGGCCGCCTACATCGTCTACGACCCGAACGAGACCCTTGACGCAATGCACGCCGCGTTGTTCGAACGCTCCGGAAACACGCGCTTTCGGGCGCGGCATCTGGGTGGCGGGATGCAGTCGCATCTGGCGGCGATGGAGGTGCTCGAACCGCTGGTCCATCATGCGGCGCAAGGCACGCTGGACGCGGCAACCTTCGCACAGCTTTATCGCAAACGTCGCGATCACGCGGCCTACTGCAAGAAACTCTTTGGTGTCGTGGAAAAACAGGAGCGCGAGTTCTTGGCCGAAGCGGTCTGCGCCCATATCGTCGAAAACTTCGGCGGCCCCCGCTACCGGCGCAAGCTCAAGGCAATTCGGTCGTCCCGCGATGACAGCGGGGACGAGGACGAAGACTAGCGCCGACTCGGCGCGCGTGCTACGCGCCGGGCATGACCGATACGATCACGCTCAGCACTCCTGACGACTGGCACCTGCACCTGCGCGATGGCGCAATGCTGCGTGCCGTGGCCCCCGAAACCGCGCGCCATTTCGCCCGTGCGATCATCATGCCAAACCTCGTGCCTCCGGTGGTCACGGGCGCCGATGCCGCCGCCTATCGCGACCGTATCCTGGCCGCCCTGCCCGAAGGGTCGGGTTTCACCCCGCTGATGACGCTTTATCTGACCGAAGACACCGATCCAGACGATCTGGCACGGGCGCATGAGGACGGGCTGATCACGGCGGTCAAGCTTTATCCTGCCGGGGCCACGACCAACTCGGCCAGCGGCGTGCGTGATTTCGACAAGGTGCGCCCGGTGCTCGAGCGCATGGCCGAGATCGGCTGCCCCCTATGCGTCCACGGTGAGGTCACGGACAGCGAGATCGACATTTTCGACCGCGAGGCGGTGTTCATCGAACGCGTGCTCGATCCGATCCGCCGGGCCACGCCCGGACTGCGCGTGGTGATGGAACATATCACCACAATGCAGGGCGTCGAATACGCCTCTGAAGGTGGGCCCGACCTTGGCGCGACGATCACCACGCATCACCTTGTCATCAATCGCAACCACATCCTCGCCGGGGGGATCAAGCCGCATTACTATTGCCTTCCCGTGGCCAAGCGCGAGGAACATCGCCTTGCCCTGCGCCGTGCCGCGACCAGCGGCGATCCGACCTTCTTTCTTGGCACCGACAGCGCGCCCCACACCGACGCGAACAAGCTGCTGCCCTGCGGCTGTGCCGGGTGCTTCACCGCGACCAACACGCTGTCGATCCTCGCCGAGGTGTTCGAGCAAGAGGACGCATTACAAAGGCTCGAGGCCTTCACCAGCTTGAATGGACCGAAATTCTACGGCCTGCCGGTGAATGACGGCAAGATCACCCTGACCAAGGGCGATCCCGTCACCTATCCCGACCGGATCGACACCGAGGACGGACCGGTCACCGTGTTCGACCCGTTGATGCCGCTGCACTGGCGGGTCGAGGACTGAGCCCACCCCGCGCCGTGCCGATGCCGTGGACATATCGCCATGCCAGCCGCGAATGGCGCGCGTTTCTCGATGATGCGAAAGACCGGATGGATCTGGTGTCCGACAACATGGCCTACACCGCCATCGACGCGGTGTTCCAAGTGTTTCGCGCACGGCTGACGGCGGCAGAAGGGCTGGCCTTCGCCAGCATCCTGCCCAGCGTTCCGCGCGCGATCTTCGTCCACGACTGGGACGTGCGCCGCGATCCCCTGCCCTTTGCCAACCGCGCGACCCTGATCGCCGAGGTCAAGGCGATCCGCCCGCACCACAACCTGACACCGGAAAACGCCATCGAAGCAACGGCATTCGCCGTGCGGCGGGCCGTCAATGCACGTGACTTTGAACGAGTGCTTGCAGAATTGCCGCCACCCGCGCGAGACTTCTGGGATGTCCCGAACGTCGATCCGGCAGAGCTACAGCCGCGCATCGTTTGACCGCGCCGAGACTAAAGGCTGTTTCCCAGAACATCGCACAGGCGCGCCGCGCACATTCCCCGGTCTTTTCCTCTGCGGCAAAACCCGCTAGAGCGGCGCAACCCTGCCAAGGAGCCGCGCCATGATCCCCACCTCCTATCCCACATCCGAGGAAATCGCCCGCCTGACCGCGCGGATGCTGCTGGAAATCGGCGCGGTGAACTTCCGGCCCGAGGATCCGTACATCCTAGCCTCCGGCCTGCCCTCGGCCACATATATCGACTGCCGCAAGTTGATCTCGTTCCCGCGCATCCGGTCTACCCTGATGGATTTCCTGACCGTGACCGTCATGCGCAACGCGGGGTTCGAGGCGTTCGACAACATCGCGGGCGGCGAAACCGCCGGCATCCCCTTTGCAGCACTCGTGGCCGAACGCATGGCCTTGCCGATGACCTATGTTCGCAAGAAGCCCAAAGGTTATGGTCGCAACGCCCGTATCGAGGGCGCGATGACCGAAGGCCAGCGCGTGCTGCTGGTCGAGGACCTGACCACCGATGGCGGATCGAAGCTCAGCTTCGTGGACGCGATCCGCGAAACCGGGGCAACCTGCGTGCACACGGCGGTGATCTTCTACTACGACATCTTCCCGGAAACGACGAAGACGTTGGGCGATCATGGCGTACAACTGCACCACCTCTGCACCTGGTGGGACGTTCTGGCCGAAGCCCGCGCGCAAGGCGCGTTCGACGACGCGACCCTGACCGAAGTCGAGGCCTTCCTCAAAGCACCCCGCGCGTGGCAGGACGCCCGGACGTAACCTCGCTCAGGATCTGACACCCCAGGGTCTGCCGCAACGCGCCGATCAGATCATCGAGCGTTTCGGCCTGCACATACAGACCGCCCGTCCGATCCGCGAGGCAGCGCGCCACCGGCTCTACCATGTCGTCCTGCGGCTGGTCGGGCCAGGCGAAATGCTCGCCGCGCACGCGGAACCCGATCACATGCACCGTCAGGTCCGCCCCGGCGGCCAGATCGGCAGCCAACTGGCAGGGCGACCCGCCACAAGTTTCCTTGCCATCCGTCACCAGAACAATCTCGCCGGGCTTGGTCTCGTACTCCAGCACCTGCGCGGCCGCCAGGATCGCCTCGGTCAAGGGTGTTTCGCCCGCTGGCTGCAATCGGTCGATCTCGGAGATGATCCGACCCGCCGCGTCCGGCTGGGGCGCGAATCGCACGACGACGCTGGCACAGCTTTCCCGGCTCCCGAAGCCATAGGTCACCAATCCGATCCGCCGGGCGGGCGCCACCTGCGGCATCACCGTGCGGACCGCGCGCCGGGCGTCGAAGATGCGCGGCTCATCCATCAGGTTGTACCCCATTTCCGCCATCGAGCCCGAGCCGTCGAAAACCACCATCGCATCGCGCGTGCAGGTCTGTTGCGCCTGCGCGGGCGCCACACCCAGACCCAAAGCAACCAGAGCGTTCAGAATCGCTTTCATGACACGCGCCCCTTTCCAAAGTTGACCTTACGTTCGCACGCACCGCCCCCGGCTGTAAACGAAACGTCGCAGGTGAAACCGGCATCTTGCCGCGTGTCGGCTGCGCCACAGCGAGTCGCTCAAATTACCAGATATTGACGAAGCGACCCTTCATCGCGCAAGATAGGGCGATACCACTCCGCACACAGCTTTTCCACAGGATATACATTTTGCCCTTTGCCGGACATATCGCTACCTCGGTGCCGGGAATTGCCGGGGGGACAAAATGAACGAGATCACGACTTTCAATCCGACCGGAGCCGAGATCCAGAACCCCGAAACCATGCCGCACTCCATCGAGGCAGAGCAGCAGCTTCTGGGCGCCATCCTGACCAACAATGACGTGTTCGACCGCGTCGCGTCGATCATCGGACCGCAGCATTTTTACGATCCCGTGCACGCCCGCATCTACGATATCGCCTCGGCGCGCATCGCCAAGAACAACCTCGCCTCTCCGGTGACGCTCAAAGCGTTCATGGAGGATGACGAGGGACTGAAAGAACTCGGCGGCCCCGCTTATCTTGCCCGCCTCGCCGGTGCCGCGATCAGCTCCTTTGCCGTGCGCGACTATGCGCAGATGATCTACGATCTGGCCGTCCGCCGCGACCTGATCGCCCTGGGCCGGGACATCAGCTCCAAGGCCGCAAAGGTCGATGTCGCGTCGGAACCGCGCGAACAGATCGTCGAGGCCGAACAGGCGCTTTACAAGCTCGCCGAACAGGGCCGCAGCGAAAGCGGATTTCAAAGCTTTCTCAAGGCCGTAACCGACGCAGTCAATGTCGCCAACGCCGCCTATCAGCGCGAAGGCGGGCTTGCCGGGATCTCGACCGGGTTGGTGGATATGGATCGAAAGCTGGGCGGGTTGCACAAATCCGACCTCCTGATCCTCGCCGGCCGCCCGTCGATGGGCAAAACCTCTCTGGCGACCAACGTCGCCTTCAACATCGCCAAGGCCTATCGCAAGGGCACCCGCCCCGATGGCACCGAAGGCACAGTCGAAGGCGGCGTGGTTGGCTTCTACTCTCTTGAAATGAGCGCCGAGCAGTTGGCCGCGCGGATCTTGTCAGAAGCGGCCGAAGTGCCGTCGGAACAGATCCGCCGCGGCGACATGACGGAAACCGAATTCCGCCGCTTCGTGGACGCGGCCAAATCGCTCGAAGCCTGCCCGCTTTACATCGACGACACGCCCGCCCTGCCGATCAGTCAATTGGCCGCCCGCGCGCGCAGGTTGAAGCGGACGCACGGGCTCGACGTGCTGATCGTGGACTATCTCCAGCTTGTCCGCCCCGCGACCGCGAAAGACAGCCGCGTGAACGAAGTGTCTGAAATCACGCAAGGTCTCAAGGCGATTGCCAAGGAACTCGACATCCCGGTGATCGCCCTGTCGCAGCTCTCGCGTCAGGTCGAAAGCCGCGAGGACAAGCGCCCGCAGCTGTCGGACCTTCGCGAATCCGGCTCGATCGAACAGGACGCCGACGTGGTGATGTTCGTGTTCCGCGAGGAATACTACAAGGAACGCGAAAAACCCGGCGATCACGAGCTTGAAAAGATGGCCGCCTGGCAAGAGGAAATGGAGCGTCTGCACGGCCGCGCCGAGGTCATCATCGGCAAACAGCGCCACGGTCCCATCGGTACGGTAGAGCTTAGCTTCGAAGGCCGCTTCACCCGCTTCGGCAACCTCATCAAGCCGTGGCAACAGGGCGCCGACGACATCTAGAACACGGCCTGATCGGCTCCGTCTTTACCCCAACTCCACCGCAAAGCATCTCGGGCACTTTTTCCGGGTTGACCCAACGCACAGAGATGCACAAACACCGCGCATGGCACAGTCTGTTTTAACGATTGATCTGGGTGCAATCTGCGCCAACTGGCGGGCACTGGCGGCGATGAACGCGGGTGAAACCGGTGCCGTGGTCAAGGCCAATGCGTACGGGCTGGGCGCTGGAAAAGTCGCCAAGGCGCTGGCCGACGCGGGCGCGCGGACGTTTTTCGTCGCGCTCGCCGAAGAAGGCGTGACCATTCGCAAGGCGCTTGGCCCCGGCCCCACGATCTGTGTCTTCGGCGGACATATGCAGGGCGACGCCCCGCTTCTGCGCGACGCCAACCTGGTGCCGATGATCAACTCCATCGACCAGATGCTGCGCCACGTCGAAGCGCTGCCCGGCCACCCTTTCGGCATTCAGCTTGACTCGGGCATGAACCGCCTTGGCATGGAACCGGCCGAATGGACCGCCCTCCGCGAGATTGCGCTGAGCCAGAAACCGGTTCTCGTAATGAGCCATCTGGCCTGCGCAGACGAGCCGAACCACGGCATGAACGCGTTTCAGCTTCAGACCTTCCATCAGATGACCGATGGCATCGAAGCGCCGCGGTCGCTTTCGGCGACGGGCGGCACCATCCTTGGGGCCGATTACCATTTTGACATGACCCGCCCCGGAATCGGGCTCTACGGCGGTCTGCCGTTCGTCGATGCGCTTCCCGTGGTGTCGCTGTCGATCCCGGTGATTCAGGTGCGCGATGTGAACCCAGGCGAATCCGTGGGCTACGGCAACAGCTGGGTCGCGCGCGTGTCCAGCCGGATCGCCACGATTTCCGCAGGCTATGCCGACGGCATCATCCGTGCGATGGGGCCGAAAGCCTTTGTCTGGGCAGGCGAGACGCGCTGCAAGATCGTCGGTCGGATCTCGATGGACCTGATCGGCGTCGATGTCGGCCCGGTCAAGGACATGCCCGACACGGTCGAGCTTCTGGGTCGGCACCAGTCCATCGACACTCTGGCCGATGCGGCAGGCACGATCGGCTACGAGATTCTCACCTCGCTTGGGTCCCGGTACGAACGGCGCTATATCGACGGCTGAGGAGGCCGGTCCATGTTCGAACCCTCGCCGATCCTGTTTGCCTTTATCTTCGTACAACGCTTCGTCTATTTCGAAGTGCTGGGCGGTCTTGCAATCCTGCGCCTGATCGTGGGGCGCGGATGGGCGCGCGTGCCCGCGGCGATCACATTAATGATCTGCCTCCTGGTCGTGGCGGCGACTTTTGCTCCCGCGCTTGGTTTGCAAGGCCATCCGATTTACCGCCAGGCGGTGCCGATCATCACGCATCAGGGCGGTGCGGCGGTGCCTTTCGTGACCTCGTGCGTCTTTGCTAGCAGCTTCTTGTTCCCCGACCGGCGGTGGCGCTGGATCGATTGGGCGCACCTTGTCGGCGTTGCTGGCTTTCTGGCCTTCTGGATTGCGACCAAGTTCTGACCGATGGCCGCGCTCAAGTGGATCAACCTGTCACTGCTCATCCTCTACCCGGTGGCCTGGGCCGCGCCGCTCATGCGGGCCGGGCTTCTGCCGCTTTTCAGCCTGAGTGAAATCAGTGTATTGACCGGCCTGCGGGCGCTTTGGGGCGAAGACATCGTTCTTGCCGTCATCGTGACGGTCTTCGCGCTGTTTGCACCCTACGCGAAAACACTGGCCCTCGCGCTGGTCCAGTTCGGTCTGCTTGACCGCAGCACCCTGCCCGGTATCGCAATTGTCGGCAAACTCGCCATGGCGGATATTTTTCTGATCGCCCTCTACATCACCATCGTCAAAGGCATCGGCATCGGGCGCATCGAAACGGCATGGGGCCTCTACCTGTTTACCGCCTGCATCCTGACGTCGCTGGTCATCAGCATGGCCGAGGCGCGCCACCCGTAGAATTGATGACGAAATCGAAACAATCCGAAAGAATTGTGTCGATTGATCACACCTTCCCGACCAGTCGGAAAAATCGTTAAAAAACAGTATGGCATTGGCGCCTTTCGGCATAAAGTTGCCGATGTTGAAGTTGGTTAAGGTGGTGACCTGGGGGTTCTGATGATTGCTGCGACGCGTTCTTTCGTGGTTGCAACGGGTTGGCTGATGCAACGGTTGATGTTCGCAACCGTCGCTGCGCTGGGTCTTGGCTTGCTTGGATACACGATCGCCTGCGCCTTCGGCTACGCGCCTTGGCTCGAGATGACCGCTACATTTGGGGGTGTCGCCTACCCGCAGGCCGGACCTGTGGTACAAGGGCTTGTCACGGCGCTCATGGTTGGCCTGTGTTTTTTTCTTCCCGCAAACGCCCGGATCATGGCGCTGGAAAACTCGCACCGCCGGTTTCAGATCGCGATGGAGGACGTGGCGCGCGCCTATCGGCTGTCGCACGCCTCGGACCGCGAAGGCGTGTTCAAGATGAAATCGGAATTTGATTCGGTCCGCGAACGCATGGCCTACCTGCGCGATCACCCGGATCTGGCCGAATTGGAGCCGTCGGTTCTCGAAGTGGCCAGCCAGATGAGCCATGTCTCCAAGGATCTCGCGCAGACCTATTCGGATCGCAGCGTCGCCCGCGCCCGCGACTTCCTCATTCAGCGCCAGCAGGAGATCGAGGATTTCAACACCCGTCTCGACGACGCCAAGGCCACCGCCGCGCAGATGCGGGTCTGGATGGACAAGGTCGAGCTTGAGGAAAGCGTCGCACAGGCCCAGCTGAACCGCCTCAACGAAGAGCTCTCGGAGATCCTTCCCGAACTTTTTGCCGCGGATGCCGCACCGACCATCCCGGCGCGCGATCTGACGAAATCGGACCCCAAGCCCGCAGAAACGGCCACGGATTGGGACGATCCCACACAATTCCCCGACAATGACGACAACCGCATCGTCGCCCTGCTCGCGCGGCGCGCTGCCGAATAAGACCTGTCACGACAGCGCCGCTTGCAGGCCCCCGCAGCTTGGGCCACAAGCGGCGTCATGGCGAAATCCACCGCAACCTTTGTCTGCCAGACCTGTGGCAACACCACCAACAAATGGGCCGGACGCTGCGACGCGTGCGGCGAGTGGAATTCGATTGTCGAAGAGGTGCCCCTCGCCGCCGGTCCATCATCCAAGGCACTGGGAGCCTCGAAGGGACGATCCCTGCCGCTCAGCGACCTGTCGGGCACCGAAGCGCCGCCACCGCGCACGGAATCCCGGATGGCCGAACTCGACCGCGTTCTGGGCGGGGGTCTCGTGCCCGCCTCGGCGCTTTTGGTCGGCGGCGACCCCGGCATCGGCAAATCCACCCTGCTGTTGCAAGCCGCCGCCGCCTTCGCAAATGCCGGTCTCAAGGTGATCTACATTTCCGGCGAGGAGGCCAGCGCGCAGGTCCGCATGCGCGCCACCCGCCTCGGCTTGCAGAATGCACCGGTCAAGCTGGCCACGGAAACCAACCTGCGTGACATCCTGAAGACGCTGGAAACCGAAAAACCCGATCTCGCCATCATCGACTCGATCCAGACGATGTGGGCCGACAACGTCACCTCTGCCCCCGGCAGCGTGGCGCAGGTGCGCGCCTCGGCGCACGAGCTGACCAGCTTCGCCAAGCGGCGCGGTACGTCGATCGTCATGGTCGGTCACGTCACCAAGGATGGCCAGATCGCTGGCCCGCGCGTGGTCGAACACATGGTCGACACCGTGCTTTATTTCGAAGGCGAACGCGGCCATCAGTTCCGCATCCTGCGCGCGGTCAAGAACCGCTTTGGCCCGGCGGACGAGATCGGCGTGTTCGAGATGACGGGCGCCGGCCTTGCCGAGGTGGCGAATCCCTCGGCCCTGTTCCTGTCGGAACGCGGCGATCCATCGCCCGGATCGGCGGTCTTTGCCGGAATCGAAGGCACGCGTCCGGTTCTGGTGGAATTTCAGGCGCTTGTGGCGCCCACGCCACACAGCCAACCACGCAGATCCGTGGTCGGCTGGGATGGCGGTCGGCTCGCCATGATCCTGGCGGTTCTCGAGGCGCGCTGCGGTATCCCCTTCGCTGGGATGGATGTTTACCTCAACGTTGCAGGCGGAATGAAGGTCAGCGAACCTGCGGCGGATCTGGCCGTGGCCGCAGCGCTCCTGTCGGCGCGCGAGGATGTCGCCCTGCCCGCCGAGACCGTGGTCTTCGGCGAAATCAGCCTGTCCGGCGCGCTCCGCCCGGTGGGGCAAACCGAAAATCGGTTGAAAGAAGCACAAAAACTTGGTTTTACCGCCGCGATAGTGCCAAAGGGTGGGAAATCCATGCCCCGCGACGGGATCGCGGCCACGGAAATTGACGCTTTGGCAAGCTTTGTTGGTGATGTGTTCGGCGCAGGTTAGCGCCATCCGAAGAAAAAGAAGGGCAAGGGACCGATGGAAGGGTTCACCATAATTGACGGCGTCGTGGCCGTCGTCATCGTTCTGTCTGCGCTTCTGGCCTATTCGCGTGGCATCGTCCGCGAGGCGATGGCGATCCTCGGCTGGATCGCGGCGGCCATTCTGGGCTTCATGTTCGGCCCGCAACTGCGCCCGCTCATGACGGAAATCCCGGTGATCGGCGAATTCATGACCGGCAGCTGCGAACTCAGCGTGATCGGCGGTTTCGCCGCCGTCTTCACCATCGCGCTGGTCATCATGTCTTTCTTCACCCCGCTCTTCTCGACGATCGTGCAACGCTCGGCCCTGGGCGGCGTCGATCAGGCGCTCGGGTTCCTGTTCGGGGTCGCACGCGGCGTGTTGCTCGTCGCGGTCGCGTTCTTCGTCTACGAGGTCGTCATCACCGCGCAGGACGTCGCCATGATCGACGACAGCCGCTCTGCCGTGGTCTTCAGCCGCCTGACCGGCCAGATCGAGGATCAGAACCCCGAACAGGCGCTTGGCTGGATCACCGCCCAATACGAGGCGCTGGTCGGCGTCTGCGATGCACCACCGGAAAGCGACACCTGACACAATCCCGGCATATGGTCGCGAGGATCGTATAGTTTCGTGACACCGGGCGCGCGGGCGCTTATGAGGGGGCATCCTCTGCTGCCACGGATTCGGAGTCCCGATTTGTCCGACACCCAGATGCCACCCGCCCATCCCTTCGACGATGACAAGCTGAAAGAGGAATGCGGAATCTTCGGCGTCGTCGGCGTGACCGATGCCGCAAACTTCGTCGCCCTTGGCCTGCACGCCCTGCAACACCGCGGGCAAGAGGCCGGAGGCATCGTCAGCCACCACCCCGAACACGGCTTCAACAGCGCGCGGCGCTTCGGCTATGTGCGCGACAACTTCACCAGTCAGAAGCTCATGGAGACCCTGCCGGGCGAGCTGGCCATCGGCCATGTGCGCTACTCCACCGCCGGGTCCAAAGGCCAGACCCAGATCCGCGACGTGCAGCCCTTCTTCGGCGAGTTTTCCATGGGCGGCGCCGCGATTGCCCATAACGGCAACATCACCAATGCCGACGCCCTGCGCAAAGAACTGATCGACCGGGGCTCGATCTTCCAATCCTCGTCGGACAGCGAATGTATCATCCATCTGATGGCACGCTCCCTGCAACGCGACATTCCCAGCCGCATGGAAGATGCGCTGCGCCGCGTCGAAGGCGCGTTCTCGGTCGTTGCCATGACCCGGACCAAGCTCATCGGCGTGCGCGACCCGTTGGGCGTGCGCCCGCTGGTACTGGGCAAGATCGGCGATGGCTGGGCGCTGTCCTCGGAAACCTGCGCGCTCGACATCATCGGTGCCGAATACGTGCGCGAGATCGATCCGGGCGAGATGGTGGTCATCACCGCCGACAAGGGCGTCGAATCCATCCGTCCCTTCCGCCCGCAAAAATCCCGCTTCTGCATCTTCGAACACGTCTATTTCTCGCGCCCCGACAGCATCATCGGCGACCGCTCGGTCTATGAAACCCGCCGCCAGATCGGTGTGGAACTGGCCCGCGAAACACCCGTGGACGCAGACCTCGTCTGCCCCGTCCCCGACAGCGGCACCCCCGCCGCCATCGGTTTTGCACACGAGTCGGGCATCCCCTACGGCATGGGCATCATCCGCAACCAGTACATGGGCCGCACCTTCATCGAGCCGACCGAGCAGATCCGCAATATGGGTGTGCGCCTCAAGCTCAACGTCAACCGCGCCCTGATCAAGGGCAAGCGCGTGATCCTCGTGGACGACAGCGTCGTGCGCGGCACAACCAGCCGCAAGATCAAGGAAATGATCCTCGACGCCGGCGCCGCCGAGGTCCATTTCCGCATCGCCTCGCCCCCCACCGCCTGGCCCTGTTTCTACGGTGTCGACACGCCCCAACGCGAAAAGCTGCTGGCCGCCACCATGTCCGAGGACGAAATGCGCGATCATCTGGGCGTCGACAGCCTCAAGTTCATCTCGCTCGACGGCCTCTACCGCGCCGTCGGCGAAGCGTCGGGCCGCGATCCGAAATCGCCGCAATATTGCGACGCCTGTTTCTCGGGCGAATACCCGGTGGAGCCGTCGGACATGCTGGAAAAAGGCTTCCAGATGAAGGCCGCCGAATAACCGTCGGCGACCTTTCGCGCAGGCCAAAATGCCCACTTTTCATTGCCACCGATCGCGCCCATCTGGCGGGCAATCGAAACAGAAATTGCACGCATCATGGCTCAAGACCAAACCCCGCTGCAGGTTGCTCAAACCGCGACCCAAACCACCAATGATCTGAACGGCGCGCTCATTCTTCTGGGCACCTTCGGCTCGCAAACCGACCCACACGCGCTCTTGAAACTGCGCAGCGGTCGGACCAAGACCGTCACAAGAGGCGACAGCGTGAACGGCAAGACCGTGGTCGCCATCGAGGATGGCCGCGTGGCATTGGCCCGCAACGGCGCGGCAGAGTGGCTCGAAATCCCCGCGCCAAACGGCTAACCCTGACTTCGGCTTCTTTGGGCAAAAAATATCTCGGGGGAGTCGCGCTTGCGCGACGGGGGCAGAGCCCCCATTCCCACCCCACAAGAAAAAACCCCCGCCGATTACTCGGGCGGGGGTCTTTTTTTACCATACGGTAAAATTTCAGGCGCGGCGACCCGCCAATGCTTTCCAGGCGCCGGTCACGACCGTCGCGGCAATCACCGCCTTGACCGCATCGCCAATCAGGAAGGGCGCGATGAAGTAGGTCCAGTAGTAGCCGATCTCCTGACCGACCCATCCCGCCTCGACGCCGGTTGCGGACGCCACCGCCATCGGCCACGCGATGCCGGGAACATAAAGCAGCGCCGCAAGGCCCAGCGTCACCAGCGACGTTGAGACAAAGCCCTTGGCGATCCCGCGATCGGCGGCCAGACCGGCGAGGCCCGCCATCAGCACGAAGCCCAGAAGAAAGCCAGCGGTCGGACCGGCGAAGGCCAAGCCGTTCATACCGTTGGCAAACACCGGCAGACCCATCGCGCCGTAGCCGAGATAGGTGATCAAAGTCGCCGTCCCCAGACGCGCGCCGAAGCTCAGGCCGACGATCAGGATCGCCAGTGTCTGAAGCGTCATCGGAACCGGAAAGAACGGCACCGACACCTGCGTGGCCGCCGCGATGAACGCGGCACCGCCCAACGCGAGCAGCGCCTGACGGAACAATGTGGTCTTGCCAAAGGCGGCGTGCGTGAGTGTCATGGCCAGGATCCCTCGTATGGCTGTCATTTGCCCCTGTTAATTCTGCAAATGCAGCGTCAAGTCAAGCACTGCCCTCTTGCGGGCCGGGCGGCAAAAAGGCATGTGACAGCCCATGACAGACACATCTCGCCCCCTCGCGCTGGTCACCGGCGCCTCACGCGGTCTCGGCTTCGCGCTGGCGGACGCCCTCGCCGACACGCATCACATCATCGCCGTGGCGCGCACGGTCGGCGGGCTGGAAGAGCTCGATGACCGCATCCAGCAAAAAGGCGGCAGCGCCACGCTGGCACCGATGGACATCACCAAGCCCGACGCCATGGCGCAGCTCTGCCGTTCGGTGCATGATCGTTGGGGCCAGGTCGCACTCTGGGTGCACACGGCCATCCATGCCGGGCCGCTCACGCCGGTGGATCACATGGATGCCAAGGACTGGAAGAAATCGCTGTCGATCAATGTCGATGCGATGTCCCACCTCGTGCCCTATATCGCGCCACTTCTGGGCCGCGACGGCACTGCGGTGTTCTTCGAGGACGACCACGCGGGCGAAAAATTCTTTGGTCATTACGGAACGACCAAGGCCGCGCAGATCAGCCTGGCGCGCAGTTGGCAGGCGGAAACGGCGTCGATCGGACCCAAGGTGAAAATCCTGTCGCCGCGCCCGATGGGCACGCATGTGCGCGCGCGGTTCTATCCGGGCGAAGACCGGACGGTTCTGGCCTCTCCCTCCGAGGAAGCGGCACGGCTGTTGCCCGAGATCCTGGGCGGCTGAACGGCGCGCCGGATGCGTCGACGCATCCGCGATTTTGCGTCACCGCAAAATCCGCCGCCAGCCTGACCCGGCGGATGCTTGCCGCAGGGCGGGGCTTGGCCTATGCAGGAAAAAAGCAAGGCAGAGCAGATGCGCATACTCATTACCAATGACGACGGGATTAACGCACCGGGCCTCAAGGTCCTGACGGAAATCGCCTATGATCTGGCCGGACCCGATGGCGAGGTCTGGACCGTGGCCCCCGCGTTCGAGCAATCCGGCGTCGGTCACTGCATCAGCTACACCCATCCGATGATGGTCAGCGACATGGGCGACCGCCGCTTCGCCGCCGAAGGTAGCCCGGCGGATTGCGTGTTGGCGGGCCTGCACGATGTCTTGCTGGACACGCGCCCCGACGTGGTTCTGTCCGGCGTGAACCGGGGCAACAACTCGGCCGAGAACGCGCTCTATTCCGGCACGCTCGGCGGCGCGATGGAAGCTGCACTTCAGGGCATTCCGGCCATCGCCCTGTCGCAATACTACGGTCCCGACAACGCTCATGCCGACGACCCGTTCGAGGCCGCGCGGGTGCACGGCATCGAGGTGATCCAGAAGATCCTCGGTCATGACCCCGGCGATCAGGACGGCTACCGCCTGTTCTACAACGTCAACTTCCCGCCCGTCCCCGCCGCCGCCGTCAAAGGCACCCGGATCACGCCGCAGGGCATCCGCGAAGGCACTTGCTTTTCGGTCGAGCCGCACAACTCGCCCTCTGGACGCCGGTTCCTGTGGATCAGGGGCGGCGATCAGCGCGCGCCCACCGCGCCCGGCAGCGATGCCGCCGAAAACCTTGCGGGATATATCAGCATCACGCCGATGCGCGCCGATCTGACCGCGCATGATCAGCTTGACGCGATGCGGGACGCCTTTCGCTGATGGAGGATGCGGAACTCAAGATGCAGTTCCTCTACGCGCTCCGGTCGCGCGGCGTCACCAACGCCGCCGTGCTGACCGCGATGGAGCAGGTCGACCGCGCGCCCTTCATCAAGGGCTATTTCGCCGAACGCGCCTACGAAGACATGCCGCTGCCCATCGCCTGTGGGCAAACCATCAGCCAGCCCTCGGTGGTCGGCCTGATGACCCAGGCGCTCGAGATCAGCCCGCGCGATACCGTGCTCGAAGTGGGCACCGGCTCCGGCTATCAGGCCGCGATCCTGAGCCAGTTGGCCCGCCGCGTCTATACTGTGGACCGCCACGCCCGACTGGTGCGCGAGGCGCGCGAGGTGTTCGACCAGCTTGGCCTGACCAATGTCACCGCCTTCACCGCCGATGGCAGTTTCGGCCTGCCGGATCAGGCCCCCTTCGACCGCATCCTCGTGACGGCGGCGGCCGAGGACCCTCCGGGACCGCTTCTCGCGCAGCTCAAGGTCGGGGGAATCATGGTCCTGCCGGTCGGCCAATCGGACTCCGTCCAGCATCTCATCCGGGTCCGCCGGACACCCGAAGGGCTGGATTACGACGAATTGAGGCCCGTCCGCTTCGTCCCGTTGGTCGAAGGGGTGGCCCGCGACGGATAAAACGGGCATAGTGTGGCACGTGACGACCGGGGTACAACCGGCGCATCTGAGGATATCGACATGGCTGACAGCAGAGTTTCCCTTCGTTCCGGTTTTCGTGTGGGCACCAGCCTTTCCGTGCTGGCCCTTCTCGCCGCCTGTTCCGAACCGCTCGACCTGGACATGCGCGGCGTGATGAACGGTGGATTCAACACCGCCGATGCCGCCCGCGCTGCCACGGCGCCGCGTCCTGCACCCGACAATCGCGGCGTGATCTCTTATCCGAATTACCAGGTCGCCGTCGCACAGCGCGGCGACACGCTGGCCACGCTGGCCACCCGCGTCGGTCTGCCCGCCGACGAGCTGGCGCGCTACAACGGCATTCAGACCGGCGACACGCTGCGCGCGGGCGAGGTCATCGCCCTGCCCCGCCGTGTGGCCGAACCCTCGCCCGCCACAGGTGCGGCGACCACCGGTCCGATCCGGCCGACGTCGCAGATCGACATCACCACACTCGCCAGCGACGCGATCGAACGCTCGGCCCCGACCCCGGCCGCACAGCGCGCGGCACCGCAGGTCGGCACGGAACCGATCCGGCACCAGGTCAAACGCGGCGAAACGGCCTTCACGATTTCCCGGCTTTACAATGTCTCGGTCCGGTCGCTGGCCGAATGGAACGGGCTCGACAGCAATTTCTCCCTGCGAGAGGGCCAGTACCTCCTGATCCCCGTCGTCACCGAGGCCACCGCACCGCGCGAAAGCGCGCCGCCCGTCGAACCCGGGCGCGGATCGCCCACGCCGCAGCCGCCATCGGCCTCCCAACCGCTCCCGGCCGAGACACCCGCCCCCGCCGCGGCAACGACGCCTGCGGCAACTCCGGCGGCCCCTGTGGCGAATGTCGGCAACCAGACCTCGGCCAGCGCATCAAATGCGGCGATGGCGTTTCCGGTCCAAGGCAGCATCATCCGCGAGTATTCGAAGGGTCGCAACGACGGCATCGACATCGGCGCCTCGGTGGGCACCACCGTCAAGGCCGCAGCCAGCGGCCAGGTCGCGGCGATCACGCGCAACACGGATGGCATCAACATCCTTGTCATCCGCCACCCGGACAGTTTGCTGACGGTCTACACCCATGTCGACAACATCACCGTCGCCAAGGGGGATGCGGTCAGCCGGGGTCAATCCATCGCCAAGGTCGCCGATTTCGATCCGGCACGGGTGCATTTCGAGGTGCGCAAAGGCTTCGACAGCGTCGATCCAATGGACTATCTGCGCTGACCCAGGCGTTTCGTCCGAAAATTCTGCTCGTCCGAGATTATTCGGACGAATAATCCTCGGTGGCTTCCAGCGCCTTGCCCAAACGGGGAAGCCGCGCCTTCTTCATCAGCTTGCGCAAGTCCCAGATCTCTCCCGACAGGCGGTTCGCCTCGGCATGCACATGGGACACGGCGTGTTGCACCGCCTCGGGTGACGCCTCGAACAGCCCCAAAAGAAACGTGTCGGGATCGGCCCGCGACAGACCTTCCTCGGCCAGCAGACCCCTCGGGAAATCCTTGGCATTCATCGTGAGGATGATGTCGGCATGTCCCGCGATGGCAGCGGCCAACACATGCACATCATTCGCATCCGGCAACCAGAGCCGGTCCACAAGCGACGGCGGCGGCACCACGCTTGCCTTGGGCCATTGGGCAGAGACCATCGCGATCTCGGCCTCCGCCTGCGCCTGTCCCGTCGGCCCCAGCTTGGCGGCGGCGCGCGACCACTCGCCGAGGATCCGCTCGGACCAGATCGGCGTGAACAGCCCCTGCGCCGCCACCCCCAGCAGCACCTCGCGCATCACGGTCGGATAGAGCACGCAGGTGTCGAGGCAGACCTTCACAGCCGGAAGAACAGCGCTTTGAGGTAGCCCGATTCCGCCAGTTGCGGCAGCAGCGGATGATCCGGCCCCGCCTGCCCCGTATGGATCAACTGTGCCCGACGCCCCGCGCGTCCGATGCCGCGCAGGCAAGCCCCGGTGAAGGATGACAGATCCGCCGCGTGCGAACAGGAACAGAGCACCAGATAGCCGTCTTCGGCCACCAACGGTGCCGACAACCGCGCGATGCGCTCATAAGCCCGCAATCCTGCTTCGCGCGCCTTGTTGGAGGGCGCAAAGGCCGGTGGGTCGCAGACCACCAGATCGTAGTGCGCCTGATCCTCGCCCAATTGGGTCAGCACGTCGAAGGCATCGCCCTTGGTCGTGGTCAGCTTGTCCCCGGCACCCATATGCCGCGCGCCGTCGGTCGCCAGCGCCAGCGCGGCGTCGGACCCGTCAACGCAATGCGCCGACACGGCGCCCCCGGCAAGTGCGGCAAGGCCGAAGCCGCCGACATGCGAGAACACGTCCAAAACCCGCGCGCCTTGGGCCAGCCGGGCAGCAAAGGCGTGGTTCGGGCGCTGGTCGAAGAAAAGCCCGGTCTTCTGCCCGCCGATCAGGTCCGCCATGTAGGTGGCACCGTTCATCTCGACCGGAATGGCCGCTGTCGGCCCGTTGCCCAGAAGCACCGCATCCGCGTCGTCCAACCCTTCCAGCGACCGCCCGCGTCCACCGGCGTTCTTGAGGATGGTTTTGACCCCCGTGACCTCGGCCAGTGCTGCTGTCAGGTCCGGCAAAAGCACATCGGCCCAGGCGGCGTTGGGCTGCACCACTGCGATGTCGCCGAACCGGTCGATGATGACCCCCGGCAGTCCATCCGCTTCAGCGTGGATCAGGCGATAGAACGGCGTCGGAAACAGCCGTTCACGCAGCGACAGCGCCTTGCGCAAGCGGGTCTCGAACCAGGCGCGGTCGGGGGCCGCGGCCTCGGGACCATCAAGCACACGGCCGATGATCTTGGAATTCGCGTTCACGCCGATCAGGGCGAGCTGGCTGCGCTCGGCATCCTCGAGCACGGCAATGGTGCCCGGAGCGAGGGCACGGGTGCGGCGGTCGGTGACCACCTCGTTGGCATAGACCCAAGGATAGCCGCGCCGAATGGCTTGCGGTTTGGTTTTGGGAAGAAGGCGCACAATAGGCAAAGGGGACGGTGTCATACCGCCCCCTTTACGCCCCTCGCTCCCAAGGGGAAAGCCCGTCTTTGCGCGTCAGAGATCGTTGATCGCCTGCAATAGACCGAGATTTGCATTCACGTAGCCGCCCGGCACGGTCAGTTCCTCGACAAAGACCCGCGACAGATGCGCGATGATCCGCGCCTTCTGGGTTTCGCCGCGCCCATCGGCGGCCATCGCGGCTTGACCGGCCAAGCCTTCAAGGTCCGCGCTCACATCCCGTGTCGGCCCGATCTGCTGGCCGGTCGCGACATCGACCAGCCGGTATTTGAAGTCGATGTCGTGCACGCCGCCCACCGAATAGCGCGCCTTTTCGGACAGCGCATGGAACCGTGTGACCTGCACATCCATACGGACAGCGCGCGCCCCCTCGATCCGGGGTGCCGCGTTGCGCAGACCAGCCTCGAACATCGCCTTCACCTGGGCATGGCGGTCGCCCATCGGATCACCGCGCCAGACGATGTCGCCGATCGGATAATAGGTGTTGCGCTCATTCACCTTGAGCGATTTCGGAACCGATACGGTAAAGCTGTCGATCCGCACATCGGGTTGCGAAAAGCCCAGAACAGCGTCGTCGGGCATGGCGGACCGGGTCGCGGATGGCGTGGTGGCGCAGGCGCTCAGCGTGAGGGCCAGAACCAGTCCGGTCAGCGCCTTGAATAACAGTTTCATGTCGAAGCCTCCTTTTGCGGGGCAAGTGCTCTTTGTTCCTCGCCTGCGGTTCTGGCGGCGGAAATGGGCCGCATCGCGGCGAAATGCGTACATTTTGACGCAATCTGTCTTGACCCCTGGTCACCTGCACGGCCCAGATAGGCCTTTACTGTTAGCGCTAACTTCACTACATCGGGCGCAAAGCAACGGCTGATCTTGCGCGGAGGCAACATGGCACATTCTCTGAACGACACGATCAAACGGGTGACCGAGCGTGTTCAGGAACGCTCGGAGACATCCCGCGGGCGCTACATGGAGCGGATGCGACAGGCCGCCGCCGAAGGCCCGCGCCGCGCGCATCTGAGCTGCGGCAACCAGGCCCACGCCTATGCCGCGATGGGCCAGGATCAGGACAAGCTGGCGACGGAACGCAGCCCGAATATCGGCATCGTCACCGCCTATAACGACATGCTCTCAGCGCACCAACCTTTTGAAAAATATCCCGATATCATCCGCGACGCGGCGCGTGCCGCCGGTGGCACCGCGCAGGTCGCAGGCGGCGTGCCCGCCATGTGCGATGGCGTCACGCAAGGCCAGGTCGGGATGGAGCTGTCACTGTTTTCCCGCGACGTGATCGCGCTCGCCGCCGGCGTGGCGCTCAGCCACAACACCTTCGATTCGGCGCTTTATCTTGGCGTCTGCGACAAGATCGTGCCGGGTCTGGTGATCGCCGCCGGAACCTTTGGCTACCTGCCCGGCATTTTCCTCCCCGCGGGTCCCATGCCCTCTGGTCTGCCCAACGATGAGAAAGCCAAGGTGCGGCAGAAATTCGCCGCTGGCGAAGTCGGTCGCGACGAGTTGATGAAGGCCGAGATGGCGTCGTATCATTCCCCCGGCACCTGCACCTTCTACGGCACCGCCAACAGCAACCAGATGCTGATGGAATTCATGGGCCTCCACCTGCCCGGCGCGTCCTTTGTAAATCCGGGCACCCCCCTGCGCGAGGCGCTGACGGTGGCGGGCACCGAACGCGCGCTGGAGATCACGCAGCTGGGCAATGATTACCGCCCCGTCTGCGATGTGCTCGACGAAAAGGCGTTCGTGAACGGCATCGTCGGACTGATGGCCACCGGCGGGTCGACCAACCTTGTCCTGCACCTGCCCGCGATGGCGCGGGCCGCCGGGGTCGAACTGCGGCTCGAGGATTTCGAGGAGATTTCGTCCGTGACGCCTCTGATGGCCAAGGTCTATCCGAACGGCCTTGCGGACGTGAATCACTTCCACGCAGCTGGCGGCTTGGGCTTCATGATCGGAGAATTGCTCGAACACGGGTTGCTGCACGAGGACGTGAAAACCGTCGCCGGTGACGGGCTTCACCTTTACACGCAGGAACCTAAAGTCACCGACGGGCGCGTGGTCTACGGCCCCGGCGCGGGCGAGACCCAGAACGACAAGATCCTCCGCCCCGCCAGCGATCCGTTCCAGGCGACCGGCGGTCTGAAACAGCTCGCGGGCAACCTGGGCAAGGGCATGATGAAAACCTCTGCTGTGGCCCCCGAACGCCATGTGATCGAAGCGAAAGCCCGCGTGTTTCACGATCAGGACGACGTGAAGGTCGCCTTCAAGAACGGCGAATTCACCGAAGACACCGTGGTTGTGGTGCGCTTTCAGGGTCCCAGTTCCAACGGCATGCCCGAGCTGCACAGCCTGACGCCCACACTGGCTGTCTTGCAGGATCGCGGTCTCAAGGTCGCGCTTGTCACCGACGGGCGCATGTCCGGCGCATCGGGCAAGGTGCCCTCGGCCATCCACGTCTCGCCCGAAGCGGCCAAAGGCGGCCCGCTGGCCCGTGTGCGCGACGGTGACATCGTTCGCGTCGACGCGGTGAAAGGCGAGATCACCTGCCTTGCCGAAGACTTCGACCAGCGCGAGCCCGCCACCGCCGATCTGAGCGGGAACGGCCACGGCGTCGGGCGCGAGCTGTTCGCGGCCTTCCGGGCCAATGTCGGTCTGGCCGAACACGGCGCAGGCGTCGTCGTTTAACGCATTGCATGAAAATCCCTCCCCAACCTGCGGAGAACTCTATGATAACCCCCCTTCAAGCCAGCGTCGAAAGCGAGAAGCTCTGCCGCCTCGCGCCCATTATCCCCGTGCTCGTCGTCGATGACGCCAGCGTGGCGCGGCCCTTGGCCGAAGCGCTTGTGGCGGGCGGCCTGCCGGTGCTCGAGGTGACATTGCGCACCGATGCCGCGCTCGACGTGATCCGCGAAATGGCACAGGTCGAAGGGGGTGTCGTCGGGGCTGGCACGCTCCTCACCCCGTCTGACGTTCAGGCAGCTGTCGAGGCCGGGGCCAAGTTCGGTGTTTCACCCGGCGCGACGGACCGGTTGCTCGATGCCTGTGAAGCTGCCGATCTGCCACTTCTGCCCGGTGCCGCAACGGCATCCGAAGCGATGGCGCTTCTGGAACGCGGCTATACGGTGCAGAAGTTCTTCCCGGCCGAGGCCAATGGCGGCGCGCCCGCGCTCAAGGCCATCGGCGCGCCGATCCCGCAGGTGCGGTTCTGCCCAACAGGCGGTGTGTCGCTGAAAAACGCGCCGGACTACCTGGGTCTGTCTAACGTGCTCTGCGCCGGGGGAAGCTGGGTCGCCCCGAAAGACCTTGTCGCCAAGGGCGATTGGAAAGCGATCGAAGAGCTGGCCCGCGAAGCGTCGCAACTCTCCCGGTAGACACGCCAAGCGCCTTTGAAGGCGCTTGGACACGGCATTTCGAATTGCCGTATCCGTCTAGCCGAGCGCGGCAAAACCCTTCTAAGGCTTTTGCGAGACTTTTCGAAAAGTCTCGCACCGCGCGCTTCATTTCTACCTGCTTAACGCCTTGCACGGATAACCCCCGCATCGGATCCGACACTCGTTCCGTCTTTTGGCGGAACACTCCAAGAGGCTACCCTCTCTCTGCGGACGCTCAATGTGCGTTCAGACCATGAGAGATGCATCTCGAAGGCCCCGTTTCAAAGCCGGGGTACAGGTTCGGAGCGGGTCACACCGCTCTGCACGGGGGAGAGGATGTCCACCCAACTCAGGTGACGTCACCTCTTTTCAAGACAGCCAACAGCGTTGGCACCCAACATCGCGGATTACGCCTGCAATTCGGCATCCCAATAGAGAAAATCCATCCAACTGTCGTGCAGATGGTTGGGGGGAAACTTGCGTCCCATGTTCAAAAGCTCCTGCGCGCCCGGTTGGCGCGGGGGTTTGCGCAGCGATAGCCCGGCTTGCCGCAGGCTTTTGGAGCCTTTGCGCAGGTTGCACGGCGCACAGGCGGCCACGACGTTTTCCCAGGACGTGATCCCGCCCGAGGCGCGCGGCACCACGTGATCGAAGGTCAATTCGCCCTTCGCACCGCAATACTGGCAGCGGAATTCATCCCTCAAGAAAAGATTAAAGCGCGTGAAGGCCACGCGCTTTTGTGGTTTGACGTAGTCTTTGAGCACCACGACACTCGGTATTCGGAGCGTCATCGACGGGCTTCGGACCACCTCGTCATATTCGGCCACGATATCCACGCGATCGAGAAACGCCGCCTTGACCGCATCCTGCCACGGCCAGAGCGACAGCGGATAGTAGGACAAGGGCCTGTAATCCGCGTTCAGCACAAGCGCCGGGTGGTGTCGGAGCGCACCCGGTTCACGTACAAAAGCTGTTCTGAAGTTGCCATCCATCGGGGGACTCGTCTCCTGCCCTGTCTGCCTGTTTCAGCGTCAGGACGGGAGCCCCGCCCCGATCTATGAATGACACTATATATCGCGGAAACCTCCCGGCAACCCCCGCAACATGCTGTATGTGTCGCAGTGATATTTTCCGACATCACAGGGGGGTGGCGGATGGATCAGTCCGGGATCGCGAAGACCTGACCGGGATAGATCAGATCCGGGTCGCGGATGCGGTCGCGATTGGCTTCGAACACCTTGACGTAGGCCGGGCCTTCCCCATAGCGGTCGCGCGCGATCGCCCATAGCGTGTTGCCCGGCTGGACCGTCACCACCTGAAGGATCGCCGCGGTCTCGCCGCGCTCCACCGCCTGCGCCAGCGCCCCGGGGTCTTCCCGCCGGAACGGGCTTTCCACCCGCGACGTGACATCGCCCTCGGCATCCACCGCATCGACCCGCAGCGTATAGGTGCCGCTGTCGATATCCGGCAGTTCCGCGCGCCAGGTACCGTCGGTGCCGATCTCGGTTGTCTGCACGGGCCGGTTGTCGAGGTAGATGCGCACGAACTCCCGAGCCGTACCGCGCCCGGTCAGGGCCACAGCGCCCGCATCCTCGTAGGTGATCGCGTCGAGCGCGATCTGGTCCAGCGCATCGGGTGTCGGCGTTTGAACGCCTTGCAGAACATTGACGCCCTCGGCTGTCGACAGGATCACCGCCGGAGCGGCGGGCGTCGGCTCTGTGGCGCTGTCCTGGGTCGCGACGTCCGGCACATCGGAGGCCCCCTCCTCGGTGTCGAGCACCGGCAGGGCGACCTGCGCGGTCAGTTCGGCACCGGGCGCAGCGGGTACAACGTTGGGTGTACCCCCGACCTCTGGCGCAGGTTCCGGCGATGGCGCCTCTGCGAGGACAGTTGGACTATCGGTTCCCGTGGCCTCCTCCGGCGCGGGCACGTTGGCCCTGTCCACCGACGTGTCTGGCGCAGGATCAGCGACATCCGCAACCTGCGGGGCGGGGGCGAGGATCACCTGATCCACGCTGTCGATGTGTCCACCGGCACCGGTCGCGCGCAAGCTGATGACGCGGGGCGCGTCGCTTGCAGGCAGATCGAGAAAGGCGACGAACTTGCCCGAGCCATCCACGTCCGCCTGCCCTGCCTCGGCCCCGTCGACGAGAATGGTGATGCCCTGCGCATCCGGCGCGGCCCCGGCAACAAGCGTCTGGCCATCCGGCGCGACCCGGACGATGTCGAATGTCGGCGCGCCGGGTGTGGGCGGTTCGGGGGCTGCTTCGGATGGCTGTTCCGCCGCGTCCTCCGTGACCGCTTGGGGCGCGACCTCGGGCGTAGCCACCGCAACCTCTGTATCGCTGGTCTCGGCCGGGGCAGTCGCAACGTCGGAGGGTTCAGTCGCAACCTCCACGCTCTCGACCGGCAAAGCGGCGGTTTCCACCGGAGCAGGTCGATCCGCATCGGGAAACAGCGACCCGCTGGCGTAGATCGCCAGGGCGATTGCGCCGACTGCGGCCGCGGCTCCGAGAACGATCCCGGAGCGGCCCTTTGTCAAAGCCGATTTGCTCATCTTTCCCCAAGTGTTCGCAGCCGACCGGCCAATCACCGATCCCGCAGTTGAGCGTGTCTAGCAACGCGGGTATCACGAGGCAACTTCACCCCCCTTGTCAAGGACGCCGCCCATGATCTCCAAATCCATCTGTGTCTATTGCGGCTCACGTCCGGGCCGGAATGCAGCTTATACGCACGAAGCCGAGGCGCTGGGACGCGCCATCGCGGATGAAGGTTGGCGGTTGGTCTACGGCGCGGGGGATGTCGGGCTGATGGGCACCACCGCCCGCGCGGCGCAAGAGGCCGGTGGCGACACGTTCGGCGTGATCCCGACGCATCTTCTGGACCTCGAAGTGGGCAAGACCGATCTCACCCGCTTCATCGTCACCGAAACCATGCACGAGCGCAAAAAGGTCATGGTGATGAACGCCGATGCCATCGTCGTTCTGCCCGGCGGAGCCGGATCGCTGGACGAGTTCTTCGAGGTGCTGACATGGCGGCAATTGGGCCTACACGGCAAGCCGATCATCCTGCTGAGCGTCGAAGAGTACTGGGCGCCGCTATCGGCGCTGTTGACGCACGTGGTCGATCAGGGCTTCGCTGACGCCTCTCTGCTCGGGTTCGTGGAAACCACCACGTCGGCCTCCGACACGATCAACGCTTTGCGCCGCGCCTTGTCCTGACGGTAGGCGCTGCCGGAATAGATTGCGAGCGCGGTCCAGATCAGCGCGAAGGCGAACAGGTGTATGGGGCCGAAAGGTTCACCGAAGATCACCACGGCGCAGAAGAATTGCAGGGTCGGATTGATGTATTGGACGATCCCCACCGTCGACAAGGTCAGCCTGCGCGCGCCGTAGGAGAACAGGATCAGCGGCAAGGCCGTCAGTGGCCCCGACGTCATCAAGAGCGCGGTCTGCACCGCGTCCTCACCGTAGACGCCGCCCTGCCCGAAATGCAGCACGATCAGCCAGCCCGCCGCAATCGGTGACAGGAGCAGCACCTCTGCGGTCACCGACACCACCGGTCCAAGGTCGAGCCGTTTCTTGACGAGCCCGTACATGCCGAATGTCGTGGCCAGCATCAGCGAAATCCACGGCACGATCTGCAAGCCCACGGTCAGAGACAGCACCGCGATCGCGGCCAGCAAGATGGCGCTCCATTGGGACCGACTGAGCCGTTCACCCAAAACGACACGCCCCAACAGAACCGCGACCAACGGGAAGATGTAGTACCCCATCGACGCCTCGGTCGCGCGCCCCACCTGGATCGAAAAGATGAACAGGAACCAATTGGTCGAGATCATGATCGCCGCAAATCCGATGACGCGGATCGAGGCGAAGCTGGACACCGCCGCCCAGAGCGTCCGCAACCGGCCTTGCAACGCCAGAACCCCCGCGAAGAATGCCAGCGACCAGAGGGTCCGGTGCGCCAGAACCTCGAGCGGGGCGACATCGCTCAGCGCCTTGTAGAACAGCGGAGACAGGCCCCAGATGGTGCAGGCGGCAACCAGCGCCAGAACGCCTTTTCGAGTGTCGGTCATCGGGGCTCCTCTGCGCTTGGCCTACTGCGGCGCGGCGCGCTCGGCAAGGGCTGGGTGCCAAAGCCTTCGAAGGCTTTGGCGCATTCCTTCGAAGGAATGCGTCCCACTGGCAACGTAGAGTGGTCAGCGCTGGCCTTGGCGCACCAAGCTACGATGCACCCACGAAAAAAGCCCTGCCGAAATGGCAGGGCTTTTGATAACGTAATTGTTGCGGCCTTAGGCTTTGGACAAACGCTCCGCGACGTTTTCCCAGTTCACGAGGTTGTCCAGGAAATTGGCGAGATACGCCGGGCGCTTGTTGCGGAAGTCGATGTAATAGGAGTGCTCCCATACATCGCAGCCCAGAAGTGCGGTCTGATCGAAGCAGACCGGGTTCACACCGTTTTCGGTCTTCGTGATCTTAAGCTTGCCATCGGTATCCACGACGAGCCAAGCCCAACCGGATCCGAACTGGCCAGCGCCTGCGGCCGAAAACTCTTCCTTGAACTTGTCGACCGTGCCGAAGGCATCGGTGATGCGGCTCTCGAGCTCTCCGGGCATCTTGTTGTCGCCCGGCCCCATCATTTCCCAGAATTGATTGTGGTTCCACAACTGGCTGATGTTGTTGAAGATGCCGCTCTGCGCAACCGCATTGGCGTCATATGTGCCCTTGATGATTTCTTCGAGGGACTTGCCCTCCCACTCGGTGCCGGAAATGGCCTTGTTGCCATTTTCCACATAGGCCTTGTGGTGGATGTCGTGGTGATATTCGAGCGTCTCTTTGGACATGCCCTTGCTGGCCAGCGCGTCGTGAGCGTAGGGCAGATCAGGAAGTTCGAAAGCCATGGTGGTGTCCCCTCGTTTGTATGTCAAATTACACAGGCATACGTGATGCGACCCACCTCCAAGGTCAAGCCCGGCGGTGGGTCAAACCGGGAATAAACCCGCCTGTCAGGGGACCAACGCGTCAGCGCGCAAAATGGTTCACCGCAGAGGCACCATCCGCCGCATTGCTCAGGATGCCGAACATATACGCCGCGACCGACCGGAAACAGACCACGCGGGCGGTGCTGGTGTCGTCCATCCAGAACGCCGCCGCGACCTGCGCCATGCGGGTACGGCGGACCATGCCCGGGGTGAAGGCTTCGGGGCTCATGTCCACAGGGGCAAGCTTGGCGATCACCTCGCGCAGCAAGGCGCCCTTGAGCCGGAATACCGCGCGGGCGTCGGAGACGTTCACCACAAGCGCACGGGCCTCCGCCAGCTTGGCCGCCAGCTCATCCGCCTTGGCCTGCGCTTGGGTATAGGGACAGAGCAACAGCGCCTCGTCGGGCGACATCCAGAGCGCGCCGTTCGCGCCGTCAAATATGGTTTCGCGGGTGCCGGGAAGGGTCACGCCGAACACGTCCTTGACCGCCTTCACGATGCTCTTGTCCGTCAGATCGCCGCGCAGGGTGATCATGCCCTGCCCGGACAGTTCCTCGATCCTGACCAGACCGTCAAAAGATGCGCCGCCCAGCGCCAGTGCCACGTCAGACATTCTGCTTCTCCCCCTCGGGATCAAAGAAGACCGGGTTCACGATCCGCGCTTTCACCCGGTCGTCGCCGCCATTGGTGAACTCGATCACCTCGCCCATACGGTCGGGACCATTGAGCACCAACCCCATCGCGATGCCCTTGTTCAGCGTCGGGCTGTGATAGGTCGACGTCACCCGGCCCTGCGTGTTGGTCTGGCCGTTCTCGTTTGTGCCCTCGGCCACGGCATAAGCGCCGTCCATCAGGGTGGAGCCGTCCAGCGTTTCCAACCCGACCAGTTTCCAGCGTTTCGGATCGGTCATGTGGCTGCGGGCCTGCGCGCGCTTGCCGATATAATCGTCTTTCTTCTTCGAGATCGCCCAATCGAGGCCCAGATCCTGCGGGATCACGGTCCCGTCGGTCTCATCCCCGATCATGATGAAGCCCTTTTCGGCCCGCATGATGTGCAGCGCCTCGGTGCCGTAGGGTGTGATGTCCCACTCCGCCCCGGCCTCCAGCAGCTTGTCCCAGAAGGCGCGGCCCAGATTGGCGGGGACGGCGATTTCATAGCTCAGCTCGCCCGAGAACGAGATGCGGTAGACCCGAACCGGGAAACCGGCGAGGTCGCCGTCTTTCCACTCCATGAAGCCAAGGGCGTCTTTCGACACGTCCATACCGCCCAGCTTTTCCAACAGCTTGCGGGCGTTCGGACCGACCACGGCGACCTGCGCGAATTGCTCGGTCGCGTTGACGGTCCAGACCTGCCAGTCCCACCATTCGGTTTGCAGCCATTCCTCCATATGAGCATGGATGCGGTCCGCGCCGCCGGTGGTGGTGTGGCAGAGGAACGTGTCCTCGTCGATGCGCGCGACCACGCCGTCATCAGTGAGAAAGCCGTTTTCGCTGCACATCAGGCCATAACGGCATTTGCCCGGTTTCAGCGTGCTCATCATGTTGGTGTAGAGCATGTCGAGGAAGCGGCCCGCGTCTGGGCCTTTGACGATGATTTTGCCAAGGGTCGAGGCGTCCAGCAGGCCGAGGCTGTTGCGGGTCGCCAGCACTTCCCGGTGCACCGCGTCCGTCACGCTTTCGCCCTTGCGCGGGAAGGCGTAGGGACGGCGCCAGTGGCCGACGGGTTCCCAATGCGCGCCGTTGGCTTCGTGCCAGGCGTGCATCGGGGTCTTGCGGATCGGCTGAAAAATCTCGCCGCGCGCTTCGCCTGCAATCGCACCCATCGAGATGGGGGTATAGGGCGGGCGGAACGTGGTTGTGCCAACGCGCGGGATATCTTCATCCAGCGCGTTCGCAAGAGTCGCGAGACCGTTGATGTTGCTGAGCTTTCCCTGATCGGTCGCCATGCCCAGCGTGGTGTACCGCTTGGTATGCTCGACGGATTCAAAGCCTTCCTGCGCGGCCAGTTGCACGTCCGACACCTTCACGTCGTTCTGGTAGTCGAGCCACGCCTTCATGCGCAATTGCTTCTTGGCGCCCTGCGGCATCATCCAGACCGGCGCGAGCGGTGCCTCTTCGGGCGCGTCGCCTCTGGGCGCAGCGCTGCTTTCTGCTTTGCCACCTGCTCGCGTGGCGGCAGTTTCCCCAGCCTTTACGGCATTTTGCAGAACGTCCTTCAAGTGAAACGCACCATCCGCAGCGCCTGCGGCGATAACGAAAGGGTTGCCGTCATGGCTGGTGGGCGCACGCGCGTGGTCTGGGCGGAACGCGGCCTGGCCCGCGTCCCATGTCAGCTTGCCGCCGCAATGGGACCAGAGATGCACCACCGGCGACCAGCCGCCGGACATGGCGATGGCGTCACAGAACACCTCTTCCAGCACTTCGCCTTCACCGGCCTGCACGCCGATGCAAACCGAATGAACGCGTTTCGCGCCCTTGACCTTGACCGCCGCAGCACCCGTTTCGACCCGGATGCCCAGCGCCTTCGCCTCGTCCATCAGCGCGCCGCCACCCGTGGGGCGGGCATCGAGGATTACCGGCACTTTCAGTCCCGCCTGCACCAGCGCGATGGCGGTGCGGTAAGCGTCGTCGTTGTTGGTCACGACCACGGTGCGGTCGCCGGGGCTGACGCCGTAGTTCACGAGGTAGTCGCGCACGGCGGAGGCCAGCATGACGCCGGGAATATCGTTGCCCGCGAAAGACAGCGGGCGTTCGATGGCCCCCGTCGCGGTGATGACCTGAGCCGCGCGGATGCGCCAGAGGCGGTGGCGGGGGCCGGGTGTATCGGGCGCGTGGTCGGTCAGGCGTTCGTAGCCCAGCACGTAACCGTGATCATAGACCCCTGCCCCCATCGTGCGAGTGCGGACCTGCGTGTTGGGCAACGCGTCCAGTTCGGCGCGGGCTTTTTCGACCCACGCTTCGGGCTCCATCCCGTCGATCGTGCCGCCATCCACCGGCGCGCGCCCGCCCAGATGCGCGGTCTGCTCCAAAAGCAGCACCTTGGCCCCGGCGCGGGCCGCCGTCAGCGCCGATTGCAGGCCAGCCACCCCGCCGCCGATCACCAGCACATCGGTGAATGCATAGAAATGCTCATAGCGATCGGCATCTCGCACCTCGGGATTCGGGGCTTTGCCCAGACCGGCGGAGTGGCGGATGAACGGCTCGTAGAAGTGTTTCCAGAACGGACGCGGGTGAATGAACATCTTGTAATAGAACCCCGCGCTCAGGAAGCGCGAGAGCACGTTGTTGACGATGCCGACGTCGTAGTTGAGCGACGGCCAGTGGTTCTGGCTGGTGGCGGTCAGGCCGTGGAAGATCTCGGTCGTGGTGGCGCGCTGGTTCGGCTCGAAGCGGTCGCCCTCGCCAAGCCCCACCAGCGCGTTCGGCTCTTCCGACCCGCTGGCCACGACGCCGCGCGGGCGGTGATATTTGAAGCTGCGCCCGATCAGCATCTGGTCATTGGCCAGCAGCGCCGAGGCGAGCGTGTCGCCCTGGTAGCCTTTCAGCAGCGTGCCGTTGAATTTGAACGAGATGGGGCGATCACGGTCGATCAGGCGGCCCTGGGTTTGAACGCGGGTGCTCATAAGTCAGACCTTGGCGCTGGCGGAAGCGTCGGAGCCTCCGGCGGGAGTTTTCTTGGCAAGATGAAGGGTCATGCGATGTCCCTCCAGCGGAAGCCGGGGCGTTTTTCGCGGATTTTGCCGAGCAGGTCTTTCGGCGGCTCGGTGGTTTGCGCGCTGTAGGTTCCGAAGACTTCGAGCGTGTTGGTGTCGCGCGCGGCGTGGAACCACTTGCCGCAGCCATTGACGTGCCGCCAGCGTTCGAAATGCACGCCTTTGGGGTTTTCGCGGTGGAAGAGGTAGGAGGTGAAATCGGCGTCCGAGCTGTCGGGGCCGAAGCGCGTCAGATGCGCCTCGCCGCCTGCGTGCAGTTCGGTTTCCTCGGCGGCGACGCCGCAATAGGGACAGGTCAGGAGAAGCATGGCGCGCCTCCCGTGATTTCCTGGACCGCCGATCCGCGTCCGGAACGAAGTTTAGTTGTCGGTTTCGGCGCCGTCCGCCGGGACATCCACAGGGTCGTCGGGGGCGTCGCCTTCGAGCGTTGTGGTATTGACGTCCTCGACCGGTGCAGTGGCCGACCCATCCCCACCGGACGAGTACATCCATATTCCGATAACCACGACGACGGCTCCGACAATGATCCAGACAGTTCTTCCCATCGACCTCGCTCCTTTTGTTGCGATGTCTTGAAGGTGGGATGTGCGGCGCGTGTTGGCAACTGAGCGCTGCGGGGCGTCGGCGGGGTGTCGCCCGCGCGATGGGCGGAAAGCCGCGGGAGGTGGTTTGGGGTAGACGGAAACCCTGCAGCGCATCCTTCGGGGACGAAGGGTTTTGGATGCGCTTCGCCGCCTGCGTGCAGTTCGGTTTCCTCGGCGGCGACGCCGCAATAGGGACAGGTTATTAGGAGCATAGCCACTCTCCGCATCCGGTCAGCTTATTAACTAAGATGTCGCCAAAACCCCATTGGAGTGTTCCAAGTATGACCGCCGCAATCTCAACGCGACGCATCACCAACTCAAAGGACGTGAGCATTTTTTCAACCCCGCCATGCTCCGATATCTCAAGATGCAATTCGATTTGGTCGAAAAGACGCTCTCGCCTCGCCTTCGCATTTTCCGAAAGCCCCGCGAGAAAATTTTCTCTATGCGAGACGATCTCGTGCAATTCCTCCACACTGAAGGCCTCCAATTTCTGCTCAAACTTTTGCCAAGTTGGCAATACCGCGTTCGCTTTGGGAAAGAAGGAGTTCGTGAATACTGCCCAAGCTACCGCCAAAACGACCAATAGTGACCCAAACCGAGCGAACATCCCCGAATTAGACGAGACGAAAAAATAGGCACTCGGCGCAAACCAAATTACTGCGAACGAGACCAAAAACACTGGAAACAGGTAAGGGTTCGGTAGCTTTTTCAATGCGCCACTCCCGCTGCCACGCTCTCATCGATGAACCGGCCCTCGCGGAAGCGGTTCAAACCGAACTCGGCGGTGAGCGGCGAGTAGCCCTTGGCGATCAGCTCGGCCATGCCCCAGCCGGAGCCGGGGATCGCCTTGAAGCCGCCGGTGCCCCAGCCGCAGTTGATGAAGCAGTTCTCCAGCGGCGTCTTTGACAGGATGGGTGAGCGGTCGCCGGTCATGTCCACGATCCCGCCCCACCAGCGCAGCATCTTGAGGCGCGAGATCATCGGGAAGGTCTCGATCAGGGCGCGCACGGTTTCCTCGACATGGTGGAAGGACCCGCGCTGGGTGTAGTTGTTGTAGCCGTCAGCCCCCCCGCCGATGACCATTTCGCCCTTGTCGGACTGGCTCATGTAGCCGTGCACGGTGTTGGCCATGACGACCACATCCATGCAAGGCTTGATCGGCTCGGACACCAGCGCCTGAAGGGCCACGGATTCGATGGGCAGACGGAAGCCCGCCATTTCGGCGAGAACGCCGGAGTGACCGGCCACGACGATGCCGAGCTTGTCGCAGTCGATCTCGCCCTTGGTGGTGGTGACGCCCTGCACCTTGCCACCGGACTGGCGCACAGCGGTGACTTCGCATTGCTGGATGATGTCCATGCCCATGTCCGAGCACGCGCGGGCATAGCCCCAGGCCACGGCATCGTGGCGCGCGGTACCGCCGCGTGGTTGCCAGAGCGCACCGAGGACCGGGTAGCGCGGGCCTTTGAGCTCGATGATCGGGCAGAGGCGCTTGACCTCGGCGGGGCCGATGAATTTCGTCTCGACCCCTTGCAGGTTGTTGGCGTGCGCGGTGCGCTGGTAGCCGCGAATCTCGTGTTCGGTCTGGGCCAGCATCATGACGCCGCGCGGGCTGAACATGATGTTGTAGTTGAGGTCCTGGCTCAGCGTCTCGTAGAGCGAGCGCGCCTTTTCGTAGATCGCCGCCGACGGGTCTTGCAGGTAGTTCGAGCGGATGATCGTGGTGTTGCGCCCGGTGTTGCCGCCGCCGAGCCAGCCCTTTTCGATCACCGCCACGTTGGTGATGCCGAAGTTCTTGCCGAGATAGTAGGCTGTGGCCAAGCCATGCCCGCCAGCGCCCACGATCACCACGTCGTATTTCTTCTTCGGCTCGGGCTTGCGCCACGCGCGTTCCCAGCCGGTCTGGTAGCGCAGAGCTTCACGGGCGACAGCAAAGGCGGAATAGCGTTTCATGGGCGACTCGGGGCTGGGGTGATCTGACGGATATGTGGACCGGATGGGCATGTGGGCGGATACTCACAGCGCCCTTTTACCGTGATTTTGCGACATGGCGCTTTGTCACGGGGTTTTGCCCTTTTTTCAAGCCGCGTGCGACTATACATCCATACAAAACAACTGACGGATTTTGCGCAAGATGACGTTTTTCTGGATCGCGACCATTGCTCTGGCCATCGCCATGTCGGGCCTTCTGGTTCTGGCCCTGCTGCGCGGGCAGCGGAGCACCGGGCCTGCCGAGGCGTTCGACGTGCAGGTGTATCGCGATCAGCTGAGCGAAGTGGATCGTGATCTGCAACGCGGCGTGATCTCGGACGAGGATGCCGAGCGGCTGCGCACCGAGATCTCGCGGCGAATTCTGACCGCCGACGCCAAGGCGCAGGCCACCGGTGTTGCGGGGGGCCAGCCGCCCGCGCTTGGCTATGCGACGGCGGCGGTTGTGGCGGCGATGCTTGTGGGGGGGAGCTATTGGATCTACGCGCAGCTCGGTGCGCCGGGCTATGGCGACCTGGGGCTTGCCCAGCGGATGGAGATGGCGGAGCTTGCCCGCGAGACCCGGCCCTCGCAAGAAGAAGCCGAGGCGCAGATGCCCGCGACGGAAAACACCGAGGTGCAGGCGGAGTATGCCGAACTGGTAGAGCGCCTGCGCGGCGCCGTGGCCGAACGTCCCGGGGATTTGCAGGGCCACGTGCTTCTGGCGCGGTCCGAGGCGGCGATGGGCAATTACGTCGAAGCCTACGGCGCGCAGCAGCAGGTCCTGTCGATCAAGGGCGACAACGCCACGGGCAAGGATTACGCAGATCTCGCGGACATGATGGTGCTGGCGGCGGGCGGATACGTGTCGCCCGAGGCCGAGCGCGTGCTCGAAGCGGCGCTGGCCCGCGATCCGCAGAACGGTGTCGCGCAGTATTACATGGGGTTGATGATGGCGCAGACCGGACGGCCGGATGTGGCTTTCCGGCTTTGGGACCGGTTGCTGCGGCAGAGCCCGCCGGATGCCGCCTGGTTGCCGCCGATCCTCGCGCAGATCGAGGAAATGGCCTTTCGCGCCGGCGTGTCCGATTACCAGCCGCCGCGCATCGCGGGCATTCCCGGTCCCAGTGCGGATGATCTGAACGCGGCCGAAGAGATGAGCCCGGAAGACCGTCAGGAGATGATCCGGGGCATGGTCGCGCGGCTGTCGGACCGGCTGGCGAATGAAGGCGGCACACCCGAGGAATGGGCGCGGTTGATCTCGTCCCTCGGCGTGCTGGGCGACGAGGCGCAGGCCATCGCCGTCTGGAACAACGCGCAGGAGGTGTTCGGCGACAATCCCGAAGCGCTCGAGATCGTGCGCGAAGGCGCGCGGGCTGCCGGTCTGGTGTTGTGACGTTTTGATCCACGACGACATCTCTGACTTCGCCGCCGCCCTGCCCCCGATGCGTGCGATTGCCGGGCTGGATCTTGGCACCAAGACCATCGGTGTCGCGGTGTCGGACGGGTTGCGCAGCGTGGCGACGCCGCTCGAGACGGTGAAGCGAAAGAAGTTCGGGCTGGATGCGGAGGCGGTGCTGGCGATTCTCGTCAAGCGCGACATCGCCGGATTGATCCTCGGCCTGCCGCGCAACATGGACGGGTCGGAGGGGCCGCGATGCCAGTCAACCCGCGCATTTGCCCGCAATTTCAGTGCGTTGTGGGACAGACCGATCGGATTCTGGGACGAACGCCTGTCCACCGTTGCGGCGGAAAGAGCACTGCTCGAGGCGGATACGACACGGAAACGTCGCGCAGAGGTGATCGACCACGTCGCGGCAAGCTATATCCTGCAAGGGGCGCTGGACCGTTTGCGCCATATCGAGGCCGGGGCATGAAGGAGCGCTCACCGATGAAGGACGACATCTGGACCCGCGACGAGATCGAAAGCCCCTGCGTGAAGATCTGTGTGGTGCATCCCGAAAGCCGCCTCTGCACCGGCTGCCTGCGCACCATGGACGAGATCGGCGCGTGGTCGAAGATGACCCCGGAGGCGCGGCGCGCCGTGATGGCGGAATTGCCGTCGCGTGCGGGTCAATTGACCAAGCGGCGCGGCGGTCGGGCGGCGCGGCTTCTGCGCTGATCCCGAACGAAAAAACCGGGGCTGCTGCCCCGGCTTTTCAAATTTTGGCGTCCGTGTTCTGGATCAGTCGAGTTCCAGCACGCAGGTGCAGAATTCCTTGGCCTTCTTGTGCGCCTTCTTGCTCACCTTGACGTTGTAGAGGATTTGGTAGGTGTGATCCTCTTTCGCGAGGCAACAGGCTGTCACTTCGACATCCTTGGGCGCCTTGGCGCAGAAATTGCGGCCGAGATAGTACATGTCCGGCTGAACGTCCGCGGTGAACATGGCGCGGCGGTGGCCGTTTTCGTCGGTGACGCATTTGACCTTCGGGCAAACCACCGGTTTCGGTTTGGGCTTGGAGATGACCGGACGCGGCTCGCGCTCATCGTCGCGGTTGTTTTTGGTCATGGTCGGCGGTTCCGGCGTCGTCGGACGCTCAAAGCTCGGCTTTTCGTATGTCGGCTGCTCCGGGGGAAGATCCCGCGCAAGCGCAGGGCCCGCGATCAGAGCGAAAATCAGCAGGGCAAGTCTCATGTCATTTCCCTCTTGGAGCCGCGTATTGCGCGGCTTTTCTGGCATAGGCCCGCGCCGCAGAGACATCACGTCTCCGGGCGCGGGCGAACTCGTTAAACCGCGTCAAGCTGCGGCGGCTGGTGCGATGCTCACACTCTCGACGATGAGCACCTGACCCAGCGAGACCGGTCCGGCACCGGCTGCGACGACCGCAACGGTCTGGCCATTCGCCTGTATCAAGGTATCGCCGCTGTCTTCATCGGTTGCGAGCGAAATCGACGTGTCGGCAGAGGTCCCGACGGGAACCGACACGATCACGACTTCATCTTCTTCGAGGTCGAAGACCACGGGCGCGTTGTCAGGATCGACCCAGGTGCCGGTGTAGAAGATATCGCTCCCGCCTTCCCCGAAGGCCTCGTCGCCGCTGCCCATCTGGATCTCGTCATTGCCGTCGCCACCCAGAAGCACGTCCGGATCGTCAAGATCGCGCGCCGCGATCACGTTGTCGGTGTTGCCATCCCAGATGCCGAAGAGCTGGTCATCGCCGTCACCGCCATCGAGCGTGTCGGCACCCGCCCCTCCAACGAGGGAATCGTCACCGCCGCCGTCCATGAGGCTGTCATTGCCGTCGTTGCCGAAGAGCGTGTCATTGCCCGCGCCGCCGAAGATGGTGTCATCGCCTGCGCCGCCGACCGCCTGGTCGTTGCCGTCCTGACCGTCGATCAGGTCATTGCCGGCATCACCGAACAGGGTGTCGTCGCCAAGGCCACCGAAAAGCTCGTCATCGCCCTCTCCGCCCGCGACAAGATCGTCGCCGGAATTGCCGTCGAGCGAGTCATTGCCTTCGCTGCCGAAGACCTGATCCGATCCGTCGCCACCGAAGACGGAGTCATTGCCGTCCTGACCGTCGAGGATGTTGTCCCCGCCATTGCCGGTGATCTGGTCATCGCCGCCGGCACCCACGACCGTATCGGCCTCGGACGCGGTCAGCGTATCGCCACCGTCGGACCCGAAGGTCACACCTTCGGAGGTCAGGATTCCGTCCTCACCTCCACCGGACCCCGTGCCGCCGCCTGTCTCAGAGCCGTCATCACCATTTCCACCTTCGCCGGCTCCGCCCATATCCGTGTCGGAGTCGTCGTCATCATCACCAGAGTCGGCGAACACGCTAGCAGTGATACCCAGAAGCGTGAGAGCCAAAAGCGCAGCAATTTCCATAGCACGTTAATCCCAAGATTACCGAATGGCGCTAAACTTACGCCTGGCGCCTTGGGCAGCACCAATGAAATCGATCTTTTTCAAGGTATTGTCCGGGAATGTGCCACAGTGCTTCCCGATCCGCCCGCATTGTTCGGGATCGGTCGGTGGAATGTGGCGCTGCCTTATTTTTGCCGCAGCCAGTCCGACCCTGATTCACGCGATTCCGGCCGGAAATACGCGATCATACGCCCATCCCCAGAGGCCGTTGCCGCAGCTTGCCAGGGAGCGACGCCGTGCAACAGGAACGGATTGAGTAAAACCGCCTCGCCTGGCCGTGTAAAGAGCGGTCGTCTGCGGCACTGAGCGAACGCGCGTCTCCGGGCGTCCTGGTAAATCTCGGTGACGTCGGTCCGGGCCCAGAGGTCTTCGTCGAAATCGCCCAGCGCCGAGATCATCGCGTCTTGCAGGATCCGGTGACTGCCCTCCCAGATCACCAGAGGGCTCGCCCCCTGCGATGTTTCGGTGAGCGGCAGGCCAAGGATCCAGTCGTGCCGTTCGCGCATAAAGCGCCGTTTCGGGGTGCCCTCGGCCAGAAGCCCGTCCATATGCGCCGCGTCCCTGTCGCGCCGGTAGCGGAACGCCGCAGCACTTTCCCCGGCCCGCGGGCGCGGATAGCCGAGATAGGTGATCGAAAGCTGGGCCGGATGCAGATCGGTGCGCGGGCCGATCCGGTCCCGCACCGGTCGCGGCAGGGAAACGCCGCCAATCGACCCGTCCGCCGCGGTGGGCAAGGCATCCACGCCGACGAACCATGTGCCCTCGCATTGCAACCACTTGGCTTGCATCGCCGCATCATCGGCGACCTTGCGGGCGATCTGCCGTGCGGCTTGCGACCAGCGATAGGTTTCGCCGTTCCAGCCAAACCGGAGATATCCCGCCTCTGGCCAGCCCGTCACCACCGGCTCAGCCCGCCAGCGTGTCCGGCTGCTGCATCCGGTCCAGCGCCTCATCGAGAAGAGTCGCATCGGCATCCGGGCGGTTGGCTTTCTCGGACAGCACCCGCCGCCACGTCCGCGCGCCCGGTTGGCCCGCATAAAGGCCCAGCATGTGCCGCGTGATCTGATGCAGCTTGCCGCCCCTCTCGAGATGCGCGGCGATGTAGGGGCGCATCCGGTCAATCACCTCTTCCCGGCTTCGTACCGCAGGTTTGGCGCCGAAAATGCGCGCATCGACTTCGGACAAGATGTCCCACGGCCGGTGATAGGCCGCGCGCCCGATCATCGCACCGGTCATGCCGCGCGCGATCAGCGCCTCTGCCGCGCCGAGGGTGTCGAGGCCACCGTTGATCGACATCGGCAGGTCGGAAAACCGGTCCGCCATACGCAACACCAGATCGTAATCCAGCGGCGGAATATCCCGGTTCTCCTTTGGTGACAGACCTTGCAGCCACGCCTTGCGCGCGTGAACGATGAGGTAATCGCAGCCCGCATCCCGCACCTGCGCAATGAAATCCGGCAGGACATCCTCCGGTTCCTGATCGTCCACCCCGATCCGGCACTTGACCGTCACCGGCACGTCGACAACCGCCTTCATTGCAGACACGCACTCGGCCACCAACGCGGGCGACCGCATGAGCACCGCACCGAACGTGCCTGACTGCACCCGGTCGGACGGGCAGCCGACGTTGAGATTGATCTCGTCATACCCCGCCTCGGCCCCAAGCCGCGCCGCCTGCGCCAGCTCATGTGGATCGGACCCGCCCAACTGCAACGCAACGGGATGCTCCTCCGGGCTGAAGTCCAGCAAATGCACCGCCCCACCCCGCACCAACGCCGGCGCCGTCACCATCTCGGTATAGAGCAGCGCATGCCGACTGATCTGCCGGTGAAAGTACCGACAATGGCGGTCGGTCCAGTCCATCATAGGGGCACAGGATAATCTAGCGTGTTGATTTACTTGCATTTTTTGTGTATCTTCAATTTGTTGGCGGCGGATGCTGCTACGCTGGAATACGCCCCAATATCCCCGAATTTTCCCCTCTACGACGACTCATTGCACACACAGCGCACACGAAAATGGCCTCCATCACCAAGCTCCCCTCCGGTGCCTACCGGGTTCAGATCAGACGAAAGGGCCGCTACGCGAGCGAGACGTTTCTACGTCGCGACGACGCCCATCGCTGGGCCCGCCAAGCGGAGACCCGGGTGGATCAGGGGTTGGCGCCGAACAAGTCGTCCGTCTCCCGCCTTCAGACCTTTGGCGACCTCATCGACCTTCATATAGCCGATATGTGCGAGGTAGGGAAACCGCCGCGTCGCAGCAAGGCCGCCACGCTCACGACGCTCAAGCGCGATCTCGGGAAGGAGAAGATCGGCCACCTCGATCGGCAGAAGCTGATCGACTACGGCAAGATGCGCGCGGAGCAAGGTGCGGGACCGGTGACGCTCGGGATCGATATTGGCGTGATCAAGATGATCGTCACCCATGCGGCGGCCGTGCATGGCCTCGATATCTCCCCGGAGCCGGTCGATCTGGCGCGTGTCGCGCTGAAGCGGCTGGGACTGATCGGCAAGGGCACGGAGAGGGATCGGCGTCCTAGTACGGACGAGTTGAACCGCCTATTCCGCTGCTTCGATGACAACGAACGCCTGACGACACCGATGACGCGGATCGTGAAGTTCGCGGTGGCCACGGCCATGCGGCTGGACGAGATCTGCCGGGTCGAATGGAGCGATCTCGACATCGACCGTCGGATGCTCCTGATCCGCGACAGGAAGGACCCGCGCAACAAGACCGGGAACGACCAGCGGATCCCCCTTTTCGCAGCCACCGGGTTCGATGCCTGGGCACTGGTCACTGAACAGGCCAGGCATCTGGGTCACACCAACGGGCGGATCTTTCCCTACAACTCCAAGTCGGTCGGGACGGCCTTCCGGCGCGCCTGCGTGGAGGTCAGTGTCAAAGACCTGCATTTCCATGATTTGCGCCACGAAGGCACAAGCCGGCTCTTCGAGGCAGGCTTCGCCATCGAACAGGTCGCCCTCGTCACCGGTCACAAAGACTGGAAGATGCTGCGCCGCTACACACATATCAGGCCCGAAGCCCTGCATCGGCTGGCCGCCTCGCGCGCGCCATTCCCGTCCGGGAACCTCGCGGCCGAATGATCTGAGAGTCAGAGGGGTACCGTCCCGGCCCGTGACGGGTTTGGAGGTCGAGAGAGAGGCTTTCGGCCGCCCGTCGCGGGAGAAAACCCATGAATACCGAAATTATCGATGCCGGGCGTGATATCAGCGGCGGCTACAAGGTGGATGTGTCGCGCGGCACGAACGTGGATCGCGTGTCGTCCGAGTGGTTCTCTCGACCGGATGACGAGCGATATCTGTCACTCGACGATCTGTTCGCCTCGGTCAAGGGCCGGGCGGAGCGGAGCCGGACGCAGACGGTCGAGAGCGCCGCGATTTGGGTCGAGGCGCATCGGGACAACCCGGAAAAGCTGGGGCTGGTCCTGCCCGGTGCGGATGAACCCATCGCGCCGACGCATTGGTCCTTTGGCCAGCTCTCGAGCCTCGTCGGTGCGCCCGCCGCCTATCTGCGCCAACTGCCCGCGCCGTTGGCGGGGATCAACCTGCAATACGGGCTGACCAACCACCGCGCCGAGCAGATCAAGACCATGGAGGTCGCGAATGGCCGCACGGAACTGCGCGCAGTGACCGGCCCCGACTATGGCCGCATCTACGACCACGAACTGGTCTCCGCCGTCCAGCGCATCGCGGGCAACGGCGCCGGCGACACGCGCTGGAAGGTGCCGGGCGTGCTCGACTGGTCCACCGGCATCTACAACCCGCGCGTGGATGTGACGAAGGAGACGACGACGCTTTATGCCTCGGATCGCGATGTGTTCCTGTTCCTCGTCGACGACCTCAACCCGATCGAGGCGGGGCTGCTGCCCGACGGCTCGCCCGACCTCTATTTCCGGGGGTTTTACTGCTGGAATTCGGAGGTGGGCGCCAAAACGCTCGGCATCGCCAGCTTCTACCTGCGCGCGGTGTGCCAGAACCGCAACCTCTGGGGCGTCGAGGATTTCCAGGAGATCACGATCCGGCATTCGAAATACGCCGCCTCCCGCTTTGCCCACGAGGCCGCCCCGGCGCTCAGCCGCTTCGCCGAGTCCTCGCCCGCGCCCTTCATCGACGGCATCCGCGCGGCGCGGGAGAAGATCGTCGCGCGGTCGGACGAGGACCGTCAGGACTTCCTGCGCAAGCGCGGGTTCTCCAAGGCGGAGACGGGGCGGATCGTCGAGACGGTGCTGGCCGAGGAAGGCCGCCCGCCCGAGAGCGTCTTCGACTTCGTGCAGGGGATCACCGCGGTGGCCCGGTCGAAGCCGCAGCAGGATGCGCGGCTGGTGATGGAGGGCAAGGCGAAGGTGTTGTTGGAGAAAGCCTGATTGCATATAATACACATGAGCATCAACGCCCTATCGGGATAATCTCAAGTACTGAATGATGGTTTCGAGGGGCGTTATAGCCCCTCGATCGTGAACTCGGGTGCACCTTGCCAGACCAGCTTCCAACTCGCGCCCGGGCGGACATTCTGGATGATCCCGGGATCGAAGGCCACGAAGCAGCGTCCGCCCGGGTGACGCACGGATGGATAGATCAGCCCACGATACCCTTCTGATCTCAGATCCGCGGCAAGGCGCTGCCCAGCCGGGTAGCCCCGCTCGGGGACCGGATCGAGCGCCGGATGCGCCTCCCCGTGCAGATCCGGGAAATCCCCGATGAAATCCGCCAGCAGTTCCACGTAGCGTGCCTCGTCCTCGTAGCTGCCGATGAAGCCCAATTCACGGGTCCGGTGAAACCCAACTTCCTGCGCGCTCGTCAGCATGTCCCAGGCGCAGTACCACGCGCCGCGCTCGCCGGTGTTGAACCGGTTGCCCGAGGGTCGCGTGTAGGTGAAGGCCGCGTTGATATGGCTCTGCCCGTAGAGGGTCAGGTCATGGGACCGCCGCGCGAAGGCCAATTCTCGGCGGTCGAGCGCGGGACTGCCCTGCGCTTCGGCGATCAGGCGGGCACTGGTCTCGCTTTCGATTTCGGCGAGGATCTCCGCCTCAGCGTCGCTATCCACCAGCCCCCGCAGCACTGGGGGCTTATGATGGGTCTCTGAAATCAGCCGAACAAGGGCGCGGTCATTGACCGACGTGATCCTCAAACCCCGCCCCGCAGCGCATCGACATAGCCCCGCACGCGCAGGATCTTGGGCAATCCCCCTTCGATCATCGCGTCCACGGGCCGCGCTCCGTCGAACTCGGGGCCCCGGTTCGGCAGCTTCGCCCAGTTCCGCGAGATCGGCTCGTTGAAATAGAGTTCGAGCGACTTGTAGAGGCCGATCAGCGCGCTCAATCGCAGCATCTGGTCCCGCGTCAAATCCCCCGCAAAATCGGGCTTCTTCGCCCGCTTCCAAGTCGAGTCCGACATATCCGCCAGCGCCGCCGCCTCCCGCAGGGTGAGCGACCAGGCGTCCGCGATCCGAGCGAAGGCCTTGAGCGCGACCCCCTGCCGATCCGGCGCAGGACGTTCCAGAACAACGTTTTCCATGTGTTGGCGCTCCTTCCTAGCTTGACTGATGATATAGGGCCATATGGATTGATTTGCAAGTTCATATGACCTATGCGGTGCCTCCAGAGTAAGAGGGGTGCCGGGTTTTCCGTGACGGGTTTGGAGGTCGGGAGAGAGGCTCCCGGCTGGCCCGTCGCGGAGATATCCCGATGACCAAGCAGCAGAAGATCACCCTGAGCGCCTCGCGCGACATCCCCTTCAACAAGCTGATGCTCAGCCAGTCGAACGTGCGCCACGTCAAGGCGGGCGTGTCGATCGAAGAACTGGCCGAAGACATCGCGCGGCGGACGCTGCTCAGCTCCATCACCGTGCGGCCCGTGCTGGACGACAGCGGCGCCGAGACCAGCATGTACACGATCCCCGCGGGTGGGCGGCGGTTCCGGGCGCTGGAACTGCTCGTCAAGCAGAAGCGCATGAACAAGACCGCGCTGGTGCCCTGCATCATCCGCACGGACGGGCTGGCCGAGGAAGACAGCCTCGCCGAGAACGTCCAGCGCGCGCCGCTGCATCCGCTCGACCAGTTCCGCGCCTTCCAGGCGATGCGCGAGAAAGGCCGCACCGAGGAGGAAATCGCCGCGGCCTTTTTCGTCCCGGCCAGCGTGGTCAAGCAGCGGCTGAAGCTCGCCGCCGTCGCGCCGTCGCTGCTCGATTCCTATGCCGAGGAGGAGATGACGCTCGACCAGCTCATGGCTTTCACGGTCAACCCCGATCACGCGTGGCAGGAGCAGGTCTGGGAGGCGCTGCAGCGGCACTATTCGCGGCAGCCCTACGAGATCCGCCGCATGCTGACCGAGGGTGCGGTGCGGGCGTCGGATAAGCGGGCGCAATTCGTCGGGCTCGACGACTACGTCGAGGCAGGGGGCGAAATCCTGCGCGACCTGTTCCAGCAGGACGACGGCGGCTGGCTGCAGGATGCCGCGCTGCTCGACGTCATGGTGCGCGAGAAACTCGCCGAGGAGGCTGAGACGGTGCGCAGCGAGGGCTGGAAATGGGTCGAGGTCGACACCGAGTTCCCCTATGGCTACAGCTTCGGGATGCGCCGGGTCCATGGCGAGGCGGTGCCGATGAGCGACGAGGAGGAGGCCTGCTACCAGGCGCTGAAGGCTGAATACGACGCGCTCGAGGCCGAACATGCAGAGGCCGACGAGTTGCCTGACGATGTCGATGCCCGGTTGGGCGAGATCGAGGAGGCGATGGAGGCCCTCGAGGCGCGTCCGATCCGGTACGAGGCCGACGACCTCGCGCTGGCAGGAGCCTTCGTCAGCATCGACAGTTCCGGGCGGCTGCGGGTCGAGCGCGGCTACGTCCGGCCCGAGGATGAGCCTGTCGAGGAGGTGGAGGACACCGGCGAGGTTGTACCGGAAGCGGCACGGGTCGCCGACACCGATGACACCGTCACATCCGCGGCGGACGACGAAGAAGAGGACGAGGGCCTGAAACCGCTTTCCGACCGCCTCGTGATGGAACTGACGGCCCATCGCACCCTGGCGCTGCGCAACGCCCTGGCCCAGGACCCGCAGGTCGCCTTCCTCGCGGCCCTGCACGCGATGGTCCTGCGGCTCTTCTATCGCTACGCCGTCGACAGCTGCGTCGAGATCGAACCGCGCAACGCGGGGTTCGGATCGCAGGTGCCGGGCCTCGGCGACACGGCCTACGCGCAGGCCATCGACCAGTGTCACGAGACCTGGGCACGGAACCTGCCGAAGGCACCCGAGGACCTCTGGGAGGCCCTGACCGAGTTCGACAGCTGCAGCCGCGAGGCGCTTTTCGCCCATTGCGTGGCGATGAGCGTGAACGCCGTCCACGACCCCTACCAGCGCCGACCGCGGGCCATCGCGCACGCGGATGTGCTGGCCGGGACCGTCGGGCTCGACATGGCAAAGGCGGGCTGGACGGCGACGGGCGACAGCTACCTCGGCCGCGTGACCAAGGCGCGCATCCTCAAGGCCGTGCGCGAGGCGAAAGGCGAAGACGCCGCTGACAGGATCGCCGGGCTGAAGAAGGCCGAGATGGTGATGGCCGCAGAGGACCTGCTCGTCGGTACCGGCTGGCTGCCGGACCCGCTGCGCACGCCGCCGCTGCCGGAAGAGGACGCACCGGAGATCGAACTGGTCGACCATGCGGACACCGCGGATGAAGAGCCTTCGAACGACGATCCTGACAGCGGCGAAGCGCAATCGGCGGAAGACGGCGGCGAACCGGCTATCGGAGATTCCGACCCCATGGAGGAAGATGATCCCGTCGCCGGTGACGCCTTCGCCCGAACTGCCGCCGAGTGACCTTCGAGCAGGTCGGAGCTCCTTCCCCCCGAGTTCCGGCAGCCGGGGTCCGCCAGAAATGGCGGGCCCCTTTTTCTATCCACGACAGGAGGCACAGAGCATGCACAGCCTCGCCGCAGACATCGCCCGCCGCCTTGCCGAGGAGGCGGAGACCGTCTGCCGCCACTACCTCTCGAACGGCCGCAAGCAGGGCCGGTATTGGATCGTCGGTGACGTGCAGAATACGCCCGGTCGCAGCCTCTATGTACGGCTGTCGGGTCCGACCTCCGGGCCCGGCGCAGCTGGCAAGTGGACCGATTCAGCAACCGGGCAGCATGGGGACCTTCTGGACCTGATCGCCCTGAACAAGGGGATCACCACGCTGAGGGACACGCTGGACGAAGCGCGCCGGTTTCTCAGCCTGCCGCAGACGGACAGGCACCGCGCCGCCAATCTGCCAGCATCTCGCGGCTCACCCGAGGCCGCGCGGCGGCTCTGGGCTATCGGCGAGCCGATTTCAGGCACGCTGGCCGAACGATATCTCGCAAAACGCGGCCTCACGGGACTAGGGCATCTCGACAGTCTTCGATTTCACCCGAGGTGCTACTATTGGCGCGAGGAACACCGGTCTGGGAATCCACCCGAGACCTGGCCCGCCCTGCTCGCCAAGGTGACGGACCTCGACGGACGGCTTACCGGCCTGCACCGCACCTGGCTTGACCCCGCCACAGCGGACAAGGCCCCTGTCAGTCCACCGCGCAAGGCCATGGGCAATCTCCTCGGCCACGGTTTTCGCATTGGCGAACCGAACGGCGTCCTGCTTGTCGGCGAAGGCCTGGAGACCATGATCTCCCTGCACCTCGCGCTACCAAGGATGGCATGCGTCGCGGCTCTGTCCGCCAACCACCTCGCCGCCCTCAAGCTGCCCATGGGTCTGCATCGCCTCTACATCGCCGTCGATCCCGATCCGGCAGGCGTGACCGCTGCGGAGCAGATGGAACGACATGCCGGCTGTTCCCAGATCGACATTATCCGCCTCTCTCCGCGTCTCGGCGACTTCAACGACGACCTGCGCGCCACCGGCCTCGACGAACTGCGCGCGCAACTGCGTCCGCAACTGGCGCCGGAGGACGCTGCCGTGCTCCTCGATCTCGCATTCGACTGATCGGGCACGATATCTCCGGTCAGTGCCTCCGAAATCAGAGCCACGCCTTCCGGCCTTCCGAGAGCGGTCGAGACGGAGCAGAGCCCGGCCGGTCCCGCAACGGCAAGCCGTCCTCCGCTTCGCTTCGGCCGCCGCAGGCGCGGCGGTGCAGACCCGCCCGGCCCCCGCTTTTCCGTCTCCCGGGAAGGCCGCGAGAGGCGCGGTCTTCAAAAGCGGAGACGACATCATGACCGAGACCCATGTTCAAACCCGATCCTCCACGGCCGTAGTGCTCGAGGAACTGCAGCTCTACGGCTGGCGCCCCTTCACCGACGAGCCCGATCCCCGTCCCCTGCCGGATCCCGACGCCATTCGTTCCGCCGTCGCCGACATCTTCGACGCGCTCGTCTCAACTCTCTCCGATACCCGTCTGGAGCCCGACCTCGAAGACCTGCTCTGGTCCACGACGAACCTCTTCCACCGCACGACCGAGCGCACGGGCCGCGACCTCGACACCAACGAACAGGCGCAGAAGCGGTCGCAACGCGAGCAGGACGGATCCGAAGTCCGCTCGGTTGAGCTCGAGACCTTAATCGCCGAGGGCATCACGTTGCTCGAACGGCGCAACGCCTACGAGGCCATGCGCGATCTCGCGGCAGATCTCTTCGAGACCCATCTCGGCCAGACCTGGCACCCAAGGTCCGGCAGCCATGTGAACCGCCGCACGATGACCGCCTCGCTGATCGACAGCCGGGACCACCTGGCTGCGAAACGCCGCGCCGATCTGGAACCGCTGCTGCCGCAAGGCACGAAGATCGCCTTTAGCGGCGGGCTCGATTGCAGCGATCACACGGCCATCTGGGCGGCCCTCGACCGCGTCCACGCGAAACATGCCGACATGGTCCTGTTGCACGGCGGCGCGCCACGCGGGGCCGAACGCATCGCCGCCGCCTGGGCCAACAAGCGCGGCGTGACGCAGATCGTCTTCAAACCCGACTGGACGCGGCACGGCAAGTCGGCCCCGTTCAAGCGCAACGACCGGTTGCTCGACACCATGCCCATCGGGCTCATCGTCTTCCCGGGCTCCGGCATCACCGAAAACCTCGCCGACAAAGCCCGTACGATGGGCATTCCGCTCTTCGATTTCCGTCCGAAAGCCCCACCATCGGCATGACCGGATTTCCGCCGATGCCCGCCCTGGACTCTCCCGGGGTGGGCCGTCTTCTGCTATGATCTGCCCGTGCCAATGGAGGAGGTGGCGGCGCGATCCTTGTTCTCGACGGGAGTGCCTCATGTTTGTCTCCACCCTCTTTGCGCTGTTCGGCCTTGGTGCCCTCTGCTGGATCCTGTTCAACCTGGCCGTCTACGCCCTGCCCTTCGCGATCGGCCTGACGTCCGGCATGTATCTCTATAAAACGGGCCAAGGCGTCTTCCTGTCGATCATTGCGGGCCTCTCTATAGGCGGCTTGGTCGCCGCTCTGGGGGAATTCGCCTTCGACCGCATCCGCTCCATCCCCATCAAACTTGCCATCGGCCTGATCTACGCGATCCCTGCCGGAATCGCCGGGTTTCATGCCGCAAAAGGCCTTGCTGAATTCGGCAGCGCGGGCGCAGTCACCATCACCTTCTTGTCCTGGCTGGGGGCGCTGGTCGTGGGTGGGACCGCATGGGCGCGGGTATCGGGCTGGTCCGAGGTCAACGCCATGTCCGACCCGCACCTACACAGGTCTTTCGACGAACACTGAACGCCCTGTGAAGCTTGCGCCGCTGCGCGCTGTAGGCCAAATCGTCAGCGTGCACCGCAACCGATTGAGGCAACAGGTCTCGATCTTCGCCTTTACCACAGCGTTGCGGCTCGGCAGGACCGGCTGAGCAAAGCCAGATCACTGAGACCCACGTCATGGCGCATGACCCCGGTCGCGCATGCACTTGGGTCGCCGGCAGACCGAACATCACGGCAGACAAACGCACGCACGGTGCGAGGGGTATTCGCGGAATCATGGGGCACGTCCGGGACATGCACTGTTTCCGCCTGCACGCTAAAACCTGTCTTTGCACGACCTCCACTGCCCGGGTCTTGCGCGGTCCAAAGGTAGCCAGTCATCCCTTCTCCCATGGCATGACGCCACGCGTCCCTTGCGGGCCTCTCAGCGGCTGATCTGACCGGGATCGGCTGACGCCTCGACCGCCTAGGCCGCAACGGCCGGTCCGGACTTTCTTCCCCTGGCGCCCCCGAAAAATATCGGGTCCGCCATTCCTCGCGGGACAAGAAAGACCGGCCTTGCCGTCCTCCGCTAGCGTTGCGGGCCACAGGGGCTGCGTCGGCGGATCGCCCCGGTCCTGACGATCGCCATCGAGGCCGCGAAGGGCGCGGGCTCGGACAAGCCAAAAGGAGAAATGACATGGCCACCATCGGAACCTTCAAGAAGACCGGCAGCGAATACGTCGGAGAAATCGTCACCCTGAGCGTGCAGGCGAAAGCCGTCCGCATCGTCCCCGAGGACAGCACCCCGAACGACAACGCCCCCTCGCACCGCGTCTTCGTCGGCCGGGCCGAGATCGGCGCCGCCTGGTCCAAGCGCTCGACCGAGGGCCGCGACTACCTGAGCCTCAAGCTCGACGACCCGAGCTTCACCCAGCCGATCTACGCCAACCTCTTCGACGACACGGTGATCGAAGGCGGCGAAGAGACCTTCAGCCTCATCTGGTCACGCCCCAACACCCGCCGCAACGGCGACTGACAGCAGACCGCCCCGCCCGGGATCACCGGGCGGGGTGCCCTTTACTCATCTTGTGCTGACCGCGAGCGACTCGCGGTTATACTTGACCGCAACGGGTCCGGCCTATACCGGACCTGGATTCGAAGATCGCATGCTGCCCTGCGGCTCGCTGAAGGAGACATTCGCTGCTATCGCGAGATGCTGGCCTCGATGACCGCAGCGTGTACCGAACAGTAAGCCATGCATCTGTCGATCAATCATCTCGACCACGCGTGCATTGCACTGTCTCCGACTCGAACAGATTTGGATGTTCCCTTTTTGTGCACCTTGGCGTAGAGTTATCCACAAAAACAGGATGCGAGGCATGGCACAGAAATCTGAGATAGAATGGACGGATGCGACGTGGAACCCGGTGACGGGATGCACGAAGATCGGACCCGGCTGCGACAACTGCTATGCAGAGCGGTTTGCGGAACGCTGGCGCGGAATTGAAGGGCATCCGTATGAACAGGGCTTTGACCTGCGCCTTTGGCCGTCGAGGCTGGGACAACCCACCCGTTGGAAGAAGCCGCGGATGATCTTCGTCAATTCGATGAGCGACCTGTTCCACAAGGACATTCCGAAGGCGCACATTGATGCGGTGTTCGATGCGATGGAGGCCGCGAACTGGCACGTCTATCAGGTGCTGACCAAGCGGTCGTCACTGATGCGAAATTACGTCAAACGACGGTATGAGGGCGGACGTGTCCCATCGCATATCTGGCTCGGTGTCTCGGTCGAAGATAGCGCGCACAAAGGCCGCATCGAGCACCTGCGCCAGATCAATTCGGACGCGCGGTTCATATCTTTTGAACCACTTCTCGGGCCAATTGGCGAAGTTGATTTGGCAGGCATCGCATGGGCGATTGTCGGCGGCGAAAGTGGTCCAAGAGCAAGACCAATGGAGCCTGCATGGGCGACCGAACTGCGAATTGCCTGCGAGCGTTACGATGTGGCTTTCTTCTTCAAGCAGTGGGGTGGGCCTCGTCCGAAGGCAGGTGGACGACTGCTTGAGGGCGAGGAATGGAACGGGTTCCCGTGGCAGATCGTGCCCGAGGCAATAATGGCAGAATTAACGGGTTAGGGTGCGAATGGCGAAAAACTTCATCTGGGGACCAGACGGTGTGCTGCCGCATATCGAAGAACATACAAAGCGCAAACTCAACGTCCTCAAGAATTACCTAGACGTCTACTTTGATACGGTCGTCCGCAACCCGGCGCAGGACCGTCTCAACATCACACTGGTTGATGGCTTCAGCGGCGGCGGCGCCTACTCGGATGGAGCAGAAACACGGGCAGGCAGTCCGCTGGTACTGCTCAACGCTGTCGAGGACGCAGCGGTTAGACTGAACGAAGGGCGAGAGAAGCCTTTAGAGATCAACGCCCGGTTCATCTTTGTCGATGATGAACCGGAACATGTGGCAGCGCTGCGTCGGGAAATGCTGGGCCGAGGATACGCCGCCGACGATCCGCGCATTACAATCTTCGAAGGAACCTTTGTAGATCACCTGCCAACCATCATGCAGCAAATCACGGCAACGCAGCGCAAAGGGCGTTCGATCTTCTTCTTGGATCAGTTCGGATATTCCGACGTGCCGATGTCGGCGATCCAGACCATTTTTAGGTCGCTGGACCGCGCGGAGGTCGTGCTCAACTTCGCGATTGATAGCCTGCTGAACTATTTGCAAGACACATCAGCGGACCTCTTGCTGTACCGGCAATTTGGTATTGATGCCCGGTTCATTGCTGATTGGCAGCAGCGCAAAGATGAAAGTATGGGCCGCGCGATCACGCAGCGCGCGTTGATGGCGCACATTCACAAAAACAGCGGAGCCAAGTTCTTCACGCCGTTCATGTTGTGGTCCCGAACGGATAACCGCTGGATGATGCTCGCCCACCTGTCGCAGCATCAAGCGGCGCGCGATAAGATGCTCGGCGTTCACTGGCAGGAGCAGAACAGCTTCACCCATGTCGGTTCTGGCGGGTTGTTTAACCTCGGATACGACACTCGACTGAAGGAAAGTTGCGACTCGCTGTTCAACTTCTCCGATATGGACAGAACCACTCTTAACAAAGAGTTGGTCAACGCGCTGCCTTCGGAAGTCCACCGAATAATGAACGGCGGGGAATTAGAGGTATCACGTCTGTTGTCCGAGATTGGGAACCGCACGGCAGGGACCAATGAGGATATTTTTCAAGTCCTGTCGGAATTAGCGCATGCACGTGAATTGGAGGTGTTGTCTTCGAAGGGTAAACCAAAGCGGGCTGGCACGCAGATATCGGTCAAGGATCGGTTGATATTGCCAAATCAGCCGACCCTGTTCTTTCCTGCAAAATGGTAGCTTCAACCTTAGTCCGGTCCAAGGTGCCGCAGGCCTCAAGCCAATTTTTTAGGCGACGTATCGGAGGTGACCATTGTAGGGCCCCGAGCACAACTCTTTCAGAATCAGATGGATTGTTGCCTCTTGGCAGATATAGGCCGACATGCGCGGAACTAAACGACCTCAGCCCAGTGTATTTGGCTCGGTCGGACTAGGGGTGACGATAGATCGAGCGAGGAATCTATTTGAAGCTTTACAAAAGATGGTGTGTGCCAACCAAGCAGCAAGATAACCGCAAGTATTTCTGGACCTATGTCGAGAAGGACGGTGGACGCGACGAGATCCACGATGACTTGGCAGAAACGATCCGGTCGCATTACGATCGCTTGGAGCGCATTGCCGAGGACGTGGATCGCCTCGGATACAAGGTTGCCGCAGAGATACTTAGCGAGGCGATGCCGCAGACTTCTAGGGGCCGATCAGGCGATCTTGGCGAAATTCTGGCGACCGAGCTAGTTGAAGAGGAGATTGGTCTCCGTGTTCCGGTGCGTCGTCTCCGTTATAAGGACGGCCGCAATATGGCCATGCGTGGCGACGACTTCATCGGCGCCGGGTATGACGGCGAAGGCGAGAAGCTCTGGCTCCTGAAAGGCGAAGCCAAGAGTAACAAGGTGCTCGGCAAGTCTACAGTTAAGAGCGCTCGCAAGGTGCTCAACCGCGATAGCGGTCGCTGCACACCCGACTCATTGCTGTTCGTTGCCAACCGCTTGCTGGAGAGCGACGATGCGGACGACAATACACTGGGCCGCAGCCTTCGCGATGAAGTAGGCATTAAATCTCTCCGCGCGGATCGCATCGATCACATGCTTTTCACCGTGTCGGGCAACGGTCCGCACGGTTCGTTGAAAAAGGACCTCGAGGCGGCGGGCACCAATCGCGACCAATATGTCGTGAATATTCACATCGAAGACCACCAAGACTTCATCGCAGCCATTTACCAGGAGGCGGAAGACCGTGGAGTCGGTTGATGAACTGACCACCTTCCTGACGACCGCGACCGCCGATGGTATACTCGGACGCCTCCTGTATCGCGGCACAGCCTGGTCACTGATGCGCGAAAACGGTGTGCTGCCGCCGAATGCGCCGCAGCTCGGCACCACGATCGAAACCGATCTCGCTGAACACGGCTTCGCCCTGCTTCGTGGCGCTATGGCCTTGCGTGCTTTGGCCGGCACCTCGGAATTGACCAGCAAGGCGTTCGAGCGCGCTGCGAACGCCTTCGAAGCCCTTGTTCGCAATGGTGATCCTGAGTCGCCAGACCGGGGCTTCCGCCGCACCATCGCCGCCGCAGCATATCATCTCGCCGGATTTTCAGCCGTTGCCTATTCGCTCTTCAATGAGACCGCTGGCGATCTCAACACCTCACCCGGCGAAACAGCGATCCGACATCTGATCCTGCGCGATCTCAGCCAATTGCGTGGCTTCGTTCGTGAGTGGCTGGACGACGACGCTCACAAGGATGAGCAGATCGCCGAGGCGCTACGGGGTGACGAGCCCGATGTCGATGAGGTACTGTCGACCATCCTCAACACGACGATCTGCCGGGCGCTGGCGTATTTTGATTTCGCACTTGAGACGGGCGACACCGAGCCGATCGAGACAGCAAGGGTGTTGCTCGACGCCGCAGTCAGTCTTGCAGACAATGCGGAGAATGTACCCCTGTGGTGGATGTCGAACCTTTGTCGGCACCTTATCGATGATCTGTGGCAGCATTCTCTGCACAAAAACTTGCCGACCGAGCCACCGGAAGGAACGGAGGAACGATACCCGGACCTGCGCAGGCTATTCATCTCTTCGCTCTATGCTCGGAAGACTGCTGAGGTGGAGTTATGGCCATCGCAGCGCGAAGCAGCCCGGCGCTCCACCGACGTCACGGATGATCTGGTTGTCGCATTGCCGACCAGTGCGGGCAAGACACGGGTGGCCGAAATCGCCGCATTGATGACCCTGTCATCAGCGCGCCGGGTGCTGATTGTCACACCGCTGCGCGCGCTGTCGGCACAAACTGAGCGATCCTTCAAAAAGACTTTCGCGCCCCTCGGCTTCAGCGTCTCCTCTCTTTATGGCGCGAGCGGTCTTTCGGCTGGTGATGAAGACGCATTGCGCAGCCGCGAAATCATCATAGCTACGCCTGAGAAGCTCGATTTCGCGCTGCGAAGCGACCCATCGCTGATCGACGATGTCGGCCTGATCGTCCTCGACGAAGGCCACATGATCGGCCCGAGCGAACGTGAGATCCGATATGAGACGCTGGTGCAGCGCCTGCTTCGGCGCGCAGACGCTGCGAACCGCCGAATTGTCTGTCTGTCAGCAATCCTTCCCAGCGGCGATGAACTCGACGATCTCACTGCGTGGATACGTTCCGACGAGCCCGGCGATCCGGTGCTCTCAAACTGGCGACCAACCCGACAACGGTTTGGTGCGCTCACGTGGCGAGGTAGGGACGCACTCCTCCGTCTCGACCTCGACGACAACGGTCCGTTCCTTGACAAGTTCGTCGTGGAAAAGCCGGCGCGAGGAAAGGAGAAGAAGCCCTATCCGCGCAAGAACTCGCATCTCACCTTGTTCGCTGCATGGGAGTTCGCTGGCCAGGGCAAAAGGACTCTGATCTTCTCCACCCAGGCGAATTGGGTTGAAAGCTACGGCAAGCAGGTCGTGGACCTCTGCAAGCGTGGCTATCTGGACCCGTTGTTGGAGGATGAGGCGTCGATTGCCCGCGCCCTGGAAGTCGGCAAGGAGTGGCTTGGAGAAGAGCACCCTGCTGTCGCCTGCCTGAAAGCAGGCGTCGCCATCCACCACGGTCGGCTTCCGGCCCCGTTTCTCCGCGAGTTGGAAACCCTGCTATCCGAGGGAGTCCTGAAGGTCATTGTAGCATCGCCGACGCTGTCACAGGGTCTTAACCTCAACGCCGCCGTCCTACTGGTGCCTGCGCTGTATCGAGCATCCGAGAAAATTAAAGGCGAGGAGTTCGCGAATGTCGCCGGGCGTGCGGGGCGCGCTTTCGTGGATGTCGAAGGTCTTATCCTCCACGTGATGTTCGACAAGATCAGGTGGCGGAGAAGAGAGTGGCGTAAGCTGGTTGCTTCCGCCAAAGCCCGTACGCTGAAGAGCGGCCTTATCCAAATCGTCGCGGAGATCCTTGAACGCCTGTCCCGTGAGGGTGTTCTGGAGCGCGATGATGCTTGGGAGTATCTTGCCAATGCTCGCGAAGCATGGAGATCTCCTGCGGAGGAAGCCGCAGTCACCGAGCGCTTGGCAGCTGGTGCGGAGTACGAGGCTGATAACGATAATGATGAAGACGGCGATGGCGAAGAAGAGACTATTGAAGAGGAACCGCTTTCGCAAATCGTCGAACGCCTCGATGCGACTGTATTTGGGCTGATCGAAGCACTGGATTCCGACCGGACCGATCTGCCGAAGCTCTTAGACGAGGCGCTTAAAGGGTCACTTTGGGCGCGCCAGATAGCCCGAGAAGACGAGGACATCGCGCCATTGCACAAGAAGGTGTTCGAGGTGCGCGCCGATCTCATATGGAAGACCACTACAACGCAGGCGCGGCGTGGACACTTCGCGATGGGTGTTGGGCTCGAGGCTGGCCTCGCCATTGATGCCATGGCGGACGAATTAGCCGAACTCCTAGATCGAGCCGACGTTGCTGCGCTAAGTGGCGATGTCGAAGAGCTTGTCGACGCCCTCTGCGGTCTCGGGGAACGTCTGTTGTTTATGCGGCCTTTCATCCCCGACAAGACGAACGCGCTGCCGGCGAATTGGAAGGAAATCCTGCGCAGCTGGGTTTCCGGCGAGGATGTTGCCAAGATCGGACCGCAGAATATGCGGGCAGTCGAGGAAGCCTTCACCTATCGTTTGGTCTGGGCGTTGGAAGCAGTCCGTACCCGCCGCATTTCGCTTGGCTGGTCGCCGGAGACAGTGGCGGGCGGTGCCGCGGCAACGATCGAAACTGGCGTGCCACAGTTTATGGCAGCGATGTTGATCCGTGCCGGTCTTCCATCAAGACGCGCCGCGATAGCCGCGATCGAAGATACCAATCCGGTCTTCGTTACACCCGCCGAAATGCGGACCTGGCTCGAATCTGACAAGATCACGACCTACACCGATGCTGGTGATTGGCCGACGCCCGACACAGCGGCGCTGTGGGCGCGGTTCCGAACGGAGGCCCTGAGTGGCGGCATTCAGAAATGGTCGGTCGAACACTACAAACGTCTGCTCGATACCGCGTCTAGTCCACCCGCCGGCCTTTATCGGATTGTCACCGACGAAGGTGAAGGTCGAACTTGGCTAGCCACCCCAGACTACCAGCTGGTAGCTGCATTCAGGAAGTCGGCGGTAGATCCCAATCCAAGCCTGTTCTTTGGGCATTCGCCGGGAAAAACTAGGCTGGTACAAGCATCGCGCGTTGGCCGCGGCAAGCTACGCTGGCCGAGATCAGAACCATAAGGGACTAGAGCCAAAAAACTTCATTGTGGTACCAGAAACTTGCAAAACGAAGGTCCGCTTCTCGCTCGATTGCAGGATAGTTCGCTTTAGCGGCGAAGGTCCGCTACCCGTCCTCCTCGAAGAATCTGTTGGTCTTCAAGCCTTCGCCTATATGGCTAAGTCATAACTCGGAGCCCAGCATGACCGTCAAGACAACCATCAGCTTCACCGACCGCCACCATCGGTTCCTGACCGACAAGGTGGGCCAAGGCGTCTTCGCCTCGCAAAGCGCGGCTGTGGCAGCGGCTCTGGAGCAGATGATGCGCGATGAAGAGGAACGCGAGTTGGCCCTTGGCGCGATGGCCGAAAAAATTCGGGCGCGGCTCGACAGGCCGCGCGCCGACTATGTCTCGGCGGAGAAAGCCTTTGCCGCCGCCCGGGCCGGCCTTCAGACAGCGCGCGAGGCGTGAGCTATCGCATCCGGTTCCATCCTGCGGTCACGGATGATCTCAACGCCATCACATGCTGGCTTATCGACTATGCCGGCCCGCAATCCGCCGCGCGCAGACTGGACGAAATCGAGGCTACTATTGCCAGCCTTACCGACCTGCCGCAAAAGGGCAACTGCCGGGACGAGAGCGCACCCGAACTGCGCGCAGTTCCTGCAGGTCGCAAGGCCGTGGTCGCTTTACCGTCGACGGTGAAGCCCGTGAGATGCATGTCCACGCCGTGACCTATGCCGGGGCCGACTGGATCACGCGCAGAAAAGCGCGCGGCCGATAAACAGAACTCGGGCAGTCAACCAAACTCACCCGTCCAAGCAATCCAGTGCCTCTATCCATTCCGGCCTGCGAAACCAGATAGAGATTTCGTGATCCTGATACCCTAGTCGAGTTCCGAGTGTTCTTCGATCAGCTTGGCGGGCGTCACGTCCAGATGCGCTGCGACCCGCTGCAGGGTTTGCAGGGTGACGTTCTGTTGGCCGCGCTCCATCGCGCTGACATGGGCGCGGTCGACATCCATCGCCGCCGCCAATGCGGCCTGTGTCAGCCCGCGCCGTTGGCGGTAGTGCTTGAGATTCCTTGCAAAAACAACGCGGATGTCCATCCGCGAGTAAAGAACCTATCGCGTATTTTGGTGCGACGTATTATAATACTCATCTACAGTTTGACTGACCGCAATCCGACCTTGCACATGCAATCTGATGTGCTGTTATGAGCCTTAACGCCCAACGGCGAGGGGGAATCATGTCTGCCACCGGCACCACGCCGATCGCTGATCTCGCACCACAAAGCGATGAGCTGACCGATTACGACCACGCGCATATGACGCTGTACTTGCGCCTGTTTGATGCCGCTGAAAGCGGTGCCAGCCTGCAGGAAGTCAGTGAGATTCTGTTCGGGATCGATGCCGCCAAAGAACCGGAGCGTGCCAAAAAGATGTACGACAGCCACCTCGCCCGCGCTCGTTGGATGACGGAGCACGGCTATCGCAAGCTGCTTGAGGGCGGTGCTGGCTGAACTTCGCCTTATCCGTAAGACATCGGCGAACACCCGCGCAGGTTGCGCAGGGCAATCGGTCCTGCCGTCGTTTTGACGCGTCACCAAGCTATACTCATTGTCCATCGAAACAGCTGACGCGGAGCTTCGCCATGACCAAAAATTGGCAAGACGAAGCGGCTTACAAGCATTTCGACAGTCTCGACCTGTCCGGGCTGGCCTGGGAATGCTTGCGCCGCAATTCCGACTATCGCGCCGATTACCCGCGAATGCGGGATGGATTGAAATCACCGGCTGCATGGGGGTTACGATTTCCCGGTTGATCCGGACATCAACGCACCCAAAGCACCCGTTTTCTGGAAGCCATCAATCGCTCCGGCAGCGGTCGGGTATGCTGTGCCGGTCCCTGGCGGCGACACCACGGCGACACGTATCGATACAGATGATCTGACCGTCATCGGAACGCAGGACGGCTTGATGTATGTGCGCCTCAAAACGGGCGCGTTGCTCGTGCTGGATGCCAAGAACCTGCATCGGCCCCTCGGCATCCTGGTACCGCTGGACGAGCATTGGACAGCGCGGATCAATTCGCTCGAGGCGCTCCGCGCGCAACTGCTGCATCACAAACGATCCCCTCCGCCCCTGACGGCGCAGCAGCGGCGGCGCATCCAGCTTGCACTGCGCACGCTCGATGCGCGCCGACACAGCGCGAGCTACCAGACGATCGCACGGCATTTGTTCGGCGCGGAGGCTGTGTCGCGCGAGCATTGGAAGACCAGCTCTCTCAAGGCCCAGATCACCCGACTGTCGGCCCATGGCACGCATCTGACCACCAAAGGCTATCGCTTTCTCCTTCTCGGTCGCGGTCCAACGGGGCGCTCCAAGCCGCGCAAGTGATCGCCGCGTAATCCCCGAAGTTCGAACCCTCATCAGGCCCCGCTCCTGTTGGACTATGGGGGTGACGTTTTCGCGCCGCGATCTTCGTCATCCCTCCCAGGCACCCTTCTCCGTTTTGATGACCTCCGACAGCCCGCGACGCGCCGTCGCGAGGCCTAACCACCGGAGATGCTCAAATGCCCGACCCCAACGAAGGACTGCCGCCCCGCTACCTCAGAACCCCGGAAGCCGCCCGCTTTCTCGGCCTGTCCGGTCGTACGCTGGAAAAACACAGGACCTACGGGACCGGCCCGCGGTACTCAAAAATCGGCGGGCGTGTCGTCTATGCGGTCGACGATCTGCAGGCCTGGGTCACGAGGGGCGAGAAGACCTCGACCTCGGACGAGACCGAAGACCGCGTTCTACCCGCCAAACGCCATGCCGCCGTTTCGCCGGCCTATCTGCGGCGTGGGCGCTGAGCCGATGCAGACACTTGTCCACCTCACCTGGATCGAAGGGCGTATCGAGCGCTGGATCCGTTTCGGTCAGATGGCCGGGGAAACCATCCTGACGCGCACGGAAAAGCGCGTGGCCTTCGCTCCCGGCGCGATCTTCGCGCTCATCCGCTGGTCGTCGAACGACCACGGCACCGTTGAAAGCCGGATCGACATTCTGCGCGCCGTCGGCGCTGGCGAGCCCTGCTCCACGGTGCCCTGTGTCACGCCAGGCGGAGAGCTTTTGCTGCGCCTCTCCAGCTGGCCCAAGGTCGAGGCCGCGCTGCGGTCCGTCGACATCGTGGAAAGCTATGGCATCGCACCGGAAGATGTCTGTCCCGATCATTGGCGGCACGTCCACAACCGCCTGGCCGCGGCATTGGAACCCCGGCCTTACACCCCTGCCCGGCATGCGGCCTGGCTCAAGCGCCGCATGGTGACGACATGAGCGCGGCGGTCTCTCCCCTCCTCGCGGCCGGTTTGTCCCTTAGTCTGCTCGCAGTTGCACAGATTGACCGCGCACCGCGTCTGATTTGGAATGCCTCAGCAAGCGTGCCGATCGGCCTCTACGTCGTTCGAGCGTCAAACCCGCCATCGCTGGGCGATCTCGTTGCCGTGCGCCTGCCGGAAGACCTGTCATCCTGGGTAGTTGAGCGCGGCTATGTCGGTGCGGATACCTTGCTGTTGAAACGCATCGCGGCCGTTTCCGGCATGACCGTCTGTCGCGATGGTCTCGATATCGCCATCGGTGGCACCGTTGTTGCCCAGGCGGCATTGGCTGACCAACAGGGCCGCCCGCTTCCCCGTTGGACGGGATGTGTCACACTCGGCTCGGACGAGGTTTTCCTGCTCCTTGCTGGTGTCGCCGACAGCCTCGATGGACGCTATTTCGGGCCCTTGTCAGCGGACACGATCCTCGGACGTGCCATCCCTCTTTGGACATTTGGAGGGGCGGCAGATGCGTAGTCTTGAACGCGGTCACTGCCGTCAGCACGCGGGCGTCACGACCGCGCTTGTACTGATCCTCTGCATGCCGATCACCGTGGCACCGACCGCCGTGATCGCTCAAGACCGCACTGTTCCTGCACCTAAGCAGCAATCCATCGACATCCATATCGCAGAAGCCTCGCGCAGGTTCGGCATCCCACAGCCGTGGATTCGTGCCGTCATGGAGGTCGAGAGTGCGGGCAATCCACGCGCGGTCAGCACCGCAGGCGCCATGGGGCTCATGCAGATCATGCCCGGCACCTGGGCCGAGTTGCGCGCAGCTTATGGGTTTGGCGATGATCCCTTCGATCGACGCGACAACATCCTGGCCGGTACCGCTTATCTGCGACAGATGTACGACCGGTTCGGGTCGCCCGGTTTTCTTGCGGCCTACAATGCCGGGCCTGCACGGTACCAGAACTACCTTGATACCGGGCGCGCCCTGCCGCATGAAACCCGCAATTACGTCGCCATCCTCGCGCCCCTCATCGCCGATGGAACCGACGTCGCGCAGGCAGTCAGCCGCCCGCAAAGGACACAGGACTGGCGCGACGCCCCGCTGTTCGCGGCAACGGCTGAGGCGGGTCAAACCCCGGGTGATGACACCCAACGCATTACGTCAGACGCGTCTCAATATGGCATCTTCGTGCCTCTCAGCCGGGGGCGAACGCCATGATCCGCGGAATCGCACCATGGCGAGGTCTGGAATGCCCGGGCGCAGAAATGTGCCGGAGAAGGTCGACGCGCAGGGTCTCAACAGAAAGAGCGCGAGATAAAAGAGGTGCCGCAAGCGGACCTCAAGCTGTTGTTTCTCTGCGAGGATTTGCGCGGCACATCCAATCTGCATGCCGCAAGACTTCAGTTAAAGTGCTGATTTTGAGTTATATTTTTTGCGGCAGCATGTTCTGCGAGCGAGTGCGGCCATGACCCGGCGCGACAATGACCTGCGCATCCGCTCCGGACGTATCCGCGACGGCGGCAGAACCTCGAAGCAACCGACACGCTTCATCAACGAGGTGATGCGTGCCGCGCGGAAATCCGGACATACCGGCTATCGTATCGGCGGGGGCAGCAGGCGTTCCGGCAACACGTCTTTCGGGCGCGGACGATTTGCCCGAACCGCCAAGGGCCTGACCCGCACCTCCCGGCGCGTTGTCGTGAAGGCCCGCGTCGTGCGCCACCAGGGCAAGCGCTTTCGCTCCGCGCCCATGGCCAAGCACCTCGGCTACCTGCAACGCGACGGCGTCGGCCAGGACGGTCGTGATGCCGATCTGTTCGGGGCTGAACGTGGTGATCTCGACCGGGATGACTTTGCGGCGCGCTGCGAAGACGACCGGCATCATTTCCGGTTCATCATCTCGCCGGAAGACGCGGGCGATCTCGAAGATCTGCGCGCCTTCACCCGGGATCTGATGGCCCGAGCCGAACGGGATCTCGGCACGAGATTGGACTGGGTCGCCGTCGATCATTGGAACACAGACAATCCGCATGTGCACATCCTCGTGCGGGGCAAAGCCGATGATGGCCGCGACCTGGTGATCTCGCGCGACTACATCAGCCGGGGGTTTCGGGCGCGCGCGGAAGACCTCGTACAACTGGAACTGGGACCCCGCAGCGAGCGGGAGATTTCCCAAGCCCTGGAAACACAGGTCACGGCGGAACGCTGGACCGATCTCGACCGCGGCCTGCGATCCCTGGCGGATGATCATGCCGGCATCGCCGACCTGCGGCGCGGCACGCCGGAGCCCCGCAATCCGGAGCTGCGCCGCTTGATGATCGGGCGTGCCCAGACACTGGTGAGGCTCGGGCTGGCCGAACAAATCGCCCCTGCCGTCTGGGAGTTGAAACCGACTGCCGAAGACACTCTGCGCGAGCTCGGGATGCGCGGCGACATCATCAAACGGATGCACCGAGCCATGGGCGCCGACCGGGAGCGCGCAGCGGGTGATTTCGCCATCGAAGGCACGCCCACCGCCCCGATCCTCGGGCGGCTCGTGGAACGCGGCTTTCATGATGACCACGCCGGGACCGGCTACGCGATCATCGACGGTGTTGACGGTCGCGTACATCACCTGCGCTTCCGGAATCTCGATGCGACCGGCGACACGCCGCAAGGTGGCATCGTCGAAACCCGGCTTTGGACAGGGAAGACGGACGGGACACCGCAACTGTCGCTTGTCGGTCGATCCGATCTGTCGCTGGCCGCCCAGATCGAGGCGAATGGCGCGACCTGGCTCGACCGCCTGCAACTCGCCCGGGATCGCGCACCGTTGAGCGGTGCTGGATTTGGCGCAGAGGTTCGCCAGGCATTGGAACGCCGCTCGGATCGCCTTGTCGCCGAAGGCCTCGCCCGACGGCAAGGTCAGCGGGTCACCTTTACCCGCGATCTGCTGGCCACCCTGCGCAACCGCGAACTGGACACCATCGCTCAAGACCTCAGCACACAAACCGGGCTTCCCCACCACAAACCAACCGAGGGCGAACCCGTCGCAGGGACGTATCGTCAACGCCTCGATCTCGCCTCGGGTCGCTTCGCCATGATCGACGATGGCCTCGGATTCTCGCTCGTCCCCTGGACCCCGCAACTCGAACGCCATCTCGGCCAGACCGTCACAGGCACGATGAAGCCCGGCGGCGGGATCGATTGGAGCCTCGGGCGCAGGCGCGGGCTGAGCCTCTGAACAGAAAGGACATCACCATGAGCCGTCAGGACACGTCATCGGCCACCAAGATCCTCTGGGGCCAGATCCTCATCGTCAGCATCGTGGCGCTGCTCTTCGTCTGGGCAGCGACGCAGTGGGTCGCGTTTCGTCTGGGGTTCCAACCCCAGCTTGGCGCGCCTCTCACCGCCCTCTTCGGCCTGCCGATCTATCGCCCGTGGCAGGTCTTCACCTGGTGGTACTGGTACGACGCCTACGCGCCCCGCGTCTTCATGGAAGGAGCCGCGATCGCAGGCGCAGGCGGGATCGCCGCCATTGCCGTCGCGATCTTGCTGTCCGTCCTGCGGGCGCGTGAGGCAAGCGATGTGACAACCTATGGCTCGGCCAGATGGGCAAGCCCCAAGGATATCACCGACGCTGGGCTGTTCGCGGAAGACGGGGTCGTACTGGGCCGTCTCGACAAGCGCTACCTCCGGCATGATGGTCCGGAACACGTGCTATGCTTCGCGCCCACCCGCTCCGGTAAGGGCGTCGGCCTGGTGATCCCGAGCCTGCTGACCTGGCCCGGCTCCGCGATTGTCCACGACATCAAGGGCGAGAACTGGCAACTGACGTCTGGATGGCGGGCGCGGTTCGGGCGTGTCCTGCTTTTCGATCCGACCAATGCGGCCAGCGCCGCCTACAATCCGCTACTCGAGGTCCGCCGCGGCGAGCGCGAGGTGCGGGACGTGCAAAACATCGCGGATATCCTCGTCGATCCCGAAGGCCAGCTCGAGCGGCGCAATCATTGGGAGAAGACCAGCCACTCCCTTCTGGTCGGCGCGATCCTGCATGTTCTCTATGCCGAGAAGGACAAGACACTGGCAGGCGTCGCCGCCTTCCTGTCCGATCCGCGGCGTCCCATCGCCGCCACTCTGACTGCAATGATGCGGACTGCCCATCTCGGAGATCGCCCCCATCCTGTTGTCGCTCAGGCCGCCCGCGAGCTGCTCAACAAATCTGAGAACGAACGCTCCGGCGTCCTGTCCACGGCCATGTCCTTCCTCAGCCTCTACCGCGACCCCGTGATCGCGGCCGTGACCCGGCGCTGCGACTGGCGGATCGATGATCTGGTCTCGGATGCGCGGCCGCTCACCCTCTACCTCGTGGTTCCGCCCTCGGACATCTCCCGCACGAAACCGCTGGTCCGGCTGATCCTGAACCAGATAGGCCGCCGTCTGACCGAAGACCTGCACAACACCAACCGCAAGCACCGGCTTCTGTTCATGCTCGACGAATTCCCCGCCCTCGGACGTCTGGACTTCTTTGAGTCCCAGCTCGCCTTCATGGCAGGCTACGGCCTCAAGGCCTTCCTGATCGCCCAATCGCTGAACCAGATCGAAAAGGCCTATGGCCAGAACAACGCCATCCTGGACAACTGCCATGTCCGCGTGGCTTTCGCGACCAATGACGAGCGCACGGCGAAGCGCCTATCCGACGCCCTCGGCACCACGACCGAACTGCGCGCGATGAAGAACTATGCAGGGCACCGCCTGTCACCTTGGCTCGGGCATCTGATGGTCTCGCGCCAGGAAACCGCCCGCGCCTTGCTCACGCCCGGTGAGATCATGCAGTTGCCGCCCGATGACGAAATCATCCTCGTGTCGGGTGCGGCCCCGATCCGGGCACAAAAAGTGCGGTACTTCCGCGATGCGCAACTGACGGCGAGAATCCAAAAGCCGCCTATCGTCGGAGGATCTGCACCCGTCAGCCCTGCGGGATCAGACGATTGGAGCAGTCTTCAGCCAGTCGCACCGCCCCAAGAAGCTGCCACGAAAAAGCCCGCTGACGACGGGGATGGTGGCATCCGACGAGAGCCTGAAATCCCAGAACATGAGGATGTGGCGCCTGAGTTGCCGTTCCCGCGAGAGGAATTCGCCGCCCTCGAAGACGAACCCGACGACGAGGCCCAACGCGCCCGTGCCATGCAGACCCGCTTCCGCACCGTCGCGCGTCAAGCGGCCCTCGATCCGGACGACGGCATCGAACTGTGAGGTGACGACATGAAGAAAGCCAAGATCACCGCCTATGTCGACGCAGCCCTCTTCGATCAAATCGACGCACTGGCCGCGCGGCGGCGCGTCCCCAAAACCCAAGTCATCGAGGCGGCGCTGGCGTCCTTCCTCTCCCCAGACAGCGCCGAACAGAGCGAGGCCGCGATCGTCCGTAGGCTGGACCGCCTGACCCGATCGCTCGAGCGGCTGGAACGCGATCAGGAGATCACGACGGAGGCGCTGGCGCTGTTCGTCCGCTTCTGGCTGACGACAACGCCGCCGCTGCCCGATGACACCTACGCAGCGGCTAAGGCGAAGGGGAAGGAGCGGTACGGCGGGTTCGTTGGGACGCTGGCGCGGCGGTTGGCGAAGGGATCAACCCTGACCAAGGAGCTGTCCCGCGACACCCATAGCGCTCAGCACTCAGAGTGAATGCGCTGCCGGTTTCGGGCATTGACGCGAGTTGCTTCTGCAGTGAACGAACATCTCACAGAGCTGCTGATACGAACTACGAGTGAGAACCTATGCGAACTCGGACAAAGTCGTGTCGCCATTCGCCTTGGTTTTATGTAAGATTCGCATGAGTTTATCCGCGGACCTTACATGAACCCGACAGAAATCGCAGACGCCCTGGAAGAAATCGCAAGCCGCCCGTTCGACGGCGGCGAGTTCCCGTTTGCGTTCGCCGCCGCCATGGGAAGTCCGCAAGCCACGGTTTCAAAGCTACGCAGTGGGACGATCAACAAATCGAAGGTGCCCGGCGCGGTCCTTATGAACCGCAAGTTCTACGCCATGGTGACCGACCCGGGCGCGGTGGACCAGGGCCTGTCAATGATCCGGTCGGACAAGAAGACCACCACCCACAAACCGGCGATCCTTCTGGCGACCGACGGCGTTGACCTGTCCGCCGAACATGTCGCTTCGGGCGACAGTTTGCACATCAAGTTCGCCGACCTGCATCATCACTTCGGGTTCTTCCTGCCAGCGGCTGGCATGTCGCGCTACAAGGCGGCGGAGGAGAACGAGGTCGACGTCAAGGCGGCCGGACGACTGGCCAAGCTCTATGATGCGCTTCTCAAGAAGAACCCGGACTGGAAGACACCCGAACGGCGGCATGATCTGAACCAGCTGATGACTCGGCTGATCTTCTGCATGTTCGCAGAAGACGTGGGGATCTTCGAAGACAACCTGTTTTCACGTCTCATCTTCACCCATGCGGGCGATAAGGGGGAAGAAGCGCAGTCCTGCATCGCGTCGGCCTTCGCCGCGATGAATCTCCCCGACGGCCAGCGTCAGGACCTGCCGGCTTGGGCTGACGCCTTTCCCTACGTGAACGGCGGACTTTTCGCCGATACACTGGATGTGCCGAAATTCGACCGCGGGGCCTATCGCTACCTTCAGGACGCCTGCCAGCTCGATTGGCAAGAAATCAACCCGGACATTTTCGGGTCCATGATCCAGTCGGTCGCCGATCCGGACAAACGGTCCGAACTTGGGATGCATTACACCTCGGTGCCGAACATCCTGAAGGTGCTAGGGCCGCTATTCCTCGACGATCTCGATGAGCAGATCGAGAAGGCCGCCGATAGCCGAAAGGGGCTGGCGCGCGTGCTCAAACGGATCGAGGGGATCCGGGTGTTCGACCCGGCCTGCGGATCGGGAAACTTCCTTGTCGTCGCCTATCGCGAGCTTCGTGCCCGGGAAATGCGCGTTCTGGAGCGTCTGGCACAGCTGGATGGCGGGGCATCGGCGCAGATGTTCTCTGGCGTGCGGCTGGCGAATTTCTACGGGATCGAGATCACGGATTTCGCTGCGGAGACGGCCAAGCTGGCGCTCTTCATCGCGGAGTATCAGGCCAATGCTCGCTTCGGCGAGATATTCGGAAACACCGCACCAGCTCTACCCCTGCGAGATGGCGGGAACATCGTTTGCGACAATGCGTTGCGGCTTGATTGGGGAGCGGTGTGTCCGCCACCGAGGGATGAAGGAGAGGTCTTCATAGCAGGCAATCCGCCTTTCCTTGGGTCGACATACCAGACAAAGGAACAGAAGGCTGATCTGGCTTATGTCTTCGCAGACCATGTCCAGAATTATGCTGCCTTTGATTTCGTTGCGGCATGGTTTTTCAAAGCATCCCGCTACCTCGAAAACAAGGACGCGCGGGCCGCTTTCGTGGCGACCAACTCAATTTGCCAAGGATACTCGGTTGCTGCGCTATGGCCGCATGTCTTGAAAGATCAGCTCGAGATTTTTTTCGCACATAAGGACTTCAAATGGCGCAACAACGCGGCCGCGAACGCGGCTGTGATTTGTTCAGTTGTTGGCATTCAGCGTAGATCAAACGCTATTAAGCGCTTGTTTGTGGACGGGTTGGGGGCAGAAGTCACTAACATCAATTCATATCTTGTTGCCGCGCCGGAGGTTTTTGTCGGTACCGCAAGTCGAAGCCTGTTCGATCTGCCTTTCATGGACTATGGCAACAAGCCTGCTGACGGCGGTGGTCTAATACTCTCGATAGAAGATCGCGAAAAGATTCTGGGAGAACACCCAGAGGCCGAACGCTTTATTTTCAGGTACATGGGTTCTCAGGAAATCGTCAGGGGCGAGACAAGGTACTGTCTGTGGATTTCAGAAACCGACTATCCCCGCGCCAATGAGATCCCGCCAATTCGAGATCGCATTGAAAGCGTACGACAGTTCAGACTGGCAAGTTCAAAGATTCCAACTCAGAAGATGGCCGAGCGACCGTTTGAATTCGATCAAATTCGAGTTCAGCCGGGTCGTCCGTCATTGTTTGTGCCGAGAGTAACGTCTGAGCGCAGGCCTTATCTACCTGTAGACAGGGTTGGTCCGGATACGATTTCGTCAGACCTCAACAACGTCATCTCCGACGCACCTGAATGGTGCCTCGCACTGATCGCCTCGCGCCTTCATTTGGTCTGGATCGGAACGGTCTGCGGCAAACTGAAATCGGACTTCCGGTATTCCAACACGCTTGGCTGGAACACCTTTCCTGTACCTCGCTTCACCGAGGATCAACTGGAGGCTCTGAACGCGTCCGCACGCGCGATCCTCAAGACACGCTACATGCACCACCCCAAGACCATCGCGCAGCTGTACGACCCCGACGACATGCCGGACGACCTGCGCGAGGTGCACCGCCAGAATGACGAATTGCTGGAAACGATGTACATCGGGCGTCCGTTCCGCAACGATACCGAACGGCTGGAGCGGCTGTTCAAGCTCTATGCCGCGCGGATCGAGAAGCTGAAAAAGGAAGAGGCCGCGTAAATGGTTGATCTTGTGCGTATGACCTATGGCCATTCCGGGGCGGACTCCAAGACGAACAGCCTCGGCCAGCGCCCGATGCAGGCCCGCGTTTACGAGGCACGCGCCGCACAGTTCCTGCTGTTGAAGGCGCCCCCGGCGGCGGGCAAGTCCCGTGCCTTGATGTTCCTCGCGCTCGACAAGCTGGAAAACCAGGGCGTGAAAAAGGTGATCGTCGCGGTGCCCGAAACCTCCATCGGCAGTTCATTCCGCTCAACCGACCTGACCTCCTACGGGTTCTGGGCCGATTGGGAAGTGAAGCCGCAATGGAACCTCTGCCTGTCGGGCGAGGACGGCATGGCGAAATCGCAAAAAGTGAAGGCGTTTGAGGCCTTCATAGACAGCGACGCCAGCGTCATCGTATGCACCCATGCCACATTCCGGTTTGCCTTCGACGCCATCGAAAAAGCGCGCGGCGTAGAGGCCTTTGACGATTGCATGATCGCTATCGACGAGTTCCACCACGTTGCGGCAGCCGATGACAACCGCCTTGGGGAGATCCTGCGCAAGCTGCTGACCCGCGAGAAGGCCCACGTGATGGCGATGACCGGCTCCTATTTTCGGGGCGACAGCGTACCGGTTCTGCGCCCCGAGGATGAGGCGCGGTTCAAGTCCATTACCTACAGCTACTATGAGCAGCTTGAAGGGTATGAGCACCTGAAGTCGCTGGGGATTTCCTACTCGTTCTATCGGGGGCGGTATATCTCGGCGATCCCCGATGTGCTCGACACCGACCGCAAGACGATCATCCATATCCCGCACCGTGGATCGGCGGAAGCCTTTGGCGAGAAGCATGACGAGGTCGGTTTGATCATGGGCGCGATTGGCGAGCATGTGGGCCGTGATCCGGACACCGGGTTCGATTTGGTGAAACGCGCCTCGGACGGCAAGGTTCTGAAGATCGCTGACCTCGTGGATGACGGCGACGGGCGCTCGCGCGTCAAGGCCGCGTTGCAGGCGGAGGCAAAGGGCTCGGATGGCAAGCGAGACGACGAAGCGGATCGGGCCAAAGTGGACATCATCATTGCCCTCGGCATGGCCAAGGAGGGGTTTGACTGGCCATGGTGCGAGCATGCGCTGACCATCGGCTATCGGAATTCGCTGACGGAGATTGTCCAGATCATTGGTCGCGCCACCCGCGATGCACCTGGCAAGCCCCACGCCCAGTTCACCAACCTGGTCGCTGAACCTGGCGTGGAAACCACGGTCGTGGCGGACGCGGTCAACGACATGCTCAAGGCGATTTCGGGTGCGATGCTGATGGAGCAGGTGCTCGCGCCCAACTTCAAGTTCTATCGACGTGAAGACGGCGATATCCGCGCGCCTGTGGAGACGACGAAAGACGGCACGGTGCATATCGGTATAAGGGGCTTGATGGAACCGCCGACGCTTCGCGCCCGTGCTATCGTTGAGAACGATATGAACGAGCTCGTCGCCAAGGCTTGTCAAGCCATGGACCGGCGCGTTGTTGCGGATGACGTGGCACCCGAGGTGGCCACACAGATGGTGCTGACGGATATCATCGAGACGACCTATGAGAACCTGTCGGATGACGAAACGGAATCCGTGCGCCAGGACCTTGCCGCGCGGATGAACCTGATCGGCATGGCGAAACGCGCCTCGCAAGAGGGCGGATTTGCTGAAGAGGGCGAGGAGTACGACGCTGAGCCGTCGGAGAACCTGTCCCTGATGAACATGGTGAAGCGATTCGTGAATGTCCGTGAACTGGATATCGACCTGATCGACAGCGTGAACCCGTTCAAGGAAGGCTTCGACGTCGCGTCGCGCGCCTTCGACACTCCACTCTTGAAGACGATCCAGGACGCGATGATTTCTCAGCGCATCCAGATGACTGAAAAAGAAGCGCTGACACTGTGGCCGCGCATCAAACGGTTTCGGGCGCAGGAGGGCCGCGAACCCAATCCGCATTCGGCGGATCCATTGGAGAAGCGCCTTGCGGAGGCTCACGCATACATCAAGACGAAAAAAGCCAAACGCCAGCGGGCTGCTCAGTCGGGAGCCTGATACGTATGCCGCGCTACCGATCTCTCGATGAAATCTTTGACGAGCCGGATGAATTCGGGCTGCTCGAGATCAAAGAGCGGAACCGCGGCGAGGCGGCAACGCCGGATGCTCGAAACGCCGAGATCGTCTCGCAGGTGAATGCTTTCTACGAGTCGAACGGCCGGATTCCGGACGACAACAGCCTGGACCTTGAGGAGATGAAACTCGGGACGATCTGGCGTTCAATTCGGACCAGTCCATCGGCTGCGATGATGGAGGCAGACCGGAATCGGCTGCTTGGGCATGGCCATCCAGTGGCACCGACCGCAACCATTGCCGAAACGGAGTATCCGGGTGTGCCTGAGCCCGATTGGCGCGAAGACGTTGCCGACGAGGAAGTTCCGGCAAGCCTTGACGACATCTTCGGCGATGATGACTTGGACGTGCACGATGCAGTTCTCAACATCCGAAACGTGACGCCAGCCTCAGAGCGTCAATTGCCTGACCACCGGGCTGATATGTTCCCGTGCCCGGATTTCGAACACTTCGAAGGCGGCTTTGCCGAGATGCAGTCGAAGCTCGAGTCCGGAGATCGAAAGGTTCTCCCGGTTCAGGACAATGTAGAGATCACAGTCTACGAAGGCGATTTCTTCATTCATCGCGGCCTCCTTGTCTATGTCGCCGAAAAAACAGAACTGTCGCGAAGAAGCGGCAAGCCTGATCACCGTTTGAGGATCATATTCTCCAATGGAATGGAGAACGATCCTCTGTCGTCGTCATTTCGCAAAGCGCTCGCAGCAGATAAGACCGCACGGATCGTCGAAAGGGCCGGGTTTGGGCGGCTCGATCCGGAATGGGATCAGGATGGCATGGCGGTCACCGGCACAGTGTATGTGGCGCGAAGCCTGTCGACGGCCCCGGAAATCGCAGAAGTATCAAGGATTCTGCACAAGGTCGGTGTGACCAGTCAGGATGTCCGGAGGCGCATCGCTGATGCGAAGAACGACCCAACATTCCTGCTCGCGCCTGTAGAGATTGTCGCCACCTACGAGCTGCACAATCTGGAGCGTATGAAGGTCGAAGACCTTTTGCATCGCTTTTTTGATGCGGCACGGCCGCAGGGTCTTGTGATCACCGACCGGTTTGGCAAGGCGGTCCATCCTCGAGAATGGTTCTACGTGCTTCCCGAGCATGTCAGCCAAGCCGTTCAGTTAATTCGTGAACGTCGCCTGCACGAGTTTCGGTTCGACCCTCAATCCCAATCCATTGTCCAGATTCGGGCATAACCGTAGAGTGAGTCGCCGAATCTTTTTCTGGTTTACTACATTTGCATGATAATCAGTGCGGATTACCCAGGCTTGGCTCCGGCTATCCAAGCATGAAGAAGCCAGCACCGTAGACACCCTGCCTTTGTGCGCCACTTCCCTACTACGCCTTCACAGCTGTTGCCCCTAGGCCAATAGCGGTCTTCTTGATCGGTCTCGTGATCCATCGCGAGGCCAATCATGACCGTTACACCCTTCAAAACCGAGACGTCTTCCCGCAGCGCACGCATGTTGCGCACGGCACTTGGGCCGGGCATCGCCGCCTGGCTCGAAGATGCGGGCGTCGTCGAGGTGATGCTGAACCCTGACGGGCGGCTCTGGGTTGACCGGCTGTCTGATGGTCTGAACGACACAGGCGCGGTGCTGTCTCCCGCCGATGGCGAACGCATCATTCGTCTTGTCGCGCATCATGTCGGCGCGGAAGTCCATCCCGCGGCCCCGCGGGTTTCGGCTGAATTGCCAGACACGGGCGAGCGCTTCGAGGGTGTGCTGCCACCAGTTGTTTCTGCACCCACATTTGCCATTCGCAAGCCCGCCGTCGCGGTGTTCACCCTCGACGACTACGTTTCCGGCAGAATTCTCTCGGCTGACGCCGCAGGTCACCTGCGCGAGGGGATCATCGGCCGGGCCAATATTCTTGTCGCGGGTGGGACCTCAACCGGCAAGACGACCCTCACCAATGCGCTGTTGGCGGAGATCGCCAAGACCTCGGACCGCGTGGTGCTGATCGAGGACACGCGCGAGCTGCAATGCCTGACCCCCAACCTCGTGGCTCTCCGCACCAAGGACGGGGTCGCGACCTTGTCCGATCTCGTGCGCGCGTCGCTCCGCCTGCGCCCTGATCGCATCCCCATCGGCGAGGTGCGCGGCCCCGAAGCGCTCGACCTGCTCAAGGCCTGGGGCACCGGCCATCCGGGCGGGATCGGCACGATCCACGCCGGGTCCGCCATCGGCGCGTTGCGGCGGCTCGAACAGCTGATCCAAGAGGCGGTGGTGACAGTTCCGCGCGCGCTGATCGCAGAAACCATCGACCTGATCGCCGTTCTGTCTGGACGGGGCGCCGAGCGTCGCCTCTCCGAGTTGACGCGTGTCACCGGCCTGACCGCCTCGGGCGATTACGCCCTCACCCCCCTTTTCCCACCGACACAAGGAAGCCATCCATGACCCTTCTGCCATCATTTCGCACAGCCCTTGGCGCAACCGCGCTCGGCCTCGTCGTCTTTGCCCTGCCCGAACCGGCGCTCGCCGCCGGGTCCGGCATGCCGTGGGAGGCCCCGCTGCAATCTGTCCTCGAGTCGATCGAAGGCCCGGTCGCCAAGATCGTCGCAGTGATCATCATCATCGTGACCGGCCTGACACTGGCCTTTGGCGACAGTTCGGGCGGTTTCCGGCGGCTGGTGCAGATCGTCTTCGGGCTGTCCATCGCCTTCGCGGCCTCAAGCTTCTTTCTCTCCTTCTTCTCCTTCGGCGGCGGGGCGCTGATCTGATGGAGAACCCCACCGACATTCCCGGCTATTTCGCGCCGGTGCACCGCGCCCTGATCGATCCGATCCTGCTGGCCGGTGCCCCCCGCACCATCGCCATTGCCAATGGCACTCTGGCCGCGGCCATCGGGCTTGGCCTGCGGCTCTGGCTCGTAGGCCTCACATTCTGGCTGGTTGGCCACCTCCTCGCTGTCTGGGCCGCGAAGCGGGACGCACAGATCGCCGAGGTGGCACGGCGGCATCTCCGTTACCCGTCCTGGTTCGGGGTCTGAGCCGATGATGCGTTTGGCCGAATACCGCTCCAAATCCGCCCTACTGGCCGATTTTCTGCCCTGGGTTGCATTGGTCGCACCCGGCGTTATCCTGAACAAGGACGGCAGCCTGCAGCGTACGGCGCGGTTTCGAGGGCCGGACCTGGATTCCGCCACACCCGCCGAACTGGTCGCCACATCAGCCCGGCTCAACAGCGCGCTGCGACGGCTTGGCTCCGGCTGGGCCGTCTTCATCGAGGCGCAGCGGATCCCGGCACTGGACTACCCGACCTCCGATTTTCCCGATCCGGTCTCGGCCCTTGTCGATGCCGAGCGGCGCGCGCAATTCGAAGAAGCGGGCGCGCATTTCGAGAGCGCGTATTTCCTGACGCTGGTCTGGATGCCGCCCGCTGACGACGCGAGCCGCGCCGAAGGCTGGCTGCTCGAAAACGCCCCGGATCGCAGCACCAAGCCTCAGGACCTGGTTTCCGCTTTTGTCGGCCGCGCCGACCGGCTGATCGATCTGCTCGACGGGTTCATGCCGGAAATCGCCTGGCTCTCCGATGCCGAGACCCTGACCTACCTGCATTCAACCGTTTCGACCCGGCGCCAGCACGTCCGCGTGCCCGAGGTACCGATGCATCTCGACGCGGTGCTGGCCGATGAACCGTTGGTGGGTGGACTGACACCCCGGCTCGGAGCCGCTCATCTCAAGACCCTGACCATCGTCGGGCTACCAAGCGCCACCTGGCCCGGACTGCTCGACGAGTTGAACGGGCAAGGTTTCGAGTATCGCTGGTGTACCCGCGCGATCTGCCTCGACAAGACGGATGCCGCCCGGGTGTTCACCCGCATTCGCCGGCAATGGTTCGCCAAGCGCAAGTCCGTGGCCGCGATCCTGAAAGAGGTGATGACCAACGAAGCCTCGACTTTGCTCGACAGCGACGCGGCCAACAAGGCGTCGGATGCCGACGAGGCGCTGCAGGAACTCGGCGCGGACGTGGCGGGCGCGGCTTACGTCACCGCCACGATCACCGTCTGGGACGAGGATGTCCGCGCGGCCGAAGCCAAGCTCAAGGCCATTGAGAAAATTGTGCAGGGGCGGGATTTCATCTGCATCCCGGAAACATTGAACGCGCTCGAGGCCTGGCTCGGCTCCCTGCCCGGCCATCTCTACGCTAATGTCCGTCAGCCACCCATCTCGACGCTGAACCTGGCCCATACGATCCCGATCTCGGCGGTCTGGGCGGGGCCGGACCGGAACGACCATCTGGACGGCCCGCCGCTGTTTCACGCCGAAACCGACGGTACGACCCCGTTTCGCTTCTCCACACATGTGGGCGACGTCGGCCATACCTTGATCGTCGGCCCGACTGGGGCGGGCAAATCGGTCCTGCTGGCCCTCATGGCGCTGCAGTTCCGGCGCTATGCCAGTGCGCAGGTCTTCGCCTTCGATTTCGGCGGATCGATCCGTTGTGCCACACTCGCCATGGATGGCGATTGGGAGAACATCGGCGATGCACTGGCCGACGAGGCACCAGCGGTGCAGCTGCAGCCGCTCGCGCGCGTAGATGAGACGTCGGAACGCGCCTGGGCGCAGGACTGGCTCGCGGGAATCCTTGGACGGGAAGGCGCGACGATCGACCCTGCTGCGCGGGACCATCTCTGGTCGGCGCTGACTTCTCTGGCCTCGGCCCCGCGCGAGGAACGCACGCTGACCGGCCTCTCGGTCCTGCTCCAATCGACCGAGTTGAAGCGCGCGCTGAAGCCCTTCTGCCTCGGCGGGCCTTTCGGTCGGCTTCTGGATGCCGAGGCCGAGAACCTGGGCAGCGCCGAGGTGCTGGCGTTTGAGACCGAAGGATTGATCGGATCAGCGGCCGCCCCCGCCGTGCTCGCCTATCTCTTCCACCGGATCGAGGCCCGGCTCGACGGGCGGCCCACGATGATCCTGATCGACGAGGGCTGGCTCGCCCTCGATGACGCCAACTTCGGCGGGCAGCTCCGCGAATGGCTGAAGACGCTGAGAAAGAAGAACGCTTCGGTGATCTTCGCCACCCAATCGCTGGCCGATATCGACGGGTCCCTCATCGCGCCCGCCATCGTCGAGAGCTGCCCCACGCGGATCTTCCTGCCCAACGAGCGCGCCTTCGAGCCGCAGATCGCACGGATCTACCGGAACTTCGGGCTGAACGACCGCCAGATCGACATCGTCGCCCGCGCGACGCCGAAGCAGGACTACTACTGCCAGTCGCGCCGCGGCAACCGGCTCTTCTCGCTCGGTCTCGGCGAGGTGGCGCTGGCCTTCACTGCAGCCTCCTCCAAGGCCGACCAGACCGCCATCACTGAATTGCTCGCCAACCATCGCCGGGACGGCTTCGCCGCCGCCTGGCTACGCCATCGCGGTCTTGATTGGGCCATCGACCTGCTCGGGCCCGACATCGCACCAGCCGATCCGACACCCCCTCACCCTGACCAGAAGGAGACAGAACATGACCCGCGATCCTGAGCGCCCTGCCCGGCCCCGCAAACTCGCCGCCGCATTGATGGCCACCGCCCTCCTCCTGACGCCGGTCCTGACGACACCGGCTCATGCCTTCTTCTTCGGCGGTGGTGGGCGGATCGTTTACGACCCGCGCAACCATGCCGAAAACATCCTCTCGGCCGCCCGTGCGCTTGAGCAGATCAACAACCAGATCGCGCAGATCCAGAACCAGGCGCAGATGCTGATGAACGACGCACTGAACCTCGCGAACCTGCCGCATTCCTCACTGGCGCAACTGCAAAACGCCATCGGCGAAACCCAGCGACTCCTGGCCGATGCCCAGAGCCTCGCCTTCGACGTCGCCACTATCGAACAGGCCTTCGCGCAGGACTACGGCGCTGCCGCAGCGCAGGGCGATTTCGATGCGATGATCGCCGGTGCGCGCGAGCGGTGGGAGACCTCCGTCGCGGGCTTCGAGGACGCGTTGCGCGTGCAGGCCGGGGTCGTGGGCAATATCGACGGCGCGCGAACTCAGATGGACGCGCTCATCCGCGAAAGCCAAGGAGCCGTTGGGGCCCTGCAGGTCGCGCAGGCTGGCAACCAACTGCTCGCATTGCAATCGACACAGATCGCCGATCTGACGGCAGCCATTGCGGCGCAGAACCGCGCCGAAGCGCTGGAAGCCGCCCGCATCGCTTCGGCCGAGGCGCAGGGCCGCGAGAACCTCGCGCGGTTCCTCGATTACGGCGGCGGCTACACGCCCGGCACCGTGCGCTTCTTCGGGGATTGAGCGTATGGCACTCGATACCCCGCGAACTCTGCGCCTTGTCGCCTTCGGTATCGGCGGCCTTGCCGCCATCGCCGCCGTGGTCGAACTGACACGCACGGTCCTGCCCACCGACACCGGGCATGTGGTCAGGGATGACGCCTTGCGCGGCACCCTCGCGCGTTGCCGTGACCTGACGCCCGAAGACTACGCCACCGACACCGAGTGCCGCGCCGCCTGGGAGGCGGCCCGGCAGCGCTTCTTCGATCTGGCTCCAGAGCCGGCCGGTACGGAGTAAGGCAATGGGCGGCGTCAGTGTCATCGACCGGTTTCTCGAGGTCTTCGCCTCCTATATCGATTCCGGCTTCGGCCTTCTGGGTGGCGACGTCGCCTTCCTCGCCACAACGCTGATCGTCATCGACATCACGCTGGCCGCGCTGTTCTGGGCCTGGGGTACGGATGACGACATCATTGCCCGGCTGGTGAAAAAGACCCTCTTTGTGGGGGTCTTCGCCTACATCATCGGCAACTGGAACACCCTGGCCCGGATTGTGTTCGACAGTTTCGCGGGCCTTGGGCTGGTCGCCACGGGTGGCACGATCTCCGCCAGCGAGCTGCTGCAGCCCGGGCGCATCGCGCAGGTCGGACTTGAGGCCGGGCAGCCGATCCTCGCCTCCATCGCCGACCTCTCCGGGTTCGTCGCCGTCTTCGAGAACTTCATCCAGATCGGGATCCTGTTCTTTGCGTGGCTTGTGGTTCTGCTGTCGTTCTTCATCCTCGCGATCCAGCTTTTTGTCACCCTGATCGAATTCAAGCTGGCCACGCTGGCAGGCTTCATCCTCGTGCCCTTCGGCCTGTTCAACAAGACCGCCTTCATGGCCGAACGCTTGCTGGGCCTCGTCATTTCTTCAGGCGTCAAGGTATTGGTGCTGGCCGTCATCGTCGGTATCGGCTCCACCATCTTCAGCGAGTTCACCGCCGGGTTTGCGGGTGAACCTACAATCAACGACGCGATGTCCGTGGTCCTTGGCGCGCTGGCGCTCCTCGCCCTCGGCATCTTCGGTCCCGGCATCGCCAATGGCATTGTCTCGGGTGGGCCGCAACTTGGCGCAGGGGCCGCGGTCGGCACCGGTATCGCCGTCGGCGGGGCTGCGGTCGCCGGTGTCGCCGGAACTCGGATGGCCCTTGGCACCGGTGGCGCGGCCCTGCGCGGTGCCAGTGCGGTTGGCAGCGGAACCGCCACTGCCTACCAGCTTGGCGCAGCATCGCGCAGCACGGCATTGGGCAAGTCCGTCGGTGGCGTGGCCGCTGTCGGCAAGACCGGTGCTGTCGCGGCATTCAGTCCGCTTCGGCGCGCGATCTCCGACGGTGCGCAGTCCGGCGCCCGCGCAGCCTATGCCGCAACCGGGGGACGGATGGCGGGTGGCGCCCTGCCCGCCCCGGCCAATGACGGTCCGCCCGACTGGGCGCGCCGGATGAAGCGCCAGCAATCCCTTCAACACGGCCTTTCCACCGCCGCCCATGTCATCCGCTCCGGAGACCATGGCGGCGGCGGCACGGTCGTCAGCCTCTCCGAAAGGTCCTCCTGATGTTCCGACGCCCCAGTGTTCGCTATGGCACCACGCCCGAGCCTGTCACCCCCTACCAGAAGGCCGCCCAGGTCTGGGACGAGCGCATCGGCTCGGCCCGCGTTCAGGCCCGCAACTGGCGCCTCATGGCGATGGGCTGCCTTGCCCTGTCCGCCGGGCTCAGCGCGGCGCTCGCATGGCAATCGACGCGCTGCAGCGTCGTCCCCTACGTGGTCGAGGTCGACAATCTCGGTGCGGCACAGGCCGTCGCCCCGGCGCTCGCCGAGTATCGCCCGACCGATCCGCAGATCGCCTGGCATCTCGCCCGCTTCGTCGAGCATGTCCGGCAGGTCCCTGCCGATCCCATCGTGCTCCGCCAGAACTGGCTGCGCGCCTATGACTTCGCCACGGATCGCGGCGCCGTCGCGCTGAATGACCATGCCCGTTTGAACGATCCCTTCGCCAGCGTTGGTGACACACAGGTATCCGTCGAGGTCTCGAGTGTCATCCGTGCATCAGAGTCGAGCTTCCGCGTCGCCTGGATCGAGCGGCGCTACGAAAACGGTCAGCTCGCCACAACCGAACGCTGGACCGCCATCCTGACCGTCGTGATCCAGCCCCCGCGCGATGCGGAGCGCCTGCGGGCCAACCCGCTCGGCGTCTATGTCCATGCCATCAACTGGTCGAGGGAGAATGCCCAATGAGACGACTTCGCCCCATCCCCGTTCTTCTTCTCGCGGCCACCGCGCTGACCGCCTGCACGGCGCAACGCCCGCCCGAAATCGCCTATGACGACCAAGTCCCGACCCTCGCCGCACCGCCGGCACCGCCCCCGGCCGAGGGGCCGCCCCGCCCGGTTCACACGCCGCCCGCCTGGACACCCTCCCGCGGCGGCGATCCGGAAACGGATACGCCCGAGGCGCGCATCATCGCCGCCAATGCCGCCGCCCGGGTCGAACCTCGCCAGCAGGGCTATTACAACGCCATGCAGGTTTTTCCGTGGAGCGAAGGCGCGCTCTACCAGATCTATGCCGCCCCCGGGCAGATCACGAATATCGCGCTCGAACCCGGTGAACGTCTGACCGGCCCCGGCCCGATCGCGGCGGGCGACACCGCGCGCTGGATCATTGGCGATACCACCAGCGGCGCAGGCCGCAGCGAGCGCGTCCATATCCTCGTGAAACCCACCCGCCCCGACATCTCCACCAATCTCGTCGTCAACACGGACCGGCGCAGCTACCACATCGAGTTGCACGCAGACGAGGAGACCTGGATGCCCAGCGTCGCATGGGCCTATCCAGAGGTGCGATCCACGACCCGCGCCCCGACCATCCGCCGTCCCGCGATCCCGCACGAGGCCGACCGGCACTATCGCTATGGCCTGCAGGGCGATGCCCCACCCTGGCGGCCGGTCTCGGTCTTCGACGATGGACGGCGCGTCTATGTCGTTTTCCCGCCCGGCATCGCCCAGGGCGAAATGCCCCCGCTCTTCGTGATCGGCGCGGATGGGCGCGGCCAGATCGTCAACACCCGCGTGCTCGGCAATGTGCTGATCGTGGACAGGCTCTTCGGGGCCGCAGAACTGCGTCTCGGCGAAAGACGACAGCAGGTCGTGCGGATCCTGCGGACAGATGGCGATCAGCGCCCGCCGCGCGCGCCCCAGCCGGAGGCGGAGCGATGACACAAGCCCCTGATATGCAACCGCCGACACGGACCGAGGAAGAGATCGCCCAGGAGCTTCGCCTCAGGCCCGATCCGCCCCGTGTCATGCGCCTGTCCCGCCGGGCCATTGCCCTTACCACCGCAATCGGCGGCCTTGGCCTTGGCGCGATCCTGATCGTGGCCCTGCAGAACAACCGGCAGGAGGGCACCCAGACCGAGCTCTTTTCCACCGAACGCATTCAGGCAGCCGAAGGGCTGTCCACATTGCCTCGGGATTACGCCGATGTCCCGCGTCTCGGCCCGCCACTGCCCGGTGAGCTGGGCCGCGCCATCCTTGGGGCGCAAGATCGCGGACAGCCGGTCCCGGCACCGCCCCTTTCCGGTCCATTGGCCCCCACAGTCGATCCGGAGGAACAACGCCGCCTTCAGGAACTCGACGCCGCCCGCCTGAGCGCCCTTTTCGCCGAGGCGCAAACCATGCAACGCGGCGGAGCACAGCCCACATCTACGCCCCCCGCGACCGGCGCGCTCTTTCCCTCCACTTTGGGCAGCCCGACGGCAAGCGATCCGGTCTCAAACCGGGAGGCGTTCCTTACCCGTCCCGGAGACACGGACACCGTTAGTACGCAGCGCATGGTGCCGCCGCCCAGCCCCTACATCCTGCAGGCCGGCACGGTGATCCCGGCCGCCCTGATCACCGGCCTGCGCTCCGACCTTCCCGGCCAGATCTCGGCCCAGGTGACATCGAACGTCTACGACAGCCCGTCCGGGCGATACCTGCTGATCCCGCAAGGCGCGCGCCTGCTGGGAGAATACGACAGCCGTGTCGCGGCCGGGCAAAGCCGCCTGCTCCTCGTCTGGACCCGGCTCATCCTTCCGGATGGTCGCTCCATTGTGCTGGAACGCGCGCCCGGCACTGACGGAACAGGCGCGTCCGGTCTGCAGGACCGGGTCAACTATCATTGGGGTCGCGTCTTTCTCGCCGCAGGCCTCGCCACGATCCTAAACCTCGGCCTGGAAAGCGGGGCCGACAGCGAGGATGACGTCGCCCGCGCCATCCGCGAGGCCGCACAGGACACGATCGGACGGACCGGAGACGAGATCGTCCGGCAGCAGCTCGCCGTCCCGCCGACACTGACCATACGCCCGGGCTTCCCCGTCCGCGTCATGGTCACCCGCGATCTGATCCTCGAGCCCTTGGGAGAAGTCCGATGACGAAGCTGAAGCTTGGTCCGATCCATGACGACAAGCCGGTCAAGCTGGCCGTGGAACTTCCCGCCGATGTGCACCGCGACCTTTGCGACTACGCGGCTGTCCTCGGCCAACAGACCGGCCAGGACCTTGAGCCTGCCCGCCTCGTCGCACCCATGCTGGACCGTTTCATGTCCACGGACCGCGGGTTCGCCGCAGCGCGCAAAACGGGATCGAGGGCGAACCGCAAGAAACCAGACCCGTCGAAGCCACTGGATACCGATCAGGGCTAAGTATCTGTGAAATCGTAAGTCTCTTTGCGAATCGGATTGCACACGGATCGCACATCGGTCCGCCCTACCTGCCTCAGGTTACTAGGGAGTCGGTCCGATCCTCCATCGCTATGACAAGGTTGGAGGCTTCCAATGCATTTTTGCGAACATTGCTGGCTTAGAGCTAATTTGATGGATAGCTAGGCCGTGTTGACAAATGGCGGAGCCAGAGGCGGATCGACGTGATGTCGATGAAGCCCAGGAAGCTCTCCGCAGTCTTGTCGTAGCGGGTGGCGACACGACGGGCATTCTTCAACTTGTTGAAGCACCGTTCGACGAGGTTGCGTAGATGATACAGGGTCCGGTCGACGCCGACGCGCTTCTTTCGTGACTTGCGCATTGGGATGACGGGCAAGACACCTCGTCTGTCCATAGATTCTCGAATTTTGTCAGCGTCATAGCCACGGTCGGCCAGCAGGACGCTTGGGGTAGGCAGGTTGTCGGCCATCACCAAATCGAAGCCGAGGTAGTCCGACGTCTGACCTGCGGTGATCTCTGACCTCATGGGCAGCCCTGCAGCATTGACGAGGAGATGGATCTTGGTCGTGAAACCACCCCGCGAACGCCCAAAACCCTGTCGCGGAGTCCCCCTTTAGCGCCAGCTGCCTGATGATGGGCGCGGACCACTGTGCTGTCGATCATTTGCAGGGCGTGTGGCACTGCCCCGCTTTCGTTCAAGACGTCCATGATCTGCTCCCAGAGCCCCGCGAGTGTCCAACGCCGGAACTGCCGATAAACGCTGGACCACTTCCCGAAATCCTCAGGCAGGTCGCGCCACGGCGCGCCCGTGCGAGCGATCCAGAAAATCCCATCCAGAACAAGGCGGTGGTTGGTAGGTTTGCGTCCGTTCGGGGCTCGGACTGACAGGATAAACCGTTCAAAGAACGCCCATTCCTCGTCCGTCATCAAGTCTCGTGCCATGCTGGTCTCCATCGCAGATACCAGCTTGAATCACGCCCAGCAGTGACTGTGAATCCCCTTTTGTCAACACGGCCTAAGATGTTGCTGGAACGGAGGTCTTCGGGAAGCGACGTGGAATCATTGCCGGAGACGAAAGCAAACGGAGTACCGCGGGAGCGTAGCTCTCTTGCCAGATCGAAACTCGTATCAGTTCGCAAGTGCATATCGAGGAATGCGAACGACAGCGTCCGTCGTTTCAGCAGTTCACGTGCGTCCGAAACCGTTCTCGCACAGACGGCTGCATAGCCCCGATCAGAAAGCTCATCTTCCATGTCCATCGCGATAAGCGGGTCGTCTTCTACGATCAGAATTTCCATAGGTGCCTTCATTCGAGGTCCATAACTATATCGCATGATAGACCCTGAGGGTCATACTGCATCACGGCGTTGTCGCCGCTGGTTGCAAGGCTTCGTTCAATCAAGCGACTTCCAAAGCCTCGGCGGGTTGGTGGTTCGACTTTGGGTCCGCCACGTTCTCGCCATTCCAGAAAAAGTCTCGGCGTCGCACGATCCACTTCGACAGTCCAAGACACTCGTACGATTCCGGACTCCGATGATAATGCGCCATATTTGGCAGCATTTGTCGCCAGTTCATGCAAGACCAAACCAAGCGCGTGAGCGACATCACCAGGTAGATCAATCTGCTTGCCTTCAACAGAAAGTTGTTCTTCTGACGCCGCATATTGCAGAACCTGACCCCGCACGAGGGCTTCCACCGGCACGACGTCATGATCAAACTCAACCAGCAAGTCATGGGAGGCTGCAATGGCGCGCAGACGCGCACTGAACGACGCGCGGAAATCATCCATTGTGTCAGCGGCCCGGGCGGACTGCCCCGCGATGGATTGGATCGTCGCCAGCGTATTTTTGACCCGGTGGCTGAGCTCCCGTATCAGAAGCTCGCGGTGCTCTTCCGCAAGCTTGCGTTCGCTAATGTCCACACCGGATGGGATGAGCTCGGTTACCTCTCCAGCAGCGTTGAACACCGGGGCGATTTGAAAATCGATCCAGAGCCGCTGGTTACCGACGACTCGGATTTCGGCATCATAACGCACCCGTTCGCCGTTGGCGGCTGTGGCAACCGCGTGTTTCAGCCGGTCCTTCGTGGCCTGATCGACGTCCCACCAATAGCAGTCCCAGAACGGACGCCCGATTAATTGATCGCGACCTCCCCCGCCGCGGCGATGGCTGGCTCATTTGCTTCCAGCAAGATGCCATCCAAAGAAAGAACGCCGACAAAGGCGAGCACGCCGTCGATCAAGCTTTTGAGTCGTTCTTCGCCGGCCCGGGATTCCGAGATGTCCGCAAAAGACAACGCCAGCCCATCGCCGGACTTGGTCGCAGTGGTTCGGAACCAAGCAGTGATATCGCCATGATCGTAGTGAAATTCATTCTGCCAGGTCTGACCGGTTTCGATGACCCTTGTGTAGGCATCGAACAGACCTTCATCCTTGTTCCCGGGCATCTCGACCAACAGGTGTTTTCCGATCAGTTCTGCCGGTTCGCGTCCGATGATGTTTCCGGCTGCCTTGTTCACGAACGTCCATTCGAGGTCGACGATTTTGCCAGCTTCGCGGACCGGGCGGAACATCATGAATCCATCAGGGGTCATATCGTGAAATGCCAGGAATGCGCATTCCGCCGATGTGCCGCGACCGGGCCTCACCTCTTTTTGTGTGAGCTCAGACATTCGCTCCTCTTTGGCCTTCCAAAACGCTGCCACAACCTGCATTGAATTTGTGCAATATGATATGCTTCAAGTCAAAGCTATCAATGCCTCAACACACCGCGAAAACTTTGACTGTGTCTGCGAGCTATCGAATACCGATCATCTTTGTCGTTTGACAATTCAGCTATGCAGCTATTGCGCGCGTTTTGATACCGATGTCCGTTGGGGCAAAAGCTTATACCCGTAGCGATCTCGACACGTCTCAGCCCAGAGGGATGTCGCGCGAGACCCACAGGACAAAGAGCCAAGCAGCGCATCGGGGGTGTATTTGGCAAACTGCATCTGCGTCAGATTAACTTCGTTCGCTCAACGCAGGCTCAGAACTCGCTGATTGGGTGTTCGACAGAACCCGCGAAACACTTTATAGTTCATTTTATCAAGCGCGAACCGGTCGGTGGTGCTCAGCTGCGCGATAGGTGCCTCAGTATGCAGGATATAAAGACGTCAAAGGCTACTGCGTTTTTGACAGGCGGCGGTGAGATGGGTGCAGCCATCCGGTCAAAGGACTGGGCCAAAACCTCGCTCGGACCGCCGGATACCTGGCCGACAGAGCTTCGGATCGTTGTTCGGTTGATGTTGACGACAAACCACCCCATCTTTGTGTTCTGGGGACCGGAGCTTACATGCTTATACAACGATGCTTACTCCCAGTCGCTGGGCCCTGAATTGCATCCCGGCGCGCTTGGGAAACCAGCGCGCGAGGTCTGGGACGAGATTTGGGATATCATTGGCCCCCAGATCAAGATCGTGATGAGTGGCAAGGGCGCTACCTGGCATAAAGATCACCTCGTTCCCATCACCCGCAAGGGTGCACGCGATGAGGTGTTCTGGACCTACAGCTACAGTCCGATTGACGATCCGTCATCCGCCAGCGGAGTTGGCGGTGTGCTCGTCATTTGCAGCGAGACGACGGAGAAAGTTCTGACCGCGCGCGAACTGCAGCAGGAGCTGGAGGCCAGAGAAGTTCTGCTGCAGGAGGTCAATCATCGTATCAAGAACAGTCTGCAGTTGGTATCGACCCTTCTGCGCTTAGAGGGAAGGGCGGCACAGACGGATGAGACGCGGAGCAGCCTCAGCCGTGCATCAGCACGCGTCAATGCCATCAGCTCTGTGCATGAATTGATCTATCGTACCGGCGGTTTTGCGACGATCCGGATAAAGGATTACGTGGGCGAGCTGTGCGAGGCCATCAGCGACAGTCTCGCAGGTCAATCGGGTGTCACGCTCACCTACGAATCGGTTGAGATGGAAGTCTCGACAGATTTGGCGATATCTATGGCACTGCTCATCAATGAGTTGGTGACCAACGCGTTCAAGCATGCTTTCCCCAACGGACGGATGGGCGTGATTGAGGTCAAGGTTTCGGCTGAGAACGATCATCTGACTGTATGCGTGGCAGATAACGGCGTGGGAAAATCGGCGGAAGCATCGGGCAATCTTGGTTCACGGATCATTGACGGGCTCGTAGGTCAGGTCTCTGCGACAATATCCGAAGGGAACGAGGGGGAGGGTCACCGCGTTCATCTGAGAATACCATTAAAAGGATAGAGCGGTGACCTTGCGTGTCCTCGTCGTTGAGGACGAGTTTCTAATTGCAACAGACCTCATGGATCTGATTGAGGAATTCGGCCATATCCCGGTCGGTCCTGCCGATACACTTGAGTCTGCGGTCAGATTTGTGGGTCAGAGCAAGCCCGATATATGCACGATGGATTTGCGCTTGAGGGGCGGCCAAAGTGGCGTAGCGGTTGCCCAGGAAATGTTACAGCAATTCGGATTGCATTCCATATTCGTGAGCGGAAACCTCGATGCGAATATGCGGCCCAGGTTAGTCGAACTGGATCCAATCGCGTTTGTTGGAAAGCCAATCGCGCCGCATCTGCTGCATCAGGCGCTGGATCTAGCTGACCGTTCTTTGACAGAACATCGTTCGAAGCAAAAGCGAACGGAGCAATAACGCGCTGCTGAAAGTGTGACTAGCTTTCAAGACTTTGGTGTGAGACGCGCATTGTGAGATGCAGCGGACGCGACATTCCGCATCCGCTGCGCAGGTACACCGATCAAACCATCGCGTCGAGATTGCGAGAGCGCTCTGCCAATTCCGTCATGAAGTCGTCTGAACCATAGATCTTGTCCAAAGCCTGATCCAATTTTTGAGCAGCGTCGTCCTGACCGAGCGCTTCGGCGAATGCCTTCGCCGTTCCGAACCCGGCAATACCGTAGTGGCACAGACGCTGATACTGCGCGATGATTGCAACATCCAGCGCGGCGCCGGACATATCACTGTCGAGGGCGTGTTTCCTGGCCTCTTTCACAAGGCCCTCCATGCCTTTGCAGTGTTCCTTCTTCATTTCGGCATCGGTGTCATTAAGAAGGGATTTCAGCAGCCGGGTATGCTGATCGATCCCGTCCTTGGCCGAACTCAGCCGGTCGGCCAGTTTGCTGTCGGACGCTTTGTCGGCCATGGCCGACACCACATCCGACATCTGGTCATTCGCGGACCAAAGGTCCTGGAGTTCTTCGGTGTAAAGGTCTTTCAACGTGGTCATGTTAGGCTCCTTTCGAGGTCGGCTTCCCCGACCCGTTGGTTTCAGTGGTGATGGGCATGCACTGATCTGTGGCGGTGCGTGCCCGTAAATCGGGATCATTGGGGATAATCGCCGATCGCTTGTCCGGCGTCGGCATACCGAATTCAAAAGACGGTAGCGCCGCAGCCAGAGCATTTGAGGCGGATATCAACCGCTCAGAATTGTTGAAGTTTCTGAGCAGCTTTATGTGCCGCGGCAGGTCCTGCACGTTGAGGCGCAAATGTGCAGGCACATAAGGTGGCCAGGGACCAAGCGCCTTGCGGACCGCCTGCCGGACCAGCCAATCCGCAGGAGGCAGGCAGTCATCGATCAGGTAGTCCGTGCCGTTGAACCGCGCCCGAAGCGCATCCGACATCCCGCCCGTCGCGCGACCGGACAGGCGACATGAGGCTCGCACCGTCACATCGGAGGCATGACGCACCTCATAGCCCGCTCTGCGAAACGATCGGACGATCCTGCGATCTTCACCGCAGACGATGGGGGCGAAGCCGCCCACAGCCAAATAGGCAGGCTTTCCAAACGAGAGGCTTGCCCCTGCTGCCTCGCCGTGGGTTCCGCTGATATCTGTGGACGACGTCGAGTAGGTTGCGTAGATATCCTGGACCAAACCTCTGTAGACACTTTCCCGTTCAGCCAATTTCCTGTTCATGCCGTCCAGAATCTCGGCTTCATCCGCGATCAGATCGACCTTGCCGCAGACCACATCTACGATTTGAAGATGAGCGAGATTGCGTGCGACCCAATTCGGCGCGGTGATACAATCCGCATCCGTCGTCAGGAGGTACCGGAGGTCGGGCATAGTCCTGAGGGCATGATCACAACCGAACTTCCGGGCCGTTCCGACGCCCTCTGACGGCGAAAGCTTGAGGTCAACTACCGTCATATCCAGACCCGACCGGATCGCGACCGCCCGTGCGATGTCGATTGTGCGGTCGGTCGTATTATTGACCACCAGAATCACCGATACGCGGGCAGAGGCTTGTGCGGACAAAGCAGACAGGCATGCCCCGATGCGGGCCTCCTCATTGCGCGCCGGAATGACAATGGCGGTGTCTTTGGCAACGGGGGGGCTCATGACCACGCCCTCGGCAAACCGCGATCTATGCGATAGTCGTCGGTCTGAGCCATACGGTCGAATACGTGGCTCGTCAGTTCGGTCGTGAAGATCGCCAGTGCTTCTCGACCTTGTAGCGCGTGGCCAGTCTCGCCAAGCCAGGTCACGCACAGCACCTCGGCGTGCGGCCAAGCGATAGCGATCTCGGAGGACAGTTTCCGCAGGCTATCGGGTCCCAGGAAGTAGAGTATCTCGGACAGGATCAGCAGATCGAAACATTCCTCGGGCAGCGAACAAGGGTAAAATCCGTGAATGAAGCAGGCATCTGGCACCGCCCGGCGTGCTGCCTCAACCGCGATGGCCACAGCGTCCATGCCGGTATAGGTGTCGCATACTCTCACAAGATGGCGGGCAAGCTGCCCATTGCCGCAGCCCAGCTCAAAGGCTGAGATGTAATGCGGTTTCGACAGGGCCGCCAAGGTCGCGGCGAACTTGGCCTGCTCATATTCGCTGTTCTCGAAGTTCCAGGGATCCGAGGTTTCGGCGTAGAGCGCATGCAGATGATCACGGCTAACACCCATCACGGCATCCTCCAGAAAATTTCTTCTTCGGCCGCAAATTTCTCGATGAAGCCCGGCGGCAGGGTAAAACCCGCTGGATCGTCGGTAACAACCAGTCCTCTCTGGCTTCGATGCGCCAGGATCGCCTTGCGCTTCTGGTCAAGCAAACGGCCCGGCGCCAATAACACCGGGGAATAACGATCCGCGTTTCGCTCGAATTCGGGATCGTCCCATCGAGACCAGACAGGATAGCTGTAGAACAGCCAGTCCGGCCGTCGGCGGCGCAACACGCTCGCGATACGAGCGGTCGCCTGATGGTCCTCATGATGGTCCTCGGCGGCGGGAACGAAGACATGGTACGCACTTTGGCACTCGATGATTTGTTCAATCGTGGCAGCGACAGTTGTTTGATCAGCCTGAAAAAGGCGGCTATCGGGAAGGCCTAACCAGGTCAAGTCACGGGCGGAACCGCCCAGACACTTGAGCGCCTCCACCATCTCCGCGCGTCGCTGTGCCGCCAGCCGCCCGGGTGTCCACCGGGTCGACCCCGGATGGCTTGCGCTGCCGTCCGTCAGACAGATCACATGTGCGCCCGCTCCCGCGAAGGCCTTGGCCAAAAGCACGCCACAGCCGAGAGATTCGTCATCTGGATGCGGTGCCAGCACAACGAGCCTTTCGAGGCCCTCGAACACCTCTGGTAGCAGCGGGTTGGACGCGACGTTCACCCGAATACCCCCCACACGTGACCCTCATGTCCGAGCGCCGCTTGCGCTGCGCGTTGCAGCAATGCATCCCGCGCGGCTTGCCGAAGATAGACGGCGAGATCGCGGGCCATACGTCCGGTTTCGGAACCGACCTCGAAATGCCGTAGACCAATGCTCTGCTCGACCGCCCGGATGGCCTTCAGTCCCACTATTTCAGTAAAAAGGCGGGCTGAAATTGCCGTGGCAACGATGTCATCCGGCGTGCTGAGCCGATCAACGGCGGCATCGGCTGCCCGTTCCGTCAATGCCATACCGGCCCATGACTGCATCAACACGTCCATCAAACGGGCACTTTGGGCTTCCGCGCCCATTCGTCCCGCGGCACGAAGCTGCGCTGCTGCCATGTCCAGCAAGCCCAGGGCGGCACCGGCTTGCAGGGCCGCGATCCGCCAAACACCTCCGACGAAATGTGGCTCCTTCAAATAATCACCGGGCCCGCCGATCCACTCAATCTTGTCGACTTGCAAGTCTGCGAAGTTGTATGCGCCAGAAACCGTGGCCCGCATTCCTTGCATGTCCCACGTCAAGGGATCCGCACGGGCGGTATCCGTGACTTCGATCAAGGCCAGCCGCACTTCGGGTCCAGAATTGACAGTAACCAGCGCATGGGTGACCGTGCCCAGGCCCGAGGCAAAGTTCTTGCTCCCGGTCAAACGCTTGCCTGAAGCCTCCAGCGTAACCGGCACCGCGCCGTCGGCACCCCAGACGCCGAACAGCGCGCCATCGGCAATCAATCGGGTGAGGGAGGATGTCACCCCAGTGCTGCCATAGAGACGGAGCAACCGCAGAGCGTTGACATGCCCCTCCCAGAGACGCCCAACGCTGAGATTTGCAGCACCGACCTGCATCAGTGCGCGGGCAGTTCGGGCGGGATCACTCGTGCCGTCATCCGCTAAAAGGTCCGCTTGCCTCAAAAGATCGATGGAGCGACCAATGGCGCGGTTGCCGCGTTCCTCGTCCACGGCGGCGGCCCGCAAGGCGTCAACTATGTCGGCGGGCACAGGCTGATCGCTCTTTGTCGGTAGCGACGCGATATGGGGGCTGGAAGCTGTCATATCCTATCTGACGCTCATCTGAGGGCACTTCGCGGTGGCGCGTTTAAGAAGCTCCGCCCAGTTCTGCGCGACGCAGCCCAGCCGGAAGGCAGGATTGCCACTGACTTGAGGCGGCGTACGGCGCCAGGCGCGGATCCGCGCGAGAGTCTGTGCGGGGTCGTGCCCGTCAACCTGTTGATCCGGATCCCCGAGAATTTCTGCGGAGGCTCCTAATCCCGCGTGCACCAAGGCAGGCGTGCCAACAGCATTCGCCTCGGCAAGAACCAGCCCAAATGTCTCCGCGAAAGAGGTTTGCGGATAAAACAGACAAAGCGAGCGCCGCATCTGTCGGATCAACGCGCTGTGAGAAAGCGAGCCGAGAAAGACAACACCTTCGGGCACTGCCCCGGTATCCCATCGCAGATAGCCGGGATCGGCTACAGCAAGGGTCAGATCTGGTAGATCCCGGCGAAGGGCTGCGAATTGGCGAAACACCTCGGCCAATCCCTTATGCGGGGAGCTGGCAAAAAGCAGGCGGTCAGGATTTCGAGGCGTCCCGTCGGGTCGCAGGCTATCATCGAGCGGGTTGTAAACGACGCGGATATCGGGCGCATTCTCTGCCCCGAGAAAGGCCTCTAGTTCTCGCGCGTGCGTGTGGGACACGCAGATCACAGTGATTTCTGCGGCCTTCAAAGCCGCGCCCATCTTGCGGTTGTGCCGACCAGGAAAGACGTGCAGCCAAAGAAAGATCGGCGTGTCCGGGCATTGCTTGCGAAGTTTGATCGCGACTTTCCAGCGGTTGGTAACAATCAGCGCAGCCGGACGTTTTGCATTGCTCAGATCCTGAAAGGGCCGCAACTCTCCGGCATGGGATACGTGCGAGTGAGTACGTCCCTTCTGATAATGGGTAATGTCGAATAGGGGTGTGAGTGCGCCAGCAACGCGAAGCACCGTCGCTTCGGTGCCCCCAAGCCCGCCGGTTTCCATGTCATGCAGATCATAGCCCGCCGCGCTGCACGGATCGACGATCACTACGGAGGCCCGCCCGTTCTCGTGCCGCAGCGCTTTCATTGTGCCGCCATCTCCGCGACCGACCCAGCGGACAGGATCTTGCCGACCAGTGCCGACGTGTCGGACGTCGCCGGCATGTCGCGTCGGCTCAGCAGATCGGGACGCGCCACGAAGCTCACATCAAAGTCGGGAATATCTGCGGGCACCGGGGTCACAGTGCCGGATCGGCGCCACGCCTCGACCTTTTCCCAGACCAGTTGCCGATCAGCCTTGCGCTTCGCGCTGTCGTAATCCGAGACCGCCGATTGCGTCAGGCTATCCGGAGTTTCGATCTTGGTCAGCAGCAGCTCGGGCACGATCCAGATAACTTCTCCGTTGAGTATCAGCCGATTGCGGAACTCGCGGTCCTCCTCGATACAATTTTCGAACCCACCGAGCCGATGGAACACATCGGCGCGGAACAGACCAGAGTTGATATGCGTCCATTCACCCGGAACGCGCGCGCCCATCTGAAGGTTCGGAAACACATCGTCCAACAGAGATATGTCTCGCCGGATCACCTCGCGGCGTCCGTCCGGGAGGATTAATTCATGGTGGGTCAGCGCGGCGCTGACCTCCAGCCGCTGCCCTGCTTCCTTGTTCGCAAGCTTCCAATTCAGACATTCGTCGGCACCAATGTCTTGCGCTGTCAGTACGCGCACCTGCTGCAGAACTTTATCGCGGTGCGGAATATCGTCGGAGTCGTGAAAGGTGACCGCATCTCCAGCCGTCAACAAAAGGCCTGCGTTTTTTGCGTTGGCCGTCCCGACATTGTTGGATAGGCGAACATAGTTGAAACGCCGGTCGTCGAGAAAGGGACGAACTGCATCTTCGGTGGCGTCGGTACTGGCGTCGTCGATCGCAGTAACGCGGATATTCCACCAGCTTTGTTCGAGTGCGGCACGGATAGCACCAGCAATCAGATGCGCGCGGTTATAGGTCGGGATGATGATGTCGACCAGAGGCGCGAGCGGGTCAGATTTCATGAATAAACCTCCGTTAACGATGGGGTCGCGATACGGGCTCGATACGCGCGCAGTCTTTGGTCGGTCAGAATTGCGGCAGGCAGCGGGAGAAGAAGTGTCGAGAGTCCGGTAAGGACCAGAGGGTTGAAAGGCTGCATGTTGATCAGCAGGATCGAAATGACAAACATCAGCAGTTGGGAGACAGGCAGGGAATATCCCGCCCTTCCGTTGTCGCCAGACTTATCTGTCACCACGAAGTTGAAACGGCTGCCTGTCAGCACATCGAAAGTCGCTTTGGCCGATTGCGGTGCCAATGCGATACGACAGGCCAGCGCATGAAGGATAACTCGCAGCGGCGAGCGGTCTCGCCAGCCACGTGCTGCAAGACGTAGCGCTATATCGCACAGGCTGAGGATCATCGCGACCGCAGCGAGCATCGCGCCAGTCGTCTGGCCCTGCCCGGTCAAGACCCATACAACTAGCAGGGTAAACGGAAGAAGTGCCAAATTGAGCCATGCGGTCAGTTGGGACAAGATCACCAGCCGCTTGTGGATGTTAAGCGTGCCATGCGAAGTGACGATCATCCGGCCGTGTCGCAACAGCGTCTGGAGGTTCCCGCTGCACCAACGATAGCGCTGCTTTTCCAGGTCCTGCAGCGATAGTGGCAGCAGGCCCTTACCCACGACCTGATTTATGAAGCGTCCCGAATAGCCCATATGACAAAGCCGCACACCAAGTTCGGCATCTTCCGTCGTGGTGGCACCAGACCATCCTCCCACGTCATTCAGAGCTGCTTTGGAAATCACGCAGAGCGTACCGGTCAGCAGGACTGCCTCAGCCTCGTCCGCGACGGCGGCATTGGTGCGAAAATACTCATCCAACTCGGCGTCGACCCCGGGCGCGGTAGCCGACGTCGCAATGTAGGATTGCGGGAATTGTACGAAATCCGCCCCGGTCCGGTGCAGCGCCAGGCTCGCGCGGCTCAGAAAATCGCGATGAACGACGTAGTCCGCATCAACCGTGACGACATGGGTGGCATCGGGGTGCGTGTGCTCAAGCGCGAAGTTGAGCGCACCAGCTTTTGCACCGTTGACGCCCATCCGGTGTAGGAACCTGATGCGGTCAGGCCAAGCCGCGCAGAACCGTTCGACTGGTTTCCACAGATCGGGATCGGCCGTATTATTATCCATCACGATGATCTCATAGCGCTCGTTGGGCCAATCCTGATCCAGCAAGGCTTGCAGCGTGCGGATCACCATCTCGGGTGGTTCCGAATGCGTCGCAACGTGGACTGAGAACATTGGGGCGGCGACATCTTGCTGACCATCCGCCAATCGTGCAGGCAGACAGGCGATAATTGGCCGAAGGCCCAGCAGAGCGAGCTGAAAAACGATGATTAGTGCGCACACGACAATGCCAATCGCAGGAATCACAGCGGATAAAATCAATGTTCCCCAGATGGCAGCAGCTCGCAGTTTCACATTCGCCCCCGGGCGTTGATTGTTCAAGAATAACGTTTTTAAACAGTGGCTTGTCAGTCGACGACACCATTGATGCTTTAACGATCTTTGTCGCCGTTTGGTTCCCTCGAAAGACGAATCCAGACCATTGCGGAGCGATAAGAGTGCAAGACTGCGACGTGCAGATCTTTCAACTAGATTGAATCCGTCTGACGCGATCAGTCTTGCGGAAACCAGGACGTATCCATGTCGGCATAGCGATCATGGAAATCCGTTAGTTCGATCATCGCAATTTCGTTCAGAATTCGCAGGCGATCTTCTTCACGGTAAATGTAGCCGGTCTCTTCCATGCGGATCAGCGTCTTGCTGATGTAGACATTGGTCAGTCCCAGATAGTCGGCTATCTGGCTCTGAGTCATTGGCAGGCGGAAGGTATCGGTCATCTGCGAGTTGGTAATGCGCAGACGCGCGATCAGATCCAGCAGCATATAGGAGACACGCTCTTGCGCACTCATCCGACCCATCGCCCGCAGTACATCAATCAGCACGACCTGTTCCCGCAAGGCGATGGAGAGAAGGAGCGCCGAAAGCCTCGGTGATTTACGCAGTATCTCGTCGAGGGACGCCTTTGGAAATGGACATAGGCACACTTCTTCGGCAGTGCGCAGTGTAGTCGTGGCGTGTTTGAGGGCCACGTCAGGAAAACCGATGATGTCGCCGGGGTGATGGATCTTGACGATTTAACGACGACCATCAGGCAGATCGGTATAGCTGAAGGCCCAGCCATATTTGACGACATGAAGGTCCTTGTTCTCGTCGCCACCTTGATAGACCTCCTGTCCGGTCTCAAAAACCCGCTCCGTTTTTTCAAGCGTGGCCAGCCGTTCGCAATCGGCTTCCGAAAGAGGGACGTAATGCGATAGCTTGGCCACGAGGCAACTGGAGGCGCTGGTCATAAATCTCTTCCTATTTGTCGTTTCGTAGGTGCAGCCAATCGAAAATGTTAAGAACCACGAAGATCAGCACCGAAATGAAAGCGGCCTCTTTCAAGAATCCGAGGCCGCAGGCGACGCCGATAGACCCCACTGCCCAAATCGCCGCACCGCTGCGGACGCCTTTCAGCCGCCCATTATCGCTGGGTGACATGATGGCCCCCGCCCCGAGGAAACCGATCCCTCCAACAATGCCTTGGATAAGGCGGGTGGGGTCGATGGACATGGCCTCATCCTCAGCCATGCTGCTCAAGGCAAAGTTGAGTGTGACCGTCATCAGCGCAGCAGAACCGATTGCGACCAGCACGTAGGCGCCTGCGCCCAAAGGTTTGCCTTTAATCTCGCGATCAAGTCCGACCACCAATCCGCACGCGCCCGAGAACAGCACGCGCAGGACGAATTCGCTGAAGTCGATCATGACTTAAATACCTCACATCTCAATACGAAAAAAGCATCACCATGGTCTAACGCACAGTAACTCACTGCGGCTAAATCTAGATTGACACGCAACTGACCTGGGCTGCCTATGGTGGAACGTCGAACCTTACAAGCGCGTTGCGCCGGTAAATCAGATGGGAAGAAGGAGGGGCGGATGTTTTTTGACGGACCTGTTGTTGACGCCTTCGCCAAAGGTTTTGTCCTGAGCGCGGTCGGGCTCTTCTGGATTATTTTGCTGGTCCGTATCGTTGGGCTGCGGTCGTTTTCGAAAATGACCAACTTCGATTTTGTTATGACGGTGGCCATGGGATCATTACTGGCTGGTGCATCGCAATCTGAGCAGTGGACCGGATTCTTTCAGACGTTGACGGCAATGGCCAGCCTGTTTGCCGTCCAGTATTTCGTTTCACGTTTGCGCCGATGGTCTCAGCCACTTGATACGTTGGTTCAAAATACCCCGACCTTGCTTATGAAAGATGGTGTCATCCTCCATGACGCTCTTCGCGCGACCCGAGTGGCCGAAGAGGACCTGATCGCAAAGCTGCGCGAAGCCAACGCTTTGGATATGTCATCGGTACGCGCGGTGGTTCTTGAGACGACTGGCGATGTATCGGTTCTGCACGGCGATCCCGTAGATGAGACCCTATTCAAGGGTGTCAAGCGACTATCTGAGCGTGAACAACACTGATGTCTGAGGACGGGTTTTTTTCGCTCGACCCGTATCATGCGGTACTTGCCATCGTGGGCATAATCGTGATCCTTGCCCGCTGGGTGCCGCGGCTGATTTCCTCGCGCGAACCGGCGGCAGCCCCGTTGATGATATTACTTGGCGCGCTGGTCGCATTTCTATTTTCCAGCCTTCCTTCTGTGCCCGATCCACGCGAGTTGCCAAAGCTTTGGGAGTTTGTGGCAGAGGTGACCGTGATTATCGCGCTTTTTGGCGCAGGGATGCGTGTGGACAGCATTGGTCCGCTTGAGAAGTGGTTTCCGACAATCCGGTTGCTTGCGATCGCGATGCCGCTGACAATTCTGGCCGTCGCCGCCTTTGGGTTGTTCATCGGCGGTATGACAGTCGCGGGTGCGGTCATCCTGGCCGCGGTACTGGCTCCGACGGACCCGGTGCTGGCTGCCGATGTACAAATCGCGCCGCCCCTGGAAGGTCAGGAACACCCCGTCAGGTTCGCACTTACGACCGAAGCCACGCTGAACGATGGGCTTGCGTTTCCATTCGTCTATCTGGGCCTTTTCATCGCCACGCAGGGTCTGGCGTTCGATGAATGGGGGCTACGGTGGCTGCTTGAGGATGTCTTCTATCGGATCGGTGTCGGCGCACTGGTCGGTTGGGCAGGCGGCTGGGCATTAGGTCAGGTGCTTTTCAATTTTCCCAAGCGGAGCAAGCTGGCCAACACCGGATCGGGGGTCATTGCGATTGCAGGCGTGTTTCTCTGCTATGGCTCGACCGAATTGGTTGAGGGGTATGGGTTCATTGCTGTCGCGGTCATGGGCCTCACACTGCGCCGTGTCGAGAGCGAGCATGAATACCATCGCAACCTGCACGACTTCTCCGAAGCCATCGAACATGCATTGACCGCGCTATTGCTGATCGCGCTAGGTGGTGCGCTTCCCCTACTGTTAACTGATCTAGAATGGTGGCATCTGATGGTGGCAGCCTTTCTGTTGCTGATCATACGACCAGTTGCAGGATGCTTGTCGCTTTGGCGATCACCGCTAAACCACTCCGACCGTTTGGTGGTTTCGGTATATGGGGTGCGCGGCATCGGCTCGATCTACTATTTGGCTTACGCGGCGACCCATGTCGATCTGGCGAATGGGTCGGATCTTTGGATCATCGTCGCAGTGACGATTTTGGCCTCGACCATCTTGCATGGATTTACCGTCGGGTGGGCGATGGACAAGATCGGACGCTGAGTGTCGCGAATAGGGGCGGCCCGGTGGGTCGCCCCGTGCCCGACCCTATGGAGTGCGGTCCCAGTACCTGAGCTTCCCGCATCTCTCGACAAATGCCGTGCAGTCATCGGCTTCGGAAATTTCGATCACACCATCGTCGAATTCCGTCACTCCGGCTGCCTGGAACAAGGCGACCGCTTCTCCGGAAACAGCAATAAACTTTGCATGGGAAAAGGCGTCCGTCACGAAATCTTTGGCGGGGTGCATGGTTTTCAATTTCTGCACACCTTCCTCGGACGCAAGGACCGCTACCGCGTCATAGAGGACCGACGGGCCGCCATCGACCTTCTCGTCCGCGGCGTACTTCTTGCCTCTTGCGGTCGTGATTCCACCAATGGTCGGAGCGACAATTTCCGCCATACCGCCGACATCCTTCACCGCATCCATCAGTGACTGGAGCAAGCCACCATCAATTCCGTCCGTTGCCAGAATCCCCAGTTTACGCCCCTTGAAGCTGTTGGGACCGTTTTTCAAGATCGACAGCGCCTTCGACATTTTGAGGTCAGCGACAATCTCGCGCCGCGGTTCGTGTGCCTGCGGCACTTCTTCCAGCCCCAGCCCGTCAGCAACAGCTTTCGCCAGACCATCGTCTATGTTCGGCAGATGCGCGACGACGCGTTCCCGTATCTCCAGCACTTCGCATTTAGACAACTCGAATACGAGGGCATCGGCGATATGGGTTTGCTCCACCTCCGTCTGACTGCGGTAGAACTGGCGCGCCTGGCTGTAATGGTCTGCGAACAGGTCCGCGCGCACTCTGCGCTTCTCGCCCGAAACCTCTTCCGCGTAGGATCGGAATCCGGCGTTGGTGTCTGCACGTGGTCCCCCATCCTTCCAGCTGTTCGGCTCGTAATTTGCCCGGCCCGACGGATTGTGCATCGCCATATGGCCATCCTGCTGGAAATGCGCAAAGGGGCATTTTGGCGCGTTTACCGGGATATGGGTAAAATTCGGCCCGCCCAAGCGTTTGATCTGCGTGTCAAGATAGGAAAAATTCCGACCCTGCAGCAGAGGGTCATTGGTGAAATCGATGCCCGGGACAATGTTCTGGGTGCAAAACGCAACCTGTTCTGTTTCGGCGAAGAAGTTGTCCACGACGCTGTCGAGCACCAGTCGGCCGATGATGCGCACCGGCACATCCTCCTCCGGGATCAGCTTGGTCGCGTCGAGGATATCGAAAGGGAAACTGTCGGCGAAATCGTCATCGAAGACCTGCACGCCCAGCTCCCACTCGGGATAGTCCCCGCTCTGGATCGCGGCCCATAGGTCACGCCGGTGAAAATCGGGGTCTGCGCCGTTGATCTTGACCGCCTCGTCCCAGACCACCGATTGCAGGCCTTGCTTGGGTTTCCAGTGAAACTTTACGAATTTGGCTTCCCCGTCCGCGTTCACGAACCGGAAGGTATGCACCCCGAACCCTTCCATGAACCGGAACGACCGTGGGATCGCACGATCAGACATGGTCCACATGATCATGTGCATCGCTTCGGGCATCAGCGATATGAAATCCCAGAAGTTGTCATGCGCCGATTGCGCCTGCGGAAACGCGCGGTCCGGCGCTTCCTTTACCGAATGCACCAGATCGGGAAACTTCATCGCGTCCTGTATGAAGAAGACGGGAATGTTGTTGCCCACGATGTCCCAATTGCCCTCGTCGGTATAGAGCTTCACCGCGAACCCGCGCACGTCACGCGCCAGGTCCATCGACCCCTTGTTGCCCGCCACGGTCGAGAAGCGCACGAAGGCGGGCACCTTGCGGCCCTTTTCCTGCAACAGGTGAGCTGAGGTCAGTTCGGGGATCGCCTCCGTCGTCTCGAAATACCCTCGCGCGCCATAGCCGCGCGCATGTACGACACGTTCCGGAATGCGCTCATGGTCGAAATGAAACATTTTCTCACGGAAGTGGAAGTCTTCCAGAAGGGTTGGCCCGCGTGCTCCTGCCTTGAGTGCGTTCTGGTTGTCGGACACCGCGATGCCTTGCGCCGTGGTCAGCCGTGCACCGTCGCCGACGTCCTGGTGCGTTTCACCGCCCTCGCCGATGTCTTGTGAGCGCTCAATCGTATCGTTGGATTTCTGGGTGCGGATCGAAGGTTCATATTGGAACGGTTTATCTGACATTCTCTCATTCTCCGACAAATCTAATAGGGTCCAACGCGCAGTCGGGACAACCTAGGCCAAAAACTACAACTGGAGATGTATCTAGATTGAAGCGCAGAGCGGTAAAGCGCTGCACCTCAAATTGATACGTCAATAGCAGGAGATACCCGAGCGCAATTGGTGACTATTTGGAACGCAATGACGACCTCCACCGTTGTCAGGACAGTAATCAAAAATGGAGGATGTTTCGATGACCAAACCCCAAGAAAAGGATGATAAGAATAGCAAGAAGCCGCCGAAAGAGCCGCAAGAGGACCTTCATCGACCCGGGACACGGTGGGCGAAGCACCTGCAGGCGGCCCCAATCCGACCGAGCGGTCACGCATCGCGGATTGAGGTCGCGATTGGTGGCTGACCTTGTCGAAAGGTCCCCCGCGCCGCCGGCATAGGGCCGCGACTGAGAGAACGCATAGTCAGTTATCACTCGAGCCACGAGGGCCGGGTGAAGGCCCGCCAATCGACGTCCTGCCATGGAACACCAAAGGTGCGACGGCAGCAACCTAATTGGGAGTGGTCGGTTGTGCCATTTGGTATGACTTCTCTGATGAAGAAGCTCTACGTAGAAACTGTCTACCGCGGTCGAACACCGAAGGGAACCATTCTTCCGCCGACATGCTTTATGTATGGAACCACCTGTTTACCTAGTCTCAACTCCCGCCGAGAAAGGACTTGAATGGCACCGCGCGCACTTTGGAAAGGACAGCTTCGCCTGTCGCTGGTTTCGATCCCAGTGGAAATCTTCTCTGCCACGAAATCCGGGGCGCGGGTTTCGTTCCGTCAGATCCACAAACCGTCCGGAAAACGCATCCGCTATGAAAAATCCGTCCCCGGTATCGGCCCAGTCAAGACCGAGGACATCGTCAAGGGCTATGAGGTAGACGACGACGAGTATATCCTACTGGATCCTGACGAGATCGACGCGATCAAGTTGGAGACGAAAAAGACCTTTGAATTGGTTCAGTTCGTCGATGCTTGCGAGATCTCTCCGCTTTATTTCGACAAGCCCTATTACATCACCGCCTCGGACGACCTGGCGCAGGATGCCTACCGCGTGGTGCGCGATGCGCTGCGGCAGGCGGGCATGGTAGGCCTGGGACAGGTCACAATGCGGGGCAAGGAATATCTGGCCGCCGTCAAACCCTGCGGCGACGGGCTGTTAATGGAGACCCTGCATTACGAGGACGAGCTGCGCGAGGCCGACGCGATCTTTACCGATATTGAGGACGACACGTCCGACAAGGACTTGCTGGAGGTTGCGACCTCGCTGATCGACCGCAAGAGCGCCCCCTTCGATGCCGGCGCATATCACGACAAATATGCCGAGGCGATGCAGGCGTTGCTGGACGCCAAGATCAAGAACAAAAAGACCCCGCGCGTACGGGCCGACGACGACGAAAGTGCTGGCGGAGACAACGTAGTCGATCTGATGAGCGCGTTGAAACAGAGCCTCAAGGACGCCGATGGCAAGAAGAGGAAGAGACCTTCGAAGAAGGCATCCTGATGGCCAAACCTCCCGACCCTCTGGCGCACTATAACACCAAGCGCAATTTTTCCCGCACCAGCGAACCGCGCGGTCAAGTGGGTGAACGGAGATCAAAGCGGCGTTTCGTGGTCCAGAAGCACGCTGCCAGTCGACTGCATTACGATTTTCGACTGGAATGGAACGGCGTCTTACTCAGCTGGGCCGTCACTAAGGGGCCATCGCCCGATCCGGGCGAAAAGCGTCTGGCGGTGCGCACCGAGGGTCATCCGCTGGATTACGGCGATTTTGAAGGCACCATTCCCAAGGGCGAATATGGCGGCGGCACGGTGATGCTGTGGGATACCGGCGGCTGGGTGCCGCAAGAGGACTTTGAACAGGGCCTGAGTGAGGGCAAGCTGAAATTCACCCTGCAAGGTCAGCGGATGAAGGGCGGCTGGACGCTAGTGCGGATGCGCGGCAAACCGAAGGATAAACGCGAAAACTGGCTCTTGATCAAGGAGCGTGACGATTACTCCGACGACGATCCGGACGCCTTTACCAAAGGCAAGGCGATTTCGGTCAAGACGGGTCGCACCATGGCGCAGATCGGCGACGGTGCTCCCGCCAAAGTCCTGCCTGATCCGGCCCCCGACCGCAGCCGCAAGCGCCCCGCGTTCGTCAAACCACAGCTTGCGACGCTGGTATCAGACGCGCCCGAGGGCGATGACTGGCTGCACGAGACCAAGTTCGACGGCTATCGCTGCCTTGCCGCGCTCGGCAAGGGCGGCACTCGGCTCTACACAAGGTCGGGCAAGGACTGGACCGACAGGTTCCAGGCGCTCGACGGCGCGTTCGCTCGCCTGCCATGCGATGCCGCCCTGATCGACGGCGAGGTGATGGCCGCGCGCATCGTCGGTTCGGCATTTTCATCGCTGCAAAAGGCACTGAAACAGGGCAACGCGCTGGTCTACTTCGCCTTCGATCTGCTGCAAATCGACGGGCAGGATCTGCGCAAGGAGCCTCAGATCGAGCGGCGCGAACGTCTGGCACAGCTGCTGTCCGGCGTGCCCTCCAGCGGGCCCCTGCGGCTGAGCGAGCATATCGTCGGCAACGGCGACGAGGTTTTCGCCAGCGCCTGCAAGGCGGGCGCAGAGGGGATCATCAGCAAACGCATCGACGTGCCCTATCGCGGCACCCGCAGCAAGGCCTGGCGCAAGGTCAAATGCACCCGCAGGCAGGAATTTGTCATTATCGGCTATTCCCCGTCGGACAAGGCGGGACGGCCCTTTGCCTCGCTTCTGCTGGGCACGCATGATGGCGACGCGCTGCGGTACAAGGGCCGGGTCGGAACCGGGTTTTCGGATGCGGCGATGGCCGATCTGAGCCAGGCGATGACACCGCGCAAGACACCGCCCTGCGAAGGCGTTCCGGACGACATCGCAAAGGACGCCCAATGGGTGTGCGCCGATCTGGTGGCCGAGGTCGAGTTCAGCGAATTTACCGATGATGGATATGTCCGCCACGGCAGTTTTCTAGGATTGCGCAATGACAAGAAGGCCGCTGAGGTGCGATTGGAGAAACCGATGGAAGAGGGTCATGAGATTCCCGTTCAGGGCATCCGCATCAGCAACGCTAACCGCCCGGTCTTTCCCGATGCGGGCTGCACCAAAGGCGATGTGGCGCGCCACTACGCGCGCGTCGGCGAGCGGCTGATTGCGCTGGCGGGCCACCGGCCCCTTTCGCTTTATCGCTGCCCGTCAGGCATCGACAATCCGTGTTTCTTTCAGAAACACCACAACGGCGGCATGCCGGATGAACTGTCGCGTGTCAGCATCAAGGAAAGCGATGGCGACATTGACGATTATCTCTATGCCACCCGCGCCGAAAGCTTGGCCGCGGCGGCTCAGATGGGCAGCATCGAGTTCCACATCTGGGGGGCACGGACCGACCGGCTTGAACGTCCCGACCGGCTGGTGTTCGACCTCGATCCGGACGAGGGCTTAGACTGGGCCGATGTGCGCGATGCGGCATTCGATGTGCGCGACACTCTTTCGGACATCGGGCTGGACAGCGGCGCCATCGTGACCGGCGGCAAGGGCGTGCATGTCTGGCTGGCGCTGCGGCGCACCCGTGGCTGGGACACGATCAAGCTGTTCGCCAAGACATTTGCCCATGTAATGGCGGCGCGCGACGCGGGCCGCTACACGGCAACGATGTCGAAATCCAAACGCAGGGGCCGCATTTTCATTGACTGGCTGCGCAACGAAAGGGGTGCGACAGCGATTGCGCCCTATTCCCTGCGCGCCCGCCCCGGTGCCCCGGTGGCCGTGCCCGTGACGTGGGACGAGTTGCACACGTTGGCCAGCCCAAGTGAATTCTCAATGGAAGACATGGCGGCGCGATTGGAAAAAGACTGCCCGGCCTTGCAGGTCCAGGACAACCTGCAGACCCTCAGCGACAGCGTGATCGACGCGCTTGAGACACTTTCGAAGGAGTGAGAAGCGTGCATCCTAAAAGTACAGATCTTAGACTATAATGCTTTCGGGTTCGGCGCAGAGGAACCAATCCGCATGACGGAGTTCATATCGGCACGATTGATCATCTGATGATCGACAAGCAATCTCGCAAGGTGATTTACGCCGTTCTGGGCTTTGGCAACTTTCTCGGAATGGGCGATGACCATCACCCCGTCCCGTTGGGAAGACTGAGCTTCGACACGACCAGAAACGGTTTTATCACGGACATCACCGAAGAAGCTGTCAAGGGGGTGCCAGATTGTAAACGGAGGCGGGGAACCATGTGGGATTGGCTGGTCGAAAATGCGTCACCCTTACAGGCAATCGTAGGTATCGTGACCGCAGTGGTGTGGATCATCTATTTGCAGATCCTCGTTTCAGGTTTGCGCCGACAGCGCCGCACGGAAATCCTGATCCATCTTGGCGGAAGTAGGAGTTCAGATGCCAGAACGTTCATTAGCAATCTCGGTTTTGAGCCGATCTACATCCTCGAGATCCTCCTAACCACCTGGACGAAGGACGGCGAACGCGAAACTTCTGTTGTAGACCGCTCCGAGACTGCGAAGAAAGATCTCTCCAGCGCTAGCGCTTCCACCTTTCAGGGTCCGTTGGACAGTGGCGAGTACATTGACATAGGCAGCTTTGACAATCTCCTCGAGCGCGCGCGCTGGAATATCTCGAAGAAACTTGACCCCAGTGCAATCGAAAGGGTGGAAATGAAGGTCGCGGCTATTTCTGCCGCCAGTTCCGCCGTGGTGGCCTCTAAAAGGCAGTTTGACGTTGAAAGCGGCGAAGACGGGTGTCGGCTACGTCCGCGAACTCTTTACGCCACGCAGATTCGGTCCTGGTGGGGCCGGTATCGCCTCAAGCGGCAATTGTGGGCAAAGTTGAAGGAATGATAGCACAGCGGCGCGTTTCTGCCGTCAGCCCCCGACTAGCGTCCCGCCGTTCGGGTGCAGCACCTGACCTGTCATATAGGAAGAGTCCTCGCACGCGAGAAACAGCAGGGATGGTGCGACCTCGTTCGGCTGGCCCGGCCGGCCGAGAGGCGAGTCCTGACCGAAATCATCGACCGCCTCTTTTGGAAAGGACGCCGGAATCAGAGGTGTCCAGATCGGACCAGGAGCCACCCCGTTGACCAGAATGCCTTTCGGCGCCAGCTTGCTCGACATGGCCCTCAGGAACGCGAGGATCGCCCCCTTTGTCGACGCGTAGTCAATCAGCAGATCCTGCCCTTTGTAGGCAGTAATCGAGGTCAGGCAGATGATGCGGGCCCCCTTCTCTAGATGAGGCAACGCTGCCTGCGTCATGAACATCATTCCGAAGATGTTGGTCCGGAATGTCCGCTCGATCTGGGCCTCTTCGATATCTTGGGGATCGTCCTGCGCGTGTTGCTCGCCTGCGTTGTTGACCAGGATATCAAGCTTGCCGAATTTCTCGACAGTCTTACTCACTGCATCGGCGCAGAACGATTTTTCGCCTACGTCACCGCGGAGAAGAAGGGCCTCCCCCTTCTCGTCTTCGATCAGTTCTTTGGTTTTCTCGGCATCGCGGTCCTCGTCAAGGTAGACGATGGCCACCTTGGCACCTTCGCGCGCATAAAGTATCGCCGTTGCGCGACCGATCCCGGAGTCGCCCCCGGTTATCAACGCGACCTTTCCCGCGAGCCGCTGCGACCCGGAAAAACGCGGCATATAGTCCGGCTCCGGATCCATCTCGTGTTCAAGCCCGGGCTGGCGCTGCGGGCTGTCCATTGGTTTAAAGTCATTTTCTGCCATGTCGGTGCCTCCAGAAGTCTACCCGCAAAACTCATTTGCGGACTGATGGGTTCCTTTGCACATGGGAATTGCTGGAACGCCCAAACTAGGTCACCGACTCATAAACGCGCAACCAGATGCGTGTTGCTGCGAGTTTGATGAGGGCGAGGAAGTTGGCGTCGTGCTTCTCGTATCGGGTTGCGATGGCCCTGTAATGCTTGAGCTTTGAGAAGAAGCGTTCGATCCGGTTGCAGCGCCGGTAGGCGTCGCGATCCAGCGGCGGCGGTGCTGATCGTCGTGGGATCGGGCGAATAACGGCCTTCGCGCCGATGCTGTCGAGATGATCGCGCAGGCGATTGCTGTCGTAGGCCGCGTCCGCCAGCAGGGCCTGACCCCGCCTGAGCGTGCCCAGCATGTCGTCCGCAGAGCGGCCGTCATGGGCCTGTCCGGCGGTCAGTTTCAGCGTGATCGGCAGACCGTTGACATCCGTGACGGCATGGATCTTGGTGGTCAGGCCGCCCCGCGAGCGCCCCATGCAGACGGCTCGAAGGTCAGCCAGACCGGCGGCGTCGACACCCCCCTTTTAGCGTTGGCTCCATGCTGATGCACTCGGATGGACGAGCTGTCGACGGACTGTTCCGATCCTTCGTAAGCCGCTGATACCGCGTCGAATATCCTGTCCTATACACCCAGCTTCGCCCATCGCACGAAGCGGTTGTAGCAGGTCGTGTAGGGGCCATAGCGTTCGGGGATGTCGGACCAGGGCGATCCGGTCCTGAGACGCCAGTAGATACCATTCAGCACCCGCCTGTCATCCACCCGCGGCACACCGCGCGGCTTGTTCGGCAAAAGCGGTTCGATGGATCGACCATTCGAAGTCAGTGAGTTCGTAACGACGTTGCGCCATACTGCTCTCCTCTTTTCCGAAGTGAACCAGCAATCCCGAAAAGACGCTACCGTTTTATGAGTGCGTGACCTAGGCGATCACGTATCGCAGATTGAATTGCCATTCTCGGCTAACGTCAGGCACAGCCGTAAGAGCGTTCCTATCAACCCTTCGCGCGAGTGCCTGAACAGTCGCTCAAGCTGCGAACGAGCGGGCGAAGGCCTGCCAATCGACATCCTCCCAAGGGCGGTCCAGCATATCCGCAGCCCCGCCCCCGATCCAGGGCGTGATGGCGGCGATCCAGTCCGGGTTGGTCGGCTGGGCAACGTCAAAGCTGACGTGCCGTGTTCCCTCCTTGAAATCCTGCAACGTCTGCACCCACTTGTCCCTCGGCCAGTGCAACGCCATTGTTGCCGCCCCCGGATCGTACTCCGCCGTGAACAACGTGCCGAATCCCTCGGCATGTCCCGTCTGATACAGTGGGTCGGCGCGGAACGCGTCTGGCAACGCCGAGGGTTCCGGCGCGCCATCAAGCAGGGCTTCAAGGTGGCCATAGCGTTCCCGCGTACGCGTAAACGCCGGCCGTTCGGGCGCACGGTCCCCGTGCTGGTGGTTGGTCGCAATGGCCCGCTCCCGCAGACGTATGCCGCCGCCTGCGATCAACTCGACCGATGCTGTACGTCCCGATGGATCTGCCAGGACAAGATTATAATCCATGTGCGAGGGAACCCGCCGCAGTGCGGCGATTGCCTCCCCGACATCACCGCAGGTCTCCAGGACGTAGCGGACGATATGGGTGATGCCGAAGCCCCTGCCCGTGTGGCTTCCCCCACCAAAGGCCAGTGCGACCGACAGCCCACTATCGTTGATGCCATCGGATAATCCCCAGAGGAATTCCACCATCCCCATGACGGGGCGGACCCATTCGGTCCGTAGCAGCAGACCTTCATTAAGGTCCGGTGACAGATCGTAATTGCGGACCAGCCGCACGCTATCGTCGTCCGCCACCGCCGCCAGCGAACATCCCCCCAAGTATGACGGGGGGCACCAACCCGATAGAAAACGCGCCTCTCTGCCGCCGCCACCAACCACATCAACAAGTCGCTGATAAGTCGGTATCAGCTCCGGCATGTGCCGCTGCATGGCGGCGAGGCAAGCGGCGCGGTCAGGGCCGAGGTCGCCACGGCGCGCGGCGAACCATGCCTCGTAGGCTGGCCAGCTGCGCCGCCAGCGGGCGTGCCATTTCGGCCCCGGTCTGCTTTCGGATATGGCGTCGAACTGCATGGTCATCGTCATTGTTTTTTCTCCATCACGGAATTGAAAAATCGCAACATTTCGGCTGAGGCATCTGGTCCCTTAGCATCGGTATGGCTGCCGGAGTCATTTCCGCCCAACCACGCATGTGCGGCCCCCTCAATTAGCCAAAGTTCCATCGGATGACCGTCGCCGGTCCAACCTTTTGTCACTTGGCAAGGGAGCTGATTGATCTCGATGCGCTGCCGCTCGGGCGCTCGCAGCACGCCGACAAGCCTGCTGGCGTTGACAGCCGCGACGGTGGGATCGGCCAGCCCTTGAAATACAATGGCCGGACGCTCCATCGCTCTGCCGGGCGCACCTTGACCTCGCATCGCAGCAAATGCCGACGTGACGTCGTGCGCGGACCCTGTAGGCAGACCCGAATGCACACCCGCACCGGCAAAAACATCCGGTCGCTGCTCAGCCAGGATCGCCGCCATCGCACCGCCTGCCGACAGGCCAGCCACGAAGGTTTCGCGCGGAAGAAGTGAGAATTCCACTTGAAGCGATCGCGTCAGTCCCGACAAGATCGCCGGCTCGCCCGTTTGCGCGTCCTGGTGAGCTGGTTCGAACCAGTTCCAACAGCCGTTCATATTACAACTGCGCGGCTGTGATGGGTAGGCAACGACAAAGCCGTGCCGTTCCGCGTGCCGGTTCATCGACGTTCCTGTCGCAAAGTCGTCCGGGTTCTGGGTGCAGCCATGCAGCATGATCACCAGCCCTCGCAGGTCGTCGAGCGGCGGGGATGGGACGAACAGCCGATAGTCCCGCGATCCCGAACCACACCGAAAATGACGATCCTGCATCGTATCGTCGGGCTGCGTCTTCGCCCTCCTTGCGGGAACATGCTCCAGCACTTTTGACAACGGCTGTCGCACCCGATGTTGCGGAATAGGCACTGCCGTTCTACCTCGCAATGCTTCCTGTATTTTCTCCGTCGCCCCATGCGGATCACCCGCGCGCACGAGGTCGAGCGACCGGCGCATGGCCGTCGCGAAATTGTCCTTCATCTCTTCATCCTTTCTGAAGGGCTTACACCCTAGCTGATACGCGTACCAAGCGCGTCCTTGACCTCGGGAGAGGCCTGAAGCGCGCCCAGCACATTGATGGAACCAATGGTTGCAAGGGCCAGTTCGGCGTCGATATCGGAGGCCAGCCGAGCCAGCCCCACGACCTTGATATGCAGAAGCTCTCCCGCATCGCGGGCAGCTTCGAGATCGGCGCGGGTGAAGTCCCGCAAACCGATGTCGAGAACGCGTCGTTCGATCAGCGCGGTCATGTCACCACTGTGCGACCCAAGCTGCGCCCGAATAGCAGCGCGGATAAAATCCGTTCGGTTGGTGTAGAAACCTTCCTCCACCAGCAGGTCTATGCGACCAAGATCGACATAGCCGAGGTTGATCGTCACTTTTTCGGTATCACTCGCTTTGACTTGTCTTGGCAACGTAGCCTCCTTACCATCCACTTGGATGATATAGAGGGCTTTGGGCCGCAATGCAAGTTCTGGAACTCTGCCGGTTGGCAAAGTTCCTCTCACTCCGAACGCCAGGGTGGTGTTGGTGGGACTCCATTCGCAGAACAGGAAGCGAATCCCGTTTCCTTCGGGGTCACGAGCAAAGGCCGCATAGAAGTATTCGTGGTAGATGGGTCGGTCTCCAGAAGGACGTTCATCGCTGCCACCCTCGTGGACAGCCTCCTTCCAGGACATCTCCACAGCGGCGCGGGAACCACATCTGAAGCTGATCTGAACCCCATTGCCTGCTGTAGCTGGCTCACCGTAGTGATGCTCTTAATGCAAGCTGCGGCCATCGGTACTTTAATACCTGGCAGTTAACACCCGCCGGGCCGATGTATTGAGCGGTGTTGTGCGATCCACACCGACGCAGGTGAGGACCCTGTCATAGTATGCCACCATTGCGGCAACGTCGTTCATTCCGATCCTGATATGACGGAATAGTGCTACGCTCCCGCTGACCTTCACTTTACCATAGCAAGGGGTGATCACCTTGTTGCACATGACAATCCCTCCTGACGATGTCCGCAGATCGGGTTACCAAGAGGTCCCCCTCCCCTTCGGCATCATATCGCCACCTACACATCCCTCGGGGAACCACTTGGCGCATGTCACCGTTTTCTGGTCAATAGAAGGAGGAAATTCTAATGGACAATACCACACAAGCAACACTCGTCTCATCGAACGATGTGAACGGAACCGATGTCTACGCCAATGACGGCACCCATATCGGTACGATCGATCATCTCATTATCGACAAGGAATCCGGCAAGGTTGCCTATGCCGTAATGGGCTTCGGCGGTTTTCTGGGTATCGGTGAAGATCATCACCCGGTGCCATGGGGCAAGCTACGGTACGATACGACCAAGGATGGCTACTCGACCGACATCACTGAACAGGAAGTCAAGGGCGCGCCTACCCGCGAGGAAAATTGGTATACGGATCGTGACTGGGAGCGGCGAACCTATGATCATTATGGTGTTCCCCACTACTGGCTGTGAAGACAGCGCCACAAGTACTGTCAGCGGTTTTATCTGAGAAAGCCGCTGACAGTTTCGCTATTTCCGGGCGCTCCGCTAGGACTTGTCCGGCAATCCCAGAACATGACAATTGAAATTCACCCACACGTTTGGAATTTACCCCCGGGCACTGGACTGAATTATCCAACTTATAGGTTAACGCGGACCGACCGCTCGATCGGTAGGACTGCGCTGTTCGAACTGCTATCCTCGCTCCTCTCAGCCAACTGGATTCGCCAAATGATCTTATATTTGATTACCGCTATAGTTTTTCTTGCACTTGACGCTGCCATGCTCCGCTTTGTGATGAAGCCCCTTTTCTCGCGGCATCTCGGAGATGCTATGCGGGACAGTCCGATGATCGCGCCAGCTGGATTGTTTTATCTCGCCTACGTGGCCGGGGTGGTCTTTCTTGTCTCCCTACCTGCTTTGGGCGACGCCGACCCCACGCGTGCCGCCCTACACGGAGCGATCATCGGAGCGATGGCATATGGCACTTACGAATTTACCTCAATGTCAATCATGAAGGATTGGTCATGGTCCATGGTGGCCACGGACACAGTGTGGGGCGCGATTCTAACAGGATTTTCCGCTTGGGCGGGTGTTTGGCTCCTTATGCAATTTCAAGAGTAAAATGCTTGAGAGTTTATTGAAAATGTCGTGATTTCTGATGGCGATTCAATTTGGTTCGAAGGCTTAGGGCACCATTGGATTTAGATGTTTCGGGGTCGACTTAAGATAGAAGGTCCTAGCCATGTCGCTATTTCGATTCCAATCCTTTGAATACTTGGTGCCTCCGCCTTGGGTTTTGTGGCGCTGACCCCCATGGAACCCGCACCACACCGTCTTCCTCTCGGACAAGCTACAGCTCCAAACTTCGGCATAAAGGTACCGGCCGGTGGTTATGCTTGGTGGTATGTTGACGGTATCAGTTGCGACGGAAAGAAGGCGATCTCGGTGATCGGTTTCATTGGAGCCGTCTTCTCTCCTTGGTACCATTGGTCCGGGCGCTTAGATCCGGCAAACCATTGCAGTCTCAATGTGGTTACATACGGTCGAGGCGGCCGCTTTGCCATGACGGATCGTAGATCAGGGGCTCTGATCCAACGGGCGGACAAACTCACGATTGGTCCATCTACCATGACGTGGGACGGCCAGTGTCTGACGATAGACATTGACGAGGTGTCTTCGTGGCCTTTGGTCAGTAGGATAAGAGGACGCCTTAGTGTCACGCCAAGCTCATATTCCAGCATCGCGCTGTCGCTCAACGTCGATGGCGCTCACATATGGCGGCCATATGCACCAAGTGCTCGAATTGAGGTCGATCTCGAAGCGCCAGGCTGGCGGTGGTCTGGCAACGGGTACAGCGACTCAAACGCAGGAACCCGCCCGTTGGAAGACGATTTCGAGCGATGGACCTGGGCTCGCTTTCCCACGAATACAGGCGCTCTGTGCATGTATAGCCTCAGCCGGTCGGATGGTTCGGAAGTCAGCGGCCGTGTGATTACGGCGCGAGGAGGGGATAGCGAACACAAAACGGGGCTCTCGCAATCGCCGCTCCCGACAACGAAGTGGGGTCTGAGACGCGCCGTCGGTGCGGACGTCGGGACACGTCCCCGACAAGTGATGCCGTTGTTGGGAGGCCCCTTTTACAACCGCAGTATCGTGCAAACCCAAGTGGATGGAGAGCAGATCACTGGGGTGCACGAAACTCTAGATCTGCGCCGGTACGCATCGCCATTCGTTAAAGGAATGATCGCCACCAGGGTCCCCCGGAAATTGACTTAGGGAGCAATTTTGGAACCATCTGCTCCAACATCAGTTCTGTCATCAGAAGTGTTTTTCCAGATTGGGAGGATCCATCATGGACCTACTTGTAGTACTTGCACTGACCACGTTCATCATCGTGATAGCCTTCGCGCTCTGGAGTAAATCCCGGACTGAAAAGAAAATGGACAAGCCGAACGCGCCGAAGTCTTCGCTCGCGCGTGACAAGCCCGATCCGAACCTTCAACCAGATCCCGAAATCACTGATCCAAACAATGTCGCGGCTAAGCGCTAAACGCAGCGTCCGCGGTAGAGCCAGTTTGTATCCACACACCAAGGAGAAAACCTATGAGTGCCTTTTCCCATGGGCCAGTCCGCCAGATTGAAACCAATAATCCGGATGTCTACGCCTTTCGGGTAGACGGCCACATCGACGATGATACTTCTGAAGCGATGGCGGAATTCATGAATGGTGTCTTCGATACCCAGGACGGGGTGAATATGCTGCTCGACTTGTCGAACTTCACCGGCAGCGATTGGGATAGCATGCTCGACGGAGATGTCATCGCCTCTCGTTTTCGCGCGCTGACACACGTAAAAAAGTATGCGGTTGTCGGCGCGCCGGAGAAAGCGGCGACCATGATCTCTTATATGGACAAGATCATTCCTGTGGATGCAAGAGCTTTTGATACAAACGAAACTGACAAAGCTTGGTCTTTCGTCGGCGCGCGTCCATCGACGGTCTATTAATTTTTTGTCGCGCCTGATAATTTATACGTAAGCGCGCCTTTCTGCCAAATGTGCGCGACGATCCTTTTGCCGTCTACGGTGTGCTCTATTGACCGGTTGGCTGCTGGCTTCGCAGTAAGCGGCGGCTCGCCATCACTTCTTGGCAACTGAAATGAATACTATCCAGATCGGCACCAGTCGTTGTTCAAGCCGATCTCAATTTGATTATATTGGCCACTCAACGTTATCCAGCGTCGCTCGATTGTCGCGGTCCAAGAAAATTGCCCAACGTGGCTAACCCGGGCACATTGTTGCAAATGACCTTTAGCAGCAACAGAAAGGGAACTGCCATCAACGCCCCTGGTACACTCCAAAGCCAGCTCCATACGATCACGGTGAGAAAAACTGAAACGGTGTTCATTTCCAAGCGCCTGCCGAGAACACTCGGGGTAATGAATTGTCCCTCAACCGACGTGAGGGTGAGGTAGAGCCCAGCCGGGAGCAGACCCAAGCCAAGTGTGTCGAAGCTAAGGATCCCAAAGGCTGCGACCAGAAATGCGCCGACGACCGCGCCAATGAACGGCAAGAAATTTAGTGCAAAGGCCAGTACCCCCCAGAGTACAGGGTTGGGCAGCCCAACCAAATACATGGCTACACCTATGCTTAGGGTCAGGACTTCGGTAACGGGGTCGTCCCAGTCAAGTTTTTCTGCGCAGAATGATTGGTCCGCCAGAGCGGTTGAGTTGTAACTTTTGTTGTCCGCCCTGAGTGCTGTCGCGGCTTTCGGCTGAGATCCTTGGGGTACTTGCTTCGGTTCGTGGTCAGCGCGGCGGCTGCCAACATGATGCTGGTTCGATGTAATTCCGATGTGCCCATCTCATAGGCGTGCTTGACGGATGTCGGCGACTGTCCAGACCTCGGCATCATCGGAACCACGTCCCTGCGGGACCTCGAAAGCCTGCAATTAGGCAGGCAACGGGCGAGATATCATTCTATCAGACAGGGTTCGGTGCAGCATCTGATCGGAAGGTTGTGCCATCGACCCAAATCCGATGCAGAATGACAGCGATACGGCGTGCGAGGGCGACCATGGCAATTTTGCGCCCGCGCCGCTGCGCTAGCTGGGCTCCCCACGTTCTGAGCCATGTCGATCGGCCACGGTTTATCATGACGGTTGCGGCTTGGCACAACGCCCTTCTCAGATTGACATCACCAGCTTTGGTGATCCCACCCGACACGTCCCGTTCACCAGACTGGTTGCGCGAAGGCGTCAGCCCGACCCAAGGGCCAACCCTTTTCGACGATCGGAAGCGCCTCGGATCATCGATAGCCGCGCGGAAGGTCAGTCCGACGACTGCACCGATTCCCGGCATCGACATAAGGCGTTGGCAAACCGGATCATCCGAGGCCAGCTGACGTACACGCTTTTCGAGACCGGCCAGTTCCTGTCGCAGGGATGCTCTGGCTCGCAACATAGGTGCTGTCGCAGTTTCCAGCATCGGATTACCGTCCGCCAGTTCCCGAACGCGTGCCTCGAACCTGCCGCGAGAGATCGCACCGACTTTGAGACCAAAATTCCGCAGCAGTCCACGCAACGACATTTCCAGAGCGATCATGTTCTGCTGGATAGCCTTTCGAGCGCCAAGAACCGCCCGGGTTTCCTGAGCAGAGATGGATTTACAGTGGACCGGGCGGAACCAGCCAAGATGCAGAAGGCGTGCAATCCCTTCTGCATCGCGCCGATCCGTCTTGATCGGCATTGCCTTCAGCGCTCCTTTCACCTGGCGTGTTTCCATCAGCACCGCATCCAGGCTAGCTTCAGTCAGCCCTCGGTGTAGCCATTGCGACAGCGGTCCAGCTTCCAGGCCAATCGCTGCGATGCTGCCGTCAAGTTCGTCTAACCATCGTGCCAGAGATTCGGGTTCGCTTTCAGTCTCCGCTTCTTTGACGATCTGGCCATGCTCGCTGACCACGCAAACCGAGGTCTTCGAAAGCGATACATCCAATCCAACAAACAACTTCATCCCGTCATCCTCCGTCTGGGTTCAATACGGGAATGGCGACAGCGCGGTGCTGATCTGACAAGTGGCAACGGTCGTGCGTGACGCAGGCCCCGTTACAGCATCTCATAGCCAGTAAATGACGGTTGCTGCGAGGGCGATGGCTGACAGGAAGACTTTCGGGCATCTGTCGTAGCGGGTCGCAACGCGGCGCCAATCCTTCAGCCTGCCGAACATGATCTCAATCCGGTTACGCCGTTTGTATCGGCGCTTGTCGTACTTCACCGGTTTGTTGCGCTGTTTCCGGCCAAGGATGCAGGCGCGTATCCCTTTGTCTTTCAACGCTTCCCGGAACCAATCGGCGTCATAGCCGCGATCCCCGAGCAGCCAATCGACATCCGGCAGGCTGCTCAGTAAGGCCCGCGCTCCGATGTAATCGCTGACTTGCCCGGCTGTGACGAACAGGTTGAGCGGACGTCCCTGGCTGTCGCAGATGGCATGGAGTTTGGTGTTCATGCCGCCCTTGGTTCGGCCAATCAGGCGTCCGCGCCCCCCTTTTTCACGCCCATGCTGGTCGCTGTCCGGTGGGCCTTGAGATAGGTCGCGTCGATCATGACCGTCTTCTGTTCGCCGTGTTCGGCAGCCAGACCGGTCATCATCCGAGCGAAGATGCCCTTGTCACTCCACCGTTTCCAGCGGTTGTAAAGGGTCTTGTGCGGACCGTATTCCGCAGGCGCGTCGCGCCATCTTAACCCATTGCGGTTGATGAAGATAATCCCGCTCAACACCCGCCGATCATCGACGCGGGGTTTGCCATGCGACTTTGGGAAGAAGGGCTCAAGACGCGCCATCTGCGCGTCGCTCAACCAGAAAAGGTCAGACATGTTCACCGCTCGTTTTTCGAACCGTGAATCACGCCACCTCGCGCAAATCAATGGGTCCTGACCCTAGCCCCAGCCCACCATTGATAATCGTGATGGTCAAGAAGTAGCGCGAAATTTGTTGCTCAATAGCGCGGGCTGTTTTGATAGCTCGACGTTTGTCAGAGAAGTTCGGAAAAGCCTCGAGAAGTTTGATGTAGAAGAGATTTCCGGACGCAAGAATGAACAGGGCAAAGATCAATCCGACAACGGTCAACGCCATGAAATTCGCGATACTTCCAGCGGCAAATGCCAACAAACCTGGCTGCTCTACCGCGACAACAGGGTTGCTGTCTCCACTCGTCGCAAGTTCCTGAACCTGGTCACTGGCATCCTGCGCTTCCTCAACGGCAGCCAGAAGGCCGCGTAGCTTTCGCCTGAGTTCGTCACCCATAGCCGGTGCATCCGATAGAATCTCGGCTATGGGACCGCTGAGCAGGTACGAGACACCTGCAAGCGTGAGGACTGCGCCAAAGATCAAAACGACCGCCGATAGTGGCTCCGGGACGCCGAGCCTTGCTAAACTCCGCACGACGGGGCTCAAGGTCAGCGCAACGATGACACCGATCACGATCGGCAAGAACATGTCGCGGGCGAAATACACTGCTGCGAACGCAAGGATGACTGACACAAAGACCAACAGGTTTTTGATTTTTTGGGTCTCGTCCATGTCATATCCCCTTCAGACATTCACTCTGTTCCCGCCGCTCGTTTAGGTCGGGATCTTCAAGCGCTCATCCATCTGATCGTTGAGAGAAAAGGCGTACCGAGCCGAGCTATCCACCTGGATTATCGAACCTTCGTTCCTTCCATCTCACAGAAGGTGTAGAGTGGCAACGTAAGGACCACATCAATACCTAGAGCACTTCGCTACTGTCATCATATATCGCGTTTGTCAGACAGCAGGGAACTTTCGAGCACCGCATTTGTTAGTCCACACATAGCGCCGTCTTCGGGCGGCGTCGAAATGATGGGAGAATTACCATGAAACGTTTTCTAGCAACCACAGCAACTGCACTCGTCCTTGGGACAGCAGCTTACGCCGATGGTCATACCGCCGCGTTCGCGGACATGACTTTTGACGAGGCCGTGAACTTGAATGCCTCTGAGCTCATCGGCATGCGCGTTTACGCAACCGAGGCCGACATCAGCAGTGAGACCACAATTGCCGCTGACGGTGAGACGGATTGGGATGACATTGGCGAGATCAATGAGATCATCTTGACGCGCGACGGAACTGTCCAATCCGTGATCGTTGGCGTTGGTGGATTCATCGGAGTCGGCGAGAGGGATGTCGCCGTTGATATGTCTCAGCTCAAATTTGTGAGCGAAGAGGGTGACAGCGACGATTTTTTCCTCGTGATCAATGCAAGCGCCGCTGGCGTGGAAGAAGCGCCGGAGTACTCGCGTAATCGAGGAGCAGACGACACAATGGCGTCCGACAGCGAGACTGCAATGGAAACTGACGCAGACGCTGAGACAGGTGCCGCGATGGGAACCACAGCAGATCGACCGATGCTGACACAACCGACAGTCGAGCGTGACGGCTACTCTGTCGTCGCAGTCGACGAACTGACGGCAGAGGAGCTGACCGGTGCACGAGTCTATGGACCTGACGATGAGGATGTCGGTGAAATCGGCGAGTTGCTGATGACTAATGATGGTCAGATCGACCGCGCAGTGATCGACCTCGGTGGGTTTCTGGGCATCGGTGAGCGGCATGTTGCAGTGACATTTGATGAGCTGCAGATTGTGAGAGCCGACGACGGCGGCGATCTGCGGATTTACATCGATAGCACTCAGGAAGCGCTCGAGCAGCAGCCAGAGTACGACGGGTAAGATCAGCTTGTTTGGGGAAGCTAGGCCAAGCCTGGCTTCCCACTTCACCGATGGTTGACTTAAACCATCACGAACTCGCAGACTCCCCTAACCTATCCGCTTTAACCGCGTTGCGTGACCCCATGGGTTCATCCGGGCCCTTTGTCGTATCCGTGCGCGTCTGCGCCTCCATCTCGGCGTTCAGCTCTGCACCGAGCAGAATGATAAACGCGGAAATCCAGAACCACATCAGCAAAACGATCACCCCGGCCAGCGTGCCAAAGCTCTCGTTGTAGGACCCGAAATTGCCGACGTAGAACGCAAAGCCTGCTGAGGCGACGACCCAGATCATGCAGGAAACAACCGCACCTGGAGAGGCCCATTCCCATTCCGGTTCATCGCGGGACGGCGCATAGCGGTACAGGACGGACAGGCCAAAGACGGTCAGGCAGAACAGCCCGATCCAGAGGCCAGCTGTCATGAGAAATTCGAACACCGTGCCAAAATCAAGGACTGCCAGAACAGCGGGCAGCCCAAGCGTGGCCATGAGGGCGATCAGAAGCCCGATCATCAAAAAGAGCGTAAGCGCGAATGTGACCAGTTTGAGATGGATGAAGCCACGTCCTTCTTCTTCGTCGTAGGCAACGTTGATGCCTTCCATCAGGCTCGCCATGCCTTTTGAGGCCGAATAGAGCGCGATCAAGACCCCAGCGATGGCGGCTAGGCCCAGCCCCCCTTCCCGCGAACCGGCAACGGCTGAAGCCTGTTTCGTCACGATAGCAATGACCTCTTCCGGCATAAGGCCCGAAAGGCTCTCAAGCTGCTCGACGATCTGGCTCGGCTCGACCAACAGCCCGCTGATCGCAATAAGTGCGGTGATCGCAGGAAAGAGCGCCAGCAGACCGTAGAACGCCACGCCGGCGGCAATCAGACCTACCCGGTCAACTGCGATCTCGTCCTTCACGCGAAAGGCGATGTCCTTCCAGCCAAGGGGCGGAATATCCGTCGGGGTCTCGGCGGTGCGTCCGCGCGACATGGCTGAACCTTAAGTTTGGAAATTTAAAGAGCGGGAAAGGGCCGGACGGCCCTCTCCCAAATGTGTCAGGTTTTGGGTTTGCCAAGATCCTTGGCCTGCGCTTCGGACTTTGCCTTGTCCGCGACCCGCTCCGCCGCGCTCTTGGCCTTGTCCCCAATCGCATCGACGGCGGACTTGTCTCCCGGCGCACCGCTGTCCAAATCGGCCTTCGTCTCGGCCGCGACGTCCTTGACCTCTTCCTTTACGGTGTCAGCCACCGACAGGGCCTTGGCCTTTTCTTCTTCGAAGATGCGCTCGGCCTGATCGAAGAGGTCATCGCTTTGCGCCCCCATCAGATCGTCTTCGGTCTTGGTGCGCGGCAATGCGCCACCCAATGCGGCCCCGACAGCAAGTGCAAGCGCGCCCACGACCAGCGGCTGCTGATCATAGAAATCGGCCGCCGCGTCAGTGCCCTGATTCATCGAGCGCATGGCAGAGCGGCGCATCTCGACCGCCTTCTGTCGTGCTGCAATCACCCGCTTGCGCCCTTCCTCGGTGAGCGTCTCGGTACCCTCGGCAATGCGGCTGCCCGCGTTAGAAAGGCCCTGCTTTGCTAATTGCGCTGCATCGCCGACCCTCGAGCTGGCTGCAGACGCCGTATCGGTAACGGTCGATCCCGCACTTGCGAGACCGTCCTTTACCGATTGCGCGCCGGATTCCGCTGTCTGTTTTACAGATTGCGCACCATCCGCCGCCGTTCGCTTCATAGATTCAGCGCCCTGTGCCAGACGGTCCCCAACAGAGGGGTCGTCGTCATAATCGTCGCGTGCCCATGACGGCTCGGTCGCGGCTCGGTTTGCGGTGTAGGTCGTCGGCGGTGTATAGGGCAAGCCACGCTCTTCTCGGCTGCGACGGAACTCACGCTCTGACGAACTATAGCGGTCATCGTCAAAGTCATCCGAGACACGCTGACGTCGCTGCGGCTGCTGGGAATTGCCGAACATCAGCCAAGCCAGACCGATGCCAGTCAGCGCCAGCGGGATCGGATTGGCCTTGACCTGATTGGTGATCGACCGACCCATATCGCTACCATGCTCGCGGAACTGATCTCCGATCTGGCGCACGACCGTGTCGATGGAAAACTTGTTCTGCAGGTCCTCCAGGTTCGCGGTCAGGTCGGATCGCTGCTCTTCGATTTCGCGCTCGATCTCTTTGGGGCTTCGGGTTTCATTTGTCATCGTAGGCTTCCTTCACGGCTGCGGCATCGCGCTGGACGTTCTTCACGGTCCGCGTCGGTGCAAGGCTGGAGAGTTTGAGGTCGTTTGTACCCTTGTTGATCAACACAAAGGCGATGACGCCAAGAGCAGCACCGACGATCAGCGCCGACCATCCAGCATCAAGCCCGGCCCCGGTCAGGGCAGCGACGAGAGCGGCTGCCAATACGTTCAATGCGACCAATGCAATGATGGCCGCCCCGGCGATCATCCCGATGGCGACACCAGCCTGGTTGACGTTTTCACTTATTTCTGCGCGGGCGAGATCAACTTCGCTGCGGACGAGACCACTGACATTGCTCATAGCATCCGTCAGCAAATTGCCGGCGCTTTTATTCGTGTTGTCATCGCTCATGAGAAATCTCCATGCCGCTTCGTGCCGGGAGTGGCGATTACAGTTTGCGGATCGTTCGAGCTGGATGCTTTGGCGAACCGGGTGGCCGCAAAACCGATCAGAGCCGCGCCACCAAGGAACACCAGCGGGTTCTTGCGTGCGAATGCGCTGACGTCCTGGACCATTTCGCTCAGATCCTTGTTCCGCATGGCCTCAGACGCGTCCGCCAGACCTTCGGCAATCTGGCCGAATGTACGCTCTTGCGGCGATCCGCTGCGCATTTCCTCGGCAGCCGTTCGCAGGGCGGAGGCAACGCCGGACACCTCATCCGCGACGGATGACTTAGCGGCATCCGCCTGATCCTTTGCCGCAGATGCTGCATTCTGCGCAACATCGCCGGCTGCAGACTTTGCTTGTTCCGCGAGGGCACCCGCCTTTTGCTTGGCTTCTGAGCCAGCGGACTGGGGTGACGTGGGGTTGGGTGATTTCTGTGTCGACATGTTTCGCTCCAATTCAGGTTCAGAATACAAAACTGATGATGGCCAAAACGACGACGATCAGTCCGATGAGATAAAATACGTTATGCATTGGGCACTCCTCTTTTTGGGGGGCTTGACGCTTGTAGCTCTGGTGACCAAACAAGTTAGGGGCATGCTTGGTTCCGTGCGGACCGCTATTGACCATTTACGCCGTCGCGGTTGTCAGGCTGCTAATGCGGAGAACCCCATCAGCTGAAGTGAAGATCAGGATCGTTCTGGACGGGCTGAAGGACGAAGACAGCACTGCTGAGCTGTGCCGCATTTCTTACGCTGCATGCGCGTCCAGCGGAAAATCTCAATGACAAGCTTGGGCTCTCTGCCGTCGTTCTCTGCTCAGAACGAATGGCTGCTTTCCCGCAAGGCCTGGTTGGCGCAGGGTCTCTCAAAGCACCTAGATGTCGATCCGCCACATTCTAAAGCGCCCCTGCCCTGTCATCTCACGGATCAAGCCCCTTTCTTCCAGCCTGACCAGATTGCGTTGCACAGCAGCCCGGCTCGCACGGGTCAAGGCCTCGGCCATAGGAGCCGAGGTCAAAGGCCATTCCGTGAGGACTTTGCGCAACGCTACAGGTGTACGACCCGACAGTTGCGCCATCGCACTCTTCGCGCGAACGCCCCATTCTTCAATACCATCCAGATGACGCATCGCAGTCAAAATGGCGCTGTCCATGCCATCCAGCCAGCGGTCCAACCGCTCTAACGGCAAGCCGGAGGCACGCAGCCCCCCTGCCCCACCCATGGCCAGCGGTGCAAAGATAGCACCTGTCGCAATTGCTTTGCCGTTTCATCAAAAAGTTCTTACAGGATTCCAGTAGGATGAAGCGTAGTCCGACGTGGTATTTTACGTTTCGATTTCAATTTTTAGCTCGCGTTTCAATAAGCGAGAACATGGGGCAGAAGATGGGGTTTAGAAACCGTGGAGCGGCGGGTTCATGACGCTGCGCGAAAACGAAGCGTCTGACGAGGCTTGGGCCAAGGCAACGCGTATCGCGCGAGAGCTGGATCGCATTTTGGACGGGCAAGAGCCTATGCGCACCGCAGTTTCTCGGGCCGCATCCGAATTGCGTCTCTCGACGCGCCAAGTCTACAACCACCTGCGCCGATATCGTACCGAACGTCGGGTGTCTTCGCTGTTGCCAAAGACAGGTGGAGCTAGGCGCGCAAGGATCAGCCCGGCTGTTGAGGAAATCATTTCGGCAACACTTCGGGAGATCTGGCTTCAGCCCGAGCAACCGGACCTTGCGCCGATTGTCGATGAAATCCGCACCCGTTGTGACAGCGAGGGTCTTGATCCGCCTGCCTATGTCACCGTTTCCAAGCGTATCCCACGACTGTTCACGCCCGAGGAGATTGCACGACGGCGACATTCAGGAGGAAAAAACCTACGGCGCCTGAAACCCCGCCCAGGCTATATCCGGGCCAACCACGCACTCGATGTCGTCCAGATAGACCATACCCCCGCCGACATCCAGTTTGTGGAAGTCATCGATGGTCAGGGCATCTATATCGGACGCCCCTATCTCACTATCGCAGCCGATGTTGCAACAAGCGCGATTATCGGCTTCTGCCTGACCCTTGAGCAGCCTTCACGCCTGTCGGTCGCCCTCTGTCTGGCGCAGGCGATGTGCCGCAAGGAGGACTGGCTGGCAGCGCGCGACATCAATCATTCCTGGCCGATGTTTGGCCGCCCGAAGAAGGTCGTGGTAGTGCCCCATGAGGTGGTGTAAGAGGCCGCGCGCGGAGCCTTTTGGCGTAGCGCAGCGCGCGGCCGGGTCTGGCGGCCACCGCGCTTCTTCGTAGTCTGAGGTTGTTGAAGCCGATGACAACGAAGGAGAGCACGATGACCGAGACGATAATCGACCTTCCGGGCGTGATCGCCAAGAGCGATGATGCGGATTTCCTGCGCGAACTGATCCAAGATGCCGCGCAGCGGCTGATGGACATCGAGGTGGCCGCCGTATGCGGCGCGGGGCATGGCGAGCGCAGCCCGGACCGCGAGAACCAGCGTAACGGCTACCGACCGCGTCAGTGGGATACCCGCGCGGGCACCATCGGCCTGAACATCCCGAAGCTGCGCAAGGGCAGCTACTTTCCGACCTTCCTGGAACCGCGACGGACAGCCGAGAAGGCGCTGATGGCCGTGATACAGGAAGCCTACATCCACGGCGTTTCGACCCGCGCCGTCGACGATCTAGTGCGCGCCATGGGTCTGACGGGGACCTCAAAGAGCCAGGTGTCGCGGCTGTGCGAGGAGATCGACGAGCGGGTGCAGGCGTTCCTGAACCGGCCACTCGAAGGCGACTGGCCGTTTTTGTGGCTCGACGCGACCTACGTGAAGCTGCGCGAGGGCGGACGCATCGTCTCGATGGCGGTGATAGTGGCGGTCGCGGTCAACACCGATGGGCGGCGCGAGATCCTTGGCATCACGGTCCTGCCCTCCGAAGCCGAGACGTTCTGGGCCGACTTTCTCCGCTCGCTGACCCGCCGCGGGCTGCGTGGCGTGCAGATGGTGGTCAGCGATGCCCACGAGGGCCTGAAGGCCGCCGCACGCAAGGTTCTGGGCGCCGGCTGGCAGCGCTGCCGTGTGCATTTCCAGCGCAACCTGCTGGCCCGCGTGGGCAAGACCCACAAGCCCGTGGTCAGCGCCGTGGTGAAGACCGCCTTCGCCGAGAAAGACCGCGATCGGGCTCATGCCCGCTGGCGCGAGGTCGCTGACAGCCTGCGCGACCGGTTCCGGGATGTCGCCGAGCTCATGAACGAAGCCGAGCACGACGTGCTGGCCTACATGGCTTTCGACGAAAGCCTGCGCTCGAAGCTGCACAGCACCAATCCGCTGGAGCGCGTCAACAAGGAGATCAAGCGGCGCACCAATGTCGTGGGCATCTTCCCCAACCGCGAGGCTGTCGTCCGACTGGTCGGCGCGCTCATGCTGGAGCAAAATGACGAGTGGGCCGTCTCGCGCCGCTACATGCCGGTGGAAAAACTGACGGCCATGTGCGACGATCCCGATACGGCGACGATGATCGCCGCACAGTGAACGAGCAGCACCAGCTATGAGGAAGCAGGTGGACGCCAGTTCCTACACCACCTCATGGGGCACTACCAAGGTCGTCGTGGATTCCGGCATGGAATTCAGAAGCACCAGTTTCATCCGGGGTTGTGCCGAGTACGGCATTGCAATTCAAAGCCGGAACAAGGGGACCGTCCATCGTGGCGGGGTTGTCGAACGGCTTCTAGGCAAGGTGAATACGGTGCTGCGCTCCCTGCCTGGCAAGACCGGGCGTTCCATCGCGGATCGGGGTGAGTATCTGTCCGAAGACCGTGCGAGGCTCAACTTTGCAGACCTCGAACGCTGTATCGCGCTGGCGATTATCGATCACAATCTTAGCCAGAATGAACGCAAGCTGACAGTCCCGACCAATGAATGGGAACGAAAATGCCGTCAGCCGGACGGCCCGGAAGACAACCCTTTCGACGTTCTGCTCAGCTTTCTCCCGAACAAGACACGCAGGATTTCACCTCAGGGTGTCAGCCTGTTTGCCAACGACTATTTCGATCCATGGTTGGGCCCGTTGGTCGCCCGCCGTGATCGATTGGGTGCTCTCGATGTTCGTTATGATCCTCGGGACATTAGTCACATCTACATCAAGGATCCCGATACAGGAGCCTGGCGCCCTGTGGAGCGGCGGGATGGACTGCTTGAGGCGGTCACCCTCTGGCAGCACAGGGCCGAGAGAAGCCGAGCGCGCGAAACCGGCCGACGCCCGATCGAGGAGAAGACCGCGATCCGCCGCGAAATCGCGGCGACCGTAGATGCCTCGGCATCGAAGAAGCAAAGGCTGAAGGAAGTCGCACGGGCCAGGCATGCGGCTCATGCGCCGAAACCCTACCAGAGCCTCACTTCTTCCCCGACACCAATCCGCGAAACGCCTGACCCTGAGCGCCCGCGCCGCGTCTTTCCGGTTGAGGATTGGTGAAATGACTGATCACCTCCTGGACTCCGCCGCATCACTTCTTGATGCCGGTGACGCGTGCCGCATCGCCCATATCCGGACGGCCCGTTGGATCAGCCATCCGGTGGCAAGTCGCGCCCATAACGCCATGAGTCTGCTACTCGATCGGCCAGTAACCTTGCGTCCCAGACGGCTCTTGCTGACAGGCCCCTATCACAACGGCAAGACGATGATCGCCGAACGCTTTGCGATTGAACATTTGCGGCAGTCAGAACGTCAAAGGATCTGGGTGATCCAGACCCGAGAAGGTGCCGGACTGTCTCACTTCTATGCCAGCATTCTTGCCGGGTTGCGCGCGCCTCAGGCATCTGGTTGGCGGAGCCTGTCGCGCGCGGGCGAGCAGGTGGATCATTTGCTGGACAGCTTGAAACCCCGCCTGCTCATCTTCGATGAGTTTCACAGCGCCCTTCGAGGGCGCCGACAGGACGTGAAGGCTATCTTTTCGTTCCTGCGCCGTATCGCACGTGTCCACGACATTTCGCCCGTACTGGTTGGCGAGGTTGCGGTCTATGACGCGGTACACGACACCGAGGAAATGGGATCGCGGTTCGATACGATCCCTGTTCCCAGATGGGCGTATGACGAGGATTTCGCGACGCTCCTCGATAGTCTTGAGACCAGCATGCCTCTCGCCCGAGCCTCGGACCTGTCGCGACCGTCACTGGCCGAGATCATCCATGATTTGTCAGAGGGCTTGATCGGAGAGGTCGTCGATATCGTGAGCAACGCGGCTATCAAGGCGATAAGGAACGGCGAGGAACACATTTCTGAAGCGACCATCACCACTCTTGGTTATACGGCTCTGTCGAAACGCCGAAATGCTCCTTTGCGCCGCGAAATGATGTGAACCAGTCTGCGTCCGAGATCACAGTCATACCTGCGCGCGACTACGGCAACGAGGTGGGGCACGCCAGGCTTTGGCCCAGTCTTCGTGCGCACCTCGCGGGACGGCAAAAGCGCCCTCGAGGCGCGCCTTTCCGACAAGCACGTCGCAAGACTGATCAAGGCAACCGTTCTTAAGAGTGGTGTCAGATCCGATTTGCCGGAAGCCAAACGGTTGGCAATGTTCTCAGGGCATTCCTTGCGTGCCGGGCTCGCCTCGTCGGCAGAGGTTGATGAGCGCTATTTTCAAAAGCACCTAGGACATGCGTCGGCCGAGATGACCCGGCGCTACCAGCGCAGGCGCGACAGGTTCCGGGTGAACCTGACCAAAGCGGCAGGGCTGTGAAGACCAGGAATCTTGAGGCGTTGGTGAAGCGCTAAGGTGAAATTCCAGCGCTTCAGTTTCAGCTTACTGCTTCAATTGAAATCGGGAGCTAAACGCGACAACTGATTTTTTGCCCATTACCCAAGCGTTTTTGTGGCCGTTGCTTGCGCCCTTTATATAGTACGCGCGCGCGACTGCCGGCGGAACCTCTCAGATCGCGCTCTGCGCAAGAAAACCAAGGCATTGTACGCCAGCTCAACGAGAGAACACTTGCTTGCATTCGTTTATAAACGGTCCTTTATCCATGACACTTTTGAATGAGAACGATTGATTTTCATGACCCTGTTAGAGTCTTACTCCAGCGATTAATGCCTCCAGAATTTCACCGGAAATTGGCATGTAGCGGGCTATACATTGCGCTTGATTTCCGGGCGTTATGGAAGCCGGGCAAAGAACGCTGGTACCATTGATGAGATCAACGGAAAGCAGAATATCTCAAAGAAGAAGCTGCAAAAAAATTGGCATCGGCGCGCTTTTGTGCCTTGGAGGATCGGTTTCCTGACCACCACTACCCCCAAGTCGGCCCTGATCCCGCCTAAAATTTTTGCGCTGCATCTCCCAAGTACGGAGTCAGCCCATTTTGATTGTCTTCAGGCGAATGTGGGTTTTGCCCTGTCGAAACGGTATCCAATTCGCCAGCCTGCCCCGCACAGAGATGAGCAGGCGCCGGTTGTCGGGTGGGTCTGACACCTGCCCCACCTCAGACCTCAAGTCGGAAGGGTCCCAAAGCTGAACGATCCTCATCGCCCATGAAATCTGACAAGCCGACACTGTCACGGCATGCAGCGAAGAGTCGGCTCGAGCCCGGGGGAACAAAGCTGCCGTTGTAAAGAATGTCCGGTTCTGATACGAAATTAGGAAAAGGCCAAGATCAGACTTGTGGTGCCAAGGGAGATCGGTTCGATAGCTTTCTGCGATGTTGCAGCGACTACCGGAGTCGGCCCATGATCGGCAACCGGACGGCTCTGGGCACTGTTCCCATGCTCGAACGCGATGGATGCATCTCCGCCCTCGAAACGGTGTTTGCAAAGGTGCGCGTCACCGGCGGGCAGGCCGTTCTCATTCGCGGCGAAGCTGGGATTGGTAAGTCCACCGTAATCGAGAGTTTTATCGCGTCGTTGCCTGACGAGACACGCACAGCCTTGGCCTTGTGCGATCCCTTGCAGACCCCACGCCCACTTGGGGCGGTGCGGGACCTGGACACCGCGTTGAGCCATCGCAGCCGACCGTTGCTGGACGACGCTGAACTCTTCGAGGGATTTCTCCATCGGTTGCAGCAGAGGGATCATCCCATTGTTCTGGTGATCGAGGACCTGCACTGGGTCGACCAACGCTCACTCGACTGGATACAGTACATCGCAAGACGGCTGTCGCAATTGCAGGTCCTGCTGATCGGCAGCTACCGGGACGATGAAGCAAGGCCCGACCACCCGCTACGCTCCGCGCTCGGAGCAATTCCGGCATCGCGCAAAACCCAGATCACGTTGGCACCCCTGTCACTTGACGCGGTTCGAAGGCTGGGCACGCATAATAGGCTGTCGGCAGAGGCGTTGCGGGACATCACCGGCGGCAACCCGTTTTACCTGACCGAAGTGCTGAACCACCCAGCGGATGACCGGATCGTTCCCGCCTCGGTCGCGGACGCGGTCAACGCGAGGCTGAACGCCCTTCCTGCGCCACTTTGCCGGTTTCTGGAGACCGTCTCCTGCTGCCCCGGCACCATCCCCTTCGATCAGTTGCGCAAGATGGAGGACGGCCCCCAGCATTGCGACAGTGCCGTCGCGCGCAAGCTGCTCGTGCCGGTCGGGTCGAATGTCAAGTTTCGACATGAGTTGGCAAGGCTTGCGGTCTACGACCGGATGCAGCCCGCTGCACGGCGGGACGCGCACGCGTTCTTCCTCGATAACCTGACGGCACAATCGCCGGAGGACGCCAGCATTGACCGGATCATCCATCATGCCTTGGGTGCACATCGGACCGATCTGCTGCTGTCGTATGCGCCGAGGGCTGCAACCGAGGCCGCCAACCTCGGGGCACACCGAGAGGCGGCGGAATACCTTGCACTCGTGCTCCCCAATCTGGACGGACAGCCCAAGGCCTTTGCCGCGGAAATGTACGAGACCTGGGCCTACGAGGCTGGGCTCGCGCTGAGCATTAACGACGAGGTCATCGCGGCGCGCAGCCAGGCCGTCGCGCTGTGGCGCGAGGTCGGTGACGCGGAGCGGGTGGGCGAGAACTTGCGCTGGCTGTCGCGGCTGCACTGGTACCGCGGAGAAGCGGAAACCGCGACGCGATACATCCACGAAGCCATCGCGGTACTCGACAACCAGGACGCCTCGCCAGCGAAGGCGAAAGCCTTTGCGCTGCGCGCCCAGTTCCACATGTTGCAGGACCAGATGGCGGAGGCCATCGAATGGGGCGAGAAGGCGCTGGCTCTGGCCGCCGAAGTCGGCGAGCGCGAGATCACGGCACATGCGCTGAACACCATCGGATCCGCGCGCATGTTCAGGGGCGACGCCATGGGTGAAGCGCAACTGCGCGAGAGCCTCGACATCTCGCGCGCGCACGGGTTTCACGAGCAGGCGGCCCGGGTCTACACCAACCTGTCCGAATGCCTCGTGGAAGCGCGCGCTCTTGAAGCGGCATCAGAGCTGCTTGAGGAAGGCATCGCCTTCGACACCGCGCATGACCTCGATTCCTGGACCTACTACCTGATCGGGCGCAAGGCGCATCTCCTCTTCGAGATGGACCGCTACTCCGAGGCGATCACCGTTGCGGAGGATGTGCTCGGCCGGGACAACCAGACCTTGCTGATGCGCATGCCCGCGATCATCATCCGGGCCCGCGCGCATCTCAGGACGGGCCATCCAGACGCCGTGCAGCACCTGCAAGACGCGCTCGCGGACGCGCGAAAGATCAACGAGCCACAATACCTCACCACCGTCAATGTGGCGTTGATCGAAGTTGCCGTGCTGCACCTCGACCCGACGGTTGCCCGCGACGCGCTGGATTGGCTGCGGAAGCTGGATCCTGACCAGATCAGCCCGCGCAAACGGGGCGAGGCTCTCTTCTGGTCGCGACTGGCGGGGGAAGACATAGCCGGTCTCGATTGCGATATTCTGCCTGCCGGGTTCCGCTTGATGGCGAAGGGAGACTTCGGCAACGCGCAGTCCGCCTTTGATGCAGAACAGTCGCGTTACCTCGCCCTCTGGTCGCGGGCCTTCACCGGGTCCCGGAAGGCCATCGCTGACGCCGACGCGGCCTTCCGCGATATGGGCGTCCGTGCCGCCCGGGCCGCGCTGCGCCGACATTTCGACGGTGTGCTGGGTCCCCTACGACAGACCGTAAAGCGCGACTCCAAACCCCATCCCTATGGATTGACCAGAGCAGAACTGAAGGTGCTGCGCCACGTTGTGGACGGCAAGAGCAACAGCGCCATCGCGGGTGATCTCGGCCGCTCGCGTCGCACGGTGGAAAACCACGTGGCGTCGATCCTGTCGAAACTCCGGTGTCGCAATCGCGTCGATGTGGTGCTGCGTTGCCAGAGCGAACCCTGGATCCTGCCCACGTAGACAAGGTTTCCGAACCGGCGACAATTCGCGGACACGCCCCCGAGTGTCCCGCTGGAGCGAAAAATGAGTATTCGTACTCATGTGTCGCACGCCTCCACCCTCTACAGTTGACCAGCACGCCGGACGGCGCGTGTTTTTCATGATTGAGACTTCGGAGGTGCACATATGTCATTTCATTTCAGGTTTTCAGCCCTGTCCACTCTCGCTGCGATCCTGTCCGCGAGCGCGGTGGGCGCAGCCACACTGGCCCCTGGAGACAGTATTCTTGTCACCGGCACAACTGCCGCTGCCAACCCGGAACTTGCCGGTGTCGTCATACAGGATACGATTGTCTCGACACCCAACGTCGGCGTTCCGGACCTTCCATTTCTGTTTGCCCGCTTCGAAGTGCAGAACCGGGTGGTCAGGTCGGCGGTGGATGGCACGATGGTTTTCATGCCGCGTATTCTTTTCGGGGCTAACGTGACCGCGGGAAACCTGCTGGTGGATCGGGTCGAGATGTTCGGCTTAGGAAATTTCGCTATCGACGCCAACTACCTTACAGACGCCCCCGGGGACCGAGGACCGACCACCGCGTCGCGCTCTGCGGACGGCGAAACGCTTGATTTTGGCTTCGGTTTTCCGCTTGTGATCAACAATCTGTTCAGCGGCGTGAGGGAGGAAAGCTATCCCATCGCGCTCAAGACCGATGCGACAGCCTTCGAGAACAGCGGGCAGATCAGTATTTTCGCACGGGCCCAGGGTGACGATTTCAACACCTATCGCTTCGATGTGAGTGGGATCGCGGTGCCGGTGGTTCCGTTGCCCTCACCTTTGCTGATGCTTCTGAGCGGTCTCGGACTGATGGTCGGCCTACGACTGAAAAGGGGCTGACAGGTCAAAGCACCACGCACGTAAAAACTCTGCGGCACTCTGGCCGGAGAGGCCGACACCTATTGATTTGAAGGATTTTCAGAATGTTCAAACCTCTGCATCATATCGCGGTCTCGCTGGCGCTTCTGTCACCGGGTACTGTTTGGGCCCAGTCCGGTTTCGGGCCGGCCAATCTCTCGAACGCGATCGACAGCCAAATCGAGGCATTCCGACAGAACGAAGGCATCGTCGGCCTGACCGTGGCGGTGACACGCGACGGACGGCTGCTCTATTCCAAGGGCTTCGGTCTCGCGCGCAAGGCGGGCGACAGTTCGGCGACGCACCCGATGCGCCATGACTTTCGCACCCGCATCGGTTCGGTCTCGAAGGCGGTGATCTCCGGACCCGCGACATGGCAGGCGCTTGCCGAAAACGGAAAGACCACGAGCGCCAAGGTCTACAGCGCAAGCGGCATTCTGGGCAAGAGATACAACAGCTACCAGCGCGTCTCCATCGACCGGTTTCAGCCGATCCTTGCCATGGCAATCGGTCCGGACGACAAGGTCTATACATGGTACGATAACGGAATGGTAAGCGTCGGCACCTCGGACGATCTCGATGCGCACCTCCCACCGCGCAGTTTTCGCGGTCCGGAAGACAAGAGGCCACGGGATCTCAGGGCGGTGGCCATTGCGCCGGACAGCAAGGTCTATGCCTACTGGATGGACGGGACCCTGAGCATCGGGGCCTCCCGAAATCTCGCCGCACATCGCGAAGACATCGATGTGACGTTTCCGACCGGCCTCGACGGCGACCGAAAATCCATTCACGACGTGCTGGACATCACGATCTCCAAATCAGACAGCCGGACCTATGCTTTCTATGACGATGGCACGGTGAGCGCGGGGATTTCGCACAGTCTGGGCAAGCATTTCCGGTACCAGCATTACGCCATCCCCGGCGGTGCCGAAACACGCTACAGAATCCGGGGGCTGGGCATGTCGCGCGACGGCTCGGTCTATGCCTGGGCCTCGACCGGCAAGGCCTTCTCAGGTCATCGGCGCGACCTCGGTGCCCGCCGCGCACCCTATGATTACAGTCACCCCTACGAGGGACGTTTCCGCAACCGCTATCATGACATAACCGTCCAGCACCTGATGGATCACACCAGCGGCTTCGCCGGCAGCGGCGACGAAGAGGCGACGAAGCGCACCTTCCCGGCCCTTCTGGAAGGCGGCGAAGTCACCTATGACCTTATCCATCGACATTTCCTGAGCACCCGGCCGCTGCTCTGGGATCCGGGTCATGATTACAAGTACTCGAACCATGGCATGGGGCTGACCACGCTTCTGATCGAAGAACTGACGGGCACATTTTATGAAGACTATACCGTCAACCAGTACCTGCGACCGATGGGGTTGAAGGGCAAGGTCCGCGCCCAGAAGGCGACGCCCGACGCAAATGACAGTTTTGCCTACAGACGCACAGGATCAAGCCACACAAAGCTGCCGTTCCAGCAGTCCACGACCGGTCTGGCGGCCGGGGGCTGGACAAGTTCGGCGCAAGGTATTCTCGCGATTACTACAGAGCTCGCAAATCGATACACCTCCTCTGAGATGGACAAGATGGCGTTCAAGAACAGCTACGGCAAGCTCTGGCACACCGGATCCATCGGCGGCGGATTTGCCCGGGTGAACGTCTTTCCGCCGAGTTATTCCTCTGCAAGCGGCCGCAATCTCAAGGGGATCCACATCGCGCTGGCCACGAACACCAGCGATCTGCCGGAAGACGCCGGTGCACGCGCGTCGGACCTGATGGACCGGATCGTCATCGCGGTAGCGGATGCCGCCCTGCGTTCGGACCTCGACTACTGGCCTGACGCCTGGGACTGACGACGCAAGCGAATTGACCGGCCCCGGCATCCGTCCGGGGCCGCAATTGTGTAACGAACAAGCGATCGTTGGCGCAGATACTGCGCGCTTAATTCCCGAGAGATCAATTTAAAGTCGAAACAAGAGCCATCCGGCTGTCGCCAGCCAGAATGGCATCGATGATCCACCTGAGGGAAACCGAAATGCGTGCGACGCGGTGCGAAACCAAGCTATCGAAACGTAAACACAGTCTGCACACGGGATAATGCAAGCTCCTGAAATATAACCTGAATACCCACCATCTAAATTAACATGCAAAAGCGCAAAGACGGCGCATTCACTTGGCTTGCCCAGATCGCCATTTGGCGGGAGAAAAGCCGTATGACGCGAGGATGGGGCCTTCGAGCGATCAGTGAAAATCCAGGCGGGTTCGATCACACTGTGGTCAATTTCAGACTACAGTTGACGTCTGGAGGATTCGCCTGTGCCTATTGTTGCAAACAGTCCGAAACCGAGCTTGCCGTCCTACGCTCTCTCGATTTTCGTCGTTCTGACATTCGGCGTCACATGGAGCGTGATCGGTAGCTACATCTATTTTCCTGACCAGGCGACAGCGACCTTCGGCGAGATGAGCGGCAGCCACCCACTGTACTTCCTCGCCACATGGGCGCCCGGCATTACGGGCATTCTGCTCGTTCTCGCGTTTGGCGGAATGACGGGCCTGCGTGCTTTCCTGTCGCGACTCCTTTATTGGCGCTGCGCCCCCGGTTGGTGGGCCTTCATCCTCGTGGGCATCCCGGTCGTCTTCATGGCTGGGTCGGTGATCAAGGGCGGACCGCTGCTGGCCCCGATTCCGCCCGAGGGCTTGGGTGCCATGGTCGCACTGATGTTCATGATGCTGTTTCTCGGCCCGATGGAGGAGTTCGGCTGGCGCGGCGTCGCGCAGCCTCTCTTGCAACGCCATGTGGCCCCCTTCTGGGCCGGGGCTATCCTTGGGGCGACGTGGGGCGTCTGGCATCTGCCCGCCTTCTACCTAGCTGGCGTCGTCTATGAGAACTGGTCGTTCCTGCCCTTTTTCATCGGCAACGTCACCCTTGCGATCCTGGTGACGCCGATCTTCAATAGCGCGCGGGGAAGTCTGCTTTTGCCGATGCTATTTCACTGGCAATTGATCATACCGTTCTGGCCCGACGCACAGCCTTGGGACACGCGCATCCTCGTCGTGGTGGCGGTCGTCGTGGTGTGGCTGAACCGCAAGACAATGTTCACGCGCGAGGGTGCGGTGACCGGGGTCGTTCCGCGCGATGAGCCATCCTGACTTGGCAACTGGCGCGGGGTACGACGATAGGCTCTTGTGAGCCCGATCGCGCATCAACACGTTCCGGAATTGCGGCTGCCCCTCGGTGACAGTGATCGCTGTGGCGATCTCGTGCCACGCATCGCTTCGCGATCTGCGCGTCCACTCTCAGGTGGCACGCCAAAATACAATGCGCCCACGTCAAATGAACTTGGCGAGATGTCGATTTCGCGTCTAATCTTTGCCTGCAACCAACCGGATAGGTCCAATGATTCACATGCCACGATTTTCGCACGTCCTGTGTCTTTCGGTCGGCCTTCTGGCAGGAAGCGCCGTGGCACAGGACCCTGGCGGGCTCGTCACCGGCAGCTTCGGGGACGTACCGGTCGAACTTCCGGTCTCCGCCGATCTTTCGGGTGCCACGATCATCGGCACATATGCCGATGTCTCGCTGGCGGCCACGCAGATGGAGAGCGAACAGGGCCCGATCATGCTGACGCTTTCGTTCAACGGCGAACTGCCGGACCCGGGTGAAGTGACACTCGACATCGTTTTCGCACGCGACATGGGGCGCAACTGGGCAGGTGATGAGAGTAGCCTCACGCTAGAACTCGATACCTTCGAGCTTTCAGGCGAGCTTGTTGCCGTTGCAGGCACCGTCACCGGAGAGATCACCGGCGGGCCCGAACAAGCGACCCGGCCCGTCACCCTCAGCTTCAATGCGCAGCTTGAGCAGTTGGATTGACATGCGTTGCGCCGCTCTTGCCGCGATCCTTGTCTCCGGCCCTGTTGGCGCAATGCCGCCCGAGGGCGTTTACGACGGTTTCGACTGCGCCGCCCCGGTCAGCGATCAGCGTGTCACGCTACAGGGCGACCAAATTGTCTACTACGAGTCGAGCTGCCGCCTGAGCGATCCGCGCTCCGTCGAGGGCTGGGAGAACGCGACTCTCTATTGGGCCGATTGCCGCGGCGAAGGGCAGGATTGGCGGGAACGCACCTTGCTCATGACCCGCATGGGCGGAGATCTGATCGTTATCGGCAATGGCTGGGCCGAACGCTATTCTCCCTGCCCCGGCCTTGAACCAGAGGTCGAATGATGCGCGCCACGACCCTTTTCTTCGACGCTTCGAACTCCACAGAGAGCCGGATCGAGATCGCGCTTTTGCACGTCACCATTGGAGCACCCGAATGACCCGCATCGTCCCGTTCCTGATGGCCGCTATCCTGCTGGCCGCCTGCGTTCCAAACGACCAAAGCAGCGCCTCCGCGCCGCCCGCCGGGGTCGTGAGTTTTGCCCCGGTCAAGCAGGACCGCGCGGGGTTTTGCATCGTCGGCTTCAGCGTCACCTACCCCGAAGGCATCGCGCCGCACAAACGGCGCATCACCGTCACCGAGCCCGCGCTCGGCACGTCCAACAGCTATGACTTGCCGATCCCGGCGCTTGGTCCGTCGACTGCATTTGTGCGGCAGAACGGCATGATCACCTACACCGGGTTGGGCAATGCCACTATCGTCGATTGCGATCCGGACCTGACCCGGCGCAGCCTGACCATCGGCGCCTGTTCCGAGGGTCAATGCGCGCCCGCACGCTACGTGCCGGACGCGTCGCTGGCATCGCTGGGTCTTGACGGGAGCGTTCAGTGATGCGCGCGGGACGGATGAGAGAGATATACCATGTGGCAACGGCGTCTTTGATCGCGGTGGGAAGCGTTGCCCAGCCGGTATTTGCCCTCGATGCAATCGGAACTGTGACCGCGCGGCTTGGCGGCGCCGACCTGACCTGGCAGGTGCTGCGGACCGACGACGGTGCATCCACGGTGCAAGTGAACGATATCGGTCCGCTGACCATGATCGATCTGCACGCGGCGGGAGACGGCGATGTCTATGTCGGGCTCATCTTTACGGGCGACCCTTCGGCAGGGGTGGCGCCCTCAGGACTCACCATCGACATGAGGCCCGAAGGCGCGGCCGGCCCGGCGTGGAAAAGCGAGGGCGCGGCACAGCCGCCGCAGGTCCGGTTCGAGCGGCTGGATCTGGACGGCGCGGGACGGATGGAGGCAAGTTTCACCGCCATCCTGTGCCGCGGCGACGCCCCCGCGACCTGCGAAACCGTCGAAGGCCGGATCGACACGAATTTGGGTGTGCCATGATGCCCGGCGCGCTTATTGCCGAGCCTTTGCGTGTGATTGAGGACAGCGACACTGTGTTCGAGATCGAGCTTCGCTTTGCTCGCGGCACGCGGCTGCGCCAGACCTCGCTGCGCGGACAGACGGAAGAGACGCTGGCCCTTGCCGCTTTGGAGCGCGTGGAGCCGCGCATGCGCTACGCGCCGCGTAACGGCAGAAGCAGTGTGGAACTGTACCTCGTGCAGAAGACGGACGACGGACAGCACGACACGCTTATCCCGATGGCCCGCTCCAATCCCGAGGATGTGAACCGCATGGCCGCCCTTATCACGTCCTGGTTGTCATCCATGCGGAAGGACAGCCTGACATGATCGCCCGGACCGATACGCCCGAACGGTTCGAGATCGAACTGGCGATCCCACGATTCATTCTGTGGTTCGTGATGCTTCCCGTCATACCCATCACGCTGTTCGGACTGGCGCATCTGCTTGGGGGCGAGATCGTGACGGGGCTGGTCTTGCTGGTCGGTCTCAACGGGGCTTTCCTGCTGGGATACGTCGCCCTGTCGGAACGCACGATCCTGACGCTCGACAAGCAGACCAACCGTGCCACCGTTCACCGCGAGTCGCGCTTTCGCGCGCGGACCGACGACTATCCGCTGGATGCGCTCGACAGCGCCGAACTGGAGCGCAGCCACACGTCCGCCGAAGAGCGCGCAACCGCGAAGGTCATGCTGGTCTTCCGCAATACCCGGCCCGCGACACGCATTCCGCTGTCCGGTTGGGGCGTGTCGGGCGACGGGCCGGGTAAGATCGCCGACTTGATCAACGACTGGCTGCGGCGAAACGTGCCTTACTAAAGCGCCTGGGGCGATGATCCGGCGCGGTTCCCTCTTTGGCTCACCCTCAGATCTCGACCCATTGGCACTGGGCGAAAAGGGCTTCGGCCTCTTGTCGGTCGCACAGGGCCGTGCCTTCGGTCTGGACCGTTGCGGCGGCTCCGGCGACGCCGCGCATGAGCGCGGTCTGCACAGGTTCGTTCTGTGACAAGGCCAATGAGAAGGCACCGACAAAGGTGTCTCCGGCGCCGATCTTGCTGCGGACCTCGACGTGTGGGCCCCAAGCGTGGATTTGCGCATCGTGCGATACTAGGACGGACCCGTCAGCACCCCGCCCCATCACGACAATTTCGGCGACGCCCTTTTCGACAAGGGATTTCGCGAAGCGTCGACTTTCCTCGATGCTGGTCAGCGGGTGCCCTGCGGCGGCTTCGGCTTCGGCCCCGTCGAGGCGCAGGACGTGGACGCGTTCGGGGTGGTCGAGCAGGTGCGTCAATGCGGCCGCCGATGTGTCGACCACGAGGCGCGTAGCCCCTGCGGCAAGTGCGGTGTTGATCCGTCCGACGAAGTCATCGGGAAGGCCCGGTGCCACGCTGCCGCTGAACACCGCGAGAGTGTGCCCCTTTGCGGCCTCGGAAATCCGGGTCAGGAGCAGATCAGCGTCTTGCGCGCTGAGCCTGTCACCCGGAACGCCGAACCGAAACTGGTCGTTCGACGCCTCGTCGGTGACCGCGAAGCTGATGCGCGTCTCGGCGGAGACGGGCACGGGCTCAACGGCGACCTCTTCCGCAGCAAGGAGCGCGAGCAGTTTCTCGCCCAGCGCGCCGCCGACGGCTACAAGGGCAAGGCTGTCCCCGCCCAGCTTCCTGATCGCGCGCGCGACATTGACGCCGCCGCCGCCAGCATCCCATCGGGGCGCCTTGCAGCGAAGCTTGGGACCGGCGATCACCTGCGCGACCGTCGTGGCCATATCGACCGCCGGGTTCGTGGTGATGGTCAGGACGCGGTTCATGTCACCCCTCTAGCATGAAACCAGAGAGCAGCTAAGGGTGCGACGTTCCGCAGACTGGTTTGTCCTGTTTTCCATCGCAGACCCCTTTCCCCCCTGCCCGCCTCATGCGCTGAAGCTGAGGGCCTTGATGAGCGCGGCAAGCAAGGAATGCGGCAAAGTCGGTCCGCGTCCGATGCCGAGATATTCATCATTGTCCCGCGAGGCCGATTTTCGGAGCGTGCAGCGCCAATGGCCGTTCGGCAACGTTGCCGTGCCCTTGATGGACACGCTCCATCCGGGCCGCGCGGCGTAGATCAGGGCCAGCACCTGATCGGTGGAGTCCAGATCGGCGCGCGTGATGTCAAGCTCGGAGCTGAGTCCGTTGATTACCGACAGGACGCGGTCGGCCAGATCCTCCTCGAGGACGAGCGCCGCCTCAACGTCTTCCGCCAGTGTTGCGAGTTCCATGTTCATGACGTTCTCCTTCCATGGCTTGGGATCACGATGCAGGGTTGCGCGACGGTGAGCGTTGACAGAGATCAATGTTCCAAAGCGTGCCCCGGATAAACTGTCTCCAGATCCAGGCACGCGAGGTGAGTCCATGACACCGACGAAAGAGGTCATTTCCTTCGACAATTTGCGCCGCGAAGACGTCGCTCTGGTCGGTGGCAAGAATTCATCGCTGGGCGAAATGGTGCAGGAACTGGGAGCGAAGGGCATTCAGGTGCCGCCCGGATTCGCGACCACGTCCGACGCGTACCGGATGTTTCTCGAAGCGAACAATCTGACCGAGGCCATCGCGGCCTTCCTCGCGGATTACGACGCGGGCAAGATCAGCCTGCACGTCGCGGGTCAGAGGATCCGGGACACAATCATCACCGGCGATTGGCCCGCATCGACCGAGGCTGCGATCCGGGCCGCCTATCAGGATCTGTCCAAACGGGCGGGTGTGCAAAACGTGTCTGTCGCGGTCCGCTCCAGCGCCACTGCCGAGGATCTGCCGGATGCCAGCTTTGCCGGGCAGCAGGAAACCTATCTCAACGTGTCAGGCGAAGACGATCTGCTGACGGCGTGTCGCAAGTGTTATGCTTCGTTGTTCACGGATCGCGCGATCACCTACCGCAAGCTGCGCGGGTTCAATCATCTTGATGTCGCGCTTTCCGTCGGGGTTCAGCAGATGGTGCGCTCCGATATCGGCGGGTCAGGTGTCATGTTCTCGATCGACACGGAAACCGGTTTCGACAAGATCATCCTGATCAGCGCGGCCTGGGGCTTGGGCGAAAACGTCGTTCAGGGCGCGGTCACGCCGGACGAATTTCAGGTCTACAAGCCCTTCCTTGCCAGGGCGGGCGTCACGCCGATCATCGAAAAGAAGCTCGGGGCGAAAGAGATCAAGATGATCTATGCCGGAAAGGACGCCCCGAGCCCGGTCCGCAACGTGCCCACCTCGAAGGCCGAACGCGGTCGGTTCGTTCTTTCGGACGATGAGGTGCTCGATCTTGCGCGGCAAGCCGCCACCATCGAAGACCATTACGGGCAGCCGATGGATATGGAATGGGCCAAGGATGGGAACACAGGCCAGCTCTTCATCGTGCAGGCGCGCCCCGAGACGGTGCAGTCGCGGGTCGCTGCCGGAACATTGAGACGCTACACGATCGGAGCCCACGGCCCGGTCGTGACCACCGGTTTGTCCGTGGGCGAACAGGTCGCGACGGGGCGGGTTTGTCTGATCGAGGACGTGAAGGACATCGACGATTTCGTGGACGGCTCGGTCCTTGTCACGTCGACCACGGACCCCGATTGGGTGCCCGTCATGAAGCGGGCCTCGGCGATCATTACCGATCACGGCGGCAGAACCAGCCACGCGGCCATCGTCAGCCGCGAACTGGGGGTTCCCGCCATCGTCGGCTGCGGGGATGCGACGCATGTCCTGCACGACCAGCAGGAAGTGACCGTATCCTGCGCCGAGGGCGATGAAGGTCAGGTCTATGAAGGCCATGCCGAATTCACGATCGAGGATTTGAACCTCGATGCGGTGCCGGACACCAAGACGAAGGTCATGCTCAATCTCGCCAACCCGGCGATAGCCGCGCGCTGGTGGCGGCTTCCGATGGACGGGGTCGGACTGGCGCGGATGGAATTCGTGATCTCGAACACGATCCGCGTGCATCCGATGGCGCTGCTGCATTTCGACGACATCCGCGATGCGGACATACGGCACGAGATCGAAACCCTGACCCGGGGATACGACGACAAGGCCGAGTACTTCGTGGACCAACTGGCGCTGGGACTGTCCCGGATTGCCGCCGTCGCCTACCCGAACCCGATGATCCTTCGGCTGAGCGACTTCAAGACGAACGAATATGCCGACCTTCTGGGCGGGCGGCAATTCGAGCCGGTCGAGTCCAACCCGATGATCGGGTGGCGCGGCGCGTCGCGGTATTATGACCCGGCCTATGTCGATGGGTTCCGTCTTGAATGCCGGGCCATCCACCGGCTGCGCGAACAAGCGGGGTTCGACAATGTGCTGGTGATGGTTCCGTTCTGTCGCACCCCCGAAGAAGCGGACCGCGTTCTGGCGGTGATGGCCGAGGAAGGGCTGGTGCGCGGGGCAAACGGATTGCAGATCTACGTGATGTGCGAGGTTCCGTCGAACGTCATTCTTGCCGAAGACTTTGCCAAACGGTTCGACGGGTTTTCGATAGGATCGAACGATCTGACCCAGCTGACCCTTGGCATCGACCGGGACAGCGACAGGCTTGCGCCGCTTTTCGACGAGCGCCATGCCGCCGTTCAGTGGATGATCCGAACCGTCATCGAAAAGGCCCATGGCGCCGGGGCGAAGGTCGGGCTGTGTGGTCAGGCGCCGTCGAATTACCCGGCGTTTGCCCGCACGCTGGTGGAGTTCGGCATCGACTCCATATCGGTGACTCCGGACAGTTTCCTGAAGGTCAAGACGCACGTCGCGGATGCAGAACGTGAACGATGATGTTGCGGTGTGAGTGATCCGATCGAAACACATTTGAGCCACGCCTTTGCTCTTCCCGCGGCCGATGTCGCGGCGAGGCTTAAGGTGGATCCGGAGCAAGGCTTGAGCGACGCAGACGCGGCTGCGCGGCGCGTCCGGTACGGCCCGAACCTGCTGGGGCGTACGCGGGCGAAAAGCCCGTTCCGCATTCTCGTGCATCAGTTCAACAGCATCGTGGTCTGGCTTCTTGCCGCTGCGGCCGTGCTGTCGATCATGTTCGGCGATTATGTCGAGGCAGTGGCCGTCATCCTCGTGCTTCTGATCAACGCGACCATCGGCTTTGTCACCGAACTCCGGGCCGCACGGTCCATGGAGGCTCTCTACGCGATTGCCGAGGTCGTCGCTCGGGTGCGCCGGTCGGGCAAGGTCTTCGACATCCCGATCCAGGATCTGGTGCCCGGTGACATTGTGCTGCTCGAGGCAGGCGACCTCGTGTCGGCCGATCTTCGACTGGTCTCGTCCTCGAACCTGCATTGTGACGAATCCACGTTGACGGGGGAATCCGTACCCGTTCCGAAAACCGTGAAACCGGTCGCCAAGGAAACGGTGCTGAACGACCGGACGTCGATGGCCTACAAAGGCACGGCGGTGACGCAGGGGGCGGCGGAGGCGGTGGTCGTCGCCACCGGCATGGACACCGAAATAGGGCAGATCGCACGGCTGATCGAAAGCGTCGATGACGAGGCCTCGCCCCTTGAAAAGCGCCTTGACCGCTTGGGCCATCGGCTGATCGGTCTCACATTGGTACTGGTGGTCCTGACGGTTTCGCTCGGGGTGCTGAGGCAGCAGCCCCTTGCCGACATGATCCAGACCGGTGTGGCGCTTGCCGTGGCCGCCATCCCCGAAGGCTTGCCGATCGTCGCAACGCTCTGCCTTGCGCGGGGCATGTTGCGCATGGCGCGGCGCAACGCGCTGGTGAACCGGCTCTCGTCGGTCGAAACGCTGGGATCGACCAACATGATCCTGACCGACAAGACCGGGACGCTGACCGAGAACCGGATGGAGGTCGAGCGCTACGTCCTGCCGGACGGCCCGGTCGAGATGTCGGGCAAAGGCGCCCCTGCCCGGTTGGACGACGCATCGCTGAGATGGGCGCTTTGCGTCGGATCGCTTTGCAATTCCGTCCCGGCGGGGGCTGAAAACAGTACCGCGACATCGGCGGACCCGATGGAGCTTGCCCTCTTGCGGGCGGCACAGATCGCGGGGTTCGACGCGCTGGTGGATTGTGACGTCGGCGACGTGACGAAAACCTACCCGTTCGATCCCGACCGGCTCATGATGGCGACCGATCACCACGGCGGCGACGGCGGCATCCGGCTCGTCAAAGGTGCACCGGAGGCTGTGATCGCGCAATGCGCGTCGATCTTCACGCCATCCGGTTCGACGGCGATGGATGATGCAGCAAAGGCGCTCTGGCTGGCCAAGACAAGGACCGAAACGGCGCGAGGTCTGCGATGTCTGGGGCTTGCCAAGCGCGGCGTTGACGCCTCGGACAGCGATCCGTTCGAAAACCTCGAGTGGATCGGTCTCGTGTGTCTTGCCGATCCTTTGAGGGAGGACGTGCCTGCCGCCATCGCGGCCTGCCGGGGTGCCGGGATCGACGTCGTCATGATCACCGGGGATCACGCGGAAACCGCTGCCGCCATCGCTGTGGAGGCCGGGATCGTGGACGCCGATCCTGACGTGGTGGAAGGCCAGCTGCTACAGGATTTCGATCCGAAACACCCGGATTCCGCCCTCTCGGAGCGCCTCAACACCGCACGGGTCTTCGCGCGCTTTGCTCCGGCGAACAAACTGGCCCTTGTCGCGTTTCACCAATCGCAGGGCAGGATCATCGCGATGACAGGGGACGGGGTGAATGATGCCCCCGCGCTCAAGAAGGCGGATATCGGCATCGCCATGGGCGAGCGCGGCACCCAGGTCGCGCGGGAAGCGTCGGATATCATCCTTCTGGACGATGCGTTCGGCACGATTGCGGACGCGGTCATGCAGGGCCGCATCATCTTTGCCAATATCCGGAAATTCGTCGTCTACCTCATGTCCTGCAACGTGAGCGAAGTTCTTGTCGTGGCGTTTGCCCTCGGGTTGGGGATGGCGGCGCCCTTGCTGCCGTTGCAGATCCTGTTTCTCAATCTCGTGACGGATGTGTTCCCGGCGTTCGCGCTTGGTCTGGGTCAGGGCAATGCGACGGTCATGAAGGAACCACCGCGCGATGCCAGCGAACCCATCGTGGACAGGAAAACCTGGGTCAGGATTTCGGTGCTTGGCCTTGTGATCGCGTGTTCAACGCTTGGGGCCTACGCCCTTGCCCAGTTCCATCTCCAGCTTGGGCAGAGCGAAGCGATCACGGTGGCTTTTCTGACGATTGCCCTGGCGCAGCTTTGGAACGTCTTTAACGTTCGCAAACCGAACGACGGGTTGTTCCTGAACGAGATCACGCGAAACATCTTCGTCTGGCTCGCGATCGCTCTGTGCCTCGTGTTGATCGCCGGTGCCGTCTGGATACCGGGGCTCTCACTGGTGCTCGATCTGCCACCGCCAAACCTCGCGGGTCTTGCGGTCGCGGCTGGGATGAGCGTGGTGCCGCTGATCTTCGGGCAGGTGCTCATCGCGTTTTCGGCGCGATGAGGTGCTGCTACAGAGCGCGTGCTGCCGCGCTGAACCGATAGCTCAGCTTGCGGACCATTTGTGACCCCCCGAGCGGTTCTCAGGTCTTCTTCATGGCTGCCATGATCTGTGCCTGCGTGTCAGCCGGAAGCGAGTCTATCGCGCGCGCCATGGTGGCTAGGTCTTGCCGAGCCGCGTGCAATTGGTCGATGAGCGAGATCACGATGCCCAAAGCCGTCTCGTCGAGATCAAGGTCATGGGACAGATCACACAACAACTCCAATCGCGCGATATCGACGCGGCGGTAGATATAGCCGCTGCTCTCGCGTTCGGGACGGACGAGTTCGCCCTCGACAAAGCTCACGAGTTGGCTTCGCGTGAGGCGGGTTACGGTGGTGACGACATCGTCTTCGGAAAATCTGTCGGTCATGCGCTGGCCCTTTTCATCAGATCAACACGCGGATCATGGCTGTGCGTCTTGCGCCATTCCTCGAGAAAATCGCGCAGGCCCGCGTCGATGGTCGGCGGCGTGACGATCTTGAGCTCGACGCGCTGATCGCCCTTCGTCTTGCGGCCCGCCCGCTCGATCCCGCGACCGCGCAGTCGCAAGATCTGACCGGAATTCGCGCCTGCCGGGATCGTCAGACCGACGGGTCCGTCGATGGTCGGTGTCGTGACCTTGCCGCCGAGCACCGCCTCATCGAGCGTGATGGGCAGCGTCAGCAGAATATCGTCGCCCTCGCGGCGGAAAACCGAATGCGGCTGCACAAAAACGGTGATGAGCGCATCCCCGGCAGCACCGCCGCCGTATCCCGGCGCACCCTTGCCGCGGAGCCGCAGGGTCTGGCCATCCTCGGTCCCTTTCGGGATCTTGACGGCAAGGCTCTGGCCATCGGGGAGCGTGATCCGCGTCTCAGCACCGCGGGCGGCATCCAAAAACGGCACGTTGAGCGAATAGCGTGCATCGGCACCGCGCGCCGAAAACCCGCGATCGCCGAAATCGGCACCAGAGGTGCGACCCCGGTTGCGCAGGATTTCCGCGAAGATATCCGCCGGATCGACATCGGGGCCGAACCCGTGCCCTTGCTGGTAGGTGTTGTCGGAGGCGTCGGCGAAATCCCGGTAATATTGCCGTTGCGGACGCTCTGCGCCTAGGCCGTCGATTTCGCCGGCATCGTAGCGCGCGCGGGTTTCGGGGTCTTTCAGGATCTCGTAGGCGGCCGAGATCGCCTTGAACCGGGCTTCGGCCCCGGCATCGTCGGGATGCAGATCGGGGTGGCTGGTGCGAACCAGCTTGCGATATGCCTTCTTGATCTCATCGGCAGTGGCGTCCTTGGTCAGACCAAGTGCTTTGTAAGGGTCGTTGGACATCCGGGCTCCCTGTTTTCGAAAACCGGCGCTTTATCGGGCGGACGGTGCGAAAGCGGATACTATCCGCGCAAACTGCCACGACCACAACCGACCCGTCGCTGATCCAAGTCAATGCGGGAAAGGCGTTCGAGCCTATTCTGCCGGTGGGAGGGTCTGACTGGAGCGATTGCTCCGATCCTGTACTGGTGATTGGGAAGGACCGACCGTGGCCGCTGCGGAAGATGAAAAAACGAGGAATAACAACGGGTTTTCGCCACAGTCCGAGGCATCACCGGGCGCGCGCGTTCCCGCGTTGCGTCCCGCTCAACCAGCGCCTGCCCGCACATCACGATTCTGGGTCTGGGCAGCAGTCGCGCTGATCGGGCTGGTCATTGCTGCGATTGCGACGTCGCAGTTCTGGGCGCCGCGCCCGACGCCCGTGATCGTCGAAATCGCCGAGCGCGCGCCAGTGACACGCGTTCTTGCGGTCAACGGCCGGATCGCCGCCGTGCATTCGGTCGACGTCAGCCCCACAGTGTCAGGAACGCTGGTGGAGCTTCCCGTCGCGGAAGGCGATGTGGTGGAGACCGATCAGGTTCTGGCGCAGGTTGATGCGGCGGCACAGAACGCGGCGGTCCGGCAGGCGATGGCGGCGCTGGATGCTGCCATCGTGGCGCAGCAGCAGGCGTCCGAGGATTACGACCGCGCGTTGTCGCTTGGCGGCACGATCGCCCGAACGACGCTGGAGGCCAACGCCTTTGCCTTGCAAGCGGCGACGCAGGAGGTGGCGCGGCTGACCGCGTTTTTGGATCAGGCGCGAATTGCGCTCGACACCTATACCCTCCGGGCCCCCGCGGCGGGCACGGTGCTCGAACTCGATGTCGAAATGGGGCAGGCTGTCAGCCCCTCCACCCGGCTGTTGACCTTGGCCGATCTGAGCGAGCTGGTGGTCGAAGCGGATGTCGACGAGGCGTATGCGACGCAGATCGAAACCGGTCAGGCTGCGGCCCTGCAACTGGCAGGGCAGACCGGAACCCATGACGGTCACGTCAGCTACGTGTCGAACCGCGTGAACGCCGCGACCGGAGGGCTGGCCATCGAGATCAGCTTCGACGAAGCCGTCAGGGCCCCGGTCGGCTTGACCGTCGCGACGAATATCATCGTCGAAGAGCGCGACGCGGCGCTCACCGTTCCGCGCACCGCTTTGGTGAACGGAAACGCGGTCTTCGTGGTGGTGGACGGCGTGGCCGAAGCACGATCCGTGGGCGTCGTGGATTGGCCCGCCGCCCGTCTGATCGCGACGGACGGGCTTGTCGAAGGGGACGTGGTGATCGTCGACGCGGCGGGGGTCGCTGACGGTCAGGTTGTCTCGGTGGAGCGGCCCTGATGCTTTACGGTTTGAAGATCGCGACACGCTATCTGACCGCGAACAAGGCGCAGACCGCCTTGCTCGTGGCGGGCGTGGCCGTGGGTGTGTTCATCTTCATCTTCATGTCGGCGCTGATCGGGGGCTTGGCCGAATTCATTCTGTCGCGGACCGTCGGGGACCTGTCGCACATCACCATCGAGGCCGAGACGGATGATCCTGCCCTGCTGATCTCGCCCGAAGGTCATGTGCTGGTCGTGGCCGAACGCGGGCGGACCCGTACAGCCACGTTGGCCGAGGCCGCGACATGGCTGCCGCTGATCGAGGAGGTGAGCGGCGTGCGGGCCGTGTCGCCACAGATCACCGGCGCCGGGTTCCTGACACGCGGGGCGCAGGTGGCACAGGTGAGCGTTACCGGGCTCGAGCTGGGGCGCGAATCCGCCATCCTCGATCTGGCAGGATACATGGTCGACGGCGATGTGCGGGTGGGTCCTGGCTTGATCTCCCTCGGGCGTGATCTTGTCGATGACCTTGCCTTGTCCCTGGGGCAGACGGTGCGGCTGGAAAGCTCCAAGGGTGTTGCGGCGATCCTGACGCTGAGCGGCATCTTCGAGACCGGCAATGGTGCGATGGACGGCGCACGCGCCTTCGTCAGCCTGTCGACCGCCCGGACATTGTTCGAGATGCCACAGGGGGTGTCTCAGATCGAAATCAAGCTCAACGATCTGAATGCCGCCGATGCCACCGCCCTTCGGATCCGGGCTTTGACGGGGCTTGACGCGGTGCCCTGGACGGACGGCGCAGAGCAACTCATGGAGGCGCTGAACGCACAGGCCCAGACCGGGTATTTCCTCAAGACCTTCGCGCTGATCACCATCGTGATCGGTGTCGCCTCGGCGCTGTTGCTGTCCACGTATCGCCGCCGCCCGGAGATCGGGATCATGCGCGCGATGGGTGCCGGACGCGGTTTCGTTCTGTTCGTATTTGTCACGCAAGGCGCCTTGATCGGATTGATGGGCGGCATCACGGGCGCCGCTCTGGGATACCTCGCGCTCTTGCCCTTTCCGCCGCGAGAGGCGTTCCGACCGGGCATGCTGCCGCTGGACATCACACAGGGGTCCTATGGTCTGGCAGTCACTCTGACGGTGATCGGTGCGATCCTCGCCTCGATCCTGCCCGCCCGATCGGCCGCCCGGGTCGATCCTGTCACGGCGATCGGTCAATGAGCACGCTTCTGGAGGTCCGCGATCTGGTCAAGACCTACGGCACGGGCGAGGCCGCGACGCGGGTGTTGCGCGGGTTGTCCCTGCACCTCGACACGGGCGAAATGGCGGCGCTTCTGGGGCCGTCCGGGTCGGGCAAGAGCACGCTTCTGACCATTCTCGGCACTTTGATGAAACCCACTTCCGGCAGCTATATCATGTTGGGTCAGGACATGATCGCCGCGGATGACACCGCACTCACCGACTTTCGCAACGCCCATATCGGGTTCGTGTTCCAATTCCACAATTTGCTGCCCGACTTCACCGCGCTGGAAAACGTGATCTTCCCTACGGCCGTGCGCGAGGGCCGCGAAACGCCTCAGGCGCGCGACCGGGGGCGGGTTTTGCTGACGCGCATGGGGCTGGCGGAGCGGATCGATTTCCCCACGGCCAAACTGTCGGGCGGGCAGAAGCAACGGGTCGCGGTGGCCCGTGCCCTGATGAACAGCCCCGAGCTTGTGTTGGCGGATGAACCGACGGGCAACCTCGACCGCGCCTCGGCGATGCAAGTGATGGACCTGATTTCGGAGATCAACCGGGAGGAAGGGACGACTTTCCTCATCTCGACCCATGACGAGAAGATCGCCGCTGTCTGTCGACGGCAGATCGTCGTTGGAGATGGTGTCGTGACGGGTTAGAGCCTCCCGTCTACGCCGCGAGCGCCCAAGGATAATGAGCCACGCACGCTAAGGAGCTTCGCAGGGTCATATCTGGTGAACGTAGGTTCCGGGAGCCGGGACGAGTGGCACCAACCCGGACTTCGGCGCCCCCATAGGTGGAGGGGCGGAGCGTCCGCTGCTTCTCTCACCAAGCCAGGCTTTCCAGGCCGGCCACCACGATCCCGGTTGCGGCGCATTTTGTGCGAACCACGCATCCGGTCCGATATAGAGCGCCCCGGCAGGACGGTGCGAGACACGGTGATGCCCGCGCTCTGGCTCAGGCGGGTTGACGATGCCACTGTTATGACCGCCGCTGGTCAGGACGAAGGTGAGGTCGCTGTCGGTGAACAGCTGGGTCTTGTAGATCGATTTCCACGGCGCAATGTGATCGGTTTCCGTGCCGACGGCGAAGATCGGGGCCGAGATATCCTTCAGCGCGATCACCCGTCCCTCGACCGCGAACCTGCCTGCCGTGAGGCGGTTTTCGAGGAACAGTCCACGCAGGTACTCGGAATGCATCCGCGCGGGCATCCGGGTCGTGTCGGACACCCAGACCCCCATATCTGTGGGGACATCCTGCTTACCGAGGAAATAGCGCCGGACCGCGCGGGAATAGATCAGGTCCTCGGACCGGATCGTGGAAAAGGCGCGCGCCATTTGCGGGCGGTCGAGATAGCCCTTTTCCCACATCATGTCCTCGAGAAACGCGATCTGGCTTTCATCGAGAAACAACAGAAGCTCGCCCGCTTCAGCGAAATCCACTTGGGTCGCCATGAGCGAGATCGAGGCGAGCCGGTCATCCTTGTCGCGGGCCATCGTGGCTGCCGCAATGGCAAGGATCGTCCCGCCGAGGCAGTATCCAACCGCATGAACCTTGCGTTCCGGCACGATGGCATTCACCGCATCGAGCGCCGCGATCACTCCGCGCTTGCGGTAATCCTCAAGCGACAGATCGGCCTGACTGGCGGTCGGGTTGCACCACGAAATCATGAAGACGGTAAAGCCCTGCTCCACCAGATACTTGACCATGGAGTTCTGCGGCGAGAGATCGAGAATGTAGTATTTCATGATCCACGCCGGAACGATCAGGACCGGTTCCGATTGTACGTTCTCGGTCTTTGGCGCGTATTGAATCAGTTCGAACAGGTCGTTGCGAAACACCACTTCGCCCGGTGTACAGGCAAGATCTTCGCCCACCTTGTAGCCGTCCGGGGCGGGTTCGTGGATCTGCGCGACGGTGGTCACGACGTCATGCGTGAAATTGCGCGCGCCGTCGACGAGGTTCCGGCCGCGCGACTTGCGGGTTTCTTCGATGATCTCGGGGTTGAGCGCAGGGAAATTCGATGGTGACCAGAGATCGAGGAACTGGCGCGCCATGAAACGCGTCCTGTCTGCATCTTCGGCGCGCAAGCCACGCATGTGGTCCGTGGCGTAATCCCACCAGTCCTGAACCGCGAGGAAGCCCTGCTGCATGGCCTTGAACGGCGGTGTCTTCCACCCCGGATGGCGGAAGCGGTGGTCATAGGGCTTCGGCGCGAACGCGGGGGCCGTTTCCGATTTGGGGGCAATGGCCTGCCCGACAAGCTTGGCCATGTTCTCATGCGCGCGTTCGGCCAATTCAAGCTGGCGTCCCGGAGACCGGGCGAGATGCACCGCCCAATCGCTCCATGCTGCGATGAAGGCATGAGGCGAGACGCCAGCGGACATATAAGCCACTGCCGCGCGGGAGGCGCGATCCAGATTTTCGTGCGGGTGCGCGTCTTTCTGCGTCACCTGCGGGGATGGCGGTGTCGCGACCACATCGGGAAGCGAAACCCGTTCGGCTTTCGGGACAGGTATCTTGGATTTCTGTCTCTTCTTGGTCATCCGGGTCTTTCCAATGCTGCTGTGTCTGATCTCAGGTCGCGATCTGCATGAGGGCGCTGGCAAGACCAGCGAGATAGACATGCCGTACTTCGCAAGAAATTGGCACAACCGCCTTGATGCAGATCAGCAACCGAGGACGCGCGGTTCTTGACGATTGGCCTTCGAACCCGGCGTTGCACCTGCGTCACTCCCATTCCATCTGCTGGAACGCCGTCTGGGCGTTGCGAGCGGCCAGCGCATCGAATTGTTCAAGATAGCTGAACGCCGATTGATCGACTGCGGGCGCGTCCATGATGTCACCGCCCTCGTCCAATAGCGCGCCGATCTGGGCACGCAGGTTCATGAGATAGTCGTAGGTATCCGCGCGCGCCTGTTCCAGTGTCGTTGCGTGGCCGTGGCCGGGGACGACATGGGTGGCACCGGTGGCCGCGACCGCCTCGAAGGCTGCGGGCCATTCGGTGATCGAACTCTGATCACCGACGCCGAGGATCCGCTCGACATAGACAATGTCACCGGTGAAGACGACGTGACGATCCGCAACCCAGACAAAGCTGTCACCGGGCGTGTGGGCAGCGCCGGGGTGCATGATTTCGAAGGTCAAACCACCCAGGTCCAGCGTATAGCTGTCGGAGAAGGTCACGTCCGCGTAAGATGGCTCCGTGCCCTCCAGTGCCGCCCCTAGCAATTGCGAAAGCGCCGTCATCTGCATGGAGCCACGCGCGCGGTGATCGGCGACGGCGTCCTCGGACGCGATCAGGCTGGCCCCTTGCGCCTGCCAATAGCCATTGCCAAGCCAGCGGTGATCCTGACCGCCGGTGTTGATGACATGAGTCACGGGTTGATCGGTCACGCCGCGGATCGCCGCGTGCAACGCCTCGGCCCCCTTCCACGACCCGCCCGGATCGATCAGGACCGCGCCATTATCGGTCAGGACAAGCCCGAATGTCGCGTTGTTCGCGAGGTTCTCGGGGCTGCGCTGTTCTTTCTCGCCCACGATCGCCCAAACGCCATCGGTGACGGTCTGGATTTCGAGCGTTTGCGCAGCTGCAAGGGTCGGACCGAACAGAGCGACAGAGAAAACGATGGCGCGGATCACGAGGCCAACCATCCTTCGAGCTTCGCCGCATCCGGCAGACCGCCGGTGTGGACAAGCTTGCCATCGACCGACACGCCCGGCGTGGACATCACACCCGCCATCGCGATCTCGCGCGGGTCGGTCACTTTGGTCACATCGACCTCGATGCCGAGTTTTGTCGCGGCGTCCTTGATCATGGTCTCGGTGGCCTCGCATCGTTTACAGCCGGGGCCATAGACTTTGACGGTTTTCATGAGTGTGTCCTTTCAGAAGAGGGCGACGACGCAGAAGGTCGTTCAGAGCAGGAAATTGAAGAGAAAGCCGGTGGCGAGAATGCCCGTCGCGACGACTGTGATGAAGATGGCGATCAGGCGAAGGGTCAGCACCTGCTTGAGGATGATCATCTCCGGCAGCGACAGCGCGATCACCGACATCATGAAGGCCAGTGTCGTCCCCAGAGCGGCGCCCTTGCCCAAAAGCGCCTCGACAATCGGGATGACCCCGGCGGCATTGGTGTACATCGGAACCCCGACGACAACAGCGGCAGGCACTGACCACCAGGCTTCGCCCCCCATGATCCGCAGCATCATCTCTTCCGGAACGTATCCGTGAATGGCCGCGCCGAGGCCGATACCGATCAGGACCCAAATCCAGACCTTGCCGACGATCTCCCGGACCTGCTCGGCACCCGTCTTCAGACGGTCCACCATGGTCAGACGTTCCTCGGGCAGGTCACCGAGAGGACCGGCGTTCAGCTCGCGCACCCAGTCCTGCAAGTAACGCTCCAACCCCATCCGGCCAAGAACGACCCCTGCAACCGTGGCGATGGTGAAGCCGAAGACCAGATAGACCGTGGCGATCTGCCAGCCGACGAGACCGTAGAGCAGACCAAGGCCCACCGGACCCACCATCGGCCCCGCGATCAGGAAGGAAAATGTCACCCCCAACGGGATGCCCGCCGAGACGAAGCCGATGAAGAGCGGCACAGAAGAGCACGAGCAAAATGGCGTCAGCACACCCAGCAAGGCCGCCAGCGGATATCCCCAGATTTGCCGTTTGCCCGCCAGGATCGCGCGGGTTTTTTCGGGGCTGAACCAGCTGCGCAGCACGCCGGTGACGAAAACGATGCCCGTCAGAAGCAGAAGAACCTTGGGCACGTCATAGATGAAAAAGGCGATGGCCTCGCCGGTGTGGCTGTGACGGTCTACGGGGAAGAGCCCCGTCGCCCATTCGGAAAACGGGATCAACTGACCGTAGATCAGCCACCAGATCCCTGCCGCGATCGCGACACCGGCATACCAAAGCCAATCCGACGTGTGTTCGCGCGCGTCGGCCCCATGCGTTCCCGTCGTCATGCGACATCCCTTTCCAATTCGCGGTCGGCCGTCAGGATTGCGTCCACCGCAGTAACGAGTTCCGGTGCAAGGTCAGGGTTTCGACGGTATCGAACCCATTGCGCGTCACGCCGGTCCAACACCAGCCCAGCGTCCCGAAGCACCTTCATGTGGCGCGACATCCGGCTTTGACTCGCGTCCAGCTTGACCATCAATTCGCAGACGCAGTGCTCTGTGCCGTCATAGAGAAGGCGCATCGCCGCGAGGCGCGTGGGTTCGGCAAGGGCCGTCAGAACCGGGAGAATCATGTGGGACTTCCTTCTGCTTATGCGCATTTACGCATATGCAGCGATCCATCGCCTTGATCTGGATCAGGTGGCGGGGTCAGTGATGACTTTTGCCGTGGTTCGATGCGGTTGTCGTCTTCACGACTCGATCTTGCCTTGTGGAACACTCATCATCCGTGCCGTCCGGAACCTGATGGTCACCGCCTGCCCCCTGCTGATCGGGGGACATGACGATCTTGCCGAAGGTCTTGCCAGCCCAGGCAAGAGGTTGCCATCGCGTCACTTTGCTGGAAGGGTCGGCATCCGAACAAGACCCGGATAGGGAAGCACCGAGACGCATGGTGGCTGGATTGGAAGACCTGACATTATCCGATTTGCTGGTGCTGGCCGCCGCCGGGATGTTCGTGCTGGGGTATCTGATCCTGAATCAGATCCTGCTGCGGATCATGCTTTTGATCGGAACCGCACTTTACATCTGGTACTATGCCGTCGTCGATACTTCGCCCCTGTGGCCCGCGATTTGGGCCAGCTGCGCGACCGGAACGGCAAACCTCATCGGTCTGGCAAGCTTGTTATACCGCAGATCGGCTTGGGCCATTCCACGGCAATACCGGGATCTCTACGAGGATTTCAAAGCTTTGCCACCGGGCGATTTCCGCAGGTTGATGACGGCGGCGCAGCGCGTGACGCGGCCGACGGGGCATCGCTTGACCCGCGAGAACGCGCCGGTCGAAACCCTGTATTACGTCATAGATGGCATCGTCGAGGTCGAGAAAAACGGAGCGCGGTTTTCCATTCCCAACGGTGCTTTCGTGGGCGAGGTCGGATACCTGACCGGAAATCCGGCGTCGGCATCCACCTTTCTGGCGGATGAGAGCGAGCTGCTCGAATGGGACGTCACCACGCTCAAGAAACGTGTGAAGCGCGATCCTCGGTTCGGCCTGGCGATGGATACGATGATCTCTCTTGATCTGGCCGGGAAAGTCGCGCGTGCGGGTGCGCCGATCGAGCTTGCTTCGGACGGTGCGCCATCAACGCCGCACGAGTCAACCGTGACGGACTCCTGACCCCTCGACCCACACAAGGTGCGTGTGTCGCGCGAGTTCTTCTGTCCTCGTCCTCGTCGACGTTTCGCGTTCCTTTTCATTGTCGCAACGGGATCAAAGGGTTACGAAGGCTGACGCAGAGTTAAGCGCGGCCGCGTCCAAGTGCAGCGCCGTGCACGGAAGGAATGTCAGTGCTGCCACTCACGAGAAGCCTGTTCGGTGCTGTCTTCACCGCCGTGATATCGGCCGTCTTCGCGATTTCCTTCGCAGCGATCATCTACCAAGGCGCGCTTGGTCCGTTTCTCGATCGCGGTATAGGTCTGGTCCTCTTGGGCAGCGTCGTCATCGCGTTCACCGGAGCCTTTTCGCTTTCCTACAAGGGCACGATCCTTGCCCCACAGGACATCCCGGCCATCCTGCTTGCCGGTGCAGCCGCCTCGATTGTCGCGCAGGGGCAGTTGACCGGTGAAGCGCTCTTCGCGACCGTCGCCTGTCTGGTTGCGCTGTCATCGGTCCTGACCGGAGTGACGGGTGTTCTGGTTGGACAGCTCAGACTGGCTTATCTTGCACGCTTCGTCCCCTACCCCGTCCTCGCCGGGTTTCTCGCTGCGACCGGGTTGTTGCTGTTGATCGGCGGTGTCGGCGTGGCTCTTGGCGATACCGTCGTGGACGCCGGTTGGAGCGGTTATCTGGCGTCGGATGTCGCGTTCAAATGGGGGCCGCCGCTGATTGCCGCCTTTGGGATCGTGCTGTTGACGCGCGTGGTCCACAGCACGATGACCCTGCCGCTGGCTCTTACCCTGACGGCCGCCGGGTTCTATGCCATGCTTTGGCTGTTGGGGCTGTCCCTGGACCAAGCCCGGGCGGATGGCCTTCTGCTTGGCCCCTTCACCGACGGCAGGCTTCTTGACGGGATCGGGCCCGATCTGCTGACGAAAGCGGATTGGGGCGCCATCCTTGCCCAAGCGCCTGTTCTGGTGACGATCATCGCGTCCTGTATGTTGGGCGCGACATTGAACGCATCCGGGCTCGAACTGGCGCTGCGGCGGGATTTCGACATCAGCACCGAAGTCAAAGGCGCCGGGATCGCAAATATCCTTGGCGGTTTTGCCGGGGGCATTCCCGGCTATCACATCGTGCCCGAGACCATTCTGGCCAACAGGCTTGGCCTTGTCGGGCGGCTTGCCGGGATCAGCAGCGGCATGGGGTGCCTTGCGATCCTCCTTTTCGGGGCCAACGTGCTCTCGGGCCTGCCGGTCGGCCTGTTCGCGGCCGTCCTGATCTTTCTGGGGCTCGATCTGCTTTACACCTGGGTCTGGGAAGAGCGGCGGCGTCTGGGCCGTCTCGATTATGCGATCGTACTCCTGATCCCCGTCGTGGCCATCGGCTTCAGCTTTCTCACCGCGATCGGAATTGGTCTGCTCGTCGCCTGCGCGCTCTTCATCGTGTCCTACGCGAAGCTCGACCTGATCCGATCCGAGAGCGATCTTGGCACGCGCAGGTCCCCGGTGGAACGGCCCGACACCGATCTGCGCATCCTGACCGACGCCGGACGCGCGGTGAAAATCGTGGAGCTTTCCGGCTTTCTGTTCTTCGGCTCGGCCAACAGCTTGCGGGACAAGATGCAGGCCCTGATCTCGGCTCGGGGCACACGGGTCGAATGTCTGGTTCTCGACTTCGGTCACGCATCCGGGATCGACGTCTCAACGATCCGGGTGCTGTCGCGCATGGCCTCGGATTGCGCGGATCGCGATGTCAAACTGGTGCTCTCGGGTCTTGGGGAGAAGGCCCAGTTGGAGTTGGCCTCCGCCTTGACCGCGCAGGACGTGGATTTCTACGGTGGCCTGAATGACGCGCTTGAGCATGTGGAAGACATCGTGATCACCCATCACCGGACCGAAGATGCCTCGACACAGGGCGGCGCATTCGCTGAGATCGACGGGTTTCTCTCCGAGATGCCGCAGGACGGGTTTCTCGAACGCGTCGAGCTCGCAGCCGGTGACGTGCTGGTGCAGCAAGGGGCGAAATCCGACGAGATCTATTACCTCTGGACCGGTGAGTTGGCGGTCTGGGCGCCGGACAGCGATGGCGCGATGGCCGTGGTGGCCAAGGTGCGGCCCAAGGCGATCATCGGGGAAATGGCGTATTACTCCGGGAACGCCCGCTCTGCGGATATCGTGGCGAGTGTTCCGTCGATCGTGCTGCGGATCGACATGGAGCGCATAGATGCGTTGGAGAGGTCCAACCCAACTGCGGCCCCTGGCGTTCCACAAGGCCATCGCCGGCGGCATGGCACGACGCCTGACCCGCACGACGCGGCTGCTGCGCGATTTGGGGGCCTAGCGGGTTCGCTAGGGACCACCCATGACCGTGTGCTCATTCAGTGGTCGTAATGGTTCGTTTTCCGAATTGACCGGCTTTGCGCAAAGAAGACGTGGTATCACCCCGTCTTTGAATTAGATGTATTTTTCGGGTAGGTTTCCGACTTCGGCTCAAAAGAGAGTGCCAGCGCAAACTCGATATCCGTTCGACGGGACTCGGTAATGGCGCCAAATACAAGTTCATGAATAAAGACCGAGGCGCAACACGATGGATATCCCACAGACCGTGATCTTCGACGCCATCGGTCTCGCCGGTGTCGTCTTCTACATCAGCGCCTATGCCGCCCTTCAAGCCGGGTTGCTTCGTGGAAACGGCTATACCTACACGATGATGAACCTGATCGCCGCCGCCCTTGTGCTTGTATCCCTGACCAACAATTTCAATCTTTCGTCGGCCATCATCCAGACCACATGGATTGCGATCAGCGTATTCGGCCTTGCCCGGTATTTTATCCTGCATCATTCGACCAGGCTCACACCGGAGGAAGCCGCTTTCGCCCGATCCACACTGCCGACGATCCCCAAACCGCTTGTGCGTCGTTTCTTTCTGTCCGGATCCTGGGAAGACCTGCCCCCGGGCACCGTTATCGCGGAAGAGGACGAGGAGCTTGGCGCTCTGGTCTACATATTGCTTGGTGAAGCGGAGGTCAGTCATGGCGGACACAAGGTTGGCATGCTGGACTCGGACGCTTTCGTCGGTGAACTGACCTGTTTTGACGGGGGCCGCGCCACTGCGACCGTGACGCTTGCCAGCCCGGCGCGGGTTTTCAAGGTCACGTCCAAAGAGCTTCTCAAACTCTGCAACCGGAACCCCGAACTGCGCGTCGACATCGAACGCGCGATCCGCAAGGACACCGGGATCAAACTGGTGGCCGCAAACGCGCGGATGAGTGGACGGTCCTCCGGCGCCGGGATGTGACCGGTTCCAAAATCAGCGGACAAGATGAAACTCGACATCACGGCGTTTGCAACACGTACCTGTCTTGGTGTAGATTTTTCCTGTCAGGTCACACGCTTGACCCCCTGACTATGACGTGGAGACGACCTCCTGCATGGCTGCCACATCACTGGAGTTGTCTGACTTTCTGGCGCAAGTCGATCTGCTGCACTTGCAGGAGCGGCTGACCGCGGAAGATATCGACATGACGGTGCTGCCGCTGCTGGATGACGGCGATCTCAAGGAGCTTGGACTCAGTCTTGGCCAGCGGCGGAAACTGCTGAAAGGGCTTCAATCCCTGAACGGCGACGCAGGCCCGAGTGCCACCTCCACTGTTCTGCCCGGCACAAACCCGGTTCAGTTGCGCCGACTGAGCGTGCTTTTCTGCGACATGGTTGGGTCGACCGAGCTTGGGGAACGGCTCGATATCGACGAAATGCAGATCGTTCTTCAGCATTATTACACTGTCGCGGAAACCGTGGCCCGTCGGCACAACGGCCATTTGGCTACACCGCAGGGCGACGGGCTTGTCATTCTGTTCGGCTATCCGAAGGTCCTGGACGGGTTCGCCGAACGATGCGTGCTGGCGGCCCGGGATTTGCAAACCACGCTGGCCAAAACACCAGTGACGATCGAAAGCCATGACCCCATCCACATCGTCACCCGGATCGGTATCGCATCCGGCCAGGCAGCCGTCGGACTGAAGCACAGCGACGGATCCGGGGATCAGATGCATCTGGTCGGGCCGGTCGTGAACCGCGCGGCCCGGCTTCAGACCATCGCACAGCCGCAATCCTGCGCGGTAGACTTCAAAACGCGAGACCTGACACAGGCGTCCGTGCATTACACGGATGCCGAACGCCACGCCCTGAAAGGGCTGTCCGATCCGGTCGAGGTTTACCATCTGGTCGGCCTGCGAAATGCCATGCAAGCCCCGCTCAAACCGGCGCAATTCGTGGGACGTGCCACAGAGATTGAAGCGCTGGTCCATGCTTGGGAAAGCGTGAAAACAGGACGGGCCAAAACAGTGACCGTCTCCGGGGATGCGGGCCTCGGAAAATCGACTTTGGTTCAAAGTTTTCTCGCAGACGCGGTAACAGCCCCGGCCCGGGCGATCCATCTGCAATGCAGTGCAATGTCCGCGCAATCGCCCTTGCAGCCGGTTGCAAATGCGTTGGCGCAATTGACGGCATCCAAGGACGCGGCTCCATCGCTCGCCAGTGTTCTGACCGCTCCCACGGCTGAGATGGCTGACCAGGTAGCCCAATTTCTGGACCTCGGTGAAACATCCGAAGGTACTGCCGCGATCTCGAAAAACGATCGCGACGCGGTCCTCGAGCTGCTCAGTGGTTGGTTCGTCGGGGACGGCAAGACCCCCGGCGTCGTGGTGCTCGAAAACGCGCAATGGGCGGACGACTCGACCCGTGCTCTGATGGCGCAGACCGCAGAAACCGCGCGTGCCGCCAGCGCGCCGCTTTTGATGATCGCGGTGACGCGGGACGATGCGAACGACATCTGGCAAGACGCCGCGGCCCATCGACAGATCACCTTGCCGCCTTTGTCCAAGGCCGATGCGACCCGGCTTCTCAACCGAATTCTTGCCGGGGCGCCCATTCCCGACGCGGTACGGGACAACATCCTCTACCACGCGGACGGCAACCCGCTGATGCTCAACACGCTGGCGCAGGCACAAGCGCGACAGGAACTGCCGGAAGTTGCCGATGCCGTCGTGGTTCCCCACACGATCTACGAAACCGTGTCCAAACGGTTGGACAAAATCCAATCCGGTCGCGGCCTGATCGAAGCGCTTGCCGTTCTTGGTTCGCACGTACCACTCGATGTGCTGACCGGACTATACCCGTTGGATGCACACCGCATGGAACCGACGCTCGATGCACTGGAATCCGGCGGATTGATCGAAAAACGAAATCTGCACGGAACCGAAACCATCGGTATCCGTCACAAGGCCTACCGGGACGTGATCTACGAACAGATTGACGGGCGCGTGCGCAGAACCCTTCATGCATCCGCGTTCCGTGTCTTGCATGATTTGCTCGACATTCGGCCCGAGATACTCGCCAAACACGCGCAAGCCGCCCATGATTGGGAAAGCACGGCGGAATTCGCGCTAAGCGCGGGTGACGCGTTTCTCAAGCGTTCGGCCTTGGTCGAAGCTGGGCATTACTTCGAGATGGCCGACGGCGCGCTGGCGCGGCTGGCACCAAGCGCCAAGGTCAACGCACAGCGATTGCGTGCCGTAACCGGGCTCGCCTCGGTCGAACGGTCGCGGTTTGGGATCGCGACCGACCGGAGCGCCGAACTGGGTCAGATGGCTGTCGACTTGGCGCGCGCCATCGGCGACCGCAAGGCAGAGTTGCTGGCGATCAACGGTCTCTACTCTCACGCGCTGGTCCGCGCGAATTACCCCAAGGCCGAGCAGCACGCCAAGGCGCTTCTGGCGGCGGCGGAACTGGCCCAGAACGAAACCTTCGTCATGATCGCCACCCGCGCTATCGGAGCCGTGGCCCTGCACACGGGCGACCAGATCACCGCGACGCAAAGGCTCGAAGAGTCGCTAGGACAATACGATCAGGACGCGCATTTGTCGTTTGCCCATGCCCAGGGTTACGATCACGCCGAGATCACCGCGGCGCTGTTGTCGATGTCGCTCTGGATCAGCGGCGATCTTGATCGCGCGCGGCAAATCGGAGCGTTTTCCATCGACCATTCGCGGAAGATCGACCACGCGCATTCGCTTGCTCAAGCAGTGTCGTTCCGCGTGATGTGGGGGGCGCTTGCGCGGCACGGGCCGGAACTGGCCGAGATGGCGGCTGAGGGGCTGGTCGTTGCGGAAAAGCACGGTATCAGCGTGATGCGGGCGGCGGCACGGCTGTTCCCCTTCGCTTCCGCCCTGTGCCGTCAGCCACAGCCGCCTTCGCCGGTCGAGATGGCGGATCTCGAACAACGCGTCGCCGAGTTTCGTGCCGCAAACCCCTTCAACTATGGCCCCTTGCTGGCCACCGTTCTGGCCGAGATTTACCTGCGCGCAGGCGATATCGAAGCCGCAGATGGCGTTTTGGCGGAAGGGGCGAGCACCGAAACCCGAACCGGCGAGACCTGGACGTCATCTGAGCTCATGCGCATGCAGGCCCGCGTCGCGGCCACGCGCGGGGATGCAGATACAGCGGACCGGCTTAGGCGCGATGCGCTTGCGCGTGCCGAGGCCACGGATGCGACGTCCATCCTACTCCGGATCACCTGCGATATCGCAGAGGATGATCGGTGCCGCGAAACACTACAAGCGGTTCAGGATACGTTGTCCCGCATGATTTCCCTTGATGATGGATGGGACGTGACTCGCGCGCACGGCTTGTTGGACGGCAACGGCACGGCCTGAGCGAAGGCGCCGCCGAGCGTGAGATGTTGCAAGACATCGAACACAATTGGCATCGCGTGCACCCGCCCCAGACGCGTTGCAATCTCTTGCAACGGGGCCGCCGGTCGGCAGGCGACGGCGATGTCGCGGGCGGTGACGGTTCCGTGCTGGGTGAAAAAGCTGTTTTGCGCGGGAAGAGCGATCGCGGGTGCCCATCGAATCCTGTCGGTTTCGAGGACCGGCGCCCGGGTCAATGGGTCAGCCAGAGTGACAGGCCCAGACCCGATCTGCGGAGCGGTTTTCGCATCAATGCTTTCGCTGCGCTCTGCCCAAAATGGCCCGGTGAACCGGGATTGATCGCGATAGGCCCGTGCCGTCGCCTCACGCGCGCTTGATACGGCTTCGACGTGTTTTTGGCGCAGAAACGCGAGGGCTGCTTGCGTATCCCCCGTTGGATCGAGGATCGTACGCACAGCAACCGCCGCCTGCACACCGCTCCGCAGTGCATGAACCAAACCGTGCGACGCGATCGGATCGCGCGCGAGCGCGGCATCCCCGATAAGCACATGGCGAGGCGACTGGACAGGGTCACGCATGGCCGAAAGTCCTGCCGCGGCAGGGGGGCCGACGGACAAATCGCAGGCATTCGAAAAAGCCGACGCATGAAGAAGCTGGTGCCGCGCGAGGGCTCGCCTGCCTTGAGAGGACAACCCGGCCAAAGCAGATGCTTTTTGAAAGATCGCCCCGTGGATTTCACCACCCCCCAGACTGGCGGCCCACAGCCACCCGTTGTGCAAAGCGTCGAGCCACATTGTGTAGTCCGGAACATCGCCGCGCGCATCGAAAGGAAGCGCGACAAGATCGGAGCCTTGCCGTTTAAGCGCGCGACGCCCACGCGCATCGACGATCATTCGGCAGATGATCGCCCCTTCATCCGTCGTCATTTCGGCGGCATCGTCACTCGTCACGATCTTGCGCACCTGCGTTTGCAACATGCGCGCGTGCATGCCGGCTTCCGCACGGAGAGCACTGTGCAAGGCCTCACGTCGCAGCAGCAGGGGGCCATCTCCCTCAAATGCTCGGATCTCGGACATATCGCGCCAGTTCATCATCATGGCTGAAGCCGGACCGTCGCTGGCGGCGCAGATTGTGGAAAGCAGGCCGATATCTTCGGCCAGGGGCGCACCCGACGGCGGGAAACTCTCGACGTGGTGACTGCCGGTCGAAATCGCACCATCGACCAATATCACGTCGACACCGGCCTGACCCAAATGACGCGCAGCGACGCAGCCCGCTGGACCAGCGCCCAGCACCGCGACGTCGGCTCTATGAGTGTGCATCGAACCAGTCCGGGCGCGCGACCTGCATCCGCTTGTAGGTTCGCAATCCATAATCGAGCCACCCGCGCACAAAATCGCAGGCGGGACGACCGGCGTGCAGGACTTCCTGATGGCACCCGCCGCCACAGAGCCTGCGTGCCCAGCAGGTTTGGCACGGGCTTTGCCGTTCGACTGTCCGCGCGTCCAGAAAAGCGCCGCGGGCCTCATCGTCGGGTCCCGACTCGAGCGTGCCCATGGCGCCAAGCGGATCCTTGACGAAACGGTGACAGGCCGAATAGGCGCCATCGGCATCTACCGCCAGATAGTCGCGCGCGGCACCGCAGCCGTGGCTGCGCGGCTGACCGCGGTGCAACTCGCCCAGAACGGTGGCCAGGTTGGCGAAGGCGTGATCGCCACCCCCACTCACCGCATCGAACCACGCATCGCCGCAGGCTTTCATCGCGTCCAGCAGCATCGCGAAATCCTCACCGACCAGAGCGCCCTTGCCAGTGGGGGATGAGATCATCGGGGCCACGCCGACCGAGGTGAAGCCAAGCGCGCCGATATCCTCGACCACGCGGCGCACATCCAGATTGAGCGGTGTCACCGTCACCCGCGCGCTCAGCTGAACCCGCTCGCGCTGCTTGAGCAAGGACGCAATCCGGTGTGCGACACGGTCGAAACTGCCCTTTCCAGCCTTGTCGGGGCGAAGACGGTCATTCACCTCGCGTCCTCCGTCCAGACTGACCGTGACGGCAAAACGGTGACGGGCGAAGAAGGCGGCATCCTCGGGTGTGATCAGCGTTCCGTTGGTCGTAAGCGAATAGCCCACCTGCACGGCACGCGCGGCCCCACGTTCGTTGGCATAGGCAACCGACTTGCGGATCAGGTCACGGACAACCATTGGCTCGCCCCCCATGAAGGCGATCTTGACCCCGCCTCCGGGCACGGTTCCGACGATCAGCTGGTCGATGGCGCGCTTGGCCACATCCCAATTCATCCGCGTGTCCGCCCCGCCGAAACTTCCACCGGCGGCGTAGCAATAGCCACAAGCGAGGTTGCAGGTCTGCGACACGGTCAGCGCCAGCGCCCGCACGGGATGGACAGTGACGCGCGGCGGGCGCGCCTGCATCGGAGTGTCAAGCCTAAGCCGCGCCAGCTCTGCCCTCGCCGCTGTATCACCGGTCTGCAAGGCGTGGCGCAACCGGCGCGCATCAGCCTCGGACAGACCGAAGATCGCGGCGGTGTCGGCCATCAGAAGCACGTCTCCCGCGACATGGGCCAGCGCACTCGGCCGTGATTCCGGCTTGGGAAAGACCGAGGTCATTCGAACACCGCGAAGAACGGAACGCCGATGTTCTTGCGCGCCAAGCCGAGTGCGATGTCGTTGAGCCTGTGCATCGCGTCCCGTGCCTCTTTGATCTTGGCGTTGGCTTTTGGCATGTCGCCAAGTTCGGCCTCGATTGCGTATGCTTCGGCAAGGCCGTCCAGCGCCGTTCTGATCTGGTCCAATGCGGGTTTGACCTCGGGCGACGTCGCGTTGCCTTCCTTGATCGGACGCAGATACAGCGCCTCCTGCTCCGCGTAGGGCGCGAGGAAGCGCATTACATCGCGGAACTTCTGGTAGTGTTGCATCCCGTCGCTGTCGATGCGGACGGCCAGTTGGTACAGACCTTCGGGGAAGGGTTCTTTCGACTCGCGCAACAGGCCGACGAGGTTGACGTACTCGGTATCAAGAGGCCCGTCCGGCCGTTCCACATCGACAAAGCCTTGCAGCACGACCTGCGTTGCGCGGCACAGTCGCCGATCGCGGGTCTTTTCGATGTCGGGCGTGGCGGGGTCCGGTTCTGAGATCGTTTTGGCCGCCGTGAGGCAGGGTTTATACGGCCCTAAACGGGGATAGGCCTTATGGATCAACCAGAGCGTCTGGTTGACCCAGCGCAGATGGGTCATCTCGCTCAGCGCGACGGACAGGATCAGTTGGCGGGCCGCGTGCAGGTCCTCGCGCAGGCCTGGCCATTTGGTTTCTTCCTCGGCCGTGACCTCGTCCGGCTCTCGCAGGCTGAAATACGCGTAGAGATATTCCATCGCCAGCGTCAGCTCCATCCCGGCCAATTTCTCGCTCAGGTCGGCGACCATCTTTTCCAGCGTCTCGTACTTGATCAGCTTCAGCATCTGCGGCACGGGCGGCGTCGCCTCGGCCTCCTGTCCCTGCAACACAAAATCGAGCTGTTGCCAGTGCAGGTTGATTTCGTACGGATCATAGCGGTCCGGCCTTGCTTTGGGCAAAGTCGTCTGCGCGGACACATCCTTGAGCGGTTCGTGCCGCCGACGCATCCAATCGATGAAGGTCACGGCCTGCGCCGCGTCGTTCTCGTCAGTGCGGTTGTCCAGTTGCTGCTGCGGGTCGTCCACCTCGCCCAGCACCACATCGGGGTGGTTCGAGGCCCAGTAGTGACAGGCGCAGTCGCGGAAATCATGGGTCCACGGGCTGCACATCGATGAGGTGAGCTCACCAGGATGATAAACCGGGTCGATCATCCCTTCATCGTTGAGAAACTGCCGACGGCGCCCGGTCAGGACCACCGGAACGCCGCTGGGGGAGCCATCCGCCGCGCGCTGGGTCAGGGCGATGGTCAGCGGCTTGTCCGGTTCGATCAGACGGATGATCCACCAGACGGTTTCGCCTTCGTACGGGGTCAGACCCGCCGCGTTCTGGTAGAGCGCGTAATCGTACATCATGATCCGCTTGCCGTCCTGTTCGACGAAATGCAGATACCACGTGCCATCGCCCAGCGCCGATCCTTCGGGCCCTGCAAACTGCTTTTTCAGGTCCGTGATCCACTGTGGCCCATCAGCGGTGAAGTGATCGGCGATGATCGGATCACCCGCCGGATCGGAATAGACCAGCCGTGCGCCCTGCGTGCCGTCCGGCCCTGCCGGGGTGACGCCCAGGAACTCGAAAACCAGTCCCGGAAAGAACCGCACGTCGAGTTGCCGAACGTCGAATTCCAGCCCCGGAAAGCAATTGCCGACCCCGGATTCCATCAAGGTCGACACCGGATTGCCCAGCACCGGTTCGGGATAGGCAGGATTGCCGCGCGGATCGGGTGCGGGCGCGAGGTTCATCTGCTTCGGACCGGTGGGTTTTGCTTCGACACTCATGTCCCGGCCTCCGTTTCCTTGGTGTCCAGTTCGGGCTGGACGGTCTGTTTCCAATCACCCTCCAGCTTGTTGAGATAGGCCATCAGCAAATCGTACTGCCGACGCGTGACCGACAGCGGTACGCCCATCGAATGGCGCATGTAGGGGGGCATCCGCATGTCATATGTCTGAGCCTTGATCGCGCGCGGGTCGCGGTAGGTGATATCGTCGAGACCGTCCTGTCCGCCGAAATCGACCGCCGGATCGGGCTGCACGCCCGGGATCTTCGGCAGTTCGCCGACATGCGCAAAGGGGGGTCGAATGATGCGTCGCACGCGGTCGGGGTCACGAACCAGAAAGGCGCGAAGGATCGGGCTGTCGCACATGCGCGCATGGACCTGCTGCACCACTTGCGTGTAGGGCAAGCGGTCATGCGCGTCCGACCGCGGCTCGATCGTATCGCCCTGCCCCGGCGTGTATTCCGGCACGAGGCTCGCAAAGGGCGCATCATCCTCGCGCATGGATTTCGGGCCTAGCCGAGGGGTCAGGCCAGCGTCCCAATCGGGATCGTTCTCGTCCGGTTCGGCCAACAGTTGCGCGTTGCCGTCCAGTGCCCAGGATCGCCGCTGGTCGAGGTTCACGAGGCTCGCGGTTTCGAAAATCCGGCGGAACAGGTCGAGGATCTCTACCGGCGTCCTGTCGATATCCAGCTCTGCTGGCGGCAAGTCGCGGTCCTCGAGTTCGTCCTTGATCGAATACATCGGGCGCTTGTCCGGCGCGAAATCCGGCGGCCCTGCCATCGACCGCGCTTGCGCCGTATGGGACACGCCATCGATGGCGAGCTCGGCCGTCAGCACCAGATCGCAGGTGTCGTCGATCAGCCCCCAGCTGTTGCCTGACCCAACCCGTGCGCCGTCGTAGCTGTCCATCGGGGTTGGCCATTTGGGTGCGTTGTCGGTGCGGAAATTGTAGCCCGACCACGGTGTGTCGGAACTCAGGATGCGGTTCTCCTTTCGGGTCATCTTGTGGATGCGCCCGTATTCCGTGACCGCTGGCGCAAAGGCTCCGGGCGGCAGAGGCGAAGCCGGAGCTTTGGATGCCTCGGGCGGACCGTAGGCATCGCCCTTGCCGGGAATGAAGCGCAGGCGGATCTGATCGAGCCGCGTCTGGCAATCGGGATCGTCGAGGTTCGGCTTGTACGTCCGGATCTTGCCCAGCGGAAGAGGGGCATCCTCGCGCACCAGCGGCACCTGCCCTTCGGTATGCGGGCTGATCGCGTCGAGATGGTGGGTCTTGTAGCTGTCGGCCGAAAACACCTTGCGCGCGATGGCCGCGCACGAGGCCAGCTTGGTGCGCGCCTCGGCCTTGCGGTTGGCCGCGATCACCGTGAAACGCAGGTGTTTCAGCGACGTCCCCCGCGCCTTCAGGAACGCCTCAGTGACCGGTACCTTAACCACGGTCCCGACGCCGTCCTGCACCCGCGCCCAAAGCTCGAAGAACGGGGCGACGGGTTTGATCTTGCCGTGACGGTCCTTGAACGTGACCTGATCCGGGGTTTCGACCTTTAGCGTAAAGGGGTGGTGGCCGTGGCCCTTGACCGAGGTCTCGATCAGGTTCGGTGCGGGCTCGATCATCGTTTGCACACCGCGCGCCGGGTTCTCGTCGAGTTTCCAGCGGTAGGCGGGCATCGGCTCTTTCGATCCGCCGACGCGGGCTATGGCCATGGGTGGGTCGAAGAAGATGCCCAGCAGACGACCCTGTTTCGGATCGCGCCCGCACCAAGAGGCGCAGGTGTCGCTGTCGGCATGAGTGCAGATGGGAGGGGTGTCATCGATCATCAGGCAGGCTCCGCGTTCTTGGCTTTCTTCTCTGCGCTTTTGTCACGCGGGAGAGGTTCGGGCCCGAGGCTTTGTTCGAACCAGAACATGTTGTCCGGATCATATTTGGCCTTGATCTCTTGCAGGCGCGGAAGGTTTTCCCCGAAATAGGCGGTCAGGAAATCCTTGGTCCCGCGCCGCGGGTAGTTCTGGTAGCGCCGCCCGCTCCCCATGCCTTTGGCGATCTCGCCAAGACCGTCGAGCCAGTCGATGCTCGCCTGTTTGTGGCTGTCAAAGGTCCAGAACGCCCAGCTGAACATATCGACGGACGGGTCGCGGTGGACAAAGGCCATGTCGGTGGGTTTCGGTTCGGCAATCGCCCCTCCGTAAAACTCCAACGCGATAAAACAGGTCTTGTCGGGCGCGTTCAGAAAATGTTCCACCACGTCGCGCCACCGATCCGCCGCATGATGTTCGTCGATCAGCCACCCTTCGACCAGCGGCTTGGTGTTCATCGATACGTTCGGCATGTCCATTCCGGGCGGGTTCACGGTTTGAAGCAGCATTTCGTTCAGCCGCGTGTACCGATGCTTGCGCGTCCAGATCTCGACGTCCTTGCGTGGGTCTTCGAGTGTATCGAGCAAAGGGCCAAGCGCGGGTTTCGCTTCATCGCGCGAGCCGTCATAGAGCCCGCGCAGCGACAGGCAGGGGATTTGCCCATCCGGGTGGTCGGCGTCCGGCAGATACATCAAGAGCGCCTGATGGCCCATCTTGGGCGGCCCGGAATTCGAATATTCCGCCTGCAAGTGCTCCAGCACCCGGCAAACCCTATCGATATCGGCCTCGTGCTTGTGACGCATGTTCCAGCGCAGCCCGAAGCCGAAGAACTTTCGGTTCAGCGGCACCGGGTCGTATTCGATTTCGAGCAGCATACCGAACTGGTTGCCGGTACCCCCGCGCACGGCCCAGAACAGGTCTTCGTTCTCCTTAGCGTTCGCCGTGACAATGCTGCCATTTGACAGCGCCATGCGCACCCCCGTCACCCGGTCGCAATTCATGCCGAAGAGCCTCGAGGTGAAGCCATAGCCCCCGCCCATCATGTAGCCCGCGACATTGACCGTTTCGCAGCCGCCGCCGGGCAGATGCAGCTTGTGGTACTCCAAAACCCGGTTCAACTTGCGAAAGGTCACGCCGGGGCCACAACGCACGCTTGGAGTGTCCGCGTCGACGATCACGTGGTTCAGGCCGGACGTGTCGATCACCACCTGATCGTTGACCGAATAGCCGGCGGTGCAATGTCCCCCCGACCGGGCCGTTACCTGAAGTTTCGATTTCTTCGCGAATTTCAATGCAGCGACGACATCGGTCTCGCATTCACAAAAGACGATGACCTGCGGATATTGCTGGTAGGTGTGCATGAATACCATGCGATCATCATTGTATCCAGGCGCCCCGGCCACCTGAACACGGCCGCTCAGTCTCTGCTGCAACTTGGCAAAATGCTTGGGTTTGTACGAAGGAAGCCCGGTTTCCTTTTTCTTGAAGGTCTTCCAGCGTGCTTCGTGAGCGTGGTGATGACTTCGATGATCCCTCTGCGTCAAAACAAAATTCCTCGCGCTAAAATATGAGGATAGCGTAGGGACAAAATCGCTCTGAGTCTCATGATTTCTGAAGTTCTCACGCCGGGACACGCGTGCTGAACGCACAGGTCCAAAGGCGATGATTTCGCATCGCCCGCTCGCCGATTTCACCACCGACGCCTGTTAAAGCCCAACCTGCGCGCTGAGTATCAGCCTGCGATAAGCGCTTTCGAAAGCTGCGCGGGGCCGACCTCTTCGAAGCTCGAGGCTCCGAGTTGTCCCAATGCGCGTTCAAGCTCGAGCTTCAGAATGTCCATTGCGCGCTGTGCGCCCGCGCTGCCGCCTGCCCCGACCCCATAGGCCAGCGCGCGACCCGAGAGCACGAAATCCGCACCAAGGGCCTTGGCCCGCAAGATATCGGCACCGCGACGGACCCCGCTGTCGAGGATCACGGTCATCCGTTCGCCAACGGCCTCGGCAATCGCGGGCAAAGCTTCGACGGTCGGCGGGCCGAACGCCACCTGTCGCCCGCCGTGGTTCGACACGACGATGCCGTCACAGCCGATCTCGGCGCATTGAACAGCGTCTTGGGGATGCAGGATGCCCTTGACCAGAAGCGTTCCCTTCCAACGGTCGCGCAATCTGCGCAAGGCGTCCCATGTGAAGCCCGGCGTGATCAGGGTCTTCTGGACATCCGCGTAGGAGGTCGCGCTTTGCAGAAGGTCGGCATAGTTGGCGATGTTGGGCTTGCCGTGGCGCAACGTTTCCAGCGACCAGCGCGGATTGAGCGCAAGCTGGATCACCACTTCGGGCGTGATCTTGAAAGGCACCGCAAGTTGGTTGCGGATATCGCGGTCGCGTTTGCCCGCCGCGGGCACGTCAGCCGTGACCATCATCACCGGATAGCCAGCGGCCTCGGCCCGTGAAATCAGACCGTCGGTTACGGTGTCATCGCTGGAGACATATAGCTGGAACCAGCCATTCCCATCCGCGGCCTGTGCCAGGTCTTCGAGTGTCGTGGAGGCCGCCGAACTGGCGACATAGGGGATGTTCTCGCGCTTGCACATCCGGGCTATGATGAGGTCGGCATTGGGCCAGAACGCATTGAGCATCCCGATGGGGGCCATGCCGAACGGTAGGTCGAAGGTTTGCCCGAACAAGGTCGCGCTGGTGTCTATCAAAGCGACATTGCGCATGTAGCGCGGAGTGAGTTCAACCTCTTCAAACGCCTCTGAATTGCGGCGCAGGTTGCGTTCGGATTCCGCTCCGCCATCCACCAGATCGAAAGCGAAGCGGGGAATCCGCCGACGTGCGAGCGTTCGCAGGTCATCAATCGAGGCAGCGCGGTCCAGTCCCATCAGATCGACCAACCGCCGTCGACAGCGAATGCCTGTCCGGTGGTGAAGGCCGACAGATCGCCCGCCAGATAGCAGACCATTTCGGCAATCTCTTCGGGTGTCCCCAAACGACCCATCGGTTGACGTTCCTTGAAGGCGGCCAGTGCCTTGTCGAAATCGCCCGTCGCGGCAAGCCTGTCGTTCAGGGACGGGCTTTGCACCGTACCGGGACAGATCGCGTTGCACCGGATGCCGTCCTTGACGAAATCGGCGGCGATGGATTTCGTCATGCCGATGATCGCCGCTTTGGACGATCCATAGGCAAAGCGGCGCGGCGCGCCCTTCTCGCTCGAAACGATGGACGCGATATTGACGATTGATCCCGACTTGCGGTCGAGCATGCCGGGCAGGACGGATTTCGTCATGCGGAACAGCGCCTTGGCATTGAGATCGAAGGACCGATCCCAGACCGTCTCGTCACAATCCAGAATCGTGCCGTCATGCACCCAGCCCGCGCAGTTCACGAGGATGTCGATCTTGGGGTGATCCGCGATCAGCCCTGCGACCGCATCGGCGTCGAGGACGTCCAGCTGATGCGCCGTGATCCGGTCGGACCCGGCGGCGACAGTTTCAACAGCGGCCCCGTCGATATCGGTGGCGATGACGGTCGCCCCAAGCCGAGCCATCGCTTCGGCGGACGCCCGTCCGATGCCGTTTCCGGCGGCGGTCACGAGGGCGGTTTTTCCGGTCAGTGATTGGGTCATGGTGTCACTTTCAGCGGGCCAGCCAGCCGCCATCCACGGTCACCGTGCTGCCATGGCAATAGGCAGCAGCATCGGAGGCGAGGAAAACAGCCGCACCGGCGATTTCAGAGGGTTCGGCAAAGCGTCCGGCGGGGATGCGTTCGAGCAGGGCTTTCGATCGTTCAGGATCGTCCCGGAGCGCCTGTGTGTTGTCGGTCGCGGTGTAGCCTGGGGCGATGGCGTTCACATTCACGCCCTGCCCTGCCCATTCGTTGCACAGCGCCTTGGTCAGACCGAGCACCGCGTGTTTGCTGGACGCGTAGGCGGGAACACGCAGACCGCCCTGCGTGCCGAGAACGGACGACACGATCACGATCTTGCCCGATCCCTGTTTGGTCATGCGACGACCGGCGGCTTGCGACAGCAACCAGACGGAGTCGAGGTTGACGGACAGCACGCGCCGCCACTCTTCCAGAGGCATGTCCACCGACTCCTCCCGGTGGATGATCCCGGCGTTGTTCACAAGGATATCGAGCCCCCCCAGGGCGTCGGCGGCAAAGCGCGTGACCTCTTCGGCAGCGGCTTCATCCATTCCGGTGAAATCGGCTTTTACGGCCGCGGCCTTCCGGCCTTTGGATTCGATCGCCGCAAGTGTCGCATCGGGTTGGTGACTGCGATAGCTCAGCGCCACGTCGGCCCCGGCGTCGGCAAGGGCAAGGGCGATGCCCTCGCCAATGCCTGTTGCGCCACCGGTGACCAGCGCCTTGCGGCCTGTCAGGTCAAACAGATGTGCCATGATCAGTACCGGTTCGCGATGGGCAGTTCTTCGGCGGGAAACAGGCTGATGACTTCGCAGCCGGTTTCGGTCACGACGACCTCTTCCTCGATCCGCGCGGCAGAGTAGCCGTCGGTCGCCGGGCAGTAGGTTTCCAGCGCGAAAACCATGCCGGTCTGGATCTCCATCGGGTGATCGAGGCTCACAGCACGGCTGATGATCGGGCGTTCGTGCAGCGCAAGGCCAAGTCCATGGCCGAATTGCAGACCGAAGGCGGCGTCCTCGTTGGGGAAACCAAGGCTTTCGGCGGTCGGCCAGACCTCGGCCACCTTATCGGTGGTCACCCCCGGCTTGATCATCGCAATCGACGCGTCGATCCACTCGCGGGCCTTTACATAGGCGTCGTTTTGCGCCGGCGTCGCGCGGCCCACGTTGAACGTGCGGTAGTAACAGGTGCGATAGCCCTGATAGCTTTGCAGGATGTCAAAGAAGGCCTGGTCGCCGGGGCGGATCAACCGGTCGGTAAAGTTATGCGGATGCGGGTTGCAGCGTTCGCCGGAGATGGCATTTATCGCCTCCACGTCGTCAGACCCCATCTCGTAAAGCAGCTTGTTCGACATTGCCACGATGTCGTTCTCGCGCACACCGGGTTTCAGTTCTTCGTAGATCATGTGGTAAACGCCATCGACCATCGCGGCGGCCTGCGTGAGCAGCTGGATTTCGTCCCAGTTCTTGATCTCGCGCGCCGCAAGCATGATCTGCTGGCCGTCTACAACGTTGATGCCCTCAGCCTTGAGCGCATGAAACATCGCGGTTTCGGCGTAATCCACGCCCACCGGCATGTCGGCCATGCCGGCATCCTTGATCAGTTGAGCGATCATCTTGGCATATTTCTGCATCAGGCCAAACTCGGGCGGGATGGTCCCGCGCATGCCGACAACACCGGCGAGGCAGTGATCGGGTTCCAACCAGTCGGAGTGACGCTTGTGGTGGACAGCAGCCGAGCCAAAATCCCAGACATAGGGGCTATCGTCACCCGTTAGCAGGCAGAAGCGGCACATCTTGTCCCGTTCCCATTCGCCGATCTTGGTGGCGGTGACATAGCGGATGTTGTTCACGTCGAACAACAGCAGCGAGCCTGCCTGAGAGTTCTGCAAGGATTGCCGCGTGCGGGCCAGACGGTAGCGGCGCAGACGGTCATGGTCGATCCGGCGTTCGAAATCGACCGAGGTGTGGCCCCATGCGGGCAGGCGTTCCCGCCATTCCCAGTTGGGTTCAAGATCCTGAGGGGTGAGCAGGTTGGGCATAAGTGCGCGAGACATGATAGGCTCCTTCGGGTGCGACAAGGCGCGCCCGTTTTTATTGAAAAACAGTAATTTAGCGAGTTACTGGATGCACCAGCCGCCATCGATATGGACCATCTGGCCCGTCATGTAATCGCTGTCGTCGCTGGCGAGGAAAGACGCGGTGCCGACGATATCCTTGGGATAGGACACACGCTTGATCTGTAGCGCGTCGCGGACGATGTCGTCATAGGCCTGACCTTCGCGCTCTTTGAAACCGATGTCGACGAGGTCCTTGTCGAGTTGTTCCCAAAGCGGTGTCACCACCACGCCCGGCGCATAGCCATTCACGGTGATGTTGTGTTCTGACAGACCGATCGCACCGCAATGGGTCAAGGCCAGACAGCCGTATTTCGAGGTACAATAGACAGTTACATCGACCAGCGGCTTACGCGACGCGATGGAGCCCACATTGATGAGCTTGTAGGGATGATCCTCCATCGGACCCTGCTTGATCATCTGACGCGCGGTTTCCTGCATGCCGAGCCACATCGCCTTGGTGTTGACGTTCATGATCATGTCCCAGTTGTCTTCATCGATATCCATGAAGAACCGCGGCTTGTTCAGGCCCGCGTTGAAAAGACCCACGTTGATCGACCCGAATGCATCGACGGTCGCGGCCACGGCGGCGGCGTTGTCCTCGCGCTTCGTCACGTCCATCTTGACCGCGATGGCGCGGCCGTTGCCCGCGCCGTTGATCGCGTCGGCAACCTTTTGCGCCTCGTCGAGATCAAGGTCCCCAACACAGACATTGGCACCCTGCGCGGCGAAAGCTTCGGCGTTGGCCGCACCCATGCCACGTGCGGCACCGGTGATCAGAATGTTCTTACCTTTCAGTCGATTGGGGTCCATGATGTCTCCTCCCAGAAATTATGACGTCCCGTGTGATTGGATCAGCGCATCGGCCCGGGACTGGGCTGTGCGCAAAGCATCGCGCGGAGAGATGATCCCGCGCAGCATGTCGTGAAATTCTTCGCCGCAGATCTGGATGATGCCGCCGATTTCCGGCACTGGCGGGCGCGGCCAGAATTGCAATTCATCGCGCCAGGACATCGCGTCCACGGCCTCGAATATCGACGAGGAACGCCGGACATCGGGATCGGAGGCGACCGAATAGCGCGGATTGGTGCGGCTGCCGTTTTGCACGTAGAGCTTCTGCGCCTCGGGCGAGGTGAAAACGGTCAGCGCCTCGACCGCAGCAGGCACGCGGTCGGGCGACAGGTTCGCCGGGATGCCCATGACATAACCACCCACGGGTGCCACAGGGCTCGCTCCGGGTCCGGCCGGATGCGGCAAATATCCAGTCTGACCATAGGCCGGCGAAGTTTCGTCCCCTTCGAAATACGGCGCGAGCAACGTATAGCCATAAGCCATCGCAATGTTGCCCGCCGCGTAAGGGCGCACGCGTTCGTACCAGGACATCGACAGGATATCGGGTGGCGAATAGCTCAGAAGTTCCATCAGGAATTCCGCAGCTTCCAGACCCGCCTCGGTGTCGATCGTGGCGCGATAGGTTCTTTCGGCAAGTCGGCTGGTATCGAAGCCGCCGGCCATTTCCGGCAGATCGAGAATGGGTTGACCGAAATCCGCAATCGTCATCAGCACCGTGTGCCCAAGCGCCGTGCCGCGCGCCGCGTTCCAGGCGATGCCATAGCGCCCGCGTCGCGGTTCGTGGAGCACGCGGGCGGCATCGAGCAAGGCGTTCGTGGTGGCAGGCGGCTCGAGCCCTGCTTCGGCAAAGAGGTCCCGGCGATAAAAAAGAAGCTCGGGCGTCGTCTGTGCCGGTACACCATAGGCCCGCCCGCCCCAGTGCGCGGCCATCCAGCCTGCCGTGTGGAAATCCGCCGGGTCGAGGCGGTTCAAATCCATGATCTCGTCCAACGGCATCAAGACCTGTTTCTCGGCGAATTCCCCGATCCACGGCAGATCGACCGCGATGATGTCGTACCGGCTTGAGGCTCTTTGTGCATTGCGAAGCGCCTCTTCGCGCAAGCGGTCGATGGAAAAGGCGCGCTGACTGATGTCCGCACCGATAACCTGTTCGAACTGGCGTTTGAGCGTGTCCATCACCATGAAAGTCGGGTCGCCGTGCACCAGTACGCGGATACCGCCCGGCACCTTCAAAGGGTCTTTGCGTACGCGTAGCGGCGGGATGGATTGTGCGGCGGCGTAGCTTCCGCCGAAATAATAATCCCGCGTGCCCTGATCGTCGGTGCCGCCGCCAAACCGCGTTTCGGCAAGTCGACGCACGCGGCCGGACAGCTGCATCCACTGCGCCAACAGCCGCTCGCTGGGATGCATGGAAAAGCTCTTGCCCGTCTTTGTGCGCGGTCGTTGTTCGATCAACCCGTCCTCGACCATCTCCTTCATGCGGCGATTGGCGGTCGCATAGGGCACGCGGCTGGCGCTGATCAGGGATGTCGGGGTAATGGTCTTGGCTTCGAAATGCCCCTGCAAAAGGTGCAAGGCCATACGCAGGTGCGCGTTCGGCGCTATGATGTCGAGCGCCCCTTCCAGCTCGTCGCTAAATTCCTCCAGAAAGGACAAAACCTCAAGCGTCTCGGTTTGCGCCTGTGGCGAAACCGGGTTGGCTTGTCTATGTCCTCCCATGGCATTCATCTTGGCGTTACGCCTTTTCCCTGCGTTCGGCTGGCTTGTCTTGACAGCATTATCCGGTTTGGATGATTTCTGACGGCGCATGAACCGCACTCCCGAAAATGTTCAAAGTGACCCATGAAGCGTATCGCAGATATGTTCAAAGTGGATAATTTATTATCCAGAGTGGATATCATTGATGCGTTGCCGCTGCGGCAACCCTTGCACAGTGGCGTCCAGTCGCTCGGTGATCCGAGTGGTGGTGGGCGCCCGGGAGGGGCGTCCGGACAAAAAAGAGCTATCATCATCACCCGGGAGGAGACCCACATGAAAATTCGCAATATTCTTGCAGCATCCACCGCCGTCGTCGCGCTGGCAGGCACTGCCTATGCAGCAGGCCACGAGACCATGAAGATCGGCATCACGCAGAACAATGTCGGCGTGGACAGCTACCAGACCACCTATGAAAAGGCCTTTATCGCTGCCGCCGAGGAAAACGACGCGGTCGAAGCGGTCGTCCTGGATGCTGGCGGCGACGTGGCGCGCCAGATCGCGCAGATGGAAGACCTGATCCAGCAGGAAGTCGATGCCATCATCATCTGGCCGACCAATGGTGAAGCGGTGATCCCCGCTGTCCGCAAGGCGCATCAGGCCGGTATCCCGGTCATCGTCACCAACTCGAACATCGCCGAAGCTGGCTTTGACTTCGTCAAGTCGTTCTCTGGTCCGGACAACATCACCCAAGGCGCCCGCTCGGCCGAGATCATGTGCGACAAGTTCAAGGAGATGGGCATCGCCGATGAAGCGCAGGTCGTGCACATCACCGGCCAGCCGGGCTACACCACGGCCATCGAACGTGCCAAGGGGTTCGAAGACCGCCTGCCCGAGGTTTGCCCGAACGTCACCGTGGTCGACACCCAGCCGGGTGATTGGAACCGCGAGAAGTCGCAGCAGGTCATGGAAGCCTTCCTGGTCAAGTATGACGATATCGATGGTGTCTATGCAGGCGACGACAACATGGGCGTCGGCGCACTGAACGCGGCCAAAGCTGCGGGTCGTGACGGGATCATCTTCGTCGGCGCCACGAACTTTGCCGTGGGCTATGAGGCAATGGCCGCGGGCGAATACTGGGGGTCGATCTACCAGTCCCCGGTCGATGACGCCGAAGCGGCCCTGAAAACGGCGATCGACGTCCTGAGCGGTGAAGACGTGCCGTTCCTCAACTACTTCGACACGCCGAAGATCACGCAGGACAACATGGACGAGTTCACCAAGCCGGTGTTCTAAGGTTCCTCCCGCGTGCGGGGCGCGGCATCGTCTGCGCCCCGCATGTTTGTTTTCCAAATCAGTTTTCAGGGGGGCGCGGCATGGGACGTGTTTCTGACCGTGTCTGTATCGTGACAGGCGCCGCACAGGGCATTGGTCGTGCCATCGGAGAAGCCCTGCTCGACGAAGGGGCAAAGGTCTGTTTCGCCGATATCAATGGCGACAAGGTGGCCGAGGTCGCCGACGCCAATCGCAGCCGGATGAACGGACACGCCGATGCCGTCACCTCGGCGCAGGTCGACGTTACCGATCGCGATCAGGTCCGGGCCATGGTGGCGCACACGGTCGAGACCTTCGGCAGGCTGGACGTGAAGTTCAACAATGCAGGCGTCAACAAGCCTATGAACTTCATGGACGTGACCGAGGACAACTGGAATTTCATCATGGGCGTCAACGGCCTGGGCTGCATGATCGGCATGCAGGAAGCGGCACGCCAGATGATCGCGCAGGGCACCGGTGGCAAGATCATCAACACTGCCTCGATCGCCAGCAGGCAGGGCTTTGACAATGTCGCCCCCTACTGCGCGTCGAAATTCGCGGTCGTGTCGCTGACCCAATCGGGTGCGCGCGATCTGGCGAAACATGATATCACCGTCACGGGCTTTGCCCCCGGGGTCGTCGCCACCGAAATGTGGGAACAGGTCGATCAGGACCTTCTCGACATCGGCGCCGCTGAACGACCCGGACAGGCAATGGAAGAGTTTTCGGCGGAAATCCTGAAGGGACGCGTGGCGTTGCCGCAGGATATTACTGGCACCACGACGTACCTGGCCTCGCGCGACAGTGACTACATGACAGGCCAGATTGTCATGATCGACGGGGGGATGACCTTGGTCTGACCGCACGTGATGGGGAGGGAGACATGACGGAGACGAAACAGAACGCCAGCGACCTTAGGGAGGGGATCATGGCCACACTGACCAAACAACAGATCGGCAGCGTGCTGGCAAAGCAGGGTATCCTGATTGCCTTTGCCGTGTTCATCATCGCGTTCACCATCGCCAATCCGAAATTCCTGTCGGTCGACAACGTGTTCAGCGTCGTGCGGTCGTCGGCCATACTGGGGGTCATGGCACTTGGGGTCACGTTTGTTGTGATCAGCGGCAACCTTGATCTGTCGGTGGGGTCGATGATGTCATTCTCGACCATCGTGGTGTTGGACCTGCACGACAAGATCGGCCCGTTCCTTGCCATTCCGGCCATGTTCGGGATGACATTGTGCCTTGGCGCCTTCATCGGGTTCTTGGTCGGCTATCTCAGGCTCAATTCTCTGATCGTCACCCTTGGCATGTTATCCGCGATCCACGGGTTGACGCTGACCTATTCGGGCGGTCAGAACATGGATATCGCCGACAAGGAAGGCACTTGGTTCAGCGTGTTTGGACAGGGGACCGCGCTTGGTATTCCCGTCCCTATCCTGATCTTCGCAGCACTTGCGGCATTGCTTGGCATCGTGCTTGCCAAAACGGCCTTCGGACGGAAGGTCTACGCGGTGGGCGGCAATGGCACGGCCGCCACTTTCTCGGGCATCAAACGCGCGCGCACCGTGTTCACCTGTTACATCATATCCGCCGCCTGTGTGGCAACAGCGGGGCTGATCCAGGCAAGCCGGTCGCTGGGGTCGCAGAACACTGTTGGCCAAGGGCTGGAGCTTGAAGTGCTGGCCGCAGTCATTCTGGGGGGCGCGTCGCTTCTTGGTGGCTCAGGGACGATCTTCAAGACCGTCATCGGCGTGCTCATCCTTGGTTTTATCCAGAACGGCCTGCTGCTTCTGGGTCTGCAATTCTACGTCCAGTTCATCGTGACCTGGGTCATCATCATCCTTGCTGTCTGGCTCGATATCGCGGCCAAGCGCGGCAAGCTTTTGTCGCCAATCGCGTAAGGGAGAGCAGAACCATGCAACCGGGTGCACTGTCCAAAGCGCTGAAGAACGGCGCGATCTGGGGCTTTATCGTGCTTGAGCTGATCTTCTTCAGCGTCGCAGGCGAATATCTCTCGCTGTCCGACAAAGCCTTCATGGATTACGACAACATGCTGTTGCTGCTCAAGCAGTCGGCTCCCATCGGCATCATCGCCATGGGCATGACGATCGTGATGGTGAACGGCAATATCGACCTGAGTGTCGGGGCCACCTATGCCATCGCCGCGATCATCCTGCTGGACAGCATGACCTGGCCGATCTTCGCGGGCCTTGGCGATTGGGTGATCCCGGTGGCCTGCCTGCTGGCGCTTGCGGTTGGAACCCTCCTGGGGGCGCTGAACGGTTTGATCGTGTGGAAAACCGGGGTGGATGCGTTCATCGTGACACTGGGCTCCATGCTCGGCTTCCGGGGCATCGTCTTCATGTTCAACGGCGAAAACCCCACGAGCCACCTCAACTGGACTCTGGTCGATATCGCCGAAGCCGAGTTTCTGGGGCTTGCCACGGCGTCGTGGTTCCTGCTGGCGGTCACTTTGGTGATCTGGTTCGTGATGACCAAGACCGTGCACGGCCGCAATGCCTATGCCATCGGTGACAATCGCGAGGCGGCTGTCAACGCAGGGATCCGCGTCGGGCCACATATGATGATCAACTTCGCCATCATCGGTTTCCTCGCAGCACTCTCCGCAGTGGTCTTCTATTCGGAGTCCGGGTCGGTAAATCCCAATGACGGGCAACTTTACGAGCTGTGGGTCATCACGGCGGTTGTTCTGGGCGGCACCAAAATCACCGGCGGCGCAGGCAGCGTCATGGGCACCTTCGGTGGCGTCATCGCCATTCAGCTTCTGCGCAAGGGGCTGGGCCATATCGGGGCCGATACCTCGACTGTGAACCTCGTGATCGGCCTGATCCTTATCGCGGTGCTGTTCCTCGAACGGCAACTGAACGTCAAAGGCAAAGAGGAGTTGAAGGTATGACCGACGCGAAACCCGTTCTCCACCTCGACGACATCGTCAAGACTTTCCCCGGTGTGCGCGCGCTCGACGGAGTTTCCTTCTCGGTCATGCCGGGCGAGGTACATGCCTTGATGGGCGAAAACGGCGCTGGCAAGTCGACGCTCATGAAGGTGCTTGGCGGCATCTACCAACCCGACGGCGGCGCGATCTATATGGGCGACCACAAGGTGGTCATGGCAGGTCCGCTCGAAGCCAAGGCCAAAGGCATCGTGTTCATTCACCAGGAACTCAGCCTTGCCGAAGAACTGACTGTCGCGGAAAACATCTACCTCGGGGAACTGCCGCGAAAGAGCTTTGGTCGCGTCGATTGGGCGACACTTGCGGAGCGCACAAATGCGATCCTGAAGAAGCTCAATGTCGGGTTCGACGCAAAAACCCGCGTAGGCGACCTGTCCATTGCCAATCAGCAGATGGTCGAGATTGCCCGCGCTCTCACCGTGGACGCCAAGGCGGTGATCTTCGACGAACCCACCGCCTCGTTGACGGATGCGGAAAAGTCCGTGTTGTTCGACGTTATCGCTGATCTCAAATCCGAAGGCGTGGGGATCATCTATATCTCGCACCGGATGGAGGAGATCTTCAAGATCACCGACCGCATCTCGATCCTGCGGGACGGGCAATACCAAGGCACCGTGGCCACGGCGGACACCGACGAAGAAGCCGTGACTCAGATGATGATCGGTCGCACGCTGGACCTCAGCCGAAACGCATCGCACCACGAACTGGGCGATGTTGCACTAGAAGTGCGCGGTCTGAGCTGCGGCAAACTCTATCAGGACGTGAGCTTCGAGGTTCGCCGGGGTGAGGTCGTGGGCTTTTACGGTCTCGTCGGTGCAGGCCGAACCGAGATCGCCGAAACGCTGTTCGGTCTGCGCGACCCCTCCGCCGGTAAGATCCTTCTCGACGGCGAAGAGGTGCGCATTCACTCCCCCGCCGACGCGATTGCGCGAGGTATCAGCCTCGTTCCCGAAGACCGCAAGGGGCAAGGGCTCGTGCTGGGCATGAATTGCCGGGACAACATGACCCTGCCGCAGGTCGATGACCTCAAGGCCGGGCCGTTCGTGGCCGAAGGGGCCGAAATTGCGATCTTCGACCAGTACCGCGACCGGCTGGATATTCGCACGCCGGGGTGGAAACAGCAGGTCGGCAACCTGTCGGGCGGCAACCAGCAGAAAATCGTCATTGGCAAATGGCTCTCTATGCATCCCAATGTGCTGATCGTGGACGAACCCACGCGCGGTATCGACGTGGGCAGCAAATCGGAAATTCACAAGCTGCTACGAGAACTTGCCGCGCAGGGTTATGCGGTCATGGTCATCAGCTCGGAAATGCCCGAGGTGCTGCACGTCTCCGACCGGATCGTCGCCATGTATTCGGGCCGGATCATGCGGACCTTCACTTCGGAAGAGGTCAGCGAAGATAATCTCATTCAAGCCATTTCCGGGATCAAATCGAACGAGGCCGCGTGATGCGGATCGGCTTTGCAGGATTGGGCCGGATGGGTGTGCCGATGGCGCGAAACCTCGCGCGTGCGGGCTTCGACCTGACCGTCTGGAACCGTACCACCTCAAAGGCGCTGGCGTTTGCGGACGAGATTGGGTGCGCGGTCGCGGAGACACCACGCGATCTGGCCGAGACCTGCGATGTCGTGATCAGCATGTTGGCGGACGATACCTCCTCGGAAGCGTTTCACCTTGGGGACAAAGGCGTATTTGCGTCCACAGCGCCGTCTTTCGTGGTGGTGATGGGTACAATGAGTCCGGAACACATTGCTGCGCTCGTCGCGGCCGCGCCAGACGGAACCACGGTCATCGACGCCCCAGTCTCCGGCGCGACGCAGGCGGCAAGCGATGCGCAGCTGCTGATCATGGCCGGGTGTACGGAACAGGACGGGGCAACACTGGCGCCGCTCTTCGAGGCAATGGGCAAGCGGACCGTCTATCTTGGCCGTCCGGGTGCGGGCGCGATCATGAAGCTGGCGGTGAACGCCCTGATCCACGGCATGAACCAGACCGTGTCCGAGGCGCTGAGCCTGACGGACAAGGCCGGCATCGCACCGGACCTCGCGTTCGACGTGATCGAAGCCAGCGCGGCGGCGGCACCGATGCTGTCCTACCGCCGCCCGCTTTACCTTGATGACCGCGCGCATGACGTGACCTTCACCGTCTCGCTGGCGCGCAAGGACATGGAAATCACGGCAGCCCTGGCGCACGACCTGGGCGTATCCTTTCCGCAAGGGCGCGAAACCCTCGCGCGTTTGAAGGACGCCGAAGCGCAGGGATATGGCGACCGGGACATGGCGGCGATGCGCGATTACATGCGAAAGGAAAGCCCATGAAAGCGGTTCTGTTTGTCGGCGGCTGGGAAGGCCATGCGCCGACCGAGTTTGCGGACTGGTACAAGGCGCTGCTGGAAGACAACGGTTTCGATGTCGATGTCTACGACACGATGGAGCCTTTGGAGCGTCCCGAGACCCTGGCAGATGTGGACCTGATCACACCGATCTGGTCCTCGGCCCGATCCGGCCACCGCACGGAATTCGGCAACATGACCAAACCGCAGGAAGACGGGTTGCTCAAGCTGATCGGCGATGGCTGCGGCATTGCGGGCTGGCACGGTCACATGGGCGACGCGTTTCGCGACCGGCCCACCTATCACTTCCTGATCGGCGGGCAGTTCGTTGCCCACCCCCCGGGCTGGCCGGACAATCTGCAACCGCGCGAGGATTACATCGACTACGATGTGACGATCTGCAAACCGGACGATCCCATCGTTGAGGGGATCCGCAGCTTCCGGCTGACCTCGGAACAATACTACATGCTGGTCGATCCTTCGAACGAGGTTCTGGCCACCACGACCTTTTCGGGCGATCACCTGTGGTGGATTGAAGGCACGGTGATCCCGGTGGTCTGGAAACGTCGCTGGGACAAGGGACGCGTTTTCTACTGCTCGATCGGGCACGAACTTGATGATTTGAAAGTCCCGCAGGTAACTGAGATCATCCGGCGCGGCAGCCTTTGGGCCGCTGCGGGAAAATCCCGGTGATGCAGCGCCGCCTGCCTGCACCGACCACATAACGGAACGATAAGGAGAACCAATGAAACTTCTGCGCTATGGTGCCCCGGGTGCCGAGAAACCGGGCCTGCTCGATGCGTCCGGCCGTGTCCGCGATCTGTCGGGCGTTGTCGCCGATATCGGTGGCGACGCACTGCGCCCGTCCGGGTTGAAAGCACTGCAAAGTCTGGACCCGGACACGTTGCCGGTTGTCGATGGTACTCCGCAAGACGACCTGCGTCTCGGGCCCTGCGTCGGGAGCGTTGGCAAATTCGTCTGCATTGGTCTCAACTATGCCGATCACGCCGAAGAGGCCGGTATGCCAATCCCGCCCGAACCGATCATCTTCAACAAATGGACCTCGGCCATCTGCGGTCCGAACGACCCAATCCAGGTCCCGCGCGGATCAGAGAAAACCGATTGGGAGGTCGAGCTGGGCGTCGTGATCGGCGAACCCGGGGTCTATATCGACGAAGCGGATGCGATGAACCACGTCGCGGGTTTTTGCGTCATCAACGACGTATCCGAACGCGAATACCAGCTGGACCGGGCCGGAACATGGGACAAGGGCAAGGGCTGCGACACGTTCGGGCCGACCGGTCCGTGGCTCGTCACCCCCGACGAGGTGGGCGATGTCGACAATCTCGAGATGTGGTTGGACGTCGACGGGGAGCGTATGCAATCCGGCAGCACGGCGACCCTGATCTTCAAGGTGCCGCATCTGATCTCGTATTGCAGCCAGTTCATGAGCATGCAACCCGGCGACATCATCTCGACCGGTACGCCTCCGGGTGTGGGCATGGGCAAGAAGCCACCGCGCTACCTCAAGGGCGGCGAAGTCGTGACGCTGGGCATCGCGGGTCTGGGTGAACAAGCCTCCCCGGTCCTGGCCGCGAAAGGCTGAAGAAACCTCCTAGAGGTCGTCCTGAACACGCGTTTCAGGACGGCCCTCCTTTCAAACCGCGCCGGGACGCAGAATCTCGCCCGGCTCCACGCCACGCTTGATGGCGCTTTCCCGAACCGCCTCCTGCAAAGCCGTGCTGCGGCCCAGAAGACGGCGGAACCGGGCCTCATCCAGAACCAGCAATGTCGATGGTGCGATGGCCCGAACCTCGGCCCGGCGCGCCTTGTTCACGAGGATCGAGAGCTGTCCGAACATCTCGCCGCGCCCCAGACGCCAGGTCTGACCTGCGGTTTCGAGCTCGACCGCGCCGGAGGCGATGAAAAACACGTTCTTCGCCGCAGTGTTCTTGCGCATGATCAGGTCGCCCGCATTGACGTAACGCGTCTTGAGCGCCCGGCCAAGCCGGTTGAGCGCGGCATCGTCGAGATCGGCGAAAAGCGGGAATTGCCGCACCAGTTCCGCCCATCGTAGTGCGATATCGAGGCTTGGTCGATCTTCAGCCGCCGCGCGCCGCGTGTCGAGATCCCGCATAAGCGACGCGTATACTTCGGCCCCGATCAAACCGTCCTCGCGCATCGCGGTATATTCCCGCTCCTCCAGTCGCAGAGCGGTGCGTCGGATGAAGCGCCGTTCCAGTTCCTCGGCATAGCCCGGGTATTGCAGGCGTAGCCCCTCAAGCGCCGTGTCCACCGCCTCGATCCGCCGGGACAACAGTTCCTGAAGCAGATCGGCGACACGACGCCCGTGGATGCGCAAAATTCGCCCGTCGATAAAGGCGCCGAGGTCGCGCAGGATCAGGCGTTGGGACAGCAAAAGCTCGAACCGGTCGGCGGTCATGCGGGCCAGAGGCCAGGAGACACCGATACGGTTGTTCAGGATCACCGCAGCGCGAAAGGATTTTCCGTAGGCCACGCTGCGACGCGCGGCACGCTGGTATCCACTGCGACCTTGCGACCGCGCGCCTTCGATCAGCCGGTCCGCATCCGACAACACCTGTTCGGCCATCCGCGCCGAAATCGTCCGTTCGCGCATCCGTGCGAGGATCGTGTCGCGCTCCTGCCCCGCGAGCGCAATCAAGCCGAGCGTAATCCGGTCACGGTCGAGGATGTCGGCGCTGTCCTCGGCGGATTTGACGGCTTCGTCCAGCCGCTCCGCAAAGTACTTGGCTTCGGACCGCACGGTGTCGCGGTTCAGGTCGTAATTCCTGGTCGTCTCGGCCACGTCCTCGCGCACAGTCTGCAAAGAGACCGCGACCACCTGCCGCGACAGCGCCTCGTCGATGGGCGACAACCGGTCGAGGCCCAGCCGCCCGATGACCCAGCGCAGGGTTGTACCCTGAACGATGAGCGTGAACAGCGTGAAGCCCGTAGCTAGGATGCCGACAACGCGCTGGATGCCGTCGGGTACCCGGAAGCTTTCGGTCACCGCCAATGCCAGCGCCAACGTCACCGCTCCCCGAAGACCGCCCCAGAGGATTGCCGCCCGATAAGGTCGCTCGACCGGAGGGGAGAGTTTGAGCACCGTCAGAAGCGGCAACAGACCGAAGAGGATCACCACCCGCGCGGCGATCGCTGCCAGCACGACGACCCCCACCAGCAGGAAGTCCTCGACCCGGACCTCTTCCAGCAGGCGAGGGATCAGAAGCGCAGCAAGGATAAAGATGAGCGCCCCCGCCCAATGCGCGAGAACGTCCCACACTTCGCGCAGATTGACCCAAGCCTGTGGCGGCAGGCGACCCGGAGCGGTCAGGTTCAGGGTCAGGCCCGACGCGACCACGGCGATCACGCCAGACGCCCCGATGCTTTGCTCGGCCCCGATATAGGCGAGGTAGGGCAATGCCACCGAGATCGAGATTTGCGCCAGTTCGTGCCGCCGGAACAGCGCCATCAACCAGACCGCAATCCGCGCCGCGAACCACCCTGTCAGCGCGCCACCGGCGATCAGGACCGGAAACCGGGTCAGCGCGTCTGCCAGTTTCGGATCCGGAACGCCGAGCATCACGAAGCCCATGAAGAGGCCAAACAGCGCGATCGCGGCGGCGTCGTTCAAAAGGCTTTCGCCCTCGATGATGCGCGCAAGGCGACGCGGGGCCGAGATCGACCGGAAGATCGAGACCACGGCAGATGGATCGGTGGTCGAAACGATGGCACCGATCAACAGACAGGCGGCAAGCGGCAAGGCACTGACCCAGAAAAGCGCGTATCCGACGCTCAGGGTTGCCACGACGACCGCGACGATGGCGAGCATCAGGATCGGCACCCAATCGTCGAGCATCCTGCGCAGGTTCATGCCCAGTGTCGCCTGGAACAGCAATGTCGGCAGGAAAACGTAAAGGAAAACGTTGGACCGGATGGGTAACCCGAGGATCGCTTCGGCCACCGGGTTCAGCGCATCCGTCAGATCGGTGCGCAGGAAAAAGATCGCCCCTGCCCCGATCAGAACGCCGAGCACCGCCAGGATCACGCTATACGGCAGCCGCAACCGCGCCGCCAAAGGCTCGGCGACCCCGATCACGAGGAAGAGCGACGCAATGATCGTTGTGACGAGTACGATATCCACCTGGCTGAAGTAGCGGGAATTTCAGACAGAGGGAATTGAGAAGCCGTGTGCATCTGGCAGAAATATTGCCACGGCCAGCGGCTCTTCGTCAGCGATGTGGAACGCTAGCCTCCTGAGCGTACCCATGATCGTTGAATACGCACCGACGCTTCGCTTGGACGCGATTTGCGGTCGGCGAGCCCGCGTATCCTCCGCGCCCTACGAACGCTCCCGCCGGATCACACCCGTTCGATCGCCACGGCAACGCCCTGCCCGACGCCGACGCACATCGTGGACAGGGCGCGGGTGCCTCCGGTGATCTGCAACTGCAAGGCGGCGGTGCCCACGATCCGCGCACCGGACATTCCCAAAGGATGGCCCAAGGCGATCGCCCCGCCATTCGGATTCACTCTTGGGTCGTCATCGGCAAGGCCGAGATCGCGCAATGTCGCGAGGCTCTGGCTTGCGAAGGCCTCGTTGAGTTCGATCACATCGAAATCCGACGGCGAAAGACCAAAGCGCGCCATCAGCTTCTTCGATGCGGGGGCCGGGCCGATGCCCATGATACGCGGCGGAACGCCGACCGCACATCCCCCCAGAACGCGGGCGATCGGCGTAAGACCATGCGCCTTTGCGGCCTCTTCCGAGGCGAGGATCAGCGCCGCTGCACCATCGTTCACACCAGAGGCGTTGCCTGCCGTGACCGACCCACCATCGCGGAACGGCGCGCGGAGTTTGCCCAATGCCTCCAGAGTGGTGTCCGGACGCGGGTGTTCATCCATATCGACCGCATGCGGATCGCCGCGACGCTGCGGGATGGAGACCGAGGTGATCTCGGGTGCCAGGCGTCCGTCGGCCATCGCCGCACCGGCCTTCTGCTGTGATCGGATCGCGAAGGCGTCCTGATCCTCGCGGCTGATCTCAAACGCCTCGGCAACGTTCTCGGCGGTTTCCGGCATCGACTCCACGCCGTATTGCGCTTTTATGATCGGGTTGATGAAGCGCCAGCCGATGGTGGTGTCCTCGATCACTGCGGTGCGGGAAAAGGCGCTGTCGGCTTTCGGCATGACGAACGGCGCTCGTGACATGCTTTCGACACCTCCGGCGATCATGATGTCCGCTTCCCCGGCCCGGATTGCCCGAGACGCGGCGATCACCGCGTCCATCCCCGACCCGCACAACCGGTTCAGAGTGACGCCCGGCACCGTTTCCGGCAGCCCCGCCAGCAAGACCGCCATGCGCGCCACGTTGCGGTTGTCTTCGCCCGCCTGGTTGGCACATCCAAGTATTACTTCGTCGATCGCGGCCCAGTCCACACGGCTGTTGCGGGCCATCAGCGCCCGCAGAGGCACGGCGGCAAGATCGTCCGTCCGAACCGACGAAAGCGCACCTGCGTAGCGGCCGATCGGCGTCCGGATGTAGTCGCAGATAAAAGCGTCACGCATGGCCCAGTTTCCTTCTTTCGATCTCGACACGCTGGGTCCGTAATGGGGCGAGCATGGCCTCGACGTGCTCTGCATCTGCGGGTCGTCCCTCGGCCTGCGCGACGGCTTTCACCATACGCGCGATCCGGTCCGGTGTCTGGTTCGACGCCCACCACAGCGGACCGCCCGTCCAACGCGGGAAACCATAGCCGTGAACCAGTGTCACATCGATGTCCCCGGGGCGCTGCGCGATCTCTTCGGACAGGACATGCGCGGCCTCGGTCAGGATCGCGCCAAGCAACCTGTCCTGGATCTCTTCGGCGGAAACACCACGCGGTGTGACCGATTTCACCTTTTGCGCCTCTGCAATGATCCTCGCGACCGTATCCGACGCCACTGGCTTGCCGTCGGTATAGTCATACCACCCGCCCCCGGTCTTTCGACCAAAGCGCCCGGCCTCGCACAAGCGGTCGGGGATATCCACGTATCGCATGTCGGGATCCCGGGTCACCGCCTGTCGCTTGCGCATCGCCCAGGCGATATCGAACCCGGAGAGATCGCCCACCGCGCAGGGACCCATGGCAAATCCAAAGGCGGTCGCCGCCATATCCACGTCCTGCGGCGACGCCCCGTCCTCAATCATGAATTCCGCGTGCCGACGATAGGCGGCGTAGATGCGATTGCCGATAAACCCCTCGGCCACCCGCGCCACGACGGGGTGCTTGCCCAGCTTCTTCGCAAAAGCCAGTCCTGTGGCAAGCGCCCGGTCGGACGTTTTCGCCGCGAGTACCACTTCGAGAAGCTTCATCACGTCTGCGGGGCTGAAGAAATGCAGGCCGATCACGTCCTGCGCGCGTGAGGTGGCAGCGGCCATGTCGTCGATGTCGAGATAGGATGTGTTGGTGGCCAGCACCGCCTGCGGTTTAAGAATGCGGTCGAGGTCCTGAAAGACGCGTGTCTTGAGCGCCATGTCCTCGAACACCGCTTCAATCACAAGGTCACAGTCAGAGAGGTCCGCAATCTGATCGCTCACGGTCAGCAGTTGCATCCGGCGTTCAGCTTCGGCGTCCGTCACGCGCCCCTTGGAAACGGCGGCGTGCAAGGCGTCCTCCAACGCAGCCCTGACAGCGTCGCGCGACGCCGCGTCCCGCTCGATCAATGTGACGGGAAGACCCGCCGCAAGGACCGCGCGACAGATGCCCAGTCCCATCGTTCCGCCGCCGACGATCCCGACCCTCTCTAAAGTTGACGCCGGTTCGGTCAGTCCGTCGACCCGCGCAGCCGCGCGTTCGGCGAAGAACAGATGGCGCAATGCGAACGCGTCCTCCTGCAACCTGAGCGACTGAAACGCGGCGCGTTCCCGTTTCAAGCCGTCCTCCACCGTTGTTTCGCCGGAGAGCTTGATCAAGGAAACCGCCTCGACAACGTTCGGGCGTCCCTTCCCGCGCCGCAGCGCGGCGGTTTCCGCTGCTGTCAGAGCCGAAGGGTTCGGGACGGGAATGGCCATGTCGCGCAGGCGGCGCTTGGTCGGGGCCGCTTCGATCGCGCGCATTGCGGTTGCGGCCATATCCTCGGGACCAGACGTGTCGGCCAGCGCGTCGATCAACCCAAGCTCTAGCGCGTCCGGCGCGGGCACGCGGCGACCGGAGCAGATGAGGCTGATCGCCTCGGGAATGCCCGTCAGGCGCGGCAGGCGTTGCGTGCCACCCGCGCCGGGCAGAATACCCAGCGTCACCTCCGGCAAGCCCACGACCGCATCCCGCGCTGCGACGCGCAGGTCGCAGCCAAGCGCGAGTTCGAAGCCTCCGCCCAGTGCTGCCCCATGGATCGCAGCGCAAACAACATGGGGGCTGTCTTCGATTGCCGCAATCACCTCGGGCAGTTCCGGAGCCTGCAACGGAGCACCGAATTCCCGGATGTCCGATCCCGCGATGAAACTGCGCCCCGCTCCGATGATCACGATGCCGCGCAGGTCAAGCGTTGCGGCCTCTGTCAGACAGGCCAACAACTCCGTCCGCACTGGCGTCGACCCGGCATTCACCGGCGGATTGTCGATCGTCACGATGCCGAAACCGTCGCGGCGTTCAAGACGGACAACCAAGTCATTGCGGCTCATGAGAAATCTCTTCGATAGTCAGGTCGCGATGGCGAAGCCACCGCCGTGAGCGCGATCATGCAAGCCACCGGTCGCCATCGCAAGGGGCGATGATCGGCGGCTGGATGCCTTGCTTGGGCGAAAGGCGGCGCGTGTGATATGATGAGACGGTCGGAGCGGTCTTGTCAGAAGCATAGGCCGGTCGCGCATTTCAGGGGGGCTTGGCAAAGACAGCGTACGTTGACATTCGTAGCAATTGCTACGAATTTTGAGGCCAACGGTTCACGCCAAAACCAACGATAGATAGGACACCGCATGACCAAGTCGTTCGCCTCGCAGGGAGACATGGCGGAAAAGGAAATTTCCTTCACCGAGATCGGGGACGGGCTCTACGCGTTTACCGCCGAGGGCGATCCGAACACGGGCGTCATCATCGGCGACGACAGCGTCATGATCGTAGAGGCACAGGCAACGCCGCGTCTGGCCCGCAAGGTCATCGACTGCGTGCGGTCGGTGACGGACAAACCGATCAGCCATGTAGTTTTGACGCACTACCATGCCGTCCGCGTGCTGGGGGCTTCGGCCTTCAATGCGCCGCAGATCGTCATGTCGGAGAAGGCCCGGTCGATGGTGGTCGAACGCGGTCAAGAGGACTGGGACAGCGAATTCGCCCGTTTCCCAAGGCTGTTCCAGGGGCACGAGGAAATCCCCGGCCTCACCTGGCCGACGACGACGTTCAACGACCGCATGACCGTCTATCTTGGACAGCGGCGGGTCGACATCATGCATCTGGGCCGCGCGCACACGGCAGGCGACGCGGTGATCTTCGTGCCGGATCAAAACGTTATGTTCACCGGCGATATCGTCGAATATCATTCCGCCTGTTATTGCGGCGACGGCCATTTCCACGATTGGACCGGGACACTGGACCGGATCCGCAGGTTCGATCTGGACGCCATCGCACCCGGACGGGGCGATGCGTTGGTCGGGCGCGACATGGTCAATGCCGCGCTGGATTCCACCGCCGATTTCGTGCGCTCCACCTATGCCCCGGCTGCCAAAGTCGCCCTGCGGGGCGGCACGCTGAAAGAGGCGTGGGATGCGGTGCGCGAGGTGTGCGATCCGAAGTTCAAGGATTACGCGATCTACGAACACTGCCTGCCCTTCAACGTCGCCCGCGCCTTTGACGAGGCCCGCGATATCGACACGCCGCGCATCTGGACGGCGCAGCGCGATCTGGAGATGTGGGAGGCGCTTCAGAAATGAACGCACCGCTGCGCGACCGATATCCGCTTGCGTTTCGCCTGTACCCCTACCGGCGGTCGGCGGATCAGGACGCCAGCACCCCGGCGCGACACTCGGTCGTGATCGTGGGTGCCGGACCGGTCGGTCTGGCGCTGGCGCTTGACCTCGGACAGAAGGGTACGCCCGTGATTGTTCTGGACGATCACGAGGGCGTGGGCCTTGGCAGTCGCGCGATCTGTTTCGCCAAGCGCACGCTTGAAATCATGCACCGCGTTGGTGCCGGGGCCGAGATGGTCGACAAGGGTGTGGTCTGGCAGAAGGGCCGCGTCTTCCGCGACCGGGACGAGGTGTTCGCCTTCGACCTGCTCCCCGAGGAAGGCCACCGCTGCCCCGCCTTCATCAACCTGCAACAGCCCCATTTCGAACGGTTCCAGATGGAGGCCGTCACCCGTGCCCAAACCGCCGGAGCTCCGATTGACGTGCGCGGCAAGAACCGCGTCGATGCGCTGACGGACATGGGCGATCATGTCCTGCTCGACATCATGACGCCGGATGGCCCCTACCGGATCGCGGCGGATTACGTCGTCGCCTGTGACGGTGCGAAGTCTCCGATCCGCGAGAGGCTGGGCCTTGGTTTCGACGGGCGCGTGTTCGAGGACAATTTCCTGATCGCCGACGTCAAGATGACCGCCGACTTTCCGACCGAACGCTGGTTCTGGTTCGAGCCGTGGTTCAAATCCGGGTCTTCCGCGCTCTTGCACAAACAGCCCGACGATATCTGGCGCATCGACTTCCAGCTTGGTTGGGATATCGACCGGAACACCGAGCTGCGCCCCGAGAAAGTCCGCGCGCGGGTGGACCAGATGCTGGGGCCGGATGTGGAGTATGAACTGGACTGGGTGTCGATTTACACGTTCCAATGCCGCCGGATGGAACGGTTCCGCCACGGGCGGGTGCTTTTCGCCGGCGACAGCGCGCACCAGGTGTCGCCCTTCGGCGCGCGCGGGGCCAACTCGGGCGTTCAGGATGCCGACAATCTGGGCTGGAAGCTAAGTGCGGTTCTGAACGGTCACGCGCCCGAGACGTTGCTCGACAGCTACGACCACGAACGCCTGCAAGCGGCGGACGAGAATATCCTGAACTCCACCCGCTCCACCGATTTCCTGACGCCCAAGTCCAGAACATCCAAGCTGTTCCGCGATGCCGTCCTGACCCTTGCCCGCGAACACGCATTCGCGCGGCCCCTGATCAATTCCGGGCGGCTGAGCACGCCGTGCGTGTATGACGGCTCACCGCTGAACACGCCCGACGCGCTGGAGGGCGGACCCGCCCGCACGCGGCCAGGGGCCTGTTGCCCGGACGCGCCGGTGGGCAACGGGTTTCTTCTGGATCACCTTGGCGGGCGTTTCACGCTGCTGTCGCTTGGAGCGGTTGGACCCCAGATCGACGGGGTAACGACGCTCTCCCTGACAGGTGACGCGCTTGGCCCGGAGCTTGCCGACAGATACCTTGGCCCCGCACCACAGGCCCACTACCTCGTGCGACCCGATCAGCACATCGCGGCGCGATGGGGGTCGGCGTCGGCAAACGACATCGAAGCAGCCCTGCGCCGGGCGATGGGGGCGGCATGAGCGACCTGATCCTGGAGCCGAACATCCCGGACCCCGACGGCTTCTACGCCGATCTGCTTGCCGCGCACGAGGGCCTATCGGATGACGAAAGCGCCGCGTTGAACGCGCGCCTCATTCTGATCCTTGCCAATCACATCGGCGACCGCGCTGTCCTGCGCGACGCCCTGACAGCCGCAAAGGGAGATCGCCCATGACGTCTCAGGATATCAGCCCAATGATTCAGGCCACCGGGAATGCCCTGACCCCGGGCTATATGCCGGGCTGGGGAAACGATTTCGAAACAGAGGCTTTGCCGGGGGCCTTGCCGCAGGGCATGAACTCTCCGCAGAAGGTGAATTACGGGCTTTATGGCGAGCAATTGTCCGGCACCGCCTTTACTCAGCCCGGCCCTGAACGCACCTGGTGCTATCGCATCCGGCCTTCGGTCAAACACACCACCCGCTTCAAACGGACCCAACTGCCCTATTGGAAAACCGCGCCGCATGTGGTCGAGGATGTGACGTCTCTGGGCCAGTACCGTTGGGATCCGGTTCCGCATTCCGATGAACCGCTGACGTGGCTGACGGGGATGCGCACCATGACCACGGCGGGCGATGTGAACACGCAGGTCGGCATGGCGGCGCATGTCTACCTTGTCACGCAAAGCATGGAAGATGCCTATTTCTACTCGGCCGACAGCGAATTGCTTGTCGTGCCGCAAGAAGGGCGGCTGCGCTTTGCGACAGAGCTTGGGATCATCGACATCGAACCCAAGGAAATCGCCATCCTGCCGCGCGGTCTTGTCTACCGCGTCGAGGTGCTCGATGGCCCCTGCCGGGGCTTTGTCTGCGAAAACTACGGTGCGAAATTCAACCTGCCCGACCGGGGGCCGATCGGGGCCAATTGCCTTGCCAATCCGCGCGACTTCAAGACGCCCGTCGCCGCGTTCGAGGACCGCGAAACACCGTCGACCGTCACCGTCAAATGGTGCGGCCAGTTCCATGAGACACAGATCGGACATTCGCCGCTCGATATCGTGGCGTGGCACGGAAATTACGCCCCCTGCAAATACGATCTGCGCAGCTATTGCCCGGTGGGTGCGATCCTCTTCGATCATCCCGATCCGTCCATCTTCACCGTGCTGACCGCGCCATCGGGGCATCCGGGGGTCGCGAATATCGACTTCGTGCTGTTCCGCGAACGCTGGCTCGTGGCCGAGGACACGTTCCGCCCGCCGTGGTACCACAAGAACGTCATGTCCGAGCTGATGGGCAACATCTATGGCCAGTACGACGCAAAACCGCAGGGGTTCGTGCCGGGCGGTGTATCGCTTCACAACATGATGCTGCCGCACGGGCCGGACCGCGATGCGTTCGAACGGGCCTCCAACGCCAATCTCGGCCCCGACAAGCTGGACCAGACGATGAGCTTCATGTTCGAAACCCGCTTCCCACAGCATCTGACCGAATTTGCCGGGAAAGAGGCCCCGATGCAGGACGATTACATCGACTGCTGGACATCGCTGGAAAAGAAGTTCGACGGAGCGCCGGGCAAGAAATGAGGCGTCACCGACAAGCACCCCGGAGCGGCGGATGCCCCTGATACGGTCGTGGATCGACAGCGCAAACGCGCCGGATACGGGATTTCCGGTCAACAACCTGCCCTACGGCGTGTTCTCGACACCCGGCAGTCAGCCTCGCCTCGGGACGGCAGTGGGGGACCGGATTCTCGATCTCCACGCGCTCGAGGCGAACGGCATCGTCGATTTCGGCGGCACGTTGCAAGGCACCAATTGGAACGCCTTTATGGCGCTGGGTCCCGCAGCGTGGGCGGATTTGCGTCGCACGCTGCGGGACCTTCTGCGCGAAGATAGCGCGGATCAGGACAGGCTACGGCCCTTGCTCACCCCGATGGCCGACGCGCGCCTGCATATGCCCTTCGCAGTGACGGAGTTCACCGATTTCTACGCCAGCCTGCACCATGCCACCAATGTCGGTACGATGTTCCGGGGGCCGGAGAACGCCTTGCCCCCGAACTGGCTGCACATGCCCATCGGCTATAACGGGCGTGCATCGTCCGTGGTCGTATCCGGCACACCGGTCACGCGGCCCCTCGGTCAGGTCAAGGGACCGGACCACGACACGCCGTCCTTCCAACCCTCGCGCCGCTTCGATCTGGAGCTCGAACTCGGGGCGGTTGTCGGCGTTGCCTCGGACGGGCCGCTGACGGTGGACGAGGCGTTTGACAATATCTTCGGCTACGTCCTGCTCAACGATTGGTCGGCGCGGGACATTCAGGCGTGGGAATACCAACCGCTCGGACCGTTTCAGGCAAAGGCGACGGCCACAACCATCAGCCCGTGGATCGTCACCGCCGCGGCGTTGGAGCCATTCCGCGTCTTAACGCCCGAGCGCAAAGCGCCGTTACTCCCGCATCTGGCCGATACCGGGCCAATGCTCTACGACATCGCGCTGAGCGTCGGGCTAGCCCCCGAAGGCCGCGCGGAAACCGTGATCGCGCGGACCAATTACCGCGAGATGTATTATTCTTCGGCCCAGCAACTCGCCCATCACAGCTCAAGCGGATGCCCGATGCGGGTTGGCGACCTTTTGGGGTCAGGGACGATCTCTGGCCCTGATCCCCATGCACGCGGGTCGCTGCTGGAGCTAAGCTGGGGCGGCAAAGAGCCGCTGACGCTGGACACCGGCGACACGCGCAGCTTTATCGAAGACGGGGACACGATCACGCTGCGCGGCCATGCACAGGGCGTCGGGTATCGGATCGGGTTCGGCGAATGCTCTGGTAAGGTTCTTCCAGCGCGGTCCGTGCGCACCTAAGGGGTATCAGCGTTCATCCCAGTTGGGCGCCTTCCGCCCGCGATACTTCATCGTCACCTTTTCCGGCGCATCGTCCTCATCAACCACACCCAGCAAGACGCCGGTCGTGTTCGGTTTGCGCCGATTGCCCAGCAGGGTCTGGGTGGAGATGGTGGTTCGCTGCGACGGTCGCCGCGCCCACAGGTCAAGCGCGTTGCGCAGCCTGCCAATGACGCCGGAATATCGCGCGTCCCCACCAAGGTCGGTCAGTTCGTCAGGATCGGTTTGCAGGTCGAACAGCATCGGGCGAAACCCGCCTTCGAAATGGATCATCTTCCAGCGCGCATCGGCAATCATGAAAATCCGCGCCTCACTCGTGTTAAGGCCCAGCGCATCGGCCAAGGGGCGCATGGAATAATCCAGTTCGGAAATGACATACTCCCGGAACGGCCCGTCTTGTGATCCGAAAAGCAGCGGCAGAAGCGATTGCCCTTCGAAGACATGATCGAGGGCCGCCGCGTCGCCACCGGCGATGTCGACAAATGTCGGCACAAGGTCGATCGCCTGAACCAGCGCATCGCAGACGGTGCCGCGCGTTGCGTCCGCCTCTGGCGACGGATCGTAGATGATGAGTGGCACCTTGACCGCCGTGTCGTGGAAGAACGTCTTTTCACCCATCCAGTGATCGCCAAGGTAATCGCCGTGGTCGGAGGTGACGACGATCATCGTGTCCTTCATCCGGCCTGTCGCCTCGAGCCAATCCAGCAACACGCCCATTTGGTCGTCGCACTGCTTGATAAGCCCCATATAGGCGCGCAACACCTTCTCGCGCACGTCATCGCGCGCAAACGCCTTGGACACGGGCGCGCCCATCATGCCCTTGAACACCGGGTGCGCCGCGTCCCGTTCGGCATCGCTCCGCACCACCGGCAGGAATTGCTCGGGCCCATACATGTCGTGATAGGGCGCGGGCACGATATAGGGCCAATGCGGCTTGATGTAGGACAGATGGCAACACCAGGGCGTGTCGCCCTGCGCCGCGATGAACTCCATGCCTCTACGGGTGAGGTATGGCGTTTCGCTGTCCTCTTCGTCGATATTCGCGGGCTGGTCGCTGTTCTTGAGGAACCAGCCGGACAGCACGTTGCCTTCTCCGTCATTGGCGGAGTTGGCGTAGTCGTGCCAAGGGTTGTCACTCTCGTAACCCTTGCCGCGCAGGTAGGCGTTGTATTTCAGCGCGCCGCCTTCGTCATAGAACCCACCCGGCCCTTCCGGGCGCATCCCGTCGTCGCGTTCGAAGATGTCGAAGCCGCATTCCGACACCCGCGCGCCGATCACGCTGTCGGGTTCGAGCCCAAGGCGCGCCATGCCTTCGGCATCCGCCTGCATATGGGTCTTGCCGACCAGCCAACAGCCCATCCCCGCATCGCGCAGGTGATCGCCCATCGTCCGTTCGCCGATCTTCAAAGGCACGTTGTTCGAACTGGCCCCGTGGCTTTGGACATAGCGCCCCGTGTAGGTCGACATCCGGGACGGACCGCACAGCGGCGCCTGGACATACGCCTTGTCGAACCGGACGCCCTTGGCCGCGAGCCGGTCGATATTCGGCGTGTCGAGATGCGGATGGCCATAGCAGCTCAGGTAATCCCAGCGAAGCTGATCGAACATGATGAAAAGGATGTTCTTTGCCTTGGCCATTCAAGCGGTCCCGTCCAGTGTGCCTGCGTCGTGCAGCCACGGTTTTGAACCACAGCTTGCCGGACCACGCCAGCCTGTCCGTTGCATCGGATCGTCAGGCGTCGCGGTCCATGATCCATGCGAGCTCGGGCGCCGGAACGAACCGCCATTTGCGCAGCGGCCCGGCCATGACATTGAGGTAATACATTTCGAACCCGTAAGGCGCGCCACAGGGATGGTGCCCGCGCGGGACCAGAACGACATCACCATCCTTCACGGCCATCGTCTCATCCAACTGGCCGTCATCGGTGTAGACCCGCTGGATGCCGAAACCGTCGGCGGGATTTAGGCGGTGGTAATAAGTCTCTTCGAGATAGGTGATGCGTGGAAAGTCGTCCTCGTCGTGCCGGTGGCTGGGATAGCTCGACCAGTGGCCGTTCGGCGTGAACACTTCGGTCACGAGCAAACTGTCCGCGTAATCCTCGTTCTCCATCGCGATGTTGTTGATATAGCGGGTGTTCACCCCCTTGCCGCGTTCGGTGAGCGTGATGCCATCCGGCCCGATCCGGCGCGCCGTGTGACCGCCTTTGCCAGGGGCCGAACAGACCGCAATCGTGCAGTCGGTTTCCGCCGTTGCCGTCCAGTCGCTGTCGTTCGGCAGGTAAAGGCAATGCGGCGGCGTCTTTTCGAACACGTCCATGCGGTCGCCCAGCACGCCCCAATCCTGCCCTGCGCCCGTGATCGCTGCCTTGCCCTCGACCATGACGAGGATCACCTCGCGGTCGCCGGTGGCTTCGGTCACGGTTTCGCCCGCGCGCAGGCGGTAGAGCGTAAACCCGACATAGCGCCACCCGGCCAAAGCCGGAGTGATGTCATGCACCTTGCCGTGAGTTCCAACAGGTTTGCGAAGCAGATCAGCCATTATGTCCGTCCTTGTTCGAAGCCGAGGCAGCCACAGGGTTGCCCCGGCCTTGTTTGAGGGAAAGCGCGGATCACGCCGCCTGCCGGGTCGCCATCTGGCCGAGCGCGTCGGCAAGTTGCGCATCGGTCCAGCCCTCTGCCACCGCGCGACGCAAAAGGTCGGCTTGGCTTTCCGGCGCAAGGCCTCCGACCGGTGGATCGGTGTCGAGGTTGGTCGGGAAACTATAGCCTTCCGCACAGGCCGCAATCGCGGCGTCGAGCTCAGCCGCCGACAATCGTCCGCCCTGCTTCAGAGCGATCAGCGCCGGGAACACCGTGGCGCTCATGGTGCGGCGGTCCACCGCCTCGGTCGCGCGTCCAAACGCTGACGACACCTGAAGCAGGTTCACCAATCGGTTGATATCGGCGCTGCGGTTCTCGCCAGCCGCGTGGAACAGCGCCGGGTTAAAGAACACCGCGTCGCCCTTTTCCAGCGGCAACTGGATGTGGGCTTCTTCGAAATGAGCGCGGTGGTCGGCGTCGTGACATGCGAGATAGCCCGCCGGATAAAGCTGCGAAAACGGCAGCAGCTTGGTCGGCCCGCTTTCGATCGGCATGTCGCAATGCGCGACGGCCCCCTGAAGCGTGAGCGCCGCAGAGAGCTCATGCGCGTGCGCCGGAAACCGCGCGGCTTGCTCCGCGCCTTGGAAGCCCAAATGATAATCTCTGTGCGCCGATTGCGCCTTGCCGCCGGGCCGCACCTGGTTGACCTGCGCAGTCACCTGGTAGTTCGGTCCGAGCCACGCCTCGCAGGCTGCCGCGATGGACGTGTTGCCGTAGTAGAGCGCAAATCCTTCGGGGTCGCGCAGGCATTGCTTTTGGAGGGAATTCCAGACCCGGTCATTGGCTCCCGATGCGGCGAAATGGTCGCCCTTGCCTGCGGAACTGGCCTTTTCCTCGGCAATGATCGCGTCGAACACTCCGGACGCGCGGTCAATCACATCCATGTCGCTATAGGCGCGTTTCAAGGCAATCACGCCTGCGGATTGGCGGAAGACCCGCGCCCATTCCGCCATCAACGCACGGCGCTTGTCGGCATTGTCCAGCACAGGCCGCAATTCCGCCATGTCATAGATCGGAACATTCTTTTCGATCCCGGCGGCATGGGGCACCTCCGCCGGATCGAGCTGTTGCGAGGTCAGCATCTTGAATTCATCCAGATCGCAGGACTCCCGATCGAAGTAACCGATATAGCCGAATGCCTGATCTCCCATGTCGTCCTCCTTTACATGGCGTGCGGTGCGGACCCCGATCCGGGGCCTGTGAACCCTTAGGGCGCAATCTCCAGACCCGAGGCGCCGGAAATAGCGCGGATGTGGTCGTAGCCCATCTCGGAATAGTCAAAGGGCGGTGCCTTGGCGGGGTCCTGTTCCGCCTCGACCACGATCCAGCCGTCATAGCCCATCGCATTGAGCCGGTCGGTGATCGCCTGAAAGTCGATACAGCCATCCGGGTCGCCGGGCACCGTGTAGACGCCAGCGGCGACACCATCGAGAAAGCTGCGATCCTCGGCGCGAACCCAGTCCAGAACCGGTTGGCGCACGTCCTTGAAATGCACGTGATGCACCCGGTCGCCCCACTTATCGAGCACCGCCAGAGGATCGGCCCCGGCGAAATGCAGGTGGCCCGTGTCGTAAAGCAGGGTCAGCGCGGGGTCGCTTCCCTCCATCAGCCAGTCGATATCGTCGGCATCCTGCACCATCGCTCCCATGTGGTGGTGGTAGGACAGCACGCAGCCCTGATCCGCCGACCATTTCGCCAGCTCGCCCAGTTTGGCGGCATAGCCCATGACCTCGTCACGGGTCAGTTTAGGGCGCTGGCTCACAGGTCGTGCCATGTCGCCCTGAATGGTGTTCGAGCATTCGGCATAAACGATGCAGGGCGCATTCAACGCGGCGAATTGCTCGACCTGCTGGCGGATGGCGGCTTTCTCAGTTTCTAGGTCGTTGACCATCAGATTGCCGGAGCACCAGCCACCGCACAGCGCGACGCCGTAGCGGTCAAGATAGGTACGCAGCCCCTCGGTATCGGCAGGCATACGGCGTCCGCGTTCGACCCCGTGGTAGCCGATGCGCGCGGCATCCTCCATCGCACCTTCGGTGGTGAAGGCGGCGGTCAGCTCCGGCAGGTCGTCATTCTGCCACGCGATCAGGGAAATCCCCAGTTTGACAGCCATCAATCGGCCCTTTGCAGTTTCTTGTTGGCGACATAGGCCTCATGCGCCGCGCGCACTTCGGCGCGGTCGGACACTTCGGGCACGCCCACTTCCCACCACGTGCCGCCATGTTCGGTGGACGGGTACGGGTCGGTGTCGATGACCACCACGTAGGGGCCTGTCTTGTCGTGCCTCTTGGAAAGCGCCTCTTCCAGCTCCGCGATGGAGCCGACCTTGACGCTTGTCGCACCCATGGCTTCGGCGTGTTTGGCAAAGTCGATGGCGCTGGGGTTCGCGTGAACCGCGTGATCCAGCAGATTGTTGAACTCCGCCCCGCCGGTGCCCATTTGCAGCCGGTTGATGCAGCCGAAGCCCCGATTGTCGGTCACGACCACGGTGAAGGGAATGCCCATCATCGCGGCGGTGGCCATTTCGGAATTCGCCATCATGTAGGTGCCGTCGCCGGCAAAGCAGATCACGTCCGCTTCGGGCTGGGCCATCTTTATACCCATGGCGCCCGCGATCTCGTAGCCCATGCAGGAAAAGCCGTACTCCATGTGGTAGCTGCCCGGCTTGCCCGCCTTCCACAGCTTGTGCAGCTCGCCCGGCATCGTGCCAGCGGCGCACATGACAACGGTTTCATCGGTCGCAGCGCGTTGCACCGCGCCGACCACTTGCATGTCGGTCGGAAGCGCGTTGCCCTCAGGCGCGTCGGTCAGCGGATCGACCTTGGCGAACCAGCCGTCCTTGAGCGACGCCGTCGGGGCGTCCGGGGCGTACCCCGCCAGTTCGATGGCCAATTCGGTCAGTCCCGCCCGCGCATCCGCCTGGATCGGCAAAGCACCGTGCTTCATCGCGTCATAAGCCTGCACGTTCAGGCTGATGAGTGTCCGGTTCGGGTTCGCGAATAGCCCCCAGGACCCGGTGGTGAAGTCCTGAAAACGGGTGCCGACACCGATCACCACATCCGCCTCGGCGCAGACCGTGTTCGCGGGTTCACCCCCCGTGACCCCCACGGGACCAAGGTTCAGCGGGTGATCCCACCGCAGCGCCGACTTGCCCGCCTGCGTTTCGACCACGGGGATGTTGTGCGCCTCGGCAAAGGATTTCAGATCGCCCGTCGCATCCGAGTAGTGCACGCCGCCCCCGGCCAGGATCACCGGGCGCTTGGCGGCGCGGATCACCTTGACCGCGCGGTGCAGTTCGTGGGGGTCGGGATGGATGCGGCGGCGGTGCCAGACGCGCGGCTCGAAAAAGCTTTCGGGGTAATCATAGGCTTCGGCCTGCACGTCCTGACAGAAGGCCAGTGTCGCAGGGCCGCAATCCGCCGGGTCGGTCATCGTCCGAAAGGCGCGCGGCAGGGCGGTCAGTAGATGCTCGGGCCGGGTGATGCGGTCGAAATAGCGGCTCACCGGGCGGAAGCAATCATTGGCAGTGACGGTGCCATCGGTAAAGACTTCGGGCTGTTGAAGAACCGGGTCGGGACCACGGTTGGCGAACACATCGCCCGGCAGAAAGAGCACCGGCAGACGGTTCACATGCGCCAGCGCGGCAGCCGTGACCATATTGGTGGCCCCGGGCCCGATGGAGGACGTGACCGCCATCGCGCGGGTACGGCGTAGCTGCTTGGCATAGGCGATCGCCGCGTGGGCCATCGTCTGTTCGTTGTGACCGCGATAGGTGGGAAGGGCGTCCCGCACGCCGTACAGCGCCTCGCCCAGACCGGCGACATTGCCATGCCCGAAAATGGCCCAGCAGCCCGCGATGAAGGTGTCGCCATCCTCGTTCAGCTGCGCTGTCAGGTAGCGCACCAGCGCCTGCGCGGCGGTCAGTCGAATTGTCTTGCTCATGCTGCGTCCTCCTGCGCGCCTGCGCGCGCCTCATCCCAAATATTGCAAAGCCGCGCGTAGCGGTCGGCCATCTGCGTTACTGCTTCGGCATCGCTCATCTGGCCTGCCAGCCATTTTCGCGCGGCATCCCCGAAAATCGTGCGCCCCACGGCAAAGCCCTTAACCAAGGGCTGTTTCGCCGCCAGGGCAAAACTTGCGGCCAAGTCCTCTTCCGGCGCATCGAGACCCAGAACCACGATTCCCCGTGTGCGCGGATCGTTGCGGGTGATTGCGGCGACCGCGTTTTCCCAGGCCCCTTCGGTCGTGAAGGGCTCCAGCTTCCACCAGTCAGGGTAGACCCCGGCGTCGTAGAACGTCTGGATCAACGTCGCCGTGGTGCTGTCATCCACCGGCCCGACCTTGGACGGGATCACTTCGAGCAGGAATTCGAGACCGTTGCGTCGCGCGGCGGCAAAGAGGCGCTTGACCCGTGCCACCTGCATCTTGGCCGTCTTGTCGTCATCCTCGGGGTGGCAGAACACCAAGAGCTTGACCACGTTCTCGCGCGCCCATTCGCGCAGGCCGCCGAGGTCGTCGCCCAGCTCCGGCTCAAATTCGATCGGGCGCGATCCCGGCAGTTCCGTGGGCCGTCCGATCCACAAACCGCTGCCGCTCGCACGGTGCAGGGCGGACCGTCCGATCCGGTTGTCGCAGAGGATTCCGTAACCGCTCTGCCCGCCTGCGACTTGCAAGGCGGCATCAAGGCACAGTTCCTTGAACACCGCGCCCTTTTCGGGCGTATGGCCCGCCATCTCTTCCAGTTGCAGCCGGTGATCGAAGGCAAAGGTCCTGAGGCTGGGCCAATCCCCCGCACGGTTTGTCGCCCAATGCACCTGTTCCAGCTCTGCGTCGTTGCGCAGATCGGGGCGGATGATGCCGCGGTCGAAGAAGAACTGAAGCTCTTCCCAGCTTGGATAAGCCGGGGTGCAGCCGTGGCGGCTGACCGCGAACGCGCCGCAGGCATTGGCGTATTTCAGGGAGGTGGGCCAGTCTTCGCCATCCAGCCACCCCTTGAGCAGGCCCGACATGAAGCCATCCCCGGCCCCGAGCACGTTGAACACCTCGATCGGGAAGCCCGGCCCCGCATCACCGTCGTCCAGACTGGCGGGAATATCGCCGGTGAAGGCAACCGCCCCCGCCGCGCCGCGCTTGCAAACGAGGGTCGCGTCCGACACGGCCCGGACCGCGCGCAGCGCCTCAAGGGTGTCTGTGGTGCCACCGGCGATGTGGAACTCTTCTTCCGTGCCGACGATCAGATCGAAGTAATGCAACGTGCTTTGAAGCTTGGCCGTGACAGCTGCGGACTCAACGAACCGGCTCTCGCCGTCGCCATGTCCGGCCACGCCCCAAAGGTTGGGCCGGTAGTCGATATCCAGCGCGGTCTGCATGCCCGCCTCGCGCGCGATGGTCAGCGCCTTGAGCGTCGCCGCCTCGACCCTCGGATGGCTGAGATGCGTGCCCGTCGCCACAACGGCGCGGGCGGAGCGGATGAACTCCGGGTCGATGTCATCCTCTGTCAGACCCATGTCGGCACAATTCTCGCGGTAGAAGATCAGCGGGAACTGTTCCTGATCGCGAATGCCCAGCAAGACCAGCGCGGTCAGGCGCTCGGGGTCGGTCTTGACGCCGGTCGTATCCACCCCTTCACGCGCCAATTGTTCGCGAATGAAGCGGCCCATATGTTCGTCGCCCACAGCAGTGATGACCGCCGATTTCATCCCGAGCCGCGCCGTTCCGCAGGCGATATTCGTGGGCGATCCGCCGATATATTTGTCGAACGAGCCCATATCCTCGAGCCGACCGCCGATTTGCGCGCCGTAAAGGTCGACCGAGGACCGTCCAATCGTGATCAGATCGCGTGTCTTGGTCATGGCTCAGCCTGTGATTTCCGAGACCTTGACGGCCCGGCCCTCTTCAACCGACTTCACCGCCGCATCGGCCAGGGCCAGCGCCATCAATCCGTCCTGCCCGGTTGTGGGCATCGGTGCATTGTCGGCCACGGCGGCGACGAAGGCGGCGATCTCATTGGCATAGGCCGCGACATAGCGCGTCATGAAGAAATTGAGCAGCGGCGGCGTTCCGAACCCGTCCTTGGTTGCAAGCTCGATATTCGCCTCTGCCATATTGCGCGCGCTCACCATGCCCGCCGATCCCAGCACTTCGATCCGCTGGTCATAGCCATAGGTTGCGCGGCGCGAATTGGTGATGACCGCCTGCTTGCCCGAGGCCGTGCGCAACATCACGTTGACGCTGTCGTAATCCCCAGCCTTGCCGATCTCCGGGTCGGTCAGGACCGACGCCTGCGCCATCACGGTTTCCACCTCCTCGCCCAGCAGCCAGCGGGCCATGTCGAAATCGTGAATCGTCATGTCCCGAAAGATGCCGCCCGAGACCTTAATGTAGTCGATGGGCGGTGTCCCTGGATCGCGCGAGGTGATGGTGATCATCTCGACCTCGCCCACACGGCCCCCGTCGATCGCGGATTTCAGCGCAATGAAATCCGGATCGAACCGACGGTTGAACCCGACCATCAGCGTCGCGCCTTCGGCCTTCACGGTCTCAAGACATTCCCGCACGCGGGTGAGACTCAGATCGATGGGCTTTTCGCAGAACATCGCCTTGCCCGCCTTGGCGAACCGCTCGATCAGATCGGCATGGGTGTTCGTCGGTGTGCAGATCGCAACCGCGTCCACATCATCGGAGTCCGCGATATCGTCGATGCTGCGAATGTCGCAGCCATAGCGATCCGCGACCGATCTGGCCGCCTCCGCTACCGGATCGGCGATGGCGACAAGCGTCGCGCCTTCGGTGGAGGTGACCGCCTTGGCATGCACCTGGCCGATCCGGCCCGCGCCAAGAATGGCAAATCTGACAGTCATGGGACTTCCTTTTCGCGCCCGCGCCTTCCCGCGCGGGTCTTTGAGTGTGATGGTCAGCGAAGCCGACAATGCGGCTCCTGCAATGGCACCGCTATGCGCGGGGCCGTTGGATTAGGCAACATCCTCGACATCGTATTCCGGCTGGGTCTTCGCCCCTGTGATATAGGCCACGACGTCCTGCCCATCCGTGTCTTCCTTGCGCAGGTTGGCGCAGATCCGGCCCCGGCGGAACACGACGATCCGATCCACAAGATCCATCACCTGCCGCATGTTGTGGCTGATCAGGATCAAAGGCTCTCCCTGCTCTTTCAGCGTTCGGATGATGTTCTCGACCTGCGCCGTTTCCTGCACACCCAACGCCGCCGTGGGTTCGTCCATGATCGTCAGCTTGGAGTGGAACGTCGCCGTGCGCGCGATGGCCACACATTGGCGCTGACCCCCGGACATGTTCTGGATCGTGTTGCGGATGTTGGGGATCTTGACCGCCGTCTTCTCCAACGCGGCGATCGTGTCCTGCCGCATCGCCTTGTAATCGAGCAACCGAAACGGGCCAAGCCAATCGAACTTCGTTTTCTCGCGCCCGAGAAACAGGTTGTCCGACACGTCGAGGTCATCGGCCAGCGCAAGGGTTTGGAACACCGCTTCGATCCCGGCCTCTCGCGCATCGAGCGGGCCCGCGAAATGCACCGGTTTACCGTCGAAGTATATCTCTCCGCGCGTGGGCTGTTCGACCCCGGTGATCTGCCGGACAAAGGTGGATTTCCCCGCGCCGTTGTCCCCCATGATCGCCACGTGTTCGCCCTTGCGCAAGGTGAAGGTTGCGTCCTGAAGGGCGTGCACCCCGCCGTAATGTTTGGTCAGGTTCCGTGTTTCCAGAATGATATCCGACATGATCGCCCCTCCCTATGACCGCATCATGGCGCGTTGCTGACGCCATTTGTCGAGAACGACCGCGCTGATGATAATCGCGCCCATGGCCATGATCTGAAAATACGCATCGAGCTTCACATAGGTGAACCCGGATTGGATCACGCCGAAGACCATCGCTCCCAGCACCGTCCCGATGATCGACCCACGCCCGCCGGTCAGGCTGACCCCGCCGATCACGGCCATGGCGATGGCGTAAAGCTCGTAGAACAGCCCCATACCGGATTGCGCCGTCAGGTTTTTGGAGCTCAGGATGATGGCCGCGAACGCCGCCAACATCGACGCGATCATGTAGACCATGACCTTGTGCCGCTTCACGTTGATCCCCGACATGCGCGCCGCGTCCTCGTTCGATCCGATGGCATAGGTGTGCTTGCCATAGACTGTGTAGCGCAGAAGCACGTGGCACAGGATGGCCAGCAGAACGAACCACACCACCGGCATCATACCCGCGCCCAGAGCGGCGTAGCTTTCGGTCGGAAAGGACACCGGCTGCCCCCGAGTCCACCACTGCGCGATGCCGCGGCAGATCAGGAACATGCCCAGCGTCGCGATGAAAGGCGGGATGCGGGTGAAGGCGATGAACATCCCGTTAATCGACCCAATGAAAGCACCAAAAGCCAGCCCCACGAGGATCGGAATGATGACCGGCAGATCAAAGGCCCAGGGACCGAACACCGCTTTCGGGTTCGGGTTGCCGTTGACCAACTCCGTCTGCGCGAAGGACATGACGATCATCGCCGTCGCCGCCACCAGCGGACCCGAGGACAGGTCGATCCCGCCCGAGATGATCACCTGCGTCACGCCAAGCGAGATGATCCCGATGATCGCGACTTGAAGGATGATGATCCGCAGTCGCGCTTCATTGAATATGGAATCGAACCGGTCGTTCGTGTCGAACAGGAAACTCTGCCCGTTCATGTAGGGCAGGACTTGCCCCAGGATTTCGAAGATCGCGACGATGATCACCAGCGCGATGAAAATGTTGACTTCGTTCGGCCAGCTGCGCTTCGAGTTGTCGTATTTCAGCCCGCCGGTCCCGTGCGTTATCTCCGCCATCTGTGACACTCCTGATCGATCTGATCTGCGCCCGTTGCGGGCAGGATACGTGGTTTCGGGCAGGGCACGCATCGCGCCCTACCCGCTTCTTCGAACCGCAATCAGTTGCGGTCGATGAAGTCGTCCAGGTTGGCGGGAGTGACCAGCTTGAACGGAATGTAGACCTTCTGATCGACGTCCTCTCCACGAGCGAGCGCCAGCGCCGCATCGACCGAGCCTTCGCCCTGACCGAAGGCATCCTGGAACACCGTGGCATCGAGATCGCCAGCCTGCATCGCGACCAGCGCGTCTTGGGTGGCATCAACACCCACCACGACAACGTCTTCCATCGAGATCCCGTTGGCCTTCATCGCCTGGATCGCACCGATGGCCATTTCGTCGTTGTTCGCGAACACGACCTGGAACTCTTCGCCGGAAGACAGCCAGTTGGTCATCAGATCCTGCGCCTCATCGCGCGACCAGTTCGCAGTCTGACGGTCAACGATCGTGATGAAGTTGCACATATCCATGCCCAGCACATCATCGACATCCTTGGTCCGCTGAACGGCGGCCTGGTTCGACAGCTGGCCCATCATAAGATAGCCCTGCGCACCCCCTGCGTGACCCATCGCGCGCAGCATCTTGCAGGCCTCGAACGCCGCGAGAGTGCCGGATTCGATCTCGTTCGATGCCACGAACGCCTGGTTGTCCGGCAGGTTGTCCACGTTGATCGGTTGGCGATTGACATAGACCAAGGGGATTCCGGCATCGGCGGCGGCCTGTGACATCGCGTCGGTCGCCGAAGTGTCCACCGCGTTCACGATGATCGCGTCCACGCCGGATGCGATGAAGTTGTTGATCTGGTCAAGCTGCTTGGCCACATCGTCCTGTGCATCTTCGACCTGTAGATCGACGCCGTCGATCCCTTCGGCATATTCCACCATGCCGTTGCGCATGACGGTCAGGAAATTGTCGTCGAAGCGTGCGATCGACGCGCCGATGGTTTCGGCCATCGCGGTCGTCGACATGAGGGCGGCGAGCCCGGCTGCGATCAAGGTTTTTTTCATTGGTTTAGTCCTCCCAAATTGGTGCCGGCACACCCGTTTTTCGCCGGAGCCCCCAAGGGGCGTTGCCCTTCACTCAGGCGGCTTCCGCCGCAAGCTGCGAAGAAATGAATTCGAACGATTTGCGGATCGCCGCTTGCGGTTCCGCCAAGGCGTGGATTTCGGGCGAAAAGCACTCGTAGGAAATCGGCCCATCATATCCTGCTTTCAGCAAGGCACGGATTTGATCGACATTCCCAAGCCGATCCCGCTCATCGACCAGAACGCGATCCGCGTCCTCCATCTGGTCGATGCCCAGCGTCGGATCGGTGACACCCGAGATATGCACGATGCCCGTCTGCGCCGGAAACATCGCCCCGCCCCCCGCGAGCGTGTGATGAAACGTGTCGTGCACGATCTTGAACACATGCTTCGCATCCAGCGCCGCGATGGTCTCCACCGTTTCCAGCTTTGATCGCAGGGACGAGCGGGCGAAGCCCAAGGGTTCGATCAGCGCGACCAAACCCGCGTCTTCGACCATCGGCTTGATATTCTTGAGCGCGATCCGCAGGTTGGCGTGCCGTTCGCCATTGCCGGTTTGCGTGCCGTCATTGCGCGGGATCAGACTGATGGTCTCGGCCCCAGAAGATTTCGCAGTGGTGATGAGATCGCGGACCTCCTTAAGGATATCGTCGGACCAGCTGTTGAACGGGTAGACCTGGCTTAGCCCGACCAGCCGGAGACCCTTGTCCCGGGCCATCTCTCCTGCCGCCTGCGCCGTCATACCATCGAACAAGGAACGCGTCAGATCGTTGCGGACTTCCACACCAACGCAGTCCAAAGATGCCGCCAGATCGAGAAACGCCTCGTAGCCAAGCGTGGGCACGGTCATGTGATTGAGCGCACGTTTCATCACGATCACATCCTCCCAAATGCTTCGCCAATCTTAACGTAGCGTAAGAAGTGTCCGGGTGGAGTGATTCCGTCAACAGCAAGCGGCGCATTTCACATCATCAATGATGCTTTATCTCGCCTCACAATGATGCTTTTACCTCATCATAGAATTTCCGGAAGGATGATCCGTGGGTCGAGAAAATGCTGCTCGACCGACGAAGACGCCGGATCAGAGCACGCCTTGATCGCAAGCGTGATCAAGCTTTGGCACACCTCCGCAAGCGGCGTGACAATGGCCATCTGGACATATCCATCCAAAAGCCCGGCTCGGCTGTCGGCCGTTACTTCGTTGACGATCAGACGGACTTTGCCCGGTGGGCGCACCTCTCGCAGAGCAGTTATCGCACCTTCCATACCGCCTCCGGCCACGTAGATGCCGCGCAGATCGGGATACCGCTCCAACAGGCTCAACGTCGCCTCGTAAGTGACCTGCCGTGTCTCGAGATTCACCAGGGTTTCCAGTGTTTCGAACCCCGGGCCGTTCTCTCGCATGAAAGCCCGGAAGCCGACTTCGCGCAGGTCGTGACCATGCCATCGATTGCCGCCGACAAAAATCGCCAGGCGCCCCGGCGTCGCCGTCTGCGTGAGCATCCAGGCCGCCTGCCGGCCGACCTTCATGTTGTTCAACCCTATGTAACTGCGCCGAATTCCCTGCGCGAAGTCATTGAGAAGGGAAAACACCGGCACATCCTTCGCCTTGAGGTCAGACACCACCTTATCAAGGCTTTGGTGATTGACGGCGACGGCGGCGACCGCGTCCGACACCTCTCCCAACCGTTGCAAAAGGTCGGCAAATTCCGTGGGGGATTGCGAGTTTGCAAACCGGATCGTGACCTTGCCGCGAATGTCGGTCCGCGCTGCGATGGCGCGTTCGATCTCGCTTCGAAAGGCCTGGTAGAACGGTTGCTTTTCTTTCAGGAGCAGCACCCCGATTTTGAGTTCGGGCACAGACGCATCCAGCCGGTGCTCCAGCAATCCGCGCGCGTGGTAGCCGACCTCCCGCGCCGCATCGGCGATCTTGCGCAAGGTTTCTTCGCGGACCTTGGCCCGGCCGTTCAATGCCCGGTCAATCGTCGCCGTGCTCAAGCCGGACACAAGGGCCACGTCCTTGATCGTTGCTCTGCGCGCCATACTGCGACCTCCGGATATCCATCTGTAAGCATCATCACGAATGATGGCTTTTCGGCAAGGCCACAGTTTTGGACTGCAAATTTTGCAACCTGTTGCAAAAGTTGCAGTTCCGGGAACAGATAGGTGCAACGAAAAGGAAACGAAACCGATGCCCATCACCCTTCAGGACGTCGCAGCCCGCGCAGGCGTGTCGAAATCCGCCGTGTCCCGCACCTTCACACCCGGCGCGTCCGTGTCGGCCAAGACCCGTGCCAAGGTCGAAGCCGCGGCACAGGAACTGGGCTATTATCCGAACGTTCTGGCCTCCAGCCTGACGACGGGACGCACGACCTTGGTCGGGCTGATCTCCAACAATTTCACCAACCCCTATTTTCTTGAAATTTTCGACCACTTCACCCGCGCGCTGCAAAAGGCGGCGCTGCGGCCACTTCTGATCAACCTGAGCGCCGAGGAGGATGCAGCCAAGTCCCTGGCGATGCTCCGGCAATACAACGTGGACGGGGTGATCGTCGCCTCATCGACCCTGCCCCCCGGCTTTGCCAAGGTGTTCCACGACGCGGGCCTCCCGGTGGTTCACGCCTTTGGCTGGTCATCAGACACACCGCAAACCGCGCGGGTCAGCATCGACAACCGCGAGGCGGGCCATCTCGCGGCACTCACCCTGATGGAACGCGGCTATCGGCGGGTCGGCTTTCTGGGCGGGCCGCAAAGCGCGTCGACGACAAGCGACCGGCTGACCGGCTTTCAGGCCGAGTTGACCACACACGGGATCGCGCCCGAGGTCCAGTTCGCCGCAGCCTATTCCTACGAGGCCGGGCGTGTCGCCATGAGCCGCGCGCTTGCCACGGCGCCAGAGGTCGAGGCGTGGTTCTGCGGCGACGACGTCATTGCCATCGGCGCGATGGACGCAGCACGGGCTGCCGGGCGGTCCATTCCCGACGATTTGGGGCTGATCGGTCTGAACGACATGGAAATGGCCGGGTGGGACCGCATCAGCCTGACCACGATCCGCCAGCCCGTGCGTCAGATCGTGGCCACCTCCGTCGACCTGATCCGACAGGGAATCGAGACGCCCTCGACGCCGCCACAAATGGTGCTGCTGCCCTGCACATTGGTGGAGCGCAAAACATTGCGCGCGCGGCTCTGACGCGCGATCCGGTTTATCCTCGGAACATCGGCGGGCGCGCCTCGACCCAGGCACCATAGGACTTACCGCTTTCGGCCACCGCAAACACCGCGGCCATCGACCGCAGCCCGTCCTCAGCACGGGGATAAAGGTTCGCCGCCGGGTCCATGGCGCGGCCCTCTTTCTCGGCGCGGATCGCTTCGGCCAGATCGGCGTAGATGTTCGCAAAAGCCAGCGGCATCCCTTCGGCATGGCCGATGGTGACGCGGCTGGTGCGGTCCGCTTCGGGCGACAGGTTCGCCTCGCCCCGTTCGATCACCTGCAAACGTTCGCCCAGCGGCATCCAGTACAATTGGTTCGGCTGTTCCTGCGCCCAGCGCAAACCGCCCTTTTCCCCGAAAACCTGAAGCGTCAGGCCATGCTGGTTGCCAACCGCGATCGAAGACGTCCAGAGCCGCCCGACCGTCCCACCATCGAAGCGCAGGTTCAGCATCGCGTCGTCTTCCAGAACCCGGCTTTCGATGCAGCTGACCGTGTCGGCGCTCAGCCGTTCGACCTCTTGGCCGATAACGAAGCTTGCCATGTGCAGGGCATGGATCCCGCAATCGGCGAATTGCGCGCTGACCCCGGCCTGCGCCGGATCGTAGCGCCAGCGCACACGGGGATTGTCGGCATCGGCGGCGTTGGCGTGGTGCCCGTGGGCGAATTCGGCCTTCACCACCCGGATGCGCCCGAGATCGCCGCGCGCCACCATCGCCCGCATGTGACGGACAAGGCTGTAGCCGGTATAGCCATAATTCACCGCGCAGATGCGCCCGGTAGACTTCGACAGGCGCACGATCTCTTCGCCCTCATCCACGGTCATGGTCATCGGCTTTTCGCAGAGCACGTGGAACCCGGCTTCGAGAAACGCCTTGGTGATCTCGAAATGGGTGGCGTTCGGTGTGGCAACGGTCACCAGCTCGATCCGGTCGTCGCGCCCCCGCTCGCCCTCGAGCATCTCGCGCCAGTCGCCATAGGCGCGATCCGCCGCCAGCCCGAGCCGCGTGCCATAGTCGCGCCCGGCCTCCGGGCGGTGATCCAGCGCACCGGCCGTGAACTCGAAATGCCCGTCGAGCCCCGCGCCCAAACGGTGCGCCGGGCCGATCTGGCTGCCTTCGCCGCCGCCGATCATGCCCCACCGAAGCTTTGCCATTCTGCTTGTCCTTTCGTGAAAAACCTGTGCCGTCGTCTGACCCCGTCGGTCAGAAGCCGATGGACCCAAGATACGCCCGATTGGCGCGCGCGTCGTCGATGGGCCGCACGTCCAACGTTGGATCGCAATCCTGCTCGACCGTGCACCAGCCTTCGAAACCCGACTCAACAAGCACGTGCCGCACCGCCGGAAAATCGACATCGCCCTGCCCCAGATTGCAGAAGATACCTTGTCCGCACGCCTCATAGAAATCGGTGCGGTTGGCGACGACCTGCGCTTTGACCGCCGGGTCGATGTCCTTGAAATGCATGTAGGAGATCCGGTCCATGTGGCGCTGCATGAACGCCACCGGATCGAACCCGGCATAGGAATGGTGCCCGGTGTCGAAACAGATCTTCAGGAGCGCCGGATCGACCTCGTTTAAGAGCCGCTCCAGCTCCGGCTCAAAGTCCACGAACCCACCTGCATGGGCATGGATGGAGGCCGTCAGCCCGTACTCCTCAGCGCCGATTTTTGCCGCGGTTTCAATGCGCTGCACGAAGGCGCGCCACTCGTCCGCGTCCATCTGCTCGGCCTCGTCGGCGCGGCCTGCGGTCGGTGCGCGGCGGGGCGAAATCGAGTCGATCAGAACGAAATGTTCCGCCCCATGTGCGGCAAGCGCCTTCGCCGTGCGGGTCGCCCCATCGAGAACGTCGTCCCATTTGGACGCGTCGTGAAAGGGCCGGAACACCACCCCTCCGATCAGCTCCAGCCCGTGTTCGGACAGCGCCTCGCCCAGCTCCGCCGGGTCTTCGGGCATGAACCCGACCGGTCCCAACTCGATCCCCGTATAGCCCGCCTCGGCGCACTCCTTGAGCACCTGCCGCCAGGGCGGGTTGCGGGGATCGGCCGCGAATTCCACGCCCCAGGAACAGGGGGCATTGCCGATGCGAATGGTCATGCTGTGGTCTCCTGAAACTCGCTGACGGGCACCCAACCGCCGCGCGCGGCTGAGGCGTGGATGGCCTCGATCACCTCGGCCACCTCGAGCCCGTCGCGGAAGGTCGGCCAGAGCGCCTTGCCGGTATGGATCGCGGTGAGGAAATCCTTGGCCTCTATGATGATCTGGTCCTGGTAGCCCGTGCCATGCCCCGGCCCCTGGCAAAACGGCAGGTAGTCGGGGTGGGCGGGGCCGGTGAGGATTTTGCGAAAGCCGCGGGTCGCCTCGGGCCCTTCGGCGAGGTAGAGCCAGACCGCGTTCTGATCCTCCTGATCGAAGCGGATCGCGCCCTTTGTGCCCGTGATTTCATAGGCGTAGCCCATCTTGCGACCTGTCGCGATGCGACTTGAATAGATGTGGCCCATGACGCCGGAGGAAAAGCGGCACATGATCTGGGCGTGATCATCATTGTCGACCGTACCGCCCGTACGGTCGAGATGTACGGTTTCGAGATCGGCACAGACCTTGGCGATCGGCCCCATCATCGCCAGCGCCGCGTTGATCGGGTGCGGGGCCAGATCGCCCATGTTGCCATTGGCCTGTCCGGTACAGCGCCAGTTGAACGGGGTCGCGGGGTCGGAGAGGAAATCCTCGGTATGCTCGCAGCGGAACCAGGTGACATCGCCGATGGTGCCCTCGGCCAGCAGGTGCCGGACGAACTGGCTGGCGGGGGTGCGGATGTAGTTGAAGCCGACCATGTTCACCACGCCCTCCGCCTCTGCCGCCGCCACCATCGCGCGCGAGTCCTCGAGCGAGTCGGCAAGCGGCTTTTCACAGAGCACCGGTTTGCCCAGCGCGATGGCGGCTTCGGCGATGGGGCGGTGTGTGTCCTGCGGTGAGGCAATCACCACCGCCTCGACCTTGGGATCTTCCACCAGAGCCTGCCAGTCGGGTGCGGCGCGGTTGAAGCCGAAGGATTTGCGATACCGCTCGGCGCTTTCGGCGCTGGAGGCCGCGATCATCTCGAGGCGCGGGCGCAGGGGCGTGTCGAACACCGTCGCGACCGAGGCCATGGCAACGGCATGTGCCTTGCCCATGTAGCCGCCCCCGACGATCCCGATTCCGATCTCGGCCATGTGGTTCCTCCCCGCATCTTGCAACCGGTTGCAAAATCTGTATCGTCAGCGCAAAACCCGTGCAACTCAAAATGAAGGCGCACATGAAAAATCTGGACCGTCTCAAAGGCAAAGGGTTCCTCGTCATCGGCCGTGCCGGGATGGACCTTTATGCGCATCCACCGGGAACCCGGTTGGAGGAGGCCACGGAGTTCACCGCCGCGCTGGGGGGATCGTCGGCCAATATTGCCGCCGGTCTGTGCCGTCTGGGGTGCGACGCGGCGCTGGTCACATGCGTGTCCGACGACGCGGTGGGGCGCTTTTGCCTGAAACAGCTCGACCTTTACGGGATCGACCGGCGCTTCGTCCGGTCGGTCGCGGGCGAGGCCCGCAATTCGCTGGCAGTTGTGGAAACAAGGCTCGAAGACACCCAATCGGTCATCTACCGCAACAATGCCGCCGATTTCGCCATGACCACGCAGGACGTCGAGGCGCTGCCCTATCACGGGTTCTCCGCGCTCGTCACAACCGGCACGGTTCTGGCCGCAGAGCCGTCGCGCAGCGCCACGTTCCATGCCTTTGACCGCGCGCAGAAAGCGGGACTGCCGATCATCTTCGACGTCGATTACCGCCCCTATTCCTGGACCTCTGCAGAGGAAGCCTCGAAGGTCTATTCCCGCGCGGCGGCTCTCTGTGACATCGTGATCGGCAACGATGTGGAGTTCGACTTCATGGCGGGCGCCAAGGGCCAGGGCCTCGATAAAGCGCGAGCCCTGCTGGCCGAGGGTGCGCAGATCGTCATCTACAAGATGGGCGAAAAGGGCGCGATCACCATTACCCCCGAGGGCGAAACGCGCACCGGTATCTTCGAGACCGACGCCCTGAAGCCCACGGGTGCCGGGGACAGTTTCATGGCAGGGTTCCTTGCCGCCCTGTCGGACGGCCAGCCCGTCGCGGACGCGGTGCGCCAGGGGTCCGCTGCGGCTGCAATGGTGGTGGCCCGTGTCGGCTGCGCCCCGGCCATGCCGACCCAAGATGCCCTGACCGATTTCATGGCGCATGCCAAAATGCGCCCAGCCTGACAGGAGGCCCCATGCACATCCCCCCCTATGACAACGCCAATCAGCCCATCGTCGATGTCGATCACCCGCTGGTGCCGCTCAATTACTTCAACATCGTAAAGCTGACGGCGGGTGAAAGCTACGCGTACCAGCTTGACGGCTACGAGACCTGCATCGTGCCCGCGACCGGGACCGTGACCGTGGAAACTGGCGGCGAGACCTTTGCCGATATCGGCCATCGCGGCGCGGATGTGTGGGATGGCGACCCCGAGGGCGTCTATGTCCCCACGGGGACAGGCGCGCGGATCACGGCGCGGACGGACACTGAAGTGTTCATCGCCGGTGCAAAGTTCGACACCACCCTGACGCCCTTTGCGGTCCGCAAGGACGATCTGGACCTGGTGCAATACGGCAGCGACGACACCAAGACCCATCGCAAGATCAAGCACATCCTCGGCGCGAACCATCATGACCGGGTGGGCCGCCTGCTGGTGTCGGAGTTGTTCACCGTCGGCGCGGGCGGCTGGTCCGGGTTTCCGTCGCACAAGCACGACACGGATCGCCTGCCGGACGAGACGCGGCATGACGAGACCTACAACTTCCGGTTCAAGCCGGATTACGGCTCGGGCCTCCAGATGCTCCAGCGCGAGGACAACGAACCGGGCGACGCCTATCACGTGATGAACGGATCGACGGTTCTGATCGACAAGGGCTATCACCCCTGCTGCGTTCTGCCGGGGTACGAGATGTATTACTTCACCATCCTCGGCGGGTTGTCGCAGCGGTCGCTCAAGCAGTATTTCCAACCGACCCACGCGGAACAGCTGCACACGATCCCCGGCATCATGGACATGGTGGCCAAGTTCAAATGACCCGCGCGACGCTGGCCGAGGTTCTGCGCCCCGCGTTGCGGGAGGGGTACGCCGTTGCCGGGTTGGTCTGTCTTGGCTGGGAGGACGCCCGCGCCTATGTGGCCGCCGCCGAGGCCGAAGGCGCGCCGGTGATCCTGCAAGCCGGTCCGGGCGCGCGGGCGCATATGCCCCTGCCCGTCTGGGCGGCGATGTTTCACGCGCTGGCGGATGCGGCATCGGTTCCGGTCGTGTCGCATCTGGACCACGGGACCAGTGTGGCCGAGTGCGAAGAGGCCATCGCGCTGGGATTCACGTCGGTCATGTTCGACGGGTCACGTTTGCCACTGGACGAGAATATCCGCCAAACCCGCGCGATCGTCGAGATGGCCCATGCGGCAGGCGTGTCCTGCGAAGGCGAGATCGGCTTTGTCGGCTACAGTGAAGGTGCAGCCTCTGAGGGCACGGACCCGAACGAGGCCGCACGGTTCGCACGAGACACCGGCGTCGACGCGATGGCGGTCTCTGTCGGCAATGTGCATCAGCAAACCGACCACTCCGCGCAGATCGACCGCGGACGGCTCTCCCGGATCGAGGCCGCCACGGACGTGCCCCTGGTGATCCACGGCGGCTCGGGCCTGTCCCACGCCTTGCGCCGTTCGCTTGCCGGGACGAGCGCGATCTGCAAGTTCAATATCGGCACCGAGCTGCGCATGGCCTTCGGCACCGCCTTGCGTCAGACATTGGACGCAAAGCCGGATGCCTTCGACCGCATCGCGATCCTGTCGGCGGTCGAAGACCCTTTGACACAAAAGGCCCGCGAGGTGATCGGGGGGTTGAGGTGATCGGCGCGGATTTGGGCAAGCGTGGCGCCGCCCCGCCCGTCAAACAGCGATGAAAACCCGACCGCCTTCTACCTTCGTTTCGTAGGTGTTCAGGTTCACGCAGGCCGGAGCGCGCTTGGCTTCGCCGGTGCGGTAATCGAAGGTCGCGTTGTGCTTGGGACATTCGATCTCGTAGTCCATCACCAGCCCGTCCTCGAGATGCACCTGTTCGTGGGTACACAGGCCGTCGGTGCAGAAAAAGGTGCCGTCCGGGCTGTGGTAGATCGCAAAGGTGCGGCCGTCATGGTCGAAGCGGATGAGGTCTTCTTGGTCGATATCGTCGGTCGCGCAGGCGTCGATCCAGGGCATGCCGGGTCCTTTCTATTGGGCAGGTTTGCGGTCGGTCACTCGGCAGCGGTGCCAAGGGCCGCGCTGTGGAAATCTTCGCGGTAGGGTTTGGCCGTCGCAGGCAGGTCGCGTTTCAGGAACACGTCCTCATAGGCCAGTTGGCGGCGCAGAACGGGAATGATCTCGGCATAGGCCTCCCACATGGAGGTATTGGCCGGGGGCAGATCGTGTTTGATCGCGTCGTGCAGATCAGGCAGGCGGTGATAGGGCACCATCGGGAACATGTGATGCTCTACGTGGTAGTTCATGTTCCAGTAGATGAAGCGCGAGATCGGGTTGATGTAGACGGTGCGCGAGTTCAGCCGGTGGTCGGTGACGTTTTCCGCCAGACCGGCGTGCTGCATGAGACCGGTCAGGACATGGTGCCATGCGCCGTAGAGCCGGGGCAGTCCGATCACCATCAGGGGCAGCATCGACCCCAGAGCCAGCGCAAGGGCGATGGTCGCGGCATAGATCGCCACCCAGATGCGCGCGACACGGATCACCTTGGGTTGTTCCTGTTCGGGGATATACGCCGCCTCTTCGGGGTGGATACGACCCGACGCGTTGTAGAGCATCCGCGTCCAGCCGTGCCAGGCGTCGAAGATGCCAAAGACATTCATCACGATCCGGAACAAGGCCGGGGGCCGCATGGCGACGATCTCGGGGTCGCGACCGACGATGATCGTGTCGGTGTGATGACGCGCGTGGCTCCAGCGCCAGGAGACCGGATTGCGCACCATGCAAAAGCTCGCGACCTGGTAGAGCCAGTCGTTGTAGGGCCGTGTCTTGAAGGCCGTGCCGTGGGAGCATTCGTGCCAGCGGGAATCCATCGCGGACCCGTAGAGCATGCCATAGGCCAGCCAGAACGGTGCGCTCCACCACGACGGCCAAAGCGCGATGCCGATGCCGGCGAACAGAGCCATGCACGCAAAGAGGATTGCCGTGTCGCGGATGGCGGGCTGGTCGGTGCGTTTCATCAGATCCTTCATCCGGGCGCGGGGGATGTCGGTGTGATACCACTCCGCCGCGGCGAGGCCGGTGTCCACGGCCTGTCGGGCGTTCGGCCCGAGCAGAGAATAATCGCGTGTCGCCATGATGCCCCCTCCGGCAATGGATCCGAGTTTGTGAGAGCATAGGGGGGCTGTACCGGCTCGGAAACAGATTGCTCATCGGATCACATCAGATTACATCATTCAGAAGACGGCGTTTGATGCAAATTACATCAATCCGGAGGAGCGATGGCCCGCAGGCCCACCATTCAGGATCTTGCACGGGCCGCCGGTGTCGGGACCGCAACCGTGGATCGGGCGCTGAACGACCGGGGCAACGTGTCGGCGCGCACCGCGAAGGCGATTGCCGAGGCGGCCTTGCGGATCGGCTATCCGATGCCCGGCGCGGTCGCGTCGCTGAGCGATGCCAGCAAGCCGCGATTGGATCTGGGATTCGTGCTCCACAAACCCTCGCAGGAGTTCTACCAACGCTTCGCGCAAGAGATCACCCGCGCCTGCCGCGCCGTGCCGGATGCCACTGTCACGCCCTTCATCAACTTCTCTCCATCGCAATCGCCCGGTGATTTCACCGAGGCGATCGAGGCCGCGGCGGCGGATGGTCAGGTGGTGGCAGCGACCGCGATCAACCACCCATCCCTGTCCCGGCTCATTGAAACCCTGAAGGCGCGCGGCAGGCCGGTGTTTTCGCTTCTCAACGATTTTGCCGGGCAAGCCGGAGCCGGGTATTTCGGTCTCGACAACATGAAGGCCGGTCGCATCGCGGGCTGGATGATGGCCACCCATCTCCAGCGTCCCTGCCGGGTTGCCGTGTTCGTCGGCGGCGCGCGGTGGCATGGCCACGGGCTTCGCGAAGCCGGGTTCCGGACTGCCCTTCGGGAATACGCTCCGCAGATCACCGTGACCGACACCGCCGTGAACCTCGAAACGCGGCAAGTGACGTACGAGGCGACGCTGGACCTGTTGGAGCGCCATGCGGACCTCGCCGGGTTGTATGTGGCCGGGGGCGGCATGGAAGGCGCAATCGCCGCGCTGCGCGAAGCGCGTCCTCCGGGCAAGGTCGCCCTGATCGTCAACGAACTCACGTCAGAGAGCCGTGCCGCGCTGGCAGATCACTATGCCATTCTGGTCAGCGCCACGCCGCTGAGCGATTTGTGTCGTGCGCTGGTGGATCGGATGGTCCGAGCGGCGGTGGACGGCCCACCCGCGCAAGCGCAACCGAGACTGTTTGAGCCACTGCTTTACACGCCGGAATCGGTCTGACGACCGATCAGCCGGATGTGCGACGCTTCGCGATGTCGTTCAGGACAGCGCTTGCGATGCGCGCGGTGTCGGCCCATGTGGCTAGTCGATCCGCCGCCCGTTGCGACGCCGCAGCCATACGCGTGCGCGTGATGTCATCGGTCAAGAGGTCGGACAAGGCGGCGGCGAAGGGCTCTGCCTCACCCGGCGGTACGAGGCGTCCCGCCTCTGGCGGCACCGTGTCCGGCACGGCCCCGGTCCGGCAAGTGACAATCGGCAGGCCGCAGGCGAGCGCTTCATCGAAGACGATCCCGTAGCCTTCGAAGCGCGTGGCCAGCGCGAAGATGGACGCCTGGCGGTAAAGCGCGTCCAGTTCGTCTTGCGGGATGCGGCCTGCGAAGTGGACGCGGTCTTGCAAACCGAGCGTGTTTCGAAGGTCCGCCAGCGCCCGCGCGTGGTCTGGATCATGCGGCGCGCCGACGATCACGGCCTTCCACTCCTGCCCCTTGATCCGGGCCAGCGCCTGCAACAGGACATCGTGCCCCTTGCGCGGGTGCAGCAGCCCGACCGACAGAATCAGCGGTGGGTCGATGCGCTTTGACTGACCGAGCGGGCGGCGTGTCCCCGGGCGGGCGATTGTGATGCGTTCTGGGGCAACGTTGTATTGCTCGGTCAAAAGCGCCGCCGTGTGCGGGCTTGGCACGAGGACGTGTTCCATCAGGGCCAGATTGTCCCGCTCCGTCTTGTAGAGATGCGCCTTGCGGGCGTCGGACAGACCGCTTTCCAGAGCCAGAGGATGATGCACCATCGCCACCATGAGCGCGCGGACCTGCGCCAACCCTTCGGTTTCGGTGGCGCCCGACACAAAGCCGTCGAGGATCAGTACGCGCTCCGGGTTAACAGCGCAAAGCGCGTCGATGGCGTGCGTGAGGTCGGTCGGTGTCGGATCGGGATAAGACGCACCAAGTCGGATGTAGTGCACGTCATGCCCTTCGGCGCGCAAACCTTCCAGCAGGTGCTTTTCGTAGATGTAGCCTCCGGTGATCGTGTCCAGATCGCCGGGGATGGCAAAGGCGGCAGGACAGTGTGTCATGCAAGCTGCTCCGGCGCGTAGATGCGCAGAACGCGGGATTCGATCGCGCCCACGGCGGCGTAGCCCAGCGAGGACAGAAGCGAGACCAGCACGACCGAGCTCCACAGCATGTCGTAATCCGACAGCGAGGCCGAGACCGCCATCAGGCTGCCGATCCCGTTGCCGGTCGCCAGCCACTCGACCACGGTGACCGCCAGAACCGAGGCAGGCACGCTCATCCGGGCGGCGGCGAAGAAGGCCGGGAGCATGGCCGGGATACGTACGCGGATCAGTTGCAGGATCGGTCCTGCCGCGTAGGAGTGCAGCACGTCCATGACCTGCCCCGGCGCTTGCCGCAAGCCGTGCAGACAGGCGACGAAGGTGGGGAAGAACACCATGACGGCGACCAGAACGATGGTGCCCACCGCTCCGCGACCGGCCAGCAGCACGACAAGCGGTGCCGTGGTGACGATGGGAACCGAGCGCAGGGCAATCGACAGGGTCATCGCGATCCCGGTCAGCGCCGGAACGAGCACGACCAGCATCGCCAGCCCCGCCCCAGCCAGCAGCCCGGCGAAATATCCCGGCAGCAAAAGCACCGACGTGTCGATCAGCGCGGATCCGAGCGTGGCGCGGGTCGTTGCCGCGTCGGGCGCCAGGAACAGCGCGTCGAACACGTCGGCCGGGCCTTTGGCGAAGAAGGGACTGACATCGAGCACCGCCAGAGCGCCCCACCAGACCCCCAGAACGACGCCGACGGTCAGCGCGATGTTGACCGTGGATTTCCAGACCGCCGCGCGGCCCGAAACCGACGCGCGTGGCGCTGCGAGGATCACCGGCGGCGCGTCGCTCAGGACAAGGCGGGCCAGCCATCCGATGACGAGGTAGACAAGGATCGCCACCGCCGTCGCGACGCTCGCCAGCGCCCAGGTCATATCGACATCGAGCGCCCGCATCGCGCGGATCGTCAGAACGCCCATGCCGCGTTCTGCGCCGGTGAACTCTCCGACCATCGCGCCCAGAAACGCGGCGGGTGCCGCGATCTGAAGCCCCGCGACGAAATAGGGGAGCGAGGCCATCATTCGCACGTGAAACAGCGCCGCGAAACGCCCGCGCCCGTAGCTGCGCACGAGATCGAACCACGTGGCAGGCGCCGCACGCAGACCGACGAGGAGCGGGATCAGCGTCGTGTAATAGACCGCCAGGGCCGCGAGCAGGATTTGCGGCCATTCTCCCGGCCCGAAAAACACCCGCAGGATCGGCCCCGTCGCCACAAGCGGAAGGCAGAACACGAAAAGCGCAAGTCCCGTGACAACGCTCTCGCTGCGCGGCCAGAGCAATGCGATCAGCGCGAGCAGCACAGCCGCCAGGTTGCCCAGAACAAAGCCGATGGCCGCGTTCGACAGAGTGACCATCAATGCGCGCCCCATGAGCGCCTGATTGGCCATCAGATAGGCCAATACATCCGACGGACCGGCAAGAACGAACGCGTCCTCGAAGGCGCGCGCCGCAAGCTCCCAGATCAGGAACACACCCACGAGGCCAAGAATGGCGGGCAGCGACCGTCTCGCCTGTGATCCGGGTGCCGACAGTGTCGCCTGAAGCGCGGTCATTGCGCGACGAGCGGAGGGTGGCTCTGCGCCATGCCGTGTGACAGGGCGGAGAACACGTCGTCCACCAGCGTGGTGAAGGCGGCGTCCCGCGCCAATTCGGGGTCGCGGGGCCGTGGCAGATCGACCGAGATATCCGCCACGACAGCCGCCGGGCGCGGCGACAGAACGAGGATGCGATCCGAAAGCATCACCGCCTCCTGCACGGAATGCGTGACCAGAAGCGTGGTCGTGCCCCGTGCTTCCCAGAGCCGAGGGAGATCCTGCGCCAGTTGCTGGCGCGTCAGTTCGTCGACGGCTCCGAATGGTTCGTCGAGCAGCAGCAGTTTCGGTTGCGTCGCTAAGGCACGGGCGATGGCCGCGCGCTGGCGCATCCCGCCCGAGAGCTCCGCCGGACGGGTCTCGGCAAAGCCATCGAGGCCGACCATGCGGATCAGTTGATCCACCTCCTCCGGCACAATCGGACGCCGGGCCAGCCCCAGCGCCAGTTCGATGTTCCCCCGGACGCTGCGCCACGGTAGAAGCGACGGGTCCTGGAATGCGACCGCCAGATCGGCTTTCTGCAACGTTTCGGCGGGTGGCGCGCCGCCGATCGAGATGCTGCCCGCGCTCGGTGTCTCGAGCCCGGCGATCATTCGAAGGATCGTCGATTTCCCACAGCCTGAGGGGCCGACCAAGGCCGTTGTCTGCCCGGCGGCAAAGCGCAACGTGGTCGGTGAGACCGCGTCGAGCCCGCCATCGAAGGTCTTGGCCAGCCCGGTGCAGATCACCTCGGGCGGCGATGTGGGATCAAGCGCCATGAACCTCGTCTAGGATTGAGCGATCCCAAAGGTCGGGCGTGACGGTCCGACCCAGAAGCGCAAGGGTTTCGATATTCGCGGCCACGGCCTCGTCCGTCCAGGAGCCAAAACCGTTTTCGTCGGTGAGGTCCGAGAACATCAACGGCACCTGACGCTCCGCCTGCAATTCCTGCGTGGCAAGATCGAGACCTGCATCCGGGAACATCTCGACCGTCAGGGCTGCAGCGGCGGCGGTGTCTTCGCGATAGGCTTCCCAGCCCCGGACCTCGCCCGACATCAAAGCGACAAGGTCCGCACGCCGAGTGGCGAGGCTGTCCTCGGTGGCGATGTAGGTCTGGGAATGGACCGCATAGCCATGATCCGCCATCAGCATCGTCACGCTTTCGACGCCCTGCATCGCCATCGCCACCGGCAGATCAGTTTCCCAGCACAGCAGGCAGTCCACTTCACCCGCCAGAAGCGGTTGGGCTGAATACTGGGTCGGGACGATTTCGATGCCGTTGATATCAACGCCGTTCAGGCTGCACAGGGCTTGCAGGACCGGCGTATTGGCCAGAGCCATCCCGATCCGCTTGCCCACGAGGTCTGCGGGTGCGTTGACCGGATTGTCCGGCAGGGAGGCCACGACAAACGGGTTCTTCTGCATCGCGACGCCGAGGATCTTGAAGGGTGCCCCCTGCTCGACCGCCGCAGCGGTGTAATCGGCGGCCGAGATGCCAACCAAGGCCGTGCCGGAGACCACCGGCGGTTCAACGGGCGCATTGGGTCCGCCCTGAAGCAAGCCGACCTCGAGCCCGGCATCAGACCAGAAGCCGCGATCCATGGCGATGTAACTGCCCGCGAATTGAGCGGAATGCAGCCAGGACAGTTGCAGGTTCGCCGTCGTCTGCGCGTGCGCGAGCTTCGGCCAGAGACCCGAGGCGCCAAGGCCAAGGCCCGCAGCGCCGGTTGACAGGAAACTGCGTCGGGAAAACACGTTTTTCATGGGATACACCTCTTCTTTGGTCATAAGGCTAACTTTGCTTTTGCGAATGGCAAGTGTGCGCCGGGCTGTGGCGGTTGCTTGCCTATCAACTTTTTGTTGTGCTCAAATTTTCTCCGCCCGCGCATTCGGACGCAAAAACAGTGGGATCAGTCCCGGCAAAACGGACAGAAGGAAGATCAATCCGAAGGCGACACTGGCCGCGAGGCCCTGACTGGCGGCGGCGCCGGCCAGTGGAAAGAGGATCGACGCCGCACCTTCGCGCAGGCCCCAACCGCTGACCGAGATCGGGATCAGCATGGTGAAGAGGATCAATGGAACAAGCGCGAGTGTCGCGACCAGAGACAAATCCGCGCCCACGGCCATCGCGCAGAAGCCGAAGGCGGCGAGGTTGCACAGAGTTGTGCCGATGCTCAAGACGACCTGACGCGGCAGAACCTCTTTCGCCAAGAGCGCGGTGGCGGTCGTTCGGCAGAAGGACAGCGTTTTCCGGCCAACCGCTCCGGGCAAACGCGTGGCCAATAGCGTCAGAACCGGCAGAAGCGCGAGACCTGCAATCAGAGCCGTGACCGGGACAACCAGCCATGACGGCCAGTCGACTCCCCCCGGCATGGCGAGCGTGATGAAGAAGGCGGGCGCCATGACGGTGAACATGCCGACCTGACCCGCCAGCCTTTCGAACACCACCGCCTGCCCCGATGCCAGCAGACCGGCCTGTTCCCGTGCGCGCACCGCACGGCCCGCGTCCCCGATCATCCCGCCGGGAAGCGATTGGTTGATGATCTGCGCCATGTAGTATTCGCGGATCGCCCAGATGGGGCCCAATTGGATACCCAACTGCGCCGCCGTCAGCCTCCAGCGCAAGGCAGACAGCACCGTCTGGAGCGTCAGTGCCGCGAAGGCAGCGGCGAGGAACGCGATATCGGCATCCGCCAGAGCGCGCGCCGCTTCGGGGCCGTCTGCGGCGGACCAGATGATCGCCAAGAGCCCCAGCGCGACGGCGATCTGGACGATGCGCAGAAGTATCGGCGGGACGGTCCAACCCAGCACGCTCATCCTGCGGTGTCTCGTTCTTTGTCCCGCGAAAACGTGTCGAGGATCATATTCCGCATCTGATCCATCGGGATCGCCGGTATCTGATCGCCGGGGACCAATCCCGGTGCAAACCCCCACTCCGCCACAAGCGACACGAGATGCTCGGGGCCGATGACATGAACGGGAACGTCCGGCCGTTCGTCGAGGGCGACGAAACCCGCCGCCTGGTGGTCGCCCACGACGATCATCAATGGAGGCTCTGCCGCATGACGCGCGGCGTAGTCGAACACCGTCTGCAAAGCGTAGTCGATGGCCAGACGATATTGCGCCCGCACCCGGTCACGGTCGCGCCAAACCACGTCCGGCGGATCGCCCTGTGTCGCCATGACATCGAAGATCCGGCCATTGCCTACCGTATCCCAATCGATCAACTCGGGCACGGGCACCCAGGGCGCGTGCGACGAACTCAACGCAACCTGCGCGAAGAGCGGCCGGGTGTCATCCCCTGTCTCGGCACGAAGCAGCCGATCCATCGCCGACAGCGTGTACTGATCCGGCATCGTCACCCAGTTGAACGGCAACCCCCGGTAGTCCAGATCGTCGGCGGCCAGCACGGTCTCGAAGCCCATGAAATCGGCTTCCGGCCATTCCAGGGTGATCTGGGGCATGACAGCGGCGGTCCGAAACCCCGCCCGCTCGGCAAGGTGGAACAAAGTCGCCCGACCGCTGGCCAGGGCGGCCCCGTAGCGCGTCTGGTCGCTGATCCACAGTCCGTTGGCGAAGGTCGCATGGGACAGCCAGCTTTGCCCGCCGCGCGTCGGCGCGGACAGGATGCCCGACCGCATCGACAGGCCCAGATCGGCCAGCCTTTCCGATGAGCGCGCCAGCGTCGCGCGGTGCATCTCTGCGAAGAACGGGGTGTCGAGGCTGGTGCGCCCATAGCTTTCGACGAAGACGATCAGCACATCGCGATCAATCGCTGCGAAAAGCCCGTCTGCATCGACATAAGGATCCTGCCGGGCGAGTGCGTTGAAGCTGCGCAATTCGTCGATCGTGCGGACCACCATATCGACCCGCTCGATGCCGACCCGCGCCGTGAAGGCCGCGCCGGGGATCGAACCCGGGACGCTCCACCGCCCCATCGCCTGACCGATCTCGGCGACGGCCAGCGCGCCGGAAAGGGCCGCCACCCCGGCGCTTGCGCGTGCGACAGGCATCGGAGCAGAGGTCTTGGCCCAGACGCCCGTGGCCCACCAGATCGCGCTGATGACAAAGGCGACGGCCGCCAAGGCCATCAAAAGCGCCCCGGTCGCCAGCAGTGGCCCGATTGCCCCGACCAGAAGGCGCAGCCCGGCCTCGATCAACGGCAGGTCGGCCACCGGATTGAAGCCGCGTGTGAGCGCCGTGAACATGGCGTAATCGGCGGTTTTGAGCAGAGCGATCACGGACAACGCGGCGGTGATGACGATCCGGACCGTCAGGCGGAGTCGCGCGGTGTCGATCACGAGCAAACCGAACAGGATCACCGGCAATTCGAGCGGGAAGACCAAAAGCGCCCACCAGGTCATCGCGGCGGGGTGGTTGGGTTGAATGAGCACGAGGTACAGCACAGCCGCCGCTGCACCCAGACGCAAACAGGCCCGCATTCGAGACGTCATCAAACGCGCGCAGCCGCTCTTGCGCGCCACAGCCAGACCACGTCGCGTTCGAACGACCAGATCAGCGCCAGGGCAGAGACCGCCACGAGACCGCCCGAGATCATCGGTGGGACAAACGGCACCTGCACGACGATCAGCGTGCCAAGCTGGAGCACGCACACGACCTTGCGGCTGAAGCGCTCGGGTAGCGGGCCGTCGAGCCAGGGAAAAACCAGCGTCGCGGCGGCAAAGAGATAGCGCGGCAGAGCGAGCAGCAGGACCAACGGGCCGGCGGTTTCATTCTGGAAGGCGAGACAGGCCAGCACCAGCGCCAGGGCCGAATCCACCTCCATGTCGAACCGCGCGCCGAAATCCGAGACCCGCCCTTCGCGCCGGGCGAACCAGCCATCGACCCCGTCCAGCGCCAGGGCCAGCACCGCCACGGCAAATATCGTCACCGCGTCGCCGCTTACGGACAGAAGCGACAGGACGAGGATGGACACAAGCAACAAGCGGAACAATGTCACCGCGTTGCACATTCCAAGACTGCTATGCGGGAAGGTGCGGTACAGCCCGAGGCCCGCAAGGGCGACCCCGATGGCGTAGAACACCGTTGTCGCCAGAAGCGAAACCGGCGTTACGCCGGACACCAGTACCGGCCCAAGCACGAGCAATGCCGAAAACCCTGCACCAGCCACACCGAAAAACTGACGGTGCGGGCCGACAAGGCCGAGGTCGAAAAGCTTGCGTCGCGCGTGGCGGGTCATATCCAGGTGCCAAAATGCCATGCAGTTGAATTAGCGCGCCGCGACTTTGGTCAAGAGCGCGGCCAAACAGCTTGAATTGATCACCGCTTCGCTTACCGTCAGGACAGCCGGAGGAAAAGATGGCAAATTCGACGTTCCAATACCGCGCCCCGGCGCGCGCCCTGCATTGGATCATGGCGCTGCTCGTGTTGCTGATGATCCCTGCGGGGCTTTTGATGGTTCAGGACTGGATCGAACGGCCGCTTCAAAACACGCTTTTCATCTTTCACAAGAATGTCGGTGTTCTGATTCTTCTGCTGGTGACGGTCCGCCTGATCTATCGCTGGCTAAGGCCGCCCGCGCCTTTGCCGAATAGCCTGCCTGCATGGCAAACCAGGATCGCGGGCGCCACCCATGCCGCGCTCTATGTCCTTTTGTTCGCGATGCCCATGGCCGGGTATATCCGCGTCAGGGCGGGTGGGTTTCCCATCGAAACGCTCGACGCGCTTGGCGTGCCATCGCTCGTGCCCCGGTCGGACGCATTGGCGGAAACCGCGAAGGCGGCGCACTATTACGGCGGCCTGGCAATCGGGGCAATCGTGGCCATGCATATCGGCGCTGCTCTTTATCACGGCGTTCTCAAACGCGACGGCATTTTTTCGCGCATGTGGCCCCCGTTCGGGAGCCGCTCCAGCTAAGGTCTCTTGTCGCTGGGAATGGATGTCATACGTAACGGGTCGCTGTTCCGCATGAGGCGGCGCGGCAGTTGACTCTGATACCTGGCCACCTCAACCCATGTCACAAGCCGAGATACTTCTTCACGCCACTGCGGGATCGTCCTCCCGACACGCTGCCCCACGGGTGGCGTTCATCGGCCTGACCGCGCTTTTCTCGGTCGCGTGCATCGCCGCCTTCGCGGTTTCGGTTTCGGTATGGACCCCGATGGCCTTTCTGGCGCTGGTTCTCGTCGGCGCAAGCGCGGTCTGGATCGCCGGAGGCGCTGCGACCGCAGTGATCGGAGCCATGCTGCCCCGCCAGCCAGGCGCGCCAACGCCGCACGCGTTCTGGCAGCCGACGACGCGAACCGCGATCCTCGTCACACTCTGTGGCGAAGACCCGGCCCCGGTGGCGCGTTATCTTGCGGACCTGAGACGACAGCTCGATCACCTGCCCCGCCCGGACAGCACGCAGATCTTCGTCCTGTCAGACACGTCGGGCCCCGAAAACATCGAAGCCGAGGAGACGGCCCTTTCGGTCCTTCGCTCAGACGGTGCCATCAGCTACCGACGCCGTGAGGTGAACACCGGGCGCAAACCGGGCAATATCGCGGAGTGGGTCGACACGCAGGGCGCCGGGTTCGATTTCATGCTGGTCTTGGATGCCGATAGCCGGATGAGCGCCGCGCGGATCCACCGGATGATCCGAACGCTCGAAACCCGTCCGCAAACGGGCTTGTTGCAGGCCGCGATTACCCTCGCGCCGGGCGCCACGCGTTTCGACCGCCACCAGCGCATCTCGGCGCGGTTTCTGTCCCCGAATTTCGTACAAGGCTTTGCCGCCTGGACCGGCGAGACGGGAAATTACTGGGGGCACAATGCGCTCATCCGGGTCGATGCGTTCCGCTCGGTCGCACGGCTTCCCGCGCTTTCGGGGTCAGCGCCCTTGGGTGGACCGGTGCTGAGCCATGATTTCATCGAAGCGGCCCATATGCGCAAGAACGGATGGGCCGTCGAACTGGATGCCGAGCTTGCGGGCAGCGCTGAACACGCGCCGCAGACGCTTGAGGAGTTTCACCGCCGGGACCGCCGTTGGTGCCAGGGCAACCTGCAACACATGCGCCTGCTTAGTGCACCCGGGCTGCATCCGATCAGCCGGTTTCATCTGGCATCCGGCGTTTTCAGCTATCTGTCCGCACCGATCTGGTTGGCGCTTGTCGCGATGATCGCCTCTGGCGCGGTCGAGGTCGCGGGCGCGCTGCCCTTCGTCCTGATCATTGCGCTGCTCTTGCTGCCCAAAGCCTCCGCCCTGCCGGATTTGATCAGCCGCGCGCGTACCTTTGGCCGACGGATGACAATTCTGCGGGCCGCACTGGCCGAGGCAATGATGTCGGCATTGATCGCGCCGCTGGTGATGGTGCGCCAGTCCGTGTCCGTCCTGGCGGTTCTTGTCGGGCGCGATTGCGGTTGGAAATCGGGCCGCGCGGCACGCTTCACCCTGCCGAAAGGCGTGCTCGAAATGGCATTCGGCGCGCTGATCTTGTCGCTGACCCTATTGGCGGGCACGGCAACAGCCGTTCTCTGGCTCACACCGCTGGTCCTGCCGCTTCTGGCCGCTCCGCTGTTGATCCACTATCTCGACGCTCCGGCATGATGGATCGGCGGACGGTTCTGGCTGGGCTCGGTGCGACGACGGCTGTCCGACCGACCACGCTTTTCGCGGACAGCCGGAAGGCCGAAAGCCTTTACGATGCCGCCCAAGCCCTTGCGCATACACCGTATTCGCCGAACAAAACACCGCTACCGGCGCCCTTTTCCGACCTGAGCTACGACGCCTATCGCGGCATTCGACCCATTCCCGGAAAAGCGGCGCTGCTTGACCACGGTCCATCCTGGGCGGTCGACCTGCTGCCGCCGGGCCTCTTCTTTCCCGACCCGGTTCAGATTGAACTGGTGGATGAGGGTGGCCCGCGCACCGTGCCGTTTTCCACCGACCTGTTCAGTTTCGACGACCGCTACTTCGATCAGATCCCGGACCAATCACCGGGTGCAGGCTTTTCCGGCCTGCGCGTGCGCCATCCGCTGAACGCGGCGGACCGGATGGACGAAGTGTTGGTGATGCAGGGCGCCAGCTATTTCCGCGCCATCGGTGAAGCGATGGTCTACGGCCTTTCTGCGCGGGCGGTTGCCATCGGCACAGGAGGCGCCGCGCCCGAGGAATTTCCCCGCTTCACACGGCTGCGGGTCTATCCCGGCACCGCGACGTCGATCCGCGTCGAAGGGGTGATCGACAGCCCGTCGCTTGCGGGTCATCTTGACCTCACCCTCGCGCCCGGCAGCGAAACGGCGATGGATGTGGCCGTCACGCTGTTCCCGCGTGTCGAGATCGCCGATATCGGCGTCGCGCCGCTGACGTCGATGTATCTCAAGGGACCGCTTCACGCGGCCGTCTCCGACGATTTCCGACCACGCGTGCATGACAGTGACCTGCTGGTCATCGAAAACGGCGCTGGCGAGTTTCTCTGGCGGCCTATCGCGAACCCGGCACAGCTTCAGACCTCGGCCTTTTCCGACAGGGGTCCGGTCAGCTTCGGCCTCTACCAGACCGCACGGGCGTTCGACGACTACCAGGACACCGAGGCGCGGTATCACGACCGGCCATCGGCCCGCGTTCGGCCCAAGGGCGATTGGGGCGACGGGTCGGTCATGCTTGTCGAGATCCCGACGGGGGACGAGTTCATGGACAATATCGTCGCCTTCTGGCGGCCCAGCGAGGCGTTGCAGCCCGGGGGCACCTACCGGTTCGAATATGGCCTCACATGGACAGCGACCCCGCCCAGCGCGGACCCCGCCCGGTCTCACATCACGTCCCGCAGTGGACGCGAGCATGACCGTCAGGGAACACGCCGTTACGTCGTCGATTTCCAAGGCGACCCGGAGGGGCTCCAGCCGGAGGTCACAGCGACGGGCATTGCCGAGGTTTTGGGAACGAGCCTCTTCGCCCTGCCCGAGGATCGCGGCACGCGCGTCACCTTCCTGCTCACACCCGGCGATGCGGACAGCGCCGAGCTGCGCCTGACCCTACGCGATGCCAATGGCAGCGTGGCGCATCCGGTCTGGCTGCACCGCTGGACCCGCGCCCGCGACGGCGGCGTCTAACCCGGATCGCCCAGACTGACGGTCGCTGCCAAGGGCCGGTGATCGGACGCCATGCGAATGCCCGGTCCGTCCAGCACGCGCGCGGACGTCACCCGGCCCGGCGCGCTGGTCAGCACTCGATCCAGTGGCAAGAACGGCCTGCGCACCGGAAAGGTCGCGCGCGCCGGACCTTCGAAACGTTGCCCGAGAACCGCCGAGGACAAGGCGAGCCCACCCCACGGGCGCCATTCGTTGAGATCACCGCACAGGATGGTCTGACGATCGTCCCGACGAAACAGATGCTGGCCCAAAGTGCGCATCTGGGCGACGCGCAATCCCTGCCACAGCGACAGGTGCGTTCCGATCAGGCGAAACCGATGCCCGTCGCGCCGCGCATCGACGATCACCGCACCGCGATGGCAGTGTCCGGGCAGGTCCAGAAGGACAATGTCTTCGATCTCGACCGAGGGTGCAAGGAACAGGATCACACCTAGGAATCCATGACTGTCGCGCCCCCACCGCGCAGCGGCATCGCCCTGCACATGCCGCAACTCCGAGTCCGCTTCGAGACGCGGGATGTCGAGAAAGCCCTCATGCGGAGGTGTTTCCTCGTCGGCCTCCTGAAGGATCAGCGCCTCGCAGCCGGGGCGCAGCACCTCCGTCTTGAGCACGTCGAGCGTGCGGCCCGCATCCACGACGCCATCGTTCCCCCGACCCCGGTGGATGTTCCAACTGACCAAAGAAAGATCGGATGTTGTCTGCATACGCCTGACGTGTTTCGCACGTGTACGGAGGCAAGTCGATGAATTCGGATCGCCCCGATTTCACAGCTGTTCAGCCCGCAGTTCGGTGCTAGGTCCTCTATCGAACGCAACAAGATGAACGGTCTTCCGATGCACCCTGCCGACATACCGGATCACGCGCAGGGCAGGCATGGCACGGCGCGCACAGGGGTGGGTCGGTCGCTCGACGTCTACTACCGGGATCGCGCGCGCATGGCGCGCATGACGGCGCTCAATGCCCGGTTCGTCCCTATGGGTGGTCTTGCCTTCGACCTCGGGGCGCATGTGGGCGACCGGACGGCGAGTTTTCTTCAGCTTGGGGCGTCGGTCGTCGCGTTGGAACCGCAACCGCGCGTGTTCCGGGCGCTCCGTCTCATCCATGGTCGAAACCCCAAGGTCACGCTGAGCGCCGAGGCGGTGGGGGCCGCGCCGGGCAGCATCGACCTGTTTGTGAACACGGCGAACCCGACGGTCTCTACCGTATCGCGAGATCTCGTCACGGCAGCGCGCACCGCGCCTGGCTGGAGGGGGCAGGTTTGGGACGGCCGCGCGCGTGTTCCGATGACCACCCTTGATCTTTTGGTCTCGGAGTACGGAACACCTGATTTCGTCAAGATCGACGTCGAGGGCCACGAGTTCGACGTTCTGTCGGGTCTCAGCACACCCTTGCCCGCGCTGTCCTTCGAGTTCACGACACTCCAAAGGCCCATCGCGTCGGCCTGTATCGAGCGCCTGACGGGCTTGGGGCGTTACGAGTTCAATTGGAGCATTGGCGAAGAACATCGACTGAGGCGCGAGGATTGGATCAGCGCCAAGGACATCACCGAAGAGATCGCCGCCCTGCCGGAAGCCGCCAATTCCGGCGATGTGTTCGCGCGGCGGGTCTCGTGACCCCGCACCGCGTTTAAGTCGCCAGTCAGGACGGTATCTCGAGCAAGATGCGGTCGCTCGTGTCGAACCGGGATAGATCGCGGAAATAGTTGACCACACGTGTGTCCCTGCCGATGCGGCCAAGACCGTCAACCCCGCGCAAGAGCGCCGCCGGTGTCGACGTCGCGCGCGCGATACTCTGGGACAAGCTTTCGCCAACCGCACCCGACATCACCGAAACTGCCCTTGGCATACTCAGATCGGCCCCGGCCAATGTGCCATCGACAAGCGTCAGGCGATGATCCCGGCGGATCACCTCGCGCCCGTTCAGCGTGAACCGATCACTGGACGACCCGGCGACCGCCATTGCATCGGTGACAAGAAATATCCTGTCAGACCGGGGCTTTGCGGCAAGCGCCACCCGGATCGTCGCAGGATCGACATGAATGCCATCGGCGATCAGCCCGGCGAAGACCTCCTCCCGGTCAAGCGTCGCACCGACCAAGCCGGGCGCACGGCTGGTCAACTGGCTCATCGCGTTGAAAAGATGAGTGACAAACCGCGCCCCGGCATCGAAGGCCGCGTGACAGGTCGCGTAATCCGCGTCCGTGTGCCCCAGGGACACGAGGATCCCGGCTTCGGCCATCGCCGCGATCTGATCGAGGCTGGTATTCTCCGGCGCGACCGTGACCATGAGGTTGGGCAGCCGATTGGACGCGTCGAACAGCATCGCCAGATCCGCGTCCTCCATCGGCCGGATGAGCGACGGGTCATGCGCGCCCTTGCGCGCCACCGACAAGTGCGGCCCCTCCAGGTGCAGCCCGACGATCCCGTCGACCCCCTCGCGGATCGCGGCCTCGACAGCCTCGAACGCCGCGCGGGTCTGTTCTGGTGTGTCGGTGATCAGCGTCGGCAAGAACGCCGTCGTGCCCACCGCGGCGTGGGCCGACGCGATCCGGCGCAAGGTCTCGACCGATGGGGCGTCGTTGAACATCACGCCACCCCCGCCATTCACCTGAAGGTCCACGAAACCTGGCGCGATCAGGCCGTCGTCCAGTCGCGTGACCTCGCACGCGTCAGGCAGGTCCGTTTCCGGCAGGATGGAAACGCCATCAACGCTCACGACCAGCGCATGCGTCTCGAAAAGGGTAACGCCATCGTGGATCTTCGCGCCGACATAGGCTTTCGTCGGAGGTGTCATCGCGTCTCGGTCACTTTCTGCAAATGACGCGGGGCGTCCGGGGCTGCCGAGCTGAGCATCGGATCGGTCAGGGGATGACCCGTGCGCGCGATGGGCGAGACCTGCGCACGCTGGACGCGATCCGTTGTGGCGTATTTCAGATAGGTCGCGACGTGGTCCGACGACCCGCGCGCGACGCTGATCATGTAGCCCGGAGACAGGGCCCGGATCGCCTCTGCCGCCGCTTGGATATCGGCCCTGCCCGCGTCCAGAAGGCGCTGTACCGCCGCAGGGATTTCGAGCACGTCGCGCCGCATCTGTGTTTCGGTCATGGTGCCGCCTCGGAGGCCGTGCCGCCGATACCGGTCACCGCGTTAGCCAGCGCATCCGCGACGGTCAGCGCCCGTCCCGCCGCCTCCACCATTTGCGGCAACAGCATCCATTCCAGCGTCCATGCCGCACCAGAGCGTTCCTGTTCATGCACAAGCGCCTGATGCATCCCGGACAATTGCACCGCGTTGAACCGGGCCAGCGTGACCAGAAGCTCTGCCTCGATCGGGTTCCGCTTGTGCGGCATGGCCGATGACGCCCCGCCGCCCGCAAGCGTGATGTCGTCGATCCCTTGCTGCGCCATCAGGCAGATATCCTGACCTATCTTGCCCAGACTGCCGGTGATCAGCGACAGGACCGACGCCGCCTCTGCGATACCGTCCCTCTGACTGTGCCAGCTCCGGTCCGTTAGCGACAGCCCCAACTCTTGCGCAACCGCCGCGCAGAGGGTGTCCGCCCCGTCGCCCAAAGCCGCGCGATCTCCCACCGCGCCGCCGATCTGCACCAGCGCCACGCGCGGGCGAAGCTGCGTCAGCCGGTCGCGATGGGTGTGCAAGGGCAACCGCCAAGTCGCGACACGGTCGGCCACCGTCATCGGCACCGCCGCCTGCATCCGCGTCCGACCCATGAGGCTGCGCTGACCATAGCGGGCTTCGAGATCACCCAAGCGCGCCGCAACCTGACCCAGCCGCACGTCAATGACATCCAGGCTTCGGACCAGCGACAGAACCGTGGCGGTGTCGATCACATCCTGCGACGTCGCCCCTGTGTGGACAGCCGTCGCGCCCGTTCGCTCTTTCAGCAACCGCACCAAGGCAGGAACACAGACACCATCCCGCGCCGTGCCGTCGCGCAAGTCATCCGGTGTGATCTCGGCCCCCGCGATGGCCACAGCGGCCTTTGCGCCCTCGTCCTTGTTCCACAAACCGGCCAGATGCCCATGCCGCGACCACGCCGCCTCAAAGGCGAGCATATGACCAAGCTGCGCGTCTGCCGACCAGAGCGCCGCGATTTCCTCATCCGCGAACAGGCCGGACAACCACGGATGATCGAACACGCCTGTCATCAGAGGTCCAAGAACACCGTTTCGCCCTTGCCCTGAAGCCGGATATCGAAGCGATAACTGCCCGCTCCGGTCGTCTTCGCGATCAACGTATCGACACGCGGGCGCTGTTCAATGCGGGCGAGCAGCGGATCGGCGCTGTTGTCCTCGTCGTCGAAATAGATCCGCGTGTTCAGCCCGATATTGATCCCTCGCGCCACGATCCAGAGCGAGATATGCGGCGCAAAGACCTGTCCGTTCCGGCCCCTGACCGGCCCGGGTTTGACCGTGCGCAAGGTGAAGTCGCCGCTGTCCTTGTCGGTCGCAAAGCGGCAGAACCCCGTCACCTTGGGATCGGCCCCATCGTCACCGGGAGAGATCCCCGCCGCATCCGCCTGCCAGCTTTCGATCATCGCGTCGCGCAAGGCCCAGCCCGTCCCATCGAGGATCGCGCCGGTGATGCTGATGATCTCGCCCTTCGCGCCCTCCGAAATTGGGCTTTTGCCAAGGTCTTCGGGGTAGACGCCGTCAAGCCCCGCGAAACTTGGGATGCACCCGATATGCACGTAGGGACCGGCGGTCTGGCTTGGCGTTTCGACCAGCGCTTCAAGCGGTTGCACCATCGCTTACATCCCTTCCGGCTTGTTCTCGAACATGGTCTGACGCCGACCGCGCAGCACGATGTCGAACCTGTAGGCGAGGTAATCCATGCCGCGCGACTGCTGCATATCGAGCGGGGCCACCAGACGGTAAAGCTGGCTCCGGTCGCGGATCGTCGCGGCGATGGGGCACAGGTCGATGAGGGGGTCGCCCTGAAAGTACATCTGCGTGATGAGCCGCTGCCCGAAGGCATGGCCGAAGACCGAAAAGTGGATATGCATGGGCCGCCAGTCATTCGCCCGGTTCGGCCAGGGATAGGCACCGGGCCGGATCGTCATGAACTCGTAGCGCCCGTCGTCATCGGTGATCGTCCGCCCGCAGCCACCGAAATTCGGGTCGAGCGGCGCGAAATACGTGTCCTTGATGTGCCGATAGCGCCCACCGGCATTGGCCTGCCAAATCTCCACCAAGGTCTGCGGCACCGGGCGACCGGTCTCGTCCAGCACGCGGCCATGCACACGGATCCGCTCCCCGATGGCGAGCGCCTTGCCCTCGCTGAAGTTGCGGATCAGGTCGTTGTCGAGCGGTCCCAGAAGGCTGTGCCCGAACCGAGGGCCGGTTTCCTCGCTCGGTGTCGATTCCATAGACAGAAGCGGCAGCGCAGGCGACCGGGTGACCGAGGTCTTGTAGTCCGGGACATACGGGTCCGGCTGCAACTCCCTGCGCCGGGGCATCAGGGCGGCGCGGTCAGTCATCGGTCTGCTCCATCTCGGCATAGGTGTCCTTGGCGATCTGGATCGCACGATTGGCACGCGGCACACCGGCATAGATGGCGACGTGCTGGAACGCCTCCATCACGTCCTGTTTGCTGGCCCCGGTGCGGGCCGTGGCGCGGATATGCATGGGGATCTCGTCGAAATTGCCCAGCGCCGCCAACAGCGCCAGCGTCAGCATCGACCGTTCCCGTTGGCTGATCGCGTCCGACGCCCAGACCGTGCCCCACGCGCCTTCGGTGATAAGCGTCTGAAACGCTGCGTCCATCTCGGTCTTCGCGGCCTCGGCCCGGTCGACATGGGCATCGCCCAACACCGCGCGCCGGGTTTTCATGCCTTGGTCATGGCGGCTGGACATGATCGGTTTCCTTTGCTCAGTCGCGGGACACCGCGTGCGATGCCGTGTTTCGGGGGCAATCTTGGCACGTCTGGCAGCGGGTTGAAATTGCGAACTGACCGCATCTGCCTGCCCGGATCAATAGGGCAAGCCGATGTAATTCTCGGCCAGATCGCGCCGCGCGGTTTCGGACTGCGCCAGATGCCGCAGCGTGGCCTTGCGCATCTGGGCCGCGAAACTGTCCTCACCGTCGAAGCGGTGCAGCGTCGTCGTCATCTGCCAGCTAAAGCGCATCGCTTTCCAGATCCGCACAAGCGCGCGGTCGGAATAGGCGTCGATCCCCCGCGTGTCGCCCCGCGTCACCGCGTCGATCAAGCCCTGATACAGGTAGTGCACATCCGACACCGCAAGGTTCAGCCCCTTGGCCCCGGTGGGCGGCACGATATGCGCGGCGTCCCCGACAAGGAACAACCGGCCCCAGCGCAGCGGCTCATTGACGAAGGACCGCAGCGGCGCGATGGATTTCTCGATCGATGGTCCGGTCTGCATGGCGTCGGCCACCTCGGAAGGCAGGCAGGATTTCAGCACGGCCCAGAACCGCGCGTCGCTCCACTCCTCGACCTTGTCGGTCAACGGCACCTGCACGTAATAGCGGCTGAGCGTTTCGGACCGCATCGAGGCCAGCGCGAAACCGTTGGAGGAATTGGCATAGATCAGCTCTTCATGCGCAGGACGGGTGCGCGACAAGACGCCCAGCCAGCCGAACGGATAGACCCGTTCAAACGCACGGCGCTTGTCCTGCGGGATCGTGGCGCGGCTGACGCCATGAAAGCCGTCGCAGCCCACCACATAGTCACAGTCGAGCCGCGTGCGCTGACCACCATGCGTGAACATCACATGGGGTGCATCGCCGTCCGCATCACCGATCACCACGTCCTCGACCCCGTGCAGGATCGTCGCCCCGATGGCGTCTTGTGCTGCGTACAGATCGGTCGTCACCTCGGTCTGCCCGTAGACCATCACCGATGTCCCGGTCAGCTCCTTGAAGTTGATCCGCACCATCAGGTCATCGTCGGTCAGGTAACACCCCTCATGCGGGATGCCTTCCCGCGCCATGCGGTCGCCCACACCAGCCTCGCGCAGCATCTCGACGGTGCCCGTCTCCAGCACGCCCGCGCGGATGCGCGACAGCACATGCTCCCGCGACGCGCGTTCCAGAACCACGGTCGCCACACCCGCCCGGTTGAGCAGTTGCGACAAGAGCAGACCGGACGGACCGCCGCCGATGATCGCGACCTGCGTTTTCATGGGGTACCCCTGCTGCACACCACGACGCTCATCCTCCCGCCCTCTGCGCCGCGATATCGCGGGCGATGGCCTCCTTGTAGAGCGCGCGGAGCCGGGCCGTCATGGGCCGCTCCCCCGTGCCGATGGTTTTGCCGTCGATCGACGCCACCGGCGTCTGCGCGCCGAACGTGCCTGTCAGGAACGCCTCGTCCGCTGAATAGGCCTCGTAGAGCGAATAGTTCTTCTCGAACACCGGGATGCCGTTGTCGCGGCACAGGTCGATGACCTTCTGACGCGTCACCCCGTTCATGCAGTAATCACCCGTAGAGGTCCAAACCTCGCCCTTGCGGATGATGAAGAAGTTGCAGGCGTTGGTCGTGTTCACGAACCCATGCGGGTCGAGCATCAGCGCCTCGTCCGCGCCCGCCGCTTCGGCCTGAAGACAGGCGATCACGCAGTTCAGCTTGGAATGGCTGTTGAACTTGGCGTCCTGGCTGTGCGGCAGCCCCCGCACCTGCGGGACCGAAGCAAGGCGGATGCCCTTCGCCTGCAAGGCTTCGGCGGGTCTGGAATGTTCCATGATGATCACCAACGTCGGCCCCGACCGCGACAGGCTCGGGTGCTGAAACGGCTTCACCTTGGTGCCGCGCGTCAGCATCAACCGGCAATGCACATCCGTGGTCATGTCGTTCGCCTCGGCCGTCATGCGCAGCGCCTCGGCAATGCCTGCGCGGTCCATGCCGACATCAAGGCCCACCGCGTAGCAAGAATCGAAAAAGCGGTCCATATGATCGTCGAAGAAGGCCCAATGCCCGTCATAAAGCCGCATCCCTTCCCACATGCCGTCGCCCAGCAGGAAGCCGGAATCGTAGACCGACACCTTGGCCTCGTCCCTCGGATAAAGCTGCCCGTTGATGTAGACGAGGATGTCCCGGTTGCGCGCGTCCTCTTCGGCGTCATGCGTGGTGGTATGGTCGGTCATCGCGCCCGCTCCATCAGGTCCAGCAACTGCTCTTCGTTCAATGCCACCGGGTTCGCCTTCATGGACGAGGAACTCACCGCGTCCCGCGCCGCCTTGGCCCGCGCCGCGTCCGTGATCCCCTGCGCGTCCAGCCCCGGCAGTCCAGCCTCGCGCGACCATGTGTGCAGCGTGTCGAACGCCGCTTCGGGGGTCCCACCGAAGGCCTGCGCGATCCAGCCCTGCACTTCGGCGATGCGCGCCGCCAGCCTCGGATCGTCGCTTGCCTGCGCATTGGCCCGCATCCCATGCGGCAACAGCGCGCCGCAGATCGCGCCATGCGCCGCATTGGACAACCCGCCCAACGGGCCGGCCAACCCGTGCACCACACCCAAGCCGGAATTGGCCAGCGCCAGGCCACCGCACAGGCTCACCCAGGCCAGCGCATCGCGCGCCTGTGGGTCTTCGCCCTGCATGATCTGCCGGATCGCCGCCAACCCTTTGGGGATCGCATCACGACAGATCGCATCGGTCAACGGATTGGCCTTGGAGGACAAGTACGGCTCGATCACCTGCGTGACCGCATCCAGCCCCGAGGCCAGCGTGACCCCGCGCGGACACCCGTCCGCAAGCGCCGGATCGACAATCGCCAGCGTCGGCAACATGCGCGCATCGCGCAGGCTCACCTTGCGCTGCGCGTCGGGCACCGAGATCACCGCGTTCTTGGTCACTTCCGCCCCTGTCCCCGAGGTGGTCGGCAAGGCGGCAAAGGGCAACGGGTCCACGTCCAACGGCAGGCCTTTGCCCACCACTTCGAGGTGGTCCATCATCGGGCGCGTCGCAGGCGCCAACGCCGCAATCGCCTTGCCCGCGTCGATCACTGCCCCGCCGCCGATGGCGATGATCGCCTCAACACGCGCGTCACGCGCTGCGGCGACGCCTGCTTCGATCAAAGCCACATCGGGCTCCTTGGCGGCCGGGAACATCGTCACCGAGACGCCCTGCGCCTCCAACGCCTCTTGCAGCCACGCCACTCGCCCCGGCGTCGCGCCGGTGACGAGCAATGCCGATCGGCCCAGCGCTGCCAGCGCGGGCACGGCCTGCGCCGCCTCTCCCCGTCCAAATCGGATCATGTCTACGGTGGCAAAGGCAAAGGCGGTCATGGGCACTCCTGTCGTCTGGTGTCAGCGAAAGATGTGCCTGTCTTTGTCCCTCATGTCGAGAGAGGCTGCCTAGACAGCCTGCGCCACGCCATCCGCGCGCAACCGCCCCGCCGCCAGCGCCGACAGCGCCACCATCACCGATGCCGTGCCCAAGACGAGCGGCAGACCACCGATCTGGTAGCTGAGCCCCGACAAAACGGTGCCCAAGAGCCGCCCGCCCGCGTTGGCCATGTAGTAGAACCCCACATCCATCGTCACGCGTTCATTCTGTGTGAACGCCAGGATCAGGTAGGAATGCAGCGCCGAGTTGACCGCGAAGACCGCCCCGAAGACGAGCAGTCCGACGACCAGCGTCACGGTCAGCCAAGCTTGTGGTTCAGGCGACAGGACCGCCGCGACGGTCAAAGCGACCGGCACCGCCAGCAGCAGCAGCGCCCATTTTCTTGCATCCGCGATCAACGCACCCTCGGTACGCGTCGCCGCTTGCAAAAACCGTGGCGTGTTCGCCTGCACGATCCCGTAGAGGATGATCCACACCGCCATGAACGTCCCGATCAGGAAGAATGCCGCGCGGTTGCCCTCGGTCGTGCCGTCCGACAGCACGGCGTAGAAATAGATCGGGATGCCCACGACGAACCACACGTCGCGCGCCCCGAAGAGGAACACCCGCGCCGCCGACAGCCAGTTCACGTTGGCGGATTTGGAGAACACCTCGGAGAATTTCGCGCCCTTGCGCCCCTTGGGCAGGCCAGACGGCATGAAGACCACGATCGCCAGCAGGATCACTGCGAGCACCGCCGCCATCGCATAGACCGCCGCGACAAATCCCAGCGTCGCGAGCAAAGCCGCGCCCAGCAGGAAGCCCACACCCTTCACCGCGTTTTTCGACCCGGTCAGAACGGCGACCCAGCGGAATAGCCCGCCGCCCTCGGTCGGGGCCAACAGCTTCACCGCCGATTTCGACGACATCTTGGCCAAATCCTTCGCCACCCCCGACGCGCCCTGCACGCACATGACAAAGGCAACCGAACTGGCAATGGCCCATGTCGGATCCAGTTGCGCCAGCGCCAGCAAGGCCACCACCTGCAACCCAAGCCCCGCATAAAGCGTCGCCGTCAACCCGAACCGCGCCGCGATCCAGCCTGCGCTGAGATTCGTCACCATGCCCGCGACCTCGTACAGCACGAAGAGATAGGCCAGTTGCACCGGCGAAAATCCCAGCGTGTGAAAATGGAGCAGCACCAACATCCGCAGCGCGCCATCGGTCAGCATGAACGCCCAATACGCGGCCGTCACGGCGATATAGGCGGACAGACCCTCGGGTTTGCTCACAACCGTTCCCCGACCATCAGCGCCACATCCACCAAGCGGTGCGCATAGCCCATCTCGTTGTCGTACCAGGCATAGACCTTCACCTGCGTGCCGTTGACGACCATCGTGGAGGGCGCATCGACAATGCTCGACCGCGTGTCGTTTGTATAATCGGTGGACACCAAAGGCCGTTCTTCATAGCCGAGGATGCCCTTCAAAGGCCCCTCCGCCGCCGCCTTGAACAGCGCGTTGACCTCTTCCACGGTCGTGGCGCGGTTCATCTCGAACACGCAATCGGTCAGCGATGCGTTGAGCAGCGGTACCCGCACCGCGTGGCCGTTCAAGCGCCCCTTCAGTTCGGGATAGATCAGGGTGATTGCCGTGGCGCTGCCTGTGGTCGTCGGGATCAGCGAATTGAGCGCCGACCGGGCGCGGCGCAGGTCCTTGGCCGGGCGGTCCACGATGGTTTGTGTGTTCGTCACATCATGGATTGTGGTGATTGATCCGTGGCTTATCCCGATGGCCTCGTGCAACACCTTCACAACCGGGGCGAGGCAATTGGTGGTGCAACTGGCTGCCGTCACGATGTCATGTTTCTCAGGATCGTAAATGCCATCGTTCACCCCGTAGACGATATTCGCCGTCGGCCCTTCCTTGACCGGGGCCGAAACCACGACTTTCTTCGCTCCCATTTGAAAATAGGGCGCGATCTTCGCCTCCGATTTGAAAACGCCGGTGCAGTCGATCACGACATCCACACCGTCCATCGGCAATTTCGACAGTTCCGAAGTGCCGATAAACGGCAACCGCACCCCGTCAACCGTGATGCTGTCCGCGTCATGCGCGAAGTCGGCATCCCAACGGCCATGCACCGTGTCGAACTCGAACAGATGCGCGTGCATCGCCGGGTCGCCCACCGCGTCGTTGATCCACGCGATCTTGGCGCCCCGCTCCAACAAAGGTTTCAGCGCCAGCTTGCCGATGCGGCCAAGCCCGTTGAGTGCGTAAGTGGTCATGCGTTTTGGTCCTCTGTCATCTGTCCGATGGTATCGACGGCCTTTTGCAGCGAAATCCGGTCGAGCGTCGCCATCGGAAGCGCGGTGAACACGCTGATCCTATTGCGCAGCGCACCGTAGGCGGCGTGGAATGCCAGGCTGCGCTCCGCGTCGGACCCCGTCGCCTTGACCGGGTCAGACATGCCCCAATGCGCGCTCACTGGCTGACCGGACCATGCCGGGCACTCCTCGTTGGCGGCCTGGTCGCACACCGTGAAGACGAAATCGAACACCGGCGCGTCCGGTTGCATGAATTCCTGCACGTTCTTCGCCCGCAACGCCGACACGTCGTGCCCCTTCTGGCGCAGCACCTCCACGGCCAACGGGTTCAATTCCGAATACGGTCTGGTGCCAGCCGAGTAGACCTCGAAGCGATCGCCCGCCATATCCCGAAGGATCGTCTCGGCGAAAATCGACCGTGCGGAATTACCAGTACAGATGAAAAGTACCTTGAACCTGTCCAATGGCATATCACGCTTTCCTTGTGCAAAAGCGGTGGCAAGCGGGCTGCACATATCCGGCCTGCCACGACAACAATCCAGCAGGAGAAAATCCAGCATCCCCTGCACGTTCGATACGTTCACACTGTAACGAAGAGATGTCCCCACCCGCGTCTGGCTCAGCAATCCGGCATCCAGCAGGTTCGACAGATAGGCCGACAGCGTGGACGGCTTGATATCCAGCGCGGTCGAGATTTCCCCGGCTGGCACATGATCGGGCATCCGGCGCATCAGCATCCGGAAGATGGCCAGCCGTTGCGGATGGCCGAGGGTCGAGAGTTGTGAGGCGATTCTTATTTCCATAATTCGTGAATAATAGAAATATTTGGTGTGTCAATGAGTTCTTTGCAGCGTGACTTCGGCTGAGCCCCCGCTGACCGGAGTTTCGGATTGCGACGCGCGGCAAAACCCGTAAACCCGCATCTGACCGCCCGACCGGAGGACCCGCCATGCCGCTGCCCATCGCCCGCATCACCCCCGTGAGCCAACCTCTGGTGGGCAGGGTGACTTTGCCCGGCTCTAAATCCGTGACGAACCGGGCGTTGCTGGTGGCCGGTCTGGCACGCGGCACCAGCCGTCTCACCGGCATCCTACGCAGCGACGACACGCATTACATGATGGAAGCCCTGCGCGCGATGGCTGTGGGCATCACCGAGGTGGACGAAACCACGGTCGAAGTCACCGGCTCAGGGACGCTGCACGCCGCCAGGGAACCGCTTTTCCTCGGCAATGCAGGCACGGCGACCCGCTTCCTGACCGCTGCTGTGGCTCTCGCGCCCGGAACCACAATCGTGACCGGGGACGAACACATGCAGAAGCGCCCCATCGCACCCCTGTTGGACACGTTGCAGGCGATGGGTGTGCAGGCAACGTCCGAGACAGGCTGCCCGCCCGTGACCGTCAAGGGCACCGGCACGTTCCAAAGCGGCAAGATCGAGGTCAGTGGCAAGCTGTCGAGCCAGTATATCTCGGCCATCATGATGCTCGCCGCGATGGGCGACGGCGAGACCCGCATCACCATAGGCGGCGGCAAGATCGGCGCTGTGGGATACCTGCACATCACCGCCGCCGTGATGCGCGCCTTCGGCGCGTCGGTGTCGTTCCCGTCCGAAAACCAGATCATCGTGGCTCCCGGCGGCTACACCGCTACCAATTATCACGTCGAACCCGATGCCAGCGCCGCGACCTATCTCTGGGCCGCCGAGGCGCTGACCGGTGGCGCCATCGACATCGGCACCGCCCCCGGCGACATGAACCAGCCCGACGCCAAGGCCCATGACATGATCGCCGCCTTCCCGCACATGCCGGCCGAGATCGACGGATCGCAAATGCAGGACGCCATCCCGACGCTGGCGGTTCTGGCCGCGTTCAACGAGACACCCGTGCGCTTCACCGGGATCGAGAACCTCCGCGTCAAGGAATGCGACAGGATCGACGCGGTGCATAAAGGGCTGGAACAGGTGCGCCCCGGTCTGGCGACGGTCGAGGGCGATGACCTCATCGTCCACGCAGACCCCGCCCTGACCGATCACGTCAGCACCGGCCTCATCGACAGCCATGCCGATCACCGCATCGCCATGTGCTTTGCCCTCGCCGCGATGAAGGTCGAGGGCGTGCGGATCGAAGACCCCTACTGCGTGTCCAAGACGTTCCCCAATTATTGGGACGTGCTGCGCGGGCTCGGGGTTGAGGTGGAGATCGAAGAAGGCTGATCAGAGAGATAAGGGCAGCGACGGCCCGAGGGGTGGTGCTGAAAGCGCCGCCCCGTGGGGGCGGGTCGGCGCTGCCCGGTGCTTCCCACCGGGCAAAACCTCGCTCCTAAATCGTCACTCGGCCGCGATCTGCGCCGCAGCTTCGCCCCCGCGAAGCGAGACCCAATCGCCCTTTCCCGTATAGCGCCAGCCCAACCGGCCCTCATCATCCATCGCAAAAAGCTTCAGCCAGCCGTTGTCGAACAACGCCGCCACACCCTCGTGCCGTTTCAGGATCTCACTGATCGCCTCGCGCGGGGCTTCCACCGCAACGGACAGGCGCAGGGGATCATGCATGAACTTTTCCCCGTCATGCACCGACTGCCACGGCAATCCGCCGCGCAGCACGCCGCCATTGCCCTCAACCACGCCGATCCCGCCGGTGACGTTGTGCAAGAGCTTGTTGCCCGCGCCGAACGCATCCGGCGCAACGGAGGACCCGTAATACTGAAGGCTGATCCAGCTTGCCACGACCACGGGTGCGGTCAGGATCAACTCCAACACCTGGAAATTGCTGTCCTGCCGCCAGTCATAGGTGTGCAGGAAGGACCGCCCGCTCAGGCTCCGCCCCGCTGTCCGTGACCGGGGGGCCGCGATAAAGGCGGAACAGCCGGCCAACCCCCATTCGGGCCGGGTTTCCGACCAGTCCCGGGCGCGTTCGATCATCGCCGCCGCATCCGTCGCGCGTGGCAGGCGCGCCGACCGTTCGCTCCGCGTCGCCTTTGCCGCCAGCTTCAACGCCTGCTTGAGCGACGCAATCGTGGCCGCCTGCGTATGCCCGGCGGGCAGGTCGTCCTCGTAGAGCTTTACCTCATCCGTGACCGTGTCGTGCAGACCGGCAAGGAACACGGTCTCCGCAGGCACCTCGATCCCCTTGTCCACAAGCCCCACACGCACCTCTGGATCGTTCAGCAGGTTGGCCGCGAGCCGTGCGTTGACATCGCCCGCATGCCCACCACACGCGCCGCATTGCAGCGCGCTGGCATGCGGATTGTTGACCACACCCGCGCCGTGACCGGCGAGCAGAACGACTTTTCCGAAACCATGCTTGAGCGACATGCCCGACAGGATCGCCGCCGCCATCCCCACCCGATCCGCGACCGACAGGTTGTCAGACAAGGCGGGCACCGGATCATTGCCAAGGCTCGGATGTCTTTGCGCCAGTGAATCCCGTACCAGCTTGCCCAGGTAAAGCGGTCCCGTCGCCTCGACGAAGGCAAAGCTGGACACCGCCGCCAGCCGGAACCGGCCCCAAGCCCGCGTCACCCGTTTGGCGACGCGGGTCAGCATGTCGCTGTCCTGCGGATCGGTGGCCGCGGATGTGGCGCCCGGATTGATCAGCACCGGACCTCGCGTTTCCTCCACGTCGGAGGCAAAGCCATGATGCGCCGCTGCGATGCCGAAGAACCCGGCAAAGCCGATGGTCTCGATCCCGTCGCCAGAGGCTTCCAGCGCACGGCGGAACACTTCGGAGCGCACGTCGATGCAGAACGCGGCCTGCACGTTCGGCGCATCGTGCTTGGCCGACCCCGGCTGCGCCAAAGTCTCGTCCAGCGCGCGTGCCGCAGCGTGATCCGCCGCCGCCTGAAGGGCCGCGTCGATCAGATCGTCCTCACTCGGCACGATGGGCTTTGCGTGCGCCTCGAGCACCTCTTTCCACCGCGCGCCGATCTTGTCCTTATAGCGCGCCAACAGCGCCGCCTCGAACACCAGCTTCGCCGTCAGAAGATCGGTGATGTCGTTGTTGCCCTCGCCCTTGAGGTTCGCACGAAACGCCTCGCCCGAGGCAAGCTGCGCCCAGCCGCCCAAGCGCATCAAGAGCGTGTGGAAATAGCTTTCGCAGGCATCCGCCGTGATCCCCATCTCCTCGGCGCATTTGGTCAGCGCACCGCGTGCCGACATGGACATTCCTGCAACGCGGCTCGCAAACCCGGTCAGGCCGAAGATCTCGGGTGTCAGATCGCGCTGCGCAAAGGACCGCCACGACAGCCACGCCCGTGTCTTGGGCGCAGGCCAAAGCGCCTGCCCGGTGTCGTAATGTCCGCCCGCCCAATGACCGATCCGTTCGGCCACGAAATCGGGCCAGTTGATGTCCGACACCTCTTCGGCCAGATCGGCCAGCGTCGGCAGCGTCTGCCGCGCGAGCGGCTCGCGATCCATCGCCGCGATCAGGTCTTCGACCGTCGCCGTCAGGTCTGGCACATCGGCCAGCCCTGCCTCAAGGTCCGCCACGCTTAGATCCCCAGCGTCGAACTTCGCCTTGAAATGCGCGCGCTCCGGCACGGTCCGCACACCCGCCACCCGCGCCAAACGGGCGGCAGCCATCTGCAACGGCTCGCCCGCCTGCCCGACATAGGGGTTCACCGCCACCGTCGCCTCAAGCGACCAGAGCGGCGGGATATGCGCGGCGGCGTTCTTGGCACCCGCCATGATCTCGAGCGCGGGGCCAGAGAACCGTTCAACCATTGTCAGCATGTCCTGATCTCCTGTCCTGTCCATCACCGCGACCGCGCGGCCCAGCCGCCTGTCAGCCGGTCAAACACCGCGTTGAGGTAAAAGCCGTTCGAAAGATGCACCCGAAGGCCCTGGGCCGCCGGATGGGTCGCCCAGTTGGGGAAGGTCGCCTGTGCCAGCGCCACGGTGCCGAAGCTGAGGATGGTCAGCACCATGAGCGCCCATTGCAGCGGTCCGGGGGCCGGGGTCGCGGGTAAGGCACCGGTGGTCAGCCAAATGGCGATGGATTGCAGCGCGAAATAGCTCAGCGTGGTGGCCACCGAATAGACCGCCATGCGCCGGGTCAGAACCTCTGGCGCGTGATCCGCCAGACCTTGCGCCAAGAGATAGGCCACCCCCATCACCAGCACCGCACCCAGCGCGATGGCCTGAGCCGACTTCCCGTCGATGCCCAGCAACAGCCCGATGGTTCCGTAGATCGCCAGTGCAAGCGCGAAGGCCTTGAGCACCGCCTTGCCGTTCGGGATCGCCACCGGGCCGGGCCGCCGGATCGACGCCACTTGTGCCACGGCACCACCAGAGGCAAGGAACGCGTGCGCCTTGTAAAGCGAATGCGCCACGATGTGCAGCAGCGCCAGCGGGAACAACGCAAGCCCGCATTGCAGGATCATGAACCCCATCTGCGCCACGGTGGACCACGCGAGCGACGTCTTGACCGACGGCTGCGTGAGCATCACCAACCCGCCGAAGATGGCCGAAAACCCGCCGACCATCACCAGCACCGACAACACACCGGGGGCCAGCAACAACACGTCCGCGAAGCGAATGAGAAGGAAACCCCCCGCGTTCACCACACCTGCGTGCAGCAGGGCCGATACCGGCGTCGGTGCCTCCATCACCTCGGTCAGCCAGCCATGCGTCGGCACCTGCGCCGATTTGAACAGCGCCGAAATCGCCAGCAGGCCAGCCGCGAACAGCGCTGCCCCGCCGCCTTCGCCCGCACGTGCCGCTTCGATGATCGTCGCGATATCTGCGGTGCCATACGCTACGGCCAGCGCGAAGGCGCCAAGGATCAGCCCTGCATCCGAGGCCGCCGAGCACAGCGCTTTCTTCCGCGCCGCCCGCTGCGCCGCCGCCCGTTCCGGGTAAGTCAGCAAGAGCCGGTTGACGCACAGCCCCACCGCGCCCCAGCCGAGGATCAACTGGATTAGGTTGCCCGCGGTCACCAGCAGGAGAACCGACGCGAGGCCAAGGCTCAGCCAGCCCAGAAACCGCGTCTGGTTGGCTTCGCCGTCGGTGTAGGTGACCGCAAAGCGCATCACGACCCAGCCGATAAAGCTGACGAGCATCAGCATCGTCACACTCACCGCGTCGATGCGCGCGGCGAACCCCATCTCGGCGGCACCGATCAGCGGGCTGGTGGCCGATCCGTCACGGATCAAAAGCCCCAGCGCCCCCAGCGACACGACCATCGCCGCAAGCCCGGCATATTCGCCTAGACGCAGCAGCCCCGATCCGCGCGCCATGTCGCCACGCATGTAGACGAGGCCGATGAGGGCAAAAATGGCCGGGGCCAGAAGCGGCAAACTCGTGATCATGATGCGGTCTCCAAACAGGTGGTGATCTTGCGTGGGGACCTAGCGCGCAGCTTTGGTGAATAAAAATACATTGTTTGAGCATAATCGTTCGATTAAACAGAACGAATGTCGGACTTGAATTATCACCACCTGCGATATTTCTGGGCCGTCGCGCATGACGGAAACCTGACCCGCGCGGCCGAGCGGCTGAACCTGTCGCAATCGGCTTTGTCGTCTCAGATCAAGCAGTTGGAAGAACGGATCGGCCAGGCCCTGTTCGAACGGCGGGGCCGCGCGCTGCATCTGACCGAGGCGGGGCGCATCGCGCTGGATCATGCCGACACGATCTTTGCCGCCGGGGAAGAACTGCTCGACACGCTGCGCGAAACCGCCCGCCCGGCCCGCGCGCTCCGCGTCGGCGCGCTCTCCACCCTGTCGCGCAACTTTCAGATCACCTTCCTTGAGCCGGTACTGGGCCGCCCGGATGTCGAGGTGATCCTGCGCTCGGGCAGCGCGGCGGAACTTTATGCCGCGCTCGATGCGCTCAATCTCGACGTGGTGCTGACCAACACGCCCCCCGCGCGCGACGCGATCAGCCCGTACCTGACGCAAAAGCTCGCGGACCAGACCGTGGGCTTGTTCGGGACCCCGGACCGCGTACAGGGCAACCGCCCGTTCGAGGCGCTGGTGGCGGAACAACCCCTGATCCTGCCCACCCGCGACACCCAGATCCGCAACGCCTTCGACACGCTGCTGTCGCGCGTTCAGGCCAAACCGATCATCGCCGCCGAGGTCGATGACATGGCGATGATCCGCCTTCTGGCCCTGCGCGGAACCGGGCTTGCCGTGGTGCCGCCCATCGTGGTGCAGGACGAACTGGCGCGCGGCGAGCTGGTACAGGCGGCGATGCTGGACCTGCACGAGTTGTTCTACGCGGTCACGCTCGACCGCCGCTATCCGAACCCGCTGGTCAAGGAGTTGCTTGAGGCGGCTGGGAGGTAGTCACCTTCAACTGCGCGCCAACACAGGGCATGCGCCCGACCGGGTGGGCGCGAATGCGCCCGCCTTGGGGCGGGCGGGCACATGCCCGAAACGCAAGCGTCTCGGGCCGATCCTGTAACTCAAGGAATGATCTCGAACTTGGTCACATCGACCATGCCCCGATCCGTGATCTTGAGCGCCGGGATGACCGGCAAGGCGAGAAACGCCAGTTGCAGGAACGGCTCATTCAGCGTCACCCCCAGCCCCTTTGCGGCCGCGCGTAGATCGACCAACCGGTCATGCACCTCCTCGAACGGCTCAAGGCTCATCAGCCCGGCCACCGGCAGCGCCAATTCCGCCAGCACTTTGCCCCCGGCGGCCACGACGAAGCCGCCCTCGATCTCGGACAGCCGGTTCGCGGCCAGCGCCATGTCGGCGTAATCGACCCCCACGCAGGCGATGTTGTGGTGGTCGTGGCACACGGTCGAGGCGATGGCCCCCCGCTGCAACCCGAAGCCGCGCACGAAGCCCGTCGCGATGTTGCCGTTCAGCCCATGTCGTTCGACCACCGCGATACGGACCAGATCGCGCGCGGGATCGGGGCGCTTGTCGCCATCCTCGACCGGGATCTCTTCGTGCAGGTGTTCGGTGATGATCTTGCCCTCGACAATGCCGATCACATCCGTCTCGGCCCGGTTGGCTTTGGCGCGGAAATCCTCGGGCGTGAGATGTGGCGCGTGCACCGAACCTCTGCCCACGGGCGCGATTTTTGATCGCTTGGTAAAATTCTCTGCGGTCGCTTCTACCCCTGCGCAGAACACGGCGCGCACGTCACACGCCTCCAGCGATCCGACCGCCACGATATCGGCGCGCTTGCCCGGCGCGATGAGGCCCCGATCCTTCAGCCCGAACGCCTCGGCCCCCGACAGCGACGCCGCGCGATAGGCGGCCAGTGGCGGTGTGCCAAGCGAAATCAGCGTGCGGATCATGTGATCCAGATGCCCCTCCTCGGCGATATCGAGCGGGTTTCGGTCATCGGTGCACAAGCACATATACGGCGACGTGCGTTCCGTCAGCAGCGGTTGCAGCGCGTGCAGGTCTTTCGACACCGACCCTTCCCGGATCAGTACGCGCATTCCCTTCTGCAACTTCTCGCGCGCCTCCTCCGCCGTCGTCGCCTCGTGCTCCGTGGAAATGCCCGCCGCGACATACGCGTTGAGGTCCATGCCCCGAAGCTGCGGACAATGACCGTCGATATGGCCGCCCTCGAAGAGGTGCAGTTTCTCCATCACCTGAGGATCGCGATGGATCACACCGGGATAGTTCATGAACTCCGCCAACCCGATGCCCGAAGGGTGCCCCCGCAGCGCGGCCAGATCGGCGGCCAGCAATTCGGCCCCGGCGGTTTCCATGTGCGTCGACGGCACGCAGGACGACAATTGCACGCGGATGTCCATCAACGTGTGCGCGCTTGCCTTCTGAAAGTACCGGATGCCCGCCGCGCCGATCACGTTGGCGATCTCGTGCGGGTCGCAGGTGGCGGTGGTGATCCCGTGCGGCGCGACGCAGCGGTCGAATTCGAACGGCGTGACCAGCGAACTTTCGATATGCAGATGGGTGTCGATGAAGCCGGGCACGAGGATCAGGCCCGTCATGTCCCGAACCTCGGCCCCGTCATACGTCCCGCACGTGCCCGCGATCACCCCGTCGCAGATGGCGACGTCACCGGTCAGCAGGTCGCCGGTGACGAGATCCAGCACCTGTGCCCCGCGCAACACGAGATCGGCGGGGGCATCACCGCGTCCTACGGCGATCCGGCGGTCCAGGGGGCTTTGGTGGGACATGGCGAGGGGCGCTCCTTCGGGTTCGGTTCAGTCTATGCCATGTGCGGTGGGGCAACCAAGCCCGGTCTCGTGAGCGCTAACGACTCAGTGCACGGTTTTTGGCGTCAAAACATGCGCGCCGCCCAAATTGCGGGCACCAAAACGGCATACAACGGCATACCGGATCAATATGTCACACCCGGAGCGGGGCCGCATGACCTGCGTCCGCCTGCCGCGGTTACCGCAAACGGTGGCAAAAGCGGTGCCTTGAACTTGCCTTGTTTTTGAGGACGTTACGTAACGTAGGGTAAATTTATTTACGTATTTTCGTTGCGCTTTGAAAAATATTTACAACTAACTCACTGTTTTTTATTCAGTTATTTATTTGTTTTCAGCTTCGCGTATGATCACGCCAAGTCGCGATAACACGTCTGTGATCGCAGTCTGAAACGCCCGAGGAGGATCGGGTGGCGTGAGGGGAGACAAACACCATGAACGATCAAACCACCACCAATGACGGCACAGCTGTGTACCCGCCTTCGGCGGATTTGGTTGCGAAAGCCCATGTCGATGCGTCGCGTTACGAGGAGATGTATGCGCGGTCGGTGTCCGATCCGGAGGGGTTCTGGGCGGAGGCTGCGGAGCGTCTGGACTGGATGAAGGCGCCGACGCAGGTGAAGGATGTCGATTTCACCCTCGGACGGGTCAAGATCAACTGGTTCGCCGATGGCACGCTGAACGTGGCGGCGAACTGCGTCGACCGGCACCTTGAGACGCGCGGCGACCAGACCGCGATCATCTTCGAGCCGGACGATCCGAACGAGCCGGCCAAGCACATCACCTACAACGACCTGCACCGCAGCGTCTGCAAGATGGCCAATATCTTGGAAACGCTGGGCGTGCGCAAAGGCGACCGCGTGGTGATCTACCTGCCGATGATCCCCGAAGCCGCCTATGCCATGCTGGCCTGCGCCCGCATCGGGGCGATCCACTCCATCGTCTTCGCGGGCTTCTCGCCCGACGCGCTGTCCGCCCGCATCAACGGGTCCGACGCCAAGGTCGTCATCACCGCCGATGAAGCCCCGCGCGGCGGGCGCAAGACGCCGCTCAAGTCCAATGCCGATGCCGCCCTGCTGCACTGCAAGGACACGGTGAAATGCCTTGTCGTGAAGCGCACCGGCGGCCAGACCACCTGGATCGCCGACCGCGATTACGACTACAACGAGATGGCGCTGGAAGCGGATGACTATTCCGCCCCTGCCGAAATGAATGCCGAAGACCCCCTTTTCATCCTCTACACATCAGGCTCGACCGGTCAGCCCAAGGGGGTTGTGCACTCAAGTGGTGGATATTTGGTTTACGCCGCCCTGACCCACGAAATTACCTTCGATTATCATGAAGGCGACGTTTACTGGTGCACCGCCGATGTCGGCTGGGTCACCGGCCACAGCTATATCGTCTACGGGCCGCTGGCCAATGGCGCGACCACCGTGATGTTTGAAGGTGTGCCGACCTATCCGGACGCGTCGCGCTTCTGGCAGGTCTGCGAGAAACATTCCGTTAACCAGTTCTACACCGCACCGACGGCCATCCGCGCCTTGATGGGCCAGGGTAACGAGTTCGTAACGAAATGCGATCTAAGCTCCCTGCGAATCCTCGGCACGGTGGGCGAACCGATCAACCCCGAGGCGTGGAACTGGTACAACGACGTGGTGGGCGGGGGCCGCTGCCCGATCGTCGATACATGGTGGCAGACGGAAACCGGCGGGCACCTGCTGACCCCGCTGCCGGGCGCGCATGCCACCAAACCGGGGGCTGCGATGAAGCCGTTCTTCGGGGTGCAGCCCGTGGTGCTCGACCCGCAATCGGGCGAGGAGATCCACAGCTCCCCGACCGAGGGCGTGCTGGCGCTCAAGGACAGCTGGCCGGGACAGATGCGCACCGTCTGGGGCGATCACGAGCGGTTCGAGAAGACCTATTTCTCGGACTACAAGGGCTATTACTTCTCGGGCGACGGCTGCAAGCGCGACGCCGACGGGGATTACTGGATCACCGGCCGTGTGGACGATGTGATCAATGTGTCGGGCCACCGCATGGGCACGGCCGAGGTGGAATCGGCGCTGGTCGCGCACGCCAAAGTGGCCGAGGCCGCCGTGGTGGGCTACCCGCACGCCATCAAGGGTCAGGGCATCTATTGCTACGTCACCCTGATGAACGGGGTGGAGCCCAGCGACGAGCTCACCAAGGAGCTGCGCACCTGGGTCCGCACCGAGATCGGCCCAATCGCGTCGCCGGACCTCATCCAATGGGCGCCTGGCCTGCCGAAAACCCGCTCCGGCAAGATCATGCGCCGCATCCTGCGCAAGATCGCCGAAAACGACTACGGCGCATTGGGCGACACATCCACACTCGCTGACCCCTCCGTCGTCGATGACCTCATCGAAAACCGGATGAACAAGGGGTGATGACGATGGACGGAAGCACGACACCCACCACCGCCCCTGTCCTGATCCTGCTTGGCCCCCCGGGGGCCGGCAAAGGCACGCAGGCCCGGATGCTGGAAGAGCAGTTCGGCCTTGTCCAACTGAGCACCGGCGACCTGCTGCGCGCCGCCGTGGCGGCAGGCACCGATGCGGGCAATGCCGCCAAGGCGGTCATGGAAGCCGGTGAGCTGGTCAGCGACGACATCGTCATCGCGATCCTGCGCGACCGGCTGGCCGACCCCGATTGCGCGCGCGGCGTGATCCTCGACGGGTTCCCGCGCACCACGGTGCAGGCGGAGGCGCTCGATACGCTGCTGGCCGAATCCGGCCAGAAGATCGACGCGGCGATCAGCCTCGATGTCGACGATGCGGCGATGGTGGAGCGGATTTCGGGCCGGTTCACTTGCGGCACCTGCGGCGAAGGCTATCACGACACGTTCAAGGCGCCTACGACCAAAGGCCAATGCGACAAGTGCCAAGGCACTGATTTCAAACGCCGCGCGGATGACAACGCGGAAACGGTCGCAGCCCGGCTTGATGCATATCATGCCCAGACAGCCCCGCTGATCGCATTCTACGACACACAGGGCGCGCTTGCCCGCGTCGATGCGATGGGCGCCATTGACGAGATCGCCGAAACGCTCGGCGGCATCGTTCGACGCGCCACCGCCTGAGCGGTGGCCTATCGCGGCCCTGGTGCCGCGCCACACGGAATTCGTGCCCCCGGACCGGGGCACGTCCAACGGAGGAAGAGGAGGAGCCGCCATGGCGGACCACACACAAACAGCGCAGGCTGGTCAGAAGTCCGATGCGGGCTACTGGTCGGCCAATGTGCGCATCATTCTGATCAGCCTGGTGATCTGGGCGATCTGTTCATTCGGGTTCGGCATCCTGCTGCGCCCCATGCTGTCCGGCATCGAGGTCGGTGGCACCGATATCGGGTTCTGGTTCGCCCAACAGGGGTCGATCCTCGTCTTTCTGGCGCTGATCTTCTTCTACGCCTGGCGGATGAACAAGCTCGACCGTGAATACGGCGTCGAGGAGGAATAAGCGCCATGGATCAGTTTACCATCAACCTGCTGTTCGTGGGCGCGTCTTTCGCGCTCTATATCGGCATCGCGATCTGGGCCCGCGCGGGCTCCACGTCGGAATTCTACGCCGCCGGTCGCGGCATCCACCCCGTCACCAACGGCATGGCGACCGCTGCCGACTGGATGTCGGCGGCAAGCTTCATCTCGATGGCGGGTCTCATTGCCTTTACCGGCTATGACAACTCCACCTACCTGATGGGCTGGACCGGTGGCTACGTGCTGCTGGCGCTGCTGCTGGCGCCCTACCTGCGCAAGTTCGGCAAATACACCGTCTCCGAGTTCATTGGCGACCGGTTCTACAGCCCGACCGCCCGCATGGTCGCAGTGATCAGCCTTCTGGTGGCGTCGCTCACCTACGTCATCGGCCAGATGACCGGCGTGGGCGTGGCCTTTGGCCGCTTCCTGGAAGTCAGCAACACGGCAGGTCTTCTGATCGGCGCCTGTGTGGTCTTTGCCTACGCGGTGTTCGGCGGCATGAAGGGCGTGACCTACACGCAGGTGGCGCAATATGTCGTGCTGATCATGGCCTACACCATCCCGGCCGTCTTCATCTCGCTCCAGCTGACCGGCAACCCGATCCCGGGTCTGGGTCTCTTCGGCAATGTCGAATCCGGTGAGCCGCTGCTGGCGAAGCTCGACCAGATCGTGGCCGAGCTTGGCTTTAACGAGTACACGGCCCACCACGGCGACACGTTCAACATGGTGCTCTTCACCCTGTCGCTGATGATCGGTACGGCGGGTCTGCCGCACGTGATCATGCGCTTCTTCACCGTGCCGCGCGTGGCTGACGCCCGTTGGTCCGCTGGCTGGGCGCTGGTCTTCATCGCGCTGCTCTACCTCACGGCTCCGGCTGTTGGTGCGATGGCGCGTCTCAACATCACCGAACAGTTCTGGCCCAACGGCACGGGCGGCGAGGCCGTATCGGTCGAGCAGATCGAAACCGATCCGGCATATGACTGGATGGCGACGTGGCAGCAGACCGGCCTTCTGGGCTGGGAAGACAAGAACGGCGACGGCCGCATCCAGTACTACAACGATGCGAACCCGGCGATGCAGGAACGCGCGGCGGCGAATGGCTGGGAAGGCAACGAGCTGACCAACTTCAACCGCGACATCCTGGTTCTGGCCAACCCCGAGATTGCCAACCTTCCCGGTTGGGTGATCGGTCTCGTGGCGGCAGGCGGCCTTGCGGCGGCCCTGTCCACGGCGGCGGGCCTTCTGCTCGCGATCTCTTCGGCAGTGAGCCACGACCTGATCAAGGGTCAGCTGAACCCGAACATCTCGGAGAAGGGCGAACTTCTGTCGGCGCGGATCGCGATGGCGGTGGCAATCGCTGTGGCGACCTATCTGGGTCTCAACCCTCCGGGCTTTGCGGCGCAAACCGTGGCCTTGGCCTTTGGTCTCGCGGCGGCGTCGATCTTCCCGGCACTGATGATGGGCATCTTCACGAAGGTGAACAACAAGGGTGCCGTGGCCGGGATGCTTTCCGGTCTGATCGTGACGCTGATCTACATCTTCCTGCACAAGGGCTGGTTCTTCATCCCCGACACCAACAGCTTTACCGATGCCAACCCGCTTCTGGGCACGGTTCAGTCGACAAGCTTTGGCGCGGTGGGCGCGCTCATCAACTTCGCGGTGGCCTTCACCGTGTCGAAGATGACATCGCCGATCCCGCAGGAAATCGAAGAGCTGGTCGAAAGCGTACGCGTCCCCCGGGGTGCAGGCGCGGCTCAGGACCACTAAGCTACCGGGAGGCGTCGCTTCGGCGGCGCAACCTGACACTGCGGTCCCGCGCCGGTTGTCCGGGGCGGGACTTTTTACTTGGATGAACGGACCCCTGAAATGACGCTTGATCCCCAGTCGATTGCGCAGTTCCTGTCGGCGATCCATCCCTATGACGCGATGGAACCCGCCGCCCTGCAAACGCTGATCGAAACCATCGACGTGCAGGATTTCGCTGCGGGGGCCAAGGTATATCAACTCGGCAGCACGCTTGCGGGTCTGTATGTGGTCTACACCGGCGACGTCGAGATCCGCGACGAACACGATGTTCCGATCTCGCTTCTGGGGCCGCGCAATTCCTTCGGGGAACGGGGTCTCTTGCGCGACGGGGCCAGCCTGACATCGGCCCGCGCCGTAACCGACAGCACCTTGCTGCTGCTTCCGGCTGCGCGCTTTCATCAGGCGATGAACGAAGACCCCGCCTTCCGGCGCTTTTTCAACCGCAGCCGGATGGAAAAACCGAACAAGGCAAGCCTTGCCACAACCCGGGTCGAGGCGCTGATGGCGACATCGCCGCTGACCTGCCCGCCCGAAACCGATGTTCAGACCGCCGCACGGCTGATGCGCGATGCGCATGTGTCGTCGATCTGCGTGGCCGAGGGCGACGCGCTGCGGGGCATCGCCACGATCCGCGATCTGTCCGGCAAGGTGGTGGGGGACGGCCTGCCCTTCGACACGCCCATCGCCCGCGTGATGACGCCCGATCCCGTCACCCTGCCCCCGTCGGCCATCGGGTCGGACGTTCTGCACATGATGATGGAGCGCCGCATCGGGCATATCCCCGTGTGCCAGGCGGACAAGCTTGTGGGCATCGTCACGCAAACCGATCTGACGCGGTTCCAGGCGGTCAGCTCGGCCGAGCTGGTGTCCGAGATCGCGCATTCCGACAGCGCCGAGGCGATGGCGAAAGTCACCCACCGCATCCCGCAACTGCTGGCGCAACTCGTGGCGGGCGGCAATCGGCACGAGGTCATCACCCGTCTCATCACCGACGTCGCCGACACCGCGACGCGCCGCCTTCTCGCCCTTGCCGAAGCGCAGCTTGGCGCACCGCCGGTGCCGTATCTGTGGCTCGCCTGCGGCAGCCAGGGGCGGCAGGAACAGACCGGCGTCAGCGATCAGGACAATTGCCTCTTCCTAGACGACAGCGTGACCGACGCCGACATGCCCTATTTCGAAGCCTTGGCCCGGTTCGTCTGCGACGGTCTGGATACCTGCGGCTATGTCTATTGCCCGGGCGACATGATGGCCACGAACCCGCGATGGCGCCAGCCCGTACGCGTCTGGCGCGACTATTTCGCGGGCTGGATCAAGACACCGTCGCCCGAGGCGCAGATGCTGGCCAGCGTCATGTTCGACCTGCGCCCCATCGGCGGCACGAAGGCTTTGTTCGAGGATTTGCAGGCCGAAACCCTGCGCCGCGCATCGGCCAATTCGATCTTCGTCGCGCATATGGTGTCGAACTCGCTCAAGCACACGCCGCCCCTGGGCCTCTTGCGCGGCTTCGCCACGATCCGGTCGGGCGAGCACAAGAACATGATCGACCTCAAGCACAACGGCGTGGTGCCGGTGGTGGACCTTGGCCGCATCTACGCGTTGCGGGGCAAGCTGACCGCGGTGAACACGGCGGCGCGGATCGAAGCGGCGATCGCGGCGGGCGTGCTCAGCCAATCCGGTGGACAGGATCTGCGCGATGCCTATGACCTCATCGCCGAGACCCGGCTGGAGCATCAGGCCGAACAGGTCCGCGCGGGCGTTGTGCCGGACAACTTCCTGAGCCCGACATCGCTGTCGGACTTTGAGCGAAGTCATCTACGGGATGCGTTTGTGGTGATAAAGTCGCTGCAATCGGCAGTGGGACACGGGCGCGGCATGTTAAGCTGACCCGCATCGTTTGGGAGGACGTTGGATGTTTCTGGAACTGATCGCGGTGATCGTGGCCGGTGTGGCCGGGGCCGGTGTGATGATGCTTGTCTCGCGCGCGGCAGGCGGTCGGGTGCCCAAATGGCTCATCCCCGTGGCGGCGGGTGCGGCAATGCTGGCCGTGACGATCAGCAGCGAATACAGCTGGTTCGACCGCACGGCCGAGGCGCTGCCCGAGGGTCTTCAGGTGGTGCAGACCGCCGACAGCACCGCCTTCTATCGCCCGTGGACCTATCTCGCGCCCTACACCGACCGTTTCATCGCGCTGGATACCGGCAATGTGCGCAGCAACTCCGAGGACGAAAACCTCTTCATGGCCGACGTCTATTTCTTCCGTCGCTGGGGCACCGTTCAGTCGGTCGAGCTTATGGTGAACTGCCGGACCGGCCAGAGGGCCGATCCTGCCTTCGGCGATGGCGGCGATCCGGTATGGCGCGACACCACCGCAGACGATCCCATCGTCAGCGGCGTCTGTGACCGGGGGTGACGCGATGTTTTCGAGCCTCAGCCTGCGCACCCGCATCTTCCTGTTTTTCGTTCTGCTGGGCCTCGGCGGTCTGGCCTCGGTCGGCCTCGCGCTGTGGTTCGGCTACGGTCGCGCGCTCGAGACCACGGCGGCCAACGGCTTCACCTTCGCCGCGATCCTCGCCGCGTTCCTGATCCTTGCGCTGACCGCCGGGGTCTGGCTGCTCTTTGACGAAAACGTCGCCAAACCCATCGAACGGCTGGCCTCGCAGATGCGCTCGCGCGCCCATGCCGGGGTCGCGGGTGAGCTGGACATGACCGCGGCGCGGTATCTTGGCGATCTGGCCCCCGCTGCGTCGGCGGTGACGCGGCAACTCAACGAAACCGCCGTCAGCACGGCACAGGCGATTGCCAGCGAAACCGCGCGCCTGTCTGCAGAAAAGGCACGCCTGACCGCGCTTCTGACCGAGATCCCGGTGGCCACGATCCTTGTCGGCCCCACGGGGCAGATCGTGCTTTACGACGGACAGGCCGCCGAGGTGCTGGCCCAGTTGGGCGTCGCACGGCTCAACGCGTCGATCACCGAATATTTCGACGCCAAAAGCCTTGGCGCGGCGGTAAGCAAGCTTGGCCGGACGGGCAAGGATGTCAGCTTCACCGCGCAATCCCATGACGGCACGCAGAGCTTCGACACCAAGCTGAAACCGATGGAGGGCGGCGGCTACCTGATGATCATCGACAGCCAGACGCTCGATATCTCACCCGACGCGTCGCGACCGCTTGTCTATGATTTCGACCTGCTGGACCAGCATCGGGGCGCGGCCGAGATGCACATCCTCGACCGCCCGATACGCTCGCTCTGCTTTTCGGTCTTCGACACCGAAACCACCGGGCTTCTGCCGCACAAGGACGATGTGGTGCAGCTTGGCGCCGTTCGCGTTCTGAACGGGCGCATCATCGAGGGCGAGGTCATCAACCAACTCGTCGATCCCGGTCGCCCGATCCCGCCCGCCTCGACCAAGGTGCACAAGGTCACGGATGCGATGGTGCGCGGGAAGCCGGACATCCGCGTGGTCGCAAAACGGTTCCACGACTTTTCCCGCGATGCGGTGATCGTCGCGCATAACGCGCCCTTCGACATGGCGTTTCTGCACCGTCAGGCGAAGGACACCGGCGTCACTTGGGATCACCCTATCCTCGATACGGTCCTCTTGTCCGCCGTGCTGTTCGGGGCCAGCGAACGTCACACGCTGGACGCGCTGTGCGAGCGGTTGAACGTCACCATCCCGAACGATCTGCGCCACACGGCCTTGGGGGATGCGCGTGCCACCGCCGAGGTGCTGGTCAGGATGCTGCCGATGCTCGAGGCGCGCGGGCTGACCACCTTCGGTCAGGTCATCGAAGAGACGCGCCGTCACGGGCGTCTCCTCGAAGATCTCAACTGAGCGGCACCTTCTTGCGCAGCGTGCTGCGGGTGATGGCGAACACGGTCAGGCAAGTCAGGAACCAGAAGAACCAGGTGATCGGCCCCCGGAAGAGGATGCTTGGATCACTGCCCGACATCAGCATCGACTGGCGGAAATTGTCCTCCAGCAGCGGGCCAAGGATGAAGGCAATCAGGAATGGCGCCGCCGGGATGCGGTTGCGCATCATGATGTAGCCGAGCCACCCCATGACGAACATCACACCCACGTCGAAGATGTTGTTGTTCACCGCGAACACACCATAGATGCACAGGATCAGAACCCCCGGCATCAGGATCCGCTTGGGCACATCCGCTACGAAGCGGAACCCCCGGATCGCCACCGATCCGACGACGAGCAGGAACACCGAACTCACGATCAGGCCGATAAAGAGGCCGTAGATGATATCCACGTTGAGGATAAACATCATCGGACCGGGTTGCAGCCCATGCACCATGAAGGCCCCGATGATGATGGCCGTGATCACGTCCCCCGGCACGCCCAGCGCCAGCAGCGGGATGAGCGTGGCGCCCGCCACGCCGTTGTTGCCCGCCTCGGATGCCGCGACGCCCTCGATCTCGCCCTTGCCGAAATTCGCCTTGTTCTTCGACGTGCGCCGCGCTTCGGAATAGCTGAGGAAGGCCGCAGGCGCCGCCCCGATCCCGGGGATGGAGCCCAGGAACACGCCGATCATGCTGCCCCGGATGATGCTTTTGAAGCTGCGCGCGTAGTCGGCAAAGGTGCAGCGCGATTTGCCCAAGGCCCGCGTGCGCCCCAGATGCGCGACCGGGTTCCACGCCATCGCGATGATCTCGGGGATAGCGAAGAGACCGATCAGAACAGCGATGAAATTCAGCCCGCCCATCATGTTCGGATCGCCGAAGGTAAAGCGGTTGGTCCCGTAGACCAGATCAAGCCCTACCGTCGCCAGCAGCAGCCCGGCCAAAGCCGACAACGCGCCGCGCAGCAGGCTTTCGCCCGACACGCCCGCGATGATGGTGAGCGAGAACAGGATCAGCGCAAAGAACTCGGGCGGCCCGAAGTTGAGCGCAAAGGACGCAAGCCATCCGGCAAAGAGGATCAGCGCAAGGTTCGACACCGCATCCGCCGTGCAGGACGCATAAAGCGCCATGCCCAGCGCCCTGCCCGCCTCACCCCGCTCGGCCATCGGGTGCCCGTCGAGGATCGTCGCCGACGACGCGGGTGTTCCGGGCGTCTTGATGAGAATTGCCGGGATCGAGCCGCCGAAGATGCCGCCCTTGTAGACCCCAAGCAACAGCAGGATCGCGTTGATCGGCGTCATCGCAAAGGTGAACGGCAGCGTCAGCGCCACCGCCATCGTGGCCGACAGGCCCGGGATCGCGCCCGCCACGACGCCGATCACCAGACCGCAGAACAGCATGAAAAACGCTTCGAAATTCCCGACAAGCGCAAAGCCCGCGGCAAGGCTGTCCAACAGGCTCATGGCAGCCTCACGAAGTTGCCCTGCGGGATCGCCACACCCGCGACATGCGCGAAGAAGGCGTAGAGCAAGAGCGGCACCACCACCGCGCAGATCACAGCGACGATCGGATGGCGGGTGCGGAACAGGAACGCGCAGGCCGCAAAGGCCAGCATCGCGGTCCAGACCATGCCAAGGCGCGGTAAGCCGAACATGACCAGCACCATGATGACCGCCAACGCGGCCAGCCGCATCCAGGGCGCGCTGCCTTCGGGATGCACGCTTTCTTCATCGTCGAACGGAGTGTCCGGTGCCGAGGTAAGCGCGTTGAACACCAAGCCAAGACCGATGGTCCCGGTCAAACCGGCCAGAACGTAGGGCCAGAACACCGGTGACAGGATGATGTTGCGCACGTTCGACGGGGCGAACACGAAGGAAGGAATGGCGTAGAAAACAAGGAAAAGCGCGAACAGGGATACGATGATCCCGAGGCGCAGGTGCAAGGATTTCTCAGACATGGACAGGGACGCTCCGCAGGTGGAAACGCCGAGACCCAAGGGCCCCGGCGCAAGTCAGGCTCAGATCAAGGGATCAGCGATCACCCCTCGACCCGCATCCCCAGTTCGTCCACCAGAGCCTTGAACGTGTTGTACTGCTCTTCGATGAAGGCGTTGGCCTCGTCCGGGCTCATCAAAGTGATGACCGAGCCCACGGATTCCATCGTCTCGCGGAACTTGGCGTCCTGCGTGGCGGTCGCCATCCACTCACCCCATATGGCCGCGACATCATCGGGAAGCCCGTCGGGCCCTGCGATGCCGGTCCAGCCGACAAGCTGGTTCAGGCGCGGCTTGCCCAGATCGTTCGCGGTCGGCACGTCGAAGCCTTCGACCGGGTCCTGCGTCGTCACCATGAGCGGCTTGAGCTGGTTGTTTGCCACGAAATTGGCCAGCGCCGAGGAGTTCGTGCAGATGAACGTCGCCGTTCCGTTCAGAACCGCGGTTGCAGCTTCACCGCCGCCCTTCTGCGGAATATGCGTTGCCTGCTCGAGCGGGTTTTCCACTCCGAATTCCTTGAGCACCATCGCACCGGCAAGGTGCAGCAATGATCCGACACCCGAGGACGAATAGCTGACTCCACCCTCGTTCACCTTGGCGATCAGATCGTCCATCGACTCGATCCCGCTGTCCGGGCGCACGGCGCAGGCCACGGGGTTGATCTCGTAGACGGTCACGAAGCGGAAATCATCCAGCGTGTAGGGCAAGGTCGCTTTCATCGCCGGGTTCACGGAATGCGATCCGACCCGTGCAAACAGCATCGTGTAACCGTCTGGCTTGGCGTTCTGCACCGCCACCGATCCAGTCGCGCCGCCTGCACCGGTGACGTTGGCCATAACAAGGGCCTGACCGACCGCCGTGCCCAGAGGCTCTGCGATGGTGCGTGCGGAGATGTCCGTCGCCCCGCCCGCGCCGTAAGGAATGATCATGTTGATGGGGCGTTCTGGGTATTCCGCCATCGCGGCCCCGGCCATCACACCCACACCAACCGCAATCGCCGAACCGAGTGTCCGAAGTTTCATACTGTCCTCCCGTTTTGAATTTCACCCCTCCCGAGGGCTCTTGACTTACGTTAACCTTAAGTAGAGCTTTGACGAAGAAATAAAAAATTACAAGTTCTGTAAGCAAAACCAACATAAACCCCCGAATGTCTATCAGATTGCTCAAAACACTGGTCGCGGTCGCGGATCACAAGACCTTCAGCGCGGCTGCGGATGCGGTGTTCATCACCCATGCCGCCGTCAGCCAGCAGATGCGCACGCTGGAGACCGACCTTGGTATCCCGCTTTTCGATCGCAGCCACCGCACCCCCGAACTCACGCCGCTCGGTCGGGCCGTTGTCGCCCGCGCGCGCAAGCTGGTGATGGACTATGACAATCTCGTTCCGTCGGTTCTGGGCGATGACGGGCTGACTGGCGATGTCGTCCTGGGCGCGGTGCCAACGACGCTCATCGGTCTCGCACCACTCTCCATGTCGATCCTGCGCGCGCGGTTCCCCGATCTGCGCGTGCGGATCACCCCTGCGCTCACCGCCGCGCTTTTGTCCGGGCTGGATCGGGGCAACTACGATGTGGCAATCATCACGAAGCCCGTCCTGATGCCCCTCGGCATGGCGTTTCTCGAAATCGCAACCGAGCCGCTGCACCTGATCACGGGTTCGGAAGTCACTGAAAGTGATCCCGTCAAGATACTGGAAACGCAACCTTTTATTCGCTTCAATCGCGACGCTGTGGTGGGCACCTTGATCGAAACCTGGATTCAGGAAAACAACATCCGGGTGAGCGAGGCGATGGAGCTTGGCAATCTCGAAGCGATCTCGAGCATGGTGCATTCCAACCTCGGCGTCTCCATCGTGCCGCGCTCTTGTGTGACCAGTGCCTATGCCATTCCGCTGAACCACGTGGCGCTTGACGGCGCGCCGTCGCGGGTGCTTGGACTGGCCTACCGCAAGGAGCATCCCAAACTGCGCGTGATCGAGGAAATCCACGCGGCCCTCTTGCGCGCCGTCGAAGACCACGCACCCCCCAAGGATACCCCCAAGACCGAGGCTCCATGACCACCGAAGCGATTCTCTTCATCACTCTGGGGGCCTTCGCCGGAGGGTTCGTGAACGGCCTCGCAGGCACCGGCACCGCACTTTTCGCGCTTGGGTTCTTCCTCGTGGCGCTCGATCCAATCAGTGCCGTCGCGGTCGTGTCGCTGATGTCGGTGGTCACCGGGCTTCAGGGATTATGGGTCGTGCGCGAGGCGCTGACCCGCAATGTCCCGCGCCTGATGCGGTTCATCATCCCCGGATTGCTTGGCGTTCCGGTGGGGATTTCTCTGCTGACTTTCATCGACTCGGACACGCTCAAGCTGTTGATCGGGGGGCTGTTGATCGTATACGGCGGGTTTTTCAGCTTCCGCGCGAACCTGCCCAAATTCGAACGCCGCACCCCGGTGCTCGATTCGATGGTTGGATTGACCGGCGGGGTGCTGGGCGGGATGGCGTCGCTCTCGGGCGCGCTGCCGGTGATCTGGTGCTCCATGCGCCCCTGGCCCAAGGCCGAAACCCGCGCGGTGCTGCAACCCTTCAACGTCAGCGTTCTGTTTACCACGACCGTGATGCTCTGGTGGCGTGGGGCCTATACGTCGACCACCGTCACCGCCTTCCTAATCGCGCTGCCCACGTCGCTTCTGGCAGCGCAGATCGGCATTGCGGTGTTTCGTCGGATCTCGGACAACATCTTCAGACGCCTGCTGATCGGGCTGTCCCTGCTTTTGGGGCTGGGCATCCTGATCCGCGCGGCGCTTTGACCTGGCGCACCTGACCGGAGGACCACTTGTGCTGACACTCTACTATGCGAAAGGCTCGTCTGCCTTGGCGTCCCATCTCCTGCTCGAAGAAGTGGGCGCGGAGTATGCCGTCCACGAGGTTCCCATCGCGCACGGGGCCAATCACGAACCGGCCTATCTCGCGGTCAATCCCAAGGGCCGCGTTCCGGCGCTGAAAACACCCGAGGGGGTCATCACCGAAAACCCGGCCATCCTGAACTACGTCGCCGCCACACACCCGCAGGCCGAAATGTTGCCCGACACGCCCTTCGCCCGCGCCGAAGCAGATGCGCTGAACGCCTATCTCTGTGCGACCGTCCACGTTGCTTTTGCGCATCTGCTGCGCGGCGCCCGCTGGGCCGACAGCGCCGAGGCGCAGGCCGCGATGAAAGACAAGGTCGCCGCGAACTTGGCCGATTGTGCGCAAGTCATCGAGGACCACTACCTCAAAGGGCCGTGGGCGCTTGGCGACACCTATACACACTGCGACGCCTACCTGTTCCTCGTGCCGCGCTGGTTGGCCAAGGCGGGGGTCGATCTGTCGGACTTCCCCAAGCTCGAAGCGCATCACAACGCGCTGCTGCACCGCCCGGCGACCCTCGCCGTGATGGCCATTCACGGCATCTGACGCGTCAGGTCACGACCGGCGCGGGCTGGCCCTCGATCATGACGTTGACGCAAGCGGGCTTGCCGGACGCGATGGCGCGGCGCAGCGCATCAGGCAGGTCTTTCGCCTCTGTCACCAACACGCCGAACCCGCCCAGCGCCGTCACCGCCTCGTCATAACGCGCGCCGCTCAGGTCGCAGCCATGCGTGCGGTCCGCGCCGAAGTCGCGCAGCTGGATCTGATGCTCCGCGTTCCAACGCTGGTCGTTCCCGATCACCGCGACGAAGGGCAGGTTTTCCCGGACGGCGGTTTCGAATTCGGCAAAGTGGAACCCGACCGTCCCGTCCCCCATGAGCGCGACCACCGTCGCCAGTGGGTCCGCCGCCCGCGCCGCCATCGCGTAACACAGCCCACCGCCGATCGCGCCCGAGACACCGTTGATGATCCGTCGCGGGGCGGACACGCCCGCCTGCGCCCATTGCCCGAACTCTCCGCCATCGCAAATGAGAACGGGGGATGCGACCTCCTCAAGTGCCGCTTGAACCGCCGCGCATAACCCGTTGGATGTGATCGCGGTTTTCTCGTCTCTCCGCTCCACCCGACGCGCGCAAGCATCATGGACGCGGCCCGTCCAATCGCGATCCCGCTCCGCAGCAGATCCCTTGCACAGCGCCTCTGCCACAGCGACCGCATCGGCCTCGATCGTCCATGCCACGCGATCCCCGACGTTCAGACGCGCGCGTGTCAGCTCACCCGGATCGGCGTTGACCACGGCCCAACCGGCCTCCGGTGCCGCAGCACCAAAGCCCAGCGTGAAGTCCAGCGGCTTGCCCAGGAGCACCACGCGATCCGCCTCTGCGAACACCGCCGCTATCGCGCCCAGCGACGGGTCCTTCATCCCCCTCGGGCTTTCCATCACGATCACCGGCGCTCCGGTCGCCTGCTCCAGCCTGTCCGCCAGACCCGGCTGGCGCGTCGCGTTCAGCGCGGGGCCGAGGACAAGAACCGGCCTCTCCGCCGCGTCGATCCACTGGCGCAGGGCGCTGACCTCCGGCGCGGCCGCATCCGGGATCTGCGTCAAACCGACAGCATCCGTTTCAGCCAGCAGAACGTCCGCCGGCAAGGACACATGCACCGGCCCCGGCCGTCCCGAAAGCGCCATACGCACGGCCTTGTCGATGGTTCCGCAAAGGTCCTCCGCGCGGGTCACGCGCACCGACCACTTGGTCAGAGATCGGGTCAGTCCAACCTGATCCATCTCTTGAAACGCCCCCTGCCCGTCGCGCGCCACCGGGCTGTCGCCGCTCAACAGAAGCATCGGCGTATCCGACGCCCGCGCGGTCAGGAGCGGGCCAAGCGCGTTACCCAGCCCCGCGCCCGCCGTCACCAGCGCGACACCGACACTGCCGGTGATCTGCGCATAGCCCTCGGCCATATAGACCGCCGCCGCCTCGTGCCGCGTATGGTAGAGCCGCAGCCCAGCGTCGAGGCTCGCATCGAAAAGCGGCATGATCTGGTTGCCCGAGAGCGCAAAGATGTCTGTGACCCCATGCGCCGCCAGCGTGCGCATCACCGCATCCGCCCCGCGCATCATGCCTCCGCCACGTGCACGGTGACGCGGTGCACCGCGTTGTTGGCGAAGCCCGCCATGTCGAACGGCGCGTCGAGCGGTTGCGTGTTGCCTTCGGCATCCGTCGCACGGCAGGCAAGTTCGTGGACCCCCGGTGTGGCGTCCCAATCGACCTGCCAGCCGGTCCATGCGTAAGTGTCTGCCCGGCCTGTCAATTCCGCCTCCTGCCACTCGCCGTTCAACAGCACCTCCACCCGTTTGATCGGCACCCCACCACCGGACCACGCGCGACCGCGTAGCGTCTTCCGTCCCGCCTGCATCCAGCGTTGTCGCGTCACCCAATCGGGCACGCCGGGCGGCATCATCAGCGACTTGACCCGGATCGTGGTGATCGGCGTGCCGGGATCGTTCTCGTCGGTGCGAAAGCGGTAGGTCTGCACCTGCTGGAAGCCCTGATATCGTTCCGTCAGCGCCTCTACTGTCGTGAGCCATTTGACCGACGCCATTCCGTACCAGCCCGGCACGATGATCCGAAGCGGCGCGCCGTGCTGTGGCAAGAGCGGTTGTCCGTTCATCCCCCAGACCAGCATCACGTCGAGATCCGCGACTTGGCGCGGCGTCAGCGACCGACCGAAGTAGTGCGGCTGTCCCTTGTCGAAGCCGTAATCTGCGCCGAGGAATGCGAAATCCTGCACCCCCGCTTGCGGCTTTGCGCGCTCCAGCAAGGGCGCAAGCGGCGTGCCGGTCCATTCGGACGTGCCCACCGCCTCGTAAGCCCAAGGCATCGAGAAACAGCGCGGGCTGACCCCGATCCGCCCGTTGCCCGCACATTCCAGCGTCACCGGGCGCGTGACCTCTGGCAGCGCGCGGATCTCGTCCATCGTGAGGCTGTAGGGCGCATCGAACGCGCCTTCAAAGCGCAACACATGATCGGCCCCGGACAGCATCGGAACGTCGAAATGGTTGAGCAGGTAATGCGTGCCGGTGGGCGTGATGTCCAAGTCCAGTGTTTCCAGCAAGGCACCGGAGTTGCGGTTGGCCAGCGCCACCTCTTCGCGCGAAAACACGCCCTCGGTCACGGGCGGGCGCTTCGCGTCGGGCGCGAAAGGATTGGTCGTCATATCACCTCGTCGGAACGGTCGTCGCTTTCGCCGTAGCGTTTCAGGACGGCGGGTTTCGTGCCTTCGTAGACACGTTCGATATTCTGCGCGATCTTGGCGTTCTCGCGCTCGAAGAGGCAATCACCGTTGAGGTCAGAGGCCACGATGAACGGCCCCATCTTATTGCATTTGATGACCCACATGGCTTGGGCAAGGCCCAGTTCCTCGTTCCAGTGCACCGCCTCCACATTCTCGACCCCCCGCCCCAGAAGCGCGCCGGTGCCGTAGCCGACCGTCGAGAGGTAAATGGCACCGTTAGGAACGAAGTAGCTCTTGTAATCCTTCGAGGTCATGCCGCCCTTGCCGATGATGAGCCGTGCGCCGGTCTTTTCCATCCATTCCGGCAGCCACTTGGCAAAGCGGAACGAGGCCGTGGCCGTCACCGCCCCCATGTCGAAACTGCCATCGGCATTGATGCGGGCGGCGGGCGAACAGTGGAAGTTGGCCGCACTTTGCGACGGCAGCTCCATCGGAATGTTCGCCTTCTCCTCCAGCGCGCGCATATAGACGCCCTCGCGGGCCGTATACATCAGCCCGTCGAGGTAGACGATGTCGCCCAGCCGCAGCTTTGCGATGTCCTCATCGGTCGGCGTGGTGGAGAGGCGGATTTCACGGGGGCTCATGGTTTGGTCTCCAAAGCTAACGTGGCCAGAACCTCGGCGGTGTGCGCACCCAGCGCGGGCACTGGCAGCAACGTTTTTGGGCTCCAAGGCGCATTGAATGGCAAAGACGGTGCGCGAACGGTCATGTCGAGTTCCGGCACGTCCAATCGCAACCATGCCGGGCTGTCTGCCATCTGCGGATGCGACAGCGCCTCGGCAAGGGTGCGGACGCGGGCTGCGGGCACGTTTGCTGCGGACAACCTGTCCTCCCAAACCTCTGCGGTAGCCGTGGGGAAAACCCTGCGCAGCGCGTCGGCCACGTTCGAGGCGTCCGTGTCTTTGGCCAGATCCGGCCGGTCCAGCGCGGCGCAAAGACGTGCTGCCTGAGCCGGAGTATTCGCGGTGACCACCAGCGCGCCATCGGCTGTCTCGAAGCGGCCGGAAAACGGCGTATCGGCAAAGGCACGATTGCCCTCCAACCCGCGCAACTGGCCGGTCGTTTCGTGGTGGATCGCATAGGCCCCCATGAAGGCCGTCATCGCATCCAGCATGGAAACGGTCAGCCGTTGCGCTTCGCCCGGTTTGCGCGCCCGGTTCAACAGCGCCCCCAGGATTGCCGCAACCAGCGCTTGACCGGCAACGTAATCGACAATGGGCAAACCAACGCGCATCGGGCCGCTGCCAGTGTCGCCAGTCATTGCCATTAGGCCGGACATGCCTTGCAGGATGTGATCGTAGGCCGGGCGGTCCGACAGCGGGCCGGTTGGGCCGTATCCGCTCAGGCTGGCATAGATGATGTCGGTTCGCTTTGAGCGTATGGCATCGAACCCTACACCCAGACGATCGACTACACCGGGACGGAAATTCTCGACCAAGACATCGGCTGTCTCGGCAAGACGGAGAAACATCTCGTGATCACTTTCGTCCTTGAGATCAAGAACAACCGACTTTTTGCCGCTGTTCTGGCTGAGGAAGGATGCGCCGAACCCTGCATCCTTCATCGCCTCAGTGCCACCGTGTCGTCGCACGAAATCGTCGCTGTCGGGACGTTCCACCCGGATCACGTCCGCGCCCATGAGGGCAAGCTGACCGGTCGCATAGGGACCCGCTAGAACATGCGTCAGGTCGAGAATGCGAATGCCGCTGAGGGGGCCATCGCTCATTCCGCCGCCTCGTGCATGGGTTCCCAGTCCACGGTTTCCCGGCGTTGATACGGCGTGAACCAGTCGGGATCGGTGCGGTATTCGACGCGGCCATCGGGCCAGAGCCGGGCCACGGCGCGGCGGGAGGAGAGGCAGAAGGCATGCACCGACATCGGCATTCCGCCGGTGTGGCAGTACCCCACCTCGATGTTGCACTGCACCACCATATTCTTGCCGACAAAGCCCATCGCGCCCATGCCGATGGAGTTGCCGAGTTCCTTGAACTCTTCCTCCATCTCGGCGATGCGCGGATCGGAATTGCGGCTGCCCACGGTGCGCAGCACCGAGGCGCGTTTGCCCAGCGTCATGCAGATGTCCTTGGAGCCGCCCAGCCCGATACCGATGATTGCCGGTTGGCAGGCCAGACCGCGCTTGCCGAAGGCCATCAGGCTGTCGAGGTAGAACCGTTTGATCCCCTGGATGCCATCTGACGGGAACAACATGCGGTAATCGGTGCCGAAGAGCCCGCCCTTGTGCACGGTGATGAGGTCGATCCAGTCGCCCTCGGGCTCGAACCCGTATTCGATCTCGGGCGCGCCGATGCCGACATTGTTGTTGTGATCGGTGCGCCAGAGCGGATGCACCCGGTTGGGGCGCAGGGGCACGCCGTTGGTGGCGGTGGCGGTGGCGCGTCTTAGCGCCGTCTCAAGCGCGCACATGCCGCCTTCGACGCTGGCCTCGTTGCCCATCTTGACGAACCAGCGCGGCACACCGGTGTCGCCGCACATCGCCCGGCGGTCCTCCTTGGCGGCCTCGTAATTGTCGAGCATGGCCTTGAGGACGAAGGACGAGAGATCCCCGTCTTCGGTTTCGGCGGCGCGTTTGAGGCCGGTGAGGTAATCGTCGGGGATATCGATGGCCGCCTTGTCCATCAAGGTTTCGGCGGTGGATTGGATGAGGGATATGGGGATCATGTTGAAACTCCCGTTTGGGCATTGCCTCGTCCGGCGTAAGCCGGACAGCCCCCGACCGCCCCCCCGGGCGGGGGCTTCACCCCCACCTGCGGTCGCGGGCTGTCCGGCACCAAACGATGTACCTTGTTTCTTTGAAGTAAGACAAAGACTCTCGTCATTGCGCCGCCACCAATGTCTCCGGCTCGCCCTCGGGCAGCACCGTCTCTCCCGGCCGCACGATGGTGAACTGCACATCCTCGCGGCTGACCTCGACCGTATCGCCCTTTTGCTGCGCGACGGTGAAATAGCTATCCTCCATCGCGCCCGGGTCTGGGAAATCCTCGCGGTAATGGGCGCCGCGGGAGTTGTCTCGGGCAAGGGCTGCCTTGGTGATGACCTCGGAAATATCGCAGAGCGACCGCAGGTTGAGCCAGTCATGCCATGTCAGATTGAACGCCAGATTGTCAGCTGACAATCCGGTTTCCATCAACGATTCCGAGACCTTGGCGATGCGCGTTAACCCTCTGGTAAGGCCGGTTTCGGTGCGCATCACGCCCACCTCGTCCCACATCGCGTTCTGCAACTCCTTGCGCAGCGGCAGCACGAGGCCAGGCTCGCGCGTAAAGGGATGGCAGGCGCGGGCAAGCTCGGCCTCCATCACGTCCATGTCCGGTTCGCGCAGGCCGAAGCCGCGCACATCGGCACCCATCACGTCGCCCGCGATGCCGCCATAGACGGTGGAATTGGCGACACCATTGCCGCCCAGCCGGTTCGACCCATGCGCGCCGCCCGCGTCCTCTCCGGCGACATAAAGCCCCTCCATCGCGGTGCGCGTGTCCATATCGACAACGACGCCGCCCATGAAGTAATGCGCGGTGGGGACCACCTCGACCTTGCCCGCGGCCAGATCGAACCCGCTGTCGGCGCAGCGTTTGACCATGCCCTTGAACTTCTCGCGCACGTTGTCGGGGCCGAGATGGGCCATCGAGATGAACACGCCCTCCTGCTCGGGATTGTTGTTCTTGCGCATCTCGGCATAGATGCCGCGGCTGACCACGTCGCGCGTGGCGCGTTCGCCCTTGGCGTCGTAGTCGAACATGAAGCGCTGGCCCGCGTGGTTCACAAGCTGCCCGCCCGCGCCGCGCAGACCTTCCTCGAGCACCGTGCCGGTCATCCGAGTGTGATCGCCCGCAAGCAGCCCGGTGGGATGGAACTGCACCATCTCCATGTCGCGCAGCGGCAGACCGGCGCGCAGGGCCATCGCCAGCCCGTCCATCGTCTTGTCGCCACTGGGCGTGTGGTACTTGTACATGGTCGGACCGCCACCCGTGCCCATCAGCACGGTCTTGGCGCGTACGAAGCGGAACTTGCCTGTGCGCATGTCGATCATCAGCACACCCGAGAGCGCGGTGCCGTCCTTCGTCGGGATCAGCCCGATGGCGCGGTGTTCCTGCAATTTCTCCACATTGCGGGACAGCACCTGCTCCATCAGGCGGTTGATAATCTCGATGCCGGTGAGGTCGCCCTTGTGCACCGTGCGATCCGCCGTCTGACCGGCAAACGCCTTCTGGTGCAGGGATCCGTCCGGGTTGCGGTCGAAGAAGCAACCGATCTCGTTTTCCAACTCGCGGATACGCACCACGGCCTGTTCGCAGAGCCGCCAGGCCATGTCCTGATTGGGCAACCACTTGCCGCCCTCGATCGTGTCCATGAAGTGCCGTTCGACGGAATCGCCGCCGCCGAGTGCCACGTTATAGCCGCCCTGCACCATCCGCGTGCAGCCGCATTTGCCGATCAGGCCCTTGACGGCGATCGTCACCTTGGTGCCCTCAGGTGCCGTTTGCAGGGCGTGAAGGGCGGCGAACATGCCCGCGCCGCCGGTGCCGAGGATCAGGATATCCGTGTCGTGCGGGTCGATGTCTTTTACGCTGAACATATCAAATCGCCTGCAAGAGGAAGGTTGTCGAGACAAGGAACGACCCGGCCACCGCCGCCGCCGCCCATGTCTTTTGCGGCGCGCTCCACGGCAGCCATTCCAGCGCCAAGAGCCGCAGCCCGCCGAAGAAATGCACGGCGAGCAGGAAGACAAGACCGAACTCGGCCAGTTTGACCAGCGGCATCTCGGTCAGGGTCAGGAAAGCATCCAGCCGCGCGGCGTCGTTCAGGGCGTAGGACAACACCCAGAAATGCAGCGGAAGGAAAAGCGCGAGGCCAATCCCCGACAGCCGGTGCAGGATATAGGCCAGCCAAAGCGGATGCGCGCGATCGACCCTCATGCCGTCACCGCCCAGACCGCCTGTGCGCCGAGCAGGAACAATCCCAGCCCGATCACCGCCGACAGCCCGTCGCGCAGGCCACCGCGCAGCCCCACCCATTCGCCGAGGATCGTGCGCAGGCCGATGGTTGCGTGGATCGATACGGCGATGACGAACATGACGTAGAAGGCCAACCAGAAGACCGAGCCTTGGGTGCGGCCGAGGATCTCTGCCGCCGTGAGCCCGCCCTGGATTGCGTAGATCATCACGCCGATATGGACGATCACGAAGGGTGCCATCACCAGCGCGCTGAGGCGTTGCGCCATGTAGAGCTGGAATTCGCTCATCCCTTGCGCCCTCCGAAGAACCGCTTGGTGGTAGCGCGCTTCAGCCCCGCGATGGCCGACAGGGGGTCCAACTCGTTCGGGCAATAGGCGGTGCAGGACCCCATCGAATGACAGGAATGGCATCCGCCCTTGCCGGAGACCGCATCGAGGATCGCGTCCCGGTCGGCATCCTTGGCGTCGTTGTAAAGCGTCCAGGCCCGTTGCAGGGCCGCCGGACCAAGGTAGTCGGGATTGCCCGCCACCGTGTCACAGGCCGAATAGCAGACCGAGCAATTGATGCATTCGATCCCGGCATTCGCCTCTTGCCGGTCAGATGCGACGGGATCAATCGCCTCGATTTCATCTTCGCGGGTGCGGGTCGGGTGGTGCATGCCTTCGGCGGCGACCCATTTGTCGAAGAACGGGTCCATGTCGGCGGCCAGATCCTTGATGACCGGCAGGTTGCGCAGGGGACCGACCTCGATGGCACCGCCCTTCACGACCTTGCTGACATGGGTGCGGCAGGTCCAGCGCGGCACGCCGTTGACCATCATCGCGCAGCTTCCGCACATGCCGACGCGGCAGGCGAAGCGGTAGGTCAGGGTCGGGTCGGTGTTCTGCTGGATCCAGGACACCACGTCGAGAACGGTCTGGTTGTCATAGGCCGGAACCTCGAATGTCTGCGGCCTTTGCGGCGTATCCGGGCCTCCGCGTTGCACCGTTACAGTCAAGTGGTCTCGCTCTGGCATCTGAGAGCCCGCCTTTCTTCGATCCTGTTGATGGTCAAAGAATAACGGTCAGCGCAGGTAACGAAAAGGCAAATAAATTAACCTCATTCGTAAGCATGTCTTACAGTGCAACTTTCGGCAAACGCGATGGGCGCCCCCCGCTCGGTTTGCGGGGATCAGACGAAATCGACGCTCTTGCTGAACGGCATCTCGCGCAGCCGCGTGCCCGTCACCGCCCAGATGGCACCGGCCAATGCGGGAGCCGCTGGCGGCACCGGGGGTTCGCCGATTCCCAGCACGCGGTCGCCGTTTTCCAGACCGCGCACATGGATCGTGGGGCATTGGTGCAGGCGCATGCCGGGGTTGGTGTCGAAATTCGATTGCTCGGCCACGCCACCGGCATAGGTGATCTCGCTGTTCATCGCGTGACCGAGGCCGTAGATCACGCCGCCCTGCACGAGGTTTTCGAAATTCACCGGATCGACAACGCGGCCCACCTCGGCGGCGACCCAGACGGTGTCGATGCGGATCCCGTTGTCGGTGTCCGTGACCTCGATCACCTGCGCGCAGTGGACGCCGAAGGATTTGGTCAGCGCCACGCCGCGCCCGGTCTTCGATCCGTTCGCAAGGCCGCCGGTGCCGGACCAGTTGGACATCTCGGCTACGGCCTCCAACACTTGCCGCGCAAGCGGGTCGCTGCACAGGCGCAGGCGTTCTTCCAGTGGGTCGGCCCCGGCGGCGGCGATCAATTCGTCCAGTGCGGCATTGTAGAAAAAGCCGTTGGAGGACGCGCCGACCGAACGCCATGAGCTGATCGGGGCCAATTCGGGCGCGCGGTAGCCAGTGACACGCTGGTGCGGGATGGCGAAGGGCTGTTCCCAAGCGCCCGCGACGATCTGGCTGTCGGGACCCGGGGCGGATTGGTTCTGGCGGCTGAGCTGCGAGGCCATGACCGAGGGCATGGCGATGCCGAGGTCGAGCGCTTCGACCCGACCGTTCGCCACTTTGCCGCGCATGCGTGCCATCGCGATCTGGCGCGGGAAATCGTGCAGCATGTCCTCTTCGCGCGACAGCGTCAGCTTGACCGGCGTGCCCTTCATCTGCATCGCGATCTCGGTCGCCTGTTTCACCACCTCGTCCTCGAGCCGGTGGCCGAAGCTGCCGCCCATCATCAGGACGTGGACGGTGACATTATCGGCGGGGATTCCGGTGATGCGGCTGACATTGGCCTGGATAAAGCGCGGGATTTGCGTGCCGGTCCAGACCTCGGCGCGGTCGTCATCGACGCGGACAATGGCGTTGATCGGCTCGAGCGGCGCGTGGGCCAGATAGGGCGCGCGGTATTCGGCGGTGAGGATGTCGCCATCGCCCAGCGCGGTCTCGACATCGCCATCGTCGCCCTTCTGGCTGTCTTGCGCGTCGGGTGTGAAGGACGCCTCGAGCGCGGCCCAATGATCCGCTTGTTCGAGAGGATATGCGGGGTCTTCCCACGTCACGTCGATCGCCTGCGCGGCGCGGAACGCCCGCCAGGTGTTGTCGGCGACGATGCCCAGCCCGCCGGTGATCGGCACGACCGCCTGCACGCCGCGCATGGCGAGGGCTTCGGACGCGTCGTAATCGGCCATGCCGCCGCCCTGCGCGGGGTTCATCAGCACGGTGGCGTGCACCATGCCGTCCACGCTGGCGTCGATGCCGTAGCCTTGCGTGCCGGTGCTTTTGGCGAGCATGTCGATCCGCTGCATCGGCTTGCCGATATAGCGCCATTGATCCGGCGCGCGCAGCGGCACGTCCTGCACCACATCGCGGTCCGCCAGATCGGCGGCGAGGGCGGTATACGGGATTTCTTGACCATCCGGTAAAATTACGGCTCCGGCGCGGGTGGTCAGGTCGTCGATGGCCACGCCTTCGCGGTCGGCCACGAGCGCCTTGATCGTCTCGCGGGCCGAGGCCCCGGCGCGGCGCAGCTTTTCGTACTGGTCCGGCACGGTGGTCGAGCCGCCGGTAATCTGAAGACCCATCACCTTCATCACGCTGTTCACCGCGCCTTCGGCGAGGTCGTGCATCATTCCTGCGGCGGGGACCATGAAATCGGCGGCTTCGGCGGCGAGGGCGGTGTTCCAATAGGCCGGGCTGGGCGGTCCGGGATCGGGGGTGATCTGATCGAGATCGACATCCAGCTCCTCGGCGATGAGGGCGGCTTGTACGTGGTAGACCCCCTGCCCCGAATCCGCGCGCGGCGTGATGAGGGTGATGCCGTCCTGCGTGATCTTGACGTAGGGCGTCAGCACCGCCTCTCCGGCATTAGCTGTAAGCGGATTCTCATGCGGTTTGCGCACGGTGTAGACGCCGAAGGCAACGCCGCCGACGACGGCGGCAGAGCCGATCAGGAACGTGCGGCGGGCGATGGTTCTGGCGCGTCCCATGCTCAGCCCTCCTGCATCATGTTGGCGGCGCGTTTGACGGCGGCGCGGATGCGTGGATAGGTGCCGCAGCGACACAGGTTGCCCGACATGGCGTCGTCGATCTCTTGATCCGTCGGGCGGGGATTTTCGGCCAGCAGGGACGCCGCCTGCATCATCTGCCCGGACTGGCAGTAGCCGCATTGCGCGACCTGTTCGGTGAGCCAGGCGGCTTGCACGGCGTGCAGCGCCTCGGGTGTGCCGAGACCTTCGATGGTGCGGATGTCCGCGCCTTCGGCGTCGACGGCCCATGTCTGGCAGGAGCGCACGGCGACGCCATCGAGATGCACGGTACAGGCGCCACATTGCGCGATGCCGCAGCCGAACTTGGTGCCGGTCAGCCCCAACTCGTCGCGCAGGACCCAGAGGAGCGGCATGTCGTCTTCGACATCGACCTCGTGCAGCGTTCCGTTGATCCTGAGTTGCATCATGCGCTCCATTCCGTCGGCTAATTCAACCTAACATAGGCGGATGCGCGGCGGGAGGGAGAGGTGACGCTGGGGTAATTTGCGTTTGTGCGTTTCGGGTTTCGGAGCGGCGGGGCCGCTCCGACCGGGTGGGGGGCGCTGCCCCCCACACCCCCCGAGGTACTTGGAGCCCAAAGAAGCCGGGGTTATGTCAGATCAGGCGGCCTTGCGCGATCTGTTGCGGCGGCGGCGGTTGCCGTTGGGTTTTGCCGTGGCACCGGCGGGTCGGCCTTGGCCGCCCTTGCCGCCGCGTCCCTGACCGCGTGTCTGGGGTTTGCGGGCGACCGGGTCTTTCGGCGCGGTGCCGCTGGCGACGGGCACCTCGATCTTCATCAGCTTTTCGATCTGGCGCAGCAGGTCGGCATCGTCCGGGGCGCAGAAGGCGATGGCTTCGCCTTCGCGACCGGCGCGGGCCGTGCGGCCGATGCGGTGGACGTAGTTGTCCGGCACGTCGGGCAGATCGTAGTTGACCACGTAAGCCACGCCCGGAATGTCGATGCCGCGGGCGGCCACGTCGGTTGCCACCAGCACCTTGATCGTGCCATCGCGGAACGCCTTGATGGCGCGGTCGCGTTGGCCCTGGCTCTTGTTGCCGTGGATCGACGCGGCGTTATAGCCGTCCGCCACGAGGCCCTTCATCAGCTTTTCCGCGCCATGTTTGGTGCGCGAGAAGACCAGCGTAAGGGCATCCATGTCACGCGACAGGATTTCGCGCAGCTTGGCCGGTTTCTCGCCCTTGCTGGACAGGTGATGCACCGATTGCGTGACCTTGTCGGCGGCTTTGCCCGGAGGCGAGACCTGCACCTTTTTCGGGTCGGTGAGGTAAGCCTTGCTCAGGTCTTCCATCTGTTTCGGCATGGTGGCCGAGAACAGCATGGTCTGGCGCGGGGTGCCCAGTTTCGGCGCGATCCGGCGCAGGGCGTGGATGAAGCCCATGTCGAGCATCTGGTCGGCTTCGTCCAGCACGAGGTGCTTGACGGTGCGTAGGTCGACGGCCTTGCGGTCCATCAGGTCGATGAGGCGACCGGGCGTGGCGACGAGGATGTCGGTGCCCTTGAGCAGGTGGTGGATCTGCTTGTTGATGGACTGGCCACCGACGACGACGTTCACCTTGAGGTGGGTCTTTTTCGTGAGCGTGCGCAACGCTTCGGCGATCTGGTTGACCAGTTCGCGGGTTGGCGCGAGGATCAGCGATTTCGCTGTTTTCGCGGCGGGTCGTTCGGGCATGTCCATCAGGTGGCTGACCAGCGGCAGGCCGAAGGCCATCGTCTTGCCGGTGCCAGTCTGGGCAAGGCCCAGGATGTCATGGCCCGCCATCGCAAGCGGGATCGCCTGGTCCTGAATCGGGGTGGGTGTGGTGAGGCCGGCCTCCTTGAGAGCGGCGAGGAGAATGGGCTTGAGGCCCAGCGTATCAAAATCAGACAAAAGGTATCCTTTGCGTCCGCACGCGATCTCGCGCACGGAGGGAGTTCTGCCGCATCATCGCGGCAACGAGGGTGTCGCAGGACCTTAAGACATCACGAGAGCGCCCCGCACCGTCTGGTTCTGCGTCAGGGACCCTGCGTGATGGGGAACTGAATTGCTCATCGCCGGTGCGCCCAAGATGACGGGCGCGGCAAGCTCACGCGGCTGCGCGGCGATGAGGAGGACATGGGGCCTAACGCCCGGCAAGTCAACCGATAAAGCGGTGCAGCACGTAAGCCGCGGCGACAATGTGGATCAAAGTGATCACAACCGACAGGCCGTGCAGCATGGCGAAGCGGCGCTTGTTGCCCGCATCCGTGGCGGCGTTGATCGCGGGCATGAGCCGTTGCCGGGTCGGGATCGTCGTCAGCGCGATGGCGGCCATGATCGCCGCGCCCAGCGGATCGGAGAGCGCGAGGAACACGGCCGACAGCCCTGCCCCGGCGATGACGAAGAGATAGAAATGTGGGAAGGCGCGGCGGATGGTCGGGCCAGCGGTCTCGGCCGGGAGCGCGGTGAACAGGAACGCCGCGAAACCGAAGGAATAAAGGACCATGCCGCCGAAGAGGAGCGCGGTCGAGAGCAGGGCGAGTGTCGTCATGTCAGTCTCCTTGTTGGTCGGGTTTGCGGGCGGTGCCCATGTAGATGATCATGGTGCCAGGCACCCGTCCGAAGGTGAAATCGCCCTTGGCGTTCAGGCCGCGCGGGCCGAGGCCGGTCATCTTGCCGATTGTGAACCCCGCGCGGTCGAGCTGCGCGCGCAACTCTGCCGGTTTGATGAACATCTCGGGGTCATGTGTGCCCTTGGGCAGCAGTTTGAGCACGTTCTCGGCCATCGTGATCGTGGCGAGGCGCGAGATCGGGTTGCGGTTGATCGTGTCGAAGAGGAACATGCCGCCGGAGCGCAAGACGCGGGACACCTCATCGATCACCTGCGGGAGATCCTGAACGTGCTCCAGCACATCGACGCAGACCACCGCGTCGAAGCTTTGATCCGTGTAGGGCAGCGCCTCGCCCACGCCGACATCATAGGCGATGGTCCGGCCCGCGGCCTCTGCGTGTTGACGGGCGGCGGCGATGGCGTCTTTCGCGGGGTCGATACCGGTGACATTTGCGCCCCGATCATCAAGGGCCTCGGCCATGAAGCCCCCGGCGCAACCGAGGTCGAGCACCTCCTTGCCGTGCCAGTCAATGTGCGTGTCGAACCAGCTCAAGCGACCCGGCACCATGTTTCTGAGCGTGCGCACCCAGCGGATGTCATCTGACCACCAATGCGCGGCGACGTCATCGTAGATCGCCAGGTTATTCCGCTGGGTTTGCGCCATTCTTGCGCTCCTTGGACGTGAGTTTGGGCAGGACATAGGGCACGCGATCCCGATAGCGATCGAATGCGGCGCCATAGCGCTGTTCAAAGCGTCGTTCCTTCAGGCGCGGGGCCAGCAGGCAATAGGCGGTATAGCTGACCGCCAGCGCCAGTTGATCCGGTGTCCAGACGGGAACGGCCCAGAGCGTCAGCGCAAAGGCCACATAGATCGGCTGGCGGATGTGGCGAAAGAGGCCACGGGTCGGCATATCGGGGAAGACCGGTTTGATCTTGCCCAAGAGCGACATCCAGCCCAGCGCGCCGGATTGCACCTCGGCCCCGGCGTCGAAGCTGGCCTTTATGAGCAAGAGCCAGGTCGCGGCATAGGCGACGCAGATGGCGACCAACGCCCAGCCGTCGGCGCGGTACCAGATGATGCCGCTGGGCGTCCACAAAAGGAAAAGTGCCGCCAGTTGCAGCGATGCGATGATGGCGTAAGTGGTGGTCGAGAGCGTGCCGCCGTGTGGGCCGGGGATCAGGCGGGCCACAATCTGCATCCCCGGTTTCGAGAGCAGGAAGGAGTGCAGCAGCGGGAATTGCAGGATCAGCACCGCGTTGGCGAGCGCCGCCCAGGGCCACGGGACGGTGCCGAAGCTTTCGCTCATTCCGAAGAACATGGCGGTCATCATCGACAGGACGGCGATGGCGAAGATCATGTGGCAGATGGTGCCCATGACCAGCGCCAGCGCGATCCGGCCCTTGCCGGGCGGCGGCGTCACTGCGGCGGTGATCAGCGTGACCAACCGCTTGATGCGGGGATCGTCCAGCCTCATGCAGTGGCCAGGATGTCATCGGCGATGGCGGTGCCGCTTTGCCACGCGTGCTCGACCCGCGGTCCGAGACACCAGTCGCCACCCGCATGAAGCGTGCCGTCGCGCGAGGTGACGAAGGGCTGTCCCAGCTGCCGAGACACAAAGGCATAGCGCCAGCGATGCGCGGTGGCATAGGCCACATCGGTGGGCGCGAGCCCGTAATGCGACAGGAAAAGGTCGAGCATCAGCGTCGCGATCTCGTCCTTGGTACGCTCGAGATGGGCCGCGCTCCAATCGGCATTGGCTTGCACGACCCAGCAGTTCTGCGTCGGTCGGCCGGGTTTGGCGCTGTCACGCGCCACCCAGGCGAAGGCATCGGTGGGGTTGGACTGTGTGTCGGGCGCGTTGGCGTCCCGCTTGAGAGCGACCATCAGGGTCAGGCTGGGATCGTATGTCACGCCGTTGAGCGGTTGCGTCAGAGCGGGCCCGACGAGCTTGGTGGTTTGCGGTGCGGGCGCGGTGCAAACGACGCGGTCGAACCGGCTAAGCGGCGCACTCGCCTCGAGCTCCCACCCATCGGCATGCTGCGTCAGCGCGGTGATTTCGGTTGCCTGATGCAGATCGACGCCTGTCGCCAGGAACTTCGCCAGTCCGGTCATGCCGGGCGTGCCCACATAGTGCCGCTCGCCCGCGTCGGTGTCCCATTGAGCGACGCAGCCTTCAGACATCGCCTCGTCCAGGAGCGTGCGAAAGCCGCGCGTCTCACACGGGATCATCTGCGCCCCGTGATCAAACTGAAACCTGCCCTCCGCACGACGCGTCGCCACGCGGCCGCCAAGGCCACGGCCCTTGTCGAACACGACGGGCGCCATCCCCGCCTCGATCAATCGCCGCGCACAGGACAGCCCGGTGATCCCCGACCCGATGATCGCAATTTTCATTTTCCAAGCCCCGTCCTGCGTGATCCTTTGTGCATTGCGGAAAGCTAAGACGAACGACGCGCCCGTCTAGGGATGCGTTGGAATCGCCTAGGCAAGCCGGTGTTTGGAAATGTTGCGGACACGCAGCCTGTTCCGAGGCTTCATTGTCGAAAGCCGGTCCGATCCAGCGTCTCGTGCCATTTCGATAAGGTGGCGGAGGCTCAGGGATTCGAACCCTGGGGACGCTCTCACGCCCAACGGTTTTCAAGACCGCCGCATTCGACCACTCTGCCAAACCTCCGGTGGCAGGTGACATAGCCGCCCGATTGCGATTCTGAAAGCGGGGTTGGGGAAAATCTGTACAACCGCACCGTCAGACTTTTCTTGGCGCGATGAAGACTGTAAGCTTTCGGCAAAACAAAAGCGGCGCTGGGCGGTCAGTCCCAAATTGCGCTCGGATTGGCATAGCAGAAGGCGAGCAGGCAATGAACATCACGGTCCCGAAATCTCCGCTTTGGCGCAGCGCCCGGATCACGACGATCTGCGGTGCCGGCATTCTGGCCCTGGCCGGATGTGAGGACGGCACTGTTCCGGCATTTCTTCAGGGGGGCGGTGCGGCCCCGGCGCAAGAGGGCGCGGCGGCAGAGGGCACGCGGTCGACGCGGTTGGTGGAACGGGATGTCGAAGCCCCCGAAGTGTTCCAGGTGTCCGAACCCGGTCTGTGGGACGGACGCCCGTCGCTTGGCGGGGTCTGGGCGGCGCATCCGGATGTGTCGGACCCGGAGCGGGTGATCATCCGAAACGAGGCGAACGGCAATTTTGTCATCGGCGCTCTTTTCCGCAAGGAGCGCGAAACGCCCGGACCGCGGTTGCAGATCTCGTCCGACGCGGCGGCGGCGCTTGGTGTGCTGGCCGGCGCGCCGACACAATTGAACGTGGTCGCCCTGCGGCGCGAGGAGGTGCCGGACGACGCCTCGGCAGCCCCGATTCAGGACGCCCCGGTGGGCGACGCCACGCTGGGCGCGCCGACCGACGTGGCCGAGACGACGCTCGACCCGATCGCCGAAAGCGCTTCGGCCGCGATCGAGGCGGCACCTGCGGCGGCGGCCCCGGCCGCCCCGCCCCGGCCTGCGGCGTCGCCACTGGACAAGCCCTTCATCCAGATCGGCATTTTCAGCATCGAACAGAACGCCAACAACACCGCGACCGCCATGCGCCAGGCGGGTATGGTGCCGACGGTTCTGGAGCAAAGCTCGAGCGGAAAGACGTTCTGGCGCGTGCTGGTGGGACCGGCACAGTCCCGCTCAGAGCGCAGCGCGTTGCTTGCCAAGATCAAGGCATCGGGCTTTACCGACGCCTACGCCGTGACCAACTGATCGCGCGCCTTCCCGGGTATCACAGGAGAGCTGCCATGATCCGAACATATCGCAGTTTCATCGCCGCCGGTGCCGCCGCGCTGCTGATGTCGACCAGCCCCTTGGCCGCGTTCGACACGCAGGCGAGCGCCGCTTTCGTGCTGGACGAGACAACCGGCACCGTGTTGCTGGCCAAGAACGCCGACACACCGCTGCCGCCTGCGTCGATGTCCAAACTGATGACGCTTTATATCGCGTTCGAGGCCGTGCGCGACGGGCGTTTGCGCCTTGAGGAAGAGTTGCCGGTGTCGGCCCATGCCAATTCCTTTGGCGGATCGACCCTGTTTTTGCGGCAGGGAGAACGGGTATCCGTGGAAGACCTGATCCGCGGCATCATCGTTCTGTCCGGCAATGATGCCTGCGTCGTTCTGGCCGAGGCGTTGTCACCCGATGGCACCGAAGCTGGGTTTGCCCGCATGATGACCCAGCGCGCGCAGCAGATGGGGATGACCAATTCCGTTTTCAAGAATTCCAGCGGCTGGCCCGCGGACGGGCATGTCATGTCGATGCGCGATCTCACATTGCTTGCGCAGCGCATCATCGAAGATTTCCCGGAATTCTACCCGATGTTCGCCGAAGAGGAATTTCTGTTCGACGAAGCGGAGTCCTCCAACCGGTTCAACCGCAACCCGCTGTTGACGCTGGGGATCGGCGCTGACGGGCTCAAGACCGGGCACACGCAGGAAGCCGGGTATGGGCTGGTCGGGTCGGCCAAGCAGGGCGACCGGCGGGTGATCTTTACCATCACCGGTCTCGATACGGCACAGGCGCGCGCGCAGGAATCCGAAGCCATCGTCAACTGGGCCTTTCGCCAATTCGCCGAACGCACCGTGACACGGGCGGGTGCGGTGATTGCCGAGGCCGATGTCTGGATGGGGGCGAGCGCGTCGGTCGGGTTGATGGCCAAGGAAGACGTGACGCTGCTCTTGCCGAACACCCCGGGCACGTCCGTGACTGCCGAGGTCGTCTATACCGGGCCGATCGAGGCACCGATCGCCGAGGGGCGCCAACTGGCCGAGCTGATCATCAGCCCTGAGGGCCTGCCCGAGCACCGCATCCCGCTTTACGCGGCAAGCGCCGTTCCGGCCAGCGGGTTCGTGGCACGCATGATGAGCGTGTCGCAGGTGCTGCTGGGCCGCTTGCAGACCCCCGCCGAGGAAACGATGTGAGCCGATCCGGGCTGTTTCTCAGCTTCGAGGGGATCGACGGATCGGGAAAATCCACACAGGCGAAAATGCTCGCGGACCGGGTACGCACCGCAGGGCATGACGTGGTCCACACCCGCGAACCCGGCGGCAGTCCGGGGGCAGAGGAAATTCGCGCGCTGGTGTTGCAGGGTGATCCGGACCGCTGGTCGGCAGAGACCGAGATCCTGCTCTTTACCGCCGCCCGGCGCGACCATCTGGAACGCACGATCCAGCCGGCGCTGGACGCGGGCAAGGTGGTGATCTGCGACCGCTTTGCCGACAGCACGCGCATGTATCAGGGGTTGTCGCGGGGCAACCTGCGGGCCAAGGTGGACGCGTTGCACGATCTGATGATCGGGGTGGAGCCGGACCTGACCCTGCTGATCGACATGGACCCGGAAACCGGTCTCAGTCGCGCCAAGGCGCGCAACACGGTCGAAGAACGGTTCGAGGATTTCGGCGCGTCGCTGCAAGAGGCGATGCGGTCCGGGTTCCTGGCCTTGGCCACGGAATATGCCGACCGCTTCCGCGTGATCGACGGCGCGCGGGACGCAGAGACCGTTGCAGGCGACGTGTGGGCTGCGGTAAGCCCGCACATGCCATGAGTGAAGCCACACATCCAGAACCCGACCGCATCGACGGCGCGCCGCATCCGCGCGAGACCGTCACGCTGTTCGGTCAGGACGCAGCGCAAGCGGATTTCCTGCAAGTCTACGGATCGGACCGGCTGCATCACGGCTGGCTGATCACAGGCCCGCGCGGCGTCGGCAAGGCCACCCTGGCCTGGAGGATCGCGCGGTTCCTGCTGGCGACACCGCCTGCGCAAGACGACGGCCTTTTCGGTGCGCCGCCGCCACCAACGGATCTGCATATCGCGCCCGATCACCCGGTCTCGCACCGGATCATGGCCGGGTCGGAGCCGGGCCTGTTCGCGCTGCGCCGTCCCTATGACGAAAAGGCAAAGCGTCTGAAGGCGCAGATCACCGTGGACGAGGTGCGGCGGCTCAAGACTTTCTTTTCGCTCTCCGCCGTGGATGGCGGGCGGCGCGTTGTGATCGTCGATGCCGCCGACGACATGAACGTGAACGCCGCCAACGCGATCCTCAAGCTGCTGGAAGAACCGCCCGAACGCACGACGCTGCTTTTGGTCAGCCACCAGCCCTCGCGGCTGTTGCCGACGATTAGGTCGCGCTGCCGCGAATTGCGGCTTTCCCCTCTCGGAACGGCGGATATGGCGCAGGCGCTTGCGGCCACCGGGATCGACCAGAGCGTAACCGACCCGGCGGCGCTCGCCGCGCTGTCCGGCGGATCGGTTGGTGAGGCCGTGCGGCTGATGCAGCAGGACGGGCTGAAGCTCTATTCTGATCTCGTGAAACTGCTCTCCACCCTGCCCGATCTCAGCCGCCCTCACGCCATCGCCCTGTCCGAAAGCGCGGCAGGGCGCGGCAAGGAAGAGCGGCTTGACCTGCTGATGGGTCTGTTCGACCGGGCGCTGACCCGTCTTGCCCGGACCGGGGCCACCGGCCATCCGCCCGATCCGCAGGCTGCATCACAGGAAGCTGAGACCTTTCAGCGGCTCTGCCCGTCGCCCAAAGCCGCGCGCCAATGGGCGCAACTGGCGCAGGATCAGGGCGAACGGCTGCGCCACGGGCGGGCGGTCAACGTGGAGGCGGGATCGCTCTTGCTGTCGAGTTTTCTGGCGTTGCAGGCTGGCTGTCCGCGCTCGTGATGCGCCCGCAAGCCACGTCTTGACGCCCCCGGTCGCATCCCCGATACCACCCTCATGTCTACACCACAGATCACCGACAGCCATTGCCATCTGGACTTCCCGGATTTCGACGACGAACGCGCCGACGTGATCGCGCGCGCGCTGGAGGCCGGTGTGCGTCGCATGGTGACGATCTGCACCAAACTGCGGCTTGAGCCGCAGGTGCGGGCGATTGCCGAGGCGCATGAGCCGGTGTTCTATGCCGCGGGCACCCATCCGATGAGCGCCGCCGATGAGCCGCTGGCCACGGTCGATGACCTCGTCGCGCTGGCGCAGCATCCGAAATTCGTGGGCATCGGAGAGTCGGGACTGGACTACCATTACACCGCCGAAAGCGCCGACATTCAGAAAGCCTCGCTCCGCGTGCATATCGAGGCGGCGCAGGAAACCGGGCTGCCGCTGATCATCCATGCGCGCGCCGCCGATGACGACATGGCGCGCATCCTCACCGAAGGGTTCAAGACGAAGCCCTATACCTGCGTGATGCATTGCTTTTCTTCGTCCGCCGACCTGGCCCGTGCGGCGCTGGAACTGGGCTTCTACCTCTCGATGTCCGGCATCGCTGCCTTCCCCAAAAGCCAGGAATTGCGGGACATCTTCGCAGCGGCACCCGTGGACCGCATTCTGGTGGAAACCGACAGCCCCTACCTTGCCCCGCCCCCGCATCGCGGCAAGCGGAATGAGCCGGCCTATACGGCACACACCGCCCGCGTCGGGGCTGATGTATTCGGCATGGATTACGCCGATTTCGCCGCGCAGACCGAGGCGAATTTCGAACGGCTGTTCTGGAAGGCCGCGCAATACGAGGCGGCCGCGTGATGGGCGAGATGCGCTTCACCATCCTTGGCTGCGGCTCGTCCGGTGGGGTTCCGCGCCTTGGCGGCAATTGGGGCGCGTGTGATCCGGAGAACCCCAAGAACGTGCGCCGCCGCTGTTCCCTGCTGGTCGAGCGGGAAACCGATGGCGGGATCACCCGCGTGCTGATCGACACCAGCCCCGACATGCGCGCGCAGCTGCTCGGCGCCGGTGTCGGAGAGCTTGATGCGGTGGTCTACACCCACAGCCACGCGGATCACGTGCACGGGCTCGACGATCTGCGGATGATCGTGTTCAACATGCGCAAGCGCTTGGCCGTCTGGGCCGATGGCGACACGCAGAACGACCTCTTCTCGCGGTTCGGCTATGCCTTCGTGCAACCCTCCGACAGCCCCTATCCGCCGATCCTCGACATGAACACGATCGACGGTCCGGTGCATGTCAACGGAGCCGGAGGCCGCGTGTCGCTGACGCCCTTCAAGGTGAACCACGGCAGCATCGACGCGCTTGGGTTTCGGATCGGCGATCTTGTCTATCTGCCGGACGTCGCCAGCATTTCCGAGGATGTCTGGAACGATCATCTCCAGGGTCTCGATGTCTGGATCCTCGACGCGTTGCGGCGTGACCCGCATCCGACCCACGCGCATCTGGCCAAGTCGCTGGAATGGATGGAGCGTGCGAAGCCACGGCGCGGGGTTCTGACGAACATGCATATCGACCTCGACTACGCCGCTGTCGATGCCGAAACGCCCGACCATATCACCCCGGCCTTTGACGGCATGGTGATCACGCAGCCGCTGGGGTGACGCCGACCGTACGATACGACGGTCGAACCGTACGCATGGCGCGCTGACATGCAGGCGCTTCTCGACATCATTCTCCCGGTCTTTCTGGTGGTCGGGTTCGGCTATGCCGTCGCCTGGCGCGGGCTTCTGAGCGAAAGTTCGATCGACGGGCTGATGACCTTCACGCAGAACGTGGCGATCCCCTGCCTGCTCTTCCGTGCGATCTGGACGTTGGACATCGGCGACAGCTTCTCAGTGCCGCTGCTGATCAGTTTTTACAGCGGATCGTTGACCTGCTTCATCGTCGGCCTGTTCGGCGCGCGCTTTTTGTTCAAACGCGACTGGCAGGATGCGGTCGTCATCGGGTTCACCTGCCTCTTTGCCAATTCCGTCCTGCTGGGCCTTGCGATCACGGAACGCGCCTTCGGGCTTGACGCGCTGTCCGCAAACTACGCGATCATCGCGTTTCATTCGCCGTTCTGCTACGGGCTCGGGATCACCGTGATGGAATTCGTGCGTGCCCGCGAAACCAGACAACCGAACCGCGATGTGCCGCTGATCGTCGCCAAGGCGATGTTCCGCAATGCGCTGGTGATCGGGATCGCGCTCGGGGCGGCGTTCAACCTGCTGAACATCTCCCTGCCCGGTCCGTTCACCGACGCATTGGACATGATGGTGCGCACCGCCCTGCCCGCCGCGTTGTTCGCGATGGGCGGCGTGCTCTACCGCTACCGGCCCGAGGGCGACATGCGGATCATCCTCTTCGTCTGCGCGGTGAGCCTCCTGCTGCATCCGGCAATCACCTGGAGCCTCGGGTCTGCCTTCGCGCTGGAGGACAGTGCCTTCCGCAGCGCAGTGATCACGGCCGCCATGGCGCCGGGGGTGAACTGCTATGTCTTCGCCAATATCTACGGGCGCGCCCGGCGCGTGGCGGCGTCCTCGGTGCTGTTGGCAAGCGCGCTTTCCGTGCTGACCACGTGGCTCTGGCTGGGCACCTTGCCCTGATCGCAGCATCGGCGCGGCGCGCTACAGGTTGCGCTCCAGCGCCACCCCATTACCAAGCGTTGTGTGACCAGCGGTCATCGTTCCGGAACCTCTGGCGGTCTTTCGCGTTGTCCTCGTGAACAGCTGCCAACGGAAACCGAGGATATGACCCGCTTTTTTGCCAAGTACGCCTTTCCCATGATCGTCGCGATCACCCTGCCTATCGTTGTGAGCGCGTCGCCTCTCTCGGAGGTGATCGACGATTACGTGACGGATTTCGACATGCCTGCGATCCAAGCCGACGATCGCGAGAAGATACTGGCTGTCCACGCACGTGACGATCTTGCCCACGGCATGAAAGTGTTGTTGGTGCATGACATCCTGCTGAAGGCTGGCGCGCTGGAGCATGCAAACATGCACGCCGCTGAACCGGAGGAATTTCAACTTTCCGCGGCGGACTGATTTCCGCATATTTCAAACAGAGCGCGCCCATCTCGGGCGCGTTTTTTCGTGCGCCTAAAGCAGTCGCACGCATTACCTAAATTTCAGGAAAATGGTGCGGTCGAGAAGACTCGAACTTCCACGGGAGTTACCCCACAGCGACCTCAACGCTGCGCGTCTACCAATTCCGCCACGACCGCACTGTCTTGACTTGGTAGGCGGCTCATTAGCGAAGGTCGCAATCGGGGGCAAGGGCAAATTTCGACAAACCGTCACGTCCGCAGATCGCGGGCCAAGTGAGCACATGTCAGGCGCTTTCCGGTATCCGATTACCGTGTCCCAGCCTTTGTAGAAGGCCGGGTTTCGCGTCGACACATCCCGAAGGCTCGAATCGCAATACGATGATGCGACCGGACCTTCGGGGACAGTGTCGTTAGTCGACGTTCAACAGAGGAAGCGCGGCCGGTTGCGGCTTGGGATCCTCCGACACGAGATCGGACTGGCCGTTCAGCATGAAAGCCGCTTTCTGCAAGAGCGCCATGCGATCGGGCTGACCGGGTGCGAAGACCGAGGTGCCGGTATCCGTAAATTCCGCCAAAGCCGTTTCGTACCACTCCAGAGCCATGTCCGAACGCTCGGCGGCGCCGATGCCTTGGCTGAGGTGATGGCCCAGAAGTTCGGAATACCCGGCTTCGCCAAGCGATGTCAGAAGCAGGGCCGAGCCCATTGCGACATCCATGTCGTCCACGCGATATCCGACCGACAGGCAAACCTTGGCCGTGCCTGCAAGCTGTTGCGGTGCCATACCGCTCGACAGGATGAACGAGGAAATCCCTTGAAGCACCTCATCACGGGATTTCAACGAAACCGCCATGACATGATCCTTGAGGAACGGCCCGAAGCTCCGGCACTGTTCGGTGATCTGCTCAGGCGTTGCGCCCTGCACCTTGGCCATCAGGTCCTCGCCTTGCGCCATCGCGTAGGTGCGAGTCAGGCACATCTGCTCGGCCAGCGCGAAGTTGGCGTCCGACATCGACGCCTCGGTCACGAAACCACCGTTCGAACTGGTGAGGAGGCTCACCTTGTTGCAGAACGATGCCAGGGACGGTTGCGCCGCTTTCTGTCCTCCCATGAAGGACGGCAATTGGCCGGACATTGCGGGCGCAGAAGGTTGCGTGACGCCGCTCACCACCGGCTGCGCAGACGGGACCGGGGTGGCGGGTGTGGAGGGCTCTGCGACCGCTGCCAGTTGGGTCTGGGGCAGATCGGGCTGAACCGCTTGCGGGATCAGCTTTGCCGTTGCGAGCTGTGAGCCATCGTTGGTCTTGGAACAGGTGCCGCGAACGCATGAGAACATCGCCGGGGTGACGTTGAACGCCTGAAAGTCGTTGCGTTCGTAGCCATTGGGCGTCGATGCGAAGACGCGAACCATGCAGGATTGCGCGTTGCACCAGAAGGCCGAGCCGGTCACCGAGGTATCGATGATGTAGTCGGTCTGACCGTCGCCGTTGATATCCGCCAGTTGAATGAAGCCATGCCGCTGGACCAACTGTTCCGCAGAAGGGTCGGAGCTTTTCGCCACTTCGTTCACCGCCGCCGCGACGATGGACGGCAGACCGTAATGCCCGCCAATGGCCGAGGTCGCACTGCCTCCGGTACCGTTCATCTGTTCGTCGCGATACATGACCAGCAAGCCGCGCACCCCTTGCGGGTTGCTTGCAATCAACTGGGACGTGTTCACACCCCCCGCCTGAGCCCGGTGGAACGACGAAATCAGGAAATCGCGTTCGAAGCTGGTCAATTGCCCGGTTGGCGAATATCCGAGATGGGCCTGGTAGGCAGAGATCGCCGCCCGCGAGTTACGGCCCAGCACCCCGTCCGGTGTCCCTGAGTTGAACCCGAAGTAATTCAACGCCGTTTGCGTCTGTCTGTTCGCTTCGCGTTGCGCGCTGCTGATTCCCGGCGAGCGCGGCTTGGCGGCCTTGGTGTAGGTCCGCTTTGGTGCCGCGCGTTTGTTGCTGTTGCTGATCGCACCACCGATGACGCCGCCAATGATCCCGCCGATCAAGGCGTCGTTGGCCATGGCCGGAAGAGGCGATGCGATAAGACTAAGAGAGAGAATGGCGCTGAGGGATATGCGGGGTATCATTGCGGAGCCTTTCAAAAAATGTTCAGTGCAAGTGGAATTCGAATAAAAGTTGCGTCCATTCTGAAAAGAATGTTTCGCGAGTCAAGGAATCTGTGATGTCGACACGTGTCGAATGGATCATTTCGGACGGCCTGACCGACTACGATGACGCGGTCGCTGTGATGGAGGCGCGGGCTTCGGCCATTGCGGATGGCTCTGCGGATGAGCTGATCTGGTTGCTCGAGCATCCCCCGCTCTACACCGCCGGGACCAGCGCGCGGATCGAGGATTTGAAGGACCCGGACCGCTTCCCGGTCTACGACACCAAGCGAGGGGGGCAGTACACGTATCACGGACCGGGCCAACGTGTCGTCTATGTCATGCTCGATGTCGGCAAGCGTGGCCGGGATGTGCGGTGTTTCGTGCAGGATCTCGAACGCTGGGTGATCGCGACACTGGGCGAATTCGGTCTGACCGGGCATATCCGCGACGGGCGCGTCGGAGTCTGGATCGAGCGGCCGGACAAGAAACTTTTACCGGATGGTAAAATCGCGGAAGACAAGATCGCCGCCATCGGCATCCGTTTGCGGAAATGGGTGAGCTTTCATGGCATTTCCATCAATGTGGAGCCAGACCTGAGCCATTTCGACGGCATCGTGCCCTGCGGGATCACGCAATATGGTGTGACATCCCTCGTCGACCTTGGTCTTCCGGTGACGATGGACGATGTGGACGTGGCGTTGAAGCAGAGCTTTGACGTGGTTTTCGACGCTCCAAGCGCGGCGGCGTGTCGCTCTTGAGGCTGCAAACCGGGCAAAAACGCCCGATCTCGAACAAATTGTATATTTATTAAGGGTATGCGTTGAGAAGCGGTCATCGCATCAAGATCAAAGTGCGACAATAAAGTTTGATCTGCGTCAAATACATCCGTTGCCGCCGCCGGTCTCACATTCTAAAACGACTATGGAAAAAATGGCGCACGGAGATTCCTTGCGCTTTTTTATTGGGAACCATCAGGAGGCAGATATGGCAGACGCCGCCATTCACGGCCACGAGCATGAAGACCAGCGCGGGTTTTTCACCCGCTGGTTCATGTCCACGAACCACAAGGATATCGGGATTCTGTACCTGATCGCCGCCGGTATCGCGGGCTTCATCTCGGTGGCCTTTACCGTTTACATGCGCATGGAGCTCATGAACCCCGGGGTTCAGTACATGTGTATGGAAGGCGCCCGCCTGACCGCAGCAGCGGTCGGCGAATGTACACCGAACGGACACCTTTGGAACGTTCTGATCACCGGACACGGCATCCTGATGATGTTCTTCGTGGTGATTCCGGCGCTTTTCGGCGGTTTCGGCAACTATTTCATGCCGTTGCAGATCGGCGCGCCGGACATGGCGTTCCCGCGTCTGAACAACCTGTCCTTCTGGCTGTTCGTCGCCGGGACGACGCTGGCGATCTGTTCGGTCTTTGCACCGGGCGGCAACGGTCAGTTGGGTTCGGGTGTGGGTTGGGTGCTCTATCCACCGCTGTCGACCAATGAAGGCGGCATGTCGATGGATCTCGCGATCTTCGCGGTGCACGTTTCCGGTGCCTCGTCGATCCTGGGTGCGATCAACGTGATCACCACCTTCCTGAACATGCGCGCGCCTGGCATGACGCTCTTCAAGGTGCCGCTGTTTGCCTGGTCGATCTTCGTCACAGCCTGGCTGATCCTTCTGGCGCTGCCGGTTCTGGCGGGTGCGATCACCATGTTGCTCACTGACCGGAACTTCGGGACGACCTTCTTCGATCCCGCAGGCGGTGGCGACCCGGTTCTCTACCAGCACATCCTGTGGTTCTTCGGTCACCCCGAGGTCTACATCGTGATCCTGCCGGCCTTCGGCATCATCAGCCACGTGGTCGCCACGTTCAGCCGCAAGCCGGTCTTCGGCTACCTGCCGATGGTCTGGGCGATCATCGCGATCGGTGCACTGGGCTTTGTCGTGTGGGCGCACCACATGTACACGGTGGGCATGTCGCTGACCCAGCAGTCCTACTTCATGCTGGCGACGATGGTCATCGCGGTTCCGACAGGGGTCAAGATCTTCTCGTGGATCGCGACCATGTGGGGCGGCTCGATCGAGTTCAAGACGCCGATGCTCTGGGCGTTCGGCTTCCTGTTCCTCTTCACCGTGGGTGGTGTGACGGGCATCGTCCTGTCGCAGGCTGCCGTGGACCGTGCCTACCATGACACTTACTATGTGGTTGCGCACTTCCACTACGTGATGAGCCTCGGTGCCGTCTTCGGTATCTTCGCGGGCATCTACTTCTATTTCCCGAAGATGACCGGCAAGATGTACCCGGAATGGGCCGGTAAGCTGCACTTCTGGACGTTCTTCATCGGTGCGAACCTGACGTTCTTCCCGCAGCACTTCCTGGGCCGTCAGGGCATGCCCCGTCGCTACATCGATTATCCGGAAGCCTTTGCCTTCTGGAACTACATCTCGAGCTGGGGCGCGTTCCTGTCCTTCGCCTCGTTCCTGTTCTTCATCGGCGTGATCGCATGGAGCCTTGCCAAGGGCCGTGCCGAGACCGCGAAGAACCCGTGGAACGAATATGCGGACACGCTGGAATGGACCCTGCCCTCCCCGCCGCCCGAACACACGTTCGAGCAGCTTCCGAAGCGGGAAGACTGGGAAAAGACCCACGCGCACTAAGCTAAGAGTTTTCTGAACCAAGGGCCCTGGTGGAAACGCCGGGGCCTTTTGCTATCGAACCTACCGTTGTTTGCGGGTAGGTTCTGCGGTATATCTTCTGCAAAGGAGAACGCCCCATGCCACGCAAATCCACCAGCCTCAGCCTCGATGCCGACCTGATCGCCCGCGCGAAGGCCGTTGGCGTGAATATCTCACGCGCGGCCGAAGCTGGAATTGAGGAAGACGTACGCCGCGCGGAAGCCGAACGCTGGAAGGAAGAGAACAAGGCTGCGTTCGAGGCATATAATCGACGGGTTGAAGAAGAAGGCCTGCCCCTCGCCAAATATCGTCAGTGGTAAGACATGGCGAAGCAGTTTGACGTTTTCCGCGCTGACAGCGGCAGCCATGTCTTGGTTCTCCAATCTGACTTGCTCGCCGATGCCACCACTCGAGTTGTGGCTCGCTTGGTGCCGGAGGATTGGTCGGATACGCCAATAGACAGGCTTGCACCGCGTATCGTGCTGGGTGATCTGTCACTGCGTTTGAACCTTTTGCAAGTTGCGACCCTGACACTACCGCAGCTGGAGACACATATCGGCTCTGCCGCCAATCAGCGGGACGACATCATCCGCGCCTGCGATATGCTTTTGACGGGGTACTGAACCACGATGCCGTACACTTGGACCGACACCTCGGGAGACACCTCTGAACTCCGCCTCTGGCCGCATCAATCGCTGCCCGCGCATGGGTTTGCGGCGACAATTCTTGGCATTTTCGCCCTGTCCACGATCCCGCTTTACGGCCTGATCGGCACAGTGCTGCTCTGGGGCATCCTGCCGTTCATGCTGCTGGCGCTTGGTGCGATGTGGTACGCGCTACGCCGGAACGAGCGGGATTTGCAGATCATCGAGGTGCTGACCCTGACGCCCGACGATTTGCACCTGACGCGGCAGAGCTTCAAGGGCGCGCCGCAGGAATGGCACTGCAACCCTTACTGGACGCAGGTCAACATGCACCACAAGGGTGGCCCGGTTCCGCATTACGTGACGCTCTCCGGTGCGGGAAGAGAGGTTGAGATTGGCGCGTTTCTGAGCGAAGACGAACGCAAAGAGCTGTACGCAGAGCTGAGTGAAAAGGTTCGGCGCATCGCCACCCCCTGATCCGAGGCGTCATGGCACAGGTTCCCGCCGTCCCGAAACACATCCGCGCGCGTCATCTGCTGCGGACACAGCTTCTTGGCAAGATAGACCCAACCTCTGAGATGGTCCCGTCAGAACGCGCCGCGTTGGCGTTGCGCGGGGCTGCGGTGCGGAAAGCGACGCCCAAGCAAGTGACCTTCCTGCTGCCCCTCGTTGGCCCGGACCACGTTGGTGACTGGGACGCGGTGGTGGCCCGGTTGCGGAGCACGCTTGACGGTTTTCTTGCGCAGGACCGATCCGATTGGACCGCCGCGATCTGCTGCCAGGTGCGCCCTGATCTGCCCGACGATCCGCGCATCACCTACCTGCCCTTCACCGACCCGACCCCGGGCAACGACAAATGGCGCAAGCTGCGGCAGTTGAGCAAGGCGTTGCCCGATCTGACCTCGTCTCCGGGCTACGTGATGTCCTTCGATGCGGACGACCTTCTGCGACAGGGCGCGGTGGGAGAGATGCTGGAGCGGCAGGAGCCGGGCGGCTACCTGGTGCAGTCAGGCTACGTGATGGACGTCAGTGCCGGCGACATCGGAGTGGCGGACACGCGCAGTTGGTCTGCCCCCATGCGCAAGCCGTTCTGGAAACTCTGCGGCAGTTGTGCGGCGGTGTATCATGATCCGTCGGAACCCGCCTCGACGGCCTTCATCGCAGAGATGACACAGCACGAGCACCGGATGTTTCCCTATCTCGCCGCACTGGCCGGTCAGCCCTTGGCACCATTGTCGCGACCATCGGTGCTTTACATGCTAAACCACGGGGGAAACTTCGGCGCGCGCCGTGGGCGGATTGGGTACAAGACGCGGTTCGTGCAGCGTTTCAAGGTCACAGACGATGCCACTCTTGCAGAGATCAGGCGCGATTTCGGTCTAGAGACGGTCGGGCCCACGATGCGTTGACGCATCGCGCCGTTTCCGTTGACAGAAACGGTCGCTTATTTCGGCAAAATCAGATGTTGGACAGACGGTCTTTGACCATCGGGCCGACTGCGCCGAAATCCATCTGGCCGGTATATTTCGCCTTGAGCGCGCCCATGACGCGGCCCATGTCCCGGATCGAGGATGCTCCGGTCTCGGCAACGGCGGCATCCACGGCGCTGGCAACCTCGTCATCCGACAGCTTGCGCGGCAGGAATTCCTCGATCACCTCGATCTCGGCGAGCTCGCGTTCGGCCAGATCGAGCCGCCCACCCTCTTCGTAGGTTTTGGCGGTGTCCCTGCGTTGCTTGACCATTTTCCCAAGGATCGCAAGAACTTCGTCGTCTCCGACCCCATCTTCGTTGCCCTCGCCGCGCGCCGCAATATCGCGGTCCTTGATCGCAGCATTGATCAGGCGAAGGGTCGACAGCCGCGCGCTGTCCTTGTCGCGCATCGCCTGTTTGATCGACGTGTTGAGCCGGGTACGAAGGTCCATGAATTCCTATCCCATGGTTGAACGAGCGGGCACAGTAAGCGAGGAGCCGTTTCGACGCAAGTCTGCGTGATTTCGGCTAAGTCATTGAAAAGGCTATTAATCACAATTTCGACCCTCCCTTGACCGCAGGGCACCGCACCCGTAGTTTCCCGGAGATTTAACCCCCTGCGGAGTCGCGCCATGGCCCAGCTTACCAACGACACCCCGACCGCCTGCCTTGCCCTTGCGGATGGGACGATCTTTTACGGTCAGGGCTTTGGCGCTGTCGGCACCTCCGTGGCCGAGCTGTGCTTCAACACCGCCATGACAGGCTACCAGGAGATCATGACCGATCCGTCCTATGCCGGGCAGATCGTGACCTTCACCTTTCCCCATATCGGCAATGTCGGCGTGAACCCGGATGACGACGAAACCGCCGATCCGGTGGCCGAAGGTATGGTGGTGAAATGGATGCCGACGCAAAGCTCCAATTGGCGCGCGGTGCAAGAGCTTGGTGACTGGCTCTCGGCGCGTGGGCGGATTGCGATCGGCGGCGTGGATACGCGGCGGCTGACCCGCGCCATCCGGCAGCTCGGCGCACCGCATGTCGCGTTGGAGCACAATCCCGAAGGCACGTTCGACATTGCCGCATTGGTCGAGAAGGCACGCGCGTTCCCCGGCCTGGAGGGGCTCGACCTTGCCAAGAACGTCACCTGCGCGCAATCCTATCGCTGGGACGAGATGCGGTGGGCCTGGCCCGAGGGCTACGTTCGCCAGACCGATGCCAAGCACAAGGTCGTGGCCATCGACTACGGTGCAAAGCGGAACATCCTGCGCTGTCTTGCCAGTGCCGGGTGCGATGTGACCGTTCTGCCCGCGACGGCGACCGCGGAAGAAGTGTTGGCGCATAATCCCGATGGGGTCTTCCTATCCAACGGACCCGGCGATCCTGCGGCAACCGGCGAATATGCCGTGCCGATGATCCGGACAATTCTCAAGGACACCGACCTGCCGATGTTCGGCATCTGCCTCGGCCATCAGATGCTGGCGCTCGCGCTTGGGGCGAAGACCGTCAAGATGAACCACGGCCATCACGGTGCGAACCACCCGGTCAAGGACACCGAGACCGGCAAGGTCGAGATCACCTCAATGAACCACGGTTTTGCCGTGGACAGCCAGAGCCTTCCCACGGGTGTGCTTGAAACCCATGTGTCGCTGTTCGACGGATCGAATTGCGGGATCCGCATGGCGGATCGCCCTGTATTCTCGGTCCAGCAGCACCCCGAGGCGAGCCCCGGTCCGCAGGACAGCTTTTACCTGTTCGAACGCTTCGCGAACTCGATGGCGGCGCACAAAACGGAAAAGGTTTAGGCCGCGTTAACCGCAAGTTAACCGACACGCGATTAGCTGACCCCCGGCCAGAACCGGGGGTACGATGTCCTTTTCAATCAAAGATGCGACCGACTCGCCCTTCGTTCTGGCGCCATCGGCACGCACACAGCCCATTGCGTCCGAACGGCTTTCAGACAGCGTCTTGCGCGAGGCGCGCAACCTCGCGATCAGTCGACGACGGCTCAAACCTGAAACCAACCCGCCGGACGAGAGGCTGGCGCACCTCCTCCCACCGAAATTCTGCCTCGAACACCGCGTTTACCCTTGGGGGATGGTGGGCGAAGCGACCCTGATCGGCGTCACACCGAACCGCGATCGGACGCAATTGCGCGATATGCTCGAACACCAGATCGGGCCGGTCCTGTTTGCCGAAGCGTCCGAAGACGATCTGATCACCGTCATCATGGCCCAGCACAGCGATTACCTGGCCGAGCGGGCGGAAACACTTGTGGCAGACGATTACAGCTGCCGCGACATCAACAAGCTGACCTGGAGGCGCGGGATTCTCGCATCACTGTTCTTCGGGGTCAGCCTTGCCCTCATATTTTTCTTTCCCAACGTGTTTTTTGCGGGAATTACCCTCGTCGCTGTGGCGAACCTGCTGGCTTGTGTCACCTTTAAGATCGCGGTTTTCTTTGCCGGGTACAAGAAGCCACCCGACAAACCGGTTCACGTGCCCTTGGCCGAAAAACCGGTGGTGAGCTTGATCGTGCCGCTGTTCAACGAGGCAAGCATAGCCAACAGTCTGGTGCAGCGCCTGTCGCGCCTCACCTATCCGAAATCGCTGCTCGATGTGGTTCTGGTGCTTGAGGAAAAGGACAACCTGACCCGCAATATGATCGGGGACCTGTCCCTCCCTGCATGGATGCGCGTCGTGGTCGTGCCCGACGCAGAGCTGAAAACCAAACCCCGCGCCTTGAACTATGCGCTGGGTCACACCCGCGGCGATATCGTCGGGATCCTCGATGCCGAGGATGCGCCCGCGACCGACCAGATCGAACGCGTGGTCGAAGCGTTTCACCTGGCGCCCGACGATGTCGCCTGCGTGCAGGGAATCCTCGATTTCTACAACACGCGATCGAACTGGATCTCGCGGTGTTTCACCATCGAATACGCGACCTGGTTCCGGATCGTTCTGGCCGGTGCCGCACGTCTGGGTCTGCCGATCCCCTTGGGCGGCACGACGGTCTATCTCAAACGCAGCGCATTGCAACAGGTCGGCGGTTGGGATGCCCATAACGTGACCGAAGATGCGGATCTCGGGATCAGGCTGTCGCGCTTCGGCTACAGGACCATCCTGATCCCGACCGTCACCCGAGAAGAGGCGAACCACAGGTTCATTTCCTGGATCAAGCAGCGGTCAAGATGGCTCAAGGGGTACATCGTCACCTATCTGGTGCATATGAAACGGCCCTTCAGGCTCCTGCGCGATCTGGGGCTTCGCAAATTCCTCGGGTTCCAGTTCTTCTTTCTGACGACGATCCTGCAATTCACGCTCGCGCCCGCGCTTTGGTCTTTCTGGCTGGTCTTATTCGGATTCTCGACGCCGTTCATGGAGATGTTTCCGGCGGCATGGACAGGGGGCCTTCTGGCCCTCTTTCTTTTGACAGAGCTGATTTCGCTGCTCATCGGCTTTGTAGCGGTGGGACGCACGCAGCACGAACAGCTGATGCAATGGGTCCCGATGATGTTCCTTTACTTCCCGATGGGGGTGTTCGCCGTCTACAAGGCGTGGTCCGAACTGATCTTCAAACCGTTCTACTGGGACAAGACCCAGCACGGCATCGCCGCGCCGGACGTGCCCGGCGGCGACATCCACACGACGCGGCGGTGACGCTGTTCAGTCCTTGGACAGGGAGTCGAGCTTGAGCCGCGTCACGAAAGCCACCGAGATGTGGTCGCGCAGCGCCTTGTAGGCGGCGTCCTCGTCGCGTTGGGTGATCGCGTCCACGATGGCCTGATGCTCGGCCAACGCGATCTCTCCCCGCCCCTGAGCGGCCAGTGATGTCGTCGCCATGAGCGCCATCGAGCGATGCACGAGGTCGAGTTGCTGAACCAGAAACCGGTTGTGGGATGCGAGGTGGATCTGCTTGTGAAACCGACGATTGGCGCGCGCCAATGCGGATGGATCATCCAGAAGCGCACGGTCGTCGTGGACCATGTCCTGTAGAACCTGCACCTCTTCCTCGGTCGCATGGCGCGCCGCAAGACGCGCGGCCAGACCTTCGAGTTCGGTGCGCACGACATAAAGCTCGGCCATCTGGTTGTGATCGAGAGAGGCCACGATGAGCGACCGCCCATCACGCGTGAGCAGCGATTGCGTTTCGAGCCGTTGCAACGCTTCCCGGATCGGGGTGCGCGACATGCCGAACCGTTCGGCCAGATCGCTCTCCACCAGCCGGTCGCCCGGTCGATAGATGCCGACATCGATGGCTTCTAGGATGGAGGAATACGCGTCCTTCTGAGGAGGCTTCACATCTTTCATACCGCGCGGTCCTTGTTCAAGTTTCCGCACGATAGCGCCGGTCTGCCAAAAGACGCAAGTTGAGCCATTGCCGCGCCCCTCGCGGCCGCCTAAGTTCGGCGGCATGGTCAAGTCCGCTTTCTCTCATGTGCGTCACTGGGTGTTCGATCTCGACAACACCCTTTATTCGCCCGCCGTTCGGCTGTTCGACCAGATCGAGGTGCGGATGACAAAGTTCGTTATGGACGCTGTCGGTGTGGACCGGGACCGCGCCAACGCCCTTCGGGTCGATTATTGGAAGACCTACGGCACCACGCTGGCGGGATTGATGCGCGAGCATGACGTGGACCCGACGCCCTATCTGCACGACGTGCACGATATCGACTTCACCGTTCTGTCCGCAGATCCCTATCTCGCCTCGCTGATCAAGAACCTTCCCGGACGCAAGATCGTCTACACCAACGGCTCGGCCCCCTATGCAGAGAACGTGCTGCGGGCGCGCGGGCTCAACGGGATATTCGATGCGGTCTACGGCGTGGAACATGCCGACTACCACCCGAAGCCCGAGCGCAGCGCCTTCGAGCGCGTGTTCGGGCGTGACGGGGTCGACACCAGATCGGCAGCCATGTTCGAAGACGACCCGCGCAACCTGGCTGCACCGCATGCGATGGGTATGCGCACGGTCCACGTGGCCCCCGACGCGATCGAGGCAGAGCATATCCACCACCATACCTCTGACCTCACGGCATTCCTCGCCCGGCTCACCTGAGCTTAAATCTTCTGCATTGCGGCAATTTGGCAGTTTCAGATCGCTGCCGGGTTCCTAAGTGACAGATAGATTAAAAAGAGGTCTCAAATGTCTGTTTCCGAACCGCTGCCGTCATGCCGCCGCAACCCCTTCTATTCCATTCCGGTGATCGGCTGGGTGGCGCGCGATCTGAAGGAAGGATCGTCCGATACGATCTATTATCTGCTGGTCGCGCTGTTCACCCTCGTTGTTCTTGCGGTGATGAAATGGGGCATCGTGGCGTTGAGCATGATTGCGCTGGCGATGGTTCCTGTCGTGATGGTGACACTGATCCTGATCACCGTCGGCAAATGATGCGGGCGCACTGACGCATCGCTGTTTTCGACGCGCCACGTTAATGTGGGCAGAGCGTAAGGGATCGAAGGGATTGGCATGGAATACGACATCGTAGTCTCGGGCGGCGGGATCGCCGGTCTCGCCGCAGCGGCCGCTTTTGGTGCGGTAGGCTACACCGTTTTGTGCCTCGATCCCGCGCCGCCCGTCACCGACCGCGAGGCAGAAGGGGCCGACCTGCGCACCACGGCCTTCCTGCAACCGGCGCAGGCGTTTCTGGACGAAATCGGCCTGTGGTCGCGTTTGCAGGCTCACGCCATGCCACTTCAGGTGATGCGGATCGTCGATGCGGGTGGCGAGGTCCCGAAAGCGCGGGTCACCAAAGAATTCAACGCCTCCGACATCTCGGATTTGCCCTTCGGATGGAACTTGCCGAACTGGCTGTTGCGCCGCGAATTCGTCGCGCATCTCGACGGCCTCGACACCGTGGCGTTCCGCGCAGGGATCGGGACCACGTCGCTTTTCACACGCGAAGCCGAGGCGCGCGTCGGGCTGAGCGACGGCACGAAGGTGCGCTGCAAGCTGGTGATCGCGGCTGACGGACGGAACTCTCCCATGCGGCGCGCCGCCGGTATCGACGTGCAGACCACGCGGTTCGGACAAAAGGCCTTGGCCTTTGCTGTCACGCAACCGATCCCGCATGACAACGTGTCGACCGAGATCCACCGCACCGGCGGGCCGTTTACATTTGTGCCTTTGCCCGATCTGGACGGCCGTCCCTCTTCGGCCATTGTCTGGATGGAAGAAGGGCCAAAGGCCGAAGCCCTGATGGCGCTCGGTCCAGAGGAATTCGAGGCGGCGATGACCACGCGCTCCTGTAGCCTCTTCGGTCCACTGACGCTGGCGTCACGCCGGACGATCTGGCCGATCATCAGCCAACATGCAGACCGTCTGAGTGGCGAACGGATCGCGCTGGTCGCTGAAGCGGCGCATGTGGTGCCGCCCATCGGGGCACAGGGTTTGAACATGAGCCTCAAGGACCTGAGCGTCCTGCGCGATCTCGCGCGGCAGTCAGGCACGGAACTTGGCAACCGCGCCATGTTGGACGCCTACCATCAAAAGCGGATCGCGGACATCCGGGCGCGCGTTGCGGGGATCACGCTTTTGAACCGGACATCCATGCTCAGCGCCCAACCGTTGCGTGACATGCGCGCGAAGGGGCTGGACGCGCTTTATACGCTCAAACCGGTGCGAACGACCCTGATGCAACTGGGATTGGGCGCGCGCGGCGTGTGAGGCGGTAAACTCTTGCAAGAGTTTACGCGGGATTTTCGAAAATCCCGCGCCCGTCACGCAGCTTGAAAGGTCAGGCTTACCCCGTTGATGCAATGCCGTTTGCCGGTCGGCTGGGGACCGTCATCGAAAATATGGCCAAGGTGGCTGCCGCAGCGGCGGCAGTGGCATTCCGTGCGGGTGATGAACAGTGAGCGGTCCGGCTTGGTTTCGATGGCATTGGCTTGCGCCTGCCAGAAACTCGGCCAGCCGGTGCCGCTGTCGTATTTGTGCTCGGACGCATAAAGCGGCAGATCGCATCCCTTGCAGTGGAACATGCCCGCGCGCTTTTCGTCGTTGAGTGGCGAGGTGAACGCGCGTTCCGTGCCCTCTTCTCGCATGACGCGATATTCCAGTGGCGTGAGCATGGCTTTCCATTCGGCCTCGCTGCGGGTCACTTCGAACGTGCCTTCAGCCGCGCCTGCGGTTTTCGTCATCGCGCCAAAGCCTAAAACGGCGGCTGCGGATTGCAGGAAATGTCGTCTCAACATGATGTCCTCCTTAAATTACCTGAAAGATGGTGCCCCGACCTGCGCGCACGCAAGGCCGGGGCACACACTTTTGCGCGATCTCCTGCGCCCCGAGATGGGGGTCGAGGGCTTACTGAGCCGGCAAAAGCACGCGGTCGATCACATGGATCACACCGTTCGATTGACGCACATCGGCGATCGTCACATTGGCCTCGCGCCCGTTTTCATCGGTGAGCGTGATGGTCGATCCGTCCATCTTGGCCTGAAGCGTGCAGCCGCCGACGGTCTGGACCGGATGCGTACCGCCGTCATCGGCGATCATGCCCGCGATGGCGTCGGACATGGCATTGGCCGCCACCACGTGACAGGTGAGAATTTGCGCAAGCTGTGCCTTCGCTTCGGGCTGCAACAGGGCAGTCAGCGAGTCCTCGGAAATCATCGCGAAGGCAGCGTTCGTGGGCGCGAACACGGTGAACGGCCCCTCGCTGTTGAGCGTATCCACGAGATCGGCGGCCTGAACCGCCGCGACGAGGGTGGTGTGATCGGCAGAGTTCACCGCGTTTTCAACGATGGTTCTGTCCGGGAACATGGCCGCACCCCCGACCATCGGATTGTCGGTGCCCGCGTGGCTTTCGGCGAGAGCAGCGCCGGCAAGGGTCGTGGCAGCAAGGGTGGTGGTGATCAGGGTCTTGAATGTCATGTCGTCCTCCAGTTTTCCCGCTGGGGTTCCAAGCGGGTCGAACGAAGACACGGGGGCCACATTCCCGAAGTTTCAGATCAGCCGGTCACAGGTTCATCACGTCGACGTGAGCGGACCCGCTGCACGGACGGCACCTGTCGGCGCCCCCGTCGGGGACCCACCCGGCGGTTCGTCGGAAATCGCCAATAATGCACCGGGCAGAAGTGCGAGAAGGTTTTCCGGCAGGTCAATGATCGTGCTTGCGTCCTCGTCCAGAAGCCCCAGCGACACCGGGGCCGCGTCGCCCGCGATCAGCCAAAGCTCGAACACCCGCCCCTCTGGCGGCGCGCCGGTCGCGCGGATCACCTGAACCGCGCCAAGTGTCGTGTCGACTTCCGCACGCAGGCTCAACCCATCACCATCGGGCGTGGGGGCAAGCTCGGCCACCAGATCGGCCCGAAGCGCGTCCTCTTCCGGAGTGACGACACCGAAGGTGATCGCCGCCCAAAGCACCAGCGCCGCCGCGATCCCGCCAAGGCCATAGGGCCAGATTTGTTGCCAGAAGGACGGTTCGCGCGAGGAAAAGAGTTTCGCGTCCAACCGGGTCTTCAATTGGGCGGAGGGTGCGACCTCTTCGATATCGTCAATGACGAGAGTGGCAAAATGCTCCTGCCACGACGCGACCTCGGCTCGAAGGTCGGGCTCCGCGTCCATGCGCGCCTCGAACGCCGTGCGCTCTTCCTCGGTGAGAAGGCCCAGCGCGTATTCCGCCGCCAGGGCGCGCGGATCGTCGTCTTCCGGGCCGCGGGGTGGTGTGGTCAGATCCGTCATCGGCTCAAACACTCACGCAAGGCGATCAGGCTACGACGCAGCCATGTCCGTATCGTGTTCAGGTTGACTCCGGTCGCTTCGGCCAGGTCGGCATAGCTGTCACCATCCAGATATGCCCGGCGCACCAGATGTGCCCGGGCGCGGGGCAACTCGTCCATGCACGCGCGAATGTGACGCGCATCGGAGGCAGCCACGGCCGAGGCTTCAGGGCCTGGTTTGCTGTCGGGCATCAGGTCGGCGGTTTCGATCGGCGCCGGAGGGCGCTTGAGCACGCGGCGCCGATCCACCGCGCGGTTGCGGGTGATCGTGATCAGCCAGGTCATCGGGGAATACCCGTTCACCTTGTAGCTGTCCGCCTTGTTCCACACCGTCACGAATACCTCCTGCAAAACCTCCTCGGCTTCTGCGCGATCATTCAACACACGCAGGCAGACGCCAAAAAGTTTCGCGGAGGTCCTGTCATACAGGCTGGTAAAGGCTGCGCGGTCCCCCATCGCCACACGGGCAATCAGGTGTTCCACCTCTTCTTGCGGCGTCATCACAGGATTTCCGTGCCCTTTCCCTTGCCCCTCCCGCCATTATGTTGCACGAAACGAGCGCAAACCCCCAAGCTGAGAAGGATGTCCGCAACATGGCCGACGGGACGATCGACATCAACGCCAAACCGACAGAAGAAATTTCCGCGCGCGAGGTGTTTGGCATTGATACGGACATGATTGTCCACGGTTTTCCGGAGCGGACCGACCGCGTGCCGGACATCGACAGCACCTACAAGTTCGACCCGGATACGACGCTGGCGATTCTCGCGGGCTTCCGCAACAACCGCCGTGTGATGATCCAGGGCTATCACGGCACGGGTAAATCGACCCATATCGAGCAGATCGCCGCGCGGCTGAACTGGCCCTGCGTGCGCGTCAACCTCGACAGCCACATCAGCCGGATCGACCTGATCGGCAAGGACGCGATCAAGCTGGTGGACGGCAAGCAGGTGACGCAATTCCAGGAAGGCATCCTGCCTTGGGCGCTGCGCAACCCGACAGCCATCGTGTTCGACGAATACGACGCGGGCCGCGCCGACGTGATGTTCGTGATTCAACGGGTTCTGGAAACCGACGGCAAGCTGACGCTGCTTGACCAGAACGAAGTCATCACCCCGCACAAGTATTTCCGCATTTTCGCCACGGCCAACACCGTGGGTCTCGGCGATACGACGGGCCTCTATCACGGCACGCAGCAGATCAATCAGGGCCAGATGGACCGTTGGTCGCTTGTGGCGACGCTGAACTATCTGTCGATCGATGCAGAGACCTCGATCGTTCTGTCCAAAGCGCCGCATTACAATACCGAGAAAGGCCGCAAGACCGTTCGTCAGATGGTGACGGTGGCGGACCTCACGCGGACGGCGTTCATGTCGGGCGATCTCTCCACAGTGATGAGCCCCCGGACCGTGATCGCCTGGGCGCAAAACGCCGAAATTTTCCGCGATGTAGGCTACGCCTTCCGTGTGTCGTTCCTCAACAAATGCGATGAGCTGGAGCGGCAGACCGTGGCGGAATTCTATCAGCGCTGCTTTGACGAAGAACTGCCCGAAAGCGCGGCATCGTTGAGTATTGGGTAATCGCGCGCAGCAGACGGCGATGATGTCCGCTGCGCAACGCGGCGGACATGCGGCGGTCCTTGCGGCATTCCTGAGCGCGGGGTCTGTCGCCACGGCGCAAGACGCAATCTACCCCGCAGCACAATGTGCGGCGTTCTGGTTCAGATATACGGATTATGCCAAGGTCTCACCGTATCTCGACTTCGACCCAAGTGATCTTCGCGCGGCCGAGGCCTTTCGGGAGGTGGCGCTGAGATTGGCCGGCACGGAGTCCGAGGTCGAAACCTACATCGCCGCTCAGCGTCCGTTGATGGCGCGTCTGATGGAAAGCTATATCTACAATGGCGACGCACAAAGCCGGGACATCTTCGAGCGGCTTAACCAAACATGCCAGGACTTCGCAACACGCCATCCGGAAACTCGGGACCTGCGCTAACGGCTCAATTGTCTAGTTACGTTGTTGCAGATGCGAAAACGCGGCCCAATTGAGCCGCGTCTTGGTCAAATCGGATCAAAGCCCAATCAGTTTTCTGAATTTTCCCCGAGCGCCTCGCGACGGCTGTCGACGAGGTTTTCGATAAATCGTTCGGGCGAGATACCGGCGGGCAGAATGACGATGGACCCACCGGGCCGGGCGCGCATCATGTTGCTGCGCATGTTGGTTTCAATGTCCGAGCTCGACGCTTCGGAATTGCCCGCAGCCCCAGCGGTCTGCTGGTTCTCGGTCGCGCTGCCACTGTTCATCATGTCAGTCTGATCGTTCTGGGCCTCATCGGAATTTGACCCAACCGATTGGGTCATTTCCCAATCCTGATAGTTTTCCATCAACTGGTCGCGTTTCGCCATATATCTCATCTGCATGGCGAAGTCCTGACGCGCTTCCTGCACGCCACGGATGTAACCTTGCCGGTAGCCGCGCTCGTAAATGTCGTGGCTCAGGGATTGCAAGTCTAGGATCGCAGCGCCCTGCGTCTGATCCTGCGACTGCGCCATTTGCGTGCTGCTGCGTTCCCGTTCATTCATCGGGTCAGTTTCTGCGGTGTCTGGCGCATCCGCTGCCTCGATCTTCTCCGTCATCGTCTGATCCGACGCGTTGGTGTCGGAAGACTGGGTCTGCGCTGTTGCTGTCGTTGCGCCCATCGCCACGATCAGGGACAGCGCCGTCGATGTGATCACCTTCGGTGTCATTTTCGCCTCCATTGCTGTTTCCGTGACGTGGCCCCGTCATGAGAGAAAACGCGGGGTCGGGGAGTTGGTTTCAATTTTTTCCGTCGGGCCACCTTTCGGCGCTTTCGCGATTGTCCCGCGCTGTGGAAACGATAGATTGGCCGCATGAGCAAACCGACCGACAACCCCGCCGATCCGTTCAAGAAAGCCCTGGCAGAAGCGACCAAGGTCATGGCCCGCGACCCGGATCTGACGGTCAGCTATTCAGTGGACCCCGCCGGTATTTCCGGCGACGCGATGCGGCTGCCGCAGATCAGCCGGCGGTTGACCCGCGACGAGGTGCTTCTGGCGCGCGGGACAGCGGATGCGATGGCGATGTATCGCCGCTACCACGATGCCGGAACGCACGCGCGCTATGCGCCGCAGGGCGATCTGGCCCGAGAGCTGTACGAAACCATGGAAACCGCGCGCTGCGAGGCGATGGGCGCGCGGGACATGCCCGGCACCGCCGGGAATATCGACGCCAAGATCGGCAATGACGCCATGCGCCGAGGCTACGACCAGATCACCGACGCCTCCGATGCGCCATTGCCAGCGGCGGCGGGCTATCTCGTGCGCCATCTCGCGACGGGGCGCGAGCTGCCGGAGGGTGCCCAGAACGTCATGGACCTATGGCGGGGCTTCATCGAGAACCAGGCGGGTGGCACGCTGGAAAACCTGCAAGACGTGCTCAACGATCAGGCCGCATTCGCCAGGTTCACCCGCGCGGTGATCACCGATCTTGGCTATGGCGACCAGTTGGGCGACGACCCGGACGAGGTGGACGACGAAGCGCAGGATCAGGCCGAAGAAGGCAGCGACGACGAGCAGGAACCCGACAGCACCGGCCAGGACGACGATCAGGAGCAGGACACCGAGGCCAGCCCCGAGTCGAGCCAGGACGAGACGCAGGACCCGAGCCAGGCGCAGGTCTCGATGGACGAGATGGCCGATCAGGAACTGAGCGACGAGGCCGAGATGCCCGACGGCGAAGCGCCGCTCGAACCGCCGCCCCCTGCCCCGATCTCGGAAGCCGATCCCGATTACAAGGTGTTCGATTCGACCCATGATGAGGAAATCCTGGCCGAAGAACTGGCCGAGCCGGTCGAGCTGGAACGCCTGCGTGCCTATCTGGATCAACAGCTTGAGCCGTTGAAAGGCGCCGTCAGCCGTCTGGCCAACAAGCTGCAACGTCGCCTTCAGGCACAACAGAACCGGTCGTGGGAGTTCGATCTGGAGGAAGGCATCCTTGACGCGGGACGCCTTGCGCGCGTGGTGGCCAACCCGACGACGCCGCTGTCCTTCAAGGTCGAAAAAGACACCGAGTTCCGCGACACGGTGGTGACGCTCCTGCTCGACAATTCCGGCTCCATGCGCGGGCGACCCATTTCCATTGCCGCGATCTGCGCCGATGTTCTTGCGCGCACGCTGGAGCGGTGTTCGGTCAAGGTGGAGATTCTTGGCTTCACCACGCGCGCTTGGAAAGGCGGACAGGCCCGTGAAAAGTGGCTGAACGAGGGGCGAGAACAGCAACCCGGCCGCCTGAACGACCTGCGCCACATCATCTACAAAAGCGCCGATGCGCCTTGGCGTCGGACGCGGTCGAACCTTGGCCTGATGATGAAGGAAGGGTTGCTCAAGGAGAACATCGACGGCGAGGCACTGGAATGGGCGCATCGGCGGATGCTGCACCGCTCCGAGGCGCGCAAGATCCTCATGGTGATTTCCGACGGTGCGCCGGTGGACGACAGCACATTGTCGGTGAACCCGGCGAACTACCTTGAAAAGCACCTCCGCGATGTGATCGCCATGGTCGAGCGTCGCCGTCAGGTCGAATTGCTGGCCATCGGCATCGGCCATGACGTGACCCGTTACTACGAACGCGCTGTGACGATCACGGATGTGGAACAGCTGGCCGGAGCGATGACGGAACAGTTGGCGTCACTGTTCGACAGCGATCCCCGGGCGCGCGCCCGGTTCATGGGCATCAAGCGCGCGAGCTGACCGGGCGGATCGGACCGGCTGCGCCGGTCCGACAGACGCGGCCCTGCGGGCCGCGTTTTGTGCGTAATTGGAAAGAGAAGAAACACGGGAAGCGCCCCAAAGCCGTGTTCGACGGGGGCTTGCCATGGTTCAACTTTCCGGTTTGGTTGACAGAAAATTCAGAGAGATGCGTCCATGTTCCAAAGCTTCACCGAGACCTCGTCCCCCGAACAGGGCCCGCCCCGGCTTGCCGCACTGCGCGAGGAGCTGAAACGGGAAAAGCTGGACGGGTTCATCATCCCCCGGGCCGACGCACACCAAGGCGAATATGTGCCCGCGCGTGACAGCCGTCTTGCCTGGCTGACAGGGTTCACCGGGTCGGCGGGGTTCTGTGTCGCCTTGCACGACAAGGCCGGGGTCTTTGTCGATGGCCGGTACCGCGTGCAGGTGCGCGCGCAGGTGGCCGAGGCGTTCATGCCGGTGGACTGGCCAGAGGTGTCGCTGACGGAGTGGGTCGCGCGGAACGCCGATGCGGACGCGGTGATCGGGTTCGATCCGTGGCTGCACACGGTGTCGCAGGTGCGAGAGCTCGAACCCGCTCCGGGCAACATCGAATTCCGGCGCTCGGCCAATCTTGTGGATCGCATCTGGGAGGACCAGCCCCCGCCGCCTGCCACACTCGCTTTCGTGCAGCCTGTCGAGCTGACCGGCGAGACACATGATGCCAAGATCGCGCGGTTGGCCGAGACCCTTGCACCGGCGTCCTGCGCGGTGCTCACCTTGCCCGACAGCATCTGCTGGCTGCTGAACATCCGCGGCAACGACCTGCCGCGCGTGCCGTTTGTACACGGGTTCGCGCTGTTGCACGCGGAGGGTGAGGTCACGTTTTTCGTGGACGAGGCCAAGCTGGCCAATCTGGGCGACCACCTTGGGCCGAAGGTCAGGATCGCGCCGGTCGATGCGTTTTTGCCCGTTCTTGCCTCCATCGAAGGTCCGGTGCGGATCGACCCGGCAAGTTGCCCGGTGATCGTCGCGGACACATTGCGCGAGGCGGGGACCGAGGTGATCGAAGCGCAGGATCCCTGCGCGCTTCCCAAAGCCTGCAAGACCCAAGCCGAGCTTGACGGTGCCCGCGCCGCGCATTTGCGCGACGGTGCGGCAATGGCGCGGTTCCTGTGCTGGCTGGATCGGCAACCCGTAGGCAGCCTGACCGAGATCGACGTGGTCAGGCACCTCGAATCGGAACGCGCCGCGACCAACGCGCTGCGTAACATCAGTTTCGACACGATCTCCGGGGCGGGGCCGAACGGGGCCATCGTGCATTACCGGGTGACCGAGAAGACCAATCGAAAGGTCGAGCACGGGCTTTTGCTTGTGGACAGCGGCGGACAATATGTCGACGGGACAACGGATATCACCCGCACCATTGCAATCGGCCCGGCGGGCGAGGAAGAAAAACGCGCCTTCACGCTGGTGCTCAAGGGCATGATCGCGATCTCGCGGCTGCGCTGGCCCAAGGGGCTGGCCGGGCGCGATCTGGATGCGCTGGCGCGTGTCTCACTCTGGGAGCATGGTCTGGATTACGGCCATGGCACCGGACACGGTGTGGGATCCTATCTCAGCGTGCATGAAGGACCACAGCGCCTTGCGCGCACGGGCACGGTGCCGTTCATGCCCGGAATGATCCTGTCGAACGAACCGGGCTTCTACAAGGAAGGGGCGTTCGGCATTCGGATCGAGAACCTCGTCGTCGTGGAGGAGGCCCCCGCCCTGCCAGAGCAAACCGTGCCCGAGATGCTGCACTTCGAAACGTTGACCTACGCACCGATCGACACACGTCTGGTGGAAACCGGCTTGCTGACCGCCGCGGAGCGAGAGTGGCTCAATGCCTACCACGCCGATGTGCTGGCACGGATCGGACCTTTGGTCGATGGCGACGTCTCGACCTGGCTGGCGCAGGCCTGCGCGCCGATCTGACCAAGATCATTTACATTGACCCGGGAACGCCGGTACACCGCACTCAAAAGGGATGGATCATGCAGAAACACATTACGATCAGACCGGCAGAAGGAACCTGGGTTGTCCGCGCAGGGGGGGCGGTGATCGGCGAGAGCAGCAATGCGCTCGAACTGACGGAAGGCGACATGCCCTTCGTGATCTATTTCCCCCGTGGCGATATCGCGATGGCGTTTCTGGATGCGTCGGATCACAGCACGACCTGCCCGCACAAGGGAACCGCCACCTATTTCGACATCATGTCCAAAAGCATGACCTACAAGAACGCGGTCTGGAGCTATGAAAACCCGAAAGACGAAGTGTCCGAGATCAAGGACCACCTTGCCTTCTACGTTCAGGACGGCGTGCAGGTCGAACAGGTCTGACCTGTCAGCTAGCTGTGCTCTTCCTCAGCCGTGGCCGCCAAGGCGCGGTTATAGGCCTTGAGCGCATCGACATGAAACAGCGCGCCCTGCAACACGGGCGCGTTGTCTTCTCCCTCAAGCCGGACCACCGGCAGGAACGCCACGCCTGACTTGTCGAAGAGCGGAAGCGCGGTTTCCAGCGTCGCCTGTACCTGCACGTAAAGCCCCTGCTCGATCATCGCGAGGCACGCCTCTTCGTCGGCGGCGTTTGCATCAGTCGGTTTGCGCATCACGCCCTGAACACGGAACATCGCCAGAAGATAGGCCTGCGGCCCGGCAGCCAAATGCACGTTGCGCCGCTCAAGCTGGGTGAGGAAGAACGACCGATCTACGAGGCGCGCGGAAACCGCGGTGGACATGGAGACGGACACCATCACGGCAAGACCCGTCTGCCAGTCCCCGGTGAGTTCGAACACGATCAGCGTGGTCGAAATCGGTGCGCCCAGTACGGCTGCCGCGACCGCGCCCATTCCAGCCAGCGCGTAGAGCGTGGCCGTGCCGGATTGGTCCGGGAAGAGACCCGTGGCGATCAGCCCGAAAGCCAGGCCCGTCAGCGCGCCCAGCATCAGCGACGGTGAAAACACCCCGCCGCCCATCCGGCCTCCCATCGTGATCGCGACGGCGACGACCTTGAGCATGGCGAACACGATCGCCTCGTGCCAGAGCAGCGCCCCGGTGAGCGCCCGCGACGTGGTCTCGTACCCGACCCCAATGATGTGCGGGAACCAGATCGCCAGTGCGCCAAGCATCACCCCCGCCACCGCCGGGCGCAACAGATGTGGCAGGCCAAGCTTGCGTTGGAACCGGGACCCGACATCGTCCGCCAAGAAGACCGCTCGCATCATCGACACGGCGACAAGGCCGCAGACGAGGCCCAAGATGAAGAAAGCGGGCAGTTCGAGGTAGAACTCCACCGTGGTTGTGCCGGGCAGTTTGAACTCGGTCACATCTCCGAACACCAAGCGGTTGATGACTGTGCCCGCCGCACTCGCCACCACGATTGGGGCGAAGGCATGGACGGCAAAATGCCTCAGGATCACTTCGAGCGCGAAAAGCGCCCCGGCGATCGGGGCGTTGAAGCTTGCCGAAACGGCCGCGGCGACCGCGCATCCCAACAGATCGCGCCCGGTGATGCCATCGGCGCGGATGGTGTTCGACACCCAGGACGAGATCATTGCCGCGATGTGAACCACCGGACCTTCCCGCCCAGTGCTTCCCCCCGTTGAGAGCGTGATCCAGGAACAGATCGCCGACGCGATCCCGGCCTTCTTTTCGACCCGGCCATCGTTCAGCGCGGCGCCCTCGATCACGTCGGCCACGGACCGGACGCGCCCATCCGGTGTGAAGTAGTGGACGATGATGCCAACCACCAAACCGCCAAGGGTCGGTATGGCCAGAAGCATCCACCACGGCAGGGTTTCGGCATAGCTGTGGATCGTGGTCACGCTTGGGGTGCCATAGACCGTGGTTTGCAGGGCCGAAATCGCGAGGCGGAACAAGGTCGCCGCCAAGCCAGCCGCAATGCCGATCAGAAGCGCGATCAGCCAGAACTGGAACTGCGACGGTCCCTTGTGGCGCAGCAGATCCCAGCCGCGCGCGAACTGCCGCTTCATGTCGCTGATCTGACCACGCAACGCTGGCGCCATGCCAAGCGGTCCTTTCGGGAAGGGCGCACTGCGCCAAAAACCTTCTTGTTTTCGAGGCTTATCCAATGCGCCTGTCGTGTCCACCCCTGCGATGATAAACTCTGCAAAGGTCGGCGTCAGGACACACCTCCCCCGTTTCGAACCGCCTTTAACCAGCCAAGAGCGCCCGTGCCGCCGCGCGGGCCTCGTCCGTGATCGTGTCACCGGAGAGCATGCGCGCGATTTCCCCTTCGCGCGCGAGGGTGTCCAACGGCACCACGGTCGATGTGGTCTGGTCATCGGCCACCCGTTTTTCCACCCGCCAGTGATGTGCCCCCAAGGCAGCGACCTGTGGTGAGTGAGTGACCACCAGTACCTGACCACCGTCCGCCAACGCGGAAAGGCGGCGGCCAACGGCGTCGGCGGTCGCGCCTCCGACGCCCCGATCGATCTCGTCGAAGATCATCGTCAGGCCCGCGTCACGTTGTTCCGACAGGCACACCTTCAGCGCCAGAAGGAAGCGGCTCAACTCACCGCCGGACGCGATCTTGCCGATCGGACCGGCAGGTGCACCCGGGTTTGTCGCGACGGTGAAAGCCACCGCGTCGCTGCCCTCGGGACCTGCGGAGGTCTCTGACACGTCGGTGATGAAGACCGCCCGCTCCATCTTGAGCGGCGCAAGCTCATCGCAGACCGCGCGGTCGAGCCGTTTCGCCGCTGCGTGACGGCTGTCACGCAGGGCGGCGGCGGCAACATCGTACGCGCGCTCTGCCTCGTCCAACTCTGTTTGCAATCGAGTCAATCGGTCGGCCCCCTGATCCAGCGCCGTGAGGCGATCGCGCAGGTTGTCCGCCAATCCGGGCAGGTCATCCGGCGCGACAGCGTGTTTTCGCGCTAAAGCGCGCAAGGCGAAAAGCCGTTCTTCGGTTGCGTCCAGTTCGTGCGGATCGAAGTCCAAAGCATCGAGGCAGGACGACACGCCCCGCGCCGCATCGTCCAATTCAGCCATTGCACGGGCAAGGGCGGCCAGGGGTTCGTCCAGTTGTCCATCTGCCGCGTCGCTGACGCCTTCGAGCCACCGCAGCGCATCCGCCATCGCGCCTTCGGCCCCGTCCTGCCCCATCACCTGCGCCGCACGCGCGATGTCCTCGCGGATGCGTTCAGAGGCTTGCATCATCCGTCTCCGCGCGTCGAGATCGGCATCCTCGCCCGGCGCTGGTGACAGCTTGTCCAACTCATCAACCGCGTGGCGCAGGAATTCCTCTTCGGCCTGCGCGGCGGCATAGGCCTTTTCGGCCTCGGTCAATGCCTTGCGCGCTTTCGACAGGGTGGTCCACGCCGACTTTACCTCGGCCAACAGTGCATCGTGCCCGGCGAACTGATCCAGCAAAGCGCGGTGCCCCTTGGGGTTCAGCAATCCGCGATCGTCGTGCTGTCCGTGCAGCTCGACCAATGTGTCGGACAGGGCCCGCAGCATCTCGCCGGTGACGCGGCGGTCATTGACCCAACCGGTCTTGCGGCCATCCGCCGTGTTCACGCGTCGCAAGATCAATTCATCCGCATCCTCAAACCCGGCCTCGGCCAAAACATCATGCGCGGGATGCTCTTTTGGCAGATCGAAGACTGCCGTCACTTCGCCCTGCTCTGCCCCGCTGCGGACCAGCTCTGCCCGGCCGCGCCAGCCAAGGACGAAGCCCAAGGAGTCGAGGAGGATGGATTTGCCTGCGCCGGTTTCGCCGGTCAACACGTTCAAACCCGGCTGGAATTCGAGCTCCAGCCGGTCGATGATCAACATGTCCCGTATTTCAAGCGCACGCAGCATTCTGTGCAACCGGGTGCGTGATTACACGCACCGCCCCCCGATCAAAGCCACTGACCGCGGACCATCTGGCGGTACACCTGCCGCAGCCAATTGTCTCCGGTTGCCTTCAACTCAAGGCCCCGGCCCCTCAGCAGTTTGAAGCTGTCCTCGTACCAATCGGTCGACTGGTAATTGTAACCAAGGATGGCCCCCGCGGTCTGCGCCTCATCGGTCAGGCCAAGCGACAGATACGCCTCGACCAGGCGGTGTAGCGCTTCGGCAGTATGCGTGGTGGTCTGGAAATCCTCAACGACCGAACGGAAGCGGTTGATCGCCGCAGCGTAGTGATCCCGGCGCAGGTAGTAGCGCCCAATCTCCATCTCTTTCGCGGCCAGATGATCGAAGGCCAGGTCGAACTTCAGAACCGCGGACCGCGCATATTCGCTGTCCGGATAGCGTTCGATCACGGTGCGCAAGGCTTGCAGGGCCTGGAAGGTCAGCCCCTGGTCGCGGCCCACTTCCTCGATCTGGTCATAGTAGCTGAGCGCGAGAAGGTATTGCGCGTAGGCAGCGTCTTCGTCCGTCGGGTAGAAATCGATATAGCGCTGCGCGGCACCACGGCTGTTCTCGTAATCCTTGTTCTGATGATAGGCGTAGGCCTGCATGATGACAGCGCGCTTGGCCCATTCGGAATAGGGATAGAGACGTTCGACTTCGGAAAAATAGAAAGCGGCATCTTCGGGATCGCTGCGGTCCAGTTCGAATTCACCGCGCTCGTAGATCTGTTCTGCGGTGAAATTCTCGATCGGCACACCGCCGGGACCGAACCCCGGGCGTTCGCCACTGCCGCACGCGCTCAGCGTCACTACCAAGAGCCCCGCTCCGATCACAGCTCTTGCGTATCTGCCCGCTGCCATGCCCGTCACCTTCGATTCACCGCCGTGGCTATATGTGCCACTTGTCTGCATTCGGTCCTAGCACATTAAATCCCGAGGCAAAACGCCTTTAGACTCACATGCGATTTACCGCAGGTCGGACACCAGGGTCCGGTCCATTCATTCACCCAAAAACGGGACTTATGCAACGGCGGGAATCTCGTGCATCTCGACGCCGGTGCCGGGCAGACGCGCGGCCAGTGCCGCCGGGCATTCCCGCACGCGGAAGCCATCCGGTGTCGCAAAAAGCGCGTGGAGGAGCATGTTGGTCAGCGTGTGCCCTGCCTTGTGGCCTTCGTAGTGCCCCAGCAACGGCGCCCCCGCCAGAGCCAGATCGCCCAAGGCGTCAAGCATCTTGTGGCGCACGGCTTCGTCCTCGTGGCGCAAACCGCCAGGGGTCAGCACCGTGTCGCCATCGACGACAACGGCGTTGTCCATCGTCCCGCCAAGCGCTTTGCCCACGGCGCGCATCGCTTCCACATCCGCCGCGCGGCAGAAGGTCCGGCTGTCACACAATTCACGCACGAAAGTGCCGTTGGCGAGATCGAGCGACTTGCTCTGACGACCGATGGCGGCGTCCGAGAAATCGATGTGGAAATCCATCGTCAGACCAGTGCCCGGCCCTAGTCGCGCCCAACCCTGTGCCGTGTGCACTTCGACCGTGCTCAGCACCTCGATCACGCGGATCGGAGCCGCAAGGCGCTTGACCCCCGCTGCCAGGATGGCCCGCACAAACGGCGCGGCGCTGCCATCCATCACGGGGACCTCGGGTCCATCGACCTTGACAAGCGCGTTATGCACACCGCATCCGGCCAGAGCCGCCATGACATGCTCGATCGTGGAGACGGACACACCCGCATCGTTCACGATCAGCGTGCACAGCGGCGATTGTTCCGCGAAATCATAGCGCGCCGGGATCCGCGCGTTGCCCAACCGGATGTCGGTCCGCTCGAACACGATGCCATGATCGGCAGGGGCCGGGCACACGGAGAGGCGCACCGGACGACCGGTGTGCAGGCCCACGCCCGAAAAACGAACTGTCGATTGTACGGTCGTCTGCAAGTGATCCTCGATCCGTTACGCGCGCCTTCAGAAGCACTGCGCTTTGGGATGGGTGATACGCTCTGACCTATCCAGCCTCAAATCAAAGATTGTAACGGCCTGAAACAGAGGCCCTGAGACCATCGGCGGTTTCTTGCCAAGCCCTGCAAGCCATTGTTCCAAAAGAAAAACGCCCCCGTTTCCGGGGGCGTTTGACGCGCGATTTCTCGCGGAATCAGTTGGCTTGGCGGCGCAGGAACGCAGGGATTTCGATGCGCTCCTGGTCTTCGTCCGCTTCCGGCGACGGTGCGCGCGCGGGTGCGGCGGCACCGGATTGCACCGGCGGCGGGGCCGTGCGGCGCACCGGTGTCTCCGGATGCTGGCCATGACCCGTCATGCGATTGATGAGCGAATTGATCCCGAAACGCGGACGTTCCGCATCGGCGGGCTCCGCTTCGGCGGGTGCGCTCGGACGCGTGCCAGCGGCAGGACGCGCGCGCGATGCGGCGGCTTGCAGACGGGCCAAGGCTTCTGCGCTTGGCGTGCCCGGTGCCGGTGCGCGCGGAGCGACGAATTGCTCCGGGTCGGCCTCGATGCTGTCATCGCGCGGATTGAATTCGGCCACCTGCGGACGATAGGCGGGCGCCGGAAGGCCGTCTTCATCAACCGCTTCGTGCTGGGTGTCGTCTTCTTCGAAGATCGTTTCCATCTGCTCTTCGGCAGCTTCGCGCTCTGTCTCCATCTTTCCGAACAGCGACGGCTCTTCGGCGACACGGGCCGCGACCGGCTCGGGCATCGGCTGTTCTTTTTCGGCCTGCTGCGCCTCTTCCACACGGGTCGTCTGGGTCAGCGGCGTGGCGAGCGACCGGCGCGGCACCGGAATGTCGGTGTGCACATCGACGGCGTCGATGCCGGTGGCGACAACGCTGACGCGCATCATGCCCTGCATGTTGTCATCCAGAGTGGAGCCGACGATGATGTTGGCATCCGTGTCCACTTCCTCGCGGATACGGTTGGCCGCCTCGTCGAGCTCGAACAGCGTGAGGTCGTGACCGCCGGTGATGTTGATGAGAACGCCCTTCGCGCCGCGCAGGCTGATTTCGTCCAGCAGCGGGTTCGCGATGGCCTTCTCGGCGGCCTGAATGGCGCGGTCTTCGCCCTCGGCCTCGCCGGTGCCCATCATCGCCTTGCCCATCTCGTCCATCACGGCGCGGACATCGGCAAAGTCGAGGTTGATGAGGCCCGGACGCACCATCAGGTCGGTCACACCTTTCACACCCTGGTACAGCACGTCATCCGCCATGCTGAACGCTTCGGTGAAGGTTGTCTTTTCGTTGGCGAGCCGGAACAGGTTTTGGTTCGGAATGATGATCAGCGTATCGACGACCTTCTGAAGCGCGTCGACCCCATCCTCGGCCTGCTTCATCCGCTTGTTGCCCTCGAACTGGAAGGGCTTGGTCACGACGCCAACGGTGAGAACACCAAGCTCACGTGCGGCTTGCGCGATGATCGGAGCAGCACCCGTTCCGGTGCCGCCGCCCATCCCGGCGGTGATGAAGCACATATGCGCGCCCGCAAGGTGATCGACGATCTGTTCGATGCTTTCTTCCGCAGCAGCGGCACCGACGGTTGCGCGGGCGCCTGCACCCAAACCTTCGGTGACTTTCACCCCAAGCTGGATCCGGCTGGTCGACCGGCTTTGCTGAAGGGCTTGCGCGTCCGTGTTCGCAACCACGAAGTCGACACCCTCAAGGGATTTGTCGATCATGTTGTTCACGGCGTTGCCGCCAGCGCCGCCGACACCGAACACGGTGATGCGGGGTTTCAATTCGTCTTGTCCGGGCACCGAAAGGTTCAATGTCATGTCTCTATCCGCCTGCTAGTTTCGCTCCATTCGGAGCTTTTTCTGCACCTATCAGTGGCAGTATTATCGTCCAGATGCGCGAAGGTCACGCAAAAAACACGGTTTTGCCCCCAAATATGGCCTGTTTCCTATCGAAGATCGCGGAATTTCGCCAAGTTGTCGATATATAGCGGCCAAAGCTCATCCAACCACTAGGCAATCGAAGAGATACCGCCCGAAGCGGCTCTGGAAATTTTGTCTGGATCGGTGCCTGCTCGAGCCCGCCTTTATTTTTTTTAAATCATAGCATGATCCCCCGAAAACCTCCAGCGGCAGTTGCGATGTCGCGGATTGATTCCCGGGCGAAAACGCGAAACCTCGCCCGCCCTGACATCAGTGTGTGATTGCGCGCGCGATACCGCTCCGACTATGATCACGTCAGGAGGAGACGATGTTCAGGGCACTCATGACCGCCGTGTGCCTGGCCGGGCTGTGCCCGGGTCAGAGCGAAGCGCAAACGCCTGTGTCCCAGGCGCGCATCGGTGTGCTCGCCTACCTTGGATACGAGGATGCGTTGGTCCGGTGGCACGGGCTCAAACGATACCTCGATGCGACGGTACCAAGCCATGAATTCGATCTTGTTCCCATGACACTGGCCTCCGCCTCGTCGCAGATCGCGAGCGGACAGATTGATTTCGTGCTCACCAACCCGGGGCACTATGTCGATCTTGCGCAAGATCACGCCATGAGCGTGATTGCGACCCGCAATCTCCAACGCAGCGACGGCACCTATTCCGCCGAATTCGGCAGCCTCATCATCGCGCGCGCGGGGTCGGGCATCGAAGAACTTGTCGATGCGCGCGGCAAGACTGTGGTCGCGATCGACAAGATGGCGTTCGGTGGCTTTCAGTTGGCCTGGCGCGAATTCGACAATGCCCAGATCAATTTGTTCACAGACACCGAGGCCTTGGTTTTCGTCGGGTTTCCGATGGATGGCGTCATCAAGCGCGTTGCCACGGGACAGGCCGATATCGGGATCATCCGCAGCGGGCTGATGGAGCGCGCGATTTCCGAGGGCAGCTATGCCAAGGATGACTTCGTCTATCTCAACACCAACGTCACATACGCGCATCCCGACATGATCAGCACCCGGCTTTACCCGGAATGGCCCTTCGCGGCACTTGCAAATGTGGATCCACGCCTGCGGGACGCCGTGGCGATCGCCCTTCTGAGCGCAAAGGACAACCCGGTCGCCCAGGACATGAGATTGCGCAATTATTGGTCGTCGCCCGTCGCCTATAATGCCGCCATCGATCTCAAACGCGCTTTCGCGCTGCGAGTCGAACAACCCACCTTGTGGCAACGAGTGATCGGACTGGTGCCGCTTATCCTCGTGATCGCGGCAGGGCTCGGCGCCGCGACCGCGCTGGCGTTTCGGTTTACTCGAGATCGGTCAAACCAGATGCTCCGGTCGGGCTCGTCCGACCAGACCCCGGACAAGGACCTGCCCAGTCTGACGAAGCGAGAACGTCAGATCCTCGACTACATCACGCAAGGTTATTCTTCGAAAGAGATCGCGCAGCGTCTCGAAATCAGCCCCAAAACGGTGGAGTTTCACCGCGCCAATCTTCTCAAGAAGTTCGACGCGCGATCCTCTACCCAACTGGTGGCGCTGGCCAGTTGACGATCGTTCCCTAGGCATCTCCCGGGGATGATTTCCGGACCAACCCGTGGTTCACCCGAGGTGCTTCCCATCCCCTCCTGTGCAAAGCTGGGATACGGGTCGCACGTGCGATCCGGCAACGAAAACGGGAGGACAGCATGAAATATCTGACATCACTGGTACTGGCCTGCGCCATCGCCATTCTGGGCGTCGCGGCGACAACCACCGACGCCGAAGCACAAGAGCGCTATGGCAAGCAGAAGGTCGTGTACCACATCAACTACTCCGGCGGAGAGGACGACCGCGCCTACCGCGGCGCTCTGCGCAACATGCAGAACCACATCAACGCCGTCGGCGCCGAGAACATGGACATCAAGCTGGTCCTGCACGGCGATGGGTTGGGTGTTCTGGCAGCGGCCAAGACGAACCAGATGCTGCAAGGGCAGGTTCTTGAACTGAAAGGGCAGAACGTGGCGATCCATGTCTGCAACAACACGCTTCAAGGTCGCGAGATTTCCTACGAGAACGATCTTTTCGACGTGTTCGAAGAGGACATCGTGCCAAGCGGCGTGGCAGAGCTGTCGCATCTGCAAATGCAGGGATACACTTACATCAAGCCGTGACCTCCGATCAGAACTGATCGTGGAATGATTGTGAAAAGGCCGCCGGTTGGCGGCCTTTTTCATCGTTGGACATCATCAATCGCGGAAGAATTGCGCCGTCGGAGGCCAACGGGCCTCCAGCGTCACCAATTGTCCCGGAACCACTTGACCGCCCGCTTGAGCGACCGCGCCGGATAGCGATCCACCGGGATCTCGAAATCCCACCATTCGTCCTGTGGATGCGCGGCGAAAAGGCACAAACCGACCGCACTTGCAAAGCCCGGACCGGTCGCCGCTTGAGGCAGACCGTGGACACGCATGGGACGACCCAAGCGCACCTGCTGCCCGAGGATCTTCGTGGCCAAACCATCCAGGCCTGGAATCTGGCTGGCCCCGCCCGTCAGCACGATCTGCTGGCTTGGCAGATGCTCGAACCCGGCCGCGTCGAGCCGTGCGCGCACCTCTTCGAGGATTTCCTCGACGCGCGGGCGCATGATCCCGATCAGCTCGGCCCGGCTGACCGAGCGCCGGTCGTGATGCCAGTCGCCCGTATCGCCGCCGATCTCGATCATGTCGCGGTCGTCCATACCGGTGGCCACGACGCCTCCGTGGAAGGTCTTGATCCGCTCAGCCACGGCCATTGGAACTTGCAACCCCATCGAGATATCGCTGGTCACGTGATCGCCACCCATGCGCACCGCATCGGCGTAGATCATGTGCTTCTTCATGAAGATCGACAGCCCGGTCGAGCCGCCGCCCATGTCGATGCACGCGGCGCCCAGTTCCTGTTCGTCCTCGACCAGAGCCGAGACACCCGACACATAAGCCGAGCTTGCGATCCCCGCCAATTCGAGGTCACAGCGCTTCATGCAATGCGCAAGATTCTGGATCGCCATCGCGTCCACCGTCAGCATGTGCATGTCCGTCGCCAGTTCCTGACCGATCTGCCCGCGCGGGTCGATCAACCCGCTGCGATGGTCCAAAGCGAAATTCACCGGCTGCGCGTGCAGTACTTCGCGGCCATGTCCGAAATCAGGCACGTCACAGGCCGACAGCACGCGGGCCACGTCCTGTTCGTCCACCGTCGTGCCGGCCACTTCGACCTTGCCCGCAAGCCCGTAGCTGCGGGGATCGGCGCCGGCAAAGCTGGCGATCACGTGATCTACCCGGATCTGCGCCATCTTCTGCGCCGCCTGCACCGCCGTGCGGATCGCCCGCTCGGTTTCGCCCATGGAGTCGATTTCGCCGAAGCGCACACCGCGTGACCGTGTGGTCGCCGCGCCGATGACGCGGAATCCCGACTGTCCCGCCAAAGAGCCGATGGAGTCGCTCTCGATACCCCGGTCCGTTCCGTCAAACCGCAGCACAAGACAGGCGATCTTGGAACTGCCGATGTCGAGAATGGCAATCACCCCTCGCTGCATCGCCGCCCTGCGCATGTTGCGCATCGCCCGTTGAGACTCGTAAAGCTCGATCATTCCACTGGTTCCCCTGCCTCGATCGCCCGGATGCGGAGCAATTCCTGCACCGCTCCATCTGTCATTCTGAGTGTTGGTCGGTTCGGCAGTCGCAAATCGACCGCCACGAGATCGCGTTCCAGCATGTCGACCGCCTGGTCCATCGCGATCACGCGTTCAAGCGCCTGCACGGCTTCGGTCTCGGGCAGCAGGATGCGCTGACCCCGGTCCAGCACCACGTCCCAGCGGCGTTCACCCATACGCACTAGGCCACGCAACCGCGTGGAGAGCGGCTCTGCCGCAGCAACGAGTTCCAGCGCCTCGTCGACGTGGGTGTTGGCACCATCGCCCACGATCAGCGGCAATTCCGGCCAGTCCGAGCGAACGAAAGCCGGTCCGACCAGCACGCCCTCGTCGTCCAAAAGCTGCAACCCCCGGTCATTGCGCCAGAGCACCACCGGGATGCGTTCCACCACGTCGACCTGCAAGACGTTGCCCTGCCGCACGTAAAGTCGCGCCGATTTCACCGGGTCCAGCGACACGACGGTTTCGCGCATCGCTTCGAGATCAAGATCGAACGAGCTGATCGGGAAATCCAACGGCAGCATCTGGCGAATGCCCTCGGCCACCAGGTCACTCGCGCCGTCCACTGCCATCATGTTGACCATGAATTCCGGGCGGCTTTCCACCTGGGCGCGCAGATCGGCGTAGGTGTCGATGATCTTCATTCGGTTTTGGTCTACCGACAGCCACCAGCTCGCGGCCCCAAACGTCAAGAGACAGGGCAAGCCGAACCGCAGCAGAAAGCGGAAGAGCGGCGTCAGCATGAGCCGCTCCATCCGGTACTTCAACCGCGACGGCGCAGGATCGGGGCGCGCGCTCATCTGTGACATGACGCATCCTCCACCATCCAGCGACACAGCGCACCAAAGCTCATACCCGTATGCGCCGCCTGCTCTGGCGTGAGCGAGGTGGGCGTCATGCCGGGTTGTGTGTTGGTTTCAAGAAGAATGAGCCCATCGAGCCCCTTCGCCGCGTCCCAGCGGAAATCGGTGCGCGTCACGCCCCGACATCCCAGCGCCTTGTGCGCGCGCACGGCGTAGTCCAGGCAAGCGGACGTGATTTCGTCGGGTACGTCCGCGGGCAGCACGTGCCGCGATCCGCCCGGTTTGTATTTCGCGTCGTAGTCGTACCAGCCATCGGTCAGAATATCGGTCACGCAAAGCGCCCGGTCTCCGACGACGGTCGTCGTCAGTTCACGGCCCGGCGCAAAGGCTTCGACCATCACGGTCTCTGGCATATCATCGGAAAGCTGTGGCGGGCCATTGGCGTCGTCGTGCACGAGGTACACGCCTACCGAGGAGCCTTCGTTGAACGGCTTGACCACATAGGGCGGCGTCATGACATGGCGGCTGCAAACGTCGTCGCGCGCGGCCAGAACGCTGTCCACGACAGGCAGATTGTGGCGACGATACACGTCCTTGGTGCGCTCCTTGTCCATCGCCAGCGCCGAGGCCAGAACACCGGAATGCGTGTACGGGATACGCAGCCATTCCAGCACACCCTGAACACAGCCGTCCTCGCCCCAGCGACCATGCAGGGCATTGAAACACACGTCAGGGGAAAGAGTGGTGAGCACGGATGCAAGATCACGGCCCGCATCGACCTCGTGAACCTCGTACCCTTCACCCCGCAAAGCGGCCGCGCATTCGCGCCCAGACGACAGAGACACCTCGCGTTCGGCCGAGGGGCCACCCATCAACACTGCCACTTTCGGGTTTGCCCTGCTCGACATACCCAAAATCGCCTCAAATCATGGGGGTTTTCCCCCATTTCTGCCCGGGGCCAAGCCCCTTGTTATAGTGTGCAACCTGCCCGGCGCACCGCCTTCACCTGCGAGGGTTCATCCCTCGTCCGGTCGCGTCGTATCACCCAACGGCTCACCGACGCGTTTGATTTCCCATTGTAACTCTATTCCAGAGTGCAAGAAAACCTTTTTTCTCACCTCTTCGCCCAATCCTTCGAGGTCCGCCGCCGTGGCGCCACCGGTGTTCACAAGGAAGTTCGGATGTTTCGGCGACATCTGCGCCCCGCCCCGGGTCGCGCCGCGCAGGCCGGCGTTGTCGATCACCTTCCACGCCTTGAGGTCATGCACATCGTCCGCAGTCCCGGTCGAAGAGAACCCCGCCGGGTTGCGGAACGTGCTGCCTGCGGTGCGGTCCTTGGTCGGCTGGGTCGCATCGCGCTTGGCCAATTGGTCTTCCATCCGGGCGTGCAGGGACGCGGGATCGCCCTTGGCCCCTTCGAAAACCGCATTGACCACGACCGCGCCTTCGGGCAGGACGCTCGACCGATAGGCAAGCCCGAGATCGGCGACTGGAAGCGTCACCAACTCGCCGGAGCGCAGCACGGCGCGAACTTCGACGAGATGATCGGCCACGTAAGATCCGTAGCAGCCCGCATTCATGCACACCGCACCGCCGATCGCGCCGGGGATGGTCCGCAGAAATGTCAGGTCCACACCCGCATCCGCCGCCTTGCGCGCGACATGCGCATCGAGCGCTGCCGCCCCCGCCGTCACGCGCGTGCCGTCGATCGAAATGCCGTTGAACCCCCGCCCCATGCGGATCACCACCGCCCGCAATCCGCCGTCGCGGACGATCAGGTTCGACCCCACACCCATCGGGAAGACCGGCACATCCGCGGGCAAATCGCGGAGGAAGGCCTGCAAATCCTCAAGGTCCGCTGGCTGAAACAACCAATCGGCAGGCCCGCCTACACGCAGCCAGGTCAGATCGGAAAGCGGTTTGTCGGGCGTCAGATTGCCCCGGACATCAGGAAGCGTATTCATGTCGCGCGTTTTGCCCAAAGGGCCGTCGCGCGTAAAGCCTCATTCGGCGCGGCGCGTCACCTGGCGGATGACCCAGGCCAACAGGTATCGCAACGGCCAGCGGAAAACGCTCGCCGCCGCGACGGTGAACGCCAATCCCCAGAAGACACCGTCCTGCACGTAGACCCACACCAGGATCGGCGCGCCGAGCAGCATCAGGAGATACGCGCGCCGCCAATGATTGTCGTTCGATGGGATCGCCGCGAGGATGGCAGCCAGTATGATCCAGCAGCAGGCGGCGCTCAGGGAATAGCTCATCATCGGGGGATCTCCACCTTTTGCCCGGTCAGGCGCTTCCAGAAATAGCGCAACGGGTTTCGATACATCGACACGAACGCGGCGAGAGCCGCAATCGCCACCCATGCGCCCAAAGCCCGCGAGATCAGAAAGATCAGCACTGGCGCGGCCAGAAGCAACGCGACGCCCGGAACGTATTGCCAGCGCATCGGCAGCATGGCCACGAGAGCCGAAGCAAAGACCCAAAAGATACAGAGCCAAAGAAGCATCAATCGGCGCCCCGCTACCCGAAATTCAAACTTGGCGGTCTGTTAACCGCAACTTCGGGGCGAAATCTGGACCGTGCGGGGACGATCCCGTGAAATGTTGGCTAGGACGTGGCGAGAACCCAATGGGCGGCATCCTCGGCAGCGGCGAGCGCGCCCTCGAGAAATCCGCCCATCTCCAGGGCCAATTCGGTCGAGGCCACGTAAACGCGCGCTCCCATCGGGGCTTTCAACGCCGCGGGCAGTCCGTAAGCCGGGTGATGCGTCAGCGGGTCCTGATCCAGCGCCGCCGCTGTGTACGGATCCTCGGCCCAGTCGGTGTAGAACACCTCCACAGGGGACCCGGCTTTCGGGCCGAACAACAACTCCAATTGCGACACGCACGCCTGCATTACCGCCGCGCTTTGACCTCGGCGTAAGGCCGCTGGCACACCAAGAAACCCGAACAAAGCGCCTTTGGTGTCGGTGCTGGCGTCATGAATTTCGACCATCGGTCCCCGTCGGCTCATCGCGTCACCGGACAGACCATCAGCACGCCAAAAGGGCTGGTCGTACACGGCCACGAACTTCGCGTGTCCCGCCATCCACGTAGGTATCGCGGCGAGCGCCGTGTCCACCTCTGGGGTAAGCGCGGGCGCAAAGGTCACTTGCCTGACAATCCGGGGTGGCATAGCAAGCACGATCTTGTCCGCCGCAACCGTGCGCCCATCCGCAAAACCCAGCGTTCCGTCGTCCGATACCGACACCAGCGTTCGTGCGGTCTCGACGCTCATGTCCGGCAGCCCGTCCCCAAGCCCGGAGGCGATGGCCCCCATGCCGCCCCGCACCCTCAAGGAGCCTTGCATCGACGAAAACCCCCGGTCGCGGATCACTTCGCCTTGCTCGGTCTCGTACAACAAGGCGCCGGCGGCGTATTGTTCGAACACCTCCAGACCCAGGTCCCGGATCAATGCCGCCATGCGCGGCTGCCCGGGCCAGAACCACGAAGGGCCAAGATCGAACCCGTCCGCGCCCAGATGTTCTGTCTTGATCCGCCCGCCCAACCGGGACCGCGCCTCAAACAGTCGGAACGGCACGCCCGCGTCATGCAAATACCGCGCCAGAGCGAGGCCGGTCAGTCCTCCACCGACAATTGCAACAGCGGCGGTCATGCGGATCAAACGGTAGGCGCGGCGGCGAAGCCCAGATGCCCGGTCTTCATCCAGACTTTCGCGCCGTCCGGACCAGCCTTGGCGTGCAAGGGCATACCATCCGGCAACCTGAGCCAGGATCCGGTGTGCAAGATATCCCCGCCTTCACTGAGGCTGCCGTCGATCACCAGGATCTCGATGCCTCCGGGTGCGGTCTCTTCCATCGCCGTGTCCGGCTCTACCACGAGGTATGACACGACCTCGCGCGGATCGCGGTGCAATTCGGCGCGCGCCACGCCGTGTCGCGCGGGCCCAAGCTCTGCCGCCATGTCCTTGCGGAATTGCGTGCGATCATCCAGATCGAACTGCCAAAGCTTCACAAAGATCGTGCAGCCCGCCTCGGCCCCCGGCGTGTGCGACGAGGTCGGCGGATTGCGCACATACGTCCCCGCCGGGTAATCGCCGTGTTCGTCCTGAAAAACACCGTCCAGCACGATGAACTCTTCCCCGCCTGTGTGGGTATGGGCAGAGAAATGACTGCCGGGCGCATAGCGTACGATGGAGGTCGCACGGGCAACCTCGTCCCCGATGCGGTCAAGCATGCGGCGATCCACACCGGCCATCGGCGACGCCACCCACCGCTCTTGCGCGGAATGCACCAGCACCCGTTTGGAAAAATCCGCGTTCAGCTCCACTGTCCTGCTCCTTCGTCACCGGTTTCGGCGCAGAGATAGCCCCCTTTCACCGCAAAGGAACCCCAAGAAGCTGCGTGCCGGGGTTCTCGGTCAACCGAAAACCGAGGATGCGTCACCGCATCCTCGTCCCGGCGTTGCGCTACTGCGCCAACCGCTCCGGCAACCCGTTGGCCCAAGCGCTGATCGTCCCGGCACCGAGGCAGACCACGATGTCCCCCGGACGCGCCTGTTCGCGGACCAGCCGTTCCAGATCGTCCTCGTTCAGAATAGCCCGCGCGTGGCGATGTCCGTGGCGGATCAGGCCCGCGACCAGATCATCGCGCGATGCGCCTTCAATCGGGTCCTCGCCGGCCGAGAAGACCTCGGCGATGGCGACCACATCCGCTTCGTTGAAACAGGCGCAGAAATCGTCGAAGAGGCTGGCCAGGCGCGTATAGCGATGCGGCTGGTGCACCGCGATCACCCGACCGTCCGAGGCCTGACGTGCGGCTTTGAGCACCGCCGCGATCTCAACGGGATGGTGGCCGTAATCGTCGATGATCGTCACCCCGTTCCATTCGCCCACCTTGGTGAAACGGCGATTCACACCACCGAAGGCCGCAAGAGCTTCGCGGATCTCGGATTTCTTCATGCCCAGATGCCGTGCCACAGCGACGGCGGAGAGCGCGTTGGACACGTTGTGATCGCCGGGCATCGGCAAGGTGCAGCCCTCGATCACATCACCTTCGGCCTGCAAGGCGATGTCGAAATGCGCCACGCCCTTTTCGTAACGCAGGTTCACCGCCCGCACATCGGCTTGCGCATTAAAACCATAGGTCACCACACGGCGGTCGGTGACTTTGCCCACGAGGCGCTGCACCTCTTCATGGTCGGTGCAGCACACCGCCAGCCCGTAGAAGGGAATATTCGAGACGAAATCCTGAAACCCCTGCCGCAGCCGGTCGAAATCGCCCCAGTGCTCCATATGCTCCGGGTCGATATTGGTGACGACGCCGATGGTTGCGGGAAGCCGGTTGAACGATCCGTCAGACTCATCCGCCTCCACCACCATCCATTCGCCCTGCCCCATCCGGGCATTCGAGCCATAGGCGTGGATGATGCCGCCGTTGATGACAGTCGGGTCGAACCCGCCCGCCACCATCAATTCGGCCATCATGGTCGTGGTGGTCGTCTTGCCATGCGTCCCGGCAATCGCGATGTTTGACTTGAGCCGCATCAGCTCGGCCAGCATATCCGCACGCCGCACCACTGGCAGGCCACGCTTTCGGGCTTCGTCCAGTTCGGGATTGCCCGGCTTGATCGCGGTCGAGACAACGACAACTTCTGCCCCGTCGAGGTTTTCCGCCCGCTGACCTTCGAAAATGCGCGCGCCCAGATCGGCGAGGCGGTTCGTGATCTTCGACGCCTTCAGGTCCGACCCCTGCACCGTATAGCCAAGGTTCACCAGCACCTCCGCAATGCCGGACATGCCAATGCCACCGATGCCCACGAAATGAATGGCCCCGATATCGACAGGGAGTTTGGTGGCGGCGTTCATTCGGTCGGTCCTTCCGGGTCTTGAGATATGTGTCCGGCCAGCGTCTCCACGAGCGCGGCAAGGTCTTGTGCAGCTTCGGGTTTGGCCTGCCGCAGAGCCGCCAGCGACATTTGCAAAGCCGCATCGGGATTTTGCAAAACCGCCAGGATTTGCTCGGCGAGGCTGTCAACGTTCAGCTTGCTTTCGGGAATGCGGATCGCCGCCCCCGCCTCGACCAGTCCACGCGCGTTGGCGCTCTGATGATCGCCCGTGGCAGCGGCGTATGGGATCAGGATCGACGGCCGCCCGATGACGGAAATATCCGCTACACTCGACGCGCCAGAGCGCGAGATGACAAGCTGCGCTTCGCTCATGCGGGTCGACACGTCGTTGAAGAAGGGCTGCACATCGGCCGTGACGCCATGTTCCGCGTAATAGGCCGCGACCCGTTCGCCGTCTTCGTCGCGGGCCTGATGGCTGACGCGCAGATGCTGAAGGGTCTCGAGCGGTAAGGACGCGATGGCCGGAGGCACGACGTCCGACAGGATGCGTGCGCCCTGGCTGCCGCCGATCACGAGGATCGACATCGGGTAATCGCCCGGCGAGATATAGGCCGCCCCGGCGCGCTCCTTGATGGCCAACCGTACGGGATTGCCGACATGCACCGCGTTCACACCTTCGGGCAAGTCCGTCGGCCAAGTGCCGCAGGCCACCTGATCCACCCGCTTGGCAAAGATCGCGTTAACCCGGCCAAGCACGCCGTTCTGTTCATGGATCATCCGGGGCCGCTTGAGCAGCCATGCCGCACCCAGCGCAGGGATCGAGGGGTAGCCGCCGAAGCCGACCACCACGTCCGGTCTGTCGCGCATCATCCTCATGGACATCGAGATCACGCCGCCAAGCACCCGGAACGGCACCAGTGCCTTCGTCAGCACCCCGCCGCGCGCGAAGGTCGCGCTGGCCACCTGCTCGATCTCGGTCGAATGGGGAAAGCCGCCGGTGTAGCGGGCGCCGCGTGCATCCGTGGACAGCTTGACCCGCCAGCCACGGCGCAACATCACCTCGGCCAGGGCCTGCGCGGGGAACATATGTCCGCCGGTCCCACCCGCTGCGATGATCAAGTATGGTTTCCGCATTGTCGCCCCACCCAACGATTGCAGGACAGAGACCTGTCCCGACCCCGTTTGTCAACAAACCGGGATGCGAATGCCCCAGATGATGGCCCTAGCGCAACCGGCCTCGCAAGATATCGCCGATTTCGCCCTGCGGACGGCTGCGGGTGAAGGCCAGCAGCATGCCCACAGCGATCCCGCCTGCAATCAGGGACGATCCGCCGTAGCTCACGAAGGGCAGCGTCATGCCCTTGGCGGGCAGCAGACGCACCGCCACGCCCATGTTGATCATCGCCTGAACGCCGAACATGCAGGCCAATCCGGTTCCGGCCAGTCGGATGAACGGATCGCGTTCGCGGATCAGCCGCATGAGCGAGCGCACGACGATGGTCGTGTAGAGCGCGATGATGATGAGGACGAGAACGAGCCCGTATTCCTCGGCGGCGACGGCGATGATGAAATCGGTATGCGCATCCGGGAGCGACCATTTCACCTGGCCTTCACCGACGCCGACACCCAGAAAGCCCCCCTCGCGGATGGCGTTGGTCGCGTAGCCCAACTGCGTGGTCGGATCGACTTCGGGGCTGAGAAAGCCGTCGATGCGGCGCGCAAAGTGTTCGGAATTCTGGTAGGCGACCGTGCCTGCCAAGACGACCAACCCCGCCATGATCATGAGCAGGAGCATCGGCGCTCCGGCCACGAAATACATCACGCCCCAACCGAACAGCACGAGGCACGCCTGGCCGAAATCAGGCTGTAGGGCGAGCATCAGAACGATGCTGATGGTCAAGGCGAACGACAGTGACTTGCCCGGCGGGCCGCCGAGCTCCTGACTGGCGGCAAGAAGCCACGCGGCAACGATCACGAAGGTCGGTTTGAGAAATTCGGACGGCTGGATCGAGGCGAAGCCCAGCGAATACCACCGCACCGCGCCCTTGCCGAAATCCGTGCCGAAAAAGGGCAGCATGCTCAGCGCGACAAAGGCAGCGATGAACCCCAGAACCGCCAATCGCCGCACGACAATCGGGCCAAGCATGGAGACGAAGATCATCACGCAAAGCGCCAGCCCTCCGAACACCGCCTGCCTTTGCACGTAGTGGAAGGGCGCAAACCCGTTGCGTTCGGCCAAGGGCGGCGAGGCTGCCAGCCCCAACAGGATACCGATGCCAAAAAGGATCAGGATGCAGGACAATGACCATCTGTCGACCGTGCGCCACCATTTCGGCAACACAGGTTCGCCTGCGCGCGTGGGTGCCGCGCCATAGACCATTTCTGTCATGGTTTCACCGCTATTACTGCCTCAATCGCCCGTGTTTGCCCGGGTCTCTGACGGCACTCTAACCCATATGATTCGCCCGATCCAGAGGAATGATTCGTCCTCGCGCTCTTGCGTGTCGCGCCGTTTAGTGATGGATGCCCGCCATGCAGGTCGAGACACTGATCCTTGGCGCCGGCGCGGCCGGCATGATGTGCGCGGCACAGGCCGGGCCTTCGACGCTTGTGATCGACCATGCCAAGGCCCCGGGCGAAAAAATTCGCATCTCGGGTGGCGGTCGCTGTAACTTCACCAATCTGCACACCGATCCGGCGCGGTTCCTCGGACAGAACCCGCATTTCCACAAATCCGCGCTTAGCCGGTATACACAGTGGGATTTTCTAGACCTCGTGGATCGTCACAAGATCGCGTGGCACGAAAAAACGCTGGGGCAGCTCTTCTGCGATGACAAGGCGACCCAGATCGTCGAGATGCTCCGGGCAGAGCTATCGACAGCGGGGGCGCAGCTTTGGCTGCAAACGTCACTGGCCGACCTGACCCATGACGGAACGCTCTTCACCGCGCAGCTCGAGCGCGAAGGCAAGCGTCAGACCGTCACCGCCCGCAATCTGGTGCTGGCGACCGGGGGCAAATCGATCCCCAAGATGGGGGCTACCGGGCTTGCCTACGACATCGCCCGGCGGTTCGGGCATACGGTCACAGACACCCGCCCTGCCCTCGTGCCACTGACCTTCTCGGACCAACGCTTCGCGCCCCTTTCCGGTGTCGCCACCCCGGTGGTGGCCGAGGCCAACGGCACCGCTTTCGAAGAGGCGCTGCTCTTCACCCATCGCGGGTTAAGCGGCCCGGCGGTCCTCCAGATCTCGAGCTACTGGACGGAGGGCGACGCGATCCATGTGAACCTGCTGCCCGACCATGATCTGCCCGGCACGCTCAAAACCGCGCGGCAGACCCAGGGCAAGCGCAACGTGACCACGGCATTGGCAGAAATCCTGCCGGAACGTCTTGTGGATCATCTTTCGGCTGACCTGCGCCTGACCGGCAATGTCGGCGATCTGTCGGACAAACGCATCGACGAGATCACGCATCACCTGCGCCACTGGACGTTGACGCCCACGGGTAGCGAGGGCTATCGCACCGCCGAAGTGACGCTTGGCGGCATCTCGACCGACCGGATCGACAGCAAAACCATGATGTCACGCGACGTGCCTGGCCTCTACATGATCGGGGAAGCGGTGGACGTGACCGGCTGGCTGGGGGGCTACAACTTTCAATGGGCGTGGAGCTCCGGTGTCGCCGCGGGCCGTGCCATCCGCGAACGGTCTTGAAGTTTCGAAAAACTGTTACATGCTTTGACCATGCCACCAGCCACCCAGTCCCCCAAAAAATCGCACGCTCTGTTGCGCGGGCCACTGCGTGACACGGTGAACCGGTTTGCCCGCGGGATCGATGCTCCGCGGGCAAAGGAACGTATCTGGGTCGACCCACAGGAATTGAATCGCACCTACATTCGCAATCCGGACGTGACCCCCGATTTCAAGCGCCGCCACTCCGGATTGGTGCTCGATGGCGATTGGGATCAGAAGACCGAACCCACAGATCAGTCGTGGAAGATCGCCGCCTGCCTCGCTCATTTCCGCGATGGCGTTCCGTGGGAGGATACCGGCGTCTTTGCACGGATGCAGGACATGATTGCAGAGCGCGGGACGTTCGACAGTTGTCGGACGCTGGAAGACGTCGAAGCGCGCTATGCAGCCATCGATCAGCTTTACGACAACATCCGCGACCACGGCTTTCAGGACCACTCCATCCGTAAATTCGGCACGCCGCGCCTGCCGGAAGGGGTGTTCGTCCATATCGACCGCAACGGCGATCCGATCTTCGGAGCGATCGGCAACCATCGCCTCGGCATCGCCCGCGCGCTAGGGCTGACCCGCATCCCTGCACAGCTAGGCGTCGTCCATCCCGCCGCCTTGGAGACAGGATCCTTGGCGCAATACCGGGATGCGCGATCATGATCGCTTTGCGCGACGCGATCCGCGCGGGCGTTCCGGTCAAGGCGGCCCGCGATCTCGCCAATCGGCTGCGCTACGGCCCCGACGCGCCGCAGAGCGACGAGCTCATCTGGATCCGCGCGCGCGACGTGACGGACTGGTACAAACCCGACCCCGAAAACGGAGCGCCGCGCTTTCGCAGGCGTCACTCCGGCATGGTCGCCCCTGGCGACTGGGACCGGTCGACCACGCCGTTCGGCAGCCACCTCAAGCTCAACAGCATTCGGCAACATTTCGAAGAGGGCGTTCCCTGGCAGGAAACCGAGCTTTTCGCGTGGATGCTCGATAGGATCAAAGAGCACGGTCGCATCGACGGCTGCCACACGCGAGAGGAACTCATCGCGCGGTACGAGCGGCTTGACCGGATTTACGACGAAGCCAAGCGCACGCGGCGCCTGCGGCCGCACGGGTCGGTCAACCAGACACGCGGCGAACATGGCGGTATCCTTGTCCATATCGCGCGCGACGGAACGCCCCTACGCGACGGCGGCGGGATGCACCGCTTTGCCATCGCACATATCCTCGACCTGCCGAAGGTGCCCGCGCAATTGGGCGTCATCCATCCCGATGCCGTCCAAGAGGGGCTGATGGCCGAGCTACGCAAAGGTCCGGTTCGGCAATAAACTGCCGGTCTTTTGACAGGGCGCGGGAACAGTTTCCATGAGGCCGATGTTTATCGGCTGCAACAACACATGGAGACCATCATGTTCAAGCAGCTTGCTACCGGCATCGCCTTTTCGGCACTCGCAACTGTCGGCTTCGCCGCCCAGACTGTCAGCGAGATTGACGTCTCTGTCGATCTTCCCGCCATCGAGAACAGTGAGGCGGCCCAGGTCTGGACATCGCTCGGCACCGACCTCGAAACCGCCATCGCAGAACGCGTCGCGTCCCAATTGGGCGAAAACGGGTCCGAAGTGGTTGTCGATATCAACGAGGTCGCGTTGGCGTCGGCTTTCGAAAACGCCTATGCGCTGGAAGACTCCACTCTCTCGGGCATTGTTGAAATCCGCGTGCCCGGAGTGCTGAACAACGAAGAATACGAGCTGTCTGTCACCGCAGGTCAGGCCATCTCGGCCGCTTCGCCCGATGTGGACCTTGCCAGCATGACCATCGCCAGCGCCGAAGTGTACCGAGCGATGATTGATGCCTTCGCCGACAATGTCGCGCAGAAACTCAAGTAAACCAGACACTTGACCCGTGGGCGCATGGCGCCTGCGGGTTAGCCTCCAAGCAGCGCATTGACACGCTCCACGAAATCCTCACCGCGCTTTTCAAAATTGTCGTACTGGTCAAAGCTCGCCGCTGCGGGCGCCAGCAACACGACGTCACCCGGTTCGGCCTCGGCGGCTGCGCGGGCGACAGCGACCTCCATCGCGCCACAGGCTTCGGCTTCGATGTCGGCCAGTTGCACCGCAAACCCGTCGGCCTCGCGCCCGATGACATAGGCTTTGCGCACATGCGCGAAACCCGGCACCAGCCCATCGAGCCCGCCGTCCTTTTGCAACCCGCCACAGATCCAGCGGATATTCTGAAAAGCCTGCAACGCCTTCAGCGCGGAATCCACGTTCGTCGCCTTGCTGTCATTGACGAAAGTCACGCCGTTGTTCTCAGCGATGATCTGGCTGCGATGCGGCAACCCGGCAAAAGACTTCATCGCCGCTTCGATCTGGCGCGGGGCCACGCCCAGCGCGCGCGCGGCCGCGTATGCGGCGCAGGCGTTCTGGTGGTTGTGCGCGCCCGGAAGCCCCTTGATGCCGCGCAGATCGATCGACGCCACCTGCTTGCCCTTGCGCCATTCGGTCAAGAACCCCTTGCGCGCATAGACAAGCCATCCCGGCCCGGTCAGCTTTTGCCCGGACGACACCTGGATCACGCGATCATCCCCCGGCCCTTCGGACAGCTGGTTGGCGATGTAGCGCCCTTCGTTCTCGTCCACGCCGATCACCGCCCGATCGGGCCCACCTTCGGCGAAAAGCCTCCGTTTCGCAGCGAAATATCCGCCCAATCCAGCGTGCCGGTCCAGATGATCCGGCGAGAGGTTGGTGAACACCGCGACATCCGGCGTCAGCGCGCGGGCAAGGTCGGTCTGATAGCTCGACAGTTCCAACACCACCACGTCGCCATCGCCCGGCGGGTCGATGTCCAGAACCCCACGCCCGATATTGCCCGCCAGCTGACTGTCGCGGCCCGATTCGGAAAGGATATGATGGATCAGCGCCGACGTGGTGGATTTGCCGTTCGATCCCGTCACGGCAATCACGCGGGGCGTCGTGTCGAAATGATCCCACCCTCCGGTCGCCAACGACCGGAAGAACAGACCGATATCGTTGTCCACCGGCACGCCAGCGGCCCAGGCCTTGGCGATGACAGGGTTCGGCGCCGGGTAAAGATGCGGGATCCCGGGGCTGACGATCAACGTCGCCACATCATCGAACGCCCCGTCGCGTGTGAGGTCGCGGGTCTCGAAGCCTTCGGCCTCTGCGGCATCGCGCGCCTTTGGGTTGTCGTCCCAGCAGATCGCGCCCGCCCCGCCTTCCCGCAACGCCCGCGCCGCAGACAGGCCCGACCGGCCCAAACCCAACACCGCCACCTGACGGCCTTCAAAACCCTGAACCGGGATCATTGCGCACCTCTTGAATGGTCCGCCAATCGCTACCGCATCTGCGCGCGGTGGGAAAGATCAGCCGTTGAGCTTGCGCAGCCGCGCGGTGACGGACAACCCGTGCGCCTCGAGCGATTCAGACCGCGCCAGCGTTTCCGCCGCAGGTCCGATGGCGCGCAACGCCTCGGGCGACATCTTGGCCAGAGTTGTCCGCTTGACGAAATCGAGCACTGATAACCCGGAGGAAAACCGCGCAGACCGCGCCGTGGGCAAAACGTGGTTCGGCCCGCCGACATAATCGCCAATCGCCTCGGGCGTCCATTGCCCAAGGAAGATCGCCCCCGCATGGGTGATATTGGCGGACAATGCGTCGGGATCATCGACGCACAGCTCAAGATGTTCCGGCGCGATCCGGTCACAGAGCGTTGCCGCCTCGTCGAGATCGCGCACGGTGATCACCGCGCCGAAGTCACGCCAACTGGCCCCGGCAATGGTGCGGCGTTCGAGCGTTTCCAACCGTTTCTCGACGGCCTCTGCCACGGCACGGCCAAACGCGGCATCCGTGGTGATAAGAAGTGATTGCGCGCTTTCGTCGTGTTCCGCCTGGCTCATCAGATCAAGCGCGATCCAGTCCGGGTCGTTGTCCCCGTCCGCGATCACGAGGATCTCAGACGGCCCCGCGATCATGTCGATCCCAACCTTGCCGAAGACCCGGCGCTTGGCCGCCGCCACGAAGGCGTTGCCCGGTCCAGTGATCTTGTCCACCGGCGCGATGGACTCCGTTCCATAGGCCAGCGCCGCAATCGCCTGCGCGCCGCCGATGCGGTAGACCTCGTCCACGCCCGCGATCCGGCACGCCATCAAGACCAGCGGGTTGATGACCCCGTCAGGCGTCGGCACGGTCACGGCAAGCCGTTTCACCCCCGCCACTTTGGCAGGCACCGCGTTCATCAGCACCGAGGACGGATAGCTTGCCAGCCCACCCGGTACATAAAGCCCTGCGGCCGATACCGGCGTCCAGCGCCAGCCCAGCGTCGCGCCCTGTGCGTCGGTCCACATCTCATCGGTCGGCAATTGCCGTTCATGATAGGCCCGGATGCGCTCTGCCGCCAATTCCAATGCGATCCGCTCCGCCTCGGGGACCTTGGCAATCTCGGCGTCGATCTCGGCCTCGGACACGCGCAACTGCTCCGCCGCAAGCTCCAATCGGTCGAACTTTGCCGTCAACTCCAGAACCGCCGCATCGCCGCGCTTGCGCACATCCGCAATGATCCCCGCGACGATGTCATCCACATCCGGGCTGTCCTCGCGCTTGGCGTTCAAGATCGCCGTGAAACGGGCGTCGAAATCGGCATCGGTCGTGGACAGGAACTGTGGCATCAAGCCCTCCGGGTCAGCTTTGCGGGGTACTTAGACCGCAGAGGCCGAACCCTCAAGCGCCGCGCGTCAGGTCGGACCCGTCCAGCGCCTTGATCATCAGGTAATCGTCCCGCCCTGCCCCGTCGATCAGAACCGACCGGGGCCTGCGCCCGAAGACATGAAATCCCATCGCCCGGTACAACGCCTGTGCGCCGGTGTTCTCCACGTCGACGCAAAGCTCCACCTGCTGCACACCCGCCTCTGTCAGATGGTCCAGCAGCGCATCCATCAAGGCGCGGCCAAAGCCTTGGCCCTGCGCGTCGGGATGGACGTAAAGCGGCCCTATGTCCGCCATGTGCCGCATGCGTTTCGGCGCACCTCGCCGCGTCGAGACGAAGCCCACCAAACGCTGGGCATCGTCATAGGCACCGAGCGTCAGATTGACCTCGAGCCCGCGCTCGACATCCTTGTTCGGGATCGCGCGGACCTCTTCGGCGCTGAACAGAAACGCGGTCGGCACCCGCATCAACCCGTCGGCCCAAAGCGCGCGAAACGCGGACAAGTCCTTCGGCGTCAGCCGCCGAACGGTCATTCCGGATGATCCGGCACCTTGCCAGACACGGCGGCGTAGGGCTTGGTCACATCGCGCAGCGCAACCTCAAGCTCTTCGACTTCCAGGCGGATCGCCCCATCTCCGGCCAGCGTCAGCAGCACGACGCCGCGACCGGCCTCGCTATCTTCGAAACTGACCGACAGCACGGAAAGGATTGTGTCTGCATCGCCCCGCGGCACGCCCTGGCTTGCCACCCGCACCACGTTTTCCACGGCCAGAACGGACTGCACCCGTTCGGGTTTGCGCCCGCCGCGTTCGGCGAGGGGGATGTCCTCCCACCGAATCCGGTTGAGCAGGATGCCGAACCGCTTTCTGCCGCGTTGCCATTGCATTTCCGTCGACGGAAACACCGCGTCCTGGCAGAGCGCCGACAGGACCTGCAAATCCTCGGCATCCATCGCGACCAGCCGAAGCGGCTTGGCCGCGCCATCTTCGAATGTGGCGTCCTGTGTCACTGTCCCGATACCCGCTCGATCTTGGCCCCGACCCCGGACAGTTTGCGCACGACATGCTCGTAGCCCCGGTCAAGGTGATAAACCCGGCTGACGATGGTCTCGCCCTCGGCCGCAAGCCCCGCAAGAATGAGCGATACTGACGCCCGCAAATCCGTTGCCATGACCGGGGCCCCCTTGAGGTGATCGACGCCCGTGACCTTCGCCGTTCCGCCATGCACGTCGATCTTGGCCCCCATCCGGATCAGTTCGGGCGCGTGCATGAAACGGTTTTCGAAGATCTGTTCTTCCAGAACGCTGGTGCCCGACGCGGTACACAAGAGCGCCATCATCTGCGCCTGCAAATCCGTCGGAAAGCCGGGGAACGGCTCCGTGGTGACATCGACCGCCGACAGCCGCCCATTCTTGCGCGCGACCTTGAGACCGTTCGGCGTTTCCTCGACCGAAATCCCGGCCGCATCCAGCTTTTCGCAAAACGCCGCGAGCAGGTCGATGGTGCCGCCGAGGCATTCCACCTCCCCGCCGCAGATCGCCGGAGCCAGCATGTAGGTGCCCAGTTCGATCCGGTCAGTGACGACGCGGTGGGTTGCACCACCAAGCTGGTCGACGCCTTGAACGGTGATCTCGGACGTACCTTCGCCCTCGATCTGCGCGCCCATCTTCTGAAGGCACCGCGCCAGATCGACGATCTCGGGCTCGCGCGCGGCGTTTTTCAAAACCGTCGTGCCCTTGGCAAGTGTCGCCGCCATCAGCGCGTTTTCGGTCGCGCCGACGGACACGAACGGGAAGTCCACGATCCCGCCTTTCAGCCCGCCCGATGGGGCCTTGGCATGAACGTATCCGTCCCGCAGATCCAGTTCCGCGCCCATCGCCTCAAACGCCTTGAGATGCAAATCCACCGGGCGCGCCCCGATGGCGCAGCCGCCGGGCAAGGACACCTCGGCATGGCCGAACCGCGCCAAGAGCGGCCCAAGAACAAGGATCGACGCCCGCATCTTGCGCACGATGTCGTAGTCCGCCCTCGTCGAAGTCAGGTCATGGCTCGACATCGCCAGCACCTGCCCGTCCTGCAAGGCCTGCACCTCTGCGCCCAGCGATTGCAACAGCGTCGTCATGGTGCGGATGTCGCTCAGCCGCGGCGCATTGGTCAGCGTCAGCGGCTCATCGCTCAGCAGGGTCGCGGGCATCAGCGTCAGGCAGGCGTTCTTGGCACCGGCTATGGGAATCTGCCCGTTCAGCGGGCCGTTTCCCGTTACGATAATCTGGTCCATTGGTACTAACTGCCCTCGCTCGTGTTTTTGTTCTGTTTTGTCTCATCCGAAGGTCCCGCCGACCGCGCCCGCGCCTGTGCCTTGCGCTTGGCCATATTCGCCTTCAGCGCGGCCTTGAGCCTGTCTTCCCGCGATGTCGCCGCCGTTTTGCCGGATGAGGATTTATGCGTCATGGCGTCTTCCTATCCCAGAGGCAAAAAAGGGTCCAGATTGCGCTTGCACCGATTTCCGTTTGCGTCTAATCACCCGCCACGCCGACACCGGCACCCGGCGCTGCTGTAGCTCAGAGGTAGAGCACTCCCTTGGTAAGGGAGAGGTCGAGAGTTCAATTCTCTCCAGCAGCACCATCTCCCATCAGATACCGGCAAGCTGCCAAAGCTGCGCGTCAGTTGAGACCGCGCAGATATTCCATCACCGCAGGGCGCACCGATTGTTCGCCCGCATCGCGCGCGTCGTGGATGACCTGGCGCACGTCATCCAGATTGCAGCGGCGGAGAAGGTGTTTCACAGGGCCGACGGACGCCGGGCGCATCGACAGGGAATGCAAACCGATGGCGGCAAGGCAAAGCGCTTCGACCGGGCGGCCCGCGTCTTCGCCGCAGAAGGACAGGCGTGTGTCGGTGGTCGCGCAGCGGTCGACGATGTTTTCCAGAAACGTCAGGAAGCTGACATTCAGCGTGTCATACCGGCGCCGCACCCGTTCGTTTTCGCGGTCGGCGGCAAAGAAGAACTGCTTGAGATCATTGCCCCCGATCGAGAGGAATTCGACCTCCTGGTAAAATTTGTTGCACGCAAAAGCGAGCGACGGGGTTTCCAACATCGCGCCGATTTCGAGCGATTCCGGAATCGCGTGACCCAGTTTCCTTTCGCGCGCCAGCGCCTTGTCCACCTCGGCGCGGGCGGCGGTATATTCTTCGTATTGGGCAACGAACGGGAACATGATCGACAGCGCACGCCCGTTTGCGGCGCGCAGAAGGGCTTGCAACTGCATCCGCATCACACCCGGCTTGTCGAGGCCCACGCGGATCGCCCGCCAGCCCAGCGCGGGGTTCGGTTCGTCCTCGGCCTTCATGTAGGGCAGCACCTTGTCCGACCCGATATCGAGCGTGCGAAACACAACGCGCTTGCCTTGGGCGGCATCGAGCACACGGGCGTAGAGCGCGGCCAGTTCGTTGCGTCTGGGCATTTTGCTTCGGACAAGGAATTGCAGCTCGGTCCGGAAAAGGCCCACCCCTTCGGCGCCAGAGCTTTCCAGCGACGGCAGATCCGCCATCAGACCGGCGTTCATGTCAAGGCGAATGGTCTTGCCGCACAGCGTCACCGCCGGTTTGTCGCGGATCGACGCGTAGCGTTCCTGCGCCTTGGCCTGCATCGCCATCTTGTCGCGGAAGGCATTGACGACGGTATCGTCGGGCCGCAAATGGACGATCCCCTGGTCGCCGTCCACCATCACGTGATCGCCGTTCAGCGCCTCGATCTGGATGCGTTTGGCATTGATCACCAGCGGAATGGCCAGCGCCCGCGCGACGATGGCGGCATGGCTGCCGACCGATCCCTCCTCGAGCACGATACCGCGCAATTGGCGCCCGTATTCCAGAAGCTCTCCGGGACCGATGTTGCGGGCCACGAGGATTGGGTTCTCCGGCAGGTCCGCACCCGTGCTGTTCCCCTGCCCGGTCAGGATCCGCAGCAGGCGGTTGGACAGGTCATCCAGATCCTGCAAACGCTCGCGCAGGTAGGAGTCGGTGGCCTGCATCATGCGCGCGCGGACATCGGATTGCTCTTTCTCGACGGCGGCTTCCGCACTCAGGCCGCGACCGATGTTTTCTTCCATCCGGCGCAGCCATCCCTTGGAGTTGGCAAACATCCGGTACGCTTCGAGCACCTGAACCTGCTCGGAATCGCCGGTCTCGCCGGAGGCGCCCGCCAAAAGCTGATCGACGCTGACGCGCAGGTTCTCCACCGCGTCGGTGAGGCGCTGGCGCTCGACATCCGGGTTGTCGCCAACGAGGTTGGTGACGACGACGCGCGGCTCGTGCAGCCAGACGTAGCCCTCCGCGCTGCCTTCCTGCCCGGTGATCCCACGGATCAGAACCGGCTGAGTGTGACGCGCCCGCAGTGCCGCGCCCTCGCCGACGAAGGCGCCAAGCTCGGTCATTTCCGCCAGCACCATCGCCACGACCTCGAGCGCATAGACCTCGTCCGCGCTGAATTCGCGGGCCTCTTTGGACTGCACGACAAGAACGCCCAGCTTTTCGCCAAGACGCTGGATCGGAACACCAAGAAAGCTGGAATAAATCTCTTCCCCGGTTTCCGGCATGTACCGGAAGCCCTTGGAGGACGGCGCATCGGCGGCGTTGATCACCTTGCCGGTCCGCGCAACGCGACCCACGAGGCCCTCGCCCAGCTTCATCCGCGTCTGGTGCACGGATTCGGGATTGAGGCCCTGCGTCGCGCAGAGTTCGAGCGTTTCATCGTCGCGGAACAGGTAGATAGAGCACACTTCCGTGCCCATGGAATCGGCGGTCAGATGGGTGATCTGGTCCAGCCGTTCCTGACCCGCGGCCTCGCTGGCCATCGTATCGCGCAGCCGTCCCAGCAGCTTGCGGCTTTCGCTTTCCGCGCGCTCAACCATACTCTGCCCCTCGCGTGCCGCCAGTCACGACAGCGATGGTGTCGCGGTCAGGCAGCCTTTTCCAATTCAAACGCATCATGCAGCGCCTGAACGGCAAGTTCCATGTATTTCCGGTCGATTAGTACGGAAATCTTGATCTCGGAGGTTGTGATGACCTTGATGTTGATCCCCTCTTTGGAGAGCACCTGGAACATCTTTGCGGCAACGCCTGTATGGCTTCGCATCCCGATCCCGACGACGGACACCTTGGCCACGGCGGTGTCGGCCACGATGTCGTGGAAATTGATGTCACCGCGCTCTTTCGCGTCGACCATCGCCTTTTCCGCGCGCTGGACCTGATTGGTCGGGCACGAGAAGGTCATGTCGGTGCGCCCCTCCTCCGAGATGTTCTGCACGATCATGTCCACGTTCACGCCCGCCTCCGACAGCGGCGTGAAGATCGCCGCGGCGATCCCGGGGCGGTCGGCGACCGACACCAGCGTCATCTTGGCTTCGTCGCGCGAATAGGCGACGCCTGCGACCACATTGCTTTCCATGATGTCCTCCTCGTCGCAGACCAATGTCCCTGCGTCGTCCGATTGTTCCTCGAAACTGCTGAGCACGCGCAGCTTCACCTTGTATCGCATGGCCAGTTCCACTGACCGGGTTTGCAACACTTTCGCGCCCAAGGACGCGAGTTCCAGCATTTCCTCGAACGCGATCCGGTCCAGCTTGCGGGCCTTGTCGCAGATGCGCGGGTCGGTGGTGTAGACGCCATCGACATCTGTGTAGATATCACAACGCTCCGCCTTGAAGGCCGCCGCAAAGGCGACAGCGGTCGTGTCCGACCCACCGCGGCCCAGCGTGGTGATCCGGCCCTCCGGGCTGATCCCTTGAAAGCCCGCGACGACGGCCACCTTCATGCCTTCGCCGAACTTGCGCGTGATGTTGTCTGGGGGAATATCCTCAATCCGCGCCGCCGAATGCGCCGAAGTGGTCTTGACCGGCACCTGCCAGCCCTGCCAGCTGCGCGCCGGGATGTCCATTTCCTGCAACGTCAACGCCATCAGGCCAGCGGTCACGTTCTCACCCGACGAGACCACCGCATCGTATTCGCGCGCATCGAACAGCGGCGAGGTTTCCTCGACAAAGCCCACCAGCTTGTTCGTCTCGCCCGACATGGCCGACACGATGACGATGACGTCATAGCCCTTGGACACCTCGACACCCACGCGTTTCGCCGCGCGCTTGATCCGATCAAGCGTGGCAACGGATGTTCCGCCGAATTTCATCACGAGAACGGGCATAAGGCCTCCCGGGTCAGACTCAGCGGTCCTTTACGTTGGGGAGCGGTGCCGCGCAAGAGCGGTGCGTGTTGCGATGCCTTTACGTGTCCCGATAGTCAACAGCGTTGAAGGTGCCCGCGTTCAGATGCGTTTCCTTCCCGGGAATCACATCGGTGTTCTGCGCCGCCACCGCCTGCCAGCCGATCTGGGTCCGGCGCAACACGAAGATCAGGATGGTCTGCCGATCTCCGGCGACGGTGCCATCGGGGGCCGTCTGGCCCGACAGACGAAATCGGCAATGCACAACGGCATGATCCGGGCCAAGCTGGCGCACAGTGGTGACACCGGGCGTGAGGCGTGTGTTCGAGAAGAACGAGGTCAGCGCATAGTCATGCGCTTTGGAAATCGCCGCGCGGTCCCGCCACCACAATCCGGTGACGTTCACGAAATCTGCGTCTTCGGCAAAGAGCGACCCGATGCGCGCACCCTCGCGGCTGTGCCAAGCGTCGGCAAAGGCTTTCGGAAAATCCTCTGGGGTCGTGACCGTCAAAACGGCATCGCGTCGCCGTTCCACGTCTCGAAACAGCCCGTGCTGTCCAGAGACAGCGCGTCGAACCGGTGCAACAGTCCGGCCGCCGACTCCTCGGTGCCGATGCTGGCCGCGCTTGTCCCCATATCCGTCCGCACCCAACCGGGGTGATAGATACCCACGGGAATGCCCTGCGGTTTGAGATCAACGGCAAGGTTGCGCCCGAGGTTCAGCGCCGCCGCCTTTGACGCCCGGTAGATATAGCTCTGCCCACCCGCACGTTCGCTCGATCCCATCTGCGACGAGATGATGGCGATCTTCGGCGCGTCGCTGCGTTTCAGATGCGACAGGAACGCCATCGCGGTCAGGTACACTCCCGTGACATTTGTCGCAAACGTGTCGGCCCACATTTGCGTGTCTGTCAAACTGTCGGCCTGCATGCCTTTCTCAAGGTAAATGCCCGCGTTGCACACCAGAAGATCGATGGGCGTGTCGCTCAGTCGCTCCGCCAACGCGGCACAGCTTTCGGGGTCGCGCACGTCGAGCGGCAGCAACTCGGCGTGATCCGTGCTTCGCGTGGTTCCAAAAGCCGTGTCACCCCGATCCTTTGCCGCCGTCAAAAGGGCCGCGCCAATTCCACGATTGGCACCGGTGATCAGTATGGTCATCAATTCGACTTTCGCGTTGGGGTGAAGGGCAATGGGGCGATCGGCACACCGTCCTCGACCAGCTTTTTTGCTTCGTCGCCGCGCGTCTCACCCCAGATCGGACGCTGCGGCGCATCGCCGGAATGGATCGCCCGCGCTTCGGTCGCGAAATTCGTGCCGACGTAATCCGAGTTCTTTTCGACGTATTTCTTCAGCTCGGCCAATGCCTGTTCCGCCGGACTGGCCGGCGCCGACAATTTCGGGGCCTTTGGTCCCTCTTCACCCTTCTCCGCCTTGCTGACCCGTGGCGCCATCATCGCCTTGCTCACTTCGGGCGATCCACACACCGAACAAGTGACCATGCCGGCAGCCAACAGCTTGTCGAACGCCGATCCCGACTGGAACCAGCTGTCGAACTGATGGTCGTTTGTGCATTTCAGCGTGAACTGAATCATCATGTGGCCCGTGATGGAAGATCTGTGGGTGTTATCATGTTCTTGTTGAAAAATAATCTCTTTCGGTGGGACATCAAGCATCCAGCACGCGGGCAACCTCCCGCATCAACCCGTCAAGATCGGTCTCCTGTCGCAGCGCGCGTTGCGCCGCGGCCCCCATCCCGGCCTGCCGCTCAGCCGGAGCAAACGCGATCAAGGCTTCTGCAAGCGCGTCCCCATTCGCCACACAGCGCGCCGCATCGTTCGCAGCAAGACGATCATAGGCGGCCCGGAAATTCGCGGTATCCGGGCCGTGGACAATCGCGCACCCGAACGCCGCCGGTTCATAAGGCGTGTGGCCCCCACGATCACTCCAAGACCCGGCAACGAATGTGACCCCCGAAAGGGCGTACCACAGATGCATCTCGCCCAACGTGTCCACGAGATAGACCTGCGCATCGGCGGGATCTTCGCCCAGACTGCGACGCGCACAGGTCAGACCGGCCGCCGCGATGAGGTCGACAATGGCATCAGCCCGCCCTGGATGTCGCGGCGCAAGGATCAGTTTCAGCGACGGACGCTGCGACAGGGCCAACCTGTGCGCCGCCAGAACGCCCTCCTCATCCCCGTCATGGGTCGATGCCGCAAGCCACGTGTTCTCACGCTGAAACACCCGACGCAGTCCTGCATCCGGTTCCGCCTCCGGCGCGATATAAAGCGCTTTCAGATCAACCACCGGGCCAAGCGCGTCGGGATCCAGCCCCAACTGCACGAACCGCTCCGCCGACCCGCTGTCCTGGGCGGAAAGATACCGCACCCGGCCCAGCACCCGGGGCACCAGTGTATCGAACCGCGCCCAGCCTTTAGCAGACCGTTCCGTCAAACGCCCGCCAAGCACGACAACTGGTCCCAGCGTCAGCAACACGCGCTGAGGCCACAGATCGGATTCGAGTGTGATATGCGCCCCAATGCCCCAATTCCGGATCATCCGTCGCGTCGGACCGACAAGATCCATCGGCGCAAGACGCACCTGCGTGTGCGCGAGCCCCCAGCCCTCACCAAGCGCCAGCGCGCTGTCCGTGTTCACCGTGATCAACAGATGCCGCCCCTCGGCGATCAACCGCTCGATGACCGGCCGCGCCGATGTCAGTTCTCCGTTCGATGCCGCATGCAGCCAAATCCGGTCCCGCACCTCGGGTGCCGCCACCGCTCCCAACCGCGCCTTCACAGCAGCCCAGTCCCGCGCAAGGACGCGCGACGCGATCTCCTTCGCGGCCAGGATGGTCATCAGGAATCGGTATAAAAGCACGTGAGCTCCAGTCGGCTCAGGCCGTCTTGCGCGTTTTCGAGATATAGTAGCTGCCCGGCGGAATGGTCAGCGTGCCTTGGATATGCCGTTCAAGGATTTTCAGCAGGATGTGATTGTCGAACCGTTCTTCCGCGACCTTCCGCGCGCGCATCGACATTTCCATCGGGTTCGGCACCGCGATCGCGGTCGCGATCGCTTCGGCAAAGCCTGCCTCGTCATGCTCGTCCACCAGGAACCCGGTCTCCCCCTCGTCGATGGCTTCGGGAATTCCGGCGTGACGCGTGGACACCGTGATACACCCGCAGGCCATCGCCTCCTGGATGGCGGTGGGCAAGCCTTCGGTATTGCCGTCCCGCGCCGTGACCGAGTGCTGAAGGAAGAACTGCGTGCTCATCAACCGGTCACGCACCGTGTGATGCGGCTGTGCGCCGTGAAAGCGCAGCTTTTTCGCGACGCCCAACTCTTCGGCAAGCGTCCGCGTCGGCTCCATCAAGGGACCATCGCCGATGAAATCCAACCGGGCCTCCGGCACGTCGCGTGTCGCCTTGGCGAACGCCCGCAACGTCGTCATCGGCGCTTTCTTCTCCACGAACCGCCCGACGGCCAGAAAGCTGAGCGGCACCTTGGCCTGTGGCGCAAACCGCCGGATATCGACACCGGACGGGATCACGGTGCTGTTGGGATGCGAAATCCCGTGCTTGTCGAGGTTTTCCAAGAGGAACCGCGACACGGAAAACACCCCCGCCAGGCGCGGCATCATCTTGCGATAGGCCGCCCGCATCCGCTCGGTCCGGATCGCCTTTGACGCATCGGTGCCGCGAAAGTAGGTAAAGATCGGGATATCCAGCGCATTGGCCAGCGGAGCCAGAGCAAGCGCCTGCGTTCCGAACTCGGCCAGAATGACGTCGACCCGTTCATCGCGCAGGAACTTGACCAACGCGTCCTTGGCCTCACCGAACGGAAGCCGCGACGTGCCGTGCTGTACCCGGTTGCGCAAGAGCCACCAGGGCGCCAACACAATATCCCGCCCGGACAGCCCGTCGCGCCGCACGAAATACGGCTTGCCATAGGGATTATCGCCGCGGAACCGGCCACACACCACAACCGTATTGCCACCGAACAGATGCTCGATGTGGCGGTTGATGAACGTCTCGCCGCCAAGGTGATATTCGCCAGTTGCGATGGCTACGCGCATGAAATATGGCCCGAAAGAAACCCGAGCCTTTAGGTATCAGCGCATCATGGCACCAGCAAGGCGGAACGGCCACGAACCGTCCCCCACGTTCCTTGCGCCCGTAAGAAAAGCGCCGAAATTCAGGGCGGGACCGCGATTGACTAGTTGCTCGAGCTTGTCATCTTAGGACCCAGCGAAATTGTCGAAAAACGCGACAGCCATGCCATGTTGATCGAGATCGGTGACAGGCATGCCATTGGCCGCCACTGCATTTGATTTTTCCACCGCCCGCCATCGTCAGGACACTGGCAGATGTCACATCGAACTGCGAAGCGACTGTCGTGAAGTGCAACAGCATTTCGAAGCCATCGCCATTTCTTCGTTCGCGAAAACGACAAATCCAGTCTTATCGCATCCCTGTTGATCTCGGATACGTCCTGACCGCTCGTCCGGCAAAGCGCATACACGCCGCTCTATCGCCAAGAACTGTGCATAGTGGCTCCCATCGGTTCAACGCCATTCGGTCGCGGCGGCCCGCACGTCAACAGCACGCCCCAGCCGTTCTGGCCAGTCGAAGTCGGGTTTTCCGACCTGCGTGCTGTTGATGCGTTTGCGGGCGGACGGATGCGTTCTGGTCCGGTGCCGGATCATGAAGTGGCCCAAAGCGCCCCGTCCGCTCATGCCCCCGAATTCATCCGGGAACAGGCCCAATTTGAGCCATTAACGTTAAGATATGGTGAAGCGGGTGCGCGATTAACGCGATTTTCAGACGGTTTTCACCGCGCGGCGCAATTCCGCGACCAGCAGAGTCTCGGACAGGCCGCTGTCGATCGCCAGACGACGCAGCCCGAAATGCACGTGCGCCATTTCCTGGTAGTAGCTGGTATAGGCGTAATTCGTCGCCGCACCCGCTGCCGCCCCCAGGATCGGAACGGTCTGAGCGGCCAGCTTCTGGCCCAGCACCGTCGCCAGCCTTGGCGCCACCGATTTCACGATCCCATGCACCGCCGTTCCCGTCAGCGTCACCCGCGTTGTCAGGAATGCCATGTTGGCCCCGTCATCATCCGCCAGCGGCCCGGCGCTGGCAAAGACGGTCAAGCAGTCGGCCAGCACGTCGGGGTCGTTCGGGTCGAACTCATACTCCGCCGCGATGCCCTGAATGGCGCGCAGCAGAACCGTCGTCGTCACCGGAAGCTCGGCCAGCGCCGTGGGCAATCCGCCCGCTCCGCCGACGGCGCCCATTGCTGTCGTGAGGGCGGTGTTGAGCCAGCCCTTCTGGTCCGGCACCACGCCACGCGATTGTTTCGCAGCTTGCAAGGCAACCCGCAGAGCCCGCTCGGTCGCGCCTTCGAGACCCATCTTCACCGGGTCCGGCAACCGTTCGAGCAGGTTCTCGGCCCGCCCTCCGATCATGTTGAGCACTTGCAACCCCACCCCTCCGGCGGCCTTGTGGCGACGGGCAAGAAGGGCGATGGCGGTCTGGGTGTCCAGAGGGACAAGATCGGTTCCGGTCATACCGTACAATTTGGGATGTTTGCCGTACGGTTCAAGCGTCGCGTTCCACCAGCCCGGTCACGCCATCCCAAGCACCCGGCTCGAGCTCGAGCCCCAGTACCCGGTCGGGGTTGGTCGGCGGCGGCATTTCGACCCCGTTCAGTCTGGTGAATCCGAAACGCCGATAATAGGGCGCGTCGCCGACCAGCAGCACCCGCGCCCAGCCTTCGTGCTGCGCTTGGTCGAGGCTGTCCCGAATGAGCGCACCACCCAGCCCTTCGCCCTGCGCCGTGGGGTGCACGGCCACCGGACCAAGCAACAGAACCCGCTGCCCCGACACCCTGACGGGCCAATACCGGATCGCTCCACCCAGGATGCCCTCACCATCTCGTGCGACCCGCGACAAGGACGCAACCGGAGAAATGTCCTCGCGCAACCGGTAGGACGACAAGGCGGTGCGCCCCGGCGCGAAACAGAGGTCGTAAAGGGCTTCGACCTCCCACCAATCCTCTTTGGTTTCAGGGCTCAGGGTGAACATGACACCGCTCTTCGTTGACGCGCGGCACACCCCCGTGCATTCCGCTGCGAAACGGCCTATCACGCAAGCTAACAATCGGCAAACAGGGAGCTTTCCCCAGATGTTCTACCGCCCGGAAGACGGCCACGGCCTGCCACACAACCCGTTCAACGCCATCGTCACCCCCCGCCCCATCGGCTGGATCTCGACACGCGGCAGTGACGGGCAGGACAACCTCGCGCCCTATTCGTTCTTCAACGCAGTGGCCTATGTGCCGCCACAGGTGATGTTCGCCTCGACCTCGGCCAAGCGCGACCGCGGCGACACGAAGGATTCGGTGGCCCAGATCAGGGACACAGGCGTTTTCGCGGTGAACATCGTCGAATACGCCATGCGCGACGCGATGAATCTGACATCAGGAGCCTGGGACCGCGACGTGGACGAATTCGCGCATGCGGGGATCGACAAGGCGGAATGCGAAACCATCGACTGCCCCCGCGTAGCCAACGCGCCCGCGACATTGGAATGCAAGCTCACCCAGATCTTGCAGCTCCCCGGCGAGGCCAATTTCGCCGTCTTCGGCGAAGTCACCGGCGTGCACATGCGCGACGACTGCATCAAGGACGGGCAGTTCGACGTGCTCAGCTTCAATCCGCTCAGCCGCATGGGCTACCGCGACTACACCGTGGTGCGCGAGAAATTCAGCCTCAAGCGCCCCGGCGAGGAATAGGTCACGTCTTGCACACCCAGGGCTCCGCCCATTCTCACCTCAAACCATCCCCCAGATGGTTTGTGTGCCAAAGGCACAACCGGTTCGAATTGTTTCGCGCGCGAAACATTGGGTCCGATCCGGTCCTTTAACAAAAGGTAAACACCACATGGCCGTCAAACGACTTCTCACCGAATTCGGCATGGGCACATCGCTGCGCAGGCAGGACTATACCGAAGCCGCCTCGCGCGCCGTCAAGGATGCGCTGTGGCACAATTCGATCAACCTGGCAGAACTTTACGGCAAGGATAAATCCGACATGCAGATCACGGTCGAGGTCGGCGTGCAGACCCCCGATGCGGTAGATACCGATGCCATCGCCGCGATCTTCCCCTACGGCCAAGTCACTGTGATTGCACGCAAAGGCGGACTCGACGTGCCGCGCGGCGATGGCGGCAAACCAACCGTCATCGCCAATGTCGCGATCTCGGTCGCGCTCGATCTGGAGGGCGCGGCATGACCGATCAACGCTTCATCATCGAAATGGGCATGGGCAACGACCAGTACGGCATGGATTACACCAAGGCCGCCGCCCGCGCGATCGAGGACGCGATCCGGCATTCGTCGATCCCGCTGTTCGACGCCACTGGCCTGCCCCATGACGCGATGCGCGTACAGGTGACGGTGGGCGTCGCAGAACCCGACAAGGTCGATTGCGCCGAGCTGGCCAAGGGCCTTCCGCGTGGACGCGCCACGGTCACGGCAGTGGAAGGCGGGTTGAACGTCACCAACCCCGACAGCGGGTCCACCCTGGTGATCGCCACCGCCGCGGTCGAGGCGTTCTTGCCGCGCCAGAGCTAGCTTCGCTTGATGCAGGGCCTCACCGCTGCGAGAGTGCGATGGAACAGGGACGGAGACAGCGATGGCATCTCGCAAACTGGGCGTAATCGGCGGATCGGGACTTTATGCCGTCGACGGGTTGCAAGACGCGCACTGGCAGAGCGTTGACACACCGTGGGGCGCGCCCTCGGACGACTTGTTCTGCGGCACGCTGGACGGTCTGGAGGTCGTCTTCCTGCCCCGCCACGGTCGCGGCCATATCCACAGCCCCTCGGACGTGCCCTACCGCGCCAATATCGACGCGCTCAAACGGCTGGGGGTGACGGATGCCATCAGCGTCAGCGCCTGCGGGTCTTTCCGCGAAGAGATGGCCCCCGGCGATTTCGTCATCGTGGATCAGTTCATCGACCGCACCTTTGCCCGTGAGAAAAGCTTTTTCGGAACGGGCTGCGTCGCCCATGTGTCGATGGCGCACCCAGTCTGTGGCGGGCTTGGCACGCTCTGTGCTGAGGCGGCGCGCGATGCAGGCGTGACGGTGCACCACGGCGGCACCTATCTCGCGATGGAAGGCCCGCAATTTTCGACCCAGGCCGAGTCATATCTCTACCGCGACCAGTGGGGCTGCGATGTGATCGGCATGACCAACATGCCCGAAGCGAAACTCGCCCGCGAGGCGGAGCTGTGTTACGCCAGCGTCGCGATGGTGACCGACTATGATTGCTGGCATCCCGGCCACGACGCTGTGGAAGTCTCCGACATCATCCGCGTCCTGACCAGAAATGCCGACGCGGCGCGCCGGATGATCAAGGCGCTCCCCGCGCTTCTGGGAACCGACCGCGCCCTCTGCCCGCAAGGCTGCGACCGGGCGCTGGAACACGCGCTCATCACATCGCCCGAGGCGCGCGATCCCGAGATGATCAAAAAGCTGGACGCCGTCGCCGGTCGCGTGCTTTCTGGGCCGAACGCCGCGATAGGATAACACACCATGACGCTCGACCTCTGGCTGACCTTCGTCGCCGCCTCCACCGCCCTTCTGCTGATCCCCGGCCCCACCGTTCTGCTTGTGCTGTCCTACGCGCTGAGCCAGGGCAAGCGGGTCGCCATCGCGTCGGCGAGCGGTGTCGCCCTGGGCGATTTCATCGCGATGAGCCTGTCGCTGGCTGGTCTGGGCGCGCTGGTGCTGGCGTCGGCCACGCTCTTTACCGTGCTGAAATGGATCGGCGCGGTCTACCTCGTCTGGTTGGGCCTCAAGCTGTTGCGCGCCGCCCCCAGCGCCGCGCTGCCCGTGACCGACCGTGATGTGCAGCCTCGCGCGGTGTTCTCCCATGCCGCCATCGTGACGGCGCTGAACCCGAAATCCATCGCGTTCTTCATCGCCTTCGTGCCGCAGTTCATCACCCCTTCGGCACCGCTTCTGCCGCAATTCGCGATCCTGGTCGCCACCTTCGTGGCACTCGCCGCGTTCAACGCGTTTGCCTACGCGCTGGCCGCCGACCGCCTGCGCGGCTGGATCGGGCGCGAGAGCGTCATCACCTGGCTGACCCGCGCCGGCGGCGCCACGCTCATTGCCATGGGCGCGCTGACCGCCATGGCCCGCCGCACCACCTGAGGACATCATGACCCCGACCAAAACCGTCAAAGACTACATCCGCACCATCGTCGATTTCCCGCACGAAGGGATCATGTTCCGCGATGTGACCACGCTCTTCGCCGACGCGCGCGGGTTCCGCATGGCCATCGACCAGTTGCTGCACCCCTACGCGGGTGTCCGCTTCGACAAGGTGGTGGGGCTCGAGGCGCGGGGCTTTATCCTCGGCGGCGCCATCGCGCATCAGCTGTCGGTGGGCTTCGTGCCGGTGCGCAAGAAGGGCAAGCTGCCCGGTGCCGTAATCTCCGAAGAATACACGCTGGAATACGGCGAAGCGGTGGTCGAAATCCACGATGACGCGATCCAGCCGGGCGAAAAGGTGCTTCTGGTGGACGACCTGTTGGCCACCGGCGGCACGGCAGAGGCCGGGCTGAAGCTGATCGAACGGCTGGGCGGCGAAGTGATCGGCTGCGCCTTCATCATCGACCTGCCCGACCTCGGCGGTCGCAAAAAGCTCGAGGCGATGGGCATGGATGTGCACGCGCTTTGCGATTTCGAAGGTCTCTGACGCTTCTTCTTTTTCTAAATATGCCGGGGGTTTGGGGGTGGAACCCCCAAGCGCTTCGCCGGACACCGCGCTGAACATCCGGCCAAGGGACGCAATCCTGCGAAGGATTGCACCCGAATTTTTTACGAAATTCGGCCCCGCCTCAGACGATGGTCGCCTCGGTCGCCGCGCGCAGCTCGTCTTCGGTCACGCCGTCAGCGGTCTCCACGATCTTCAGCCCGCCCTCGACGACATCCAGAACCCCCAGATTGGTGATGATCCGGTCCACCACGCCCGCGCCGGTCAGCGGCAGGGTGCATTCCTTCAAAAGCTTGCTGTCGCCGTGCTTGTTGGTGTGATCCATCACGACGATCACGCGGCCGACACCCGCGACGAGGTCCATCGCTCCGCCCATGCCCTTGACCAGCTTGCCCGGGATCATCCAGTTCGCCAGATCGCCCTTCTCGTCCACCTCCATCGCGCCAAGGATCGCCATGGCGATCTTGCCGCCGCGGATCATGCCGAAGGACGTCGCGCTGTCGAAATACGACGTGTGCGGCAGTTCGGTGATCGTCTGCTTGCCCGCGTTGATCAGATCGGGGTCTTCCTCGCCCTCATAGGGGAACGGGCCCATGCCCAGCATGCCGTTTTCGGATTGCAGCGTCACGGTCACGCCTTCGGGAATGTAATTCGACACGAGCGTCGGGATGCCGATGCCGAGATTGACATACATGCCGTCCTTCAGCTCCTGTGCCGCGCGTGCAGCCATCTGGTTGCGGTCCCATGCCATAGTGGTTGTCCTCTTGTTTGCCGTATACGCCGCAAGCTGCGACTTTATCCTTTGAAATCCGTGAACCCGACGGGCACGTCGATCATCACCACGGTCCCCGCCGCGCCGCGCACCACGTTGAGCGTCGCATCGAGCCCGTCCAGCAATGACGCCACCAAACGCCCTCCGACCGAGTCGGCCGAGGGGAAGTTGATCTTGCGCGGGATGCCCACGCCATCATCCGAAATGGTCATGCGCAGCCCCCCGGCGGCGAGCCGATTGACGCGCAATTCGAGATAGCCTTGGTCCAACCCGTCGAAAGCGTGCTGAAACGCGTTCGATACCAGCTCGAAAGTGATCAGGGCCACGCGGATGGCCGTATCCAGATTGACCTCGAGCGGCTCCACCAGCGACACGAAGCGCACGCCGGGACGGCCTTCGTTATGGGCGATGGTGTGCGAGATGCGCGACAGCAAGGAGCCGAGGTCGATGCCGTCGCGGTTCCACTGTTCGTCCGCCAGCTTCATCTCTTCGTAAACGAATTGCAGGCATTCCAGCCGCCGTGGCAGCACATCCAGCATACGCAGCCGGCGCTTGTTGTCCTCGGGCGTGGCGGGGCTGTCCCCTTCATTCGGCCCGACCAAGGAGCTGACGATCAGCCCCAGATCCTGTCCCACCCGCGAACAGACCAAGTCGAGATGCAGACGCGTCGCCTCCGAAGCGCGGTCTTTTTCGTCGTCGCGCAGTTCCTTCTGAATCCCCAGAAAATACAACGGGCTGCCGCTGCCATCATTGATCGGCGCGATCAGCAGCCGGTTCATGAACGCCTCACCCGTGGCGCGGTAGTTCAGGATGTCGACGGCGATATCTTCCCCGGCCTCGAGACCGTCGCGGATCATCTGGATCGCCTGCGGATCGGTGTCCGGCCCCTGAAGAAAGCGGCAATTGCGTCCGACCACCCGCGACCTCTGGTAGCCGGTGGTGCGTTCGAAGGCGTCGTTGATGTAGACGATGGGATTGTCGTCAGAATTCGGATTGGTGATCACCATCGCCACACTGAGCCGGGAAAACCCGGCCAGTGCCTGACTGTCGTCAAGAACAGATGTCAGTTTGGGTTTCTCGACAAATCGTTCCACGGTGATGCGTATCGTTTCCCTGATCAGGCCGCCGGACGCGGGCGCGTGGTGCGTTGCTCGATGCGCTTTTCGTGCTGGCCTTGGATGATGCGGTGGACGTAGATGCCCGGCAGGTGAATGTGATCGGGATCAAGCTCTCCGGGCTCGACGATCTCTTCGACCTCCATCACGCAGAGCTTGCCGCACATCGCCGCCGGCGGATTGAAGTTTCGCGCGGTCTTGCGGAAGACAGCGTTGCCGGTGGTGTCGGCTTTCCACGCCTTCACGATGGAAAGATCGGCGAAGATGCCCTTTTCCATGATGTAGGTCTCGCCGTCGAAATCCTTGTGGTCCTTGCCCTCGGCGATCACGGTGCCCACACCGGTCTTGGTGTAGAACCCAGGAATGCCCGCGCCACCGGCGCGCATCCGTTCGGCCAAGGTGCCCTGGGGATTGAATTCAAGCTCCAATTCACCGGACAGGTATTGCCGCATGAATTCGGCGTTTTCGCCGACATACGAGCTGATCATCTTCTTGACCTGACGCGTCTGCAACAGGATGCCGATGCCAAAATCGTCGACCCCCGCGTTGTTCGACGCAAAAGTCAGATCCTTCACGCCGCTGTCGCGGATCGCCTCGAGCAGCAATTCGGGAATCCCGCTCAGACCGAACCCGCCCGCAGCAATCAACATGCCGTCGGTCAGAACGCCATCCAGCGCTTCGGCTGCCGATCCATAGACCTTTTTCATTGGTATTCCCCCGTATTCAACGCCCCGCCGTTTTGGCGTGTCGCGCGGGGTAAGTCAACGGCAGCGGCGGGGGCTTTTGGATGTGTCAACTTCGCACATTATCGGCGAAGTTGACACTTTCCGAGGCGCGACGTCCGCGCCAGCGCGATGGGTCAGACCAGACGGACCTGCGTGCCGATGGGGACCAGAGCGTAAAGCTCTTCGACCTTCTCATTGAAGAGCCCAATACACCCGTCAGAGGATCTGCGGCCGATCTTGCGCGTGTCGTGGGTGCCGTGGATCAGATAGGCGGGCCAATCGAAATAGAGAGCATGGGTGCCAAGCGGATTGTCCGGCGCGCCACCGGCAACGGGCCTCCAGTCCGGGAACCGCTCCATCTGTGACGCCGTCGGCGTCCAGGATGGACCCACCTTCTTCCGCACGATCTCGGTGTAGCCGCGCCGGGTCAATTCATCGGTCTTGGGCACCGAGGTCGGGTAGACGCGATAGTCGCTGCCATCCGCGTTCCAGTAATGCAGCGCCCGTGAAACGGTATCGCACACGATGGCGCCCTTGCCGAGGGTCTCGAAATGATCCCGCCAATCCTGCTGCGCGAAGGACGAGATATTCCGGCGGTTGAACGCGTCTTCCTCCTGGGCCCTCAGCAAGCCGGGTGCGGCCAATGCTGCGGCCGCGCCGCCCAGAACGAACCGGCGTGAAAATCTGTCTATGCTCATGATGCCTCCTGCTCAGTTTTGTGCTCTGAGCACTTCTTGCACAAGGGCCTTGGGCATCACCAATCACAATGATTTCAGCCGGATGTGTGCAGCTTTTCGCGCAACATCACTTCTTGGCAGAGGCTTTCTTCGCGGACGATTTCTTGGTCGCCGCCTTTTTGGCAGGAGCTTTTTTCTTGCCGCCCTTTTTTGACGCCTTCTCCGCGATCAGCGCGACAGCCATATCCATGGTTACGTCGTCGGGCTCCACGTCTTTCGGCAGGGTCGCGTTGACCTTTTCCCACTTCACGTAGGGCCCGTAGCGGCCTTCCATGACCGCGATCATGCCGCCGTCCTGCGGGTGTTCGCCCAGTTCCTTGAGCGGCTTGGCGGCAGCACCCCGCCCCCGACCGGGATTGGCGCGCTTCTCGGCCAAGAGTTCGACAGCTCGGTTCATGCCGATCTCGAAGACGTCCTGGAATTCCTTGAGATTGACGTAGACCGGCTTCGCCTCGTCCGGCAGCTGGTGCATGATATAGGGGCCGAAGCGGCCAAGGTTCGCCTTCACCTCGCCGCCATCAGGGTGCATCCCCACGGGGCGCGGCAGGGTCAGCAGCGTGACCGCCTTTTCCAAAGTCATATCGTCGGGCGACCAGCCGGGCAGGTAATCGCCCTTGGCCTTGGGCAGACTGGCGCGCGGTGGCTTCTTGTTCTCGGGCGTCGCTTCGCCGCGCTGCACGTAGGGGCCGAAGCGACCGGATTTGAGCCAGATCTCCTCGCCCTGATCCTCGCCCAGCACGCGCTCGTCACCCTCGGCCCCTTCGCCCGCAATGGGACGGGTGTAGGTGCATTCGGGGTAATTGCCGCAGCCCACAAAGCCGCCGGTGCGCGATGTCTTGAGGTGCAACCGCCCCTGCCCGCATTTCGGACAGATGCGCGGATCGCTGCCATCCTCGCGAGGCGGATAAAGCTGGGGCGCAAGCGCGTCGTCCAGCACATCCAGCACCTCGGTGATGCGCAGGTCCGAGGTTTCGGCGATGGCAGCGGAAAAATCGCGCCAGAACCGGGCGAGCAATTCCTTGTAGTCGCCCTCGCCCGCGCTCACGTGGTCCAGCTCGTCCTCGAGCGCGGCTGTGAAATCGTATTCCACGTAGCGCTTGAAGAAATTGAGCAGGAAGATGGTCACGATCCGGCCCTTGTCCTCGGGGATCAGACGGTTCTGTTCCTTGCGGACATATTCACGATCCTGGATCGTGGTGATGATGCTGGCATAGGTCGACGGGCGGCCGATGCCCAGTTCTTCCATCTTCTTGACCAGCGTCGCCTCGGTATAGCGCGGCGGCGGTTGGGTGAAGTGCTGATCGGGCGTGATGCTGCGCTTGTCGGCCTTTTCGCCTTCGGAGATCTGCGGCAGCCGCTTGTCGTCGTCATCGACGACGGCATCATCGCGACCCTCTTCGTAGACACGCAGGAACCCGTCGAAAAGCACAACCTGGCCATTGGCACGCAGCACGACCTGACCATCGGCGCTTCCCACATCGACCGTGGTGCGTTCAAGGCGCGCCGATTCCATCTGACAGGCCAAGGTGCGCTTCCAGATCAGGTCATACAGCTTGCGCTGGTCCGCATCGCTGATCTTGAGGCTTTGGGCATCCTTGGCCATGTCCGTGGGGCGGATACATTCATGCGCTTCCTGCGCGTTCTTGGCCTTGTTCTTGTAGATGCGCGGGCTTTTCGGCACGTATTCATTGCCGAACCGATCCTTGATCGCCGCGCGCGCCTGATCGACGGCCTCGGGCGCCATGTCGATGCCATCGGTTCGCATGTAGGTGATGTGCCCGGCCTCGTAGAGACGCTGCGCCGCGTTCATCGTCTGGCGCGCGCCCATGCCGAACTTGCGGCTGGCTTCCTGCTGAAGCGTGGAGGTCATGAAGGGCGCAGACGGGTTGCGCGAGGCGGGTTTCGCCTCAACCGATTGCACGGTCAGGTCACGGCTGGTGATCGCCTGAACCGCCAGTTCGGCCTGGGTTTCGTTCTCGAGATCATAGCGGTCGAGCTTCTTGCCCGCCAGAACGGTCAACCGCGCTTCGTATTCCTGGCCGCGCGGCGTGGCGAGCAACGCTTTGACCGACCAGTATTCCCGCGCGCGGAAGGCTTCGATCTCCATCTCGCGCTCGACGATGAGACGCAGGCAGACCGATTGCACGCGCCCCGCCGACCGTGCCCCGGGCAGTTTGCGCCAGAGCACCGGCGACAGATTGAACCCGACGAGATAGTCGAGCGCGCGGCGGGCGAGATACGCCTCGACCAGCGGCGCGTCGATGTCGCGGGGATTGGCCATAGCTTCGGTCACGGCCTGCTTGGTGATGGCATTGAAGGTGACGCGTTTGACGTCGGTGGTCTTCTTGATCGCGCGGCGCTTGGTCAGTGCCTCTTTCAGATGCCAGCTGATCGCTTCCCCCTCGCGATCGGGGTCCGTCGCGAGGATGATCGCGTCGTCGGATTTCAGCGCCTCGGCGATGGCGGCCACATGTTTGCGCGAGTCGGCGGCGACCTCCCATTTCATGTCGAAGCCGTTTTCGGTATCGACCGATCCGTCCTTTGGCGGCAGATCGCGGACGTGCCCGTAGGATGCCAGAACGGTGTAGTCAGACCCCAGATACTTGTTGATCGTCTTGGCTTTCGCCGGGGATTCGACAACGACTACGGGCATAAAAAAGGCACCTTCCTACATGAACTTCATCGACGCGGTTCGGCTGCATATGGCCGGGCAGCATGTGGTGTGCAAGAACCAATTGTCAATTCGATAGCGGTTGGTCCGGCGTTGCTCCGCGACCTTGCGAAGCACCGATGGGTCAGTGGTTTCGAAGTCTCGACGACCATCCATGGCATCTGTCGCGACGTAAAAAGCCGCCCGTGGAGCATTTCCAGGGCGGCTTCTGTAAAAGCGAAATATCTTTGGTCGCGTCAGCCGTCGTCGTCGTCGTCGTCCGAGGAGTCGCTGTCCGAAGAGCCGCCACTCGAGGAGCCGCCGTCCGAGCCGTCAAAGTCCGTGCTCATGTTGTCGCTTTCCGAAATGATCCCGGTGCTCTCCGGCGTCCGGTTGTCCATTTGGGGCACCACGACATTCTGACCGATGATCGTGCCGTCCTTGGCATAAATCGGCGTTGTCGTCTGCGCCATGGGCTCAGGTTCGTTGGAACAGGCTGCAAGTGCCAGTGCGGAAAGACCGCATGCGACGAGCGTAACTCTCTTGGACATAATTCAAATCCCTTCGTTTCATTTTTGGCGGCGAGCACAGCAATTCGTTTGCGTCGACACCGCCACCTTGCATGATAACCGCAATGAAGACAAAGGGTTCCCAAAAAAATCATGAAATGCGCGAAATCAATCCACCGGCCTCGCGGCTGATCCGGCCTTCCAGCTCCAGATCGGTAAGCGCCGGTGACACGATCCGCGAGGTCGCGCCGAGATCGCGGATGAGTTGATCTTCGCCGAGCGGAGATGGGCCGAGACGGTCGAGGATTTTCTGATGCAGCTTCGCGACTTCGGCCAGTGAGCGATCTTCGACAACCGGGGCCAATGGCAATTCCGGCGTGGTTTCCGCTGCGTGGGCCAAGGGTGCGAGGGCTTCGATGACATCCTCTGCGTTCCTGACCAGACGCGCGCCGTCGCGCAGGAGCATGTTGCATCCGCTGGCGCGCGCATCGAAGGGATGGCCGGGAACCGCCATAACCTCGCGCCCCTGATCGAGCGCCGTGCGCGCCGTGATCAGGGAACCGGACCGCGCCGCAGCCTCGACCACGATCACGGCGCTGGCGATGCCCGAGATAATGCGGTTGCGCGCCGGGAAATGCCGTGCCTGCGGTTGAAGGCCCATCGGCTGTTCGCTGATCCGCGCGCCGCCACTGGCGACGATGTCCTCCGCCAGTTTCGTGTTCTCCGCTGGGTAGATCACGTCGACACCGCCGCCCAGCACGGCGACGGTCCCGGTCTTCAACGCGGCGAGATGTGCGGCCGTGTCTACGCCGCGCGCCATGCCCGAGGTGATGACATAGCCCGCCGCCCCCAGTTCCGTGGCCAGCGCCCGCGCCATGCGTCCGCCAAGCGATGACGCGTTTCGTGCGCCAACCAGGGCAATCTGCGGTTTGCTCAGAACCGACACATCGCCGATCGCCCAGAGCATCGGCGGCGCATCTTCGAGATCGGTCAGGCTTTCCGGATAGTGGCCATCGCCCCGACAGAGCAGTTCTGCCCCAGCCGCCTTTGCCGCCTTGAGCTCCGCATGAATGACGGCTTCCGGGCAGATTTCATAATTTTCGACACCAGCGGCACGCGCGATTTCGGGTAGCTGCTCCAGGGCTTCGGCAGCCGTTCCGTGGTCGCCCATCAGGCGATAGAAGGTGCTGATCCCGACCCGGCGAGAGCGCAAGAGACGAAGCCAGTCAAACCTTTGGTCTTCCGTGGTGGGTGGGAGTAGGGGGTGAGTGGAAGAGTTGCGTTCCAATGTCATCCTGTCTCCGTCCGCTTGCAGAGACAGGAATAGGCCTTCACTGGTTAATCACTCGTGAATCGGTGCAGGGGCTTTGCGAAAATATCCTCTCTGCACCGCTAAACCCCTGCACTGTATGGCATTTATTCTTACGCCTGAGCCCCACCGACGGTCAATCCGCCGATCATCACGGTGGGTTGTCCGACGCCAACCGGCACCCATTGCCCCTGTTTGCCGCAATTTCCCATCCCCGGATCAAGCGCCATGTCGTTGCCCAGCGCGCGAATCTGTTGCAGCGCCGTCGCGCCGTCACCGATCAGGGTGGCGCCTTTGACCGGCGCTCCGACCTTTCCGTCCTTCACGCGATACGCCTCGGTACAGGAGAAGACGAACTTGCCGTTGGTGATATCCACCTGCCCGCCGCCGAACCCGACCGCCCAGATCCCGTCCTTGAGGTCGGCCACGATATCGCCCGGGTCCGCATCCCCGCCCATCATGTAAGTGTTGGTCATGCGCGGCATCGGGATATGCGCATAGCTTTCGCGCCGCCCGTTTCCGGTGGGGGCAACCCCCATGAGCCGCGCGTTCTGGCGGTCCTGCATGAACCCCACCAACTTACCGTCCTCGATCAGAACGTTTTTGCCCGAAGGCGTGCCTTCGTCGTCCACGGTGATGGACCCGCGCCGGTCCGGGATGGTGCCATCGTCGAGCACCGTCACACCCTTGGCCGCCACTTGCTGCCCCATGAGCCCTGCGAAAGCGGAACTGCCCTTGCGGTTGAAATCGCCCTCAAGCCCATGCCCCACCGCCTCGTGCAACAGGATACCGGGCCATCCCGGCCCAAGCACGATGTCCATGACACCGGCCGGAGCAGGCACCGCGTCGAGGTTCACAAGCGCAATCCGCAGCGCCTCGCGCGCCTTGTCCTGCCAGTCGGACGGATCAAGTAGACCGTCCAGCATCACGCGCCCGCCCCCTCCGGCGGTTCCCGATTCGCGGCGGCCATTTTCCTCGACGATCACGCTGACATTGACGCGGGTCATCGGGCGGGTGTCCGACACGAGCGTGCCCTCGGGGCGCAAGATCGCCACCTCTTGCAAAGACGCCGCGATCGTCGCGCTCACCTGCACCACCCGTGAATCCAGACCGCGGGCAAAGGCGTCGATCTCGCGCAGGGTGTCGACCTTGACCGGAAAGCTGTGCCCGGCGATGGGGTCGGCATCGGTGTAAAGCTTCGTATTGGTCCCCGCAGGCTTGTGCGCCAGCGTACCGCCCCCCTCGCCCACGGCGAGCCGCGCGGTTTCGACGGCCCGCTTGATCGCCGATTCGGAGATGTCGGTGGAATGGGCGTATCCCGCCACCTCACCGCGCACGGCCCGCAGGCCGAATCCCTCGGACGCGTCATAACTGGCGGTGCGGATGCGCCCGTCATCGAACACCAGAACCTCGGACCGGCGCCGTTCGAGGAACAATTCGCCATCATCTGCCCCCGCCACGGCCTCTTTCAGAAGGGCCAAAGCCCTGTCCTGATCAAGATGCGTGTCGAATGGTTGGAATGACGTATCGGCCATGGAACCCCCAGAGGTGAAATTTGATCCAGATCAAAGAAAGCGCGTTTTTGCCGCAAGCAAGCTTCTTTAACTGATGCCCAGAATATGGTTTTAACCGCTCCCAAGACAACGGGAGGATTGTGTCGGCTCAAGCCGGACATCGCCTTTCTTTGCATTTTGACAGAACACGCAACCGATCAGGGTAAGACATGCAACTCAAATCTTTGCTCTTGGGTCTGGCCACCACCTTCGCCGCAGCACCCGCCTTTGCCCAGCAACAGCTGGAGACCATCGGCACACCGGTGGACCGGGGCACCGGCTTCCAACCCGCCGCGACCGAACTGGCGCGCGACCTTCAGTGGCTCGACGGGATGATCCTCATCATCATCACCGCCATCGTGCTCTTCGTGACGGCGCTGCTCGCCTATTGCATCGTGCGCTACAACAAGCGCGCGAATCCGACACCATCGAGCTTCACCCACAACACCCCGATCGAGATCGCATGGACCGTCGGTCCGATCCTGATCCTCGTGTTCATCGGTGCGTTCTCCCTGCCGGTGCTGTTCAAGCAGCAGGAAATTCCCGAAGGCGACCTGACGATCAAGGTCACCGGCTACCAGTGGTACTGGGGCTATGAATATGTGGGCGAAGACCTCGCCTATGACGGCTACATGATCGGCTCGCCCTTCACAGGCGGCGACAACCGCATGACCCCCGAGGTCGAAGAGCAGCTCATCGAGGCGGGCTACCAGAAAGAGGACTTCCTCCTGGCGACCGACACCGCAGTCGTTGTGCCCGTGGGCAAGACCGTCGTGATGCAGGTCACTGGCGGCGACGTCATCCACTCCTGGACCATCCCGGCCTTCGGCGTGAAGCAGGACGCGGTTCCCGGTCGTCTGGCCGAGCTGTGGTTCACCGCCGAGAAGGAAGGCATCTACTTCGGCCAGTGTTCCGAGCTGTGCGGTCTGGCACATGCCTATATGCCGATCACCGTCAAGGTGGTCAGCGAAGCGACCTATGACGCGTGGCTGGCGGCGTCCAAGGAAGAAGGCAACTACGTCGACGTCCGCACCGTTCTGACGAACTAAGCACCTTCGGCGCAAGCGGACCTCCGTTTGCGCCGACTGACAGGCCAACCTGACCCAACGCAGGTACAGAATCGTGACCGATACAAGCATCAACACACACATGCGCAGCGCCGAAAACGAGGCGCAGTTCAGCGACTATTACGCGCTTCTCAAGCCGCGTGTGATGACGCTTGTCGTGTTCACCGCCTTCGTTGGTCTGCTGGCCGCACCGACACTGGTGCATCCGTTCATCGGCTTCTGCGCGATCCTGTTCATCGCCATCGGCGGTGGGGCGTCCGGCGCGCTCAATATGTGGTGGGATGCCGATATCGACGCCGTGATGAAGCGCACGCAGCGCCGCCCGATCCCGTCGGGCAAGGTCACGGGCGATGAGGCACTGGCCATCGGTCTGGCTCTCTCGGCGTTTTCTGTCGTGTTCCTCGGGCTTGCGACCAACTGGTTTGCAGCGGGTCTGCTTGCGTTTACCATCTTCTTTTACGTCGTGATCTACACGATGTGGCTCAAGCGCTGGACACCGCAGAACATCGTCATCGGCGGCGCGGCAGGTGCCTTCCCCCCGATGATCGGCTGGGCTGCCGCCACGGGCGGCGTCAGCGTCGAATCCGTGCTGATGTTCTGCCTGACCTTCATGTGGACACCGCCGCATTTCTGGGCGCTCGCGCTTTTCATGCGCAAGGATTACGACAACGCGGACGTGCCGATGCTGACCGTGACCCACGGCCGCCGCGCGACGCGCAATCACATTCTGGTCTACACCGTGCTGCTGGCCGTGCTGGCCGTCGCCGCCGGGTTCACCTCTATCGGCGGTCCGATCTACATCGCCACCTCGGTCGTGCTCAACGCCATGTTCCTGCGCGGCGCGTACCAGATCTGGCGCCGCGACGAGGATATGTCGGAAGAGGACAACTTCCTGATCGAGCGTAAGTTCTTCAAACTGTCGCTGCTCTATCTCTTCGCCCATTTCGGTGCGATCCTGATCGAAGCGGGACTGGACAAGATCGGGGTGTGGGCATGAGCCTGTCCAAACAACACGAACTTCACGAGCGCCGTTTCGGGCGAAACCTTGGTGTCGGCCTTGTTCTCGTCGGGCTGATCGCCATCGTGTTCGGCCTGACGGTCGTCAAAGTCACGCGCGGGGACTATGAGACCCCGGCAACACGATCGGTGAGTGAATGAAACAGCTTGATCCGAAGAAGAAAACCGCGCTGCAAGGCGTTGCCGTCGTCGTCTTCATGGGCGCGCTGGCCTGGGCCTCCGTGCCGCTTTACGACTGGTTCTGCCGGGTGACCGGCTTTGGCGGCACCACCAACGTGGCCGACGCCAGCAGTGTCGAGATCATCGACCGAACCATCAAGGTGCGCTTCGATGCCTCGCTGGAACGCGGTATGCCGTGGGAATTCAAACCCATGCAGTTCGAAGTCGAACTGCGCCTGGGCGAAGAGGGTCTGGCCTTCTACGAGGCCTACAACCCGACCGACCGGCCGATCGCGGGCACCGCGAGCTACAACGTCGCGCCCTACGGCGCGGGCCTCTATTTTTCGAAGATCGCCTGCTTCTGCTTTGAAGAGCAGATCCTGATGCCCGGTGAACGGGTCGAGATGCCGGTCAGTTTCTTTGTTGATCCCGACATTCTCAATGACGCAGATGCGAAATTCGCAAAACACATCACCCTGTCCTATACGTTCCACGAAATCGATCTGCCCGAAGAAACGCAGGCGATGCTTGATGCGGAACAGACCGACAGCGGTTCTCTGAACTAACGCCTAGCCACGAGGGACCAAAATGGCGCACGCAAAAGATCATGACTATCACATCCTGAACCCCTCCGTCTGGCCGTTCATCGGCGCGGTCGCAGGGTTCGTGATGCTCTTCGGGGCCGTGCTGTGGATGCACGGAAACGGGCCTTGGATGTTCCTTATCGGCTTTGTCGGCGTTCTTTACGTCATGTTCGGCTGGTGGGCCGATGTCGTGGCCGAAAGCCAGGTCGGCGATCACACGCCCGTCGTGCGGATCGGTCTGAAATACGGCTTCATCCTCTTCATCATGTCCGAAGTCATGTTCTTCGCAGCATGGTTCTGGAGCTTCTTCAAACACGCGCTCTACCCGATGGGACCGGACAGCCCGGCCATCGACGGCGTCTGGCCGCCCGTGGGTATCGAGACCTTCGATCCGTGGCACCTGCCGCTGATCAACACGCTGATCCTGCTTTGCTCGGGTGCGGCGGCGACGTGGGCACACCACGCGCTGGTGCACGAAGACAACCGCGAAGACATGAAGTGGGGCCTGATCATCGCCATCGCGCTGGGCTTCATCTTCACCCTGTTGCAGGCCTATGAATACAGCCACGCGGGCTTCGGCTTTGCCGGTAACATCTACGGCGCCAACTTCTTCATGGCGACAGGCTTCCACGGGGCCCACGTCATCATCGGCACGATCTTCCTGTTCGTCTGCCTGATGCGCCTGATGCGCGGGCATTTCACCCAGGACAAGCATGTCGGTTTCGAAGCCGCGGCCTGGTACTGGCACTTCGTTGACGTCGTGTGGCTCTTCCTCTTTGCCGCCATCTACGTCTGGGGTCAGTAAGTAAGACCTCTGGAAAGGTCGTTGCGCCTTGAACCGGAACGACCAACAAGGATAAAGCAAGGCGCGCCGGATCGGCGCGCCTTTGTCACTCTCAGGAGCCTCCCTTGTCCCGTATCGCCCTGCCTCTTCTGACCGGTCTGATCGGCACCGCGATCCTCGTCTGGCTGGGCACCTGGCAGATGCAGCGCCTGGAATGGAAGCGCGGGATCCTGACCGAGATCGAAAGCCGCATCGGCGGCGACCCGGCCCCCCTCCCCGCGACGGGTGATCCCGCGACCGACCGATACCAACCTGTACGCTTGAACGGTACGGTTGAACCGGACGAATTGTACGTTCTGGTCTCGCAAAAGCGTGTCGGCGCAGGCTACCGCGTGATCTCTCCCTTCGTCACCGAAGACGGCCGCCGCATCTTGCTGGACCGGGGCTTCATTCCCGTGGCCGACCGCGACAACGAACGCGACGGCGGTCCGGCGGAGGTTGCCGGCAACCTGCATTGGCCCGATGATCGCACCTCCGCCACGCCGGACAATGACATCGCAGGCAACACCTGGTTCGCCCGCGACGTGGCTCCGATGGCTGAGGCCCTGAACACCGAACCCTTGCTGGTGATTGCCCGCAACATCTCGCCCCCCGATCCGAATGTGACACCCCTGCCCGTGGACACCAGCGGCATTCCGAACGATCACCTGCAATACGCGATCACCTGGTATTCGCTCGCCGTTGTCTGGTTGATCGGAACCATCGCGCTGGTATGGCGCTTGCGACAGACGAAGGAAGGCTGAAGCCTGATGCAGTATATCTCGACCCGCGGCAAAGCCCCGGCGCTTGGTTTCGAAGACACAATGCTGTCGGGTCTTGCCCGCGACGGGGGGCTCTATGTCCCCGAAACGATCCCGACGCTCAGCGCCGACGACATCCGCGCGATGCACGGCCTGCCCTATGAAGAGGTGGCGTTCCGCGTGATGCGGCCCTTCGTCGGCGACGCCTTCACGGACGAGGTGTTCGCTGACCTGATCGCCAAGTCCTATGGCTCATTCGGCCACGACGCCCGCGCGCCGCTGGTGCAGCTTGGCTCCGGTCACTTCCTTTTGGAACTGTTCCACGGCCCGACGCTCGCGTTCAAGGACTTCGCGATGCAGCTCATCGGACAGATGTTCGAGGAAGCTCTGACCCGCCGCGGCGACCGCGTGACCATCGTGGGCGCGACCTCCGGCGACACGGGTTCCGCCGCGATCGAGGCGTTCCGGGGTTTGGATGCGGTGGATGTGTTCATCCTCTACCCCCATGGCCGCGTGTCCGAGGTTCAGCGCCGCCAAATGACCACACCGACCGAGAGCAATGTCCATGCGCTCGCGCTAGATGGCGATTTCGACGACTGCCAGGCGCGGCTCAAGGATATGTTCAACCATTTCGAATTCCGCGACGCGGTGCGGCTGGCGGGGGTCAATTCGATCAACTGGGGCCGCGTGCTGGCGCAGGTGGTCTATTACTTCTCCTCCGCCGTGTCGCTGGGCGCGCCGGATCTCAAAGTCAGCTTCACCGTCCCCACCGGCAATTTTGGCGACATCTTCGCGGGCTATATCGCGAAGCGCATGGGCCTTCCCATCGACCGGCTGGTTGTGGCGACGAACCAGAACGACATCCTGCACCGCTGCCTGAGCACCGGCGGCTATGTCACCGACAGCGTGACTCCGTCTATTAGCCCGTCAATGGACATCCAGGTCTCCTCGAATTTTGAGCGCGCGCTGTTCGACGCCTATAACCGCGACGGCAACGCCGTGTCGCAACTGATGGACGAACTCAAGGCCGGCGGCTTCCATGTCAGCCAGGGCGCGATGCAGGTGCTGCGCGATCATTACGACAGCGGGCGTGTATCCGAGGACGAAACGCTGGCGATGATCACACATGCGCACAAACACATGGGCGAATTGCTGTGCCCACATTCCGCCATCGGCGTCGCCGTGGCCGAGGCGCAGCGCGACCCTAACGTGCCGATGATCACGCTGGCCACCGCGCACCCGGCGAAATTCCCCGATGCGGTGGAAAAAGCCAGCGGCATCCGCCCGCCCCTGCCCGAGCGCATGGCGGACCTTTTTGATCGCGACGAACGTGTCACCCGCGTTCCGAACGACCTCGACCAGCTTGAAACCCTCATCAAAGACAGGATCGCCTCTTGACCGTCCAGACTGCCACACTTCCCAACGGGTTCCGTATCGTGACCGAGCATATGCCCGGTCTGGAGAGTGCCGCCATCGGCATCTGGGTGACCGCAGGTGGCCGGCACGAACGGCCCGAACAGAACGGCATCGCGCATTTCCTTGAACACATGGCGTTCAAAGGCACCGAGACGCGGTCAGCTTTGCAGATCGCCGAGGCCATCGAAGACGTGGGCGGCTATATCAATGCCTACACCTCGCGCGAGGTGACGGCCTATTACGCCCGCGTGCTGCGCAACGACGTGAGCCTCGCGCTTGACGTGGTGGCCGACATCCTGCGCAACCCGGTGTTCGATCCCAAGGAAATCGAAGTCGAACGCCACGTGATCCTGCAAGAGATCGGTCAGGCTGCCGATACGCCCGACGACATCATCTTCGACTGGCTTCAGGAACGCGCCTACCCGGATCAGCCCATCGGGCGCACGATACTGGGCGAAAGCGACCGCGTGTCGGCGTTTTCCAAGGACGATCTCGCCACCTTCGTGTCCGAACATTACGGCCCGGACCAGATGATCCTGTCGGCAGCAGGCGCTGTGGATCACGACGAAATCGTCAAACAGGCCGAGGCGCTGTTCGGCGACATGGTGTCCCGCCCCTTCCTGACCGCAGACGCGGCCCGCTTCCAGGGGGGTGAAAGCCGTCACATCAAGGACCTTGAACAGGCACATCTGGCGCTCGCGTTCGAATCCCCCGGCTACCGTGATCCGGGCTTTTACGCAGCACAGGTCTATTCCGTCGCTCTGGGTGGCGGCATGTCGAGCCGCCTGTTCCAGGAAATCCGCGAAAAGCGCGGGCTGTGCTACACGATCTTTGCCCAGACCGGGGCTTATTCGGACACCGGCATGACCACGATCTACGCCGGGACCAGCGGCGAAGAGATCAAGGATCTCACGAATCTCACCATCGACGAGATGAGGCGCGCCGCCGAGGATATGTCGCCCGCCGAGGTCGCACGCGCGCGCGCCCAGATGAAGGCCGGGTTGCTGATGGGGCTGGAAAGCCCGTCATCCCGCACCGAACGCCTGGCGCGGATGATCCAGATCTGGGGCGAGGTGCCATCGCTCGAAGACACCGTGTCCCGCATCGATAGCGTCACCACCGGGGACGTGCGGGCCTTCGGTGAACACCTCGTCCGACAGGCCCCGGCGGCGATGGCGCTTTACGGCCCGGTCGACACGGCGCCGGACCTGCCGACCCTGTCCCAACGACGCGTGGCCTGATGCTCAGTCTGCGGCGCAAGCTTCGGCTCGATACCGAGCGGATGGTGCTGCGCCCGCCGATGCACAGCGATTTCACCCCGTGGAGCGCCCTGCGCCGCGACAGCGAAACCTTCCTTGCAAAGTGGGAACCCAGCTGGGCCGAGGATCACCTCTCGCGACGGGCCTTCACCAACCGAGTCTACTGGGCCAACCGCGCCATCGGCAACGGCTCCGCCGTGCCCTTGTTCCTGCTCCGGCGCAGCGACGACATGCTGCTGGGTGCCATCACGCTCGACAACATCCGGCGCGGCCCGGCGCAGGCGGGCACGCTGGGGTACTGGATCGGAGAGCCCTTCGCGCGACAAGGCTACATGCGCGAGGCGATTGACGCCGTGGTGCATTACGCCTTCGACCGGCTTGATCTGAGCCGCATCGAAGCGGCCTGCCTTCCCGAGAACAAGGCCTCGCGCGGATTGCTGGAAAAAGCCGGGTTCAAATACGAAGGCGTCGCTCAAAGCTACCTTCAGATCGACGGGCGCTGGCGGACCCATGTGCTTTACGCCTCATTGCGGTTGGACCGCCGTGGCCGCACCGACGTCGGATGAACGCACCAAGACCCAACGCGCATATTTGATTAGACCCCCCCTAGGGCTGCGCTATCTTGCGCGTCAGGAGGTGTCGCTATGCGTTTCAAATCGTTCTGGATGGCCTGTGTCGTCATCATCATGGGATCGGCCGCAGTCGCCCAGGAGACACGTCGCCCGAGTCATTGTCTCGCCATCGCCGATGCGACGCCCGGCGCTGCCTATATCCAGAAAGCCGCCTGGACCAACCCGGTCCCCGAGTACAGCGTTCGGATCAACTACGTCGCCCACGCCACCTTTCTTCTGCAAACACCCGGCGGTCTGAACGTCGCCACGGATTTCACCGGGTTTCTGGGGAATACCACGCTGATCCCCGATGTGGTCACGATGAACCACGCGCATGAAACGCACTGGACGGCCAACCCCGATCCGGCCATTCCCCATGTCCTGCCGGGCTGGGGGCCATTCGGCGAAGGGATCGAGCATCACGTCGATGTGGGAGAGATGCTCATCCGCAACGTATCGACCGACATCCGCTCCACCTTCGGCGGGACCGAGGACAATGGCAATTCGATCTTTATCTTCGAAGTCGAGGGCTTGTGCATCGGCCATCTCGGGCACCTGCACCATGAACCCAACGATCAGCAATACGCAGCAATCGGGCGGCTCGATGTGGTGATGGTGCCGGTGGATGGCGGCTACACCCTCCCGCGCGAGGTGATGGTGCGGATCGTGGACCGTCTGCGCTCAAGCGTGGTCATTCCGATGCACTGGTTCTCCGGCTACGCGCTCGACTCGTTCCTTGAACAGGTGCAGGACAGCTTTGTCATCGACCGTCGCGATACGTCCTTTATCGAGTTGTCGTTGCGCGATCTGCCGTCCCGTCCTACGGTCGTGGTTCTGCGCCCCCAATGGTTGCGGGACGCCCAAGACTAACGCATTCGGAGCCTTCCATGCCACGCGATTCTGCCGATAGCGGGTTTATCGACACCCTGTCGCACCATTTCCCTGCGGACACGTTCGCCCGCGCAGACCAATCCTACCTCGAAGAGCCGCGCGGACGGTATCAGGGTGCGAAGGGCTTTGTTGCTCGGCCGCGCGATACGTCCGAGGTCGCGTCCTTGGTGCGCGCCTGCAACGAGGCGAGGGTGGGCGTCGTGCCTTACGGCGGCGGTACTGGCCTGGTCGCTGGCCAGATCGCCCCCGAAGGTGATGCGGAGGTGCCGTTGATCCTGTCGCTTGAACGGATGACGCAAATCCGCGCGGTGTATCCGCAGGAAAACGTGCTGATCGCCGATGCAGGCGTGATTCTTGCCAACATTCAGTCCGCTGCCGAAGACGTGGACCGCCTATTTCCGCTCTCTCTGGCGTCAGAGGGATCGGCCCGTATCGGTGGGCTGCTGGGAACGAATGCAGGCGGCGTGAACGTCTTGCGATACGGCACCACGCGCGATCTGTGCCTGGGGCTCGAGGTGGTGATGCCCGACGGGTCGGTCTGGAATGGTCTCAAGCGGTTGCGCAAGGACAATACGGGGTATGACCTGCGCAACCTGATGATCGGCTCCGAAGGCACGTTGGGCGTGATCACCGCAGCCTCTCTCAAGCTGTTCCCGCGACCGGCCAGCATCGGCACGGCGGTGTTCGTGATCCGCGATGCCGAGGCGGCGCTTGACCTCTTGTCTCTGGCCAAGTCGCAGCTTGGCGAAAGCATCAGTGCCTTCGAGCTGATGCATCGCAACGGTCTGGACTTCCTGTCACAGACAATGCCCGAGATCCGTAAACCTTTCGGCGACCACCATCCCGAATGGATGATCCTCATGGATATCGGCCTGCCCAAGGGGTTGGACCCGCAAGAGGCGCTCGAGACGCTTTTCGTGTCCGCCGAGGCGGAAGGCATCGTCTCCGACGCCGTCATCGCGCAGTCCGAAGCCCAGCGCACCGAATTCTGGTCGGTGCGCGAGCACATCCCCGAAGCCAACCGTCGCATCGGCGCGGTCTCAAGCCACGACGTGTCGGTGCCCCTGGGCGAACTGCCCAGCTTTATTGCGCGGACCCGTCAGGCGATTGCGCAAGTGGGCGACTTCCGCATCAACTGTTTCGGGCATGTGGGCGACGGCAACCTGCACTATAACGTGTTCCCGGCCGAAGGACGGTCACGCGACGACTTCTTGACGGAGACGAAAGAGATCAAGCGGCTTGTGCATGACATCGCAGCGGATCTCGGCGGCACCTTCAGCGCCGAACACGGCGTCGGCCGCGCCAAGAAGGCCGATCTGGCCCGCTACGGCGATCCGACCAAGCTGGCCGCGATGCGCGCGATCAAGACCGCTCTCGACCCCAAGGGTATCATGAACCCCGGCGCCGTCCTAACGTGAGGCAACACGGAACACACATCCGTCGGTAACAAGCTGGGGCGGCGTCAGACACAGCCCTTTCGCCGTCTGAAAGGCTTGCAATACCTTGGGCACATAGGCACGCGTTTCGGCGTAGTCTGGAACGCCACTGTTTTTGACGACCGCGTTTTCCCCGGCATTGTACCCGGCCAGAACCAGTATGACGTCGTTGTCGAACTTCTCCATCAGGAAGTCGAGGAACGCGACACCGCCCTTGATATTCTGGGTGGGAGAGAAGCTGTCGCTGACACCGAAGCGTTCGGCGGTTGCGGGCATGAGCTGCATCAGCCCCTGCGCCCCCACCGAGCTTTGCGCGTCTACACGCCCCGCCGACTCCACAGCGATCACGGCCAGAGCCAAGGCAGGCGACACCCGGGTGCCAACGGTGTGCAGCAGGATATCCCGCCCGTGCCGCTGCGCGATGTTCTGCAAGTCCTGCAAGCGTGGAGCAGTGATACCCTGCCCGGGAGGCGGATTGGACAATCGCACCAGGGCAGGCTCCAACCGACCGGGGCCTTTCGCGTCAATCGACGGAGAGACGTCTTGCCAGAACCATGCCAATGTCTCCCCACCCGGTGCGCGGGGCTGTGCCGCAGGTGTGGCGGGGGCCGGGACGGTCGGCGCAGGCTGAGGCGCGATCTGGACGGTAATGCGCTTTTTCGCCCCCGCTGACGGTGGCTTCACACGCTTGGCCGAAAAGTCCGGGAACGGCGCAGGTTCTGCCGACACCGTGCCGACGCCCAGCGACGCGGCCAGAAAAGCCGTGATCAAGTACCGTTTCATTTGCAGGCTCCTGCTCGATGCCCATTTTTTATTGCCGTTGAGTATTACACAATTGCAGCAGCAAGGCCATTTCGTTTCGAATACGGTGTCAATCCAGTGTCGCGCACCATCCGGAGTGAACGATCGAAAACTGTTTTAAACAAATTTTTGTTTTTATTTTTATTTAAAATCAATTACTTATGCATTTTCCGTTTACTTTTTTCGTCGGCTGCAAAATCGGACCAATGCCGTCAAACTGCTGCCCCAATCCAACGACTATAACAGGTCATCCAAGACGGGATGGAGCGAAAGAGAGAGCGCTCCGCTTACAGTCCTGAGCTTGGCCAACGTGAGCAAAACTAAGATTATGGAGATCACAATGATCAAATTCATCAAGAACTTCCGCAAGGACGAAGACGGCGCCGTAACAGTTGACTGGGTTGTTCTGACAGCCGCAGTTGTGGGCCTGGCAATCGCAGCCTATGGCGCAATCCAGACGAGCACCTCCAACGTGCTGGCCGACACTGGTGTCGCAGTTGGAACCGCTTCCACATGGGTGAACGGTTCCGGCGGCACTGGCGGTGGCGATGGCGGCAGCTAATAATCGTCAGATTTGATTGACAAGAGAAGGCGCGTTACCCGCGCCTTCTTACCCCAAGAAATGAGGCTGTGACATGTTGCGTAAAATCAAGTTCTTCTGGCAGAATGATAGCGGTGCCGTTACGGTTGACTGGGTCGTCTTGACAGCCGCGGTCGTCGGTCTTGCCATGGCAGCTTGGGCCTCAGCATACGACGCCTCCGTAACCGGCGTGGCCGGAAGCACGGGGGATGCGGTCAACGCATTTTCATCTACGGTCTTCCCTGATTGACCCGACATATTCGGCGCGTCGCAGCTTGTAAATATCATGGCGTCAACAGCCAAGAGAATTCACGGGTCGTAAGGCGTACCAAACCCCGCCTCAGACCAATGATAAAGTCCTCGCCTCGTGCGGGGATTTTTGATTCATCGAGGTATATTGAGCAATCCTTCCACGCAGCAGACCGAACTTGATGGCGTTGCTGGAACTTCGGCTGCCGATACGCCTGCTTCCAATCCCGGACCCTACTGCCAAAGGCGGTCTGAAACGGTTTACGCCGCATTCGTCAAGACAAATCCGCGCCAGGCGCAAATCCGATCAAAATCCACGTTTCCGCCACAAAGCGTCCAACAGGCCGACACAATATTCCTATATCCCGGATAATTGTATCATGTTCCAGCACACGAATGGTGCTTGTAGGAAGCATGGAAGGAGGCAAAATGCGTATCGTTTTCGGGCTCGTACTTCTGGCAGGCTTGGCGTTGGCCGGGTTCGCCGTCTACATGGCGCAAAATTACATCAGCAGCTACCAGGTCGCACTTGACCAGGCCCGCAACAACTCGGCGGCCGCGGTCCCCGTGCATGAGGTCTATGTCGCAACACGCAAGATCGACCATGGCGAAGTCATCAAATCCGAAGATATGGCGCTGTTGCCCTGGCCCCGCCAGACGCTTCCCGAAGCCTATTTCGACCAGGCCAATCCGTTGAACGCAAACGGCGCCCTGCCCCGCGTGGCTCTGCGCCCGATCGAAAAGCACGAGGCGTTCATGCCGGCCAAGGTCAGCGAACCGGGGGCAGACGCAGGTCTGACCTCTCGGTTGGCGCCGGGACAACGCGCCTTTGCGATCAAGGTCGATGTCGCCAGCGGCGTGTCCGGCTTTCTGCGCCCCGGCGACCGGGTCGATGTCTATTGGACAGGACGCGTGAACCGTAGCGGAGATGTGACGCGCCTTATCGAGACCGGCGTGCTTCTCATCGCGATCGACCAAGACGCGCAGACCCGAAGCTCCGGCACGACGATTGCCCGCACCGTTACAGTGTCGGCCGACCCTCAACAGGTCGCCGCCCTCGCACAGGCGCAATCCACCGGACGCTTGTCGCTTTCACTGATGGGGCGCGGCGATGATACAGTCGCTGAGGTCATCGAGGTCGATCAGCGGTCCCTTCTGGGACTGGGAGAGCTTCAGGTGGCACCGGAAGTTCAGCAAAACGAAATCTGCACCATTCGGACCCGCCGCGGCGGAGAGGTGGTGGAAGTCCCCATTCCTTGTACGAATTGACACCTCGGACACCGCATGTCGTGTGGACATGATGAAATGACTGAAAGGCGCAACACATTGTTGCGCCTTATCCACATGAAGCCCCCCTCCGAAATCATTGATTCTTGCAATAAAACGCGACTTGACGCAGGCTGACGGGAATATCGGGCATCAAGACCCACATCTGAGGCGTGATCGGAAAGGCAGGTCACATGTACACGAGCAGTCCCCTCAAGGCCGCCCTGTTGGGCGTCGTCCTTGCCATTTCTCCGGTGGCGCACTCAGCATTCGCTGAAACACTGCGTGTCATCCGGACAAATACTGAATCAACTCTGAACGTTCCCATGAACCGGGCGGTGGTCGTCGAAAGCGAGGTTCCTTTCGCGGAGCTCAGCATCGCGAACCCGTCCATCGCGGATATTTCGTCGCTTTCGGAGCGCACAATCTATGTTCTCGGAAAAACGCCGGGCACGACGACCCTGACAATCCTCGACGCGAATGGTCAACTGATCACCAATGTCGATGTCAAAGTGGCACCTGATCTCACGGAATTCAAAGAGCGCCTGCGTCAGGTCCTTCCAAACGAAAAGATCGAAGTTCGCAGCGCGAATGACGGCATCGTCCTTTCCGGGACGGTATCCAGCACTCCGCGCATGCAACGCGCGCTGGACCTTGCACAACGTTACGCACCCGAACGCGTGTCGAACCTGATGTCCGTCGGCGGTGTGCAGCAGGTCATGCTCAAAGTTCGCTTCGCAGAAATGCAGCGGTCCGTGTCGAAGTCGCTTCAGGCTTCGCTGGCAACCGGGGGCTCCGTGCTCGACGGAGACCTTGGACTTGAGCTGGGCACCGGCAATGCTGCACCTTTGGCAGCCGTCGATTCCGTCGCGGATAAGCTTGGACCTGGAGCGGGGTCCCAAGGTGCCATCCTCTTCGGGTTCAATGCGGGCGGGCTCGAAGTGGGCATCCTTCTTGAAGCCCTTGAATCCAAGGGCGTCGTCCGAACCCTTGCCGAACCCAACCTGACCTCTTTGTCAGGTCAGGAAGCAACATTCCTTGCCGGTGGCGAATACCCTGTCCCTGTTTCGCAGGAAGACGGTGCCATCACCGTTGAATTCAAGCCATTCGGCGTCGAGTTGAACTTCATCCCGCGTGTTCTAGACGACAATCTGATCAATCTCGAGCTTGAAGCGGCCGTGTCGTCGATCGACCCAAGCAGCGGCATTGATATCGGCGCGATCCGGATCGACGGGTTCACCCGACGGGAAACGACCACCACGGTGGAACTGCGCGACGGCGAAAGCTTCGCAATTGCGGGACTTTTGCAGGATGATTTTCGCGACCTGAACAGCCAGGTCCCGTGGTTGGGCGATATTCCTGTCCTAGGTGCCCTGTTTCGCAGCGCGGAGTACCAGCGAGAGCAGTCCGAACTGGTCATCATCATCACGCCGCACCTTGTTTCGCCCACACGCGGTGAAGCGCTCGCGCTGCCGACAGACCGTGTGCGCCCCCCGACCGAAAAAGACCTGTTCCTCTTCGGACGCGTCGCCAGCGATTCCCGCAATTTGCAGGGTGCCGCCGGTGAAGTTGCAAAACAGGACTTCAACGGTTCTTATGGCTATGTGATGGATTAAAGCGATGGCACTTCAAAAAAACCTCCGCATCCCCGCAGCCTTGACCGGACTGGCTCTTTTGGCCGCCTGCGCAAGCAGCGATCCGGTCTACAGCGCATTTCACCGCGAAGCGGGTGCGCTGGTGGACACCGGCAACTTCGGCAACGCCACCATGAACAATATCCAGCTCATGAACGGCGAAAAGCGTTACACTTACGATTTGTCGCAACGCTTTGCGAGCGAAGTCATGACAACCGTGAACTTCGCGTTCAATAGTTCGGTTTTGGACAGCGGTGCACGCGACACCTTGCGGGAACAGGCGAACTGGATCCGTCAGTTCCCGGAGATCCATTTCCGGGTCTACGGACACACGGATGCCGTTGGAAGCGAAGCGTATAACAAGCGCCTTGGCCTGAACCGGGCCATTGCGGTCGTGAACTTCCTGGCGTCGCAGGGCATCAGCAAGTCACGCCTTGAGGCGGTTGTCTCATTCGGCGAAACCCAGCCCCTCATCGTGACCGAAGGCCGCGAGCGTCGCAACCGGCGTACCGTGACCGAGGTTTCGGGCTTCGTCAGCTCGCATCCCACTGTGATGGATGGCAAATATGCCGAAATCATCTACCGCGAATACGTGAACAGCGCGACTGCGCCGACGGGGCTGAGAGGCATCCAGGGCAGCGAATTCCAAGCGACGCAATAAAGGCACGGCCCCGCGAGGGGCCATGCCATCGGCCTGAAATACCGTACAATTTCGGTAATTCGGCCCCAATGTTGCCAAGTTTTCCACCGAACTTCGGACTGTAGCAGTCCTTCCCGAACGACTCGGGATTGACGAGCGTGACGCATGCACAACGCAGCGCACGTTCGTCGCGAAGTTAGAGGAAATGAGGCCAATGACGAGTATCCTTCCCAGCACCCCGCAGCCGGCGCCGTTGATCGCGTGCACCATCAGCCGGGATGTACAGGAATTCGACCTCCTGATCGAAGACATGGAAGCCGCTCTGGGCGAAGCCTGGGGCGACCTCGGTTTTGACGAGGCCATGCATTTCTTCTTGCAGGAAGAAGGCGAGGACCTTGAGTTTGTCGCACTTGCCATTGACGCTGACGACGAAGCAAATGTCGATCACCTGGCTTCCATCATCGCCGCCGCGAAATCGCGGCAGATCAAGGTGGTCCTGATTGCGCATGACGTCACGCCTTCAGCGTTGCACCATCTGTTGCGCCAGGGTGCCGACGAATTCGTCCCCTACCCGCTTCCCGAGGGCGAGCTTGCCGCCGCGATCGAGCGGATGCGGACACCCGAGACACCCCATGTCGTTGCCGGAACAGACAAAACCGGCGTGAAACTTTCCCACGATGGCGATGGCGTGATCATTGCGGTTCAGGGCATGGCAGGCGGTTGCGGGGCCAGCACCTTTGCCACCAACCTCGCCTGGGAGCTGGCAACGGTCAGTAAGGACAAACCGCCCCGCGTCTGCATCATGGACCTTGGTCTACAATTCGGAGCCGTGTCCACCTATCTCGACGTACAGCGCCGGGAAGCCGTGCTCGAACTGTTGTCGGACATCGACACACTGGACGACGACACGTTCGGACAGGCATTGGTGACATTCGAAGACAAGTTGCAGGTTTTCACCTCCCCCGCCGATCTACCGCCGCTCGACATCATTGGTCAAACCGAAGTTCAGGCGCTTCTGGACACGGCAGCACGTCATTTCGATTTCGTCGTGGTCGACATGCCGCCCAGCCTCGTTCAGTGGTCGGAAACCGTACTTTACGCCGCTCAGGTTTACTTCGGCGTCATCGAACTCGACATGCGCTCGGCGCAAAACACCTTCCGGCTCAAACGCGCCTTGCAGTCCGAAGACCTGCCCTTCGACAAGATCCGGTTCGTGCTGAACCGGGCACCGAAATTCACCGATCTGCAAGGAAAAAGCAGACTCAAGCGAATGCAGGAAAGCCTCGATATCTCTGTCGATCTGCAATTCCCGGACGGTGGTCGCGCCGTGACCGAAGCCGGTGACCACGGTCAGCCGCTGGGCCTGCAACAGCCTAAAAACCCGCTTCGCAAGGAAATCGCGAAGCTGGCCCGGTCCCTCTACGAAGTCGGCCGGTCCGATGCCGAAGCGGCTTAAGGAGCATAGACATGTTTTCGCGTTACAAAAAAACGGCTGACATTCAGGCCCCTGCCGCGCCCCCGCCCAAGGTCGAGGCCCCGGCAAATTCGCCCGGCCCGGCCAAGGCGTTGCGTAAAGTGCTGCCGACCAAGGCCGCCGTTGCGGAATCCGCAGATCGGGACAAGAAGCGCAAGGAACGTCTCAGCGAAATCAAGCTGGAACTGCACCGCGCGCTTCTCGACAACCTGAACCTCGCCGCGCTGGATCAGGCCACGGAGGCCGAGCTCAAGGCCGAGATCAACGCGATCACGACAGAGAGCCTCCAGGAAAAAGGCATGGTGCTGAACCGTGAGGAACGGATCACGCTGGGCCAGGAGCTTTACGACGAGGTCAAAGGTCTCGGACCTCTGGAAACACTCCTGAAAGACGAGACCGTCAGCGATATTCTCGTGAACGGTCCGCACCAGATCTTCGTCGAACGCGAGGGCAAGCTGCAACTCAGCGATGTGACCTTCAAGGACGAAAGACACTTGATGCGGATCATCGACAAGATCGTGTCCGCCGTCGGTCGTCGCGTCGATGAATCGAACCCGTATGTTGACGCCCGTTTGCAGGACGGGTCGCGTTTCAACGCCATGGTGCCACCAATCGCGGTCGATGGCAGCCTTGTCTCCATTCGTAAGTTCAAGACCGACAAGCTGAGCATCGATGACCTCGTGAACTTCGGGGCCTTCACCGAAGAGATGGCGGTTTATTTGCAAGCCGCCGTCGCGACACGGCTCAACGTGATCGTGTCCGGCGGTACCGGTTCGGGTAAAACGACGACGCTCAACGCGCTCTCGTCCTTTATCGACGACAGCGAACGTATCCTGACGATCGAGGATACGGCGGAACTTCAGTTGCAACAGACGCATGTGGGACGGATGGAAAGCCGCCCCGCGAACGTCGAAGGCAAAGGCGCCGTAACCCCACGAGACTGTCTCAAGAACGCGCTGCGGATGCGTCCTGACCGGATCATCGTCGGCGAAACGCGCGGCGAGGAAGTGATCGACATGCTTCAGGCCATGAACACCGGCCACGACGGCTCCATGACCACGATCCACGCCAACAGCGCCCGCGACGGTGTCAGCCGTCTGGAAAACATGATCGCCATGGCCGGGATCGAAATGCCGCTCAAGGCGATGCGAAGCCAGATCTCGTCCGCTGTGAACCTGATCGTACAGGCCTCCCGCTTGCAAGACGGCTCGCGCCGCATGACGTCGATCACCGAAATCACCGGCATGGAAGGCGATGTGATCTCGATGCAGGAAATCTTCCGCTTCCAGCGGGTCGGCTTGACCCCCGAGAACAAGATCATCGGCCATTTCACCGCCACCGGCGTTCGCTCGAACTACGCGGAGCGCTTCAAGATGTGGGGATATGATTTGCCGCCGTCGATTTATGAACCCTTCAACGGGAACCACTGATCATGACACTAAGCGCAGAACCGATCGTCTACGGCCTGATCTTTATCGCCGTGCTGGTGCTTGTCGAGGGCGTCTATCTCGTTGCCTTCGGCAAATCCATCAGCCTGAACAAACGGGTCAACCGACGCCTGGAAATGCTCGACAAGGGCTCCAAGCGCGACGAAGTGCTGGCCAAACTCCGAAAGGAGATGGACCAGCACATGAATTCCCGCGGCCTGCCGCTCTATTCGATCCTGGCCGACCGCGCCCAGAAAGCGGCCATCGCCTTTACACCCCAGCAGCTCATTCTGGTCATGCTCGGTGTGAGTGTCATGGCCTTCCTGGGGCTTACCTTCGGCACCGAAGCCGGGCTTGCGGTTCGGATCGTCATGGGCATCGCCATGGGTGTCGGTGGTGTCTTTTTCTGGGTGACGAGCAAGGCAAACAAACGCCTTTCATTGATCGAAGAACAATTGCCGGATGCCGTTGAATTGATGGTCCGCTCGTTGCGCGTAGGGCATCCCTTCTCGTCCGCGATTTCCATCGTCTCCAAGGAAATCAAGGATCCACTCGCGACCGAGTTCGGCATCATCGCGGACGAGTCCAGTTACGGCCGCGATATCGGTGAAGCGCTCAAGGCCATGGCCGAGCGTCTGGACATGCAGGATTTGCGCTTCCTCGCGGTCGCCGTTTCGATCCAGCAGCAGTCGGGCGGTAACCTCGCCGAGATCCTGGAAGGTCTGGCAAAAGTGATCCGCGCGCGCTTTCGCCTGTTCCGGCGCGTCAAGGCCATCACTGCCGAAGCACAATGGTCCGGCAAGTTCCTGTCCGGCTTCCCCATCGGCGCATTGATCGTCATTCAGTTGTTGGATCCCAACTATTACGACGAGGTCATTGACCACCCATGGTTCATCCCGGCCTGTTTTGTTGTCGGATCGTTCCTGCTCGTCAATCTGATCGTCATGCGAGCACTCGTGAACATCAAAGTCTGAGGTCAGGACCATGCAAGCCATCAATCAATTCGCCGTCAACATCCTCGGCCCCGCCGGGCCACTGATCCTCATCGCGGGGCTCGGGTTGCTACTTCTCGTCCTTGCGATCCCGATGTTTTTCATGTCGCGCTCCAACCCGATGGATCGCCTCGACACGCAATCGGGCCGTAAGCAACTTGACGCAGAGACCCGTGCGGTTCTGCGCGACAAGAAAAAGAACGACAAACTCAATAAATACGCCCAGTTTCTCGAACCTCAGGATGCCAAAGAGCTGTCCGACATCCGGATGAAGCTGCTTCAGGCAGGCTACCGGACAAAGGACGCGGTTCAACTTTACTACTTTGCGCAATTCGTCATGGGCATCGGCGGATTGATCCTCGGCGTCGGATATTTCATGCTGGTACTGGACCCGTCACAGGCGACGACGCAGCAAACTGTCATGTACACGCTCGGCCCAGGGGCCGCCGGATACTACTTCCCGAAATATTGGATCACCAAACGCGTACAGACCCGTCAAGAAGAGATCGAAAGCGGCTTCCCGGACAGTCTCGACATGATGCTGGTCTGCGTCGAAGCAGGTCAATCGATGGATCAGGCGATCGTCCGTGTCAGCAAGGAATTGCGGGCTTCCTATCCAAGCCTCGCCGACGAGTTCGAGCTTGTCAGTCATGAGATGAAAGCGGGCAAGGACAAGACCATTGTTTTGAACGGCATGGGCGAGCGTTGCGGCGTTCAGGACGTGATGTCCTTCGTGACCGTTCTCAATCAAAGCCAAAGCTTCGGCACGCCGATCTCCGACGCCCTCCGGGTCTATGCGGCAGAAATGCGTGACAAACGCGTCATGCGCGCGGAAGAGAAGGCAAACAAGTTGCCAACCAAAATGACTTTGACCACAATGATGTTCACTGTGCCGCCACTGTTGATCATCCTTGTCGGACCCTCGGTCCTCGGCATCACGCAGCTCGGCGAAATTGGAGGAACAATGGGTCAATGAGTTTAGGGCGGTTTTGGCCCACTCTACTGGTTATCGGATTGGCCGCCTGTGGACCGGGCGGTTTTTCCACGTCTGACGACACGGTTTTCGCACCAAGCGTCGATCCCCGGGGCGCGTCCGTCGATCAACTGACGGTCGGGCACCGACTGATGGCCGCAGGGGAATACGAGCTTGCGCTCAGTTCCTTTCAGCTCGCCGCGGCGGAACAGGGTCTCACCCCTGAAGTGGTCACCTCGCTTGGGTCCGTAAACCTCGCGCTCGGTCGGCTCAATCAAGCCGAGGCGTTGCTGCGCCGCGCGACGACTGACGATCCGGAAAGCCCGGATGCCTGGAACAACCTGGGCGTCGTTTTGATCGAGCGTGACAAAACTGCCGAGGCCGCTCAGGTATTCCGACGCGCCTTTGCCCTCGACAATGGCGAAAGTGTTGCAATTCGCGACAATCTGCGCTTGGCTCTCGCAAAAATGGAAAATTCGCGTTACGATGCGGAAATAGAACAAGAATACAAACTTGTGCGGCGCGGCAGCAGTGATTTCCTTATCCGCCCGACACAGTAATGAGGCAGAGCAGTAAAGGACGCAAAAATGCGCCATCCCTTTATCGTGACCCTATGTGTAACCGGGGCATTCGCGCTTTCCGGTTGTGAGCAAGGTATCGACACGGAAGCCGTGGATCGTGAATTTCAGGGCGTCAATGTCATCGACGGAACCAATCTGAACGAAGTGATGCTGACGGTATCGGATCCGAATGAAGCCGTCTCTTATTTCCAACGCGCCAGCAGTGCGGAGCCCGACCGTATCGATCTGTTGCGCGGTCTGGCCATTTCGCTCGTTCGCGCAAAGCGCAGCGCAGAAGGCGTCGCCGCATGGGCCAGGGTCGTGGACAACGACGCATCCAACAACACCGACCGTGTCGAATTTGCCGATGCGCTGATCCGCAACAATGAATGGGAGCGCGCTGAAACCGTGCTCAACGCCATTCCCCCGACGCATGAAACCTACAAGCGATACCGGCTCGAGGCGATGATCGCCGACAGCAACAAACAGTGGGACAAGGCCGACAGCTTTTACGAAACCGCAGTTGGGCTGACGACGACGCCGGCCTCGGTGATGAACAACTGGGGCTTTTCCAAGCTCACGCGCGGCGATTATTCCGGTGCTGAGCGGCTGTTTACGCAGGCGATCCAGAACGACAATTCGCTGTTTACCGCCAAGAACAACCTCGTTCTCGCCCGCGGCGCGCAAGGAAACTACGTTCTGCCCGTCGTGCCCATGACCCAGATCGAACGTGCGGAGCTTTTGCACTCGATGGGCCTTGCGGCGGTCAAGAGCGGTGATGTCGTGACAGGACGCGGTTTGATGCGCGAAGCTATTGAAACCCATCCACAACATTTCGAAGCCGCTTCCCGCAGCCTCAAGGCACTTGAATCCAGCGTCGTGAACTGAGCGGCCGGATGGATATCTCGGCTTTCTCGGCGCTGGTATTTTTGCCATTCGTCCTTCCGATCTGCGTCTACGTGGCGTTTTCGGACATGCGCGACATGCGCATACCGAACCAGATGGTCGTGCTGCTGTTCTTGGTGTTCGCCATCGTCGGCCTGATCGCCCTGCCCTTCGATGCCTACCTGTGGCGCTATGTGCACCTGATCGTGGTTCTGGTCGCCGGGATCGCTCTCAACGCCGGTGGCGCCCTGGGAGCGGGAGATGCGAAATTCGCGGCAGCTGCTGCCCCGTTCATTCATGTGGGCGACCTGCGTTTCCTGATGGCTCTCTTTGCGGCCAATATCCTCGCCGCTTTTGTGGCACATCGTATCGGCAAGCATTCCGGCCTGCGCAAGATCGCACCGCATTGGAAAAGCTGGACAAATCCAAAGTTTCCGATGGGCCTCGCCCTTGGTGGCACACTCGCCATTTACCTCGCACTCGGGGTCTGGTTCGGCAGGTGATCTGCCAACAACCCGTCCAGTCCTAGCCCTTCTGTTGCCACAATGGCCTGTCAGGGTCAGCCCAAGGATATTTGGCTGAACAGAACCGGGGCTACCGATGAACATGCAAACCAGCGCCGTCATGGCGCCCCCACCGCCCAAGCGCATGGAAGACATGAAGCTTCAGCCGGTGATGATGCGCGATATCATTCTCAAGACGATCTTCCGAAAGAACGTCTCGACCGCGACAGCAATCGCCGCGGCCGTCTGCCTGCCGGTGCCGATCACGCAAGAACTCATCGACTACGCGCGCGGCCAGCTGCTTCTTGAAGCGACCGGTACGCTCAATGCGAACAATGGCTCTGAAATGGGCTACCAGCTGACCGACGCCGGCAAGGCCCGCGCGCTCGATGCTCTGGCGCAGTCCGAATATTACGGCGCGATGCCGGTCCCGCTCGAGGTCTATTCCGAGCAGATCAAACGCCAATCCATCCGCAACATCCACATCTCGCGTCAGCAACTCACCGATGCGATGGGGCACCTGATCCTGCCGCCCGACCTGCTGGGCAACCTCGGCCCCGCTGTCGGGGCCGGGCGGTCGATCCTGATGTACGGGCCTCCGGGCAACGGGAAATCGTCGATCTCCAACGGGATCCGCGATGCGATGGGGGACAAGATCTACATCCCGCACGCCATCGAATACGCGGGCCAGGTCATCACGGTCTATGACCCCATCGTGCACAGCGCCGCCGAAGGTGCCTCAAGTGCAACGGGGCTTCGACTGACCAACCGCTTCGACACGCGCTACGTCATGTGCGCGCGCCCGACCGTGATCACGGGCGGTGAACTGTCGCTGGACATGCTCGACCTTGTCTACAACCCGACGGCGCGCACCTACCAAGCCCCGCTTCAGCTCAAATCGACCGGTGGCATCTTCATCGTCGACGACCTTGGTCGCCAGGCCGAACCTCCGCAGAAGCTCGTCAACCGCTGGATCGTTCCGCTAGAGGAATCGCGCGATATTCTCGCATTGCAGTCCGGTGAAAAATTCGAAGTGCCCTTCGACACGCTGGTGATCTTCTCGACCAACTTCCACCCGAACGAGATCTTCGACCAAGCCGCCTTGCGTCGTATCTTCTTCAAGATCAAGATTGACGGTCCAGACCAGCAGAACTTCCTCAAGATCTTCTCGATGGTGGCGAAGAAGAAAAAGATGCAGCTCTGCGAGAAATCGCTGATCCATCTTCTCAAGACGAAGTACCCGACAATAGGGAACGTGTACGCGAACTATCAACCGGTCTTCCTGATCGACCAGATGATCGCGGTCTGCGATTTCGAGGGTTGGCCCTACAAAATGACGCCGGAACTGATTGATCGCGCCTGGGCCAATATGTTCGTGAAGGACGAAAAGATCGTCAAGTAACAGCCACGGGCGAATTTTCACTCGACTGAAAATCACGGACGCGTCTTCGCGTCCGCACCCGCGCGAAACGGCGTGTCCTATGCCTGCCTTTAAGGCATCAGGCACCCGGCAAAAAACCCGAGATTTGCCCTTGACGGCACGCCACCCCACCCGTAATCACGCGACGGTCCGGCGCGGTAGCTCAGTTGGTTAGAGCGAACGACTCATAATCGTTAGGTCGGGGGTTCGAGTCCCCCCCACGCCACCACTTTTCCCTCTCAATCGTCAGAGCAAAGCGCGTTGCGACGGCTTTGACCACAATATGTTACAGATTTCCGCCACCAGTGCACACGTCGTAACGAGGTGATTGCCCAAAAGGTGCATTTCGGCTATATCCTTGAGCCAAGAAAACACGCGATCTGTCATCGCATATCCCCGAGAGGCCATCCGAAATGTACGCGCAAATGGTCACGTCCGAAGCGACACAAGAAGACCCGCAAAAATTGGCGGCTTTCCAGGCGCGCATCGACGCTGGCGAAAAGATCGAACCCAAGGACTGGATGCCCGAAGGCTACCGCAAGACGCTGATCCGCCAGATCGGCCAACACGCCCATTCCGAAATCGTCGGTCAATTGCCCGAAGGCAACTGGATCACCCGCGCTCCAACGCTCGAACGAAAGGCCATTCTGCTCGCGAAGGTTCAGGACGAGGCCGGGCACGGGCTTTACCTCTATGGCGCGGCTGAAACGCTCGGCGTGAGCCGGGATGAATTGACCGAAATGCTGCTCGATGGGCGCATGAAATACAGCTCCATCTTCAACTATCCCACGCTGACCTGGGCCGATATGGGCGCGGTCGGTTGGCTGGTCGATGGCGCGGCGATCATGAATCAGGTGCCGCTCCAGCGCACCTCTTACGGTCCCTATTCCCGCGCGATGATCCGCATCTGTAAGGAAGAGTCGTTCCACCAACGGCAGGGCTACCACATCATGATGAAGATGGCCCAGGGCACGCCGGCACAGAAAAAAATGGCGCAGGATGCGCTCAACCGCTTCTGGTATCCGTCGCTGATGATGTTCGGCCCGTCCGACAAGGACAGCGTGCATTCCGCGCAGTCCATGAAGTGGAAGATCAAGATGAACACCAACGACGAATTGCGCCAGAAATTCGTCGATCAGACCGTACCGCAGGCCGAATACCTTGGCCTGACCGTTCCGGATGAAACGCTGCGGTGGAACGAGGAAAAGGGCGGATACGATTTCGCCGAACCCGATTGGTCGGAATTTTTCGATGTGATCAAAGGCAACGGCCCATGCAACACCGAACGCCTCGCCGCGCGCAACAAGGCTTGGGATGATGGCGCGTGGGTGCGCGAGGGCCTGATAGCCCATGCGGAAAAGCGGCGCGCGGCAAAGTTGGCAGCCGAATAGCTCATCAGCCCTGACGGGCATCTGCGCGAAGAATGCCGCAAGGCCCGATAAGCGATCGGAGAACCGAAATGAAAACCGAATGGCCTCTCTGGGAAGTCTTCATCCGCGGTCAGCACGGTCTGAACCACCGTCACGTGGGCAGCTTGCACGCGCCTGACGCGGAGATGGCGATCAAGAACGCCCGCGATGTCTACACCCGCCGCAACGAAGGGGTGAGCATCTGGGTGGTCGAGGCGGCACATATCTCGGCGTCCTCGCCTTCGGATAAAGGCCCGCTCTACGAGCCGTCCGAGAGCAAGGTGTATCGCCATCCCACCTTCTTCGACATCCCGGACGAAGCGGGCCATATGTGATGACCGACCGCGACGCGCTGTTCGAATACCTGCTTCGACTGGGCGACAACACCCTGGTGCTGGGCCATCGCGTCAGCGAATGGTGCGGCCACGCGCCCGTTCTGGAAGAAGACATCGCGCTGGCCAATACCGCGCTCGACCTGATCGGTCAGACGCAGATGTGGCTTGGATTGGCGGGCGACGTCGAAGGTGAGGGACGCAGCGCCGATGATTTCGCGATGCTGCGGGACGTCTGGGATTTCCGCAACCTGTTGCTGGTGGAACAGCCGAACGGGGATTTCGGCCAGACCATGATGCGCCAGTGCCTGTTCGACGCGTTCCATTTCGACCTTTTGTCCGGCTTGGCCGGATCGACCGATGACCGCATCGCGGCCATCGCCGCCAAGGCCTTGAAAGAGGTGACCTATCACGTCGACCGGTCCTCGGAAACGGTGATCGGGCTCGGGGACGGCACCGAGGAAAGCCACCGCAGAATGCAGGCCGCGCTCGACCTGCTCTGGCCCTATGTCGGCGAGATGTTCATGCCGGACGCGGTTGATACGGCTCTGCACGAGGCCGGGATCGCACCTGATCTGCCTGCGCTGCGGGCAAGCTTTGACACCCGGATCGATGAAATTCTCAGGCAAGCCACGCTGGTCAGGCCGGACAATGCCTACGCGCACTCCGGCGGCAAGACCGGGGTTCGCCACTCCGAACACCTGGGTCACCTGCTGACCCAGATGCAGTGGTTGCAACGCGCCTATCCCGGCGCTGCGTGGTGACATGACACCGGACGTGGCCTTGATCTGGACCTGGCTCGACGAGGTGCCGGACCCCGAAATCCCGGTCATCTCGGTCGTCGATCTGGGCATCGTCCGCGATGTGTCCTGGCGCGATGAGACGCTCGAAATCGCCGTGACGCCCACCTATTCGGGCTGCCCGGCGACATCGGTCATTGCGATGGATATCGAAACCGCATTGTACGATCGGGGCGTCCGAAACGTACGGATCAAGACCCAAATCGCCCCGCCCTGGACGACCGATTGGCTGTCAGACAAGGGCCGTGCCAAGCTTCGCGACTATGGCATCGCCCCACCCTCACCCGCCGGCGGCCCCGATGCCTGCCCACGTTGCGGAAGTACTGACCTTTCGCGCGTCAGCCAGTTCGGCTCTACCCCGTGCAAGGCGCACTGGCGGTGCAACACCTGCCTTGAACCCTTCGATTATTTCAAATGTATCTGACGGCAAGACCTTGATATGGCGCGCTTTTATTCTCTGACTGTCACCGATGTCCAAAAGACGACCCGCGACGCCGTCGCAATCACGCTCGAGGCGCGCGATGGCGGTGATTTCCGTTTCACGCAGGGCCAGTACCTGACCTTAAAGCGTGACTTCGACGGCACCGAAATCCGCCGCTCCTATTCGATCTGTTCGGGCGCAAACGAAGGCGTGCTGCGCGTCGGGATCAAGAAAGTCGCCGATGGCGCGTTTTCCGTCTGGGCCAATGACGCCCTCAAACCCGGCATGGTGATCGAGGCGATGGAGCCGATGGGCAAGTTTCACACCCCCATTGAGCCGGAGAAGGCCAAGTCCTATCTGGCTTTCGCGGGCGGCTCGGGCATCACGCCGGTTCTGTCAATCCTGAAAACCGTGCTTGCGGCAGAGCCAAAATCCGAGGTCACGCTGGTCTATGCCAACCGCAGCGTCGGCACGATCATGTTTCGCGAAGAGCTTGAGGACCTGAAGAACCTCTACATGGGTCGCGTCAACATCATCCATATTCTCGAAACCGATGGTCAGGAGATCGACCTCTTCCAGGGGCGCGTTGACACCGATAAATGCGCCGCGCTTTTCGACCGTTGGATCGACATCCATAGCGTCGACACCGCCTTCATCTGCGGGCCGGAGCCGATGATGAAAGCCATTGCACAATCGCTCAAGGACCACGGGCTGACCAAGGAGCAGATCAAATTCGAACTCTTCGCCAGCGCCCAGACCGGTCGCGTGGCGCGTCAGCGCGATGTCGTGCAAGCCGCGCAATCGACCGGTGTCCACGCCAGCGTGACCCTGGATGGTATGGCCCGCACATTCGACATGGACCGTTCATTGACGCTTCTCGAGGCTGCTTTGGACAATGATCTCGATGCGCCCCATGCCTGCCGCGCCGGTGTCTGTTCAACTTGCAAGTGCAAGATCTTGTCAGGCGAGGTCGAGATGCTCGCCAATCACGCGCTCGAAGATCACGAGGTCCGCGACGGGTTTGTCCTGTCCTGTCAGTCGATCGTTCTGAGCGACAGCATCACGGTCACGTTCGACGCCTGACCCATCAAGCGCAGCTGAGTTCAACCTTCTGCGCGGGGGCTCTGGTGCTGCATTAGGTTAACAGCTCCAAAACCCGGACGATTGCTGGGACATCAGGATATTCGCCTTGTCGAACAGCGTCTCGACCAGAGGTTCGGATTGGTAGGGTCTCGCAAAAGATCGCAACTGCGGGATCGACGCCTGTCGCGTCGACCTTTTCCAGCGCGCCAGAAGGTGACGCCGCTTGAGCAGGTGTCGATCGGAGGCTTTGTCTTTGTCTTCCAGAGTGGCGGGAATTCGGACCACGTCCAAATCAACCGAGATGCGATGACCGGCACCGCCGTTCAGCGTGTATGGGTCTTCGGTCACCGTCCGCAGGATGGCCATTCTTGTTGCATCGAAATCGACAAGCTCGGACTGCGTGAGCGGCAGGACCAGTGTTGATGCGCCGTGCAGACTTGCCAAATCGCATTTCGGAAAGGCCTGTTGCAACCGGAGGCGCATCGCGGCCATCAGAAGTTTCTGACTGCCCGGACGGCTCCAGCAAGACATGATATGCGTCGCCCGCAAATGCAGCACAGCCGCATGCGAAAAAGATCCGTCCGCCATCGCGGTTTCGCGGATCGTGCATTCACGTTGCAACGCTGCGAGGGGCAAAAGGCCGGTTTCCGGATCGACCTGCACGGATTCGCGCAGTCGCTGTTCGGTCATCAAGCCGCGTCGCTCAGCCTCGATAAAGGCGGCGACAAGCGGTATCGTGAGCATGTTCAGTGCAAAGATCGTCAGAGCGGCCTCTGACACGAACCAGATGAAGACCTCTTTCGGCAAGAGCACGGCTGCCACAAGATGTAGGGACGTCATCAGAGCCAGCAGGATCAAGGAAGCAATGCTCCGTCGGGCCTGGGGATCGTGCCAGGCCTGCCAGACACATCCAGCGGTTACCGCGATCATCATGCCCGCGATGCCGGACCACATCCCGGCACCGCCGATCCCGGCACGCACGCTCACGGCGATTGCCAGCGTCAAAATTGCGCCAGGCTTGCGCAAAAACGCACCGGCCAGGGCGATCGGGATATTGCGGAGGTCCACGATGACACCATCGAAAGGTTCGAGCGGTTGGTACATTTCGAGACCGGCCACACATCCGAAACACGCCCCCAGCGCCAATTGGCTGAGCAGGGACATCCCGGTCCATCGTCGCAACCGCGCGTAGGCCGACCCCAAAGCGAGGATCAGCGCCATCGCCGCGATAATGTCCAACCAGACAAGAAAAGGCATGTGCATCGTAAACTCCCACCAGCAACTGAGTGGGGTTCTGACGCGAAAACCTTAAGCGCGGCTTAGCAGCTAAAATGCAATCTTTTCTCTGTCGTCCAGAGAACGGTTCAGGTTCGCCTGTCCACGACGCGCACGGCCTTGCCCTGCGACCGTGCGACCGATCCGGGGTCTCCCACATCGACGGTGACGGATATGCCCACATGGTCCTTGATCCGTTCGGTCAGCATCGTTGCCGCAGCCTGACGGGACAGGTCGTTGGCAGCCTCCGGCAGTGCTTCGACCAGAACCCGCATCGCGTCCATGCGCCCGGCCGAATAAAGCTCGATCTGGAAATACGGGGCAAGGCCGCCGGTCGCCATGACTTCTTCCTCGATCTGGGTCGGAAAGACATTGACGCCCCGCAGGATCATCATGTCGTCACTGCGCCCCGTGACCTTTTCCATCCGCCGCATCGTGCGGGCCGTTCCGGGCAACAGCCGTGTCAGATCCCGCGTGCGGTAGCGGATGACGGGCATGCCCTCTTTCGTCAGCGTGGTGAAAACGAGTTCGCCTTTTTCGCCCTCGGGCAGGACGTCACCGGTCTCGGGATCGATGATCTCGGGATAGAAATGGTCTTCCCAGATGTGCAGCCCGTCTTTCGACTCCACGCATTCATTGGCGACACCGGGCCCGATCACTTCGGAAAGACCGTAGATATCAACGGCGTGCATATCGAACGCCGCTTCGATCTCCTGTCGCATCGCGTTGGTCCATGGTTCGGCCCCGAACACGCCCACTTCGAGCGATGAGGCGCGCGGATCGAGCCCCGCCTTGTGGAACGCCTCAAGGATATTGAGGATGTAGGACGGCGTCACCATGATGCCCTTGGGTCGGAAATCGGTGATGAGACCGACCTGCTTTTCGGTCTGGCCACCGCCCATCGGAACGACGGTGCCGCCCAGCTTTTCCACCCCGTAATGCGCGCCCAGACCGCCTGTGAAGAGACCGTAGCCATAAGCCACATGCACCATGTCGCCCGCCCGCAGCCCCGAGGCCCGCAGCGATCTGGCCACCACATCGGCCCACATATCGATGTCGTTTTTCGTATAGCCCACCACCGTCGCCTTGCCGGTCGTTCCCGAGGACGCATGGATGCGAACGATCTTTTCACGCGGGACGGCGAAAAGGCCGAAGGGGTAATTTTCGCGCAGGTCGGATTTCAGGGTGAAGGGGAATTTCGCGAGATCCGACAGGTCCTTCAGATCATCGGGATGCACGCCCGCCGCCTCGAATTTCTGGCGATACATCGGCACGTTGTCATAGGCATGGCGCAACGACCAGCGCAGGCGATCCAGTTGCAATGCCCGGATTTCATCGACGGACGCGATCTCGATCGGGTCGAGGTCGGACGGGTTTGGTGACAAATCCTTCATACGCGGCGCCTCCCCTACGCCTCGTCGAACACGGTTCCCTTGATGGCGCGCGACATACCGCGAAACTCCGCGATCACGGTGCCCGTCTGGTTGGTGACGGTCACGTCCGTGATGCCGCTGCGCCCCCTGAGCGAAATCTCGGTCGCCTCGGCCCTCAGACGGTCGCCCAAGCGGCCCGAGGCGATGTAGCTGATGACGTTATGCTGTGCGACGGTCGCCTGGTTGCGGCTGTTGCAGGCAAAGGCAAAGGCGCTGTCGGCAAGGGCGAAAATCACGCCCCCGTGGCACATCCCATGACCGTTGCAATGGTGCTGCGCGACCGTCAGTTCAAGAACGGCCCGCCCCTCGGAGGCAGCGATCAACTCCATGCCAAGCCATTGCGAGGCATGATCCTGGTCCCACATCGTCTGTGCGGCTTTTTCGGCGCGGTCTTCTGGTGTCATGGACGCGACGCTTGCATGAAGTTTACGCCCGGTCAAATACTTAGAGGTGCCAGAGGAGAGCCGCCATGACCGTTCAGGATGTCCAGAGTTTCATCGCAGGCGCGTGGCTCGCGCCGGACAGCAGTGCGCGCGACATCCGTGATGCGGTCACAGGCCGCGTGATCGCCCGGGCGGGTCGGGCGCAGGTGGATGCCGGTGCTTTGACGGATCATGCGCTGCATGTCGGCGCCCCCGCGCTGCGCGCCATGACGTTTCACGACCGCGCACGCATGCTCAAGGCGCTGGCGCTCTATCTGCAAGAGCGCAAACAGCGTCTCTATGACCTGAGCTTTTCCACCGGTGCCACGCAGAAGGACCACCTGATCGACGTTGATGGCGGGATCGGCACGATGCTGGTGATTGCCTCGAAGGGGCGGCGCGAGATGCCGGACGGGCATGTTTATCTCGACGGCGAAATCGAACAACTTTCCCGCAAGGGCAGCTTTCTGGGCCAGCATGTCTGCACGCCATTGCAGGGCATGGCGGTTCACATCAACGCCTTCAACTTCCCGGTTTGGGGCATGTTGGAAAAATTGGCGCCAACCTTGCTCGCCGGGGTTCCAGCCATCGTCAAACCCGCAACGACGACCTGTTATGTGACCGAAGCCTGTGTGCGGTTGATGCAGGAAAGCGGAATTTTACCAAATGGTACACTTCAGTTGGTGACAGGCGGGTTGGGCGATCTGCTCGACCACCTCGGCCCGCAGGATGTGGTGAGTTTCACAGGCTCGGCCGACACCGCGCTCCGCCTGCGGAGCACGCCGAACCTGCTGCGCAATTCGGTCCGCTTCGTGGCTGAACAGGACAGCCTCAACGCGTCGATCCTCGGACCGGACGCGAGGCCGGGAACGCCCGAGTTCGATCTTTTCATCAAGGAAGTCCACCGCGAAATGACCATCAAGGCGGGACAGAAATGTACTGCCATCCGCCGGATCATCGCGCCGGAGGCACAGGTGGACGCGGTGATCACAGCGATATCGGCGCGTTTGCGCGACACGGTGATCGGCGACCCGCGCGATCCGGCAACACACATGGGCGCGCTGGTCTCGACCGCGCAGCGGGAGGATGTTCTGACGAAATGCGAAACGCTGGCCGCCGAGGCAGAGCGCGTCTTTGGCGACCCCGGCAGCTTCACGGTACACGGTGCTGACAAAGCCAAAGGCGCGTTCCTGCCTCCGATGCTGTTCCATTGCTCCGACCCGGACCGCGCGGCGCGGGTTCATGACACCGAGGCCTTTGGCCCCGTGGCCACGATTATGGGCTACCGCGACCTGCCACATGCGATTTCGCTGGCGAACCGGGGCGCGGGCAGCCTTGTGGCGTCGGTCATCACCCACGATGCGGATGTGGCGCGCGAGGTGGTGATAGGCGCCGGAGCATGTCACGGACGGGTCTATTTCAACAATCGCGACAGCATGGCAGAGGCGACTGGCCACGGAAGCCCCCTGCCCCACATGGTGCATGGCGGCCCGGGCCGCGCCGGGGGCGGTGAGGAACTGGGCGGGGTCCGAGGCGTCTTGCATTACATGCAGCGCACTGCGGTGCAGGGCAGCCCCGACATCCTTACGGCAATCACCGGCCAATGGGTGCCCGGAGCCGCAACCGCGCCCGGCCCCGCACATCCTTTCCGGCGCAGCTTCGAGGAATTGCGCATCGGAGAGACGCTCCACACCGCAGAGCGCGAAGTGACACTTCAGGACATCGAACACTTCGCCGAGTTCACCGGCGACACGTTTTACGCGCACATGGACGACGCCGCCGCACAGCGAAACCCGTTCTTTCCGGGCCGTGTCGCGCATGGCTATCTCTTGCTCAGCTTTGCCGCCGGGCTTTTCGTCGATCCGGACGAGGGGCCGGTGCTTGCCAATACCGGTCTCGACAGCCTGCGCTTTCAAAAACCGGTCAGCGCGGGCGATCGCATCAAGGTGCAATTGACAGTCAAGGCCAAGACGCGCCGTACCGACAGCTATGGCGAGGTGCGCTGGCATGTCATTCTGCGAAACCAGAATGACGAGCCTGTTGCAGAATACGAACTCCTGACCATGAATGCCTACGCCTCGACAGCCTGAGACTTGGCCTTGCGTGGAACGCGGCGTATCGGTGATGCATGCAAGACGCCGAATTCGATCAGATCGTGAACGACCTGCTGGACGGAACCCCACCCCGGGTGTGGTCCCTGCTGGTGACGATGTTCGGCGATCTCGCGGTCGCCCCCGAAGCAAGGTTGAGCGGCACCACGGTGAACGCGCTGACCGCGACCATCGGGATCAAACCAGAGGCCACGCGTGTCGCCTTGCATCGTCTGCGCAAGGAAGAGTGGATCGACAGTCATCGCATCGGACGCCAATCGCGTTATGGACTGACCGGCAAAGGCCGTGCGGAGACGAACGCGGCCTGGTGTCGGGTCTACGGTCCCGATCCGGCGGACACCCAGGTATTTCTCGTCACAGAAGACCCCGCCGCGACTGCGAATGCGCCCACCAAAACTGCGGTCTCCCTGTCGCCGCGCCTTTGGATGTCGGACAGTTCGCCCAGGGCGTCATCGCACTGGGCGATACCCTTGCCAGTGGCGTCGCCTGTCCCGCGCTGGGTCTCCGAAAAGCTTTGCCCGCCAGAGGTGCAGGCGGCATCGCAAACGCTGAACCGGCGTTTCACGATGCTTTGCGAAGACACCGATTTCGCGCGGCTTACCTTGCTTCAGGCAACGGCGCTTCGGATGCTGGTCGTGCACGAATGGCGCCGCCTGATCCTGCGTGTCCCTACTTTTCCCGAAGCGCTTTTTTCGGGCGGCTGGCACGGCGCGGCATGTCGTGCGCACCTGTCCGGGATGCTGACCAAACTGCCCGTACCAAACCTCGCCCATTTGCACCACGCCATCGACGCGGATCAAGTCTGACGCGCAGAAAACCGGTAAAGCGCGGCATCTCCGCCGGTCCATAAAACGTTGACAGGTCATTATCCCATAGAGTTACCTAGAATAATGCTCAATTTCGGGCATCGGGATCATTCTGGGAGGAGCCAAGGCTGATCCCCCAGCGACGCCAGCCTAGACTTCATCGGCTGATAATTTGCGGACCGGCAGTATCTTAGTGACAAGATCGCGATGGCCGAGGATGGCGGAGAGTTCATTCTCCAAGTGGTCGGAGTTCCGGACGATCCTTTCGCCGTGTGATGCCTTCGGATTGTTTCGTCGACACATCGAAAAGGCGAGTGGGTAAATCCTGTTGCACAGGTTTTGGGCACACCTGAGAGTCAAACAAGAGGCGCGGTCGGTATTTCGCCGATGCCACTTTTTATCCGCCAAGTTTTTCTAAACGTTTGGGAAAAATGTCTCCAGCGCGTATCGTGCGGAGAATCCAAAGGATGGGACCATGTTCGATCTGCTGATCAAAGAGGCACGTTTGGCCGATGGGCGCGGCCCCGTGGCAATCGCGGTAAAGGACGGCAAGATCGTCGCGATGGGCCCCGCGGTAGATGGCGACGCCGCCGAGGTGATCGAGGCCGAGGGACAGCTTGTGTCGCCGCCCTTCGTCGATCCGCATTTCCACATGGATGCCACGCTCAGCCTTGGCTTGCCGCGCCTGAACCAGTCCGGCACGCTGCTTGAGGGTATTGCGCTCTGGGGAGAGTTGAAGCCGATGCTGACGGTGGACGCCGTGATCGAACGGGCGCTGCGCTATTGCGACCTGGCGGTGGCGCAGGGTTTGCTGTCGATCCGCAGCCATGTGGATGTGAGCACCGCACCCCTGACAGGAGTCGAGGCGCTGCTCGAAGTCCGCAATATCGTCGCGCCCTATATCGACCTGCAACTCGTGGCTTTTCCGCAGGATGGTCTTTTCCGCGCCGAAGGCGCCGAAGAGAACCTTCTGCGCGCGCTCGACATGGGTGTCGATGTTGTGGGCGGCATCCCGCATTTCGAACGCACGATGGAAGACGGCGCGCGGTCAGTGAAACGGCTCTGCGAGATCGCAGCGGATCGCGGGCTTCCGGTTGATCTGCATTGTGACGAAAGCGACGATCCGATGTCCCGACACGTGGAAACGCTGGCGGCGGAAACCACGCGGCTTGGCCTTGGCGGGCGCGTGGTCGCAAGCCATGTGACCGCGATGCATTCTTACGACAATTACTACGCGTCGAAACTGATCCCGTTGATCGCAGAGTCCGGGATGCACGTTGTTCCGAACCCGCTCATCAACATCACGCTACAGGGACGGTCCGACACCTATCCGCGCCGCCGGGGCCTGACCCGCGTTCAGGAACTGCGCGCGGCCGGTGTGAACGTGGCCTTCGGCCAGGATTGCACGATGGACCCGTGGTATCCGCTGGGATCGGCGGACATGCTGGAAGTGGCGCATATGGGGGTGCACGCCGTCCCCATGACTTCGCGCGAGGCGATGGAATGGGCGTTCCACTCGGTCACAATGGGCGGCGCGGCGGCGATGGGCCTGCCGGACCCGACGCTGCGCGAGGGCGGTCCTGCGAACATGGTCTTGCTGCAAGCCCGCGATCCCATCGAAGCGGTTCGCCTCAAAGCGACGCGACTGGCGGTGATCAAGGGTGGCAAGGTCCTGTCCCGCACCGCACCGCGCGTTGCACAGCTTTCGCTGCCGGGGCGCCCCGACAGCGTGAACCCGGCGGACTATGCCCCGCCGCAAAACACATAAACCAAACCCAACACAGAGGATGCTGCCATGACCCTGAACACAACCCGTCGAAGCCTGCTTGTCGGCGCTGCCGCAACGCTGGCCCTGCCCGCCTATATCCGCCGCGTGAATGCGCAGACCGTCGTGAAGGTCGCGGGCGTCCACGCCTCTCCGGTCGAGAACGCATGGAACAGCCGCATTCACCTTGCCATGCAGCAAGCCGCCGAAGCCGGGCTGATCGAATACGAATTTTCCGAAGGCGTGGCCGCCACCGACTACCCCCGCGCGATGCGCGAATACGCGGAAAGCGGTGTGCAACTGGTTTGGGGCGAATCCTACGCCGTCGAACGCGAAGCGCGTGAAGTGGCGGCGGACTATGCCGATACCGCCTTCCTGATGGGATCGTCCGGCGGACCCGAGGGCGACAATTTCGGCGTTTTCGGCACCCGCAACCACGAAGCGGCGTATCTGGCCGGGATGCTCGCGGGGCGGATGTCTGAAAGCAACGTCTTCGGATCGGTGGGTGGCTACCCCATCCCCGAGGTCAATCTGCTCATCAACGCGTTCCGCATGGGTGTGAGCGAAGTGAATCCCGACGCCACCTTCCTCAACGGCTTTATCGGCGCATGGTTCGATCCGGCCCGTGCGCAGGAAGCCGCGATTGCGCAGATCGACTCGGGCGCGGATATCCTCTTTGGTGAACGCATCGGCACGGCGGACGCGGCGGAAAGCAAGGGCGTCAAGGCCATCGGGTCGCTCATCGACTACACGCCGCGCTACCCCGAAACGGTGTTTGCCAACGCGATCTGGAACTACGGCCCGACGATCGAAGCCATTGTCTCCGATATCACCGCAGGAAACCCGGTGGGCAAAGATTACACCGAGTTTTCCTTCATGGAGCATGGCGGCAACGAGTTGATCTACGTTGACAGCATGGTGCCTGCCGATGCGATCCCCGCGATGGAAGAAAAACGCGCGGCCATCCAGGCCGGTGAATTCGAGGTGCCCATCGACGCGAACGAGCCTGCCTGATCGCGCCGTGACGGACGCAACGGCCCTTGCCGCCGCCATCGCCGACGGGCGGATCACCGCCCGTGACGCGATGGCGGCGAGCCTTGCTCGTGCAAAGGAAGCACCAAGCGCAATTGCCCGACTGCTTCCCGATGACGAGGCTTTGGCTTTGGCCGATACAGCTTCGGCAGGTCCATTTTCCGGCGTCCCTTTTCTGGGCAAGGATTTGGGCGCATTGGTACGCGGGCTCAAACAGGGTGCAGGCAGCGCAGCGATTGCCAGCAGTCTCGAGGCTCCCACGAAGGACAGCGCGCTCTTCACCCTGTTCCGCGCCGCCGGATTGGTGCCGTTCGGGTTGTCTGCGGTGCCGGAGGTCGGACTGGCCCTTTCCACCGAACCACAGGGGCGACCGCCAGCGACCAACCCGTTCGATCCTACCCGCACGCCTGGCGGGTCGTCAGGTGGTGCCGCTGCCGCAGTGGCCAGCGGGGTCGTTGCCATCGCCCACGCGACCGACGCTGCCGGGTCGATTCGAGTGCCTGCCGCCTGCTGCGGTCTGTGGGGATTGAAGCCGTCGCGCGGTGTCAGTCCAATGGGGCCGGACTACAACAATTGGCTCATGGGCATCGCCTCCGAGCTGGTTCTGGCCCGGTCGCTGCGCGATGTGAAAACCGCGCTGGCCTGCGTTGCGACTACCGACACCCGGCTTGCGCCTCGCGTTGCCATGATCCTGCCCGACACCTGCGACGACACGCAGCGCAACGCGACCCTATTGGCTGCCAAGGCATTTGAGGCTGCTGGGTATACCATCACGGACGGCCCGCCATCCGCACCTTTACCTAAAGCTCTGTCGCGGCCCATGGCGCTCATCAAAAGCATTCTGTGCGTAAGCTTACACGAGGGACTGACTGCGACTGGCGTGCCTGACGCCGAAATCCCGCCGCTGTTGCGCACCGCGCGTGCCGAGGGCGCGGCACTGACCGGGGCCGAGATATTTGCCATATCCCGCGACATCATGGAGATGACCGGTATCATCCTTGAAGTTTTCGGCGGTGCGGACGCCCTCTTGATGCCGGTTTTGTCCGGCCCGCAGCCAAAGCTCGGTGCGTTTTCCATGGACCACACCGATCTTGAGGCGCATTTCCTCAAGATGGAGGCTATGGCCCCGAACGCCACCTGGGCCAATGTCGCAGGCCTTCCCGCGCTCGCCTTCCCCGCAGGGTTTGAAAACGGCTTGCCCGTCGGCGCGCAGCTTATCGGCCGGCCCAACAGCGACACCGCACTACTGGAGTTCGCAGAGCCATTGGCGCATTTGATCGACATCCCATTTCCACACCCGATCGCTGGACTGCCCGCATGACTGACGTTCTTGAACTCTCGAACATCACCAAGCGATTCGGCGCGTTGACAGCGAACGAGGATGTGTCGCTGTCCCTCGCCCAAGGCGAGATCCTGGCCCTGCTGGGCGAAAACGGCGCGGGCAAGACGACGCTCATGAACATCCTCTTCGGTCATTACACCGCCGACGCAGGCGAGGTGCGTGTGTTCGGTGACACGCTGCCCCCCGGCAAACCGCGTGCGGCGATTGCGGCGGGGGTCGGCATGGTGCACCAGCATTTCACGCTTGCTGGCAACCTCACCGTTCTGGAAAACGTCATGCTCGGCTCGGAACCGCTGGGCCGGTTGCGGTCAAACCGGGCAGCGGCGCGCAAGAAGCTGATGGCGATCTCCGACCGCTTCGGTCTGCCCGTCGATCCCGACAGCAAGGTCTCGCGCCTGTCGGTCGGGGAACGGCAGCGGATCGAAATTCTCAAGGCGCTTTACCGCGATGCGCGCATCCTGATCCTGGATGAACCCACCGCCGTGCTGGCCCGTCCCGAGGCCGAACGCCTGTTCGAAACCTTGCGCGGAATGACGAAAGACGGGCTGTCGCTCATCTTCATCAGCCACAAACTGCACGAGGTGATGGCCGCGTCAGACCGCGTGGCGGTGCTGCGCGGTGGCCGGATGGTCGCCGAACGCAGGACGTCCGAAACATCGCCCGCCGAATTGGCCGAGCTGATGGTCGGGCGCAAGGTCGAGCGCCCGGTGCGTGAGGACCACAGGATCGGCGCGCCGGTTCTGCTAGCGGATCGGATCACCGTGGCCGATGAGGGCGAGACCAAGCTCGACGATATCTCCTTCACCGTGCACGCGGGCGAAATTCTCGGCATCGTGGGGGTCTCTGGCAACGGCCAGGGCGCGCTTGGCGCGCTGCTCTCGGGGTTGATGCACCCAAGCCAAGGCAGCCTGACGCTGAACGGCGCTGATGCAGGCCACCTTGGCCCGCGCGGGCTGATCAATGCCGGGGCCGCGCGGGTGCCTGAGGACCGCCACGCCGAAGGCGCGGTAGGCGAGATGACGGTCTGGGAGAACGCAGTGCTCGAACGGGTGCGCAGCACAGAGTTTTCGAAACTCGGCTTTGTCCGGCAGGCCGCCGCCCGCGCCCATGCCGCTGACTTGATCAAACGCTTCGACGTGCGCGGCGCGACGCCCGACACCCGCATCCGGCTTCTGTCGGGCGGCAATATGCAAAAGCTGATCCTGGGGCGCTGCCTTGCCACCGGCCCGCGCTTTCTGTTGGCAAATCAGCCGACGCGGGGACTGGATGAAGGGGCGATTGCCGCGGTTCATGCAGAATTGCTCGCCGCCCGCGCCGAAGGGGCCGCGATCCTGCTGATCTCGGAAGAGCTGGAAGAGGCGGTGCAATTGTCGGACCGCATCCAGGCCATCGTCAAGGGCCGCCTGTCACAGCCCGTCACAGCGGACGAGGCCGATCCGCGCCGCTTGGGCCTCATGATGGCCGGCGTCTGGGAGAGCACGGATGCGGCTTGAACGACGCGAGAACGTCCCGCTGTCCACGGTCGCGATGGCCCCTTTGGCCGCCATTTTGGCAGCCTTGGTCCTGGCGGCGGGTCTGATCGGCGCGGCGGGGGTGAACCCGTTGACCGCCTATGGCGAGATGCTGCGCGGCGCGCTGGGATCGCGCCTGTCGATCACCGAAATGCTGACCCGCGCAACACCGCTGATCCTGACCGGGCTTGCGGCGGCGGTCGCCTTTCGCGCAAGGCTCTGGAATATCGGGGGCGAAGGGCAGTTCTATGTCGGCGCGCTGACCACCGCGTGGATCGGTCATTCGCTAGCCCTGCCCGGGCCGATCGGCATGGCGGTGCTGATGGTGTGCGGCATGGCGGCAGGAGCCTTGTTGCTGGCCGGTCCGGCGTTCCTGCGACTGCGGTTTGGCGTCGATGAAGTGGTCACGACACTGCTTCTGAACTTCATCGTGATCCTGTTCGTCGGCCTGATGATCGAAGGCCCCCTGCGCGACCCGCTTGCCTTTGGCTGGCCGCAGTCCGTGCCGGTGGATGGCGCGTACCGCCTGCCCGACCTTGTGCCGCGCACACGCCTGCATATCGGCCTCTTGGTCGCCATCGCGGCGGCGGGGGTGATCTGGCTGGTCCTGACGCGCACCGTCTTTGGCGTCGAAACGCGCGCTGCCGGGTTGAATGCCCGCGCGGCGGCCTTTGCCGGGATTTCGCTGCCGAAAACCATTATGGGCGTGGCGCTCGTATCCGGCGCGCTGGCCGGGCTTGCGGGCGCGGTCGAGGTGATGGGCGTTACCGGAGGCGTGACCACCACCATGTCGCCGGGCTTCGGCTATGCCGGGATCGTCGTCGCGATGCTCGCCGCGCTGCATCCTGCGGGTGTGGTCGCGGCGGCGATTTTCGTGGCGACCGTTTTCGTCGGGGCCGACGCCATGAGCCGCGCGACCGGCGTGCCGAGCTTCATCGCAGATGTCATCGTCGCGCTGTCGCTGCTGACCATGCTGGTCGCGCTTTTGTTCACAACCTACAGGCTGCGCCGATGATCGAAGCTTTGGAGCTTTTGACGAACACAAGCCTTTGGGCCGCCGTGCTGCGGATTGCAACGCCGCTGATCTTTGGCGTGCTGGGTGCGCTTTTGTGCGAACGCGCGGGCGTGCTGAACCTCGGGATCGAGGGGATCATGACGATGGGCGCGATGGCCGGTTGGCTGACCGTGTACCTTGGCGGAGATCTGTGGATGGGGCTGGCCATCGCGGCCGCATCAGGTGGGCTGATGGGATTTCTGCACGCGGGTCTGACCGTGCCGCTGGGGCTGTCACAGCACGTGTCGGGGCTGGGCATCACACTCTTTGCCTCGGCGCTGTCATACTACCTCTACCGCCTGATCGTCGAAGTTGGCGAAACCCCACCGACGATCATACCGTTCCGCCCGCTCGACATTCCGGTCCTTTCGGATATCCCGGTGCTTGGCCCGATCCTGTTCAGCCAGACTGCACCGACCTATCTGGCGCTGATCTCGGTCGCGGTGCTGGCCTATGTCCTGACCCGTACGCCTTTGGGCCTTGCCATCCGCATGACCGGCGAAAACCCTCACGCGGTCGAGGCGCAGGGCCTGAACCCCAACGTCCTGCGCATCGGGGCCATCGTGGCAGGGTCTGCGCTGATGGGTCTGGGAGGCGCGTTCCTGACCACGGCGGCGTTCAATTCTTTCTTCCCCGAGATGGTACAGGGCCGCGGCTGGATCTGCATCGCGCTGGTGGTGTTCGCGTCCTGGCGGCCCGGCAAGGCCCTGATCGGCGCATTGCTGTTTGCGTTCTTCGACGCTTATCAACTGCGCTTGCAGAACGTTATCGACGGCGTTCCTTACCAGTTGTTCCTGATGGCGCCCTACGTGCTGTCCATCGTCGCGCTGATCCTCGTCGCCCGCCGCGCCGAAGTGCCCGAGGCGCTGATGACACCGTACCGACGCGGGGAACGATGACGCACGACAACCGGTTCGCCAACTCTAAGGCTCAGACAGCCTTGTCGCTCACCAGTCGCATCCCCAGATGAGCGGGAGGCGTGCCCACGGCGCAGCCGCCCCGCGCCGGATCGCGGACGAGGTAGGACATGGCGGCCACATGCTCGCCCCCAACGAAGAAGGCGGGACAGCGCGCCGGGTCGATGCCCTCGGATGCGCTGGCATAGCATTCCTGCGTCCACTCCCAGACACTGCCGTCAAGATCGGCGATGCCCTCGGGCGAGGTCGAGAAACTGCCCTGCGCTTTCAGCGCGCGTGGGGCGATGCCCTCGGTCAGATAGGTCGATGCCCAGGTCAGCGACGGGTCGGTGAAGATGGGGTCGGGCTTTTCCGGAAGCACCGACGCGGCCATCGTGTTCCACTCGGTCGCGGTGGGCAGGCGAAAGTTCTGTCGGGTCTCGACGTTGATCCAGCGGATGTATTCCTGCACGTCGACATAGCTCAGGCCGGTGGCCGGGGTCGTGGCCGGGTCCTGGTCCGGCCGGGTGCGCAGTTCAAGCGAACAGGCGCGGTCGGCGACGCAGGCGTTCCATTCCGCAACGGTCACTTCGTGACGCTGAACATAAAGCCGGTGCCCGTCGGGAAGGACGATCGGACGTTCCGCCATCACCGGCAGACGCTTCAGATCGGCGGCGGGGCCGCGCTGTGTGAGCGCGACCCCTGCAAGGACCACCGCCACAAGGGCAGCTCCGACAAGACGAAGGGACAGTTCTGGCCAAATCCGGTCCATTCTGACGGCGGTCATGATACGGGTCTCCTTAGAAAAATTACCCTGCGAAGACGCGGGGAGCGACGACCTGTTCCATCAGGTTGTTGTCCCATTCGCCCTCGACCACGAAGTGTGCCGTTCCGCCCAGCATCGCCCCGATGATCAGGTTGTGGTTCACATAAGCGTACACGCCCGGCTGTTCGAAAGTATACATCGCCGCCGCGGCACTGCCGCCCCGCACGAACCAGGTTTCCATGCCGGTCAGCGGCACATCGGAGAAAGAGCTTTCCCAAACGAAATCGCCGTGTCCGCCGATCAGGTGCGGTCGACTGTCGACCATGCACGAATTGTGCACCATCAGGACGGTCTCGCCGACCTTGGCCTTCAGCGCGTTCTCTCCGGTTAGGGCACCGACAGCGCCGTTGAAGACCTGATGGGTCGGAACAAGCGTGCGCATGGCATCAAGGCTGTCGTTGTAATCGTCTCCGGCCTCGGCATAGACCTTGAAGTCGCCGTTTTCGTCTTTGGGCAGGTAGTAGTCCTGCTCTCCGATATAGGCGATGCTGTCATAACGCAGCGGATTGCCCTGCGCATCCTTGAGACCGTCGCGCGGCAGGACCATGATGGCCCCGTTCATGCCGTGTCCGACGTGATAGGGGATCATCGCTCCACCGGGGGCGCAGTGATAGGTAAAGCAGCCCGGCTTTGTCGCTTTCCAGCGCAGCACGGTTTCCTCTCCCGGGTAGACGTGGGTCAGACCACCGCCGCCCAGCGCACCGGTGGCGGCGTGGAAGTCGATATTGTGCTCCATCTTGCTGTCGGCAGGGTTGCGCAGGGTCAATTCGACCATGTCGCCTTCATGCACGATGATGAGCGGACCGGGAACAGAGCCGTTGAAGGTCAGCGCCCAGATCTCGGCACCAGTATCCTCGTCAACGGTCATCAGCTTTTCGGTGGTCTCCATTGTGATCTCGACGATCTTCGGACCACCGGTCGCCACCTGTTCGTGCACCGGCGCGAAGGGCGGCGCGACGAGTTCCTGCTTCACGCGGGTATAGCCGCTCAGGTCCGCCGGTACCGCAGTCGACTCTGCGGCCTGTTGGCCCGCAGTCTTGTAGAGCTTTGCGGACGTCGCGTTGGCCTGCGCCAGTTTGGGCGCGCGCGGTGTCGCCATGGCACCCGCACCGGCCATTGCGGCCGCGCCGGCAAGAACAGAGCCACGCAGAACGTTGCGACGGCTGGTCTTCATGAGTCCAGGGTTAAAGAATTTGGTCATGGTTCCCTCCATGAGGTTAATGTGGCGGCGGGCCTCATGCCCGCGCGCCGAAATTGGTCAGAGATTGTCGAGCTGCGCCTCAAAGCGTTCCTTGGCTTTCGGAGGCACGCGGCCTTCGAAGAAGTCTTCGGGAACATCCACGTCGCCCACGGCGATGGTCATCACCATGCCCATGGCGAAATGCGGCTTGCAGATGACGCCATAGACGCCCTCTTCGGTCAAAGTGACCTCGATCTCTTCGTTGATCTTGCCGCCAAAGCCTTCGGCTCCGTCGGGGATCATGCCATCGTTGGTTTCGGCGTTGTGGCCCCGATCGGTCGCGATAAACTTGATCGTGTCGCCCGGCTGCGCCTGCACGAAGGCTGGCTCGAACACCATGCGTTCGCCGTCGCTGCCCTTATTGAGCATCTGCACTTCGATTGTTTCGGCAAAGGCTGCGCTGCCCATGAGGGCGGCGAGCGCGAGGCCGGTTGCCAGTTTGCGGATCATCGTTTTTCCTTTCAGATCGCGTTTCGTGTTGATCCTTAATTTAGACAATTCGGCGGGGCGGACTTTGTGCTAGGTCAAAGAGTTGAAAAATTGCATGTGAGGCGCACGTTTTGCGATAAGAACGTTGGCAATGTCGTCATGGATGTGGCAGATCGGAACCTGTGAACGAGATAGCCCCCCGCAAGACCCTTCCGCGGCTCGATGAAAGCCTGCTGACGCATCTGCCGCCGTTTTCCCGGCTGGAGAAACGGCAGATTCGCACGATTCTCGACCAGGCAACCTCGCGTCGCTACGACGCCGGTGTCGCGGTGTTCGAGGAAGGGCACGACGCGGACAGGTTCTACATGCTGCTTGACGGCTACGTCCGGGTCGTGCGCATCACGCCCACCGGCGAACAGGTCACGGCGCTGCATATTCCCGCCGGGCAGCTTCTTGGCATCGCCAAGGCCATCGGGCGCGACACCTATCCGGCCACGGCGATGACGGCGACCGAGTCCATCGCGCTCAGCTGGCCGATGCGACTCTGGGACACGTTCGTGACCGAGTATGACGGCTTTGCGACCGAAACCTACAAGACACTGGGCCACCGCGTCGGAGAGATGAACACCCGCATCGTCGAACTGGCAACACAGCAGGTCGAGCAACGCGTCGCGAACGCCCTGCTCCGCCTCATCAACCAGACCGGGCGCAAGGTCGACGGCGGGATCGAGATCAACTTCCCGATCACCCGCCAGGACCTGTCGGAGTTGACGGCGACGACCTTGCACACCGTCAGCCGATTGCTGAGCGGATGGGAAAAGCAGGGCTTGGTGGAAAGCAAGCGCAAGCGGATCAAGGTCTGCGACCCGCATGCGCTGGTGGTATTGAGCCAAGGGTAGCGGGACTGGCTACGACATTCTTTGAATGGTGCCTCCGGTAAGGGCAACTCAGCGGACGTTTCGGACCGTGGCCAAGCGGCGTGGCAAGGGTCGGCACTGCGGGAGACGAGGTTCATATTGACAGCTTCGCGGCCGCCAGACCACGCCTCGGTCTCCGCATCACACGTTACCCGATCCGGGTCGCGCGTTGGTCTGCCCCGGGTTCGGAAGTCTCGAAGACGAAGCCGTGCAGGCGCGCACTAGTTCAGGACGCGCGCGACCGCTCCGATCAAGTCCAGTACCTCGCGTGTGTCGCGGTCCACGCGATAGACATAGTCACCCACGCGATAGTAGGTCTGGTCGCGATCAAGTCCGTACCGCCCCGGATCGCCGATGATCCTGTAATCTCCATAGATCACATCTCCACGGTCGTACTTGCGGGCTTGGCCGGGCGGCACGCATGGCGGGTTCTTCTTGGCCAGACCGGGTGGGCAATCAATTGTTTTGTACGCCCTGCCTGAAATTCCTTTTTCGGCTTTGTGATTTCCCGCCTCTGCAGCCACCCCGAGAAAGGTCGCCGCCGCCGCGATAAGAACCCATAACCGTCTCATGATGACCTCCGTTTCTTCTTGCTGTGTGCTTCAGACAACGATTGCTACTCCAAAGAGTTGCCCTCCGATAGGAGCCTCGGCAGAATGGTGCCTATGAGCGTATCTCCGCGTCCGTGGCTTTGGATGTCGGAAGCACAGCGAGATCTGTCCCTGTCGACGTGATCAATTCGGTCGCAGCATTGGTCCGTGGTCGGTTAGGGCTCGCAGCCGACATTCGACGCTTGCGGCGTCGTTCGACCTTGCCTTGATCGCCACAGCGAAGCGCGGCTATATCACCCCAACCCAGCCGCCCGCATCAGCTCGGTTAGAAACGCCGCTTCATCCAGCCCGTATTCCTCGCAGGCATCCGTAACCGTGTGGAACGGGCTGATCAGGCATCCGACGCAGAGCATCTTGTGACGGACAAAGACCGGGATGGTCTGCGGCCACTGGGTCATGAGATCGGCAAGCGGCAGGTCCGGGTCGTCGAGTCGTGGTTTGCGCATGTCGCACCTCCTGTGTCTGCAAACCTACGCGCCAAATGTTCCTAAACGTTGCGCCAGCGCAAACTCCGCGGCTGCGGGTCGGGCTAGGACCGATGACATCCCGAACCGCAGGAGGCCGATCAATGGCTGAAATTCTTACAAAATCGCGGGCGCGCAACATCTTCTACGGAGGCTCGATATTCTTTGTCGTGGTCTTCGTGGGGATGACCGTCCACTCCCATAGATATGTCGTGAACACCTCGACGGCCGGCATGCCGCTGAGCGAAGAGGTGATTCACGGCAAGCACGTGTGGGAGGAAAACTCCTGCATCAACTGCCACAGCCTGCACGGCGAAGGCGCCTATTTCGCTCCCGAGGTCGGCAACGTCATGACCCGCTGGGGCGTGCAGGACAGCCCCGAGGATGCGTTTGAAATCCTCAAGAGCTGGATCGAAAGCCAACCCAGTGGCGTCGAGGGCCGCAGGCAGATGCCGCGCTACGAATTGACCGACGAGGACATTCGCGGTCTCGCGGAATTCCTGCGCTGGGCCGATCAGACAGACACTCAGGGCTGGCCGCCCAATGACGCCGGTTAAGGAGGCATTCACCATGAAATATGAATCACAAAAGGTGGCGTACTGGTACATCCTCGCCGCGCTTGCTCTCTTCGGCATTCAGGTGCTGGGCGGGCTTTTGGCGGGCTGGATCTATGTGTCGCCCAATTTCCTGTCCGAATTGCTGCCCTTCAACGTCATTCGGATGATCCACACCAACGCCCTGATCGTCTGGCTGTTGCTGGGCTTCTTCGGCGCAGCCTACTTCCTCATCCCCGAGGAATCAGAACGCGAGATCTATTCGGTCAAGCTGGCCTATCTCCAGTTGATTATCCTCTTGGTCGGAACGCTCGGTGCGGTCGGGTCCTACCTCGTCGGCATCCACGGCGGGCGCGAATTCCTCGAGCAACCGCTTTGGGTCAAGTTCGGCATTCTTGTCGCCGCGCTGATCTTCCTCTTCAACGTGTCGATGACCGTTCTGGCGGGCAAGAAGACGGCGATCACCAACGTGCTGCTCATGGGGCTGTGGCTTTTGTCGCTGCTCTGGGTCTTTGCCTTCATCAACCCCGACAACCTGTCGCTTGATAAAATGTACTGGTGGTTTGTCGTGCACCTCTGGGTCGAGGCGACCTGGGAACTGGTGATGGCGGCGATCCTGGCGTTCCTCTTGCTCAAACTGACCGGCGTTGACCGCGAAGTGGTGGAAAAGTGGCTCTATGTCATCGTCGCCACCGCGCTCTTCTCGGGCATCCTCGGCACCGGGCACCACTTCTACTGGATCGGTCTGCCGGGCTACTGGCAGTGGGTCGGCTCCATCTTCTCAACCTTCGAGGTGATCCCATTCTTCCTCATGATGTCCTTTGCCTTCGTGATGGTGTGGAAAGGCCGCAAGAACCACCCGAACAAGGCCGCCCTTCTGTGGTCGCTCGGGTCCTCCACCGTCGCTTTCTTCGGCGCGGGTGTCTGGGGCTTCCTGCACACGCTGCACGGGGTGAATTTCTATAGCCACGGCACGCAGATCACCGCCGCCCACGGCCACCTTGCCTTCTACGGCGCCTATGTGGCCCTGAACCTCGCGGTCTTCACCTACGCGATGCCGATGCTGCGGGAACGCGCGCCCTATAACCAGGTGCTCAACATGGCCTCGTTCTGGCTGATGACCGGCGGCATGGCGTTCATGACCTTCGTGCTGACCTTCGCGGGCACCATCCAGACGCACATGCAACGTGTGGTGGGCGACTACTACATGGATGTGCAGGAAAGTCTTTCGATCTTCTACCTGATGCGCTGGGGTTCCGGCCTCGCGGTGGTGATCGGTGCGCTCCTGTTCATCTATTCGCTGCTCGTTGTCCGCAAGGCCGAGGTGATTGCCCCCGGTCCCGCCAACCCCGTTCCCGGAGAATAAGCGATGAACATGCAAGTCACTCCAACCCTGCCGTTCTACCAGGCAACCGGCCGCGAATGCGACCTGTTCGAGACGGCTTATGACAACGGTCTGCCCCTTCTTCTGAAGGGGCCCACCGGCTGCGGCAAAACCCGGTTCGTCGAACACATGGCGGCGAAACTGGGCAAACCGCTCTACACGGTGGCCTGCCATGACGACCTGTCGGCGGCAGACCTGATCGGGCGCTACCTGCTCAAGGGTGGGGAAACCGTCTGGGTCGATGGGCCCTTGACACGGGCCGTGCGCGAAGGCGGCATCTGCTATCTCGACGAAGTGGTGGAGGCGCGTAAGGACGTGACCGTGGTGCTGCACCCGCTCACCGACACGCGGCGCACGCTGATGATCGACCGCACCGGTGAGGAACTGGTGGCGCCCAAAGGCTTCATGCTGGTGGCGTCCTACAACCCCGGCTACCAGAATGTGCTCAAGCGGCTGAAGCCCTCGACCCGGCAACGGTTTCTGTCGATCAGTTTCGACTTCCCGGACGCCGAGACCGAGATCGCGGTCGTGGCAAAGGAAAGCCGGCTTGAACCGGGCCGGGTGGCACCTCTGGTGCGGCTGGCGGGACATATCCGCCGGCTGTCGGGGATGGATCTCGAAGAGGGTGTTTCGACCCGCCTCCTGATCTATGCGGCGACATTGATGGCCGGGGGCATGGGCGTCGATCAGGCGCTTGAAGCCGCCGTCATCGAACCTCTCAGCGACGAGCCGGACGTGCAGCTCGCCCTGCGCGATCTGATCTCCACCATCTACGGATAAGAGCGATGCACCTTCTCGATCTCATGGAACCCGAAGAAACGGTCGGCAACCTCTGGCACGACATGGCCAGCGGAATTGGGGCCGAGGTGAGCTATCCCGAGGCCGCCGTTTCACTGGCCTCGGTGCGCCCCAGCCTTGCGGTGCTGTTCCGCGCGCTTGGGGGGGCCGCCGGTGTCGAACTGGCCGAGGCGGCGCCGACCCTGGCACGGCATCGCCGCCCGCTGAAGCGCAAGCTGGGGGCGGAACGGGACCGCGAATGGGTGGCCGGGTTCGATGGCGAACGCCTGACCCTGCCCCCCTTCATGGCCGCGTTTCCGAAACCCGAACTGAACCGTGCCGCGTATTTCTGGCTCACCGCGATGGCCGCGAAGGCGCCGCATGATCTGAATGAAATCCCTGACGCCGGACCAGAATGCGACTGCGCGCAGATCCGCGCCAATGCGGCGACGGCGGATGCCGTCTATGCCGCCTGTCCGGGTCTGCGGGACGTCTATGTCACGCTCGCCCAGCTGTGCCTCGTTGCGCGGACCGATATTCTGCGGCCCCGCCCGGAAGCGATGTTCGAAAAGGCGATCCGCGATCAGCTTGGCGGCAATAGCATCGCGTTGAGCGACGACGCGCCCGCCAGTGGTCACCTGCCGTTTGCCCCCGTTCCCATCTGGCTGCGGTTCAGCGCACCCGGTTCGGGTGCCGCGGCCCAGCACGAACAGGCCGATCCCGCCGCGCCTCCACCCACTGCCGCGCACACGACGCGCAAGCTGGGCCAGCGCAAGGATCAGGACCAGCACAACCGCAAGGACAGCTTTATCATCCACCGCTTCGAATCGATCCTGTCCTGGGTCGAGTCGATGAACATCAACCGCAGCGTCGATGATGAAGATGACGAAAACGCCCAGAAGGCCGCCGACGATCAGGACGAGATCACCCTGTCGAAACAGGATCGCAAGGCGGCCACGCGCCTGCGCCTGCACCTCGATCTGTCGCCCTCCGATGCCGATCACGAAGCGCTTGCCGGGGAACACACCTATCCCGAATGGAACCACCGCAGCCGCAGCTACATGGACGCGCATTGCCGCGTGCTTGACGCGCCTGCAACGCCGGACGGCCCGCCTTTCGTGCCCAACGAACGCCGGATGCGCGAGGTGCGCCGCCAGTTCGAAGCGCTGCGCCCCCGCCGCGTTCTTCAACCGCGTCAGGTCGATGGCACCGAGCTTGACCTCGATGCGCTGCTCACCGCGCAGGCCGATCTGAAGGCCACCGGACGCGGCAGCGACCGCATCTGGCAATCCGCGCGCCAGACCGACCGCGACGTGTCGGTGGCGTTTCTCATCGACACATCCCGGTCCACCGAAGCGGCCATCGGCGACACGTCGGTGATCGAAGTGGCACGCGAAACGATGGCGGCGCTGGCAGGCGGGATCGACGCGGCGGGCGACCGGCTGGGCATCTGGGGCTTTTCCTCGCTCCGGCGGGACCGTGTGTTCCTGACCCGGTGCAAGGGGTTCGACGACCCGATGTCGCCCGAGATCACGTCCAATATCGGCGCGCTCAAGCCCGGACATTACACCCGCCTTGGTGCAGCCATCCGGCATGTCAGCGCGCAACTGGCCAAGGAACCCAGCGCCCGCAAGCTCTTGATCGTGTTGACCGATGGCAAACCGAACGATCTGGACCATTACGAAGGCCAGCACGGAATCGAGGACAGCCACATGGCCGTCCGCGAGGCCCGCGCCGTAAACCAGAGCCTGCATGGCATCATCATCGACGAGGACGGGCAGGACTGGTTCGCCCGCATCTTTGGGCGCGGCGGGTTCACCCTTCTGCCCAATCCAGAGCGCCTGTCCCGCGCCCTTCCCGACATCTATCGCACCCTCACACAGGAGAGCTGACATGCGTATTTCATTCTTCTTTGCCCTCGCCACCCTGGCCGCAAACCCCGTTCTGGCCGAGGCATTCGATCGACCGATCCCGCAGGCGCAATCCGCCACTGCGGAATTCTGGTACGCGCTGGCGTGCCTCGCGCTTCTGGCGTCGATGGCGCTCGTGCAATGGCTGGTGTCACGGCGATGACACGGCAGGGCTGGTCCGTGACGCAGATCACCCTCGCTCTTTACCCGTTCGGGGCGGGGGCGGCGGCGGTCAACGTGTTCTTTGCCGCGCTGATCTTCAGTTGGGTCGGCGGGCCGGTCCTGTCCACCGGCTTGTCCATCGCGATTGGCTGTTTGATCGGCCTCCCCGCCACATGGTATTTCGCGCGCCATATCCGACATCTGATGGATGTGGCAGACGCAGGAGACCGCGAATGAAGGTCGAGATCGACAATGGACAGCCGGTGATTGACGCACATGACCTCGGGCCGCTGCTGGGCCTCGATCCGGCAGAGGTGCAGGACAAGATGCGCGCGGGCCAGATCACCAGCACCTACGAGACCGGACAAGACGAAGACGCCGGACGCTTCCGGCTGACCTTTTATCACGCAGGCAAGCGCGTGCGCCTGACCTGCGACACGGATGGCACGGTCCTGAGCACGATCAGGACAGATATCGGAGACCGATGATGGCACTTACCTCTGCGGAACAGATACGCGCATGGCAGGGGCCTGCGCTGTTCAGCTTCGGGTTCAGACCCTTTTTTTTGTTTGGCGCGGTCTGGGTGGCCTGCGCAATGGTGCTCTGGCTGCTGACGCTGTCGGGCGCGATCACCCTGCCCACCCGGTTCGACCCGGTGTCCTGGCACGCGCATGAATTCCTGTTCGGTTATCTTGGCGCGGTGCTTGCGGGCTTCCTGCTGACCGCCGTGCCGAACTGGACCGGGCGACTGCCGATGGTGGGCTGGAAGCTTGCCGCGCTCTTCGCGCTCTGGGTCGCGGGACGCATGGCGATCGCGACCTCGACGCTGATGCCGGGATGGGCCGCCGCAGGGATCGACGTCGCCTTTCCCCTCGTTCTGGGCGCGTTGATCCTGCAAGAAATCGTCGCGGGCAAGAACTGGCGCAACCTGATCGTTTTGGCCCTTCTGGCGGTCTTCACCCTTGCCAATGTCGTGTTCCACATCGAGGCGATGACCAGCGGCTATGCCGCGCAGGGCTACGGGCTCCGGATGGGCCTTGCCACGGCGGTGATGATGATTGCCGTGATCGGCGGGCGGATCATCCCGTCCTTCACCCGCAACTGGCTGGTCAAGCAGGGCGATCCGGCCCGCCCCGCCCCGCCGATGCAACAGTTCGACAAGGCGGTCCTGCTCGTCAGCCTCGTCGCCCTTGTGCTCTGGGTCGCGTTCCCCGAAGCGGCCATCGGCGGTCTTCTTCTGATCGTAACCGGCGTACTGCACGCCATACGGCTGGCGCGTTGGAGCGGTCACAGGACCGGATCGGAGCCTCTGGTCTGGGTGCTGCATGTCTCTTACGCCTTCATTCCCCTCGGTGCTTTGGCCATCGGGATCGACAGCGCGTTCGGCATCATGGGAACGGCGGCGGCACAGCATCTCTGGATGGCTGGAGCGATCGGCGCCATGACCCTTGCCGTCATGACCCGCGCGACCCTGGGACATACCGGGCAAGAGCTTGCCGCGAACCGTATGACCGTTGCGGTCTATCTCTGCCTCTTCGGAGCGGTCCTGACACGGCTGCTCGTCGGCATCAGCCCGGTCCTGACCCAGCTCTCGGGCCTTTTGTGGCTGGCCGCGTTCGGTGGGTTCGTGATCGCCTACGGCCCCCTGCTCCTGCGTCCCAAACCGGAGCGCGCGCCATGAGTTGGACAGGTTTCGCCGCGATCTTCGTGGCGTTCTTCCTCACGCACTCGATCCCGGTGCGCCCGCCGGTCAAGGCGCGCGTCACCGCCCTTGTCGGCGCGCGCGGGTTTGGGATCGGCTACTCCATCCTGTCCCTGGCGATGTTGTCGCTCCTGATCTGGGCGGCGAGCGAAGCGCCCTATGTTCAGCTCTGGCCACAATACCCGTGGCAGCGTCACGCCGTTCATCTGGGTATGCTCGCCGTGTGCCTGCTTCTCGCACTCAGCATCGGGCGCCCCAACCCGTTTTCGTTCGGAGGCCGCCGGAACGACCGCTTCGACCCCGATTACCCCGGCATCGTCCGCTGGCACCGCCACCCGATCCTGCTTGGTCTGGGCCTCTGGGCGGGCCTACACCTTCTCCCGAACGGAGACCTCGCGCATGTCATCCTGTTCGGCGTGCTGGGCGGTTTCGCCCTGGCCGGACAACGCCTGATCGACCGCCGCAAACGCCGCGAGTTGGGACAGGAACGCTGGCACGCGCTCGACAGCGCGCGCCGCGCCGCTCCGATGTTTCACAAACCCGCATCGGTCCGCGACGTGTCCTTCCGCATCGGCGCGGGCGTCCTCGCCTTTGTCCTGCTGATATGGGCCCACCCCTACGTGATCGGCGTTTCGGCGCTGTAGGCTATCGCGTTTCACGACCCGCAGCGGAACCCACGTCTCGCCGCACGATCAACCGCTAGGCGACAGGTGTCTTTGCCAAACCCTCGATCTTGAACCCAGACGCGTCCAATTCCGAGATCAGGGCATCCCGCGCTTCGTCGCTTAAAGGCTCGAGCGGCGGGCGGGTCATGCGCCAGGTGTCGTCGCCGGACCAATGCGCCACGGCGGCCTTGAGCGCGGGGATCATCGGGTAGGATTGGAATATGGCGCGCGTCGCATCCAGCGCGTCCTGCATCGCGGGGGCCTTGTCCGATTGCCAATTCGCATAAAGCTCGTGGATCGCCCCCGGGTTCACGTTGGCCGTGGCCGAGATACAGCCCGCACCGCCCGCCTGCATCGTTTGCAGAAGGAATGTTTCGCTGCCCGCGAAGACCTGGAAATCGTCCCATTGCCGGTCGAGCATGCCCTTGGTGTTCTCCCAGTCGCCGCTGCTGTCCTTGATGCCAACGACAGTGCCCGGATAGGCCGTCACGAGGCGCTCGATCAGGTCATGAGACAGACCCACCTGCGCGACCGGCGGGATGTGGTAAAGGTAAATGCGCAGATCGGATGAGCCGACTCGTTCGATGACCTCGGCATAATTGCGGTAAAGCCCGTCATCGGGAACGCCCTTGTAATAGAACGGCGGCAGCATGAGCACCCCGCCCGCCCCAAGCTCCACCGCGCGTTTGGTCAGACGCACGGAATCGGTCAACGCGCAGCATCCGGTGCCTGGCATCATGCGCGCAGGGTCTATCCCGGCGTCGACAAGCGCCTCCATCAGGTCGATCTTTTCCTCCACCGAGAGGGAGTTCGCCTCACTGTTGGTGCCGAAAATCGCGAGGCCGACCTTCTGCTCAAGCAGCCAACGGCACTGAGCAACGAGCCGCTCGGACGATGGTGTCAGGTCGTCGGTGAACGGGGTGACCACTGGCGTCAGGACGCCCGAAAACAGGTTCTGCATTGTCTGTCCTTTTGAGATGTCGAGAGGTTACGCCGGTGAGGGTTGGAAGACTGTGTCGAACCGCGTGCGCAGTTCATTCTTCTGGACCTTGCCCATCGTGTTGCGCGGCAAGGCCTCCATGACCTCGAAATGCCGCGGCCGCTTGAACCCGGCGAGCTTGTCTTTCACCTCGGCTTCGATCGCGGCGATGTCGAGCGTGGCCCCGGCCTCGGGCACGAGAACCGCCACGACGCTCTCGCCGAAATCGGGATGCGGCGCGCCGACAACCGCGCTTTCAAGCACGCCGGGCAGATCGTCGAGAAACATCTCGATCTCTTTGGGATAGATGTTGTAGCCGCCGGAAATGATGAGGTCCTTGCCGCGTCCAACGATCGAAATGTAGCCGTCCGCGTCGATCTTCGCGAGGTCACCGGTGATGAAGAACCCGTCGTCGCGCAATTCCTCGGCGGTTTTCTCGGGCATCTTCCAATAGCCCTTGAACACATTTGGACCGCGCACTTCGAGAACGCCGATCTCACCCGTGGGCAGGGTTTCGCCCGTCTTCGGATCGCAGACTTTCGCCTCGACGCCCGGTAAGGGAAAGCCCACCGTTCCCGCACGACGGTCGCCGTCATAGGGGTTGGAGGTATTCATGCTGGTCTCCGTCATTCCGTACCGCTCGAGGATGCGATGCCCGGTGCGCGCCGCAAACCGGTCATGGGTTTCCGCCAGAAGCGGAGCCGAGCCCGAGATGAACACGCGCATATGCTCGGTCAGCGCCCGGTCGAAGCGGGGGTCGTCCAGAAGCCGCGTGTAGAAGGTCGGCACGCCCATCATCGCGGTCGCCTCTGGCAGGCGCGCGATCACCGTGTCGGCATCGAATTTCGGCAGCCAGATCATCGACCCACCGGCGAGGAGCGTGACATTCGATGCAACGAACAGCCCGTGGCTGTGGAAGATCGGCAGGGCGTGAAGCAGCACGTCTTTGTCCGTGAACCGCCAGATGTCGACGAGCGCCTCTGCATTGGACAAGAGGTTGCGATGGGTCAGCATGGCCCCCTTCGACCGACCGGTTGTGCCGGAGGTGTAGAGCAGCGCCGCGATGTCGTCCGAGTCCCGTGCCGCGACGGCCTCGCGCACCGGCTGATCCAGCGCCAAATCCTTGAGCGTTCCCTCCCCCGAAGCGCCCATCGTCATCAGCGTCGCACCGGTGTCCTGCGCGATCTTGGAGACCGCGTCCTTTTCGCCGGGATCGCAGACAAAGACCGACGCGTCGCTGTCGGCGATGAAATAGGACAGTTCTGTCGGGGTATAGGCAGTGTTCAGCGGCAGATAGATGGCCCCGATTTGCAGGCAGCCCGCATAAAGCGCTAGCGCATCGGCGGATTTCTGGATGTGAACAGCGACCCGGTCCCCTGCGGCAACCGCAAGCTGGTCCAACGCGCTGGCATAGCGGCCGGCCAGATCGACGAATTCGGCATGGGTCTGAACCGTGCCGTCCTGCATGTAGAGAAAGGGTGTACCCTGCCCGCGATGGGGGCCGATCAAGGCGTCGTAAAGCGGATTGCTCAAAGCGGAAGTCTCCTATCCGGTTTGCCGATCGCGCGCGGCGATCGTCATGTAGCGGTCGAAGCCCCGGCGGATGTGCTCATTGGCGGCATCCCTTGCCGCGGCTTCATCTCCGGCGGTCACGGCATCGGCAATGACGCGGTGTTCGTCGAGGGAACGCGCGATGTTCGAGGCGAGCGAAAGGCCCTTGCGGCGGAACAGGTGCATTTCGCGCTTGATGTTGTCGTAGACGGCCTTCGCCTTCGGATTGTCCGCCGCCGCCATCAGCAAGTCATGAAATTCGATGTTCAGCGCGTAATAGGTCGATTGATCATCGGTCTCGCGCGCCGCGTCCATCTTCTCGATGTTCCGGGACAGTGCTTCGGCCAACCCGCGCTCTTCACCGGCGGCAAAGCGTCTGGCGGCCGCGCCGCAGGCCATCGCGAAGATCGCGCCGCGCAGCTCATAGAGGTTCTGCACCTCGGCGAGCGTGGTCTCGTGAACGAACGCGCCGCGGTTTGCGATCAGATCGACCAGCCCTGACCCGGCAAGCGATCGGATCGCCTCGCGCACGGTGCCGCGGCTGACCCCCATGACGATGGAGAGGTCGAGCTCGTTCAGCTTTTCTCCGGCCTTCAGCTCGCCCTCGGTGATCATGCGTTCGATCTCGGCACGCGCCTCCTGGGCCAGTGTCGCCCGCCCTACTCCGATCAGTCTTGCCTTCATGTTCATGTGCCTTTTTTCTGCGACCCGGTTTATTTTGTCAACAATCAACATATGGTTGTCATTTGATGAGAACTGTCTTATCCAATATCAGATTTACAACCATTGCAGGAAGTAAAATGGAACAGTCGGACCGCTCTTTCGAATCTGAAGTCGACGCGCCTCCCAGCACCGCATTGCAAGGGCTGCGCGTTCTGGACCTGACACGCGTGCGATCCGGCCCGACCTGCGTACGCCAGTTCGCCGATTGGGGGGCCGATGTCATCAAGATCGAAGCGCCAGTCGACACCGCGCAATTCGGCGGCCCCCGTTCAGGCCCCGATTTCCAGAACCTGCACCGCAACAAGCGCAGCCTGACGCTGGACCTCAAAAGCGAGGCCGGGATCGCCGCGTTTCGGAAGCTGGCGGATACCGCCGACATCATCGTCGAGAACTTCCGCCCCGGCGTGAAAAAGCGCCTTGGCATCGACTATGATACCCTGTCCAAAACCAACCCTGGTCTGATCTATGCGTCCATCTCGGGGTTTGGTCAGGACGGGCCACTGGCCGACCGTCCCGGTTTCGACCAGATCGCACAAGGCATGGGTGGACTCATGTCGATCACTGGCAAACCCGGCGAAGGCCCGATGCGTGTCGGCATTCCCATCGCCGATCTCTGCGCCGGTCTGTTTGCCGCGCAGGGCATCCTGATCGCCCTGTTCGAGCGGGCGAAATCGGGCAAAGGCCAATGGATCCAGACCTCTTTGTTGCAGGCGCAGGTCTTCATGCTCGATTTCCAGGCGGCGCGTTACCTGATGGATGGCGAGGTTCCAAAACAGGCGGGCAACAACCACCCGACCTCGATTCCCACAGGCGTGTTCCGCACCTCCGACGGGTTCATGAACATCGCCGTCACCGGAAACAACATCTGGACGAATTTCGCCAAGACCCTTGGCCGCGAGGACTGGCTCACCGACGATCGCTACGCGACGCCACCGGCGCGCTCGGAAAACCGCGACGCGCTTGGCGCAGAGATCGAAGACATCCTGCAACATGAAACCACGGCGCATTGGATCGAACGGCTGACCAAGGCGGGCGTGCCCGCAGGCGAGATCAACGACATCGGACAGGTCTTTGCCGAACCACAGGTGCGTCACCTCGGCCTGGCCCAGCCCGTCGTCAGCCAGGAACGCGGTGCCACCGAACTGGTCGGTCAGCCCATTCTGATGAGCCGCACACCCAGCCACATTGCCACGCCGCCCCCGACAGCGGGCCAGCACAACAGCGAAATACTTGCCGAAATCGGGTTCTCGGACACCGAGATCGCCGAGATGAAAGCCTCCGGCGCCATCTGACGACAACGAAGAAAGCATATCCCATGACCGACAAGATCATCACAGAGCAATCCGGCGATATCGCCCGGATCATCTTCAACCAGCCGGAAAAGCGCAACGCCGTGTCGCTCGAGATGTGGGAGGCGGTGGAAGCCGCCGCCAAACGATTTGCCGAGGATGACAGCGTGCGCATCCTGATCCTTTCTGGCGCGGGCGGCAAAGCCTTCGTGTCCGGCGCGGATATCTCGAAATTCGAAACCGAACGTGCCAGCACCGAAGCGGTGGCGCATTACAACGCGACGACCAAGCGGGTCTACGACATCATCGAGGATTTCCCGAAACCCACCATCGCCCAGATCGACGGTTTCTGCATCGGCGGCGGTGTCGCTCTTTCGCTGAGTTGCGATCTGCGGATTTGCGGCGAAAGCTCGCAATTCGCGGTCCCGGCGGCAAAGCTCGGGTTGGGATATGGTTATCAGGGCATCAACCGGTTGGTAAACGTCGTCGGCCCGGCTTTTGCGAAGGAAATCTTCTTCACCGCCCGTCGGTTCACATCGGCCGAGGCGAAAGACATGGGGTTGGTCAACCGCGTCGTGCCGGACGATCAGGTCGGACAGGTCGCCGAGGAAACCGCGCAGATGATCGCCGCCAATGCGCCTATGACGGTGAATTCGGTGAAATACATCGTCAGCCAGATCGTCGCCCCCGAAAGCGAAACCGATCTCGATGAGTGCGCGCGCCGGGTGCAGGCCTGCTTTGAAAGCGAGGATTACAAAGAAGGCCGCAAGGCGTTCATGGAAAAGCGCAAGCCCAACTTCGTGGGCGCGTGATGTCCAGTGCTTCTCCAAAGAAGATCGACGCGGATCAGGCGCGCGCGCATTTCGACACCGCCCTGAGCGACCACGAACAGGCGTTCGAAAAGTTCTTTCTGGCCCGGTTTCTCGGGCTGGAATTCGAATACCTGCCGGCGGATGCTGCGGATGCCGACAAGGAAACCTGCCGCGTCAGCTTCGAGATGACCGACATGCTGCGTAACCCGCAAGGATCGCTGCACGGTGGCGCGATGGCCGCGGCGATGGATATTTCGATGGGGCATCTGGTCAACAAGATCCAGGGCCCCGGTGCCACCATCGAGATGAAGCTGCAATTCATGCGCCCCATCATGCAGGGCCGCGTGACCTGTGAAGGCCGCTTCCTGAAACGCGGGCGGTCGATCTCGTTCATGGAAAGCCGCATGTGGGACGATCAGGGCAAACTGGCCGCTGTCGCCACCGCGACGTGGAAGATGCCCTAAGCGCCTGCCAGGCTTTTCAGTTGATCCAACAGCGGCGCGGGCACGGAAAGCCCGCGCTGCTCTGCCTCTCGCATCGCCGCCACAGCACGCGCTCCGGGCAAACGCACTGGTTTGTCCGGGTCGGCGGGGGCGCTCTGTTCGACCTGATCCAAGGCGTCCCTGACATTTGCATCCGGTTCGGCGATGTCGCGCAGCGCGGTTTGATCGACCAGCAGGAACATCATGCTGAACCCCTGACGACGCGACGGGTCCTTATGCTGGTCCGCGATCCGGCCCAGCAGTTTGCCGCCTCCAAGGCTTGCCGCAAAAAGGTCAAGACAAAGGGACAGGTTCGCACCCTTCGGGCCGCCGATGGCCTGCAACACGCCCTCCAGCGCGGCTTTCGGATCTGTCGTCGGATGGCCGCTCGCATCGAGCGCCCAGTCGCTCGGGATTTCCCGGCCCGCATCGCGCGCAGCACGGACGCGCGACCGCGACACCATCGACAGCGCCATGTCCAGAAGCACGGGGTCCCGCCCCTCGATCGGCACACCGATCCCGATGGGATTGTTGCCGATCAACGCCTCCCGCCCACCGGCGGGTGCGATCATCGGGGCGGTTGCGGTGGTGATGACAGCGGCACAGCCCGATTGCGTCGCGTGCCAGAGATAGGGGACAAGCGCACCCACATGGGTCGCGCCACGCACGAACACCGCGCCGACCCCGGCCGCACGCGCCGCCGCCTGCGCCTCGGTCACGCAGCGCATCGCGGTGACGGGCCCCAGCCCGTCGTGCCCGTCGACATGACGCAGCGCGAGTGTCGGGGCGCGCACCTCGATCACCGCGTCAGGGTCAATGCCCCCTGCCTTGATGCGGTCGCAATAAGTGATGACACGGCTCAGACCATGGGTGGGAAGACCCATCATCTCGGTCAGGACGAGCGGGTCCGCCGCAGTCACCGCATCGTCATGCCTCACACCAAGGCGGCAAAATGCAGCTACGGCAAGATCGCGCGCCGCCTCGACAGATATCTGCATCCTACACCCCGGACTTCCGTGCCGCCTGCGCCTTGGCGCCGAACCGGTTGAGCAAGGGCAGACACACCACCAGCACAACCGTAACCGCGATGATCCAGAGCGATGCGGGACGCTCCACGAAGATCGCGAAGGACCCGCGCGAGATGGCGAGCGTCTGGCGCAAGGCTTCCTCGGCCAACGGCCCGAGGACAAGCGCCAGAACCAGCGCAGCCGCGGAAAACCCGTAGAGCCGCATGAAGAACCCCGCGATACCCGCGGCGAACATGATGTAAAGCTCCACGAAAGACGCGTTCACGCTGAACGTGCCAAGCGCGCAGACCACAACGACGGTCGGCCCGAGAATGCGATAGGGCACCTTGATGATCTGCACGAAGAGCGGGATCGCAAAAATGCTGATCGCCAGAAGCGCCATGTTCCCCAGATACATCGACGCGATGAGACCCCAGGCAAGCTCCGGGTTCTGCTCCATGAAGAGCGGCCCCGGCCGCAGCCCCCAAAGAAGGAAGGCGGCAAGAAGAACGGCGGTCGAGGCCGAACCGGGGATGCCCAATGTCAAAAGCGGGATCATCGCGCCGGACGACGCGGCGTTGTTGGCCGTTTCGGGGGCGACCAGCCCGGCCATCTCGCCCTTGCCGAAGTTCTCGGGATTTTTGGAAAGCGACCGCTCGGTGGAATAGGCCATGAGCGACGCGATGGTGGCGCCCGCGCCGGGTATGACGCCGACGACGAAACCGAGGACCGACTGTCGGGCCATGGTCATCCGGGTCGACATCCAATCAAGCCGGGTCGGCCAGAACCGTTCTTCGTTGTCGTAATTGACGATCCCGCCGGTCCCGGTGCGGTGCAGGCCCTGGTAGAAGGCATAGAACAGCTCGCCCAGACCGAAGAGACCGATGGCGATGGGAATGAAGTAAATGCCGCCGATCAGTTCGGCGGATCCGAACGTGTAGCGCCCCTGCCCCGTCTCGAGATCCACCCCGACCGTGCCCAGGGCGAAGCCGATCAACGCGGACACGATGCCAAGCCGCCAATTCTCTCCGATCATGACGATCAGCGTCAGCATCCCCATGAGCGCCAGCAGGAAATATTCGGGTGGGCCGAAACTGCGCGAGACCTGCGCGAACATGGGGGCCAGCAGCGTGATCAGGATAACGCCCACCGTTCCGCCGACGAATGACGCGACCGCCTGCATGACCAAGGCCGGTCCCGCGCGCCCGTTCTTGGCAAGCGGAAAGCCGTCGAACGTACTTGCGACCGTGGCACTTTCCCCGGGCGTGTTCAGCAGGATCGACGTGATCGTGCCGCCATACATCGCGCCGTAATAGATCGCCGCCAGCATCATGATGGCGCCGATGGGATCCATGCCGAAGGTCATCGGGAGCAGGATCGCCAGCCCCGCCGAGGGACCAAATCCGGGGATCACCCCGACGATCATGCCGATTGCCGCGCCGATCAGAAGATAAAGCAGGTTGATCGGCGTGATGGCGATCGACAACCCCATGATCAGGTCGCTAAAAATGTCCATTAGTTTCGCTCCAGTCGGCGTTGCGCAGGGCGCGAGGTGTCAGAAAGGCAGATCGAAGACAGCCGGCGGCATATTCGCGTTGAGCAGTTTATCGAAAAGAAGATAGACGCCGCCGGGAATGGTGAGTGCGAGGATGCCGTTTTGCACATGTCGCCCGCGGTTCAGGATCGACAGGGCTATGGCAAGGTAGAGTACCGTGGCGATGAACCCGCCGAAGAGCCGCAACAAGACGGCGTATCCGATCGCAAGCGAGATCAGGACGAAGACGTCGGACCAGTTCGACCCCGTTCCTCCCAACCCGCGCGCAGAGCGGTCCCGCATGGCATCGAAGACCGACCAGGCGATGAAGATGACCGCGATCACGCCGACGATGCGTGGAAAGAAGCCTGGCCCCAGGCGCCCCGACCGCGTCATGAAGGACAGGTCCACGAACGCGATATAGGTGTAGAAAATGGCGCCGGCCAAAACGACCAGCAGGAACGTGAGCCTCACGTCAGTGCCTCCGGTATGCAAGGGTACCGGCCGCAACATGTGCGGCCGGATTTGGTGGTGATGTTACCGATCACATCGGCTCGTACATCGGATCAGTCGATTGCCCCGACCGATTTCAGCACCTGCTCGAAATTGTTTTTCGTGCGGACCAGGAAGTCGCGGAATTCCTCTCCGTAGATGACCGTCGGCGTCAGGGTGTTGGATGCGATGTATTCCGCCCATTCCGGGGTCTCGACCACCTTCTCCATGGTTCCGATCCACCACTGCTGCGCGGCTTCCGGCGCATTGGGGGGAAGGATCAGACCGCGCGGCATCGACACGCCGATGTCATACCCGACCTCGCCCATCGTCGGCACGTCGCCCAAGGCAGCAGGTGTGCTCTGGCCGGAATAGACGAGCGGGCGCAACTCACCGGATTCGATAAGACCCAGGATTTCACCGGGATTGCCGACCATTGAGTCGAGCGCGCCGGACAGAAGCGCGGTGGTCTGATCTGCCATCGAATTGAACGACACGTAGTCGAATTCGAAGCCCGCGGCCTGTGCGAACAGGGTCGGCACGATGAAGTCCACGTTCACGGTGCCCGTGCCGCCGATATTCATCGGGTTGGCCTTCGCCATCTCGATGAACTGCTCGATGTTCTGAATTTCCGAGTCCCCATTGACGACCAGCACAAGGTCATCGGTCGCAAGAAGCGCAACGGGTGTGAAATCCTCGGGCTGCCAGGGTGTGTCGGCCTGCAATGGCGTCGTGACAAAGCTGCCCGACGTGGTGGAGATGCCGTAAGGGTCTCCGTCCTGCCCGTAGAGGTAGCCCCAGCCCACGGCGCCGGATCCGCCTGCCCGGTTCTCGGCAGAGATGTCGCCCGGGTAAAGCTCGTACTTGGTCAGGATGTCGATGATTGTCCGCGCCATGATGTCGTTGCCGCCACCGGGCCCGAACGCAATGGTCCAGTCCAGTGTTTCGTCCGCCGACGGATAAACCTCTTGGGCCATCGCGGGCGCGGCCAACGAAATCGAACAGGCGGCAAGAGCGCCCATCGTAGCCTGTGGCAGCCAGTCGACTGCTTTGATGTGTTTGGTCATGGTGAAGTCCTCCCTAAGGTCGTTTTGCGACACGTCGTTCTTTATAAAGGTGCCGTTTGCGGCTCAGTCACTTTCTCGTTTCGATCGGGAACCGCGATGGCAAATACTTGTCTCCGGGCCTTGAAGCACGTTCCTACGTGCACCCTCGGCTGACTGCTTGGTGCAGTTCAGCGACCCGTACAGTCTGTTGACGACGCTCGACATGCACAAAGGAAAAGGCTGTTAACTGACAATTGTCAACATTTTTCTACTGATTGACATATGCATTAGACCCGTCAATCTTGGCGCCACCCGGGCAAGATCGCCACGCGCGTGCATCCAAGCATACACCATTTCCACCCTGAACAGCGCGGGAAAGAGGAGAATCGGCCATGACAGACCGTACATTGGAAGGCAAAACAGCCTTCGTTTCTGGCTCTGGACAGAATATTGGCCGCGCGGTTGCGATCCGGCTGGCAGAGATGGGCTGCAACGTCGTGGTGAATGGCTCGTCCAACATCGACGCGGCCGAGGAAACCGCCGCCGCGGTCGAAGCGGAAGGCGTAAAATGCCTGATCGCCATGGGCGACATGGGAAATCACGATGAGATCCTCAAGATCGCCGACGCGGCCCTGACCCGGTTCGGTCGCGTCGATGTGGTGGTCAACAACGCAGCTCGCCGCCCTCACAAACCCTTTCTCGATATGGAAGAAGACGATTGGCACAGCGTCGTGGATGTCGCCCTAACGGCTGTGTTCCGAACCAGCCAGGCCTTTCTGCCCGGCATGGTCGATGCGGGCTGGGGACGGATCATCAACTTCGCCGGTATGAAAGCCATCAAGGGCTACAACGAAGGCGCGCCGATCTCGGCTGCGAAACATGGCATTTGGGGTCTGACCAAGGCGTTGTCGACAGAGTTCGCGTCAAAGGGAATCACCATCAACACGGTGTCGCCCGGTCAAATCCGCAAGGATTCGGCATCCGAAGACGATCCGGCGCGCGCCGCGCGTATCCCGGCCGGGTTCATGGGGCAGTCCCGCGACATCGCCGCGATGGTCGGGTTTCTCGCCTCACCCGAGGCGCGCTTCGTCACCGGCCAGATGATCGCGGTAAACGGTGGCGAAACCACCTGATCGCCGCAAGATGCGCGACAGCAAGGACAGACCCATGCGACCGCCAAAGACCCGTTGGTTCGCGAACAGAACCCTGCGCAACCGTGGTCTGACCCTCGCCCTCGCGGCGGCGGGCACATTGGTGTTCTGGTGGTTCGACTTCCCGTTGCCGTTCCTCTTCGGTCCATTGGCGGCCTGTGTGACGGGAGCCTTGGTCGGCCTGCCCCTCTCGGCCTCCAAAAACGTTAGCCAGTGGATGCGCACCATCCTGGGTGTTGCCATTGGGGCCTCCCTGACGCCGCAGGTGGTTTCGGAACTGCCGCAGATGGTTGCGTCACTGTCTCTGATCCCTGTCTTCGTTCTGTGCATCGCCTTGCTGGGCGTGCCCTACTTCCGATACGTCTACCGGTTCGACGCGGTGACGTCTTGGTATGCCGCCATGCCCGGCGGGTTGCAGGACATGGTGCTCTTCGGTCAGGAAGCAGGCGGCAATGTCCGCGCGCTGTCGCTGATCCACGCGACCCGCCTGCTGATCATCATCGCCATCGCACCGATCATTCTGACCCAGGTGTTCGAGGCCGAATTGAACGCCCCGATCGGTGATCCCGCATCCGAGATACCGGTGCACGAGCTCATTATCATGGCCATCACCGCCGTCGTCGGATGGAAGATCGCGGCGCGGATCGGGATTTTCGGCGCGCCGATGATCGGCCCGATGATTCTTGCTGGTGCGCTGTCGTTGACCGATGTCATTCACTATCGCCCGCCTGCCGAAGCGATCCTCGCGGCGCAGTTCTTCATCGGTATCACCCTTGGCGCGGGCTATGTCGGCGTCACGCTCGCCGATATCCGCCGGGATGTGGCGGCCGGAGTGTTCTTCGTCATGATCCTGTCGGTGCTGACCGTGATCTTCACCGAGCTCGCCGTCCTGATCGCTCTCGCGCCCCCAGTCGATGCGTTCCTCGCCTTCGCCCCGGCGGGACAGGCCGAGATGACGGTTCTGGCAATCGTGGTCGGGGCCGATCTTGGCTATGTCGTGGTGCATCATCTGACGCGCGTTTTCCTCGTCGTGACCGGCGCCCCCATCGCGGCCCGTCTGTTCGGCGCGGGGCTTCCAAAGAAGCCGCCCAAGGCATGAGGTCGATCAGCCGACGCGGCACTCCGCCAGCGCCTCTTCATCCGGGTCCAATCCGAGGCCCGGAACGTCGGACAGGCGCAGCATTCCGTTGTCTTCGACATGAGACGGCCGCAGCAATCGGCTGATCCGCGATTGCGCACGGTGTAGCTCGACCGTGCCATGTTCCATTGCCCCACACATCCAGTGCAGATTGATCGCGTCCCAACCGGCAGCCGGGGACACCTGGCATCCTGCGGCGCGCGCGCCTTGAGCCGCCCGGATCGCCGCACCGAAGCCACCAGCGAAAACCGCGTTCGGCTGAATGACCGACACACCGGCATCTATCAGCTGCGCGAAGCGGTTGTCGCTTTGCTCCATCTGGCCCGCCCCGATGGGCACCTGCCCCATGCCGACCAACGCCGCCAGTTCTTTGGGATCGTTGCCGCGCACCGGCTCTTCCAGCCAGGCGAGGTTCACGCGCGCGACCGCCTGCACCATCTCGCGCGCCGACTCCAAGCTCCAGGCACAGTTGGCATCCGCGATCAACTCCGCCTCCGGCCCGATCGCATCGCGTACGCGCGTCACACGCGCCGCATCTTCGGCGACGCTGCGCCCGCGCGCTCCGACCAGAACCTTCACCCCCGCAGCCCCACGCGCGATTTCCGCCCCACAAGCATCGACCAGAGCGTCATCATCGAGCGAGGGAAACCCGCAGGTCACGTGCACAGGCGCTGCATCCCGCTTGCCACCAAGCATGCGCCACACCGGCAGCCCCTGCCGCCGCGCCGCAAGATCGGTGAGCGCCACCTCCAACGCGCTCAGCGCAGAGACGACGACGCCGGTCATGCCCCTCGGGTTGAACTGGCGCATCGCCTTATCGATCGTATCGTCGCCCAGATCGTTAATCGTGTCCGAAAGCCGGTTCAGAAACGCCGCAACTTCGGGTGCCAGGAAACGCCCCGTAAACCCATCGCCAACCACCCCGTCCGCGTCCCGCACCCGCAGACGCACGAATGTGAAGCTGTCGGGACCAGCGTAGGGCACCGGATCATCCGACATCGCGCCCGGCGCATGAACGCTCGCCTCCAGTGAGATCGGCCAGGCAATATCGGTCGTAAACGCGCTTGGCGCATCGTGCGGCATGGGGACGTCCTTTTTTTTTGGTGGTTGCAAATGTTTGTAATGAACCCACCAATTGCTGTTCGCCATCCAAGACATTTTTTTTGGTGGCGTTGAGTTGGTCACAAATCGCTTGCGGCATGTTCCCAAACCCTAGGATAGAGCTCTTTTCCGCGACCGTCATCTACAGGCTATGAGTTCTAAGCTTATCATCGGCGGTAGCACGGCTTTTGGTGACGAGATGAATCGCAAACCACAGGTTGCGCACCTTCATTGAAATGGTTGGTAGATTGGCGATGCATCACCGCAGATCGAAGGCCCGGATATGTTCTCCACAAACGGTCAATCTTTTCCCTTTTTTTTCAGCGACTCGATATGGCCTCCTCTAAGCCCGGCAAAAAAGGCATTTGTGTTGTGTCCCATTTTTGAAAATGCAAACCTGTGGCGAGGGCTTTGCCCATCCAATAAGGAGGACACCTACATGAAACTCACCACTGCGATGGCCTTTGTTGGCGCGACCCTGGTCGCCACGCCGACATTGGCCCAGGACACGTTCATCACCATCGGTACCGGCGGCGTCACGGGCGTCTACTATCCGACCGGTGGCGCGATCTGTCGCATGATGTCGCGCACACGGGCCGAACACGGGATCCGCTGCGGCGTGGAATCGACCGGTGGCTCCGTGTTCAACATCAACGCCATCCGCTCCGGCGAGCTCGACTTCGGCGTCGCCCAGTCCGACTGGCAGTACCACGCCTTCAACGGCACCTCCCAGTTCGAAGAGCAGGGCGCGTTCGAAGGTCTGCGGGCCGTCTTCTCGATCCACCCCGAGCCGTTCACCGTGGTTGCGCGCGCCGATGCCGGGATCACCAACTTCGAGGACCTTCAGGGCAAGCGCGTGAATGTCGGCAACCCCGGCTCCGGCCAGCGCGGCACGATGGAAGTTCTGATGGACGCTCTTGGCTGGACGATGGACGATTTCACCGTCGCGTCCGAGCTTCAGGCCGGCGAACAATCCCAGGCGCTGTGCGACAACAATATCGACGCGATGGTCTATACCGTCGGTCACCCGTCGGGCTCCATCCAGGAAGCCACGACCGCCTGCGACGCGGTTCTCGTCAACGTGACGGGTGACGCCGTGGACACGCTGGTCGAGGAAAACCCGTTCTACCGCACCGCCACCATTCCAGGCGGCATGTATCGCGGCAATGACGAGGACGTGCAGACCTTCGGTGTGGGTGCCACGCTGGTGACATCCACCGATGTGGCCGACGAGGTGGTCTACGCGCTCGTCAAGGCCGTGTTCGAGGATATCGACCAGTTCCGCGGCCTGCACCCCGCCTTCGCGAATCTCGATCCGGCGGAGATGGCCAATGACGGCCTGTCTGCCCCGCTTCACCCCGGTGCGGAACAGTATTTCCGCGAGGCCGGTCTGATCGAATGATCGGCCACGGCTGAAAAGACTCGGACGGGCCGCCCCGGTTTCCGGCGGCGGCCCGTTTTGCGAAGAACGGGGGAAACCGCATGAGCGAACCAACAGACGCCCGCAAGGGCCGCGAATTCAGTGACGAGGAACTTCAGGATCTCGTTGCCTCCACGGACAGCGGCGGGCGTGCCCCGAAAAACCGAAATGTCGCGCTCTTTATCGCCGGGCTGGCCTTTGCGTGGTCCGTGTTCCAGATATGGATCGCGCAACCGCAGCTTTGGTTCGCGCAGTACATACCGGCTCTCAATTCCTCTCAGACACGGCCTGTGCACCTCGCCTTTGCCATGGTGCTGGCCTTCCTTGCCTATCCCGCCTTCAAAGGCTCCCCGCGCGACCGGGTGCCGCTTTATGACTGGGTGCTGGCCATTGTCGGCGGCGGTTGCGCCTTTTACGTGTTTCTCTTTTCCCGCGAATTGGCGACGACCGCGCGGTCCGGTCTTCCGACCGAGACGCAGATCGCCATCGGTACGGTCGGGATCGTTCTTTTGCTGGAGGCGTCGCGTCGCGCGCTTGGTCCGGCGCTGACCGTAGTCGGGTCGATCTTCCTGCTCTATGCCTATACCGGGCAAGGGTTTCTGATCCCCGACATCATCGAACACCAGGGCCTGTCGTTCAGCTCTATCGTCAATGCCCAGTGGCTCGACACGACGGGGGTCTTCGGTATTCCGCTCGGCGTATCCACCGCCTTCGTGTTCCTGTTCGTGCTCTTCGGCGCGATCCTCGACAAGGCCGGGGCGGGCAACTATTTCATCCAGCTGGCATTTGCAGGTCTTGGCGCGCTTCGCGGCGGCCCGGCCAAAGCGGCCGTGGTCGGCTCGGCCATGACCGGGCTGATCTCTGGCTCCTCCATCGCCAACGTGGTGACGACGGGCACCTTCACCATCCCGCTGATGAAAAAGGTCGGCTTCTCGTCCGAAAAGGCGGGCGCGGTCGAGGTGGCGTCTTCCGTGAATGGTCAGATCATGCCGCCCGTCATGGGGGCCGCGGCCTTCCTGATGGTCGAGTTCGTCGGGATTTCCTATGTCGAGGTCATCAAGCACGCCTTCATTCCGGCCGTGATTTCCTACATCGCGCTTGTCTATATCGTGCATCTCGAAGCGCTGAAAACCGACATGCCCGCCCTTGGCACCGCAACCAGCCTCGGCCGGATGTTCGTCAAGATCGCCATCGGGTTCGTCGTGACAGGCGTGCTTTTCACCGCGCTGATCTACGGCATTCAGGGCCTGCGAGAGGTGGCCGGTTCGTTCGGCGATTGGACGGTTCTCGTGATCATCGCGCTCGTCTATGTCTGGATGGTGCGCGTGTCGGCCAAGAACCCGGACCTGACGCTCGACGATCCGAACAACCCGAACTTCACCCTGCCCACCGTGGCGCAGGTGTTCCCGACAGGTCTGCATTACCTTCTGCCAATCCTCGTGCTGATCTGGTTCCTCATGGTGGAAATGCAGTCGCCCGCCAAATCGGCGTTCTACGCGGTGGCGGCAATGTTGCTCATCATCGTCACCCAGAGGCCGCTCAAGGCCCTGTTCAGAGGCGAAAGCATGAGCGATGCGCTGCGCGCCGGTGGCGTAGATTTCATCGAAGGCATGATCGCAGGCGCGCGCAACATGATCGGCATCGGCGTCGCGACCGCTGCCGCCGGCATCATCGTGGCCACCGTAACGAAGACGCCCATCGGCACCGAACTCGCCGGGCTGGTCGAAACGCTCTCGGGCGGCAACCTGATGATCATGCTGCTGCTGGTCGGGGTGTTTTCGCTGATCCTCGGGATGGGTCTGCCGACGACGGCGAACTATATCGTCGTGTCGTCGCTCATGGCGTCCGTCGTGGTGACGCTCGGGGCGCAGGAAGGGCTGATCGTGCCGCTCATCGCAGCACACCTGTTCGTCTTCTACTTCGGCATCATGGCGGACGTAACGCCACCGGTGGGGCTTGCCAGTTTCGCCGCGGCGGCGGTGTCCGGGGGTGATCCGATCCGCACCGGCTTTACCGCGTTCTTCTACTCGTTGCGCACCGTCGCCCTGCCGTTCCTGTTCATCTATAACCCGACGCTGATCCTCTATGGCGTCGACCTGGGAACGACGACTGGGATCCTGCAAGCGGTCTTCATCTTCGTTGTGGCGACCTTCGCGATGCTCCTCTTCGCGGCTGCGACGCAGGGCTATTTCCTGGCCCGCTCGCGCATCTGGGAAAGCGTTGCGCTGCTGCTCGTGGCGTTCACGCTCTTCGTGCCCGGGTTCTGGCTCGACCGCATCGTGCCGAAATTCGACGAACGCCCGGCGACGCAGCTCGCCGCCGCCTTTGACGAGGCATCGCCCGGCGATACCGTGCGCTTCGTGGTGGCCGGGCCATCCTTCACCACAGGAGAGATGACCCAAACGACCCTCATCCACACCATCGAGGACTCCGATCCCGAAACGGGTCGCGCCGATGCGGCGGGGCTGTTCCTGTTGCCCGAAGGCGACCGGATGTTCATGGATGAACCGATGTTCGGCACCGACTATCAGGAAAAGCTGCAAGGGTTCGACTTCTACACCGAACCCCGGGTCGAGGTCGTCAGCCTGCTGTCACCGGCTGACCGACCCTCGAAATACTGGCTCTACATTCCAGCGCTGTTGCTCCTTGGGGCCGTGATCGCGATGCAGCGTCGTCGCCAGACCAAACCGGCCTTCTGAGGAGACAGATCATGTCGAAAACCATCCTCCTGCCCGTCGATCTGAACGATCCGGAGGCAAGCAAGACGCCCCTGCACGAGGCGCTCGCCCTTGTCGGAGAGAACGGCGTGCTGCATGTCGTTTCGGTCCTGCCGGATTTCGGGCTTCCGCAAGTGTCCGGCTTTTTCAAAAAGGATTTCGAGGCGACCGCGATCAAGTCGTTCGGAACAGCGCTCAAGACATGGGTCAACGAGACTGTCCCGGACAACGTGGAGGTGCACCCGCACATCCTGCACGGCACGATCTACGACGAGATCCTGCGGGCCGCAGACAAGTTGAAAGTGGACCTGATCGTCATGGGGTCGCATCGCCCGGAACTGCGCGACTACCTCCTGGGTCCGAACGCCGCCCGTGTCGTGCGCCACGCCAAGCAATCGGTCTACGTCGTCAGGAACTGATCCATGTCCAGCCATGTCTTCGGTCGCTCCACCAAGGGACATCTGCCAGAGGCCGTGGCCGGGGATGGCTGCTACCTGATCGACGCCAACGGCAAGCGTTACCTCGACGGGTGCGGCGGGGCTGCGGTGTCCTGCCTCGGCCATTCCAACGCCCATGTCCGGGCGGCGTTGCACGACCAACTCGACAAGATGGCCTTCGCGCATACCGGCTTCTTCACGTCAGAACCCGCAGAACGACTTGCTGACAGGCTTGTCGCCGCTGCACCCAAAGGGATCGACAGGGTCTATCTGGTGTCGGGCGGGTCTGAGGCTGTGGAAGCCGCGCTGAAGCTCGCGCGGCAGTATTTCATGGAGATTGGCCAGCCGGACCGCCACCGGGTGATTGCCCGCAAGCAAAGCTATCACGGCAACACGCTGGGCGCGCTTGCCGCCGGGGGGAATGAATGGCGTCGGGCACAATTCGCCCCGATGCTGGTCGACACCACCCATATCTCGCCCTGCTACGAATACCGTGGCCGCCGTGACGACGAAAGCGCCGAGGCCTACGGCCTGCGCGTGGCCGAAGAGCTGGAGACCGAAATCCAGCGCCTCGGGCCGGAAACAGTCATGGCCTTCGTCGCGGAACCTGTCGTCGGCGCCACATCTGGCGCGGTGCCTGCGGTGCCCGGATACCTCAAACGCATCCGGGAGATCTGCGATGCCCATGGCGTCCTGCTGATCCTCGATGAGGTGATGTGCGGCATGGGCCGAACCGGACATCTTTTCGCCTGCCAGGAAGATGGCGTGTCCCCCGACATGGTGACGATCGCAAAGGGGCTGGGCGCGGGCTATCAGCCGATCGGCGCGCTTTTGGTACAAGGCCACATCTACGACGCCATCGCGTCAGGTTCGGGGTTTTTCCAGCACGGCCACACCTATCTCGGGCACGCGATGGCGGCGGCTGCCGCAAACGCGGTGCTGGACGAGATCAAGACCCATGATTTGCTGCATCGCGTGCGCGAACAGGGTGCGAAACTCGACGCCGCGCTGCGCTCGGCATTGGAGCAACACCCCCATGTCGGCGACATCCGCGGACGCGGGCTCTTCCGCGGCGTCGAACTGGTCGAGAACCGCGAAACCAAGGCGACCTTCGATCCGGCCCGCAAAATCCACGCCAAGGTCAAAGCCAAGGCGATGGAAGCGGGCCTGATGTGCTATCCAATGGGCGGCACCATCGACGGGCTTCACGGCGACCACATCCTGATCGCCCCACCCTTCATCATCGAGGACGCGCAGATCGACGAATTGGTGACCAAACTGACCGGCGCGATCAAGGAAGCAGCAGGAGACACGCCCTCTCGAGGTTTCGTGCGACCCCAAGTACTTGATTAAGCCACCCTCCGTTCGAGAGCGACGACAAAGCGGCTGACAAACAAATACGAGCGAAACGACGTGTATCCAGAAATGGATCTACATCCCTCACACACCAAGTAATGCGCAGCGAAAACATAATTTTGATGATGGTTGATGGCGGAGACGAAGGGATTCGAACCCTCGAGACGGTTTCCCGCCTACTCCCTTAGCAGGGGAGCGCCTTCGACCACTCGGCCACGTCTCCGCCGACCCGTTTAGTGACCTGTGCGGGCGGGGACAAGGGTGGAAACCACCCTTTCCGCAAGTTTTTTCGGTGCTCAGGTGTTGAAGAGGAAGTGCAGCACGTCGCCGTCCTTGACGACATAGCTTTTGCCCTCGGCGCGCATCTTGCCGGCCTCCTTGGCCGGGTTTTCGCCGCCCAGGGACACGTAATCGTCATAGGCAATGGTTTCGGCGCGAATGAAGCCCTTTTCGAAATCGCCGTGAATGACGCCTGCGGCTTGCGGTGCTGCCGTGCCCTTGGTGATGGTCCAGGCGCGGGCCTCTTTGGGGCCGACGGTGAAGTAGGTCTCGAGTTGCAAGAGCGCGTAGCCTGCCTTGATCACACGGTCCAATCCCGGCTCTTCCAGACCCATCTCCGACAGGAATTCCTGCGCCTCTTCTGCGTCCAGTTGGCTGATCTCTTCCTCGATCCGGGCCGAGATCACGACGTGGCTGTTGCCTTGGGCGGCGGCCATTTCGCCTACGGCGTTCGATAAGGCGTTGCCGTTGGCCGCGTCCTCTTCGGATACGTTGCAGACGTAGAGCACCGGCTTCGTGGTCAGCAGTTGCAGCATGTCCCAGGCCTTGGCGTCCTCGGCGTCGACCGGCACGGTCCGGGCGGGACGGCCCTCTTCAAGTGCCGCCAGCGCCGCGCGCATCAGGCGTTCCTGCTGCACCGCGTCCTTGTCGCCGCCGCGCACTTTGCGGACGATGTTCTGAAGCCGCTTTTCGAGGCTTTCGATATCGGCGAGCATCAGCTCGGTCTCGATGGTTTCGGCGTCGGCGACCGGATCGACCCGGCCATCCACATGCACCACGTCGCCGTCCTCGAAACAGCGCAGCACATGGGCGATGGCGTCCACCTCACGAATATTGGCGAGGAACTGGTTGCCCAAACCTTCGCCCTTGGAGGCACCCTTCACGAGGCCCGCGATATCCACGAAGGTGATGCGGGTGGGGATGATCTGCTTGGACTTGGCGATCGCCGCCAGCGTGTCGAGCCGGTCGTCAGGCACGGTCACATCGCCGACATTGGGCTCGATCGTGCAGAACGGAAAGTTCGCCGCCTGCGCCGCAGCCGTCTTGGTGAGCGCGTTGAAAAGGGTCGATTTGCCCACGTTCGGCAAACCCACGATTCCCACCTTGAAGCCCATCTCGGTCTCTCCTGATCCTGCGAATTTGCGCCGCTTCTATGCGCTGGCCGCAGGCGCTGCAAGGCGGCTGAGACCGGGCATCATGCGGAACCAGAAGCGGTGGTTCAAAAGCACCGCCGCGACCGACAGGCCGAACGCGAGACCCAGCCAGATGCCCGCCCCTCCCAGCCCGAAGGGGAAGCCCAGGATGTAGGCGGCAGGAAGCCCAACCCCGAAATAGGACAAAGCGGCGAGCACCATTGGCACCTTGGCGTCCTGCACACCGCGCAAGAGGCCCAGTGCCACCACTTGTGCGCCGTCGACCAGTTGGAAGATCGCCGCGAGGAACAGCAGGATGACCCCTGCTGCGATGATATCGGCTCGGGCCGGATCATCCGGGTCGAGGAAGACCGAAATAAGCGGCTCTGGGAATACCACGAACACGAAGATCGTCGACACCGCGCACACCGCCGACAGGCCCAGCGCCACGATCCCGCCGCGCGCCATATGCGGCCCGTCGCGTCGCCCGAACGCGTTGCCGGCCCGTACCGTGGCGGCGTTGGACAGGCCCAGATGCAGCATGAAGGTGATCGACGCCAGTTGCAGCGCGATCCCATGGGCCGCCAGCGGAATGGTCCCCAGCCAGCCCATCATGATGGCCGAGGCCGCGAACAGCCCGGTTTCGGATAGGGACGTCAGTCCGATGGGCCAGCCCAGCCGAAACACCTGCGCGAACATATCGGCATCCGATTTCCACAGGCGCTGGAACAGGCTGTGTTCCGGCACAAGAACCAAGATGTACGCCACCACCACCAGCATCGAGAACACGTGTGTGCTGAGCGACGCAATCGCGGCCCCTTGCAGACCGAGTTCCGGGAAGCCGAAATTGCCGAAGATCAGCGCATAATTGGCCAGCGCGTTGTAGGGCACGGCCACCACTGTGACCCAGAACACCACCTGTGTCTTCTCCAACGCCGCAAGGTAGCTTTTGAGCGTCATCGTCACCAGCGCGGGCAAGAGACCGAACGCCAGAACTCGCAGATAGGTTTGCGCATCGGCGGCGATCACCGGGGTCTGGCCCAGACGCAGCAACAGCGCCTCCGACCACCACAAGAGCGGGAACATGCAGACGCAGAACAGCGCCGACAGCCATAGTCCCATGCGGGTTGCGCGGCGCACCTTCTGGTCGTCGCCCTCGGCCGCGAAGGACGCTACCATGGGCATCACCGCCCAGGCAAAGCCGCAGCCGAACAGGAACAGCGTGAAGAAGAGCGTGTTGGCGAGCGTCACCGTGGCTAGCGCCTCGGCCCCGTACCAGCCGACCATGATCGTGTCGGTCAGACCGATCGCCATCTGTGCCATGTGGCCGCCCACCAAAGGCAAGCCGAGCACGAGGATGGCCCTGACATGGGCGGGATATGACATGAGCGGGGATTGCATGGGCCTGCGTTAGCGCTGACCTGCGCCACCGGCAAGCCTTTTGTCGATCACAGCGCGCGCAGGAGGAACTGGGCGGCGAGAATGGCGATAATCAGCCCGGCCCCGGTTTCGATCACGCCGGCGATCCGGGCCGTGTACGGCCCTCCCGCGAAGCGCGCCAGCGCCCCTTCTCGGAAGGTGACGGAGCCGATTGCGGCGGCAAGGGTCACGCTGGCGGTGCCAAGCCCCATCGCGAGCGTGCCGAGGATGCCGGCACGATCGATATCCATGTTGACCGCGAGGATCAGGAGGAACAGCGCACCGGTACAGGGCCGAATGGCGATGGCCCCGATCAGAACCAGCGCATCGCGCAGCGACCGCACGTTACCGGCCTGCTCGGGCGTCGGTCCATGCGCGTGGCCGCAGGAACTGCAAACCCCGTCCGCATCGTGTGCGTGGGCGTGTGGGTGTTTCGGTGCGCGGTCTTTCCAAAGCCGCGCTGCACCGCGAAGGGCCAGCCAAAGACCGATTATCCCGATGGCAGCATAGCTGACGGGAGCGAACAGGTCTTCGGCGGCATCCACCATCGCGACGCGACCCAGGTCGAGAATCCAGACGCCCGTATAGACCACGACGATCGCAGTCAGCGCCTGCGCGAGGCTCGACAGGACCGCAAGCAGAGACAGGCGCGTCAAGGCAACGCGCTGTGCGACGCCATAGCCCGCGATCAGGATCTTGCCGTGGCCCGGCCCGACCGCGTGGAAAAACCCGTACCCGAAACAGACCGCCACCAGGGTGAGGATCGCGCCCGGTTCACCCGCGCGCAATGCCCGCAGGCCTTGCGCCATGCCGCTTTGTGCAGCGCGCTGGCCGTCGGCGGCCCAACGTTCGAGCATCTGCGCGCCGTCAAAGCCCCATAGCCAGACGGCCAGGGCGACAACGGCACCCGCCGCTAGTTGGAGGGCTGTGCGCATGAGATCGTGATCGTGTCGGAGAAATGAACGCCGATGAGCATTTCGTCGAACACGTCCTCCAGGCTGCCCGCCTCTTCTTCGACCGCCGCCAAGGCTTCGTCCTCGTTCGGATCGGTCACGTTTGCTGTGCAGTCGGGATCGGTCAGGGTCACGCCCTGGGACACATCGTAGGCGACGTAATATGTCGGATCGTATTGCAGGATCTCGATCCCGTCGGTCGGGACCGCCGGGATCTCGCGGAAATGGGTCGCCGTGATGAACCCGTTTTCGACCGCGATGCCGATGGGGCGTGGGAGGGGCATCTCGATCTTCTCACCGTTGGAATAGACGTAAAGATCGCCTTCGAAGCCTTCGGGCCATTCGACCAGGTCGAAGCCCAAAAGCTGATCAAGCTCGGCCTGTGTCAGCTCTCCGTCGCCATCGGGATCAAGGCCCATGTCCTCGAAAATCAGCAGAGTGAAGAAATCGTCGTAGGTCCAGGTCACGGTGACGCCGGTCACTTCGGACCGGTCGTTCACCTCGAACCGCAGGGCGGTTTCCACGAAGATATGGGGATGCGCGCCAAGAGGCGCGGCCACCAAAGCGAGAGCGAGAGCGAAAAAGGCGTTTTTCATATCTGCCGGAGGTACGGCCCTCCGACAGGTAACGCAAGATCAACCGTTGCCCGGCGGCAAGGATTTGCGCAGCCTCAGCCGTGTGCCTTGCGGGTCTCCGGGTGCAGCGAGGTGCCAAGGATGTGATCGGAGCGATGGATGACATGCCCTGCCCCGCCCACGATCAGCGGATCGGGAGGTGTGGCGATGGCATGATCCTTGCCCGGATAATCCAGCGTGGACAGGAAATGCTTCATGCAATTGAGGCGCGCGCGCTTCTTGTCGTTCGATTTCACGATGGTCCAGGGGGCGTCGGCGGTGTCGGTATAGAAGAACATCGCCTCCTTCGCCTCGGTATAGTCGCCCCACTTGTCGAGGCTGGCCTTGTCGATGGGGGACAGCTTCCACTGCTTCAGCGGATCGGTCTCGCGGCTGGCAAAGCGGCGTTTCTGTTCGTCCTGCGTGACCGAGAACCAGTATTTGTAAAGCCGGATCCCCGACCGCGTCAGCATCCGCTCCAAATCCGGCGTCTGGCGCATGAATTCGAGGTATTCCCCCGGCTCGCAGAATCCCATGACCCGTTCGACGCCCGCGCGGTTGTACCACGACCGGTCATAGAGAACGATCTCGCCCGAGGTGGGCAGGTGTTCGATGTAACGCTGGTAATACCACTGGCCGCGTTCCACATCCGTGGGTTTGTTGAGCGCCACAACGCGCGCGGTCCGCGGGTTGAGGTGTTCGGTGAACCGCTTGATCGTGCCGCCCTTGCCCGCCGCATCCCGGCCTTCGAAAAGCATGACGAATTTCTGGCCGGTGTCCTGCGCCCACAACTGGACTTTCAGCAACTCTGCCTGAAGGGCGGCCTTTTCGGCCTCGTATTCAGACCGGCCCATCTTGTCCTTGTAGGGATATTCCCCCGTCTCAAAGGCACGGCGGACGTCTTCGGCGGTGGTGGCCGCAGCCGAGGGCGGCGGTAGGTCGTCCAGAGCGCCGTTGGCTTTGCGCGTCGTTTTGGATGTGGCAAGGATTGTCGTGGTCATGCGGTGCTCCCGGGTAAATGGCGGTTGACCGGAATTCTAGCGGGGTTTCAAAAAGGTCTCCTTGACACGCATCAAAAACACCGGCCGCTGCCCCATTGATTTTCTCCGCCAACTCCGGCAATCGGGTTCGACCACGCAAGGGAGACCACCATGACCCGTATCGACGCCAAATTCGCAGAGCTGCGCAGCGCAGGCAAAAAGGCCTTCGTGTCCTACGTCATGGCGGGCGATCCCGACTTCGACACCTCGCTCGAACTGGTCAAGGGACTGCCGGGTGCGGGGGTGGACATCATCGAACTGGGCCTGCCCTTTACCGATCCGATGGCCGATGGTGCCACGATCCAGCTTGCCGGACAGCGCGCGCTTGAAGGCGGTATGACGCTGGACCGGACGCTGGAACTGGCGCGACGCTTTCGCGAAACCGACGACACGACGCCCATCGTCATGATGGGTTATTACAATCCGATCTATTCGCGTGGCGTGGACCGGTTTCTCGAACAAGCCAAGGAGGCTGGCATCGACGGTCTGATCATCGTCGATCTGCCCCCCGAGGAAGACGAGGAACTCTGCATCCCGGCGCAGGCGGCAGGTCTGAACTTCATCCGACTGGCCACACCGACAACCGACGACAAGCGCCTTCCCAAGGTGCTCCAGAACACGTCCGGTTTTGTCTACTACGTCTCCATCACCGGTATCACCGGCGCGGCTGAGGCACAGGCGGCGGATGTCGGTCCCGAAGTGGCGCGGATCAAGTCGCAGACCGATCTGCCGGTGATCGTGGGCTTCGGCATCAAGTCACCCGACGCGGCACAGGCCATCGCCGGGGTTGCGGATGGCTGTGTCGTCGGCTCGGCCATCGTGGCCGAACTGGCCGAGGGCAAGAAAGTGAGCGACGTGTTGGCCTTCGTCAAATCGCTGGCGGACGGCGCGCATCGTGCCTGACCTGCCTGCGCAGATCCTGCGGGCGTTCGACACGAACACGCAGATCGCGCCCCTGACCAACGCGCTGCCCGATCTCACGCTGGACGACGGCTACGCCGTTGCCGGGTCTGTGGGTGACATGCGCATCGCACGCGGAGAGCAGGTCGCAGGCCGCAAGATCGGGTTCACCAATCGCAGCATCTGGCCGATTTACAACGTCGACGCCCCGGTCTGGGGCTGGATGTACGAAGACGGTGTCCGCGAACTCCCGAAAGGCGGCGCGATATCTTTGCCACCGCTGCCCGAGCCCCGGATCGAGCCGGAAATCGTGTTCGGGTTCAAAGCCACGCCGCATCGCGACATGGACCTGACCGCGCTGGCGGACTGTGTCGACTGGGTGGCGCACGGGTTCGAGATCGTCATGTCGCTCTATCCCGGCTGGAGATTCACCGCGCCCGATGCGGTGGCGGCGATGGCGATGCACGGCGCGCTCTGGATCGGCCCGCGCCTTGATCCGACGCCCGAACGGCTGGAAGCGCTGACCACTTGCGGCATCACCCTGACCGGTCCCGACGAGCAGGTGATCGGTCACGGGGTCGATGTGCTGGGCGGCCCGCTGATGGCGTTGCACTACCTGGTGCGCCAGATCGACCGCATGCCCGGCGCGGGACCGATCCAGCCCGGAGAGGCCGTCACCACAGGGACGCTGACCGATGCAAGGCCCATCTCGGAAGGCCAGACATGGCGCAGCGACTTCGACACGCCGTTGCTGACTGGCCTGGAAGTGACCGTCGCGTCGGAATGACCGGATGTGGCCTGCGCGGTCGTCGGCAGTGTGCACCTAATGACGCGTTGCGTGGCTTTCCCGGCATCGGTAAGAAAAAGTAACCAAAATCCCGGAAAGGCCGCACCATGCCCGTGATCACCGAAATCGAAGACCTCCGCCGCATCTACAAACGCCGCGTGCCCAAGATGTTCTTCGACTACACGGAATCCGGCAGCTGGAGCGAACAGACCTTCCGCGAGAATTCCTCGGATTTCGACAGGATTTACCTCAAGCAGCGCGTCGCGATCGACATGGAGGGCCGCACCACCGCGACCAAAATGATCGGACAGGACGTGGCCATGCCGGTGGCCCTGGCGCCGGTCGGGCTGACGGGGATGCAGCATTTCGACGGTGAGATCAAAGCGGCCCGGGCCGCCGAGAAATTCGGCGTTCCCTATTCGCTCTCTACCATGTCGATCTGTTCGATCGAAGATGTGGCCGCCAACACCTCCAAGCCGTTCTGGATGCAGGTCTACACGCTCAAGGACGACGACTTCATGCAGCGCCTGTTCGACCGCGCCAAGGAGGCCGAGTGTTCGGCCGCGATCATTACGGTCGACCTGCAATTGCTGGGCCAGCGGCATAAGGACGTGAAGAACGGCCTCTCCGCCCCGCCCAAACTGACGCCCGCCTCCATCGCCAACATGATGACGAAGGTGCAGTGGGGCATGGGGATGCTGTCGACCAAGCGCAGGTTCTTCGGCAATATCGTGGGCCACGCCAAGGGTGTGGGCGATCCGTCCTCGCTTGCGTCATGGACGGCGCAGGCCTTTGACCAGTCGCTCAACTGGGACCGCATCCGCGAGTTTCGCAAGATGTGGGACGGGCCGCTGATCATCAAGGGGATCATGGATCCGCGCGATGCGCTCGAGGCGCTGAATGTCGGCGCCGATGCCATCGTCGTGTCGAACCACGGAGGACGGCAGCTTGACGGCGCGCTCAGTTCCATTCGCGCGCTGGAGCCGATCCTCGACGCGGTGGGGGACAAGATCGAGGTGCATCTCGACAGCGGCATCCGGTCCGGTCAGGACGTGCTCAAGGCTTTGGCCATGGGGGCCAAGGGCACCTATATCGGACGGGCCTATGTGTACGGTCTGGGCGCCAAGGGCCAGCAGGGTGTGACCGACGCGCTCAACGTGATTCACAAGGAGCTCGAGATGTCGATGGGGCTCTGCGGGCGGACGGATATCACCAAATTGGATCGCGATATCCTGATGGTGCCGAAAGGGTTTTCGGGCGATTGGGTAGAATAGGCACGACGATGTGTCGTCCCTCGCGGGAGATGCGAAGATCTGCTGCGCACAGTCGATCGTCACCGGGCAAAGACCCGTTTGTTCTTCTGGCACAGTTGATCGTCATCACCGGGATTGACCCAGTGATCTCTTGATCCTGATGTCCCTGGGTCTCGCCCGAGGATGTTCTGCTGTTTCGGAAAGAAGCGGCGCCGCCCTTATGGGCCTGACGGTTCTCTCGACGTCCGGGCGTCACCCCGTGACCTGTAGCCCGGTTTCGGGGCCTGTTCAGACCGGTCTCTCATGGTCAGCCTTGCGGCCTGTGAGAGAAGTGTCAGTTCATGTGTCGCGGCGTGGGAGTGACCCTTCCCGCTCGGTGCGCACCGTAGGCGACGGTATCGCTGATGGGTGGTTAATGGGTGGGTAAAAGAGCGTTCGCAGCCACCAAGGATCGCGGGAACACCTATTGGCTCGGATCGCTCATGTATGTCCAAGGTGCCGGACAGGGTTTTTTCGAGCGCCGATTTCAGAACCGGCTGGCCCATAGCGGTGAACACGAGTTTCAAGCCAATTCAACTGTTTCCGGCCCCGATCAAAAACCGTTTTGCAGCTTAACGGCATTCAGCAGCAGTCCGCATCGTCACTTGTACAGCTCTGTCGTGAAATCGGATGGGGATATTTGGTAGACTTCAGCGTCAGGATGTTCAGACATCTGACCGCCTTGAGGCCGGCCTTTAACACTGGCATGTTCCCGACCGCGCGCTTCCAGCCAAGGAAGAAGCTCCATCACAAGACCTTCGGTTACAGGCTCGTCAGTCGCTTGCATCGTAACACTTTTCAGGGCGTAGCCCTCACCGAACGTGGTCGTCAGCTCCTCAGGCTCTACCACAGCTAGGCTTGTTGGATCATCAATGTCACCAAACATCACCATTTTGGGCATCCAATCCCGCGGCACGCGAATTGGACTCAGCTGGTTTCGGATTTCAGATTGATTTTCAAGCTCTACGCCGCCGCTGACGATTTTCAGAGTTGCCATCACATCGATCAACTTTGGCCTTCCGCGCAATACAAACAGGTAACGCTCTGGCGCAAGGTTCACGACAACTGCTTCCCCTGTTTTGTCCCAGTAACGCCCACCTGTCTGAGCGATATTCACGTAGCTTTCCCAAGCTCTACGTTCAATCACACTGCTGGCTTCCACCACCCCTTCAGGTGTCTCAAAGGTCACTGTCAGCTTCTCACGGTAGGTGAAGTTATGCGCATCATACACACGGTAAACGCAAACCAACGCTGCCAGCAGGAGCATTCCGAAAACGATCTTCTTCATAGCTGCGTCATTTGTCAGTTTCACCTGGCTGTTACAATGTAGTAAGCTGGTGACTTGAGCTGACACCAGCCGCTTCACCATGAACACCGTGTTCCGTTAAACGAAATGACGCATTCGCGCGCCGCTTACATGCTGTGGACCTACGTTTCGCCAGATCATCCGGTGATGCCCAATGCCGAGCGGCGCGAGAGCATCGGAACGAGCACGAGCGGTACGATGAACAGAATTCCTCCGATCATCACAAAAGACGCCCAGAGGCCAAAACCTTCGGACAAAAAGCCCATCAGCGGCGGGCCGATGAAGAAACCGGCATAGCCCACCACAGAGATGCGCGAGATCGCGTGGCTGCGGTAGCGGTTGGGCACCATGCGCCCGATCCAGGCGTAGGCCATGGGCGCCACCACCGACACGCCCAGACCAAGGATCGAGAACCCGGCATAGGCCACGGCCAATGTCGGTGCCAGCGCCGCGATGCAGGCGCCGATGCCGGCGGTGATCGCGGCCCAGCGGATGACCCGGCGCTCGGAGACGCGGTTGGCGACGACCTGCCCGGCAAGCCTGCCGACCGCCATGGTGATCCCCAAAAGCGCCGGACCCAGCGAACCTTGCGCCGCCCCGGCACCGAGATTGCGCTCCAGATGCAGCGCCGACCAACCCTCGGTCGCCTGCTCCGACATGAACGCGATGAGAATGATCGCGCCGCCCGGCAACAAGAGGCTCCAGGCCAACGGCGCGCCTTCGACACCCTCGGCCTCGTGGTCGGCGTCGGGCACCGGCGCGGCAAAGGCCTGAAGTGCCAGTAGGGCGATGAACAGACCTGCCACGGTGAGGATGGTCGCCGGGCCGATTCCGGCTTCGCGGGCCAGACCGGTGCACAGGGCGCAGGCCGCATAAGAGACGGAAAAGACCGCGTGATTGAGGTTCATCAGGCTGCGTTTCACCCGCGCCTCGAGCGCGCTGACCCGCGCGTTCATCGCCACGTCGAGCGTGCCGGAGGTCATGGTGACGCCCAGCATCGCCAGCGTGAAGGTCACGCCGGTCATGGTGTGGCCGGGCAGCAGGGTCGCCAAGGCGACAAGCGCGGTCAGCACGCCCAGCGCCCGCGCGCCCAGGGCGCGTTCGGCCAGTGGGGCCAGCCACATCGCCATCACCGCACCAACCGAGGTGATCAGCAGGGCAAGCCCGAAGGCGCCGTCCGACAGGCCGACCTGTGGCTTGAGCACGGGCACGAGTGCCGCGAAACTGCCCCAGAAGGCCCCCACCGCCGCAAAGCCCGCAGCCGGTCCCCGGCTGACGTAAAGATCGCGCAACATGCTCATGGCCTGCGATTGCCACGCCACATGCACAGGGTCCAGTCCACATTCGACAGATTTCCGACGGTTTTCGCTGCGAAGTCTCTTGTCAGTCCGAACAATCCGGTCTATCGCGCGGGCTTCATGCGGGGTGACAGCCTTGGAGGCACCCTGCCCTTACAATTTGGAGATATATCATGGCTGGAGAGATTCCTGATCTCGAAGCTCTGGAACGGACGGGGACAGGCAAGGGCGCCGCTCGTCAGGCACGCCGCGACGGCATGGTTCCGGGCATTGTATTTGGTGGCGACAAAGACCCGCTGCCGATCAACCTTCCTTTCAACGTCCTGCTGGCGCGCCTGAAGAAGGGCCGTTTCAAGTCGACGCTGTTCAACCTCAAGGTTGACGGTCACGACGACGTCCGCGTGATCTGCCGCGACGTGCAGCGCGACGTGGTCAAGGACCTGCCGACACATGTCGATTTCCTGCGCCTGCGCCGCACGACCAAGATCAACCTCTTCATCCCCGTTGAGTTCATCAACGAGGAAGCGGCCCCTGGTCTCAAGAAGGGTGGCGTTCTGACGGCGATCCGTCCGGAAGTCGAACTGGTCGTGACGGCGGGTGACATTCCCGAGAAGCTGACCGTCGATCTGACCGGTCTGGAGATCGGCGACACCGTGACCATCTCGGACATCACGCTGCCGGAAGGCTCCAAGCCGACCATCGACCGTGACTTCGTGATCGCCAACATCTCGGCACCGTCCGGCCTGCGCGCCGCTGACGATGAAGACGAAGCCGATGAACCGGAAGCGGATGAAGTTCCGGCAACAGAGCAGACCGAAGAGTAAATCTTCGCGACGCGAGATTCAGCGGCCCCGCCCAACGGCGGGGCCGTTTTCGTTTGATGGTCCGGCATGGCGCGACCGTATCGCTTGACACCTGAACCTGTCGTCTGGCACCCATGTTACATGGGGCCGCGGACGCCTCGTGAGGCGTCAGCCCAAGACCCGCATCCTGAAAACCTGTATCACGGGAAGGATGTCGCCATGGCCTCACCAACGGAAATCACCCCTGCACAACTCGCACGCCTGATCGGAACCCCGAACGCGCCGATCCTGATCGACGTGCGGATCGACGAGGATTTTACCGATGACCCACGCCTGATCCCAGGTGCGCGGCGGCACGCGTTTCGCGACATCGAAACGCTGGTGCCGGAACTCTCGGGCAACGCCGTGGTGGTCTACTGCCAAAAGGGGTTCAAGATCAGCCAGGGCGCGGCGGCGATGCTCCGGGCCTCGGGGAACGCGGCGGAAACCCTGCTAGGCGGGCACTTCGCCTGGCGGGATCTTGCTCTGCCACTTGTCACCGCGCAAAAGCTGCCCGATCCCGATGCGTCCGGTTGCACCCTTTGGGTGACCCGGCACCGGCCCAAGATCGACAGGATCGCCTGTCCCTGGCTCATCCGAAGGTTCATCGACCCGCGGGCGCGGTTTCTCTTCGTCGACCCAAGACAGGTTCTGAACGTGGCCGAGAATTTCGACGCGACGCCGTTCGATATCGAAGATGTCTTCTGGAGCCATCGCGGCGACAGCTGCACCTTCGATACGATGCTCGACGAATTCGGCATCAGGACAGAGGCGCTGGACCGTCTGGCCAGCATCGTCCGAGGTGCGGACACCAACCGGCATGACCTCGCCCCCGAGGCGGCGGGCTTGCTGGCGGCGTCGCTGGGCTTGTCGCGCATGTATCGCGACGACCTTGACCAGCTCGAGGCGGGCCTGGTCCTTTACGATGCGTTCTACCGCTGGGCGCGGGATGCGACCACAGAGAGTCACGACTGGCCGGTGCCCGGAGGTCTTTCGTGACGGTTTCGTTACGCGACCTCTTTCAGGTCTTTCTGAAAATCGGTCTCTTGTCCTTCGGCGGACCGGCGGCGCAGATCGCGCTCATGCACCGGATGCTGGTGGACGAACGGGCGTGGCTGAGCGAACGCGAGTTCCTCAATGCACTGAGCTTCTGCATGTTGCTTCCAGGACCCGAAGCCATGCAGCTGGCCACCTATTCGGGCTGGCGGCTCCATGGCGTGATCGGTGGCCTGATCGCGGGGCTTCTCTTCGTTCTGCCGGGCGCTGCCGTGATCTTTGCGTTGGCGCTTCTTTATGTGACCTATGGCGACCTGCCCGTGGTCAGCATGCTCTTTCTCGGCGTGCAGGCGGTTGCCGTGGTGATCGTGGTCGAGGCGCTATTGAAAATGTCCAAACGCGCGCTTCATGGTGCGGCCCATTGGGCGCTGGCGGGCTTGGCCTTTGCCGCCATCTTCTTTTTCGCCGTGCCATTTCCCGTGATCGTGCTTGCCGCAGGCGCATATGGCGCAGTGGCCGCGACGACCGGGGACGACACCGCACCGTCGCCCATCGCGGTATCGATCGGTCGCAGCATGATTACGCTGCTCATCGGTCTGGCTCTCTGGGGCCTTCCGGTGCTTGCCGTGGACGTGCTGTTCGGCGGCACGATCCTGACGGAACTCGGGTTGTTCTTTTCCAAGCTGGCCGTGGTCACGTTCGGCGGGGCCTATGCCGTTCTGGCCTACATGGCACAGGACGTGGTGGTGCAGTACGGATGGCTGACCCCGACCGAGATGATGGACGGGCTTGGACTGGCCGAGACCACGCCAGGCCCACTGATCCTGGTCACGCAATTTGTCGGAACGCTCGCGGCCTTTCGCGATGGTGGATACGCACTTGCCGTCGCTGGGGGGATGATGACGCTCTGGGTCACATTCGTGCCGTGCTTTCTCTGGATCTTCGTGGGCGCTCCCTACATCGACTGGATATCCGCTCAGCCGCGTCTGAACGGCGCGCTCCGCGCGATCACGGCGGCGGTGGTCGGAGTGATCCTGAACCTGTCGCTCTGGTTCGCGTTGCACGTCGTCTTCGGAACGGTGACGGATGTGCGGACCGGGCTGCTCCGCCTCTGGGTGCCGGATGTGGCAACGCTCAACCTTTCGGCGCTGACGCTGATCGCCCTGTCGGCGGTTCTGCTGCTTCGGTTGCATCTGGCCATCGGTTGGGTGCTGGCGATCTCTGCTTCGGCTGCGCTTGCTTTGGCGCAGATCTGATCATGCGGGTTTTGCCCTTGTCGCCACTTTCGCCTAGAGAGGGACAACCGCTTTGCGCATGGAGGCACAGGCAGCGATGAAACTCTTTGTGGGTCTTGGAAATCCGGGCGGAACCTATGCGAAACACCGCCACAATATCGGCTTCATGGCGATCGACCAGATCGCGGCGGATCACGGCTTTGGCCCTTGGAAATCCAAGTTCCAGGGAGACGTGACCGAGGGCCGCCTTGGGTCCGAGAAGGTGCTGCTTCTCAAGCCGGGCACCTTCATGAACCGGTCCGGCCAATCGGTGCAGGCGGCGATGCAGTTCTACAAGCTGGAGCCCGGCGACGTGACCGTGTTCCACGACGAGTTGGACCTCGCCCCGGGCAAATGCCGCGTCAAACAGGGGGGCGGCCATGCCGGGCATAACGGGTTGCGGTCGATCCACGGGCATATCGGCGACGCCTACGGGCGTGTGCGGCTTGGGATCGGACATCCGGGCCACAAGGATAAGGTCTCGGGCTATGTGCTGCATGACTTCGCCAAGGCCGATGAGGCGTGGCTCGATGATCTGCTGCGCGGCATCGCGGATGGCGCGCCGCATCTGGCGGATGGCGATACGGGGAAATTCATGAATGCCGTCGCCCTGCGCGTGGCACCGCCCCGGTCGTCGAAAACGCCTGACAAAAGCGAGAAAACAGAAGCGCAGAAACCCGTCTCGGACGCCAAGCCGGAAGCGGACACCCGCAACCCGCTGCAAAAGCTGGTGGACCGCTTTCGATGAGCCTGTCCTCGGCGCTGGAGGATCAGGCCGAACATTGCGCGGCGCTGGGATCGCCCTTCATGGCGCGCATGTTGCCGCTTTTGGCCGAGGTCTGGCCCGCGAATTCAAAGCTCGACGCGGCGGTGGCGAGGTTCGAGGGCGACATCGGTCCCAAGGGTCATTCCCTGCCGCTGCGTCTGGCTTCGGGCCTGCACGCGCTGGTGCTGACGGGGCGCGACGCGGACCTGATCGCCGCCTACCCGCCGCACAGCGTGTCCGACACCGCCTTGAAAACCGCGCTTGCCAAGGCGCTTAACGTGCATGAGGCGTTCCTGCTCGACTGGATCACATCGCCCCCGCAAACCAACGAGGTGCGACGCGCGGCGGTGCTGATCGCCGGAACACATGCGCTGGTGGATCGGACGGGGATCGCCAACGTGCAGCTTTCCGAACTTGGCGCAAGCGCCGGACTGAACCTGATGTTCGACCAATTTGCATTGGTTGCGGGCGCGACACGGCTCGGGCCGAAGGACGCAGCGCTGACGCTGACGCCCGATTGGGCCGGTCCCGAACCCTTCAACGCGTCGTTTACCGTGACCGACCGCCGGGGCGTCGATCTCAACCCGCTCGACCCGCATGACCCCGATCACGCGTTGCGCCTGCGCGCCTATCTCTGGCCGGATCAGGCGCATCGTCGGGCGTTGACCGATGCCGCGATCAGGGTGAACACCGCGACCGTTGATCGAAACGACGCCGTGGACTGGCTGGAACAGCGTTTGACCGAGCAGCCCGAGGGCCGGATGCACCTGATCTTCCACACCATTGCCTGGCAATATTTCCCACCGTCGCAACGGGCCAAGGGTGAGGCGCTGATCGCAGCTGCGGGCGCGCGCGCCACGCCGGACCGCCCGCTCGCATGGCTGCGCATGGAGGCCGATGCGGCAACACGCGGGGCGTCGGTCACGGCACGGCTTTGGCCCGGGGATCACCTGATCCAACTGGGGCGTGCAGATTTTCATGGCCGCTGGGTGGATTGGGAATACGAACGCGCCTAGGTTTTGATATGACCACCCCATGAACAGGAGGCCCTCGATGGAACCAGAAGACGCGATCAACGTATTGGGCGGCCCGTTGGAGGGATGCTCGACCGACCCGATGACCGGCTTTTTCCGCGACGGCCACTGCAACACCTGCGCCGCCGATCAGGGCAGCCACACCGTCTGCGCCGTGATGACGGCAGAGTTCCTTGCCTATTCGAAATACGTGGGCAACGATCTGAGCACGCCCGTTCCGCAATTCCGGTTTCCGGGGCTGAAGCCCGGCGATCACTGGTGCCTCTGCGCGTCACGGTTTTTGCAAGCCCATGACGAAGGTTGCGCGCCCAAGGTCAATCTGGCCGCAACGCACAAACGGGCTTTGGATATCGTGCCGATGCGTGTGCTGGAGGAACATAAGGTCGACGCCTGATTGGGTCACGAGGCCTTTTCGATCACCTCTGGCCCGGCTTTCGGCGCCACCTCACCGATGGGGTCGCTCATCAATTCGTCAATGAACAGGCTGAGCAGTTGCGGTCTGCCCGATACACCCGCCTTTCGGTAGATCGCGTTGGTCTGCGCCTTGACCGTGCCTTCGGACGTGTTGCGCAACGACGCGATGTCGGCCGTGCTGAGCCCCTTGATTGAAAACAGAGCCACGTCTTTTTCCGCAGGTGTCAGTTCCCATTCGGCAAAGCGTTCATGCAACACGTCCATGAACGCGCCCGAAGCCAGGCGCAGGCTTTCTTCTGCCGCGCGCTGTTTGCGGATCGAACGCAGCAATAAAGTCGCGCTAACCACCACGCCGAGGATCAGGCCGATCACCGCGCCGATCTGCGCAAGTTCGTAATAGACCCATGCTATTGGCGACGAATTGATACCAAGAACGCTGCCCAAGATGTCCCACAACAAGAAAAGGCCGCTGCAAAGCTGCAACGCAAGTAGTGGAAACAGAACAGCCCAAACCTTCACCGGTCCATCAAAGCTCCGGTCGCTGCCTGCTCAGTCGTCATCATCGTCGTCGTCGTCATCGTCACCGCCGCCACTGTCGTCATCGTCGTCGTCATTATCATCATCGTCGTCGCGGCCGCTATTTGCGCTCCCGCGTCCGCTGTTGTCGCTACGATCATCATCGTCACGATCATCATCGTCATCGCGATCATTGTCGCGATCGTCATCATCATCGCTGCTGTCATCGCGGTCGTCATCGACGGAACGGTCCACGTAATCCCTGAGGATCGCGCCGGTGGATGGGTTGAGAATGATCTCACGACGCCCGCGCGGCCCGGTCGCGACTATCCGCGAGCGACCCAATAGCGTCCGCGCAATGCTGATCCTGCGATAGCCCTGACGCTTGAGCTGATCGACCACCTGGTCCTCGGCCGTCTGTGCGAGAACGGAGCCCGGCAAGGCGACGCCGGCCAGGAGACCTGCCAAGAGCTGTCTTCGTTTCATTCCCTACCTCCAAGAGGCTCCCGCCGGAAAACGGGAGCCTCGAATCTTCAGCTATCAGACGCTTCAATCGTCGTCATCATCGTCGTCATCGTCATCACTGTCGTCTTCGTGATCATCGTCCCGGTCATCACGATCATCATCGCGGTCGTCATCCTGATCGTCGTCATCGCGGGAATCATCGTCCTGATCACGATCATCGTTGCGATCACGACCATCGCGGTTGTCGTCATCGTCATCTTCGCCCCGGCCGCTGCGGTCGTCATCGTCGTCGTCGGATCGATCGCCGTCAGCAAAGTCGCGGTCACGGGTCTGCACTTCGACACCGGGGCGGGTGTCGTCGTCGCTATCGACCCGTTCAACCTCTCGCTCAATCACGTCACCGGTGGCGCGATCAAAGACCGTTTCGACTTTTTCGGTGCCACGGATCGCCTCGACCTTGGTCTGGGTAAGGCCGTTCTTTATCTCGATCCGGGTGAACCCCTGCGCCTGAAGATCGCTCACAATCTGGTCCGTGGACAGGCTCCCGGTGCTGGCGGGGCTGTTCGATGATGTTATGCGGCTGCCATCGGACACGCTGTCGGCATCCACAAAGTCGCGGTCGCGGTTGCGGATCTCGACACCGGGACTGGTATCTTCCCCCGCGCGCACCCGTTCGACTTCCTGCTTGAGGATGTTGCCGGAGGCGCGGTCGTAAATGACTTCGAGCTTTTGCGTGCCACGGATCGCCTCGACCTTGATCTGGCCGATGCCATTGTCTATCTCGATGCGTTGGAAGCCCTGTCCGGTCAGATCGTTGATGATCTGATCGGTCGCAGATTGCGCGAACACCATGCTGCTGGTGAGCGTGGCGAATACGGCCGTTATCGCTGTCTTTTTCACTGAAATGTCCTTTCGAGTCCCATGCGCCTGCTGTCTACAGACACTCGGAAGACTGACCGCCAGAATGTGAAAGGGACATTTGCCAGCGGTTTAAGCCTAGGTCTATAAACCACGACTACATGCGCCTAAACCTTGGTTTATTGGGACCCTTGATCGTTTGCGGTCAAAGAAAACCCCTCGGGCCTGGGGCACGAGGGGTCTGAGGGCCTGTTTAGACCGGAAGTTTATGGTGCAGGGGTTTAGCCCATGTCGAAGCCAAGGTGTTTGGCGACGGTGAAGATGTCCTTGTCACCCCGTCCGCACATGTTCATGCAGATGATGTGATCCTTCGGCAGATCGGGCGCGATCTTCATCACATGCGCCAACGCGTGTGATGGCTCCAGTGCGGGGATGATGCCCTCCATCTCGCAACACAGCTGGAACGCCTCGAGCGCCTCCTTGTCGGTGATCGACACGTATTGCGCACGGCCGATGTCGTGCAGCCAAGCGTGTTCGGGTCCGATACCGGGATAGTCGAGGCCTGCGGAAATGCTGAACCCTTCGAGGATCTGGCCGTCCTCGTCCTGCAACAGGTAGGTGCGGTTGCCATGCAGGACGCCGGGGCGTCCGCCGGTGAGAGAGGCGCAATGCTCCATCTTCTCGTTCACGCCCTTGCCGCCTGCTTCGACGCCGATGATGTTGACCTCCTTGTCGTCGAGGAACGGGTAGAACAGGCCCATCGCGTTCGAGCCGCCACCGATGGCGGCGATGATCGTGTCCGGCAGACGGCCCTCGGCCTCGTGCATCTGCTCTTTCGCTTCCTTGCCGATGATCGCCTGAAAATCGCGCACCATCGCCGGGTACGGGTGCGGGCCCGCGACAGTGCCGATGCAGTAGAACGTATCGCGCACATTCGTCACCCAGTCGCGCAGCGCGTCATTCATCGCGTCCTTCAGCGTTCCGCGACCCGAGGTCACCGGGATCACCTCGGCCCCGAGCAGTTTCATGCGGAACACGTTGGGCTGCTGACGCTCGACATCATGCGCGCCCATGTAGACCACGCATTTCAGGCCGAACTTGGCGCAGACGGTGGCTGTGGCGACACCGTGCTGCCCGGCACCGGTTTCCGCGATGATGCGGGTTTTTCCCATGCGGCGGGCCAGGATGATCTGGCCAAGCACGTTGTTGATCTTGTGTGCGCCGGTGTGGTTCAGCTCGTCGCGCTTCATGTAGACCTTGGCGCCGCCCAGACGCTCGGTCAGGCGTTCGGCGTGGTACAGCGGCGACGGGCGGCCAACGTAGTGCTTCCAGAGGAAATCCATCTCGGACCAGAAGCTTTCATCGGTCTTGGCGCGTTCGTATTGTTCCTCGAGTTCGAGGATCAACGGCATGAGCGTCTCGGACACGAAGCGTCCGCCAAAGATGCCAAAGCGGCCCTTTTCGTCGGGGCCTTTCATGAAGCTGTTGAAAAGATCGTTCATTGCGCGCCTCTCTTGTCGGTCGGGACACAGGTAGCGGTGCGATGCGCGATGAGCAAGGGCAAGCGCCTTCGAAGGCGCTTGGACACCGCGCCTCGGTCGTGGACAACATCTGGGTCAGCCAAATCTCGGGGGTCAGGTGATCGGGAAGCCGTGTTATGGCGTGAGTCCTGACACGACACGGTTCATGCTCGATTAACGCGCTAGACCGCCCGTTCCAGCGCCGGATAGCGCGCTGCCAGTGTCGCCCCCCGCGCCGCGAACGAGACCAGCAGCGCCATCCAAAGCCCGTGATTGCCGTAGACCGGCACCAGCACCAGAACGGCCGCAGCATAAATTACCGCCGACAGCGCCATCATGTTGCGCATGTCGGCGGTGCGGGTGGCACCGATGAAGATGCCATCGAACATGAACGACGCCAGCGCAAGAACGGGCGCGCAGACCATCCACGGCAGGTAGGCCGCTGCCGCCTCTTGCACCTCGATGTTCTTGGCCATGACGGCAACGATGTCGTTTCCGAAGAGCCAGAAACCAAACGCCAGAACGAGCGCCGACCCAAGCCCCCAAGCGCTTGACACAATTGCAGCGCGGCGGAGCGTCGGTACCGCCCGCGCGCCGACCGCCTGCCCCACCAGCGCTTCGGCGGAAAAGGCAAAACCGTCGAGCGCGTAGGCGGTGATGTAGAGGAATTGCAGCAGGACCTGGTTTGCCGCCAGCGTCACGTCGCCGAAATCGGCGCCGAGGAACATGAAGGACAAGAAGATCATTTGCAGAAGCAAGGACCGGATCAAAATGTCCGAATTAACCTGCGCCATGCGCACCAGCCTGGCGCGTTCGAACACCCGCGCCCAGTTGCGCCAGTCCGGCACCCGGAACGCGGCGCGGCACAGGTAGAGCCCCATCGCCAGCCCGCTCCATTCGGCGAGGAAGGTGGCAAAGGCGACGCCGTTGACGCCCCATCCAAAGCCGAGCACGAAGAGAAAGTTCAGCGCGACATTGACCCCGTTCATCCAGAGTTGGAGCACGAGGACCCCGCGGGTGCGTTCCTGGGCGATGAGCCAGCCGGTGATGCCGAAGATCGCGATGGCTGCGGGCGCGGACCAGATGCGGATCGCCATGTAGCCACTGGCGAGCGTTTCCACCTCGTCACTCGCCGGTGCCAGCCGGAACGCGGCCCAGATTAGCGGGGTTTGCACCAGGATGATCGCGCCGCCCGCGACGAAGCCAATCATCAGGACGCGCGTCAGGATCGCTGCAACCTCGGCACGGTTGCCCTGTCCCTGCGCCTGCGCGGCAAGCCCGGTTGTGCCCATGCGCAGGAAACCGAATATCCAGTAAACTGCCGAAAGCACGATCGCGCCCAGCCCCACCGCGCCGATCGGGGCGGCTTCGCCCATTTGCCCCACGACACCGGTATCGACCGCTCCGAGGATCGGGATCGTGACATTGGACAGCACGATGGGAAATGCGATTTTCAGAACGCGCGCGTGCGTCACCTCGCGCGGCGCAAGCGTTGCGTCAGTCACCGCTTTAATCGGGCCTCGGCATCAGGAAATGCGCCGTCGCTTGGGCGAAGGGACGATCCCGGTTGTCCTGCCAGGCTTCGGCCTGAACCGAGGCGTAGCGCCGCCCGGCGCGCGTGATGGTCGCCCGCGCGTAGGCGTCGCGCGGCAGGCCCGAGCGCAGGTAATCGACGGTGAAGTCGATGGTCTTCGGCAGGCGCGGCAAATCCCCGGCCGCCATTTTTTCGACGTCCAAAGCGCCGCTTTCAAAGTCTTCCCAGATATAGGCCCAGCTCAGCGAGATCACCGCGGTCACTTCGAGGAAGGCCGCGGTCACACCGCCGTGAATCGCGGGCAGCATCGGGTTGCCGATCAGTTTGTCGTCGAAGGACAGAACGCCTGTCACCTCGTCGCCACGGCGGTCGAAGCTGATCCCCATGAAGGTGATATAGGGCACGCCACTGACCAGCGCATTGAGCGCGGCATCCCGGCGTTGCTTGACGATCTGGACGGGTTCGGGGGCTTTGCGCGGCATCTCAGCGGCCCTCCACGGTGAAGGCGCCGGTCGCGGTGGCGACGGGACGGTCGGTATCGTCATCGCAGGCGGTGGCCCGCACAAAGGCGACAGAGCGTGTGATGTGGTAGACCTCGGCCCGCGCGGTGATCGCCTGACCGGGCGTTGCAGCGCGCATGTAGTCGATCCGCAGGTCAATGGTCGCCGTGCCCGCAGGCGCGTCCGGGTGGCACATCACCGCCGCGCCGCCGCAGGTGTCCATCAGCGCCGAAACCGCTCCGCCGTGAATGACCCGGGTCTTGGGATCCCCGATGAACCGTTCGTCGTAGGGCATCATGATCTCGGCCAATCCGTCACCGATCGAGACAATCTGCATCCCCAGCGCCTTGGAATGAGGAATCAATTCGATGAACTGGCGGGCGATATTGGACTTGTCAGCGCTCATGGCTCTTCCTTGGTCGTTGCCCTAGCCATACGCCTGTCACGCGCCAAGGGCCAGAGGACGCGCCCGGGAAAAGGAACCATGGCCAGAGCGTGGGGTTGACCCTGTGCGACCCCCTTTTCACGAGCGACAGGAAACCAGCCATGCCCGATGATCTTTTACTGTCCGTGATCCGGGGTGCGACGCTCTCGGCGCTCGGCTTGTTCTGGGTCATTGCGATGGTGCGCTGGGTCGGGTTGCGGTCCTTTTCCAAGATGACATCGTTCGATTTCGTCGTCACCGTCGCCATCGGCTCGCTGCTTGCCGGGGCCGGACAGGCCGCATCGACATCCGGCTTTCTTCAGGCGAGTGTCGCGATTTCCGGGTTGATGGGCGCGCAAGTGGTGTTCCAGAAAATCCGCCAAAGCGCGAGCGCCGGGAGCGAGGCCATCGAGAACGAGCCGGTTCTGCTGATGCGGGACGGCCAGATCGACGAGGACGCGCTGACTGCGACGCGCGTCACCCGGGGCGATCTGCTGGCGAAACTGCGCGAGGCGAATGTGCTGCGTTTCGACGATGTACGCGCGGTGGTGCTTGAGACCACGGGTGATATCTCCGTCCTGCACGGCAAGGCGTTGTCCGACGACCTGCTCGACGGCGTCAAGCACGCGGTCTGAGGCTCTATTGCCGATCCGGACCTCTGAATCTATGGTTTGCCTCAGGGTGAGGAGTCAATTTCATGGGCGAGAAAAAACTCAGCTTCAAAGAGATGTGTGCAAAGTTCGAGGTGACGCCGCGCACACTCCGGTATTACGAGTATATCGAGCTTCTTCAACCAGAGCGCGACGGTCGGTCCCGTTGGTACGGGCCAAAGGAAGTCGCGCGGATGACACTCATCCTGCGCGGTCGGAAGTTCGGGTTTCAGCTCGAAGACATCCGCCAGTGGCTTTTGATCTACGAACAGGAAGGCACCGATGCGCAGATGCGGGCGTGGATCGAGTTGGCGGACCGGCAGCTTGACGAACTCGATGAACAGCGCAAGCAACTGGACGAAGCGATCACCGAGCTGAAAACGCTGCGCGACAAGACGGCGGCGACCCTCGACGGATGAACAGGCCGGTGAAGGACGCCGGAGCCCGAGTCGAGGACACGATCTCACCTTGAGATCCACTTTTTCCGGCCATTCAAGATCAACCGCCTCACATCGCTCCGAAAGAATGTTTCCCTCCCGCGCGGCTGACGTTGCCTGATCTTACGTCAACGAAAAAGTGACGTGGCGTCTGAGTTACGTCAACGTAAATTCCCATTGTAAGAAGGGTCCAGCCTTCGCATTTCGGTGTCATGACGGCATCGAAAAGGGATGATGAAATGACCGACGACCGTATCATGACGATCAGGGAGATGTGCGACGCGTTCGACGTGACGCCGCGCACCTTGCGGTTCTACGAAGCCAAGGAACTGCTGTTCCCGATCCGCGAAGGCCAGAAACGGCTGTTCACGAAGCGCGACCGCGCGCGCCTCAAGCTGATTCTGCGCGGCAAGCGCTTCGGCTTCAGCCTCGAAGAAATCCGTCAGCTTCTGGACCTCTATCACATGGGCGACCAGCAGCAGACACAGATCGCAAAGACCTACGAGATCGCCAAGCAGCGCCTGTCCGACATGGAAGCGCAGCGCGACGAGCTTACCCAGGCGATTGACGAACTCAAGGAACAGATGCGTTGGGGCGAGAAAATGCTCGCGTCGATGGATCAATCGAAAAAGGCGGCTGAATAAGCCGTTTCGCAGTTAGGGAGACCCGCCATGCCAAGCTATATCGCACCTCTGAAAGACATGCAGTTCATCCTGCACGACGTTCTGAACGCCTCCGAGCAGGACATCCCCGGTTACGACGAGCTTGACCGCGATTTCACCGGCGCGGTGATCGAGGAAGCCGGCAAGCTGGCCTCCGAAGTGCTGATGCCGTTGAACTCCGTTGGCGATACCGAAGGCTGCGTGCTGGAAAACGGTGTCGTGCGCACGCCGACCGGCTTCAAGGAAGCCTTCGAGCAGATGAAGGAAGGCGGTTGGACCGCGCTTGACTGCGATCCGGAATATGGCGGTCAGGGCCTGCCCTACCTGATGCATACCGCGGCCCAGGAACCGTTTGTGTCGGCCAATATGGCCTTCAACATGTATCAGGGCCTGACGCACGGGGCCTATTCGGCGATCTATTTCCACGGCTCGGATGAGCAGAAGCAGACCTATCTGCCGAAGATGACGACCTGCGAGTGGACCGGCACGATGAACCTGACCGAACCGCATTGCGGCACGGATCTGGGTCTGATGCGCACCAAGGCGGTGCCGCAGGAGGATGGCAGCTACAAGATCACCGGCCAGAAAATCTTCATCTCCGCCGGCGACCACGACATGGCCGAGAACATCATCCACCTCGTGCTGGCCAAGATCCCCGACGGTCCCGAGGGCATCAAAGGCGTGTCGCTCTTCATCGTGCCGAAGTTCCTCGTCAAGGAAGATGGCTCTCTGGGCGACCGCAACGGCGTGACCTGCGGCAAGCTCGAAGAGAAGATGGGCATCCACGGCAACGCCACCTGCGTCATGAACTACGACGAGGCGACGGGCTATCTGGTCGGCGAGGCACACAAGGGCATGCGCGCCATGTTCACGATGATGAACGAAGCGCGACTTGGCGTGGGCCTTCAGGGCTACGCACAGGCCGAGGTGGCCTATCAGAACGCCGTCGCCTATGCGAATGACCGGCTTCAAGGCCGCGACGTGACCGGTGCCAAGGCACCCGAGAAATCGGCCGACCCGATCATCGTGCACCCCGATATCCGCCGCAACCTGATGGATCAGAAATCCTTCACCGAAGGCGCGCGGGCCTTTACCTATTGGGGCGCGTATCTCATCGACCGGGCGCACAAGAATTCCGACAAGGATGCCGACGGCCTGATTTCCCTGCTGACCCCGATCATCAAGGGCTTCCAGACCGACAAGGGCTTCGAGATGGCCGTCAACGCCCAGCAGGTCTATGGCGGGCACGGCTATATTGAGGAATGGGGCATGTCCCAGTTTGCCCGCGACGCCCGGATCGCCATGATCTACGAAGGTGCCAACGGCATTCAGGCGCTCGACCTCGTGGGCCGCAAACTGGCGCAGGATGGCGGCAAGCATGTCATGGCGTTCTTCGACATGATCAAGACCTTCGCGTCGGAAAACAAAGGCCAGGACGAGGCATTCGACCGCGATTTCCTCGAACCTCTGAAAGCGGCGTCGAAGGATTTGCAGGCAGCGGCCATGTACTTCATGCAGAACGGCGTCAAGAACCCGAACAACGCGCTGGCCGGGTCGTACGACTTCATGCACATGTTTGGTCATGTCTGCCTTGGCTACATGTGGGCGCGCATGGGGCTTGCGGCCTCGAAGGCTTTGAAGGACGGTGCGTCCGACGTGGCGTTCTACGAGACAAAGCTGGCCACCGGGCGCTACTACATGGCACGTCAATTGCCCGCCACCAAGATGCACCTCGCGCGCATCGAAACCGGTGCCGAGCCCGTGATGGCGCTGGAGGCGGCCAACTTCTAACGTCCGGGAGGACAGATGCCGAAACGCTTTCGCCTGACCCGCCGCTTTCCGGCAGCGATGACCGAGGATGGCTACCGCCGCCTTCGGTCCTTCGCCGCGGAGGCGGGTCTGGACGAAGGAGAGGCGCTGTCCTTCCTCTTCGAGAATTTCGACAGCGTCACCGAGAGCGAGGCGCTGGGCCATAGGCTTAGGCTGTTCAACGCCGAATTAGACGCAAGAAAACGATAAGCCGCGACTTGGGGGGAGCCATGCGATCAAGTTGGATGACCGACGAGCACGAAATGCTCGCCGAGATGACCGCAAAATTCATCGAGACCGAATGGCAGCCTTTGTATGACAAATGGCGCAAGCAGGGTCAGATGGACCGCGAGACGTGGCAACAGGCCGGTGAATTGGGTCTGCTCTGCCCGTCAGTGCCCGAGGAATACGGCGGCGCCGGCGGGGATTTCGGCCACGAAGCGGTGATCCTGATGGAAGCGGGCCGCGCCAACCTGGCAAGCTGGGGCCACGGCATCCATTCCGGCATCGTTGCGCATTACATCCTAGCCTACGGCACCGAAGAGCAGAAAAAGCGCTGGTTGCCCAAGATGGTCACGGGCGAACTGGTCGGTGCGCTGGCGATGACCGAACCCTCGGGCGGGTCGGACGTGCAGGGCATCAAGACCCGCGCGGTGAAGGACGGCAACGCCTATCGCCTGTCGGGGCAAAAGACGTTCATCACCAATGGACAGCACGCCAACCTGATCATCGTGGCGGCCAAGACCGACCCGTCGCTCGGATCAAAAGGAACGTCTTTGGTCGTCGTGGAAACCGACGGCGCGGACGGCTTCCAGCGCGGTCGCAATCTGGAGAAAGTCGGTTGCCACGCGGCGGATACGTCGGAGCTGTTCTTCGACAATGTCGAGATCGCGCCGGAGAACCTGCTGGGCGGCGAGGAAGGCCAGGGCTTCTACCAGATGATGAAACAGCTGCCGCAGGAACGGCTCATCATCGGTTGTGGCGCGGTCGGTGCGATGGAGGGCGCGGTCGCGCGCACCATCGCCTATTGCAAGGAGCGCGAAGCCTTCGGCGGCCCGCTCACTCAGTTCCAGAACACCCGTTTCAAGCTGGCGGAATGCCAGACCAAGACCACCGTCGCGCGCGCGTTTCTGGATGCGTGTATGGTCGAACACCTGCGCGGCGAATTGTCGGTCAAAAAGGCCGCGATGGCGAAATACTGGCTGTCCGATACGCAAGGCGAGGTGCTGGACGAATGTGTCCAGTTGCATGGCGGCTATGGCTACATGCAGGAATACGCCGTGGCCGAGATGTGGGCAGACGCGCGCGTGCAGCGGATTTACGGCGGCACCAACGAGATCATGAAAGATTTGATTGCGAGGGCGCTTTGATGCGCCCTGCGTTTGCGCATACGGCACATGCGGGAAGCCTCCGGCGGGAGTTTATCCCGCAAGATGAAGGAGCAAGGCAAGCTCCACCCCGCCGGTCGGCCTCTTTACCACGCGGTGTCAGGCACTGTCGGCGGGGCTTCACCTTGCACATGGCTCAGCTCTCCAGCCTGCCATGCACGTGCAGTATGGGTCGGTTAACCTTAATGAAGCCTGAAGAGAGAACCGCTTTCAGCTTCATCTTGCCAAATAAACTCCCGCCGGAGGCATCCCGAACCATCCGGCACACTCCGACAGTCGAGGAACAGATCAGATGACCATCCAACTTTATTGCTTCGGCGAATCCGGCAATTCCTACAAGGCCGCATTGGCGCTGGAGCTCAGCGGGCTCGACTGGGAGCCTGTGAAGGTCGATTTCTTCAATGGCGAAACGCGCGGCGAAGATTATCGCACGAAGATCAATCCGATGGGCGAGGTGCCGGTTCTGGTGGATGGCGATATACGGCTGACGCAATCTGGTGTGATCCAGATGTATGTCTCCGAGAAATCCGGCCAGTTCGGCGGTGCCACACCCGAAGAGGCGCGCGAGGTGATGCGATGGGTGTTTTGGGACAACCACAAACTGTCGAGCCAGGCCGGCATGACCCGGTTCCTCATGAACTTCCTGCCCGAGGACAAGCGACCCGCCGAGGTGATCTCTTTCATGCAGGGGCGGTTGAAAGCCGCCTACCAGGTGCTCAACTCTCACCTCGAAGGCCGTGAGTGGATCGTCGGTGGCGGGATCACCAACGCCGACATTTCCTGCTGCGGATACCTCTTCTATCCCGAGCCGTTCGGTTTCGACCGGGCGGAGTGGCCCAATATCGACCGCTGGCTGTCCAAGATCGAAGCGACACCCGGCTGGAAACACCCCTACGATTTGATGCCCGGATCCCCTGCGGATCGGGCCTGAAACGGAGACGACAATGACCGAAGCTTATATCTACGACGCCGTACGGACCCCCCGCGGCAAGGGCCGCAAGGATGGCAGTCTGCACGAGGTGACCTCGGTGCGCCTGTCCGCGCAGGTGCTGGACGCCGTGAAGAACCGCAACGGGCTGGACGGACATGCCGTTGAGGACGTGATCTGGGGCAACGTCACCCAAGTCGGTGAACAGGGCGGTTGCCTTGCGCGGACCGCCGTGTTGGCATCGGAACTCGACGAGTCGATCCCGGGACTTGCGATCAACCGGTTCTGTGCATCCGGCATGGAAGCGGTGAACCTGGCTGCAAACCAGGTGCGCGGCGGCGCAGGCGAGGCCTATATCGCGGGCGGGGTCGAGATGATGGGCCGCGTTGCCATGGGCAGCGACGGTGCTGCCATCGCCGTCGATCCTACTGTCGCGATGGAGAGCTATTTCGTGCCGCAGGGCATCTCGGCCGATATCATCGCAACGGAATACGGATTTTCCCGCGATGACGCCGACAGCCTTGCCGTCGAAAGCCAGCGCCGGGCCAAGGCGGCATGGGACGACAAGCGCTTCGCGCGCTCGATCATTGAGGTGAAGGACCAGAACGGGCTCAGCATCCTCGATCACGACGAGTACATGCGCCCGGGCACCGACATGCAGAGCCTTGGCGCGCTCAATCCGTCGTTCCAGCAGATGGGTGAGGTGATGCCGGGCTTCGACGCGATCGCGCTGATGAAGTACCCGCATCTGGAGCGGATCAACCACATTCACCACGCGGGCAACTCCTCGGGTATCGTGGATGGGGCCGCAGGCGTGCTGATCGGGAACAAAGAATTCGGCGAGAAATGGGGTCTCAAACCCCGCGCGCGGATCAAGGCGACCGCCAAGATCGGCACCGACCCGACCATCATGCTCACCGGGCCGGTTCCGGTCACCGAGAAGATCCTTGCCGACAATGGCATGAGCATCTCGGACATCGACCTTTTCGAGGTCAACGAAGCTTTCGCCTCGGTCGTGCTGCGCTTCATGCAGGCATTCGATGTCGATGCGGACAAGGTGAACGTGAACGGTGGCTCCATCGCCATGGGCCACCCGCTGGGTGCGACGGGCGCGATCATCATCGGCACCCTTCTGGACGAGCTGGAGCGCACCGGGAAAGGTACGGGGCTTGCCACGCTGTGCATCGCCTCCGGCATGGGCGCCGCCACCATCATCGAGCGGGTCTGATCCGATGCCGGCGGTCAACTTTCAGCAGTGGCTGGACCGGGTGGGCACGTCCCTGTTCGACGGGGATTTCGACACCTACCGGGACTCCATCCTGTTGCCTTTGACCGTCGCGACCCCGAACGCGACGCATATCGTGGATGACGACGCGGGCCTTCTTCAGGGATTCACCGCTTGGGTGGACATGATGAAGGGGCTCGAGATCGACAGCATGATCCGCATCGCGCGCGACGTGGAGCAGTTGGGCGCGGCCCTGATCGTGGGGCGCTACGAGACCGAGCTTCTGCGCGGCGCCACACGGGTTGTCGAACCCTTCGCCTCGTCGATGCAACTACGGTGCGGCGACGACGGGCTCTGGCGCTGTTTCAGCGTGACGAGTGGTTTCAGGGCCGCCGCGAGCTGGCCCATCGACCGACCGAAATAACTATCCGGGCGAGATGCCCCTGGGAGACGAGACATGACCGATTTCACAATGAAGAAAGACGCCGACGGCGTTGCCATCATCACCTGGGACGTTCCGGGTAAATCCATGAACGTGATGAGCAAGGCGGCGCAGGTCGAACTGCACGACCTCGTGGAAGACGCACTGACCGATGAAGCCGTCAAGGGCATCGTGATCACGTCGGGCAAGCCCGATTTTGCCGCAGGCATGGATCTCAATGTTCTGGCGTCGATCCGGGCCGAGGCCGGTGACACCCCGGCGCAGGCGCTGTTCGATTTCACGATGAACGGCCACAAGATGCTGCGCAAGATCGAGCGCGCGGGCATGGACCCGAAGACGCTCAAGGGCGGCAAGCCGATTGCCGCGGCCTTGCCGGGCACGGCTCTGGGGATCGGGCTCGAGATTCCGCTGGCCTGTCACCGCATCTTCTGCGCCGACAACCCGAAGGCCAAGATCGGCCTGCCCGAAATTCTGGTCGGGATCTTCCCCGGTGCGGGCGGCACAACGCGGCTGGTGCGCAAGATGGGGGCCATGGCGGCGTCGCCGTTCCTTCTGGAAGGCAAGCTGTCTGACCCGAAGAAAGCCAAGGCGGCCGGTCTGATCGACGAGGTTGTCGACGATCCGGTTGCCGCAGCACGGGAGTGGGTGCTGAACGCGAAAGACGCCGACATCGTAAAGCCATGGGACCAGAAGGGCTACAAGATGCCCGGTGGGGCACCCTATCACCCGGCGGGCTTCATGACGTTCGTCGGCGCCTCCGCGATGGTCAACGGGAAGACCAAGGGCGTCTATCCTGCGGCCAAGGCGCTGCTGAGCGCGGTCTACGAAGGCGCGTTGGTGCCGTTCGACACGGCGCTTCAGATCGAGGCGCGGTGGTTCACGAATGTACTGATGAACCCGTCGTCTTCGGCGATGATCCGGTCGCTGTTCATCAACAAGCAGGCGCTCGAAAAGGGCGCCGTTCGTCCCGAAGGTGTCGACGACCAGTCCGTCAAGAAGGTCGGCGTTCTGGGTGCCGGCATGATGGGTGCGGGCATCGCTCTGGTTTCGGCGCAGGCGGGGATCGAAGTTGTGCTGCTCGATCGCGATCAGGCGGCAGCGGACAAGGGCAAGGCCTACAGCGCCGATTACGCGGCGAAGGGCGTATCCCGCAAGAAGATCACGCAGGACAAGGCCGACGCCATGCTGGCGCGGATTACCGCGACGACGGATTACAACGATCTTGCAGGCTGTGACCTGATCGTCGAAGCGGTGTTCGAGGATCCGAAGATCAAGGCGGATGTCACTGCCGAGGTCGAGAAGGTCATCGGTGAGGAGTGCATCTTTGCCACCAACACCTCGACCCTGCCGATCAGCGAATTGGCGAAGGCCAGCAAGCGGCCCGAGCAGTTCATCGGCATCCACTTTTTCAGCCCGGTGGAAAAGATGATGCTGGTCGAGATCATCAAGGGCAAACAGACGGGCGATCGCGCCGTGGCCAAGGCGCTCGATTTCGTGCGCCAGATCCGCAAGACGCCCATCGTGGTCAACGACGCGCGGTTCTTCTACGCCAACCGCTGCATCATCCCCTACATCAACGAAGGTATCCGGATGGTGAAGGAAGGCGTGGCCCCTGCCCTGATCGAGAACGCGGCCAAGATGGTCGGGATGCCGCTGGGTCCGCTGCAACTGGTCGATGAGACCTCCATCGACCTGGGAGCCAAGATCGCCCGCGCGACCAAAGCTGCGATGGGCGATGCCTACCCGGATGGTGAAGTCGACGAGGTGATCTTCTGGATGGAAGAGCAAGGGCGTCTGGGTCGCAAGACCAAGGCGGGGTTCTATGACTACGACGAGGCGGGCAAGCGTCAGGGCCTGTCCGAGGTCGTGAAGGCGCAGTATCCGCAATCGGATGACCAGCCCGAATTGATCGACGTGCAGCACCGTCTGCTCTTCGCCCAATCACTGGAGGCAGTGCGGGCGCTTGAGGACGGTGTTCTCATGGACATCCGCGAGGGCGATGTCGGCGCAATCCTCGGCTGGGGCTTTGCGCCGTGGTCCGGTGGGCCTCTGTCTTGGCTCGACATGCTGGGCGCGGAATATGCGGCCGCGCGCTGTGACGAGCTGACCGAGACCTTCGGCGACCGCTTTGCCTGTCCCGAGTTGCTGCGCGAGATGGCGGCGAAGGGACAGACCTTCTACGGACGGTTCGCGCCGGACGCGAAAGCCGCCTGATCTTGCAGGTATGCCGGGCCAATGCCCGGCGTACCCCCTATTCGGCGCGCAGCACGGCCAGTCGGGCCATGCGGTCGATCTGCGGCGCCATCGTGCACCATTCATCCTCGACCGCGACCCAATGGGCGTCGCGTGTCGTGGCATGCACGACGATCCTGCCGGGTTCGGATGTGATCTCGGGCACCGCGATCATGTTGAGGAACAGGGCGAAAGCTTCGACAGTCAGACACATGGGATAACTCCTTTTTCAAGTGTCCTCCCTTGCGTGACGCCGTCTCTTGCGGACGGTCAAAGATACCGTGCCGCGAGACGATTTGTTGTGCATCGACGAATTGCTGCATTGCAGCACAAGCCTGTCATTCGCCGACATCTGCGGCACATCTTTTGTAATAGCCCAAGAATCAGGCAGAAAAATGGTAGCTGAAACGCGCGATATCTTCGGCGCACATCTCGGCAACCGCCTCGGCCGTGCGATCGTCATAGGCTGTGCGGTATTCCTTGGGGCGATCCGAGGCGTTGGCATGGGGCATGTCCAGTCGAAACCCCAAATGCGCCTCGACCGGTGCGAGGTCTTCTGCCAGATCTTCCAGCCTCACGAAAGCCGACGCCCGCTCGGCCCCAGCCGCGTCTGTGACGTAGCGAGCATACGGGTTAGCCCGCAGGCTTGCTTGCGTGTCGGGGTGAAGCACGAAGCCGCTAAAATCATGCGTCTTGGCCAATTCGACAGCGGCATGATCGAAATTCTGCGCGCGCAGCCAGTGGTAATAGCTGACGACGCGGTCCCACGGATTGCGCACCAGCGTGAAGATGAACATCCCATCCAGATCTGATGGGCTTAGCACGCCATCCAGGTCCGCCAGCGTGCTGTGTTTCCACAGACGGCTTTTGGCCGACAGTTTCTTTACACGCCCCCTGCGCTTGATCGCCTTCGGAGTGTCGCCGATCAGGATGTCATCGCGATGCGCCCGCGCCTCGAGGGCCAGCGCAAGCGACGTGCCCCCGGTTTTGGGAATGTGCACGAAGATGAATTTGCGGGCGGGCGAGATGATCATGCGTCAGAGGTGCCATCGCCCCTGCCCCAAGGCAAGGATTTGCTTTTCCAACGCACGGGCTCTGCGCTATGTCGAAGGACGCGGATACGTTGGGGAGGATGCGGCATGGGTTGGATGCGGGACGAAACCGGGCTTGAAAAGCGGGCGGCGAACCATGTGCCGCTGACGCCGCTGTCGCATCTGCACCGCGCCGCCGAGGTGTTTCCCGATGTCGTGGCTGTCGTGCATGGCCCACACCGCAAGACCTATCGGGAGTACCATGACCGCGTTACGCGGCTGGCGTCGGCGCTGGTCGACATGGGGATCAGGCCCGGCGATGTGGTGGCAACCATTCTGCCCAACATCCCTGCACAGGCCGAGGCGCATTTCGGCGTGCCCGCCTGTGGTGCGGTGCTCAACACGATCAACACGCGGCTCGACGTCGATACCATCGCCTACATCCTCGACCACGGCGAGGCGAAGGTGGTGCTGTGCGATCCGCAATTCATGCCGGGTTTGGCCGAAGCCATCGAACAGATGGAGGGACCTGCACCCAAGGTCATCGAAGTGGCCGACCCGCACGAGGGCGTGAACGCAACGAGCGCGTATCCCGAATACGAAGATGTGCTTGCCGCCGCCGACCCGAATTTCCAGTGGATCATGCCCGAGGACGAATGGGAGAGCCTCGCGCTCAATTATACCTCGGGCACGACCGGACGGCCCAAGGGCGTGGTCTACCATCATCGTGGGGCGTATCTCATGACGATGGGCACCGCGGTGAGCTGGGAGATGGCGCTGCGGCCCAAGTACCTGACCATCGTTCCGCTGTTTCACTGCAATGGCTGGAACCACACATGGATGATGCCGCTTCTGGGCGGCACCGTGGTGTGCTGTCGCGATATTTCGGCCCGCGCGATCTATGACGCGATTGCCGACGAAGGTGTGACCCATTTCGGCGGTGCCCCCATCGTTCTGAACATGATCGTGAACTCCGATCCAAGCGAGCGTCGGGAATTTGACCATCTGGTAAAAGTTTACACCGCAGGCGCGCCCCCTGCCCCGGCGACGCTGGCCAAGATCGGAGACTTGGGCTTCCACGTCATGCAAGTTTACGGGCTGACCGAAACCTATGGCCACGTCACCGAATGTGTCTGGAATGGCGACGCGTGGGACGGTCTGGATCAAGATGCCAAATCCGCGATCAAGGCCCGTCAGGGTGTGGCCTTCCCGATGATGGAAAAGATCGACGTTCTGGACGACACCGGCACACCCGTACCGCGCGATGGCAAGACCCAGGGCGAGATCGTCATTCGGGGCAACGCGGTCATGAAGGGCTATCTGAAGAATCCGAAAGCCACCGAAGAGGCGTTCGAAGGCGGGCATTTCCATTCCGGCGACATCGCCGTGATGCACCCGGACAATTACTGCCAGATCGCCGACCGTGCGAAGGACATCATCATCTCGGGTGGTGAGAATATTTCCTCGGTCGAGGTTGAAGGCTGTCTCATGGCGCATGACGCGGTGCTGCTCTGTGCCGTGGTCGCCAAGCCCGACGAAACATGGGGCGAGGTGCCCTGCGCTTTTGTCGAACTCAAGGGCAACCACAGCGCAACCGAAGAAGAACTGATCGCCTTCGCTCGGTCACGGCTTGCGGGCTTCAAGACCCCCAAGAAAGTGGTGTTCGAGGAACTCCCCAAGACATCAACGGGCAAGATCCAGAAATTCCAGCTGCGCGAACGCGCCAAGGCCTTGTAGGCTGTGCCGCATTGCGCACAAGCTGTTGCGGGTGTAGTCTGAACCCAATCAACGAGGCAGAGCAGCCCGCATGACCGCGCTGAAGGAATTTCAACGGCTTGAGGCCGAAGGTGTCTGGCGTGCAACGCCCGCCGACCAGCGCAAGGATGTCATCGTGTCCTTGGGTGATGCCTCTCTGACGATCCTCGATCTTCGCGAAAACGTGCTAGCGCATTGGTCCATCGCTGCCGTCGCCCGCGCCAACAAAGGGCAGCGCCCGGCCATTTACCATCCCGACGGCGATCCCGGCGAAACGCTCGAGTTCGGCGAAAACAGCGCGCAGATGATCGACGCGATCGAACGGATCCGCGCGGCCATCGACAAAAGCCGCCCGAAACCCGGCAAGCTGCGCTTCTGGATCACCGGTGCCATCGCGGCGACGGTTGTGGCCGGGATCGTGTTTTGGTTGCCCGATGCGCTCTTGCGGCACACGGTGCAGGTGGTTCCGGCGGTAAAGCGGGTCGAGATCGGCGATGCCCTGTTGGCGCGGATCATGCGGATTTCGGGTCAAGCCTGCATGACACGCGATGCGCGCGAACCGCTGCGGCGACTGGCGTCGCGCGTTCTTGGCCCGGCGCAGCGCGGGGCATTGGTCGTGCTCCCGGGAGGCGTAGCGCAAACGGCGCATTTGCCGGGCGGGCGCATCCTGTTGAACCGTGCTTTGATCGAAGACCCCGAGGAACCGGATGTCACCGCAGGCTATGTCTTGACCGAACGCCTGCGTGCGCTGAGCCAGGATCCGCTGGAGGAAATGCTGATCGAGACCGGGCTCTGGTCGAGCCTGCGGCTTTTGACCACCGGCGAGATGGCCGATGACGATCTGCAACGTTACAGTGAATACCTGCTCAATCGAGAGCCGATCGCGCTTTCCAACGATGTCATCATCGCCGGGTTCGAGATGGCGGAACTGCGTACGACGCCCTATGCCTATGCCGTCGATATCACCGGGGAAAGCACCCTGCCCCTGATCGAAGCCGACCCGATGGCGGGCAAGGACCCGCGCCCGGTGCTCAGCGATGCGGACTGGCTGCGCTTGCAGGGAATTTGCGGCGAATGATCTAGTGGCCGAGGCCCTTGCCGCGTCCGACGATTACCGGCTCCTTGATCCTCTGACCCTCGCGCAGAAGCGTGCGCGGCACCGTGTTGCTCCAGACCTGCTGGGTCGCACGGTAGCCCTGACGGGTCATGTGGGCGCGGTGCGGGTTCAGGCGGTCGTCCTCCCAAGCGGGCTGATATCCCTTCGGCACGGCGGGCAAGGTATCTCCCTGCGCGTCGTACACGTGTTTCGGCACGATCCGTTCCTCGCGCACACGCGGCTGGGCGGGAACGTATTTCTGCAAGGTCACGGTCCGCTTGGGAACCGACGGCACCACGCGTTGCGGTGTGATGATGACAGGCCCGGCCTCAGCCACGGTGACGGGCTGCTGGCGGACGAGCGTCGGCTGCTGGCCACAGATCGGCTGACGATCCCGTGCGACCCGCGGCACCCAGTTTACGGCCCCGTCCACCCCCGCGCGCACGTAAACGCAGCCCCGGCTGTCGACATATTGCCGCTCCTCGAAACCCGCCGGAGGAAGTTCGGCCGGTGGCGTGACCTGCAACCCCTGGGCAACCGCCCCACTCGTCGAAAAAGCCACAAGGCCCGCAACGGCCAAGGCGGCCAGCGATAGTCTGATCATGTCTCTGTCCCCACAGATGTGAGCCAAGACTGCCCGTCAGGGTATTGAGTGTAAAGGTCTATTCGGCATGATCATGTGTCAGCACCATTGTGTTGGCCCGCAGTACCTTTACCAGTACGCGAACCACGCCGCATGGCTGGAAGACAATCGCCGCACCGACAACGGTGCACTGGCACACGCGCTGGTTAGTAATGCAATGGACGCAAGTGTGTCGCGCAACTGGAAGGGCTACTGGCAACGGGCGGCTTGACGATAAATGTCATTTTGCCACACTAAACTATAGATTGAGTCGGAGTGGTGTGTGGCCAAAGCTAAAAAGATATTGGAAAAGATGGGGATAAACCCCAGAGATGATTGGACAATCAAAGAAGTTCAAAAAGTTTGCGAATACTACAATTTAGAATGCGCGCCCCCTAGCGGGGGTGGATCGCACTGGAAAGTGAGTAGCGAACACTTGGAGGGCATCTTGACGATTCCATCAAATCGCCCAATTAAACCGATATACATAAAGAAGCTGGTAGGTTATGTATCAGCGCACCAAGATGCTGAGGAGGATAAAGGCGATGGCTGACTATGTTATTGTAATCCTTCCTCTTTCTGAGGAAGACGGCGGCGGATTTGTGGGTTTTGTACCAGACCTTCAAGGCTGCATGTCTGACGGTGATACTCGTGAAGAGGCGCTTGAAAACACACAGCAGGCAATGGCTGAGTGGATAGAGATGAAGACTGCCCAGGGATTTGATCTGCCGCGTCCCGGCGTTTCGGTAGAACGCGCTGCACAAGAACGTAAGTCCATGATGGCTGCGCTCAAGGCGATGATGGCGATCCTAGACAAAGCCGATACGCGAATAATTGAGTTAGAGAGGGCTTTGGAAGAAGCGGTAGATGGTGTGTCTTCTAGTTGGGAGCGCAATCTTCCGCTGTTTGAAGCGGCAAGTGCTACCGTTTTCAGAGGGTCAAAAAAGCTACTAGCCAACTGACCAAACCCACCCATCCAGCCTAATCACACCACGCGCTTTGAGTGCTTGCAGCGTGTGAGCAAAGTTGCTCCGGTCATGCCCTATGGCCTCTGCGATCTGGCGTGACGTGCGCGGCCCCTTGCGAAGTTCATCAAGTATCGCCTGACGTAGCTGACCCTTGCGAAACCGCCTGTTGCGTTTCTCAGGCACTGGTAAGGCGTCAAGGGCAAGCCCGCGTAGCTTCATCAGGGCTTCGACATGCTTTAGCCCATCTGCACCGTCACGGATGATCTGAGCGCGTAGGAAATACAGCGACGTGTTGATCGTCTCGTCGCTGTGCCTGTGCATTTTCAACTGCTTAATCATACCCCGCATGATGATTCACACGGGGCCGAAATTCAGCTAGATTGTTGGTGCGTTCGATACACAAGGCGCCTATTTCGTCCCGAACATCCGATCGCCCGCGTCTCCCAAGCCCGGAACGATGTAGCCCAGCTCGTTGAGGTGCGAATCCAGCGAGGCTGTGACGATGGGAACGTCGGGATGCGCCTCTTTCATGCGGGCGACGCCTTCGGGGGCGGCGAGGAGGCAGAGGAAGATGATGTTCTTGGCGCCCGCATCTTTCACGAGGTCGATTGCGGCGGCGGAGCTGTTGCCGGTGGCGAGCATGGGATCGACGACGATGGTGACGCGCTCTTCGAGCTGCGTGGGCACCTTGAAATAGTATTGCACCGGCTTGAGAGTTTCCTCGTCGCGGTAAAGGCCGACAAAGCCCACCCGCGCCGCCGGGATGAGTTCGAGGATGCCGTCGAGCAGACCGTTGCCCGCCCGCAGGATCGAGATCAGGGCGAGCTTCTTTCCGTCGATCACCGGCGCGTCCATCTCACAAAGCGGGGTTTCGATCCGCTTGGTGGTGAGCGGCAGGTTGCGCGTTACCTCGTAGGCCAGCAAGTGACTGATTTCACGAAGCAATTGACGGAACGATTTGGTCGAGGTGTCTTTCTCGCGCATCAGGCTCAGCTTGTGCTGCACAAGCGGGTGGTCAACGATGGTCAGGTGATCGGTCATGTGCGCTCCAGTCGTTTGAGGACACGCGTGCGCGTGTCCTCGTCGCAGAAGGCCGCGCGGGCGGCGGTGTCGTTTATCTCGAAGAAAACAGTCTCATCCCAGCCAAAGGTGCGGGCAAGGTTGAGGTATTCGTCACGCATCGTCGTGTGGAAGAACGGCGGATCGTCGGTGGAGACCGTAACTTTCACACCGCGTTCGCGCAGCTTTTCAATGGGATGCGCGGCGAGGCTCGGATAGACATCGAGGTTCACGTTGGAACCGGGGCAAACTTCGAGGATAATCTCGTTCTCCACAAGCTTGTCCACAAGTGGGAGATCGTTGATCGCGTGGACGCCGTGGCCAATCCGTTCGACCCCGAGGTCATCAATCGCATCGCGCACCGATTGCGCGCCGCCCCATTCGCCCGCATGGGCGGTCAGGCGCAGTCCGGCTTCGCGCGCCATGTCAAAACCGTAGGCGAAGTCCTTGGGTTTGCCCTTCATTTCGTCGCCCGCGATGCCGAAGCCGGTGATCCAGTCACCGGCCGTTTCGGCCGCACAGCGCGCAGCGGCCTTGGCCTTGTCCGGACCGAAATGGCGGATGCAGGTGACGATGCCTCGCAAGATGATGCCGTGGTCGCGCTCGGCCTCAGCGGCGGCGTCCATGATCGCATGCAGGTATTCGCGCCACGCGCCGACATCGCCGCCACCGCAGAAATCCGGCGACAGGAAGGTTTCGCTGTAGATCACATCATTTGCGGCGCTTTCCTCGAGCACCGCTTTGGTCAGGCGGGCGTAATCCTCGGGCGTCTTGAGCACGCTTGTCGCCGCCTCGTAGACGCTCAGGAAATGTACGAAATCGCGGAAGGCGTAGCTGCCATCGGGTTTGAACACACCGCCGAGATTGACCGATTTTTCTTTGGCAAGGCCCCGGATGAAGGCGGGCGGTGCCGCGCCTTCGTGGTGCAGGTGCAGTTCGACCTTGGGCAGGCGCATGATGCGGTCAAGTTGCTCTTCGTCCATGCCGCGGCTCAGTCGGTCGCGCTGTTCTTCATCCATCACAGGAAACTCCGCCCCGATCCTCTTGGCGCCACATCCAGATGTGTGGCGATGCTGGCCGCGACATCGACAAATCCCACATGGCCAATGCTGCCCGTGCCCGCGCCTGCCATCAGAACCGGCACGCGTTCACGTGTGTGATCCGTTCCGATCCATGTCGGGTCGTTGCCATGATCCGCGGTGATGAGCAACAGGTCATCCGCTTTCAGCTTCGGCAGGAGCTTGGCCAGTTCCGCGTCGAACCATTCAAGGGCGCGGGCATAGCCCGACACGTCCCGCCGATGGCCGTATTTGCTGTCGAATTCGACGAAATTGGCAAAGATCAGGGCACCGTCGGGCGCGGTGTTCACCTGCTGCTCCAAGTGCTGCATGAGCTGCGCGTCAGAGCCTTTGTGGACCGCCTCGATGCCGGACATCGAGAAGATGTCGCCGATTTTGCCAATGCCGATCACGGCTTGCCCCGCGTCCTGCACCCAGTTCGTCAGGACGGGTTCCGGCGGCGCGATGGCATAGTCGCGGCGGTTGGTGGTGCGTTCGAAATTGCCCTCTTCTCCGACGAAAGGACGCGCGATGACACGCCCGATGCGGCGGTCGTGACACATCGGCGCGAGGTCCTGACACAGCTTCAGCAACCGGTCGAGGCCGAACGCCTCTTCATGCGCCGCGATCTGCAGAACGCTGTCGGCGGAGGTGTAGCAGATAGGCTTGCCGGTGCGCAGATGTTCGGCGCCGAAATCCTCGATCACCTTGATGCCGTTGCTGTGGCAGTTGCCGAGGATCCCGTCGGTGCCCGCCAATTCGCAGATGCGGGCAGTGATATCGTCCGGGAAGGATGGCACTGTGTCGGGCAGATAGGTCCATTCCCAAGGCACTGGCAGGCCGGCCAGTTCCCAATGGCCTGACGGCGTGTCCTTGCCCTTGGAGACCTCCGTCGCGGCGCCCCAGCGCCCGCTCGGATCGGCGTCAAGGCCGGGGGCTTTGTGTCCAGAGGCCAGTTCGACCGCACGGCCAAGGCCCAGCGCATCGAGCGTCGGCACGCGCAACGGGCCGCTGCGACCGTCTTCGGCACGGCCCTCGGCGCAGGCTTCGGCGATGTGCAAGACCGTGTTGGCCCCGGTGTCAGGAGTGCCTGCATTGAAGAATTGGTCAGCATCCGGCGCACCGCCAATACCGACGGAGTCCATCACGATCAGAAAGGCGCGGCTCATGCGATATGCTCCAATATCAAATCTGGCACAGAGGCCGGTCCCTTGCCCAGCGTGATCGCCGCGCGCACGGCCTCTTCTGCGGCGTCCGCCTGTGCTTCACGGGCCGCGTGGATGCGGGCAAGCGGTTGTCCCTTGCGCACCGTGTCGCCGATGGAGACCACATCGCTGAGGCCCACCGCCGGGTCGACGATATCAGTCTCGACCTGGCGGCCTCCGCCAAGTTCAACGACGGTGAGGCCGAGCGCTTCACCGTCGATCGCGGTGACGGTTCCCGCTTCCGGCGCGGGAACTTCGCGGATCACGGGCGCCTCGGGAAGGAAGCGGGCCCAATCCTCGACAAAGCGGACGGGGCCGCCCATCGCGTACACCATCGCGCCGAATTTTTCCGCCGCCGCGCCGCTGCTGATCGCCTTGTTCATCTTGTCGGTGCCGTTTTCGATCCCGGCCTGTTCCAATAGAGCTGCGCCCAGCGCAATCGTGAGGTCCAGCAGGCGGCCTGACGTGGCCCCGGTCAGAACGCGCATCACGTCGATCACTTCGAGTGCGTTGCCAAGGCTCGGGGCCAGAGGTTGCGACATATCGGTGATGAGCGCCGAGGTCTGACAGCCCGTGGCGTTTGCCGTATCGACGAGGGCGCGCGCAAGTGCGCGGGCATCATCGGCGGATTTCATGAAGGCCCCCGACCCGCATTTGACGTCCAGCACAAGCCCTTCGAGCCCCGCCGCAAGTTTCTTTGACAGGATCGACGCCGTGATTAGATCGAGGCTTTCGACCGTCCCCGTCACGTCGCGGATCGCGTAGAGCCGTTTGTCAGCGGGCGCGATATCCGCGCTGGCGCTGACGATGGCGCAGCCGACTTCGCCGACGACATGGCGGAACTGGTCTTCGGACAGGGTGGTTCGAAAGCCCGGAATGGCCTCGAGCTTGTCGAGCGTGCCGCCGGTGTGGCCTAGACCGCGGCCCGAGATCATCGGGACATACACGCCGCACGCGGCCAGCGCGGGGGCAAGGATCAGGCTGACGCAGTCGCCCACACCACCGGTGGAATGCTTGTCGAGCACGGGCGCGTCCATGTTCCATTGCAAAACCTTCCCACTGTCGCGCATCGCGGCAGTGAAGGCGGCGCGGCCCGCATCGGTCAGGCCGTTAAGGCACACGCCCATCGCGAACGCGCCCGCCTGTGCGTCTGTCACCGTCCCATCGGCAAGGCCTCGTGCAAACCAGCTCAGCGCATCGGCATCCGGCGTCTGCCCCTTGCGCAGCGTTGCATTGATCGCGCGCGCATCCATCAGCTGCGATCCATATGGCCAGCGCCGAACGCACCGGGAAGCAGGTTGCCGACGGTGGTCTGCCGTTCCTGTCCGTCCGTCGTGGCCAGCGTGACAGGGACATCCGCCGCAGCGAACTCGGCCAGCTTCTGGCGGCATCCGCCACAAGGCGGCACCGGGTCGGGACTGTCGGCGATCACGTAAGCTTCGGTGATGGCCCGCGCCCCTGCCGCGATCATCGCGGCAATGGCGCCAGCCTCGGCGCAGGTGCCTTCGGGATAGGCCACGTTTTCGACATTGCAGCCGACATAGATCGCGCCGTCCGATGCGCGCAGAGCTGCGCCCACCTTGAAATTGGAATAGGGCGCATAGGCCTTTTCCCGGACAGCCTGCGCCGCGATTTTCAGGTCCATCTGCATCCGCCCCCTTGTTCCGTGACCCGCATGATTGCGAGCCCGGGCGGCCGAATGCAAGGGCTCGTGGGAACCTGACGCGACAGCACCGCGTTTTCCATCAAAGCAAAGGAGGATATCATGCCACTGCTCAACAGCGTCGTGCTCGATCCGACGGTCACGCTTGGACCGGACCCCGAAGAAGAAATGACCGAAAAGCAGGCCATCAAACTGCGGGAACTCGCGCAGCGCGCGGGTGAGCCGTTTGATTGGAGCCTGACACGCCGTCAGGCCGAACGGCGGATCGCGCATCTTCAGGAATATCTGAACTAAGCTTCTTGCAGCGCGCGATACCGCGCGCTCTTTCCCTCCGCACCTATGTCGTTTACCTCTAAACCAAAATGTGCGGGGGGACTTCCATGTCGGACAACACCAATGAGACGCTGCGCCAGGCAGCGCTTTTCTACCACGAACATCCCAAACCCGGAAAACTTGAGATCCGCGCGACCAAGCCTTTGGCGAACGGACGCGACCTGGCGCGCGCCTACAGCCCCGGCGTGGCCGAAGCCTGTCTCGAGATAAAGGCCGATCCGACGAACGCCGCACGCTACACGGCGAAAGGCAATCTCGTGGCCGTGGTGACGAATGGCACCGCCGTTTTGGGCTTGGGCAATATCGGCGCGCTGGCCTCCAAGCCGGTGATGGAGGGCAAGGCGGTCCTGTTCAAGAAATTCGCCAATATCGACTGCTTCGACATTGAAGTGAACGAAAGCGATCCCGAAAAGCTTGCCGATATCGTCTGCGCGCTGGAGCCGACGTTTGGTGCGGTCAATCTTGAGGACATCAAGGCACCCGACTGTTTCATCGTCGAAAAACTGTGTCGCGAGCGGATGAACATTCCCGTGTTCCACGACGATCAGCACGGTACCGCAATTGTCGTCGGGGCCGCGGCGACCAACGCGCTGCATGTCGCGGGAAAGTCGTTCGAGGACATAAAGATCGTGTCCACCGGCGGGGGTGCGGCGGGCATTGCCTGTCTGAACATGCTGGTGAAACTTGGCGTGAAGCGCGAAAACATCTGGCTCTGCGATATTCACGGCCTGGTCTACGAAGGCCGGGAAGAGGACATGAACCCGCAGAAAGCAACCTTTGCGCAGAAAAGCGAATTGCGCAAGCTGGACGACGTCATCGACGGAGCGGATTTGTTCCTTGGATTGAGCGGGCCGAAGGTGCTCACCCCAGCTATGGTGGCGAAGATGGCTGACAGCCCGATTATCTTCGCGCTTGCCAATCCGACACCGGAAATCCTGCCCGACGAGGTGCGTGAGGTTGCGCCAAACGCAATCATGGCGACGGGGCGCAGCGACTTTCCGAACCAGGTCAACAACGTGCTCTGCTTTCCGTTCATCTTCCGCGGCGCGCTGGATGTCGGCGCGACCGAGATCAACGACGACATGCAGATCGCCTGCGTCGAGGGCATTGCCAAGCTGGCCCGCGCCACGACGAGCGCCGAGGCGGCGGCTGCATATCGCGGCGAGCAACTGACCTTCGGGCCGGAATACCTTATTCCCAAACCTTTTGATCCACGCCTGTCCGGCGTCGTATCGACCGCCGTTGCCAAGGCCGCGATGGAATCGGGCGTCGCGCTGCGGCCGGTCGAAGATCTCAAGGCTTACAAGGCGAAGCTGGACGCCAGCGTTTACAAGTCCGCCCTGCTCATGCGTCCGGTGTTCGATGCCGCCGCAACCGGCGCGCGGAGGATCGTCTTCGCAGAGGGCGAGGATGAACGCGTATTGCGCGCGGCACAGGCGATCCTGGAGGAAACCACGGAAACGCCGATCCTGATCGGTCGCCCGGAGGTGATCGCCCTGCGCTGTGAACGGCTTGGTCTCGAAATCAGGCCAGAGCGGGATTTCACGTTGGTAAACCCGGAAAACGACCCCCGTTACCGCGATTACTGGGAGACCTATCACAAGATCATGGCACGGCGCGGTGTGACCCCGGATCTGGCCCGCGCGATCATGCGGACGAACAACACGGCCATCGGCGCCGTCATGGTGCACCGCGACGAGGCAGACAGCCTGATCTGCGGCACCTTTGGCGAATTCCGTTGGCATCTGAACTACGTCACGCAGGTCCTCGGATCGGAAAAGCACACGCCGCATGGCGCGCTAAGCATGATGATCCTCGAAGACGGGCCACTGTTTATCGCGGATACGCATGTTCGGTCGTTGCCCACTGCGGCGGAATTGGCGCAATCGGCGATTGGCGCGGCGCGGCATGTGCGGCGCTTTGGTCTGACGCCGAACATCGCCTTCTGTTCGCAGTCGCAATTCGGAAACCAGGCGGAAGGATCGGGCCGACGGTTGCGCGAGGCGATTGCGCTGCTTGATTCAGAGCCACGCGACTTCTGCTACGAGGGCGAGATGAACGTGGATGCGGCGCTTGATCCGGAGTTGCGGGAACGTCTGTTGCCCGGCAATCGGATGCAGGGCGTCGCCAACGTGTTGATCTTCGGGCACGCCGATGCGGCGTCTGCCGTACGCAACATCCTCAAGATGCGCGCCGGCGGTCTGGAGGTGGGGCCGATCCTCATGGGCATGGGCAACCGCGCGCATGTGGTGACGCCGGGGATCACGCCGCGCGGTTTGCTGAACATGGCTGCCATCGCGGGAACGCCGGTGGCGCAGTACGGGTGACGATGCATCGTAGTTTCGGGTTGAGTTGACATGGCGGCGCGATGAGTTGACCCATCGCGGTTTTGGGTAGACCCAAAACTTCAACTCAAGCCGTCTAGAAAGGCCTCAGCTTCAGACAGGATTGTTTTCTTGCGATCCTCGTCCATCCGTTTCCAGTTTGCGTATATTTGGTTCATTCGGTTGTTGCTGCTGAATTTTTCGGCGTGGCGATCCAGAAAATGCCAATAGAGCAGGTTGAACGGACAGGCGTCTTCGCCTGTTTTGTCCTGCACCTTGTAGCGGCAGGATTTGCAGTAATCCGACATCCGGTTGATGTAGGCCCCGGACGAAACGTAGGGCTTGGACGCGATGATCCCGTCATCCGCAAACTGACTCATCCCGACCACGTTGGGCGCCTCAACCCATTCGAAGGCGTCGATATAAACGCGCAGATACCACTCATGCACCTCGTGCGGATTGATGCCCGCCAGCAGCGCGAAATTGCCCGTCACCATCAGCCGCTGGATGTGGTGCGCGTAAGCCTCGTCGGCGGTCTGAGTGATCGCCTTGGACAGGCAGTTCATGTCGGTGTCGCCGGTCCAGTAGAAATCCGGCAGCTTGCGCTGGTGGTTCAACGCGTTCCGGCGCGGATAGTCCGGACCTTCGCGGAAATAGATGCGCCGCACGTATTCCCGCCAGCCGATGATCTGGCGGATGAAGCCCTCAACCGCATTGAGCGGGGCATGGCCTTCTTTGTAAGCATCTTCGGCGGCCTTGCAGACCTCCATCGGGTCCAGCAGGCCGACATTCAGGTAGGGCGAGATCATCGCGTGATAAAGGAAGCGATTGTCGTTCATCATCGCGTCCTGAAAATCCCCGAAGCGCGGCAAGGCGTAGGTGATGAAATGCGTCAGCGCGCGGCGGGCTTGCTCCTGATCGGTACCGAACCAGAACGGGCGCAACGACCCGAAGGAATTGCCGAAACGAGCCTCGACCAGATCGAGCACCTCGTTCACGGTGTCGTCCGGCGTGAACTGCATCGGGCCGCTGAAAGCGATATCATCGGGGGCCGGTTTGCGGTTTTCGGAATCGTAGTTCCACTTGCCGCCCTCCGGGTCATCGCCATTCATAAGAAGGCCGGTCTTGCGCCGCATGTCGCGGTAAAAATATTCCATGCGCAGCGCCTTGCGCCCTTCCGCCCAAGTGTCGAACTCGTCCTGCGTGCTGATGAACCGCGTGTCGGGTTTCATCGTCAGCTTGAGCGGCATGTCTTCCAGCGCCTGGATCAGCCGCCATTCCCCGGGCTGCGTGGAGATCACTTCGGACGCGCCAGTGTCCTCGGCACGGCGCAGCAATTCGCCGGGAATGGAGCCCGCGTTGTCGCTGTCGTCGAGCTGACTATAGCGCACATCCCAGCCATCATCCCGCAAGCGCTGCGCGAATTTGCGCATGGCGGCGAAAATGAAAGCGATCTTCTTGGGATGGTGCTGAACGTAGGTCGCCTCTTCCGACACCTCGGCCATGACGACCACGTCAGATGCCTTGTCTGCGGCGTCCAGCGCTGACAGCGTGTCGGTCAGCTGATCGCCCAGAACCAGAACAAGCCGCGTCACCACGGTACCTCTTTTCCCTGCCAGTCGAAAAACTTGCCGGAATCGTCGGGCGACAGGCCGTCCAGCACCGACAGCAGATTTTCTGCGGCTTCGCTCGCCGGGACCGACGGGTTATGTCCCACGTATTTCTCGGTGAACGGGGTCTCCACCGTGCCTGGATGCAGGCAGACGCAGATGAGATCCTTGTGCGTCCGGGCCAGTTCGATCGCACCGCCGTGGATCATTTGGTTCAGCGCGGCTTTGGACGTGCGGTAACTGTACCAGCCGCCCAAACGATTATCCCCGATCGAGCCCACGCGCGCCGATAGGGCGGCGAAAACCGCGCGGCCCTTGCGCGGCAACAGACGCATCGCGTGCTTGAGCACGAGCGACGGCCCCACCGTATTGAGTTTGAACTGGTCGATCATCGCGTCGGCGGTCACGTGGCGCAGGGTCTTTTCCGGTTCGGCGCCGTCGATCTCCAACGCGCCGGTCGCGACGAACACCAGATCAAACGTCCCATTGAGCGCACCAAGGGCGTTTTCGACACTGGCCTCATCCGTCACATCGAGACCATCGCCGCTCCTTGATAGCCCGGTGACGGCCACGCCGCGCGCGGTCAGCGCCTGTGTCAGAGCGGTTCCAATCCCTCCGCTTGATCCGATGATGAGTGCGTTTTCCATGACCCCGCACCTAGGGTGAGCCGTCAGGGCGTCAACGGCTTCAGACGAGGCCGCGCCAGCGCAGGACCACGATGAGCAGGAACACCACCGCCAAGATGTTGAAGGCCATGCTGCCGAGGATCGACAGGGCAATGCCCTTGCGGCGTTCCACAACGTCGATCGCTTTGAGATGCACCGACGCGCGATCATAGGCGCTTTTGGTGGTGTTGCGATCCAGACGCATCGCCAGCTTGGGATTGCGTGCCATTTTCTCCGCCTCGGCCACGATGGCGATGTCGTTGCGGACGCCAGGCGGCAAGCGACGGCCCGCCTTGGCCACACGCCGGGAGAGCGATCCGTGCTTCAGCCCCAGACGCGCGGCCATGAGTGACCGCAGGGTATCGGCGTTTTTCTTGATCATCTCGACATGTTCCATGACCTGCACTTAAGCGCGCGCGCCCCCTTGCTCAAGAACGATGAGGCGCAGTATGCATGGCAAATGCTGAACACGCTGTTTACAGACTCCACCGGACCCGCCATGCCCCTGTTGATCGTACACGGTCTTTACGGCTCTGGCCGCAACTGGGGCGTGATCGCCAAACGGCTCTCGGATCGCGGCCCTGTCACGGCGGTGGACCTGCGCAATCACGGCGACAGCTTCTGGTCGGACAGTCACAGCTATCCCGATATGGCCGAAGATCTGGCGAAGGTGATCGATGCGCAAGCCGGACCGATGGATGTGGTCGGACATTCGATGGGCGGTAAGGCAGCGATGGTTCTCGCGCTGACCCGACCGGAGTTGGTGAACCGCCTGATCGTGGCGGATATCGCGCCCGTGACGTACACACATTCGCAGATCCAGTTCATCGAAGCGATGCGCGCGGTTGATCTGTCGCAGGTCGAAAAACGGTCTGACGCCGCAGCGCAACTCGCGCGGATTGTGGAAGACCCGACCTTGCAGGCGTTCTTCACGCAGTCGCTGGATGTGAAGGGAAAGCGGTGGAAGCTGAATCTCGACGCTCTTGCCGCTGAGATGGACAAGATCCTCGGCTTTCCCGAGATCGGCGGAACATTCGACAAGCCGACGCTTTTCCTGTCCGGTGCGTTGTCCGACTATGTCAGCGCCGATCACCGGCCCACCATCAAGAGCCTGTTCCCCAAGGCGCGCTTCGCGAAAATCCCCGAGGCGGGTCATTGGCTCCACGCCGAAACGCCGCGTGAGTTCGAAGCGTCGGTGCGGGCGTTTCTGGACCGGGATCAGTAACCGCGGCAGAATTGTTCTGACCGCGCCGCGAACACCTTGTACCGTTCCCAGAACGCATCGTCCGAAGGGGTTTGCGACATCCAGACGTCATGGGCGCGCTGCGGGTCCTTAAAAAACCGCGACGCCTTGCGTTGATCCGCACCAGACAGCGATTGGTTCGCAACGGTCTGGATGCAGCCACACAACTGCGAATTGCGCGCCTGGCGATCCGACGACAGGCACGCCCGGCTGATCGGTCCGGTCGATAATCGGGTCACGACGACACCGTCGCTCCGGTCGATCCGGTTTCCACCACATCCGGCAACCAGTGCCGTCATCAGGAGTGCCGCCAAAAATCTCATGTTGCCTGCTCGCTTCCGCTCATACCGCGCCGGGTCTTCTGCCCGGCTTTGCAGTTCTTCGCCTGACCTCAGGATGCCCGAAACCAAAGCTGTTTTCAAATCACCTTTTGTCAATCCGCGCCCGCCTTTCGCGCCACCTTGACCAGACCCCAAAACCGCATCATATCCGGCCCATGACAGAGCTTTCGCACATCCGCAATTTCTCCATCGTTGCCCATATCGACCACGGGAAATCCACCCTGGCCGACCGGCTGATCCAATCCACGAACACCGTGACGGAACGGGAGATGAAGGAGCAGCTGCTCGACTCGATGGATATCGAGCGCGAGCGCGGCATCACGATCAAGGCCAACACGGTTCGGATCGAATACAAGGCCGAGGATGGCGAGGTTTATATCCTCAACCTGATCGACACGCCCGGGCACGTGGACTTCGCCTACGAAGTCAGCCGCTCCATGCGCGCCGTTGAAGGGTCGCTGCTGGTCGTCGACGCCACCCAAGGCGTCGAGGCGCAGACGCTGGCGAACGTCTATACCGCCATCGACGCGGATCACGAGATCGTGCCGGTGCTCAACAAGATCGACCTGCCCGCCTCGGAACCCGAGCGCGTGAAAGAGCAGATCGAGGATGTGATCGGCATTGACGCGTCCGATGCGCTGGAGATTTCGGCCAAGACAGGCGTCGGTATTCCGGCGGTGCTGGAAGCCATCGTCAAGCGCCTGCCGCCGCCGCACGAGGGCGACCCGACGAAGCCACTCAAGGCGATGCTGGTGGACAGCAAATACGACCCGTATCTGGGCGTCGTCGTCATCGTCCGCGTCATCGACGGGGTTCTGAAAAAGGGCCAACGCATCAAGATGATGAAGACCGGCGGAACCTACGACATCGACCGGATCGGCGTGTACCGCCCCGCGATGCAGGAGGTCAAAGAGCTTGGCCCCGGCGAGATCGGCTATATCACCGCGCAGATCAAGCAGGTCAGTGATACCCGTGTCGGCGACACGATCACGACCGAGAAAAAGGGCTGCGAAGTTGCCCTGCCCGGCTTCAAACCGTCGATCCCGGTGGTGTTCTGCGGGTTGTTCCCGGTGGATGCCAACGATTTCGAAGACATGCGCGGCGCGATTGAGAAGCTGTCGCTGAATGACGCGTCCTTCACTTCCGAGATGGAAACCTCGGCCGCGCTTGGCTTCGGGTTTCGCTGCGGCTTCCTTGGACTGTTGCACCTCGAAGTGGTGCGCGACCGTTTGGAGCGCGAATACGACATCGACCTGATCACCACGGCGCCGTCGGTGATCTACCACGTCTACACCAAGGACGGGGAGATGCTGGAATTGCACAACCCCGCCGACATGCCCGACCCGTCCACCATCGACCATATCGAAGAGCCCCGCATCAAGGCGTCGATCCTCGTGCCGGACGAATACCTGGGCGACGTGCTCAAGCTCTGCCAGGACCGGCGCGGGCTTCAGCTCGATCTGACCTATGTCGGCAACCGGGCGATGGTGGTCTATGACCTGCCGCTGAACGAGGTGGTGTTCGATTTCTACGACCGTCTGAAATCCGTCACCAAGGGCTATGCCAGCTTCGACTACCAGATGATCGGCTACCGCGAGGACAACCTCGTCAAGATGCAGATCCTGGTGAACGACGAACCCGTGGATGCTTTGTCAACAATGGTCCACCGCGACCGCGCGGAGACGCGTGGCCGGGCGATGTGCGAAAAACTCAAGGACCTGATCCCGCGCCACATGTTCAAGATCCCGATCCAAGCGGCCATCGGCGGCAAGGTCATCGCGCGCGAGACCTTAGCTGCGTTGCGTAAGGACGTGACCGCCAAATGCTATGGCGGCGACGCCACCCGGAAGAAGAAGCTTCTGGAAAAGCAGAAGGCCGGCAAGAAGAAGATGCGCCAGTTCGGCAAGGTCGATATCCCGCAGGAAGCGTTTATCTCGGCGTTGAAGATGGATGGGTGAGACCGCGGTAGCTTAAGTGATATCGAACGCCTTTCATTTTTTCGACTTCACCTAATCTTAGGACATTTACCTTTAGCGTGAGTTCGCAATGAACTCATGGTATCGTCCCCTTGCCAACGGTCTTTCGTCATTCCGGTTTCCGGTTCTTCTTCTATTCCAACGAAGGCGATCCGCGTGAACCGGTCCATATCCATGTGATGAAAGGCGGTGGCGAAGCGAAGTTCTGGCTTCACCCGGTCAGCATCGAGCGAAGCGACGGGTTTGATCCCCGTACTTTACGCGCCCTGGCTGCGATGATTTCCGAGCATCGTCATCTGATCGAGGATACGTGGTATGACCATTTCGGCAACTGACGTAACATTTGACGAAAGCAGGATGTGGGTCTCCCTATCCGACGGCCGAACTCTGGGTGTGCCTTTGGCGTGGTTTCCAAGACTGGACAACGCAACGCTCGAACAATTGGGCGCGGTTCAGATCAGTGCCTTTGGCCTGCATTGGGAGGCGCTGGACGAGGATGTTTCAGTTTCGGCCTTGCTGGAAGGCCGCGCAGCAACTGGAGACGCGGCGTAGGGTGCGTGATCTCACGCACCATGCCCTCGTCAACCGTCACATCGGTGCGTGTGAACACGCACCCTACGTTCTGCCCAAGAACAGCGCGGAGCGCCCTCGGGCAGCGGAGGACCGCCCCCCGGCCAGCCGCTTTGGTGACGCCAGCGCGGGGATCTAGGTCGTCGGGATCTGTCCGACATACAATGGCGACCTCGGAACAAGGTGCGGCGGGCCACGGCCATCCCCTGCCCGGTTCCAAACGACTGCATCGGCGCGAGCAGGCAATTAGACTACGCAAGCCTCCGCCGATCCCCGTTTCGTGATGAACACCCCCCTGCGCGAAGGGCCTATCTGCGGTAGAATGTGTAAAAACCCCGAGCAGGACCAACAAATGCGCCCGATTCTCATCGCCGCCCTTATGCTGGCAGCGTCCCACGCACAGGCCGATGTCTGCGATTTCCGCCCCAGCATTCTGGCGGGCAAGGCCGGACAGGCTGCCAAATCCACCGCTGGAACCGTTGCCACTGTCGCCACCGAAGGCGTGCGCGCAGCCGGGGTCTATACGCTCAACAACCCTGTCACCGGGGTCAGCATGATCGGCAGTGCGGTGAGCAGCGCCACAGCGGCGGGCAGCAGCGTCGCGGCGGGGGCCGGAGGGGCGATGAGCACGGCAACGGCCATCGTCACGGCACCGGTCACCATCGCGGTCGCCGGGCTGACGGCGGTGGCCTTGGGCGGCTACGAAGGCGCCTGCTATTTCCGGGCGGACCGGATCACCGATTACGACGAAATTATCTATATCGTCAGCAACCTTGCCGCCAACTCTGATCCCACGCGCTTCGCGCTGATACCCGACGGGTCGGAATACACCACCCTCAAGGGTCGACCGGCCATCGCGGGCACAGACAAGGTGCGCATCGCGTCGGCCGGAGTCGGTCCGTTCATCTTTGACGTGGGCAACCTCTATATCGCTGACGGCGTCCTGATGCACCGGGATCTGGGCCGTAACACCGTGATCGGCGATATCGGGTTGCAGGTGGTCGACGTGGCAGACCCCGACACGGAATAAAGCGTCATTTGAGCGACATCAAAGCGGTCGGGTGCCTTCTTGCCCAAAATCACACGCAACATGAAGGGAGACCCAAGATGGACCTCAACGCAATCAAAGAGATGCTTCTCAAACGCCGGGCCGAACTGACGGGGGAGTTGTCCGAGATCGAGGACAAGCTCGACGATCCGATGCCCAAGGACTGGGAGGATCGCGCGTCCGAACGTCAGGGGGACGAGGTTCTGGAGGCACGGGGTATTGCGGATCTGGAAGAGCTCCGCCGGATCGACGCGGCGCTCGGTCGGATCGACGACGGGTCCTATGGCATCTGCGCCAAATGCGGTGATGCGATCTCGGAAGAGCGGCTGAAAGCGGTTCCGACCGCCGCGCTCTGCCGGAATTGCGCCTGAAAGCCGGTCTTATCTCTTGGGAGACACCTCGTCTGACAGGGAGCGGTGTGAGGGCTTTGGGGGGCGTTTCACGTCATGAATGAAACGTCAAAGTAGGCTGCATCTCACGGAGCACAACGCCCCGCTCGTGTTCACCGAACTCAAGGCGACCTTCACCGCCTGTGGCGCCTGCCGCTGTCCCAAGACACGTGTCGAATGGCAATCGACCCATATCGACGGGCCGCCGCCCTGGTGTCACAGGCGCAGCGCGTTTCTTGCCCTGGCCGAAACATATGCGGCGCTGGGGCCACAGAGATCGGACGCCCCCCGCCCGGTTTGATCGGGATCAAGGCAAACGCGTCCGAAACGCGGAATATCTCTCTCAAATCTTTTGAGTGGAGGCTCCGATGTTCCGACTTGCCAGTATCCTGTATTCCCTGATCGGCACCACCCTTGCCGGCACCGCGATCATCGCGGTTCTGACCGCAGGGTTCGACACGCTTGTCCCGATCGTGGCCGCGGCGGTGATCGGCGCATTGGTCGCGCTACCCGTCACGTATTTCGTGACCCGCGCGGTCTATCAAAGCTGACCGTCGAGGGCGTCCAGCAACCCCTCGGCGCAGTCTTCGATCAGCGCGAGCGCCCCGTCGAAATCGCGGGTGAAGTACGGGTCCGGGACATAGGCGGCACCGGGTCCACACAGATAATCCGTAAACCGCGACACATGCTCTGACGGTCCGAACGCAGCCAGATCAGAAGCGTTGTCGTCATCCATCACGATGATCCGGTCGAACCTGTCGAAATCCGCAGGCATGACCTGCCGCGCGCGGAGCGACGACAGATCGTAGCCTTTCGCTCTTGCCGCCGTCTGCATCGGTGGATAAGGCGGCTTGCCGATATGCCAATCGCCGGTTCCGGCACTATCGAGATCCAGGGACAGCCCGCGCGCAGCGGCCTTGGCACGCGTCACAGCCTCGGCCGTCGGCGACCGGCAGATATTGCCCAGACAGACAAAGAGGATACGGTGTGTCATTCGGTTTGAGTACCGCAGGCGCGGGATTGGGAAAAGGTCACAGATGCAAGGAATCGAACGGATCGTCATCCTGACGGGTGCCGGTATATCGGCGGAAAGCGGTCTGGGGACTTTTCGGGACGAAGGCGGCCTTTGGGCGCAGCACCGGATCGAGGACGTGGCGACCCCTGACGCCTTCGGGCGCAACCCGGCTCTGGTGCATGAGTTCTACAACGCACGGCGCCGTCAGGCTGCCGACGCTGCGCCGAACGCGGCACATGCGGCGCTGGCCAGATTGCAGGCGGATTGGTCGGGAGAGCTGATGCTGGTCACGCAAAACGTCGATGGGCTGCATGAAAAGGCCGGGGCCGACGTGATCCATATGCACGGCCAGCTGGACAGCGCGCTCTGCGCCGCTTGCGCGTATCGCTGGCCTGCGCCTCTGGACATGTCAGTTGGCGAGATCTGCCCCTCCTGCGGCGCACCCAAGGCGCGTCCGGATATCGTCTGGTTCGGTGAGATGCCCTATCACGTGGAGCGCATTCTCGATGCGCTTCAGGCCTGCGATCTTTTTGCGGCGGTCGGGACGTCCGGTCAGGTTTATCCCGCCGCCGGTTTCGTCGAAGAGGCCCGGATCGCCGGGGCGCGGACCGTCGAATTGAACTTGCGCGACAGCGATATGTCCTACGCATTCGAATACCACATCACCGGGCCGGCCAGCGAAACGGTGCCGCGCTGGGTCGACCGCGTTCTTGCGGGTGGCTAGGGCGGGAGTGGCCCGCCCTGGCCCATCCGATCAGTTGCCGGATTGGTTCATGTTGCCGTGGTCCATCATGCCCCCGTGGTCCTGACGCTCCAGATCGACCGGGACGTCCACAACGATGTCCCCCGCCTTTTCAAATGTCAGGGTGATCGTCACGGTCTCGCCCTGCTCCAACGAGTCGTTCAGCCCCATGAGCATGACGTGTTTGCCGCCGCGCACCATCGCGATCTCGCCCTCGGCAGGAAGTTCGAACCCTTCCTCGACATGGACCATCCGCATCACGCCGTTTTCCCCCTCGAGATGGGTGTGCAATTCGGTGCGGGCCGCCACATCGCTGCTCGCGCCGATCAACCGATCCGCCTCGGTCCCGGTGTTCCGGATCATCATGAACGCGGCCCCGGTTTGCGCGGTCGGAGATGCGGACCGCGCGTAGGAATCATGGATTTCGATTTCCGCGAACGCGGGTGCTGCAACAAGCAGGGCGAAAGCCCCGGCGAAGAGTGATGTCTTCAACATATCTGTATCTTTCTGTCTGAAGTGGGTGAGTTGATCGAGGTTCAGACAGAACGCGGCGGGCCTCGGGCATGCGACTCGGGGATGATCTGGCCGCCCGTGACTGTCGATGTCCGGTCGCGCCAGATCCTCTGCCAGATTTCAGATCGTTCGGCTGTCGTCGACTGCGGCCGAGGGTCCGCGAAGAACGCCAAAGCGTAATCCGGGCAGATCATGATGTTGCCCGTTGGCTCACCATTTTCGTCGACGAGAATGTGAATGGGCCCGGTGCCGGTGCAAATCTCCATCATGCCGACGGCGGGGGGCTGGCCCCGGGCCGCAGCCAGCTGAACGCTCGTGAAACCGATCACGAGCGCCATCAGGCTTATGGCAAGATATCGAAGCGAAACACGCATGCGGCGGGTGTACGATCTCGCCACGCAGGGACAACGTGACAAATGGAAACAGCCCCGCCCGGAGACCCGAACGAGGCTGCAAAAACCGTTTGGAAAAAGAGGTTTACGCCTGCGCGGATTGCGCCTTGGCGATCTCTTTCTTGACCTTCAGCGCGTTCGCCGACAGTTCGGTGTCCTTGGCCTTGGCCAAGAACTTGTCGAGACCACCGCGGTGATCGACGCTGCGCAGCGCGTGAGCGGAAATGCGCATCTTGATGCCGCGGCCGAGCGTCTCGGATTGCAGCGTCACATCGTTCAGGTTCGGCAGGAAACGCCGACGTGTCTTGTTGTTGGCATGGCTGACATTGTTGCCAGTCATCGGGCCTTTACCGGTCAGTTCGCAAACACGCGACATGGGTTCATCCTCGTTTTATCAGAAGCGGAAGAACGGGCTCCCACCAATATGAAAGGGCGCCGTCTGGCAGCGCCCGGAATCTTGTTGGCTGTCCTTAGAGGGATGCGGGTAAGGCGTCAAGTGGGGCGGCGCCGGAAAACCGGGAGTCGGCCCGAAGTTCGGGCATTTTGCATCGAACCGCCTCCGGCGCTCCGACAGGTCGGGGGCTTTGCCCCCTGCCGCGCAAGCGCGGCATTCCCCCCAAGGTATTTTTCAAACAGAGAAGAAACACATTCTCAACCCGACTCACGTCTTCTGTATCGGCGGTGCAGGCGGAGGCGCCGATGACCGCAAACGGAGAAGCCCCCTGTCGCAACGCGCAGGGGGTGGACCTCCCACCCCACTTCTCTGTTTCACAAATACCTCAGGGGAGGCGCCGCTTGCGGCGTCGGGGGCAGAGCCCCCAGACCGCTTGAATGGCCGAAGGCCATCCAAGCTCAAACCAGTGCGCCGCAGGCGTGCCTTCGGATCACGCAACCGGGGATTGCCGACCTTCAAGCTGGGACAGCACTTCGTCCGCTGCCTGGCTGGGGGTCTTGGCGCCGTCTTCAACGGCCTGACCCAGCGACCGGACCAGACCTTTCATCGGTTCCCGCTCAAGCCGCGCCAGCAACGATTGCTTCAATTCCGCCTCGAACCAGAATCGCGCCTGCGCGGCGCGGCGTGCTGCAAAATGGCCGTGCTCGCGCCGCCATTGCGTGAGGGTTTGCATTTCGTCCCACGCGGTTTGCAACCCCGTATCCTCGAGCGCCGAGACGGTCATCGCCTTGGGAAATCCATCCGGATCCTGCGGACGTTTGCGCAACAGGCGCAGCGCGCCTGCGTAATCGGCGCAGGTGCGGGTGGCCGTCGCCTTGAGGTCGCCATCCGCCTTGTTGATCAGGATGATGTCAGCCATCTCCATGATGCCGCGCTTGACGCCCTGCAATTCGTCGCCGCCCGCCGGCGCCAGCAACAGCAGGAACAGGTCGGACATCTCCGCCACCACGGTTTCGGACTGGCCGACGCCCACCGTTTCGATCAGGACAACGTCGAACCCGGCGGCCTCGCACAGGTCGATCGCCTCGCGGGTGCGGCGGGCGACGCCGCCGAGATGCGATTGCGACGGCGACGGACGGATGAAGGCGTTGGGATCGCGCGACAGGCGCTCCATCCGCGTCTTGTCACCAAGGATCGACCCACCGGAGCGCGCGGAACTCGGATCGACGGCCAGCACCGCGACGTTGAGACCCTGCGCGGTGAGCATCAAGCCGAACGCCTCGATGAAGGTGGATTTGCCCACACCGGGCGTGCCCGAAAGGCCGATACGCAGCGCCTCGCGGTCATGCCCCTTGAGTCGGTCGAACAAGGCGATGGTCTGCGCGCGGTGATCCTCACGCCGGCTTTCAACCAATGTGATCGCCCGGGCCAGAGCGCGGCGTTCCCCCGCAAGAATACGGTCGGCCAGATCGTCGATGTCCATGCGCGGGGCTCCGTCTTGGTCTGCCGGCACATGTGGCATGGGCCGGGCGACCAAGTAAACCCGTCAGCCAAGGCCCCCGGGTCCGTGTTTCAGGATCACCGGCACGATGAGCTCTTCTTCATCAACGAGGTGGCGGTCAAGCATGGACTGGAAGCTGAGCAAATCAGTGCGGAAGGCACCGGGCTCGATCCGCCCCTCAATCACGCCATTAGCCCCGTCGGCGAAGCGGTTGAGCAAACCGTCCATGGCGTGGTGATCGGAATCGAGCAGTTCGAAGCCTTTGTTCAGAATAGGCTCCCGCGCGCTCAGTATCGGGAAATAGTGATGATCTTCGATCTGATGATGGCCGTGCAGGTTCTGCAACAGCATCGACCCGTAGCGCGACAGCTTGGCGGCATGGGACTGTGCATCGATCCTGCGGTCAACGGCCTGCTCCGCATCGTCGATCAGCGCCGTCATCAGCTTGCGGAACATCAGGTGCCGGTCCAGCCAGAACGCAACAAGGCCCGCGAAGTTGTCATGCGCGGGCCATGTCTCGCGCGGATAGCTTTGCAGCAGAACGCGCAGTGCGTCGGGCAGTCCGTCGCGTGTATCTAGCCTCAGGGCTTCGTCCATGCACACCTCCTTTCGGGCAGGAGGTGCAGTGCGCGACCCGATTGTCAATCAGCGCAACACGTGGACTGAACATTTTGCGTGGCGGACGACATGCGTGGCGGTCGAGCCAAGCAGCAACGTCTGCATTCCCGGCCGATGCGACGCGATCACGATCAGATCGTTTCCGTGTTCTTCGGCATAGTCGAGGATCGACCGTCCGGAATGGCCGTCGATGATTTCGGCCTTGGCGCCGATATCGGCCGCCAGGCGCGCGAGTTCGGATGCAATGCCCTTGCGCGTCGCGGCCAGAATATCGTCCGGGATATAGCTGATTGCATAGCTCGGCACGGATTCGACCACATGTAGCAACGTGATCCGTGCGGTGTCGGTGGCCAGTTCTTTTGCCACGGCTATAGCCTGCGCGGACCGCCCATCATCGTTATCAAGCGCGATGGGCACCAGGATATTCAAATACATGATTGCTCCCTTTCCCTGTCAGAGACGGGGACAGGTTAACATCCTGAACATGAACCAACATTGATCCGCATCAGGTCGCGCGTCGCGGATTACGAGACGTTCGGTTCCCCCTGCAACCCAAGCAGTTTGCGGAACCCGGTCCAGTATCCCGGCAATCGCGGCGGTTCCTGAAGATGTGGCAGCGCTTCATCCGCCCAGCGCGACATGCGGCGTTGGATGAAGTCGCGACCCCACTCCAGATAGGCCTCGGCATCGTTCGGGCGCAGGCGGCAGGCCGAGCCCACAAGACCGACCAGCGTTTCGGGTGCCGAATACCATTCGTCCTGAATCCCGGTGACCTTGGTTTGCACCAATGGCCCGACCCAGCGCATCAACGCCTTGTCCGAAAACAACAGCAGCATGCGCCCCATTTCCTCTCGACTGTAGTGGATCAGCGGCGGGAAGGTGTCGAAGAACAGCGCCTTACCGTCGAGATAGGCGAAGTTGCGGATCGAGGGGTGAAAGCCGATGCGGGTGTCGAATTGATCGGCGTTGTTCCAGAACGTCGCGATCACATCGCCCGCCGCCTCCATCATCACAAGCGTTTCATCGACGGTCGCGCTCTGCATCTGCGGGCGCATCATGCTGTCAGACGGCAGCGCCTCCTGTACGATCACGGGGATGCGGTTGCCGTCGAGATCGAGCAAATGGAATTCGGTGAGCGGCAATGCCACGCCTGCGGTGTTCAGGGCGGCCACATAATCGTCATGGCAGTGCGCCAGCCGATCCAACGCCGCTGCATCCTTGAGACCGCGATAGACCTTGATGACCTTGTCCGAAAGTGGCCCGGATGCTGGCCGAAACGGCGCGCAGAAATAGCCCAGTTTCGACACGGTCTGGCCGCGTGACGCCGTATCGGCGCGGATCACGTCTTTCAGGGCATCGAGATCGGTCATAAGGCGGGCTCCTTCGTGGATTGCCCTGCCTTTACCTGTTTGCGAGCACCTCTGCCACCTCTGAGGTCAGCGCGTCGACTTCGGCCTGTGCCGGTGTCTTGCGCCCCTCGGCGGCGCCACGTCCCTGCCCCAGCGCCTCGGCGTAGATCACGCGGTTGGCCAATGTGGCCTCGGCGATGCGGGCGTTGAGCTTTTCCGCAGCAAGTGCAACCTCGGCCCCGAGACGCGTGTTCTTGCGCGCGCGGTTGAGCACGATCAGCGCCTCTTTGTCCTCGCGCCGCGCGAGATCGAGCACCCCTTCCGTAGCCCACAGGTCAACGTGACTCACGCTCACGGGCACGATTACAAGATCGGCCACCCGCAGCGCCGGGCGCAGGTCGCTGTCGGCCTTGGGCGGCGTGTCGATGATGACGATATCGTGGTTCTCCGAAAGCTTCCGCACTTCGTAGGTGATCCCCCATGCCGAAGACGTGGCGAATTCCAGCTGATCTACCGGACCAGCCTCAGTCTCGATCCGGGTCATGAACCACCGGCCAAGACTGCCCTGCGGGTCGATATCGACAAGCGCCACGCTCTTGCCCTTGCGAAGAAAACCGATGGCAAGGTTCGCTGAAACGGTGGTCTTGCCGGAACCGCCCTTTTGCTGTGCTATTGTGATGACAAGTCCGCTCATGTGCGTATCCCCCGATTCGGCGCAAGCGTACGGGGCTTATGCTGCAAGTGCAGCATAAAAATTGCCACACCTGAAACTGTCAGGAGACAACGCGCCATGACCTCTACCGTTCGTCCGTTGGATGATGATGCGCGTCGCATGGTGCGAGACCTGATGCGGAACGCGCGATTAGCGGCGCTGTCCTATCTCGATCCGGACACGGGCGCGCCGATGGTGAGCCGGATTGCCCTTGTCGACGGGCCGGATCAGGTGCCACTCAGCCTGATCTCCGACCTGAGTCAGCACAGCGCGGCTCTTCAGAAACTGCCCGTGTGTTCCCTGTTGATCGGGGAGCCGGGCGACAAAGGCGATCCGCTGACCCATCCTCGATTGAGCCTTCAGGCCGAGGCAACCTTCATCCGGCACCAGGATCCCGCTCACGCACAGCTCGCGCAGGCATTTCTGGCCAAACAGCCGAAGGCCAAGCTCTATATCGGTTTTGCGGATTTCGCGCTGGTTCAGTTCAAGCCGCTTGGGGCGTTTCTGAACGGCGGGTTCGGGAAAGCCTACATGCTCGAAGCAAGCGATCTAGCGCCGTCGTCTACGCGCTGACTTCTGGGGCTTGCAGGATCTGCACCCCTGCGATGCGCCATTCGCCGTCGATCTGCTCCATCCGGTAATCAAGATAGTGCAGATTTCCGGCCGCATCTTCGAGGATCACCATTTGATAAAGCCCGCCCGCGATGACACGCAGGTCGCCGAAGGTCACGCTTTCGGGACGCCACACCATCGGATAGCCTTGCTGGACCATCGCGCCGAAGTTTTCGGGTGTGCGAAAGATGTCGCGGATGTTGGGCGCGGCAAAGGTGAAGGCGGTGCCGACATCATCCTGCAAGAACGCGTCGATCTGGCTTTGGATCGTGGTCTCAATAGCCGGCTCGGGCGCAAGGACCTCTTGCGCCCAAAGCGTCGTTGTCATCGAAACGGCAAGGGCCAATCCGGCGATGAGTTTACGCATGCGTCCACCTTTCGTTGCTAGGCGAAAGATAGCGCAAAAGCGGTGGCCGGCAAAACGCCCGCCCTATGACAGCTCGCCAGCCAGTCCCTTGTTGATCAGCGCAACCGTCTCATCCACGCCATAGAGCGCGATAAACCCGCCGAAACGCGGACCCTGGGATTGCCCCAGAAGCACCTCGTAGAGCGCCTTGAACCAGTCGCGCAGCGGATCGAAACCGTGGTCCTTGCCGACCGCGAACACGATGGTTTGCAATGTCTCGTCGTCGGTCGCACCAACATGCGCCTCAAGCCGGGTGGCAAGATCCTCCATCGCGGCGCGCTCTTTGTCGTCCGGCGCGCGGTAGGTCTTGGTGGGCTTCACGAAGTCCTCGTAATAGCGCACGGCAAAGCCTGCCGCCTGATCGAGATCGGCATGGGTTTCGGGCGACGCATCCGGCGCGTACCGTTTGATAAAGCCCCACAGCGCATCCTTGTCATGCGCCCCGGCCGCCGAAGCGAGGTTCAGCAGCATCGAAAACGGGACGACCATGTGCGACTCGGGCACATTGCCGGAATGGATGTGCCAGACCGGGTTGTTCGCCTGTTGGGTCGCGTCCTGGTTCGGATAGGCGCGCAGCTGTTGGTGGTATTCGTCCACCGCCTTCGGAATCACGTCGAAATGCATCCGCTTGGCCGTCTTGGGCTTGAGATACATGAAATAAGACAGCGATTCGGTGCTGGCATAGGTCAGCCATTCGTCGATGGTCAGCCCGTTGCCCTTTGACTTGGAAATCTTCTGGCCCTGTTCGTCGAGGAAGAGCTCATAGGTGAAGATCTCGGGCGGGCGACCGCCTAGGATCGAACAGATTTTGGTATAGATCGGCGTGTTGGGCGCGTGTTCCTTGCCATAGGGTTCCCAATCGACGCCCAGCGCCGCCCAGCGCGCACCGAAATCGGGCTTCCATTGCAGCTTCACATTGCCGCCGGTCACGGGCAGCGTCCATTCGCGCCCGTCCTCGTCGTCGAAGGTCACTGTGCCGTCCTTCGCATCGACATGGCGGATAGGCACATAAAGCACGCGGCCGGTTTCGGGATGGATCGGCAGGAAGATCGAATAGGTCTGCTGACGCTCCTCGCGCAGGCTGTTAAGCATCACCGCCATCAGATCGTCATAGCGTTCGGCAGCGCGCAGGAGCGTCTCGTCGAACTGCCCGGAGCGGTAGAAATCCCGCGCCGAGTAGAACTCGTAATCGAAGCCGAAGGTGTCGAGGAACCGCCGCAGCATGGCGTTGTTGTGATCGCCGAAGCTGTCGTATTCGCCAAACGGGTCCGGTACGCTGGTCAGCGGCTTTTGCAGGTGTTCGGCCAGCATCTCGCGGTTGGGAACGTTATCGGGCACCTTGCGCAGCCCGTCCATGTCGTCGGAAAAGCTGATGAGCTTGGTCGGAATGTCCGAGATCGCCTCGAAGGCACGGCGCACCATCGTCGTGCGAAGCACCTCGCCAAAGGTGCCGATATGCGGCAGACCCGAGGGACCGTACCCTGTTTCGAAAAGGACATAGCCCTTCTCGGGCGGTTTCTTTTCGTAGCGTTTGAGCAGCCGGCGCGCCTCTTCAAAGGGCCAGGCCTTTGAGGTCATTGCAGCTTCGCGCAGATCGGACATTGCTCTTCGTCTCCTGATGGGCGCCAGACGCGGCTGCGCTGGCATTCAAGAGGCACTCCCTATTGCGGGGGCGCGGGCGGGTCAATAAGTTGCAGCCTGTTCATACCCCAATCCAGAAAGCGACCGCCGTGTCCGAGACCGATCCCCACCCGATGAGCCCGCAAGACTGTCTGGTCGCGCTGATGATCGCCGTTTCCGCGTCGGACGAGAGCATTCGCACGGCGGAACTGGTCAAAATCCAGTCGGCGGTGAACAACCTGCCGATCTTTGCCGAATACGACGAAGCCCGCATTCCCGAGATGTCCGGCCTCGTCTTCGACCTGTTCGAACAGGAAGACGGTCTGGATGCGCTGTTCGGTCTGATCCGGGACAACCTGCCCGAGCGTCTGTTTGAAACCGCCTATGCGCTGGCCTGCGATGTTGCGGCAGCCGATGGCACGCTGCGCGAGGCGGAACTTCGCCTGCTCGAGGAAATCCGGTACGAGTTGGCGCTCGACCGCCTGCACGCCGCCGCAATCGAACGCGGATCGCGGGCGCGCCACATGAAGCTGTGATCAGGCGCTTCGCTTCGGCGGGATTGAATAGGTCAGCGTTGCGCGGGCGACCGGCTCGGGCTGGCCCTCGGAGAACAGCAGAACATCCGTCACGCTCAGCGCGCGGCCCAGCTTGAGCACACGGGCCTCGGCGATCACATCAGCCCCGGCCACCGGTTTGCGCATGAAATCAATCGAACAGTTGGTCGTCACCGCCAGCGCCTCTTTCCCGATGCGCGCCATGGTAGCCACGTAGGCCGCCACATCGGCAAGTCCGAACATCGCCGGGCCGGACACCGTGCCACCGGGGCGCAGGTGCTGTTCCCCTGCATGAAGCCGCATTATAAGGCGGTCGTCGTCCAGATGGTCGATCCCGAACATGCCTTTGACCTGTGGAAAGACCTCATCCAAAAAGGCTTCCATTTCATCTGCCGGAACGACAATCGCCATGCTTTCCTCCGCTGCACTGAACCGATAGAGTTGCGCCAAGTCACTGGGAGGACAAGATGAAAATCCTGGAACGTCACGACACCGAAGCGGTGTGTCATTTGCACCTGAACGCGCCAGAGCGGTTGAACGCGCTGTCGGATGAAATGCTGGCGGCTTTGCAAACCCAGATCGACGCTTTGCAAATCGACACCTCGGTGCGGGTGGTCGTGATCTCGGGCGCGGGCAAGGCGTTCTGCGCGGGCCATGACCTCAAGCAGATGACGGCGGGGCGGCAGGCCGAAGATGGCGGCAAGGCGTATTTCAAGGACCTCTTCGACCGTTGCGCCCGCGTGATGACCGGCGTGCAGCGCCTGCCCCAGCCGGTGATCGCGCAGGTGCATGGCATCGCCACCGCCGCCGGGTGCCAACTTGTCGCGTCCTGCGATATGGCCGTTGCCGCAGAAGGCACGCGCTTCGGGGTGAACGGGGTGAATATCGGGCTCTTCTGTTCGACCCCGATGGTGGCCCTGTCCCGTAACATCCCACGCAAACAGGCATTCGAGATGCTGGTCACGGGACAGTTCATCGACGCGCATCGCGCCGAGGCGCTGGGACTGGTGAACAAGGTTGTTCCTGCCGATCAATTGGCGGAGGCCACGACCGAAATGGCGCAACTCGTGGCGGGCAAGCTGGGTGCGGCGGTCAAGGTCGGCAAGCAGGCGTTCTACGAACAGGCCCAGATGGGGCTGGACGACGCCTATGCCTATACCGGTCAGGTCATGGTCGAGAACATGCTTTACCGCGACACCGAAGAGGGCATCGCGGCCTTTCTCGAAAAACGCCCTCCAGACTGGTCGCAATAATCTTGCAAAGTGACAAACTTCACCTGCGGCGAGGGATGCGTGTGGGCTTGCTTGGCGGGTCTTTCGATCCGGCGCATGCCGGGCACGCCCATCTGACACGCGTTGCCCTGCAACGGTTCGGGTTGGACAAGGTCATCTGGCTGGTGTCGCCGGGCAATCCGCTTAAATCGCGCGGTCCGGCACCGCTCGAGGCCCGAGTCGCGCGGGCCAGGGCCGTGATGCAGGACCCCCGCGTTGTAGTGAGCGATTTCGAGGCGCGGCTTGGTACGGCCTATACGGCAGAAACCATCGACGCTCTGAAGGCCACCTATCCCGGCGTTCGGTTTGTCTGGCTCATGGGGGCCGACAACCTGCAACAGTTCCACCGCTGGCAGCGTTGGCAGGATATCCTGCACGCGGTCCCGCTGGGGATACTGGCACGACCGGGCTGGCGGCAATCCGGCCTGCATTCGCGGACCGCGCGACAGTACAGGCACGCCCACCTGCCCGGTCGCGCGTCACGACTTCTGGCCGATCAGGACACCCCAGCCTGGTGTTTCGTGAACATGCCGATGTTGCCGGTCAGCTCAACCGAGTTGCGCGCGAAAGGAGAATGGCGGACCTCGTCCTGAAGCGGCTCCCGGCCCTTGCAAAAAGGTCAGCCGATCACCAAAGCGTGTCCTTGTCACACGCCGAAGGGTCAGGTTACATCCTCTGCATGACATCGAAGATTTCTCGTCGCGCGCTCTTGGGCGGTCTGGCTGCGGTCGGACTGGGTCAGGCAGCATTCGCTCAATCCTCGTTGGCTCCGCTCGCTTCTTTGCGCCCTGCGTCGCGGGCCGGCGACCTGCTCAAGACCTACCAGCCACCGCTGAGCGAACTGATCGCTCGGGCCGGGCTTCCGGGCCAGATCAGCGTGCAGGTGGCGGATGTCAAAACCGGGCTGGTGCTGGAGTCGCACAACCCGCTGCGCGCGCTCCCGCCCGCGAGCGTCGCCAAGGCGCTGACTGCGTGCTACGCGCTGGATGTCCTGGGCCCGGGCTATCATTTCGCAACTCGCGTTCTGGCGACGGCACCTGTGGTCAATGGCCGGATCGACGGGGACCTGATTCTGGCCGGTGGTGGCGATCCGACGCTCGACACCGATGCCATCGGGGAGATCACCAAACGTCTGCGCGAAGAAGCCGGCGTGACGGAAGTCACCGGTCGGTTCCTTGTCTGGGGCGGCGCGTTGCCCGCACTCAATGGGATCGACAGCGAACAGCCTTATCAAGTGGGGTACAATCCGGGCATTTCGGGGCTGAACCTGAACTTCAACCGGGTCCATTTCGAATGGCGGCGCAATGGCGACGGGTACAATGTCACGATGGATGCACGGTCCGGCACGCTGCGCCCCGATGTGCAGGCCGCTCGAATGCGGATCGAACCACGCAGGTCGCCGATCTATACCTATGCCGATGGCGGAAGCTATGACGATTGGACCGTCGCGCGTGGCGCGCTTGGGGCACAAGGCGCGCGGTGGTTGCCGGTGCGCAAACCGGCGCGCTATGCCGCCGAGGTCTTCCAGGTGCTCGCCCGGTCCAACGGGATCGTGCTGAAATCGCCCGAACTGATAGAGACGCTCCCCGACGGAACGACAGAGCTCCTGTCACATCAAAGCGCCCCACTGCGCGTGATCCTGCGCGACATGCTGAGCTATTCGACCAACATCACGGCGGAATGCGTGGGCCTGACGGCCTCGACGGCGCATGTCGGGCAGATCGGCTCGCTCAAGGCATCTGCCGATGCCATGAATCAATGGGCCAAGGACACCTTGGGCATGTCGTCGGTTGCACTCGAAGATCATTCGGGGCTTGGCGATGACAGCCGTGTTTCGGCGCGCGATATGGTCAAAGCCCTGATTGCCGCACGATCGAGCATGGGGATCAAACCGATCCTGAAACAGCATCCATTGCGGACCGAGGATCGCACGATCATCGAAAACCATCCTGTCACCGTCCATGCCAAGACAGGGACACTGAACTTCGTCAGCGGTCTTGGCGGATATATTGACCTTCCGGATGGAACCGAACTGGCCTTCGCCTGTTTTTCGGCCGATCTGCCGCGACGCGACGCGCTGAGCCGGGAAGAGCGGGAAAACCCGCCCGGCGGAAAATCCTACGCCGCGAATGCGCGCAGGTTGCAACAAAGACTGCTGGCGCGGTGGGGCATTCTTTACAACGGGTGAACCGCGAGACGGTCAAAAAAGGGGCGCAAAGCCGGTCTTCGCGCCCCCAGAAGTCTGTCTGACGCAGGGATTTACATCAGCCAGAACAAACGGTTGGCCTCCCGTTGGGCGGTCAACCGATCCAGACCGACGTCACGCAACAGGTGATCGTCGAGCGATTTGAGATGCAGCCTCGTGCGGCGGCGTTCCGACCATTTCGTGAGGGTCACCGCGACGCGCAACGCCACGACAGCCAGCGGCGACAGCGTGGACTGCGCGCCAAGATAGGCGACCTGCTGGGCATGAATTGCGTGTGTCATGGGTGTACTCCTCAAATGTATCGACACAATATTACCGTATCGCAGCAAATGTATTGCCATAGCGACACAAAAAGCGATACATTCGACTCATTGAACGATCCAGAGAAAGATTGTGTCGGATACAATTTCCCCAGATCAAATCGCCTCGCTGCCGCAAAACCATCGGGGCCCGAAATACCGCCGCGTAGCCGACGCGATCCAATCCGCGATCCGCGCAGGCGATCTAAGCGTCGGTGACAGGCTGCCACCCGTACGCGAACTTGCCTGGTCGCTCGGCATCACCCCGGGCACCGTGGCGCGGGCCTACACCCTGCTCACCGACGCGGGCCACGCCGTGGCCGAAGTGGGTCGTGGAACGTTTGTGGCCGGCAGACAGCCGCGCGCCAAAGCAACCGCACGCGAATACGTGTCGATTCCGTTTCAGGACGGCAAGCTGTCTTTGGCAAGCCCGCAATTGCCCGATCTCGGACAGGTGGCCCTTCTGCAAGAAGCGTTCGCGCGAGTCGGGCAGGTCGCGCCGGAACGGTTGCTGCAATACCCGACACGCGAGGCCTACCGCCCGCTTCGCGAAGCCGCAGCGCATTGGCTGCGTCACATTCCATTGGGTCGCATCGACCAGAGTGACATCGTGCTGGTGCACGGTGCACAGAACGGGCTGGGGGTGATCCTTCAGACCATCCTGCGCGGCCCTTCTCCGACGATCCTTGTCGAGGAATTGGCCTATCCGGGCTTTAGACGGGCTGCCGATCTCTTGCGGGCCGATGTCGTGGGACTTCCAAGCGACGAAAACGGCCTAATCCCCGATGCGCTCGAGGCCGCGATCCGCGAAACCGGGGCGCAAGTGCTCTGCACGTCGCCGGATGTGCACAATCCCACCTTGCTGTGCACACCTGCTGACCGGCGCCAGGAGATCGCCGACATCTGCCGGGCGCTCGACGTTCAGATCATCGAAGACGATTGCTACCGGCGTATCGAGAACGCGGCGCCAAGCTACCGGATCCTCGCGCCCGAACGGACCTGGCACGTGGCGTCGATTTCTAAAGTCCTGACCCCTGCCCTGCGGCTCGGCTTTGCCATTGCGCCGCGCGGACGCGGGGCGGAGCTTCGTCAAACGGCGGAGCACGGTTTTTTCGGTCTCGCCCAGCCGCTCGCGGAAGTCGCGGAACACGTCCTCACCAGCCCGGAAACCGAAACCATCGTCGCCGCGATCCGCGACCGGATGGCAGCCTATGTGCGCGTGGCGGTGAATGCGCTCGGCAGTTACGACCTGACCTGGCAGGAAGACGTGCCGTTCCTTTGGTTGCACCTGCCGCAAGGCTGGCGCGCCGCGCTGTTCTGCCGGGCAGCAGAGGCGCGCGATATCCAGATCAGATCGGCCGACGAGTTCGCCTTGCGCGACGGGCGCGCACCCCACGCGGTGCGGATCGCGGTCAACGCCCAGATCCCGTTACATCGCTTCGAGAATGCCATGCACCAGTTGCGCGATCTCCTCATGCACCCGCCAGAGCAGATAAGTGTCTGATTTTCCGCTGGAATGATCAAAAAAATGTCGCTTGCCCTGAAATCGGGCGGTAGGCTGCACTGCGCGACTCACCTACCACGAGACTTTCATGGGTTTAGACATCAGCTTGGCCTTCGTCGAAACGCGGCCTGATCTGGACGAATTGTCCGACATTCTGACCGAGTATTACGCCCAGATTCTCGAGCGGTTGATGGCGGTCGGCGGTCCGGGTCTTTCCGTCGAAGACGAAGTCCAATCGAGTCTTGATGTGATCGACCAGTTCATGCCGCCGAATGGCGGGATCCTTTTGGCGCGGGACAGTTCCGGTTATCTGCTTGGATGCGCCTTCGTGCGCATGCTCGACGATCACCGTGCCGAGTTGAAACGCCTGTTCGTGCGGGATCTGGCACGCGGCTACGGGCTTGGCCGTCGCATGATCGAAATGCGGATCGAAAAGGCCAAGGAACTTGGCGCAACCACGATCCTCGCAGATACCGTACGCGGAAACAGCTCCATGCTTGCGCTGTACGACCGGTTGGGGTTCAAAGAAACCTCCCGCTATGACGGCAATGCCAACCCGGCGGAATTGGATAAATACCTCGTCTACCGAAAGCTGGAGCTCAAGGGCGCGTAAATCGCCTGAATTTTATGGGGTATAATAATACCTTATTTTTAAGCTTTTGTTTTTAGGCAATTTATTACGATAAGCGTGGCTTGACTGCGATTTGGCAATCCTTATAACCCGCGCATCGGATACCCAGGGTGCATGGCGCCCTGCCTTACCAATCAAACGTCAGGGACATCCCACGATGAAAACCTATTCTGCAACACCGGCAGACATCGACAAGAAATGGATCCTGATCGACGCCGAGGGCGTCGTTCTGGGCCGTCTTGCGTCGATCGTTGCCTCCCGCCTGCGCGGCAAGCACAAGCCGTCTTTCACTCCGCATATGGACATGGGTGACAATGTCATCGTGATCAACGCGGACAAGATCCAGATGACCGGCAACAAGCGTCACGAGAACTTCTACTGGCACACCGGTTACCCGGGCGGCATCAAGTCCCGCACCAAGCAGCAGATCCTCGAAGGTGCGCACCCCGAGCGTGTGGTCCAGAAAGCGGTCCAGCGGATGCTCCCGGGCAACCGCCTGTCCCGCAAGGTCATGACCAACCTGCGCGTCTACGCCGGTGCCGAGCACCCGCACGAGGCGCAAAGCCCCGAAGTACTGGACGTCAAGTCCATGAACTCCAAGAACACACGGACGGCGAAATAATGGCTGAGCAAATCAACTCCCTCGACGAGCTGGCGAAAGCCGTCACGGACGACATCGGTGCCGTTCAGGGCGCTGCCCCCGAAGAAACTCCGCGTGAGCCGCAGCGCGACTCGCTGGGTCGCTCCTATGCCACCGGCAAGCGGAAGGACGCGGTTGCCCGCGTCTGGATCAAGCCGGGCTCCGGCAAGGTCAATGTGAACGGCAAGGAAATGAACGCCTATTTCGCGCGTCCGGTTCTGCAAATGATCCTGCGCCAGCCGTTCGACGTGGCCGGCGTTGCCGACCAGTTCGACGTGATGGCCACGGTCAAGGGCGGCGGCCTTTCTGGTCAGGCCGGTGCGGTCAAGCACGGCATTTCCAAGGCGCTCCAGCTTTACGACCCCAGCCTGCGCTCCGCACTCAAAGCGGCCGGTTTCCTCACACGCGACAGCCGTGTCGTGGAACGTAAGAAGTTCGGTAAGCGCAAGGCGCGTCGGAGCTTCCAGTTCTCCAAGCGTTAATCAGCGCTCGAAAGATACAAAAAAGGCCGTCCTTCGGGGCGGCCTTTTTGCGTCCGTAGACCCTTATAATCGGAAGAATTTTTATTGGGCTTGGTCTATCGGCGGTTTCGGTATGATAATGGGTGGAAAACGGAGGCCGTATGAGCTTCGATACGGGCAAGGCGGGCCCCAATACCGACCAACCCACACTCGACCCAAAAGATTGGGACGTCTTCCGTGCATCGGCACATGGGTTGTTGGACGCTTGCCTCGACCAACTCCAGAACGCGGCCACACACCCGTGGCAACCTGTCCCCGAGCATGTAAGGGATAGCTACAAGCTTAGTACCGACGGACACACATTTGGCGATCTGGCAGCCACGCTACAGTCGAGTGTACTGCCTTACGCCACCGGCAACACGCATCCGCGGTTTTTTGGCTGGGTGCATGGCACCGGAGTGGCGGAAGGTTTGATGTCCGAAATGGTTGCTGCGACGATGAACAGCAACTGCGGTGGTCGCGATCATGGTATGGTTTACCTCGAACGCGAGGTGATCGACTGGGCACGCCGTCAAATGGGATTTCCCGACGGCGCGTCGGGCATTCTGGTCGCTGGTACATCGCAGGCAACCGTCATCGCGCTACACGCAGCACGACTTCGTAAGCTGGGGTCTGCAATGCGGTCTGAGGGAAATGGCGCGGCGCGTCTGGTCGCTTATGCTGGCGCGAGCGTTCACACATCAACCCAGAAGGCCCTTGAGTTAATGGGCATTGGGAAAAACGGCCTACGACTCTTGCCTGAGGCAGGGGGCAGCGTGGATGTCGCCAAGCTCCGCGCCTGTATTGCCGAAGATCGAAACGCCGGATTTAAGCCTTTTGTCATCATCGGAACCGCCGGATCCGTTGATTTCGGCACCTATGACGATTTGGAAACGCTGGCCGATATCGCGAAAGAAGAAGCATTGTGGCTTCACGTCGATGGGGCTTTCGGTGCTTGGACGCGGCTAGCCGAAGAGCCGTGGCGCAGCTTGACCGATGGAATCGACCGGGCCGACAGCATTGCATGTGATTTCCACAAGTGGATGTTCGTTCCTTACGATTGCGGACTGGTTCTGATCCGCGATGAACAGGACCATCGCAACGCCTTTGCCGCTCGACCGTCCTACCTTGCCGCGATGGATCAAGGGCTGGCAGGCGGCGACCCTTGGTTTTGTGATTATGGCGTGGATCTGTCCCGGGGCAACCGTGCGCTCAAGGTTTGGAGCACGATCCGGACACATGGCGCGAAGGCACTCGGCGCGGCAATCACGGCGAACTGCCGACAGGCGGAGCTTATGGGTCAGTTGGTGTCACGAACGGATCGCATGGACTTGGCAAAACCGATAATATCAAACCTGTGTGTTTTCACCGCTGACTCCACACTGAATGCGAAAGAACAAAGCGCGCTGAATTCTCGGATCGCTCAGGGTCTGCAACTCTCCGGTCTGGCAGTGTTTTCGACAACTGTCGCTTCTTTCAAAGGCGAGAAAGTGACCTGTTTGCGTGCGGCCATCACCAATCACAGAACACAGACCACAGATATTCACGACGCCATCGAGGCCGTTCGGGCGCTAAGGGATGATCTACAGGTCTAACTGATCCGATGTTCATCCTTCAGCAGGTGAACTCAGAGCGCTTTCGCCTGCCGGAACGACAGCAGTCGGCGCGAGCCCTCGTCCCAAAGGTGGAGCCGCGCGTTGCGGAAGCTTTCCAGAATCGTCATGCGGTTATGTCCTGCGAGGCTCGCGTGGTCACGCACCACTTCGGGAAGCCGGTAGAAGGGGATACGGCTGTAGAGGTGATGCACATGGTGAATCCCGATATTGCCACTCAGCCATTGCAGAACGATCGGCAACACGTAGTAGGAACTGCCATGCAACGCCGCATCATGCAGTTGCCAGTTGTCCTCATCGTCCCACAATGTGGTCTCGAACTGGTGCTGCACGTAGAACAACCAGACCCCGGCGGTCGCGGCCAACAGCGTGGATGGCAGGAAGATCAGCAGGATCGGCATAAGCCCCCCGAAGTAGAGCATGACCAGCAGGCCGGCGAGGATCGCTGCATTGGTGCCCATGGCGCTGGTCCAGTACCGGACGCTCGACATCAAGCCGAGGGGAATACGGTTCTGCAAGAGAAACAGGTATCCCGGCCCCAATCCGAACAAGATGACCGGGTGGCGATAAAGCCGGTACATGAGCTTGCTCCAGCCGGACAGGGCCTTGTATTCGGCGACGGTCATCGTGTGCACATCCCCGATACCGCGCCGTTCGAGGTTTCCGTGTGAACTGTGATGAATGGAGTGGGTGCGTCGCCAGACATCGTAAGGCGTGAGCGTCAGCACGCCCAGAACGCGGCCCAGCCAATCGCTGAGTGTGCGGTTGTTGTAGAACGACCCATGCCCACAATCGTGCTGAATGATGAACAATCGCAGCAGGAACGCTGCGTTGACGATCGAAATTGCCAAGGTGAGCCAGTAACTTACACCCATCGACCACCAGGCGGCGGCCCAGAGGGCGACGAAGGGACCGAGGGTCACGGCAAGCTCGAAAGAGCTGCGCAATGCGTTCGGTTCACGGTATTTGGCGAGAACTTTCACCCAGTCTTTGGCAGAGGGCGATGCGGGCGTGTGCCCGGGAATTGTAAACTGCTCGGACATATGCCTGCTTTTTTATCTGTGTCGGAGCGTTCTACCTGATGATCATCATTCCGCCTATGACCTTTTGCGTCACAATCCGTTCAGCGAGGCATTTTGCCACTGTCACCCGGCGTCGGCGTCCTTCGGCGGCGCTTGCACCGTGTATCCACATCGCGACGGCTTGATGTCGATGAGCGGTGTTTTATCGAGACAATCCAGGCCCTTGACGATCAAAACGGCACCCTCCTGCCGGATCAGCTTTACGCGGGACAGACCGATCGGGTTAGGCCGGACCGGGGACCGCAAGGCGAAGGTGCCAAAGGTCTTTCCGTCGCCGCGCGGGCTTTGCAGGACGAGATCCCGGCGGGACTGGTGCAACCAGTAGAGCACGTCGAGGAACTCGAACTTCGTGATGCCGTGCAGTGCTTGCTCCCATTGCGGCAGCAATTCCAATCGGCACTCCGGTCCGTCTAGATCGCCCTGGCGCGGGCACAGGTCGCGGGTGGTGAAGGGCGTACGGATCGTACCGATGAATTGTACGGTTGCATCCTCCGCAATGTCGGCGCTGGTCGCGACCTCGCCATCGCGGAGATCGGGTGAGGAATGGTCGGTCATAATTACGGCCTTCGTTGCAACTTGATCGGGCTCCAGTGTCAACTTCGATCTGGAAGACACTGCCCGCGGGCAGAGCATGCCGCATTTCCCGGCCAACGCAAACCCTCGGGGGCGCGACATCGCGGCGTCGGGTGGTCCATCAAAAACCTGTCTTGCACTCTCTTGTCGCGCCGCAGCCTGTCGGACATAGTCGCGGCGCTATGATGAACACCGACACCTCCTCATCTGAACGGTATCTGACGGTGCCGGAACTGGCCGAATTGCTGCGGATCAAGGAACGCAAGGTCTATGATCTTGCGGCGAGCGGGACAGTGCCGTGTTCTAAAGTCACCGGTAAACTGCTGTTCCCGGAAACCGCGGTCCGGCGCTGGCTGGAGCGCGGGCAGACCGGAGCGGCGCAGGCGCAGGGGCCGCGACCGGCGGTGTTTCTGGGCAGCCACGATCCACTTCTGGACTGGGCACTGCGCCAATCGGAATGCGGCATCGCCACGTTTTTCGATGGCTCGCAGGATGGGCTCGACCGGTATGTGGCACGCGAGGGCCTGGCGGCGGGCTTGCATATGTTCAACGAGGGTTCGGCCTCTTGGAATATCCCGGCGGTCGATGCCGCGCTGGCCGGGTCGGCGGCGGTCCTGCTTGGATTCGCAAAACGCCAGCGCGGGCTGGTGGTCAGGCCGGACTTGGCGTCGGAAATCAGCGGGCTGAGCGACCTCAAAGGGCGCATCCTGACGCCGCGGCAGACCGGGGCCGGAACGCGGACGCTGTTCGACCGAATGCTGCGCGAGGCGGATATCCTGCCGGACACGATCCAGATGCGACCCGTGGCGCGCAGCGAGGCGGATGCGGTGCTCGACGTGGCGTCGGGAGCATCAGATGCGACTTTCGGGCTCGAGGCGCTGGCCGCGCAGCACAGGTTGGGCTTCGTGCCGCTGATCGAAGAACACTTCGATCTTCTGGTGAGCCGACGGGCCTATTTCGAACCGCAGTTCCAGCGGTTCGTGACGTTTCTGCGATCGCCTGCCTTCGCCGATCACGCGGCAACTCTCAAGGGCTATGACGTGTCGGACGCCGGATGCGTGAGGTGGAACGGCTGACCTCAGGGGAACGCCGGTCCGCTGTAGCGCGTTGAGCGATATGCCAGACAAGAACGACATGGCCGAGGACCGCACCGATTGGGCGGAGGCGCGCACGATGCTCGCCAATGAGCGCACGTTTGCGGGCTGGATGCGCACGGGCATGGCGTCGGTCGCATTGGCGCTTGGTTTGCGCGCGCTGTTCGGTCCGTTCGAGCCGACCTGGATTCCAAAGGCCGTCTCGACCGTGTTCGTTGTCATCGCCGTCGTCATCTTCTGGGCGGCCTGGCGCAATTCCAGCCAGACGCAGAAGGAAATGAACGCTCATGAAACCGAGCCGCAATCGTCGCGCAGTATCGGGCTGATCGCGGCTGTTCTGGCGGCAGGGTCGATCGCGACGGGTGTGATCCTCTGGCTGCTATGAAATCGACGCAACGGGGCGCTGCGCGGTGGACCTTCCTGGCGTGAGCGCCTAGTTTGCACCTGATTGCCAGGAAGGTGCTGTGGATGTCCGACGCTACCCCGTATCAGGTGCTTGCACGCAAGTATCGCCCTGAAACCTTTGCCGATCTGGTCGGGCAAGAGGCGATGGTGCGGACGCTGAAAAACGCGTTCGAGGCGGACCGGATCGCGCAGGCCTTCGTGATGACCGGGATTCGCGGCATCGGGAAGACGACCACGGCGCGGATCATCGCCAAAGGGCTGAACTGCATCGGGCCGGATGGCACCGGCGGACCCACCACCGAACCCTGCGGACAGTGCGAACATTGCGTGGCGATCATGGAAGGTCGGCATGTCGACGTGATGGAGATGGACGCGGCATCGCGCACCGGCGTGGGCGACATCCGCGAGATCATCGATTCCGTGCATTACCGGGCGGCCTCGGCGCGCTACAAGATCTACATCATCGACGAAGTTCACATGCTGTCGACGAGCGCGTTCAACGCGCTTCTGAAGACGCTGGAAGAACCGCCTGCGCATGTGAAGTTCATTTTCGCGACGACCGAGATTCGCAAGGTGCCGGTCACGGTCCTGTCGCGCTGCCAGCGCTTCGATCTGCGGCGGATCGAGCCAGAAATGATGATTGCGCTCCTGCGCAAGATCGCCGGAGCCGAAAACGCTGAGATCACCGACGACGCCTTGGCCCTCATCACCCGAGCCGCCGAAGGATCGGCCCGCGATGCGACATCGCTTCTGGATCAGGCGATCAGCCACGGCGCGGGCGAAACCGGCGCCGACCAAGTGCGCGCGATGCTGGGGTTGGCCGACAGGGGTCGCGTGCTCGACCTCTTCGATCTGGTGATGAAGGGTGATGCGGCCGGCGCGTTGACTGAGCTGTCCGCACAATACGCCGATGGGGCCGACCCGATGGCGGTGCTGCGCGATCTGGCCGAGATCACGCATTGGATTTCCGTGGTCAAGATCACGCCCGAGGCGGCCGAAGACCCCACGATCAGCCCCGATGAACGCCAGCGCGGTCAGGAATTGGCCGAGGCGCTGGGGATGCGTCCGCTGACGCGGCTGTGGCAGATGCTGCTCAAGGCGCTGGACGAGGTGGCGCAAGCGCCGAACGCGATGATGGCGGCGGAAATGGCGATCATTCGCATGACGCATGTGTCGGAGCTTCCCAGCCCGGAAGACCTTGTGAAGCGCTTGCAGGACGCGCCGCCGCCCCCGCCCCCTTCGGGTGGCGGAATGAGCGCTGGCGGAGCGACAGGATCGCAAGCGATGGGGACCCCTGCCCCGACCCACGGAACCACGTCCGGCCCGCATGCCTCGCATGGCAGCGCGGTGCTCGCGGTTGCGGCGGATCAGGCGCTGGCCCGCTATCCGACCTTCGAACACGTGGTCGAACTGATCCGGGCGAACAGGGACGTGAAGCTGCTGGTCGAGGTGGAAAGCTGCGTGCGGCTGGCCGCATATCAGCCGGGGCGGATCGAATTCACGCCCACTGACAACGCGCCCGGAGACCTCGCGCAGCGGTTGGGCAGCGCGTTGCAACGCTGGACCGGCAATCGCTGGGGCGTGACGCTGGTCAACGGGTCCGACGCGCCGACCATCGTGGAGACCCGCGACGCCGCCGAAATGGCGATCAAGGCCCAAGCGGCGGAGCATCCCCTCGTCAAGGCGGTGTTGGAGGCATTTCCCGGCGCGGTGATCGAAGAGGTGCGCACACCCGATCAGCTGGCCGCGGTGGCCGAAGCCGAGGCACTGCCCGAAGTGGAAGACGAATGGGACCCGTTCGAGGAGGATTGATCCTGTCGCTGTTGCCTGGTGTGGCGCTGGCACAGGATTGCGCGATGCAGCGCCCCGGATGGGACGGCGCGCCGGTGAGCGCGCTGCAAGAGGCGCTGTTTCTGGCCTCCTCGCCCGCCGCGCTGGTGCTCTTTGCCGGCACGGTCCTTGCCCTTCGTTTCAAAAGCCAATGGGGTGCCTTGGCGGTGGTCGTGGGATGGACCGCGTTTGTGACATTTCTCACCATGCTGGCACCGACCTCGCGGAAAGCCGCGCTGGCCGAGGGGTGCGTCGGGTCGCCCGCCTTGTTCATCGGCATCATCGCTGCAATATGTGTGGGGATGATCTTTTACACCGCGCCACCGATCAAGGGGCGCTGACCTACGGAGAGACATATGTTCAAGGGTTTGGGCCAGATGGGCGACATGGCCAAGATGATGAAAGCCGCGCAGGAAATGCAGGGCAAGATGGCCCAGGTGCAGGAAGACTTGGCGACGATGACCGTGACCGGCGAAAGCGGTGCGGGTCTCGTCAAGGCAACGTCGACTGCCAAGGGCGAATTGACCGGTCTGGACATCGACCCGTCGATCTTCAACGGCGACGACAAGGAAGTGGTCGAGGACCTGATCCTCGCCGCGATCAAGGATGCGCAGCAAAAGGCGCAGGCGAAGGCGCAGGAAGAGATGTCGAAGCTGACCGAGGGTCTGGGCCTGCCGCCGGGGATGAACCTGCCGTTTTGAGGACTTTGCGTTGCACCAACATCTTTGGACGCCCGCTCTCGTCGTCCACGGGCGCGACCCGGGGGTTGGTTGGACACGAGGTCCTCGGGTCGAGCCCGAGGATGACGGTTTTTCGAAACGAAGCGGGGCGACAGCCGTCTGATGCGTGAAGGCAGCGATATCGAGGCACTCATCGCGATGATGGCGCGGTTGCCGGGGCTTGGGCCGCGGTCGGCGCGGCGTGCGGTGTTGCACATGATCCGCAAGCGCGGGCTGCTGCTCGGGCCGCTGGCCGAGTTGATGACACAGGTCGCGCGGGATGCGCGCGAATGCCTGAACTGCGGCAATGTCGGAACCCAGGATATCTGTGACATCTGCCAGGACAATCGGCGAAACAACGGGCTCTTGTGCGTGGTCGAGGACGTATCGGATCTTTGGGCGATGGAGCGGGCGGGTGTCTTCAAGGGACGCTATCACGTCCTGGGGGGTACCCTGTCGGCGCTCGATCAGGTCGGGCCGGAGGAATTGCGCATTCCGAAGCTGTCGGCCCGTGTCGATAGCGAAGAAATCACCGAGGTGATCCTGGCCCTCAATGCCACGATCGACGGACAGACCACGGCGCATTACATCGCCGATCAGCTCGAAGGACGCGTGACGCTGACGTCGCTGGCGCAGGGCGTGCCGATCGGTGGAGAGCTGGACTATCTCGACGAGGGCACGATCACCGCCGCGATGAACGCCCGCAAGCCGATCTGAGACCCGCCCGATCGTCGCACTCGGGTCATTGCGGCGACATATTTGATCCACGTTCTGCCCGTATCCTTTCGGAGACCTATCACCGGAAGGGCGTGCAGACCTCATGGCCGATAAACTGAATGGGATCCTGATCAGCGAGATCCTGGCGGACAATGCCGGGGGAAGCGCGTTCGATACGGACGGCGACGGCAAAGCCAACAAGGCCGATGAATATGTCGAGCTTCAGAACGCGTCGGGAAGCGCCGTGTCGCTGGATGGGTTCGAGCTTTGGTCCGAGAAGGAGGGCCTGCTCTACAGTTTCGGCAGTTCCGACTCCATCGCGGCTGGCGGCACCGCGACCGTGGTCGGCGAATACACCGGAACGCCGCCTGCCGGCTACTACGATGCCGGCGAAAGCAATTCCGTCAATTGGCTGCCGGACGGTGAAGGCTCCAAGTTCGATTCCATCTTCCTCGTGGACACCAATACCGGTGACTACATCGTGTTGTCCTATGGCGCCCCGCCGCGAGCGCCAACCTTGCCGAGCGGTTTTCCGGGGACCACGCGCATTGGCGCGGGGGAATCCATCGACAGCAATTCGCCGAACGGAACCGCCTTCGTGCGCAATGCGGACGGGGATTTTGTCGAAGGTACGCCCAATCCGGACACGCCGGGTGTCCCCTGTTTTATTGCGGGCACCTGGATCGAGACCTCGGATGGGCGCAAGACAGTCGAAAGTCTGAAACCCGGGGATCTCATCCAAACGCGGGACGCCGGGGTTCAGCCGGTTCTGGGGCTGAGGAAAGTCGTGATCCCCATGTCGCGGCTCAAGGATGATCCCGGATTGCGGCCCGTGCGGGTGCCCGGTGCGCTTTTCGGAACGACCGGGCCTCTGACCATCTCGCCGAACCATTGTATCCTTGTCGTCAGCGGACTTGCGGAACTGCTGTTTGGCGAGGCCGAGGTGCTTATTCCGGCAAAACATTTCGTCGGTCGCGGCGCGGCGGAAATCGCGCTGACCGGTAAACCCGTCGTCTATTACCACCTGCTGTTGGCGGATCATCAGATCGTGAGGTCGAACGGTGTCTGGACCGAAAGCCTTTTCCGAGGTGACCTGATCGCGGATGAGGCGTCGTGGTTTCGGGAATGGAGTTTCGCACAGGGGGCGACGCTCGAAGCGATCAGCCACGCGGCCACCGCGCGTCCGGTGCTGAAGCGTTTTGAGGCGGAGGTGTTGCTCGACAGAATGCAGATCGTCTCCGTCGACGCACAGCAGGTGGCGTGACGCCCCAAGACTGTCGCAGTCTGTTCCGACTCCTTGGAGCCTCGACGACCTGATGGCCCACGCGGCACGCGCAGTTTCCCAAATGCGTAAACTCTGCTTTAGTCGGCGCATTCGTCACGGAGACATCCATGCTGCGCGCCGCCTTTCCGCTCCTTTTCGTTATCGCCTTCCCCGTCGTCGCACAGGAGGGACCATCCTTCGACTGCACCAAGGCGGAAAGTTCGGCCGAAGAGCTGGTCTGCGCGGACAGCGCGCTTGCGCGGTTGGATCGCAAGGTTTCCGAACGGTTTGCCGAGGCGCTTGCCGCCGCGGGTGCATTGGACAGCGGCGCGGCACAAGCCGTCGATGATTTGCGCGCGTATCAACGTGGCTGGATCGGTGGCCGGAACGAGTGCTGGAAAGCGGATGATCTGCGCGCCTGCGTCGAAGCGGCATACCTGACCCGTGAGGGAGAACTGGTCGCGCGGTGGATGCTGGAAGAGCCGACCGGAACGGCGGTGTGGGCCTGCGATGGATCACCGGCGAACGAGGTCGTGACCCAATTCTTCGACACCGAATTGCCCAGTGTTCGCTTCGAACGGGGCGACAACATCGACACCGGCGCACTGACACGAACGGCATCGGGCGCACGCTATATCGGCAGCTTCGGACGGGAGATCTGGATCAAGGGCGAAGAAGCGACGTATCGCGACCCAGATCCTGCTGGGGCATCCTATCGTTGTGTCTTGTCCACGCCGGACTAAAGAAAAGAGTTTTGGAACCTGCCTCCGGGGTGTTTCGTTGCATCGATATATTCAAGGAGGTTAATATGACTATATCTCGAACCAGCCCGTCCACCGGCCCCAACTCTGCCACTGTCACAGGGTTCTACGACGCCGACACGGGCAGCATTCAATATCTCGTCACCGACCCGGCCACGAAAAAGGCTGCGCTGGTCGATACGGTTTTGACCTTCGACCCCGAGAGCGCATCGACCGACCCGAAAAGCGTGGACGCGATCCTGCGTTTTGCGGAGAGCGAGGGTGTCGAGATCGAATGGATTCTCGACACGCATCCGCACGCCGACCACCTGATGGCGTCGTCCTACCTCAAGGACAAGCTGGGCAAGCCGAACGCCATTGGCGAAAAAGTGGTCGAGATCGCGGAGTTGTGGCGCGAGTATTACAACCTTCCGGATGCGTTCGATCCGGCCAAGGATTTCGATCACCTCTATAAGGATGGCGACACGTTTCAGATCGGCGAACTGCCCGTGCGCGTGATGCTGTCGCCGGGGCACACATTGGGGTCGATCACCTATGTCGTCGGCGAGGATGCCGCATTCGTGCATGATACCTTCATGCAACCGGACGCGGGCACGTCGCGGGCGGATTTCCCTGGCGGCACCGCCGAGGATCTGTGGAATTCGCTTCAGGACATCCTCGCGCTGCCGGATCACACGCGCCTGTTCATCGGCCATGATTACGGCACCTCGGAGCGGCCCGGCCCTGCCTGGGAGTCGACTGTAGAAGAGCAGCGACGGCACAATATTCATATCGGCGGCGGGGTCGCGAAAGAGGACTATATCGACAATCGGACATCACGCGACAAAACGCTCGCGCTGCCGGATCGGATGCTGCATGTCTTGCAGATGAATCTGCGGGCCGGACGGGCGCCGACACCAGAGGACGATGGCAATAGCTATCTCAAAATCCCACTCAACAAATTCTAGGAGAGGCAAGATGGATATCGAAAAGACCGAAAATGGCATCCTCGAACATTGGAGCCCGTCGGAAGTGGCGGCCGCCTTCAACAAGGACGAAATCGTGCTGATCGACGTGCGCACACCGCAGGAATTTGCGCTGGAACGCATCAACGGGGCGCTGCTTGCACCGATGCAGGCGCTTGAGCCGAACCACATGCCGGACCAGTCGAAAAAACAGATCGTGTTTCACTGCGGCTCGGGTGCGCGCTCCGCCAAGGTGGCCAAGCTGTGCCTCGCGCATGGTGAGGACCGGATTGCGCATATGGCGGGTGGCTTTGCCGCCTGGAAGGAAGACGGACAGCCGTATATGGGCACCGACGTTGCGACCGGCGCGCCGAAGGAGATGAAGAAATCGGACTGACCTGCGTTGCCACGAGGGCTTCTCGATATCGGGAAGCCCTCGGTCTTCCTGCGGTTGCACCATCCCGCGACCGCTTGCTCAGAAGGATTCGACGCTTATGACAGCCGGAAATTTTTTGCTTCTGAGCGCGCTCCTGCACGTGATCGGCAGCGTTGTGACCGGGTTTGCGGGGATCGGGCTGTTTCTCTTGTTTCCGGCGGTGCTCTACACGGCGTTTTACATTGGGCTGCAACGGGACATGCGGTGGGTCGCGTGGCTTGCCTTGATCTGCATGTTCGGTGGCATGGTCGGCACCGGATGGGAGATCATAAGGCCGTCGCCGGTGCCGGATTGGGTGCTTTGGAGTGTCGTGGTCGCAGATTTCGTGGCGGCCGTGTTGCTGGTGCAATTGATCTGGCGGAAGGATGTGTCGCGTGGATCGTAAAGGCGTAGACAGCTGAAAAGCCAAACGAAAAAGGGCGCATCCGCTGATGCGCCCTTTTCAATTCGAGTGACCTGATGATCAACGATTGTCGGTGTCGTCTTCGTCATCGTCATGCGCGCCATCGGGCAGGTTGAAGAAGCTGTCGGCGTCGGCGTAGTCTTCTTTCTTCTCGTCCTCGTCGCTCTCGTTCGAGCTGCCCGACAGGCTGAAGGTCTCAAGCCCCTCGATGGCACTCGGCAGGCGCGGTTCTGCGTCCATTTCGAGGCTCTGCTCGGTGGATACGAGCTTGCGGCGCTCGTCGTCGGACATGACCGTTTCCTGCTTCTTCGCGGCCTTGGCCACGGCGGCATCCAGCTCGGACTGCTTGCATAAGCCAAGGGCGACCGGGTCGATCGGTTGGATGTTGTTGATGTTCCAATGCGTGCGCTCGCGGATCGCCTGGATGGTCGGTTTGGTGGTCCCGACCAGCTTGGAGATCTGGCCATCGCTGAGCTCGGGGTGGAACTTCACCAGCCACAGGATCGATGCCGGGCGGTCCTGACGCTTTGACAGCGGGGTGTAGCGCGGGCCACGACGTTTCTCTTCACCTTGCGCAGCCGCGTAATGCTTGAGCTTGAGCGCGTAGATCGGGTTTTCTTCGGCCTTCTTGATCTCTTCGGCATCAAGCTGGTTGTTGGCGATCGGGTCGAACCCTTTGACACCGGCGGCGACGTCGCCGTCGGCGATTCCCTGAACCTCGAGTTCGTGCATGCCGGTGAAATCGGCGATCTGCTTGAAGGTCAGTGTCGTGTTGTCCACCAGCCAGACGGCGGTGGCTTTTGCCATAATCGGTTTACCCATCTCGCGTCTCCTTACGCATAGCTGTTTCGGTCTCTCGGAGCGGGTCCAAGAGGTCCCGGATCAGGCCGGGACGGTTTCCATTGTCAGGGAACTTGGCGGCCTTATAGTCGCGCAGAGGCAAAGAGGGAAGAGGCAATGCGGGTTTTGGTGCTGGCTCTGGCTGCGGCCCTTGCGGCGTCGGCGGCTTGGGCCAAGGGCGAACGGTCGGGGGAGTTCGACTATTACGTCCTGTCGCTGAGCTGGTCACCGACATGGTGCGCGCTCGAAGGCGACGCGCGCCGATCGCCCCAATGCGAAGACGATGCGGATTTCGGTTGGGTCATGCACGGGCTCTGGCCGCAATACGATCGCGGATGGCCGTCCTACTGCCCCACGACCGAACGCAACCCATCGCGCGCGATGACGCGCGATATGGCGGATATCATGGGCACACCCGGTCTGGCGTGGCATCAGTGGAACAAGCACGGCGTGTGCTCGGGCCTATCGGCGACCGACTATTACGCAGTGTCGCGTGAAGCTTATGGCACGATCAACCGGCCAGAGATTTTTCGACAGTTGGACAAAGCGATCAAACTGCCCGCCGCGGTGGTGGAAGAGGCGTTTCTGAAGGCCAATCCGCAGCTTGACCCGGATATGATCACGATCACCTGCAAGCAGGGGCGCATTCAGGAAGCCCGCATCTGTCTGTCCCGATCATTGGAGCCCGTGACCTGCGGCCGCGACGTGGTGCGCGACTGTACCGCAACGGATGCGCTGTTCGCGCCGATCAGGTAATGTCAGCGCGGGACGGTCCAGCCGCCCGGAAGGTCATCACGGCGGGCTTTCGGAGGTTTGACCCGGGACAACATCGATTCCGCGTTTTGGACCAGCTTGCCCAACACGGGCGCCTTGCGCACCTGCGCTTTGACCTTTTCCACCTGCATCACGTCGTCGATGCGGCGGTCGAGGAAGGCCCAGGTCGCCTGGCTGTCCAGCGAATCGTCGCCCAACCAGTACAGAACGGTCGACGAATAGACTCCCGAAAGGGTCGCGCGCTTGGTGTACCAGTTGATGTCACGCGACGTATCGCCCAGCGTCGTCCATATCCGGTCCGCCGTGCCCCAGATGAGCTTGGCACCTTCAGCCGCGTGCATCGGAAGCGCGAACAGGGTCACGCCGCGCCGCACCGCTTCCTTGTCCTCGACCGCTTCGATCCGGAGCCGCACCGCAAGCGCCACGCGGTCGCGGAATTTCAGGTCAGAAAGATCTCGGCCTTCCAGCGCCGCCACCATCGCATCATCCCCGCGCCGGTGAAACGCAACGGCCAGATCAATGGCACCGCGCGGGAAAAGCCCGCGCGCTACGGCCGGAGCGATGTCCACATCCCGAATGGCGGCGCGGAAAGCGGCGTCAGACCACCCGTCGAAGGGCACATGCAAGAGTGCTGCGTCCAACAGCTCGGTTGCGATATCGCGGGAAATGTCCGTCATAAGCTGACCTCCGAAGTGCCGATGTTGCAGGTTATGAACAGTACTTAGTGCGATCCCGTTCCCAGCGCCACGCTGCCGTGCAACGAAACACCTCCAGCCATGCCCGACACGGCGGTGTTTTTGCCTCACACGTCAGAAAACTGTTCCTTTAGGGAACATTACGCCCTGCCCCTCGGTTTACACAGCAATTATAAGCGGGTGACCGCAAAGAAGGATATTCGCTCACGTGTCGCGCCAAACTGCTGATTTTCTGTTTCTGGGCCTCGGGGCCTCAGTCCTCATCGCCGCCTTCATCGCTTCAGGCATCTCGAAAGAGCTGTTTTTCGTGTATTTCGGGGCCGAGGATTCCCTGATCGAGAACGCCACAGCCATTCTTCTGGCCTGCGCTGGCGTGGTTCTTCTGGCCCGCGTGCTTCGTGTGCGCACGTCACTGCCCCGATTTGCCTTGATTTTGGGCGTGCTCTACGGTCTTGCGTATATCTGGGCAGGCGGAGAAGAGATCTCGTGGGGTCAACGGATCATCGGTTTCGAAAGCCCGGAGTATTTTCGGGAAAACAATGACCAGCAGGAATTCACCTTCCACAACCTCGTGATCGGTGACGTCAAGTTGGACGAGCTTTTGTTCGGGCCGGTGCTGTCCTACATCATTCTCAGCTATCTGCTGATCCTGCCATTGCTGTGGCGCAAGCTGGCATGGGTCAAATCCGTGACAGCAAAGATGGTGATTCCGGTCCCCCAACTTCACCACGCCGCTTTCGCGCTGGTTGTGACTGTGATCATCCCGCTGCTGGACGAATCCCGGCGGTGGGAAGTGTACGAGTGCATTTTCGCGCTGCTTTCTCTGGGCATTTTCACCAATCCGGCCAATCCCTTGATACGAAATGCAGCACAAAACCCGAAAACGGATCGCGCCGCCTGATGTCTGGACAAATGCCCGACACCTTGCTATACGGCGCGCTCCTGCAAATCCTTGCAAATCCAACTTAGAAAGGTGGTGAAAACCACATGCAGGTTAGTGTTCGTGACAATAACGTCGATCAGGCGCTCCGCGCTCTGAAGAAAAAGCTGCAGCGTGAAGGCGTTTTTCGTGAAATGAAGCTCAAGCAACATTTCGAAAAGCCGTCCGAGAAAAAAGCACGCGAGAAAGCCGAAGCGATCCGCCGTGCGCGCAAACTGGCGCGTAAGAAGGCACAGCGCGAAGGCATGATGTAAGCAGCCGCTTCCAACACGCTTTGATTTACGCAGCCCCCGGCACGAATGTGTCCGGGGGTTTGCTTTTTTGGCGGTCCCTCAGCGCGGTGTGTCCGCCGGGTCCGGTCCGCGCGGCAGGATGCGGTCGATCTCCTTCATCGTGTCCTCCGGCAAGGGTCCGAATTGAAGGGCGCCCGCCAACTCGGTGATCTGTTCGGGCGTACGCGCGCCGGGGATGGGGATAGCCTGCGGATTACGGCCCCAGATCCAGCACAACGCCCCCTGCACAAGGCTGCGACCCTCTGAGGTCAACAGGTCCCTGAGTGCCGAAATCGTTTCGAGCAGTTCGGGGTTGGGACGGCCATCGACAAAGTAATCGTGCCACTCCGACGGCGTTGCGCGGATATCGTCCTCTGGCACGCGATCACCGGCTTGGTATGCGCCGGACAGAAGACCCATCGCCAATGGCGACCGGACCATGGTCAGAAGGCCGCTCTCGTGTGCCTGCTTCTGAAGTGTCGGCGCGTCCCAAAGCACGTTCATCGCGTGCTGGATCGCGGCAAAGCCGGAGCGATCCGCAACATCCGCGACATTCAACGCGATGTCGGTACTCCACCCGTAGGCACCGATCTTTCCCGCGTCGCGCGCGCGGTCCAGCCGGTCGAAAAGCGGTTCTGCCTTGTCCGGCGCGAGGGTGTTGCAGTGTAGCAAAACAAGGTTGATGTGATCCCTACCGAGCCGTCTCAGACAATCATCAAGCGCCGGTTCGATGCCTTCAGGGGCCGGATCGTCGAAGCTGAGCTGTTTGCTGGCCTCGTCGATGGCGATGCCGACCTTCGTGACGATCTGCACATCCGCCCTGCCCTTCAGCCCCTGCCCGAGCAATCGCTCCGAATGCCCCGCCCCATAGGCGGCGGCCGTGTCGAACAAGCTGAGATCGGCATCACAAGCGGCATGGATGGTGCGCAACGAGGTGGCGTCATCGCTGCGCGAATAGCCGACGAAGGTGTCGCCTGCGTACATGGGTCCGCCGATCGGCCAACAGCCCATGCCAAGCGGCGCAATGTCGTGTCCGAGAAATTCCATGGTGCTCTCCTGTGATGATGAGAACAGCCAATCAGAAAAGACACTTCTGATAAATGAAACGGAATGTAATAGTCATTTCATGGTTGAAACGAAAATCGACTGGGATGACCTGCGACTGTTCCTTGCTGTGGCTCGGGGCTCAGGTCTTGCCGATGCGCGCCGGGTGACGGGCAAAAGCGCGCCGACCCTGGGGCGTCGGATGTTGGCTTTGGAAAAGGCGCTTGGTCAGGAGCTGTTCGCGCGCAAACCGCGCGGGTATGATCTGACCGAAGCGGGACAAGCCCTGTTCGACCGTGCCTTGGATGTCGAAGCCCGGATGTTGCCGCTGTTGCAACCGCCGCACCGGCGCGCGCGGCCCGTCGTCAAGGTGTCGGCGGGCAAATGGATGACCCATGTCCTGTGCCGCAACGTATCGCAGATAGTGGAAAACGGCGACGTGCTTGTCCGGTTCATCGCGGCGGATCACGTGCTGGACCTGCGGCATCGCGAGGCCGTGGTGGGCATCCGCAACCAACGACCCGAGCAGATCGGGCTGGCCTGTCAGAAGCTGGGCCCGGTGCGGTTTGCCGTCTACGCCCGCGATCCGAAAATCGAGCTTTGGGCGCGGGTGCAAGGCCAGACCCCGTCGGCCCGCTGGGTTGCGGCCCATGTCGGAGCGGCCGACGTGATTGAGGTGACGGACCCGCGAAATGCTCTTGATCTTGCGCTCGCCGGCAGCGCACGTGCGGTGCTTCCGACCTTTATCGGAGCGCTCTATCCCGACCTCCGGCAAATCGGCGAAACGATCGACCACCTCACGCATGATCAATGGCTTGTGTCGCATGACGAAGACCGGTTCGAACCCAATGTGCGGATCGTGATCCGACGGCTTGTCAGGGTACTGCACGCGCTGGAGCGGTGAAACAGACCTTCCCTCGCCCCATTCGATCTGACAGGTTGCGGCGAAACGATTGAGAAAGGGTCCGGACATGGCGCAGGTCTGTGTGTTCGACGCATATGGCACTTTGTTCGATGTGGCCGCCGCTGCCCGCGTCGCGGCCGACGAACCGGGGCGCGCGGCGCTCAAGGCGGTCTGGCCGCAACTGGCCGAGCACTGGCGTCTGAAGCAATTGCAATACACGTGGCTGCGCACCATCACCGACGAGTACACGCCGTTTTGGGAGGTCACCAAAGACGGGCTCGACTGGGCGATGGAAAAGGTCGGGCTGACCGATGATCCCGAACTGCGCGAACGGCTCTTGGCGCTTTACTGGGAATTGCCTGCCTATCGCGAAGTGCCGATGATGCTGGCGCGTCTCAAGGCGGCGGGCAAGACCTGCGCGATTCTGTCGAACGGAAGCAAGGACATGCTCGAAGGTGCGGTAGACAGTGCCGGGGTCGGAGAATTTCTTGACGCGGTGCTGTCGGTCGAAGATGTGGGTATCTTCAAACCGTCGTCCCGCGTCTACGACATGGTGGGCGCGCGGTTCGAGTGCGGTAAGGAGGACGTGCTTTTCGTGTCGTCTAACGGCTGGGACATCGCAGGCGCGGCCGGGTATGGGTTCGAGACCGTCTGGGTCAACCGCGCGGGCGATCCCGTTGACCGCTTGCCGCATCGCCCGGCGCATGTCCTGACCGACCTCACGACAATCCCGGAGCTTGCCTGATGCCGCGTTTCACCACCTCTGACGGGCTGTCGCTTCACTACACGGATAAAGGCGACGGCCTGCCGCTTCTCTGCCTTGCCGGCCTCACTCGCGACGGGCGCGATTTCGAATTCGTCGCGCCGCATCTTGAAGGTGTGCGGCTGATCCGGCTGGACTATCGCGGGCGTGGCCAATCGGAGTGGGGTGACCCGGCCACCTACCAGATCCCGGTCGAAAGCCGCGATGCGGTCGAACTTCTGAATCATCTGGGCATCGAAAAGGCCGCCGTACTGGGCACGTCGCGTGGCGGGCTGATCGCGATGCTGCTGGCGGCAACGGCCAAGGACCGACTGCTGGGTGTCGCGCTCAACGATATCGGACCCGAGATCGCGCCGGAGGGGCTTGAGGTGATTAAGGAGTACCTGGGCCGCAAACCGGCGCTCAAGACCCATGCCGAAGTGGCCGAGGCCCGCGCGCGGGTCATGACGGGCTTTGCGAACGTGCCGCCCGAACGGTGGCTGCGCGAGGCGGAAATCCTGTTCAACGAAACCGAGGACGGGCTGGAGTTGACCTATGATCCGCGCCTGCGCGAGGCGGTGCTTGAAGGCGGTGCGCAACCGGCACCCGACCTGTGGCCCCTGTTCGACGCGCTGTCGGGCTTGCCTCTGGCATGCCTTCGCGGCGCGAACTCGGACCTGCTTTCGCCCGAAACCTTTGCCGAGATGAAAAAGCGCCGCCCGGACATGGTGGCGGTCGAAGTGCCCGACCGGGGGCATATTCCTTTTCTTGACGAACCCGAAAGCCTGAACGCGTTGCGACGCTGGCTTGATATGCTGAGGTAGCCCATGGACATTCAACGCATCCAGGCGGCGGCAGAGCGCCTGAAAGGTCACGCGCGGGTGACGCCGCTTTTGTCCTCGCCCTTTCTGGACGAAATCGCGGGGCGGCGGGTTCTGGTAAAGGCGGAATGCCTGCAACATACCGGCAGCTTCAAGTATCGCGGCGCGCGGTCGGCCCTGTCGGCGTTGCCCGAGGCGCAGCGCATGTCCGGCGTAATCGCCTATTCATCGGGCAATCACGCGCAGGGCGTCGCCTTGGCCGCGCAGCAATTCGGCGTCAGCGCGGTGATCATCATGCCGTCCGACGCACCGAAGATGAAGATCGACAACACACGCGCCCTGGGCGCCGAGGTGGTGCTGTACGACCGCGCGACGGAGGACCGGGACGCCATCGGCAGCCGCATTGCCGAAGACCGGGGCCTGACGCTGATCAAACCGTTCGACGAGCCCGAGGTGATTGCAGGTCAGGGCACCTGTGGGCTTGAGATCGCGGCGCAGGCGGCGGAGATGGGCGTCACCGAAGCCGAGGTGATAGTGTGCTGCGGCGGGGGCGGTCTGACCTCTGGCATCGCTTTGGCGCTCGAATCCAAGGCCCCCGGGATGCGCGTGCGTCCAGCCGAGCCCGAGAACTTCGACGATGTTGCACGGTCGCTGGCATCGGGCCGGATCGAACGCAACGCCGCCAGCGCGGGTGGGCTGTGCGATGCTATCGTCACGCCTCAGCCCGGCAACCTCACCTTTCCGATCATGCAACGGCTCTGCGGCCCCGGCCTAGTCGTCACCGATGACGAAGCGCAGATGGCGATGGCTCAGGCCTTTGCCCGTCTCAAACTGGTGGCCGAACCTGGTGGGGCCGTGGCCCTAGCGGCGGCGCTCTATCACGGCGATCAGATCGAGGGGGATACGGTGATCGTCACCATCTCCGGCGGCAATGTGGACCGGCCCGTGTTTCTGCGCGCGTTGGAGCAGTTCGGAGAAGGCTAAGGAGGACGCCATGCACGCCGCTGAGTTCGATGGATTTCGTGTTCACTACCGGATCGACGGAGATCCCGAAGGCGCGCCGGTCGTGTTCGCCAATTCGCTCGGGACGGACCTGCGGCTTTGGGACAAGGTCATCGCGCGGCTGCCTGCGACCGGGTTGAAATACGTGCGCTATGACAAGCGCGGGCACGGGCTGACGGATTGCACGAAACCGCCCTACGGCATGGGTACGCTGGTGCGCGATGTCGAACAATTGATGGACCATCTCGATCTGCGGAACGCGATCTTTGTTGGACTGTCGATCGGCGGCATGATCGCGCAGGGTCTGGCCGCCAAGCGGCTTGATCTGGTGCGTGCGATGGTGCTGTCGAATACCGGCGCGCGCATCGGCACCCGCGAGATGTGGGGCGACCGGATCGCCGCCGTCGAGGCGGGTGGGATCGAAGCCCTTGCCGATGCCGTGATGGAGCGCTGGTTCTCGGCCGAGTTTTGCCAGACCACCGAACTCACAGCGTGGCGCAACCTCCTGACCCGCACCCCGGCGGACGGTTATATCGGCTGTTCGCAGGCGATTGCCGGGACGGATTTCTTTACCACAACGGCCGCCTTGCGCCTGCCCACACTGGGCATCGCCGGAAGCGAGGACGGATCCACGCCGCCCGATCTGGTGCGTGAGACGGTCGACCTGGTGCCGGGATCGCAGTTCCACCTGATCCGCAAGGCCGGGCATCTACCTTGCGTCGAAGCGCCGGACGAATACGCCAAGGTCCTGACCGACTTCATCGCGGCACAGGCGCATTGACTGCAAAACTGTCAAGTGTAGCTTACACGGAGTGGGCGCATCCGCCTGACCCCGAAAGCTGCACCCATGCGCCTGCCCGTCCTCTTTATCCTGATCACCGTGATGATCGACGCGATGGGGATCGGGCTTATCATTCCGGTGATGCCGGACCTGATCCGCGACGTGACCGGAGGAGACCTGGCCAACGCAGCCCTCTGGGGCGGTGTCCTTGCAACCGTGTTCGCCGTGATGCAATTCCTGTTCGGCCCGGTGATCGGCAATCTGTCTGACCGTTTCGGCAGACGCCCGGTCCTGTTGATTTCGTTGGTGGTGATGGCCGCCGATTATGTCGTCATGGCCGTCGCGGGCAGCATCTGGCTCTTGCTGATCGGGCGGGTCATCGGAGGCATCACAGCCGCGACGCAATCCACGGCGTCGGCTTACATGGCGGACATCTCGGAGCCGGGAAAGAAGGCGCAGAATTTCGGTCTTGTGGGGGCGGCCTTCGGGCTGGGCTTCGTGATCGGGCCGCTCATGGGCGGTCTTCTGGGCGAATGGGGCACGCGCGCGCCCTTCTGGGCCGCAGCCTTTCTGGCGGGTGCCAATGCGATCCTTGGCTGGTTCGTTCTGCGCGAAACGGTTACGGACGCGATCCGCCGCCCGTTCGACTGGCGGCGCGCCAACCCGCTGGGGGCTTTCCGGTCGCTGGGTGCCTTGCCCGGCCTCGGGCGGCTTCTTGTAGTGTTTTTCCTCTACCAGGTGGCCTTCTTCGTCTACCCGGCGGTCTGGGCCTATTTCGGGCAGGCGCGATTTGGCTGGAACGCAGGGATGATCGGCCTGTCGCTGGGGCTGTTCGGGATCATGATGGCGGTCGTTCAGGGCGGTCTGATCCGCCTGATCCTGGCCCGACTGGGTGAGAGGGGAACCGTGATCTACGGGCTGGTCTTCGATGTCTTCGCCTTCGGCGCGCTGGCGTTTGTCACCTCGGGCACGGTCGCGCTTGTCCTGACGCCTTTGGCGGCACTCGGGGCGGTGATCACACCGGCTTTGCAAGGCATCATGTCCAAGGCCGTGGGCGATTCCCGGCAGGGCGAATTGCAGGGTGCGCTCACCTCGGTCAGTGCCATCGCGATGATCCTTGCGCCGATGATGATGACATCCGTCTTTGCGCAGTTCACGCGCCCCGATGCGCCCGTGTTCCTTCCCGGCGCGCCGTTCCTTTTGTCGCTTGGGCTGATCGTCATTGCTTTGATCGTGTTCCTGACGCCGAAACGCGGGGCTGTCGCGGCCTGACTGGCAAAGGTCGACTTCCCGCTTGCGCTTGGATCGCCTGCGTCTCAGGGTGCGCGAAAGAGCCACGGAGAGATCATGACCCGCATCAAAGCCGCCGTCTGCACCGAATTCGGCAAACCACTCAGCATCGAGGATTTGGAGTTACGCGCCCCCGAAGCCGGAGAGATCGAAGTCACGCTGGACGCCGTGGCAATCTGTCATTCCGATATCCACTATGCCGAGGGCGCCTGGGGCGGGGATTTGCCTGCCGTCTATGGCCACGAGGCGGCGGGACGGGTTTCGGCCATCGGTCCCGGCGTGTCCGACCTGATCGAGGGACAGCGCGTCGTTGTCACGCTAATCAAAGCCTGCGGAACCTGCCCGAATTGCTCCAGCGGCAAGCCCACGATCTGCGAAAGCCCCGGCACCGCGCCGTCACCGATCACGCGGGATGACGGCACGCCCGTGGTCAAGGCGATGAACTGCGGTGCTTTCGCGGAACGCGTGATCGTGGATCAAAGCCAGGTCGTACCCCTGCCCGACGACATGCCCGCCGAGGCCGTGGCCCTGATGGCCTGCGGTGTCATCACCGGCGTCGGAGCGGTGGTCAATGCAGGCAAGCTGCGCCCTGGCGAAGACGTGGTCGTGATCGGCGCGGGCGGCGTGGGCCTCAACGCCATTCAGGGCGCGCGGATCGCTGGCGCGCGCCGGATCGTGGCCGTGGACGTGACCGAAGAAAAGCTCGCCACCGCCAAGGCGTTCGGCGCGACGGACGGTGTGCTTGCCACGGGGGCAGAGCCTTGGAAAGAGGTCCTCCGCATCCTTGGGCGCGGTGCCGATCTGGTCGCAGTCACGGTCGGCGCGATCCCGGCCTATAACGACGCGCCGCGCTATCTTGGTTGGGGCGGGCGCATGGTGATGATCGGGATGCCCCATTCCGGCGCGATGGCCGAATACGAACCCGTGGTGCTGGCCTATATGTCGCAAGGCATGGTCGGGTCCAAGATGGGCGACGTGGTGATCCGGCGTGACATCCCGTGGCTGGCCGATCTTTACCGTCAGGGGCGGCTCAAACTGGATGAACTGGTCTCGGGTCGCTGGTCGCTCGACCAGATCAACGAAGCCATAGACGACACCAAGGCAGGCGGCGCCAAGCGCAACGTGATCCTGTTCTAGGCACGACATCAACGACGGGGCGGCGTTTCCGTTGACGGAAACGCAGCGATGCGTCGACGCATCGCCCGCCCGACACCAAGGGGGCAGCTATGAAACTGCATACGCTTGACATCATCACCACAGCCCCTCCGGCCCCCGGCTGGGGCGGGCGGTACTGGACGCTGGTCAAGGTGACGACCGACACCGGGATCACCGGCTGGGGCGAGTGCTATGCCTCGTCAGTTGGGCCAAAGGCGATGAAAGCGGTCATCGAAGACGTGTTCGACCGGCATATGAGGGGCGAAAACCCCGAAAACATCGAGTTGATGTTCCGTCGCGCCTATTCCGCCGGGTTCACGCAGCGTCCCGACCTGACCGTTATGGGCGCGTTTTCGGGGCTTGAGATCGCGTGCTGGGACATCCTTGGCAAGGCGCGCGACCGTCCGGTTTGGGCGCTGCTGGGCGGGCGCATGAACGCAAAGGTGCGGGCCTATACCTATCTGTATCCCCTGCCCCACCATGATATCGGCACCTTCTGGACCGATCCGGACGCCCATGCCGAAGCGGCCTTGGAATACGTCAAACAGGGCTACACCGCGCTCAAGTTCGACCCGGCTGGACCCTACACAATCCACGGCGGCCACCAGCCCGCGCTCACGGACATTTCGCTGTCGGCCGAAATGTGCAAGGCAATCCGCTCGGCGGTGGGCGACAAGGCCGATCTCCTGTTCGGCACGCATGGCCAGTTCACCACCTCGGGCGCGATCCGGCTGGGCCAGGCGATCGAGCCCTACCTGCCGCTTTGGTACGAAGAGCCGATCCCGCCGGACAATCTTCTCGAATTCGCCGAGGTCGCCCGCGCCGTGCGCATCCCAATCGCCACGGGAGAACGGCTAACCACCAAGACCGAATTCGCAACCCTGCTGCGCACGGGTGGTGCCAAGATCCTGCAACCCGCTCTGGGACGCGCCGGTGGCATCTGGGAAATGAAGAAACTTGCCGGCATGGCCGAGGCGTTCAATGCCGAACTGGCCCCGCATCTTTATGCCGGGCCGGTGGAATGGGCGGCGAACGTGCACCTGTGCACATCGATCCCCAACGTGCTGATCGCCGAGACAATCGAAACACCCTTCCACGCCAACCTGATCCGCAACAGCATCCGGGTCGAAGACGGCTACATCACCGCCCCGGACACTCCGGGCCTTGGTATTGATGTCGATGAGGAACTGGCCCGCGCCCACCCCTTCACAGGCGATGGACTACACCTGCAAATGCAGGCGGACCCCTGCGACTACAAAGGCGGCAACAATTTCATGGGAGGCGCACCGCCGGTGCCGAAGACCTGATCGGTGCGATAAAACTTTGAAGGCCCCTCGCTTCGGTGTTAAATGCGAAAGGATCATCGAGGATTCACCTATGAAAGACACGAGTTTTGCGCCCGCTGCCGCACAGGATATGGCCAAGAGCGCCCAGGATGCGGCGGCGTATCTCAAGACCTTGGCGCATGAGGGGCGCCTTATGATCCTGTGTTATCTCGGCACGGGTGAAAAATCCGTGGGTGAGTTGGAAGCGCTGCTCAACATCCGTCAGGCTGCCGTAAGCCAGATGCTCGCGCGGCTGCGCGACGAGAAGCTGGTGAAAACCCGCCGCGACGGGAAAACGATCTATTACAGCCTGAACGATGACAATACCGCGCGGCTGATCGCGCAACTGCACGAGATGTTCTGCGGATCGTGACGCGCCCCGAGACGAGTTTTTCCGGACCCGAGCTTTGCGCGAAATCCGCCCGTGACGTGATTGCGCTTTTGAAAGCAGGCGAAATCACCACCGCTGATCTGATCGACGCCAGCCTCAAGCGGATGGATCAGGTCGAGCCTCTGGTGAACGCCGTGGTTACGCGCTGCCCCGAACGGGCCCGCGCGTCGAATGTCGCGGCAAGCAGCCCGCTCGCCGGTCTGCCCATCGGGATCAAGGATCTCAATCCGGTGGCGGGCGTCCGCACGACCTTCGGCACCAAGGGGATGGCCGATCACGTGCCCGATGTCTCCGATCCTTTGGTGCTGCGGCTCGAAGATCGGGGTGGGGTCGTTCTTGGCAAAACCAACACGCCCGAGCTTGGGGCCGGGGCCAACACGTTCAACGCCGTGTTCGGCGCGACACGCAACCCGTGGAACACAGCAATGAACGCCGCCGGGTCCTCTGGCGGCGCTGCCGTGTCCCTGGCGACCGGAGAGCTTTGGCTCAGCCACGGGTCGGATTTCGGCGGCAGCCTGCGGAGCCCCGCGAATTATTGCGGCATCGTCGGCCTGCGCCCCTCGCCCGGCATCGCCGGGGGGAGTTCGGCACATCTCGGCTTTACCACCGGCGGGGTCGATGGCCCGATGGCCCGCGACGTTCTGGATTGCGCGCTGTTTCTGGATGCCATGGCGGGATACGATCCGCTCTGGCCGATCTCCTTCCCGCCCCCGGCGACACCTTATATCGACACCGCGCGCCAGGACGCAGGGAAGGTGCGGATCGCCTATACCTCGGACCTGAACGGCTTTGCCGCCGTCACTTCGGAAATCGACAGCGTGTTGCGCGGCGCGCTCGAAAGCCTGCACCTGTCGGATGTCACGGTCGAGGACCACTGCCCCGATCTGCCACGGCTTGACGAGACCTTCCGCGCGCTGCGCTGCCTGTCGTTCCTCGGAAGCTACCAAGTCACACCTGACGCTGTAACGCGACACTACAAGGACACGATCAAAGGCAACCTTGCCGACGCGCGCGCCATGAGTTTCGACGATTACGTGCAAGCCGAACGTGATCGCTCTGCAATCTACAACACCATGGCCACGTTCTTTCAGACCCATGATGTGCTGGCCTGCCCGGTCAACGGCCTTGCCCCCATGCCGGTCGAGATCGAATACCCGACCGAGGTCGCGGGCCGCCCGATGCGCGATTATATCGACTGGCTGCAATTCGCGTTCCTTGCAACCGTCGCGGGCCTGCCCGCGCTGTCCTTGCCGGTCGGCTTTACGCCGTCGGGGATGCCGGTCGGTCTGCAATTGATCGGCCCGCCACGCGGCGAGGCGCGGCTCTTGCAGGTGGCGCACACGCTGGAACAGGCACTGAACCTGCCCATAACGTTGATCGACCCGATCCCCGGCTAAGCTTTGACCCGATAGGTGACGGCTGCGTGGATGACCTGCCGTAAAGCCGCTTCGGGAAAGACCGCGTTCGGCGGGATGACCACCGCGCGATTGCCTTCGAACCGCAGATCGCCGTCGAAAACCGATCGCGCGTCGGCGATCACCGTGGTCTGGCAGTGGACGAGCATGGCGGGCAGCCCGGATTTGGTGACGCCCAGACGCAGCGGCGTGCCGGTGCGCACCGCATAGGACGGCTGGCCCCATTTCAGTGTTTCACTTACCGGACCCGGGTTCGGAACGCCGTGAGCGACATCGAACACCAACGCCCTGAGCTTCAACAAAACGTCCTGCACCGCGGCAGGATGTGCATCAAGTACCGCCGCGATGGCTGCCGGAGGTGGGGCAACTCGGCTTATCGGCGCATTCAGACAGGCGGGCCCTGATCCGTCAAGCGCGCAGGGCCGTCACCACGCGAAGCCCCTGCTTCTTCTCTTTCCAAATACGCGCATTGCGCGGACCTTTGGGATCAGGCCACCGGCTCCCACCGATTGGCAAAGTTCCCAAGAACGTGCCCCACATCCTCGGCGCTCGCGCCCTTCAGATCGACCTGCGCCACCAGCCCGCGTGTCTTGTCATCAACCACCGTGACGACCCGTGCCGGTGACCCGTGCTTGTCGAGCGCGGCGTTGAACACCCGCGTGATGGCTCTTTTGCGCAGGTCGGGTTTGAAGACCTTGCCAACGGCGGTCTTGGGAAGCTCGTCCAGAATAGTCATGTGCTTGGGCATGGCGGCGCGTTCGTGGACATGCACCTTGCAATGATCGAGCAACTCCTGCTCGGTTACGCTGGCCCCATCGACAAGCTCGACAAAGGCGCAGGGCAATTCGCCCGCGTGTTCATCCGGTTGTCCGATGGCCCCGGCAAAGGCGACTGCGGGATGCGCCAGCAGCGCTTCTTCGATCTCGGCCGGGTCGATATTGTGACCGCCGCGAATGATGAGATCCTTGGCGCGCCCGGTGATCCAGAGATAGCCGTCGGCGTCGATGCGGCCCAGATCGCCCGTGCGCAGATAGATCCCCTCGTGGAAGAGGTCGCGGTTCTTGTCCACCTCGGTATAGGTCGAGCCCGGAGAGACACCGGGGTTCGAGACACAGATCTCTCCGATCTCGTCGGTCGCGCATTGCTTTACCGCGCCATCCTTCACCGACAGGATCTTCACGTCGGTATAGGGGAACGGAATCCCCACCGATCCGACCTTCTTGATCCCATCCGGCGGATTGCAGGACACGAGGCAGGTCGCCTCGGTCAGACCATAGCCTTCGACCACCGTCACGCCGCAAGCTTTTTCGAACCGGTTGAACAGCTCGAGCGGCAGCGGTGAGGATCCGGAGAACGCAGTCTTGATGGTGGATAGATCCGCGTCCACCGGGCGCTGCATCAGGGCCGACATGGCGGTCGGGACCGTGATGACGAATGTCGTCTTCCAGCGTTCGCACAGCTTCCAGAAATTGTCGAAAACGCCCTCTCCGCGGTAGCCTTGCGGCGTCGGAAAGACCGTATGCGCCCCCGAAACAACTGACGCCATCAGGATCACGTGGCAGGCGAAGACGTGAAACAGCGGAAGCGGGCACATGATGCTGTCTTCTTCGGTGAAGAGCAGGCGGTTGCCGAGCCAACCATTGTAGATCATGCCGGAATAGGTGTGCTGCGCCACCTTGGGCATCCCCGTGGTACCGCCGGTGTGGAAATAGGCCGCGACGCGGTCTTCGGTGCTGTCGGCGAAATCCAGCGTCGTGTTCTGCTTTTTCATCTCGGCACTGAAACTCAGCACGTCGGCATGATGCCCGCCCGGGTTCTTCGGTCGGACCAGCGGCACGATCCAAGATTTCGGCGGCGTCAGATACCGGTTCAGATCGACCTCGAGAACGGTATGCACCTTGGGCGCGTGCCGGCAGGCCTCGGCGACCTTTTGGGGAACGTCCGTCTTGGGAAAGGCTTTCAGCGTGACGACCACCTTGGCCTCTGTCTCGCGAAGGATCGCGGCGATCTGTTCCGGTTCGAGCAACGGATTGATCGGATTCGCGATCCCGGCGATGGCACCGCCCAGAAGCGTGACGATGGTTTCGGTGCTGTTGGGCAGCACGTAGGCCACCACGTCTTTCTCGCCGATCCCCAGCTTGCGAAAGAGGTTTGCCGCCTGAACTGTTCTGGCCAGAAGCTGCGACCATGTGAGCGTTTCGGCCTTGTCCGTCGGACCGGAGAGCAACTGGAAGCTGGCGGCAGGACGGTCCGGAAACTCGGCTGCGGTTTTGCTCAGTTGTCCGTAAAGCGTCGCGGGCACATCCCGTTCCGTCCACGGCATCTCGTTCTCGATCGCGTTGCGGTCCTCGAAACTCGCAAATGTCATGGTGTCCCCTCCCATATTGTCGTCTGCGCCCGTCTCCACCGGGGCGGCACCGCTTTTAGCGGATATTTTTCCGAAACAAGACACCAAGACGCTACGACAGAACCAGTGTGACGCTGCGTTCCCAAAGCGCACGCAAGATTTTCCTCGGTGGATGTCTCGGAAAGCCCGCGATTTTCGGCATCTTCAGTGACGATCCGATTTTTTGCACACGTTTGCAAAGAATTCTTGCCAAACCGCCAGCCCTATGGCTTGTTGAAGTGGTCGACCGCAAATGCGATTTTTGCGCAGGGGGAAAACATGGCGGAAATCCAGCTCAGGAACGTCAACAAGCGTTGGGGCAGTTTCGTCGGTGTTCACAATTTCAACCTGACCATCGCCGACAAGGAATTCCTCGTCCTTCTTGGTCCCTCCGGCTGCGGCAAGACCACGACGATGCGCATGATCGCGGGGCTGGAAGACATTACCGAGGGCGAAATCGCCATCGACGGCAAGGTGGTGAATAATCTCGACCCCAAGGATCGGGACGTGGCGATGGTGTTCCAGTCCTACGCGCTTTATCCGAACATGAATGTCTACGAGAACATCCGCTTTCCCTTGAAAGTGCGCGGCGTGGACAACGCCACCCATGACGAACGCGTGCGCCGTGCCAGCGCCATGGTCGAGCTGGACGATTTCTTGCACCGCAAACCGGCAGAGCTTTCCGGCGGCCAACGCCAGCGCGTGGCCCTAGCCCGCGCCATCGTGCGCGAACCCAACGTGTTCCTGATGGACGAACCGCTGTCCAACCTCGACGCCAAGCTGCGCGTCTCGACCCGCGCGCAGATCAAGAACCTGAGCCACGAATTGGCGGTCACGACGATTTATGTGACCCACGACCAGATCGAGGCGATGACGCTGGCAGACCGCGTGGTGGTGATGGAAAAAGGCATCGTTCAGCAGGTTGGCAGCCCGACCGAAATCTACGACCGGCCCGCCAACGTCTTTGTTGCCAGCTTCATTGGCAACCCGGCCATGAACCTGATCGACGGAGACATCCGGGACGGTGTTTTCGAAACCCGCAACACGCGTATTCCCGGCCTGAGTGTCGGGAATGGAAAAACCACACTGGGCTTTCGCGCGGAAGACGCGGCGCTGGCGCCCGAAGGCGACGGTCAGATCACGGCACCGATCTACACGCTCGAACTCTTGGGCGACGCCACGATGATCTCGGTGCGGATCGGACAGGCGCTGGTCGCCGTCAAGGCGGACAAATCCTTTCGGGCCGAAATCGGCGATCCGGTTTCGATCCACATCCCGCCGGAGATCTGCCACCTGTTCTCGACCGAGACAGGCAAGCGGATCGACGGCTGAACCATTATGGGAGTCCCGGCTCAACCGGGAAACAGAGATGCGACCGTGAAATGCGCATCCAGACACACAGGGAGACCAAAATGAAGCTCAAGAAAATCCTGATGACAGGCTCGTTCCTTGTCGCCGCAAGCGCATCGACAGCCTTCGCCGCAGATTGCAGCATCGAAAGCGGACGGCTGAGCATCGTCGGCAACGAATTCCCGGCGATCCAGACCGTCGCGCGCAATGCCCAGGAATGTGAAGGGCTGACCGAAGCCAAGGCGAACCTCACGGCGGATCACCAGAAGATCAACCTGGCCGGCATGCAGGGCAACCCGGCGGAATACACCACCGCGATCGTCGCCAACTCTTCCATCGTGGCCTTGATTAACGAAGACGTCATCCGCCCGCTCGATGACCTGGTTGCGGCCTATGGTCAGGACATCCCGCGCAACCAGCTTATTACGATCAACGGCGAAATCATGGCCGTGGCCTTCATGGCTAATGCGCAGCACCTTGTGTATCGCAAGGATATCCTCGAACAGATCGGCGTCGAGCCTCCGAAAACCTACGAAGAGATGTTGGCCGCGGCGGAAAAGATCCGCGCCGAAGGCATCCTCGAACACCCGCTGGGCGGTCCCTATATGGCGGGTTGGAACCTCGCGCAGGAATTCATCAACATGTATATCGGCCACGGCGGTGAATTTTACGAGCCGGGCACCGCGACTGTCTCGATCAACAACGAGGCCGGGGTCGCCACGCTTGAAATGCTGAAAGCGCTGAGCGAATACATGAACCCCGACTTCCTGACGCATGACTCCAACGGAACCAGTGCCGAATGGGAAGCGGGCAACGTCGCCCTGATGAACATGTGGGGATCGCGCACCGGTGTTCTGATGGACGCCGAGGGATCGACGCCCGAGGTTTATGAGAACACGATGGTCGGCGCCCCGATGACCGTCGGCGGTAACGATACACCCGCCTCGACCCTTTGGTGGGATGGCTGGACCGTTGCCAAGAACATCAGCGACGAAGATGCCGAAGCGACCTTCAAGGCCATGAAGCACGGCATCAGCCCGGCGATCCTGAATGATGAGACCATGGGCCAGGCGGTCTGGATGATCGAAGGCTATCAACCCGCCGCAGTCAACGAAGGTGTGTTCTCGGCCATCTCGATGCAGACAACGCCCTACCCGATGCTGCCGCATCACGGGTTGCTGCACACTGCGCTTGGCGACAACATCGCCGACTTCCTGCAAGGCAAGGAAAGCGCCGAGCAGACATTGTCGGACATCGAAGCGGCTTATACGACCGCCGCTCGCGAAAAAGGCTTCATCAACTGAGCCTGTAACCTTCTGCAGGGGCGGCACTGGTCCGCCCCTGCGCTTTGCTGACGATCCGACACTTGCGGGGACGTTCCGATGAAACACAGTGCCTTTTTCTGGTTCACGCTGCCGTCGGCGATCGCCATGCTGCTGTTCATCTTCTTCCCGATCGTGTCGGTCGTCGTTCAATCGCTTTACGTCGCGCATGAGCAAGTCATCGTGGAGGTCGAGAACTGCGGGCCCTTCGGCTGCACCACCGCCACCGCCATAGACCAGGAAGCGACCGCCGCCCTGCGCGAGGAGCAGCCGCTTGGGCGGTTCGCGGGGCTTGAGATCTACACCGACCGCAATCACCTTGCCGTCGATGAATTCGGCCAGCTTTGGGCGCAGAGTACCGGGGTCGGCGATTTCATCGGTCGGTTGATGAACCTGCCCTTCTACAAGGCAATCGGGTTCACGCTCACCTACACCTTCATCGTCACTCCGCTGACCATCATTCTCGGCTTCATCATTGCCGTCGCGGTCAACAGTGCTGCCCGCGCGCTGAGGGGGCCGATGATTTTCTTCTCGCTATTGCCGATGATCGTGACGCCCCTCGTCGGGTCTTTGATCCTGTTCTGGATGGTCGACGCGCGCGGCATCCTCGGCACCGCCTTGCGCGCCCTTGCCGACGATCCATCGTTGTCGGTCAAGGCGGATACCGGGCTCATGTGGATCATGCTGATGGTGTACGGCGTCTGGCACTCCGCGCCCTTCGCCTTCATCGTCTACTATGCGGGACTGCAAACCGTGAACACCGACACGCTCGAGGCCGCCCGCATCGACGGAGCAAGCCGCTGGCAGCAGATCCGGCATGTGGTGATCCCGCACCTCCTGCCGCTCACGACCTTCATCGCGCTGATCCAGTTGATGGACAATTTCCGCGTCTTCGAACCCATCGTCAGCTTCAACGCCAGCGCGCACGCCACGTCGCTCAGTTGGGCGATCTACAATGATCTCGGCGGGGAAACCCAGCAGCTCAGCTCGGCCGCCGCAACCTCGGTTCTAACCATCCTCGGGGTCGCCATCCTTCTGTCGCCGGTGTTGATCCGCACGTGGCGCGACTACGGCAAGACGGCATAAGGAGCGCCGAGTATGGCAAGCCAAGCGCAAAAACGCCCCGTCCTTCTCCAGGCGCTCATGATTGCCGTCCTGGTGATCTGGATGATCGCCGCCGCCTTCCCGTTCCTCTGGACGCTTTGGGGGTCCTTCAAAGTCGAGGGCGATTTCTTCTCGCTCGCCGATTGGACCAATGTGCTCACGGGGGACATGACCACCCGCGAAACCGGCGATGCCTTCACCACCCAGGGCTATGCCGGCGCGTGGATCCAGGAAGAGTTCTGGCGCGCGGCGTGGAATTCCACGTTGGTCTGCCTTTTCGTCGTCACGATCTCGCTCACCTTGGGCACGTTGGGCGGCTATGCGCTGGCGCGGTCGACCTACCGCTATGCGTTCTGGTTCCTGCTGGTCGCGCTGATCTTCCGTGCGATGCCGCCGATCACGCTGGTGTCGGGCTATTTGCCGGTGTTCTTCGAATGGAACGTCTGGGGCTATCTGCCCACGGCGATCATCGTTCTGGTGGCGATCAACCAGCCGTTCACGCTCTGGATGCTGCATTCCTTCTTCAAGAACATCCCGCAGGATCTGGACGAATCCGCGATGGTGGATGGCTGCACCCGGTTTCAGGCGTTCCGGCACGTCATCATCCCGGTGATGTGGCCCGGCGTGATCACCACGGGGCTGTTCAGCTTTCTCTTGGCCTATAACGACTTTGCGGTGACGGCGATGATCCTCGACAAGGAAAATCAGACGATGATCCCCAAGATCGCGTCTTTCCTTGGCACCACGCAGACAAAAGGCAACGTGATGTTCGCTGTGGCCGCCGTTGTCTCGACCACAGCACCACTGTTCCTGCTTATCATGTTCTTCCAGCGCCAGATCGTGTCCGGCCTGACCGCCGGGGCCGTGAAGGGCTGACCTCGGCCAAGCGCGGAAGGCTTTCCGTCAACGGAAAGCAAGGATGCGTCGACGCATCCTTGCCCCGTGTCAGTTCAGCGTCACCAGCTTGCCCGGGTTCATGATGTTACCCGGATCGACCGCGCGCTTCAGAACCCCCATCAGCGCATAGGCCGCGCCGTGTTCCTCGGGCAAGTACTTGCGCTTGCCCAGCCCGATCCCGTGCTCACCGCTGACCGTCCCGCCGAACTCGAGCGCCAGACGGTTGACCTTCTCCACCAGCGCCTTGGCGCGCGTCAGCTCTTCGTCACTGGCCGGATCGACCAGAATCAACAGGTGGAAATTGCCATCCCCCACATGCCCCACCATCGGGGCCAGGAACCCCGATTCCTCCGCCAACTCCGTGGCGCGGATCAAGCAGTCGGCCAAGGCCGAGATCGGTACACAGCAATCCGTGACCACGCCATTGGACCCGGCCCGCAGCGCCTTGCCCGCGTAATAGGCGTTGTGCCGCGCGTGCCAGAGGCGATTGCGGTCCTCGGTCTTCGTCGCCCACTGAAAGCCCGACCCGCCGTGGTCCGCTACCAGCGACTCGAAGTTTTCAACCTGCTCGGCCACACCGGCCTCGGAGCCGTGAAACTCGAGGAATAGATGTGGCGCTTCCGGCAACACCATATCCGGATTGTAAAGCGCCATGCCCCGCATCGTCAGGGCATCCAGCAGCTCCACCCGCGCCATCGGGATCCCCATCTGAATGGCAAGGATCACCGTGTCCACCGCGCTCTTGATGTCGGGAAACGCACAGGTCGCCGCCGCGATATGCTCGGGCTGACCATGCAGCTTGACCGTCAGCTTGGTGATGATCCCCAGCGTGCCTTCCGAGCCGATGAAGAGATGCGTCAGGTCATACCCGGTCGAGGATTTCCGCGCGCGGCTGCCCGTCTCGATGATCTGACCGTCCGGCAACACGACCTCGAGCGCCAGCACATTGTCCGCCATCGTGCCGTAGCGCACCGTGTTGGTGCCCGAAGCCCGTGTCGCGGCCATGCCGCCCAGCGTGGCATCGGCCCCCGGATCGACGGTGAACATCAACCCCGTCGCGCGCAACGCTTCGTTCAACTGCATACGGGTCACGCCGGGTTCGACCACCGCGTCAAGATCGCTTTGGTTGATCTGAAGCACCTGGTTCATGCGGCTGGTATCTACCGTGACACCGCCCTGCACCGGCACAACATGCCCTTCTAACGACGACCCGATCCCGTAGGGCACGACCGGGCAACCGTGCTGCGAGCAGACCCGCAGGATTTGCGAAACCTCTTCCGTGGTTTCGGGAAAGGCCACCGCATCCGGAAGCACGGGCTTGGTGTACGCCTCGTCATGGCTGTGCTGATCCAGAATGGAGGCCCCGGTGGACAGACGATCCCCGAGGATTTCGCGCAGCGTGGCGATGGTCGCGTCGATCTTGGCGTTGGACATGCGGGCCTCCCTGTTCGGCGCCACGCTACTGCCAAGCGCGGACGGGGAAAACCCCGATCAGGTCGCGATCGGGTCGATCAACTCCGGCCCCGACGCCCGGTTGGAATTGACCTTGGGATCGACCCGGTGAAACGCCATCGCGTCGTCGGGTGCCGCGGTCATCAGAGTCGCGGCCCCATGGCCCGCCTCGCCCAGCCACAGGGGCCAGTCCCTGGGTGCGAGGGTGACAGGTTGCCGGTGATGGATTGCGGACATCCGGTCATTGGCCTGCGTCGTCACGATGGCGCAGGTGCGATGCGCAACGCCGTCGCGCTCCCAGTCCTGCCACACCCCGGCAAAGGCCAGCACATCCGCGTCGGTCGGATGAATGTACCACGGCAGGCGGTTGCCCTCTTCGTCCTTGGTCCATTCGTAAAACCCCGTGGCCGGGATCAGACAGCGCCGTTCGCGGCACGCGGCCTTGAAGGCGGGCTTTTCCGCGATCGTCTCGGCCCGCGCGTTGATCAGAAGCGGCCCGCCGTTTTCCGTCTTGTACCAATGCGGCAAAAACCCCCATCGCATCGCCACCAATCGCCGCTGGCCCTCAGCACTGTGCACCGCATGCACGAGGTTCGTCGGACAGATGTTGTAATTCGGAACCTCCGGCAACGCGTTTGACGGCACCGCATCGAACAACTGCGCCATCGCATCCGACGGCATTGTCAGGGAAAAACGTCCGCACATCGCTTCACTCTATCTGTGCCGCCCGCGGCTACAAGTCCGCTGACGCCTCTTGCGCAGGACCTTGATCCCCCTCCCGTCGTTCGTCGAGGGACTGCCGAATGATCTGCCAGGCCGAAGACAGGAACAGCCCCGCCATGATCGCCGCGACGACGAGGTCCGGCCATCCGGTTGCCGTGCCCCAGACGCCCAGCGCAGCCACCATCACGGCGACGTTGCCAATGGCGTCGTTGCGCGAACACAGCCAGACCGAGCGGACATTGGCATCGCCATCCTTGTAGCGCACAAGCAGCATCACGCTGGCAAGGTTGGTCAAGAGCGCCAGCACCCCGACCACGCCCATGATCCCGGCTTCCGGCACGCCTGAATAGAACACCCGATACACCGTCGATCCGAATACGAACAATCCCATCGCGAGCAGACTGACCCCTTTCGCCAGGGCGGCCAGGGTCCGCACCCGAACGGATGCACCGATCACCGCAAGCGAGATGCCATAGGTCAATGCATCGCCCAGAAAATCGAGCGCATCGGCCTGAAGCGCCTGCGACTGCGCCAATTGCCCGGCTGTCATCTCTACGACGAACATCACCGCATTCAGGGCGATTACGATCCACAAGCGTCGCTTGTAATCAGACGACACCCCATCGAATTTGGCTTCCGAGCCACAACATCCTGCCATTTTACCCTCGTTGATATTTGGTCAGCCGAAGATGTAATCCCTCTAGCGGCTAGAGGTTCAAGAGGAATTTCGCATGTTTTCCATCGGTCAATTGTCCAGGCTCACCGGCGTCAAAGTGCCGACCATACGCTACTATGAACAGGTCGGTCTGATGCCCTCTGCCGGGAGGACCGAGGGCAATCAAAGGCGATACGATCAGGACGGGCTCGAACGGCTTGGGTTCATCCGTCACGCGCGCGATCTGGGCTTTTCGCTTGAGGACATAAAATCCCTGATCGCGCTTCAGTCCCACCCGGACCGATCCTGCAACGAAGCCAGCGCCATCGCGCGCACCCAATTGGCCGATGTGTCGCGCAAGATCTCCAAACTGAAGGCGTTGGAGCAGGAACTGGAACGGATCGTGCAGGGCTGTTCGGGCGATGGACGCACGGGCGACTGCTATGTTCTGGCCTCACTGTCCGATCACGGACTGTGCGAGACACCCCACTGACGGCAAAAGGCCGGGCGTGGACCCGGCCTTTCAAGGTTTCTCAAGTTCGCCTTTAGCAGCTTACTTGGTGATCGAGATACGACCGTCCGTATAGGGCTGGTACGGTGCGTTCTCGGCGAGGTATTCCGCCGTGACGTCGGCAAGGTCGGGGCCGAAATCATAGGCGTTCTGCGCCGTGGTGAACATGGAATAGCCGTCCCCACCGTTGCGGACGAAGTTGTTGGAGACGGCGCCGTAGACCTTGTCCATCTCAACCGGCTCACCCCCGATCATGACGTCGGAAACGCGGCTGCCCGGCTCTTTGGTGAGGTCGACGGCAAAGCTCATGCCCGAAACCTGCGGGAACCGACCAGAACCGTCCTCGACCTGGCTCACACCGTTTTCCAACGCAGCGATCAGGGTTTCGCCGGTGATCTGGAAGGTGGACAAAGTGTTCTGGAACGGCAGAACGGTCAGCACTTCGCCCATGGTCACGTCGCCCGCGTCAATGGAGGCGCGCAGACCGCCGCTGTTGGCGATGGCAATGTCGATGCCCTGATCCTTGACCCGTTCCAGCATCGCATCGGCGACAAGGTTGCCCATCGAGCATTCCATCGCCCGGCAGACGTCACGATTGCCTTCGATGGCCTCGGCCGTGGAGGCCACGACTTTGTTGCGGATCTCGTCGAGCGGAACAGCCGCCTCGGTGATCCTCGCCTTGGTGGCTTCATCCTCGGCCACGGCCGCATCCATGATGAGCGGCGCACCGACCGCTTCGGTCAGGTTGCCCTCGTCGTCGAAGGTCACGTTCAGCTCACCCAGGAACTTGCCGTAGGCATAGGCCTGAACGATCGCTGTGTTGCCGACCATCGTGGGATAAGATCCAACCGCGCCCTCCATATCGCCCAGAAGCGTATTGGTATGGCCGCCGACGATCACGTCCACGCCGGTGGTGTTTTCCGCCACGCGAATGTCGGTGTTATAGCCCGAGTGCGACAGGACGATGATCTTGTTCACGCCCTCTTCCGTCAGGCGATCCACCTCGCCCTGCACCGCATCGACCGGATCGGTGAAGATCACGTTGGGACCTGGGCTCGCCAATTCATGCGTGTCCTGCGGCGTCAGACCGATGAGGCCAAGACGCTCTCCGCCCCGTTCGATGATCACCGATTTCTGGATCGCATCCGAAAGGAGCGGCTCGCCCGAGATGTCGGCATTCGACATCAGAACCGGGAATTCCACCGTATCGACGAAGCCGCGCAGAACTTCGGGGCCATCGTCGAATTCGTGATTGCCCACGGTCATCGCGTCATAGCCCATCTGGTTCATCATTTCGGCGGCCAGCTTGCCCTTGTAATAGGTGTAAAACAGCGTGCCCTGGAACTGGTCGCCACCATCCACGAGGATGTGATTGTTGCTGCGCGCCCTGGCGTCACCGATCGCCGTCATCAGACGTGCGGAGCCACCAAAGCACTCCCCCGCATCGTTGTCCTCGGCAGAGCAGCCCGAATCGTACTTGCTGATCGGCTCGAAACGCGCGTGAAAGTCGTTGGTGTGCAGGATGGTCAGGGAATAATCGGCCTGTGCCACACCAGCGCTGAGCGCCAACGCAGCGGCACTTGTAAGAAGTCTGTAAGACATGTGAGTCCTCTCTGTCGGATTGTTATGGCGTGATCGTGCATCGCGGCGCGAACGGAGTCAAAACTTACGCAAGGTGCGCCGTGCAATTGGCGCTTACGCCGCAAAATCAACAGGCAGATGACAGTGCTTGACGCCGCGCCGATCAGGCGGCACATCGCGGGACATGATATACAAAATCCTCCGCTCCGACGAATGGGCCGCGCTTCAGGCGCAAGGTGAAACCAAAGGTGCGCCGATCGACGTGGCGGATGGCTATGTGCATTTTTCCACCGCCGAGCAGGTCCGCGAAACCGCAGCCAAGCATTTCGCCGACGTCGATGGGCTGATGCTTCTGGCCTATGACGAGAGCACACTCACTGGCGACCTACGGTGGGAGCCCTCCCGGGGCGGCGCCCTGTTCCCGCACCTCTATGGCCCGCTGCGCCTGTCCGATATGGTCTGGGCAAAGCCGCTGCCGCTCGAGGCGTCCGGCCATGCGTTCCCGGACGACCTGACATGAGCGCGCTGGAGCAGGCGGGACTGCGCCTGTTGCATGCGTTCGATCCCGAAACCGCGCACGGGCTTGCCTTGCGGGCGCTGCAACTCGGGCTCGCCCCGACCACCGGCACAATCACCAGCCCGCGCCTGCGCACCTCGATCGCCGGTCTTGCCCTGCCCAACCCGGTGGGCCTCGCTGCCGGGTTCGACAAGAACGCCACCGCCCTGCGCGCGCTGAGCCGAGCGGGATTTGGCTTTCTCGAAGTGGGGGCGGCCACGCCGCGCCCTCAGCCCGGCAACCCCAAACCACGCCTTTTTCGGTTGAGCGAAGACCGCGCGGTGATCAACCGTTTCGGCTTCAACAACGACGGCATGCACGCCATCGCGGCGCGGCTCGCCGACCGGCCCCGCGACGCGATCATCGGTCTGAACCTTGGGGCCAACAAGGACAGCGACAACCGCGCCGCCGATTTCGCCACCGTTTTGGCCACCTGCGCCGGGCATCTGGATTTCGCCACCGTCAATGTCAGCTCTCCCAACACCGAAAAGCTGCGTGATTTGCAAGGCAAGGACGCGCTCGGTGCGCTGCTGTCCGGGGTTATGGAAACACGTAATGGGCTTGACCGAACGATCCCCATCTTCCTGAAAATTGCGCCGGATCTCACGGATGCAGAAATCGCCGATGTGGCCGAGGTTGCGTTGTCCTCTGGTATCGACGGGTTGATCGCCACCAACACAACGCTCGACCGCGACGGGCTGACCTCGCCTCACGCGCAGGAAAAAGGCGGGCTGTCCGGCGCCCCGCTCTTCGAAAAATCCACGTGCGTGTTGGCGCAGCTTTACCGTGCGACCGGGGGCAAGCTGCCGATCATCGGCGTTGGCGGCGTGGCCTCTGCCGAAGATGCCTATGCCAAGATCAAGGCCGGGGCGTCTGCGGTTCAGCTCTATTCGGCGCTTGTGTATAGGGGCCTTGGCCTTGTCCCGGACATCGCCCACGGGCTCGACACCCTGCTCGAACGTGATGGTTTCGGGTCCGTGTCAGAGGCCGTCGGCACGGCCACCTGACCCGACACTCTCTGGTTCGAAATTAACTCGGGCAAGGCTGCCTATTTTCCGTAAACGGAAGTCAGCGACACATTCCCTAACGCGCGGCCTCGACAAACCGACGGATCAATCCGGCATCCTTGATCCCCGGCGCGGACTCGACCCCCGAGGACACATCCACCTGTCGCGTGCCGGTCAGGGCAATCGCCTCGGCAACATTGTCGGGTGTCAGACCACCCGCCAGAAGCCAGGGCACAGACCACCGCCGCGCGGAAATCAATCGCCAGTCAAAGGCGACACCGTTGCCACCGGGCATAACCGCGTTCTTTGGCGGCTTGGCATCGACAAGAAGCTGATCCGCAACATCGGCAAATGTATCAAGCGCCGCAACGTCCTCTGCATCCGCGACGCCCACCGCCTTGATCACCGGCAAGCCGTAGCGTTCGCGCACGTCTGCCACACGCTCCGGAGGCTCGCTGCCGTGCAGCTGGATGAAATCGAGCGGCACCTTGGCGATCAGCTCATCGAGAAACGCATCATCCGCATTCACCACAAGACCGACCTTGCCAACGCCGATGGGCACATCCACGGCCAGGTCGCGCGCCGTTTCAAACGAAACGAACCGCGGGCTTTTGGGAAAGAAGTTCAACCCGATATAGGCCGCACCGGCAGTCGCACAGGCAGTCACGTCTTCGGGCCGGGTCAGCCCGCAGATTTTCACACGAATGTCAGAGGGCATGGGACTTGCTCAGCTCGCCTCGTCCAGGAGCGCGAGGACCTCGTCCTTGTCCTTGTCCCGCTCCGCCTTGGTCCGGCGCAATTCGCGCTCGAGCTTCTTGACCTCCGCCTGACGCTGGGCCGCTGCGGCGCGGTGCTTGTGCTCGCGCAGCCATTCCCAGACAAAACCGATCAGCAACCCCGCGACGATCCCGCCGAAGATCACGATGAAAAGCGGCAGCTCGATGGATCGGTTCATACCGATCAGATCAGCCAGACCTGACGGCAAGAGTTGCAGCGTGACCATGCCGCGATTGGCCAGAGCCACCGACACCAGCACAATGGCCAGCGCCGCAAGAAATGCATAGCGGATGTATCGCATCAGAGTTTACTTCCCGTTTAACCTGTCCCGTAGCAGTTTTCCGGTCTTGAAAAACGGCACGTGCTTTTCCTCTACCTCGACCGCCTCACCGGTGCGCGGATTGCGCCCGATACGTGCGTCGCGTTTCTTGACCGAGAACGCGCCGAAGCCGCGCAGTTCAACCCGGTCGCCGCGCGCCATGGCGTCGATGATCTCTTCGAAGATCGTGTTCACAATGCGCTCGACATCGCGTTGATACAAATGCGGATTATCGTCGGCAATTTTTTGAATCAATTCAGACCGTATCATCGTCTCGCATCCCCCTGATCGCGCGCTTATTCCACGCTGGTCCACGCCGGGAGTATACGCAGGACTGATCGAGACGGAAACCTTGGCGTTGATGCGAAAGGCAGAAAGTTGAGGCAAAATAAGCGGTTCAGGGCAGTCTGGCAGTCTGAAACCCGGCGGAAACCGGCCGGAGCTTCGATTGGCCGGTATTGAGTTCACATTACGATTCGCGATCATGCATCTGCGTCTCGAAGTATAGAAATCGTGCGCGAAGCCCAAAAACCGGCGACAACCAGGGCGCGATCAACGCTCTTGAATTGACGCACAACTCCCATTTTTCCGCACGCGTAAGCACCTCACCCGCACTTGCTGTGACCGCAGGACCCACACGTCATGCAACCCTCGATCATCCGCATGTCGTACTGACCACAGGACGGGCACGCCTTCCCGCGTCCGCCGGCCAGATTCACCACCTGCGCCTGCGGATCGGATTTGAGGCCCATCCCTTCGCCAGCAAGAAAGCCGATGGCGATCATGTGCTGCTCGATCACCCCGCCGATGGCGGCCAGGATCGACGGGATGTATTTGCCATTGACCCAGGCCCCACCGCGCGGATCGAACACCGCCTTGAGCTCCTCGACCACGAAGGACACATCGCCCCCGCGCCGGAACACCGCCGAGATCATCCGCGTCAGCGCCACGGTCCAGGCAAAATGCTCCATGTTCTTGGAATTGATGAACACCTCGAAGGGCCGCCGATGTCCGCCGACGATGATATCGTTGATCGTCAGGTAGATCGCATGTTCGCTGTCGGGCCACTTGAGCTTGTAGGTCGCGCCTTCCAGCGCTTTGGGCCGATCCAGAGGTTCGGACATATAGATCACGTCACCATGCGGCTGCTGCGGCTCTTCTTCGGACGACGCCACCACTTCGGGCGCATCGGCCTTTTTGTCCTCGGACACACTGAGCACCGATCCGGTCACATCGTTCGGACGGTACGTGGTGCAACCTTTGCACCCGGTCTCGAACGCCTCCATGTAGACGTCCTTGAACGCCTCGAAGGAAATGTCCTCGGGGCAGTTGATCGTCTTGGAGATCGACGAATCCACCCATTTCTGCGCCGCCGCCTGCATCTTCACGTGCTCCAGCGGGGCCAGCGTTTGGGCGTTCACGAAATAGTCCGGGAGCTCCCGGTCGCCGAATTTCTCGCGCCACATCTGCACGGCGTAATCGACCACCTCTTCCTCGGTGCGCGTGCCGTCCTTCTGCAAGACCTTGCGCGTATAGGCATAGGCAAAGACCGGCTCGATCCCCGACGAGACGTTCCCGGCATAAAGGCTGATCGTTCCCGTGGGCGCGATCGACGTGAGCAACGCATTGCGGATACCGTGTTCGCGGATCGCGTCACGCACATCGTCGTCCATCAACTGCATGGTGCCGGACGCAAGATATTTGTCGGCATCGAAAAGCGGGAACGGTCCCTTCTCCTTGGCCAGATCGACCGACGCCAGATACGCAGCGCGGGCGATGGCGTGCAGCCACGCCTCGGTCTGTGCCGCCGCCTCATCGGACCCGTAGCGCAGGCCCAGCATCAACAGCGCATCGGCCAAGCCGGTTACACCCAACCCGATCCGCCGCTTGGCCTGCGCTTCTGCCCGCTGCGCCTCCAGAGGAAAGCGTGACGCATCCACCACGTTGTCCATCATTCGCACGGCGGTCGCGACCAACTCGTTCAACGCGTCCACATCCAAGGCCGCCGCGTCCCCGAACGGGTCCGTGACCAGTCGCGCCATGTTGATCGACCCAAGCAGACACGCCCCATAGGGCGGCAAGGGTTGTTCGCCGCACGGGTTGGTCGCGGCGATGGTTTCGACGTAGCTCAGGTTGTTGGCCTGATTGATGCGGTCAATGAAGATGACGCCCGGTTCGGCATAATCATAAGTCGCGCGCATGATGCGGTTCCAGAGATCCCGCGCCTGTACCGTGCGGTAGACGGTTCCGTCGAACTGGAGATCCCACGACCCGTCCGCTTTCACCGCCTCCATGAAGGCATCCGTCACCAGCACCGACAGGTTGAACATCCGCAACCGCGCGGCGTCGGATTTGGCCCCGATGAAATCCTCAATATCCGGGTGATCGCAGCGCATCGTCGCCATCATCGCGCCGCGCCTGCTGCCCGCCGACATGATCGTGCGGCACATCGCGTCCCAGACATCCATGAACGACAATGGCCCGGACGCATCCGCCGCCACACCCTTCACATCGGCGCCCTTGGGCCGGATGGTGCTGAAATCGTATCCGATCCCGCCGCCCTGCTGCATGGTCAGCGCCGCCTCTTTCAACATCTCGAAGATGCCGCCCATGCTGTCGGGGATCGTGCCCATGACAAAGCAGTTGAACAACGTCACCGACCGCGCCGTACCTGCACCGGCGGTGATCCGCCCGGCGGGCAGGTATTTGAAATCTTCCAACGCGCCGTAGAACCGCTCTTCCCAGACCTCCGGTTCTGCCTCGACCTCAGCCAAGGATCGCGCGATGCGCCGCCACGTGTCCTCGACCGTGCTGTCCAAAGCGGTGCCATTCGCCTCTTTCAGGCGGTATTTCATATCCCAGATCTGTTCAGCAATCGGAGCGGTAAAGCGAGACATGTCAGCGATTCCCCTGTGGCGGCAGACGGACAAGATAGCGCAAGTCTTGGCAAATCCACAACGTCTAGATTGGCCGGATGAAGACCCTACCACATCCTGCGCCATCTGTGGAGAACCTTGTGGATAAATGAAGGCACAACACCCTGCCCGGCGCGCACTCATTTCGGCCCGACACAGGACAGTCCTTGTATTCCGCTTCCAAAGCGCCCATATCCGTTGGGCAAAGATTCTTCCGATGACCTTCTGTTTCCTAACGGCCTCAGGCGATCCTACGACGACACTGAGCCGGGCCATCGCATGTTGCGGGTGGCGACTAAATACTAGGAGACAACACGATGGCAAATGGCACCGTGAAATGGTTCAACGGCCAAAAAGGCTTTGGCTTCATCGCACCCGAGCATGGCTCGAAGGACATCTTCGTTCACATTTCCGCGCTCGAACGCGCTGGTCTGCACCAGCTTGACGATGGTCAGGCTGTGACCTTCGACATCGAAAGTGGCCGCGACGGCCGCGAAAGCGCGACAAATCTTGCTCTGGTATAAGCCACTGCTTGATTGACTGATAAGCGGGCGCGGTCCTTGGACTGCGCCCGTTTTTCGTTGCGCACCCCCCAACCATCCGGGCCCGGCCCCAGCGCCGCCCACCGTCAAGGAGACTGAACGATGGCCAAGCTGAACAAAGACACACTTTTCAAGGCAACCCAGACACGGGCGGAAACCGTGATGGACAAGACCACCCGCATCGTCCGCGAGATGCTCGACACCGAAACCGAACAGCGCGAGGCGAAGACCCAGCGCCTGCGCAAGACCCGGCTGGAACGCGAAGCCTCCGCGCCCGACGAAGCACCCGCGCCCAAGGCAAAACCGCGCGCGCGCAAGACACAGGGCTGAGCCTCAGCGCCCGGTCGCAGCACGCGGCTTGAACCCGCCCTGTAGCCCGCTATGATCCTACGATGCAGGGGGCAGACGTCATGGCAGGGACCATTCATCTCATCAAACTCTCGGTCGGATCCGACAGCGTAGAGCAGATCGAGGATTGGCAGAAACATCGCTCGAAACAGCGTGCGAATGGCCAATACTATCACCTCACCCGCATGTGGCCCAAACGCGAGGTCGAACTGCTGAACGGCGGCTCGATCTACTGGGTTGTCAAAGGCTTGCTACAGGCCCGCCAGCGGATCATCGGACTGCAAGAGATCATCGGCGACGATGGCATCCGCCGCTGCGGCATCGTTCTCGATCCCGAAATCATCCGCACCGCGACCGCGCCGAAACGCCCGTTCCAGGGCTGGCGCTATCTCAAACCCGAAGACGCGCCGCCCGACCTTGGCAAATCGCGCCTGAACGATGACACCTTGCCCCCGGAGCTTGCAGGGGCGCTCGCCGAAATCGGCGTGCTCTGAACGGGTCGCACACACACCCTGCGGACACGCGCACTGGTGTTTCCGGGCACAAGGCATAGGTTTGCATCCACGCATCTGACAACAGGATACAGCACATGACCGACAGCTATACTCCACCCAAAGTCTGGACATGGGACAAGGAAAACGGCGGAAAGTTCGCCAGCACCAACCGCCCCATCGCAGGCCCAACCCACGAGAAGGATCTGCCGGTCGGCAAGCACCCGTTCCAGCTCTACAGCCTTGCGACACCGAACGGGCAAAAGGTCACGATCCTGTTCGAAGAGCTGTTGGCCGCCGGGCACTCGGGCGCCGAATACGACGCGTGGCTCATCAAGATCGGCGATGGCGACCAGTTCGGATCGAGCTTTGTCGACATCAACCCGAACTCCAAGATCCCGGCGCTGATGGACCGGTCCGGCGACACGCCCGTACGCGTCTTCGAATCCGCCGCGATCCTGATGCACCTGGCCGAGAAATTCGACGCCTTCCTCGGGCCAAAGGAAAATCGCGCCGAGATGCTGAGCTGGCTCTTCTGGCAAATGGGCAGCGCGCCCTATCTGGGCGGGGGGTTCGGCCATTTCTACGCTTACGCGCCGGAACCGATGGAATACCCAATCAACCGCTTCGCGATGGAAACAAAGCGCCAGCTCGACGTGCTCGACCGGCAACTGGCCGACCGCGACTTCATCAGCGGCCCGGACTACACCATCGCCGACATGGCGATCTGGCCCTGGTATGGCGGGCTCGTCCTGGGCCGTCTCTACGACGCGGCCGAATTCCTCGACGTGACCAGCTACACCAACGTCCTGCGGTGGGCCGAAAGCATCGACGCGCGTGAGCCGGTGAAGCGGGGTCGTATGGTCAACCGCGTGTCCGGTGATCCCAGCGAACAACTGCACGAACGCCATGACGCGTCCGATTTCAAAACGCGGACACAGGACAAGATCAAAGCCGCGGAATGAAACGGAACGGGCTGTCGCGCATTGTCCTGTCAACACCACTGACAATGACAATGAAATTGAAAGGACACCCGTCCCATGACCAAGACAGCCCTGATCACCGGTGCCTCCTCGGGCATCGGCAAGGAATTTGCCCGCTATCACGCCTCCAAAGGCGGTGACGTCATCCTGACGGCCCGTCGTGAGGACGCGCTCAAGGAACTCAAGGCCGAGTTGGAAGACAAGCAGGGCATCACCGCTCATGTCTTCCCGGCCGACCTTGCCTCAGCCGATGGCCCATCCGATCTGGTCGAGCGGATCGACGCGGCGGGCCTCACCGTTGGCATTCTCATCAACAACGCCGGATTCGGCGGACAGGGTGCGCATGTCGATCGCGATCTGGAGGACGAGCACGCGATGATCGACCTGAACGTCAAGGCCCTCGTCACCCTGACCCACAGCTTTGCCACAAGGATGGCAGCACAGGGCGGAGGCCGCATCCTGAATGTCGGCTCGACCGCTGGTTTTGCGCCGGGTCCGAACCAGGCCGTCTACTTCGCGACCAAGGCTTTTGTAAATTCCTTCAGCCAGGCCATCGATCAGGAAATGCGCGACAAGGGCGTGACCTGTACGGTTCTTGCGCCGGGCTACGTCGAAACCGAATTCGCGGACCGCGCCAACCTGAACGGCACAAAGCTTGTCTCCTCTGGTGGTGCAACGGCCAGGGATGTGGCCAAACACGGCTACGATGCCATGCGCCGGGGGGAATTGGTCACGGTGAATGATCCCAAGGTCAGCTTCATGATGAACTGGGTCATGCCGATGCTGCCGCGCCGGACCGTTCTGAAAATGGTCGGCGAGATGCAGAAAAAGTCCGCCTGACCTGCATTGCCGAATGCGCGGCGGGGCTTACCTTTCCGCGCATGACCGACGCTGATGATCCCCGAAGCCGTGCCGTCCCCACGGGTCGCGCCGCCCGCGCCGCCCGGATGGGAGGCTTGGCGGGCGGATTGCTCGGCTCTGCCGCCGCAGCGGGCGCGAAACAGCTCTTGCAAGGGCGGCGTCCGACGCCGCGCGATATGTTCCTCACGCCCTCGAACGCGCACCGCCTGACGCAACAGCTGTCCCAGATGCGTGGCGCCGCGATGAAGATGGGACAATTGCTGTCTCTCGAAGCGGGCGATCTGCTGACGCCCGAGCTTGCCGCGGTCCTGCGTCCGCTTCAGTCGCAAGCGCATTTCATGCCGCCCGCGCAGCTCAAAACGGTTCTCACCACCGCATGGGGCGCAGATTTTACCAAACGGTTCAAAAAATTCGACGTTCGCCCCATCGCCGCCGCCTCCATCGGGCAGGTCCACCGGGCCCAGACCCGCGACGGCCGCGACCTCGCCATCAAGGTCCAGTATCCCGGCATCCGCGACAGCATCGACAGCGACCTCAGCAACCTTGCCAGCCTGATGCGTCTGTCCGGGATGGTGCCCAAGGAGCTCGACCTCAAGCCCCTGCTCGAAGACGCACGCCAGCAACTGCACGAAGAGGCCGATTACGATCAGGAGGCGTGCAGTCTGCGCCAGTTCGGCGATCTGCTGAAGGACGACCCAGATTTCATTGTGCCCACGGTCCACGACGACCTCTCCAACCGTGACATCCTCGCGATGGATTTCGTTCCGTCAGAGCCGATCGACACGCTGGAGGATGCCGATCAGGACACGCGCAACCGAATGGCAGAGCGCCTGATCGCCCTGATGATGCGAGAGGTGTTCAGCTTTCACCTCGTCCAGTCCGATCCCAACTTCGCGAATTTCCGGTGGCAACCCGATACGGGCAAACTGGTGCTTCTCGACTTCGGAGCAACGCGCCGCCTGTCGCCCGACCTCGTCTCGCGCGCGCGCGACATCCTGCAACCCGCTCTCGCCAATGACCTGACTGCGCTTGCCGAGGCGCTCAAGGGGCTTGGCCTCTTGGCCGACGCGTTGCCCGAAAACACCCGCGCCGAGATCATGGACATGGTCGCCCGCGCCAACGCTCCGATGCTGGATCCGGCAGGTTTCGATTTCGGCGACACGTCGCTCGTATCCGACCTACGGGACCGTGGCATGGCCCTGGGCCGGGATAGATCGATCCAGCACATTCCGCCGACGGACGTGCTCTACCTTCAGCGCAAGGCAGCCGGGCTGTTCTTGCTTGCCACCCGACTGCGCGCGCAGGTCAACCTGCGGGATTTGTTCCAACACTACCGGTAACGCGCCAAAACGCGAAAACGCGTTTTGCCAAATCCTTTCAAGGATTTGCCCGCGCTATACCTTAAGCTGATCGATCAGCCCCCGCAAGGCGGCGCGCTCATCGTCGGATTGTTCAGCCACACGGCTTCGAAACAGGGTCGCCTGGCTTTCCAGAACCGGCGGCTCATCAAGGATTTTCAGGTGGTTCGCGCGCAACGTCTCACCGGTGGAAGTGATGTCCGCGATGGCCTCGGCGGTCAGGTTCTTGACCGTGCCCTCCGTCGCGCCTTGGCTGTCGACCAACTGGTAATCCGCCACACCGCCGCGCCGCAGGTAGTCCCGCACAAGCCGGTGATATTTGGTCGCGATCCGCATACGGAACCCGTGCCGGGCCCGGAACGCCGCCGCGGCGCCATCAAGATCGTCGAGCGTGTCGACATCGACCCAACATTGCGGGACCGCGACGATCAGGTTCGCGTGACCGAACCCCAGCGCCGCAAGAGGTTCGACCTTCTGATCCCATTGGACCAGTTTCTCCTGGATCAGATCGTTGCCCGTCACGCCAAGGTGAATGCGTCCCGCCGCCAGTTCACGCGGGATTTCACCTGCCGACAACAGGACGAGATCGACCCCCTCGACCCCCTCGACCGCGCCGGCGTATTCGCGCTCCGATCCGGTCCGCGTCAGGGTTACGCCTCGTGCGCCAAACCAGTCGAACGTCTTTTCCATCAGCCGCCCCTTGGACGGCACGCCCAGCTTGATCGTCATGGCAGCCCCCCGAGATCGAGCACCAGATCGGGCCGGATCACCCCGCCCACCGCCGGGATTTCGCGCCCTTGCCCCAATCGGCGGGTCAGCGCGTCATACCGCCCACCGGTCGCGACCGGAGGCAGATCAGGACGCGCTTCGGAGTAAAAGCCGAAGACGAAGCCGTTGTAATATTCCATCGACGTGCGCCCGTAGGACGCCTCGAAGGGCAGGTTTTCCACATCGACGCCGCGTCGCGCCATCGCGTCACACCGCGCCTCGAACCGGTCGAGCGCGGGCAGCAGGCCCGGCATGTCCACCGCGATGTCGCGCAAGTGTTCCAATGCGTTCGGGCAGGTCTCCGAGACGCCGAGCACCGCCGAAATCAGAGCGACTTCGTCCTCGCTCATTGGTGCCTCCGCCGCATCCGCGCGTAAAGCGTCGATCCGAGCCGCGATCTCGCGCTCGCTGCGCAGGCCGATCATGACGCCGGTGTCCTGCATCGGGTCCTCCGCGGCCAGCAGCGCCGTGCGGGACGCGGGCACCGGGGCAAGGCCGGCAAAGCGCTTGACCAGCGCGGTAAACCGCGCCGGGCGCCAGATGTGCCGCATCAACGCCGCGCGGCGGTCCTCGGTGGTCGACAGGCCGTCCACCATGGCGATCAGGATGCCGATATCGCCCGTGGCGGCCCTGAGACCGAGCGGAGCGAGCACGTCGGAGAACCGACCGAAAACCTCGGCATCGGCCTCGGCGGGATCGGTATCGCCGAATTGCTCGTACCCGACTTGCAGGAATTCGCTGCGCCGCTCGGGATGGTCTTCCTGTTTGCGGAACACTTCTCCGAAATAGGTGTAGCGCGCGGGCGCGCCATCGCCCTGCATGTGATACTGAACCACCGGAACGGTGAAATCCGGACGCAGCATCATCTCGCCCTTATCCGGGTCCGACGTCACGTAGGCCCGCGCGCGGATGTCCTCGCCGTAGAGGTCCAGAAGCACCTCGGCAGACAGCAGGATATCGGTCTCGAACCGCGCAGCGCCCTCTGCGACGAACCCGTCGCAAATCCGTTCCGCCGCGTGCCGGACACGCGATTTGTCAGGGGCGACCACGGGCATCAGGCATAGCTTTCGAGGATCTCGCGCACCTTCGCGACCAATTGATCGCGCGGTACCTCGAACTGGTTGGGGCGGTCCTGCCATTCCTCAAGGCTGGCGCTCTCGGCGATCTTGGCGCCAAGGATCAGGTCCTTGATCTGCACCATACCATTGGCCTTTTCATCGCCGCCCTCGATCACCGCGACCGGAGACTCGCGCTTATCCGCGTATTTCAGCTGGTTGCCAAAATTCTTCGGGTTCCCCAGATAGACCTCGGCCCGGATGCCTGCGTTGCGCAGCTCCGCCACCATCGCCTGATAGTCGCCCATCCGGTCGCGGTCCATGACCGTGACCACCACTGGGCCATGGCTCTGGCTGCCAATACGGCCCTTTTCGCGCAGCGCGGCAAGAAGACGATCCACACCGATGCTGACACCCGTGGCAGGCACCGCCTGTCCGGTGAAGCGCTTGACCAGGTCGTCATAGCGGCCACCGCCCGCGACCGAACCGAACTGCCGCTTGCGGCCTTTTTCGTCAATGATGTCAAAGGTAAGCTCGGCCTCGAACACCGGCCCGGTGTAATAGCCAAGGCCGCGCACCACGGATGGATCAATCTCGATCCGGTCGGGGCCATAGCCGCCAGCAGCCAGCAGATCAGCGATCTGCTCAAGCTCTGCCACACCTTCTGCCCCAATCGCGCTGTCACCAACCGCCGCCTTTAAATTCTCAATCGTCTGCGCGGCAGTCTCACCCTTGGAGGTTAAGAACGCGATAACAGGCTCGGCCTGTCCGTCACTCAGGCCCACACCGTCGATATAGGCCCCAGAGGCATCCAGTCGCCCCTTGCCCAAAAGCTCGCGCACCCCGGCCTCTCCCACCTTGTCGAACTTGTCGATGGTGCGCAGAACCGCGTCGCGTTGGCCATCGTCATTCAGGCCCATCGACTCCAGAACACCGTTCAGAACCTTCCGGTTGTTCACCCGAACGATGTAGTCCCCGCGCGGGATGCCCACGGTCTCTAGACAATCGGCAAGCATCGCGCAGATCTCGGCATCAGCCGCCACCGACGCAGCCCCGACCGTATCCGCATCACATTGATAAAACTGGCGATACCGCCCCGGCCCCGGCTTTTCGTTGCGCCAGACCGGACCCATCGCGTAGCGCCGATAGGGCAGCGGCAGGTCGTTGCGGTGCTGCGCGTAAACCCGCGCCAGAGGGGCGGTCAGGTCATAGCGCAGGGCCAGCCAATCGCCCTTGCCGTCGTCCTCGTCCTCCTGCCAGGCGAACACGCCCTCGTTCGGGCGATCCACGTCGGGAAGAAACTTGCCCAGCGCCTCGACCGTCTCGACCGCCGCGCTTTCCAGCGCGTCGAAGCCATAGCGATGATAGACCCCGGCGATCTGCGTCAGCATCTCGGCGCGTTCGGTCACCTCGGTGCCGAAATAATCGCGGAAGCCCTTGGGCGTCTGTGCCTTGGGCTTGGGGGCTTTTTTCTCTTTGGCCATGGTCAATTCCCGTCTGGGCTGGGGTGTCGCGCTTCCTCTAAACGCTGGAACCCAGCGGGGCAAGCAGCGGCGCGGGTGCGGGCCGTGCGAGAGGGTTAACTAAACGGAAATAGGCCCGGTTCGGACCCAATGTTTCGCGCGCGAAACAATGGGGTGCGGATGCTGACCTATTTGCCCCTTGCCAAGGGCCGCGCGGATGCGCATCTGTCGGGCATGGATATGACCGCCCTCGAAGAACGCATCGCGCATCTGCTGCGCGTCACCGACGACCTGTCCGAAACCGTTGCCGCGCAGGCGCGCGAGATCGACCGCCTGACCGCGCGGGTCGAGATGCTGATGCAGCGTGAGGCACATCGCGAGGCGGAAGGAAGCGGCGGGATCGTGCTCGGGGACGAGCGCCCCCCGCATTACTAGGCGCGGCGTCGAGTTCCGAACAAGGCCCGGTCTCAGTTGCCGCGGATATCCGTTTCGACCACTTCGCCGTCATGCAGCAGGATCGTCTTCCAGACCGGGTTCGATCCGAACCGTTCGTAGACACTGACGAACACGGTATCCCGCGCCAGTCGGGACATGGCCGACCCGCAAGGCTTTCCCTTGCCGACCCGGCAAACCCGCGATTTGAGGGTCTCGTAGGCGGCGTCGGTCGATGAATAGGGCTGAACCTGCGACGGCAGGCCGTAGCGCAGCTGTTCATGGGTTTCGGGACTGCCGAACATCGCCAAAGCGGCAGTGAACTGGCGCGCGCAGCCGTCATCGAACCCCGTCACGTAGAAGGTGTGCGGCGCGGTGTTGCCCGGTTGGGAATCGTATATCGCGTAGGTGCTCCGGCGTTCGGGATACCGTTCCACGCGCGTTCCCAATTGGCGCGTCGGGACATTACAGACCCGCGCCAATGTGCCGTAGGGCAGCACAGTTCCCATCTCGACGATCTGGTAATCCGGGTCTCCGGGCTTGGGGCCGTTGGAAGAGCGACCACCGCCGAACAGTCCCGGTGCGGGAGCATCGCTTTGGGTTTGCGGTGGGATGGCGGCGACGTCTGTGGCATCCTCGCCCTCGGGCGTTTGCGCCTCGCGGGCGGCGCGGCTGAGGAAGCCGAGCAAGCCGCCGCGCGGCGCGTCAGGCGCGGCACCGCCGATGGCGCTGTCCTGCGCAGAACCCGTCGATGTCTCGGCAAGCGGAGTGTCCCCGGGCTCTGCGCGGATGGCGGCCTGAGCATCGGCGTCGCTGACATCCGCCTCCGACAAGCGCGGCACATCACGCAGGGGATCGGTGGCACAGCCTGCAAGCAGGCTTGCAGCGAAAAGGATCGCAGCGAAACGACTCATGGATTCCCTCATACTCCCTGCCGGCACCCTATCGGGCGCCGGAAAGACCGTCCAGCGGCCGTCGGCGGTCGGGGTCAGAGTTCTTCGACATCCAGCACGCCGCCCAGCGACTTGATCGCGCCTTTGATCTCGGGCGTCACGGGGAATTCCCGCGCCAGCGCGACATCCACCTCACCCGGCAGACCGGGGGCGTTAAGGCAACAGATCCGGATCGGCCCTTTGCCGGCCTTGGGCAACTGGTCCGCCGCGCGGCTGAGGACCGAGGCGACATGCGGGACCACGTCGGGTTCATCGACAAAAATGCGCAGACCCATGCTGATCGCGTCGGCGACGGCGATATCCACGGGGGCAACCGACCGGCCGAGCAGTTTCAACTGATCCGATTCCAGCGTGGCCTCACAGGTGACCATGACCTTGGACCCAGTCTCAAGATGATCGCGCGCGGCCTCCAACGTGTCCGAAAACAGCGTGACCTCGTAGGCGCCGGTCGGATCGGAAAGCTGGGCAAAGGCGAAGCGGTTGCCGCGCGCGGATTTGCGCTCCTGCCGACCTGCGACCACACCCGCCATCTTGACGACGCAGGGTCCGTTCTGCGCCTTGGCCAGCACGTCATCAAGCGTCATCGCGCCCTTGCGTTTCAGCGCAGTCATGTAGTCGTCAAGCGGGTGGCCCGAGAGGTAGAAGCCGACCGCCTTGAACTCTTCCGACAGACGTTCGGCGGGCAACCAGTCGCTCACCGGCGACAGGCGCGGTTCGGGCAGATCGTCGCCCGCCTCGCCGAACAGCGACACCTGCGCCGAGGCGCGCTGATCGTGGATGGCGGCGGAATAGGCGACCAGCGCATCGAGGCTTTCGAACACACGGCGGCGGTTCGGATCAAGCTGGTCGAAAGCCCCGGAGCGGGCGAGCATTTCCAGCGGACGCTTGCCGACGCGCTTGAGATCGACGCGGCGGGCCACGTCGAAAAGCGTCGCGAACGGCTTGCTGCCACGTCCCTCGACCACCAGCTTCATCGCCTCGACACCGACGTTCTTCAAAGCGCCCAGCGCGTAGACCAGCGCCCCGTCGGCCACGTCGAACATGGCTTGGGACCGATTCACGCAGGGCGGCACCCAGGGCAGACCCAGACCTTTCTTAACTTCCTCGAAATACACCGCGAGCTTGTCGGTCAGGTGGATATCGCAATTCATCACCCCGGCCATGAATTCGACCGGATGGTTCGCCTTGAGCCACGCGGTCTGGTAGCTGACCACGGCATAGGCGGCGGCGTGGGATTTGTTGAAGCCGTAATTGGCGAATTTCTCAAGCAGGTCGAACACCTCGGAGGCTTTCTTCGCCTCGACGCCATTCTCCGCCGCGCCCTTCTCGAACTTCGGGCGTTCGGCGTCCATCGCCTCCTTAATCTTTTTGCCCATCGCCCGACGCAGCAGGTCCGCACCGCCAAGGCTGTAGCCCGCCATGACCTGCGCGATCTGCATCACCTGCTCCTGGTAGACGATGATGCCTTGGGTTTCCTCAAGAATGTGGTCGATCAGCGGATGCACGGATTCCCGTTCCCGCAACCCGTTCTTCACCTCGCAGTAGGTCGGGATGTTCTCCATCGGGCCGGGACGATACAGCGCCACAAGCGCCACGATATCCTCGATGCAGGTCGGCTTCATGCGCTTCAGCGCATCCATCATGCCCGAGCTTTCCACCTGGAACACCGCCACAGTCTTTGCGGCGGCGTAGAGCTTATAGGTGGTTTCGTCGTCCAGCGGGATATGGCCGATGTCGTTCTCGGCGCCCTCGGCAGGCTGGTAGAGTTCAGTTCCATCCGCACCGATATGCAAGTCGCGACCCGATTTGAAGATCATGTCCAACGCGTACTGGATCACCGTCAGGGTCTTGAGGCCGAGAAAGTCGAACTTCACCAGACCCGCCTGTTCCACCCACTTCATGTTGAACTGGGTCGCGGGCATGTCCGAGCGCGGGTCCTGGTAGAGCGGCACCAACTCGTCCAGCGGGCGATCCCCGATCACCACACCGGCGGCGTGGGTGGAGGCGTTTCGCAGCAACCCTTCGACCTGTTGTCCGTAGGTCAGAAGCCGGTCCACCACCTCTTCCTCGCGCGCCGCCTCGCGCAGACGAGGTTCATCCTTGAGCGCCTTTTCGATGCTCACGGGTTTCACGCCCTCGACCGGGATCATCTTGGACAGGCGGTCCACCTGCCCGTAGGGCATCTGCAAGACACGCCCCACATCGCGCACGGCGGCCTTGGACAGCAACGCGCCGAAGGTGATGATCTGGCCCACCTTATCGTGGCCGTACTTGTCCTGAACGTAGCGGATCACCTCTTCGCGTCGGTCCATGCAGAAATCGATGTCGAAGTCGGGCATCGACACACGTTCCGGGTTCAGGAAGCGTTCGAACAGAAGCTGGTAGCGCAGCGGATCGAGGTCCGTGATGGTCAGCGCATAGGCCACCAGAGAGCCCGCGCCGGACCCCCGCCCTGGCCCCACGGGAATGTCGTGATCCTTCGCCCATTTGATGAAATCGGCGACGATCAGGAAGTAGCCGGGGAACCCCATGCCTTCGATGATGCCCAGTTCGAATTCGAGCCGTTTCTCGTACTCTTCGACCGAGGCGGCATGGGGGATGACGGCGAGTCTGTTCTTCAGCCCTGCCCGCGCCTGCCGCTTGAGCTCTTCGACCTCGTCATCGGCGAATTTCGGCAGGATCGGGTCGCGGCGATAGGCCATGAAGGCGCAACGCCGGGCGATTTCGACGGTGTTCTCTATCGCTTCGGGCAGATCGGCAAAGAGCGTCACCATCTCCTGCGGCGACTTGAAGTAATGCTGCGGCGTCAACCTGCGGCGCGGTTGCTGCTGGTCGACATACGCCCCCTCGGCAATGCAGATCAGCGCGTCATGCGCCTCGTACATGTCGGATTTGGGGAAATAGACATCGTTGGTCGCCACCAGCGGCAGGTTCATCGCGTAGGCCATTTCGATGAACGGGCGTTCGGTCAGACGCTCGTTTTCGGGCAATCCGCTGTCACCGGGATGGCGTTGCAACTCAACATAAAGCCTGTCGCCGAACATCTCGGCCAGCCGGTGCATCACCGCTTCGGCCGCGCCGCGATTGCCTTGCTGCAAGACCCGGCCGATCGCGCCGTCAGGCCCACCTGTCAGGCAGATCACCCCGTCGGAATGGTGCTGCAATTCATCCAGCGTGACATGCGGCAGTTCCCCGTCGCGGCGCAGGTAAAGGCAGGAGTTGAGCTTCATCAGATGCTCGTACCCGGTCTCGCTCTGGGCGAGCAGAACCACCGGCGCGGGCGGATCGGCGCGCTGTCCGGGCGTCGGATCGGCGATACGCAGATCCACCTGGCAGCCGATGATCGGCTGGACACCAGCCCCCGCCGCCCCCACCGAAAACTCCAGCGCGGCAAAGAGGTTGTTCGTATCCGTCAACGCCACCGCAGGCATACCCTTCGCGATGCAGAGATCCGGCAATTTCTTCAACCGAACCGCGCCTTCGAGCAGCGAGTATTCGGAATGGACGCGGAGGTGAATGAATCGGGGATCAGCCATGCACCGACGATATGCAGGGCGTGCGGCGATAGAAACCCCTAGATGCGTGTATGACCCGATATTTGCGGGTCGCGCTCAGGCGGTATCACTGTCCGCGCTGAAAGCACCTTCGCCATCATCCGCGGTCCCGAGATGAGGTAGAAGGTCCAGACCGGTATCGTCTGACAATCCGCGCGCCGCGGAGATCATTTCTTCCCGCATCGCGCATTCGACATTCCAACCGTCCCGCGGATCGCTTACCGGCGCCAAGAACCGCACCTTCATCCCGAATTCATCCTGTCCGATGACGTAGCACTCAAGGCCGTCATCCGGTCCGATGCGCGGATCCGCCTTCGCCCAGTCCAGATAATGCGTGCGCAGGGCCTCCACATCGGCGCGCGGAGACAAGGTCAGCACGACCTGCCGTGTCATCCCGTTGTCCACGAGCGTGCGATTCACAAAACTGTTCTTGATGAAATCCAGAACCGGCACGATCAGGCGTGTGTCGTCCCACACCTTGAGCTGCACGAAGGTGAACTGAATGCGCTCCACGGTGCAAAGCGTGTCGCGGAAGATCAGTTGATCGCCCACCCGCGCAGACCGGTTGAGCGAGATCTGAAGGCTGCCCAGGATATTGCCCAAGGCCTCTCGCGCCGCGAAGCCAAGAACCAGCGTCAGCGCCCCGGCCCCGGCCAGAAGCGAAAAGCCGAGCGTTTGAAAGACGTTCGCCACGGTCAAGGTGATCCCCGCCGCCGCGATCACGGCGTTGACGACCACCAGACGACGCAAGGCGAGGATGGTTGTCGCATAGGCCCGTCTGTTCTCGTTCTCGGGCGAGCTCAGCTCTTCGACCCGCGCGATCATGATCCGATCGAGGGCTGCGTCGATGACATTCACGATCATCGCCAACACGCCGCCGACGAAGGCCAGCACGACGAAAGGTTCCAGAATGTTCGACAATAGACCCGACACGATGAACACATACGAGGTCGACGCCCAGACAAGACCGGCCACGACGAACAACGTCATCGGCAGCCGCAGGCCTCGAACGACGCCCGCGGCGAAACTGTGCCCCACCCGTTGTCCGATCCTTGTGAATCCGGACCAGACCGCCAGCCCGACGGCACCCGCTGCGATGACGAGCACCGGGATACCGATCACTTCCCACCAGAAAAGCCCAAGCGGTCCCTTCGCCCGTATCGCTTCCGGGAGCGCCTGCTCCAGCGCCGATGGACCGAAGCGGTCGAAAAGCGGGTCGATGACATCGACGGTCTGCCTCGAGAACACCCAGACTGCCGGGCCGTCAGCGGGCTGGACCCGATTGAGGCGAACCGCAACCGGCCTGTCGGACAGTTCCAGCACGCCAAGCAGCAAACTGCGCCGCGGCTGCCCGGCCATCACGTTCTCCGAGGGCGCGTTGGCATCGAGCGAGTCGGGTCGTTCCAGCAACGCTTGCCACGAGATGACAAGTTTCCTGTCGATGATCGCATCGAGCTTGCGCGCAAGGTCATAGCCCCGGATCGCCTGGGCGCTTGGATCGATGCCATTGAGATTGAGCACGTGGCGCGCGGTATCGAAATCATTTCGATCGGCCGCGCTCAGAAAGGCCTCAAGCGCCGTTTGCGGGGTCAGGATGTCGAGCCCGTCAGGCCTGACAGGCAAACCCGCATTCAATTCCTCGACTTCGAACACCGTTTCCTGAGCCGTTGCATCCTCGGGCAAAAAACATGCCCACCAGACCAAGAGCAGGATAATCGCGCTTCGCAAATTCAAACCTCGTTTTCACAATGACTTACGGGCAAACGCACCCGACCGCGCTGCGTTCCCGGTTGCCGTCACACCTCCGGGTAAAGAGACGCCCGAAACAGCCTGATATTTTTTGAACTTGCAATTCCGATTAAAAAAGTAAGAAATACGCGCATAAATCCGACAAAAGGAATCAGGATTATGCACAGGACAGTGTTCCCCCTCATCACAACCCTCGCACTCAGCAGCGCAGCCATGGCTTCGGGCCCTGGCGAAACGCACCACACCGGCAGCAATTATCTCGCCAATGGCGCGCTGACCTACGACGTCTTCGAGGCGTCGATCGAGCATGTCGATCTTGCCACCTGCCCCGTGGACTTCGACAGTGACGCGAATTTCTGCCGCATGACGCTGGCGGCGGAGATGGCGCATGTCTTTGTGTTTTCCTACGATGGTGCGCAGCCGCTTCTGGCGGTCAAATCCTACGAGCTTGGTGACGGGTTCTTGCCGTTCTGAACGGTTTCACGATTGTTAGCCATATGGCTAGGTAAATCTTGACGCGAAGCGCCGGATAGATTACTTAGCCACATGGCTAACCAACTTGACTCCGTTTTTTCCGCAATGGCCGACCCGACGCGTCGGGCCGTGATCGAACGGTTGCTCGACGGCCCGGCCTCGGTGTCCGACCTGCACGCCACGCATGACATGGCGCTGCCGTCCTTCCTGAAACATATCCGCAAGCTGGAAGACGCGGGGCTCGTCACGTCGCAAAAGACGGGACGCACCCGGATGATCCACATCGAAGCCGCCCCGATGCGCGCGGCAGAAGACTGGTTGAGCCGTCAACGCAAACTCTGGGAGGGCCGGCTGGACCGTCTGCAAGCGCTCGCAGAAACCCTTGAGAGGAATCCACAATGACCCAGCCAGGTGCCCATTTTCAATTGACTCGCAGCATCAACGTCCCTCGGGATCGGTTGTGGTCATTGCTGACCGACCCGAAAGCCCGCGAAGTGTGGGGTGGGCCATCGGACGACGCCGTTCTTGTGCTGGACAAGGCGGATTTGCGCGATGGTGGACAAGAACGCCACCGATGCGGACCGGCAGATAACCCCGAATTCGTGGTGCACACGCATTGGTATCACCTCGCCGCGCCAGACCTCGCCTGTTTTACCGAAACCATCAGCGCGGGCGGCATCCGCTTTGCGGTGACATTGGTGAGGTACACCTTGTCCGCATCAAATGGCGGCACGACGCTCACCGTCGATGTCGGCCTCGCACCGCTGACCGACGGCGATATGCTCTCGGATTTCCAGCAGGGATGGACCAGCGGGCTGGACCGGTTGGAGCGGCTCATCGCGGACGGCGCTTTCGGATAAGCGGGCAAAAGCGCAGGTTCTCTTCGCCGCGAATTCGGGCAGCGACCGGCACTCCGACGCCCTTGTCCGCAGATTCGACTTGCCAAACTGGCATCCCCTTGCCTAGCCTGCCACCATAACAGGGATACCCCGCGCACCTTCTACGCCGCATCGAGGGCGCGCTGATACCGGGGCATGATGGTAAGGCGGCAGGTTATTTCACATGGATATCACCTTTCTTCTGAACGGAGAGAGCGTGGAGCTGCGGAACGTGTCCCCCACGGCGACGCTGCTTGACTGGCTGCGCGAAGAGCGCGGCCTGACCGGCACCAAGGAAGGCTGCAACGAAGGCGATTGCGGGGCCTGCACGGTGATGGTCACGGATGCGCGCGGCGCACGCGGGCTCAACGCCTGCATCCTGTTCCTGCCGCAGATCGACGGCTGCGCCGTGCGCACGGTCGAAGGCATCGGCGGCGCGGACGGCACGCTGCACCCGGTGCAGGAGACGATGATCGCGCATCACGGCTCACAATGCGGCTTTTGCACGCCGGGCTTCGTGGTGCAGATGGCTGTCGCGCATCTCAACGGCGACCGCAACCACGACGACGCGCTGGCGGGCAACCTGTGCCGCTGCACCGGCTACGCCCCGATCATCCGCGCGGCAGAGGCCGCTGCCGACACACCCGTCCCCGATTGGATGACGGACACACCCCCTGCTTCTTTGGGCCGAAAAATACCTTCGGGGGGTCCGGGGGGCAGACAGCCCCCCGGCCTCGACGCCCCGGAAACGCTGGACGAACTGGCCACGCTCTACGCAGCGCGACCCGACGCGACCCTGATCGCCGGGGCGACGGATTTGGGGCTTTGGGTGACGAAATCGCTGCGCGAACTGGAGGACGTGATCTTCCTCAACCGCTGCGCCGACTTGCAGCAGATCACGGAAAGCGACCACAGCCTGCGCATCGGTGCCGGTGTGACGATGGACCGGGTGCTGGACGCCGTGCGCGATCTGAACCCGTCCTACGCCGAAATGATCCGCCGCTACGGCTCGGCCCAGGTGCGCGCGGCGGCGACGATCGGCGGCAACATCGCCAACGGCTCTCCCATCGGGGACAACCCGCCCGCGCTGATCGCGATGGGGGCCACGCTGCACCTTCGCGCGGGCGATCACACGCGCGACATGCCGCTCGAGGATTTCTTTTTCGACTACGGCAAGCAGGACCGCGCCAAGGGCGAATTCGTGGAAGCGGTCACGATCCCGCGTCACGCACCGAGGCTGAAGGTCTACAAGCTGTCCAAACGGTTCGATCAGGACATCTCCGCCGTCTGCGGCGCGGTCAATATCACTGTGACGGATGGCTCGGTTGCGCAGGCGCGCATCGCTTTCGGCGGCATGGCAGGCATCCCCAAGCGCGCCAGCGCCGTCGAAGCCGCCCTGACCGGTGCCACCTGGTCCGAGAAAACCGTGCGCGCCGCGATGGCGAAAATGGCCGAGGATTTCACCCCGCTGTCGGACATGCGCGCCTCTGCCGGCTATCGTCTGCACACGGCCGAAAACATGCTGCTGCGCTACTGGCACGAGGATCAGGGCACCCGATCGAATGTTCTGGAGGTCTCGGCATGACGGTCAAACCAGAGGTTTGCAGATGAGTATTTCGAAACCCCTGCCCCACGACGCCGCGCGGCTGCACGTGACCGGGCAAGCCCGCTATGTCGACGACATCCCGACGCCCAGGGCCACGCTTCACCTGGCCTTCGGGCTGAGCACCATCGCCGCCGGGCGCATCACCACCATCGACCTCGACGCGGTGCGCGCGGCACCCGGTGTCGCGGGCGTCTGGGAAGCGAAGGACCTGCCAAGCGATTGCGATTGTTCGCCCTCGAACCACGACGAGCCGATGCTGTCGGGCAATACGATCCAGTACCTGGGCCAGCCCGTGTTCCTGGTCGCCGCCACCAGTCACCTCGCCGCGCGCAAGGCGGCGCGTCTGGGCAAGATCACCTATGCCGAACGCGACGCGATCCTCACCATCGAAGAGGCGATGGCCGCCGATAGCCGGTTCGAGGACGGGCCGCGCATCTGGGAAAAGGGCGATCCGGGAGAGGCCATCGACACCGCCCCCCGCCAGATCAGCGGCGTGATCGAGATGGGCGGACAGGAGCATTTCTATCTCGAAGGCCAATCCGCCATGGCGCTGCCGCAGGAAGGCGGCGACATGGTGGTGCACGCCTCGACCCAGCACCCAACCGAGATACAGCACAAGGTGGCGCACGCGCTGCACCTTCCGATGCATGCGGTTCGGGTGGAGACCCGTCGCATGGGCGGCGGCTTCGGTGGCAAGGAAAGCCAGGGCAACGCCTTGGCCATCGCCTGCGCCGTGGTAGCGGCGGCAACCGGCAAGCCCGCCAAGATGCGCTATGACCGCGACGATGATTTCATGATCACGGGCAAACGGCACGATTTCCGCGTCGAATACCGCGTCGGTTTCGATGATCGGGGCGTGATTTCCGGGATCGAGTTCGAACACTACACAAGGTGCGGCTGGGCGCAGGATCTGTCCCTGCCGGTGGCCGACCGCGCGATGCTGCACGCCGACAACGCCTATCACCTGCCCCATGTTCGGATCGAGAGCCACCGGCTCAAGACCAACACCCAGAGCGCAACCGCCTTTCGCGGTTTCGGAGGGCCGCAGGGGATGCTCGGGATCGAGCGGGTGATGGACCACATCGCGCATGAGCTGGGTCTGGATTCGGTCGCGGTACGGCGGGCGAATTACTATGCGGCTGAGGTCGAGGGGGGCCAGCCCCCCGCGCCTGCGGCGCCCCCCGGGAGTTTACCGGGCAAGATGAAGGAGCAGGACATCGCCTCCCGCGGATCGGAGGAGCTTGTCGAGAACACCGGAGCCCAGGCCGCCGACGCGCCGCAGACCACGCCTTACGGCCAGGTGGTCGAGGATTTCATTCTCGGCGACCTGACGGACCGGTTGCTGGCCTCGTCGGACTACGACGCACGGCGCGCGGCTGTGGCGGAGTGGAACGCGGGAAACGCGGTGATCAGAAAAGGGCTCGCCTTTTCGCCGGTGAAGTTTGGGATTTCGTTTACGCTCACGCATCTCAACCAGGCCGGTGCGTTGGTACATGTGTACCAGGACGGTTCGATCCACATGAACCACGGCGGCACCGAGATGGGACAGGGTCTGTTCCAAAAGGTGGCGCAGGTGGCCGCCGATCGCTTTGGCGTGCCGCTGGAGATGGTGAAGATCACGGCCACGGATACGGGCAAGGTGCCGAATACATCGGCCACGGCGGCATCAAGCGGATCGGACCTGAACGGCATGGCGGTCAGGGCCGCCTGCGACACGATCCGCGACAGGATGGCCAATCATCTGGCCAGTTTGCATCAATGCGACGCGCGCGATGTGGACTTCGCTGACGGCAATGTGACCGTGCAGGGCGAAAGCTACAGCTTCGCGCAGGTCGCGCAACTGACATACGAAGCGCGCGTCAGCCTGTCCGCGACCGGGTTCTACCGCACGCCGAAGCTGAGCTGGGACCGGATCAAGGGTCAGGGAAGGCCGTTCTACTATTTCGCCTACGGTGCCGCCGTGAGCGAGGTGGCGGTGGACACGCTGACCGGCGAGTACCGCATCCTGCGCACCGACATCCTGCATGACGCGGGATCATCGCTGAACCCGGCGCTCGATATCGGGCAGGTCGAAGGCGGCTTCGTGCAGGGTGCGGGTTGGCTGACAACCGAGGAACTGGTCTGGGACGAGGCAGGCCGGCTGCGCACGCATGCACCGTCGACTTACAAAATCCCCGCCTGTTCGGACCGGCCGCGCGTGTTCAACGTGGCGCTGTGGGACGGACGCAATCGGGAGGACACGATCTATCGCTCGAAGGCGGTGGGCGAGCCGCCCTTCATGCTGGGCATGTCCGTGTTCCTGGCGCTGTCGGATGCGATTGCGTCCTGTGGTGAGGGATACCCGGCGCTTGACGCACCGGCGACGCCGGAACGGGTGCTGGCCGCCATCACACGGGTGCGCGATGGCCTTTGATCTCAATGCCTTGCGCGCCGCCGTCGACGCACATGGGCGCGTTGCCCGGGTGGTGATTGCCGAGGTTCAGGGGTCCTCCCCCCGCGAGGTGGGTGCCGCGATGCTGGTCTGGGACGACGGGCAGTCGGGGACCATCGGCGGCGGTGCCTTGGAGTATCAGGCGGCGGGTCTGGCGTTCCACCGCGAAGGGTTCAGCCGTCATCCGCTTGGTCCCGAACTCGGCCAGTGCTGTGGCGGCGCGGTGACGCTTCTGACCGAAATCTATGACGCGGATCGCCTCGCCGCGCTTGACGGGGAAACCATCATCGCGCGCGGTCCGGGCGAGATGCCATTGGCCGTCAAGCGGCTGACAACCTGCGCCCGCAATCAGGGCGTCGATCTGCGCCCGCGCATGGTGCAGGGCTGGTTCGTCGAGCCCTTGGCGCGGCCCATGCGCCCCGTTTGGATCTGGGGTGCCGGGCATGTGGGGCGAGCTTTGGTCGACGTACTGGAGCCAATCCCGGAATTCAGCCTCACCTGGGTCGATACCGCGCCGAACCGGTTTCCCGACACGATCCCAGACGGCGTGAACGCCCTGCCCGCCAGCGATCCGCTGCGCGTCGTGCAACACGCGCCGAGCGATGCCGCCCATATCATCGTCACCTATTCCCACGCCCTCGACCTGAGCCTGTGCGACGCCCTGCTGCGGCATGGCTTCGGCTTCGCCGGGCTGATCGGGTCGGACACGAAATGGGCGCGGTTTGACTCGCGTTTGCGCAAGCTGGGCCATTCCGACGCTCAAATATCTCGCATTTGCTGTCCGATTGGGCAAAAATCCCTTGGCAAACACCCGCAAGCGATTGCTGTCGGGGTCGCAGCGCAGCTATTGAGCTTATCAACGACCAAAGCAGGTGCCGATTGTCCAACTCACTTCTCAGCCTCTCGGGCCTGACCAAAGCCTATCCCGGTGTCGTCGCCAATGACGACGTGTCCTTCGACATTCGCGAGGGCGAGATCCACGCGTTGCTGGGCGAGAACGGCGCGGGCAAGTCCACGCTGGTCAAGATGATCTACGGGTTGGTGAAACCCGACAGCGGCACGATGACCCTGCGCGGCGCCCCCTATGCGCCGCCCGAGCCGAGTGCCGCGCGAAAGTCCGGCGTGGCGATGGTGTTCCAGCATTTCTCGCTCTTCGACGCGCTGGACGTGGCCGAGAATGTCGCGCTGGGGATGGAAACCCCTCCACCCCGCCGCGATCTGGCCCGCCAAATCCGCGAGGTATCGGAAACCTACGGCCTGCCGCTCGATCCGTCGCGCACCGTGGGCACGCTGTCGGCGGGCGAACGGCAGCGTGTCGAGATCATCCGCTGCCTGTTGCAGAACCCCCAGCTGCTTATCATGGATGAGCCGACTTCGGTGCTGACGCCGCAAGAGGTCGAGATCCTGTTCGAGACCCTGCGCAAGCTGAAATCCGAAGGCACGGCGATCCTTTATATCAGCCACAAGCTCGAAGAGATCCGCGCACTGTGCGATCACGCGACGATCCTGCGGCTGGGCAAGAAGGTGGCCACTTGCACCCCGTCCGAGACCACGGCGCGGGCAATGGCGGAAATGATGATCGGGTCGAGCTTTGCGTCGCCTGCGTCAAAACACCTGACGCCCGGAGACGTGCTCCTGCGGGTGGACAACCTGACCATGCCCGCGCCCGGCGCTTTCGGCACACCGCTGCGCGGCATCAGCTTTGAGCTGCGCGCGGGGGAAGTGCTCGGCTTTGGCGGCGTGGCCGGCAACGGGCAGGACGAATTGCTGCTGGCGCTGTCGGGCGAACGAACCAGCCCGCGCGGCACGATCTGGGTCAAGGGCGCGGATGTGAGCCGCGACGGGCCGGTGGACAGGCGCGCGGCCGGGTTCCTGACGGCACCGGAGGAACGCTTGGGCCATGCCGCCGCGCCCAACATGAGCCTGACCGAAAACGCGGTGCTGACGGCGGGGAGGCGGCAGAAGTTGGTGAAAAACGGCTTCATCAACTGGACCCGCGCGGACCGGTTCGCCGCCGACGTGATCAAGCGTTTCGACGTGCGCACCCCCGGCACCCATGTCGCGGCGCGCGCGCTTTCCGGTGGCAACCTTCAGAAATTCGTCATCGGACGCGAGGTGGCGCAGGACCCGGATATCCTCGTCGTCAACCAGCCGACCTGGGGGGTGGATGCGGCCGCCGCGGCGGCGATCCGGCAGGCGCTGCTTGATCTCGCCTCCAAAGGAGCCGCGATCCTCGTGGTGAGCCAGGATCTCGACGAACTGCTTGAAATCGCGGACCGTTTCGGCGCGCTCAACGAAGGGCGGCTGTCGGCCCTGAGGCCTGTGGCGGATCTGAGCATCGAAGAAATCGGTCTGATGATGGGCGGCGCGCATGACATGGAGGTGGCCCATGTGGACGGTTGACGCGACAGGCCGGTATCCTTGCAAATCTGCAAAGTCGAATTTGCATATTTTTGAAAAGAAGAAGCGTGATGCTCGCGCTGCCCCCCAGGTTTCTTCTTTTTCCAAATATGCACGGCCCAACACCTGCCACGTCCTGCATCGCGGGAGCATCCAATGATCCGTCTGGAAAAGCGCCCACAACCATCGAAGGCGTGGACCGTGGCGACACCGATTCTTGCCGTGATTCTGACTATGATCTTCGGCGGCATCATGTTCGGCCTGATCGGCACGTCCCCTTTCGAGGCGATCCGCACGATCTTTTGGGATCCGCTGTTCGATCCGACGTTCGCCGCGTTTTCGCGGCCGCAGCTTCTGGTGAAAGCGGGGCCGCTGATCCTGATCGCCATCGGGCTATCCATCGGCTTTCGTGCAGGCATCTGGAATATCGGGGCCGAGGGCCAGTACATCATGGGCGCGATCTTCGGGGCGGGTGCGGGGCTCGCGCTCTACCCGATGGAGTCGGTGCTGATCCTGCCGCTGATGATCCTCGCAGGGGCATTGGGTGGCTGGGCCTGGGCGATGATCCCGGCGCTTCTCAAGGTGAAGTTCGGCACCAATGAAATCCTCGTGTCGCTGATGCTGGTCTACGTCGCCGAGAACCTGCTAGCCTCGGTATCATCCGGCATCCTGCGCAACCCCGAAGGCATGGGCTTTCCCGGTTCACGCAACCTCGCACAATGGTCGTCGTCGCAGAACCTCGAACTGATCCCGAATACGGGGATGCATCTCGGGGTCCTGACCGCCTTCATCGCGGTGATCTTGGCCTACGTCTTGCTGACGCGTCACATCCAGGGCTTCAACATCCGCCTGACCGGCGAAGCCCCGCGCGCGGCGAAATTCGCGGGGGTGTCGCCAGCCCGCACGGTCCTGTTCTGCCTTGGCCTGGCGGGTGCGTTGGCCGGGATGGCCGGGCTGTTCGAAGTGACGGGTCCGGCCGGTCAGATCACCATCGACTTCGGCTCGGGCTACGGCTTCACCGCGATCATCGTGGCCTTCCTGGGCCGTTTGCACCCGGTGGGCATCCTGCTGGCGGGCTTGTTGATGGCGCTCACCTATATCGGTGGCGAGTTGGCGCAATTGATGCTCGGCGTTCCGGGCGCGTCGATCCAGTTGTTCCAGGGGATGCTGCTTTTCTTCCTGCTGGGGGTCGATGTGCTCACCAACTACCGGGTGCGGTTCGGCAGTGGCGAGGTGCGGGCATGACCCAGATTTGGACCAACATCCTAGAGGGTGTCAGCGCATTTCTGGCCGGAGTCGCACTGCGGCTTTCAGCCGTCTGGCTCGGAAACTTGCCCATCCTGGCGATGCTCGTCCTCACCTTGTCGATCTTCGGTTGGATCTTTGCCAAGACCCGTTTTTCACGAGCCCGCTACACACCGGGTCTCTGGCGGGTTCAGATGGCGATGATCTGGGCCGTCCTAGGCTTCAACCTTGCCACATTTCTGGAGGGCTGACCCATGGACCTGAGCAACATCAACCCTATCCTTCTGGTCGCCTCCATCATGATTTCGGCCACGCCGATCCTGTTGGCGGCCATCGGGGAAATGGTGGTCGAGAAATCCGGTGTCCTGAACCTCGGCGTCGAGGGCATGATGATCACCGGTGCGGTGATCGGCTTCATCGTCGCCATCAACACCGGCGCGCCTTTGCTTGGGTTCGTCACGGCGGCAATGGCAGGCGCGGTTCTGTCGCTGTCCTTTGGCGTGCTCACACAGGTGTTCCTGTCGAACCAGGTGGCCACCGGGCTCGGCCTTACGCTGGTGGGGCTCGGCCTGTCGTCGCTGCTGGGCAAGCCCTACGAGGGCATGAAGACCGTCACGCTACCTAAGCTCGATATCCCGATCCTGAGTGACCTGCCGGTGGTGGGGCGCATGTTCTTCAGCCATGACATCATGGTCTATATCAGCCTCGGCATCGTCATCGCGGTCTGGGCGTTTCTGAAGTTCACCCGTGCCGGGCTGATCCTGCGGGCCGTCGGCGAAAGCCACGAAAGCGCCCATGCGCTTGGCTACAAGGTAATCCGCGTACGCCTTGCCGCGATCATGTTCGGCGGGGCCTGTGCCGGACTGGGAGGCGCGTATCTGAGCCTCGTGCGCGTGCCGCAATGGACGGAAGGCATGACCGCCGGTGCAGGCTGGATCGCGCTTGCCATCGTGGTCTTCGCAAGCTGGCGCGCGGGGCGCGTTCTGGTCGGAGCCTATCTTTTCGGCGGCATCACCGTGTTGCAGCTGAATCTGCAAGCCGCCGGATTGACATGGGGCGTGCAGTACTTGTCGATGTCGCCATATCTGATAACGATCCTCGTGCTTGTTTTCATCTCGTCCAACCGCAAGCGCAGCAGCCATGACGCGCCGGCGAACCTTGGACAAACCTTTCACGCGACCCGCTAGGAAAAGCGGGCGCTGCCATACCAACGGGGCATCTGCCGCCCCCACCAACCGGGAGACCATCTATGATCCGCAGAACTCTGCTTGCCACCGCAGCCGCGGCCGCCACGCTGGCCGCTGCCCCCGCCTTTGCGCAGGACCCGCTTGAGGCGTGTTTCGTCTATGTCGGCCCGATCGGCGATGGCGGCTGGACCTACCAGCACCACCAGGGCGCGCTGGCCGTGAAAGAAGAATACGGGGATGCCGTCAACATCCGCTGGCAAGAGAGTGTGCCCGAAGGCGCCGACGCCGAGCGTGTGATCACCCAGATGGCGATTTCCGGCTGTGACATCATCTTCACCACCTCCTTCGGCTACATGGACGCGACCAATACCGTTGCCGCCAAGTTCCCGGACGTGAAGTTCGAACACGCCACCGGCTACAAGCGCGAGCATCCGAACGTCTCCACCTATAACGCACGCTTCTACGAAGGCCGTGCCGTGGTGGGCCATATCGCGGGCAAGATGACCGAGACCAACAAGATCGGCTATATCGCGTCCTTCCCGATCCCCGAAGTGATCATGGGCATCAACTCCTATTATCACCACGCCAAGATGGCGAACCCGGATGTGGAACTGGTCGTGACCTGGGCCTACACATGGTTCGACCCCGCGAAAGAGGCCGACGCCGCCCGCGCGATGCTCGATCAGGGCGTTGACGTGATCACCGCGCATACCGACTCCACCGCGCCGCTGGCCGAGATCGCTAAGGAAGGCGGCAGCGCCTGGGGCTTTGGCCAGGCATCCGACATGGCTGCCTTCACCACCAACGACGACGGCACACCGGGTCCGCGCGTGGCCTCGATCATCGACGAATGGTCGCCCTACTACGTCAAGCGCGTCGGCGCTTTGATGGACGGCACCTACGAGCAGGTCGACAGCTGGGCCGGGATGCCGGAGGGCGAAGTCGTGATCGGCGAGATGAACGACGCCATCCCCGAGGACGTGAAGGCCGAGGCACAGGCGATGATCGACGCCATCACCGCAGGCGAGTACCACCCCTTCACCGGCCCGATCAACAAGCAGGACGGAAGCGCATGGCTCGCCGAGGGTGAGACCGCCGATGACGGCACGCTCTTGGGCATGAACTTCTACATCGAAGGCATCACCGGCGATATTCCGAACTGATTTCGACAGGTCATTGAAGGACGACAGCGCCCGGGGGAAACCTCGGGCGTTTTTGCGTTGAGACAGGGAGCCGAGATGACCGTTCGGTGCCGTCGGTTCGATGACATTCATTCAGAAGGCGGCGAAGGTCCAAAATGAGCCCGGAACAACGGATGCTTCACAACCGACCAATGTACGCTATTGGATTGCGGTGTTCGGTCAGTTCTCTTGCAACTTCGACGCTCTTTTGACCATTCCCGGCAATTGGGGGCCGATTAGTTCGAAGACCACCGAATGCTTCAATCGCATATTACCCAGTCATTCGGTAGGCGTCGAAGTTGTTAAATCGCCGCACCAGATAATCAACAAATGCCCGCGTTTTCGGAGCGAGATTGCGCCTGTCGGCAAACATCACAACGATATCCGTGCTGGGCGGCGCATATTCTGGCATGACATGGACGAGTTCGCCGGTCTCAAACTTCCGATTTGCCATGTAGCAGGGCAGTCGCGCGATCCCGATCCCTGCAAGCGCGGCCCGAAAGACAACATCAGTGCTGTTGCCCTCAAAATTCCCATTTGCTTCAAACCTGTCTCCGGTCATCGGTTCAACACTGTTCCAGGCGTTCCTTTGGCTTTTACCCGCAACTCTAAGGCAATTGTGTCCGGACAGTTCGGCGAAATTTGTTGGTACGCCAAACCGCTCAAGGTACGTTGGCGAGGCGCAAAGCACCCTGCGACTCTGCATGATGCGCCTTACAACCATATCGGGATGCTTGCGTTGCTCAGCAAAGCAAATGGCCGCGTCGAATCCTTCAGCAGGAAGATCGATTTCCCTATCCGTCAGGTCCAACGAGACCTGAACCTCCGGGTACTCTTCCATGAACTCAGGCAGCACAGGGATCAGTTGGGACTTACCGAACGCAACTGTGGATGCGATTTTGAGTTCTCCGCGCGGTACACCATCCAGGTTGTGGATCATCGCTTCGGCCTCTCTGAACTTTTCAGCCATGGCCTTGCATTTTTCGTAGAACTCTTGGCCCTCTTGCGTCGGCGATACACCGATGCTTGTCCGATTGAGCAGGCGGTAATGAACCTGATCCTCAAGGAGTCCGATCTGTTTGCTGACGGCCGAAGGCGTCTGCCCCATTGATCTCGCAGCAGCAGAAATACTACCGTGCTCGACGACTGTCGCAAAGATCAGCATTTGTGCAGAAATGTCCATGTCATGCCCTTTGCTGTTCCAATCCGGCATGGGGGTATTGCCAAGTCGCCAGATTGTGAGCGCTACCAAATGCGCGTACTTCTGCAGTGCAGCATAAATACTGCGCTGCGGCAATATACGAGGCACTATCATGGCAATCACACGATCAAACAGTGGGCTGGATGTCGTTTTCGATGCTGGCCGCACGTTCTTTCATCAAAAACTGGATCACTTTCGCAAGGCACAGGCCAAGCGGCGGGTCTATCGCGCAACCTGTCACGAACTCTCGGTCCTGTCCGACCGTGATCTGAGAGATCTGGGCATTCCGCGCGGCAATATCCAAAGAGTGGCGATGGAGGCGGCCTATGGCCTTTAGCACCCATACAGCCGGACCTGAACGCGGTCGCGTCGTCGTTACATCAATCGCGCTGTTGGCGTGGGTTGGGAACAAGGCGAAGGCGGCCTTGAAGGCGCTTCAAATGGCTCGAATGCTCTCCACGCTTTCGCATATGAGCGACTACCAGCTCGCTCAGATCGGTATCTCCCGATCCGAAATCCCGGCATATGCCGAGAAACTGATGGCTGACGAATAAAGGCGCACGCCTTCAAGTCAGAAGCAGACACGAAACGTGCTGGTTCTCGCTCCTCCCAGAGTAAGCCAGCACAGGCGGTGGCGAACACATCAAAAGGGAGCGCCAACGCAAAGAGAGCCAGCGTCTTCATCTCCTCCCGAGGGTGCTGGCCCGAACCAACCTGCCAAGCAGGAGCCCCGAAGGATGCGCGATAAGAGAACCCCACAGGACCTCGTGGTCCGTCGACTCCGTTCCGCCGACCAAGAAGATATTTGCGAGCATTTTCTTCGGCTGGATGTTCAGACGCGCCGGGCAAGGTTTTGCGGCGGCGCGAGCGATGAGTCGGTCCTGAGATACGCCCGAAACCTTCTTCGGTACGACAGCATCGCATGTGGCGCATTTGTCTCTGGGCATCTGAGGGGAATTGTGGAGCTGCGCGGCCTCTTTCATGCCTGGCCATCAAGGACCGAAGCCGCCTTCTCTGTCGAGGCAGAGTGGCAAAGCATCGGGATTGGCGATGCCCTCTTTGAACAGATGTTCGCAATGGCGCGGAATAGGGGTGTGATGACAATTGAAATGATGTGTTTGAAGGATAACAGCCACATGCGCCATCTCGCAGCGAAGCATAATGCGCGGCTCCTGGTTGACTGTGAGACTGTTGAAGCAGTCTTACACCCTAGCTGGCCGACACCGTGTTCCATTGCGAAAGAGATCATCGCGGAAACCAGGGGATACTCGTATCTGCACTTTGGGTAAGCGCTTAGACGCAGTTCGGATCGAAAGAAGCCATTAATCAGGTCTGGTTAGACGGCAGCAAAGTCCCGCTCTCCTGCGCACACCTCTTGACTCTCCCCCGCCCCTCCGGCCCCTAATTTGCCGAAGCGACAGGAGCCGCCCATGCACACCTTCCACGAAGAGCTGAAATCCCGTCTCATCCGCTATTGCGCCATCGACACCCAGTCGAACATGGACAGCGCGTCGACGCCCTCGACTGAGTGTCAGCACGCGCTGCTGAACCTGATGGTCAAGGAACTGACCGAGATCGGTGCCTCCGACGTGACGAAGACCAGCTATGGCACCGTCATTGCCACGATTCCAGGCACGGCGCCCGGTCCGACGATCGGGTTCCTGGCCCATGTCGACACGGCACCGCAGTTCAACGCAACCGGCGTCAAGCCACGCGTGATCGAGGGCTATAACGGCGGTGACATCACCTTTCCCGACGACCCCGAACTGGTGCTCACACCTCAGGACTCCCCCTATCTGGCGGAAAAGGTCGGGGATGATATCGTCACGGCCTCGGGGCTGACCCTGCTTGGCGCGGATGACAAGGCGGGGATGGCGATCGTCATGACCGCAGCGCGGCATCTTCTGAACACGCCGGAAATCCAGCGCCCGACGATCCGCATCGCCTTCACCCCGGACGAAGAAATCGGCCGCGGCGTAGATGCGAACCTGCCCGCCGATCTGGGTGTGGATTTCGCCTATACCTTCGACGGGCAAGAGCTTGGCGAAATCGTATACGAGACCTTTTCGGCGGATTTCGCGGTCGTGACGGTGGAAGGTGTGTCCATCCATCCCGGCAACGCCAAGGGCAAGCTGGTCAACGCGATCCACTTAGCGTCGAAAATCGTGGACACGCTGCCGCATGTCAGCATGACACCCGAAACCACCGACGGAACCGAGGGCTTCATCCACGCGGTCGACATGCAGGGCAACGCCGACAGGATGGTGCTGCGCTTCATCCTGCGCGATTTCGAACGGGACGGGCTGGAGGACAAGGGCGCGCTTTTGCGGCAGGTCTGCGACACCATCGCGGCGACCGAACCCCGCGCCGGGATCACCTGCACCATCACACCGCAATATCGCAACATGCGCTACTGGCTGGAAAAGGACATGACCCCGGTCGAGCTTGCCCGCGCGGCGCTGACGGATCTCGAGATACCCGAAAAATCCGTCCCGATCCGGGGCGGCACCGATGGATCGCGCCTGACCGAGATGGGCGTGCCCTGCCCCAACCTCTTCACGGGCATGCAGAACATCCACGGCCCACTGGAATGGGTATCGGTGCAGGACATGGCACAGGCCACGGCGCTCTGCCTGCGCATTGCCGAACGCGCAGCAACGCCTGTGTGATCTATTCGGTGACCTGCACCGATTGCAGGTATCCCACCAGATCGGCAATCGGCTCTGACACCAGAATCGGCTGACCGCTGGGTAGTTTCATCGGCGTGTTGGCCACGCCCTCGAAATAGGGCCCGTAGACCGGCATCGGCGATCCGTGGCTGACCAGCGGATCGGTGCCGTCGATCCGGTTGAGCACGCGCTCCAACGGGAACTCACCGTCGTGGCGCGATGCCAGCCTCGTCAGGTCCACCGGTTGCAGCACCAGCGCCGGGGCAAGCGGCCCCTGCCCGTTGGCATCCGCCCCATGGCAATTCGCACAATGGGTCTGGAACAGGCTGCGGCCATGATCGACATCCTGCGCCGCCAGCGGCGTTGCGGTCAGTCCGAAAAGGGCAAGGCAAGCAAGGGCATGTCGCATGGGAGGTCCTCCAAATGTCGCAGTTTCAAGCAAAGCCTGACAGACCGCGCACAATTCCGCGTTGATCCGGATCAAGCCTTTTGCGGTCCGGCTGGAACGCGCTAGCTTTGGCCAAGTCAGTCATGAGGATCCGTCAATGCGCTATTTCCTTTTTGCCCTGTTGTTCTGCCTGTCCACGCCCGCGTTCGCGCAAGATACCGATCTCGAACTGGTGCTGCTGGCCGATGCCTCCGGCTCCATCGACCAGCGCGAGATCGATTTCCAGCGTCAGGGCTATGCGCAGGCGATCACCGACCCCGAGGTTCTGGCGGCGATCGCCAGCACCGCCTATGGATCAATCGCCGTCACCTACGTGGAATGGGCCGCCAATCAGGCCGTGGTCGCCGACTGGACGCTCATCGACGGGCCGGACAGCGCGACGCTTTTTGCTGCCGAACTGCTCAACAAGCCGCGTCAGGCCTATGGCCGCAACGCCATCGGGGCGGCCCTTTTGGAAGGGTTGCGGCTCATGGACACCAACGATTTCGACGGATGGCGGCGGGTGATCGACTTTTCCGGCGACTCGGTAGGCAATTTCTCCGGGCCATCCATCGCCGAGGCGCGCGAGACCGTGGTCGCAGCCGGTGTGACGATCAACGCTTTGCCGATCCTGCGCCCCGACGATCCGGGCCGCGCGCAAGGCGGGCTCGAGGCGCAATACGAGGCGCAGATCATCGGGGGGCTGGGGGCGTTCGTCGTAACGGCCGAAAACCGCGATTCCTTTGCCGAAGCGGTGAAGCGGAAGCTGATCCTCGAGATCTCGGGGCAGATGCCAACGCGGGATGTGGCGGGGATGCGTTAAGTGCACGTCATCCTCGGGCTTGACCCGAGGACCCCTGGCCCATGAGATCCTCGGGTCAAGCCCGAGGATGACCGCTCGCTTATTCTACTCGTCCAGAGAGCCGTGCACCGCGAGCAGCGTCATGTCCGCCTCTTGCGGTTCGATCACGCGGAACGCCTCTTTCACTCCCGCCTCGGTCAATTCACGGCTCACGGTCAGCAGCGTGTTCGGCGCGTGTTCGTCGCACAGCTCGGCCATATGGGCGATCTCCGCCTCGGCCACCGGACGCGCGGCGTCGACCGACGGCGCGCCGTACATATCGACGAAATGCTGCGCGAGGCCCTGCACCAAAGCCTTATGCTCTGCCGGTTCCATCTGCGTCACGGCAACGAAGCTGACCCGGCCAAAGGTCTCGGCCCCCAGCCAGCCATTGGTGAACGCCTGCTTCGCGCGGCCCTCGAGATCGGCCTCCGACCAGTTGGAAAACTCGAACCCGCCCGAGATGCACCACTCCCCTGTCCGCGCCGGGGAATGAAACACGCGCTGGTCGCTTTCGTCGAAATGGATGGCACGGGCGAGGTTCATGAACGGATCTCCAGAAGGTCGGTCACCGGCAGAAGCATGGTCTGCCCGCCGGTGCGAAGCAAGAGGCCAAGCTTTTCGTCGAGGCCAAGGAAATGGCCCGAGCGGCCCAGAAACGTGCCGTCCTGCCCTATCCCATGCGCCAGACCGGACCATTCGGCGTGGAGCGGCCCCATGCCCTCGCTCTCCCAGCGGCTGATCCAGTTGAGCAGATGCCGCGACCAGCTTTCCAGCAGATCGACTGGGGTCAGGTCGCCGCAGCCCTCGCTCATCAGGTCGGTCTCGTCGGGCGTTTCGCCACCCGCAGTGCTTTCGCGCGCGAAGATCAGTTCGAACCCGGTGACAAGCCATCCCGGCTCTGTCCCTGTATCCGAGGTATCCGTCGCCCCGCGCACCGTGCCACAGAGACCTCTGTTCACCCGGATCGGCCCGTCCCAGCACAGATGCACGGCAAGCTCTGACGGACCAAGCGCGCCCAGCGCGTTCTGCACCGCCACCCCGGTCAGCGGCAGCATCGCCGCCGCATCCGCCAGCGGCACTTCGGGCGCCAAAACGATCGCGGCACGCACCCGATCCGGCGATGCGTCATACAGGATCGTGCCCGCGTCGCAGCCCGCCGCCGCCTCGGCGCAGGCCGCCTCGAACGGGTCCGCCCCCGCCGCGTTGATGCCCTGCATCAGGGGCGGAAACGACGGGCCTGATGTCATGCCTTGCCAGCGTCGATCAGTTTGCGCGCCAGATCGCGGAATGCCTGCGCCTGTGCGCTGTCGGGTTTCGACACGACGATGGGAGCGCCGCCATCAGCCGCCTTGCGGATGTCGAGGTGCAGCGGGATTTCGGCCAGCAAAGGTACGCCGAGTTTCGCCGCCTCTGCCGCAACGCCGCCGTGGCCGAAGATGTGTTCCTCATGGCCGCAATTGGAGCAGATATGTGTGGACATATTCTCGATAAGTCCGACAATCGGCACGTTCATCTGGTTGAACATGTCGATCCCCTTGCGCGCATCCATCAAGGCCACGTCCTGCGGGGTCGAAACGACAACCGCCCCATCAACATGCGCCTTCTGCGACAGGGTCATCTGCACATCGCCGGTGCCGGGCGGCAGGTCCACCAGAAGCACATCCAGCGCGCCCCATTGCACCTGCATCAACATCTGCTGCAACGCACCCATGAGCATCGGTCCGCGCCAGACGACGGCCTGACCTTCGTTCACCATCAGACCCATCGACATCATCGTCACGCCGAAATTGCGCATCGGCAGGATGGTCTTGCCATCCGGGCTGGCAGGGCGCCCCGAGACGCCCAGCATCCGTGGCTGGCTGGGTCCGTAGACATCCGCATCCAGCAACCCGACGCGCCGCCCTTCGGCGGCGAGCGCGCAGGCAAGGTTCGCCGACACGGTGGATTTGCCCACGCCGCCCTTGCCAGAGGCAATGGCGATGATGCGATCCACACCGGGGATTTTCTCTGGCCCCGCCGGTTTCGGCTTGGCCCCGCCCTTGAGGTCAGGCGGCGGTTTCGGCGCGGAATGGGCGGTCATCACCGCCGACACGCTGGCCGCACCCAGCGCCTTGACCGCATCCTCGGCGGCTTGGCGCACCCAGCCGTAGGCTTCGGCCTTGTCCGGGGCCACTTCGACCACGAAACGCACCGCGTCGCCATCTACATTGAGCGCCCGCACGACACCTGCGGCCACGATATCCTGTCCCGAGACCGGATCGGTCACGGCTTTCAGTGCGGCCAGAACCGCATCACGCGTCAGTGCCACGGTCAGTCTTGTCCCTTGATCGTACCGGTCACGACATGCTCGAGGTCCAGACCGTCGATGGTCAGCACCACCTTGGCGTCAAAGGTCTTGCCGCTGGTCTCGGCGTTGCGCATCGCCTCTTCGATCGCCTGCTGGGAGGTGACCCCAACCTGCTTGAGGAACTTGCGCATGGACATGTTGAAATCGTCGCTCATCGGTTTTCTCCCTTGGGCATCCGCTCTTTATCGGCGAGCTAGAGCGTTGACGGGTGTAAGCCACCGCCTTTAGGCTTTCAAGCGAGGAGGCGCACCAGAATGACCGCGACCCGATCTATTCCGGCTTTTGTCCTCGGCGCGATGGCGAGCCTTGCGCTTGCCCTGCCCGCAAAGGCGCAGGACAAGGCGTTCACCCTGCACGCGCCCGCAGCGCTCGTCGAAAGCGGATTGCTGGGCTACATCCTGCCGCGCTTCACGCTCAAGACCCAGACACGGATCACGCTGACCGGCCCGGATGCACCTGCCGATGCCCGGTTCGGGGAGTCGGGGATCATCGCCTTCGAAGGGCTGGACAGGGTCTGGCGCTTCGATGCCGGAGAGGATCCCGACGCGCAGCGCTTTGCCGACTGGCTGCGCTCGGACGTGGGGCGCAACACCGTGGACAGCTACGAGATCGACGGCGCGACGGTCTTCACCTCCGAAGTGGAGGTCCAAAAGGTCGTGGTCGAGGTGTCCTATGACGGCGACGCCCTGCGGGGGGAAGAGGTGTCGCTGTCCCATTGCGGCCGCTGCCACGTGGTGAGCGACAAGAACCGCATGAACTCCATCGGATCGACGCCCTCCTTCGCCGTTCTGCGCACGCTGCGCGATTGGGAGGATCGGTTCCAGGCGTTCTACGTGCTGAACCCGCATCCGGCCTTTACGCAAATCGCGGATGTGACCGAGCCTTTTGATGCGACCCGCCCCTCTCCGATCCACGCCGTGGAAATGACACTTGGCGATCTGGAGAACATCATGGCCTTCGTGCAGGGCATCGCCCCGGCTGATCTGGGGCGTCCGATCCAGTCGATGCAGGATTGACGCGGGAACGCCCCTCCGATGGCGTTGCACCGCGATTTCGAAATCGCGAAACAAGCGCGTTCGAACGCGCTTGCCCGCTCAATGATCCTTGCGTTTCGAGTAGGGCGTTTCTTTCAGGTAATCATCCGTCGTGCGGGGGATGCGTGGCGCGCCCATTGCAAACGGGTTGTTCTGCGAATGGTACTGCGCCTGGATGCGGCAATTGTCGCACATCTGAATCATCTTCGCCGCATCGCTTGTCGCGAACATGGAATGTTTGCCCGCAAGCTTTTCGGTGATCTTCTCGATGGTCGATTTCACCCCGAACAGCGCGCCGCATTCGATGCAGGCAAACGGCTCTTCCTCGTTCAGCACCACTTGATTGAACGCCGCGTCGGTGAGGTTCATGCGCGGCTCCAGCGTGATCGCGGTCTCCGGGCAGATGGTGGCGCAGATCCCGCATTGCAGGCAGGCGTCCTCCTGGAACAGAAGCTGCGGCAGATCCGGGTTGTCGCCCAACGCGCCGGAGGGGCAGAGCGACACGCAGCTCAGGCACAGCGTGCAAGCCTCTTTGTCCACCAGAACCGCGCCGTAGGGGGCACTTTCCGGCAGCGGCAGCAATTCGGCCTCGGGCATCATCGCCTTGGCGGCGACGCGGGCCACCTGGCGGCGGGTGCCGATGGGCAGGCTCGGGGTGGCGACGGGCTTCGGTGTCTCGCCGCCATAAAGATGATCACTGAGCGCATCGGGATCGACCATGTCGAGCACCTGCACCCGGCCGCCACCCGACAGCGCGTTGGCCAATGCGGCCTCATGTTCGGGCGTATCGCGTTCGGTGCGCGGGGCCAATAGGACATCGACCGACGCGAAACCGCAGCTCAGCGCAGCCATCATCTCGGCATGACCGAAGGCGGCGAGGCTGTCCGTCGCGAAGGGGATCACGTCGGCGGGCAAGCCCCGACCGAAGCGGGCGGCAAGGCCGATCATCTCGACCCCGTGGTCGGCGTCATGCACCAGCAGGCGCGGCGCGGTGCCACCAGCCTTGCGGTAGGTCGACGACAGCGCGTCCAGCCGCCGGAATACCGCCGACACCGGCGGCGCGTCATAGGCGATGGCCCCCGACGGGCAAAGCGCCGCGCACGCGCCACAGCCCGCGCAGATCATCGGGTCGATGGCAACATGATCGCCCGCCGATGTGATCGCGCCGGTGGGACAGATGTTGAGGCATTTGGAACAGCCGGTCTGTTCTGCGCGGCTGTGGGCGCAGAGTGCGGGTTCCAGCGCGATATAGAGCGGCTTTTCGAACGTGCCGACCATCTGCGCGGCCTCGGCCAGCGCTGCTGCCACGGCGACCGGCCGACGCGGATCGGCGCGCAGGTAGCCTTCGCGCTTGTGCGGCGCGGGCACCATCGCGGGATCGCCAGTGAGGTCGATCACCAGATCGCATTCCGACACCGCCCCGTCCTTGGGATCGCTGAACGCAAACGCGCCGCGCCCGCCGGGAAGAAGCTGCGAAAACCCGTCGATCCGCACCTCGAACTGGCCCAAGGCGCCGGTCAGGTTGCGCACCCGCCCCCGCACCACGTCAAAGCGGCGGTCCACCGGCACGTCCGACCCATCAGTCTGTAACACCGTCACCGCCAGCGTGTCGCACAGCTGCGCCGCCGCCGCGAACACCGCGTCACCCGCGCCCACGATCAGGCAGGTGCCTTCGCTGACCACGTCGATAACCTTGGGCACCGGCAGGTTCAGCACCGCCTCAGCCGCAAGCGCGGCCTGTTTCGGGCCTGCCTTGGCGGCCTGATCGCTCCAACCGGCGCGGTCGCGGATATCGACCAGCGCGGGCGCATCGACGCCCAGCTCTTCGGCCAGCATCTCGAAAAACGCGCTTTCCTGCGCACAGGCGATCATCACATCGCCCGCCTCGATCGCCTTGGCGGTGGTTTCCGCCTGCGCGCCGCAGAGGTTCGTGTAGACTTTGGACGGTTCGAGCGATGTCGCAGCGCCGATGGCTGTGGCGTCGACGGTTTGACTGCCAAGGCAGTCGCAAAGAAGCAATCTGGTTCCCATGTCGGCCCTTTCGCGGCGGGTGCCTGCGTGGTCTCTTTTCGGAGGTTTGATGTTTTGACATACCCAAGGGCTATGCTAGGCAGATGTCAACCGCGCCCGTGAGGCCGGACCCGGGAGGAGCCCAGTTTGACCAAGTCTGACAGCCGTTCGATCGAACTGCCGGTGGGCGTTGTGATGCAGCGCCGGCCGGGCGTGACCCGTTGGCAGAAATGGGCGTATTCCCCAACAGCACTGTTGCCGGGCGCAGGTCCGGCGCATTGGAAACTGCTGCGCGAGGACGGGGATGTGACCGAGTACCATGTCGGCACGCGTAACCTGACGCTCTGGCGCACCGATGCCGAAGCCTATCGCATCGGCCTCGCCGAGCCGGTGGTCTGTGCCTATGTCGTGCTTCAACCGGGCGACGACGAATGGCCCTTCAAGGTGAAACTGATCACCGCCAACCCGCACGAAGCCATGCAATACGCAGATGGCGGCGAGGATGTGGTGGAAAAGGTGCCGATGCCCCCCGCCCTCGTGGCCTGGGTGCAGGAATGGACCGACCGGCACTTCGTCGAAGAGCCGTTCGTGAAGCGCAAGCGCAAGCGGTATCACGAGGAAAAGGTCGAGGACGGCAAGGGCGATCCGCGCATCGCGCAGGTGAGCGATGTCTACCGCGCGCCCACGAGCGCCCGAAAGGCCCGCCCGTCATGAGCCGGGGATCGGATTTCTGGTCCCGCCGCAAGGCGCGGGTGGAGGCCGAGCAAGCCGAGGAGGCTCGACGCGCCGAAGAGGTCGAAACCCGCGCGGCGCAACAGCAGCTTGAAGAAAAGACCGACGCCGAGATCCTCGAAGAGTTCGGCCTGCCAGACCCGGACAGTCTCGAGCCCGGACAGGATATCGCGGGGTTCATGCACAAGGCGGTGCCCGAACGCCTCCGCAGACGCGCGATGCGGCAGTTGTGGAAGCTCAATCCCGTGCTCGCCAATCTGGATGGGCTCAACGATTACGACGGCGATTTCACCAATGCGGCGACCGACGCGCCGGGGGTGAAAACGGCCTACCAGGTGGGCAAGGGATTGCTGCGTCACGTACAGGCATTGGAAGAACAGGAACGGTCGAAGATCGCGGCCCAAGCGGGCGAAGGCATTGATACCCCAGAGAATCTGTCGGAAATCGCCTTGAGCGACCAGACCCCGGAAAGATCGCCGGAAAAAACATCAATTCCGGAAAATATGCAGGATCATGCAATTTCTGCACCTGCATCTACGACTAAGGTAGAAGATGATCGCGACGCCGATGAATATGCCGACGGCACACCTTTGGATACAATGGCAGAGGAACCTGCGCGTCCTCGCCGGATGCGTTTCAGAATAGAAAGCGAGACAGGATGACAATGAGCGCGGCTGAGGCTACGCCATCGGTGTCGGAAGAGGACCGCCTTCGCGCGGATCTTTACAACTATCTCGGCCTGATCCTGTCGGCTCCGCCCGACGAACTTCTGTTGTCGCAGACCGCTGGCCTGACCGGCGACGACACTGACCTGGGTCAGGCGATCACCCGGCTTGCCGATTGCGCGAAAACCACCACGCCGCAGCAAGCCGAACGCGAGTTCAACAAGCTGTTCATCGGTCTGGGCCGTGGCGAATTGCTGCCCTATGCGAGCTTCTACCTGACGGGCTTCCTGCACGAAAAGCCGTTGGCCGTGCTGCGCAGCGACCTGTCGGCGCGCCGGATCGAACGCGCGCCCAATGTCTATGAACCCGAGGACAACATTGCGACGCTCATGGAAGTGATGGGCGGGCTGATCGTCGGGCGGTTTTCCACGCCATCGACGCTCGAGGATCAAAAGACTTTCTTCAACCGGCACATCGCCCCGTGGGCAGGCCATTTCTATGCCGACCTGGAAACCGCAAAGACCGCGATGCTCTACAGCGCGGTCGGATCGGTCGGAAAGGCATTCATGAAGATCGAACGCGAAGCGTTCAGACTGACCCCGGCCTGAGCCGGGATAGAACCTGGCGGGTGACCGTCATCCAGCGGCAGACCCGCCGCACCAAACACTAAGAAGGGAGGAACCTTCCATGACTGAGAAAACAAAGGCGTCCGCAAGTCGCCGTGATTTTCTGAAACTGGCAGGCACCGCAGCACCCGCTGCCGTGGCAGCAGTCGCCGTGTCAGGCACCCAGGCTGAAGCCGCGGAAACGCCCAAGGCGGACGGCAAGATGCAGGACACCGCGCATACCCGCGCCTATCTCGCCAGTACCCGGTTCTAAACCACGTACATCACCTCCCCCCTGCGGATCGGACACGGTCCGGTCACAGGACACAACCCAGCCGACGGCACACCCTGCCCGAGGTAGCTTAAGAGGGATACCATGCTAAGAAAGAAAACCGGAGGGCTGACCCGACGCGCTGCGCGGACAGGCCTGATCTCGGAAGTCGCTCACAAATCCGTCGACCGCCGCTCGTTCCTGCGCGGATCGGGCCTTGCCATCGGTGGCCTTGCAGCCATCAGCGCCACGGGTGGCGCGGTCACGCAAGCCAGCGCGCAATCCGCCGTCAACGGCGCGGTCGAAACCGTCAAATCGGTCTGCACGCACTGTTCCGTCGGCTGTACCGTCGTCGCCGAAGTCAGCAATGGCGTCTGGATCGGCCAGGAACCCGGCTGGGACAGCCCGTTCAACCTGGGTGCCCACTGCGCCAAAGGGGCCGCCGTCCGCGAGCACGCCCATGGGGAACGCCGCCTCAAGTACCCGATGAAGAAAGAGGGCGGTGAGTGGAAGCGCATCTCCTGGGAGCAGGCGATCAACGAAATCGGTGACAAGATGCTCGAGGTCCGCGAGGAAAGCGGCCCGGATTCGGTCTACTGGCTGGGATCGGCCAAGCACAACAACGAACAAGCCTACCTGATGCGCAAGTTCGCCGCCTATTGGGGCACGAACAACATCGACCACCAGGCGCGGATCTGTCACTCGACCACGGTTGCGGGTGTGGCGAACACATGGGGCTACGGCGCCATGACCAACAGCTACAACGACATCCACAAGTCGCGCGCGATCTTCCTGATCGGCGGCAACCCGGCCGAAGCGCACCCGGTGTCCTTGCTCCACATCCTCAAGGCGAAAGAGCAGAACAACGCGCCGGTCATCGTCTGCGACCCGCGTTTCACACGCACCGCGGCGCATGCGGATGAATATGTCCGCTTCCGTCCCGGCACCGACGTGGCGCTGGTCTGGGGCATCCTCTGGCACATCTTCGAAAACGGATGGGAGGACAAGGAGTTCATCCGCACCCGTGTCTGGGGCATGGACCAGATCAAGGAAGAAGTCGCCAAGTGGAACCCCGAAGAGGTCGAGCGCGTCACCGGCACCCCCGGTTCGCAGCTTGAGCGGGTTGCGCGCACGCTGGCCAACAACCGTCCCGGCACCGTGATCTGGTGCATGGGCGGCACCCAGCACACCAACGGTAACAACAACACTCGCGCCTATTGCGTGCTTCAGCTTGCGCTTGGCAACATGGGTCAGGCCGGTGGCGGCACCAACATCTTCCGCGGCCACGACAACGTGCAGGGCGCAACTGACCTTGGCGTTCTCGCCGACACCCTGCCCGGCTATTACGGTCTGGCCGAAGGATCGTGGGCCCACTGGGCGCGCGTCTGGGAAGAAGACCTCGATTGGCTCAAGGCGCAGTTCTCACAGGAGATGGTCGGCGATACACCGATGATGAACCTGACGGGCATCCCGGTGTCGCGCTGGATCGACGGTGTTCTGGAGGACAAGGAAAACCTCGATCAGCCCGACAACACCCGTGTGATGGTTCTGTGGGGCCACGCGCCCAACTCGCAGACCCGTTTGCCGGAAATGAAGACGGCGATGGAAAAGCTCGACACGCTGGTCGTGATCGACCCGTTCCCGACCGTCTCTGCCGTGCTGCATGACCGGACCGATGGCGTGTACCTGCTGCCGGCAACGACGCAGTTCGAAACCCGTGGCTCTGTCACGGCGTCGAACCGGTCGATCCAATGGCGCGATCAGGTCATGGCACCGATGTTTGAATCGAAGACCGATCACGAGATCATGGGTCTGTTTGCGCAGAAATTCGGCTTCCACGACCGCATTTTCCGCAACATCGCGCTGGAAGACGACGGCGTGACGCCGGTGGTCGAAGACCTCACCCGCGAGTTCAACAAGGGCATGTGGACGATCGGCTATACCGGCCAGTCGCCCGAGCGGCTCAAGCTGCACATGGCGAACCAGCACACCTTCGACCGCACGACGTTGCAGGCCGTGGGTGGTCCGGCAGATGGCGATTACTACGGTATGCCGTGGCCCTGCTGGGGCACCGCCGAGATGAACCATCCCGGCACGCCGAACCTCTACGACATGTCGCTGCCGGTTTCCAAAGGTGGCCTGACCTTCCGCGCCCGTTTCGGCGTGGAAAAGGACGGCGACAACCTTCTGGCCGAGGGCGTGGCCTCTGCGAATTCCGAAATTCAGGACGGATATCCGGAATTCACCATGCAGATGCTCATCGACCTTGGATGGGACGGTGATCTGACCGACGAGGAACGCGCGTCGATCGAAAAGGTCGCTGGCTATGTCAGCCCCGGCCAGACCGAGACCGGCGAGCAGTCGCAGACGGGCGAAATCCCGTCTGATTACGCGGCCAAGGTGGGCGGCGTGAACTGGAAGACCGACCTGTCGGGCGGCATCCAGCGGGTGGCGATCAAGCACGAATGCGCGCCCTTCGGCAACGCCAAGGCCCGTGCCGTCGTGTGGACCTTCCCGGATCCGGTGCCGCTGCACCGCGAACCGCTCTACACCAACCGCTACGACCTCGTGGCCGACTACCCGACCTACGAGGACAAGAAGTTCTGGCGCGTGCCGACGATGTACAAGTCGATCCAGGCCAACGACTTCTCGAAGGACTACCCGATCATCCTCACCTCCGGCCGTCTGGTCGAATACGAGGGCGGCGGCGACGAGACACGGTCGAACCCGTGGCTGGCCGAGCTGCAGCAGGACATGTTCATCGAGATCAACCCGCGCGACGCAAACGATCTGGGTGTGCGTGACGGGGCGCAGGTCTGGGTGGAAGGCCCCGAGGGCGGCAAGGTCAAGGTCATGGCCATGCTGACCGAAAGGGTCGCACCGGGCGTGGCCTTCATGCCCTTCCACTTCGGCGGGCATTTCCAGGGCGAGGACCAGCGGTCCAAGTACCCGGAAGGCGCCGATCCCTACGTCCTGGGTGAGTCGACCAACACCGCGCAGACCTACGGGTATGACTCGGTGACCCAGATGCAGGAAACCAAAGCCACCCTTTGCAAAATCATGGCAGCTTGAGGAGGACCTGAAACATGGCACGAGCTAAATTCCTGGTCGACGCCGAACGCTGCATCGAATGCAACGCCTGCGTCACGGCCTGTAAGAACGAGCATGAGGTTCCGTGGGGGATCAACCGCCGCAAGGTGGTCACGATCAACGACGGCAAGCCCGGCGAACGGTCGATCTCGGTGGCTTGCATGCACTGTTCCGACGCGCCCTGCATGGCCGTCTGCCCAGTGGATTGCTTCTACCAGAACGAAGAGGGTGTGGTCCTGCACTCCAAGGACCTCTGCATCGGCTGCGGCTACTGCTTCTACGCCTGCCCCTTTGGCGCACCGCAATACCCACAAGCGGGCAATTTCGGGTCGCGCGGCAAGATGGACAAGTGCACCTTCTGCGCCGGTGGCCCGGAAGAGAACCACTCCACAGCCGAATTCGCCAAGTACGGCCGCAACCGCATCGACGAAGGCAAGCTGCCGATCTGCGCGGAAATGTGCGCCACCAAGGCCCTGCTCGCCGGTGACGGTGACGTGGTGTCGGCGATCTACCGCGAACGCGTCGTGGCGCGCGGTTTCGGATCGGGCGCCTGGGGCTGGGGAACGGCCTACGACCAGAAGGACGGCTGATCCGTCAGTCTGATCAAGTGACAGTTGGAAAGCCCCGGATTTGTCTCCGGGGCTTTTTTCTTTGGGCGTGCCGGGCTGAAGCCAGGTCTTGGAAGAGTTGGACATGCCCAAGATTCTCGCTGGCCCCGAGTTTCGGCATGACATGCGAGATCGTCATCCTCGGGCTTGACCCGAGGATCTCTTTGGCCCGAGGTCCTCGGGTCAAGCCCGAGGATGACGGTTGAATTAGAAAAGAAGCGGCGCCGCTCTTGTGGGCCTGACCGTTCTCTTATCTGCCGGGGATGTCCCGGGACCTGTACCCCTGTCGGGGCCTTCTGAAACCGGTTTCTCATGGTCTTCCCACAAAGGGGATCAAGAGAATGTCAGTTCAAGTGTCGCGGCATGGGAGTGACCCTTCCCGCTCGATGCGCATCGTGGGCGGGGGTATGCCGTTGTGCCGGTTAAGGATATCGCAACGCAGCGTGCGGTCGGGGGGCAAGCGGCTTCGAAGCCGCTTGCCCCCGCATTTTCGAAAATGCGGCCACGGCGCTCAGACCGCGAGATCCATCCAGATCGGCAGATGATCCGACGCGCGTCGCGCCTCCCCCTGCTCGAACACCCCCGCCCGCGCCACGCGCAGACCGCGCCCGACGGCAAAGCGGTCCAGCGGGGCGACGGGCCGGGAGGCGTGAAAGCTGCGCCCGGGGCTGACCACATCGAAGGCGTGTTCCAGAATGTCGAAGCCGACGCGCGGGGACCATTCGTTGAAATCCCCCGCGATCACCGCGCGGTCCGTCTTGGCCGACAATTCCTCGAGCAGATGAGCCAGTTGCAACTGGCGGCATCCGCGCCGCAGGCCCAGATGCGTGCCGACCAGCGTCAGTTTTTCCGACGGCCCTTCCAGATCGGCGATGAGCGCCCCGCGCGGCTCGATCCCCGGCAGGCTGAGCCGCTCCGTCGCGCCGATCCGCCAGCCGTCGCGCACCAGAAGCGCGTTGCCGTGCCAGCCAGAGCTCGGTCCGTTGGTCACGTTGAGAACCCGCAAGCCGGTATGATCGTATAGCGCGTCTTCGGGCAGGACAGCCGGCCGCGCGCCAAGCCGCTTGTCGGCTTCCTGCAACGCCACGACATCGGCGTTGAGACCTTCGAGCACCCGGATGATCCGAAGCGGATCGCGCCGCCAGTCAAGACCCACCGCCTTGCGGATGTTATAGCTCGCAATCCGCATCAGAGCACCGGGGCGAACAGCCGGGCCACACGGGCCACCATGCCGATGAAGATCGAGCGGTCGTCGAGGTCGGTATCGATCCGCGTGGCATTGCCGAAATCGGTGACAAGCATCTCCTCCACCTCCGACGCGGCGCTTTTTCCCTCGGTCAGGACCGTAATCTCGAAATTGAGAAGGCCCGAGCGGATATCCAGATTGATCGAGCCGACCGAGGCCAGATCATCGTCCACCAGTGCAACCTTCTGATGCACGAAGGCCGGATCGTACATCCAGACCTCACCGCCGACCGAGCGCAGATCGTCGAAATAGGCCAGCCCAGCGAAATAGGTGATGTAGTGATCGGCGCGGCCCGGCACGAGGATACGCACGTCCACCCCGCGCAGCGCCGCAAAGCGCAGCGCCGTCAGAACGTCCCGGTCCGGTACAAAATAGGGGGTCGAGATCCACAAGCGTGTCTGCGCCGCATGCGCGAGCGCGATGAAATAGAGATTGCCTGCCGCGATTTCCTCGGCCGGTGACGGCGCCAGCGCCACCGCTTTGAGGTCGCCCGCAGGCGGCGGTGTTTCGGAGGCCACCTGGCTCAAATCCTCGCCCGTGGCCCACATCCAGTCGGACGAGAAATGCAGGGCAAGCTGGGCCACGATGGGACCTTCGAAGCGCGCAAACGTATCGCGCCACGCGCCGATGGATGGATTACGCCCGACATAGGTTTTCGAGACGTTCAACCCGCCGGTGAACGCGACCTTATTGTCCACCACCACCAGTTTGCGGTGATTGCGGTAGTTGAACTGGAACGGCCCCAAGAGCCGTTGCGGCCCCTTCGGACGGGCCAGGCGAACGCCCGCGTCCTCCAGCCGCTTCTTGAAGTATCCCGGCAGCCCGAAGAACGGCAGCTCATCATGCAGCAGCCAGACAGACACACCTGCCTTGGCCCGTTCGATCAGGGCGTCGCGCAAGGCTTCACCGATATCGTCATCCTTGATCGTGTAGAACTGCACGAACAGCGTCGTTTCGGCACTTCGGATGGCCTCGAGCACCGCATCGTAAGTCGCCTGCCCGTCGATGAGCAGCGACATCGCGTTGCCCTCGGTCACGGGCAGCCGGGCGATCTTGGCGAACGCGTCCAACCGACAGGGCGCGTGCACGATCTGGTCGCCTGAAGCCATGTCGAACACGTCTTCATCGGACTTCCGGCGTTCGCGTTCGAAGCGTTTGTAATTCGCGTGACCGAAAACGAGATAGAGCAGCGTACCGACGAGCGGCAAAAGCAGGATCAGCAAAATCCACGCGGTCGATCCCTGCGGTGTCCGGGATGTGAGCAACGCGCGGTACGATGCGACCAGGGCCAGCAGCCCGAGGACGGCAGCGATGGCGGCATTCGAGAAGGTCAGAAAATCACTCATGCCGCTTTGGCCCATCTGCCGCCGAAATGTCGGAATGGCTTGCCGTTGGCATCATCTTGAGTATCCTTAAAAAGTCGTATGGTCGGCGTATGTTTTTGTCGCCATACAGCCATCTGAGTTGGTCAAACCTGACCCAATAAGACCGTGTTTCGCAAGGCCGAGCGTCACGAACGCTCATTACGGGAGGACGCACTGACATGCGTGACGTACGAAAGATCATCCTCGGTTGTATCATGGCCGTGCTGGCCTTCATGTTCCTGATGTCATGGATGACCCCGGGATCAGTCAACGCGCAAGAGGCGACAACAGTTGCCCCCGAGGCCGAAATCGACCGCTCTGCAACGGGCGGCGCGACCACGCTCGAGGACATCATGCGCAGGCAACAGGGCCTGCCCGTCGACAATGACTACCGCGCCGAGAATGTCGGCAATCCAGAGTCCGCAGCGGGGCTGAGCGAGCAGCTTGGTACCCTTGGCGGCGCGTCCGACCCCGACCTGTGGCGCGGGATGCGTTTCAACGCGGCGGATGTCACGACGCAGGTGCGCGGCCCTGCCGCCGAGGTGCTGATCCAGGATCGCGGCATGTGGTGGTTGCAGTTCCGCGAAGGTCCGCTGCTGACCTATGGCGGGTATCTGCTTCTTGGCACGCTCGGCTTTCTTGCCCTGTTCTACCTGATCCGCGGCCGTGTCCGCATCGACGGTGAAAAGACCGGTCGCCGCATCGAGCGGTTCAAGAATTTCGAACGCTTCGGCCATTGGCTGCTTGCGGGATCGTTCATCCTCCTGGGGATCACTGGCCTCGTGTCGCTCATGGGGCGCAAGTTCCTGATCCCGGCTTTCGGGCACGAAGCCTATGCCTGGCTCGCGACCGGGTCGAAATGGATCCACAACAACGTCTCCTGGGCGTTCATGCTGGCGTTGGTGATGATCTTCGTGATGTGGGTGATCCACAACTTCCCCGACAAGACCGACCTCAAGTGGCTGGCCAAGGGCGGCGGCCTCTTCGGTGGCGGGCACCCGCCTGCCAAGAAATTCAACGCGGGACAAAAGTTGATCTTCTGGTCGACCATCGTGCTTGGCGTGTCGATTTCCGTATCGGGCCTTTCGCTGCTGTTTCCCTTCGAATTGCCGCTGTTTGCCAAGACCTTCGCCATTCTGAACACCACCGGCTTGCCCGAGATGCTGGGCTTCGGCGTGTTGCCGGAAACGATGACACCGCATGAAGAGATGCAATATGCGCAGTTGTGGCACGCCATCGTCAGCTTCGTTCTGATGGCGATCATTCTTGCGCATATCTACATCGGCTCCATCGGTATGGAAGGCGCGTTCGATGCGATGGGCAATGGTATGGTCGAAGAGCAATGGGCCAAGGAACACCACAGCCTGTGGGTCGAAGAGGTCAAGCAGCGCGAAGGCAAGGCGCCCAGCGGTGCAACCCCGGCCGAGTAAGATGCGCGCCGCTCTGGCTACATCGGCGGCTCTGCTCTGCGCAGGGCCGCTCGCGGCGGACGAATTCTTCACGCTTCAGGGACATGGCGGCCCGATCATGGGGATCGCCGTGTCCGACGAGGACCAGATCGCGACGGTCAGTTTCGACAACGCATTGGGGCTTTGGTCGGGGTCCAATCCGGTCTGGTTCGATGGGCATGACGCGGCGGTGAACGCCGTCGCCTTCGGCCCCGATGGCACGCTCTATTCTGCCGGGGATGATTTCACCCTGCGCGTCTGGTCCCCGGACGGGATCGAACATGCCGTCTGGACCGGACACAAAGGCAAGGTGGTGTCATTGGCCCTGTCCCCCGATGGGGCGACCGTCGCATCGGCCAGTTGGGATGGCACCATCGGGCTGTGGCCCACCGATGGCAGCGCCCCGGCGTTCCTGACCGGGCATAGCGGGCCAGTGAACGATGTCGCGTTCACGCGCGATGGGACCGCGCTTTATTCGGCCTCAGCCGATGGCAGCATCCGGCTTTGGGATCTTGCCTCCAAAAGCGAGCGTCAGCGCGTGGTCGAACATGGGTTCGGCGTAAACGAGCTTGAGCTGAACGAGGCCGCAGGCTGGCTCGCCTATGGCGCAGTCGATGGAGGCACACGGGTGCTGGATCTGGGAACAGGCGACACGCTGGCCGACCTGACGCTGGAACGCCGCCCGATCCTGTCGATGGCGACAAGCCCGGATGGGGACCTCCTCGCCGTGGGAGACGGCGAAGGGTATATCATGGTGGTCGAAACACCGGACTGGCGCATCGCGCGTGATTTCCGTGCGACGGAACGCGGGCCGGTCTGGGCGCTGGCGTTTTCGCAGGGCGGCACCAACATCCACGCGGGCGGGCTTGATCCGCGGATGTATTCATGGCCCATCGCCGCGATGGGAGAAGCCGATCCGATGGCCACCGGAACCCCCGGCTTTCTGGCCGATGCTGACACCATGCCCAACGGCGAACGGCAGTTCATGCGCAAATGTTCGATCTGCCACACGCTGACCCCCGGCAGCGCCCGCCGCGCGGGGCCGAGCCTTTACGACCTGTTCGGCAGACAGGCGGGCACGGTCGAGGATTACAGCTATTCCGACGCTCTGAACGGGTCGGAGATCGTCTGGGACGAAGACACGATTGATGCTCTTTTCGATATCGGGCCAGAGCATTACATACCGGGAACCAAGATGCCGATGCAGAGGATCACCGGCGCGCAGGACCGCGCCGATCTCGTGGCCTATCTGCGTCGGGAAACCGCGCCAAAGGAGAGTTCGCAGTGAAAGCCATGTTGTTTGGGTTCGTCGCCATCGCCGTGATCGCCGTTGGCGCAGATTTCACCCTCGACCAGATGGGATGGAGCGCCCAGGAGCAGGGCGCGTCCCCGTCGAATGTCAGACTGGACTGACCCTGTCAGGTTCCGACCTGAAGCACCGACGTTTTCTGCCGCAAAAGTGCTATCACGCTCAGTGCGGTGATCTTGCCGGTTGCGGGGTTTTCGTCGGAAGGGCGGTTTTGGATCGTCATTTCGAAATCCGAGCTGTCCGATGTGACCCGCACAATGTGCTTGTTCTTGTCGAGCGCCGGATCGGCCCAAACCTCCATCCGCGTCCTGTCGGGGCCAAAGCCCGCAAGGCTGACAGCGGCGGCGACATTGACATTGGCCGGGAACACGCGGGCGACCTCGGTCACGGTTCCGCCCAGAACGAGCATCGGTTCGGTCAGGTTGCTCAGGTCGATCTTGTTGTCCACCACGTAAGGCGCTTTCGCGAGGCCCGCGACGGGTTTGCGGGTTTCGATCACGACCGAGTGCAAGTCACCCACCGCCGCGCCCTTGATCGCGTCGAGGCCGAGCATCGCGCCCGACGGAATGACAATCCTCGCGCCGGTCTCTGCGGCCAGATCGAACAGCGCCTGCTGCCCAAGAAGCTGACTTGCCGACAGGACCACGAGTTCCTTGCCCGCCTTCACGACCGGCTGCGCGAGGTCCATGAAAAGCTGCGGCGGCAGGGCTTCGATCACCACATCGCAATGGTCCGCAATCTCGTCCAGCGCATAGACCGGCGCGGGTTTGGACAGCGTTGCATTCGCCTCTGCGGCGCGGTCGGCGTTGCGGGCGCTGATCCCGGCCAACTCACAGCCGGGGATGCCGCCCCGATCCAGTTCCTGCGCGACCCGAAGCCCGATCGCGCCCATGCCTGCGATGCCGATCTTCATGCGCGGTACCTTTCGACCATCTCGACGATCCGATGCGCAGCGGCGACCGAGGCCGCGTGATCCTGCGAGAAGTTCAGGCGCACGCTGTTTGCCGTGTGCGGTGCGAATTCCGATCCCGGTGTGACCGTGACCCCGGCTTGCACGCGCAACAGGCGCACGAAATCCTCGGGTGAGACCACCAGTTCCGGCAATTCGGGGAAGAGATAGCTTCCCGCCTGCGGGCAGGCTGTCGGAAAGCCAGCGGCGCGGAAGATCGCCAATAGGTCATCGCGGATCGCTTCGTGCTGGGCGATGCGGGTGTCCATCCAGCCCTCGGGTTCGTGGAACCACGTCTTGAGCGCGGCTTGGGAATAGCCAGCCGCGCGCAGGGACACGATGGCCTGCAATTTCTCCATCCGTTCGATCAACGGGGCCGACCCGAAGGCAACACCAAGGCGGAAGCCGCTGAGCGACTCGGTCTTCGACGGGCCCATAATGGTGATGAGGTTCCGGGGTCGCTCCGCACAGGCGCGCAGATGGGTATAGGTTTCACCGCTATAGAGCAGCCGGGAGTAAAGCTGATCGACGATCACGGTGACATCGTATTGCGCCGCAAGCCGGGCGATAGCAGTGATCGCGTCCTCTTGTGTGACAACGCCGGTGGGGTTGTTCGGGGTGGAAAAGACCAGCACCTCGGCCCCGGCCTTGAACGCGGCTTCCAGTTGCTCAAGGTCCGGTCCACGCTGAGGCGCGTCGTCTTGGTAATGCAGGGCGACGGGCAGGATCTCTCCGCCGAAGAACGCCACCAGCTTGCGGTTGGCGAAATAGTCCGGCTCCATGATGGCCACCTTGGTGCCGCGATCCACGGTCGCGCCCAGCGCCAGGAACAGCGCGCCTTGTGTGCCGGGGGTGATAATCAGCTCGTCCACCGGATCGACCGGCGCGCCGGTGAAACCCGCCAGGCTTGCGGCCACGTCTTCGCGGATCGCGGCAGCACCCCGGTATTCGGTATAGGCCTGCGCGGCACCGGCCTCGAACCCCTCTTCCCAGGCGGCCCGCGCGCCGGGCGTGGGTTCGAACGCATCCACATCGCCATGTGAGAAATCAACCGGAACGCCGGGAAGGACATCCCCCCGCATCACCGATTTCAAACTGTCCGCGTTCTGCCGAACCTCCTGTCCCGGCGCGTTCTCCGCGCCAAGCCGTGCAAATTTCGCGTCAAGACTGCTCATGATGTCGCTCCCCCGGTTGGTCCCGTTCTGTCTATCCCGGCTTTCGGCCTCGCACCAGATCCCTATGCCCGGAGCCGGCTTGCGTCGTTGTTAGCGCTGACGTAAAGCTGCGGCATGTTTTTGGGCATCGACATAGGCACATCGGCGGTCAAGGTGATCTGCACCGATGGCAGCACGATTCATGGCTCGGCCAGCGCGGATCTGACGGTGCAATCGCCGCAACCCGGCTGGTCGGAGCAGGACCCGAACGCGTGGTGGGCGGCGACCTGCAAGGCCCTCACAGAGGTCGGAAAGACGGTATCTCTGGCACAGGTCACGGCCGTCGGGCTGTCCGGTCAGATGCACGGTGCGGTGCTGTTGGATGCGCAGAAAACCGTTCTGCGCCCCGCGATCCTTTGGAATGACAGCCGGTCCACGAGCGATTGCGCCACGTTGCGCGAGGCCCTGCCAGAGATCGGAGAGATCGCGGGCGTGCTGCCCCTGCCCGGCTTCACCGCGCCGAAACTGATGTGGGTGGCGCGGGAAGAGCCTGAAATTCACGCACGCATCGCGCATGTCCTGCTACCCAAGGATTACATCGGTCTTTGCCTGCACGGTGCCCTTGCCACGGATCGCTCGGATGCCGCCGGGACATTGTGGCTCGACCAATCCGCGCGGGACTGGAGCGCACGTGTCGCTGAGGCTTCGGCTACCGAGTTGGAGTGGCTGCCGCCTTTGGCCGACGGGCAAGACATCGTTGGCCATGTGACCGCCGATGCCGCGTCCGAGACCGGCTTGCCTGCGGGTATTCCGGTCGTTGCGGGTGGCGGTGACGCAGCAACAGGCGCGGTGTCGTTGGGGGCGACAGAGGCGGGGCGCGGATTCATTTCGCTTGGCACATCGGGACAGTTGTTTGTGGCGGGTGACGTCTATCGGCCCAACCCGGCCAAGTTCGTGCATGCCTTTGCCCACACGGTGCCGGATCGCTGGTACCAGATGGCGGCGATGCTGAACGGCGCGCGGCCCATCGCGTGGCTGGCCGGACAATTGGGGATCAGCGCGGGCGATGTGGTGGGGCTGGCCGAAACCGCCGATCCGGTGCGGGTGCCCATCTTCCTGCCCTACCTGACGGGCGAGCGCAGTCCGCATGGCGATCCGCATATCCGCGCCGGGTTCTTCGGGCTGGAAGACAGCACCGACCGCGCAGCGCTGTGCCGGGCCGTTCTCGAAGCGGTGGCCTTCACCTTCGCGGACGCCGCAGAAAGTTTTGGCGACAGCATCGCCGATCTGCCGCATCTCGCCGCGATCGGAGGCGGGAGCAGATCGCCCTTCCTGCTGCACCTGATCGCGACCGCGACGGGGATGCGCATCGGGCGCACGACGGGTTCGGACGCGGGCCCCGCGATGGGTGCGGCGCGTCTGGCCGGGTGTGGCATCGGTGCGCTGTCCCTGTCCGATTTGGGGCAGGAACCCGAGATCACCGATTGGTTCGATCTGCTGGAAATTCCGGGTCTGGACGACAGGCTGGAACGGTATCGCGCGCTCTACCGTGCGGTCAAACCGCTCCACTGACGGACGGCTTACGCCGAGTATTGCCTGATAAACCGGCGATCCTTGCACGGCTTTGGCCGCTCCACGCGCTTTTTTACAAGACTTATTGATTTTTTGCGCGCGATAAGAAACTGTAAAGCAGACGTCAAGTTTCGACGGGTGCGATTTGCAGAGGTCCGGAATGTCAAACACCAAGATCAGGAACATGGAAGAGTTCGCGGCCGTCAGCGGGATCTCGCGGCCGACCGTGTCCAAGTATTTCCATGACCCCAACAGCGTCCGCAAATCCACGCGGGGCCGGATCGAGGCGGCGTTGGACAAGTACGACTACCGACCGAACATCTACGCGATGAACCAGAACCGGAAGCTGACCAAGAATATCGGCATCGTGGTTCCATACCTCGCTGATCCGTTCTTTGCCGAAATCGTCCGCGTCATCGAAGGCCGCTGCATCGAGGCGGGGTTTACCCCGTCCCTGTTCAGTTCGCACGGCGATCCCGCGCATGAAAACGAGATCCTCGACAGTTTGCGGTCGATGAAACCGGCTGGTGTCCTCCTGGCGCCGCTCGGACGGCAATCGGACAAGTCGGCGATCGAGACCTTCTGCAAGAATGTGCCCACGGTCCTGTTCGACAGCAATCTCGACGGGATGGGCGAGGCCTTCATCGGCTCGGACAACCACAGCTTCGTGTCCCAAACGGTCGAATATCTCAGCCGAACGGGCGAATCGCCCTGCTTTTTCGAGATGAAGACCCCCGCCAACCCGAATGCCAACAAACGCCGCATCGCGTATATTTCGATGATGGAAAGGCTCGGGCTGGAACCGCATGTGGTCAAGGTCGAAGGTACGGGGTGGGGATTCGAGGAAATCGGCAAACAAGGTGGGCTCAAAGTGCTCGCGGACGATTCGCTTCCCACGAACACCGTGCTGTGCAGCAATGATCGTCTGGCCATCGGATTTCTTTCCGCCTGCTACGAAAGCGGTGTGAAGGTGGGGCGCGGGCCGGACTGTCAACTGCGCGTGGCCTCGCATGACGACCACCCGTTCTCGCGGTTCACCTGCCCGTCGCTGACCACGGCAGCCCATGATTACAACGCTGTATCCGATCACGCGGTCGACACATTGTTCCGTCTGATCGAAAGCGGGGGGCATCTGGGCACCCGCACCGAGACCCTGTTTCCGGCCCGGCTCATCATGCGGGACTCTGCCTGACAAAAGTTTACGCGGGTAAATTTTTTATTGACGCGGGTAAACGAAATAGTGTTCTGTATGCATAGGTATCCAACACCAGGGAGGAATCGGATGTACCTTCGTACCGCACTTCGTGCAGCGACAGCACTGTCGCTTATTTCGGTCGGCGCCGCACAGGCAGAGACCATCACCATCGCGACAGTCAACAACGGCGACATGATCCGCATGCAGGGTTATACCGACGACTTCACGGCCAAGACCGGCCACGAAGTCGAGTGGGTGACCCTCGAGGAAAACGTGCTGCGCCAGCGTGTGACCACGGACATCACCACCAAGGGTGGCCAGTTCGACATCATGACCATCGGCATGTACGAAACCCCGATCTGGGGTGCGAACGGCTGGCTGGTTCCGTTGGACGATCTGTCGGAAGAGTATGATGTCGATGACATCCTGCCCGCGATGCGCAACGGCCTGAGCCACGACGGCACGCTTTATGCGGCACCGTTCTATGGCGAAAGCTCCATGATCATGTACCGCACGGACCTGATGGAAGAAGCAGGTCTGGAAATGCCGGACGCACCGACATGGCAGTTCATCCGCGAAGCGGCTGCTGCGATGGACAACCCGGAAGAAGAAATCAACGGCATCTGCCTGCGTGGCAAGGCCGGTTGGGGCGAAGGCGGTGCCTTCATCACAGTGACCGGCAACTCGTTCGGCGCACGTTGGTTCGACGAAGAGTGGAACGCTCAGTTCGATCAGCCTGAATGGGCCGAAGCGATCAACTTCTACGTCAACCTGATGAACGACTACGGTCCTGAAGGTTACGCGACCAACGGGTTCAACGAAAACCTGAACCTGTTCCAGCAGGGCAAATGCGGTATGTGGATCGACGCAACCGTTGCTGCATCCTTCGTGACCAACCCGGACGACTCGACCGTGGCCGACAGCGTTGGCTTCGCACTCGCACCGAACGCCGAAGGCGTCGAAAAGCGCGCGAACTGGCTCTGGGCCTGGGCACTTGCCATCCCGGCGGGTACTCAGAAAGAAGCAGCCGCGAAAGAGTTCATCGAGTGGGCCACATCCAAGGAATACATCCAGCTGGTTGCGGAAAACGAAGGCTGGGCCAACGTTCCTCCGGGCGCACGCAAGTCTCTCTATGAGACACCTGAGTATCAGGAAGTTCCGTTCGCACAGAAGACGCTGGACTCCATCAACGCTGCCGATCCGAACAACCCGACCGTAGAGCCGGTGCCGTATGTTGGCATCCAGTTCGTCGCGATCCCGGAGTTCGCCGGCATGGCAACTGAAGTCAGCCAGGAATTCTCCGCCGCCTACGCCGGTCAGCAGTCCGTCGAAGAAGCGCTTGAGAAAGCCCAGGCGATTACCAACGAGACAATGGAAGCCGCTGGCTACCGCTAAGCGCTTGTCTTGATCCCCAGAGGGCGGCCCCGCGCCGCCCTCTGACACAGAATACCCCAAACAAATCCCCACTTCACTGTGGTCTAATTCTGGCAGCGCAGTACCCTAAGGCGGGCTGGCAACGGAGGAGATGTACCCAATGGCGACGAAAGCATCCCGATCAGCGGCCCGACTAATGATGGCCCCGGCAGTTATCCTGCTCCTGGGCTGGATGTTGGTCCCGCTGATCATGACACTCTGGTTCTCGTTCAGAACCTATCTGCCGCTGCGTGGTGGCGACCTTGGCTGGGCAGGCTTCGACAACTACGTCCGCTTCGTCAGTTCCAGCGCGTTCTGGCCTGCAGTTCAGACGACCCTGGTCATCGTTCTCGGTGTTCTGATCATCACGGTCTGCCTTGGTATTGTGCTTGCCATCCTTCTCGACCAGCCGATGTGGGGACAGGGCGTTGTCCGTATCCTCGTCATCGCACCGTTCTTCGTCATGCCGACCGTGTCGGCGCTGGTCTGGAAAAATATGTTCATGGATCCCGTGAACGGTCTTTTCTCGCACCTGTGGCGGTTCTTCGGGGCCGATCCGGTAAGCTGGTTGTCGGATGCAGCGACGCCGTCGATCATCATGATCGTCTCCTGGCAGTGGCTGCCCTTCGCGACGCTGATCCTGCTGACCGCGATACAATCGCTCGACAGTGAACAGCTCGAAGCCGCCGAAATGGACGGCGCGCCGCACCTCAAGCGGTTCTGGTTCATTATCCTTCCGCACCTCAGCCGCGCGATCACAATCGTGATCCTGATCCAGACGATCTTCCTTCTGGCCATCTTTGCCGAGATCTTCGTCACAACGGGCGGCGCGTTCGGAACCCGTACCCTGTCCTACCTGATCTTCCAGCGTGTGCTTGAAAGTCAGAACGTCGGACTTGGCTCAGCCGGTGGCGTCTACGCCATCATCCTCGCAAACATCGTCGCGATCTTCCTGATGCGGATCGTCGGCAAGAACCTGGATAACTGATCATGGCTCGCGCTGTTACACCCCGCCGCAAACTGATCAACACCGGCCTTGCCTGGGCGGTTGGCCTGCTGATCTTCTTCCCGATCCTCTGGACGATCCTGACCAGCTTCAAGACAGAAGCACAGGCCATCGCCAGCCCGCCGATCTTTCTCGGCTTCGACTGGACGCTCGAGAACTACAGCGTCGTGATGGAGCGGTCGAACTACGCCCGCTTCCTCTGGAACTCGATCCTGATCGCGGGTGGGTCCACCATCCTCGGCCTGATCGTCGCGGTTCCTGCGGCCTGGTCGATGGCCTTCGTGCCCTCGCGCCGGACCAAGGACATCCTGCTCTGGATGCTCTCGACCAAGATGCTGCCCGCGGTCGGCGTGCTTTATCCGATCTACCTGCTGTTCATTCAGCTGGGTCTCTTGGACAGCCGCGCCGGTCTGGTCATCGTGATGATGCTGATCAACCTGCCTATCATCGTCTGGATGCTCTACACCTACTTCCGCGAAATCCCGGTCGAGATCCTCGAAGCGGCGCGGATGGATGGCGCCACGCTCAAGGAAGAAGTGCTCTACATCCTGACACCGATGGCCATTCCGGGCATCGCGTCGACGATGCTCTTGAACTTCATCCTTGCCTGGAACGAAGCCTTCTGGACGCTGAACCTGACAGCCGTAAACGCGGCACCTCTGACAGCGTTCATCGCGAGCTACTCCAGCCCCGAGGGCCTCTTCTTCGCGAAACTCAGCGCGGCCTCCACCATGGCCATCGCACCGATCCTCATCCTTGGCTGGTTCAGCCAGAAACAACTTGTCCGCGGCCTGACCTTCGGCGCCGTTAAATAAAGACCTGACATAAGGAACCTGACCCATGGGACAAATCCAACTCAAACAGGTCACCAAGAGCTTTGGCGACGTACAAGTCATCCCGCCTCTGGACCTGACCATCGAAGACGGTGAATTCACGGTTTTCGTCGGGCCTTCGGGCTGCGGGAAATCCACCCTCCTGCGCCTGATTGCCGGGCTCGAGGACATCACCACCGGCCATATCGAGATCGACGGCAAGGATGCCACCGATCTGGTTCCCGCCAAGCGCGGCCTGGCCATGGTGTTCCAGTCCTACGCCCTCTACCCGCATATGTCGGTGCGCAAGAACATCGCCTTCCCTCTCAAGATGGCAGGCATGGACCAGGCGGAAATCGAAAAGCGCATCTCTGGCGCGGCCTCGGTTCTGAACCTCACCGACTATCTGGACCGTCGTCCGGGCCAGCTTTCCGGGGGTCAGCGTCAGCGTGTCGCCATTGGCCGTGCGATCGTTCGCGAACCGGCGGCGTTCCTGTTCGACGAACCGCTGTCGAACCTCGACGCGGCGCTTCGTGTGGGCATGCGTCTGGAAATCAGCGAACTGCACGAGCGTCTGAAAACCACGATGATCTACGTGACCCACGATCAGGTCGAAGCCATGACCATGGCCGACAAGATCGTTGTTCTGCGCGCAGGCCATATCGAGCAGGTTGGATCGCCGCTGGAACTCTACCACAGACCGCGTAACGAGTTTGTGGCGGGTTTCATCGGCTCCCCGAAGATGAACATCTTTGGCGGCGCCGAGGCCAAGAAATACGGTGGCGAAAAGGCCGGAATCCGCCCCGAACACATCGACGTGTCGAAAACCGAAGGCACCTGGAAGGGCGTTGTCGGTGTTGCCGAACATCTTGGGTCCGACACCTTCATCCACGTGCATGACACGGGCTTGGCCGACATGGTCACTGTCCGGATCACGGGCGATATTCAGGCCAAGCACGGCGACACGATCTACCTGACGCCGCAGCTTGACCAGATGCACAAGTTCGACGCGCAGGGACTGCGGATCGCATGAAACGGCTCGACGGCAAGACGGCATTGATCACAGGTGCCGCTCGCGGCATCGGTCGTGCCTTTGCCGAGGCTTATGTCCGCGAAGGCGCACGTGTCGCCATCGCGGATATCGATATCGCCCGCGCCCGTCAGACGGCGTCCGAGATCGGCGACAGCGCGATTGCGGTCGAGATGGATGTCACAGACCAAGCCAGCATCGACGCCGCGGTTGCCGCAACCGTCGAACAGCTTGGCCGGCTCGACATCCTGATCAACAACGCGGCGATCTTCACCGCCGCCCCGATCACCGAGATCACGCGCGAAGACTATGCCCGCACCTTCGACATCAACGTCGCGGGCACGCTCTTCACGCTTCAGGCGGTCGCGAAGCACATGATCGACGCCGGGATCAAGGGGCGTATCATCAACATGGCGAGCCAGGCGGGCCGCCGCGGCGAGCCTTTGGTGGCGGTCTACTGTGCGACCAAGGCGGCGATCATTTCGCTGACCCAATCGGCAGGCCTCAACCTGATCCAGCACGGCATCAATGTGAACGCGATCTCGCCCGGTGTCGTCGATGGCGAACACTGGGACGGTGTCGATGCGTTCTTTGCGAAATACGAGAACAAGGCCCCCGGCCAGAAAAAGCGCGAGGTCGGCGAAGCCGTACCCTATGGCCGAATGGGCCGCGCCGAAGACCTGACCGGCATGGCCGTGTTCCTTGCCAGCGACGATGCAGATTATGTCGTCGCCCAATGCTACAATGTGGATGGCGGACAATGGATGAGCTGAAACAAGACACCCAGACCGAGGCCGTGGCGCTGAGCCAGGCCAATCTGGACAAACTGCCCAGGGCAATTGCCCGCCCCACCTACGACCGCAGCGCCCTGCGCGCCGGGATCGTGCATATCGGTCTGGGCAATTTCCACCGTGGCCACCAGGCGTGGTATCTGCACCGGCTGATGCAGAAGGGGCTTGCCCATGACTGGGCAATCATCGGCGCAGGCGTGCGTCCGGGCGACGCGAAGATGCGTGAAAAGCTCTTGGCGCAGGATTGCCTGACAACCCTGATCGAGCTTGATCCCGCAGGCACATCGGCCGAGGTCATCGGCTCGATGATCGACTTCGTGCCCGTGGCCGAAGGCAACGGCCCCCTGATCGCCTCCATGTCCGATCCCGCGATCCGCATCGTGTCGCTCACCGTGACCGAGGGCGGCTATTACGTGGACGCGAAGGGCGCGCTTGACCTCTCCCACCCCGACATTCAGCACGACATCGCCAACCCCGACAGCCCGCGCACCGCGTTCGGTGCCATGGTCGCGGCGTTGCGCGCGCGCCGCGCCGCCGGTCACGGACCGTTCACCGGCCAGTCCTGCGACAACCTTCAGGGCAATGGCGCAATTCTTCGGCAGACCGTCGTCGGTCTGGCCAAGGCCACCGATCCCGATCTTGCCGATTGGATCGACACGCATGCGAGCTTTCCCAATTCCATGGTGGATTGCATCGTTCCCGCGACCGGAGAGGCAGAACTGGCCCGCGCCCGCGCGCTTGGCGTGAATGACGCCGTGCCGGTGACGCACGAGAATTATCGCCAGTGGGTGATCGAAGACGATTTCTGCGCCGGACGCCCCGAATGGGAAGAGGTCGGCGCGACGCTGACACCGCACGTGCACAGCTACGAAGCCATGAAGATCCGGATGCTCAATGCCGGTCATCAGGTACTTGCCAATGCGGGCGAGATCCTGGGCGTGCCGACCATTGCCGCCTGCATGAGCGATCCGCAGATCGCCGCGTTCTTCCGCAAGGTAGAGCTTGAGGAAATCGCGCCCCACGTCGACGCCGTTCCCGGCATCACGCCCGCGGCCTATCTGGGCTTGATCGAACGACGCTTCTCGAATCCAGAGATCCACGACACCACCCGCCGCGTCGCCTTTGACGGCGCGTCCCGCCATGCGGGCTTCCTTCTGCCCATCGTCCGCGATGCCCTGGCGGCCGACACCCGCATCTCGGGTCTGGCCCTGACCGAGGCGCTCTGGGCGCGGATGTGCTTTGGCACACGCGAAGACGGCAGCGTGATCGACCCCAACGACCCGATCTGGTCCGACCTCGTCACAGCCGCGCAAAGCGCCCGCGAAACGCCGCGCGTCTGGCTCGAACAGTCGCATATCTACGGCGAGCTGCACACCAACGCAGCCTTCGCCGACTCGTTCGACGCCTGGCTTTCGCGCATCTGGAAAGACGGCACCCGCGCGGCGCTTGCCGCTTATGTGGATAACGAAAATCCCTGAAACATTCTGCATAATGCCAGGGCTAGTTTGAACGTTCGTCTTGGCGCGTTCAGACGTTGTCGGGTTTCTCGGACCAATAGCCCGGCAGCCCCCCGCAATAGCTGGGCACATTCACCGCGTCTTCGATCGTCGCGTACATGAGCGCTTGCGCGTAAGCGAACCGCTCTGGTGTGCCCTCCGCAGGCGCATGCATACCTGTGTAGAGGGCTTTCAAAACGGTTTTGTCCGCGTTGTCGGACGAGCCATCTTCCGAAACAAAAGCGTCTATTTCCGTATCCGCCAAAGCCGAGCGCGCGCCGCTCAGAAGTGCGCGAGGGATCGCGTCAAAACCAGAAAGAGCGCGCGCACGGGCAGCGAAGCTTTCAAAGGTGAGCGGAGTTTGCGCTTTGGCCAGCCCGGGCAAGAGCGCCGCAGCGGACACGCCCCCCAGGAAGCTTCGGCGCGAGAAGATCGTCGAATTATCCATCAGGCTGGTCCTCGTTTTCATCGGTGCTGCCTGCGCCTTCCACACGCCAAGCGGCATAGTAGGCGGCCAGAGCCGCGATTTCCGCGTCTGTCAGCCTCGATGCGAAGCTGCGCATCCGGCCCATCGTATCCGATTGCCGCGTTCCGTCGGCATATGCGCGGAGTTGGCGGGCAAGGTACCCCTCCGGATGGCCATGAAGACGCGGAGCGAGGCGCGCGCGGTCCTCTTCATTGATCCCATGGCAGCTGGCGCACGAGGGCAGACTCCGCGACCAGTCGCCTTCGGCAATCAGTTTCTGCGCCTCCAGATAGGCGCTGACATCGCCTTGCAACGCAAGCTTGGGTGGCGCGGCATCGGCATACATGCGCGCCATGGCTGCGCTTCCGTCACCCAACGCAGTCGCTGTCGCTTGCATCTGCGGATGCTGGCGCAAGCCCGTCCGATAGGCCTCAAGTTGTCGCTCGAGATAGCGTACCGGCTGGCCGTTGAGGTTGGGATAGGGTGACGGCACACGCTGCGTTGCGGCATCCATAGAAGAGCCGGACCCGACGGTATGGCATGTCGAGCAATTCAACAGGACATCCGCGCCCTGTCCTGTGGCACCTTGCGCGACCATCACGCTGACGCAGGCACTTGCGGCGAGGAGAAAACGTGTCATGGCCGTGCCTCCGCCGCGATGGCTTCGCCCATGCGGATCGCAAGGGCGGCGATGGTCAGAGTCACGTTGACACTGGAAACGGATGGAAAGGTCGAAGACGACGCGATCCAGAGGTTCGGATGGTCATGCGTCCGGCAGTCGCGGTTCACGACGCTGTCATTCGGGTTGTCGCCCATGATCGTCGCTCCTGTGATGTGGTTGTTCGGCAAGTAGCCGTCATTATGCCAGACGCTGTCGCGCGTGGCACCGAACGCCACGGCCATCTCTTCGACGCGGCGGCGGGTGTCTTCGGCGGCGCGATGGACGTAATCGTCGATCCTGTAGTGGATTTCAGGACGCGGAAGGCCCAGCGCGTCGGTCAGACCTTCGGACGACGGTACAATCCGGTTCGACGGGTCGGGCAGTTGTTCGTTGAAGCTGAACACGATCTGACGCCGCGCGGCACGGTGGCGGATCGCCTCGCGTAATTCGGCGCCTGTCAAACCCTCTTCGATCGCTTCGACCGTGACTTCGTGCACATGGGTCTTGTTGTCGGGCATCAGCTTGCGCGCGGCCATTCTTTCACGCCACGGGCCATCGCGCAGGTTTACGATACCCGACAGGATATTCGGGCCCCGGCCCGGCCAAAGCGGGTCCTTGCTGTCGAACTTGGACATTGTCCCGGGATGGTCCATGAGGTTGCGCCCCACCATGTCCGAGCTATTGCCCACGCCGTCGGGCGCGTGTTCCTGTTTCGACATCAGCATGATCTTGGGGCCTTCGATCCCGTTCGCGGCCAATGCAAAGGTCTGCGCCTTTAGGCGAAATTCAGACCCGTCCGGTTTGAGATAGCGCACGGCGGTGATCCGTTTGTCGGGGCCAACTTCAAGATGATGCGCAACCGCGTTGGTGATCAGCTCGGCCCCGGCGGCCTGCGCCTTTTCAACGGACATATTGCCGGAATACTGCGCGCCGATGGGACAGATCGGCATACAGTTCGCGTTGCCGCAACAGGGTGGCCGCCCATCATAGACCTGCTGGTTGTTGCGGCATTGCGGGGCGTGGATCACATCATAGCCAAGGGCAGTCAGCTTGTCGTGAAAGACTTGGTCGAGATAGGAAAACGGGGCCTCCGGCATGGGATAGGGTTTTGACCGGGGCGCATCAAAAGGCGCGTTTTCGGGGCCGGCGACGCCCAGCTCGACCTCGGCCTCGTAATACCAGGGTTCGATCTCGTCATAGTCGATGGGCCAGTCGCGCCCGACGCCGTAAAGCGTCCTCAGCTTCATGTCGTTGGGAATGTAGCGCCATGTCGCGGCGCCCCAGTGCCAGGTCGTGCCACCGACGGCGCGGATATATTGCTGATCATAGGGGTCGGGGCCTTTCTGGATCAGGTAATCACCCGTACGGTTGACCTGTGGCTGGGGCGCGTGCGGCACGACCGGGTAGGGCGACATCAGGCTTTGGGGATCGGCCTGCCTGAAGCGGTCCACCAGATCGGCGCGATCAAGCGTGGGTCCGTCGCACAGGATCGTTACACGAAGCCCGGCTTCGGCCGCCTGCTTCGCAACGAGCCCTCCGGCGACGCCTGCTCCGACAACGACAAGATCAGGGGTTTGGGGAAGGGTTGTGACCATCGTGCAGACTCCGCTCATCAATATAAACGGAACGCCCGTGGTACAGGCGCAGTTCCCATCGTTTCACCGGAACCAGCCATCTCGAGCGTCGGTTTGTCTGGTAGTCACTTCGTCAAAAGGAAAGGCAACAGACATGGCACAGAACACGATACACAAACCCCGCCCCGCAAATGATCCGGTGGACCCGACCGAGCATGGCACCGGTCCGGACCAAGACCGCGTCCAGACCGACGCCCATGCAGGCAAGGCCCGTTCAGACGCGGCATATGTCGTGGACAGCAACGGTGAGGTCCGCGCGGGTCCGGGCGACGCCGGTGCTCAGACCGCGCCGCGCGTCCTTGATAATCCGCAGGACAAACCGAAACGCGGGCGGGGCCCGCTCATCGCGCTGCTGGTGGCTGGCCCGGTCCTGTTGGTCGTCATTTGGATGCTCACAGCCTGATAGCGCCTATTTCTGATTCAGCGCGCGGTCGAGATCTTCGGATGTGCGCTGGTCACTCAGGATCAAAGCCACCGGACGCAGGGGCGGAATGTGATTGAGCGCGATAAGAAGGCTGAGCAAGATGGGTGTGGCGAGGAACGCGCCAGCGATCCCCCACAGCCATCCCCAGAAAAGCAGTGACACCAGAATGATGAAGGGCGACAGAACGATGTATTTGCCCAGCAGCTTGGGGTCGATGAAATTGCCGACCACTTGCTCGATGACCAGCAATCCAGCCGCGACAGCGAACGCCGTCGCCAAATCCTTGGTGACCAGCGCATAGAGAACCGGCAGCGTTCCTGCGATGACGGACCCTAGGTTGGGAATGTACGTCAGAATGAAGGTCAAAACACCCCAAACGACCAGCATGTCGACGCCGAACAGCCAAAGCCACAGGACGTAGAGAGCCGCTTGCAGAAAGCCGACTGCGGTCCGGATTATCAGAAATTTCCGCAATCTGAGCGTTATCGTGACCAGTGCGTCCCTCCATTCCGTTTGCCCCTGTTCCGGCCAAAGCGCCGCAATTTTCCCCCGCCATATTCCGCGCTCCGTCAAAGCGAGGAGAATTAGAAAGAAGACAAGCACGAGGGTCGTGATGAACATCCCCGTCATACCGGCGATGGCACGTGCGACGGTGGTGATCTGCTCAACCAGCCATCCACTGAGCGCGCTGCTGATGGTGCCGACCAAATCCTTGAGTTGCCCGCCCACGAGGGCCGTTGCTTCGGACTCGGAGGGCAGCAGCGTCTCCATATTACCGTCGAAAGACGACATTTCCTGCAAAACGCGTTCGGCAGCGAAGACCAACGCCGCAAGAAATACAGCAATCACTGTAAGAAGAACGAGGATCGCGCCAAGATGCGCAAACCAGCGCAGTGCCGGTGGCAATACGCGCACCAGTCTTTGATGCAAAGGCGCGATGACCAATGTGATGAGCACGGCAAAGACGACCGGAATCGCAACTGGCGCCATCGCTCTCAAGGCGGCGGCCAGCGCGATCACGAACAACCCACCCAGGATCCAGACCTGCGCTCTGCGAAACACGGCCCTTTCCGAGCCCGGGGATGCGTTTCGTTCGGCGGGACCCGATGGTGTGGCGGTCATGGCCTGCTCTTGGCTGGCGGAACGTCAGCCTCCTGAAGAAACGTCAACGCCAGCTTGCCGATGACGGCGAGGAAGAGGAGGCCCCCCGCCACCCACATCATGGCCCCCGCCAATTGTTGATCCGCCAACGGTCCGAGCTCATAGGGAATGGTCGTCAACATATGCCAACTGTGCCAGGGCGTTGGTGCCAGGGTCAGTACGACAGCGAACAGGGTCAGCTGTGCTCCGGTCAATGCAGCGGCAGGAATCGACTGCTCAGGCGTCGCGCGGAAGGCGGCGAACATAAGCGTCGCGCTGCCGAACAGGCTCAAATGCATCGCCCAGTATGTCAGATCGCTTTCCAGCGTGGCCTGATAGGGTGCGGGCGCGTGCCAGAACCAGAACAGCACGGCGAACACCACGGCAACGGGCATCGGCGGCAACCGCAGTTTCGGCAAGGCTGCGGCCAGCAAAGGGGCCGCCACGAGTGTCAGAAGGATATGCTGGGCGACGCGGGCGGAAAACAGCGCCATAGACGCCGCGCAGAGCGGCGAGATGAACAGAAAGGCGACAAGGGCCCAAGCCCCCGTAAAGCGCTTTCTTTCTATTGTGTACCTCATGCCGATTGCGAATGCGGCTATCAAGCCCGCGATCAATACCGGATCGAACGTCCAGCGGGTCAGAAGCTCGGTCGGAAGCGGAGGGGTGCCGCAGAAGGGTGTGTAGGGGTCCATGAGAGCCTCCTTGTTGATCAGCCGGAACACGTGGCAAGCGTCGCCACCGGCCAGAGGTTTGCCAGGATGGCCATCAACGAAATGCCCACCGACCAAAGCGCTGCGATCGCCAGCGGGCGTTCTTCGGCGTCGTCCGGGATGCGGCGCGACCGGCGCAGCGCCAGCACCAGCCAGGCAAGCATGGCTATCCCGATCAGCAGAGTACTGATCGTCGCGACACCGCGCATGACATCGACATCCATCAATCCTCGCGGCGCGCAAGCCGCCGAGATCAGCGCGTAGATGGCGATGAAGTGCAGCGACCAGAGCGTGATTGGACCCGCGATATGAAACACCAGTCGGGTCATTGCGGTGTCCCCGCGACCAGGAACGCGACGGCTGTGATACCTGCCATGACGGCAGTTGCCTTGCCGAACGCGGCCAGCAGCAGATCCGGAAGGCCCTGACCCAGCACGACATTGCCCGTTGCCTTGCGCAGCGCGTTGAACAGCGTCCAATAGAGCGACACCGCCAGAAGCGCCGCCACATAAGCCCCCATCGCCCAGCCGACGGCGGCGAAGGCGGTGCTGTAGGGATCGACCGGCAGCAACGCCCAGAAGAACGACAGACCAAGGGCGACGATGGCGACGCCGGTCAAAAGGTTGATCAACATTCCCGCCGCGAGCGATCCCTGCGACAGCGCGCGGCGTCCGGTCATCCAGCTCAACGCGAAGAGAATGACCGACAGAGCGGCAGAGACGAGCGCGAAGATGCGCGCGGGCCGTGCGGTGTCTTGGGCGAATTCGGGCTGGACGTTCCACAGAAACAGCCCGGCGAAGAGCAACGATGCGAAAAGGGCGTAGAGGATCAGAATGGTGCCGATCGTGCCCACATGCAGGTGACTTTTGCGATCGACCACGTTCACCGGCAGGGACAGCCCCTCGCCAAGCCCGGTCTCGCGGGTGACGCCGCTGTCGGACGGCTCCCAAATCCAGCCAGTCAACCCGATCAGCGCGATCAGACCGCCAATGGCTGACAGCCAGTATAGCGATGCCAATGTCGCGGCGAAAAGAACGGCCAGCCCCAAAGCGGAGATCAGCGGGAACCAGGTCGGGTGCGGCAGACGCAGGATCTGTATCGGCTCACCCGTCACGGGATCGCAGCCAATCGTCTCACGTCGATGGTCGTGGCTGATGCGGAGCGCGCCGTCCACCTCTGCGGCGGGCCGGTCAGTCAATTCCGGCTGATCCCAGAGCGGTTCGCGCGACCGGATCGCTGGGATCGCCCGGAAATTGTAACCCGGCGTGCGGGGCTCGTAGAGCCATTCCAACGTCGCCGCGCGCCAAGGATCACGCCCGGTTTTGGGTCCGCTGCGCTGATGACGGAAGAAATCGACGATGAACACCGCGATCCCGGCGGCCAGAATGAAAGCGCCCACGGTGGACAGCATGTTGAGCCGGTCCCAGCCGATGCCTTCGGGGTACGTGGCGATGCGCCGGGGCATCCCGCGCAATCCCGTCAGATGCATCATGAAGAACGCAAGGTTAAAGCCGAGGAACATCAGCCAGAAGGCCCATTTCCCCAGCGTCTCGGACATCATGCGCCCGGTGAAATGCGGCACCCAGTAATAGAGCGCGCCGAACATCGGAAAGACGAAGCCCCCGATCAGGACGTAGTGCAGGTGTGCCACGACGAAGTAGCTGTCATGTGCCTGAAGGTTGAACGGCACCGCCGCCAGCATCACACCGGTCAGCCCACCCAGAACGAAGATGAACAAAAATCCCAGGATGAAAAGCATCGGCACGGTGAGGCGCGGTTTACCCAGGGTGAGCGTGGCGATGAAACAGAAGATCTGCACCCCCGTCGGCACCGCCACCATCGTCGATGCGGCCGAGAAGAGCGACAACGACATGATCGGCAAGCCGGTCGCGAACATATGGTGCGCCCAGAGGCCGAAGCTCAGAAAGCCCATCGTGATGACTGCCGAGACGGCGAATCCGTACCCGAAGAGCGGCTTTCCCACGAAGACCGGCAACATGGTCGCCACCATGCCGGCAGCGGGCAGGAAGATGATGTAGACCTCCGGGTGGCCGAAGAGCCAGAATAGGTGCTGCCACAGCAAAGGGTCTCCGCCCAGCGAAATGTCGAAGAATGGCAGTCCCAGCAGGCGTTCGGCCTCAAGCAGGATCGACCCGATGATGAGGGGCGGAAAGCCGATGGCGATCATGAAGGCGGTGACGAGCAGATACCACATGAGGATCGGCATTTTCGTCAGGCTCATCCCCGGCGCGCGGGAACACAGGATGGCCGCGATGATCTCAACCGCTGCGGTGACGCTGGCGATTTCGGCCAAGGTGATGCCGATCAGCCAGAAATCCGCGGACAGCCCTTCGGTGTATTGGCTGGTCGACAGCGGCACGTACATGAACCAGCCGCCCGCAGGGGCTGCGTCGAAAAGAAACGAGGACAAGACAATGATGCCGCCAAAGAGGTAACAGTAGTACCCGAACGCGCCCAGACGCGGGAAGACCAGATCGCGCGCGCCGATCATCAGCGGGATCAGGTAGACCGCGAACCCTTCCAGCATCGGAATCGCGAAGAGGAACATCATGATCGTTCCGTGCATCGTGAAGACCTGGTTGTAGGTCTCGCTGTCGAGGAACGTGTTTTCCGACACCAAAAGCTGCAACCGAACCAACAGCGCAAGAACACCGGCGATCAGGAAGAAGATGAAGCCGGTGATCAGGAAACGTTTGCCGACAACACGGTGGCTGACCGAGGACAGCACCTTGACGCCGGGTGGCGTTGCCCAGACCTCTTCGAAGCTTTTGTCCGGCTCTCCTTTCGGCGCCATGTCATACGCATCGTCACGCGGTCCGGGAACCGGATTGTTATCATAGGGGGCGTCGGTCATCTCAGGCTCGCCAGATAGGCGGATACGGCGCGCAGTTCCGGCCCGCTCAGGTGGTTGTAGGACGGCATTTGCGCCCCCGGTTTCATGTCGCCCACATCGGCGATCCATCCGGCGAGATTGCCTTGGTTCATACGCCACATACCGGCGCCGAGGCTGGCGCGCGCTCCGACGCGGGTCAGGTCCGGTCCGAGACGGCCACCTTCGGCGACGCCGCGAATTTCATGGCAGGCGGAACAGCCCGCGTCGATGAACACCTGCTTGCCGGCCAGAAGCTCGGGCTGTGCCGCGTCGCGGGCCTCTCCTTGCGTGGTCAGCAACCATTCATCGAACGCATCGAGTTCCAGAACCACCACTTCGAAGGCCATGCGCGGATGGCTGAGGCCGCAGAATTCTGCACACTGGCCGCGATACCGGCCTGGCTCTTCGGGACGAACGGTCAGCGTATTGATGCGACCGGGGATCATGTCCATCTTCCCCGAGATCGACGGCACCCAGAACGAGTGGATCACATCATCCGATTTCAGGCGGAGGGTCACTGGCCGGCCCGCCGGCAAAACAAGCTCGTTCGCGTCGCGAAGGGCGATCCCATCCGGGTCATATACGACATCCCACCAAAACTGATACCCGGTCACGTCGATGACCAAAGCCTCGTCGTCGCTGCGCGTGCTGGCGACAAGGATGGCGGTGGAGGCGGTCATCAGAACCACGATGGCCGCAACGGGAAGCAGGATGCCGCCAGACCAGACCCACCAATGTCCGGCAGGTGTCTGACGGCGCCACGCCACCCACAAGAGCAGCATGACAAAAACGAAAACGACGCCGAAACCGATGGTCATGGCCAAGGTCAGGTCATAGGTCAATTCTGCGCCCAGACCGGAGGGTCGCAGCGTCGATTGAGACCCGTAGATGTCGAGGGTCGAGCTGTCGGACGTCGGCTCCATCATCCGCCTCGCAACGTGTAGAGATAGGAAGCCATGTCGCGCGCCTCGTCTTCGGTCACGCCAAGGTCCGGCATCGCGGTCTGCGGCGAATGCATGGGCGGGTTTACGAGCCAGCGCACGAGCCCGCCGGGTTGGTTGGGCAAGACCCCCGCCACATAGGCGCGGTCGCGGAAGCCCTCCAGGCTCGGCCCGACCGATCCACGGGCGCCGACCACGCCGGGAATTGCGTGGCAGGACCCGCATCCATGCTCGAGCATCAGAGCCGCCCCGCGATCGGGGTCTGCATCGTACATATCGTAGGAGGCCGCCTCCCAATCGGGTTTTCCGTCTGCTGGTCCCCTTCGGAACCAGTCGGCGGTCGCACGGATCGCGTCTTGCGTCATGACAACCGTCTGCGATCCAAGCCCGTCACCGGGTTTGACGGCAGACCAAACCATCGCGCCAAGACAAGCGGTGCCGACGAGTGCGACCGTGGTGTATGAACCCAGCTTCGTCACGGACATCACTCCGTGATTTCAGGCGTGTCGATGCTCGCCGGGACCGTTTCGACCACATCGACGACGGGCCTCACGCGGGCGTAATATTCCGACACGGCGCGCATGTCTTCGTCGGTCATCTTAGAGGCGATCGCGGACATGACGTTCATTGCGTCATTGTCTCGGCCCCCCTCGCGCCAAAGCTGAAGTTGATAGGTCATGTAATTGGCGTATTGCCCGGCGAGATACGGAACCGACGGGGGATTTCCCATACCGGACGGACCGTGACAGTTCACACAAGCCGGAATGCCCTTTTCGGCCGACCCGACCGCACCCAGCTGTCCGCCCCATTGCAGCAGGGACACATCGGCTTCACCCGGTATCGGGCGATAAGGCGCATCAATGGCGGCGTAATAGGCGGCGACGGCTTCCATCTCGCGCTCGGTCAGCCGCTGCGCGATGCCGGACATCACCTGATTGGGTCGCGCGCCGGACGCGTAGTCGACCAATTGCTTGTACGTGTACCATCCCGCCTGACCGGCAAGACGCGGGAACGCCCCGGACCCGTCCCCTGTACCATTGGCACCGTGACAAGTGATGCACGCCATGCCCGAACCACCGTTTTCGGCGCCTCCCATGGCGACCAATTGGCCAAGTTCGAGCAGGTCATCATCGACCGTCGCGTCCACGGTTGCGTTGAACAACGCGCGTTCATCGGTCAGGTTTGCCTCCAACGCGGCTATTGCGGGCTGCGTTTCCTGGTTTTGCGCCCACCCCATGAACGGGACCGCGATGATGGCGCCCAGGGTCGCGGCAATCCCTGTGGTTTTTGCAAATCTGCGCTGTGTCATCGGGTCCTCCTTCAAGCGTCCATCAAGGGGCGGGGGTTCGACAGGTAATCGTTCTTCATGTGGTCGAGCGTCCAATAGGCCAGACCCATCAGCGGCCCGGTTGGATTGTAGCCAAGGTTTTGGGGAAACAGACACGCACCGAAGACGAACACATTGTGGTGGTCCCACATCTGGCCGTAGCGGTTCACGACGGACGTGGCCGGATCAGTCCCGATCACCGCGCCGCCGACATTGTGCGTCGTCTGGTAAGGCACCACGGAATAATCATTGCCTTCCGCGGCCAGATTGACGGATTTGACCGAGGTCACGTTGTCCATCTCGCGCGCGATCTCGACCGCGCGGTTCATGACGTAATCGCTCATCTTGCGGTCATTGTCGGGGAAGTTGAATGTCATCCGCAGAAGCGGGCGTCCGTAGGCGTCGGTCCATGTCGGGTCCAGATCGAGATAGTTTTCATGGGTCGACACCGATGAGCCGTGGATCACGAGATCGGCGTGGCGGTTATAATTCTCACGCACCGCACGTTTCCACTCTGCCCCCCAGCGTGGCGTCCCTTCGGGCACCGGCTGATAGCTGATCGGACGACCGTGATACTGCTTGCAGGCGATGTAGCCACCGCCAAGAAAGCCCAGTTCGGAATGGTCGAAATTGTCGCCGTTGAAGTCGTCAACCACCACACCAAGCGCCCCTGCCCCCATGAAAGGATTGGTGGTGATGCTGTCATCGAAGAACGCATCCACCGCCGCAATGGTTTGATAGGAGTAGTTGCGCCCCACCGTGCCGGTGCGGGTTTCGGGGTCGTAGGGCGTGCCAAGGCCGGAGACGAGCATCAGGTGCACATTCCAGAGCGCGTAGGCATTCAGGCAGACCGTATCGGCAGGCTGAAACACCTCGACACCGTTTTCATCGAGATATGTGACACCTGTCGCGGTTTTCCCATCGGCGGATTTCTCGACCTGCAGCACCTGCGCCTCAAAGCGGATTTCGAAGTTTTCGTGATCCTTGATGCGGTCGTAAACGCAGATGATGGGATCAGCCTTGGCGTAGTAACCACAGCCGAACCGCTCGCAAAATCCGCAATAAGTGCAGGGATGAAGCTGCGCGCCATACGGGTTTTCGTAGGCTTGTGTGACGTTCGCCGATGGCATGGGAAACGGGTTGTACCCCAGCTTTTCCGCAGCCTTGCCGAAGAGCGTGTTGGAAATCGGCTGTTTCATTGCGGGGTTGGGATAGTCGGCCGTGCGCGACCCTTCAAATGGATTGCCTCCGGCGCGGGTCTCGCCATTCAGGTTTCCGGCATATCCCGCCGCTCCGCAAATACGTTCGAAGAAATCAAGATGCGGCTCAAGTTCGTCGTAGGTCACTCCCCAGTCTTGAATCGTCAAATCATCGGAAATGAATTGGCTGCCGTAGCGGTCTTCGTAGTGAGACCGCATTTCAAGATCGCTAGGCAAGGGCCGCCAGATCTGGCCATTCCAGTGAATGCCTGCGCCGCCCAACCCGCTGCCCGGCAGGAACGATCCAAGGCGGCGCATCGGCAGTGCCTGCTGGTCGCGGTTGTTGCGAAAGGTCAGTGTCTCTTTCTTGACATCCTGCATATGCGTGTAACGCAGGGCGTATTTCAGCTCGTCATGTTCCTCGGGTCCGGCGAAGGATGTCGCGGTGTGCCGATGCCGTCCGCGCTCCAGGACGACGCACCGTTGCCCGGCATTGGCCAACTCATAGGCTGCAGTGAGCCCGGTCCAGCCGCCGCCAACAATGACGACATCGGTTTTCGGTAGCGTCCGTTGCGACATGACCTACCCTCCCTGTTCGATTTTGCGGGGCGACACCTGATTCAACTGACCATGCGCAATGCCCATAGGCGGCTGATTGGTGGGTTTGTTGTCGCCGACCCGTTCGGTGTAATATGCATGTGCCCCCGGAAAGCCGACCATGCGCCAGCCAGCGTAATCGGCATTGCCGCGATAGATCGGATCAGCGAAATACCCTTCGTTGGTCAAACTCAGAAGTTCTTCGAAAAATGTCGATGAGGGCACGTCGCCCAGCATGTTGTCACGATTGGACAGATCGTCCACCCAAGCGGCACGATCGGCAGTCGGCATCGCGGTCAGATCGGTTTCGCCGCGCAACTCGGTCAGTCCGGCCCGCATCATTTCAGCCGGCGTCATAGGCAACTGGTACCCTTGCTGGGGTGTGCCTTCCGGGAACGGTCCCTTGAGATAAAGCCCTTCGCCCTGCCCGTATCCGGTGGCCATCTGGAAATCTATGAAATCGACAACGCCAGCCTGACTGGCGCTTGGAAATTCGTCTTGTGGAATGAAAACATCAACGATTGCGGCAAGCCATCTGGCTTCGTCATCGGTCAGAAAAAACCATGGTTGGCTGTCAAGATCGGCGAATGCGTGACGCGGAACCGAGGACGCGCCTGCGATGACCGCACTCCCAATTTGCATCAGCACGGCACGGCGCGAAAATAGCTGCGACATCTTCTGTGCTCCGAGTAGTTTGCATCGGAAAAACGCGATCCTCCTGTTTCGGTTCCAAGATCGGTTTGAACAAATGTCCGGGTCCCTGCGTTCGGGTTCCATGTTCGACACGTTTTCTCTTTCCGTCTTGCTAGGATTTGGTGCTGCCGCATCGGCGGTGATCCTCGTTGCAGGCTTGCGGATGACCGGCCTTGCAGATCAGATCGCGGACCGCACCGGATTGGGAGAAGCGGTCGTGGGCGGCGTGCTGCTTGGCGCGGCGACGTCGTTTTCCGGGACGATCGTTTCGATCACCGCGGCGCTCGATGGGCGGGCATCACTGGCATTTTCGAACGGCATCGGAGGAATTGCCGCGCAAACCGCGTTTCTCGCCATTGCCGACATTCTTTACCGACGCGCGAACCTGGAACATGCCGCGGCTGAATTGGCCAATGTCTTTCAATGCGGATTGCTGCTTTTGCTGCTCAGCGTCCCGCTGGCCGCCTACACCCTGCCCGAATTTGCGATCTGGGGTGTGCACCCGGCCTCGCTCGTTCTGGTTCTGGTCTACGGTTTTGGAGTGGTCGCCACCTCGCGGTTGCGCGAAGCCCCGATGTGGCAACCCGTGCAAACCGGGGACACCCGGTCAGATACGCCCGAGAACGACGATGACACCGACAAATCCAGCAAGGGTCTCATCGTACGGTTTCTGGGGCTTATGCTGGTCATGGGTGTCGCGGGCTGGACAGTCAGCAGGGTCGGCGCCGAACTGACGGACAGGCTTGATGTGTCAGCTTCCCTGGTTGGCGCCTTGATGACCGCGGTCGTTACCTCCTTGCCGGAGCTTGTGACCACACTTGCTGCAATCCGTCGTGGTGCGCTGCAATTGGCCGTCGGCGGCATCATTGGCGGCAATACGTTCGACACGCTGTTCCTCACCGTGTCCGATATCGGCTATCGGGAGGGCTCGATCTACCACGCTATCGAAACCGGCGACCTCTTCTGGCTGACGGTCGGACTTCTCATGACCGCTGTCATGCTGCTTGGGCTGGTCTATCGCGAACGGCAAGGGCCCGGGGGGATTGGTCGCGAAAGTCTTGCGATCCTCCTCATTTACGCAGGAGCAATTGCTGTCCAGACCGGCATCGGTTGAGGCGCACCCGGACGGTTTTGAAACGGTTTTATTGGCCGGTAGCCGTTATCCCTGCTCCCCGGACACGTTTTTTCAAGTTCCCGTGAAACTTCATTCCGCCCGCTGGAGTTAAGACTTTGCGAGGCCGGAGATTGGTCTTTCGGCTGGTTTGATGAGGGGGACTCTCCATGAGACATCTCATTTCAAAATATACATCGGAAGAAGTGCAGCAGAAATTCCGCCTGAAGGATACCCTACATTTTCGAGATTTCAGATATGACGTCTATCTTCTTATCAACGTGATCTCCAAAATTTGCGAGTTTGTTTTTGCAAACTCATTCCCGACGTTTGATGGAAAACGGAATCCTAGGGCTAAAGCTCTTTCACCCCTTCCCATTCCGGTACACGAGCAGCGCAGAGGTTCGATCCGGCGCGCTAAATCCCCTAAATTCATGAGCTAAGAGGACAAGATCATGGGTGATGCAAAGTTTGATCTGCACTGGATCGATTATGCAATCGTCGTCGTTTATTTTATCGGTGTCGTCGCACATGGCGTGTACGTCTCCAAGAAATCGAGCGGGGGATCCGAAGACTACTTCCTCGCCGGACGATCGCTCCCGTGGTATTTGATTGGCTTCTCGCTTTTTGCTTCTAATATGTCCGGGTCAAGCTTCGTCGGGCTCATGGGGGGCGCGTATGCAAATGGCGTGGTTATCTTCAACTACGAGTGGACGGCCGCCCTTGTATTGATCCTTTTTGCCATTTTTATTCTGCCGTCTTTTCTCAGAGCGAAAATCTCAACGGTTCCCCAATTCCTCGAAGAGCGCTATGACGTGCGGTCGCGCCGCGCGTTTTCTTTATTCACCATTCTGGCCATCCTGTTTATCGACACCGCTGGTGCTCTTTATGCCGGTGGCCTGGTGATTTCGAATGTGACCGGCTACCTCAACCTCTGGACGGCTGTGGCAGTTCTTGCGCTTGTGGCGGGCATTTACACCATTCTCGGTGGCCTTTCAGCCGTCGTCGTGACGGATACGGTACAGGCCATTCTGCTCATCGTCGCTGCCGCCATCCTGTTTTGGCTGGGCCTCAACGAGATCGGTGGTTGGCAAGAGCTGTTCGTCGACATCCCCGAAGAGAAAACCAAACTGATCCTGCCGGCAAATGATGATTTCCTGCCGTGGACGGGCCTTTGGGGCGTGGTTTTGCTCGGGTTCTATTACTGGACGATCAACCAGTTCGTGGTGCAGCGAACGTTGGGCGCGAAGGATTTGAAGGAAGGCCAGATCGGCGCCCTGTTTGCCGGTTTCCTGAAGCTGCCGAACCTGTTTCTCATGATCCTGCCGGGCCTGATCGCCTTGAAACTGTACCCGGAACTGGAAACCCCTGACCTCGCCTTCCCCACACTCGCGTTCGAGTTGATGCCCATTGGCTTGCGCGGACTCATCATGGCGGCGCTGATCGCCGCGATCATGTCGTCGCTCGACAGTGCCATGAACTCCGCGTCGACACTCGTCGTAAAGGATTTCATCGAGCCCATCTGGGATGTGAGCGAAGAACGCCAGGTCTGGCTTGGCCGTGTCGTGACCGGCGTCGTCATGGTGTTCGGCGCGATCTATGCCCCGTCGATCGCCGGGTTCGAGAGTCTGTTCAGCTATTTCCAGTCCTCGCTGAGCTATATCATCCCGACCATCGTGGTGGTGTATATCCTCGGCCTGTTCATTCCTTGGCTGAACGGCAACGGAGCCTTCTGGACAATCGTACTCGGGCTGGTCGTCGGTATTCCGCTGTTCATCATGAAGGAAGTTACCGAAGTCTGGGCCAATCTGGGTCTGCCGGAAATTCATTACACGATCATGTCGTCCATCATGATGTGCCTCGGGATCGTAATCCACGTCGGCATCTCGGCAATGACGTCGCGCGAGGACAAGGAGAATATCAACGAGCTTGTCTGGTCAGGAAAAGAGACGCTTGAAGTGTTTACCAAATGGGAAACACCCCTCTGGCAGGACCGGACCCTTTGGGCAGGGTTCCTGATCGCAGCGACCGCCGGTTTCGTCATTTGGTTCTGGTAACGCCGCATGGCCTGGAATGACGTAATCGCCGTCATCGAGACGATGAGAGATCGGGCAGCGTCCTTGCCCGATTTTCTCTTGCCGTCTCTGGTTGTGCTTTTGGCGATGTGCCTGGGCCTTTTGGCCTACTGGTTGGTCTTTCGCACGCTGGAACGTATTTTTCGGGCGAATGTCGGGCTGGCCGGGTCACTGGTGCGCCGGGCCCGTCGTCCGATGCGACTTGCATTCGTGTTGGCGAGCCTCGTCATCGTCCTGCCGATGGTGCGGCTGCCCGGTGCATGGCGTGACGGGCTGCAGCACATCGCTCTGATCCTTTTGATCGTCCTGATCGGTTGGACAGCGATCCTTCTGGTCAATCATTTCTCGGAACGGTCGATGCGGCGGTATCGCCTCGACACGGAGGATAACCTTGCCGCGCGAAAATACGTGACCCAGGTGCGCGTCCTTCGCCGCACGGCGGTAATCATGCTCGTCATTCTGACGTCGGCTGCCGTCTTGCTTACTTTCGAGAGCGTGCAGAAATACGGCGTGAGCCTGTTTGCCTCAGCGGGTGCCGCGGGTTTGATCCTTGGTCTTGCCGCGCGACCAGTGCTGGCCAACCTAATCGCCGGAATCCAGATCGCAATAACGCAGCCCATTCGCCTCGATGATGTCGTCATCGTGGAAGGAGAATGGGGTTGGGTCGAAGAAATCTTTGCGACTTATGTGGTTGTCCGCATCTGGGACTGGCGACGCATGGTCGTGCCGCTGTCCTACTTCATCGAAAAACCTTTTCAGAACTGGACGCGCGAAAGTGCGTCGATCATCGGCGCAGTGTTCTGGCATCTCGATTATACGGTCCCCGTGGGCGAAGCGCGCACCAAGCTGGAAGAGCTGGTCGAGAAGTCTCCGCATTGGGACGGTCAGGTGGTGAACCTGCAAGTCACTGACACCGAAAAGGACACGATCACCCTACGCGGACTCATGAGCGCACGGACGTCGCCACAAGCGTGGGATTTGCGCTGCGAAATCCGCGAGAAGATGATCGACTGGTTCCAGAAAGAATATCCCGATGCCTTGCCGCGCCTGCGTGGAGAACTGGAAACCTACAGCGGCAAAACACCCAGATCACAGCCAGAAAAAACGGTCTGACACCATGCTACGATCCGACGCGGCCTATGCCAAAGCACCTACCCGGACACTCGCCCTTCTGGGCGCGGCCCATGTCCACCTACCTGACCATCTCGACCGGATCGCACAGCGAGGATGGTCTGTCGCTTGGGTTCACGATCGCGTCCCGGAACGCTGTGCGTCCTTTTGCGAGACGCTCGCCGCAAAGCCGCTTACGGACCTCAAGTCGTTGACAGCAGAGATGTGCGACGGCGTGATCGTGTGCAGCGAGACGCGACACCATGAAGACGATGTCAGCGCCGCGCTGGACGCCGGTCTGCCGGTGTTCTGCGAAAAACCGTTGGGCGGCAGTGCCGAGGCCGCTTACAGGATGGCGGACCAGGCCGAACGGGCCGGTCTGGGCCTGTATACCGCCTACTTCATGCGCACCAACCCGACCTTGCGCAGATTGCACGACATCCTTCAGACACGACGTCTCGGCACAATCAGCCATGCACGCATGCGATTTTCCCATGACGGAGGCTATGCGGATTGGCTTGATCTTGATTGTTGGATGACCGATCCGGGTCTCGCCTGTTACGACGGATTTGTGGATGAGGCCGTGCATTGCATCGACACCTTGTCCTGGCTCGTCGGCCCCATCACCTCGGGGCACGCCGTCACGGGGAATACGCTCGGTTGGTCTGTAGACGATCACGGCGCCGCAGTCGTCAAATTCGAAAACGGTGCGACGGGCGTCATCGAGGCCGGTTGGACGGATACCGAGATGCGTCTTGAACTCGACATCATTGGACAGTCGGGCCATGCGCGCCTTGTGAACAACCAGCTGTCTGTTTGGGAAAGTCGGGATGCGGGCACAGCGCCCAATCTTCAGATGAAGCTGGAGCGCCTTGATGCAGGTGCCGGGATCGAGCCATTCCTCGACGCGCTCGCGAACCGCCCTGCTGAGGGGCTCGTGGCAGCGGCTGAGGCCGCCCGTGTGAACACGGTGCTGGATGCCATGGGACTTCGGCTTTGCGATTAGGGAACCACGGTTTTCTCTGAAACGTTTTCGAGAGGACAACCCAACATCTCAGATATGAAGGAAGCACCATGGATTTCGGAATCGAAGGGAAAACCGCCCTCATCACAGGTGGAGCGTCGGGGATCGGCCGCGCGACAGCCAAGGCGCTGCAAGCCGAAGGCGTCAAGGTAATCCTCGTGGACCTCAAGGGCGATGATGTCTCCAAGGCCGCCGCCGATCTCGGAGACGGCGTCAATGCCTTGCAAGCCGACCTCACCGATCCGCGCCAGGTTGACGGACTGGCCGCTTCGGTCGAAGAGCGTTTCCAGATGCCCGATATTCTTGTCTGCGCCGCCGGGGTTACAGGGGCGAAAGGTCATCCTCTTGAACTGAACGACTCCGACTGGCAACACGCGTGGGACACCGATTTCATGTCCGTCGTACGCACCATGCGCAAGTTCATCCCACCGATGGAACGCAAAGGCTGGGGGCGCGCAGTGGTTATCACCAGTGAAAACGCAGTGCAGCCCTACCCCGAGGAAGCGGTCTATAACGTCGCCAAGGCGGGCTTGCTCAACTTTGCGAAGGGTCTGTCGCGTGTCACCGCCCGGAACGGCGTATTGGTCAATGCTGTGTCCCCGGCCTTCATTGAAACTCCGATGACCGATGGCATGATGGACAAGCGCGCCGACCAGCAGGGCGTGACCCGCGACGAGGCCGTCGAAAGCTTCCTTGACGAGGAACGCCCTTACCTCGAACTCAAACGGCGCGGAAAGCCAGAGGAAGTGGCCGCAGCCATTGCGTTTCTCTGCTCGGCGCAGGCGAGCTTCGTTGTCGGGGCAAATTACCGTGTTGACGGCGGCTCTGTCGGCGCTTTGGCCACGTAAGCCAAGGCATTTTACGGATTACTGGACCGCGTTTCTGACCTTAGCATCCAGCGCGGCCAGTCCACCGGTCGGTGCCTCGTTGGATTTAACGGTCTTTGTTTGCTTCGGCTCCGTGGGCCACTTCGTTTTTCACCTGCCCCCACGCCAGCATCGTGAAGATGACTGTTCCGCCTACGACATTGCCGACAAGAACCGGCAGGAAAAAATCGATCAGTGCGGGCGCGGCTCCCAACTCTCCGAGCCAGATGAGATAGGCCATCTCGACCGAACCCGCGATGATGTGCGTGAAGTCACCAGCTGCGATCATCCAGGTGAACGCCAGGATGATAAAGAATCCATCGCTATGCGACGACGCCATCATCCATACGATCGACGCCACCAGAACTCCCGCCGGGATACCTCGCAGAAGGCTTTGTGCCGCGCCCATTCCGACCGCGTGTTGGGACAAGTTCATCAGCGAGTTTTGCATCTCTGCGGAGAAAACTCCCGATACCGTCATGAAATACGCCGCTATGAACGCACCTACGATATTGGCCACAAGAACAACTGCCCATAAGCGCAGCATCGAAAGAAAACAGGACAGCGATTTTCGCTTCATCACCGGAAGAACGGTTGTGATCGTGTTTTCGGTGAAAAGCTGCATCCGGCCAAGGATCACGACAAGAAACCCAAGCGAATACCCAAGGTTCTCGACCAGAAACGCACTGCGCGTCTCCGGCAGGTACGTCCGGAGAGTCGCTTCGCCGATGACAGACAGGCTGATGAGGATGCCCGCGGCAAGCCCGGACCAGATCAGCGAGGCCGTCGGGCGCTCCAATTCTTCCTCGCCATCGCGACGGATCACCTCGTAGATAAGCCGCGCCGAGAGGCGAGACGCATCTTTGACGTGCGCTTCCTCTTCTTGCGTCCGCGTGTCGGTGGGGCGATCGGTCTGGTTTTTGTCGCTTGGGGCCATGCCTGTAAACGCTCTGGCATAATACGGGTTCCATGAGCAGGAGCAGCCGTTCTCAAGAGGGGGCGCAACCCAAGTTGTCATGCGCCGTAACGGAATGGTCGCGAGCTAAACATTCGCGTCGATCTTGAGATGTATGAACTGAAAGCAGTTCTCCCGCGTTTCGAGTCTGAAGATATTTTTTAGAATACTGGAGCTTTGCCGTGACGACGGAACTCAAAAAATCGAAAGACGATGTGTTGGGCAGGCTTGCACGACATCGCACCGGATTGGCTACAATGTCCTTTGCCGAAAGCACAGTGGTTCCAATACCCCTTGAGACGGTGGTGGCCCCATTGATGGTCGGGCACCCGAAACAGTCTCTGAAAATCGCCACGGCAATCTGGATTGGGTGTCTGCTCGGTGCGATCACGTTCTACCTTGCCGGCGCGTGGCTGGCCGAACCGGTGGTACGACCGGCGCTCGAGGCGCTCGGGCTGGAACAGGGATTCACCGACATGAGCCAAAAGCTGGATGGCAATGGCCTGTTCTGGACGGTTTTCCTGGTTTCTTTCTCACCCGCTCCGATGCAGTTCGCGACCTTGGGTGCCGGGGCGATAAAAGGCAATTTTGTCGTCTTCCTTTCGGCCATCGCCCTGTCCCGCGGTGTACGTTATTTCGGCCTTGCCGTATTGGCGCAGATTGTCGGCCCTCGCATAGCCGAGTTCCAAATTCCCAAACGATATCTCGTCCCCGGGTTGATCCTGATCTTCGTGCTTGTCTGGGGCATCATGCAATTGTTCTAGAGACAGTCCAGAATTTCCGTCCGGGTCCAAGACTTTTTGCCCAAGGATACAGCGCACCGCAGGTCTTGGACCGCGCAAGCACCTCGTGGCGGTCTTGCCGCCACGAGCCGCAAAACCGCCTATTTTTTTAGCGAAAAAAACTGATCGGATTACGCTACGGCACCAGAACGGCCACCAAACCGGGAATCCAGCCCATCTTCTCCTCACGGTTGCGCCGCGCGGCAGCGATCAACTAGACTCCCAGGCGCGAATGTGTCAGATATTCTTGACATGCAACGGTTGCCATTCGGAAATGCCAGATCGCGTTTGCGTCTCTGGTACGCTTTCTTTGGGCTATTCGTATGAGTGATGGGTCTGTTCAATTCGGTACACCGATAATCGGTATCGGTGCGTCCGCCGGCGGGTTGGAAGCCCTCAAGGCGTTCGTCGCGACGATCCCGCCTGACCTTGGGGCGTGCTACGTTATCGTACAGCATCTGGCCGCCGATCAGGAGTCGATCATGCATCAACTCCTCCAGCCGGAGTCGCCGGTGCCGGTCACTCAAATCAAGGATGGCGAAGCGGCTCGTCCGGATCACGTGTACATCGTCCCCCCGGGCGCGACGCTCGAATTGACCGACGATCATTTCAAGTTGTCCGAGCGCGGAAAGGACCGAGGCGCGTTTCGCCCGATCGACATCTTCTTCAACTCGCTGGCACAAGTCAAAAAGCGCGATGCCTATTGTGTCGTCTTGTCCGGAACCGGCACCGACGGTTCGGAGGGATTGAAAACGATCAAGGCTGCAGGCGGGTTCGCCCTTGTTCAGGAAAGCACCGGAGCACGGTTTCCCGGCATGCCCGACAGCGCGGTTGCGACCGGGCTGGTGGATTTCATCCTGCCCGTGTCGCGGATCGCGGGACGTCTGCAAGACATCATCAATCACCGCCGCGAACAGATGGATGACAAGACGCAAGAAGAATTGCGTGATGCGGTAAAGCGCCATTTGCCCGGAATCGCGAAGCGTCTTGCCGAAGTGTCGGGAAACGACTTTTCCGAATACAAACCCGGAACCCTTGTGCGTCGAATAGAACGACGCATGGCGCTGTTGCGGACACAGACAGTCGACCAGTTCATGGAAAAGCTGCAAGAGGATGACGCCCAGGCCGAGCTTCTCGCGCAGGAATTCCTGATCGGGGTCACGCGGTTTTTCCGCGATCCCGAAGTCTGGAATGCTGTTCGCAAACAGGTCGTGCGCCCCTTGTTGCAGCGAAACCAGACGCATGTCCGGATTTGGGTGCCCGGCTGTTCGACCGGAGAAGAGGCCTACACGCTCGCCATTCTTTTTCTCGAGGAAATGGAAGCGCAAAAAGAGCACAAGACATTGCAGGTGTTCGGAACGGATATTGACGTTCCGGCCCTCACCTCAGCGCGCTACGGGGTGTTCTCTCCCTCAGCGGTAGAAGCTCTGAGTGAAACCCAGCTGGAAAAGTTCTTCTCGATCGAGAACGGTCAATACCGGGCCAGTCCAGCCTTGCGCGAATGCTGTGTTTTCGCGCCGCACAATCTGGCGCAGGATCCACCCTTCTCGCGGCTCGATCTCATTTCCTGCCGCAACCTCCTGATCTATCTCTCGTCAGAGCTTCAGGATCGTGTGATCCCTCGCATGCACTTTGCCTTGCGTGAAGAAGGCCACCTTGTGCTGGGACCTTCGGAAGGGGTCGGCGACGATTGGGAATTATTCACGGTCGTCGACCGAACCAACAAGATATTCGCCAAGAACGCCAGCGCCTCGACCAAATATTCGGCCTTGAACGATCCCTTGCCACGCCTGCAAGCTCTCGGGCGTCGTACCCGCATCACCGAAACACAGGTTGCGCCCGCCGCCCATAGCGAGATCGCGCGGGAAACTCTCGCCGAACGTGAATACCTTAAACGGTTCGCCGCGCCTTATGCTCTGATCACCGGCAGCGGCGAGATCGCCTATCTTTCGGAACGCATGACCGAATTCGTACAGCCGAACGCAGGTGTGCCATCGAGCAATATCGACACGTTTCTGCGCCGCGAATTGCGCCTTCCGGTGCGCAATGCGCTCAAACAGGCGCGCGACAGCGGCGAGATGGTCAGCGTGCAGGATGTGATGATCGACGATGAAGGCCCCGCCGCCTTTGTCGATATCCAACTTGGTCCGACGCAACGAGACGAGTCACTGTTCCTTCTGTCGCTGAACCGCGTCCGCAGCATCGAAGCGGGGTCTCTTGGTGTCGCGGTCCAACGGCGCGAGAACGCGGATCAGGACATGCTGGAAAGTGAAAACTTCAATCTTCGGCGGCAACTTTCCGCGATCCTTCAGGAATCAGAAACATCGAGCCAGGAGCTCAAGAGCACCAACGAAGAATTGCTTTCGATGAACGAAGAGCTGCAAAGCTCGAACGAGGAACTGGAAACATCGCGAGAGGAATTGCAGTCGATCAACGAGGAGCTGGAAACCGTCAACTCCGAGCTTCAGGAAAATAATCGGCTGCTGACGCGCGCCAACAGCGATCTGAAAAACCTCTTCGAAAGTACCGATGTTGCGGTTCTTTTCCTCGACCGCAATTTCTGCGTACGCAATTTCACCCCGGCCACCACGCGGCTTTTCGGCATTCGCCGCCGCGATATAGGGCGACCGATCTCGGACCTGTCCTCGAAGATGGATTATCCTGGACTCGCCGAAGACGCGGCCGAGGTAGACGAAAGCCTGCAAGGGCTAGAGCGCGAGGTGCATGTCAAAGCCTCGGGGGAAACCTTCCTCCTACGGATCAAGCCGTACCGCACGACCGAGAATGTGATCGACGGCTATGTCCTCTCCTTCGTCGACATCACCAAACGAAAAAAATTCGAGGAAACTCTCCAGCGCAATCAGCAAGAACTGGCGGAACAATTCGCCGAACTGGAAAAACTATATGACACGACCCCGGTCGGTCTGTGTTTGCAGGACCGCGACCTGAGATACATCCGCATCAACGAGGCATTGGCGAAGATCAATGGTTTTTCGGTCGAAGACCACCTTGGAAAAACGATTTATGAAGTCTTCGACGAGCCCGATGCTCAAATCATAAAATACTTGAACCAGGTGTTCGAAACAGGGAAGTCGATCAACCACCTCGAAGTGCAAGTCGCAACCCCCGGGGCAGGTTTGAGAGAATACCTGGTCGACTACTATCCGGTTGACGACGGGGCCGAGGTTTTCGCCGTTGGGGCATGCGTGCGCGACGTCACCGATGAACGCCGCCTTACCCGAAAACTGTCGGAACAGGCCGAGCAGCAGAAGCTTCTGCTTGGCGAACTGGAACACCGCGTCAAGAACACCCTTGCGACCATCAGTGCAATTTCAAAGCTATTGCTGCGGGATGACGATTCCGCGGCCGATTATCAAAAACGTCTGACCCAGCGCCTTCAGGCGATCGCCCGCACGCACAATCTGCTCACCAGCGTCAGGTGGGCCGGCGTATCCCTCAACGATATGATTGAGGCGGAACTGGCCCCCTACTCGTCGAAAAACAACAGAAGGTTGATCCGTCATGGCCCGGACCTTGAACTTGGTGCGTCCGAAGCGCTGTCACTCGGGATGACTCTGCACGAGCTTGCCACAAACGCGGCCAAGTACGGCTCCTTGTCCGTGCCGAACGGAAAGGTCGTCATCGAAACCGAAATGTCCCAAATTTCGGACGACGAAAGTGAGATTCTCCTCACCTGGTCCGAAATCGATGGCCCCAAAATCGAAACGAGCCCAGACAGGCAAGGCTTCGGCAGCGTTGTCTTCGAAAAGGTTCTGGCCCGGGACTTGAAGGCCGAAGTACGGAACCATTTTGGTCCCGAGGGGTTAACTTTTTCGGCACGCTTTCACCTACGGGGGGAGAAATGAACGCGCAAAAGGTTCTTTTACTCGAAGACGAAGCAATCATCGCAATGGACATGGAAATGACCTTGGAAGCGCAGGGATACAAGGTCTTGGGGCCTTGCCAATCCGTTGCAGAGGCGCAAACCGTTCTTGAAAACGACACACCGGACATCGCGTTGCTCGACGTGAACCTGGGTCGGGAGGAAACCAGCTTTTCCGTGGCGATCAAGCTGCATGAGATGGGTGTTCCGATTGTCTTCTTGTCCGGTTACTCGCCCAGCGTGGTCGATGTGCCGGAACAACTGACCTCCATGCAGCGCCTCACCAAGCCCGTCAACGAAGGTGAGTTGATGGCAGCGATCAGACAGGCGGGGTCTCTGACGCCCATGTGACGATGATCGTCCTGTCGGCCAACGCGCCTTGACCAGATGGGGCTGCCCGGCACGACCGGAACAAAATCCCGTGAGGCCGCGTTGAGTTTGCAATCACGTCATAAGGATTGCTGCCATGACTTCGCCTCACAGCGCGCTGCTCGCCTTCTGCATTTGTATTGCCGGAACGACGGTGACTGCCTCGCCCGGAAGTGATGCGTCGTCCCAGTCCACCGACATCTCGCCGCCCTCCGCCGTAAGTGATGGCAGTCAGGTCGGATCCGCCGCTGGCACCGCGGATTTCTCTACTATCGACATTCCCGAGGCCAAGCAGACGCCCGACGCTTTCCGCTTCAAGGGCACCTACGTGTCGGGCTGGTCGCCATCGGCCGCGCGGGGCATCCAGCTCAACGACAGCAACACCTTCCCCTATCTTTTGCCCGACACGGAACCCTTCGAAGAAGGCGTCTACGTCTGGGACGCATGGCCCGTGCGCACGCCGGACGGGGCGGTTGCGGTGATCGATGACTGGGTTCTCATGGTGGGCCTGTCGAGCGAAACCGACGCGGGTTCCGACTACCCGTTCTACACCCGCTCGACCTGGCGCTACTGGTACACCCGCGACGGCAACTGGATTCCCGGCGGCGTGGCCTTTGAACGGACCGAGGCGCTGGGATCGCGGCAATGGGCGGGCTCGACGATCTTTGATCCCGACAGCAACGAGATCACCTTCTACTACACCGCCGTCGGGGCGCTGAATGCCGAAAGCCTCGAGGCCGACGATCCGCCGCGCGCCATGAGCAACAGCCACCCCGGCGCGGGCCGTCCTAACACCGAACAGCGCATGGCGATGGTCACCGCCTCCGTATCGGCCGGCGATACCGGCGTGTCCTTCTCGGATTTCGGTGAGCACGAGATGATCCTCGAGGCCGATGGCGAGATTTACGTGACCGAGGCCGCCTATATCCCCGGCAATGTCATCTACGGCATGCGCGATCCGCATTACTGGCTCGATGACGAAACGGGCCGCGAATACATCCTTTTCACCGCCAACGCCGCGGGCATGCCCGACCCGTTCAACGGCGTTGTCGGACTGGCCGAGAAGATCGACGGGGAATGGACCCTGCAACGCCCGATCATCGCCGCGCCCGGCGTGTCGTCCCAGCTTGAACGGCCGCATGTCGTTGTGCGCGACGACGGGCTTTATGTGTTCTTCTCGACCCACAGTTTCACCTTTGCCGACGGCCTGAACGGGCCGGAAGGGCTTTACGGGTTCTACAACGCCGATGGCGACATTCGCGGCACCTATACCGCGATGAACGGCACTGGGCTGGTGCTGGGCAACCCGCCCGCCGCGCCGAACCAGACCTATTCCTATCTCGTGCTGCCGGATGGCAAGGTGATGAGCTATGTCAACACGCCCTACGGGTTCGCCGACGATCCCGACAGCGAGAAAGAGTTCATCGGTGCCCCTGCCCCGCTGGTGCAGATCGGAATGAAAGAAGGCCAATCGACTTTGCTCGCCGCGCCCGACACGGCGCTCTCTGGGTCCCGGTGATGCGCCACGCGGCGGTTCTCGCCTGTCTGGCGCTGGCCGCGCCCGCCGGGGCGGAGGTGGTGATCGATTTCGACGCCGACACCGGCCTGAGCGACCGACGCGTGGTGTCGCCCTACCACCCGGTCGAGATGAAACCCGGCGCCAGCGGTCAGGCCTTCGATTTCGACGGCTATTCGACAGAGGTGCTGGGGACCATCGCCGCCCCTTCCCTGCCGGTCTCCATCTCGACGCTGATCGCGCCACGCTCGCACGCGCCGAACACTGCCGGTCTGGTGCGTCTGACGGGGGACACGAACCTGCGGCTGGGCATGAACCGCTGGGGCTATCCGATCGCACATCTCGAAACGCCTGAGGGCGTGGAAATCTCGCTCCTGTCCGACACACCGGTGACGCTGTTCGATTGGAACAGGGTCGAATTGGTGGTCGACACCGACGAATTGCGCCTGATCCTGAACGGCGACACCGTGGCGCGGCGGAACCACGATCTGCCGGGTGACACCACACTTGGCACAGAACTGCGCATCGGCAACAACCCCGATGCTGCCCTCGTCGATGGGACCTATCCGACCGGGCATTTCAATGGACTTATGGACGACATCCGGATCGGCGCACCGACCGACGACGGGCCCCTGCCCTTTTCCGAGCCTGATCTCTCCATCGTCGCCTCCCGGTTCGAGGGAGACCCCAATCGCCCCGAATACCACCCGATCCCGCCTGCCGGGTGGACCAACGAGCCGCATGCGTTCTTCAAGAGCGGCGATGAATGGCATCTTTACTATCAGGCCAATCCGAACGGACCGTGGTGGGACCTCATGCAATGGGGGCATCTTGTCAGCACCGATATGATCACCTGGGAACCCCGCCCGCAGGCGCTTTGGCCGACGCCGGGCTTCGACAGCCAGGGCGTCTGGGTCGGCGACACGTTCGAAGCACCAGGTGGCACGGTCACGTCGGTCTATACCGGCGTCAACGGCCAATGGGCCGGGGTCGGTCTGGCGCAGGATGACGGGGCCGGCTTGCAGAAAAGCCCGCGCAACCCGGTGATCGCCAAGACACCCCCCGGCTATCAGGACATGCGCGATCCGTTCCTGATCCGGCAGGAGGATGGCTGGCTGATGCTCATCGGCTCCGGCACCGCCGACCGCACCCGCCCGGAGATCCTCACTTTCCGGTCCGACGACCTGATCGACTGGCGCTTTACCGGGCCGCTCGACACAGGCTCTATCGAGCGGTTCGGCGTCTATTGGGAAGTGCCCAAGCTTTTCCCGGTCGGCGATCTCTGGGCGCTTTTCGTGACCACGGTGCAGCCCGGCACACCGGCACGGACGCAATACTGGCTTGGCGACTGGGACGGCACCCGTTTCGCGCCGCAAGACCCCAAACCGCAGCTCCTGGACCTGTACCGCACCCATCTGGCCCACACCTTCGCCCGCTACGACGACAGCTCGCATGTCGCCACCGGTGTCGTGCCCGAGGAAAACCGCACCGGAGAAGAGCGGTTGGAGGCGGGGTGGATTCACGGCTTCGGCCTGCCCCGGATCGTGTCCCTGTGCGAAAGCCGCGAACGGCTGTGTCACCGCCCGATGCCCGATATCGGCTCGCTCTTCACTGACCCGCAGCAAGATCAGGCGATGCTTGGTCCGGACTGGCAAAGCGTCGCGTCGGGCCTCGACCACGGTCGGGTCACACTGACGCTCGATGCCAATAGCACAGTGCCCATCCGCATCGCCCTTCGTGCCACCCCGGACCTTGAGGAAGCGACGATCCTCACCTGGTATCCCGACGATCAGCGTCTGTCGCTCGATTTCTCGAAGTCGTCTCTGACGCCGCACAGCCGGTCGGATATTCTCTGGGCCGATTTGCCGTCCGAGACCCGCGAATTCGACCTGTTCATAGACGGGTCGTTCGTCACGCTCTTCACCGACACCGGCGGCAGCGCGGCGTTCCGGGTGTTTCCAACGCTAGAGACCGCCAATGAGGTGATGATTTCCTTTGCGAATGACGGTCAGACCTTACCGATCACCGTCACAAGCCAAGGGATGCGATAGCGTGTAGATGACGCTTAGTCTGCAACTTCGGCCGGGTTGCGACTGGCATAGAACGCGGCAACGGCGGAAATTTCTTCATCGGTCATCGCTTCTGCAATCCGCGCCATCGTGCCAAGCGGATCGCCCCTGCGCTGACCGGTTTTCCACGCAGTGAGCTGGGCCTCGATATATCCGGTAGGCTGCCCCTCCAGCGGGGGCGCAATCGGAACTTCGTCGAGATCACCCGCCGCGTTGTGGCACATCACACAGGCCGTCACTTCAGTCCCGCTCGCAGACCGGCGCCCGGCATAGGCCAGCACCTCACCGGCCTTGGCAAGCTGCCAGTCCAGATCGGACGGCGGATCGATGTCGGGCGCGGGCAGATCCGCGTAATAGGCCAGTACGGCCTGCGCTTCCGACGCCGTCAGTTGCGCCGAAATCGGAGCCATCACGGCGCTCACCCGACCACCATCGAGATAGGATTGAAGCTGCGATACGAGATAGTCATAGGGCAACGCCGCCAAGCGTGGAATGTCGCCACCACCTGCGCCCTGAAGCCCATGGCACGCCATGCACTTCATGCCCACCCCACCTGCTTGCGAGCCGCCCTTGGCAATGTCGCGTCCGGTCGCGATACGGTCCTCGGAAAAGGTCTCTGGGGTAATCCTGGGGTCAAGGCTCGCGACCGAATGCGACTCCTGCGAGAATACGGAGATTGGGGCACTGCACGCCACAGCCGTGGCCACAATCAAGCCAAACCGCTTGGAAGAACGGACCGCCATTATCTCAGCCCCCATCCAGGTCGGCAAATTCCTCGCGCATTTGCGCCACCTCGTCCGCAGTGACCTCACCCTCGTAATCATTGCCAAGATTGCTCCGCAAGAAATTCGCAACGGCCGCGATCTGGTCGTCGTTCAGCCAGTCGGCAAATGACGGCATCGCTCCGTTACCTTCGATCATCAGGTTGATGGGATAGCGTGCAGACCCCATGCGCGCGTTGCCTGCCAATGCCGGGTACGCCGCTGCGCCATAGGCACCCCCGCCATCTGGACCGTGGCACCCCGAACAGGCCCGTCGGTACAATGTGGCTCCATCCGTGTCGGTGAAGCTCTCGGTTGTTGCGCCAAGATCATGCCCACCCTGTTGAGCCTCGTTTCCGTCGTTCTGCGCCAAAACCGCGCCCCCTGACAACAGAAGCACCACGGCGAAAGATGTTGCATGTTTCATGCTCTTGATCCTTTCCGACAGTTACTGACTGGTCGCGCGTTCATGCACCTGGCGGACCGCATCCAGCGCCGATAGCAGGGACCCCTCCTGCCATCCCGGCAGGTAGGAGATGTGCTCGCCCGCGCAAACAAAGCGCTGATCCATCGTTGCCGCGATCTCGTAATCGCGCCCGCGATCGTCCCAATTGCTGTAGCAGCCGAGCATCCACGGCACGCGGTGCCAACTCAAAACGACACCGCTTGAGAACTCGTCCCGGTATTGCGGATGGATCTGCTCGCCTTGCGACAAGACCGACTCAAGCCGTTCCTGCGGCGACATGGAATTGTAGACATAGGCTTGTGGGCCATAGACATAGGCCCCGAGCAGCACCCCGGGACCGTCGGAATGCATTTCGTTTGCCGGATAGCCGATTTCCGCGATCGGCAGATCGGTGAGAGTAATGCCGCCGTAAATCTGCTCGTCCCGCTCCCAGAACCGCCGCTTCATTTCCAGCCCTGCCTTGACGGCCTCGTGATAGTGCAACTGACGCATGACGCGACGCATCTCGGGCGACACGTCGATGTCAAGCTGGCTCAGCACCGTGAACGGAATCGTGCAGATACAGTAATCCGCCGTAACCTGGCCGCCCTCACCACCGTCGCGCGCAGGTTCATAATCCACGGTCACACCGTCTTCGCCCTGCACCACGCGCGTGACGCGGGCGTTGTGCGTGATCAGATCGCCGACCTCGCGCTCAAAGGCATGCGCGATTTCCTCCATCCCTCCGACCGGCTGGAACATCGGCGCATGGTGACGGTAGGTGGTGTGGTTGCGCATGTATTGCCAGAAGCGCGATTGCAGAAGCTCGTTGAGGGCAATCGGCTCTGACGGTTCAGGCGCGGCGTCCCACAATCCTCCGCCGGGCGCACCCGCGTCGGGGTAGCCACGATACTCAGCGGTATCGAGACTGGCGGTATAACGATAATTTTTGTCCAAGATGCCGAAGGATTTGAGCGACTCCAAAAGGATTTCCGTATCCTCGACACTGACAGCTTGCTCCAGCGCCCCCTTGTCGGCGGCTTTGGCCAGCAGTTCGGTGATCCCGCCGACGTAATCCGCCCAGGCATGACCGTAACGGACAGGCTTGCCGCCAAAATGCTGGGTGGAGTGAAGATAGGCGTTTTGGTTTTCCTGAACGAATACCTCAAGCGGTACGTTCAATCGGTGGCAGTAATCCAGCAACGCCAAGTGGTGATGCGGGATTCGCCAGGGTCCGATATTGATGTACTGCCCATCGGAGAATTCGACGTTTTGTGAATAGCCGCCCAATTCCTCGATGGTGTCTCCGCCCTTGAGGGTCCAGCAGCGTCCGCCTGCCCGGTCCTGATATTCGAGTATCTGGACCGAATAGCCCGCGTTCCGCAGTTCCATCGCAGCGCACATCCCGGCAAGACCCGCGCCCAACACGACGACGCTTGTTCCTTCGGGTGCGCCGTTAAGGTCGGGCGGACCGCGATAGGGACTTTGTTGGGCGTGACCAAGACTGGTCATCGCGCTCATCATGGCGCTCGACCCTGCGGTCAGGCCTATCAGTTGCAACAATGCTCGGCGGGATGGACGAAAGGGCTCGTGTGACATGGATCACCTTGGCAAGAAATTCGACTTACCTAGGGAAAACGCAGATAAGGCGCTGCTTGGTTCCCAAAAAAATTGCCTTTCTCGGATTGGGTCCACGAAGCTTGCGGCATCTCGCGGAAGACGCCCTGCATCACCCGTTCGGCGTGAGCGACGACGCCGTAAGTCCGGTCGACTCGCGGTCGCGTCCCGGCGTAACCTCCTGCACCCGCTCCCTCGGAAGCCAGGTCGGGCGGTCGTTCTTGATGAAAGCCATCAACTGCTCTCGCAATCGGCATTGCACGGTCCATCCGGTCGAGGGGTCGTCCATCATCGCGTAGAAGCTCACCTCCAACCCGTCGGCGGATTGATCCGTCGTGCGAGTGATAGCGCTGTCCGATTCCGAGATGTCCGGGTCATCCCCGACCATGTCTTCGAACCGCGCACGCAATTCATCGACATCCGCGCAAGGATCGAGACGAAGTGAGATAACCTTCATCATCCGTGCCTCGGCGACCGACCAATTCTCGAATGGCTTGGACACGAAATAGGTCACAGGCACCACGATCCGCCGATGGTCCCAGGTTCGCAATCGCAAGAACGTATAGAACACCGCTTCGACATAGGCCCAATCGCCTTCGAACAGAACCGAGTCGCCGATCCTTACCGGCTTTGCGAACGCGATTTGCAACGATGCGAGGATGTTGCCCAACACCGCTTGGCCCGCGATGCCGAAAACAACGGTGAGAACACCGGCGGACGCCAAAAGCGTAAGGCCCACACTTTCGAACAAATTCATCTGCGCCAGCACGATCGACACCGCGATGCCGATCATCAAGAGTACGATCAATCGGCGCAAGGCATAGATCGACGTATAAAGCTCGCGCTCGTCAACGCCGCGTTTGTCGTCGATCTCACCGACGTAACGAACCGTGATGCGTTGGAGGACAGCATCGACAACGCGCAAGGCCGTCATGCCAACGCCCCAGACCATCAGTATGATAAGCGCCGGTCGCAAAAATGCCTGCACAGGGCCGGAGAACGACAAAACGTGGCTTAGAAAAAGTTGCGCCGTCCCCGCCATGATGAGAATGGCAAGAGGCAAGCCGCTGCGCTCCAGTCCCTTGCTGAGCCAATGGCGGTCGGTTTTCTCCGCAAGACGCAAAGCGCCCTTGCGGGCCAACCACCCCATGAATAACAGGGCAGATGCAAAAATCGGGAGCGTGATCCACTCCCATAACCACAAACCCGCGAATTCGCGCTTCAGCGCCTCGGGAATCCAGCGTTCGTAAGGCCGTGGGCCGTACAATTCGTATAGCGCATTCGCGTTGTCCACCGTTTGCGGCGTAAAAAGCCAGATGGCAGGTTGATCCTCTGGTTTGTAGCGGGCCAGACGAATGTCGTAGGCGGCTTTGGCTGTCTCGAAAGACGCGATGCGCAAATTGAGGCGCGGCTGACCTTCGCGCGGATCCGATCCTGCCGTTCCTTCAATCATCGCATCCGGTCGCGCCGGAAGATCGCTCCAGTCGATCCAGACCTGCCGCGCGATCACGGAAGAAAGGTGACGGGCCGCGTCTTTGCCGAGGTCGCTTTGGTTTGCCGGGTCGATCTCTGACAGGTACAGATAGTGCGCCGCCAGACCGAAATCGCCGGCGTCAGTCGCTTGGAGGAAGCCGCGAAGCGTCTGCCGGGGTGAGCTTCGATCAAGCCGCCCGGATTGAACATCGGGCAATCCTGCGTTGATTTCATCCGCCGGATACCATTCGGAAGGAGCCTCCTGCGCGTGTGCAACAAGAAGCAGTAGGCTCAACAGCATCCCAAGCGCGCACACACCTCGCGTCACGAAACGCCGTGCAAATTTCGTGAATGCTGGCAAAATAAATGACATTCGGCTTCCGGGCGTCAGAACAGGCTTCTCTGGTATTCCAACCGTCTGACAAGAGCCGAGTTCCCTGAAAGCCGAAGCTGCGCCTGCGCGAGCGCATGTTCTTGGCGCTGAAATTCGAAAAGCGGAAACTGGCGATCCCTGAAGGACTCGAACCCTCAACCTGCTGATTAGAAGTCAGCTGCTCTATCCAGTTGAGCTAAGGGACCGCACGGGAAATCGGTTACGACAGACCGGTCGGTTCGTCAAAGGGGTAAATCGGAACGGCACACCGAGTGCAGCGTTTCACTCTCTCAATTAATCAGAGGAGATATCCCATGAAACATGCGCTCTTTGCACTTTCCTTGTCCGCGGTAGCCGCGACGCCGCTTCATGCTCAGGACATCGCTGCAGCCGAGGTTCAGAACCGCGACGGCGAAAGTGTCGGCTCGGTCTATCTGCGCGACACCGCCTCGGGTTACGTGCGTGTGATCGTCGCCCTGACCGATCTGCCCGAAGGCGGGCATGGCCTTCACATCCACGAAACGGGCGATTGTTCGGCTGACGATTTCTCGTCGGCGGGGGGCCATCTGGCAGGTGATGCCGCGCATGGTGTGATGACCGAAGACGGACCGCATCCCGGCGATCTGCCCAATCTCATCGTACACAGCGACGGCACCGCAAATGTCGAGCATTTCAACAACCGGCTCGAAATCGAGAACATGATTTTCGACGAGGACGGCGCAGCGATCATCGTCCACTCCGGTCAGGACGACTACACGTCGCAACCCTCCGGCGATGCTGGCGACCGGATCGCGTGCGGCGCATTCGTGCGACGGGCCGAAGCCGATGGCCCGGCGTCAGACTGACCGGGTCATGAAAACGCTGAGCGGGTCTTCGACGTAATCGCCGAATGGCGCGCAATAGGTGAAGCCGTGCCGTTCGTACAGCCGACGGGCCGGCGCGAAGGGCGCTTCCGATCCTGTTTCGAGGCTGATCTGCGTCATGCCAAGGTTCCGCGCTTCGGATAGAATGTGCATCACCAGCGCCGAGGCCACCCCGAGACCACGGGATTCGGCCTTGGTGTGCATGGATTTCAGTTCACCATGGGTGTCGTCCAGCGGCTTCAGCGCCGCGATGCCCAGCATCGTGTCCCCGTCCCGCAGGGCGTAGACATGCGCACCGGCGGCGAACAGGTCATCGGCGCTCATCACGTGGCAGCTTTCGGCCGGTGATTGCGACCGCATCATTTCGAAATGTCGATTGACCAGATCGGCCACGTCCCAGGTCAGGGCAACGACAGGGTCAATGCGAAACGACCCGTTCAATGGGTCCAGGCGCCTCTGCGATCCACTGCGAAATTCTCGGCATAGCCGCGCGGCCGGATATTCGGCTTGCGCTTGTGCGGGCTGAACTCAATCACCTCGATGCCGTGTTCCTTGGCATAGGCCTTGGCGGCATCCAGCGTGTCGAACTTGAGCCGGACTTGGCTTTGGGTGTCCGAGGACGAGGTCCAGCCCATCAACGGATCAATCTCGCGCGGGCTTTCGGGAGCGAATTCCAGGATCCAGTGATGGGTCTTGGCCGTGCCGGACGACATGGCGGTTCTCGATGGCTGGTAAATTCGGGCGCGCATGGCTCTCACCTGATCTGTCTGTGAGGCAGATATGGTCAAAATTGGCCTCGCGCGCAAGCGGTTCGGCACATGGAAAGTGTCGCAGGCAAACGGGAGATCGGTGCAAGCAGGGTATCAACGGCCTCCGAACGGCGGGGAGCGAGGGGTGGGTGAGTGCCGCCCGAAACAGGTGTTACCAACTGCTTGCAGGAAAAAGGTACAGATTTCATACAACTTTAAAAGAAAAAAAGCCGTGTGCGTCACTTTGGGCCGGACCACCCCCTGACGCATCCCGCCAAACGCTTTGAAAACCTGCGGTTTCAAGCCATCTACGACTTAGGTTGCAATTCGGGCTCCGCCCCCCCATTTTGACTTTCTCCCGCGTGGCCGCACGTCTTTGGCCACCCAGTCGAATCCACCCGGTGACCCATGTCCGATATCCCGATCCTCCACGCCCCGGCCCCCGATGTCCGTGCTCGCGAAAAGCTCGAGGGTGGCATCCGGTTCCGCATGAACACCGAATTCGAACCGGCGGGCGACCAGCCGACGGCGATCAAGGAACTGTCCGCAGGTGTGCTGAACGGCGAACGCGACCAGGTGCTTCTGGGCGCGACTGGCACCGGCAAGACCTTCACGATGGCCAAGGTGATCGAGGAAACCCAGCGCCCCGCGATCATCCTCGCACCCAACAAGACGCTCGCGGCGCAGCTTTACGGCGAATTCAAAGGGTTCTTCCCGGACAACGCGGTCGAGTATTTCGTCAGCTACTACGACTATTACCAACCCGAAGCCTACGTTCCGCGATCCGACACCTACATCGAGAAGGAATCGCAGATCAACGAACAGATCGACCGGATGCGCCACTCGGCCACCCGGGCGCTTCTGGAACGTGACGACGTGATCATCGTTGCCTCGGTGTCCTGCATCTACGGTATCGGCTCGGTCGAAACCTACGGCGCGATGACGCAGGATCTGCATGTCGGCAAAAGCTATGACCAGCGCAAGGTCATGGCCGACCTGGTGGCCCAGCAATACCGCCGCAACGATCAGGCGTTTCAGCGCGGGTCGTTCCGCGTGCGCGGCGACAGCCTCGAGATCTTCCCGGCGCACCTCGAAGACCGCGCCTGGAAGCTGTCCTTCTTCGGCGATGAGTTGGAAAGCATCACGGAATTCGACCCGCTGACCGGCGAAAAGACCGACACATTCGAACGCATCCGTATCTACGCCAACAGCCACTACGTCACGCCGAAACCGACGATGCAGCAGGCGATGATCGGCATCAAGAAAGAGCTGCGCATCCGGCTCGATCAACTGGTCGCCGAAGGTAAATTGCTCGAAGCGCAGCGGCTGGAACAGCGCACCAATTTCGATCTGGAAATGCTCGAGGCCACAGGCGTCTGCAACGGGATCGAGAATTATTCCCGCTACCTCACCGGCCGCGCGCCGGGAGAACCGCCCCCCACCCTGTTCGAATTCATCCCCGACCACGCCATCGTCTTTGCCGACGAAAGCCATGTCAGCGTGCCGCAGATCGGCGGCATGTACAAAGGCGACTACCGGCGCAAGTTCACGCTGGCCGAACACGGCTTCCGCCTGCCGTCGTGCATGGACAACCGTCCCCTCAAGTTCGAGGAATGGGACGCCATGCGCCCGCAATCGGTGTTCGTGTCCGCCACCCCCGCCAAGTGGGAGATCGAACAAACGGGCGGTGTCTTCACCGAACAGGTGATCCGTCCCACAGGTCTTCTCGATCCGATGGTCGAGATTCGACCCGTGGAGATGCAGGTCGACGACCTTCTGGACGAGGTGCGCAAGGTCGCCGCCGATGGCTACCGCACGCTGGTCACGACGCTGACCAAGCGCATGGCCGAAGACCTGACTGAATACATGCACGAACAGGGCATCCGCGTGCGCTACATGCACTCGGACATCGACACCATCGAACGGATCGAAATCCTGCGCGATCTGCGTCTGGGGGCGTTCGATGTGCTGATCGGCATCAATCTTCTGCGCGAGGGTCTGGATATTCCCGAATGCGGGCTGGTCGCCATTCTGGATGCGGATAAGGAAGGCTTCCTGCGCTCGGAAACCTCACTGATCCAGACCATCGGACGCGCCGCGCGCAACGCCGACGGTCGGGTCATCATGTATGCCGACCGGATCACCGGGTCGATGGAACGCGCGCTCGCCGAAACCGACCGCCGCCGCGCCAAGCAGATCGCCTATAACGAGGAACACGGGATAACGCCCGCGACGATCAAGAAGAACGTCGATGACATCCTGCAAGGTCTCTACAAAGGCGACGTGGACATTAACCGCGTCACCGCCAAGGTGGACAAACCGCTGGCCGGGGCCAATTTGCAAGCCGTTCTGGACGGTCTGCGCGCGGACATGCGCAAGGCGGCCGAAAACCTCGAATTCGAGGAAGCCGCGCGTCTGCGGGACGAGGTCAAGCGCCTGGAGGCGGTCGATCTGGCCATCGCCGACGATCCCCTTGCCCGCCAATCCGCGGTTGAGGCGGCAGCGGACGCCGCGGTGAAGGCGTCGGGGCGCAGCACGGCAGGCAGACCGGGACAACGCGGAGGCAATGTGCAGCGGCGGAAGAAGCGGTAATCCTTCGGCGTCACCGTTCACGCAGTTGTGCGTTTGATCACTCAAACGTCGCTTGCCTTTCGGTCACTGGAAAGTGCGATCTTGACGCATAACATTCCTTGAGGGAGTCACCTCCATGGCCCGCCGCCTATACTCTTTTGCCTTGATCGGATTGCTTTTCGCCTCGGTCCATCCGGGTCACGCCACGGAAACAGGCGCGACGGCGCATTCCGGGCATGGCGTGGCAGTGGATCAAAGTCTGCCCGCCTCGACACAAGCCTTCATGGAAGCGAACGATGTCATGCATCGGGACATGGCCATCACCTATACCGGCAACGCCGATGTGGATTTCTTGTTGGGCATGATCCCGCATCATCAAGGCGCCGTCGACATGGCCCGGATTGTGCTCGAACACGGTACCGACCCGGAAGTTCGCAAATTGGCGGAAGCCGTTATCGCGGCGCAAACGGTCGAAATCGAATGGATGCAGGAACGGTTGCGCGTCCTTGGTCATTGACCCGCTGCTTGTCGCAGGGGCAGACCGATCCTCCGATGCTCATCTGGTGCTCCACCGATCCGCGTGAGTGGACAACCAGCGCGTGCTTGGCTGACAGGTGTTCAGATGAACGGCACGAAAGGCACAGGCAGGCGGTCAGGGGAAACGTACTCACAATCGCGATCCAGTCGACCATGGTGGGCAAGACTTGCCCACCCTACGAAGGTTCGCCGAATTGACCTTCGGCGAAGCGCCCGCACCATTCGGGATCGACCCGGCCAAGACGAATATCCCGATGGATCGACGAATACGGCCACTCCACCGCACGTGACACGAGACCGTGTTTCACAGGATTGCCCCAGCAATAAGCGACATGCGCCCTGTAATCGGCATCGTCCCGGATCAAGTGTTCCCAGTATCGCCGCTGCCACAAACCCGCCTCGCGTTTGCGCAGCTTGCTGGCCGATCGCGTAGGGTGGGCATGTCTGCCCACCTTGTTGTTCACCGCCCGCGTGAACCGATGTTTGATCTTGCGCCACCGCTCGGGGAAATCGCTGTCTCCGTCTGGCAGGGTCCAGACTGCGTACAGATGGTCCGGCAGAACGACGAAAGCGTCCGAAAGCACCGGCATTTCCGCCACTGTCGCGGCATAGGCGGAGCGCAGAGCGGCAATCTCCGCCGTCAACATGGCCGAGCCACGCTGTTCCAAGGTCACGGTAAAGAAATAGGTTGCGCCGGGAACGCGCAGGCGGCGGTATCGGGACATGGGCCGACAATGACCCAGACTCGTAAAGGCCCGGTGAACAGACTAGTGGCGTTTATACCAAACGACCCGTCCCTGTCTGTGTCACCCCCTAGATAAACGGCACAAACGGCACTCCGCAGGCGGTCAGGGCCAGCAGGCTGACAATCGCGATCCATATCCGCATGACGGTCTCCCAAGGTCGGACAAGCCTGCCCGACCTAACCGACCCGGTCTCAGAAGTCGAAGAGATCTTCGAGAAACCCGCCGCGCTTCTTTTTCCTGCGGTAGCCCTGATCCCCGCGATACCGGTCGTCGTCCCGATACGAACCCTCCTCGTATCCGCGCTGCGGTTCTGGCTGGGAGGGCGGCGGCGGGGGCGGTGCCGCGAAGGCGGCGCTGCGTTCGATGATCTTGTCCAGTTCCCCGCGATCCAGCCAAACGCCTCGGCATTGCGGGCAATAGTCAATCTCGACCCCCGAGCGATCGGTGATGACAAGGGCGGTTCCGTCGATGGGGCATTTCATGGGGCTCTCCTCGGGTTTGATTGCCCTAGAGCTAATCAGTCTCCCGCGTTTTTCACCCCCTGTCGTATGAATGTCGGCAACCGTACGTTGGAACCGTACGAAACGTACGCTACCTCACCTGCATGAACCGGATTGCCCTTGCCTTTGTCTTTGCCTGTGCCGGTCTCCCCGCGATGGCATGGCAGTTCACACCCGACCCGATCTGCACCTTGTCCCACCGGGGACAGGACATGACGGTTACGGTCACGTATGACCCAATGATCGAGGAATACGCGATCCATCTTGAACGGGACGGAGGCTGGCCCGATGCGCCAGTGTTTTCGCTTCGTTTCGAAGGCCCAAGCGGGCAAGTGATTTCCACCGACCGTCATGTCGTCGGCGATGTCTCCCCGGAGACGTTGACGGTGCGGGACCGTGGCTTTGGCAATGTTCTGAACGGACTCGAATTCAACAGCCGCGCGGTGGCTGTGCTGGATGATCTCGAGGTTTCGGTATCGCTTGACGGTGCAGCCCCTGCGGTCGCGGCCTTCCGCGCCTGCCCGGCGGACCAATTTGTCTTTGTCCCCATGGGGACAAAGATTAACAACTCCTGAATCCCGCTGATCAAGCCCTTGATTTCAAACGCTTGCGTGACGCCCCTTGGCACGCGTCGATCAATCCCATTGCCCGGTTGATGCGCTTCGGCTAGCGTTGAAAGATGCTGCGCCTGATCCCGATCCTTTTGCTTCTTGCCGCCTGCGCGACGCCGCAGGATCGCTGCATCAACGATGCGGCAGCGCCCTATCGCGCGGCCCTCAAGGAGCGGTCAGAGATCGCGAAATCACTGTCACGCGGGTTCGATTACGTCACCGAATACCAGACCCGCCGCGTGTTTACCCGCTGCAAGACCCATAAGGGCGGCTGGGTGCCCTGTTGGGACCGCGAAACCTATCCCGTGACCCGCCGCGTTCCCATCGACCGCGAAACGCTGCAACGGCGCGATGCGCAGTTGGCCCGCGATCTACCAAGCCTGCAACGCGCCGCCGAACGTGGTGCCGCCGCCTGCATCGCAGCCCTTCCCGAAGACGACAGCTGATCCGCTTGCCCCGGCGCGTCGCACCGGCCTAGAAGACGACATGACCCGTCTTCCCATCGACCCTGTCCTGCCCGAGCTTCTGGAGCACCTTCGCACCAAGGGGCGGGCCGTGTTGCAGGCCCCACCTGGCGCGGGCAAGACCACGCGTGTGCCATTGGCGATGCTGGAGGCCGGGCTGACCGGGCAGAAGATCGTCATGCTCGAACCGCGCCGCCTGGCCGCCCGTGCGGCGGCAGAACGCATGGCGCAATCACTTGGGGAAACCGCCGGGAAAACAGTCGGTTACCGCGTGCGGGGCGAGGCGAAGATTTCCAACAAAACCCGGATCGAAGTTGTGACCGAAGGTATCCTGACCCGGATGATCCAATCCGACCCGGCACTCTCGGGCATAGGAGCGGTGATCTTTGACGAGTTTCACGAACGATCACTGAACGCCGACCTGGGCCTTGCGCTTTGCCTCGAAATCACCGGCGCGTTGCGGGACGATCTGATCCTGCTGGCGATGTCCGCGACGCTCGATGCGGCGCCGGTGGCGGCGTTGATGGATGCGCCCATCGTCACCTCGGAAGGGCGAAGCTTTCCGGTGGACACCCGCTGGCTCGAAAGACCGGTCCCCAAGGGGACACGGTTTGAGACCGCTGCTGCTGATCTGATCGCGCAGGCGATTGCGGAGACCGAAGGTGGTCTCTTGGCATTCCTTCCAGGGGAAGGCGAAATCCGAAGGGTGCAGGCCGCGCTGAACGGACGTTTGCCCGGCGATTGCCATATCCGCCCGCTGTTCGGTGCCATGCCCTTCAAGGCACAGCAGGACGCGATCCGCCCCGAACCGCATGGGCGTAAGGTGGTGCTGGCCACGTCGATCGCCGAGACCTCGCTGACCATCGAGGACATTCGCGTGGTGGTCGATGGCGGCCTTGCCCGCCGCGCCCGGTTCGATCCGGGGTCTGGCATGTCGCGGCTGGTGACGGAAAAGGTCACCAAGGCCGAGGCGACGCAGCGCGCAGGACGTGCGGGGCGGGTTGCCGAAGGGGTGGCCTACAAGCTGTGGACCAAGGGCGAAGACGGCGCCCTGAGCGCCTTTCCCCCGGCAGAGATCGAAGCGGCAGACCTGGCCGGCCTGGCGCTGGAACTGGCGCTCTGGGGCGCACAGCCGGCGGATCTGCCGTTCCTGACCCCGCCTCCCGAAGGGGCCTATGCCGAGGCGCAGGCGCTGCTGCGGATGCTGGGCGCGCTTGACCGGCAGAACCGGATCACGGACCACGGGCGCATGCTGTCGGGTTTGCCGCTGCACCCGAGGCTGGCTCATATGGTGGCTGTTGCCGGGAAAGACGCGGCACCGCTTGCCGCGCTAATGGCCGATCGCGACCCGGTGCAGGGCGGCGGGGTTGACCTGACCCTGCGGCTCAAGGCGCTGCGCGATCCCAAGCGCTTTGCCGAGACACGGCGCGCAACGCTCAATCGCGGCGCGCTGGACCGGATCCGGACCGAGACCAAACGGCTGGCGAATGCCGCGCCTGCTGGTTCAACCCAAGGGTTGAGCTCCGCGGAAATGGCAGCACTGGCCTATCCAGACCGGATCGGTCTGCGCCGCAAGGGCGACGCCCCGCGTTATCAACTGTCGGGCGGCAAGGGCGCGGTGATGGAGGACTGCGATGCGCTGGCCGGTGCGCGCCTGATCGTGGCGACGGATCTGGACGGCAACCCGCGCGAAGCCCGCATCCGACAGGCCGTGCAGATCACCGAAAGCGCGGTTCGGGCGCTGTTTTCCGACCAGATCACATGGGTCGACCTGTGCGCCTGGTCGAAGCGCGACCGGCGCGTGGTGTCGCGGCAGCAGGAAAAGCTGGGTGCGATCGCGCTGGACGACCGGGTGTGGAAAGACGCGCCTCCCGAGGCGGTGGCGGAAGCGATGCTGGACGGGGTGCGCGACCTCGGGCTTGCCCCGGCGATGACGGATGCAGCGCGGCGTTTCATTGCCCGCGTGGCATTGGCTCGAGAAGCCGGGCAGGACCTGCCGGATATGTCCGATGGCGCGCTGCTGACGTCTCTGGACGACTGGTTGCTGCCGCACCTGACCGGGGTTCGCAGCGCCGAGGACTGGAAACGTTTCGACCTTTTGGGTCCCCTGCGCGCCATGCTGGACTGGCCACAGATGCAGGCCTTGGATCAATCCGTGCCGGGCAAGTTCACCACCCCTCTGGGCCGCGAGATCCCGATTGATTATTCCGGGGACCATCCCGAGATCGCCCTGCGCCTGCAAGAGATGTTCGGCCAGAAGACCCACCCCTGCGTCGGCAGGACACCGTTACGTGTGACACTGTTGTCCCCCGCCCGCCGTCCGGTGCAGACCACTATGGATTTGCCGGGCTTCTGGGCCGGGTCTTATGCGGATGTACGCAAGGACATGCGCGCGGCCTATCCGAAACACCCCTGGCCCGAAGACCCGACCGAGGCAGACCCCACCCTGCGCGCCAAACCGCGCGCGCGCTGACGGGACTTGTCGGCCTGCCGGTTCCAACGTAGATCCAGCACATGCTTGATGATGCCGACGACATTCACCCGCTGTTCTACGGTGCACCCAAAACCACCGAGTTCAAGAAGCTGCGCAAGCGCATCGTGCAGAATGTGCGCGAAGCGATCGAGCAATATGGCATGATCGAACGCGATGCCCGTTGGCTGGTGTGCCTGTCGGGCGGCAAGGACAGCTACACCCTGCTCGCGGTGCTGCACGAGCTCAAATGGCGCGGCCTTTTGCCGGTGGAGCTTCTGGCCTGCAATCTCGATCAAGGGCAGCCGGGATTTCCGGCGACGGTTTTGCCCGAGTTTCTGGAGAAAATGGGGGTTCCCCATCGGATCGAATACCAGGACACATATTCCATCGTCGTCGATAAGGTCCCGCAGGGGCGCACTTACTGCGCGCTCTGTTCGCGGCTTCGGCGTGGCAATCTCTACCGGATCGCACGCGAAGAAGGGTGCTCTGCCGTGGTGCTTGGCCACCATCGCGACGATATTCTAGAGACCTTCTTCATGAACCTTTTTCACGGAGGACGGCTTGCGACCATGCCGCCGAAACTGGTCAACGAAGAGGGCGATCTTTTCGTCTACCGCCCTCTCGCCCATGTCGCCGAGGCCGATTGCGAAAAATTCGCGACAGCGATGCGGTATCCGATCATTCCCTGCGACCTGTGCGGCAGCCAGGACGGGCTGCAACGGCAACAGGTCAAGGCGATCCTCGATGGTTGGGAAAAGAACAGCCCGGGCCGTCGGCAAGTCATGTTCCGGGCCTTGACCAATGCGCGCCCGTCGCATCTCCTGGACAGTGATCTCTTTGATTTCAAAGGGCTTCGGACATCTGCAACCCAGGATAATGAGAATTCTTCGGAAATTCCTGTTCTGCGTTAAACCTTGAGTCACCGGTTTTCTGTCATCGTCCTCGAAACGAATTCGGGGCACGATGGCTATGCGACCTGGACTTGATGCGAAGAACCTGAAGCTTTTGATCCGGCGTGGCCTGCAAGGCCCGCAAATGCTGGCCTTTCTGCCGGCCATATCGCTGGCCGCCTACTGGGGGGGCGGCGAAGTCCTGTTGGTGTTCTGCGCCCTACTCACGCCCTTGGTCTATGCCCTGACCGGTGGGTTCGGACAGATGTCGGATGGTGGCAGGACCGATTTGGAAGACACGGCCTCGGTCGAAGAGGTCGCGGAGGATTTCCTTGCGATGGCTTTGCACAACGGCCAGACAACCGCTTGCCTCCAACTGCGGATATCCGGGCTCGATGCGATCTCTGACGCCTTCGGGCCGACCCGCGCGGATGAGGCGCGCGACGTGATCGAAACGCGTCTGACGTCGGCGCTTCGGCAATCGGACCATGTCTTCCGGTCGGGTGATTGCCAATTCACCCTCCTCATCGCGCCGGGATTCAGGCTCAAGCTGGACAGCCTCCTCGATCTGGCCAAGCGACTGCGCCTCGCCGCAGAAGAGCCGATTTCCATCAATGGCGTCAGCCAGTATGTGACAGTGAACATCGGAATCGCGTCATCACTGAATTTCGGGAGAAACGTGACGGCGGACATATGGCTCGACTCCGCCATACAGGCGCTGACCGATGCGGTGGAGTCGGGCACGCCGACAACGCGCGTCTGGTCGGACAAGCTGTCGCGCAGACACAAGGCCCGCCGCGATTTGCAGGATGACATCGCCGGGGCGCTGGATGCGGGCCAGATACAGGCTTTCTTTCAACCACAGGTCAGCGTTCGGACGGGCGATGTGACCGGCATGGAAGCACTGGCGCGATGGGATCATCCAACACGGGGAATCCTCCCTGCGGCGGCGTTTCTTCCTGCGGCAATGGAGACCGGACAGATGGTTAGGCTCGGCCAATCGGTGGTGATACGAGCTCTGAACGCGCTTCAGACTTGGGATGGTGCGGGCCTGTCGGTCCCGACGATCAGCGTCAACCTGTCCGAAGCCGAGTTGCTTGATCCGGATCTGCCTGATCATATCGCGGTCGCGTTGGATCGAAGCGGCGTCCTCGCGCATCGCCTTGTCTTGGAGATTTCAGAAACCGTTTTGCGCGGCTCGAATGACGATATCAGCCAACGCAACCTGATCGCCCTGTCCGAGATCGGATGCGCGATCGACCTCGACAATTTCGGCACCGGGACGTGCGGTGTCTCCCAATTGCAAAGCGTTCCGTTTCAGCGGCTGAAGATCGATAGGCAGTTGGTTATGGGCTCGGACCTGTCGGAAGATCGGCAACGCATCCTGAGCGCGATCATCGGGCTGGCCGACCGGCTCGAGATGCAGACTGTCGGATGCGGTGTCGAAACGTTGGGTGAGCACGGTGTCCTGCGGGACCTTGGCTGTGGTCACGCACAGGGATTTCTTTTCGCCGAACCGGGATCGGCAGGCGATATCGGCGCATGGCTGGCTGAACGACAGGGGCGCGAAGAACCCGCCAATGGGGTCCGTTTACGGCGGGTCAAATAGTCATCAACCTCGGCTTCACAACCTGCTGAACAAATGCCGCATAGGCCGAACTTGCCTGTGAATCCGCTTGACCTTCAGGCACAGTGCCTGTTGAACGCAGCGGTAATCCAAAAACCACAGGCGGCGGTCCCCTATGGACGATCAGAACAAGAATCTTTTAATCGCGACAGCGCTGAGCTTTGCGGTCATTCTCGTTTGGTTTGTGCTGTTCCCGCCACCGGACCCGGCGCTCGATCCTGAAACGGCCTTGCCGCCAGCGAGCCAGACCGAGACCGCGCCGATCGCAACCACCCCGGATGCGGCCCCGGTCGACACCTCCACAGCCACGCAGGCCGGCCCCACGGCGGTCGCCGATGCGCCGCGCGTGGAGATCGAAACCGACCGTTTGACCGGCTCGATCTCGCTTGCCGGCGGCCGGATCGACGACCTGTCCCTGAAGGACTACCGGGTCAGCGTGGAGCCGAATTCCGACGTGGTGCATCTTCTCAATCCGGTCGGCACCGCCAGCCCTTATTATGCGCTTTTCGGCTGGGCACCCGGCGGTGGCCTGACGCTCGAGGACGTGCCCAGTGTCACGACCGACTGGACCGTCGAAAGCGGTGACAGGCTGACCACGGACAGCCCGATCACGCTCCGCTGGGAAAGCCCCAACGGAACGATTTTCCGCCGATTGATCGAGGTCGACGACGACTTCATGTTCACCGTCACCCAATCGATCGAGAACACCACCGACACCGCGATATCGGTCGCGCCCTATGGCCTGATTGCGCGGCATGGCGAACCTGCGGACCTGAAGAATTTCTTCATTCTGCACGAAGGCGTCGTCGCGATGGCGGACGGCACGCTTGCCGAGATCGACTACGACGACATGACCGATTTCCCGGTGGTCCCGACCGAGGGCGCCCGGGCCGAGGTCACGCAGGTGGCGGAAAGCGGCTGGATCGGCTTTACCGACCACTACTGGATGACGACGCTGATTCCGGATACCGGCACGCCGTTCCGGCAGGTGGCCAAGTACAACGACGCCAGCAATATCTACCAGACCGAGGCGGTGCAGCCGACAGTGACCATCGCCCCCGGTCAGACGCAGGAAGTGACCACACAGCTGTTCGCCGGGGCCAAGGAATGGGAAACCATCCGCGAGTACCAGAACAACGGCGTCGACCGTTTCATCGACGCGATTGACTGGGGCTGGTTCTTTTTCCTGACCAAGCCGATCTTCTGGCTGCTGCACCATCTCAATCTGCTGATCGGCAACATGGGCTGGGCGATCATCGGCCTGACACTGATCATCAAGGCCATCCTGTTCCCGTTGGCATACAAATCCTACGTGTCGATGGCGAAGATGAAAGAGCTTCAGCCGGAGATGGAAAAGATCAAGGAGCGCGCGGGCGACGACCGGCAGAAGCTCCAGCAGGAAATGATGGAGATGTACAAGAAGGAGAAGGTGAACCCGGCTTCTGGCTGCCTGCCGATCCTGTTGCAAATCCCGATCTTCTTCTCGCTCTACAAGGTGATCTTCGTCACTCTGGAACTGCGCCACGCGCCCTGGCTCGGTCCGTTCCAGGACCTGTCCGCGCCGGACCCGACATCGATCTTCAACCTCTTCGGTTTACTGCCCTGGGCCGCGCCGGAACCGGGATCGTTGCTGGCGCTTGTCTTTATCGGCATCCTGCCGCTGCTTCTGGGCATTTCGATGTGGTTGCAGCAAAAGCTGAACCCGGCGCCCACTGATGCGACCCAGGCGATGATCTTTGCCTGGATGCCGTGGGTGTTCATGTTCATGCTGGGCGGCTTTGCAAGCGGTCTCGTGGTCTACTGGATCGCGAACAACACGATCACGTTCACGCAGCAGTACCTGATCATGCGCTCGCAAGGGTATAAGCCGGACGTGTTCGGAAACATCAAATCGAGCATCAAGCGCAGCGCCAAAACGGGCGAAAAATGACGGCGACAGTCACCGAGATCTGGCGGCATCCGATCAAGAGCCACGGTCGGGAAGCGCTGATGTCGGTGACCCTCGAACCCGGCAAGGCGATGCCGCTGGACCGGCTTTGGGCCGTGGCGCACGAACGGTCGAAGGTAGATGGCAGCGCTTGGGCACCGTGCGGTAATTTCTGCCGCGTGGCGAAATTGCCAAGTTTGATGGCAATCTCCGCACGCCACGATCCCGCATCCGGCCGGATCACGCTGCACCATCCGGATCAGGACGCACTGACCTTCGATCCCGAAACCGAAAGCGACCTGTTCATCACATGGGCAAAGGCCCTTGCCCCCGATGATGCATTGCAGCCGACCCGGCTTGTCAAGGGTCAGGCACAGGCATTCACCGACAGCGATTTTCCCAGCGTGACCTTGTGCAACCATGCCTCGCACCGCGCGGTCGAGCAGCGCGTCGGTCGGCCCCTGTCGCATCTGCGGTGGCGGGGCAATATCTGGATCGACGGTCTTGCACCGTGGGAAGAGTTCGATTGGGACGATCGTGAAATCCGCATCGGCGACGCGGTGCTGCGGGTGCGGGAACGCACGGATCGGTGCAAGTCGACGCATAGCAATCCCGACACGGGATTGCGGGACGCCGATGTTCTGGGCGCGTTGGCCAGTTGGGGGCATCAGGATTTCTCGGTCCGGGCCGAGGTGATCCAAGGTGGCGAGATCAAAGCTGGCGATGAGGTGACCCGTGTCTGACATGCAGCTTCGTTTCCCTCTGGCCGAAGAGCCGGACGAGATCAGCCGTGAAACCGGGCGCAAGCTTTTCGCGGGTGAGGTGGATTTCCTCAAAGGCGTCGTTGCGATGTCCGGCCTTCCGGCGGATGACCGGATCGAGGTCTGTTTCGCGGGGCGATCGAACGTGGGGAAATCGTCGCTCATCAACGCCGTGACCGGACGTAAGGCGCTTGCCCGTGCGTCGAACACGCCCGGACGGACGCAAGAGATCAACTATTTCACGCTTGGCGATGAACGCTACATCGTCGACCTGCCCGGCTATGGTTATGCCAATGCGCCCGTGCAGGTGGTCGAAAAATGGCAGGCATTGCTCAAGCAGTATCTTTCGGGGCGGGCCAGCCTGCGTCGCGCTTTCGTGCTGGTGGACAGCCGACACGGCATCAAGCCCGTCGATGAGGAGATCATGACCCTTCTCGACAAAAGCGCCGTGACGTTTCAGGTGGTTCTGACCAAGGCAGACAAGATCAAACCGTCGCATTGCGACAGCCTGCTGGCGCAGGTGCGTGACAAGCTGGCGAAACACCCGGCCGCCTACCCCGAGCTGGTTCTGACGAGCAGCGAAAAGGGCGACGGCATCGCGACCTTGCGCAGCATCATCGCCGGGATCAGCTAGGGTCGGGATTGCAAATCGGCTTGCCTCCTGATCGGGCATGTCGCACACAAGGTCAGGGTCAGGCCGCGTTCTGGCAAGGATGAACAACCAGATGAAATCCCGAGATATGAACCACGACTGGATCGCAACCGCCCGCACCTTGTCCGAGGCCCTGCCCTATATGCAGCGCTACGCGGGGGCGGTCGTCGTCGTGAAATTCGGCGGCAACGCGATGGGCGACGATGACGCGATGGCTGAATTTGCGCGCGATATCGTTCTGATGCGCCAGGTCGGGATCAACCCGATCGTGGTGCACGGAGGCGGGCCGATGATCAACGACATGCTGACCAAGCTGGGCATCCAATCGGAATTCGTGCGCGGCAAGCGGGTCACGGACAAGGCCACTGTGCAGGTCGTGGAAATGGTGCTGACCGGTCTGGTCAACAAGCGCATCGTGCAGGCGATCATGGACGAAGGTGGACGCGCCGTAGGCCTGTCGGGTAAGGATGATGACCTCATGGTCTGCGAGGCGGATGACCCGGAACTAGGGTTCGTCGGCCGCCCGGTCGAGATGAATCCGCAGGTTCTGCGCGATCTGTTCAAGGCGGGCATCATCCCGGTCGTGGCCCCGGTCGCGACAGGGATGCAACCGAACGAGACATTCAACGTCAATGGTGATACCGCTGCCGGAGCGATTGCCGGGGCGTTGAAGGCCGACCGGCTTTTGCTGTTGACCGATGTCAGTGGCGTGAAGGACGGCAGCGGCAATGTCGTCACCTCCATGACCCCGGAGGAAGTGACCGCCATGATCGAGGATGGCACGATCGCGGGCGGTATGATCCCGAAAACCGAAACTGCGCTAAAGGCCATCGAAGAGGGCGTGCGGGCGGTGGTTATCCTGGACGGTCGGGTGCCGAATGCCTGTCTTCTGGAGCTGTTCACCGAGCATGGCGCGGGGTCTTTGATCCGTCCCTTGCGGTGAGTGTGTCTGAACTGGACACGGCCGCCCGGTCGCTTGGTCTGGCGGTTCGGGGCGCGTTTCATCCCGGCGGCGGCGATGGCGCTCCTGCAGACACAGGTACACTGGTCCTGCTCGGCCCCGATGAGCCCAACTTCTGGGCGATCTTCACAGCATCGCCAGAGTATCGCGACGGGCAAGCGCATCCGTTGGACCGCTGGTCAAAGCGGGTGGTCAGCGAACTTGCGACGCCACTTGGCGGCACAGGTATCTTTCCTTATGACGGGCCACCTTACGCGCCCTTCCTGCTTTGGGCAGAGCGCACCGGCCAGAGCTGGCCGTCACCGGTGGGGCTCCTGGTCCATGATACGGCGGGTCTTTTCATCAGCTTTCGCGCGGCCCTCGCACTGCGTGAGAGGATTGAACTTCCGTTATCCCCACTCCGCGCCCCCTGCGACAGCTGCGCCGGGACACCTTGCAAGACCGCCTGCCCGGTCGGAGCCTTGGTCGAGGGACAGGCCTACGATGTACCCGCCTGCATGGCGCATATCAGGTCGCCCGAGGGAGCAGCGTGTCGCGAGGGATGCCTGGTGCGCCGGGCCTGTCCGGTCTCGCAAAGGTTCGGGCGCCTGCCGGAACAATCCGCTTTCCACATGCGGGCATTTTTGGGAGAGTGATCCAACGTCCAACGAAAGGCCGCGTCCTCGTGAAACGATTGATCCTCATGCGACATGCGAAATCGGACTGGTCGGCGACCGGCGATGATCACAGCCGTCCGTTGAATACGCGTGGACAGCAAAGCGCACCGGCGATGGGCGCATGGCAGGTTGCGCAGGGTTGGGTGCCGGACGAGGTTCTGTGCTCGACCGCCACCCGCACGCGTCAGACGCTCGATCTGCTTGATCTGCCCGAATGTCCCACGCGTTTCGAGCGGGCGTTGTATCTCTCCGAAGCCGAGGACATCCTGTCGGTCTTACAAACCGCCTCTGCCGACACGGTGCTGTTGCTGGGGCACAACTACGGCATCGCGGACTGCGCACATCAACTGGTGTCGTCGGCGCCAGACCATTCGCGCTTTTCGGATTACCCGACCTGCGCGACTACCCTGGTTTCGTTCGACGTTGATGACTGGGCGGATGTGCGTATGGGCATGGGCCGATGCGACGGTTTTGCTGTGCCGCGCGAAGTGATTGCCACAGGAACGCCCTGAACGCAAAACGCCCCGGACATCCTCCGGGGCGTTTCGTTCAACAGGTGGCGTCTTTTAGTGGCCTAGGATCTGGCTCAGGAAAAGCTTGGTGCGTTCGTTCTGCGGATTGTTGAAGAACTCTTCGGGTTCGTTCTGCTCCACGATCTGACCCGCGTCCATGAAGATCACGCGGTTCGCGACCTGACGGGCGAAGCCCATTTCGTGCGTCACGCAGAGCATCGTCATACCCTCTTCGGCAAGGCTCACCATCGTATCGAGCACCTCCTTGATCATCTCGGGGTCGAGCGCCGATGTCGGTTCGTCGAACAGCATGATCCGGGGCTTCATGCAGAGCGAACGGGCGATCGCCACGCGCTGCTGCTGACCGCCTGACAATTGACCGGGGTACTTGTTGGCCTGCTCGGGGATTTTGACCTTTTCGAGGAAGTGCATCGCCGTTTCCTCGGCCTCGCGCTTGGGTGTCTTGCGGACCCAGATCGGGGCGAGCGTGCAGTTTTCCAGGATGGTTAGGTGCGGGAACAGGTTGAAGTGCTGGAACACCATCCCGACCTCGGAGCGGATCGTGTCGATGTTCTTGATGTCGTTGGACAGCAAGGTGCCATCGACGGTGATCGAGCCCTTCTGGTGTTCCTCGAGCGCGTTGATGCAGCGGATGAGCGTGGATTTGCCGGATCCGGACGGGCCCGCGATGACAATCCGTTCGCCGCGATAGACCGTAAGGTCGATGTCGCGCAGAACGTGGAACGTGCCGTACCACTTGTTCATGTTCTGGATCTGGATCGCCACCTCATCCGAGACCGTACGATCCACGGGGGCGTTTTGAAGCATTGTTTCAGCCATTGTCAGGCCTCCTGATTATTACCCTAGCGCTTTTGCGACTTGAGGGCTTTATCGATGATCGGTGGCAAGCTGACGCTCGAGCCACTGCGAATATTTGGAAATGCTGAAGCAGACGATGAAGAACACGAAGACCGCAAAGCCCCAGAGTTCCCAATACACGCCGTTCCATTCAGTCGAGGCAAGGATCGGGCCGCGGATCATGCCCACGAGATCGAACATCGAAATGACCGACACAAGCGTGGTGTCCTTGAAGAGGCCCACCGCGACGTTCACGATCCCGGGGATGGAAATCTTCAGCGCCTGTGGCAGGATGATCAGCCGCATCGCTTGCGCGTAATCAAGACCAAGGCTGTCCGCCGCCTCGTACTGCCCGCGCGGAAGCGCCGCGAGGCCGCCTCGGATGACCTCGGCGATGTAGGCCGATGCGAACATCGTGATCATTATGATCACGCGCAGAACAAGGTCGATGTTCGACCCCGGCGGGAAGAAATAGGCCAGAACCACGTTCGCCACGAAGAGCAACGTGATGAGCGGCACACCCCGGATGAATTCGATGAAGATCACGCAGATCCATTTGATGATCGGCATTGAGGACTGACGCCCAAGAGCGAGAAGGATGCCGAACGGCAGCGACAGCGACACGCAGACCGTGCCGAGGATCATGTTGAGCATGAACCCCCCAAGGTTGCGCGACTGAACGGCCTCAAGTGCCAAGACATCGGGCATCGACGCAGGGATGATGCCCCCGGCCCAGATGACAACGATCGTCGCCACGGCGCCCGCGAGCAGGCCCATTGCAAAGCTTTGGCGTTCGAATTGCTTGAACGCGAAGTAGCCTGCGATCAGACCCGCCAGCACCATCAGCGGAATAAGAAGCGTCCCGCCCCAGATCAGCCAATAGGCGACGAACGGGTAAAGGCCGGTGACGATCAACAACTGTCGAGCTGCCTTTGGGTAGAGCACCGGAACGAGAGCCAAGATCAGCCCGAAGAACGCCAGCGTCGGGCGCCAATAGGCGTCGGACGGGTATTGGAACCCGAACAGCAATTGGTTCCAGCGTTCGGTCAGGACCGAGAAACAGGCCCCGGTCATGCCGCCCAGCATTTCGCGGCATTCCGCAAGCGAACTGGTGGTCCAGATACCGTTGGCAAACCAGGGATACGCGCCGCTGACGATCTTGTAGATGAAGTAGAGCGAGACAATCGTCAGGAGCGAGTTGAACCAGCCCTTGAAAAGGTTTTCCCGCATCCATTTGATGACGCCCGCCTCGGATGCGGGGGGCGGTTGCTCGGGCAGCATGGTGTCCCTGACGAAGGCAACTGTCTGTGCGTGTGTGTCCGACATCTCAGCGCTCCTTCAGTCTTACGGCGTTGTTGTAGACGTTCATGATCGCCGAAATCGCAAGAGAGATGGCGAGGTAGAACAACATCAACAGGAAGATCGCTTCGATCGCGCGGCCCGTCTGATTGAGCGTGATGCCCCCCAGCGTCCCGGTGAGATCCATGTACCCCACGGCAATCGCCAGCGACGAGTTCTTGGTGAGGTTCAGGTATTGCGAAATCAGCGGCGGGATGATGACACGCAGCGCTTGCGGCAGAACGACAAGGTTCATGATCCGACGCGGGCGCAGGCCCAGAGATGCGGCGGCCTCTGTCTGGCCCTTGCTCACGGCAAGGATCCCGGCGCGCACGTTCTCGGCGATGAAGGCCGCGGTGTAGATGGACAAGGCGAACCAGAGCGCAATCAGGGAGTTGCGCATGAAGATGCCGCCCTGGAAGTTGAAGCCCTGAAGCGACGGGTAATCCAGAGTGATCGGTCGGCCCATGACGAAGTAGGCAAGGATGACCGGGATAAAGAAGATCGCAATCGACGGCCAGAGTGTCGGGATCAGTTGGCCACGGTCGTAGAGGGCTTTCTTGGCATAGTTGCGGAACGCGAAGATACCCGCGATCGAGGCGAGGAACACGGCAACCACCACACCGGAGCCCGGACCGAAGATCGGAGCCGGCGAGTAGAAGCCACGCCCTGTGAAGGCGAAGGCCCCAAGCACCATCGACGCCTCGGCATCTTCACCGCGGAAATCGCGGGGCTGCGGCAACACGGCGATGAAGATCGCCATGATGATCAGGATCCAGATCAGCACCGGAACGTTGCGGAAAATCTCGACATAGATCGACATCAGCTGGCGCACGAGCCAGTTGTTGCTCAGGCGCATGACGCCGACGAACACGCCGATCACCGTGGCCATGAGGCAGCCCAGAAGCGCGACGAGCAGCGTGTTCAGAACGCCGACCAGTGACGCCTGCCAATGGGTGGACTGGCTGGTATACGGGATCAGGGTCTGGTTGATGTCGTACCCGGCGGGTTCCCCGAGAAACTGATATGAAATATTCAGGCCGGCGGCTTGCAGATTGGCAATAAGGTTCAGGCCAAGATACGCGAAGGCCACGATCAATAGGACCAGCGCTATGAATTGGAACGTGTACGACCGGTAACGCGTGTCGTTGATCAGCATAGACAGCCGAAACGACCCCGCCGGTGGGTCTGTAATTGTCGACATTCTCTTATCCCTGTTTTTCCGGAGTTCGCTGGCGGCACTTCACGTGCTCTGATGCCGTCTCCGAAGGCTTGTTCTTTGATTTGAAAAAGGGCGCGGAGTGATCCGCGCCCTTTTCCGAAGTTTCGATCTTAGCGGAAGGGCGGGCTGTAGAGCAGGCCGCCTTCGGTCCACTGTGCGTTGAGACCGCGTGCCAGACCGATCGGTGTGTTCTCACCGATGTTCTTCTCGAAGAGTTCACCGTAGTTGCCGCCGGCAGCGATGGCGCGAACAGCCCAGTCGGCATCGAGGCCAAGCATTTCGCCCAGCGTGCCTTCTGTGCCCAGCAGACGGTTGACTTCGGGGTTTTCACCCGCTGCCGATGCCAGTTCTTCGACGTTTGCGGATGTGACACCCAGTTCCTCGGCCGCGATCAGCGCGTTGAGGACCCAGCGGTTGATATCACCCCATTGGTTGTCGCCGTGACGCACGAGCGGGCCCAGCGGTTCTTTCGAGATGATTTCCGGCAGAACGACGTGGTCGCCCGGGTTTTCAAACGCGGCGCGTGTCGCGGCAAGGCCGGATGCGTCGGTCGTGTAGACGTCGCACGCCCCTTCGAGGTAGAGCGGCTGCGCTTCGGCGTTGGTTTCGATCGGAACCGGCTCGTAGCTGATGTTGTTCTTGCGGAAGTAGTCCGCGAGGTTCAGCTCGGTCGTGGTGCCGGTCTGGATGCAGACTGTCGCGCCGTCGAGTTCCTTGGCAGAGGACACGCCCAGTTCTTTCGGAACCATGAAGCCCTGACCGTCGTAATAGTTGATGCCAACGAACTCGAAGCCGAGGTCGACATCGCGCGAGAATGTCCAGGTTGTGTTACGTGCGAGCAGATCGATTTCACCCGAAGCAAGCGCGGTGAAGCGCGTCTTACCGGTTGTCGGGACGAACTCAACCGCGGTCGGGTCTCCGAGAACGGCAGCGGCAACAGCACGGCAAACGCCGACGTCGAAGCCTTCCCATTCGCCGTTTGCGTTCGGAGCTGCAAATCCGACGAGACCGGTGGTCACGCCGCAGTTCAGCTTGCCGCGCGCCTTCACGTCGTCAAGCGTGGCAGCAGACGCAACGCCAGCCGAAAGGCCAGCCGCGGTCATCGCGCCAAGAATTGCAATTTTTTTCATGTTTACCTCTTCCTGTTAGCCCGCGCGTTGCGCGCGGTTTACGAGCGAATGTCCGCCCATGCTACGAAAGTAGGGTGAACCCTACCGACGATGGAGTCAATTTTGTTAGGATTCACGCGCAGAGGTCAAGCCGAATAGCCTAATTTTTGACCAGAGCCTCTGACTTTCCCTTGCGTCAGGATGCGCTTTGCCTGTCGATCAATCGCATGAAACGGTCGGCGTGCAAAAAGGCGGCCTTCTTCAACTCGGCCATCTCGTGAGCCTCATCATCCCTGCCCCATTGCTCTTCCTGCCAGGCTTCGTCGACCCTTGAGACTGCCCAGAGCTCGGTGGCCGGGACGGCTCGTTCCTTGGCGGCAAACCCGATCACCAGAGAGCCACTGATCGACACGAGATCGTGAAAGGCCGCCAGTTCGAATGCCGACATTTTGTGCACTCTGGTCCGGAGCTCGGACAGGGCCGCCGGATCCTGCGGCTCGTGGATAACGCCAACGCGAGGCACCAGACGGGCATTCAACGCCTGCGCGGCCCAGTCCAGAAGCGGATCCCATTGCTGGTTCTGTCGGGCGACCAGTTCGTCGGGCGCGTCGGCCCGGTAGCACAGAAGATCGCTGTCCCCGTATTCGGCGAGCATATCGGCAACTTCGGAACGTTGGATCGACACCTTATCCACAGCTGCATTCGCCATGCGGGTGAACGGCATCGTGCGCGGATCGATGCGATCTTCCTGCGCGTCGAACTCGGCGGCGATTTCCTGTGCCAACGCGGCACTCGGAACGTGAAGAACGGCCTTGGCCGGGGTTCGCACGGGACGACTGTCAAGAACCACGCCATAGCCGCCAGGGACTTCGACGGTATCGGCGGTTTTCCAGAAACGTTTGGGGGCCCATTCGCTCATGAGTGGTTCTCCCTTCAGGCAGGTCTTTGGGTAGCTGGCCGTCCGCCGAAGCTGACCGTGACGGAAACAGTCTGCGTCAAACGCGACGTCGAGAGGATCATTCGTCGATTTCCTCGAACGGATCGGCAGGTACATCGCGCGGGTCCCACTGAAGGAACCCCCAGGTGCGCTGCATATGCTCGGGCAGAGGCGCGGTGATGGTCACTTTCGATCCGGTCACCGGATGCTTGAACGAAAGCGAACGTGCATGAAGATGAAGCTTGTTGCTTACCGCGCCGCCCATCATGGCACCCCACCCGTCGCCGAGGTTCTCCTGACCCGATCCGCCGTATTTTCCGTCACCGATAATCGGATGTCCCAAGGCTGCCATATGAGCGCGTAGCTGATGCGTCCGCCCGGTGACAGGGACCAACGCCACCCACGCCGCCCGTTTGGCAAGCGCGCTCAGCACCGCGTAATCGGTGGTTGCGTGTTTTGCGCCTTCGGTCGTGGCCACTTCGCGCGGATGCAGGACGCGCATCTTCTCGTTTTCGCCGCCTTTGCCGTGGCCGGGCGCCTTGACGAGACCGAACTTGATCGTGCCCATCGGCGGGGTGGGAACGCCGGCGACGGCGGCCCAGTAGATCTTGCGGGTTTCACGCGCACGGAAGGCTTCGGTCAAGGCACCGGCAACTGCCCTCGTGCGAGCGAGCAAGAGCACCCCCGACGTGTCCTTGTCGAGCCGGTGTACAAGGCGCGGCTTTTCATCGAGACCGAAGGTCAACGCCTCGGCGAGACCGTCGACATGGCGGGTCTGCTTGCTGCCACCTTGGGTCGGCAGGCCCGGTGGCTTGTTCAGCGCGATGATGTGGTCGTCCTTGTATAGGACCAACGCCTTCATCATGGCGGCATCCTTGTCGGACACGCTGGGTTTCGGGCGGGACTTGACCTCACCGGGTTCCGGCAGAGGCGGGATGCGCACCTCCTGCCCGGTGGCCAGTCGCGTGCTGGCCTTGACCCGGCCTCCGTCTACACGAAGCTCGCCTTTGCGGCACATCTTTTCGATACGGCCCTGCCCCAGATGCGGGAACAGCCGTTTCAGCCAGCGATCCAGCCGCTGATCCGCGTCCCCTGGCCCAACTGTGATTTTCTGAACCTGGCTCATGCAAGGACACTCCGCGCAGCCAAAAGGCCGACCGCCAACGCGCCGACCGAAAGGCCGACCGACAGGGTGATATATAGAGCCGCTGATCCGAGTTGCCCGCGTTCGATCAACGTCATCGTTTCCAGCGAAAACGCCGAAAACGTGGTGAACCCGCCAAGCACACCCGTCATCACGAAGGGCGACAGATGCGTCAGCCCGCGATGCGCAGCGGCCACAACGAAGACCCCCATCAGGAACGACCCGACGACATTGACCGTCAGGATCGCGACCGGGAAATCGCCATGCCCGAACAGGCGCAGAACGCCCAGCCCGGTGAGGTAGCGAAGGCTCGCACCAAGAGCGCCGCCAAGGGCCACGAGTGTCAGGGTGGTCAACATGCACGCTCTGTCGCGCGCGGCCTGGGGGATGTCAAGCAAAGCCCCGTTGCGCTTTAGCTAGCGTCAGCTACCTTTCGTTCATCGTTTTGAAGGGGACATCTATGGATCGTCGTCAGTTCATCGGCAGTCTTGCAGCCGCGCCGCTGCTGTCATCGGCATCACTTGCGCAACCAGCCACGCAGAGACTGATCGCGGCTCCGCATCGGCAACAGGTTCTTCCGGCAGAATATCCCGAAACCGATCTTTGGGCCTTTGACGCAGCGTTTCCCGGTCGTCCGCTGAGGGCGCGGCAGGGGGATCGTCTGACCATCGACGTGGAGAATACGCTGCCGCAAGCCACCGCCGTGCATTGGCACGGGTTGCGTCTGGACAACGCGATGGATGGTGTGCCGGGCCTGACGCAAGCGCCCATCGGGACCGGCGAGGTGTTCGCCTATGATTTCGCCCTGCCCGATGCGGGCACCTATTGGTATCACAGCCACGCCAAGAGCATGGAGCAGGTCGAGCGCGGACTGTACGGCCCCTTGATCATCGACGAAACCGATCCGCCGGATGTCGATCAGGATCTGACATTCGTTCTCGATGATATCCGGCTCAACCAGGACGGCACACTCGCCGCATTCGACAATTTTCACGATCTCAGCCATGCAGGCCGGATCGGAAACCTGTGGCTTGCCAATGGTCTGATCGACCCGGCCTACCCCGTCAAACGCGGTGAGCGTCTGCGGTTACGGCTTATCAGCGCCGCCAATGCGCGCACCTTCACCCTGGGGCTTATGGGAGTGGAGGGTTGGGTGGTCGCGCTGGACGGGATGCCGCTTGCCCAGCCCCAGCGGATACCCGAGGAACTGGTCCTTGCCCCGGCCCAACGGGTTGATCTGATCGTCGATGTCACCTCGGCCGAGGATGAGGCGGTTCTGGTGACTTACGAACGCAACGGGGGATACGCGATCGCGCGCTTCCCGATCTCAGGCCCGGCCGTCGCGACACGCGACAGGATTGATGCACTGCCGCCCAACCCGGACTATCCCATCGACCTTGCCAATGCGCGCACCGCGACCTTGTTGGTCGAAGGCGGCGCGATGGGCGGCATGCGCGCCGCGCGCGTGGACGGGCAAGAACTGGACGCCCGAGACTTGGCCGGGCGGGGTCTTTTCTGGGCACTCAATGGTGTTGCCGGGCGGCCTGACGCGCCGTTGCTGGATCTCTCCCTTGGCGAAAGCGTCCGTATCGGGATGGCAAATGACACCGCGTTTCCGCACGCCATGCATCTGCACGGGATGCATTTCTCCGAAGTATACGAGGATGGTAGGCTCGGCCCGCTGCGCGACACCGTCTTGCTCAACCCGCAGGAAACCCGCGAGATCGCGTTTCAGGCGCACAATCCCGGTGATTGGCTGTTACACTGTCACATGCTGGCCCACCATCAGGCCGGGATGGGCACATGGATCAGGGTCACGGCGTGACGGATCACCCGTTCCGCTTGGACCGCAGGCGCGCGAAATAGTCGAGCCGTTTTTTCAGGTCCCGCTCGAACCCGCGTTCGACGGGTGCGTAGAACTCGGACCGGCCCATGCTTTCGGGGAAATAGTCCTGTCCTGAGAACCCATCCTCGGCGTCGTGATCGTAGGCATAGCCCGACCCGTAGCCTTGTTCTTTCATCAGCTTGGTCGGTGCGTTGAGAATGTGCTTGGGCGGCACCAGCGATCCGGTCGTCTTGGCGGCACGGCGCGCGGCTTTGTAAGCGGCATAGACGGCGTTCGATTTCGGAGCCAGGGCGATGTAGACAAGCGCCTGCGCAATCGCCAATTCGCCCTCGGGGCTGCCAAGCCGTTCGAAGGTTTCCCAGCTTTGCAGGCAGACCGCCTGCGCCTGCGGATCGGCAAGGCCGATATCTTCGACCGCCATCCGGGTAATGCGGCGCGCGAGGTAACGGGGATCTTCCCCCGCATCCAGCATCCGCGCGAACCAGTAGAGCGCCGCGTCCGGGTCGGACCCGCGCACCGACTTATGCAGCGCCGAGATCAGGTTGTAATGCGCATCACCGGATTTGTCGTATTGCGCGGCCCGCTTCATCAGACGTTGCGCCAGCGCCGCACTATCCAGCTTTTTGTCCGTTTTCCACGCCATCACCTGTTCGATCAGGTTGAGCAGCGCACGCCCGTCGCCATCCGCCATCTCGAGCAGGTTCTCCCGCGCCGGGCCATCAAGCGGAAGGGTGCGGTCCAGTTCCACTTCGGCCCTCTGCGCAAGCCTTTCAAGATCGGCCAGGTCAAGCCGCTCGAGCACCAGAACCTGGGCCCGGCTGAGCAGAGCGGCGTTCAACTCGAAGGACGGGTTTTCCGTAGTGGCACCGACCAGAAGGATCGTGCCGTCTTCCATATGCGGCAGAAAGCTGTCCTGCTGCGCCTTGTTGAAACGGTGGATTTCGTCCACGAAAAGCAGCGTCCCCTGTCCTGCCTTGCGCCGTTGCTTGGCCGCATCGAACACCTTGCGCAGTTCCGGAACGCCCGAGAAAATGGCGCTGATCTGAACGAAATGAAGATCGGTTTCATCCGCCAGCAGCCGCGCGATCGTGGTTTTTCCCACGCCGGGTGGCCCCCAGAAGACAACCGACCCAAGGCTGCCCGCCTCGAGCATCACGGTCAGCGGCGCCTCCGGCCCGATCACCTGCGATTGCCCGATTACTTCGGACAATTTCCTGGGCCGGAGCCGATCCGCCAGTGGCCGCGGCGCGTCGTCAGGCGTGTCATCGGTATCGAAAAGATCCGCCACCGGTCAGGCCCGGAACCGCAGGATCAGGCGTTGTCCTCGGCGTTCTGCCTGAATGGCGATGCTGGGAGCGGCGCGGCGCAAGGCCGGGCCGATATCATCGGGATGGGTAATCGCGATGCGCCCGATGCCCCGCAGGATGTCGCCGGTTTGCAGCCCGACGCGCCGCCCCAAAGGGCCCGGGTCAACGACCACCACGCCCTCGGCGGTCAAAGGAAGGTTCAGGTCTGCGGACACCGCCGGGTTGATCCGCGCGACTTCGAGGCCGGTCAGCACCTCGCGCTCTCCCAGAACGCGCGCGTCTCGCGGGGGATCGTCGGGCGGCGCGATCAGCGCCACCGTCGCGCGCTTCAACGCGCCCTCGTGCAGGTAGCCCATGTCGACTGTCTTGCCTAAGCCCCGCACCGACATGCGGAACACCATCTCGGCGGGGGTGTTCACGGGCTGGCCCGCGACCTCGACGACGACATCGCCTACGGTCATTCCGGCTGCTGACAAAGGACTGGCGGGGTGCAGCGCCGTGAGGATCACGCCCTCGGGTCGTGACAGGCCCAGGCCGTCCGAGAGATCAGCGTCAACAGGCTGCCCCGTCGCGCCCGCCCAAGGGCGTTCGAACACCGTCTTGCCGTCGCGCGCCTGTTCAAGAAACTGCGCGACCAGCGCTGCCGGAATGGCAAAACCGATCCCGTTCGACCCGCCTGATCGGGTGAGAATGGAGGTGTTGATCCCGATCATGCGCCCCGCAATGTCGATCAGAGCGCCACCCGAATTGCCGGGATTGATGGGCGCATCGGTCTGGATGAAATACCCCCGTGCGCTGCCGGTCGCCGCACCGGATCGGGCAAGGCCCGACACGATCCCCGACGACACGGTCTGCCCCACGCCGAACGGATTGCCGATGGCAAGAACAAGCTCACCGACCTCGACCGTGTCACTGTCTCGGAATTCGAGAAAGGGCATATCCTCGGCGTCGACTTTCAGGATGGCAAGGTCGGAATCCTCGTCCCCGATCAGGACGCGCGCCTGGTATTCGCGGCGGTCATTGAGTACCACGCGGATGTCGTCAGCCTGCCCAACCACATGGTAGTTCGAAACCACGTAGCCGTCAGACGAAACGATCACCCCCGACCCAAGCGAGTTCTGCACACGGGGGCGAGTCGTTCCGAAATCACGGAACAAGCCGCCGAAGAACGGATCACCCTCGAACGGGCTACGCCGCGCCTGAACCACGCGGCGGGCGTAGATGTTTACGACCGCCGGAGCCGCCTCTTTGACCAGCGGCGCGAAGGACAGGCTGATTTCGGCGGCCGAAGTCGGCACGCGCGGCGCGTCCGATGTCTCGGCCGCGGCAAATCCGGCCAGAACAACGGCAAGAACCGTGAGAATGCGTCTTGTCACACCCATAGCCCGGATATGTCGAGTAAGGCCCGCGTTTGCAAGTCTGCGATGTTGTAAGGAAAAGGTGGCAGCCCGTAGGGGATTGCCATCAGCCCGAAAAACCCAAGGAATAAAGGCCGACGTGTCCCACCAATGCTGTAAGCACCATCTATGCGGAACAAAGGGTTAGGACTACAGTGTCCCACGCGGTAAATGCCGACAATATCGTAAAAAGGTTCTTTCCGACTTCATCGTGCTTCCGGCGTCGGTTAGTTCACTCGTCTCGTGGCGGATAGGGTCAGCAATCTTTTTAATGATGTCAGTCGGGTTGTTTCGCTCGGTCGAATGCCCACATCACACGCTCAATAGCGCGCAGACGTTCACCCCATGCAAGTTACCACCGTCGGCCTCGACCTGGCCAAGAACATCTTTTAAGCCCATGGAGTAACCGCGACCGAAGACGTTGCCTTCAACCGACCATTGAGATGGGCGCAGGTCCTGGCGTTATTCCAGTGCCTGGACCCTTGTTTTGTTGGCATCGAAGCCTGCGCATCGAGCCATCACCGGGCCCGAAAGCTTTCTAAGCTCGGTCACACTGTTCGACTGATGCCACCGGTGTACGTCAAGCCCTGCGTGAAGCAGAGCAATTCCGATACCGTTCATGCAGAGGCGATCTGCGAGGCGGTGACCCTTCCGACCATGCGCTTTGTCAAGATCTAGACCGAGCAGCAGCAGGCACTTCTATCGCTGCATCGCGCCCGGGATTTCGTCGTGCGCCAGCGTACGCAGCTGATCAACATGGTCCGGAGCCTTGCAGTGGAGTTCGGGATCACCATCGCTCATGGTGTCGCCCGTGCCATCGCGTTTGCAAAGTCCGTCTCGAATGCAGCCATACGCAATTGTCCGAGCTCGCGACGGACGTTCTGCGCGTCCTCAGCCGACAGCTGGTCGATCTGCACAATCGCCTCGACTGGTATGAAATCATGTTGCGCTTTCAAGTACGGCTCAGACGCCAGGCGCAACTCGTACAGACCATTCCTGGTGTGGGACCAGTGACAGCCTATGCCGTAGTTGCCACGATTGGCTTTGGCCGCCAATTCAAAAAGCGGACAAGAATTCGCCGCGTGGCTGGGGCTGACATCGCGCAACCACTCCCTTGGCGGCAAGGAGCAATTGGGAAAGATCACCAAAATGGGCGCTCGGTATCTGCGCCAGTCATCGTCATTGGCATGACATCGCGCGTGCGGCAAGTCGCCAACCACCCAGAGCGCGCCGATCCTTGGCAGACGAAGTTGTTGCAAAGGAAGCCAGCCCGGCTTGCAACCGTCGCCATGGCGAACAAGACGGCCCGGATCGTGTGGGCGGTCCTGACAAGGGACGAGCCCTACAAACTGCACGCCGCGTAAGTCGGCTCGCACCAAGAGATAGCAAGACCAACGATGTGATGGTATACACTTCAACCGCAACGATCAGGACGCTCCGCCGAATGTCCAGTGCGCAATTGCCCGCGAAGCAGATTGGAACCTTATCTGCGGATCCCATCAGGGCCAGCGGTAAGAACCGCGCAAACAGGCCGGACACAAGACAGCTTCGAAAAGGTACCTGCAATCTCATTTAAGCCTTGCTATGCGGAAGCCATCCACAACACGACATTCGCTGCGCCGGCGCGCAAGGTCAGCTTGGCGTATTGTCGCGCTGGTGGCCTCATGAAGGGTGAGTTCAACTGCCGGAAACGTGAGCGCAATAAAAAAGTCTACTGCCTATTCTCATTTTTTTCCCGGCGCAGTCGCCGTCTGCCTCACGGCTTCTTCCCGCCGTCAAAGGTATCGTTGATTTCAGTTCAGGCAGGGTGCCTGGACGACGAAAGCAAAGGAGAATGATGATGTTCATAAAAGCAACCCTTGTTGGTGTCGCTCTGGCTGTCGCGAGCCCGGCCTTCGCCGAACCCGGCGCAGTTTTGCGCAAGTCGCTCGATCTCGAGCCGGGGAAGTACTCGCTTAGCGAGCTCGGCCAGATTTACCAAACGCCGTCGGACGAGCGGGCTTTGCGCATGATGTTAATCGATCGCAAGAAGGCCGCGTTCCGCGATCAGGTTCGCCGCATCATCGAGGAGGAGAGGGCCTCACCCGTGGCGTCGACAGCGGTACGGTGAGCTTCATGTGGTCGGCGGTCTTGAAGGATTGCCGACCACGCCGAGCTCTCAAAGAAAATCCTTGGAGGTTGCATTCGCGAGTGGCTCCGGGCGGCAATCGAACGATTATGGAACCGGGAAAAAAACGGGAATTCTTGACGCAACGTCATCAATATTTTCACAACGGGATCGATTCGTGCGACAGTACTCTCAGTAATTCGAAGTTATTGAAGCGGATATTAGCCTTGCCATGGCCACCCATTTCAAACTGAAGCTTTTTGGGCCTTTGAGGCTCTGCACTCCCGACGGTGTGGATGTTACACCGCGCTCGGCAAAGGCTCAGGGACTTCTTGCGATCCTTGCATTATCGCATGGCCAACCCTGGAATAGGGCGGCTTTGCAGGATCTGCTATGGAGCGATCGCGGCCCTGCTCACGGACGCGACAGCCTGAAAAAGGCACTGTCCGAACTGCGGCACGCGCTTAATAGAGATGGCGAGTGTGAGGTGCTGCAGACAAGCGGCGGGCCGGTAGCGCTGGCTATTGATCGCCTGCGCGTCGACGTATTCCATGAGCCGCCAAGCGAGGCCTCCCCAGTACCACGACAAGAGCTGCTCGCCGGGATCGATATCCGGGATCCTCAATTTGAGGAGTGGCTCCGCCTCACCCGCCAGGGTCTGTCCCGGGATCCGTGTCTCGAGTCGGCAGTGCCGACGGTGCACAGGCAATGGCACCGCATGCACGTGGCCGTGTTGCCAACGCTGACTGCGGGGGGCGATCACGTCGCGCAACTGTTCGGCGGCTTGCTGCGCGGGCGCGTGATCGACTCGTTGCGGGCCTACGATGTTTACAAATTGCTGGACAGGCCCACCGCCGCCGAGGTCACTCGAGCCGAGGCAGACGCGTTTTTGAAGTTCGAATCGGTTTCGTGGGGATCGCGGGTCGTCATATCGATTTCATGCATGCGCGTCGCCGACCACGAAAGCCTCTGGGGTAGGCGTTTCGAGATCAATGCAAGCGGCGCGGAACGTGGCGCCTTTGCGGTCGCCGTTAACGAGATCACGGACCAGATCACCGATTGCCTGTTTCGAAAGGTGCCGCCGGTGCTGGGTGATGATCGCCTGGTTGCTGCGCGCGCGGCGATGGACGGGATTGCATCTATCTTCAAACTGACAAAACCCTCGCTCGAACGGTCTGCCGCGTCTTTCCGCAACGCCATCGAAATTGATCCTCGCGGTACCTATTTCGCATGGTATGCGTTTCTCAGCGCCTTCGAACTCGAGCGGACTCGCGGAAGGCGCGGAGCTGATCTCCGTGCGCACGCGGACACCTTGGCGCGCCGGGCGCTCGAAGAGGATCCGAATAATCCGCTTACACGCTCGCTTCTGACGCATGTCTACAGTTTCGTGTTCCGCGACTTTGAGCGTGCCGAGACAATCATTCGCCCGCTCGACAGTTGTCCGCCGGACAATGCGCTTTATTACCACAGCCGCGCGCTGCTGGGATATTACACCGGGCGGCTGTCTTCGGCCCGACATGATGCGAAACGCGCGGCGGCGCTCGGTCGAAATGGCCCCTACGGATACGGTCTCCTCACGGTTCGGTCCATCGTCGAGTTGGCAAGCGGACGACTGGATGAGGCCGCCCGCTTTGGCGAAGCAGCGCGGGCCGCCCAGAAGGGCTGTCAGAGCCAATTCCTGCCTAATCTTCGGTATCTGGTGGCCACGCACAGCCTACGCGGCGACATAAGGCGCGCCCGAGCCCGATTGAACGAACTGGACGAACAAGCTGGCGGTTTCAGCATAGACCAAATGCGCGAGTACGAATTTCCAATCCCTTCGGAAGGTGCGCGCGCCTTGTTGCTGGACGGATTCGAGCGATTGCGGAGCGTGGAGGTTTGACAAGATGAGTGGTGATGGAGATCGAACTGGATATGTCGAGAACAGGAGCCTGCGCCTGACACGGACGGGTGCATTGGTGACGATCCAAGTCGGCGAAGATCCTTTATCTGGGAACCGCAGCAGCGTCTCTCTGGTCCAGGCGCGGGCGCTGGGCGGTCCGAGAGCCATGGCCATGGCCATGGCCATGAGTAGGCCGCAGGCGATGGCCATGGCCATGCGTCCTGGCGCGATGGCGATGGCCATGGCAGCAGACAGCCAAAGCGTTCCGGCCTTTGGGGACGCAGTGCTTTCGACATGGATCGAACTGCGCGAGATCGCACTTCTTGACAGTGGAGACCGTGACACGCCGTCGAAGTACCCGTACGAGCGCCTGCCGCTGGCCTTGCCGCCGGGCCGTGAGCGAACGACGGAGGAAATTTACGAGCTGCACGAAAAGGAGCGGGCGCTGCGACGCGACCGCTTGCGCCAGTCTGAGGTCCGGCGGCAAATCACGGCAAACGATCCGATAGATCTACTGAGACCGCTTGGGATCGAAGAGTTTGCGAGTGCGTTTCCGGCGACGATCGATCTGATTCAAACCGTTCTGCAGGTCACGGAGCGCGTCGGATACGTGTTCAAGGCACGTTTCGCCCGCCCTCGCCCGAACGCAGTGGATCCGACGTTGCGGCCATTCCTGCCAAATCCGCCGCATGCATCCTATCCAAGCAATCATGCCTTCCAGTCGTTCTCGGTGGCCCACGCGATCAACCGCGCCATTCCCGAGATTCCCGGTGCGATAGAGCTTTTTCACGTCGCACAACGCATTGGCGAAAATCGGGAATATGCCGGATTGCATTACGAATCCGATACCCGGGCAGGCGAAGAGCTTGCCCGGATGTTCGCGCCGTATCTTTTTCAGGTATGCCGCTACAAGATGGCCGCCGCTCAGCGGGAATGGTATTGAAAGGGGGATGAGATGGCTAAAGGCGCCAAGAAATGCGAAATTGACGACGCTGGTCTGCACTACCTGTGGCATCTGATTGCAATCAATTTGATGACCGACATGGGCGAGTTCTTGGAAGGACAATTCCCCAAGGCCGGTACGCGGCCGGAGGATAGCGTCAAATGCGATGTCAAAGTGGCGATCATAGATAACGGAGCCTGCGACGAGCATCCGAACCTGCTTGGACTGCGGATGACGGAGCGCGCGGACTTCTCGAGCTGGGCGTCACTGACATCCTATTATGGGCACGAAAGCGAGCTCAACGAAACTCGCGTCAGCGGGCCGTTTGGCAAGGAAAAAGACTTTTTTCTGGTGCTTGCTCATCGCTACGGGTTCGACGCGGAAGGAGACGAAAAAGCTGCGCGCCGCAAGTTAATCGAGGTAGGCGTACCCGTGCCGGACCCAAGGCTGGACCCGGAAGGATCCGCCGCGCGTCCCAATGCGGTCGACCCTAATTTTCGCTTCGCCGCACATGGCACGGCTTGTGCGGGTCTTGTGGGCGCGAATGCGAACTTCGCTGACATCGTGCCGGCCAAAGATGACAAGAAGACAATGGGATGCAATGAAGTTAAAGAACCGGCTCCGGACGCTAAAGCGGATCCAGAACCCAGGAAACCGAATCCGAATGCCATTCGTTATTCCGGGGTCGACCCCTTCGCCAAGATTATCCCAATAAATACGGTCTACAGCCACGAATACTGGCCTCTGACTTCCGCGCTTCTGTACGCAATGCTTTGTGACGCAGACGTGATCCTGTTGCCGCGTTCGGTCGAGGACATGATCCCCGGGGAGGCCGAGTCCGACGATCCGCGCCTGACCCGCTTCCGAAACGATCGCGTGCGCGGTCGGCACAAGGATGTGTTCGAAGCATTACTTCGTGACGTCAGCCAAGAGATCCCTGTCGTCGTCGCTGCCGGCAACTCCGGCCCGGGGCCATTGGAATACCCTGCGCGGCTTTCCCAGGACAACAACGCCGCCCCGCAATTGATCGTGGTCGGGGCCGTAACGGCGTTTGGCCAGCGCGCGACCTATTGCGCTGGGCGAAGGCAGTTCGTGGGCGAAAGCATCGAAGACGAAGTTTTCATCTATGCGCCCAGTGACGATCGGGAAGAGATGTCAACAGATGATGTCCGATACGACGAGCTGTCATGGCGGGGCAGCAAGATTGGCGGGCCCGGATTGATCGGGAGCGGGCGATACTGCCCTTACAAGGTTCTCGCAATCGACACACCCGGTCCTTATGGATATGCGTCAGATCCCCATGAAAGCCGAGACCTCAACGATCCTGGTATCGACCCCGGCGCAAAGAATGAGCAAAAGCAATCGCAGAACCGGCCAGGGTCGCTCTATTCCCTGTTCGGCGGCACGTCGGCAGCGTCATCGATCGTCGCCGGCGTCGTCTCTCAAATGCATCGGGCCGCAGGGAGAAGGCTTTCGGCAGGCGAGGTGAGTTGTATTTTAAGGCGCACCTATATGACAGCCAAGGACGTCTCGGATCCAAATGCACAATCAGTCTTGCAGGAACACCCTGGCAAAATCACGAATGCAATTGACGCTAAAAAAGCTATCGAGACAGCGGCCACATATGCGTCGGGATAAGTGGGGTTTTCTGACCGACGACATAGACCTCGTTCCAGGCTGAGCGGCAAGCACTGACAGCGGGAAGATTGGCAGTAAGAGTGACGATTCCTTGGGGCCAGCGAACAAAACCTTATCGTCGGCCCGACGTAGGCGCCACACGATAACAAGCATCGCCGCCGCGGGCCCGCTCGGAGCGCGCTCCAAACGGTGTTACCGCGCAACCGAATGATAGCTTCGGAGAGCGCGCTCAAAGGTAAGCAAAAATGAGGGTTCCAACACGCAAGCCGAAACGTCTTCCGGGACAACGCCGCTGTTTGAGAAGCCAGCGCACGCGTTCCGGCACCGTACTTTGCGCATCACAAACGGCTGCTTTAGAGATGCCGCAATACAGCGCTGGGTTGCCGTGTGGAGAACCGGTCAGGTGAAGGTTTTCTGATGCGGGTTGCGGCGGAACGCTTCGCGCTCGCGCGACCACGACCCGCGTTGGAAAACCTCCCAAGGAGGAAGCCGCGGGGGTCTTGGTGCAATCTATGGGGGAAGTGCGCAGAGGGTTGGGGCAAAGGCTGGATCAGGGGTTCGGTTGAAGGTGCGCATGGTGCCTGAGACAGGCGCAAACTCGTTCGATGATCCCGACAAAGCTTCTGGTTGCGGCGAGATTGCTGCCGTGTATCGCGCCGAATATGGACTGGCACAGCCTGTTCGGGCCGAGCCTGCTGGAGGCAGCCGGTGGCGTTTTCTGGCATCGGACAGGCTGTGTGTCATGCCGCCTGCTCCCTTGGTGGGGCGCGCGACATCGGTTTTTTCCCGCGGCGGAAGATCTCGATGATACGCATGGGGCCGCCGCAGCAAGGGCACGGCTCGCGCAGATTTGCGCGCGCACGTCGGCAAAAACGCCGACGCGCTACTCCACGCAGCCTCCCTGCTCGGCGGCCGGCCTAGCCTCAAACTTGCTCAGGATGTTCTGGATGGTCTTGCTGACTGCCAAGTCCCTTCGCGGCGCACGCTGGGGAGACTTGACAACCTGCTCGACCTGCTGCTGCTGAAAAATGTCCACGACTTGGACAAGATCGAGGCCGCACGGTTCGCTACGGTTGACCCCGCCAGCCCTGTCGTCGAAGCAATCTGTCTTCTCGCTGACGGTCTCCATGACGCGATTTCGACGTATCGTCAAACGCTGGAACCGATCCTCGCAGAGCAGGTGGCAGCATGAGCATCGCAACTATAGCGGAGGCTCCCCGCGCCAATATCTTCGATGGCGAGATAAACCAGGATCTCTTGACTGGACTCGTCGCCGAGGCTCTCGCGAAGGCACAGATCGCAGCCGTCAGCTTGCGTGACACAGTCGTACCGGCTTGGCCGCCGGCAAGGCGGACCTTTCCCGAGCATGTCGCCCGGCGGCTCGAGCGCCGGAAAGTCTTCGATGAGACTTTTGTGGAAGATCTGAACACATTCATCGAAACGCTTGCTGCCAGGATCCGATCGGAGACATATGTCGGCTGGGAGGCAGACGAAAACCACGTCCGCGGCGGCTATGAAGTCTGCTACGCAGACGATGCAACGCACGCCCTCATTCGCTGCGCAAAGGAACTGCGAAGCGTCCAAGAAGCGATAACCGCCGTGCTTTTCGGTCTGCGTGCCATGCGCATTGCAAATGAGCTTCTGGAATACTGATCCTGGGCGGCGCCCCACTGCGGGCGCCCTCCTGTTGAGGACCCTCAAGGGTCCAAGCCGCCGGATGGATCACCGGGGGCTGGCGTGTCGGCATCCTTCCTTTTGCTGCTCCAGTCGGCACGCCCAATAGCAAAGCCTCAGCACAGGCAACGAGAAATTTTCAATTTCAATCAATGGGTTGGATTGGATTCCTTGCTCTGGCGCAATTTATTTTGGGATTTCGACGACTCTTTCGAACGCGATCCACCCACTATTCTTCCCTCAACGGAAGTAAAGAACATGCCTGCTGCTCAGCCATCCCGATCCTCAGTCTCCAACGTGATCAATGCAATGATCGCGGCGGGCCTTCAGCCGGGTGCTGTGCGGGTTAACGCGGATGGGTCTTTCAGTGTTGATGTTGCCGACAATTCCAATGAAGCGCCTTTGGGGGCATCCTGCAACACGAAAGCGGCCGAATGTCGCATCCTGTGCCGACGAAGCCCCAACTTGGGAAGACGGAACATGAAGATCAGCAAGAACTACGAAGGCCTTTGTGAGGAAAAAACGCCGGCGGGGAAACCTCGCTGGCGTGTCCGCATTGACGGGCAGAAGACAAAGAAGATCACCATTCCGGTGGGTCCCGACCACGACGATTTCGAGCACCACTATTTGGCCGCGAGGGCCGGATTGAAGCTGATCGTGAATGAGAAGCCCAAACCGGCAAAGAACACGCTCGACGAACTCTGCGAGAAGTTCATCGAGTGGATGGAGGTTCAGGTCAAAGCCGGTAACCTGAAGCCGCTTACTCTGGCCAGCCGCAAAACCGGTCTAACACAGGCGCGAGAATGCCTTTCGCCTAATAAGAAGATTCGAATGGGCGCGATGAAGGCGAACCTTCCGCGTGAAGCCTTCGCCCATATCCGCGACTCCTTCGGTGTGCGGACCGGAGCGGCTCACACGTGCCTGAAAGCTCTCCGGGCCGCGTATAAGTCGGGCGAGGATCATGGCTATCCGCCCAACAGCCCAATTTTTAAGGTAAAGAGCAGACACGTCGAGAAGGGCGGCGCAGAGCCTTGGAGTGACGCCGACGCAGAACAGTTCCTCGCCCACCACAGGCCGGGCACGATGGCCCGTCGCTGGTTTCTTCTCGCGAATGCGACGGCAGGTCGCATCGGCGACATGCACATTCTCGGACCCAGGCACGAGATGACGCGCGAAGAGCGTCTCTACATTCGCTTTCAGCCGTCGAAGAAGGGCTCATCGGAGGTCCAACTTCCGCTACCTTGGGACTTCATGCTGGAGGCGGCCAATCTTCCCGCGAACGCTGCCGCCTACCTTCTGACCAAGAAGGGAACGCCCTTTGCGTCGTCAGGATCGCTCGACAACGCTGTCCGTAAATGGATCATCGCGGCGGGTCTCTGCGAGCCTGTGGTGGACGAAGAGGGCAACCCCATCCAGGAAGACAATGGGAAGACGAAGATGCGTGCGACCCGATCGCAGCATGGTATCCGCAAGCGCCGCGCAGAGGAGATTGCCGAGGCGTCAGGCTCGGTTTACGAAGTCATGGCCTACCTGTCTCACAGTGATCCTAAAACTGCCGCGATTTACACTAAGCGCGTGGACCGGGCGAAGCTCGCCGAGCGCGCTTTTGAGCGCGCCGAGGCGGCCGCTTAAGCCCGAAGTGTCCCACGCACCGAAAATAGTGGGACACTGAGCGCTGTAAAGCCCAGTAAAAAAAGGAAAAATCTGGAAGGTGGCAGCCCGTAGGGGAATCGAACCCCTCTTTCCAGGTTGAAAACCTGGCGTCCTAACCGATAGACGAACGGGCCACGCTTGGTGAGCGGTGTTTAGGCAAAGCCGCGCGGCCATGCAAGTGGAAATTCATGGATTTTCGAGGATTTTTCGGAAGTTTCCGCGCGAGGCGGACAGCCCGCCAAAAGTATTGAAAAACAGAGGCTTGCCCGCTTTACTCCGCGACGCGCGCGGCATCTTCCAGGCGCAGTTGAACCGCACGGCGGCCGCCCCACTCGTTGATTTCCAAACGACCGGCAAGATGGAATCGCGCGCCCGCGTGTTGTTCGAGCGCGGGACCGAGGGGACCGTCGAACGCACCAAAACAGATAGCGTCCACGCGCGCTCCGATGCCGTCACCGAAGTTCACCTTGAGATGGGACGCGCCAACCCTTTTGGCGAAACCGATCTGCGCTTCGGGGAAGACAAAGCGCGGTGCCGCCGCCCCGGCGCCGAAGGGGCCCGCGTTTTCCAGCATATCCACCAACTCGGGCGTCGCGGCCCCCGGCATCAAGGGGCCATCCAGGCGCAGGTCCGATGCGCCAAGCTGGTCCGCGCCCTGCTTGGCCAGCAACTCCGAAAGCCGTGCCATCGCGGGCTCAAGCTGATCCCGGGTCAGGGACAGGCCCGCGGCCATCTTGTGACCGCCGCCCTTGAGCAGGTGCCCCTCTGCCGCCAGTTTCTGGATCGCTGCGCCAAGGTCGATCCCGCTGACCGAGCGCCCCGATCCCTTGCCATCGTTCCCGTCGAACCCGATGACGATGGAGGGGCGGTTCGTGCGTTCCTTCAATCGCGACGCGACAATACCGACAACGCCCGGATGCCATCCCTCACCAGCGGCCCAGACCAGAGGCGCGTCGAAGCCACGGTCTTCGGCCTGTTCGAGCGCCTGTGCGCGGACCGCTTCCTCGATCTCGCGGCGTTCGGTGTTGAGCGCGTCCAGACGTTCGGCCATGGCCTGTGCCTCGTGGGGATCGGTGCAGGCCAGAAGCCGCGCCCCCAAATCGGCCTTGCCGATCCGGCCCCCGGCATTCACCCGAGGTCCGAGCACGAAGCCGAGGTGATAGGATTTGGGCGCGCTGTCGAGACGCCCCACATCGCAGAGCGCCACCAGACCGGGGCGCGCACGCTGTGCCATGACCTTGAGACCCTGCCGCACCAAGGCGCGATTCACGCCTTTGAGCGGTGCAACATCCGCAACGGTCGCCAAGGCAACGAGATCGAGCATCGACATGAGGTCGGGGCCTTTTTGACCGGCCTCTCGCATCTGCCGCCCTGCCTCGACCAAGGCAAGAAACACGACACCCGCCGCGCAGAGATGGGCTAGGCTTCCGTCCTCGTCCTGACGGTTGGGGTTCACGACCGAATAGGCATCCGGCAATGTCTCTCCACCAAGGTGGTGGTCGAGGACGATGACATCCGCGCCCTCCGCTGCGGCGATAGGGCCATGCGAGAGCGTTCCGCAATCGACGCAGACGATCAGGTCGTGGTTGCGGGCGAGATCGGCCATCGCGGGCTCGTTCGGGCCATAGCCTTCGTCGATCCGGTCGGGAATATACAGCGTCGCGCGGCGGTCGAGCTGGCGCAGCCAGTCGATCAGCAGCGCCGCCGAGGCCCCGCCATCGACATCGTAATCGGCAAAGATCGCAATGCGTTCGTTCTTGGTGACGGCCTGCAAGAGGCGACCCGCAGCCCGCTCCATATCGCGCAGGGATCGCGGATCGGGAAGCAGCGCGCGCAGGGTCGGCTCGAGATATGTCGGCACGTCATCGGAAGCCACACCCAGTCGCGACAGGGTCTGGCACAGCGCGGGCGGCAGGCCCGTCTGCTGCACGAGCGCTTCGGCCTGCCTTGTCACTTCGGGCGCCGGACCGATCCAGCGCCGCCCGGTCAGCGACCGGTCAACGCCAAGATAGCCGGTCACGTGTGCCTCATCAGTGCATCGGGTTCCGGTAGGTCATGCGGCGCACCGACCCGGTTTTCGACCGCATGAGCAGAGTTTCAGTGGTGTAGAATCCGACTTCGCGCTTGATACCAGCCAAGAGCGATCCGGTGGTCACGCCGGTGGCGGCGAAGATCACGTCTTCGGTCACCATCTCGTCACGGGAATAGATCTTGTCGAGATCGGTGATCCCGGCCTTGGCCGCGCGCGCTTTTTCGTCGTCGTTGCGGAAGACGAGCCGCCCCTGGATTTGGCCGCCCATACACTTCAGTGCCGCCGCCGCAAGCACGCCTTCGGGTGCGCCGCCGGTGCCCATATACATATCAATCCCGGTCTGAGACGGTTCTGCGCAGTGCATGACACCGGCCACGTCGCCATCGGTGATCAGGCGGATCGCGGCGCCTGTCGACCGAATTTCGGCGATCATGTCTTCGTGGCGCGGACGTTCGAGAACACACACGGTGATGTCGCTCGGGCTGCACCCCTTGACCTTGGCAAGCGCCGCGACGCGTTCGCGCGGTGTCATGTCCAGCGTCACCAATCCTTCGGCAAAGCCCGGACCGATTGCCAGCTTGTCCATGTACACGTCCGGTGCGTGCAGCATGGACCCGCGTGGCCCCATCGCGATCACGGTCAAAGCGTTCGGCATGTCCTTGGCTGTCAGGGTCGTGCCTTCAAGAGGGTCCAGCGCGATGTCCACACCGGGTCCGGTCCCGGTGCCGACCTCTTCGCCGATGTAAAGCATCGGCGCCTCATCGCGTTCCCCTTCGCCGATCACGACGACACCGGCGATGTCGAGCAGGTTCAACTGCTCCCGCATCGCGTTGACAGCCGCTTGATCGGCGGCTTTCTCATCGCCACGGCCGATGAGATTTACAGTCGCAATGGCGGCTTGCTCTGCCACTCGCGCCAGTCCCAGGGACAACATCCGGTCGTTAAAATCAGCGCGCGTGGTCATGAAATTCTCCAGTCACGAAAATGGTCTTTCCAAAGCCTGTTAAGCCTGTGGCCCAGGGCTGACAAGGTTGATTGCGCTAAAGCTTTCAGACCTGCTCGATCCGCAGGGCGACGGGCTCGCCTTCGACCACACCGGTTCCGACCATCGCAGCAAGCGCGTTATCCAGCGCGGCGCGGGTCGTTTTGTGGGTGACGATCAGGACGGGCGCGGTGTTCTGATCGTGGCTGCGCTGACGCATACGGTTGATCGAAACTCCTGCCTCGCCCAGGACTGCGGCGACCTTGGCCAAAGCACCCGGTTTGTCGAGAAGCATGAGGCGCAGGTAATAGGGTGCCGGCGTCGCGGTCGTTGCAGGTCTGGGTTTGATCAGGCTGCTTGACGGCTGACCAAAGGTCGACACGCGGGTTCCGCGCGCGATGTCGATCACGTCGGCCAACACCGCGCTTGCCGTCGGGCCTTCGCCCGCTCCGGCCCCACTCATGACGATCTGTCCGACCTGATCGCCTTCGATCATCACCATGTTCGTGCCGCCATCGAGCTGACCCAAGGGTGAGGTCGCCGGAACAAGGCAGGGCGACATGCGCTGTTCCAGCCCGCGCCCGGTCATCTGGCACACGCCCAGAAGCTTGACCTTGTAACCCATATCGGCGGCCTGGCGGATGTCCTCGATGCTGACGCGGCCGATACCTTCGAGTTCCACCGCATCGAAATCGACCTGCGTGCCGAACGCGATCGACGCCAGAAGCGACAGTTTGTGACCCGCGTCGATGCCCCCGACATCAAGGTTCGGGTCGGCCTCGAGATAGCCAAGCCCGTCGGCTTCGGCGAATGCCTCTTTATAGGTCAGGCCACCGGATTCCATCCGCGTCAGGATGTAGTTGCAGGTGCCGTTCATGACGCCCATCACGCGTTGGATATCATTGGCGGCAAGACCTTCGGTTAGGGCTTTCACGACGGGAATGCCTCCGGCCACCGCCGCCTCGAACCGCAGGACTGCGCCGGATGCCTCGGCCGCTTCGGCAAGCGCCTGACCGTGATGCGCCAGTAGCGCCTTGTTCGCGGTGACGACATCCTTGCCCGCGCGCAGAGCGGCCTCGGTCGAGGCTTTGGCGGGGCCGTCGCTGCCGCCGACCAGTTCCACGAACACGTCCACATCATCGCGCTGCGCGAGGGTGACGGGATCGTCTTCCCAGTCATAGCTGTCAAGCGGAACGCCGCGATCCTTGACCCGGTTGCGCGCGGAGACAGCAGAGATTGAGATCGGACGACCGCCCCGTGTTTCCAGCAGCGCAGCCTTCTGGCGGACGATCTTCACGACGCCCGCACCGACGGTCCCCAGACCTGCAATTCCAAGGCGCAGAGGTTCAGTCATTCGGGCAATCCTTATGCAGTCAGGCGTGATTTCGCCCGCAATAGCGCCTTGCGATCGGCGCTGCAACGGGCGTGATCAGGGTTGGGCGACGCCGTCGTTCATTCGGTCACGGGTCTGCGGTTCGATAACCGGACCACGCAATCCATCTGCCCGGTTCCGCAGACCGGCGGCACGGGCGCGCAGGGCGTCATCATCGCTGTCGGTCAGACGCGGTTCCGGCGCATCGAGCAATTGTTCGAAAGGCAGCAAGTCGGGATACTCAGCAAAGGCCCCGTCGGAGGCGAGGGCGGCGTCCACCTCGGGAAACTCCGCGCAGGCGGTCAATGCCACGCCAAGGATGATCCAAACCCGCCACATATGCGTGCTCCCATTTCTGTCTCTGTCATGCCGCAGCGCAGGCGCGCGCGCAACCTCCAGCCTTGATTTGAACGAGTGTTCAGATAACCTGCGGATCATGGCACGAACGGCGGGCTCACATTCTGACATTACCGGCCCTCGGGTGCGGGAGGCTGCGCTGACGCTGTTTGCCCGGCATGGCTACGCCGCCGTTTCCATGCGCCAGATCGCCAAAGAGGTCGGCGTCCAGGCCGGGGCGCTTTACAATTACACGACCGACAAACAGTCACTGCTTTTCGACCTGATGCGCGGGCACATGGATGACCTTCTTGACGCCTGGGCAAAGGAGCCGTCAGCAGAGGATGCGTTTGGCAGGCTGGAACGCTTCACCCGATTTCACATCCGGTTCCACCTCGGACGGCCGCAAGCCGTGTTCATTTCCTACATGGAACTGCGCAATCTGACGCCCGAGAATTTCGCGACCATCGAAGACCTGCGCCGCCGCTATGAAAGCGAGCTCGAAAAGATCCTGCGCGACGGGCGGGATAACGATGTCTTTCGCGTGGCGGACACCAAGATCACCACACTTGCGATCATCGCCATGCTCACGGGCGTCAACACCTGGTATCGCAGCGCAGGACGCCTGTCGCTGTCCGAGGTGGAGGCGATCTATTGGGACATGGTGCGCAAAGCGGTGACTTGAGCAACGGTTCAAACGGACGTACCGGCCGGTCCCCCGGAAAACTCGTCATACGCCTCGAGCGCCTTTGCGCTGAACGCAACGGAGGGACCGCCGCCCATATAGGCGATCATCGCCAATGCCTCGCAGAATTCGGCGCGCGGTGTCTTGAGCCGGACCAGCGATTTGACATGAAACGCGATGCAGCTGTCGCAGCGGGTCGCAATCGCGATGCCGAGCGCGATCAGTTCCTTGGTCTTTTCGTCCAGCGCCCCGTTGGTTCTCGCCGCGCGACCCATCTGGTTGAAGCCCGCAAAGGTCTCGGGCGTTTCCTTCTGCATCACGTCGAGACGGGCCACGGTGTCTTTCATGAAATCCGACCAGCTCATGGTTTTTTCCTTCTGGCAAATGTTCAGCGGCTTTCGTCCGCGCCCATCTTCCGTTCCAGCCAGCGCACGAAAAAGCTGATGATGAGAACGAGCACGAGGTATTCGAGTATTAACAGCGTGTAGATTTCCAATGGCCGGTACTCCGTGACCACCAATTCATTCGCGCGCCGAGTGAGTTCCTGCATCCCGATGACCGACGCAAATGCCGACATCTTGACGATGTAGATAAACTGGTTGGCCAAGGGCGGCAGGATGCGGCGGATGGCCTGTGGCAGGACCACGTAGCGCATCGTCTGGCTGTATGTCAGGCCAACTGTACGGGCTGCTTCAGTCTGACCCTTGGGGATGGACTGAATGCCGGACCGATAGATTTCCGCGGTAAATGCGCTGTCGGAAATCGCGAGCGTGATGATGGCGCCCCAGAAGGCGTCGATCGTTATGGGAAACCCGAGCGAGCGCATCACAACCGGCAAACCGTAGAACACCCAAAAAAGCATCGGCAGCAACGGGATCGCCCGCACGAATTCGATATAAACCCGTGACGGCAATCTGATCCACCTGTTTGCAGACATGCCCGGCAACGCCACCAGCAGTCCAATCGTCATCGACAGTGCCGCCGCGATCAGGGATAGCTGAATGGTGGCCCAGAACCCGCCGATCAGGAATTTCACATTGGATTGCCCCTGTGGCGTACTGGGGTCGATGACGTACCAGCCCCAATTTCCGGTGCCGGAACATCCCGCTAGAAGCAGCATACCTGCCAGCAGCGCCCAGAGTTTCACGCCTCGTGTCATCCGCGGTGCCTCAATGTTGCAATATCTTGTCGAGGAAGTCCTTGAACCTCTGTGACTTGGGCGCTTCGAACACCGCCGATGGCGTTCCGGTCTCAACGATCTCGCCGCCATCCATGAACACCATGCGATCAGCGACCTTGCGGGCAAAACCCATCTCATGTGTCACCACCAGCATCGTCATCCCGTCTTCGGCCAGCTCCACCATGACATCGAGCACCTCCGAGATCATCTCTGGGTCGAGCGCAGACGTCGGTTCATCGAACAGCATGATCTTCGGCTTCATGCACAACGACCGCGCAATCGCCACGCGCTGTTGCTGGCCACCCGACAGGTCGCGCGGGCGTTTATGCGCCTGTTCCGGTATCCGCACCCGTTCGAGCAACTGCATGGCCAGTGCGTCAGCTGCCTTGCGGGACAGTCCGCGAGCTTTCATCGGGCCCAGCGTGAGGTTCTCCAGAACGGTCAAGTGCGGGAACAGGTTGAACTGCTGGAACACCATCCCGACTTCGGAGCGCACGCGATCGACTCCGCCAGGATCATTGAGGGAAATGCCATCCACACGGATTTGTCCGGACTCAAATTGTTCCAATCCGTTGACACATCTGATTAAAGTGGATTTGCCTGATCCCGAAGGTCCGCAGATGACGATACGCTCTCCGAGACTGACGCTCAGATCGACATTCGTCAGGACCTGGAAATCCCCGAAGAATTTGTTCAGCGACTTAATTTCTATGACGCGTTCAGCGTTCATGCGAGGCTCCGTTCCGTCGATGCTGCTCGTAACATGGAACGCACGCAGAATATTCGCGGAACGCAATGGTCATCAGAGCTTCCGGCCTATGTAACCTCACCAAGTCATCCACGAAAAGGAAATACCCATGCGCTTTTTGAAATCACTGGGATTGGCCGCTGCCTTTGCCGCGTCCTTTCTCGCCGCGCCCGCAACGGCGCAGTCCGCGTTGCAGGATATTCTGAGCGGCGGCGTTCTCAAAGTCGGGACCACCGGCGATTGGAACCCGATGTCGGTCCGTGATCCCGCGACCAACAGCTACCAGGGATATGACATCGACGTCATGACCGAGCTGGCAACGGATCTCGGGGTCGAGTTGGAATTTGTGCCGACCGATTGGAAAACGCTGGTCAATGGTGTGGTCGCTGGCAATTACCACATGACCGGCTCGGCCTCGATCAGCCCGGCGCGCATGAAGGCGGCAGGGTTTTCCGACAGCTACATCTCGGTCGAGATCTTCCCCTTCACGACAGAGGACAAGATCAACCGCTTCTCGGGTTGGGAGTCGATCAATTCGGGCGACGTCAAGGTCGCCACGACGCTCGGAACGAGCTTTGAAGGTATGGTGCGCGACTGGTTCCCCGAGGCCGAAATCGCTGTGGTCGAAGCGCCCGCGCGAGGATTTCAGGAAGTCCTTTCAGGTCGTTCGGACGTGTTCGTGACGTCGAATATTGAAGGCTCCACCCTGTTGACCAAGTTTCCAAACCTGCGCCAGATCGAAACCGATGGCCCGCGCGCGCCGACACCTATCGCGATGCTGCTGCCGCAGGACGATCAGGTCTGGATCAACTACGTCAACAGCTGGATCGAGTTGAAAAAGGCGCAAGGCTTTTTCGAGGCGACCGCCGCCAAATGGGGCTTGTGACGCGAACCCGCCGCAAAACAGAACAGGAAAAACCGGCCTCAGGGCCGGTTTTTTGTTTTCCCGAACTACTCATTTTTCGCGGATGATGTCGTTGGGTCCGACCATATCGACCATCTTGATCATCCAGTGGAGCAGTTCGGCGTCCTCTTGCGCCATCTCACGCGTTTCGACCAATTGCTCGGCGCGTTCTCTCAACTCTGGCCACTGTCGGTAGAAATCGACAACGTCCGCAATCACCACTTGCGCCTTTTTTTCGGACATGGATCCGTCCTTTTCCTTTGCCTTTCCGAAAGGTTAGCAGGTGAGGTTCGCGAGCTACTGTGAAATAAGTGTGAACGGCTTGGTTCTGACGCGAAGCAAAGATAGCATCCCCCTACGTAAAGAGAGAGGCTAAGGTGGCCGCCGGGTTGGAAATTTCCTTGTTTGGAAGCTGTGTTCTGCGGCGCGCTGACGCGTCTGCGGAAGAGATCACGGGCGCCAAGCACAGGGCGCTTTTCGCGCTGCTCGTGACGGCGCCACTGAACCGCCGCTCCCGCAGCTTCTTGCAGGAAACGCTTTGGGGGTTCGCCGATTACGAAAGCGGGCATCAGAACCTGCGCCGTGCGCTTTCGGATTTGCGCAAGAAGATCGGTGCGGATTTCGACACGATCCTGACGGTGACGAATAAGGAAATCGAAATCGACATGAGCCGGGTCAAGGTGATCGGCCACCCGTCCGACGGCCCGTTCCTACATGACCTCAACGTCCGCGAGCCGTCATTCGTCGCCTGGCGAGACAGCATTCGTAGCGATCCGAGCGCGGTCAAGGCGCTGTGCTTTATCTCGAACAAGCGGGGGCCGGTCCGGATCAGGCCGCGCGTCTGCGCCCTGCCGTTGACCGTACCGCCCGGTGATGCGGAACTGGCCATCGCCGGAGACTGGATCGCGGAAGAAGCCAGTCGCATGATGTCTCGGTCCAGCCTGCTGTCGGTGATCTCGCACCTGTCGGGGCGGGCGATGGCGCAGCGGTTTATCGACATCGTCAATGTCCGCGACACGCTCGATGTCGACTACCTGATGACCGGCGCGATGCGCAGGCAAGGGGATCTTTTGATTGCGGATGTGGATTTCACCGACGTGCAGACCGGTACGCTCTTGTGGAACCGGCACTTGTCCTGCCCCGTCGGACATTTCTCGCAAGAGGCTGCCGGATGGCTGGTCAATATCGTTCAGACGGTCGGACGGTCCATCGCAGAGACGACGCTGCACGCAGGCCGCCAAACACCATTGCCAGAACTGCCAGACCATAAGCTCCTGATCGCCGGAGCCACTGCGATGCATCATCCCAAACTGGGGGATTTCCTGCGCGCCCGGCAGTTCCTTGACGAAGCTGCCGCCCGCGCCCCGGCCAACCCGCATGTGTTCGCGTGGCTGGGCAAATGGTACGTGCTGAGCATCTTCAAGTACTACAGCACAGACAGACAGCGAGACACGCAGAAGGCGCTCGACTGTACCGCTCGCGCGCTCGACCTCGATCCGCAGTCCAGCTTCGGGCTGACCATCGATGGTTTCGTGCACGGCAATATCCTCAAGAACATGGATCTGGCGGAACGGCGCTACTCCGCCGCGCAAGAGATCAATCCAAGCGAAAGCCTGGCGTGGTTGCTTCGCGGGTCTCTGATGACCTTTTCCGACGAAGGCCAATCGGCGATCAAGGCCACCACGATGGCCCGCGACCTGTCACCCATCGATCCGTTCGGATACTATTTCGACAGCTTGGCAAGCTCCGCGCATCTCGCCGGGGGCGAGTATGAGAAGGCTTTGGAACTGGCCGATCGTTCGCTGGCGTCGAACGACAGACATATTTCAACATTGCGGACACGGATCGTCGCGTTGCACGCGCTCGATCGCGGGGACGAGGCCCATGCAGCGGCACAGGACCTCATGCGGCGCTTCCCGTCATTCAATTTGGAAGACTACCGCAAGACGCATCCTTCGGCCGACCGCAAGATCGGCAAACTCGTGATTAACGCGCTTTCAGCTTCAGGAATTTCTTAACCCATTAAAAAGGATACACGATCATGGCTCAGTATGGCGGATTAGGTGGATTGGGCGGGCTTGGCGGATTAGGCGGGCTCGGTGGATTGGGTGGTCTGGGCGGCTTGGGTGGCGGAACCAATTTCAGCGGCCTTGGAGGATTTCTGGGCAGCGAAGACCCCGGCGGGTACGACCCCATGACAACCTACGGGCTTCAGACCACGGCCGAAGGATTGCGGCACCTGACCGAAGGTGGAACGACCCCGACAGACAAGGAACTTGGCTTCGACGACCCGGCGAACCTGAACGGTTTGGCGACCTGGGTACGTGGGTCGTTATACGTGAGCGAGTTCCTTGCCGGGATCGGCTCGAACGCGCAGGAGGGGACCGGCGGCGCTCCGGATCGTGTCACCTTGTCGTTCGATGGCCATGACTGCCTGACGCTCGATCGCCCGTCCAACACGCTCTTGCGGTCGCAGTGCCGATTGGTGTCGGACTACGCGACCCTGCGCGCTGATCGCAGCGCGGAAATCACCTCGCAGCTTGGTTTTCCCACCGCGTATTTCGCGATGATCCTCGGGCTGCACAGTGGCCAGAACAAGAAGACCTTTGAGCTGATCACGGCCACGCAGGTCGCGGGGGCACATGCCGCGATGATCGTGAAGAACCATCTGGCCATCCGCAGACCAGACCAACTCGATGCGCGGCTGATGCCCATGATTCCGACCCCGGGACATGGCAGCTTTCCCTCGGCACACGCGACCGAGGCCTATGCCGTGTTGACCGTTCTCGAAGCGCTGATCACGGCGTGGGACAGCCTTTCCGACGGCACACAGCGGATCAACGCACTGCGGGGTCTGGCCGAACGCATCGCGGTAAACCGTACGGTGGCGGGGGTGCATTACCCGATCGACAGCTGGGCGGGCGCTGCGCTTGGACGCATCGTCGGTCAGGTCGTGCTTAGTCGCGCAGGAGCGGGTGCGTCCTTCGACGCATTGGCCTACAGCGCCAAAGACAACGACTTTTTCGACGAGGACCAGCGCGATCCCGCCATTGCCACAACGAAGGGGCTGACGCGCACGGGGGCAACCGTTTCTCTGGATGCCAGGCCCACCTTCTCGTGGCTCTGGTCCGGCGCCGTTGCCGAAGCGCAGAAAGCCTGAGCCATGTTTCCGCACCGCCACGATGAAGAACGCATCGACAAGTATACCGGCCCCTACGAACGCTGGATCTTCTCCGAAGATCTGGGTCGCCCCTTCGCGTTCCCGGCAATCCGCAAGGGACCCACGACGCATATTACGGCGCTGATGGAGGGCAAAGGGATGCTCGCCGACACGGACGATGTGGAAATCCGCATTCCACCGCTTTGGAAAGATGCGCCCGAGATCACCCCTTTCGCGATGTGGAATAAGGCCGTCGATCCAGAGGCGTCGGCCGGGCAGGAAGACGCCGAACTCGCGCGCTGTCTGAATGCGCTGAACGGAACGCGCTACCGGCTCAACATGCCGATCGATCCAGCGACTTGGCCCGAGACCTATCACAGGGACGCGACGCCCGAGGGATGGCAACCGCCCAAGGTCAAACCGCGCGTGATCATCGGCGTGATCGACGACGGTATTCCGTTCCTGCACCGCGCGTTCAGGGACAGCGACGGAGACACCCGCATCAATCTCTGCTGGCTTCAGGCGGCAGGTGCCGAGGCATCGGCCGCGGTCCCCTTCGGTCGCGAAATCACAAGCACAAAGATCGACGCGCTGCGTTCGGATTTCGGCGAGCGCGAAATTCGCGCCTATCAGGCCGCCGGTGCGATTGATCGCGATCTGCCCGAAATCGACACGGTCCTGATGCAGCATGTCACTCATGGCGCGCATATCGGAGGCATCGCCGCCGGGAATGATCCGTATGTCGGCGCGATGGACATGCCCGACGACGCAGCCATTCTCGCCGTGCAGTTGCCCAATACGATTGCATGGGACACGTCCGGCTTCGGTAAGGAGATGATGATGCTCAGCGCGGTTGAATACATCTTCAACCGTGCGCGGATGATCGCAAAGGCGTTCGATGGCGAAGAGATCCCGCTCGTCATCAACTTCAGCTACGGCTGGAGCGCCAATCGCCACGACGGCAAATCCAGCTTCGAGAGGGCGGTCGATAGACTGATCATGGACCGGCGCAAGAAACAACCTTGCACGGAACTGGTCATGCCCACGGGCAATAACTTTGACAACGACATGCATGCCCGGATTTCCGCGACAGAGATAGCGGACGGCACCTATAGCATCGGCTGGCAGTTGAAGCCCGATGACCGCACGTCGAGCTATCTGGAGATTTGGCTTCCCGATGATCTCGATCCGGAAGGCTGGACCGTGACCGTCAGCCCACCTACGGGCACGGATGCGGGTTTGGAATGCACGATCCCGGTGACTGCCGACCCGACGCTGACAGGAGGAGATCCCCGCAGGTTCATCGAACTCGAAATGGACGGCAAGAACATCGGCCAACTGTCGGCCGACAAGCACCTGAACGACCGCTGGCGTGTCATGCTGGCGCTGATCCCGACAGCCGGCAATCTTGGGGTCGGGCGGCGCGCGCCAGTGGGTCTGTGGACGATCACCATAAACACCGGGATGACTCCGCTCGGGCCTGAGCAGCATGTCGACATCTGGGTGCAGCGGGACGACGATCCGACGCAGCTCGGCACGGGCGGGCAGCAAAGCTATCTTGTCGATCTGGCGCATCCCGCACCACCCCGCTCGTTGGAGCCTCCGGCGCTGACGCCGGTCCGAGGCTATGGCTGCCTTAACGGTATCGGGACCGCACCTTCGGCATTCCGGATCGCGGGGTACATGCAATCCACACTGAAACCCGCGCGCTACAGCGGCAGCGCCTCTATCGCAGTGGATGCACAAGGCGTACCATTCGTGGATGCCAACCTGCCCGGTGCGACTGCAACCGCCGATCAAGGATGGTTCCGGCCCGGCCTGCCGTCGATCGGCGTGCTGTCAGGATCGGGTGCGCGTATCGTCGGAACCAGCGCGGCTGCAGCAACGGCGACCCGGCTCATCGCGCTCAACTTCCTGAACGGCCAACCCACCTGTGCGGGGTTCACGGAGATTTACGGCGAGGACACACCGCCCGCGCAAACGCTTGCACGCACGGGGAAATTCCGCGTCCCTCCGGTCTGCGGTGAAGCCATGAAACGATCAGAGGAGACGCCATTCCTCGGGGTGTGAAAAACGAGTTCACAGCGTCCTCACTCACCCCACGTCAACCAAATCTTTACCCTAGGGAATGTGTCGAGCGGCCCCTGCCAGCGCCGCGCACGATCCCTCGGAGTGAAGAGAATGACGTTCCAAATGCAATCACACGGTGGGGCGCAGGCGAAACGCGCACCCACCGAAAAACCCCAGCTGCTCGAAGCCTTGCGCCCGGCCGATGGCGATATCGCCGTGGACGAAGCTGCCGATTTCGGATTTCTGCTGCCGCCGGGTGGTGCTGCCGACCAATACCTGCCCGACGTGCCGGATGCCGATCTGGATCAGTTGGGCGATCTGATGGTCCCCGACCAGGACACGGTCGACGCAACGCCGGATGGCGCGATGGCACCGGTGGTCACGTATTGGGGACAGTTCCTCGACCACGAGTTGACCGCCCGCACCGACCGCGAAAGCGAGATGACTGGGATAGACGATCCGACGCCGAAGGCTTCCGGTCAGGACATCGAGCGCAAACTCAAGAACGCCCGCACGCCGCGTTTCGATCTCGACTCGGTCTATGGTGGCCTGCCGGTCGGCACATTTGCCGATCCTTCCATTCAACACGCCGCGTCGGTGCTGCGCACCGGACTGCGCCATCCCGTACACACCGCCAAGATGCGCGTCGGAACCGCTGTCGATCCGGGCCCCCTGCCCGACGATACGCTTGACCCGCACCGCGATCTGCCACGGTTTCATCAGGTCGAGCAGAAAGTGCGCGACGCCGCGTTGGATATTGCCCGCGCGCAGATGACCGATGAGGCCTTCGCCAAGTTCGAAGCAGGTCTGCCCAAGCGCGCCCTGATCGGGGACATGCGCAACGATGAGAATATCATCATCGCGCAGTTCCACCTGAGCTTCCTTCGTTTCCACAACAAGGTGGTCGACTTCCTGAACGAAAACGATACCGGCTGGATCGCTGATTTCGACGCGGCAAAGTCCCTGACCAAGCTGCACTACCAGTGGCTTGTCGTGCATGGCTATCTCAAGGAGATCTGCGACCCCGCCGTTGTTTCGCGCATCCTCGACACCCGAAATGCGCATTACGATCAGTTCCGCGCCGACTATGCCGCGCGCAATCCGGGGCGTGTCGTGGGCAATTGCATTCCGCTCGAATTTTCGGTCGCGGCCTATCGCTTTGGCCACTCGATGGTACGCAATATCTACGACTACAACCGGACGTTCGGACGGCCCAACGGAACGGCTCCGTTCGATCAGATTTTCGCCTTCACCGGCGGCGGTGGTATCGGCGCCAGGTTCGGGCTGAATATCAACAGCATCCCCAAGAACTGGGTCATCGATTGGTCCCGCTTCGTAACACCGGACGACAGCTTCAACGATGGCGGACCGCAGCGCGTCGCTCGCGCAGTCGACACGGTGATCGCGCCTCCGCTTGGCGATATGGCGAACGAAGGGGCCGATTTCGACGCGGCAACACCCGATGGGGCCGCCTTGCGCGCGCTGTTCCGAAATCTCGCACGCCGCAATCTGCGCCGGGGAAAGAGCTTGCGCCTGCCCAACGGTCAAGCCTTGCACGCGCATCTTCAGAGTATCGGTGCCGTCACAAGCGGCCCGCAAAACGACGTCCGCGCGTGGCTCGACAACAAGCCCGACCTTGCCGCCTTCTTGGACGGCCATGCGTTCAACAGCGCAACGCCGCTCTGGTTCTACTGCCTGGCCGAAGCCGAAGGCACGCCCGGACCGGGTCTTGGCGAGATGGGCAGTTGGATCGTGGCCAGCACCTTTATCGGGGCACTCATGGATGACGCGGATTCCGCGCTGTCACGAGAGTTTTCGCCCGAACAAAGCCCACTGCGCACTCCGGATGGCGATCCCATCGACACGATCGAGAGATGGATGCGCTTTGCGGCGGTCCTCGCCTGACCGCCCCGGGGCCGGTCCTTTTCCTCCCGGGGACCGGCCCCACCCAGACACCCGACACCATGACAGGAACGCGCCATGCTGCCCTATGACGATTTTCAGATCGAAACCTTCCTGCGGACAGGGGAGCATCAAGAGACCCTGCGCGCTGAATTCGGCGACGCCCTTTACGAGGACCTGTCGCAACTGGCCCAGGAGATCGCCCGAGAGGCTCCAGTGTTGGAAGCACTGCGACCCAAGGCGTTTATCCTGCCCGGCATCATGGGGTCCCGCCTGAGCGCAATTCGCAACGGACAGGCCGATCTGGTCTGGATCCATCCCTCCGACCTTGCGACGGGCGGGATCGCCAAGCTGAAATGGGGCGCAACCGTTGCGGCGACCGGAACTGTGCTCGCCCCGTATCTGCGCATGAAATTGCGGCTGAAGCTGGCCGGGTTCGATGCGGAGTTCATGCCATTCGACTGGCGCCAACCCCCGGCCGTTGCTGGCAAGATGCTGATCGACCGGATTTGGAGCCGTGGTTTGAAGGACGTCTCGCTGGTCTGTCACTCGATGGGCGGGCTCGTGGCGCGCCAGATGGCCGCTGAGGATGCGGACAAAACGCTTATCTCGCGCGTTGTCACAATCGGCACGCCCAATCACGGATCCTATTCCCCGGTGCAGGTCTTCGATCTCAGCCACGGAATGCTCGGTCCGCTTGGATTTGCCGATCTCACGCAGGATCGAAAGACGATCGTCGAAAAGTACCTGCGCGGCTTTCCCGGCCTGATCGAAATGATGCCCAGCGCGGAAAAGCGACCGGACGAGGATTACTTCAGTCGCCCCTTCTGGCCCAACACGGCCGTCCCGCCGACCGCCAATGCGCTGCGCGCGGCAAAGCTCGGGCGTGGAGAGCTTCCCACGCCCGACGACCGCTTTCACCAGATCATCGGCACCGGTGAAGACACCGTGACCGGCGCGCGCAAGTCGCCCGAAGGGTTTGTTTACCATAGGTCGCTGGATGGCGACGGAACCGTTCCGCGCGATCTTGCCGAAATGGGCGATGTGCCGCGCTACTTCTGCGAGGGCGCACATGGCTGGCTCTGCAACCGGTCCGATGTGATCGCGGGCACGATTGACCTTCTTGGCACGGGTGCGACCCACGCGCTCGACACTTCCCCCCGTATTCGTGCGGTCGAAACCGTCATGCCGGATGTGACAAGCGCGGACCTGCGGCTCGAAACGCTGTCGGCAATGCCGCCTTTCCGCGAGACGGATTTCGCGGGTCCGTTTCTGTCTGGCGAGGCCGATGTCGCGCCTCCGGTCGGGGCGGTTATTTCGGAGACACCCAATGCGGACCAAAGCGCCTATCCGCGCGCCATCGTCGACGCGGCGAGCCTACGCTGGAAAGCGTCGGACGAAGAACGCAAGTCGGTGGTCCAGTCACAGCACGAGGCCAAGCCTTTGCGCGCAGAAACGCCCGAACGAATCGACGCTTACACCCGCCGTCTGTTGACGATGGTCGATGCGGCAAGCGCCAATGGCCAGGGCCGCAAACTGAGCCGCGAGCTTGAAACCGCTTTGGACAGTCTGGAACGCGCCGATCGGGCCGCCATGCCTCCGACCGGAGCGATTGAGGCCGTTCTCGAACGGGTGATCGGCGAAGCCGAAGAGTTCCTGTCCGTCATGTTCATCAAGCGAGCCCTGGTCGCGGCGCGCGCGGTGGGGCGGATCGTATCGACCTCGACAGGTCAGGGGTTCGGAACGGGATTTCTCATCGCCCCCGGTGTCCTGATGACCAATCATCACGTGCTGCCAAACGATTTCGCAGCAAGCCGCGCGTCGGTTCAGTTTCGCTACGAACTCGAGATCGACAGCCGCCAGACGACAGGGCACTGCTTCACACTCGAGCCGCATCGTCTGTTTCACGCCAATGAACGGCTGGACATGGCCATCGTGGCGGTTGCCCCGACCAGCGAGGATGGCATTCCCCTGACCGATTTCGGCCATCTGCCGCTGATCGGGGTCGAAGGCAAGATCCGAAAGGGACAGCCGGTCAACATCGTCCAGCACCCGTTGGCAGGGCGTAAACAGGTGGTCTTCCGCGAAAGCCTGCTGACCGCCCTGCCCCCGGACAGCGATCACGTTGCGCATTACACCGGTGACACGCAGCCGGGATCATCGGGCGCGCCCGTATTCAGCGACCTCTGGGAGGTGATCGCGCTGCATCACTCCGGCGTGCCAGATCAGACCGAAACGGGTCACTACGTGACCATCGACGGCGGCATCTGGAACCCGTCCGCTGACCCGGAGATGAAGACCGTCAAATGGGTCGCCAACGAAGGCATCCGCGTGTCGCGGCTGGTGGCGCATCTCAAGACGGTGGCGGATCATCTGGCGCGTGACGGCAAGCCTGGCGCCGATCTCGTCGAAGAAGTGCTCGCCATCGGGCGGGACGCGGTCCACACCGGCGGCTTTCAGTTGCGTCCTTCGGCATCCGAAGAACGCGCGCCGGTCGAACAGACGCCGGACAGACGCGCCATCGAGTTCGGCCAGACGACAAGCATCACCATCCCGCTACGTGTTGACATTTCCATAGGAACCTCGGACCGCCCCCCTTTTTCAGTCTCGTCCTAGGGGCGGCGCCTCTGGCTGGCGGGCGACCGGGCCAGGTTGTTTCTCTCCCGAACAACGCTCCGGTCGCGATTTCAGACACTATTTCAACAAGGATTTTTGACATGGCTAAATCAAAGAAAGAGGGCGTCGGTCACGTACAGGACAGCCCGAACGATCCGGTTTTCGTTCCGAATTTCGATCAGATCGAAAGCCTCAAGAAAAAGATGACGGAAGAGTCGCTGACGCCAGATCGGCTCGACTATGGCGATATCCGCGAAACGATATGCGGCACCACGGATGACAGTCAGCCGGTCGAACAATACGATGGCAGTCTCGGCGTCACCCGCGCGTTTGTCGACACCCATCAAAGCCCGGTCGGCGTGCTGCGGTGGCACACCAATCTGGCCAGCGTCTACACCAATCCCGGCAATGTCGCGGGGGTCCGCTGGTGCACGGGCACTTTGATCGCAGACAACCTTTTCCTGACCGCGGGTCATTGTTTCGATCAGACCGGCGGCGGTTGGAACCGGCCGCGGGTGAACGGCACGTCGAACATCATCTCGTCGCAGGAGATCGCGACACGGATGAACGTGGAGTTCAACTTTCAGGTCAACAGCGCTGGCGTGCAGCAAAGCCCCGTTTCCTTCGCCGTCGAAGAGCTGATCGAATACCGTCTCGATGGTCTGGACTTCGCGATCGTCCGTTTGGCCGGAAATCCCGGACAACAGTTTGGTGTCACCCGGCTGGCCGAAGATGACGGCACGACCGGCGACATGATCTGCATCATCGGCCACCCCGCCGGTCAGCCGAAACGTATCGAAGCCGGGCCGATCACCAACTTCGACGACTTCCGTGTGCGGTATAACGACATCGACACGCTGGGCGGCAATTCGGGATCGGGGATTCTGCGGGCCAGTGATGGCTGCATTGTCGGCATCCATACCAACGGAGGCTGCAACGCTGCGATGACCGGGTCGAACTTCGGACTTCGGGTGACCCGGATGCGGGCCGCCTCTCCGACGATCCAGGGGCTGGGCGCGCATACGAACACGATCCGGGATATCATCACGAGCACGGTCGCCGACCGGATCACCACCGTCGTGGCCGATCGCCTTACCACGGTTCGAGATGACCGGATCCAGACCCTCCCGTCCTTTGATCAGGTGCCGACGAGCATCCTGCGAGACCGGCGACCGACCACCGTGGTCGATGATCTCAGGCCAACCAACGTTCTGAGGGATCGACGGCCGACCTCGATCATCGACGATCGCGGGCCGACCAACATCCTTCTGGATCGTGGTCCGACGAGTGTTCTTCTGGATCAGGGACCGACCAGCTTCATCGCCGACCGGGGAACCGATCCCATCGGGGATCGCAAAGCCAGTGGTTTGGACAAACAGTTCTCGGACCGCATCCCGGATCGGTTCGGCAACCTGCGGGGTGGGTTGTTCGGTGAAGGCGGCGCGATGCCCTTCGTCATGGCGACACCGCACCATGCCACTGGTGCGATGGCTGGCCTACAACAGACCTACACCGACGATAGCGAGGCGGCCCAGATCGAAGAGCTTGTCGCTTACTATGAGGACTTGTCTGCAATGGCCGAAGAGATCCTCGCCGAGATGGCCGAGATCGAGGCCTTGTTCGACGATCCCACGAACTGAGCGCGACGGGAAAGGGCGTCACCGCCCTTTCCCTCCAGCCTGTCAGGAGAATTCCAATGATACTCATTCTATCCAGCGATGATGACATTCACGCCCATCACGTCATGCAACACATCGCGGAACGCGGCCATGAGGCGCTGCTCCTCAACCTCGCCGACTTTCCCAAAGACGCGCAACTGGTTTTCGAGGCCGGGATGCCGAACGCCCGTCGGATCCTGCATTACAGGAACCAGCCCATCGACTTGTCGCAAGTAACGTCAGTCTGGTGGCGCCGCCCCCAACCCTACGGCATGCACCCTGATGTCACCGATCCGGTGCTCGACAATTTCGCCATTCACGAAGTCGACGAGGCCATTCAGGGCCTGTGGCTGTCGCTCGATGCCAAATGGATCAACGTCCCCAGCCGCGATCAGGACGCCAGCCGCAAAGCGTGGCAGTTGGACGTGGCGCGCGCTGCCGGGCTGTCTCTTCCCCGAACGCTGATCACCACCGATCCGCAAGCGGCACGCGCGTTCATCGACCGCGAAGGCGTGGAGCGCACGATCTACAAGCCATTCCAGGGCAGCGAAGATGCCTGGCGGGAAACGCGGCTTCTCAAGGCGGACGAGTTGGACAAGATCGACGCGGTGAAATACGCGCCGGTGATTTTCCAGGAATATATCGAAGCGACATGCGATCTGCGCGTGACCGTCGTCGGCGACCACATCTTCGCCGCCGCCATCGACAGCCAGAAGACGGCCTATCGCGTCGATTTCCGGATGGACATGAATGTCGACATCACCCCGACCATCCTGGCCCCGCAGACGGAGGCGGGCATCCGGGCCTTGATGAAACGACTCGGTCTCACCTACGGAGCGATCGACCTGCGGCGCAGACCGAACGGCGAGGAGGTGTTCCTCGAAATCAATCCCGCGGGTCAGTGGCTGTTCGTCGAAGACCAGACGGGTCAGCCGATCAGCAAAGCCATCGCGGATTGTCTGATCGACAAGGTTGCCGAAGACCGCGTTCATCTCGTCGCCTAACGCATTGGCGGAACCGCTGTTCCCAAGCGGTTCCGCCAGCATGGGTTTTCACGTCCGTTCGAGATACGCTTTCGGCATCATCATGTGGACCCCCTTTTCGCGGTTCACCGTCTGGGTGATCCGCAAATCCCCCGCCAGCGAACAGAGCATGTAGGCCTCGGCATGGGTGATCCCGGCACGATCTGCCACCACCCGGATCATCCGACGTAGGGCGATCTCGACGCAGGTGTCCAGATCGGGGTGCATCCCCATCGTGATGTAATGAGTCGGGGTCTCGGCTTCGGGATAGGTGATGTCCAAATCACGACGGACAGTCAGGCGGAACCGGCCTTGCAGCGCGGTTTCGATGGCGGTGACGCAAACCTCACCATCGCCTTGCGCGCCGTGCCCATCGCCACAGGAAAAGAGCGCGCCTTCCGTAAAGACCGGAAGATACAAGGTCGTCCCCGTAACCAGTTCTTTGTTGTCGAGATTGCCGCCATGCGCGCGTGGTTCGATGGTGGAAATCCGTCCCCAGGCAGGCGGCGGTGCCACGGCCATCACGCCAAAGAACGGCGCAAGCGGCAGTTTGAGCCCCCACGGCATCGTTGCCTCGTTCTTTGCGCGGTCAAGCGGGATGGTGACGTGGTGCGTATCGTCGAAATCGAGCGGCAGCGTTCCGGACAAGGGGCGGATGACGTTGTACCCCCAATCCTGGCGCAGCTGGATGTCCAGGATATCGACCTGCAAGACATCGCCCGGCATCGCGCCATCAATGGCGACGGGTCCGGTCAGGATATGTCCGGGCATGGCGGGAACGCCGCCCGCGTGGATCTCGAGCAGTTCGGGCGGGACATGATATCCGTCGCCCGGCAGCATTGCCGGACCGCCCGACACCGAGTTCATCGTGATTTCCGAACCGCTCGCCACCGTCATCACCGGATCGAGCGTCGCGTCGAAATACCCCCAATGGCAGGTTTTCGGACCAGCCTCGATGATCATGCCGGAAGCCTCTGTTCAGCGAGTGTCACCCAATAGGAACAACCGGTCGGGATCACGTCGTCGTTGAAATCATATTCCGGGTGATGCAGCCCCGGCCCCTGCCCGATGCCAAGCTGGATGTAGGCGCCAGGACAGGCTTGCAGCATGTATGCGAAATCCTCGCCACCCGTGGTACGCGGCGCGTCGGTGACGCAGTCGCCAGCAACTTCGCGCGCCGCGTCGATACAGTGCAGCGTCTCGGTATAGTGGTTGACCATGACCGGATAGGGCTCCTCATCGAAGCCCAGTTCGGCGTCGGCTCCATAGCTCTCGGCGGTCAGCTTGGCGATGGTTTCGATCCGGTCAAGCGTATGGCCGCGCACCTCCATGTCGAAACTGCGCACCGTGCCGCGCAGGAGAACGTGCTCGGGAATGACGTTGAACGCGTCGGATTCCGTGCGGAAAGAGGTGACGGAGACGACCAGCGGCTGCTGCGGATCGGTGTTGCGTGACACCACCGATTGCAACGCCATCACGATGGCAGACGCCGCCAGCGTCGTGTCCACGGTGTTATTGGGCCGCGCCGCGTGCCCGCCCTTGCCGCGCACATTGATGTGGAAACTGTCCACCGCAGCGTAGAACGCGCCCGGTCGGATTGCGAACTGGCCCAGAGGCAAGAGCGGTGAATTATGCAGGCCGTAGATTTCGGAGATACCGAACTTATCGATCAACCCGTCCTGCACCATCGCTTCGGCCCCGGCGCCGCCCTCTTCGGCGGGCTGAAAGACAACCGCGACCGTTCCGTCGAAATTGCGGGTCTCGGCGAGGTACTGCGCCGCCCCCAGCAGCATCGCCGTATGCCCGTCATGACCGCAGGCATGCATCTTGCCCGGCGTTTTCGAGGCGTGCGCCGCCCCTGTCGCCTCATAGATCGGCAGCGCGTCCATGTCGGCGCGGAACGCGATGGTCTTGCCGGAGGTGTTAGTCTTGCCCTGGATCAGCGCGACGACACCCGTTCGCCCGATCCCTTCGACAACCGTGTCACAGCCGAAGGCGCGCAGCTTGTCGGCGACGATGCCGGCGGTGCGCGGTAGGTCATACTGCAACTCGGGATGTGCGTGCAGGTCCCGCCGCCAGGCGGTGATGTCGGGGTGCAATTCGGCAAAACGATTGCGGATGGGCATAAATCCTCCGGTTTGGGTGTTTCAGGTTTTGGACGTCGCGGCGAAGAAAGTCTCGCCCTGTTCGGCGGCGGCGGTTTCAAGCTCGCCGCGGAGCGCGTTGAAGCGGGTTTCGAGGTGGTCGCGCATTGCCGTTCGCGCCGCATGAGCATGGCCCGCTGCGATGGCGTCAATCAGTGCGAGATGCTCATTATGCGTGACCTGCAACGAGGCCATGTCACGCCCCTTGGCCCGGATCGCCACCCAATCCGGGTTCGACCGGATCTTGTCCAGCAACGAGAACGCGGTGAGCAGCGGGCGGTTGCGGGCGCATTGCGCGATCAGCCGGTGGAGCGATCCGTCCCAAAGCTCGATCGCCTGCGCGTCCTCGGCCTCCCATTGACGCTGCGCGAGCATCCGTAGCCGCGCCACCTCGTCGGGTTGCATCCGCTGGGCGCAAAGAGCGGCCAGTTCCGGCTCGATACACAGACGCGCTTCCATCACCTCGAGCGCGTTGGTCTCTCCGGTGATCTTCGCGGCAAGGTCTCCCATCGGGTCAAGAGGCTGACCGGCGAAGGTGCCCTTGCCCTGCTTGCGCCAGACAAGGCCTTCGGCCTCAAGCGCATCCAGCGCTTGCCGCACGAATCGCCGCCCGACACCGAACCGTTCGGACAGCGCGCGTTCGGTCGGAAGCTTGCCATCCGAACCAAGATCGCCCGACTTGATCAGATCCAGCAGCCTGTCGCGCACCTGTGCGGTCGGTCCCGAGGGCGGCATCACGTTCATGTCAAAGCCCCGTCTCGACGGCATGGGACCGGCTGGGGCGGCCTTCGGCCTTGCGGCGCGCTTCAGCAGCGGCGATGTCAGCGTCGATCCCGTCGCGTGTCGGATAGCCCGAGAACCGTTCCGCGGTCGGCATTCCCTTGGCGAAATGCACATAGCGTTCCTGCGCAACGTCCCAGAGCCGGGCCAATTCGCCCAACGGGTCGGCATGATCATCTGCCCGCAAGTCAAGCCACGGATGCGACTGCCGCTGATGGATCACCAGCCCCGCCGCCTGCCGCCCGCGCTTGTCTCCGCCCTCCGCCTCACCGGCCTGCATCGCGGCGATAAGCCGGTCGGGGAAGGGCAGATCGGCGTTCGCGGCGTAGGCGGCAGACGTGGCCTCAATCACCTCTGCTCCCGTCAACATGTTGCCCGCAACGGAATGATCCTCACGGATCAGGTGGCCTGCCCAGTCGACACAATCATCGCCCGTGTGCGCGGCAGACCGGCCTTGGGCATCCATCATATGCGCCTGCCGGATCGCGCGGCCTTCGTCACGCGCCACCAGATCGGCAAGCACCGCGTCCGCGCTTTCGCCGTTCTCCATGCGGGAGCGGCCTTCGGTGCCCCAGATCGGATTACAGAACGCTTGGCTCGCGACGGCTACCTTGTCTGAGACATACGGCACCACCGCACCGCAGGCAAAGAACTTGCTGGCGACGATCAGGCCGATGCTGCCATCGGTATCGCGGGCGATCAGGGAGAAGGTCATCGACCCACCGCATAGGCTTGCATCAACCGTGGCGTCGCCGCCGCGCGCAGCATCCCGTCGGGTTCGCGCATTGCAGCGGTCAGGCGACCCACGGTCCAGGGGTCTGCCACCGTCACGATATGGCCCCGCGCGCGCAGGTCGGCGATCACGTCCTCGCCGACATTCGGTTCGATCATCATCTCGCCGGGCTTGACCTCGCGCGGGAAGAACGAGCCCTGGAAGTGCATCGAGTGAAACAGAGGCTGGTCCATACATTCCTGCAAGCCCATTCCGAAATGCACGAAGCGCAGGAACCAGATCAACTGCCACTGGTCCTGCTGGTCGCCACCCGGAGTGCCAAAGACGAGCTGCGTGCCGTCCTTTTCCGCCAACGAAGGCGTCAGCGTCGTGCGCGGGCGGCGGCCCGGGGCGAGCGACGTGGGCAGCCCGTCTTCCAGCCAGAACATCTGCGCGCGGGAATTGAGAGGGAAGCCAAGGCCGGGGATCACGGGGTTGCTTTGCAACCAGCCGCCCGAAGGCGTCGCGGCCACCATGTTGCCCCAGCGATCGATGATGTCGAGATGCACCGTATCGCCGCGCTTTTCGGTGAGGTGCGACATGGTCGGTTCCTGCGCCGCCACATTGCCGACCTTGAAGTCACGCTTGGACCGTTCGATGTACGCGTCGGCGAGATGTTCAAATCCCGGCACGCGACCAGGGCGCTGCTCCATCGACGCTTTCGCACCGATCAGCTTGCGCCGTTCGGCGTTGTATTCCTCGCTCAGCAGATGCTCCATCGGCACCTCGCTGAAATCCGGGTCGCCGTAATAGGCCTCGCGGTCGGCATAGGCGAGCTTCATCGCCTCGATCACGGTGTGCACGAACTCTGCCCCGTTCGGGTCCATCGCGCCGAGGTCGAACCCTTTGAGGATCGCCAGGGCCTGTAACAGCACCGGCCCCTGCGACCACGCTTGCGTCTTGTGGACGGTCCAGCCGTGGTAATCGTATGACAGCGGTTCCTCGTAGGTCGCGCGCCAATCGGCCATGTCCTTGGGGGCCAAGACCGCCGAATGTTTCGCCTCGGACACGTCCATCACATGCGCGTCCTTGAGGTAGTCAAAAATAGCCTCGGCCACGAAACCTTCGCGCCACGCCTTGCGCGCGGCATCAATCTGCGCCTCGCGAGTGTCGCCTTCGCTTGACGCCAGACGGTCATAGGTCGCCGCCAGATCCGGGTTCTTGAAAAGCGCGTGCGGCTCAGGTGCTTTGCCATCCGGTGTCCAGACGGAAGCGGAGGTTGGCCATTCCACCGCGAAATACTCGGCCAGTCCGGCAATCGTATTGGCCACCCTTGGCAGCACGGGATGCCCGTCACAGGCGTAGTCGATGGCGGGTTGCATCACTTCGCGTAGGGTCATCGTGCCGTGATCGCGCAGCATCAGCATCCAGCCGTCGAACGCCCCCGGTACCACCGTCGCCAAAAGTCCCGAGCCCGGGATCAGGGTCAGGCCCTGCTCGGTGTAATGCTCGATCGTGGCGGCTTCGGGCGCCACGCCCTGCGCGCAAAGCACTTCGACCTTGCCGGTGTCCGCGGAATAGAAGATCGCCGGCATATCGCCAGCCGGCCCGTTCAGATGCGGCTCCACGACCTGTAGAACCAAGGCCGTCGCCACGGCGGCATCAAACGCATTGCCGCCTTTCTCGAGGATGCTCATCCCGACCGAAGATGCGATCCAATGGGTCGACGTAGCGACACCGAACGTGCCTCGGATTTCGGGGCGAGTGGTAAAGTCGGACATAGTTACTCCAGATCAGTGTTCGCGGGGGTCGAGCGCATCGCGCAGCCCGTCGCCCAAAAGGTTGAATCCGAGCACGACGAAGAAGATCGAAAGCCCGGGCCACATGGCCATCCAGGGTGCCTGGTTGAGGAAGTTCTTTGCCGTGTTGAGCATGGATCCCCAGCTTGGCGCAGGGGGCTGTTGCCCAAGGCCGAGGAAGGACAGCGACGCTTCGGCAATGATCGCAGTGGCGATCGTCAGCGTTGCCTGCACAAGGATCGGCGGCAGCACATTGGGAAGGATATAGCGGCTGAGAATCCTTGGCGTCGGCAGTCCGATGGCGCGGGCGCTGTCGACGTAATCCTCGGATTTGATGTTGATGACCTGACCGCGCGTCAGGCGGATGAAGATCGGAGTCGCAGAGATCCCGATGGCGATCATGGCATTCGTCAGGGACGGCCCAAGAAAGGCGGCCAGCGCGATGGCCAGGATCAGGAACGGCGCGGCGAGCACGGCTTCGGTACAGCGCGAGATGATGGCATCGGTCCACCCGCCGAAATACCCCGCCACGATCCCCAGAGGCACGCCCAGCATGACGGCGATCCCCACGGACACGACACCCGCCAGCAACGACGCCTGCGCGCCCCAGATCATGCGGGACATCACATCGCGCCCGATCTCGTCGGTGCCCATCCAGTGATCCCAGCTTGGCGCCTTGCGCACCGCGCCCCAATCGGTGGCGGAGGGATCGGGGATCGGCAGGATCGGCGCGGCAAGTGCGATGATGACGAAGAACGCGACGAGAAACCCGCCGAACAGCGCGCTTTTGTGGCTGCGAAATTTTTTCCAGACGCGGTTTTCCGGCTTTGCAGCCAAGACCGGGTCGGTGGCAGCCGTGATGGTCGATGGCGTTGCGGCATCGGTCATGTCATTGCCCCCTCAACCGCGGGTTCAAGACGTAATACATGGCGTCGGCAAACAGGTTCATCACGATGAACCCGACGGCCGTGACAAGGACGATCCCCTGCACCACCGCATAGTCCCTGTTGAACACCGCATCCACGACCAGCTTGCCGAAACCGGGGATCGTAAAGATCTGCTCGGTCAATACCGCACCCGCCACCAGTTCCCCGAACAAAAGCGCCGTCAGCGTCACGATCGGTGTCAGTGCATTGCGCAGCGCGTGCTTCAAGATGACGACCCGTTCCGTCAATCCCTTGGCCCGCGCCGTACGAACGTAGTCCGCGCTCAACACGCCTAACATCGACGACCGCGTGTGCCGCATCAGCGTCGCGGCCAAGGCCGTGCCCAGCACGAAGGCGGGCATGAGCATGGTCTTGATGGATTGCCAGAAATCCTCGGATAGCGGCACATAACCTGATGCGGGCAGCAGCTGCCATTTCACCGAAACCAGCAGGATGAGCATGATCCCCAACCAGAAGTTCGGGATGGAAAGCCCGGACAACGCCACGACATTGGCGACATAATCCGTCGCTGTGCCCTTCTTGACCGCCGACAGGATGCCCGCCGGAATCCCGATCAGAAGCGCAAAAATCATCGACATCACCGCAAGCTGGATCGTCACCGGCAGTTTCTGCACCATGAGTTCCACCACAGGCTGATTGGTGCGCAGGGAAATCCCAAGATCGCCTTGCAGGGCGTTTCCAATCCACGCGAGGTATTGCCGCCAGATCGGATCGTTCAGGCGGTATTTCTCGCGCAGGAATTCCAGCACTTCCGGATCTCGTTCCTCTCCCGCCAGCACCAGAAGCGGATCGCCCGGCAGCAGCTTTTGCAGCAGGAACACGAAGATCGAGATCAGGATGATGGTTGGTATCGCGATCACGATACGTCGCAACAGGAACGGCAGCATGTCAGGCCCCTCGGTTCAAAACCCCGCGCCGCCCGGTCGGCAGCGCGGGAACGGCAAGATCACTCTTCCCAGGTGACGCCTTCCAGACGGACATGCCGTCGGGATAGGGGGTGAAGCCCTTAAGCGCGTCGTTGTAGGCCCAGATCCAGGTCTGGTGATACAGGAACAGGCGCGGCAGCTCATCGAGCATGATCACCATCGCCTCGTCATACAACGCCTTGCGCTCTTCGGTCGTGGAGGCGACGCGAGCGGCATTCATCAACTCATCCACTTTCGGGTCCGAGAACTTGGAATCGTTTATCCCGCCATCGGTGGTGACGAATTGGTGGTTGTTGCCGTCCGGATCGACGCGACCGGACCAACCGATCTGGCTCGCCGTGTAATCGCCTGCCGATTGATCCGCGAGGAGTGTCGCGAATTCCTTGGAGGTCAGGCTGATATCGATGCCCGCCTCTGCTGCCATTGCCTGTACCACTTGCATCACGGCCAGAGGTTCGGTGGAGTTGGGCACCTGCACCTCAAGCGAGATACCATCGGGATAACCCGCTTCGGCCAGCAGCGCCTTGGCCTTTTCCATGTCCGCTCCTTCGATCGGCAGGGATTGATTGTACCAAGGCGAAGAAGATGGGAATGGCTGATTCCCGGCGGCGAAGGCTCCGTCGAACACCACCTGGTTCAGCGCCTCACGGTCGATGGCATGGCTCAGCGCCTGGCGCAGGCGCTTGTCATTGCCCCAAGGGTTGTCGCCCTTTTCGCCATTGTTGATGTTGAAGGTGATCCCCTGGTAGCCCAGCGATACCGCGCTATCGACGACGATGTTCTCGGCCGCACGGGCTTGCGGCAGGTCGGTTGCCGCCAGACGCTCGATCATGTCGATATCGCCCGATTGCAAGTTCGCCAAACGCACTGTGGTGTCCGGGATTGGCAGGAAGGTTACGCTGTCGAAATGGATTTCATCTGCGTTCCAATAATCATCGAACTTGGACAACACGATCTTGTCCTGCGCCACTCGCTCCTCGAACTTGAACGGGCCGGAACAGACCGGGTTCAGTCCGAAATCGGCACCAGCTTCGGCAGCGGCGGTCGGCGAAACCATCATCCCCGCGCGGTCCGCGAGCTGCGCCATCAGCGTCGCGTCGGGGCCCGCAAGATTGAGCACGATCTCGTATTCGCCGGTCACCTCGGTCGATGTGATCGACGCCAGTTCCGACTTGCGGCGGGACTCGTCCAGCGTTTGCGACCGCTCGATATTGGCGGCGACAGCCTCTGCGTTGAACGGTGTGCCATCGTGGAAGACGACGCCTTCGCGCAGCTGCATCGTGATCGCCGTGCCGTCCTCGGATGTGGTCCATTCGGTCGCCAGTTGCGGAATGATGTCGAGGTTTGGCGTGATGTCCACCAGTTTGTCGCAGAGCGAGGTATAGACAATCCGGCCCACGAAGGTGCGGGACTGGTCGGGGTCCAGAACGTCGGCGTCGGATTGTAGCGCGATACGCAGATCCTTGGCGACAACGGGGCTTGCCGTCAGCGCGGTCGCGCCCAGCAGCGCCGAGATCATGGCGGTCTTCAGATGTGACATAAGTCAGGTCCTCTCTGTCGTTTGTTGGGTCTTGTGGGTGACGGTCCCGCCCTCAGTCGCAGCGCGATAAAGGGCGAACCGGGCTTCTGCGGCCTTGGATTGTTGAGTGGTGGCGGCAAGCGGAGCCGAGGTGTCCAGCGTGTCCCAGAAATGACAGGCCACGCGGTGATCGTCGCTTTCAGCGGCGCTCAGAACAGGTGTGTCGGTCTTGCACTTGGCTTGCGCAAAGGGGCAGCGCGTGTGGAACCGGCACCCCGGTGGCGGCGCCGATGGACTGGGCATTTCGCCCAGAACGTTGGCTTTATGGTCTTCCGGCTTTCCACCCATCGACGGGATCGACGCGAGCAGAGCCTGCGTATAAGGATGACGCGGCTTTGCGTAGACCTCGGCTGTGGGGCCGCTTTCGACGATGCGTCCCAGATACATCACCGCGACGCGATCGCTCATGTGGCGGATCACGCCCAGATCGTGTGCGATGATGACCAGTGTCAGGCCAAGATCCCGCGACAGATCGCCAAGCAGATTGATGACCTGCGCCTGCACCGACACGTCGAGCGCCGAGACCGGCTCATCGCCGATCACCAGTTTCGGCCCCGAGGCCAATGCGCGCGCGATGCCGATCCGCTGGCGCTGTCCGCCACTGAACTCGTGCGGATAGCGGCCCGCATGTTCTGGGCGTAAACCGACTTTGCGCAGCAATTCGGCAACCTTGTCCCGGCGTTCCTGCGCGCTGAGATCCGGTGCATGAACCTCAAGAGGCTCGCCCACCAGCTTGCCAATCGTCATACGCGGATTGAGCGACGAAAACGGGTCCTGAAAGATGAACTGCATGTCGCCACGCAACTTTTTCAGCGCAGCCCCTTTCGTCCCGCTGATTTCATGCCCGTCGAACATGACCTTGCCGGAGGTTGGGGTCAGAAGGCGCAAAAGAAGCCGGGCGAGTGTGGACTTCCCGCACCCGCTTTCGCCGACGATGGCAAAGGTTTCCCCGCGCCGCACCTGAAGTGACACGCCGTCGACAGCCTGCACAACCGGTGACCGCGACAGCCAGCCGCCGCCATCCCCGAAATGCTTGACCACATCGACCGCTTCGAGGATGACGTCGTTCTTCATGCCGACACCGCGACGTGATCTTCGAGCGGTGCGTAGTGGCAGGCCACCGCATGCCCATCTGCAATGTCCGCCAACGCCGGACGCGACGCGCAGGTCGGCGTGGCGAATGCGCAGCGGCTTCTGAACCGGCAGCCTTCCGGCATATTGGCAATGGTCGGAACGGTGCCCGGCACGATGGCCAAGCGCCCACCCGGCTGATCAAGCCGTGGCATCGCGCTCATCAAACCGATGGTGTAGGGATGCTGCGGATTGTTGAACACCTCGGCAACCGGCCCCTGCTCGACCACCTGCCCGCCATACATGACTGCAACGCTGTCCGCGATCTCCGCGACGACACCCAGATCATGCGTGATCATGATGGTGCCCATTCCGGTCTCGTCCCGCAGGTCGCGGATCAGATCGAGGATCTGCGCCTGGATCGTGACATCGAGCGCCGTCGTCGGTTCATCCGCGATCAGGATGCTGGGGTCGTTCGCCAACGCCATCGCGATCATCACCCTTTGGCGCATACCACCGGACAATTGGTGCGGATATTCATGCAAGCGTTGCGACGGGTTCGCGATCCCGACACGCGTCAGCATCTCTTCCGCTCGGGCCAATGCCTCGGCCCGCGTGCCGCCCCGATGCCGGAGCACCGCCTCTCCGATCTGGTCGCCGATCCGAAAGGCGGGGTTGAGCGATGTCATCGGCTCCTGAAAGATCATCGCAACCGTGTTGCCACGCATCTCGTTCGGCAGGGCATCTTTCGACAAGTCGAAATGATCTACACCGATTGTCAAATTTCCTGAGGAAATACGCGCCGATTCCTTCGGTAGCAAGCCCATCAAGGCCATCGCGGTCACACTTTTGCCGCAGCCTGATTCTCCGACCACGCACAGGACTTCGCCCTTTCGCACTGTGAGCGACACGCCATCGACAACATCGTTTTCCTGCCCGCGGAAGCGCAGCACGAGGTCCTTGAGAACGAGCACGTCATCCAACCCCGATTGGTCCGTCCTGTCGATGACCGCGCCGCTGGTGTCCACTGACCGCTATTTCCCCGCGTTGAAATTTGCACCAAGGCAAACCAATCCTGTATTGGTACAGAATGCGCAGGGACAGTTCCCTGTCAAGTCAGGCGTGCAAGATTTCAAGGCAAGCCAAGATATCGCACAAAATTTAAGCAAACTGGACAGCGCAGAACGTCAGCGGTTGGAGATATCGCGATACCGGCTGGCAAGCATGACAGCAGTAGCCGTTTTAAATGGAGAACGACGGTAGTCCGATCAAGGATGGTGCGGGCGGTGGGACTCGAACCCACACGGCGCTAGGGCCTTCGGATTTTAAGTCCGATATGTCTACCATTCCATCACGCCCGCATGCCGCTATCCCTAGCGGGCGTCACCGGTGAAAACAATGTTTTCCGTGACATGCCGCGCAACGGCTTGCGTTACAGATCGTCGCCTTCGGGCTCTATGATGAGGAACCGCTCATTTAGCCAGGGATTCAGCGCAACGGCCTCCCGCAAAACGGCCTGCGCCTCTTCATTGCGTCCAAGCTCGATCAGCGTCAGCGCCTTGCCAGCCAACGCTCCGGTGTGCCTTGGATTAAGGCTAATCGCTTGGTCGACGTCCGGCAGGACCGCCTCGAAATCGCCGCGCAAGAAGTGAACGAAAGCGCGTTGGTTGTAGCCTTCAGCATAGAAAGGGCAGTAGCCGACAAGCGTATCCAACCGCTCCATAGCCCGCAGGTAATCGCCCACGCGCATCGCGCTCAGCGCCGAGTTCAGCATCATCTGAGAAGGCTCATCCGGGGCCTCCAGCCACAAGTCCCACATCTGATCGGAATAGGCCCGCGCGACCATCTCGTTCGGGGCGCTTTGCACTTCCGAATACAAGCGATCCAGTTCCCCGGAATGATCCGGAGCGACCGGGCATCCATCCGCTGCCGCGCTGTGGGCGGAAACAAAGGCGAGAACATAAATTAAATACCGCATGAGGTATTAGGTAGCCTTCTCGAACGCCGGTCAAGCCACGTTGCCGAAGGTCTCTTCCTTGACCGCCTGCATGGCGACATAGGTGGAGGTCGCCGCGACATGCGGCAGGGTCGAAATCTTTTCCGCAAGCACCTTGCGATAACTGCGCATATTCGCGGTGCGCACTTTCAGCAGATAATCGAAATTTCCCGCAATCAAATGCGCCTGTTCGATCTCGGGGATTTTGGCCACAGCCTCGTTGAACGCAGACAAAGCGGCCTCGCGAGTCTGGGTCATCTTCACTTCGACAAACGCGATGTGATCCAGCCCCAATCGGATCGGGTCAAGCAAGGCCCTATAGCCCTGGATCGCCCCCACTTCCTCGAGCCGCCGCAGCCGCGCCTGTGTGGGAGATTTCGACAGCCCGATGCGTCGTGACAGCTCGGTGATCGACACACGCCCGTCCCGCGCCATTTCCTGTAATATGGCCCTGTCGAATCTATCGAGGTCACTGATATCCATTTAGCCTGCCCAATCGCGAAAAATCAGTCCAAACGCTGTGCGATCTCCGCTGAATACGACGCTTGAACTTCGAAAACTCCGCTAGATTAGGGCAAATGACCGGAGATTTCCATGCCCCGTGATGAGATACCAAACCTGCGTCCCGCGATTGACGAAAACACCTATGCCGAAGAGGCGCGCGTTCTAGAACGGTTGCGCGGCGCGGCGCAGCTGACGCAAGAGGATCGTGATGCCATCAAGGCCCGCGCGACCAAGCTCGTCACCGCCATCCGCGAGGATTCCCGGCCCGGCCTGATGGAAGTGTTCCTGAGCGAATACGGTCTTTCGACCGAAGAGGGCATTGCCCTCATGTGCCTGGCCGAAGCACTCTTGCGCGTGCCGGACGCTGCCACCATCGACGCGCTCATCGAAGACAAGATCGCACCCTCGAACTGGGCCAGCCATTTGGGCGAAAGCACCTCGCCGCTTGTGAACGCCTCGACCTGGGCGCTCATGCTGACCGGGAAGGTGTTGCAGGACGATGCACCCGGCCCCGTTGGTCATCTGCGCGGGGCGATCAAGCGGCTGGGCGAGCCGGTGATCCGCACCGCCGTCGGTCGCGCCATGAAGGAGATGGGCGCGCAATTCGTTCTTGGCGAAACCATCCAGTCCGCCATGACGCGGGCGTCCAAGATGGAAGCGAAAGGCTACACCTATTCCTACGACATGCTGGGCGAAGCCGCGCGCACCGAAACCGACGCGCGCCGCTACCATCTGTCCTATTCCCGCGCGATCAGTGCCATTGCCGAGGCAGCAAAATCGAAGGACATCCGCGACAATCCCGGCATCTCGGTCAAGCTGTCGGCACTTCATCCCCGCTACGAGGAAGCGCAGCACGACACCGTGATGGACGAAGTGGTGCCGCGCCTTCGGACCCTCGCGCAGCTGGCGCGGTCTGCGGGGATCGGGCTGAACATCGACGCGGAAGAGGCAGACCGCCTGTCGATCTCTCTCGACGTGATCGAAGCGGTCCTGTCCGAGCCGTCGCTCAAGGGATGGGATGGGTTCGGCGTTGTCGTGCAGGCCTACGGGCAGCGCGCGGGACACGTGATCGACTGGTTGCACAACCTTGCCACGCGGCTGGATCGCAAGATCATGGTCCGGTTGGTGAAGGGCGCCTACTGGGACACCGAGATCAAGCGCGCGCAGGTTGTGGGCCTTCCCGCCTTTCCGGTCTTCACCGCGAAGCACCACACCGACATCAGCTACATCGCCAATGCGCGCAAGCTGCTTGGCATGACCGACCGAATCTACCCGCAATTCGCCACGCACAATGCGCATACGGTGGCAGCCATCCTGCATATGGCAGAGGACCGGACGTCCTTTGAATTCCAGCGTTTGCACGGCATGGGTGAGGCGTTGCACGACATCGTCAAGGACGCCGAGGGCACGCGCTGCCGGATCTATGCGCCTGTGGGCGCGCATCGCGATTTGCTGGCCTATCTCGTGCGGCGGCTGCTTGAAAACGGGGCCAACAGTTCGTTCGTGAACCAGATCGTCGACACAGACGTCCCCGCGTCCGAAGTTGCGGCGGACCCGTTCGATGCGACGCCCACACCCAAGCTTCCGACCGGGCCCGAGCTTTTCGCGCCGGAGCGGCCGAACTCGAAAGGCTGGGATCTGACGCACCGCCCCACCCGCACCGCGATTGAAGAGGCGCGTCGGCCCTTTGCGTCAACGCAGTGGACGGCGGCACCCCTGCTTGCGCAGCAGGCCGAAACGGCAGGCACAGACAAGGTCATTAACCCGGCACGTCCTGGCGATATCGTGGGGCACGTCACCTGGGCCAGTGCGGAAACTGCGGCATCCGCCTGCACATCGGCCGAGCCATGGGCGGCACCGGCCAGCGAACGCGCGGCGGTCCTGAACCGCGCCGCGGACCTTTATGAAGCGAACTACGGCGAATTGTTCGCACTTCTGGCGCGCGAAGCGGGCAAGTCGCTGCCGGACGCGGTCGCCGAACTGCGCGAAGCCGTGGATTTCCTGCGCTACTATGCCGCCTGCGCCGAAGGGCCTGACCCGCAAGGTGTCTTTGCCTGTATCAGTCCGTGGAACTTCCCCCTTGCCATCTTTACCGGCCAGTTGTCCGCCGCCCTTGCCACGGGCAACGCCGTCTTGGCCAAACCCGCCGAACAGACGCCGCTGATCGCGCATCGCGCAACAACCCTGCTGCACGAGGCTGGTGTACCCCGCAGCGCGTTGCAGCTTTTGCCCGGCGCGGGCGACGTAGGTGCGGCTCTCACCTCGAACCCCGCGGTCAAAGGCGTTGCCTTCACAGGCTCCACCGAAACAGCGCAGATCATCCATCGCAGCATGGCCGACCACCTTGATCCCGGCGCGCCGCTCATCGCGGAAACGGGTGGTCTTAACGCCATGATCGTGGACAGCACTGCCCTGCCCGAACAGGCGGTGCAGGCCATCGTCGAATCCGCCTTCCAGTCGGCGGGCCAACGCTGTTCGGCCCTTCGGTGCCTTTATGTACAGGAAGACATTGCCAAATCGTTTATCGAGATGCTGACCGGCGCGATGGACGCGCTTGTGATCGGCGATCCGTGGACCTACGGCACCGATGTCGGCCCCGCCATCGACGCTGAGGCGCGGGACGGCATCATCTCCTACATCGACGCGGCCGAAACCGATGGGCGCGTGCTTCACCGTCTGTCCCTGCCCGGTGGCGGCACCTTCGTGCCTCCGACGCTGATCAAGGTCGATGGCATCGCCGAAATGGAGCGGGAAATCTTCGGCCCTGTGCTGCATATCGCGACCTTCAAGGCCAAGAATATCGACACCGTGATCGATGCGATCAACGCCACCGGCTATGGCCTCACCTTCGGATTGCAAACGCGGATCGACGACCGGGTGCAACATATTTCGGACCGGATCGAAGCCGGGAACATCTATGTCAACCGCAACCAGATTGGAGCCATCGTCGGCAGCCAGCCCTTCGGCGGCGAAGGCCTGTCCGGCACAGGACCCAAGGCTGGTGGACCGAATTACCTCGCACGGTTCCGCAAACATCCCGCGCCGCAGAATGGTGGCGATTGGACAACCACCGATGATCGCGGTCGTCTGGTCAAGGTGGCCAAAGCCGCGAAGACCGATGTGCCCGTCGAGGAAACCGCGCTGCCCGGCCCCACTGGCGAATCGAACGTCCTGACGACATTGGCGCGCGGACCCATCTTGTGCCTCGGGCCCGGACAGGACGCGGTGAAGGCGCAGGCGCAGGCGGTCGAAACCCTTGGCGGCGTCGCGATCACCGCGCAAGGCAACATTGACGCGGATTGGCTCACTGACCTGCCCGTCCACGGGGTGCTTTGGTGGGGGGATGAGACCACGGCGCGCGCAGTGCGCAAGGTTTTGTCCGCTCGCGACGGCCCGATCCTGCCCTTGATCACGGGCTTGCCGGACACCGGGCATGTCTGCCAGGAACGCCATGTCTGCGTGGACACAACCGCGTCGGGCGGAAACGCACAACTGCTGAGCGGTGCGGCTTGACGCGCCGCCGCTTTGCCACAACTGTCGCGGCATGTTTCCAATCCGCGATCACAACCCGTCCGGCCGCACGCCCTATGTCACTTACGCGCTGATCGTCGCGAATGTGGGCATTTTCCTGAGCTATTGGCCGCTGATGCAAAGCGATCAGCAGATCCTGCGCTTTTACTTCGACTACGCCCTGATCCCCGCCCTCGTCAGCGAGGGCCAGGGGTTCGGCGGGTTTTTCACCTCGATGTTTCTGCACGGCGGATGGATGCACCTGATCGGCAACATGCTGTTCTTGTTCATCTTCGGCGACAACATCGAAGACGAAATGGGCCACGTGCGCTTTTTGCTGTTTTACCTGGCGGCAGGCTTGGGCGCAGGGTTCATTCACTACATCAGCGCCCCGGGCTCTCCGGTTCCCACGGTCGGCGCTTCGGGTGCGATCGCTGGTGTGATGGGCGGATACCTTCTCCTTTTTCCGAAAGCCAAGGTCGACATCCTGATCATCATCGTGATCATCTTCCGCATCATTCCCATCCCGGCCTGGATCATGCTGGGGCTGTGGTTCGCGATGCAGATCTTCGGTGGTTTCGGCACGGCGGCCGATGAAGGCGGCGTTGCCTATTGGGCGCATGTCGGCGGCTTCGTGATCGGCCTCGCCCTGACAATCCCGCTGTGGCTGCGCCTTGGAGGACCTGCGTTCTGGTCACGGACCGAAGGCCATCCGCCGCATCCGGAAGCGACATACGCGCTGTCGCGGACCCGCATTCCGAAAGTCCGGCGCAAATGAACGATACGCTTAAAGTCACCTGTCACTGTGGCGCGGTCGAGCTTTCGGTTCGGCTTCGCGAAAGGTTGGAGGCGGCACGCAGATGTGATTGTACCTACTGCCGCCGCCGGGGGACCCCGACCGCGTCTGTGCACAAGACCGACCTGGCCGTGATCAAGGGCGCTGAGAACCTCACGCTTTATTCGTTCGGCACCCATACGGCGAAACACTATTTCTGCAAGACCTGCGGGATTTACACGCATCACCGGCGCCGGTCTGACCCCGATGAATACGGCGTCAACATGGGCGGCATAGAGGGCGTAAACCCCAAGGATTATGAGCCAATCGGCTGGCATGACGGCGTGAATCACCCCTCGGATCAATAATCCGCACAGTCTCGCACCCAATTCCAAACAAAGCCTGAACACGCGCGATTGCACGGCTCCGCCTGCGCGTGTATCCCTCGGCAAAACCGAAATTCAAAGGAACGCGATCATGGCCTCCTACCAGTATGTCTACCACATGAGCGGGGTGTCCAAGACCTATCCCGGTGGCAAGAAAACATTTGAAAACATCCACTTGAACTTCCTCCCCGGCGTGAAGATCGGTGTTGTGGGTGTCAATGGCGCGGGTAAATCGACGCTGCTCAAGATCATGGCTGGTCTCGACACCGATTTCTCGGGCGAGGCCTGGGCCGCCGAGGGCGCGAAGGTGGGGTATCTGCCGCAGGAACCGCAGCTCGATCCGTCGCTGAACGTGCGTGAAAACGTGATGCTGGGGGTGGCCGAAAAGAAGGCCAAGCTGGATCGCTTCAACGAGTTGGCAATGAACTACAGCGATGAAACCGCTGACGAAATGGCGGCGTTGCAGGATGAGATCGACAGCAACAACCTCTGGGATCTGGACAGCCAGATCGACGTCGCGATGGAGGCGTTGCGTTGCCCTGCGGACGAGGCCGATGTCACCACGCTGTCGGGCGGTGAGAAACGCCGTGTTGCCTTGTGCAAGCTGCTTCTCGAAGCGCCTGATATGCTGTTGCTCGACGAACCGACCAACCACCTCGACGCGGAAACCATTGCGTGGCTTCAGAACCATCTCGTTGAATACAAAGGCACAATTCTGATCGTTACACACGACCGCTACTTCTTGGACGATATCACGGGCTGGATCCTCGAACTGGATCGCGGGCGCGGTATTCCTTACGAGGGCAACTATTCCGCGTGGCTGGAACAAAAGGCCAAACGGCTTGAACAGGAAGCGCGCGAGGACAAGGCCAAGCAGAAGACGTTGGAGCGCGAGCTTGCTTGGATGCGGCAGGGGCAGAAGGCGCGGCAGGCGAAATCGAAGGCGCGTATTCAGGCCTACGAAGAGATGGCCGGGCAGTCCGAACGCGAACGTGTCGGGCGGGCGCAGATCGTCATTCCGAACGGCCCGCGGCTTGGGTCAAAAGTGATTGAAGTCAATGGCTTGAAGAAAGCGATGGGCGACAAGCTCCTGATCGAGGACCTCTCATTCAGCCTGCCACCAGGTGGCATCGTCGGCGTGATCGGTCCAAACGGGGCGGGTAAATCGACGCTGTTCAAGATGCTCACCGGGCAGGAGAAACCGGACGAAGGGGACGTTTCGTACGGTGATACCGTACAACTCGCTTACGTGGATCAGTCGCGCGACGACCTGAACCCGGACGACACCGTCTGGGAGGCGATTTCCGGCGGGGCAGAGATCATCAATCTGGGCGATGCCGAGGTCAATTCGCGCGCCTATTGCGGGTCGTTCAACTTCAAGGGCGGCGACCAGCAGAAAAAGGTCGGGCTGCTGTCCGGGGGTGAACGCAACCGTGTGCACATGGCGCGGCTGTTGAAAGAAGGCGGCAACGTGCTTCTGCTCGACGAACCGACCAACGATCTGGACGTCGAAACTCTCCGCGCGCTCGAAGACGCCATCGAAGCCTTCGCGGGTTGCGCCGTGGTCATCTCTCACGACCGTTTCTTCCTCGACCGTCTGTGCACGCACATTCTGGCCTTCGAAGGCGACGCGCATGTCGAATGGTTCGAAGGAAACTTCGAAGATTACGAAGAAGACAAGAAACGCCGCTTGGGACCGGATGCGGTTGAGCCGAAGCGAGTGAAGTTCAAGAAGTTCGCCAGATAAGACAATCGGTGGCCGGGCGACAGTCCGGCCACCGGTTGCGCGCTGCCCCTGAAAGGTCAGGCGTGTGCGAAGACCGGAATTGCGCATGGACGCCAGCGCCAATTACCGAACGCGAGCCTAGCTCGCTCCGAGGATCGTCAAATTGGCGTCAACTCACCCCACCCAACCCACGATCTGATCCGCCCGCATAGCGCCCGATTGCCGGGCGGTTTCACGGCCACCGACGAAGCGGATCATCGTGGGAATGCCACGGATACCGTAGGTTTGGCCGGATTGCGGGAAGTCCTCGGTGTTCAGTTTCACCAGTCGCGCGCGACCCTGCAGCGTCCCGGCGGCCTTGGAAAATTCGGGGCCCATCATTTTGCACGGGCCACACCAAGGCGCCCAGAAATCGACCACCAAGGGCACCTCGTCCGTGCGGGCCGCCTTTTGGAGCTTGGGCCAATCCACCTCGATCGCGTTGCCGGGCATCAAAGCCGCGCCGCAGGTGCCGCATTTGGGGCCCGCGTCAAGACGGTCCTCTGGCACGCGATTGACCTGACCGCAGTCGAGACAGGTGAGTTTCTTGCCAGCCATGACGGGCCTCCGTTCATATATTCCACAATTTCTATATGATGGCGGAACGTGGTCTCTGCAAGAGGAACAGGTTCAAACATCACCCGTCCGACAGAGCCTTGACCAACTCGTCTTTCGTCATGTCGGACCGACCGTCGATGTCCCGCTCTTGCGCCATCTCGTAAAGCTCATCCTTGGACTTTTGCTCCAAAGCGGCGACGGACCCCTTGCCGCGACCGTTTTCGTCAGTGGCGTCTTCGATCGCGTCGAGCAATTCGTCCTTGTCCATCGAGGAGCGGCCCTCAATGCCGAGGTCCTGCGCACGTTCCATGAGCATGTCTTTGGTCGGGCCGTTTTCCTTGATGTAGGACACCTTGTCTTTGACGTCGTCCGGCTGATCGACAAATTGCTGAGCGCCGTCCTTCTTCTTCTGGGTCGAGCGTGCGTACTCGTCTTCTGTCAGCAGCATCCGCACATTCTTGGGAAGGTACCGTTCGCCGGTGTTGTCTGAGGTGTCGCCCGACTTCGTGCCCCAGTCTTCTTCGGTCCATTCGTGAAGATCGGTGTCTTCCTGGTCCGGGCCATCGTCTTCGTACCCGCCACCGCGCTTTTTGTATTCCTGCACGGCCAGTTGCGCCTTGCGCGCCGACCATTGGCCGGGGTCGCCGCCCTTGTCGGATTGCATGAATTCCTCTTTGACCTCTTCCCAGAGATCGGGATCGGTTTTCTTGGCCGAGCTCATGATCCGTCCTCCTTCAAAGGATCGTGGCCCCAGTTCATCAGCGAATAGCGCCATGCCGAGTGCTTCACATCGTCGTCCGGACCGCCTTGGGACAGGTGGCGCTTCACGTAGCCGACCACAGTCGCCATGTGATCCCACTGGTCATCGGTCAGGTCGTCCTTGCGGGTGTCCTTGATCTCGATGATCCGTCGGCCCGACTTGTGGCCCGTGCTCTCGCCGGAATCGCTGTCGCCGACGGATTTCGATTCCTCGGTGTCCAGCCACTCTTCCAGCTCGGATTTGGTCATGTTGACGAGTTCGGTCCATTCGTCCCAGATCTGGTCTTTCGATTTCGATGATGACATGTTTCGCCGTCCTTTCCTTTGTCAGGAAAAGCGCGCATGTGCCGCGAAGGTTCCCGCGGATTTTCGCCCGTCGAGAGAGCCGCCCCTTGCCAGGCATGCCGCATTCTGTCATAGGAGTCGCGCTAACGATCTTCTATTCGACCTTCTGTTTTCCGACACCGGCACGCAGCTTTCGATCCAGACGTGACTTTGCCGGGTTGCCGCATGTCGTGGGCAACGGACAACACAAGGAAACTTCACATGGCCACTGGCACAGTGAAATGGTTCAACACCACCAAAGGCTACGGCTTCATCGCACCCGATGGCGGCTCCAAGGACGTTTTCGTCCACATCTCCGCTGTTGAGCGGTCTGGCCTCACAGGTCTCAGCGACGATCAGAAGGTGACCTTCGACATCGAAGCGGGCCGTGACGGTCGCGAAAGCGCCATCAACCTCGCGCTGGCGTAAGCCAACACCGATTTTCGGATCGACAGCCGCTCGGACGCTTCCGCGTCCGGGCGGTTTTTCTTTGGGCCGGGTTGTTTTGGGCAACGAAACGGTCACCTTTGGGTGACCCCCCCCTCGTTTGTGACCTTTGTGTCGCATTTTTTCCGGTTTTGCGACGAAACCCGGCGTCGCCTTGTTTGTTTCGTCTCCTAGCGATGGCAAACTTGCCGACGCGTTTCACCACGCACGCCGTGAATCAGAAGGACCAGTGCTGCCAATGTTCTCCAGACGTCATTTCCTGGCCACGTCGGCTGCCGGACTGGCTGTGCCCAGTCTTGCAACCGCACAAGGCTTTCAGATCGATCCCATCTATCGCCCGCAGAATGTGCGCATCAAATCCGATGTCGCGCCCGGTCAAATCCTGATCCTGCCGCGCGCCCATTTCCTGTATCATGTGACCCAGCCCGGTGTGGCGCGGCGCTATGGAGTCGGCGTGGGCCGTGCGGGGCTCGAATTCACCGGCACCGCCGAGATCGCCGTCAAGAAGGAGTGGCCCACGTGGCGCCCGACGGACGAGATGATCGAGCGCGAGCCGCAGACCTATTCCGAGTTCGTCGACAACGACTACGTCGAACCCGGTGGCCCCAACAATCCGCTCGGCGCGCGGGCGCTTTATCTGTTCCAGAACGGACGTGACACGTTCTTCCGCATCCACGGCACAACGGCGCCAAGGTCGATCGGTCAATCCGTGTCGAACGGCTGTATCCGCATGTTGAACGAACACGTCATGGACCTCTACGAACGTGTGCCCATCGGAACGGTGGTCACGGTTCTCTGATCCAATCCCACATCGGTGGCCGCGCCAGAACGGCCACCGGTTTTCCACTGCGCCGCCACACTGCTTGCACGATCCGCAGCCTTTAATCGGGCGTTAAGAATGAGCGTGCTAACTGGGACAAAGGGGCTTTGGCATGGCGGCAATCACATTCATTGCGGGAAGCGTCCTGGGCTGGGTCGCAGCGGCCTTTGCCTTGATGATCGGCACGCTTGCGTCAACCGCGCTGATCGTGTTCCTGCTCACCTCCCTGACATTCACGGCGCTGACGCTGTACGCGGCCAGCCTATGCCAAGCTGAGACCGCAGAGGGGTAAACGCGGGACCGAACCCGGACCCGCGTGCAAAAAACTGCCGATGCCTTTGGGTGTTAAAGCAGGACGTGAATGACCAGCAGGTTGGGGATGATGAACACCGCTGCGATGCAAACAAGCTTTGCCCAATGCGATGCGGTGCGGAACAGCTTGTTCTCTTCCATCGCCTCGCCATAGGCCATGGCCGCGAACAAGAGTGCGCCGGATTGTCCGTTTTCGATCAGACGGTTACGCTCGATTTCGGCACGTGCTTCGGCGTAGCGCGCATCGAGCGATTGTTGTTCTTCTTTTGCGGCCATCCGTGCATCCATCCCTGACATGTTCACTCTCCCCGTGGTCAAATGTCAGTAAAACATGGGGCGCATCAGACCCAAGGCAAGCCCGTCTCACATCAATGCGACGACCCCCATTTTCCCTTGCGTCACGTTTGGAATCACCCGAAGAATTGTTGCGCAAAGTTACCAAATTCGACCACTGCTCCGACACGGCTCAGTTAAGCGATTTTGACTGACCGCGCCCGTCGCGCCTTCTTGCCCGGCGGAAGACAAGACAGACAGGAGTAGAACGGATGGCCACTGGCACCGTCAAATGGTTCAACACGACAAAAGGCTACGGCTTCATTGCGCCCGAAGGCGGCGGCAAGGATGTCTTCGTACATATTTCCGCGGTCGAGCGGTCCGGCTTGACCGGCCTCGCGGATGATCAGAAGGTCACATACGATCTCGAAGCGGGTCGTGACGGTCGGGAATCCGCGGTCAACATCGCGCTTGCCTGATTTCGATCAGGGCTGAGACCAGTCCACATCCTTGGCTTCGGACACCGAAAGGCGACCATCAGGCCAAGGCCGAAACAAGCTGCGGGCGACGTCCGGGTCGCCCGTCAGCCATAGCTTGATGTCTTCAGGCGAGAGCAACACGCCCATGCGATCGTGAATGTCACGCACATCGCGATTGGGTGGACAGGTCAGCGTGGCCACTTGTGGCACCGACACTCCGCCCGGACCGTTCCAGACATCGTAGATCGCCGCGAACCACAAAGGGCGCCCATCCTTGGTTGTGATGGCCCAAGCGGTTTTGCGCCCCTTGGCCCCGGTCCACTCGTACCAGCCATCCACCGGCACCACCGCGCGGCGCATGTCGTCAAAGGCGGTTTTATCGAATACGGTTTCGGATCGTGCGTTGATGATGGTTTCCATCACCGGCCGCCCCCGCGCGTTTTTGCGTCCCGACGGAATCATACCCCAGCGCATGTGCTGGAAGCCCTCCAAGGTCAGGGTCAGTATTTCCTGCCCCGGCTGGATATTGCGGCGCGGCAGGTTCGTCTCCGGCGCATCCACACCCGCAATGGCGGCTAGCTCGCCCACATCGCGGGTAAGGAACAGCCGACCCGGCATCAGTCCGACGCGCGCTCGACCAGCTCTGCCACCGCCGGTCCCATCGCCTCGACGATCAGGTCCACGCCTTCGGCATTGGGGTGAATGCCATCCGACTGCATGACCTCGCGCAACTCGGCAGGCGTTTCGCCGACGCTGTACAGCCCTTCGAAAAAGCGGGGGAAGTACAGCGCACCGTAGTCTTCGGCCAATTCCGGGTACATTGCGTCAAATTCGGCCTTGTACTCCGGGCCGTAGTTTCCGGGCGCCTCCATTCCCACGACAAGCACGTCGAGATCATTCTCCTGCGCCACTTTCAGGATACCTTCGAGATTGGCGCGGGACACGGACGGATCCAACCCGCGCAACAGGTCGTTCCCACCCAGCGCCACGATCAGCGCGTCGGTCGATGGCGTCAGCGACCATGCGACCCGCGACAACCCCCCGGCGGTGGTGTCGCCCGACACGCCTGCGTTGACCAGCCGAACATCCAGTCCCTGCTCTTCAAGCCAGGTCCGCATCTTCGGAACGAAGCCTTCTTGATCGATCAGGCCGTACCCGGCGGTCAGGCTGTCACCCAGTGCAAGGATCTCGACAGGTTCGGCTTGCGCGGCCGTCACTGTGCAAAGACACACAGCCGCCACGCGCACCTTGCTCAACACCTGCGATGCCCCATATGTGAACCAATGCAACATGATAAAGCTCCGTATCCCATGACCCAGCCAGTTCTCGACCTCAAAGATGTCACGCTCAGCCTCAAGGGCAATGCCGGAATGGTCGAGATCCTGCATGGGATCACGCTTTCCGTTCACAAGGGCGAGACCTTGGGCCTGATCGGCCCGTCCGGGTCGGGCAAATCCTCGCTTCTGATGGTCATGGGTGGGCTGGAAAACGCCACCTCGGGCAGCGTTCTGGCGCTGGGTCAGGACCTGACCGCAATGGACGAGGACCAGATGGCGCGCTTTCGCCGCGATCACATGGGCGTCGTGTTTCAATCCTTCCACCTGATCCCGACCATGACCGCGCTGGAAAACGTGGCCACACCGCTGGAATTGGCCGGCGAGAAAGACGCCTATGATCGCGCCGCGGCAGAGCTTGAGGCGGTTGGCCTTGGACACCGCGCCGATCACTACCCGGCGCAGATGTCGGGCGGTGAGCAACAGCGCGTGGCCTTGGCCCGTGCATCCGTCACCCGCCCCGAGATCCTGCTGGCGGATGAACCCACCGGCAATCTGGATGGCGTGAACGGTCAGGCCATTATCGACATGCTCTTCGGACTGCGCGACCGCCACGGCGCGACACTTGTGCTGGTCACGCACAGCCGCGAATTGGCCGCGAAATGCGACCGCGTGATCCGTTTGACCGACGGACATATCTCTGACCAGGCATTGAAGGCGGCGGAATAATGGCGCTAGCAACTGCGGCCCGTTTCGCCCGCCGGGAATTGCGCGGTGGCCTCAAGGGCTTTCGCATCTTCCTCGCCTGTCTCGCACTTGGTGTCGCCGCGATTGCGGGCGTTGGCTCGGTGCGCTCGGCCATTCAGGCGGGTCTGTCCGAGCAGGGATCGGTCCTGTTGGGCGGCGACGCCTCGGTCGAATTCACCTACCGCTTTGCCGAACCAGAGGAACGCGCCTGGCTCGAAAACATCTCGACCGAGATATCCGAGATCACGGATTTCCGGTCGATGGTCGTAAAGGACCCGGATGGCGTGTCCGAACGTGCGCTCACACAGGTGAAATCTGTCGATGAGGCTTATCCGCTTACCGGCGAAGTCGTCCTCGACCCCGCGATGCCGCTGGCCGAGGCGCTGGGAGGCGATGGCACGCAGCCGGGCGCGGTCATGGCGCCGTTGCTGGCGGACCGGCTTGGCTTGTCTGCGGGCGACAGCTTTCGGCTGGGAACCAGTGACTTCATCCTGTCCGCGATACTCGTCACCGAACCCGATAGCGGTGCGGCGGGCTTCTCGCTCGGGCCACGCACCATCGTCACGACCGATGCGCTGCGCGATGCCGGTCTGCTCCAGCCCGGGACGCTTTACGAAACCGAATACCGGCTGCTGTTGCCGCCCGATCCCAATCTCGACGCGCTCGAAGACGCGATGCAGGCGCAATTCCCAGACAGCGGCCTGCGCTGGCGCGATGCGCGCAACGGAGCGCCCGGCGTGGCCCGTTTCGTCGAACGGCTTGGTGCGTTCCTGATCCTCGTCGGTCTGTCGGGCCTTGCCGTCGGTGGCATCGGCGTGTCAGCCGCCGTGCGTGCCTATCTCGCGCGCAAAACCTCCGTCATCGCCACCCTGCGCACGCTCGGGGCGACCCGTGCGACGATCTTCCAGACCTATTTCATCCAGATCGGCGTACTCAGCTTGCTGGGCATCGCGATGGGGCTTGTGCTGGGCGCGCTTGTGCCGATCCTTTTCGGCCCGCTCATCGGTGCCTCGCTGCCGGTGCCCGCGATCTTCACCATCCATCCCGCCCCGCTGACCGAGGCCGCGCTTTACGGCATTCTGACCGCGCTCGTGTTCACGCTCTGGCCGCTTGCACGCACCGAAGAGGTGCGCCCGGCGATGCTGTTCCGCGATGCGTTGGACGGGGCAAAGGCGCTCCCGGCGTGGCGCTACGTGATCGCGACCGTTCTGTTGCTTTTGGGGCTGGTGGGGGTTGCGTCGTTCTTCTCGGGCAGCCCGTTCCTGACGCTCTGGACCGCCGGAGGCCTGATCGGCGCGCTGATCGTTCTGGTCTTTGCATCCATCGCGATCCGCTGGCTGGCAAAACGTTCCACCAAGGCGACGCGCGGACACCCCGTCTGGCGATGGGCGCTGGCCTCCATCGGGGGTCCGCGCGATGCGGCGGCACCCGTGGTGCTGTCGTTGGGCCTTGGCCTGTCGGTTCTGGCCGCCGTGGGCCAGATCGACGGCAACCTGCGCACTGCCATCGACCGTGACCTGCCCGAAGTCGCCCCGGCCTATTTCTTTGTCGACATCCAGCCCGAACAGATGCCGCAATTCCGCGAGATCCTGGAAAACGATCCCGCCGTCGCGCGGATCGACACAGCGCCTATGCTGCGCGGCGTGCTCAGCCGCATCAATGGCGTGCCTGCCCGCGAGGTCGCTGGCGATCACTGGGTCGTCACCGGGGACCGTGGCCTGACCTATGCCTCCGAGCCGGGCACCAACACTCAAATCGTCGCAGGCGAATGGTGGGCGCCGGACCACGATGGCCCGCCCGAGATCAGCTTTGCCATCGAAGAGGCCGAGGAGATCGGTCTGAACCTTGGTGACGAGCTGACGGTCAACGTGCTCGGCCGCGATATCACCGCGACGATCACAAGCTTCCGCGACGTGGACTTTTCCACCGCCGGGATGGGGTTCGTCATGACGTTGACGCCCAACGCCCTGCAAGGCGCGCCGCACACGTTCATCTCGACCGTCTACGCCCCGCCAGAGGACGAGGCTCGCATCCTGCGTGAGCTTGCCACCGCGTTCCCGAACATCACCGCCATTTCCGTGCGGGATGCCATCGACCGGGTGAGCCTGTTGCTGGAAGGGATCGGCGCCGCCGTGCGCTGGGGGGCCGCCGCGACCTTGCTGACCGGGTTTCTTGTCCTGATCGGCGCAGCCGCCGCGGGCGAAGGGGCCCGGACTTACGAGGCCGCCGTGCTCAAAACCCTCGGGGCCAGCCGCGCCCGCATCCTGCAAAGCTTTGCCCTGCGCTCCGCGCTTCTTGGGGCCGGTGCCGGGGTCGTCGCGATTGGGGCTGGCATTCTGGGAAGTTGGGCTGTCATGACCTTCATCATGGATTCCAGCTTTGCCGTCGTCTGGCCCTCGGCGCTCGGCATCGTCATCGGCGGCGTTCTGGCGACCTTGCTCGCGGGCTTGATGTTCGCCTGGCGACCGTTGGCCGCCCGCCCCGCTCAAGTCCTGCGCGCACGCGAGTAACCGCCGCGCTGGGCCGCGCGGGCAGATGAACGGCGATATACCGCCTTGCCCTGACGCCGTTCCCTTGGCATGGGCAGAGGCACACGCCGCAATAAACGAGTCGCCAGATGTCCGATAGCCTGCCCATGACGATCCCGGCCCCGCTGACGCCGGCCCAACGCACCCAGATCATCAACCTCGTGCGACGCGCCGCCCGCGCTGAGATCCTGCCGCGCTTTCGCACGCTCGGCAGCAGCGAGATCGACGAGAAATCAGGTCCGATGGATGTCGTCACGGCAGCCGACAAGGAAGCGGAAAAGATGATCGTGCGCGGCCTTTTGGCGATGTTCCCGAACGCGCTGATTGTCGGCGAGGAAAGCATGACCGAGGAAAAGATCGCCCAATTGGCGGATGCCGAGATGGGCTTTGCCATCGACCCGGTGGATGGCACGTGGAATTTCGCGCATGGGCTCGCGACCTTTGGCGTGATCCTTGCCATGACGCGGTTCGGTGTGCCGATCTTCGGGCTGATCTACGACCCGGTGACCGACGAAGTTCTGATCGCGGATGAGGGCAGCGCTGCGCAGGTCATCGCGCCGCGTCGTCCGCCCCGGAGCGTGTCGGTATCCAAAGGTGGACCGGTCGAGGATTTGAGCGGCTTCGTCTCGCTCTACAATCTGCCGGAAGACAAGCGCGTTGCGATGACAGGGCTCATGACGCGGTTCCAACGGCTTTATATGCTCCGCTGTGCCGCCCATGAGTTCCGCATGGTGGCCTTGGGTCATGTCGATTTTGTCCTGTCCTCAGCACTGAGCCCGTGGGACCATGCCGCAGGCGCCTTGATCGTGCAGCGTGCCGGTGGTCATGTCGCGTGTCTCGACGGCACGCAATACCGTGCGCACATGCGAGAGGGATACCTTCTGTGCGCACCCGACGCCGCGACATGGGGCCGGGTGCGCGATGCGATGTCGTTCCTGCTCCAGGACGATTCCGCCGCCTAGTCTGGGTTTCGGAAATAGCGGATCAGCGCGCCAACACCACGTCGGCGCGCACATCCAGATTTTGTTCGCCCGCATCGATCAGGTAATGCGCGACGCTGGCGCGCGAGATGAGCCCGTTCCGCCATTGCTTTGGGTCGCGCAGAACCTTGTAATTTTCGGAACGCGCGCCCTTGGTAAGGATCACCGGACGCGCAATCGTCCAGTCCAGAGGCGACGCCGTGACCATCTCTTCCTGACGATCCTTGTCAGCATAGGGCTTGCCGAGGATGGCCCGATGGCCTGTCCGTTCGACCCAGCTCATCGCGGATTTGCTGCGGCCTGCCCCGAACCCGGTGACGACAATCAACCGTGAGGTATCGGCCTTGGCCATCTCGTCCAGCAGAACGCCGGTGGTCTCGGAAAAGAGCGTTTCCTCTTCCCACAGCATTGCGATGCGTTCCTGGATGCCCAAAGCGTAGATGACCGCGCGTGCGCCGGAAAGCGCACGGGCAACGTCCTCTGCGTTCTTCGCGTCGCCCTTGCAGGGCTCGACGAGATCGGTCGCCTCAAGCGTGTCCGCGCTGCGTGCGAAGGCACGTACCGATAGGCCGCGCCGGACCGCTTCGTCCATCGCGCACCGTCCAATGCCCGAGGTTGCGCCCATGATCAGGATGGGCGCGCTCAATTCTGCATGTCCTCGAAATGCGAGGTGTAGCGCCGGTGCTGTGACCGGTCACGGTTGAGCGCGAGATTGCCCCGATATGGCGCAACCGTTACCACGGGAATTGCCTTTTGCTCGGCGGCAAGAACTCTGCCGCCAAGTCCTGTCGTCAATCGTCTGAGAGTGCGGAGTATCTGTTTCATACCTGAGCAACGTAGCACTCGGTCTTTGGTTGCACAGGGGCGGGCGAATTCCTCACTCCTCGCCCCTGACAGACCTTCCCGATTTTGAGACAATGCGACGCGCTCAGACCCGCATCCGGTTATTCCGCCGCTTCCGCGTAATCCTCCATCGGCGGGCAGGTGCAAACGAGATGCCGGTCGCCATAGGCATTGTCGACCCGGTTTACCGGCGGCCAATACTTGTCCACACGGAACGCACCGGGCGGGAAACAACCCTGTTCGCGGGTGTAGGGCCGATCCCAATCCTTCACGAGGTCTTCCATCGTATGCGGCGCCAGCTTGAGCGGGTTGACCTCGCGGTCCATCTCGCCCGCCTCGATGGCGCGGATTTCCTCGCGGATCGCCAGCATCGCATCGCAGAAGCGGTCAAGTTCCGCCTTGGTTTCGGACTCCGTCGGCTCCACCATCAGCGTGCCCGCCACGGGCCAGCTCATCGTGGGTGCGTGGAAGCCCGCATCCATCAGGCGTTTCGCGATATCCTCGACCGTGACGCCTGCGCTTTTCTCGAACGGGCGCACATCCAGAATGCACTCATGCGCCACCCGGCCTTTCTCGCCGCGATAGAGCACGTCGAACGCGCCTTCGAGCCGCGTCGCGATGTAGTTCGCGTTCAGGATCGCCACGCGCGTCGCCTGGGTCAGGCCCTCGCCGCCCATCATCAGGCAATAGGCCCAAGAGATCGGCAGGAGCGATGGCGACCCGAAGGGGGCCGCGGACACCGCGCCGGCGCCTTCCAACGGATGCGACGGCAGATGCGGAATCAAGTGCGCCTTCACACCGATCGGCCCCATGCCCGGCCCGCCGCCGCCATGCGGAATGCAGAAGGTTTTGTGCAGGTTCAGGTGGCTGACGTCGCCGCCCAGATCGCCCGGGCGCGAAAGACCCACCATCGCGTTCATGTTCGCCCCGTCGATATAGACCTGCCCACCGTGATCGTGGGTGATCTGGCAGACCTCTTTCACCGTGCCTTCGAATACACCGTGAGTCGACGGATAGGTGATCATCGTGCCGGCGAGGGTCTCGGAATGCTGCTCGGCCTTGGCACGAAAATCATCAAGGTCGATGGAGCCGTTGTCGTCACACTTCACCGCAACCACCTTCCAGCCGACCATCTGCGCCGATGCAGGGTTGGTGCCGTGCGCGTTGACCGGGATCAGACAGATGTTGCGATGCCCCTGCCCGTTGGCGCGGTGATACCCGGCAATCGACAAAAGCCCCGCATATTCGCCCTGCGCGCCCGAATTGGGCTGCATGGAAATCGCGTCGTACCCGGTGATGGTGCAGAGCTTGGCGTTCAGGTCGGCAATCAGGTTGTGATAGCCGCGCACCTGATCGTCGGGCACATAGGGATGAATATCGGCAAATTCGCGCCAGCTCACCGGCATCATTTCCGCCGCCGAATTGAGCTTCATCGTGCAGGATCCAAGCGGGATCATCGCACGATCCAGCGCCAGATCGCGATCCGCCAGACGCCGCATGTAGCGCATCATCTCGGTCTCGGCCCGGTTCATATGAAACACGTCGTGTTGTAGGTAGGACGAGGTCCGCAGCAGCGCATCCGGCAAACGGTATTCCGGCGTCAGATCGTCGTCCGCCTTGACCAGTCCAAACGCGCGCCAGACCGCTTCGATGGTCGCAGGGCGCGATTTCTCGTCGAGCGAAATGCCGATCTTCGTCTTGCCCACCGGCCGCAGATTCAGCCCTTCGCGCACCGCCGCCTGCAACACGCCGCGCTGCAAGAGGCCCACATCCACGGTGATCGTGTCGAAGAATACCTTGGGCTCCACCTTGAACCCTGCCGCCTCCAGCCCCTTGGCCAGACGCACCGTCTTGCGATGGATGCGCTGCGCGATGGCGCGCAGGCCCTTCGGCCCGTGAAACACCGCATAGAACCCCGCCATCACCGCGAGAAGCGCCTGCGCCGTACACACGTTCGACGTCGCTTTCTCGCGCCGGATATGCTGCTCGCGGGTTTGCAGCGACAACCGGTACGCCTTGTTGCCGTGGCTGTCGATGGAAATGCCGACGATCCGCCCGGGCATCGCGCGTTTATAGTCGTCCTTGGTCGCCATATAAGCCGCGTGTGGGCCGCCATAGCCCAGCGGAATGCCAAAACGCTGTGTCGAGCCCACCGCGATATCCGCGCCCATCGCGCCAGGCTCCTTGAGCAGGCACAGCGCCATTGGATCGGCAGACATGATCGCAATCGCCTTCGCGCCGTGCAGCCGCGCGATGTCGTCGGTGAAATCCCGCAGGTGCCCATAGGTGCCGGGATACTGGAAGATCGCACCGAACACCTTGTCCGGGTCCATGTCGGCGACATCGCCCACGATCACCTCGATCCCCAGAGGGGCCGCGCGGGTCTTCATGACCGAGATGTTCTGCGGATGGCAGTTCTCATCGACGAAGAACGCGGTCGCCTTCGATTTCGCCACGCGCTGCGCCATCGTCATCGCCTCGGCACAGGCCGTCGCCTCGTCCAGAAGCGACGCATTGGCGATCTCCAGCCCCGTCAGATCGCTGACCATTGTCTGATAGTTCAGCAGCGCCTCGAGACGCCCCTGGCTGATCTCGGGCTGATACGGCGTGTACGCGGTGTACCAGGCCGGGTTCTCGAAGATATTGCGCTGGATCGCGGGCGGAGTGACCGTGTCGTGATACCCCATCCCGATGAGCGAGGTCAGAACAACGTTTTGCGACGCGGTCTCGCGCATGTGGTAAAGAAGCTCCCGCTCCGACAGCGCCTTGCCGAAATCGAGCGGCGTTGCCTGACGGATGCTTTCCGGCACGGTCTGCGAAATCAGATCGTCGAGCTTGCTGACACCGACCGTCGCCAGCATCTCGGCCATCTCGGCAGGGGACGGACCGATATGTCGCCGATTGGCAAAATCATATGGCAGATAGTCGATGGCATCGTAACCCATGTCGCTCTCCTTGCGGCTCGGAACGGCGCGCCGTCCCCTGCTTCTTCTTTTTCCAAATATGCCCGCGCTACGGCAGCCAAAGGGCCGTCCAGCCGGGGCGATGCGAAGGGCGGACCAAACCGCCCCTCAAAAATCAACCGATGTATTTCTTGTAGGCGGCTTCATCCATCATGTCGTCCAGCGCCGACATGTCCTCGATCTTCATCTTGAAAAACCACGCCTCGCCTTCGGGGTCTTCGTTGACCTTGCTCGGCTCCTCGACCAGCGCCTCGTTCACTTCGGTGATTTCGCCGTCCAGCGGCGCGAGGATATCCGACGCGGCCTTGACCGACTCGATCACCACGATCTCGTCATCCTTGCTGACGGTCGTACCTTCGTCGGGCAGTTCGATGAAAACGACGTCCCCCAGCTGCTCGGCCGCATGTGCCGTGATCCCCACGACCACCTCGTCGCCCTCGACGCGCAGCCATTCGTGTTCTTCGGTGAATTTCATGAGTTCCCTCTTGGTGTGATTATCGTTTGAACCCTGCCGCGACGAAGGGCAGTGATGCAACTGTAACCGGCAGGCGTTTGCCCCTGACCTCGCCAAAAAGCGCAGTTCCGGTGTCGGACAAGGCGGTCTCGACATAGCCCATCGCCACCGGCGCGTTCACGCTGGGGCCAAAGCCGCCCGAGGTCACGATGCCAACAGGGGTATCCGAGGTCTCACTCGCGAAAAGCTTCGTGCCTTCGCGCATGGGCGCGCGGCCTTCGGGCTGCAACCCAACGCGTCTCCGCGCCGCGCCGTCGGTCAGTTCTTCAAGAATACGCGCGGCGCCGGGGAAGCCACCTTCCCGCGCACCACCGCGACGCCGGGATTTCTGGATGGCCCAGGTCAGGCCGCCCTCGACCGGCGATGTCGTGCTGTCGATGTCATGACCGTAAAGGCACAACCCCGCCTCAAGCCGCAGCGAATCGCGCGCGCCAAGGCCAATGGCCTCCACCTCTTCGTGCGCCAGCAAGGCCTGCGCCAATTCTGTGGCGGCAGCCACAGGGACGGATATCTCATATCCGTCCTCGCCGGTATATCCCGACCGCGAGACCCAGCATTCGGCGCCCGCAAGCGGCACCGTCGCTACATCCATGAAGCGCATCTCGGCCACCGACGGGTGATGCTCCGCCAGCACCGCTTCCGCCTTCGGGCCCTGCAAGGCCAGAAGCGCACGGTTCTCCAGAAGCTTCACCGTGACGCCCGGCTCCATCGCCGCGCGCATCCGCGCTACGTCGGCCTCCTTGCAGGCGGCGTTGACCACAACGAACAGATGATCGCCCCGGTTGGCGAACATGAGGTCGTCCTCGATCCCGCCATCGTCATTGGTGAAAAACCCGTAGCGCTGCCGCCCTTCGCCAAGGCCCAGCACATCCTGCGGAATCAAGCGCTCCAACGCGACCTTTGCCGCCTCAGGATCATCGGCGCGCAGGATCACCTGACCCATATGGCTCACGTCGAACAGCCCCGCCGCAGTCCGGCAATGGAGGTGCTCTTTCATCACGCCAAGCTTGTATTGAACGGGCATCTCGTAGCCCGCAAACGGTACCATCTTCGCGCCAAGCGACACATGCAGATCGTAGAGCGGAGTGCGTTTCAGATCGCTCACGCGGCATCCCTTCGTGTTCAACCGGGTGCTTGTGAAACGACAACCGGCATATTCCATACCGCGCAGTCGCGCGGTCGTCCTATGCCCCCTCTGTCCTTTCGCCTGAGATCGTTATCCCTTCGGCGTTCCGGGTCGGGCCCGAAATCTCTCCAGAGTCTATGTCCGCGACGGTCCGTCTGCCTGAGAGTTTCCGGGGGCGGTTGCTCCTTCGGCACCGGTCAAACCGGTTCTCCCATCGTGGATACGGCAGTCGTAGACCGTTTTCAGATCGGCCTCAAGGGTCAAACCGCGAGCGCGGCCTCGCGCGCCGTGCAGGCGCGGTCGGGGTTCAGAATGTCCAGAAGATCGACATTCGTGCAGACCAGCGCGTCGAGCGTGATCGGATCGAGCGACCGGTAGAACGCCTCGACCGCGTCGGTCAGGGCCGTCCGCAACCGACAGGCATCCTTGAGCGGACAGGTGTTGTCCACATCGGCGAAACATTCGGCCAATGGCACTGGTGCCTCGAGCACGCGGAACACGTCGCCGATATTGATCTCATCCGCCGGACGACCGAGCGACAACCCACCGTTGCGTCCGCGCTGGGTATGAAGGAACCCAAGCTGGCCCAGCTGGTTGATGACCTGAGCGAGGTGATTTTCCGACGCGTTGCAGCGCTCTGCGATTTCGGACTTGGTCACGAGCCGCCCGGTATTCGCCGCGCAGAACATGAGGACACGCATCGCAATGTTGGTTCGTTTGGTGACACGCAAGACAGGCATCCTTTCAGATCGGTTGGTCAACGCTAATCTTTTGTGCAAAGCTGTCTTTGATATACATCAACTCGCAAAGAACAAGATCCCCCTGTGAAACATCCGCATTTCTTTGGCTACGGATCGCTGGTCAACCGCAACACCCATGAATTCGCACCGATCCACCCGTCCCGGATCACCGGTTGGCGGCGGATCTGGCGGCGGGCTCCGAACCGTCCCGCCGCGTTTCTGTCGGTGATCGCCGAACCGGGTGCCGTGATCGAAGGGGTGATCGCGCCGGTGCCGAACGACGACTGGGTCGCGCTCGATGCGCGCGAGTTTTCTTATACCCGGCTGGCCGTGACCGACACGGTGCACCACGCCGCCACCGATGTGCGCGATATCTCGATCTACGCGATCCCCCCCGAGAACGCGGTGCGCCCCGACGCCGATCATCCGATCCTGCTCAGCTATGTCGACGCGGTCCTGCAAGGCTATCTGCGCGAATTCGGCGAAGACGGGGCCACCCGCTTCATCCAGACGACCGAAGGCTGGGACACGCCGGTGCGCAACGACCGGGAGGCCCCCGTCTACCCCCGCGCGCAGGTACTGACCGCCTGCGAACGCAGCTTCGTCGATGACATGCTCCTCGATATGCGCGCCCGGGTCTTCGCCTGATGCGCGAACGCATCTGGCTCTGGCTGACACGGTTGTGGCACAAGCCGGGTGTCCGTATCTCGATTTTCGGCATCGTCGCCCTCGTGATCGCGGCCCTCGCCCCGTTTTTCGACCGCTCAATCCCGGCGGATCTGCAAGAGCGGTTGCCGCCAGAAGCGGTCCTGCCGATCCTGAACATTCTCGCCTCGTCGATGCTCGCGGTGACGACCTTTTCGCTGGGCATCATGGTTCAGGCCTTCCGGGCCGCCGCCGGTCAGGCCACGCCGCGCGCCTACCGCATCCTGATGCAGGACATGACCACGCAGAACGTGCTGTCGGTCTTCGTCGGCGCGTTCCTGTTCTCGCTGTCTTCCATCGTGATGTTCCGCGCCGGTCTCTATGGCGAAGGCGCGTCCGTCGTGGTGTTCGGCATGACGCTCGTTTGTATCCTGCTCATCATCATCGCCATCCTGCGCTGGATCGCCCATCTCAGCCTTCTGGGCAGCATGGACCACACGCTGATGAAGGTGGAAACCGCCGCGACGCCGCCGCTGCACCGCATGGCCGACGCGCCGAACCTCGGAGCCCGCCCTGCCGAAGATGCGCCCAAAGCCCCGGATGACGCGGCCACTGTCTATGCGCGCCGGTCCGGGTTCGTTCAGCACATCAGCATGGCGGCGCTTGATGAAACTCTTGAAGAGGCCGGGGCGACACTGTGGGTGTTGGCCCCGCCGGGACGCTGGGTTCTCGAGGGAATGCCCCTCGCACGGGTCTCGGGCGATATCGACCTTGGCGTGCTGGCCGATCAATTCACCATCGGAGAGGACCGCAGCCACGAACAGGATGCCCGTTTCGGCCTCGTGATCCTGTCCGAGATCGCGTCCCGCGCGCTGTCGCCGGGGGTCAATGATCCGGGCACAGCCATTGACGTCATTCACCGGCTCGAACGGGTACTTTGGGATCTTGGCCTGCGCATGACCGATCCCGACCGAGACACTGAACCCCGCTATACCAACATCATTGCGGGCAAGGTGTCGGCGCAAGATTTGTTGCAGGATGGGTTTGCAGCGTTGATGGAAGATGGCGGCGGACGGTTCGACGTGATGTCACAGGTGTTGAACGCAACCAGCCGTCTGTCGCGCAGCGATTGGAACGAACTGGCAGAGGCGGCGCGCGCAACGCAGGACCGGGCGCTCACGATCATCGACCGTCGCATCGACGACCCGGAAACCGAAGACCGCCTGAAAGGCAAGGCCGAAGCCTAGCCCTTCGCCAGTTTCCGCGCCGGGATCGTCTGCAAGAGCGGCAGCATATCGGCCATTTCCGGCCCCCGCTCCTGTCCCGTCAACGCTTTGCGCAGCGGCATGAACAACCCCTTGCCCTTGCGCCCCGTCGCCTCTTTCACGGCGTTGGTCCAGGTGCTCCAGGCATCCGGGCCAAGCGGGCCTTCGGGCAACAGCGTCATGGCTTCGGCGATGAACTCTTCGTCTTCCTCCGCGACCATTGGCTCGGCGCCGTTGGCGCACAGGTCCCACCAAGCCGCAATATCCCGGCGCGTCGTGATGTTTTCGCGCGCCACGTTCCAGAACGCCTCGGCCTTGTCTTCGGGGATGCCCAGCGCGGTCAGGTCGCCTTTCATCGCGACGTAATCCATCGCGTGCAGCTTGCGCGCGGTCAGCGGGAACAGGTCCTCGAAGTCGAACTTGGTCGGCGCCGATCCGAACTGGCTCAGGTCGAACCCCTCTGCGATCTCGTCCAGCGACATGCGCAGCTCCACCGGCTGCGACGACCCGAGCCGCGCCATCAGGCTGAGCAGCGCTTCTGGCTCCACCCCCTGCTCGCGCAGATCGCGCAGCGCCAGCGTGCCCAGCCGCTTGGACAGCGACTCACCCTGCGGCCCGGTCAGCAACGAATGGTGTGCAAAGGACGGCACCGTGCCGCCCAGCGCGCGGATGATCTGAATCTGCGTCGCGGTGTTGGTCACATGGTCAGACCCGCGCACCACATGGGTCACGCCCATCTCGGTGTCGTCCACCACCGATGCCAGCGTGTAGAGGATCTGCCCGTCCGCACGGATCAGCACCGGGTCGCTGACGCTGGCCGCGTCAATCGAGATATCGCCCAAAATCCCATCGGTCCACTCGATCCGCTCCTGATCCAGCTTGAAGCGCCAGACACCGTCGCCACGTTCCGCCCGCAGCTTTGCCTTTTCCTCATCCGACAACGCCAGCGCGGCGCGGTCATAGACCGGTGGCTTGCCCATGTTGAGCTGCTTCTTGCGCTTCAGGTCAAGCTCGGTCGGCGTCTCGAACGCCTCGTAAAACCGCCCCATCTCGCGCAGCGTGTCGGCAGCCGCGTGATAGCGGTCCAGCCGTTCCGACTGCCGCTCGACCCGGTCCCAGGTCAGGCCGAGCCATTCCAGATCCTGCTTGAGCGCATCGACATATTCTTCCTTCGACCGCTCGGGATCGGTGTCGTCGATCCGCAGGATGAACGTGCCGCCGGATTTGCGGGCGATCAGGTAGTTGAACAAGGCGGTGCGCAGGTTGCCGACATGGATGTAACCGGTGGGCGACGGCGCGAAGCGGGTGGTGGTCATGGAATGCATCTCCTGTTGGGTCGCGCTTTCCCATACCGGGATGGCTTTGTCCAGAAAGCCGCGCACCAATCCCCTGCACCTGCGCACAGTCACGAAGCCGTGAAAGGACATGCCGCAGCGTAAACTGCTGCTACAACAAAAGCATCAACGAGGGGAGTATCCAAATGACAGACTTTTCCATTTCACGCCGCGCACTCTTGGCAGGTGCCGCCGCCATGCCGATGGCGGGCGGGCTTGGCGTCACCAAAGCCCGCGCCGAAGGCCATATGCAGGCCGCACCCGAAGTGCCGCGCGCCAACCGCATCGGAGTCGGCAATTTCGAAGTGACGACATTGCTCGTCGGCACCCGCACCGCCGATGAACCGCAAGGCACCTTTGGCATGAATGTCGATGCAGAGACCTTTGCCGAAGTGTCGAACGAGGCGCACATCCCGGTCGACCAGACGCAATTCTTCTTCACTCCGACCCTCGTCAACACCGGGTCCGAACTGATCCTGTTCGACACTGGCCTCAACGGGGCGACCACCGCGCAGGCAGTGGAGATGGCAGGCTATGCGCCGGACGCCGTCACCCATGTGGTGCTGACCCACATGCACGGCGATCATATCGGTGGCTTGATGACCGATGGCGCAGAGACCTTCTCGAATGCCGCCTACATCACCGGTCAGGTCGAATTCGACCACTGGTCCGGCACCGACAACGAAGGCTTCGCCAACAACGTCGCACCACTGGCGGAAAAGATGACATTCCTCGGCGATGGCGACAGCGTGACCTCGGGCATCACCGCGATGGCCGCGTTCGGGCACACGCCGGGTCACATGACCTACATGCTCGACAGCGACGACCAGCAGCTTTTGATCTTCGCCGATCTCGCCAACCACTATGTCTGGTCGCTGGCGCGCCCCGATTGGGAAGTACGCTTCGACATGGACAAGGCCGCCGCCGCCGCGTCGCGTCGCAACGTGCTGGGCATGCTGGCCACGGACGGTATTCCTTTCATCGGCTACCACATGCCGTTCCCCGGTGTCGGCTATGTCGAAACCCGTGGCGAAGGCTTCCACTACGTGCCGCACAGCTATCAGCTTTATCTCTGATCGCAACTTGACGCGGCCCCCCTGCGCGGTGCTGATACGCGCATGACCGCGCAGGACGATATCGACGACATCACACGCTATGCCGAGGCAGCCCTGACCGGGCTGCCTTTGCCGTTTCGGGATCTATGTCGGGATGTCCTGCTTCAGGTCACTGACTGGCCACCTAAAGACATTCTGGCGGAACTCGATATTGACGACCCGCTGGAACTGACCGGGCTTTACGACGGCATCCCCCTGACCGAGAAATCGGCAGGCGATCCGTCCCCGTTCCCGGATCAGGTGTGGCTTTATGCCGAACCGATCCTCGCGGAATGGCGCGACCGGAGATCGGTCACGTTACAGGATCTCGTAACGCATATCGTCGTGCATGAAATCGCGCATCATTTCGGCTGGACCGATGACGAGATCGCCGAGATCGACCGCTGGTGGGAATAGCGCCCAAGGACTTTGCAAACTTGTGCAGGACGTTTGCAAACTCCAACCCTACCCGTCCGTCAGTGCCCCGTTGACCCATTCGCCAGTCGCTTCTTCCCCCGAAGCATAGCGCATCGTCCCGGTGCCTTGCCGCTTGCCGTCAAGGAACATGCCCTCGTATACATCGCCATTGGCATAGGTCGCGACACCCTGGCCGCTGATTTCGCCGTTTTGCCACGCGCCAACATATGTGAAACCGTCGGCCATCGTGATTTCGCCCTGACCGTGGCGCTGTCCGTTTTCGAACTGGCCGACATAGACCGTGCCATCGGTATAGGTGGCGGTGCCCTGACCGTGGCGCTGGCCGTCCTGCCATTCGCCCTCGTACTTGTAGCCATCGGGATAGGTCATGACCCCCACCCCGTGATTGCGAGCGTTCTTGAACTCACCCTCGTAGACCAGCCCGTTGGCATAGACCGCGCGACCTGTCCCGTCGATCACTCCATCGACCCAATCGCCTTCGTAGGTGGAGCCGTCCGGATAGGTGATCTTGCCCTCGCCATTGGCCAGATCGCCGCGGAACTGTCCCTCGTAGACCGAGCCGTCCGGGTACGTGACCTTACCGGTTCCCTCGATCTGGCCCGCAACCCAGGCGCCTTCGTAGCGATAGCCGTCGGTGCCGATGAAGGTGCCTTGCCCATGGCGAAGGTCGTCCTTGAAATCGCCCTCGTAGATGTCGCCATTGGCGTAGGTGACCTTGCCCTGCCCGTCCCGACGACCGGCCACAAGCGCGCCTTCATAGACATCGCCGTTCGATTGCGTCAGCGTGCCGACCCCGTCGATCTGGCCATCCTTCCACATCCCGTCGTAGATCAGCCCATCCGGCATGGTCAGCTTGCCCTGCCCCTCGCGGTCGCCATCGGCGACACGGCCCTCGTAGATGGACCCGTCGGGATAGGTGATCGTCCCGTTGCCTTCCTTGACGCCGTTGACCCAATCGCCCTCGTAGACATAGCCTCCGGGGCTGGTCATGGTGCCGCGCCCATGGTGCAGCGCGTTGCGGAAACTGCCCTCGTAGCGCACGCCGTTGGCGTAGAGCGCCACACCTTGCCCGGTTATCTTGCCGTCCAGCCAGGACCCTTCGTAGGTCGAGCCATCGGCAAACACGATCTTGCCGATCCCTTCGGGTTTGCCCTTGGCAAACTGGCCCTCGTAGACCGACCCGTTGGGAAAGCGCGCGACGCCATTGCCGCGAATCTCGCCCTCGACCCAGTCGCCGGTGTATTCGTACCCGTTGGGCAGGCGATAAGTGCCGGTGCCGTGCTGCAAGCCGTTCTGGAACGTGCCTTCGTAGACCCCGCCATCGTCATATTGCTTGGTCTGAACCTCGCCGTCCTGCGCCTGTGCTGCAAACGCGATGCTCAGGGCGGCGGCTGCGCCCAGAATGCCTGTGATGCCCGGTCTCATTTTTCTGGTATCCCACTCATGTCCGTTGCCATGACCCTGTGCCCGAAACCTAAGCGAGAGGGCCGGGTCAGACAATGTCTTATCCGACAAGGTGCTTTCCCTCGCGCGGTGTTCTGCTATGTCACCGGCGATCTCGGGAAAGGAAGGACCGCCCCATGTCGGACCGGTTTCGCATCACTCTGGCGCAGTTGAACCCCACCGTGGGCGATCTGGCAGGCAACGCCGCCAAGGCCCGCGCCGCCTGGGAGGAAGGCAAAGCCGCCGGGGCCGATCTCGTGGCCCTGCCCGAGATGTTCATCACCGGCTACCAGGCGCAGGATCTGATCGTGAAGCCCGCCTTCGTGGCCGCCGCCAATGAGGCGATCACCCAGCTCGCCAAGGATTGTGCCGACGGTCCTGCGCTGTGCATCGGAGGGCCCTGCGTGGGCGAGGACCTCAAGCTGCACAACAGCTATTTCACGTTGCAGGGCGGCAAGATCGCGGCGGTGGTGCACAAGTATTTCCTGCCCAATTTCAACGTCTTCGACGAAGTCCGCCTGTTCTCGCGCGACATGATGCAGGGTCCGGTGTCGGTGAACGGTGTGCGCATCGGGATGCCGATCTGTGAAGACGCATGGTATCCCGACGTGGTCGAGGCGCTGGAGGAAAGCGGCGCCGAGTTCATCCTTGTGCCCAACGGGTCCCCCTATTTCCGCGACAAGTACGAAACACGCCTGAATCACATGATCTCGCGTTTGGTCGAGTCGCGCCTGCCCGTGATCTACCTGAACATGGTGGGCGGTCAGGATGACCAGGTCTTCGACGGCGGATCGTTCGTGTTGACCCCGCCCAGCGAAATGGTGGTGCAACTACCCGTGTTCGACGAGATGATCAGCCATGTCGATATGCACCGCAACGAAACCGGCTGGCGTGCGGCGAAGGGCGATTTTGTCCTGCATCCCGACGCGATGGAGCAGGACTACCGCGTCATGGTCATGGGTCTGCACGATTACATGGCCAAGACCGGCTTCAAGAAGGTGCTGTTGGGCCTGTCCGGCGGGATCGACAGCGCCATCGTGGCGACCATCGCCGTGGACGCTCTGGGCGCCGAAAACGTGCGCTGCGTGATGCTGCCCTCGGAATACACCTCCGAAGCCTCTTTGGAAGATGCCAAGGCCGTGGCCGAAAACCTCGGCTGCCGGTACGATTTTTTACCAATCGGTAAAACCCGCGACGCCGTGACCGAAACCCTCGCCCCGCTGTTCGAAGGCACCGAGGCAGGGCTGACCGAAGAAAACATCCAGTCCCGCATTCGCGGCCTGCTGCTCATGGCGCTCAGCAACAAATTCGGCGAGATGCTCCTGACCACCGGCAACAAGTCCGAGGTCGCGGTCGGCTATGCCACGATCTACGGAGACATGGCGGGCGGCTACAACCCGATCAAGGATATGTACAAGACCCGCGTGTTCGAGGCCTGCCGCTGGCGCAACGCGAACCATCGTGACTGGATGAAGGGGCCCGAAGGCGACGTGATCCCCGACCGGATCATCACCAAACCGCCGTCGGCCGAACTCCGCGCGGATCAGAAGGACAGCGACTCGCTGCCCGATTACCCGGTGTTGGACGGCATCCTGAACATCCTCGTGGACGAAGACGGCTCCATCGCCGATTGCGTGGCGGCGGGATATGACCGCGAGGATGCCAAACGGGTGGAGAACCTTCTTTACATCAGCGAATACAAACGCTTCCAATCCGCCCCCGGCCCGCGCCTGTCGAAACGCGCCTTCTGGCTGGATCGGCGCTATCCCATCGTTAACCGCTGGCGTGATCCGAGCTAGGGTGCCTGATCCCCGTTGACAGGCGAAATCCATCGGCCACCATGTGACTGACACCATTTTCAGGGAGTTATTCACATGGAAAAGATCAAGACAGCCGTAAACATCGTTCTGTCGAAATACGCGACCTTTTCAGGCCGTGCGTCCCGTCCAGAATTCTGGTGGTGGGTGCTTGCGGTCTTCATCACCATACTGATCGCAGGGGCTGTCGACGCGATCCTGTTCGGAAGTGGCCCGGAGGATGGCCAACCCATCTCGGCACTTCTGTCGCTGGCGCTTTTGCTGCCCAACATTGCCGTCGGAGCGCGCCGATTGCACGATATCGGCAAATCCGGGTGGTGGCTCTTGATCGCGCTCATCCCGGTGGTCGGGTTCTTCGTGCTTTTGTATTTCTACGTGCAACCCAGCGACCCCGACGCCAACGCCTACGGCGCACCCGAGCCGTTCCCGATCCGGTAAGCGACCGGGAACGGCTCGGGTGCAGGACGCGGTGTCCTAGCTGGCCTTCAGCACACCGCGTTCGATCTGGTCGGCTTCGATGCTTTCGAAGAGCGCCTTGAAATTGCCCTCGCCGAACCCGTCATCGCCCTTGCGCTGGATGAATTCGAAGAAGATCGGCCCGATGACAGTTTTCGAGAAGATCTGAAGCAGGATGCGCGTCTCACCGCCACCGACGACACCTTCGCCATCGATCAGGATGCCATGTTTCTTCATCCGATCGATCGGCTCTTCATGACCGACCACGCGATCCTTACTCAGCTCGTAATAGGTTTCAGGCGGCGCGGGCATGAACTTGAGCCCGCGTGACGCGATCTCGTCCACCGCATCATAGATATCACGCGCCCCCACAGCGATGTGCTGGATACCCTCGCCCTTGTACCGCTTGAGGTATTCGACGATTTGCCCGGTCTCGCCCCGATCCTCGTTGATCGGAATGCGGATGCGCCCGCAGGGCGAGGTGAGCGCGCGGCTCAGAAGCCCGGTGAACTTGCCCTCGATGTCAAAAAACCGGATTTCCTTGAAGCCGAAGATGCGGCCATAGAAATCGAACCAGACATCCATGTTCCCGCGATGCACGTTGTGCGTGAGGTGGTCGAGGTAGTGGAACCCGACGCCTTCGGGATTGGCTTTGCCCACCCAGTCGAATTCCGCGTTATAGGGGTTCTGTCCGTAATATTGGTCGATGAAATAGATCAGCGATCCCCCGATCCCGACAATCGCCGGAACGTCCATCGCCTTGCCGTCGCCGTCATAGGGCGTGGCCCCGAGGCTCACCGCCCGGTCATAGGCATGTTTGGCATCGACAACCCGCCACCCCATAGACGGCGCGCAGGGACCATGCTCCTCGACAAAGCGCATGGCATGGCTGCCCGGTTCGTTGTTCAGAACGTAGGTGATATTGCCCTGCTGCCACAGCTCGATCTTCTTCGTCTTGTGCGTGGCGGTGTGGGTGTAGCCCATCTTGGCAAACAGATCGCGCAGCGCATCCGGGTCCGGGTGCGCGAATTCGACGAATTCGAACCCGTCAGTTCCGGCAGGGTTCTTTTCGGAAATGGTGGCTTTCGGTGCGTCGTGTGGAAACGGGCCCATGGCATCCTCCTTTGTTTCCACAAAAGATACGACGGTTTCGGTGCAATGGGCGCTCGAAGTCATACCAAATCTCTGCATCGCATGCACGCCTCTTGCGCACTGAGATAGAATGATGCAAATTTCCCGCATGATTTCGCTTGACGCCAAAGACATCCAGCTTCTCGCGCGACTCCAGAAAGACGCGCAAACCCCGGCGCAGGAGCTGGCCGACCATCTGGGTATGTCCGCCTCCCAGATCGGTCGCCGCCGCCAACGGCTCGAGGCCGAGGGATACATCATCGGCACACCGTCCCGCCTCAACCCCGAAAAGCTGGGGCTGACCGTGCAGGCCTTCATCCAGATCGAGACCCGGTCGCAAAGCAGCGGCACCCACCAGTCGATCAAACGCCTTGTGGCGACCACGCCGGAAATCGTCGCCGCCTGGACCCTGACCGGCGAGGCCGATTACATTTTCCGGGTGTATTGCACGGACCTGCGCGCCCTGAACCGGTTGGTGCAGGACGTGCTGCTGCCCCACGATTCCATTGGACGAGTGCACAGCCAGATCGTGATGGATCAGGTCAAGGACGACACCGCGCTGCCTTTGCCGTCATAAGCGCGTATGCTCAGTCCACCTTCACGAACCGCGCTCCGCCGGCCCGTTCGCCGATTGTGACACGCCGCGCCCCGGCGCTGACCGGCGCGCGGGCCGCATCGTTGCGCATCTCGCGTTTCATCGCTTCGACCACCGAAGGCAGCGACATGCCGATGGCCACCTTGTCCTGTCCCGGTGCCTCGGACATCATCGAAATCACCGACATGATGCGCAATAGGCCTTGATCTCGAACGAACACCGGCGCGCCGGACGACCCGAAAGTGACGTCGCAATCAAAGGTCATGACGCCCCCGAGAAAGGTCTCCTTGTGGCGGCAGCCGGATTCCCGTTGCAGCGACGTGTTGCGCCCTTGCCCGTAGGACACGAGAACCACCGGCCCCGGCTCTGCCCGCCGGGAATAGAGCTTGAACGGCTCGGCCTCGGTGCTGAAAATCGGAACGTCCAGACGCAGCAACGCAAGATCGGTGCGGACCTGTTCGGTCAGGGACACGTCTTGCGCGCCGATATAGCCGTCCGCGAGAACGATCTTGTTGATCCTGCGGCTTGCGGCGGTGAAATCATGCGCCAACCCGGCGTGAAACCGCATCTTGTCGGCGGGCAGGACGTTTTCCTTGCGGGCGTCGACAACGCAATGCGCCGCCGTCAGCACCAAATCCTTGGAAATCAGCGTGCCGGTACAGGTGCCCGTGCCGGTGTCGAGCCGCCCGACCCCTTCCCAGCCCAGCAATTCGCCGCGGTGATCCAGCCGGTCGCGTTCCTGCGCATGGGCCAAACCGGCAGCAAGGATAGCCCCCACGACGAGAAGACGCTGAAAGATTCGCATGAAGACCGATCCCCTGGCTGGCATATCGCGCACAACCTAGGGGAGCGAGATGGCACAAAATGGGCGGTTTCACGGCGACACGAGGCCCTAGACGAACTGCTCCCGGATCAGCCGTTCCTCAAGCCCGTGGCCGGGATCGAACAACACCCGGTGCGCGATCGATGGCTCCGACCGGATATCGACCCGCATCACATCCCGCACCGCGCGGGCGTCGGCTTCGGCCATGACCGGGCGCTTGTCGGGATCGAGCACCTCGAACGTGACCTCTGCGGTCTTGGGCAGCAGCGCGCCGCGCCAGCGCCGGGGTCGGAAGGCGGCCATCGCGGTGAGTGCCAGAACGTCCGACCCGATGGGCAGGATCGGGCCATGCGCCGAATAGTTATAGGCGGTCGAGCCCGCAGGCGTGGCGACAAGCGCGCCATCGCAAACCAGTTCGGACATGCGCACCTTGCCATCGACGCTGATCCGCAGCCGTGCGGCCTGCGGCCCCGCCCGCAACAGAGACACCTCGTTGATCGCAAGCGCCCGCTGGGTGCTGCCGTCCTGCCGTGTGGCTGTCATCGACAGGGGGTTGATGACCTCTTCCTGCGCCTGCTCGAGCCGTGCCTCAAGGTCATGTTCGGAGTATTCGTTCATCAGGAAGCCGACCGTGCCCCGGTTCATCCCGTAGACCGGTGCGGCCAGATCCTGCGTGCGGTGCAGGGTGGAAAGCATGAACCCGTCCCCGCCCAGCGCAACGATCACATCGGCGCCGTCCTCGGCGTGATCGCCGTAGCGACGTGTCAGCCCGGCCCTCGCGGATTGGGCGATCGGCGCGGGACTGGCGGCAAAGGCGATGCGCAATGACATGAGATATGTGTTCCTATCGGGGTCGTGCCGTTCCGAAACAAGCACAAAGCTCTGCCACGCACCAGCCATGGCGCGGCTTTGTCGCGCGTGGTCGCTTTCCAACCTTTGCCTTTTGCCACAATTCGGATACGTAGTCGCCAACTCAAAACCCGCTTCCAGGAGGCTCTGCCCATGAATGCCCCGCACCGCGAAACCGGCTTTTTCACCAAGTCGCTGGCCGACAGCGATCCGGACCTTTTCAAGTCGATCACCGATGAGCTGGGCCGCCAGCGCGACGAGATCGAATTGATCGCGTCGGAAAACATCGTCAGCCGCGCCGTGATGGAGGCGCAGGGATCGGTGATGACCAACAAATACGCCGAAGGCTATCCCGGCCGCCGCTATTACGGCGGCTGTCAGTTCGTCGACGTGGCCGAGAACCTCGCCATCGAACGGGCGTGCAAACTCTTTGCATGTGAGTTTGCAAACGTGCAGCCGAATTCGGGTTCTCAGGCGAACCAGGGCGTGTTCACCGCCCTGCTGAAGCCGGGCGACACGATCCTTGGGATGAGCCTCGACGCGGGTGGTCACCTCACACACGGTGCCGCGCCCAACCAGTCGGGCAAATGGTTCAACGCGATCCAGTACGGCGTGCGCGAAGAGGACAACCTGCTGGATTACGACCAGGTTCAGGCGCTGGCGACCGAACACCAGCCCAAGCTCATCATCGCGGGCGGCTCTGCCATCCCGCGCCAGATCGACTTTGCCCGGATGCGCGAGATCGCGGATAGTGTCGGCGCGTGGTTGCATGTGGACATGGCGCATTTCGCCGGTCTGGTGGCGGCGGGCGAACACCCCTCGCCCTTCCCGCACGCGCATGTGGCCACCACGACCACACACAAAACCCTGCGCGGACCGCGCGGCGGCATGATCCTCACCAATGACGAGGCACTGGCCAAGAAGTTCAACTCGGCCATTTTCCCGGGCATCCAGGGTGGCCCGCTCATGCACGTGATCGCCGCCAAGGCCGTGGCCTTCGGCGAGGCGCTGCGCCCCGAGTTCAAGACCTACCAGCAAAACGTCATCCGCAACGCGCAGGCGCTGTCCGATCAGCTGATCAAGGGCGGTCTGGACACCGTGACCCACGGCACCGACACCCATGTGGTGCTGGTCGATCTGCGTCCCAAGGGCGTAAAGGGCAATGCCACCGAAAAAGCGTTAGGGCGCGCGCATATCACCTGCAACAAGAACGGCGTGCCGTTCGATCCCGAAAAGCCGACCGTGACGTCGGGCATCCGCCTTGGCTCTCCGGCGGGCACGACACGCGGCTTCGGCGAAGCCGAGTTCCGCCAGATCGCGGACTGGATCATCGAGGTGGTCGACGGTCTGGCCGCCAATGGCGAAGACGGCAATGCGGCGGTCGAGGATAAGGTGCGCGGTGAAGTGGCCGCACTTTGTGCCCGCTTCCCGATCTATCCCGACCTCTGACCCGGGCGCACGATGCGTCGACGCATCGTGCCGTTTCCGTTGACGGAAACGCTTGGGGGCGCTGCCCCCAAACCCCCGAGGTACTTGGGGCCCAAAGAAGCCGGCATGCCCGTCAGCCACCCGGACGTCTTTTTGTGCGCGGGTGGCTTTTCTTTCGCGAATTGCCTTGTATAGTCAGAGCCATGAACGCATTGGCCCATATCGCAATTCGCACGCGCACACGCGCGCCTCTTGCGCTGGCCAGCCGTCTTCTCCTAATCCGCCTCTGAGCGCGGCCGTCCCGGCGCGACCGCTCAGAGGATAACCGCTTCGCGCCGACGGTTAGGGACAAGACAAGAAAGACCAGAACATGACAGAGACTGACAAGAACCGGGTGGTCATCTTCGACACCACCTTGCGCGACGGCGAACAATCCCCGGGCGCGACTATGACCCATGACGAAAAGCTCGAGATTGCCGAATTGCTGGACGAGATGGGCGTCGACATCATCGAAGCCGGGTTTCCCATCGCCTCCGAAGGTGATTTCCGCGCCGTGAGTGAGATCGCGGAACGCTCCAAGGATGCCGTGATCTGCGGTCTTGCCCGGGCGCAACTGCCCGACATTGACCGCTGCTGGGAGGCGGTAAAGCACGCGCGCCAGCCGCGCATCCACACCTTCATCGGCACCTCACCGCTGCACCGCGCCATTCCGAACCTCACGCAGGACGAGATGGCCGACCGCATCGAACAGACCGTGACCCACGCGCGCAACCTGTGTGACAACGTGCAGTGGTCGCCGATGGACGCCACGCGCACGGAATGGGACTACCTGTGCCGCGTCGTGGAGATCGCGATCAAGGCGGGGGCGACCACGATCAACATTCCCGACACGGTGGGCTATACCGCACCGGTGGAAAGCGCGGATCTCATCCGCCGTCTGATCGACACGGTGCCCGGCGCGGATGAGGTGGTCTTCGCCACGCATTGCCACAACGATCTGGGCATGGCGACCGCCAACGCGCTGGCTGCCGTTGCCGGGGGTGCGCGGCAGATCGAGTGCACGATCAATGGGCTGGGCGAACGCGCGGGCAACACTGCTTTGGAAGAGGTGGTGATGGCGCTCAAGGTGCGCAACGACATTATGCCGTACCACACGCGCATCGATACGAAAAAGATCATGCATATCTCACGCCGGGTGGCGACCGTGTCGGGCTTTCCGGTGCAGTTCAACAAGGCCATCGTCGGCAAGAATGCCTTTGCGCATGAGTCGGGCATCCACCAGGACGGGATGCTCAAAAACTCCGAAACCTTCGAGATCATGCGCCCCGAGGATGTGGGCATCGCAGGCACGTCCCTGCCGCTTGGCAAACATTCCGGCCGGGCCGCGTTGCGCGCCAAGCTCAAGGAATTGGGCGTCGACGTGGGGGATAACCAGCTCAAGGATATCTTCGTCCGCTTCAAGGATCTGGCCGACCGCAAGAAAGAGGTGTTCGACGACGACATCCTCGCCCTTGTGACCGCGACGACCGAAGGCGACGACGCGCTGCAACTGGTGAACCTCAAGGTGCTGTGCGGCACCGGCGGACCGGCCGAGGCGACGCTCGAGATGGAGATCAACGGTGAGGACAAGTCCGCCGTCAGCGAGGGCGACGGCCCGGTGGATGCCACCTTCAAGGCGATCCGGCAGTTGCATCCGAACAAGGCAAAGCTGCAACTCTACCAGGTGCACGCCGTGACCGAGGGCACCGATGCGCAGGCCACCGTGTCCGTGCGGCTGGAAGAGAACGGCATGATCGCCACGGGCCAGTCGGCAGATACCGACACCGTGGTCGCGTCGGCCAAGGCTTATATCCACGCGCTCAACCGCCTGATCGTGCGGCGCGGCAAAACGGGCAAGGACGTCAAGGAAATCTCCTACCGCGATGTGACGTGAGAGATGCCGGGTTGAAGCCCGGACTTCGCAGCGACAGTGAACAGGCCGGGCGTCAGCCCGGCCTGACTTGCATCAGCGGGCGAAATCGGGGCATCCTGAACCCAGCCTATCCATGTGCGGCTAGGGATCCGTTGCCACCGGCAAGCAGGACCGAGCGCCGATAAGAGCCACGTGGCAGACACCCGAGGGCGAAAAGACCAGAGGGGATGGACAGGGCGTGATGACACACGTCTTACCCTCTGCTGAAAGGTCTTTACATGACGCTCGCCGGTCTGATCCTCGTCCTACTTGCCGCTGTTTGTCACGCCACCTGGAATTATCAGGTGAAGCGTATCAACGGTGGGCCAGAGCTGATCTGGCTGTTTTCCGTCCTGTCGGTCATCCTCTACCTGCCTTTGGCGCTGTTGATCATGGTGGTTCAGCAACCGCAGATCGGCCTTCCGGGGCTCGCGTTCATCTTCGGTAGCGCGGTGCTGCATCTGGGGTATTTCCTGTTGCTTCAGGCCGGGTATCGGCATGGCGATCTGTCCCTCGTCTATCCGACCGCGCGGGCCACCGGACCGATCCTGTCCACGACTTTTGCGGTCATCTGGCTGGGCGAGATTGTCTCATCCCAGATGCTCATTGGTGCGGCGATCATCATCTTCGGCGTGCTGATGCTCACCGGTGGGCTCCGGCCCGACGGGCAGCGGTTGACCGCGTCGCTTGGTTTCGGGCTGGCCGCAGGCACGCTGATCGGCAGCTACACGGCGTGGGATGCCTACACAGTGGCGACCCTGCTCGTGCCGCCTCTGCTTCTTGACTACGCATCGAGTGTTGGTCGGATCCTGCTCCTCGCCCCCGTCGCGCGGCGGCGTTGGAACATCGTGCGCCAGCAATGGCGAGACCACCGGCGCGGCGTTCTGGTTATCGCGGTGTTCAATCCGCTGGCCTATATCCTCGTGCTCTACGCGCTGACCTTTACGCCGGTCGCCTATGTCGCGCCGATCCGCGAGGTCAGCGTCCTGCTAAGTGTCCTCGCTGGAAGCGTCCTGCTGGGCGAAGGCGATTTGCGGCGACGGCTGATGTGGGCCGGTGTGATCCTGAGCGGTGTCGTTCTTCTTGGCTTTGCGTGACAGGCACCTGTGAAGCCTGTGACGTTAACCTTTCTTCCACGGACAGTACCGTGCCGGGCAAAAGCCCCGCGGTCTAACCCCTTGAGTCCGCGTCTGTCCCCACGGGGACAGTTTCAGCCCATGCGCGCGATTGACGGAAATCGTTAATACGGCACCCGCCATTTCGGCTTGCTTGGGGCGGGCTCGACCTGCGCCAGGCCGCTAGTTTCCATCAGTCGCGTGATCTCTTCCTCGAGCAGACGCTCATCGGCCATACCCCGCACCGGCACGCGTCCCGGCTCAAGAAACAGGGGCGCGGCAAGGGGGGTCACGCGGTCGAGTCGCAGAAGGTCGATCCGGTCGCCCACCCGTTCGGCCATCTCGCGGATGCGGGAGAAATCGACCAGCCCGCGCATCGCTTCTTCTCGGGTGATCTGCATGAGCAGGTGGTCGGGATCGTATTTCAAGAGCGTGTCGTAGAGGATGTCCGACGACATGGTCGCCTGCCGCCCGGTCTTGCGCTGGCCGCCAAGGTTGCGTTCGATCAGGCCGGCGATGGTCGCGGACGCGCGGAAGGTGCGTTTCATCACTGCGTTCCCGGCCAGCCAGCCTTCCAGACCCGCCTCCAGCGCCTCGATATCGAAGAGCGGCGCGGGGTCGATCACTGCGTCCAGCCCCCAGATCAGCACCGCGTAATCGGTGGCGACAAACCCCATCGGGGCAAGGCCTTCTTCCTCCATCCGTTTGGTCAGCAGAAGCCCGAGCGTCTGCATCGCGTTGCGCCCGGCAAAGCCGTAGGCCACCAGTTGTTCGCGCCCGTCATGCGGGAAGCTTTCGATCAAGAGCCGCCCCGGTTCGGGCAGGCGGCTGACGCGGCGCTGCATGTGCAACCAGTCGCGCGTGTGGCGCGGCAATTCGGGCCAATCATCCTGCTGAAACATCCGAACAATGCGGTTGGAAAGCTGGGTCGACGTGGCGAATTTGGTGCCCATGAAGGTGGCGATCTTGGGCTTCTTGCCCGCATCGCGCGTCACCTCGACCGTGAGTTCGCGCAGACCCTCGTAGCGCACGATCTGCCCGCCGATCAGGAAGGTGTCCCCACGGGTCAGCGTGGCGGCGAACCCCTCCTCGATCTCGCCCAAGGGCGCGCCGCCGCGCCCGCGCCATTTGACCTTGAGCGTGTCGGTGTCCTGAATGGTGCCGATATTCTGCCGGATGCGGGCCGCCGAACGAGGATCGCGGAGTTGCCAGCGGCCATCGGGCAGTTGCTTGAGGCGCTGCCACTGGTCATAGGCCCGCAGGGCATAGCCGCCGGTGGCGCAGAAATTCAGGCAGGCGTCGAATTCGGCGCGGCTCAGGTCGGCATAGGCCCCGGCGGCGGTCATCTCGGCATAAAGGTCATCGGCGTCGAAGGGGCCGGAACAGGCGGCGATCAGGATATGCTGGCAGAGCACATCGCGCGGGCCCCGCCCCCGCCATTCGCCGTCAAGGTCATGCGCCTTGACCGCCTCCAATGCGGCGACGCATTCCACCACTTCAAAACGGTTGGCGGGCACCAGCAACGCCTTCGACGGCGCGTTGTAGCGGTGGTTCGCGCGACCGATGCGCTGCACCAGACGTTTGACGTTCTTCGGTGCGCCGATCTGGATCACGAGGTCCACGTCGCCCCAGTCGATGCCAAGGTCCAGCGATCCGGTGCAGACGATCGCCCGCAGGTCGCCGCGGACCATCGCCGCCTCGACTTTTTCCCGTTGCCCGCGATCAAGGCTGCCGTGGTGAATGCCGATGGGCAGCGCGTCCTCATTGGCAAGCCAGAGGTTGTGAAAGAAGATCTCGGCCTGCGCGCGGGTGTTGTGGAAAATCAGCGTGGTCTTATGGCGTTTCACCTGTTCCAGCACCGCCGGGATCGCGTATTTCGCGCCACCGCCGGACCAAGGGGGCGCTTCGTCCGTCACCAGCATGGAGATGTCCGGCTCCGGCCCCGGATCGGCCAGCACGATCTCGCAGGGGTCCGGGTGCCGGGCCAGCAGGCGCGCGATGGCTGCCGGGTCATCGACCGTGGCGGATAGACCGACGCGGCGCAGATCGGGACACATGGCCTGCAACCGGGCCAAGGCCAGCATCAACTGGTCGCCGCGTTTGGATTCCGCAAGCGCGTGGATTTCGTCGACCACAACGCGCTGCACACCTTTGAACATGCGCGGCGCATCCTCGTAGCTTGTGAGCAGCGCCAGCGATTCCGGCGTGGTCAGCAGGATATGCGGCGGGTCGGCGCGCTGGCGTTTCTTGATATGGGCCGAGGTGTCGCTGGTGCGGTCCTCCACCCGGATCGGCAAACCGGCCTCGTCAATCGGCGTGCGCAGGTTGCGTTTGATATCGGCGGCCAGCGCCTTGAGCGGGCTGACGTAAAGCGTGTGCAACCCGTCGCGCGGTGTCTCGGCGAGGTCGACCAAGGTCGGCAGAAACCCCGCGAGCGTCTTGCCGGCCCCCGTGGGCGCGATAAGCAACAGGCACGGGTCCGTCGCGCGATCCAGCATCTGTTGCTGGTGCGGGTGGATCCTCCAACCACGGCTGTCGAACCAGGTCTGAAGCGAGGGGGGCAAGGCGGTCATGCCCCTTACATATGCTGCGCGCGCGCAAAGAAAAACGCTTGGCGCGGATTGCAGGTGCTGCGCGGATGGCAGATGGTCCGCGCACGTCCGAAAGGCCCGACCCATGCGCACACCCCATCCGCTTCTTCTGACCCTGACGCTCTATCTGGCGGGGCTTGGCGCGGCGGGGCAATTCTCGAAGCTGGCGGTGAGTTTCGTCACCCTGACCGAGGTTTATGCCGGGCAAGGCGAAACCCTGCTCGGGTTGACCGTGTCGCTGATCAGCCTTGTGGGTCTGATCCTGGGATTGGTCGCCGGAATCGTGGTGTCCCGGATCGGGGCGCGGAAGGCGCTTGTCGGCGCACTGGCGCTGGGTGCTGCCGTGTCGCTGTGGCAGGCCACACTGCCCGCGCTGCCGGTCATGATGGCAAGCCGCGTTCTGGAAGGCGCATCGCACCTGCTGATCGTGGTGGCCGCCCCGACCCTGATCGCAGAGGCGACGCCCGACCGCTACCGCCCCGCCGCGCTGACGTTGTGGAGCACGTTTTTCGGTGTGGCCTTCGCGCTTACGGCCGTTGCGGCGCCCGTGATGATCGCTTGGGGCGGATTGCCGGTCGTGCTCGCCGCGCACGGGGCGTGGATGGCGCTCGCTTGCGGCGCGGTGATGCTCGTGTTGCCACGCGCCATCATCGCGACCGTGCCGCCCAGCGCGCGCGTGTCGGTTCTGCGAAGGCACCTGACCGCCTATGCGACGCCGGGAATCGCCACGCCTGCATTGGCGTGGCTCTGCTATACGCTGACCTTCGTATCGGTGCTGACTGCCCTGCCATTGTTGACGCAAGGCACAGCGCCGACATGGTTCGTCGCGACGGCCCCGTTGGTGTCCATCGCGGTCGCCTTGTCGGTCGGGGTCTTCGTCCTGTCCCGCCGTCCGGCCCTGCCGGTCCTGACACTGGGCTTCGCCCTGTGCGCCGGGATGGCGGTGGTGATCCTGGTGACCGGGTTCACGACATGGAGCGTGCTGTTGCTGTTCGCCAGCATGGCGCTGATCCAGAGCGCAGGGTTCGCAGTCGTGCCGCAGATCAACGCCGATGCGCCGTCACGGGCGCTGGCCAATGGGGCGCTGGCGCAGATGGGCAACCTCGGCAACCTGAGTGGCACGCCGCTCTTGATCGCGCTCTACCAGGGCGCGCCGGTGTTGGGGCCGTTCCTGTTCCTGCTCACGGCTTACGTAGTGGGTATTCTGGTGACATTGGCGATCGGTCGCCGGGCGGTCGCCGCGATGGCAGAGGGCCGCGTTTCAGTCGACTGAAACGCGCGAATGCGTCGACGCATTCGCTACCCCTGCATCTCCGCCAGACGCGCCACGTAGCGGGCCAGCGTGTCGATCTCGAGATTGACCTTGTCGCCCACCCTGGACGCGCCCCAGGTCGTGACCTCTTGGGTGTGCGGGATGATGTTGACGCCGAAGCGCGTGCCTTCGACCTCGTTCACAGTCAGCGATGTGCCGTCCAGCGCGACCGAGCCTTTGGGCGCGATGAACCGCGCAAGGGCTTTGGGCGCGTCGAACGTGTAGCGCACGCTGTCGCCCTCTGGCCGCATATCGACGATCTCGGCCAGACCATCGACGTGGCCCGACACGATATGCCCGCCAAGTTCGTCGCCGACCTTGAGGGCGCGTTCGAGGTTGATCTTCTGGCCCACGGTCCACTGCCCGATATTGGTCTTGTCCAGCGTTTCGGCGCTGATCTCTACGTCGAACCAATCCGGGCCAAGCTGCACCACGGTGAGACACACGCCGCTGCACGCGATGGACGCGCCGATGTCGATGCTGTCTGTGTCGTAGCCGGTGCCGATACGGGCGCGCAGGTCGCCGCGGTGTTCGAGGCTCCGGATCTCTCCGATATCGGTCACGATGCCAGTAAACATGATCTTGCCCTTATCACCGTCTTCCGCACCAAATCTTGCGGAATGCCATTCTCAGAGGGCCACCATCCGTGGTAGCCTCGCGCTGATCCGAGGGATACTGCGACGCCATGACAAACACAACGGGCAAGCCTGACACAGCCGCCGCGCGGGTGTTTCTGTTCTTGCAGGGGCCGCACGGCCCGTTTTTCAGCGAATTGGCCGAGCGCTTGACGGAAACCGGGGCCGCCTGCTGGCGCGTGGCGTTCAATGCGGGGGACGGCGCGCGATGGCGTGATCGGTCGACGCTTCTGGCCTTTCGCGGCACGGCAGAGGAGTGGCCGAAGCAGTTTCGCGACTGGGTCGCGACGACCGGAGCGACAGATCTGGTCGTCTACGGTGACGTGCGCCGACACCACGCCGAGGCGATCTCCGCCGCGCGGGACGCCGGCCTTACGGTTCACGTGTTCGAGGAAGGCTATCTGCGGCCCTACTGGGCGACCTATGAGCGCAACGGATCGAATGGTCATTCCAGGTTGATGGAAATCACGCTGGACGAGATGGAGCGCGCCCTGACCCGGACCGCGGATGTTCCCGCGCTGCCGCCCGACCGCTGGGGCGATCTGCGGATGCATATGGTGCACGGGGCGCTTTATCACTGGCATGTCCTGTTCCGAAACCAGGCTTTTCCGAACTTCCGCCCGCACCGTGACCAGAGCGTCGCCGAGGAGTTTCGCCTGCACGTGCTGCGCCTGGTGCGACGCCCGCGCCATATGGTCGAACGCTGGGCGGTGACCCGACGGATCAGGCGCGGCGGGCGCCCCTATCACGTGGTGTTGCTGCAACTCGAACACGATGCGAGCTTTCGGGCGTTCTCGGGTTTTGCGTCGCAGACCGATTTCATCGAGATGGTGATCTCGGGCTTCGCACAAGGCGCGCCGTCGCATCACCGTCTGGTCTTCAAGGCGCATCCGCTCGAGGATGGGCGCGCACCGCTGGAAAGCGCCATCCGCGCAAGTGCGGCGGCGCATGGGGTCATGGACCGTGTTCACTTCGTGCGCGGCGGTAAGCTCGCCTACCTGCTCCAGTCCGCACGGTCCGCCGTCACGGTCAATTCCACATCGGCGCATCAGGCGCTGTGGCGGGGGCTGCCGGTGCGCAGTTTCGGCACAAGCGTCTATGACAAGCCGGGGCTGGTGTCGCATCAGACCCTGCCCGATTTCTTCGCCGATCCTCATCCGCCCGATCCGGGCGCCTACGCGATCTACCGGCAGTTCCTGCTTGAAACGAGCCAGATTCCGGGCGGCTTCTATTCCGCGAAAGGGCGGGCGCAACTGCTCAGGCAGGTCATCGACCGCATGATCTCGACGGCGGGTCCTTACGATCTGCGGTTGCAGCGCCGCGAGACCGAGGCGCAACAGTTGCGGGTCGTTCGCTGAACGGCACCAGCCCTAGTACTGGCCAAACTGACTGGATTCCGGTAGCTTACCCGAAAAATATAAACCGAGGCAGTCAATAACTGGTCGAGGAGACCGAGCAGTGTTCAGTTCGAAATTCCGGTGGGCGACGCCCATCGTCGTGGTGCTTTCGGCATCCTTTCTGGCGTCGTGCGGGCTTCCCGGCGTCGGGCCGACCAAAAAGCAGATTTTTGCGGGCTCTGTTCAGCGCGAGGGGGATGCCTTTGTCGTGGCGGTCAATGACCGGGTCACGCGGACCACGGCGGTTGTGCCCGCGCTTGGATTTTCCGACAGCCTCAAGAATGCCGGCATCCAAAGCGCCGATATCATTCGTCCGGGCGACACGCTGGGTCTGACGATCTGGGAGAACGTCGACGACGGGCTATTGGCCGGGGAAGCGTCGAACGCGACGGCGCTGGAAAGCGTGCAGGTCGATGGTTCGGGCTTCATCTTCGTGCCCTATGCCGGGCGCATCAAGGCCGCCGGGAACACGCCCGAAGCGATCCGTCGGATCATCACACAGCAGCTTGAAGACCAGACGCCCGACCCGCAGGTCGAGGTGCGCCGCACGGCGGGCGACGGGGCGACCGTGTCGATCCTCGGCTCGGCCGGGGTGCAGGGCATCTTCCCGATCACCCGCCCGGCGCGCACGCTGGGAACGATGCTGGCCAGTGCCGGTGGGGTCGGAACCTCGCCCGAGATCGCGCAGATCACGCTGACCCGTGGCAATCACAGCGAGACGATCTGGTTCCAGGATCTTTACGATCATCCGAAACTGGACATCGCCTTGCGCGACGGCGACCGGATTCTGGTCGAAGCCGATCAGCGGTCCTTCACGGCGCTCGGGGCTGCCGGATCGCAAACCCGGCTGACCTTCGACACACGCACATTGTCTCTGGTGGAGGCCTTGGCCCAACTCGGCGGTCTGAGCGCCTCGACGGCCGATCCGACGGGTGTCTTCGTGTTCCGCAACGAACCCGCCGAGATCGCAAACGCGGTTCTGGGCCGGTCCGACCTCGTCGGTGCGCAGCGTATGATCTACGTGACCGATCTGACCGAACCCAATGGTCTTTTCATGGCGCGCGATTTCCTGATCCGGGACGGCGATCTGATCTACGTGACCGAAGCCCCCATCGTTCAGTGGAACCGCACCATCGCGTCGATCACCGGCACGCTTGGAGGTGCGCAGGGTCTCACGACAGCGGCGACGGGTGGCACTCTCGGCGAGTGACACGGGTGATGCATCCGTCCTCTTTCACACATGCAAACGCCGGGGAGCCGACTTCCCGGCGTTTGTGCGTCTACAACAGCGGATTCCTGACACAGGGGCGGATCAAGCGGATCCTTCAGCTTGCCAGTTGGTCGGTGTCCATCGGACGCCCGTCCGACGGCGATTGGGTCGGCGTCTGGGGCGCGGCCCCCAGTTCGGAGCGCGGTGTGGCCGTCGCCGAGGGACGCGACGCGCCGGTGCTGCGGGTCGAGGATGCGTTCCTGCGATCGCTGCATCCCGGTCGGGTGGAGCGGGAGCCGCCGCTTGGGCTGTTGCTGGATCGTACGGGCCTGCATTTCGACGCATCCCGCCCCTCAGACCTTGAAACGCTGCTGATCGAAGACCCGCTGGATGACACGGCCCTTCTGAACACGGCGCGCGATTTGATGGCGCGGATCAGTGACGGGCGGTTGGCGAAATACAGCGCATATGACTCCGACCTTGAACCGCCTGAACCGGGCTATGTGCTGGTCCTGGATCAGGTCGAGGGTGACGCGTCGGTCCTCGCGTCGGTTCCCGGCCCGGATATGGCCCGCGCGCGGTTTGCCGAGATGCTGTATTACGCGCAGACCGAACACCCCGGGCAGCGTATCCTGATCCGGTCGCATCCCGAAACCCTGGCGGGCAAGCGTTCGGGCCACTTCACTGCGGAGCAGGCGCAGGGGCGGGTGTCGTTCATCGACGGCGCCCACGCCCCGATGGACCTGCTGGAAGGGGCCATCGCGGTCTATACCCTGTCATCGCAGATGGGGTTCGAGGCGATCCTTGCCGGCCACAAACCGCGCGTGTTCGGCACGCCGTTCTACGCGGGCTGGGGGCTGACCGAGGACGAACACCAATTGATCCGCCGCCAGCGCACGTTGACCCGCGCCCAGCTTTTTGCCGGGGCGATGATGCTTTATCCGGTCTGGTACGATCCCTATACCGACCGTCTTTGCGATCTGGAGCGCGTTGTCGGCACGCTGGAGGCGACGCAACGCGCGTGGATCGAGGATCGCGAGGGCTGGACCGGGCGGAAGATCAGGCTGTGGAAACGGCCGCACATGCAAGCGATGTTCGGTAGCCAGAAACCGATGAGGTTCGGCGCACCGAGGGCGGGTGATGCACCGTCCGTAATGGCTTGGGGAACCGCTGCGCGTGCGGGAGAATGGAGTGTCGAGGACGGGTTCATCCGGTCACAGGGGCTGGGTGCCGAGCTCGTACCGCCGCTGTCGCTGGTGCTGGACGATCTTGGCATCTATTTCGATCCAACCCGCCCATCGCGTCTCGAGGCGCTGATTTCCGAGAGCGTCGGATTGCCAGACCACGCCCTGAACCGTGCGCGCCGGGTGATCGACCGGATCATCGCGGGCGGGATCACGAAATACGCGACTGGCGCGTCGGAATACCCGATCCCCGCGGCGGACGGGCGGTCCGTCATTCTGGTTCCCGGACAGGTCGAAGACGACGCGTCGGTGGTGCTGGGAAGCCCGGAGATCACAACCAACGCAGCCCTGCTGCAACGGGTTCGCGATGCAAATGCGGATGCGGTTATCCTCTACAAACCGCACCCGGACGTGACCGCCGGTTTGCGGCCCGGCGCTGTGAAGGACGCCGCGCGATGGGCGGATCAGGTTGTGACGGATGCGCCCATGTCGGCGCTTCTGAGCCAGGTCGATGCGGTCTGGACCATGACCTCGCTCACCGGGTTCGAGGCCCTGCTGCGCGAGGTTCGGGTCACGACGCTCGGGGTGCCGTTCTACGCGGGCTGGGGCCTGACCACGGACCTGTGCCCCCTGCCCGACCGCCGTGGACGGGTGATCAGCCTCGAAGCTTTGGCCCATGCGGCCTTGATCGCCTATCCGCGCTACTTCGATCCGGTGACGGGCATGGCCTGTCCGATCGAAGTGGTGCTCGACCGGTTGCGCACGGGATCGGTGCCGACGTCGAAACCTTTGCGCCTCTTGGCCAAGGCACAGGGTGTGATGGCGAGCTACGCGTGGCTCTGGCGGCGCTGACGGGTCCAGCTTTGAACCACATCGTCACCGCTTTGCCGCACCGAGGTCAGGGCAAAGCGCGGCGCATCCGCCAAGCGGTCCAGCCCAAGCGCGCCCAGCGCAGGACGCCCCTCTGCCCCGATGACAACGCCCCCCATGTGCAGGTCCAGCCTGTCTACGAGATCGGCGGACAAGAGGCTGGCGGCCAGTTCACCGCCGCCTTCGCAGAACACACGCGTCAGACCTTCGTCACCCAGTGCCTGCATCAGCGCCGGGATGTCCACTTGCCGACCATCGAGCGGCACCTGGATCAGCTTGGCCCCGATCTGCGACCATGCAAGCCGCGCATCCTCGGGCGCATCCTCGCCGTGGCAAAGCCAGAGCGGCGCAATGTCCAGCGTGCGGGCGAGGTTGCCGTCAAGCGGTAGATCGAGACGGCGCGAGATGACGATGCGCACGGGCTGTTGCGGCACGTCGAAGCCGCGCACAGTCAAGAGCGGGTCATCCGCGCGCACGGTCCCAGCCCCCACCATCACCGCGTCATGGCAGGCGCGCAACCTGTGGACGTAGGACCGCGTTTCCGGGCCGGTGATCCACTGGCTGTCTCCGCTGGCCGTGGCGATGCGGCCGTCGAGGCTGGTGGCGAGTTTCAGGGTGAGACGCGGGCGGCCGGTGGCGACACGACAGAAGAACCCGGCGTGATCGACCTCTGCCGCATCGGCGCCGACGCCCGTCGTCACTTCGATCCCGGCGGCGCGCAGACGGTCAAAGCCCTGCCCTGATACGCGCGGATCATGGTCGGCGAAGGGTGCCACGACGCGCGCGACCCCGGCGGCGATCAGCGCATCGGTGCAGGGCGGTGTCTGGCCGTGATGGGCGCAAGGTTCGAGGGTGACATAGGCCGTTGCCCCCTTGGCCGCAGCGCCCGCTTGCAGCAGCGCCTCGGTTTCGGCATGGGGGCGTCCGCCCGGCTGGGTCCAGCCTTCGCCGACGACCTTGTCCTGTTGAACAATGACGCAACCGACCGCCGGGTTGGGCCAGGTGTTGCCCAATCCGCGTCGGCCCAGTTCCAACGCCCGCTCCATATGGCGCGCATCATCCGGGCGCATGAGGCCGGGTCACTCGTCTGATTTGGGTTTGTCTTTTTCCGATGGGCGCAATTCGCTGACGAACTTGTCGAAATCGTCGGCTTCCTGGAAGTTCTTGTAAACGCTTGCGAAGCGGACATAGGCCACGGTATCGATCCGGGCGAGCGTTTCCATGACGATTTCGCCGATCTGCTTGGAGGCGATATCGGTTTCGCCAAGGCTTTCCAGACGGCGCACGATCCCCGAGATCATCTGGTCGATCCGTTCGGGATCGATCGGGCGTTTCTGCATCGCCATGCGGATCGAGCGTTCCAGCTTGTCGCGGTCGAAATCCTCGCGGCGTCCGTTGGACTTGATCACCACGAGATCGCGCAGCTGGACCCGTTCATAGGTGGTGAAGCGGCCCCCGCAGGCCGGGCAAAATCGTCTGCGCCGAATGGCGACATGGTCCTCTGCGGGACGGCTGTCTTTGACCTGTGAATCGATATTTCCGCAAAACGGGCAGCGCATTGGCCGTTCCCCTCTTTTTTCGTCTCTGCCTCGAACTGTGGGTTAACCCCACTTATCCACAGTCACTATAGGTCAGCCGCGAAGTTTTGGGTAGCCCGGATTTCACCCCGCAAGTGGTGGTGGTCTGTCTGCATCAGATCGGCGCGTCTGTCGCGCCCCGGTCAGCCCAAATGCGCCACGACCCGGCGGGTGTGCGCCGCGTTTCGGTGCTCGAAGACGTAAATCCCCTGCCAAGTTCCCAATGCGATCCTTCCGTCCGCAACGGGGATCGACAGGCTGACCGGCAGCATCGCCGCCTTGATATGGGCGGGCATGTCGTCCGGTCCTTCGTAGGTGTGCGTGAGGTAGGACATGGACGGGTCGGTGGTGGGCGGCACGAGGCGGTGGAAATACGCGGTCAGGTCTGTCTGCACCTCGGGATCGGCGTTTTCCTGGATCAGAAGGCTGGCTGATGTGTGCTGGATGAACAGCGTCAAAAGACCGGTGCCCTGAACCCATCCCGCGACATCGCGCGTAAATTCGTAAAGGCCGGGGCCGTTTGTGCGAATGTGAAAGGTCGTTTGCATGATTTGATTATACCCCGGGCGCGTTCGAGGGCTATCGTCATTGCATCCTCACCCCACATCCGGGGACGGACGATCAGGGAGCGTTAGAATGAACGAGATTACCCCAACCAAACGCATGACGGCCAAGGACTTCGATCAGGAGTTGCTCGAGCTTTACGACTATTACGCGCATGGCAAGATCACCAAGCGTGAATTTCTTGACCGGGCAGGCAAGTTCGCCGTTGGCGGACTGACGGCGGCGGCGCTGCTGAACATGATGTCGCCCAATTACGCACTGGCCGAGCAGGTCAGTTTCAACGATCCGGACATCGTGCCCGAATACATCACCTATCCGTCCCCGAACGGGCATGGCGAGGTGCGCGGCTATCTGGTGAAGCCGGCCAACCTTGAAGGCACCGCCCCGGCGGTGGTCGTGATCCACGAGAACCGCGGTCTGAACCCCTATATCGAGGACGTGGCCCGCCGTGTGGCCAAGGCCGGCTTCATCTCGCTGGCACCCGACGGATTGTCGAGCGTCGGCGGCTATCCCGGCAACGATGCCGAAGGACGCGAGTTGCAAAGCACGGTCGATGGCGAAAAGCTGATGAACGATTTTTTCGCGGCCTATGAGTTTCTCGCCGATCATTCCGACACGACGGGCAATGTGGGCTGTGTCGGGTTCTGCTATGGCGGCGGCGTGTGCAATGCGATGGCGGTGGCCTATCCCGAACTGGGCGCGTCGGTGCCGTTTTACGGACGGCAAGCCAGTGCGGAGGACGTTCCGAAAATCCAGGCGCCTTTGTTGCTGCATTACGCAGAGCTTGACGAGCGGATCAACGAAGGCTGGCCCGCCTACGAGGCGGCGCTCCAAGAACATGGCAAGACATACACCGCCCATATCTATCCGGGCGTGAACCACGGGTTCCACAACGACAGCACGCCCCGCTATGACGAGGAAGCGGCGGAACTGGCGTGGGATCGCACCATCGCGTTCTTCAACGAACATCTGAGTTGATCTCATTTGCCGGTCCGGGGGAACCCGGACTGGCCCCTTTCGCGTTGATGGCCTGAACACGGACATCAACACAAAGGACACGTCATGCCCCGCAAGACATTATTCATCACCGGCGCCTCGACCGGCATCGGAGAAGCCACGGCCCGCGCGGCCGTGGAACATGGCTGGAACGTCGGCCTTTTCGCGCGGTCGGAGGACAAGCTTGCCAAGCTGGCGGATGAGCTTGGCGAACATGCGCTGGCGCTGCCCGGCGATGCGACCGATCTGGATTCGCAGACAGACGCGCTCGACAAACTGGCGCAGCATTTCGGATCAGTGGACGCTGCCTATGCCAATGCCGGGACGGGTCTGAGCGCGGCTGGCACCGACGCGGGCGATCCCGAAGAGTGGCACCAGATGATCCATCTGAACATCATGGGTCTCCTTTGGACGACCAAGGCCGCGATGCCGCATTTGAAGACATCCAAGGGGCACTTGCTGATGACCGGCTCCGCCGCGGGCCGCGTGCATATCAAAGGGTCGGTCTATGGTGCATCCAAGTGGTTCGTCCACGGCTACGGTGGCAACGTCGCGCAGGAGATGCGCGAGTTCGGAGGCCGCTGTACTGTGATCGCACCGGGCATGGTGGATACGCCGTTCTTCGACGAAGAGAAGCCGGACAAGCTCAAGCCTGAGGACGTGGCGCGCTCTGTCGTGTTCGCCTTGGAAGCCGACCCGCGCGCAACCATTCAGGAAGTCTTCCTGATGCCCACGAATTAAGGAGAGACGCGATGTCAGACGAGAACACCGATCCCAAAACAGGTCCCGGCACCACGAGCGATCCAAACCAAGCGGATCGCACCGGTTATCCCGGACGCGACAAGTTCAAGGACGTCCCGCAGGAGTCCACCGGACCGAAGCAAACGAACCCGGACCCCGAGACCGGTCCGGGAACCACCAGCGATCCCAACCAAGCGGATCGCACGTAAAGAAAACCCCTCGCCCATCGGCGGGGGGTTTTCTATTCGCTTGGCAATGAGCCTCGTAAGGCGAATTTCAGGATCAGCAGAAGCCATGGCGTGCCGTGGAACAGGAAGTCGAATATGTCGACCGGTTGCGTCAACTCTCCGGAGACGAGCATCTTCAGCTTTTCCCAGATATGCGGCTCTGGCACGAAGGGGGCGAGGCCGAGCGTGGCGCACAATACGATGAGGATGGACCAGGGCAGATAGGCCATAAGGCTCTGCAATCGGTTCATCCCGTCACCTTGACTGCGGTCACTGGAAGATTGTGTCGCCCTGCTGGTCCACCAGCATCCGCGCCTTGTCGAGCGATGCCTTGGCGGCGTCCTCAAAGCTTTGAAGCGTATCGGCGCGGATCATGCGGTGGGTTTTTACCTCGCCGTTGATCTCTTTCTCGATCCGGGCCCCAATGCGCCACGCGCCGCCGTCTTTGACCGGCTCGGGAATGATCGTGAAGCCGTTATGGGTTTCAGCGGTATTGGACGGGGTGTCCGCCCCGCCCCCACCGCCGAAAAGTTTTTTCAGAAACGACATCGCTTACTGATCCAGGAACGACCGCAGCTTGCGCGACCGGCTGGGGTGCTTGAGCTTGCGCAGCGCCTTGGCTTCGATCTGGCGGATACGTTCGCGTGTGACGCTGAACTGCTGGCCCACTTCCTCGAGCGTGTGGTCGGTGTTCATGCCGATGCCGAAGCGCATCCGCAAAACCCGCTCCTCGCGCGGGGTAAGCGACGACAGAACCCGTGTTGTCGTTTCCTTGAGGTTGTCCTGAATGGCTGCGTCCAACGGCAGCACCGCGTTCTTGTCCTCGATGAAATCGCCAAGCTGGCTGTCTTCTTCGTCGCCGATGGGTGTCTCAAGCGAAATCGGTTCCTTGGCGATCTTCATCACCTTGCGAACCTTCTCCAACGGCATCTGGAGTTTTTCGGCCAGTTCCTCGGGCGTCGGTTCGCGGCCGATCTCGTGCAACATCTGGCGACCGGTGCGGACCAGCTTGTTGATCGTCTCGATCATGTGCACGGGGATACGGATGGTGCGCGCCTGATCCGCGATGGAGCGGGTGATCGCCTGGCGGATCCACCATGTCGCGTAGGTGGAGAACTTGTAACCGCGGCGATATTCGAATTTATCCACCGCCTTCATCAGGCCGATGTTGCCTTCCTGAATGAGGTCCAGGAATTGCAGACCGCGGTTGGTGTACTTCTTGGCGATCGAGATCACGAGGCGCAGGTTGGCTTCGACCATTTCCTTCTTGGCCTGCCGCGCTTCTTTTTCGCCCTTCTGGACCTGTGCCACGATGCGGCGGAATTCGCTGATGTCGAGGCCGACATACTGACCGACCTGCGCCATGTCGGCGCGCAGTTCTTCGGCCTTGTCGAGCGAGCGTTCGATGAACATCTGCCAGCCGCGGCCCGATTTTTCGGCCATTTCGTCAAGCCAGTTCGGGTCAAGCTCGCGACCACGATAGGCGTCGATGAATTCGCGGCGGTTGATGCGGGCTTGGTCGGCCAGCTTTACCATCGCGGAGTCAATGGACATGATGCGCTTGTTGATGCCGTAGAGCTGGTCGATCAGGGCTTCGATACGATTGTTGTGCAGGTGAAGTTCGTTCACCAGAACCACAATCTCGGAGCGCAGCTTCTGATACCGCTCTTCGTCGCCTTTGCTGAACGATCCGTCCTCGTTCAGCGTGGCCGAGATGCGGCTGTCCTGCATGCTCGCCAGTTCTTCGTAGTCCTGAGCGATGCGATCCAGCGTTTCGAGAACGCGCGGCTTGAGCGCGGCCTCCATCGCGGCGAGCGACATGTTGGCCTGTTCGTCCTCGTCCTCATCTTCATCGGTGCTGATCGGGTTGCCGTCGGCATCGAGTTCCTGCGTGTCGTCGGACGATTTTTCGGATGTGGTATCGCCACCGGCAACGACGGTGGAGGCGACGTCTTCTTCGTCGCCCATCTGGTTGCCGAACGTGGTCTCGAGGTCGATCACATCGCGCAGGAGGATGTCTTCGCTCAGAAGTTCCTCGCGCCAGATCGTGATCGCCTGGAATGTCAGAGGGCTTTCGCACAGCCCCAGGATCATCGTGTTGCGACCAGCCTCGATCCGCTTCGCGATTGCGATTTCGCCCTCGCGCGACAGCAGTTCGACGCTGCCCATCTCGCGCAGGTACATGCGCACCGGATCATCGGTACGGTCAAGCTTTTCCGACGTGCCCGACGACAGGGTGACTTCGCCGGGTTTCGACGTCTGAACAAGGTCGGTGGTGCCCTTGTCGTCGTCTTCGTCGGCTTCCTCGTCTTCCTCGGTGACCTGGATGCCCATTTCCGACAGCATCGACATGACGTCTTCGATCTGGTCGGAACTGACCTGATCGGGCGGCAGCACTTCGTTCAGCTGATCGTATGTGATGTAGCCGCGTTCCCGAGCCTCGGCGATCATCTTCTTGACCGCAGCCTGGCTCATATCGAGGCTGACATCGTCCTCGCGGTCTTCGGTCTTGGCGTCGTCGTTATCTTTGGCGGCCATGGATGCTCCTGTCGAGGCGGGGCGATTCGATTGACCCGAATCATTAGCGCGAAATCGTGATTCGCACACCCGTTTACCCTGTTTCGTTTACGCTTTCCTTAGCAAAACACCGTCAACTCCGGGGTTTGTCGAAGCGAATGGTTTCCATCAAAGCGGCAAATGCGCTGCGTTCATCTCGGTTGATCGCGGCCCCGTTGGGACCAAGATCGTATTCTGCCTTGTCTTCGGACTGCGCCCGTTGCGCAGATTGCCGTGCCGCGGCGGCCTGGCTAAGCCGCCATGTGAGCGTTTCATCGGCGGCACCGTACAAATCCTCTGCCGCCTCCGCGATTTCGGCGTCCAGTCCGATCCCTGCTTCAAGCTTTGCAAGCTCTTCGGCGATCGTCAATCGGGCCAGTTCACGGTCACCCGGGTTGCGGAGACACGGCGTAATCGCCACATGGCGTGCGCGGCACAGCTTTTCAAGTGCGGCCTCTCCCAGAGCCGCGTCCGCTGCGGCCTGCACCACTTCGGGTGCGTCGCCAGCGTGTTGCAAAAGACACGTTCTCAAAGTGGCGTGATCCGGGTCAATGCAGGACATCTCTTCAATCTGCGCCTCGAATTCAGAAATCAAGTCCGGCACCGAAATGAGCGCGGCGAGGATCACAGCTTCGCGCAGGCGGAGTTCGACATCCTTGCCGCCGGATGCCAGCAGCGACGCGCGTGTGCCTTCGGAGGGTTTGCCCTGCGCTGAGGCGTTCGAGCGGCGGTATGGACCGTTGCCCGGCTTTGACGGCGTGCGGAACAGTTCCCAGCGGAGGCGTTTGATTTCTTCACCGTAGTGGCTGCGCAGGGACGGATCCTGGATCGTACGGATGCGTTCGCGCAGGGTCTTGTCCAAAGCCGCCTTGCGTTCCGGGCTGTCGAACACGCGCCCTTCGGTTTCGCGTCGCCAGAGAAGTTGCACCATCGGCTGTGCTGCGTCGACGAGGGCGCGCATGGCGTCACGACCTTCGGAGCGGATCAGATCGTCCGGGTCCTTGCCCTCTGGCAACAGCACGAAGCGCAGCGATTTCCCGGCCTCCAGTAGCGGCAGGGCCGTGTCGATCACGCGGTAGGCCGCCTTGAGCCCTGCCTTATCGCCGTCCAATGCCATGATCGGCTCGTCGGTGATGCGCCAAAGCATCTGGATTTGCGTTTCCGTGACAGCAGTACCAAGAGGCGCCACCGCCGCTTCGAACCCGCCGGAGGCCAGCGCGATCACATCCATGTAACCTTCGGCCACAATCAGAGGCTGGCCCTTGCCTGCGGCCTCTCGCGCGGGGCCTTGGTTATAGAGCGTCCGGCTTTTGTCGAAGAGCGGGGTTTCGGGGCTGTTGAGGTACTTGGCGTTGTCGTCGGGGTCCATCGCGCGGCCGCCGAAGGCGATGGCGCGTCCGCGCGCGTCGCGGATCGGGAACATGATCCGGTTGCGGAACGTGTCGTAGGGCTTGCCGCCCTTCTGCGACGGTTTCGCGAGACCGGCTTCGATGATCTGCTCGGGCGCAATCCCCTGCGCGGTGAGATGATCCCAGAGCGTTTGCCAGCCGGGAGGTGCAAAACCGATGCCGAACTTGTCCTGCGTCGCCTCGTCCAGCCCCCTGCGGGTCAGGTAATCGCGCGCGTCGGTCCCCGCAGCACTGCGCAATTGCAGCCGGTAGAAGCGCACGGCCTGTTCCATGACCTCGACAAGCTGAGTGCGGTGATCGGCCTTTTCCTGTGCCTTGGGGTCGCGGGCGGGCATCTGCATCCCTGCCTCGGCGGCCAGGATTTCGACCGCTTCCATGAAACCGACATTCTCGGTCTCGCGAACAAAGGAAATGGCGTCACCTTTGGCCTGACAGCCGAAGCAGTAATAGTACCCTTTGCGGTCATCGACATGGAAACTGGCGGATTTTTCCTGGTGGAACGGGCATGGCGCCCACATATCGCCCTTGGCCTGATTGGACTTGCGGGTGTCCCACATCACTTTGCGCCCCACCACCTGTGACAGGCTGGTGCGGGTGCGCAGTTCGTCCAGAAAATTGGGTGGCAGGCTCATGCCAAGAATATCGGGTTTCGCCCGGCAAGAGTCCAGTGGGGCGGATCCGCCCGGTCGGGGATTTTCAGCCGTTGGTTACTGCGACAGGCATGTCTGGTAGAGCGTATTGCTGACCTCGGGGGTCAGCCGCTCTTCGGGCAGGGAATAGATCCAGTTCACGAGTTGAACGGCGAGGACCTCATCGTTTTTTGACTTGTTCGGGATGGCCCGGATGATCCGCCGTTCTGCCCGGCGCATGTTCGTCCCGTTCTTGCGTTCGGTCATGATGTTCGTGGCAATCTGCCCGATTTTTCGGCACTCGGCCTCCTTGTCCTGCGCGGCCACGGGGAGTGACAATCCGAAGGTCAGGGCAGTTGCAGCAAGCACGGTGCGGATCATGGGCGTCCTCATGGAGTGGGCAGGTCAGGTCTTTGGGCAGACCTAGCCCAGCCCACGCCAATTGTCATCCGTCAGAGACCTTTTGCCCGGTAACTTGCCGCGACCTTTTCGATGGAGACGATATAGGCCGCCGTTCTCAGGTCGTGCACGTCCTCCCGCGAGTGCCAGACATTGCGCATCGACTGATAGGCGATCCGCATCGTGTCATCGAGGCCGGATCGGACCAGCTCGAGCTCATCCGCGCCGCGCAGGTATTTCGATTTGAAATCCGGGGTCATCGACCATTGGTCGCCCAGATGATTGCTCAGCCGTTCCAGCTCTTGAACGATCAGCTCGTGACGGGATTCCTCCTGGCGGCGCTGCATTCGGCCGAACCGGATATGGCTTAGGTTCTTGACCCATTCGAAGTAGGACACGGTGACACCGCCTGCGTTGGCATACATATCGGGGATGATGACCGTCCCCTTCTCGCGCAGAATGTCGTCCGCCCCGGCGGTGATCGGACCGTTCGCCGCTTCGATGATGAGCGGCGCCTTGATGCGTTCGGCATTCGACAGGTTGATCACACCTTCCAGAGCAGCGGGAATGAGGATGTCGCATTCCTCTTCTAATACGCGAGCCCCGTCGGCGGTGTGAACGGCGTCCGGGAAGCCAGTAATGCCATCGTGTTTCACGATCCAGTCGCGGACTGCATCGACATCGAGGCCGCTTTCGCTGAAAAGCGCGCCATCCCGCTCGATAATCCCGACGATCCGGGCGCCGTCTTCGTCCTGGAGAAATTTGGCAGCATGGTAGCCCACGTTTCCCAGACCCTGCACGATGACGCGCTTGCCATCCAGTTTGCCCGTCATTCCGGCGGCCTTCACGTCTTCAGGGTGACGGAAGAACTCGCGCAGCGCGTATTGCACGCCGCGACCCGTTGCCTCCACCCGGCCCGAGATACCACCCGCGTTGAGCGGTTTGCCGGTCACGCAGGCGCGTGAGTTGATGTCGGTCGTATTCATCCGCGCGTATTGATCGGCGATCCAGGCCATCTCGCGTTCGCCGGTGCCCATGTCGGGGGCCGGGACGTTTTGCGCGGGGTTGATCATGTCGCGTTTGATCAGCTCGTAGGCGAAGCGCCGGGTGATCTGTTCCATCTCGTGATCGTCGTATTCGCGCGGATCGATCCGCAGCCCACCCTTCGACCCGCCGAACGGCGCTTCGACAAGCGCGCATTTGTAGGTCATCAGGGCAGCCAACGCCTCCACCTCGTCCTGATTGACGGTGAGAGCGAAACGGATGCCACCCTTGACCGGCTCCATATGTTCCGAGTGAACGGACCTGTACCCGGTGAACGTCTTGATCTGACCGCGCAGGCGCACCCCGAACCGGACGGTGTAGGTCGCGTTGCAAACGCGGATTTTCTCCTCGAGCCCCGGCGAAAGCTCCATCAGCGCCACGGCGCGATTGAACATCAGGTCGACCGATTCCCGAAAACTCGGCTCAGTTGCTGGTATTGTGCTCATCCATCCCTCCGGTGGTTCAGGCATTTCGCCCCTGTTTGGCACCAGCCTATGACAAGTTGATTAATTTGGCACGGAATTGTCGTGTGATCTTTTTTGGCACGAAGTCCGAGACTGTGGCGAACTGTTTCGGAAGGAACATCAATCAAGCCGAAAGGCCGGGAATTATTCAGGAATATCAGTATACTCCACATTTTTTCCACATTTCAGGCCGTATTCCCGCCGTGTTTCGCCTTCACATCTCCCAAAATCTAAGTGGGGTGTCAGTCCGTCCTGAAGGGGCGGGAAAGAGGTAACAAATGATCGGATTAAGCAACCTTCTGCCAAGGCTGCCGGTCGGGAAACGGAAAAAGTCGTTGCTGCGCTCAAGCGCTGCGACCTCGATCTACCGATACGCCCGGGAAACCGATGGCAACATGTCGTTCCTGGCCATGCTCGGAGCGTTCATCATGATGGTCTACGGCGGCATCGGGATCGACATGATCCATACCGAATTGGAGCGCGCCCGACTTCAAGGCACACTCGACCGTGCCGTTCTCGCCGCGGCTGATCTCGAACAACAGCTCGATGCGACCACCCTCGTCGAGGATTATCTCACCAAAATGAAGTTGGAAGATGCCTTGGCAACCGTCGAAATTTCGGTGGATGAAGGTCTGAACTATCGGACCGTATCAGCTGAAGCGCTGCGGACCTTTCCGACGAACTTCCTGAAATTGCTCGGGGTCAGCGATCTACAGGCAGCCGGTTCTTCGGAAGCTGAGGAACGTATTTCGAACATCGAGATCTCACTCATTCTCGATATTTCCGGTTCGATGGGATCGGACTATAAAATCGAAAACCTACGCGCTGCTGCAATCGAGTTCGTCCAGGCCGTCATCGATACCAACGATACCGGACTGACAACAGTCAGTATCATCCCCTACAACGCGACGGTGAATCTGGGACCAGCCCTCTCAGAACTCTACGCCCTGTCGGACGAGCACGATATATCTGCCTGTGCGATCTTCCCGGACAGTGCCTTCTATTCGCGCGCTATTTCGCCGAATGACACGCTTCAACGTCTGGCGCATTTCGACCCATATACTATGGACCAAAACACGACCGTGACACCGGCTTCATGGTGTCCAGTCGGAGAGTATGGTTCCATCATCGCGCACAGTTCTGACGAAGCAGAGTTGATCAGCCACATCGAAAGCCTGGGTGCCGGTGGCAACACCGCGATCGATCTCGGGATGAAGTGGGGCGTTGCGTTGCTGGATCCTTCGGCACGGCCGGTCGTGAACGCGCTTATTGCCGATGGCAAGGTTGTTTCTGAAGCGGCTGGTAGACCTATGGATTATGACGCAGTCGATGCGCTCAAGATCGCTGTGGTCATGACGGACGGGATGAACACAACCCAGTACGACCTGGCCCCTGAATACGCGAGCGGTATGTCGAATATCTGGATTGACGATCGTGGCGACAATGATCCGACCAATGACAGGTTCTCACATCGCGTTCGGGACAACAGCGGTTCGAGCAATGATGTCTACTTCCGTGAGCGTTTCGAAAATTCCGACTGGAACGATCGCTACAGGACCTCACCGGATGGTGGCAGCGATGCACGTCGTATGTCGAATGCCGAGGTCTTTGCACGGTGGGGCACGCGCGCCTTCGGGCAGAAGTTCTTCCGCAAGCCGTATCAAGATGGTTGGGTGTCCTACAGCGACTACTACAATGCCTATTACGCGTACGAGCCCATCGTCAGCGGTAGCGAGGCAGACGCTCGGTTGTCCACGATCTGCTCTGAAGCACGTAACGCAGACATCACGGTCTTTGCCGTGGGTTTCGAAGCCCCCGAGGAAGGTCAAGCAGCGATGCGCGACTGTGCCTCTTCTCCGGCCCACTACTTCCCGGTCGAGGGTATCGAGATTTCCGATGCGTTCATGTCCATTGCTCGCACGATTAATCAGTTGAGGTTGACACAATGATGCGGTTCCAAAGCAAAAAACTCCGCAGCTTCCTGCGGGACGAAAGCGGCGCGACTTATCTGCTCCCCTTCGTAGTCTGGTTGCCGCTGTTCCTCACTGTGATCATTGCGGGACTCGAAGTCGGCGCCCTCTCGATCCGGCACACGCAGCTGGAACGTGGATTGGATCTGACGGTTCGTGAGGTACGTCTTGGTACGGGTGAAAACCTGAGCCACGACACGCTCAAGACCATGATCTGCGACAACGCCATTCTACTGGCGGATTGTGACAAGATGTTGCGTCTCGAGATGATCCCGCTTGACCTGCGCAACTGGACCGAGCCGACGCGCGACGCCGACTGTGTCGACAAGCCCGATGAAGTTCGGCCATTGCGTCAGTTCGATCCCGGCCAGCCGAACGAATTGATGATGTTGCGTGCTTGTTTCAAGTACAAGCCGATCACTCCGGCCGGTGCGCTCGCGCAATCCATGCCGAAGGACGACCAGGGTTACACGGCTATCGTTTCCTTCGCCGCCTTTGTACAGGAGCCATACTAATGTCCGCTCGTATCAAAAACCTCATGTCGCGGTTCACCCGCGACGACCAGGGCGACATCACGCTTGAAGCGATGATCGTTCTGCCGGCCCTGCTGGTTATCTTGGCGGCGAGTTGGGTGTACTTCGACGTGATGCGCCAACATTCCATTAGCCAGAAAGCCAACTACACGATCGGTGACATGCTCTCGCGTGAAACTGAAATGATCGATGACGCCTATATCGACAATGCCCGTAACCTGCTGTTTCACTTGACGCAGGATCAGGGCGACAATGTTGACCTGCGCATTACCGTTGTTCAATTCAATAAGAACGGTAATGGTTCGGGAAACACCGGTTCGTATGAATTGGTCTGGTCTGAAGCACGGGGCGACTGGTCTGCGCTCACGCAAGCCGACATCACGGCCTATACCCCGCAGATGCCGGTTCTCGCACCAGGCGATCAGTCGATTTTGGTAGAGACTCGCGACTGGTATCAACCAGCTCTGGATCTGGCCGGTCTCGAAGCCTTCGATATTGGCACCTATTCTTTCAACCGCCCGCGTTTCGCTCCGCAACTTATTTTCGAAGGTGTGAATGACGGATCAGGGAAGAAGTGGGAAAATAACGGTTGGGGGAATGGCGACCAAGACGCTCCGGGCGGCTCTCTCTGCAACAACAACGCTGAGAACGCCACCAACTGTGATGGTTCCAGCACAGGCGGCAACGGCAAGGGCAAGAAGAACAGCGCCTAAGCCTTTCCCTCGCGCCGCGCAATCATCACTGCGATGATGTCGGCCATCGGGCGGGCCTGAGACCCAGGTGTCACCCCGCCCACAGCAACCCGGCGCCCGAGGCGCCACCACAAACCCGGCTGCCACTCTCGTGGGGCCGGGTTTTTCAATGTCAGCGTGAATCCATTGGACGGCTTGATCGCGAACGCTCCGCGATGCACCGCGACGATATCCTCGACCCGGGCAAGCACGGCTCCATCGCTGTCCGTGAGCGCGGTTTCTGTGAGGAAGAGCTTGCGTGTCGTCGCCTCCTGCATCCGGTAGGCGAACCACAGGGAGACCAGCCCCATTCCGATCAGAAACGCCTGCCACAGCAGGTTGGCGGGTGGCTGGACAAATGCGAGGTAAAGAACCAGGCCCCCCAGCGCGAGAAGCATGGAGATCCCGATGATCCGCCTGGGGCCACGCGGGTCGACCACGGCAAGGATATCATCGTCATGCATGGCGTCTCTCCTGTTTCGCAGGGACGCCGATAGCGCATTCCCGATCTCAATACGAGTGCTGTCTGGAGACCTCGCGCCCGCGCTCCTCGGGTTCGTCGTCAATAAGCTCGGTCGGGAAACCGGGCGCGGTGATCGACAGGCCTGTTACCTCTTCCAGACGTTCGATGAGGCGATCCGATTGCGCCCGGTCGCCATAACGTGCCTGTCCATCCTTCACGATCTCGATCAGTTTGGGCGAAAGCTCCAGCGGCACTTGCTTCGCGTCCGCCAGGGATTGAAACAGACCGATATCCTTGAGGACCAGATCGAGCGTGAAATCCACGTCGCGATTGCCGGACAGGATCAGCTGGCTTTCGGTTTCGTGCACAAATGAATTACCCGACGACGCCTTGATTGCCTCGTAAGTCGTGGCCAGGTCGATCCCGTGTGCTGCCATGGTCGTCATCGCTTCGCACAGGCTGGCAAGGTGGATGGTGGCAAGGTAATTTGTCATCACCTTGAGCACGGACGCGCTGCCCACATCGCCTGTGTGCAGCACCCGGCGTCCCATGAAGGTGAGAATCGGGAGAATATCCTCGAACGTGGCGCGATCACACCCCGCGAAGATCGAGATGTTGCCCGTCGCCGCACGATGACACCCGCCTGAGACCGGACAATCCGCTGCGCGTCCGCTGCGTGCGGCAACGGCGACCGCCTGAGCCTTGATTGCTTCGGGATCGGTGGTCGACATCTCGATCCAGGTCTTGCTGGGCCCGATCTCGGGCAGCAGGAGGTCCAGAACGGCTTGCGACGCTGCCGGGCTGGGAAGGCTCGTGATCACGACGTCACAGTCGCGCATCAACTGCGCCGGTCCCTCGCCGGCTTTCGCGCCTTGGGCAACAAGCAAATCGACACGCGCGGGATCAAGGTCGTGGACCTGTAGATCGACGCCGTTGCGCGCAAGGGTTCCCGCCAATTTGGCACCCACCGCGCCCAGCCCCACAAATCCAACCTGCATGTCCCGCTCCATTCATCGATTTCAGGGACAATGTGGAGCGACGGCTCTGGCGCTGTCAGAGCCAAAACCGACATCGGACGTGTCGGAAGGGCTAAAGGCGACTATTCGGCGGCGATACCGTCGGTGAATTGGAGCCGTGCCAACCGTGCGTAGAGACCGTCTTCCGAGACAAGCGCATCATGCGCCCCGGTTGCCACGATGCGGCCATGCTCCATGACGATGATGCGGTCGGCTTTCTTGACCGTGGCAAGGCGGTGCGCGACGATGACGGTCGTGCGGCCCTCAGAGAGTTCGTCAACGGCCCTCTGCACGGCGCGCTCGCTTTCGGCATCCAGCGCGCTGGTCGCCTCGTCCAGAAGCAGGATCGGAGAGTCCCTCAGAATGGCGCGGGCGATCGCGATGCGTTGCTTTTGCCCGCCCGACAACATCACCCCACGCTCGCCGAGCCAGCTGTCATAGCCATCGGGTAGCGCCATGATGAAGTCATGCGCGGCGGCAGCCTTGGCAGCGGCTTCGATTTCGGCATCGGACGCATCGGGGCGGCCGAAACGGATGTTTTCGCGCGCCGTGTCGGCAAAGATCACCGGGTCCTGCGGCACCAAGGCGATATGCTTGCGGAAGGCATCCCGGTTCAACGCGTCGATCCGCATGCCGTCGATGCACACGGCGCCGGAATCCGGGTCGTAGAAGCGCTGGATCAATTGGATGATTGTCGTCTTGCCCGCGCCGCTCGGGCCGACCACGGCAACCGTTTCGCCGGGTTCGATCCGCAGGTTCACGCCGTCCAAAGCGGCGACGCCCGGTCGGGCCGGATAGGCGAAATGGACATCTTCGAAGGTGATCTCGCCCCGCACCGGTACGGGCAGGGTGACCGGGTTGTCAGGGTCGTTTACCGTGTCTTCGGCATGCAGCAGTTCCACAAGACGTTCGGTCGCACCGGCCGCGCGCTGCAATTCGCCGAAAATCTCGGACAACGCCGCGACAGAGCCCGCCACCATCACGGCGTAGATCACGAACTGCACAAGCGCCCCTGCCGTCATGCTGCCTTCGCGCACATCCGTCGCGCCGATCCAGAGCACCCCCACGATGCCGGTGAAGACGAGGAATATCACGATCGCCGTCATCTGCGCCCGCGTCCAGATCCGCCGTCGCGCTGCATCGAAGCTCTTTTCGGTGACATCGGAAAACGCACGTCGGGAAATGGTCTCATGCGTGAACGCCTGCACCGTCTGCACCGACAAGAGCGATTCCGACGCGCTACCCGATGAGGCCGCGATCCAGTCCTGGTTCTCGCGGCTCAGCACGCGCATCTTTCGCCCGAGCACGAGGATCGGCACCACGACAGCCGGGACGATCAAAAGCACCATCCCGGTCAGCTTGGCCGAGGTGAACAGCATGAGAATCATGCCACCGAAGAAAATCAGGACGTTTCGGAGCGCGATGGAAATGGACGATCCGATGACGCTCAGGATGAGTGTGGTATCCGTGGTGATCCGGCTGAGAACCTCGCCCGTCATCACCTTTTCGAAGAAGCTCGGGCTCAACCCGATAACCCGGTCGAACACCGCTTTGCGGATGTCCGCGACCACCCGTTCGCCCAGCCGGGTCACAAGCGCATAGCGCAGCGCCGTACCGATGGCGAGCAAGGCGGCAATGCCAAGCGCGGCGGCGAAATACTGGTTCAGAAGCGCATCGTCTTCCGTGTTGAAATTGTCCACCACGCGGCGCACCGCCAGCGGCAGGATCAACGAGATCATTGCAGTCGCGGTCAACGCGAACAACGCCGCCATCATCAACTTGCGATACGGCATGATGAACGGCCATAGCGCCCGAAGCGAGCCGATCTTCTTGGACTTCTGACGTTCTTCGTTTTTCGTCGGTGGAATGGTCTGAGTGTCCGCCATGAGTACCTTACGTTCTGATTGGCACTGCTTAAACCGTGGCGATGCAGGGCGGGTCAAGCCGAACCAAGGCGGCAGGCCGTTTTGACGCGACAAAAACCGCGGCAGGAACGTGTCTCACGGATCATTTCGCGGAATTTGGAGCGGGCGACGGGAATCGAACCCGTATCATCAGCTTGGAAGGCTGAGGTCTTACCATTACACAACGCCCGCTCAACGCCTTGGGAGGTATTTCATGCACGTTCGGAGGTCAAGTATCTGCCGATTGTGAGATGAGGAAATTTGTTTGCTCTCTGGGACTACGTCGGGGGCGCCAACCGTCATCGAATACCGTAAACCCGTTGGCTCTGGTCGTCCTGCACAAGACTTCAGGAGATTTTTTCCAAACGACACTCCCTGAATTTCTGCAAACAACTCACGATCTCGGATCCGGTCGGGATGAGGCAGGCGGCAGTCGAAAGAGCATCGGCCAAACCTGCGGATTGCGCCGACACGGAAATTTCGGACCACATGGCGGCGATCGGCGTGCCGCTCTTGGGATCGAGGATATGGCTTTCCCCGCTGTTTCCCTCGCCGAAGGTCGTACCGCGCGGTGCCGACGTGGCCAAGGCGCGGGCCTTGAGAGGCACCTCTCCCCCGGCAGCAAGACGCACGGGCCAAGCGTCGCCGTCGGGAGCACCGCCCAAGGCACGGAATTCGCCGGTATCGATCAGCACGTTGTCGAGCCCTTCACCCGCCAGCAGATCTGCGATGCGATCCGCGATGACGCCCTGCGCGATGCCATTTAGTGTCAGCGCCATGCCGGGCCGCAGCGTGATCCGGTCGGGCGCGACCTGCACGCCGTCCCACCCGATCAGCGCGCGGGCGCGGCTGAGGTCTGCGTCCTTCGGCGCATGTCCGGCGATGGCGGCGTCTGCATAGGCCCGCCAGAGCGGCTGAACTGTCGGGTCGAACCGGCCTTCGGTTGCCGCATGAACGCGCCCCGCCAGCGACAGGCATTCCAGAAGCTCGAACGGCGGCGCGGTGAGCATGCCGTCCCGATTGAGCCGCGCCAGCGCGCTTTCGGGGCGGAAGAGACTGAACACATTCTCCAGCCGGTCGATCTCGGACGCGACGCGGGCCGAGATGGCCGCGGCGTCGGGATGGGCCAGCCGCAGCGTCGCGCGCGCGCCAAGCGCCCTGCCCTGCCACGTGTGCACTTCCGCGCGCGCCATCGCCGAGGCGGGAAAGGCGGTCGCGGCGGCGAGGATGGTCAGCATCCGGCGTCGGGATATCGTTGTCATCTCAGTCTCCCATCTTGTCGGACAGCGCGCGGAGGCGGTCCTGAAACACGCTGTCGTCAGTGTCGTGAACCAGATCCACCGGCGCCAGCACCGCCGCGTCGGGGATCTCGTCGAGCGTCATCACCGCGCCGCCATTGGTCGCGGCAAAGCCCTGCGCCGCGTCGGGGTCGGAGAAGGGCACCAGTTCGGGCGCGCCCATGCCGCCGACAACATCCGCGCCGACAACGAAAAGCGCGTCCTGCGCGTCGATCCAGTTCTGCGCACCGGGGGCGTCCCAGCTTGCGCCGTCGGCTCCCATGTCGTTGACCCAGACGGCGACGACCTCGTGGCTTTGTTCGGGCATCCGCAGATAGGCCACCACGTCGCGCACCTGGCTGAAGAAAAGCGGCGCGCCGGGCAATCCGGCCAGGTGTGCCTGCGCCTTGGGCCCGTCATGTTCCAGCAGGGTCATCTGGCAGTAATGCCCGACCGCATCGGGGCTGAGCGCAACCGGGGTGACATCCTGCGCCACCTCTTCCTTGCAGGCAGCCAGAGCCAGACAGAACAGGACAAGCGAGAGGCGTTTCATGCGTCCACCTTTCTGAAGGTCAGCGCGGCTAGGGCCAGCGCGAGGAAGGGCCAGATCACCACCGAGCCCAAGGATTGCCATTGCGGGATCGCGCCCGCCGCACCCGCCACGCCCGAGGCGGCGGCGCTGGCCTCGGCGGCGCTCAGGTTGAACAGGCGGAAGGCGTCGGCGGGATTGGCCAGAAGGGCGGCAGGAAAGACCTGCGTGGTGAAGAACCCGCCATCGTCGGCGACGACCGCCGCCAGCAGCCCCAGATCGTAAAGCACGACAAGCCCGAGCCAGACGCCGATGGCCAGCCCCGCCGCCCCCGATGCACGCCGTGACAAGGCCGAGACCGCGTAGCCGATGCCGAGGAAGGTCGCGCCGAGCAGCACCGAGGTCCATGTCAGCCGCCAGAGCGCGCCCAGACCGGCGACCGCCTCCGCATCGTTCAGGATGGCGATCAGGGCGGCCGATCCATAGCCGGCGACAAGCGCCACGATCAGGATCGCCACATGCGCCAGCAGCTTGCCCGCCAGCACCTCCCACCGGGCCACCGGATAGGTCAGCAGGAGCGGCAGCGTGCCGCGCTCGACCTCTCCGGCGATGGCGTCGAAGGACATGAGCAGCGCCACCAGCGGCACCAGATAGACCGAGAGCGAGGTGAGCGAGGCGACCACCACCGACAGACGGTCCGCCCCCAGCGCGCCGGTCGGAGCGGAGCCTGCGGCGGAGAGGACGAGCGAGAACACCACCATCAGCAGCACCGCGATCAGCACCCAGCGGTTGCGCCGGGCGATGTTCGCCTCGATCCGGGCGGTGGCGAGGATGCGCGCGATCATTGGCCGTCCCTCCGGCTGAAATGGCTGTAGATGTCTTCGAGGCTGGGCGGGATTACCTCCAGATCGGCGACCTTGCCGCGCATCTCGGAAATCCGCGCCAGAGTGGCCAGCTTGTCATCCTGCGCGCAGGTCAGGTGCAGGCCTTCCTTGGTCTGGATCGCATTTGGGAACGCTTCCATCAATTCGGACGCGTAGCCGTTGATCGCTGTCACATGCAGCGCCACCGGCAGCGCCGCCTCGCTGCGCAGATCGGAGAGCGAGCCTTCGGCCACCATGCGGCCGCCCGACAGGATCAGCAACCGGTCGGTGCGCGCCTCCACTTCCGTCAGCGCATGGCTCGACAGCAGGATGGCGGCCCCTTCGGCGGCAAGCCCGTCGAGCAGTTCGTAGAAATCGCGCCGTGACACCGGGTCGAGCCCGCTGGTCGGCTCATCGAGCACCAGAAGGCGCGGATGTCCGATCAGCGCCTGCGCAAGTCCGACGCGCTGCCGCATCCCCTTGGAATAGGTGCCGAGCCGGCGCGTCGCGGCATCGCCCAGACCGACCCGGCCCAGCAGGTCGCGCGCGCCTTTCAGATCGACGCCGCGCAGGCGCATGTAGAAGGTGATCTGTTCCAGCCCGGTCAGTGCGGAATGGAAGGCGGCGTTCTCGGGCAGATAGGCCACGCGCTCGCGCGCCTCCGCATCGCCGGGCGTCGCGCCGCAGACCGAGATCTCGCCACTGTCGGGCGAAATCAGACCGAGGATGATCTTCATCAGCGTCGACTTGCCGGCACCGTTATGGCCCAGCAGCGCCACCCGTTCGCCGGGGGTGACGGTCAGCGACACATCGGTCAGGGCATGCACCCCGCCGAAGCTCTTAGTGAGACGAGAGATCGTTAACGTCGATGTCATTCATATCGCTTTCATCGCGGCGCGTGGCGGCTTCGGCCTCCATCGCGGCGTAATCTTCGGGCACCGCGATCTGCGGTGCGGTCATCAGGGGCGCGCTGTCCACGACACCGCCGGGCAGCGTCGCCGGAAAGCTCGATTGCGCCCAGCGGATCAGTTGCACAGCGGGTGCGCCGGTCAGCAGGCGCGCGGCGGGTTGCGACCAGAGGATATGGTCCATCAGGTCGTTGGGCCGGAACGGGCTGTCGGCGATGCCGTCGCCGCCCAGATCGAAGCCGGGGTGATCAGACCAGTAATTGCCGCGCCCCTCGAAACTCCATTCGATATCGCGAGTGCCGACATATTTCACCTGCTCGCGGTTGCCGATAAAGGCATTGCCGGTCAGTACGTTGCGTTCGGACCCGGCGGTGAAATGGATGCCAATCTCGCAGCCCTCGAAGCGGTTGTTGTAGATCAGGTTCTTGTGCGCGTTGTAGATGAAGGTGCAGCGGTTCGCGCCGCCGCGCACGAGGTTGCCCGACACCTCGGCATTGTTAGCGTAGTTCAGCATCACGCCGTGGCTGATGTCGGACAGGCTCAGGTTGTCCTTCACGATGATGTTGTTCGAAAACATGATCGCGTAGCCCAACCCGTTGCCGATGGACACGTTGCCCGACACTTCGGAATCGTTGGTATACATGTAATGCACGGCAAAGCGCAGGTCGCGGAAAAGGTTGTTGCGATAGATGCCGGTGCGCGACGCATTGGAAAAGATGCCATCGCGGCCCCAGCGCACCGAATTGCCCTCGACCAGCGTGCCGGGAGAGTTCCAGACATAGATGCCGTTGCCCCGGTCATTGACCCGGGCCTGCCGCGTGCCCTCGATGGTGTTGCGCAGCACCTGCGCGTCGTGTCCGCCATGCACATCCACGCCGTGCAGGTTGCCGATCACCCGGTTGTCCGCGACCACGGCGCGATCCGCGCCCTTGAGGATCTTCACCCCCGCATCGAGCGCCTCGCTGTCCATGCCCGATCCGGTCACGGTAAGGCCGCTCACTGTGACATCCGGTGCGTCGATGGTCACGACCGTGCCCTGCCCCATGCCGTCAATCACCGCGCCTTCGGGGCCGGTCAGGGTCAAGGGTCGGTCGATGGTGATGGCACCTTCGTAGCGTCCTTCGGAAAGCATCAGCACATCGCCGGGTTGGGCCCCGGCGATGGCTTTGGCAAGCGTGCCCTGCCCCGCCGGCACGGCGATCTCGGCCGCCCAAAGGGGCAGCGCGACAAGCAACGTCAGCACAAGGGTCAGGGCACGCATCATGGCTCAGCTCGCCCGCGGTTCGACGAACATCCGGCCGCGCATCTCCATGTGGAGCGCGTGGCAGAACCACTGGCAGTAATACCAGTAAACACCCGGCTGCGCCGCGGTGAAGGTCACAGACGAGGTTGCCTGTGGCCCGACTTCCATCGCGAGACCGTGGTTGCCAAGGGTGAAGCCGTGGGTCAGGTCGTCGATGTCATCGAGGTTGGTGACATAGACGGTCACTTCATCCCCCTGCTGAACCGTGAACGACTCGAGTGAGAAGTTCGGCGCCTGGCTCGACATATAGACACGCACCTTGTTGCCTTCGCGGATCACCGTGTCCTGCCAATCGTCGAGATCGACACCGTCGGCCTCGGCCTGATTGCGGGCGTCCTGCCACATCGGATCATTCCGATCCCAGACCGATTTCGGGCTGACCTTGGACGGATCGACGATGATCGAGTCGTGCGGCTCGGCGAAGGTCGGGCCGTCGTGGATCAGCGTCAGGTCGTCCCCGTCGATTGCGAACAACTGTTCGTTTTCCGGCTTGAGCGGCCCGACATTGAGGAACCGGTCTTTGGAAAACTTGTTCATCGTCAGGTAGTACTTGTCGGTCGCGTCAAGCGTTTCGCCCATCACGGTCGAGTTGTGGCCCGGCTGGTAATGCACGTCCTTCTTGACGATGATCGGATCCACGTCTGCACCGTTATACAGTTCAATCGCCTTCTCGATGTTCCACTTCACCACCTGGCTGTCGAGGAAGAGCGTCGTATAGGCGTTGCCCTTGCCATCGTAGCATGTGTGAAGCGGCCCAAGCCCCAGTTCCGGTTCGGCCACCACGACGCTGCGCGGATCCGCGTCTTCGTTGAACACCGCGTCGAGCTTGCGCACGTCGATCACGGACACGGTCGGCGACAGCTTGCCCGCAACGCAGAGGTGAACCTTGTCCGGCGCCATGTTGATGCCGTGCGGGTTGTTCGGGATCGGGATGTAGCGGGTGTACTTGTTGTTCTGCCCCTTGCGTCCGTCCAGAACCTTGACGCCGTTCAGTTCCTGGTAATCCCCCGCCTCGATGCCTTTCTCGATCTCGGCAATGTTGAAGACAACGACGTGGTCCATGTCCTTCTCGGTCATCTCGGGCAGGGTCATCCCCATTTCCGAGTTGTACGATGTTGAGAAGGCGTATTTGCCGTCGTAGTCGCAATCGGTGTTGTCGAGGTTGCCCGTCACCATCACTTGCCATGCGACCGTCATTTCGTCGGCATTGATGGCGGTGTAGAAGTTTACGTACTTGTCGGGCTCATCGAGGATCTGCCCGTCATTGACCATCGGCACTTCGTCCTCGCCGTTGGCGAATACGTAGTTGGTGCGCGGCCATTTTTGCGGACGCAGGCCGTGGATCGCCTTGGCGTTGGGAATCTCGATGATCTTGTCGCATTTCATCACGTCGCAGCGCACGCGGGCGACGCGGGTGTTGGCCTTGTCGTTCATGAACAGATAGCGCCCGTCATAGGTGCCTTCGGTGAAGGACATATGCGGGTGGTGCAAATCGCCGTTGGGCGGGAATTCATGACCGTTGGCAGCCAGATAGGCCTTAGTCTTTTCGGTCAGGCCCTCGGTCAAGATTTTCTTGGATTCGTTGGTGATGCCCCAGCCGGTGGCCGAGCAGATGTTGAACACCGGCACGCGCATCAATTCACGCATCGACGGGATTCCCAGAATGCGCATCTCACCGCACTGGCCCGAGGACCAGAAGCCGTAATATTCGTCAAGCTGACCGGGGGCCACTTCGGCACCGGTCGCGGCGCGTGCGCTTGTCGTGCCGGCAACGGTGGCCGCGCCTACCGCGGCGGTTCCCGTCAGCATCGCGCGAGAGCCGAACGCTCCGGCAAGTGCCGCGCCCCCGGCCGTGGCGCCCAGAAGGCCCCGGCGTGTGATTGGCAGTTTCTTTCCCTCAGACATAAAATATCCTTTCAGGTTGCAGGGTGAGTCTTGGGTTGGTTCGGATGCCCGGAGATGTCGCGGCTCAGATCGGGAGCGGCCCCGACCTTGGCGCGCCGCTTGATCTTCTTGATGACGACCGGGCATTGGGTTGTGGACTGGTACAGCACCTGGCAGTGCAGGCAGTTGATGCATTCGTTCGGATTGATCTCACCCGTGGGGTGGATCGCCTGAACCGGGCATTGGTGCGCGCAGGTCTGACACGGGTTGCCGCACTCGTGATAGCGCTTGAGCCAGTCGAACATGCGCAACCGCGCCGGGATCGCCAGCGCCGCGCCTAGCGGGCAGAGGTAACGGCAGAAGAACCGTTCGACGAAGAGACCTGCGATCAACAGTGCGGCGGCGTAGGCGACAAAGGGCCAGGCGCGCACGAAGTTCAGGATGATCGCGGTCTTGAACGGCTCCACTTCGGCCAGCCGTTCCGCCTGTTCGATGCTCATCAGCGAAACGCCAAACAGCCCGAGGAAGATCATGTATTTCACCGGCCAGAGCCGTTCGTTAAGGCCCCAGGGCAGCGTCCATTGCGGGATCCGCAGCGCACGCGCGATCTGGTTGAGCAATTCCTGCAAGGCGCCGAACGGGCACAGCCAACCGCAATAGGCCCCGCGCCCCCAGAACAGAAGTGCTGCGGCGACCGAGAACCACAGGATGAAGGTCAGCGGGTCGAGCAGGAACGCCTGCCAACTGAAGCCCGAGGTCAACGAGTTGAAAAACGCGATAAGGTTCACGACGGACAGCTGCGCATTCGCGTACCAACCAAGATAGACGAGGACGACCGTCAGGAACGTCATACGGAACCAGAAGAAAACGCGCTCGTTGCGGGTGGCGATGCCCTGAAAGAAAAACACCAGCGTCAGCAGCGCGAGCATCCCGCCAACCACGGCGATTTCCGTAGTCTTGTCAGCCCAGATGCGTTTCCAGAGAGCCTGATGCGCCTGATCTTCGGATTGCGTGGTGACAGTGGTCACGGCCGCCGGAACCTCGGGCGTGGGGGCTGGCGCGACGGACCGCAGGTATTGATCCGGCAGACGGTAGCCCAGATCGAAGGTGGTGAAGATTTTTTCGATCGCACCCACCTCGCGCTGCACCAGAAGCTGGATGCGGAACGGTTCGGTCGGATCGAAGCCGCTGTCTGCGGGGATCTTGAACAGGTCCGCCTCGTTGAACTGGGGCGCGCCCTCGGCGTCGATGCCGTTGATGCGCTGGTGCATCCGGTCACGGAAGCGCACCGAGATATCGTCCTGAATGAGAACGATCCGGTCGAAAATCCCGCCGCGCACGTAGCCGGAGCCTTTGAAGGAATAAAGCCCACGGCCAAAGATCGCGACCGCGTGATCGCCCTCGTCCAGCCACGATTGAAGGTTGTCGGCGCGCGCATCGCCCAGGATCGCCTTCGCAATCGCGGGGTGCGAGATCAGGGTGGCCTGCATCTCTATGAAAGTGGTTTCCGGCGCTTCGGTCAGCGCGCGGTCGTCGGCGCGGGGATCGTCCATCGCGGCGAAGGCGGCGTTGACCTGCCCCACATCCAGCGACAACCGCCGCAGCGTGCCGTCGCCTTCCAGCGTCATCCAGTCGTCGGCAGCGATGGCGTCGGGGTCGATCTCGAACTGCGGTCCGGTTTCGACCTCCACGGCGAGCCCGCCAAGCCCCAGCTGCCGCGCGACCTTCAGGCCGGCGCGGATGATTGAGTCGTCGATCACCATGATCGTCACGGTCGCGCCCGAAATAATGTCGAGCTCATGCGCCGTCCCGCCGGATTCGGCCTCGGCCACCAGATCAAGACCACGATAGTTCGCCACCAGCGCCTTGACCTTGGCATCCGGTATCCCGATCAGAACGATCGGTTCATAGTGTTTGACAAGTTCGACACCGATCACTTGGGCCGCATCATCAACCGCGACCATCGTATGGATCGGTTTGCCGGAATAGCCCGTTGTCGAAACGAAATCCGACGTGATGAAGGCCCAGCCGATCTGCTCTTGGTCGCGAAGCACCTGTACGACCGGCAGATCGTCGTGAACGCGCCCAAAGCCTGTCGCCCCTTCGACCACGTCTCCGGCGGCGATATCGGGCAGGAGCCGGGACAGTTCGGACTGCGCCTGCACCGACTGCGTGAAGAGCAGCGTCGCGAGGCACAAAAGCGATACCCTGAGAAGGGAGCGAAGAAAGATCATGAGCGGATTTCCGTTTGGTCAATCTGCCCACGCTGCGCTGCCGGAGGGCCGCGCTGATCGGCAGAAAGGTATTCAATTCGAGGGATTAACACTCCAGTTGCGATGACCGAAGCCGCCTGTTCGAGAAGCGGGGTCGTCATGTCGGGGGCTACGGCCGCCACGGACAGGACTCCAGCCATGATGCAGCAGGCATGGGAGCGGTCGCAATCGTCCGTTGGCGTGACCGGCTGACCATTCCGCCCAAGCCGCACCGTTTGCACCTCACCATCGAGACACAGCTCCACCATCGTCGTGTCAGGCATCGCCATGGCACGCGCTGCCGGGCCCGAAAAGACGAGCGACAGTGACAGACATGCCAGAAGAAAAGTTGAGACGACGGTTCGCATGACGCCTTCTTTATTCGGTCTCAAGCGCGCCAAGTTTGATCTAGCGCAAATAGAAACATTTAAGATCTGCCTTCTGACCCGAGGTCATTCAGAAACGGCTGACAAGAGGCACCCCGACCGCATCGGAATCGATCTGCAAAGACCAAGCCGCATCAGCGTGGCGCTCATCTCGTTCGATTCAAGTGCTTGTCAAACTTAACAAAAAGCCAACGCACCAAGGGATTCGCGTTGCTCCCTCATCGCGCGCATCGGTTGAAGTCCGCGCGACACCTGCACACGATCGCTCGGTTGCCCGTTGTCGATGAACCGACACTCCTGAACGCGACACCGTGTGCACGACTCAGGCCTAACAGAACCGGACGCTTTGGCGCAAGGATTGTCCGATCCCGCCGCAAAAGCCGCGTTTCGCCATGGCGATGGAGCCAAAATCCGCCGAGCACATTAGGCGCTATCAGGAGAAAGCTGCTACCCGGCACGTCCCTCAAGAGGAAACCTGACAGCCGGGTACATTTTTTGTTGCTGAATTTGATCTACTGCAAAGTCAGCTTTTCCAAACCCGCGCATATGGGGGTCATGGAACATATAGACACCCTCAAGGCGCTTGGCCTCTTCGATGCGCGCGTGCCGCGCTATACATCCTATCCCACTGCGGCGGTCTTCTCGCCGCAGACCGGCGGCGCGTTTCAGAAAGCGGCGCTGGAAGGGCTCGATCCGGCGGACCCGGTTTCCGTCTACATCCACATCCCCTTTTGCGAACGGCTTTGCTGGTTCTGCGCCTGCCACACGCAAGGCACGCAGACGCTCGGCCCGGTCGAAAGCTATATCGGCACGCTCGAAGCGGAGCTTGAATTGCTGCGCCGGACCCTGCCCTCCGGCCTGCGCATGGGCCGTCTGCATTGGGGCGGAGGCACGCCAACGATCCTGCCGCCGCCGCTGATCCATCGGCTGGCCAAGGCGATCCGCTCTGTCTTTCCCGAGGCCGAGCAATACGAATTCTCGGTCGAGATCGACCCGACGATGGTTGACCGCGCCAAGATCGACGCGCTGGCCGCTGAAGGGCTGACCCGCGCCTCCATCGGCATTCAGGATTTCGACCCCGAGGTGCAGCAGGCCATCGGTCGCCTGCAACCGTTCGAGGTGACGCGCGCCTGCGTCGACGATCTGCGTGCGGCGGGCATCACCTCGCTCAACACCGATCTGGTCTACGGCCTGCCGCATCAGACGCTCGCGCGGATCGAGGATACCATCGACAAGGTGCTGACCTTCGCCCCCGACCGCGTCGCGCTTTTTGGCTATGCGCATGTGCCCTGGGTGTCGAAGCGGCAAAAACTGATCCCCGAGGAGGCATTGCCCGATGATCTGGCGCGCTATACGCTGGCCACCCGCGCGGCGGAGCGGTTCGTGGATGCAGGCCTGACCGCCATCGGCATCGACCATTTCGCCCGCCCCGGCGACGACCTTGCCGAGGCGCAGTCCAACGGCCACCTGCGCCGGAACTTTCAGGGCTACACCGCCGACACCTGCCAGACCCTGATCGGGCTGGGCGCGTCGTCAATCTCGCGCTTTCCAGAAGGCTACGTGCAGAACGCTCCCGCGACCGCTGCGTATATCCAGCGGATTACGGCCGGCGAATTCCCCGGCGCGCGCGGCTATCACATGATGGGCGAGGACCAATTGCGCGCCCGCGCGATCGAACGGCTGATGTGCGACTTCACCCTCGACCTGCACGATCTCGGCGCCGAATTCGGCCCCGCCGCCTATGCGCTGGCCCCCGCGCTGGCCGAGATGGCCAACCGTTTCGCACCCTACGCAACGCTTGACGACACGCGTTTGGACATAGCGCAAGACGGTCGACCTCTGACCCGGATCATCGCGTCTGTGTTGGACCAGCATGTGCCCGAGGGTGTGCGGTATTCGCGCGCCTCTTGACCGCTTCTGAAAAGGACAGCTTCAACCACACCGGTTTAACCGCCAAAGATCATCGTCCTGCAAACCCTTACGGTCTTTCCGTCGTATGGGTTTGCAGCCGGAATTCTGCTATGACCCTTGCAGGTCAACACAAAGGAGTTCGCCATGAAGATCCACCGCGCTGGGGACCGGCCGTCGCAAGCCCCGAACAGTGACTATTTCACCGGCACGGTTCGGTTCGATCCGATTGTGTCGGCTGACGATCCCTCTCCGGTCAAGATCCTGTCGGTGACATTCGAGCCCGGTGCGCGGACCGCCTGGCATACCCACCCTGCCGGACAAACGCTTCACGTCGTGTCGGGCTTTGGGTTGGCCGGGTCCGAGGGTAAACCCGTCAGGGTTCTACGACCGGGTGACACGGTCTGGTTCGAGCCGGGCGAGCGACATTGGCACGGCGCCTCACCGGATTGCGCGATGACCCATCTCGCGGTGCAAACGGCCGTCGATGGCAAGACGGCCGACTGGATGGAGCACGTGGCGGACGTGGATTACAACGGCCCGCGTGAAAGCTGATTGCGGTCGGACCCGCAGACTGTGTCTCTCAGCAGATCACGCTGGTGTCTTCTCGTTCACGACCTCCGCGAAAGACTTGAAGAATTTTGCGGCGAGCTTTTTGGCCGTGCTCTGGATCAAACGGCTTCCCAACTGCGCGAGTTTGCCGCCGATCTCGGCCTTCGCGTCGTAGCGCAGGATTGTCCGGTCTCCGTCAGCCGTCAATGTCACGTCGGCCCCGCCCTTGGCATGTCCGGCCGCCCCACCGTTGCCTTGACCGGTCAGCGAAAACGCGTCCGGCGCCCCGGCGGTATCGAGTTGCACGTCGCCGCTGAACTTTGCTTTGACCGGCCCGACTTTCAGCACAACCTTCGCCTCGAGCTCGGTGTCGGAGTGTTTGACCAATTCTTCGCACCCCGGAATACATTGCCGCAGCACGTCCGGATCGTTGAGGGCTGCGTAGACCTGCTCTTTCGGCGCGTTGATGATGATTTCGTCTGAAAGTTCCATGCGAGTCGTCCTTTTCCTAGCAACAAGGGAATCTGATCTGATCGGCCTGTTCAGGTGTCAGAGCCAATTTTTTACGAAGGCTGCCGATCATCGTGATAAGCTTTTTCATGTGACGTGTTCCTCTACGTGAGCGCTGGCGGCATGTGCTGTCCAAAAAGGCGCAATGCTTTGGCCGAACGGCCCCGTTTGCCGAAGACGAGACTGCTATGCATGGATCACCCCTGCTTGCGCACGGCGCACCTGAATGAGGTCCGCGAGGATCGACAGCGCAATTTCCTCGGGCGTGACAGCGCCGAGCTTCAGCCCGGCGGGAGCCTTGACCGCGTTGACCCGATCAGGGGCAATGCCATTTTCGATCAGCCTTGCAGCCAAGGTCTCGAACTTGCGCGCGCTACCGACGAAGGCGACATGCTGCGCGCGCAAACTCAATGCGCCCTGCAATGCGTCGCTGTCGCCTTGGCCCTGCGTGGCAACCACGATGACACGGAGTTGATGCGCAGGCGGCTGTTTTTCCGGCAGATCCCTGACAACGGCCCAGTGAAATTGCGGGGCCAGGTTCGCGAGGGCCCGCGCCACGGGCGATGCGCCCAGAACGATCAGTTGCGGCATCGGCAGGCACGGCTCGATGAATATGTCGACACTGCCCTTCGACGGACATCCGTTCCGCGCGAACCGGACCCCTTCGACTTCGTCACCTGCGGTGACGCCCTTTTCGGCAAGGAACTCTTCCGGCGCGACCGAAACCAGTTGAGGTTGCCCGGTCGCAAAAGCCGCAAGCGCGGCCTTTTTGACCGCCCCTCGCGTGCAGCCGCCGCCAAGCCAGCCATGCAGGATCGTGCCATCCGCGCCGAGCAGTGCTTTCGCCCCCGGTTTTGCGGCGGTCGCACCCGCTGTGCGCACGATGGTGGCAAAGGCAAAGGCTTCTTCCTTCGCGCGCAACGCGGTGGCCACATCGGCCAATTCGTCTGACAGGAACTCGGCAGGGGTCATAGCGTCATCACCTCGCGATCGAGCGCCGCCAGATCGGCCAGGGTGTTCGCGGCGCAAAAGAGATCGAGATGCGGCAGGGCCGCCGCCATGCCATCCGCCACAGGGGCGTAATCGCGCCAGCCCTTCAGCGGGTTGAGCCAGATGATCTTGCAGCCGCGTTTCCGAAGGTCCGCCAGGGCGCCGTCAAGAACGGCCGGAGGCGCGGTGTCATAGCCATCCGAGAGGATCAGCACGACGCTGCGCCCGTCGACAAAGCGTTTTGCATAGGTTTTGGCAAATCGCGCGATGGAGGGTCCGATTTCGGAGCCGCCGCCAAAGCCGTCCGCCATCAGCGACATCCGCCCGATGGCGCGCATCGTATCCTTATCGCGCAGCGCTTCGGTGATACGCACGAGGCGGGTGTGAAAGAGATACGCGTCGGCAGTTGTGTCGCTGCGCATCAGGCCAGCCAGAAAGGCGAGGAACACCTGCGCATAGACAGTCATCGACCCCGAGACGTCACAGAGGGCAACGATCTTGCGCGGACGGTCGGGGCGATGCTTGCGCATCAGACGCAGCGGTTCACCGCCAGTTGCGAGGCTGGCGCGGATGGTTTTGCGGAAATGCAGCCGGTCGCCCTTGCGCGCGGCGATGCGGCGGCGCGAACGGCGGTCGCGCAGCGCGGCACCCAGACGTTGGGCGACAGCCTCGGCCTCTGCGATATCCTCGGGGCGCACCAGATCGCGGAGGTCCTTGCGCATCAGATTCCGCACTTCGGTGGCGATCAGACGCCCTTCGCCGTCGCTTTCGGCCTCTCCGTCACCGCCGTCAGGCGTGCTGGATGTGCCCGCGCCCCCGGTCTCCTCGCCTTGCGCATCGCGCGACGAATGCACGTTCTCATCGCCTTTTCCCGGCGGGCTTTGCACGACTTTCTGCCGTACGCGGCCCGCGTCCATCCAGTAGCTGTCGAAAAGCGCGTCGAAACGATCCGCCTCATCCTTGCAGCCGGTGCAAACGGCCTTCAGCGCCCGGCGGGTCGCATCTGGCCGGGCGACGTCTACCTCGCACAAAGCTGCCAGGGCCAGTTCGGTTTCCGAGACACCCAGACGCAGACCGTTCTCGCGCAGATGTGCCATGAAACCCGCAACCCGCGCCGCTGGCCCGGGGTCCCGTGCGGCAAATCGGGTGACACGGGTCATGCGGCCCGCCCTGCGATGCGGCCTGCGACCTCTGGCGTGATCTGGGCGCGGTCGCCTTGTGTCTTGAGAAGCGTGCTTAGCGTGTGCTGAAGCGCGGCAGGATCGGACGTCAGATCCGCAATCCCGAGCCCCATGACAGCCGCCGCGAAATCGAGCATCTCGGCAACGCCGGGGACCTTCTCGAGCTCTTCCTCGCGCAGCCTCTGGACGAAACCCACGATCTGCGCTCCGAGACGTGCCTCGATACCGGTGTGACGGGCTTTGAGGATAGCCAATTCGGTATGCCTGTCGGGATAATCGACGTAGGAATACAGGCACCGGCGGCGCAGCGCGTCCGACAGATCGCGCGTCCCATTGGAGGTCAGGATCACGATCGGTCTGGTGGTCGCCGTGACGGTGCCCAATTCGGGTATCGTGATCTGGAACTCCGAGAGTATTTCAAGAAGATACGCTTCGAATTCCTCGTCCGCCCGGTCAATCTCGTCGATCAACAAGACTGGCGGCGTGTCTTGGGTGATGGCAGCCAGCAAAGGCCGCTCCAGCAGAAAATCCCGTGAGAAAATCCGGTCTTCGACGCTTTTGCCGGTTTCGCCATCCTCTGCCGCCGCACGGATGGTCAAAAGCTGTCGCTGGTAGTTCCATTCGTAGATCGCCTGCGCGGCGTCCAGGCCCTCGTAACACTGCAACCGGATCAGCTTGGTCTCCTGCTGGGTTGCAAGGCTGGCGGCCAATTGCGTCTTGCCGACACCCGCAGCCCCTTCCAGCAGCAAGGGACGCCCGAGCGTCAGCGCGAGATGCAGCGCGACACTCAAATCGTCAGAGGCCACATATCCATCGGCGGCCAGGGCCGTCTGAAGGTCAGTCCAGGTCATGTCACAATCCTGCAAGGGCGGGCACCCGACCAAACGCTTGGGTCGGCCGGGTGCGCGCCGCTTTTACCTAGTCGTGCAGGCCAAGCTCGTTGGCCGTGCGCCAGATCCGCCAGTGGTCGTGCGGCATGTTGGTGTGCGTGTTGCCGAACGGGCGGAACGCATCCTGCACCGCGTTCGAGAAACATGGCACACCGCCGACATGCGGACTTTCGCCCACGCCCTTGGCCCCGATCGGGTGATGCGGACTGGGTGTGACGGTGAAGTCGGTCTCGTAATTTGGCACTTCCCACGCGGTCGGCAGGAAGAAGTCCATCAGAGTGCCGGTCTTGACGTTGCCCATGTCGTCGTAGGCAATTTCCTGTCCCAAAGCCACGGCCAGCGCCTCGGTCAGGCCGCCATGAACCTGCCCTTCGATGATCATCGGGTTGATCCGCGTACCGCAATCGTCCAGCGCATAGAAGCGGCGGATTTCCGGAACGCCGGTATCGACGTCAATGTCCATCACGCAGACATAGGCCCCGAAGGGATAGGTCATGTTCGGCGGATCGTAGTAGCTCACGGCCTCCAGACCTGGCTCGATGCCCGGTATGGCCTGGTTGTAGGCCGCGAAGGCGATCTCCTTCATGGTCTTGAACTTCTCCGGCGCGCCTTTGACCACGAAGCGATCCACGTCGAATTCCACGTCATTGTCGTGCACTTCGAGCAGGTAGGCCGCGATCATCTGTGCTTTCGCGCGGATTTTGCGACCGGCCATCGCCGTGGCTGCCCCAGCCACAGGCGTGGACCGTGATCCGTAGGTACCAAGACCATAAGGCGCGGTATCGGTGTCGCCTTCCTCGATGGTGATGCTATCAGCGGGCAGGCCGATTTCCGAGGCGAGGATCTGCGCGAAGGTCGTGGCGTGGCCCTGCCCCTGCGAGATCGTGCCAAGCCGTGCAATCGCCGACCCCGTTGGGTGAATACGGATCTCGCAGCTGTCGAACATGCCCAACCCGAGGATGTCGCAGTTCTTCACCGGCCCGGCGCCCACGATCTCCGTAAAGAAGCTGAGACCGATGCCCATGAGCTTGCGGGTTTTGCCAGCCTTGAAATCCTCGACCCGTTGGGCCTGTTCGGCCCGCAGCCCGTCATAGTCGACGGCTTTCAGCGCCTTGTCCCAGGCAGTGTGGTAATCACCGCTGTCATACTCCCAACCCAATGCGGCAGTGTAGGGGAACTGCTCTTTGCGGATGAAATTGATCCTCCGCAGCTCAGCCGCGTCCATGTTCAGCTTGATCGCAAGCACTTCGATCATGCGTTCGATGAAGTACACCGCCTCGGTCACGCGGAAGGAGCAACGATAGCTGACCCCGCCCGGTGCCTTGTTGGTGTAGACCCCATCGACCTCGAGATGCGCGGTCGGGATGTCGTAGGACCCGGTGCAGATGTTCATGAACCCGGCCGGGAATTTCGTCGGGTCGGCGCAGGCGTCGAAGCCGCCGTGGTCGGCCGTGACATGACACTTCAGGCCGGTGATCTTGCCCTCCTTGGTGGCGCTGATCTGACCCTTCATCCAGTAGTCGCGGGCGAAGGCCGTGGTCATGAGGTTATCCATCCGGTCTTCGATCCATTTGACCGGCTTGCCCGTCACGATGGAGGCGACGACCGAGCAGACATAGCCCGGATAAGCGCCCACCTTGTTGCCGAACCCACCGCCGATATCGGGCGAAATCACACGGATGTTGTGTTCCTCGATACCCGAGATCAAGGACACCACCGTGCGGATCGCATGCGGTGCCTGGAACGTGCCCCAAAGCGTCAGTTTGCCGTTGACCTTGTCCATCGACGCCACACAGCCGCAGGTTTCCAGCGGACACGGATGGGTGCGATGATAGTACATCGACTCTTCGGCGACGACTTCGGCATTTGCGATCACCTCATCGGTGGTGTCCTTGTCGCCGGCTTCCCACGTGAAGATATGGTTGTGGTGCTTGCGGGGACCGTGCGCCCCTGCCGGGATGGAGCCGTCTTCGGCCACGAGATCCTCGCGCAGGACCACGTCGGATTTCAGCGACTCGAACGGATCGACGATGACGGGCAGCTCTTCGTAGTCCACTTCGACCAGTTCGATGCCATCGGCGGCGGCATAGCGGTCTTCAGCCACGACGAAGGCCACTTCCTGTCCCTGGAACAGAACCTTGCCATCGGCGAGCACCATTTGCTTGTCACCGGCCAGCGTCGGCATCCAATGCAGGCCGAGCGGACGCAGATCATCGGCGGTCAGGACCGCAAGAACGCCCGGCACTTCAAGCGCTGCGGAGGTGTCGATGCTCTTGATCCGCGCATGGGCGTAGGGCGAACGAACAAAGTCGCCGAACAGCATCCCGTCGAGCTTGATGTCGTCGACGTAATTGCCCTTGCCCTGGGTGAACCGCGCGTCCTCGACGCGCTTGCGCGAACAGCCCATCCCCTTGAGGTTGGCGACGCGGTCTTCACGTGTGACTTCGTCCTTCATTCCGCGGCCTCCTTGGATGCATTCATCTCGGCCGCAGCGGCCTGGATCGATTTGATGATGTTCTGATACCCGGTGCAGCGGCAGATGTTGCCGGCCATGCCGAAACGGATTTCGTCTTCGGTCGGGTTCGGGTTCTCTTCCAGCAGCTTGGCCGCACGGGTGATCATGCCCGGCGTGCAGTAGCCGCATTGCAGCCCGTGGTGTTCCTTGAACGCCGTTTGCAGCGGGTGCAGGTCGTCCGGCCCACCGAGACCTTCGATGGTCGTGATGTCCTTGCCGCTGGCCTGGGCTACGAACATCGTGCAGGCTTTGACCGACTTGCCGTCGATGGTCACGGTGCAGGCGCCGCAATGCGAGGTCTCGCACCCGATATGCGGCCCGGTGATGTTGAGCCGCTCGCGCAGCGTGTAGATCAGCAACTCACGCGGTTCGGCGAGGAATTCCTCGTCCTTGCCATTCACCTTGAGCTTGATGTGCATCTTGTTTGACATGTGATCCCTCCCTTACGCGCGCGACCAGGCGCGCTCGATGGCGCGGCGCAGGATCACGCCAGCCACGTGTTTCTTGAACGCAATCGGTCCACGGTTGTCCTCGGTCGGGTCGATATCGTCCAACATCGCCGCGACGGCGGCCTTTAGCGCGGCATCGTCCACCGATGTTCCGACCAGAGCGGCACCGGCCGTCTCGGAGAAGACCGGCGTGTCGCTCAGGTTCGTCATCGCAATGGCGGCAGAGGCACAGGTGCCCCCCTCCTTCACGATCTGAACGGCAGCGGCAGCGGTGGCGTAGTCCCCGATCTTGCGTTTCTGCTTTTCGTAAGCGTAACCGCCCTTCGGAAGTGGGATGGTAACGCGCGTCAGAACCTCGTCATCTTCCCGCGCGGTCATGTACGCCGCCTCGTAGAAGTCGCGCGCCGGGATGTCGCGTTCCCCATCCGGGCCAACGACAGTGAACACCGCGTCAAGACACTGCATCAGACCGGGCATATCGTTGCCGGGATCGCCGTTGGCGACATTGCCGCCGACAGTGCCCATGTAGCGCACCTGCGGATCGGCGATTTGCAGCGCCGCCTCGCGCAGGATCGGTGCCGCCGAAGCGAGTCCGTCATGGTCGATGATGGCCGCTTGGGTCACCATCGCGCCGATACGGATGCTGTCATCGCCGATCTCGATATCGGACAGACCGCCGACATCCTGAAGATCGATCAAGTGAGGCACGTCGGCCATGCGCAGTTTCATCATGGGGATCAGGCTGTGCCCCCCCGCCATGACACGCGCGTCATCACCGTGCTCCTCGAGCACGGCCAAGACCCCGGCCATGTCCTGAGGACGGTGATATTCGAATGCCGCTGGAATCATCGGCTCTCCTCCCAAAAAGCGAATGTTCTGACTGGGAGGGAACATGCATGCGACGGAACGCCACCGCTTGCGAAATCTCATCAATAGTAGGCGTTTTGCACGAAATGCGCCTTAGCCTGCATGAACTGCGCCGGGCTGCGCGCTCAGCGCGTCCTGAATGATCTTCAGCTTCGAACGGCTCACCGGCGCGGGCGGCAATTCATAGGCCGCGAAGATGCAACGCCCCTTGTCCTTCTCCCGTTCGAAGCGCGAGACCTTGCCAGGATTGACCAGATAACTGCGGTGAGTCTGAAGAAATCCGGCCGGGACAAGCCGCTTGGCTGCCTCGGTGATCGGCCAGACGCAGAACAGGCGGTCCTGCTCGGTATAGATTTGAGTGTAATGCCCATCGGCCCGCACCAAAGCGACGTCGGCAGGCGAAATGAAGACCCGCGTGCCATCGCGTTCGCAGGGGACCTGAAGACCCCGAGGCGCACGCTCAGGCGTATCCGGCGCGGGCGCAGGCTCGGTTTGCGCAATCGGCTCGGCGTCTCCCTGATCTCCGACAAGGTAAGTCACGCTGACCCAGAGGAAGGTGCCGAAAAGGACAAAGCTGGACAGGATCACCCCAAGGGCGAGGACCTCGTTGCTCATCGTCGGCCCAAATTCGTTCCGGCTTGGCACCGCGACGAAACTCGTCCCCGCCATCGCAAGGAAATGGACCGACACGACCGCGACGGCGAAACAGATCGTTCCCAGAACGATGTTGCGATTCTGCCGTCGTCCGTAAGCAATCCAGAACGCCGCGATGCAAAGGCAAATCGCAACCACGGACGAGAAGATGATCCCAAACGGCGTGTAGATCGGGCGACAAAGCTGCAAGCCGGCCATGCCGATGTAGTGCATCCCAAGGATACCGACACCGACAAGCCCTCCGGCTGCGGTGATGACAAGCGCCGTACGCTTCACGAAATGCAGCAAAAGCAGCGCGGCCCCCACGATCAGGATCGCAGTCAGCGCAGACACCAAGGTGATTGCCGCATCGTAATAAAAGAGGACAGGCAGTTCCAAACCCAACATCGCCACGAAATGCATCGACCAGATGCCACCGCCCAACGCGATCGACGCCAGCGCGATGGAGATCTGCCTTTGGAGAACCGGCTTGCGTGACAGGTCCCGTGTCAAAGACAGCCCGGTAAAGCCCGCAACCAGCGCGACCACCCCTGACATGATGACAAGAAGCGCATCATGATCTGCTTGAAGAATGTCCATGAGAAGTAAAGTGACCCAAAGCCCCGATATTGGCAAACCTTGCACAAGCGGCGGTGCTCAAGCCAGTAGAAATAAAGGCAGACCAACTAAAGACGTTTTACGCGCGCATCCGTGTGTTGCCCGGATCGTATGGCGAGGGCTCGATCACCTGCACGGGCACGATGTCGCCGCAAAGGTCGAGCTCCATCTCACTCCCGACCTCCATTACAGCGGTATCCACAAACGCGTATGCCAGATTCAGCCCGACGCGGTGTCCCCAATCCCCCGACGTGACCGTTCCAACGACCTTCCCGTCCTTCATCACCGACGCGCCGCCATGGGCCGGGGCATGAGTGGCGTCGACGCGGAGAGTCACCAGCTTCTTGCGCAGACCGGCCTCGTGTCGACGAAGCAGCGCGTCCCTACCGATGAAATCGCCCTTGTCGAGTTTGACGAAACGGTCGAGCGATGTCTCGAACGGTGTGAACTCGGTGATCAGATCGGCCTTCCAGTGCAAATAGCCTTTCTCCATGCGCATCGACTCGACCGCCCGCGCGCCGAAAATCCTGAGGCCATGTGCTTCACCCGCTTCGCGCAGGGCGAGATAGGCCGCGTAGAGTGATGCGTTGGGGACGTGAATTTCGTAGGCCAACTCGCCGGAAAAGCTGACGCCCATCACCGTTGTAGGCGCAATGCCGATGAAGCAGTCGCGCACCGACAACCACGGGAAACCGTCTTTCGACCAATCGTCCCGGCTGACCGCCTGCATCACCTGACGCGCCTTTGGCCCAGCCAGAACAAGGATCGTCTGATCGTTGGTCAATGATCTCAGGTGGACATCCTCATCCTTGCCGATATGCGCCTTGAGCCAATCCATGTCGTGCACCTCTGACGCGGCGGCGGACCCGTACCAGACGCGCGCCGGGCCACGATCCGACGGGGGCAGATTGGCGATGGTCGCCTCGCCTTTGATCATGCCGTGATGGTTCAGCAGATAGCCCAGCCCGACGCGCCCGTCGCGTCTGCGGACGGTTCCGCAGATCATCCGTTCAAGGAGCGCGTGGCGGTCTGTCCCGGTGATCTCGATCCGGTTAAACCCGTTGACCTCGGCCAGGCCCACATTGTCCTGCACGTTTTTCACGTCGGCTGCGATCACATCGAAGGTTCCGTCGAAATGAAAGCTTGGCGTGGGGTGAAAATCGCGGGTCGGCTTGATGTAATCCACCCGCTCCCAGCCATTCACGACCGTGAACTCGGCACCCTCGGCAGCTAGGATCGGGGTCAATGGAGTTGTCTTGGCGGGACGACCTGCCGGTCGATGTTCGTGCGGGAAGTGGAAGCGAAATTCGTTCTGGTAATCCTCGATGGCCTTCAGCGCCGTCAGTTCGACATTCGCATGCCCGGCAAAGCGCCGCGGGTCGAGGCACCACGTGTCATAGCACGCCTCCCCGTGAATGATCTGCTGCGCCAAAAGCCAGCCATGCCCGCCCCCTTCGCCGATACCGGCGCGCAGGCCGATGATGCAGAACGCATTGCGCTTGCCCGGGATAGGGCCGACCAAAGGGGCGCCGTCTATCGTGTAGGTGATGGGGCCATTGACCACGCGCTTGATCCCTGCCTCCATCAGCACCGGCATCCGCTCGAACGCGCCTTCGAGCACGTCCATGACGCGTTCAAGGTCATCGGGGCAAAGATCGTTGGAAAAGTCCGGGCTGATCCCGTCCATGCCCCACGTCTTGCAGTCCTGTTCGTAGAACCCGACCAGCAGCCCGTTCTTTTCCTGGCGTGAGTAATAATCACTGATCGGACAGCGCAGAAGCGGCATGCGATGACCGGCCTCGACGATGGCGGGGATATCCTCGGTGACGAAATACTGGTGCTCCATCGACGCGACGGGGTGATGCACGCCCATCATCGCACCCACTTCGTTGACGCGGTAGCCGCAGGCGTTGACGACGATATCGGCGTCGATATTGCCCTTCTCCGTTTCGACAGTCCAGGTGTCGTCGCTGTGCTGCGTCAGCCCCGTCACCGGCGTGTGGCGGTAGATTTCGGCCCCGGCTTTGCGTGCATGAAAGGCCAGCGCCTGACACAGTTGCGCGGGATCAATATCGCCATCCTCGCCGTCCCAAAGCCCGCCGAGAAGGTTCTCCGTCGAGATGAGCGGGTGGCGACGGGCGCATTCTTCTGCGTCAATCACTTCGAATTCGACGCCCATCCCCCGCGCCATCGAGGCGAAATGCCGATAGCCCTGCATCTGCGCCTCGGTATTGGCCAGACGAATGCCCCCATCCCCGTGATGATAGCCGACAGGATAATCCGGATCGTCGCGCAGCTTTTTGTAGAGCTGGATCGAATGGGACTTCAGGCCGACCATCGTCTGGTTCATCCCGAAATTCGTCACCTGCGCCGCCGAATGCCAGGTGGTGCCCGATGTCAGCTCATCACGTTCGATCAGAACCACATCGCTCCACCCCTCCTGCGTCAAATGATAAAGCGTCGAGCACCCGGCGATACCACCGCCAATGACAACGACCTTGGTGCGTGATTTCATGATCTCTCTCCGCCGATGCTCGCCTGCAACCGGGCGCAGGATCGCCTGATCACATCCGATTGTTCGTCATTCGGAATGGATCGAAGCACATCCTTTGCGTTTTCGGAAGAATGTGCCAGTCGTTTTCGAGTAAGACTGGCAAATAGCTTCCCCACTTTCCCGAAATGACCGGAAAACCCGGCAGGTATGCCCAAGGACAAGGCAAGACCTGTTCGATGGACGACATCGGCATGTGCGGTAACGCCTCGACCTGCGCGGCCCTACTCGGCCATGTGGCACGCCACCCGCGTCTCTCCGAGCTTGCGCATTTCGGGGCGTTCCTTGCGGCAGATGTCTTGCGCGATGGGGCAGCGCGGGTGGAAGGCGCAGCCGGGCGGTGGATTGATCGGGTCGGGGATCTCGCCCTCGGGCGGCTGAACTTCGCGTCCGAACCCGTCCATTTGCGGCGCCGCCTCGAGCAGCATCTGGGTGTAGGGATGCTTGGGCGTGTCGAACAGCGCATCCGGCGCGGCTTCCTCGACGAGCCGACCCAGATACAAGACACCGATCTTGTCGGCCATGTGGCGTACCACGGTCAGATCATGGCTGATCAGGACATAGGTCAGACCGAAATCGTCCTTGAGGTCGCTCATCAGGTTCAGAACCTGCGCCTGCACCGACACGTCGAGCGCGGATGTGGGTTCATCGCAGACGATCAGGTTCGGCTCGGAAGCCAACGCCCGCGCGATACAGATCCGCTGCCTCTGGCCACCGGAGAACTCGTGCGGAAACTTTCCGGCGTCCTGCTTCGACAATCCCACCTGTTCGAGCAGCTTTTCGGCCAGACCATCCGTATTCCCGCCGCGTGACGCAACCGGTTCAACAATGATATCACGCACCCGCCAACGCGGATTGAGCGAGGCATAGGGGTCCTGAAAGATCATCTGGATGTCAGAGCGGATCGCATCGATCTTGGCGGCATCGGTTTCGCTTGCCAGATCGACGCCTTCGATCTCGACCACACCCGAGGTCGGCTTGAGAAGCCCGACCAGCATCTTGCCGATCGTCGATTTGCCCGACCCGCTTTCGCCGACCAGCGCGTAGGTGCTGCGGGCTTCGACATCGAAATCCACCTCTGACACGGCCGTCAGAAACGCCTTGGACCGGCGTTCGATCACACGGTTCAACCAGGGCTTCGACACATCGAACAATCGGCTGAGCTTTCGGACCCGTACAAGCGCCATCAGATGACCTTCTCATCGACTAGAGGATACCAACAGGCGGCCTGACCATCGGTCACACGCGGCACCGGAGGCTGGCGGCATTTGTCGGTCGCATAGGGGCAGCGCGGATGGAAGGCGCAGCCCTCGGGCACCGCATCCAGACGCGGCATCGCGCCGGGGATCTGATGCAGGCGGCTCTTTCCCTGTGATGCCAGTGGTGTGGAGGCCATCAGCCCGTGCGTATAGGGATGCTGCGGATGAGTCAGCACGTCCCGCACCGGACCAAGCTCGGCCAGACGTCCTGCATACATCACCGCCACGCGATCCGTGGCCTCTGCGATCACCCCCATGTCATGGGTGATGAGCATGACAGCCGTCCCCCGATCGCGGCACAGCCTGCGCAAAAGCGCGATGATCTGCGCCTGCACCGACACGTCGAGCGCCGTCGTCGGTTCATCCGCGATGATCAGTGACGGCTCCGCACAGAGCGCCAGTGCAATCACCACGCGTTGCCGCATCCCGCCGCTGAATTCGTGCGGGTAGCTGTTCACCCGCTCCGCGGCGCCGGGAATGCCCACCTCATCCAAGGCGGCAACCGCGCGTTTCTCGGCCTCCGAGCGGCTGATCGGCAGGTGGGTCAGCATGGTTTCGGTCAACTGGTCACCAATCCGCAGCAGCGGATTGAGCGAGGTCAGCGGATCTTGGAACACCATCCCGATCTCCTTGCCCCGCAACCGACGCATCGCGTCGCCGGTCAACTGGTCGATACGCTGACCGTTCAGCCAGATTTCACCCGTCGAGATATGAGCCGGGGGCGTCAGCAACCCGATGACCGCATTCCCGGCCATCGACTTGCCTGCACCGCTTTCCCCGACCACGCCGAGGATTTCTCCCGCCGCGATGTCATAGCTGACACCGTCCACCGGGCGCACGACGCCGTGGCGCGTGGGTATTTCGACCGACAGGTCGCGGATCGATAGAACTGGATGTGTCATCAGCGCAGCCTTGGGTTCAATGCATCGCGCAGCCAGTCGCCCAGCAGGTTCACACTCAGCGCCAGCGCCAGCAGCGTCACCGCAGGGAAGAGCAGGATCCACCACTCGCCCGAGAACAGGAACCCCTGCCCGATCCGAATGAGCGTTCCGAGCGAAGGCTGCGTCGGCGGTGCCCCCACGCCAAGGAAACTCAAGGTCGCTTCGGCAATGATCGCCAGTGCGAGCGAGATCGTCGCGATCACCAGGACCGGTGACAGGACGTTGGGCAGGATGTGCCGCAGCATGATTGCCCCCGGCGTGCGTCCGATCAGCCGCGCGGCCTGGACGTATTCCTTGTTCTTCTCGACAAGCGTTGCGCCCCGCACCACACGCGCGAATTGCACCCAGTCGGACAGGCCAATGGCGAGGATCAGCACCCAGATCGCCATCTGGTCGCGATACTCCACCGGCGTCACGCCCTTGGCGATGCCGAAGATCAGCATGGCGACAAGGATGGACGGGAAGGTCAGTTGAACGTCGGCTGTGCGCATGATGATCGTCTCGGTCCAGCCGCCGACATAGCCGGAAATCAGTCCAAGCGTGATGCCCAGAACCATCGCCAGAAACACCGCCGCGACGCCGACGAAAAGCGAGATGCGCATGCCGTAAAGGATGGTGGAAAACACGTCGCGTCCCTGGTCGTCGGTGCCCAGAAGGAACGTGTCGCCGGTAAACGCGTTCGGGGCCATCGGCGGCGTAAACCCGTTCATCAGGTTGAGCGACGACGGATCGAACGGATTGGTCGGCGCGATCAGCGGCGCGAACACGGCCGCCAGCACGAGGATGAGGACCACTGCCGCCGAGACCATTGCCACGGGCGACCGCTTGAACGTGTAGAACAGGTCGCTCTCCACCGCCCGCCGGTAACGGGACTTGGGCGCTGAGGGAATTGGGAAATCCGACATCAGTGGCCTCCTGACCGGTCCGCCCGCAGGCGCGGATCAATGAAGAAATAAAGGATGTCCACCAGTAGGTTGATCCCGACGAACATCACGGAAATCAGCATCAGATACGCGGCCATCACCGGGATATCGACGAACTGGATCGCGTTGATGAACAACAGGCCGACGCCCGGCCACTGGAACACCGTCTCGGTGATGATCGCAAAGGCGATGATGGCCCCCAATTGCAGGCCGATGACCGTGATCACCGGCACCATCGTGTTCTTGAGCGCATGGCGGAAATTGACCGCCCGGTCGCGCAGTCCCCTTGCCCGCGCAAAGCGGATGTAATCCTGCCGCAGCACCTCGAGCATCTCGGAGCGGACGAGCCGCATGATCAGCGTCATTTGATACAGACCAAGCGTGATGGAGGGCAGGATCAGGGCCTTGAGCCCGCTTTCAGTAAGGAACCCGGTGGACCACCCCCCAAGGTCCACGGTCTCGCCCCGCCCGAAACTGGGCAGCCAGCCCAACTCGACCGAGAACAGGTAGATCAACAGGATCCCAATGAGAAAGGTCGGCAAAGACACCCCGATCAGAGATGCGGACATGATGAAATTGGCCAGCACCCCGTCCCTTCGGATCGCTGTGAAGACACCCAGCGCGATGCCAAAGAGGATCGCCAGAATGCCGGACACCGCCGCAAGTTCGAGCGTCGCAGGCGCGCGTTCGAGCAGGATCTCGGCGACGGGCCGTCCCTGCCTGTAGCTCACGCCGAAATTGCCCTGAACGGCACCTTCGAGGAATTTGAAGTATTGCACCACAAACGGCTGATCGAGACCAAGCTGCGCGCGCAGGCGGTCGATATCTTCGGCCGTGCGTTCCTGCCCCAGCATGTTGTCGATCGGATCGCCGACGAAGCGGAACATCGAAAAGGCGACAAGCCCGACGATCAGCAGCACGAGCGCCGATTGTCCGATACGCCGAATGATATATGCGAGCATGTCGCCCCCGGTGGTCTGTGTCCGGGGGCCAGGCTGGTCCCCGAAAGGCTTCAGTTAACGGTCACCCAACGCAGGATGAAGAAATCATCCGGACGCTGTGTCAGTTCGATATTGTTGCGGATGCCCCATACCAGAGGCTGCACATACATCGGAACATAGGCCATCTCGTCCTGTAGAATTTTGGCTGTTTCGTCGATCATCGCCTGACGTGCAACCGGATCGATCTCGGACTGGATCAACGGCAACAACTCATCCACCCGCGCGTTCGAGTAGCCTCCGAAATTCCAGCTTCCGACACGCAATTCCTCGTTCGGTGTCGCGGCGAGGAAACGGATCGGATGCTCGGCATCGAACGTGCCGGGCGACCAGCCCAGAAGGAACATATCGTAATTGTCCGCCCGAAGTTCCGGCCAGTAGTTCTGCACCGGCATCGCATCCAGCGTCGCGTTGAGACCAACTTGCGCCAGCATCCCGGTGATCGCCTGACACACCGCTTCGTCGTTCAGATACCGGTTGTTCGGGCATTTCAGACCGAAGGAAAAGCCATCGGGATACCCCGCTTCGGCAAGCAATTCGCGTGCGCGATCCTGATCGTAGGCCGGCCGTGCCTCGAGTTCCGGCACATATCCCTGCATGGCCGCGCTGACCAACTGGCTCACCGCTTCGGCATTGCCGCGCATGATGGTTTGAAGGATCGCGGGCACATTGATCGCATGTGCCACCGCCTGACGGACCCGCACATCGGCAAAGGGGTTGGCATCGGTCGTCTCGGACGAATATTTCAGCGTGTCAGCCTCGTGCGGGAACCCCAGCATGATCACACGGGCTTCGATGCCCTGGATGACCTCGACGTCGGGATTTTCTTTCAAACGGGCCACGTCCTGAATCGGCACGGGGTTGATGAAATCCACATCCCCGGACAGCAGCGCCGCCAAAGCGGTCGCCGGGTTCTGGATCGGGGTCAGTTCGGCGCGGGTGATGTTGTGTTCCACCTCGCCCCACCAGCCCTCGAAAGGTTCCAGCACCGTCCGCAGCCCCGGTTCGCGGGCCGTGACCTTGAAGGCTCCAGTGCCGTTCGTATTCAGCGTGGCGTAATTGCCGTTTTCCTTATCCGGCAACGTCGCATCGTTCACCTCGGCCCAACCGCTGTCCATGATCATCCAGTTCGCGATCGAGCCGGGAAAAATCGGGTTCGGTGCCGTGGTCATGAAATCGACAGTGTAGTCGTCGACGACAACGACTTCCGACACCGGTGCGAACCAACTGCGCGTGTCCGAGGCCTCGTCCGACGCGCGCTGGTAGGAAAAGAGCACATCCTCCGCGGTAAATTCCGCACCGTCGTGGAATGTCACGCCTTCACGCAGAATGAAACGCCAGCCTTCGCCCTCGCCAATCGGTTCCCACGACGTAGCAAGCGCGGGTTCGACAGTCATGTCTTTGCCGCGCCGCACGAGCCCTTCGTACACATTGTTCAAGAACCCGAGCACCGGGGTTGAGTTGACGGCATGCGGGTCCATCGTCTGGGGATCGGTATTCACGGCCCACATGAAGTCTTCGGCCTGGGCCGCAGGCGCGAGTGCGGCAAGAATAACCGCAAGCTGAATGGAACGTCTCATGAGTTTTTCCTTCGGATGTAATAAGCGATGTCGCGGCCAAAGCAGAAGGCCGCGACATTTTGGCAGGTATCACCAGACCACGAAGGACGGGAGCGCCACAAGGGCGCGCCCGTGCGATCAGTTCATTGTGAAGTACTTGATCTTCGGCTGATCCTCAGGATCCACCTCGATGCCGACCTTTTCGGCCATGCCCCAATTCAGAACCTGGTGGTGGATCGGGATGTAGAGATGCTCGTCTTGAACGACCCGCCAAATCTCGGCGATATCGGCGTTGCGTGCTTCCAGATCCGTGTTCGACGCGAGCGATTTGATCTTCGCATCCAGCTCGTCATTGTCATAGCCGGTGCCGTTCCATGTGCCGATATCGGATTCCCGACCGTGCACAAGGAAATTGAAGATGTATTCGGAATCATAGGTCGGAACGCCCCAGCCCAGCATGTAGAAATCCGTCTGACCATCGGTGATCAGCGGGAAGTGCTGTGCCTTGGGTTTCGCATCGAGGTTCACCGTGACGCCGATCTGGCCCAGCATACCGACAGCCGCCTGGCAGATCGCCTCGTCGTTGACATAGCGGTCGTTCGGGCAGTCCAGACGGATCGAGAATCCGTCGCCGTAGCCTGCTTCTTCCATCAGAGCCTTGGCCGCTTCGATATCGGTCGAGGACTCGGCATCCATCTCTTCAGTCCAGCCGTTGACGAAGGGCGGTGCGATCATGCCCGCGGGTTCGGACTGTCCGCGCATGACGACTTGCTGGATCGCATCGCGGTTGATCGCCTTCGACATTGCCTCGCGCACACGGACATCCGCCAGGGGGTTCTTACCGTCGACGTTATCGGCTTCGATATCGTCCGCGCCCATGTTCATGCCGAAAAAGATCACACGGTTCTGCGGTGCCTTCTTGACGGTCAGCCCGTCCGCGTTCTGCACACGTTCCAGATCCTGCACCGGCATGTCCTGAAGGAAGTCGATCTCACCCGACAGCAGCGCCGCGACACGGGTCGCCGCGTTCTGGATCGGGGTGTAGACGATTTCCGTGACTTCCAGCGGAAACTGGTCGATGCCCCAGTAGTTCTCGTTCTTGGTCATGACCGTGCGGACATCGGGCTCGCGGCTTGTCAGCACATACGGTCCGGTTCCGTTCGCATTGGTCGTGGCATAGGTGATCTCGCCACCCTCGAAGTCCTGCACATTGACTGTGTCATTCGCTTCGGCCCAACCCTTATCCATGATGAACAGGTTGGTGAGGTTCGACGGAAGGATCGGGTTCGGTCCGTCCGTGACCATTTCGATCGTGTAGTCATCCACCGCGCGCACTTCGGTGATCGACCCGATCAGTTCTTTCATGTCCGAGTTCGGCTGCTTGGCGCGTTCGAAGCTGAACACGACGTCTTCGGCGGTGAAATCCGCCCCATCGTGGAATTTGACGCCCTCACGCAGATTGAACACCCAGACGTTCGGATCGTCTTCCTTGGGCGCCCAGTCGGTCGCCAAGGCAGGCTCGAACGCGCCGGTGGTGTCACGGATGATGAGCGGCTCATACATCTGGTGGCGGATCGTGTGGGTCGGGCCTTCGTTCTGCGCGTGCGGATCCAGCGTCAACGCATCCCCGGACCGCGCCCAGCGCAGCGTCTCCGCGCTCACCGTCGCAGTTGTCGCCAACAGCGCGGCAGCCATGGATAAAGCAAATGTCGTCTTCATGAGACTTCCCTGTCGTTTGTTATCGTTGGTGATTTGTCGAGCCCACAGTCTTCGCCAAGACCGGCCCCGTTGGCAAGTCTTCTCCCACGTCAATTTTCCGGGTGTCGTGGAGCAACAGAAGCACTGTCCGCGCGGCCCTGTCACACGACTGCAAACAGCCGTCCGACCTTCTGGATCTGATTGGAAAACCCGGCCAGAGTGCCCAAATGCCAGGCAAGCACCTGGTTGCTGGATAGAACCGGCATGTCCAGTATCGCCTCGACCTCTTCGATGACTTCGAGCGCCCGAAGGTTCGTGCAGGACATGAAAACGGCGTCACATGGCCCATTGCGGCCGACATGGATTGCCGCATCGCGGATCGAAGCCGGGGTGATGCGAACGACGTGTTCTTCGAGAGGTTCGTCGAAACTCCCGAAAGACGCGACCGTGATCCCCTCGGCCTCCAACCCCCGGATCAACGCATCACTGACCGAGGCGACATAGGGGCTGACAAGGCCGATCCGGCGGATCGCGGCGGCCTTGCAGGCGGCGGTCAGGGCGGTCAGTGGATCAGAGACATGCGGTGTCTCGACACCGGCCTTGATCAGCTGCGCCACCCGATCCGCCCCGATGGCGGCGCTGGCCGACGTGCACCCGTACCCCACCGCCGAAAACGCAGCACCCCTCGGCAAGAGCGACGCGGATCGCGTCAAATCGGCCTCCATCCCGCGCAGGGTGTCGAGCGACACTGTCGCACCGGAGGGAACGCGGGACACGAGGCATTCGACGTTGTCGGGCAAAAGCCTTCGGAAATCGCGCTCGATGGTTTCGTCGCTCTGCAGCGTGATCAGCCCGATCTGCGTTGGACGATGTGTGTCGATCGAATAGGGAAGCGGCATCAGATCACCCGCATGTCGCGCGATTGCAGGGATGACAGCACCTCGGGCGCGCCGTCGCGGATCACGATGTTCTCTTCATGAACGAGGAGCTTGCCAGGTCCGACGGTAACCGATGGCTCCAACGTCAGCACCATGCCCGGCACGAGAACGGTGTGATCCTGCGGGATGATCGACGGCCATTCGGTGAGCTGCATCCCCAGACCGTGCCCAAGCCGTCCGGCCTCCATGACGTCGCCGCCCGGATTGGCAACGGCGTTCATGGCGTGGAACAGGTCGGCGATGGTCTTTCCCGGTCGGGCCACCTCCATCGCTGCGTGAACCGCGTCGATGAGGCGGGAATGGGCGCTTTCGACCGATGGCTCCGGTGGGCCAACGCTGAAATTGCGGTCGAAATCGCAAAAATACCCGTCCCAGACCAGACCGGTATCGAGCATCAATACATCACCTTCGGCCAGAGGCGCGTCGGTCGCCGGAGAAATAACATCGCCATACCCGCCAAGATCGGCAGCGCCCGCCAGGTAAGGCACCCAATCCGCGCCCTCTTCCAGGCAAAGCATCTGGAAGCGGCGGAACACCTCGGACAGGAGCATTCCCGCACGAACTGTACCCTGCACCCGGTCGAAGGCGCGGGTCGCGATCTGCGCGGCATGGCGGATCTTGTCGATCTCATGTTCGGATTTCACCAGCCGCAGACGGCGGGTGATCGTGGCATCCCCAAGCAATTGGCGCGGCGACAGGCACTTTTCCAAGCGCCGCAAGTCGGCGAGCGGCATACGCACATGGCTTTCCAGGTGATCCGCGAGGCCGATCCGCCCGCCCGCGGGCGTGATCTCGGCCAGCGTGTCGACCAGAAGACCAATCCCGTCATCGTCGTAATCCGGAGCTGCCCATGTGCGGATGTCAACGATCCAGCTTTGCCGCATCAGATGCGCCCCGATAGAGGGGATCACCGCAATCGGATCGCCCAGCGCGGGCAGGACCACGAACCACGGACGCGTCGGGCTTTCCCAGAACCGTGTAAGGAAGCCGGTGTAGTAGCGGATTTCCGGCTCGGTCGTCAGCAACAACGCGTCCAGCGCGTGCTCGGCCATCAGCGCCTGTGCCGCGCGGGTGCGGGTCCGAAACTCCGAAACCGGAAATCCGCGCGGCGGTTGGGTCATGACGCCTGCTCGCTCAGGATCACGAGAACTCGCGAGACGGCAGAGAGACCAAGCGCCTGTTGGTGGCCCCGCACGGCCAGCAAACCCGCCAGACCTGCGCCGCCCGATGGCGTTGTTGCATAGCCCGCGCCCAAACAGGCGTCGCTTCCCGCCGCGCCCTCGTTTTCGGTGATCAGAAGGAAATCGTCGGCATCCCGTGCCAGTCCCTTCAAGGCGATCAGCGACGGCTCCTTGCAATCGAGCCGCCCCATCGCCGAGTCCGGTCCTTCGGTCACTTGCGCGAATCCGGCCTTGATCGACTCGAACAACGCAGGCGCCGCCTCGGGTTCGACGATTACGATGCGGGGAGCCTCCCCCCAGGCAAGCCGCGCGTAGGCCGCGCAGGCGGCGGCAAGCCCCCCCACCCCAGCCTGAAGGAAAATGTGCGTCGGAGGCGCGGGCATCTGCGCGACCGCTTCCTGCATCAGGACAAGATATCCCTCCATCAAGGTATGCGGCCGGTCGAAGTATCCGGGCCATGAACTGTCCGACAGCAACGCCCAGTCGTGGTCTTTTGCCGCTTGTGCGGCACCTGCCATCGCCTCTTCGTAGATCGCGCCGTGGCGCGTCACCTCGGCACCGAAAGCACGCAGCCGGTCGGCGAAGCTCTCTGGCACGGTCTGCGCAAGGTACACCACCGCGCGCGCGCCGAACGCCTGTGCGCCGGCAGCGACGGACAGCCCATGATTGCCGGCGCTGGCGGTCACATAGGTCCGGCCCTTGGCACGCCCGTCCTCGGCATCGCGCGCGATCACATAGGCCGCGCCCAGCGCCTTGAAGCTGCCCAGCCCCATCCGGCTACGTTCGTCCTTGACGTACACCTTCGCCACGCCCGCCGCCCGCGCCAGTTCAGGGACGTCCTCGAGCGGCGTGACCGCAGCCGCAGGGCACCGGGTCAGCAGTGCCTTGGGCCGCTCTGCATCGGTGCTGGGAAAAGGCACATCGGAAAGCGCCGTCAGGATCGCGTTCGCGTGTTCATGGGTTTTGTGCAGAAGTCTCATGTCCCGATACTGACAGTGCGCAGGCGCGCGTGTCACCTCAGAGCCGACATCCGCGACACCACGACCGACCATCTGTTTGCCCTGTCCCGCGAACCTGTCTAGCGTTTGGGCAAACAACCCGAAGGCCCCGCAGATCATGACCCGCACGAACCATACGCTCCGCGCCGCAGACCATCTTGTCGATCTTCTGGTCGCCCAAGGCACCACCGCCGCCTTTGGAGTGCCGGGCGAAAGCTATCTGCCGGTGCTGGATGCGTTCTACGGCCGCGAGACCGACATCCGCTTCATCACATGTCGACAGGAAGGCGGCGCCGCGATGGCGGCCGACGCTTATGGCAAACTGACGGGGCGTCCGGGCATCTGTTTCGCGACGCGCGGGCCGGGTGCAACAAACGCGAGCGCGGGGGTGCATGTGGCCTATCAGGACTCGACCCCGATGATCCTGTTCCTGGGCCAGGTCGCACGCGACATGATTGATCGCGAGGCGTTCCAGGAAATCGACTACCGGCGCATGTTCGGGCAGATGGCCAAGTGGGTCGCGCAGATCGACGATGCCTCCAGGCTTCAGGAATATGTCAGCCGCGCCTTTCGCGTGGCGATGTCGGGTCGCCCCGGCCCAGTGGTGCTCGCCCTGCCCGAGGACATGCTTTACGACGAGATCACCCCGCCGACACCACCCGCCCGGATCGAGGCTCCGCGTTTTTTACCATCCGGTAAAATTTTGGAGTCGCTGAAGGCGCGCATCGCCGAAGCGAAGGCTCCGCTGGTCATGGCAGGTGGCGGGGGGTGGACCAAAACCGGCATCGCGGCGCTTGCGCGGTTTGCCGAGACACAGGGCCTGCCCGTGTCGGTGTCCCTGCGCTGTCAGGGCCTCATGGACAACCGCCACCCGAACTACATCGGTCACTACGGTGTCGGCACGCCGCCCTATCTGCGGCAGATCATGGAAGAGACCGATCTGCTCATCGCCATCGGCCCCCGCCTGGGGGAAATGACGACCGCCGGATATACGATCCTGACGCCCCCGGTGCCGGATCAATCGCTGGTGCATGTGTTTCCCGAACCCGAAGAAATCGGGCGCGTCTTCGAGCCTGAAATCGCGGTGGTGGCGGATACCGAAAGCTTCTGCGTGGAGGTGGCGTCTTGGGACGCCATCGCGCCGGAGCGGTTCGTGAACCGTACGAAAGACCTGCGCGAAACGTACGGTTCGTTCAGCGATCCCGCGTCGGTGCCCGACGATCCTCTGGCGCCCTATTTCGCGCATCTGGCGGACACGCTGCCCGACGACGCGATCCTGTGCAATGGCGCGGGAAACTACGCCGGGTGGCTGCACCGCTTCTACCGCTACCGCGCGCCGGGATCGCAGCTTGCGCCCACATCGGGGTCGATGGGCTATGGCCTTCCCGCCGCCGTCGCCGCCGCGATCTGTGAACCGACGCGCGAGGTGTTCGCCATTGCGGGCGACGGGTGTTTCATGATGACCTGTCAGGAAATGGCCACGGCGGTGCATCACGACCTGAACCTGACCGTGATCATCATCGACAACGCCCGCTACGGTACGATCCGTGCGCATCAGGAACGCGAATACCCCGACCGGGTGTCGGGCACGGCGCTGACCAATCCCGATTTCTGCGCCTTCGCGCAATCCTTCGGGGCCCATGCCGAGAAAGCACGGGATTTCGACAGCTTTGTCGCCGCCGTCGCTGCAGCGCGTGACCGGGGTGGTGTCAACCTGATCGAGGTAAAGGCCGACCCGTCCTATTTGTCGCCCGGCAAACGCCTGGAGTGACGCCGGTCCGAAAGGCCACGGGAACGTATCACCCCTACCGGGGTTCCTCTTCCGCTCGCCATCCGAGGGCGCAAGCCTATCTACGAGCAGAGCCCATACAAGGAAGAGACCAACGTGACCAAAGCCAGCGACCTGTTTGTGCGATGCCTCGAAGCGGAAGGCGTCAAACGCATCTTCGGCGTGCCGGGCGAAGAAAACGCCGACATGCTGATGTCGCTGCAAAACTCGTCGATCGAGTTCGTCCTGTGTCGCCATGAACAGGGGGCGGCATTCATGGCGGCCGTGCATGGCCGTCTGACCGGATCGGTCGGCGTGTGCCTTGGCACGCTTGGGCCGGGGGCCACGAACCTGATGACCGGGGTCGCTGACGGGAACATGGACCGCGCGCCGCTGCTCGTGATCACGGGTCAGGCCGCGACCACACGGCAGCACAAGGAAAGCCATCAGGTGATGGACGTGGTCGGCATGTTCAAATCGGTCACGAAGTGGTCGCAGGCGATCCTGTCCCCCGATGCCATTCCGGAAATCGTGCGCAAGGCGGTCAAGCTGGCCGAGGCGGAAAAGCCCGGCGCGGTACATATCGAACTGGCCGAGGACGTGGCCGCGACGGAGACCGACGCCAAACCTCTCAAGGTCGTGCCGGTGCGCCGATCGGCACCGGACAGCAAGGCGCTGGATCAGGCATGGGACTTGATCGCGGCGGCCAAGCGGCCGCTGATCATCGCGGGCAACGGCACCATCCGCACCCGTGCCAGTGCCGCGCTTCGGGCGTTTTGCGACACCACGGGCATCGGGGCGCTGATGACCTTCATGGCGAAAGGCGCGCTGGATCTGGACGATCCGCGATGCCTGTTCACCATTGGGATGGGACAGCGCGATTTCCCGATGCCTATGGTCGAGGATGCCGATCTCATCATCACAATGGGCTACGATATGGTCGAATACCCGCCGAGCAGCTGGAATCCCAAGGGCGACACCAAGATCGTGCATATCGACTTCCTGCCCGCCGAAGTGGACAACACCTACATTCCGGAGGTGGAGATCGTCGGGGACCTCGCGGCGGCGATCTCTGCTCTGGAGGATCGCGCCAAGGTCGCGCAGCTTGACTACGATGTCTCGGCCCAAGTGGCGCTGCGCGACAAGATGCAGGCCGAGTTCGCCATGCATGCCGACGAAACCGGCGAAGGCCCGATCACGCCGCAGAAAGCGATTGCCGATGTCCGCGCCTGCCTTGGCCCTAACGATATTCTGCTGTGTGGCGTAGGCGCGCACAAGATGTGGGTCGCGCGCCAGTACCAATGCCACGAGCCGGGGACGTGCATCATCTCGAACGGGTTTTGCTCTATGGGGATGCCGCTGCCCGGTGCCATCAGTGCCGCAATTAGTTGCCCGGGGCGCAAGGTGCTTGGGCTGGTGGGTGACGCGGATTTCTTGATGAACGTGCAGGAAATGGAAACCGCGCGGCGGCTCAATTCCGACATCACGATGCTGGTCTGGGAGGACAAGGCCTACGGTCTGATCGCCTGGAAGCAGGAGCAGGAGTTCGGCAGTCACACCGATCTGTCCTTCGGCAATCCGAACTGGATGGATCTGGCCAAGAGCTTTGGCTGGCACGGTAGCACCTGCACCCGTGCCGAAGACCTGCGAACCCATCTGACCGTTGCTCTCGATACCGCTGGACCGTCACTTGTGGTGATGCCGGTGGATTACCGCGAAAACATGAAGCTGACGGAACGCTTGGGAGAGTTGACGGTCAGCCTCTAATCAAAAAAGGACAGGCTTCATGAGCAGCAGCAAGATCGACCTCGACGGTTTTCTTTCCACCCTCAAGGACCGCACCCCGGGCGAGAATGCCTTTCACCAGGCGGTGAACGAGGTGATCCCCGACCTGATCCCGGTCGTCAACGAAACACCGGCCTACCGCGATGCGGCGATCCTTGAACGGTTGACCGAACCCGACCGCATCGTGTCGTTCCGCGTCGAATGGCGCGACGATGACAATGTCGCCCACGTCAACCGCGGCTACCGCGTGCAATTCAATTCGGCCATCGGACCCTACAAGGGCGGGCTGCGCTTTCACCCGTCGGTGAACCAGTCGATCCTGAAATTCCTTGGCTTCGAACAGACGTTCAAGAACGCGCTGACCGGCCTGCCGATGGGCGGCGGCAAGGGCGGCGCGGATTTCGATCCGTCAGGGCGCTCCGACGACGAGATCATGCGCTTTTGCCAGTCCTTCATGCAGGAGCTTCACCGCCATATCGGCCCGGATATCGACATCCCCGCCGGAGACATCAATGTCGGCACGCGCGAGATCGGATGGATGTTCGGCGAGTACCGTCGCATCACCAACAGGTTCGCTGGGGTGCTGACCGGCAAAGGGCTGGCCTTTGGCGGCAGCGAGATGCGGACCGAGGCCACAGGCTATGGTGTCGTGCAATTTCTCTGTCACATGCTGGCCGAGCATAACGATCAGATCGACGGCAAGACCATTGTCATTTCGGGCGCCGGAAATGTGGCGACATTCGCGGCTGAGCTGGCTGTCTGCAACGGCGGCAAGGTCGTGACGCTGTCGGACAGCAAGGGGTTCATCCACGACAAGAATGGGCTGACGCAGGACAAGATCGACTGGGTGCGCGATCACAAGTCGAAACCGGGTGCGAGCCTTGAGGCCTATGCCGACGAATTCGACGCCACATGGCATGCCGATAAGACGCCTTGGGATGTTGCCTGCGATGCTGCCCTGCCCTGTGCCACGCAGAACGAACTTGGTGAGGATGGCGCCAAGGCGCTGATCGACAACGGATGCAAGGTGATCGTCGAAGGCGCCAACATGCCGACGACGACCGAGGCGAAGGATGCGTTTCGCGAGGCCGGGGTGCTGTTTGCGCCCGGCAAGGCCGCCAATGCTGGTGGCGTTGCGGTGTCCGGGCTGGAGATCAGCCAGAACCGCCAGCGCCGCAGCCAGTCCCGCGATGATCTGGCCGAGGCGCTGAAGGACATCATGCAGGACATCCACGACAACTGCGCGGAGGCGGGCAAGACCGGAGACGGTGTCGACTACACGACGGGGGCCAATGTCGCGGGCTTCAAGAAGGTGGCCGATGCGATGTGCGCAGCCGGAATCGCGTGACAATCGGCGTGACCAGAGAGGAGCCCTAGATCGCGCTCTGCACCCACGCGGCGAATTCGGCAAAGACCTGATCCGACGCCCCGCTGAAGGCGTCGATCACGGCATTGGTTTCCGTAGAGGTGGCAGGCATGCTGGCGGTGAACCGGCGACTGGCCACGATGCGTGCGTCGCGTTCGCGCACCATCCGCACCAGAAGCGTGATATTCGCCACGGCGCTTTCCCCGTCCGGCGTCACCTGCGCCTGAAAATCGATGACTTCGGTCACAATGGCATAGTCGCCGCTGACCCCGAGCGGCTCGCGGCCCACATAGCGCACGGCCCCCGTCGCTTCGATGGACCGCAGCATCAGCGTTTGAACCATCACCGGCGTTGGATCGCTCCACCGTACATCTGGTAGGTATTGCGCCTGCAACGCGTTCGGGCGGATCATGATGCGGTCGGTGGACAAGGCGCCGCTGGTGGTTGGCAGCTCGATAATGACATCGCTTGGTGCCGGTGCCCCGCGTGTCGCGGTGATCGTATCGGGCGCGCGCAATTCGTAGACGTCCAAAGGCGTTGCGGCGTCGCTCACGGCGGAAATGGCGGCGCATCCCGACAGGGCCGTCAGGGCAGCCAAGGCAATCGCTTTGCGCAGCAGGGTGAGCATTTTCATCGTCTGAACTCCGGCGTTTCGCGGTCGAGGAAGAACCGCGCTGGGTCACGCTGTATCTGATCGGTCAAACGATCCAGATTTGCAATCAAGGCGCGCGTTTCCTGCGCCAATCGGGAATAAAGCGGCAACGCTGTTGTCGTGAATTCCTGAATCGACGGAGAGGACGCATCGGTCAGGCGGCGCAATTCGGCAAAGGTGGCGGACGCCGATTGGCTGGCCGCGCGCAGATCCGCCGACATGCCCGGTATTTCGTCGGACACCTGCCCGATGGCGCCGTTCAGGCTTTCGAGCGATTGCTCCAGCCCCGCAATGATGCCCGACAGGTCTTCGTTGATGACCCGGTCCGCGCCGGTGAAGGCGCGTTCCGCAGCGCCCAGCGCCCGGTCGCCGGTTTCCAAAGCGCCGTTTATCGCCGACAGGGTTTCGTTGGCGTTGGCAAAGGATACACGCGCGTCCTCGAGTGTGACGCGGGCGGTTTCCAGAACGGCTTCGGCCGACGCGCTGGACGCCGTGAGGTTATCGCCAACTTCGGTCGCCACGGTGCGGAAGGTCTCGGCGGTCTGGCGGATGTCCTCGATGATGACGGGCAGGTCTTCGTTCGCGATGGTCGCAACCGAAGCAATGGCGCGGTCCGCGTCCGCTACCATCGCGCGGGTCTCGGCCAGCAGGGGCGTACCCTCTTCGCGGACCAGGGTGTCGATATTTCCTGCCGTCTCACCGACGATGGCGGCGGCCCCGTCCAACCGTGCGATCAGGGCATCGGTGGCTGTCAGCGTCGCTTGCGCCTCTTGCAGCCGCGCGGTGGCGGTTTCGCCCGTTGTGTTGAGCGTCGCCATAAGCGCGCGCGCATCGGCGGAGAGCGCGGTGATTTCCTGTTGCAGCGCCGTCGCGGTCGCACGCAGCTCTTCCGTGGTCTGGCTGAGGTCCGATGCCACGTATTCCTCGGTGCGGGTGATGGCCGATTGCGCGCTGGCCAGCGTGTCGGAGCCTGCGGCCAGCACGCCCTTGCCCTGCTCGGACAGTTCACCGATCGACACCAGAGTGGTATCCGCAGTGCGGAGGACATCGGTCAGGTCGCCCGTCAAGGTGTTGAGCGTTTCGTTGAACAAATTGATCTGTTCGGCAAAGTCGTTGACCGTGGTGCTGATCCCGGCGAACCCCTCGAGCGTGTCGGCAAAATCGGCCGAAGCGGTTTCGACATTGACGATGATGCTGTTGATCCGCTCGCGGTTTTCACCGCCCAGCAATTCACCGATATCGTTGACCAGCGTCAACGCCTCTTCCAAAAGGCGCGGGGCGTCTTCGGACAGGCTCTGCAGGGTGGATCGGCCAGCGGTGATCTCGGGGACGGGCTCTTCCTCGGTCGGCTCGAGCAGATCGGCCGAGGGTGTTCCGGGGTCGATCCCGACGAAGGACACGCCGGTGACGCCCTGCGCCTCGATCGTGGCGACGCTATCGGTTCTGACAGGGGTTTCGGCATCGACCTCGACCCGGACGAGGATCGTGCCGTCTTGATTGGGCGATAGTCTTACATCCACAACCTGCCCTACGGGCAAACCGCTGAACCGCACGTCCGAGGCATTGCTCAATCCCGCGACCGACGAGAAGCGGATGTCGTAGTAATCGAATTGGCGGTCCAGTTCGACTTGGGCAAACCACAGGAAAAACCCGAGGATTCCCACCAACCCGGCAAGCGTGAAGGCTCCGATCAGGACAAAATTCGCCTTGGTCTCCAAGTCAGTCGCCTTTCTTTTCGGACGCGCGCGGTTCGGCCTGAGCCGCAGCCCGCGCGCGCGGTCCGTGGAAATACTCGTGGACCCACGGGTGATCGACGTCCAGCATATCTTGCATCGTGCCAGTCACCAGCACCTTTCGTTCCGCAAGCACTGCGATGCGATCACAGGTCGCGTGCAACGTGTCGAGATCATGCGTGACCAGAAACACAGTCAGACCAAGCGAGTGGCTCAAGCCCCGGATCAACTGATCAAAGGCCGCGGCCCCGATCGGATCAAGCCCGGCTGTCGGTTCGTCCAGGAACACGATGTCCGGATCGAGCGCGAGTGCCCGCGCAAGGCCCGCGCGCTTGCGCATGCCGCCCGAAAGCTCGGAGGGGTATTTGTCACCGGCAAGATATTGCAGACCCACCATCGAGATTTTCAGATCGGCAAGGTTGCTTCGGATCGCAGGGTCGAGCCCGGGAATTGCCCGCATCGGCACTTCGATGTTTTCGCGCACGGTCAGCGACGAAAACAGCGCGCCATCCTGAAACATCACGCCCCAGCGGTTCTCCAACGCCTGTCGGGTGTCCTCATCGGCGTTGAGAACATCCGTGCCAAGCACATCGACGCTGCCCGCCGCCGGTCTCTGCAACCCGGCAATGGTGCGCAGCAACACCGATTTCCCGGTGCCCGAACCGCCGACAACCCCAAGGATCTCGCCGCGATAGACGTCGAGGTCCAGATCCTCATGCACGACCTGCGACCCGAACTGGTTGCGAATGCCGCGCAGTTTGATGACCACCTCCCGCTCGGTCATATGCCGATCCGCGCGAAGAAGATCGAGAACACCGCGTCGGCCACGATCACGGCAAAGATCGCCGTCACCACAGCGTTGGAGGTCATGCGGCCCAGTGACTCCGCATTGCTTTGGACCTGCATGCCGGCATGACAGCCGACGACCCCGATGATGAGCGCGAAAAACGGCGCTTTGACGAGCCCGACAAAGACGTGGTCGACCGATGTGCCTTCGACAAGACGCGTCATGAACATGGCAGGCGAAATGCCAAGGTCGATCCACGACATCAGCCCACCGCCGAAGAGACCTGCAAGGTTTGCGATCAGCCCGAGGATTGGCAACATGATGAGCAGCGCCAGTATCCGAGGCACAAAGAGGTTCATCGCCGGATCAAGGCCAAGCGTGCGCATGGCGTCGATTTCCTCGCGCATCTTCATGGAGCCGATGGCCGCCGTGAACGCCGAGGCGGTGCGCCCGGCGACGATGATCGCCGTCAGAAGGATGCCCAACTCGCGCAGGACGGAGATGGCGATCAGGTCCACCACGAAAACCTCGGCACCGAACTGGCGCAGCTGGGTCGAACCCTGAAAGGCCAGTACGACGCCGATGAGAAAGGCCATGAGCGCCACGATCGGCACGGCTTTCAGACCGACCTCTTCGCAATGGTGTACCAGCGACGTCAGGCGGAATTCGCTCGGGTGGCGTATGGCCCGCCCGAGGCGGTGCAGGAACATGCCAAGATACGCGGTCAAGGCCCGCAAGAAAGCGACGCCCGACATGACCTTGCGGCCAAACCTGTCGAGCCAGGCTTTGAAAGTCAGCCGTTCTTCGGCCACGGCCTGTTTTTCCGGCATGGCCTGTTCAACGCTTTCGAGCAGGCTGGCGGCCTCGCTGCTGGCACCGGTGATCGACACGTCCCGGCCCGCGTCTGCAAATCGTGTTTGCAGTTGCACCAGCGCCCAAGCGCCCGCCGTATCGAGCCGATCGAGCGCCGAGATGTCGAGTGTGCTGACGTCATCCGGCGCGAGCGCCTGCAATTCGGTGCGGGCCGCGGTCACGGTGTAGATGGTCAACGGCCCGGACAGGTGCATCTCGCCGGATGTCTCACCCGGTCGAAGGGAAAATCCGGCTGCGTCGCGACCTGTCATGTCCGTGTGTTCGCACGCGTGATGCGTGCATTTCCCGATCTGTTTCGACCTGCTGTCATGCGCGCACGCTATCTTGGCGCAACGGAATGGGAAAGCCGCTATTGGGACGCAGCTGTGATGCGCGGCGCGAGTGTGATCCAAGGATTCCGCCCGATCCTGTGAGCGGTCTCTCAGCCCGTCAGGGGATACCGTTGGATCACTTCGAAATGCCCATCCTCACGTTCACCGACCAAGGTGATCGCGTCGAGGACAAACGGGGACGGCAGATCAGGCATCCGCGCGCGGAGTGTTTCCGTCCAGAATGCGATGTCGGCTTTCGGCAGCTGTCCGGTCAGGGTCATGTGAAAGCGGAAATCCTCCATGACGTAGGGATAACCCCATCGTTCGAGAGTGCGTTGTTGTCGGTCGCTCAACCGCGATTTCTGGCGTGCGGCCAATTCCGCTTCGGTTGAGGCCGCACGAAACCCATCAAGCTTTGCCACACAGTCCGACGCCACCTGCGACACGGCCGCAGCATCGCCGACGGCTGTCAAAGCAAGGAAGCGACCAAGACGGGAGAGCTCCAACCCGTCGCATGACGCCGGTGCCACATCGCACGCCACCTCGGCCACTGCGTCGCGCAATTGCCGGATATCCGCGCCGTCGGCCAACCGGAAGGGCGGCTTCAGCGTCGCGTGAAAGCCGTATCGGCGCGGGCGTTCGGTGATCTGTGCAAGCCCCGGCAGGTCAGGTTGCGATGTGGTTTTGCCGGTGTCGATATCCCAGCCCAACCACTCCGCCCCGAACCGGGCGAACACGCCGGAGGGCGGGACGTAGTAGATGGCGTATCGTCTGTGGGACACGGCGTCTCGTCTTGGTGCGGTGCAAAGCGTTTGTTCGTTGCATAACAAAGGCATTGGAAAAGCGCACGGACCAAGATCATTCCGTCCTCAAAAGGCTGGGGTTCATCCCAGCCGAACCAGCTCGGTCAGGATGTCCGAGCGGTGGATGACGCCCACCACCTGTCGCCCATCCAAGACCGGAAACACGCGGTGCGGATAGGTCAGAAACATCTCGGCCACCTTGATAAGGTCGTCTTGTGCATTCGCAGTGACGACGTCACGGCTCATGTGATCGCCCACTTTGCCCGTCCATTCGCGGTAGTAGCTGGCGTGAAGTGCCGAGTGGAAACAGTCCTTCTGTGTGATCAGCCCCGCCAGGCGACCATCCTCGGTCAGCACAGGGGCCGCAGCAGCGCGGGCGTCGACCAATTGAGCCGCCGCCCGTCGGATCGGCGTGTCCGCGGTCAGGGTCGGAAACTCCGTCCGCATGATGGTGGCGATGGGTTTCTTGCTCATTCCGTCACCTCGGCATCGCGGCGCGCGCGCAATGGACAATCGGCGCAGCGGCCTTCGGGCCGGTTCGCAGCGGCACTGCAAGTGGTCAGGGCCGGTCCTCGACCCAGCATGAGGCCGAGCCCCAGTCCTACGGCGGACAATCCGATGATCGCGACAGCGATGACAACTTCCATCATTGACGTCTTCCCTTCATGTCAGGACCTCGCCGATGCCGCCGGTCTCGACCCTGCGCAGCGCCGTCCCGGACTCGTAAAGAAAGAGCGCGGCGATGTCGTTTGCGCGTGCAAGTGCAGGACCCGCATCATCGCCGGCGGCAAACAACGCAGTCGCCCAGCCATCCGCCGTCATCGCGTCGGAAGCGAGCACCGTGACAGAGCGTAACGCGCCCTGAACCGGCTCGGCGCGCTTGGGGTCAATGATGTGTCCCCAGGTGCGACCATTGAGAATATAGCTCTGCGCGCTGAGGCCGGAGGTGGCGACGGCCAGCCCCGCAGGCAAATTCAAGTGGGCAGCAGGAGGCTGCAATGGGTTTGGATGCTCGATCGCAAGCCGCCAGTCGCGACCCTCGGGGTGGCGCCCCAACGCCCGCAACTCTCCTCCGAGATCGAACAGGACGTTGTCCAAACCTGCCCCTTGTGCCAGTTCAACGGCCCGATCCAGCGCCCGCCCTTTTGCGATACCGCAGAGATCCAACGTGAGGTCGCCTTGCGACTTGGAAAGGCGACTGCCCTGAGCCGAGAGGCTCCGCCAGTCGGGCGAACCTCCGCGTTCGATCGGCCCGAACCCCCATCGCGCCACCAGCGGTCCCACCGTTGGATCGAACGCGCCCTCGCTTTGGCGCGCCAGGTGCAAGGCAGCTTGTGCCACTCCGATCATCTCCTCGCTGACGGACAGACCTGAGGCGCTGGCGTTGAAATGGCTGATGACGCTGTCGGTTCGCCACGGCGACATCTCGCTGTCGATGTCTTGGAAGAGGGCATCAAGTGAAGGCCGAAGAGTGCCAAGGTCAGCTCCCTCGGGGCCCGTGATCTGCCAATGCGTGCCAAAAGCGGCACCTTCGAGAAGTTCGGGTGTGGCCGCGTGGAGACGGGGCGGAGCGGCGAGGATCGCGCCCAGACCGATCATGAAATCGCGCCGTGATGGAAAGTGGCTTTGCATGTCTCAGGCTCCGAAATCGTCGTAAAAGATGGAGTCGGGCTCAACGCCCAACCGTTCCAGCGTGCCAAGAACCGCCGAAATCATCACCGGCGGGCCGCAGAGGTAGTATTCGCACTCCTCGGGCGCGGGGTGGCTGGCCATTTCCGCGCGCAGGACCTCGTGGATGAACCCGGTCGCGCCAGTCCATCTGTCGCCGGGGGCCGGGTCGGACAGCGCGGGTGTCCAGCTGAAATTCCTGTTGTCATGCGCAAGAGCCTCGAACTCCCGCGCGTAGAACAGATCGGAGGCCGTCCGCGCGCCGTAGAAGTAGCGGATGCGGCGGGTGGTGCCGCGACCGAGTTCCTGATGGATCATCGCCCGCAGCGGAGCCATGCCGACGCCGCCACCGACATAGACCATTTCGCAGTCGGTGGGCTGGACGTGGAACTCTCCGAACGGGCCCGAAAGGGTGACGGCATCCCCCGGCTCCAGTTTGAAAAGCCAGGACGAGACGATCCCCGGCGGAATGTCGTGTTCGCGCCCGGCGGGCGGCACGGCGAGGCGGATGTTGAAGACGGCGGTGCCTGCGTCCTCGGGGCGGCTGGCAAGCGAATAGGCGCGGGTCACGTCAGTGTCGGAGGAAACCCGCATTTTGCGCCAGCCCGCGATCTCCCACGCGTCACGGAAGGCGTCAGGCACATCCAGTGTCGCGAAGTCGAGTTGATAGGGCGGTGCGGTGATCTGCATGAAATCCCCCGCGTGAAAGTCGCTCGGCCGGTCTTTGGGCAGGTCGAGCACGATCTCGCGGATCAGCGGTGCCAGCATCCGGGTCGAGGCGACGGTGCAGACGAAGCCCCCGCCTGCGCTCAGGATGCCTTCGGGCACTTCGACGGCGCAATCGCCGCGCAGGCTGGTCTGGCAGGCCAAGCGCACGTGATCGCGCCGCTCCTTCGGCGACAAAACACCCCGCTCGGTCGCTTGCGGTTCGCCCGCCCCCTCTCCGGTAACAGTGACACGGCACAGCCCGCAGGTGCCCTTGCCGCCACAGGCCGCAGGGATCGGGATATCGGCGTTGTGCAACGCATCGAGCAGCTTGTCCCCTCGCTGCGCCGTGATGTGCCGCGCGCCGTTCACGTCGATGTCCAGCGCCTCGGCCGGGATCAACCGCCGCCGCAAGACCAGCAACCCGGTCGCCAATCCAAGGACCAGCGCCACGATCACGAAACTGCCCAGCGCGATTTCCGTCATGGCGACACCGCCATCTGCGCGAAGGACGCAAAGCCCAGCGACATCAGCCCGGTCAGGACAAACGCGATGCCCAGACCCCGCAACCCGGCAGGCAAATCGGCATAGGCCAATCGCGTACGCAGCGCACCCAGCATCCCGACCGCGATGGCAAAACCCAGCCCGCTGCCGAGCCCGAAGACAGCCGACTCCGCCAGAGTGTAGGCCCGTTCCACCATGAAGAGGCTGCCTGCAAGGATCGCGCATTGCACCGTCAGAAGCGGCAGGAAGACCCCGAAGGCCGCGTGGATCGTCGGGAAGAACCTGTCAAGCACCATTTCCAGCAGCTGCACCGTCGCCGCGATCACGCCGATAAAGGCGATCAGCGCCAGGTAGGACAGGTCAAGTTCGGGCAATCCGGCCCAGGCCCATGCGCCCGGAGCCAGAAGCCCCTCGTAGATCAGCCAGTTGAGCGGCACCGTCACACCCAGCACGCCGGTCATCGCGATGCCAAGACCGATGGCGCTTTCGGGGCGTCTGGACAGAGCGAGGAAGGTGCACAGACCCAGAAACAGCGTCAGCGGCATATTGTCGACAAAAGCCGCCGACAGGAAAAGGGCCCATAGCTCGGTCATTCCGCTGGCCTCACGTCGGCGGGTGGCACGTGTTCGGGGGCCTCGACCTGCTCGGGCTGGACTGACCGGATCGCCCAAACCAGACCGCCCAGCAAAAAGAACGCCGACGGCGCGAGCAGCATCAGGCCGAGCGGCGTGAACCATCCGCCCGCATCCGTCAGCGGCAGCACCTGCCAGCCGAAAAGTTGCCCGCGCCCGAAAAGCTCCCGCACCCCACCGATGACCAGTACGATCAGCGAATAGCCCAGCCCGTTGCCAAACGCGTCCACCGCTGCCGGGAACGGCGCATGGTGGCGCGCATAGGCTTCGGTACGGCCCAGCACGAGGCAGTTGGTGGTGATCAGGCCGACATAGATCGACAGCGCGCGGCTGATTTCGGAGAGATAGGCTTGCAGCACCTGGTCGATGACGATCACTAGCGACGCGACGATGACGATCTGCACGATCAGACGGATCGTGTCGGGGATGTGGCGACGGATCAGGCTGATGAGGATTGCCGACAGCGTCAGCACCACGGTCAGCGACACCGACATGGTCAGCGCCGTCGCCAGAGAGGTTGTCACCGCCAGCGCCGAACAGATGCCGAGGATTTGCAGCGTCACCGGGTTCTGCCGGATCAGTGGCTCGGTCAGCGTTGTCCAGATGTCGAAACGCGCGGGCATGTCAGAACTCCCCGCGTTCGATGGCGCGGATCAGCGGGCCGTAACCGTCTGAGCCAAGCCAGAAGCGCACCATGTTCGAAATCCCCCGCCCCGTGCGCGTTGCCCCGGTAATGCCGTCCACCTGGTAGGGTCCCGACGCATCGCCCCGCGCCACGTTGAAACGCAGCTCACCGCTGTCGTCGCGTATCTCGGTGCCCGGGAAGCTGGCCTGCCAGGACGGGTCCTCGATCCGCCCGCCAAGGCCGGGGGTTTCGGAATGGCTGGTGATGGCGATGCCTGCGATGGTATTCATGTCGCCTTCAAGCGCGAGGATCGCGTCGATGCGTCCGCCATAGCCCTGCCCTGTCATCGGCAGCAGGACGAGGGAAATCGCGTCGCCCTGACGCAGCAGGAAGATCTGCGCATAATCGGGCCGCTGACCCAGATCGGCTAGGTCCGCACCGGCATCGAGCGCCGTCCAGTTGCCGGTATCGGCCAGAGCGGTGTCCAGAGTGTCAGTCGTCACGTCCTGCGCCGCACGCCCGTCGTCGAGGTCGATCACCACGGTCGACAACGTGCCGCCGGATTGTTCCAGCAGGTCGGCCATGCCGGGAATGCCGCGCACCAGCGCCTCGATCCGGGCCTGTTCCTCGGCGGCGCGGTTGGCGGCCTGGATCGGCCGCAGCAGCACAGTCGCGCCGCTGACCATCAGGGCACAGACCGCCGCCACGAGAAACGCCATGACGAGCGTCTTGGTCCGGCTTTCATTCGGCAGGGCAAGGAAGCGCCGCCACGGGTTGCGGTCAGGATCGGCCATGTCGCCTCCGTCTTTGAGCATACCAGAGTGCCAGTGCCACCTCGTCGAGGACGGGTGCCGCAAGCGATGTCAGAAGGGCGGCGGCGACTGCGAATTGCACCGGCGCAGCGTCCTGCCAACCCGTCGCGAAGAGGATCACCAACGCGACGTAGAGCAGACCATTGAGCCAGCGGCCCAGCATCGTCGTGGCACTCGTGACCGGATCGGCCACGAGCAGGACAAGCACGACGCCCGCCGCGGGCAGCGCAAATGAGGGCAACACGCCCAACGCGACCGCGCCGGTCGCGCCTAACGTTGCAGCGAAAATGACGCCTCCGGGCAAAACGCCCATGAAGACGCCAATCACCGCGGTCGGGATCGCGGCCCAGGCCACTGGCGTCATGATCTCGGGCCATGGAAAGCCGGGGAACCCAAAGCCCAGAAAGGACAGCGCCACGGTCGCCGGATTGACCACGTTGCGACCCCAGCCGCCAAAGACCAATTCGCCCATCACGGCACCGAAACTGATTCCGAGAATCAGACGGAACGGCCCCAGCCCCTCGGGCGCGAGCATCGCCACCGCCAGTGCTGTGATCACCGCCGACAGAGAGATCGGCTGCGCGCGGGCCAGCAGGAAGACAAGGTGCCAGATCGCAAGAACCAGCGCCGCCAGTGCAAGGCGCTGCACCTCTTCCATGCCGCCGAACCACAGCCAGAAAAGCGCCAGCGGCAGATACGCCGCCAGGAGCACGATCGCCACGGTCTCTCGTGTCCAAAGGCCCCGGATCATGCCGCGAACTCCGTCCTGATCCGGTCCAACATGCCACGCAAAAGCTCTGACAGGTGCGCGTTTCCGCCCAGCACGTAATCGGCCAGTGCGATGTCGTCCTCGAGCAACGACAGTACCCCCATTTTCATCGCTGTCTCGTCGTCGCCCGAACTCAGCGCCCGAACAAAGGCTGCCGCCGGGATCATGCCGCCGAATGCTTGGTCCAGTGCCGCGCTCGGGATCATTGGCTTTGGCGTGGCCGAGCGGGTCAGCGCGGCGACCAGCCAATGCGATGGAGCGCCAGACGTCTCTCGTGGCAGAACGGTGATCTGACGATCACTGGGAGCGAGCCAGTGCGCGGGATGCCCGTCCAGGGGTGATCCTGACAGCAAGGTGTGCTGACCCGGATGGACGATGCGATGGGTCAATCCGCGCAGGTCTGCCCCGACTTGCGTCCGCACCAGACGGCTTTCGCGCAAAGCGGTTCCTTCGACAGCCACAAGCCGCGTCATCGGCAATTGACCGGTTTCGATCAGCGTACCCAGCAATGCGACGTCCTCGGCGTGGATGTCCCAGACCGGAGTGTCGAGCCCCGCAGGACACAGCGCGTGGATGCGCAGCCCCGGCGCACCCTGCGGGTGGCGTCGCCCGCTTTGGACGGTGCGAATTCGATCCGCGCCAGAGCGGTCGATCAGCGCGGGCCCTGGGTGCTGACACACAAAAACGGTGCCGTCCGTCAACATCGACAACGCCCGAAGACCGCGCGAGAACGCCTCTTCGAGCCCGGCAAGTGCCTCGATCGGATCGGGGGCGAAGGGCCGGGTATCGGTCGCCATGACGAAAATGGCAGCCGGACGTTCATCGGAGGCGGGCATCCCGCCAAAGGGACGGCGCCTGATCCACGGCCAGAAACCGGCGCGTTGCATCAGGCGGCGCAGGCCCGGCTCGGTTTCCGCGTCCGAGGTCGGGTGGGTCACGGTATCACCGCCGGTTTCGCCGAAAATCACGATTTCGGACAGCCTGTGCCCCTGCAAAAGCACGCTTCGTGCGACGCGGCCCGGCATCGGTGATACGAAACAAACGTCCGGCGCGTCCCGCAGACGTGCCATCGGCGCGCCCTGCGCGACCGCTGCGCCGTCCTCCACCTCCAACGTCACGCGAGGTGCGGTGCCGTGTGGCGGGCGGATTCCTGCCTCTTCGGTGATAACGTCTTCCACGCCGGGCGCTGCGCGCGGCGGAGATGGGAAGGATAACGTGAGGCCTGAGCGAAAACCGAACTGAAGCATGGGGCATGGGTAGCACGACATCAGGCAAGGGCGTTTGATCTACCGCAATCCGCAAGACCGCGTGCCATGGTAATCTGACAACCGAGTTCCCCGTTGCCACAGACACCGGAGTTGACACGATGCCCAGATACCTCAAGACCACCTCGTCCCTGATCGCCGTCGCATCACTTGCGATGTTCCTTGCCGGAACGCATGCCGTTCTGGGCCAGGACGAAGCCGCAAGTCCTGATGAAACCGAGGACACGGTGCCCTTTGCATTGCCGAAATCCGGCCCGTTCAATCCCGCCGACATCGAGATCAAGAATGACCAATCCATCAGCGACTGGTTCCGTTCGGCCCATGCCGACGCGGCGGCCGAGGCGTTTCGTCATTGGGACGAGGAAGAGGAAATCACCGCTGTCTGCGCGACGTGTCACTCTGGCGAGGGGTTCCGCGATTATCACGGGTTGGACGGCACCGCTGCGGGAAGCGTCGAAGGCCCGATCAACACCGGCGGCGTCGTCGATTGCGGCACCTGTCACAATGCAGGACTGGCCGAGATCGAGGAAGTGGCCTTCCCAAGCGGCCTGATGCACCCGGTTCAGGGTGTCGAAGCCTCCTGCATGACCTGCCACCAAGGGCGTACCGCGGGCAGCACCGTGGTCAAGGCGATGGCCGACCTAGACCTCGACACGCCGAATTCCGAATTGCGGTTCATCAACCCGCACTATGCGACCGCCGCCGCCACATGGCTTGGGGGTTATGGCGGTTCGGGCTACCACTACGACGGCAAGGACTATTCCGGACGCTTCTTCCACGCCCGCCCGGTGTCGAGCTGTGTTTCGTGCCACGAACCGCACACGCTCGAAGTGGCGTTCGAGCCCTGCCTGACCTGCCACCAGGCAAACGAGCCCGAAGACATCCGCATCGCGCGGCAGAGCTACGATGGCAGCGGTGACACGAACAAAGGCATCAAGTCTGACATCCAGACCAACGCCGCGACGCTTCTCGACATGATCAAGGACTACGCAGCTGACGTCGCCGGCACGCCGATCGTCTATGACGGGACGCGCTATCCGTATTTCTTTACCGATGCCAACGGCGATGGCGTGGCCGATCAAAGCGATGGGCAGCCGGTCGCCTACAATGCCTGGACCCCGCGCAGCTTGCGGGCCACCTACAACTGGAAGCTGGTCACAGCGGATCCCGGCAACTACGCGCATAACCCGCCGTACATGCTCGAGTTGCTCTATGACTCGATCGAGGATCTCAGCGGTCCGCTCGGCACCGACATGCAGGCGTTGGGCCTGTTGCGCTAGGGTCGGCCTCTGGCCGTCCAGTGTGACCGGTCACTGCTTGGCGGCTTCCTTGGCACTGACGTGTCGCAGGGCCATCAACGTGACCGGTGGCCCGAGGATTTCAAAGACCACCGTGGCCGCGACGGTCAGCGTCATGATCGTCGCGCCCCATTGTGGGATCGCCTCGGCCGCGACCAGGGCCATCCCCACCGCAACCCCGGCCTGCGGCAGGAGCGCGGGCCCGTACACATGCCTCTCTATGGTTGGCACACCTCCCAACCGCGCGCCGATCTCTCCCGCTACGAGACGCGAGACGATACGCAGAAAGACATAGGCCGCCGTCAACCAGCCCAGCGACCAAAGCGCGTCCAATTCAAGCGACGCGCCCGCGAGCAGGAAGAAAAGCAGCATGAACGGCCATTCGATATGCTCGATTTCGTTGAAGGCGCGTTCGTGATGCTGTGCGAAATTGGCGATGATGGCCCCGGCGGTCATCCCGGCCACAAGAAAAGACACCTCCAACCAGATCGAAACACCTGCCGTAATGAAAACCACGCCGATGGCTTCGGTTTGGAGCGGTTCGCCGGGCTTGAGCCTCCCGGTGAAATAGGCCGCCGGGAACCCGATGGCCGCGCCAAGCAGAATAGCGCCACCGATGTCGAACGCGACGATCATCAACGGCCCCGACCAGCCATCGAACGGGTGCACCAACGCAAGGCAGAGGCTGAACACCATGAGACCCCAGACATCGTCGATCGCGACGATACCGCTCAGAGTTTCGGAAAATCCGTTGCGAATGCCCGATTGATGTATGACGTCCGCGATCGCAGCAGGGGCCGTCGCTGTCGCGATCGCGCCGAGCAAGAGCGCAAGACCGGGATCGAGGCCCAGTAGCGAAAGACCGCCCCAGACGATGACCGTTGTTCCCGCAACCACGCAGAGCGAGATGGCGAAGATCGCCCGTCCGTGCCGCGCCAGATTTTCGCGCGTCAACTCTCCGCCCAGCAAAAAGGCCACCATCGTCAGCGCGATGAACGAAAGTGGTTCGAACCACTCGGCCGAGGACTCCGGCAAGAGACCGAACCCGGATTGACCGACCAGCAACCCCAAAAGCAGAAGCATCGTCACCCGCGGCAATCGGGTCGCATGTCCAAGCTGGTCCGCCACGAGACCTGCGAGGAAAAGGAACCCCAAGGTCGTGATCAAGACACCCTCATCCACGCGGCATTCTTCCCTTGGTCAAGATACTGAACGTGCTGGGCACTCTACGGGATCGCCCGTCGAACACCAGATGTCGGACCGAAGAGGCTGTGTGTGCACTATGGCAAATCGGCACGAACAACGACTGTCAAAAGAGAAATGTCAGACGGCCCGCCCGCCGGAAGAAAAAGCGGACAGGCCGATGTTCAATTGTAGAAGTAATCCACGAGGAACATCGGGATCGCCGGGATGTAGGTGCACATCAAAAGCACTGTCAGAAGGACCGCGATGAAATAGATGTTCACCTTGGTCACGTCCCAGATGTTCGCCCGAGCGACCGCGCAGGCGGTGATGAGGACGCTGGCCACGGGCGGCGTCTGCTGACCGATGGCAAGGTTCAGCGTCACCACCAGCCCGAAATGGATCGGGTTGATCCCGACCGCGTCGATGAGCGGGATGACGATCGGCACCACGAGGATGATCGCTGCCGCCGAGTGGAGGAAGAAGCCGATCACAAGGAAGAAGAAGTTGAGGATCAGCAGCACCAGCCATTTGTTGTCGGTGATCGCGAGGATGCCCTGCGCCAGTTCCTGCGGGTATTGCGCGCGGGTCAGGAAGCCACCCATGACGACCGACGCGGCGACAAGCAGCATCACCACCGCCGTCTGCATCCCGCCATCCAGCATGGAGCGTTGCAGGTGCTTCAGATCGACCTGCCGATAATAGAAGCTGATGATGATGGCGGCCAGAACGGCAAGCCCAGCCGCTTCGGTCGCGGTGACGTAGCCGCCGAAGATACCTCCGAGGATGATGACCGGCAGGGCGAAGGTGGGCAGCGCATCGACGAACGCAACCCATAGAACGCGACCGGAAAAGGCATCTTCGCGCGGAAGGTCGTAGCGGCGGGCGAAATAGTAAGCCACCCCCATCAACCCGGCCGCGCCCATCAGCCCCGGGATCAGTCCGGCGACGAAAAGCTGCTCGACCGAGACATTGGCCGAGGTGGCATAGAGGATCATCGGGATCGACGGCGGAATGATGATCGCAAGCGACGCCGAAGATGATGTCACCGCAGCAGAGAACGCAGCGGAATACCCGCGTTTCTTCATCTGCGGGATCATGACGGACCCCATTGCGGCCACATCCGCGACCGCGGAGCCTGAAATCTCGGCAAAGAAAAGCGAAACGCCGATGTTCACATGCGCAAGGCCACCCCGTACGAACCCGATGAGGGCGGCAACGAAATTGATGAGCCGGTCCGTGATGCCGCCTGCATTCATGATCGCGCCGGCCAGCACGAACATCGGGATGGCTATCAGTGAGAACTTGGTCGACCCGCTATACATATCCAGCGCGACATTCACCAAGGACCCGGCACCTTCGAGAACCAAAAGACCGATGACAGCCGCCACAGCCAGGGCCACGCCGATCGGCACGTTCAGACAGATCATCGCAACCATGGCGATGAAGATACCCAGCATCAGCATCAGGCGTTCCCCGCTTTCTTCAGCTCGGTTTCAACTTCTTCCTCGATTTCGGCATGTTCGAGCGACACACCGGCGGCGGTCTTGCGCCAGTATTCGGGCAGGCTCAGCACCTGGCAGATCAGGAACAGGACAGCGCCTATGGGGATGACGGATTGCGTGAAACTGATCGGCACCCATGTGAGCGAGGTGAGCGACATGCCACCAAGAATGGTCATCACCGTGTAGCCAGCCCATGCCAGCAGGATGAAGAACCCGGCCGAGATCGCTTCGGCCAACATCACCGCCCACATGCGCAGGGGCATCGGGATCGAAAGCAGGACCGTGTCGAAACCGATATGCCGCCGTCGCAGGGCGGCCAGTGCCGATCCGTAATAGGTGATCCACGCCAGAAGGATCGCGGCGACCTCATCGTACCACGCGAGGCTGGATCCCATCAGTCGGTAGATCACCGCAACCACGACGATGGTTGTCAGGATCACCATGAGGAAGATCACGAAATATTCGAGAACGACCTCAAAGAATGTGCGCAGTGAATTGAGCATAGGTGGCCCCCGCCGGGCTCAGAGCCCGGTGATGTCAGAAGAAGCAGGTTCGGTTGATTTTCTGAAAGAGGACAGGGGGCCATGATCGGCCCCCTGCGCAGAGTTTGGTCAGGACCCCGAGGCGAGGTTCTGAATACGCTCGATCAGGTCTGCCCCGCCATCGACCGTGTTCGCGAACTCTTCGTAGATCGGCGCTGACGCTTCGATGAACGCGGCGTTGTCGGCCTCGTTGACCTCGACCCCCGCATCGCGGATCACCTGCAACAGCTCTTCCTCGAGCTTGGCGGCGTGATCGTAGACGAAGTCCTGCGTCTCGGACCCGCAGGCTTCGAGATCGGCGCGCACGTCCTCGGGCAGCTTCTGCCACTGGCTTTCCGCAACCAGAACGTAGCCCGGTGTATAGACGTGACCGGTGATGGACAGGTAGTCCTGCACTTCCTGGAACTTGGCCGAGGCGATCTGGGCATAGGGGTTTTCCTGCCCGTCGATCACGTTGGTCTGAAGCGCCGTGAACACTTCCGAGAACGCCATCGGCGTCGGGTTCGCGCCGTAGAGCTGGAACATCTTGACCCGCCATTCGCCGTTCGGCGTGCGCAGCTTGATGCCTTGCAGATCCTCGGGCGTGTTGATCGGGCGTACATTATTGGTGATATGGCGGAAGCCGTTTTCGAAGTAGCCGATGATCCGGTAGCCTTCGCCAAGCGCGGCTTCCTGGAACGTGTCGCCCAGTTCGGCCTGGATACGCCGCATGTGGTCGCGATCCTGCACGATGTACGGCATCTCGAACACGCCGAATTCCGGTGCGACGGATGACATCACCGACGACGGCAGCGAGAAATGGACCTGGCCAAGCTTCAGCTTCTGCAAGAGCTCGCGGTCGTTGCCAAGCTGGCTTGCGCCGAAGGTCTGCACCTCGGCACGATCACCCAGCTTGCCGTTGGCGCATTCCGCAAACGCGTTCGCGGATGCCTCGAACAGCGAGCCCGGATTGCCGACATGGCCGAAGCGCAGTGTCAGGTCTGCGGCTGTTGCGGCCAGCGGCATCGTGATTGCCGCCACACTCGCAAGAATAGTTGCTTTGACGTTCATGGTTCTTCCTCCCTTTAATGCCCCCTCCCGGGGCGTTATTCAGCGGCCACCCGCTCTTCTGTTGTTTCCTTGAGATGCTCCATCGCGGCTTGCGCCCCGCCAGACTGGTGCGGAATTCCGGCCTTGGCGAGCCCCATCTCCACTCCCGAGAGCGTCGCCATCAGCATCAGGTCGTTGAAATCGCCCAGATGCCCGATGCGGAACACCTTGTCGGCCACCTTCGACAGGCCGTTGCCGAGCGAGATGTCGTAGTGCTTGAGCGTCGTCGCGCGGAACGCGTCGGCGGAATGGCCCTCCGGCACGAGAACCGCCGTCAGCACACCCGATTCCTGACCCTGCCGTGCGCAGAGCACCTCCAGCCCCCAGGCGCGCACTGCCGCACGCGTCGCAGCGCCGTGGCGCGCGTGGCGGGCGAAGACATGATCGAGCCCTTCCTCGTGCAGCATGTCGATCGCTTCGTTCAGGCCGTAAAGCAGGTTCGTCCCCGGTGTGTAGGGGAAGTAGCCATTCGCGTTGGGCCCGACCATGTCGTGCCAATCCCAGTAGCTGCGCGGCATGGTCACGGATTTGGCGTGCTCAAGCGCCTTGTCGCTGACCGCGTTGAAGCTCAGCCCGGGCGGCAGCATCAGGCCCTTTTGAGACCCGGACACGCAGACATCCACACCCCATTCATCGAAGCGGAAATCAATAGAGGCCAGCCCCGAGATCGAATCCACCATCAGCAGCGCCGGATGGCCCGCCGCGTCGATGGCCTTGCGCACCTCTGCGATGGGAGACACCGACCCGGTGGAGGTTTCGTTATGCACCACGCAGACCGCCTTGATTTCGTGGTTTTTATCCTCTCGCAGCCGCGCCTCGATGCGGTCGGGTTCCGCCCCGCCGCGCCAGTCGCCTTCGAGGAACTCCGGCTCCAGCCCGATCTTTCGCGCCATCTTGTTCCAGAGCGTGGCGAAATGCCCGGTCTCGAACATCAGTACCTTGTCGCCCGGAGACAGCGTGTTGACCAGCGCCGCCTCCCACGCGCCCGTGCCGGAGGATGGGAAGATGAAGACATGCTGCTTCGTCTTGAAGATGGTCTTCATGCCATCGAGGGCCTTCTTGCCCACTTCGGCGAAATCGGGTCCGCGATGGTCGATGGTCTGCTGGCCGATGGCCTTGAGGATGCGGTCGGGAACCGCGCTTGGCCCCGGAATTTGCAAGAAATGTCTGCCAGCCTGGCGCATCGAATCTGGTCCTCCCTCGAGCGCCGTTGAGTCGACGCGGTTTGCTGTTGATAAAGCGTAATTATGAATTCATAATCCAGTCAACATAAAAATCGGGCCGGGAAGCCGGTGCCGGCAGGGGAGGAAAATCAGAGCCTCATGCGTGAGAATACCCGTCTTTCCAGCCGTTTGACCGGCGCGGTCTCAGGCGATGTCATGACCGATGCCGCGTCGCGTGGGCGCTACGCTACGGATGCGTCGATCTACCAAATGATTCCCGAAGCCGTGGTCATTCCGCGCTCGATCGAAGACATCGAGGCGACCATGAGCGTCGCGCGTGAAGAGGAAACTCCGGTGCTTCCCCGCGGTGGTGGCACGTCGCAATGCGGGCAGACCGTGAACCGCGCCGTGGTGCTGGACAACACGCGTCATCTCAACCGTATCCTCGACATCGACACCGAAAAACTCACCGCCCGGGTCGAGCCGGGATTGGTTCTCGACGAACTGAACCGTGCGCTGAAGCCGCACGGGCTTTGGTTCCCGGTCGATCCCTCCACTGCATCCCGCTGCACGCTGGGCGGAATGGCGGCGAACAATTCGTCAGGCGGCAAGTCGCTGCGCTACGGGATCATGCGCGACAACGTCCGCGCGATCTCGGCCATTCTGCCGGACGGCACGAAAGCGCGGTTCAACGGCGCCGATCCGGACCCGGGCGCGTATGCCGATCTCGTCGCCGATATGCGCGCGCTCGGGCGGCGCGAAGCCGATGAGATCGACGCGAGGTTCCCGAAGGTGCAGCGCCGCGTCGGCGGCTACAACATCGACGCGCTGACCGGCAACGAAGTCAACATGGCGCATCTGCTTGTCGGGTCGGAAGGCACGCTCGCCTATTTCACGGAATTGGAGCTTAGCCTGGCGCATCTGCCCGGTGAAAAGGTCACGGGCGTGTGCCATTTCCCGACCTTCTACGCCGCGATGGATGCGGCGCAGCATCTGGTGAAACTGAACCCCCAGGCCGTCGAATTGATCGACGACACGATGATCGGCCTCGGGCGCGATATCCCGCTCTTCCGCAAGACCATCGAAGCCTTTGTTCAAGGCGAACCGGCGGCATTGCTGTTGGTCGAATTTGCCGAAGGCAGCGCGGAGGGAAACGCCGCCAAGCTGGTCGAGCTGTCACAGCTCATGGGGGATCTGGGCTTTGCGTTTTCCGGAACGGAAGAGACGTGGGGCGGTGTGGTCCCTGTCACCGACAACGCTTTGCAGGGCGCGATTGCAGAGTATCGCAAATCCGGTCTTAACGTGATGATGTCGATGAAAGAGGCGGGCAAGCCGATCTCGTTTGTCGAGGATTGCGCCGTCGCCCTGCCCGATCTGGCCGAATACACCCAGGGCCTGACAGACATCTTCACCCGCCACGGCACCAAGGGCACTTGGTACGCGCACGCCTCCGTCGGCTGTCTGCACGTGCGTCCGGTCCTGAACATGCGGCAGGACAAAGACGTCAAGACCATGCGTGCCATCGCCGAAGAGGCGTTCGACCTCGTGAAACAGTACAAGGGGTCGCATTCGGGCGAACACGGCGACGGGATCGTTCGGTCTGAATTCCACGAAAAAATGTTCGGCCCGCGCATCGTTTCGGCCTTCGAAGAGGTCAAGGCGCGGTTCGATCCCAAGGGACTGATGAACCCCGGAAAGATCGTGCACGCCCCCGCGATGGATGATCGCCGCATCTTCCGCTACAGGCCGAATTACGAAGTGCCGGAATTCGACACCATGCTCGACTGGTCGGCCTGGCCCGGATCGGCGGGCGGACTTCAGGGCGCGGTCGAGATGTGCAACAACAATGGCGCCTGCCGCAAGCTCAAGGGCGGCGTCATGTGCCCGTCCTTCCGCGCCACCCGCAACGAACGCGACGCGACACGCGGGCGAGCCAACACATTGCGCTTTGCCATCAGCGGCCAGATGCCGGGTGGGCTGACGTCGGAGGCGATGGCGGACACGATGAAATATTGCGTGTCCTGCAAGGCCTGCCGCCGCGAATGTCCCACCGGCGTCGACATGGCGCGCATGAAAATCGAGGTGCTGGCCGCGCGCCGCAAGGAAAACGGTCTGAGCCTCGCCGAAAAGCTGGTCGCTTATCTGCCGCGCTACGCACCGCAGGCGTCCAAGGTCGCTTGGCTCATGAACCTGCGCAACAAAATCGGACCCGTCCGAAGGCTGACCGAAACGCTCACCGGCGTGTCTCATCGCAGGGACCTGCCGGTCTGGTCGTCCAACCCGTTCCGCGACGACGAGGCGCAGGACGCGAACCCGCAGGTGCTTCTCTTCGCCGATGTATTCAACCGTTATTTCGAACCGGAAAACCTGCGCGCCGCGCTTCGGGTTCTAAGAGCCGCAGGCCTGCGCGTCGCTGTGGCGCGGGATGGCACGGGAAAGGCCCTCGACTGTGGGCGCACCTTACTGGCGGTCGGTTGCGTCGACGAAGCCCGCATCGAGGCGCGCCGCGTGATCGCCGCCACGAAAGAGGCCGTGTCGAACGGCGTGCCGGTGGTGGGGCTCGAGCCGTCCTCCATCCTGACGTTCCGCGACGAATACCTGGCGCTCTGCCCCGGGCCGGAGGCCGAAGCGCTTGCCCAAGCGACGCAGACCTTCGAAGAATTCCTGAGCCAGCGGTCGGAGCTTCCGCTCAAGGCAGTGGACCGCCCGATCTACGTGCACGGCCACTGCCACCAGAAGGCCCACGATGCCGTGACCCCGATGCTCGATCTTCTCAAGCGTATCCCCGATGCGCAGGTAAACATGATCGAAAGCAGTTGCTGCGGCATGGCCGGCGCGTTCGGCTATGCGCCGGACACGATCGACGTCTCCCTGCAAATGGCAAATCTCGATCTGTTCCCGGCGCTCGATGCTGCCCCGCAAGATGCGCTGATCGTAGCAGACGGTACGTCCTGCCGTCACCAGATCGCCGATGGCACACCCCGCCGCGCGATGCATGTTGCACGCTTGCTCGATCAGGCGCTTGAAAGCTAGGATGCCGATATGAACCTGACCGAAACCATAAGACGGCCGACGCTTCACGAAGAACTGGTCGACCGGCTGCGTGACCTTGTCGTCGAGGACGCGCTGAAGCCCGGTGAAAAAGTCCCCGAGAAAGAACTGTGCGAGTCCTTCGGCGTCTCACGGACGCCCCTCCGGGAGGCGCTCAAGGTGCTCGCGTCGGAAGGGTTTGTCGTGCTGCAAGCCAATCGAGGCGCGCGCGTCGCCCGGGTCACGCGACGAGAACTGGAAAACACCTTCCCGGTCATCGCCCGGCTTGAACAATTGGCCGGTGAGCTGGCCTGCGAACATCTGGATGCGACAGGCATCGCGTATATCGAAGAGCGCCATCAAGCGATGTTGAAGGCTTACGAGCATCGCGACCGGCAGGCCTATTTCCTCGCCAATCAGGACATTCATCAGGCCCTGATCCGTGGTGCCGACAACGACATCCTCGAAGGACATCACAAGCTTCTGGCGGCGCGCGTGCGCCGGGCACGGTTCATGGTCAACCTGTCCGATGAACGCTGGGCACAAGCGATCGAAGAGCACGAGAAGATGATGGAGCGCCTGCGCGCGCGGGATGCCGACGGGCTTGGTCAACTCATGAAGCTGCACATGATGAACAAATACGCGGCGCATATTCAGGCACTTAATGCCGAGGGCGAAGCCGACGACTGACGCCGTGCGTTTGAAACGACACGGGGTTCGCTCGGACGGGAAACGGGACGCGAATGACAGACGACATCATCACAAAGCAAAACGGCACGACGCTTTGGATCACGCTCAACCGCCCCGAGGCGCGGAATGCGCTGACCTTCTCGATGTACGAAGAGCTGGCCCGTATTTGCGCCGAGATGCCGACGGACGGATCAATCAAGGCGGTCGTCATCAAAGGCGCGGGCGGCAAGGCCTTCGCCGCCGGGACTGACATGACGCAGTTCCGTGCGTTCGAAACGGCACAGGATGCGCTGGATTACGAAAACGAAATCACGCGCGTTCTCACCGAGGTGGACAAGTGCCCCTTGCCGACGGTCGCGGCCATTCACGGCGCCTGCACCGGTGGCGGGGCGTCCATCGCGGCGGCCTGCGATATCCGCATCAGCAGCGCGCAGCTCAAGTTCGGATTCCCGATCGCGCGCACGCTGGGCAACTGCCTGAACGCTGGAAATCTTGCCCGCCTGACCGAGTTGATCGGTGCAGGTCGCGTCCGCGAGATGATCTTCACCGCCCGCCTGATGGGCGCGGAAGAGGCGCTGTCAGCGGGTCTGGTTTCTGAGGTCTTGCCCGATGAAGCCACACTGATGGACCGCGCGGATGCGCTGGCGCAGCATCTCGCTGGCATGGCCCCGCTCACCCTGCGTGCCACGAAAGAAGCGATGCGCCGCAATCGCGAGGCGCTGGCGGTGGAGGACAGCGACCTCATCACCCTGTGCTACATGAGCAATGACTTCAAACACGGGCTTGAGGCGTTTCTTGCAAAATCCAAACCCGACTGGAGCGGGACTTAAACGCGCGCCCCGTGTCTGAAATTCAGGCGACTTCAGGAGCGTGAAATGTCCCGGATCAGGCGTAATCGGCGATGAAATCTGATGATTTAAGGAAAAGTGGCGGACCGAGGAGGATTCGAACCCCCGACCCCTTGATTCGTAGTCAAGTACTCTATCCAGCTGAGCTATCGGTCCACGAGGCGTGGGATAGACGCAGTGTCAGGGCGATGCAAGCGTAAATTTCCAACAAATCCCGAGGGGCCGTTCACTTCCTTAGGGTCAATTCGCCCATCGGCAACTGGATGCGGAACTTGGTGCCGGTCGCGTCGCTGCTGAGCAGGGTCAGCGTCCCACCGTGGCCGCGCACGAGCTCTTCCGCGATGGCCAGCCCAAGACCGCTCCCGCCCTTGCGCGCGCCTCCCTGGAAAGGCTGAAACAGGTATTCCTTGGCTTTCGGCGGCAGACCGGGGCCGGTATCCGTGACGTCGATGCACCACACGTCGTCGCCCGCGCGGGCCGAGATATTGATCTCACCCGGCTGTCCGGATCCGACGATGGCCTGACGGGCGTTTCGGACGAGATTGGACAGCACGCGATGCATCTGTTCGGGATCAGCGCGCACCATGAGACTTCCGGGGACGTCCTCGCTCAGGCTGAGGTCGAAATCGCCGATGGCCAGCCGTTCGCTGTCCAGCACATCGACGACGATCTGGGCCAGGTTGACAAGCGTCAGCACAGGGGCCGGCTCCTCGGCCCGACCAAAGGCAAGCGTGCTCTCGCAGAGCGACACGGCGCGCGTGATCGAATTGACGAGCTTGGGCGCCATGCGTTTCACCGCCGGGTCCTCGCTCATCTCGATGCGGTCGGTGAAAAGCTGGGCCGAGGTGAGGATATTGCGCAGGTCATGGCTGACCCGGGCAACGGCACCGCCCAGTTGGGCCAGCCGTTCTTTTTGCTTCAGCGCTTGCGTCAACTGTGTTTGCAACGATTGCAACGCCTCTTCCGCCTCGCGCAGCTCGGTGACGCTGGCCGTCGGCTTGATGATCCGGCGCGCGTCTTCCGGCGCTTTGGCATAGCTTTGCATATGGCCGACGACGCCCTTGATCGGCTTCACCAAGAGCACCCGCACCGCAAGGAACAACAAACCCGCCGTGACAATCGAGATCACCGCCGACAAAACCAGGATGCGCAGGCCATAATCCACCATGGCGGCGCGCAATTCGCTTGTTTCAAGCGTGATCTCGATCAGCAACCCACCGTCGCGGAACGGATTACCGATCACGCGGATCATCTCGGGCTCCGGCGTGATCAACCGGTGCATGGCGTCACGGATCAACGACAGCGCCGTGGCCTCGCGCAGATCGTAGGTCGCATCCACCTCACCGGGCATGGGCGAGGACAGGACCAGTTGCCGCACCTCATCGCGCCGCAGAACCACGTTGAAGACACCCGCATTCAGCAGGAGTTCTTCTTCGAGTTCGGAATCGATCATGTCGTCGGCAAGCAAGGCCAGCGACGCGATCTGCGCCCGTTCGAGACGATTGAGCAGAAAATCCTCGCGGTAGCGGGCGACGGACGGCACAAAAATAAGTACTTCCGCCAGCATTACGAAGACGGTGGTCAGGATCAGAAAACGGCCCGACAGCGAATTGATCATGCGATCGCCCTCGGGACGGTCACATCAGGGAAGCCATTTCTGAACAAATCCAACAACTTTCTTCACCAACTCACTCTCAAACAGTCGAGGCGAGAAGTAAGTTCCCGCAGCACGTTTGTTAAGCTCTCCGATCGTCGGATACGGCGCGACCATGTTGGCGATCTGGCTCATCTTCATCTTGTTGGCGATGACCAGCGCCCACAGGTTGATCAGTTCACCCGCCTGTTCTCCGGCAATCGACGCGCCCACCGGCTTGCCTTTGACCACCATAACCTTGATCAGCCCGCGTGTCTTGCGCTCGGCGATGGCACGGTCATTGTGGCTGTAGTGGAACCGCACGACCTCGAGCTTGGGCCCGTGTTCCTTTTTCGCCTGCGCCTCGGTCAGCCCGACCTGTGCCAGTTCGGGCTGGGTATATGTCACCCACGGGATATGACGTGTGGTGGCCTTGGACGGCAGGCCGAACAGCATGGAGCGGATGATCACACCGGCGTGGTATCCCGCCACATGGGTGAATTGCAGTCCACCGGCCACATCGCCGATGGCGTAAACCTTCTTGTTCGACGTGCGCATCATGTCGTCCACGGCGATCCCGGACTTGGTGGTCTTGATCCCGGCTTTATCCAGATCGAGACCCGCTGTGTTAGACTTGCGCCCGACCGCGACGAGGACGTGGGTGCCCTTGAACACGCGGCCATCTTCGGTTTCGACCTCGATCGCACCTTCGGTGCCGCGCACTTCCTTTGCGTTCGAACCTTCCGCGATCTCGAGCCCTTCCTCGCGCAGGCTGTCCAGAACGATCCCGGCCATTTCCGGGTCGTCCTTGCCCAGCGCGCGGTCGCCTTCGATCACCGTCACTTTCGAACCCAAGCGCAGATGCGCCTGCGCCATCTCCATGCCGATGGGGCCGCCCCCGATGACCAGCAAGTGCTCGGGCTGCTCTCGCAACTCCCAAAGCGTTTCGTTGGTGATGTAGGGGGTCTTGTCCAAACCGGGGATCGGCGGGACAAAGGGCGATGACCCGGTCGCGATGACGATGCGGCGCGCGCTGATGCGGTAGTCACCGGCTTCCACCTCGGTCGGTGACACGAAGCGCCCGTATTCGCGGATCACCCGAACCCCCAAGCCTTCGAACCGTTCCTGGCTGTCTACGGGTTCGATCTGGCTGATGACATCGGCCACGTGATCCTTCGCAGCGGCGTAATCCACCTGCGGCGTGACGCTCGCGATGCCGTAGCGATCGGCATGGCGCATGGCATAGGCTGTCTTGGCCGAGGCGATCAGCGCCTTTGACGGAACGCAGCCGTAGTTGAGGCAATCGCCCCCCATCTTGTGCGCTTCGAGCAGGACAACGCTTGCCCCCATCTGCACGGCACCCGCCGCCACCGAAAGCCCTCCGGACCCTGCGCCGACGACCAGAATATCCGTCTTGATCTTTTCCACGATCACAGCCCCTTCTTGCCGCGCACGGCTTTCAACACGATCGGCAACGCGGCCAGCACACACAGGCCGAGGATCGGCAAGAGGATCTGCGGCTCGAAGATGATGCCGAGGTTCGGTGTCTCACCACGGGCGAACACCTCGCCCAATCCAGCCCCGACCGAGGTGTAGACCACACCGCCGGGGATGATCCCAAGGAAGGTCGATACGAAGAATCTGTAAAGCGGCACGCCCACCAAGGCAGGCACGATATTCGCCACGAAGAACGGCACCGCCGGCACCAGCCGGATCAGGAACAGCATCGACCACTGGTTCTCATCGATCCCGTCCTTGATCTTGCGCACCGTGCCTTCACCGGCCTCCATCTTGGCGGCAAGCCTGTCGCCAAGACCGTAACGCGCCGCGAGGAAGATCACCGTCGCACCCAGCGTCGCCGCCAGAACATTGAACAAAGCGCCCGGGAAGACGCCGAAGAGAAACCCGCCCGTCAAAGTGGCGATGGTGGCTCCGGGCAAGGAAAATCCGACAATCGCGACATAGGCCAGGATAAACACCCCGACCGTCAGCACGTAATTCGAATCCCTGAATGCCGTCAGCGCCTCGCGGTTCGCGGCCAGCGTCTCGAAGCTCAGGTAATCGCGCAAGGTGAACGCACCGACCAGCGCCACGGCGCCGATCGCGATCATGGGCGCGTATCGCTTCCACGCCGGGGTGTCTTGAGTGTCTGTCATATCGGTCATGTCATACAGGCCGGGGCGGGCCGCCTCTTCAAGTGATGTGTGTCAGTCCCCCAAAACATGACCCTTGCAGCCCACCAGCAACACCCGCCTCACGCCCGCTTGAACGGGGTCGGTGGTTTACGTGAGAATCCCTTCATCCCGCGCCGGAATTGAAACATTGGGCCCGTGCGGCCCGCAAATTTATTGCAGTCTGTGTCAGCAGCACACGCGGCCGTGTGGCTTTGTTGCAGAAAATGCCCTTCGCAATATCCGAACCGCCGGTCATCTTCGGTGTCCAAGTATCTCGGCGGATGCCCCCGACAGCGCGACGGGGGCAGCGTTCCATCATGGAACGCAGAAGATGCGTCATCGCATCTTCTCACCCGTCCGACCCGAAAACCCCGAAAATCCCGGTCACAGTGTTTGACAACGCAAAAGCACCTGCCTATAGCACGGGCTTCGAACATGACCGGTCGCCGAATCCGCGCGGCCCGGCCCGATCAAACGGAGTTGGACGCGATGAAACGCACCTATCAGCCCTCGAACCTCGTTCGCAAGCGCCGCCACGGTTTCCGTGCGCGCATGGCCACCAAGGCTGGCCGCAAGATTCTGAACGCGCGCCGCGCCCGTGGCCGCAAGTCGCTGAGCGCATAAGCGCCCGCGACCTTTCAGGACATCTGACATGACACCGCCGGAGGCCTCCTTGGACACAAGGGGAACCAAGCCTCCGGTGGTGTCGTCATGTCCGAAGCTCACCGTTCTGCGCCACCGCGCCGATTTTCTGCGCGCCGCCCGCGCCCTGCGCCGTGGCACGGATGGCATGCTCGTTCAGGCGCGCGACCGTGGTGACGACGATCCGACCATCCGCGTCGGCTACACCTGCTCCAAAAAGATCGGCAACGCCGTTGCCCGCAACCGCGCCAAGCGCCGTCTGCGCGCCGTTGCGGCCGAAGCGCTGTTGCCCGGTGCGCAACCGGGATGGGACTACGTCCTGATCGGTCGTCCGGGCGTGACCATCGACCGGCCGTTCGATGCGCTCAAGGGCGATCTCGTCTACGCCCTGCGCAAGATCCACGCGCAGCGATGACCCCCCTCGCCTGGACACTGTCTCTGCCCGTTCGGGCCTACCGTCTGATTTTCAGCCCCTGGGTCGGCCACAATTGCCGATACCACCCGACCTGCTCGGCTTACGCGCTCGAAGCGCTGAGAAAACATGGCGGGCTTAAGGGCAGCTGGCTCGCCGCGAAACGCATCGCGCGCTGTCACCCTTGGGGCGGGTCTGGCGTGGATGACGTGCCCTAGAACGAACCTGCGTTCGGCACTTAAACACCTGTCAACGATTTTGGCCGAAACTGCCCCCGAACAGGGAGCTGGGCCATGGTCGTCGTCATCAACGCGGTCAATAACGAATTCGCATCTGCAAGCGGTAGCAACGTGAATGCGACCCCGGATTACAGCTATTTCGACTATCCGCCCGACGCCACCACGGATCTCGTGATCACCTCCAACCCCGGGGATCCCTCTCCCCGTGAGTTCGGCATTGGTGACACCTATGACCTGTCCTGGTCGGACGCCGGCACCGCGCGTTCCGTTGAAGATGCGACCGTCATCCGCAGCGATTACGTCGGGCCGGGACAAGGCGCTGTGGTTTTCGAGGGAACCGATAGCGCCACGGGGGATCCCGTTCAGATCGTCTGGTCCCCCGGCCATGATCTCGAAAATTGGTACTGGACCAATGGGGGTGGACCGTCGACACCAAATGGCTTCTGGACATCCGATCAGAACAACGCGGCAACCTACCAAACCGTCTGCTTCGCGGAAGGCACGCTGATCGACACCCCGGCGGGACCACGCGCCGTCGAGGATCTCGCGCCCGATGATCCGGTCTCGACCCTCGATCACGGCGCGCAGCCAGTCCTTTGGACCCGTCAGCGAACCGAATCTCTCGACGAAGCGACAGAAGGCGCAAGGCCCGTCTTGATCAGCGCAGGCGCCCTCGGCCCTGATCGCCCAAGCGACGACCTCGTTGTCTCGCCACAGCACCGCATTCTGGTCGGCGGTCGGCAACAGTTGAAACGGGAATTCACGCGGGAGGCCCTGATTCCAGCGAAATCACTGACCATGCTTCCGGGCATTCGCCAGATGCGTGGCCGCAAATCCATCACATGGGTTCATTTCGCCTGCCGCCGACACGAGATCGTCACCGCGAACGGATGCCTATCCGAGACGCTGCTGCTCGGGCCGATGGTCACGCAGGCGCTCACGCCACAAGAGTTTCACGTCCTGCAACACGTGTTCCCCGGGCCATTCGCCGAAGGCACACCATGGAACGGACCTGCCGCGCGCACCTGCCTCAGCGTGAAAGAGGCGCGCGCGGAGCTGCGGTTATCCCGAAGGTCCAAAAAGGTGACCGGGGCCGAAAACCCTGTCAGTCTGTCAATGACGCGCAACGTTGCAAACGCGATCCACTCAAGCAGCCAAGGTCCCCGCCCTCAAACCTCAAGGCAGTAGCGCATGATCGCCTTCTGCGCATGCAAACGGTTCTCCGCCTCGTCGAAGATCACCGATTGCGGACCATCCATCACCTCCGACGTCACCTCTTCGCCTCGGTGCGCGGGCAGGCAATGCATGAACAGGGCATCCGGCTTGGCGTGGCTCATCAACTCGACATTCACCTGGTAGGGGCGCAGCATATTGTGCCGCCGCTCTTTCGCCGATTGCGCGTCATGCATCGACACCCAGGTATCGGCCACCACCAGGTCCGCGCCATCGACCGCCTTGACCGGATCCCGCTCGATCGCGACAGACACACCGGCATTGCGCGCAAGACCGACGAATTCCATCTCGGGATCAAGCTGCACCGGCCCGGTGAACGTAAAATCGAACCCGAACTGCGCCGCCGCGTGCAGGAACGACGCACAAACATTGTTGCCATCGCCGCACCACACGACCTTCTTGCCCTTGATCGGCCCGCGATGTTCCTCAAAGGTCATCACGTCCGCCATGATCTGACAGGGATGGGTGCGGTCCGTCAGCCCGTTGATCACCGGAACGGTCGCATATTCGGCCATCTCCTCCAGCACCGCCTCGTCGAAGGTGCGGATCATGATCAGATCGACGTAGCGGCTCATCACCCGGGCGGTGTCGGCAATGGTCTCGCCATGCCCAAGCTGCATGTCCGACCCCGACAGCACCATGGTCTGCCCGCCCATCTGGCGCACCCCAACATCGAAAGACACCCGCGTCCGTGTCGACGGTTTTTCGAAAATCAGGGCAACCATCCGACCCGACAGCGGCTGCTCGTCATCCGGTGCGCCCTTGGGGCGGCCGTTTCGATTGCTCTTCATCGTGATCGCCTGGTCGATCACGGACCGCAGATCGCCTGCATCGGTTTTATGAATATCCAGAAAATGCTTCATGTTCCTCCCCTAGCCCATCGCCTCGCGGACCGCGTCCGCTGCGAAATCAAGCCGGTTCACGGCCTCGGAAATCTCGTCCTCGCTGATGTTCAGCGGCGGCAGCAGGCGCACCACGTTGTCCGCCGCGGGCACCGTGATCACACCGCATTCGTACCCCGCCTTGACCACGTCGATCGGCGCCACCTTGCACTTGAGCCCCAGCATGAGGCCCGCTCCGCGCACGCCCTCGAACACGTCCGGGTGCGCCGCGATCAGTCCTTCCAGCTTCTGCCGCAGGAACCCCGCCCGCGCGTTCACGGTGTCCAGGAAGGCGGGCGTGGCCACGATATCCATCACCGCGCAGCCCACTGCGCAGGCTAGGGGGTTGCCGCCATAGGTCGACCCGTGGGTGCCCACGGTCATTCCCGACGCGGCCTCTTCGGTCGCGAGGACCGCCCCAAGCGGGAACCCTCCGCCAATGCCTTTCGCCACCATCATGATGTCCGGCGTCACCCCGGCCCATTCATGCGCGAACAGCTTTCCGGTCCGGCTCACGCCACATTGCACCTCGTCGAGGATCAGCAGCAAACCCTTTTCGTCGCACAGTGCGCGAAGGCCCTTCAGGCACTGGTCCGGCAAGGGCCGAATACCACCCTCGCCCTGCACCGGCTCGATCAGAATCGCGCCGACCGTATCGTCGATGGCCGCATGCAGCGCCTCGTGATCGCCCCAAGGCAGATGCCTGAACCCCGGCAACAGAGGCGCGAAACCCTTGGTCATTTTCTCCGACCCGGCCGCCGCGATCCCGGCCGAGGATCGACCGTGGAACGACCCTTCGAAGGTGAGGATCGTGGTCTTGTCCGGGTGGCCCTTCTCGTACCAGTATTTCCGCGCCATCTTGACCGCCAATTCGCAGGACTCGGTCCCGGAATTGGTGAAGAACACCGTATCGGCAAAGCTCGCCGCGACCAGCTTGTCAGCCAACGCCTGCTGCTGCGGGATCTCGTAGAGGTTCGACACATGCCAGAGTTTCTGCGCCTGATCGGTCAAGGCCTGCGCCAGTGCGGGATGCGCATGGCCCAGCGCGTTCACCGCGATGCCCGCGCCGAGGTCGAGAAAGCGTCGCCCGTCCGCCTCGATCAGCCAGGTGCCTTCGCCCTTCACGAAATGAAGCGGCGCGCGGGAATAGGTCGGCAGAACGGAGGGGATCATAGGAAACCTCATTTCAAGAAGCCCAAGCCGTGCCAAGCGGCGCGGGCCAAGTCAACGGAAAGGATGGTGAATTCAGACAAAAGGTGACGGATCGCCCACAATCAGGGGCGGCAGGGCAAGATCAGATGTCTCGTCGGATGTTGGTCAACATTGTCATGAGATCCGCTTACTTTCAAACCAACCCGAAAAGCAATCCCCAATCTTCTTCTTTTTCCAAATACTTCCGGGGTTTGGGGCAGAGCCCCAAGCAGATTTTTCCAAAAATCTGCGCCTCGGCGATGCGCCCCGCGCAGCGCAAGACCCGTCAGCCGCGAAACGGATCCTCCGGATATCCGACACCCATCAAATACAGCCCCTGCGGAGGTGAGACCGGGCCACAGGCCGCACGGTCCCGCGCCTCGAGCGCCTCGCGCACGTCCTCAGGTGCCCACGCCCCTGCACCGACGCGTTCCAGCGTTCCCACGAAACTGCGCACCTGGTTGTGCAGGAACGACCGTGCGCGCAGGCGGAACTGGAATTCGGTACCCCAATCAGTCTCCACCTCTCGGATATCCAGCGCATTCAGCGTTTTCACCGGAGAGGCCGCCTGGCACAGGGTCGACCGGAAGGTGGTGAAGTCGTGTTTGCCGATCAGGGACGTCGCCGCGTCCTGCATCGGCTCCAGTGCCAGAGGATTTTTCACCTGCCAGACCTGCCCCGCCTCCAGCGTCAGCGGCGCGCGACGGCTGACCAGCCGGAACAGGTAGCGCCGCTCGACCGCCGAAAACCGCGCGTGCCAGTCCCCGCTCACCTCTGCCGCGTCGACAACCGCCACCGGCAAGGGCTTCAAGTGATAATTCAATGCCTCTGACAATCGGAACGGCGACCAGTCCTTGACCAGATCACAGTGGCAGACCTGACCGCGCGCATGGACCCCCGCATCGGTCCGCCCGGCGGCGGCAATCGTATGCGCCCCCGGCTCCAGCTTCGACAGCGCCGCCTCGATCGCGCCCTGGACCGACTGCTGGTCCGCTTGCCGCTGCCATCCGGCAAAGGGCGCACCATCATATTCGACTTTCAGGGCATATCTGGGCATGCGCCCCGCTTAGCCTGACGATTTGCGCCGAACAATCCCCCTTGCGCGGCACTGGTAACATGGAACCTCCGGCTTTATCTGTGGGGCCACTGCAATGAAAAGAGGCCGCCCTTGGTCATTTCTACCATCGCCGACACCCTGACCCGCGGCATCGAGAACGTCACCGACACCGTGTCGGGGACGTTTTTCGAACCCGTGATCCGCCTTGGTGTGACCGGCTTGGCGCGGTCGGGCAAGACCGTGTTCATCACGTCGCTGGTGGCGAACCTGATGGATCGCGGCCGGATGCCGGGGCTTCTGGCCCAAAGCGAAGGGCGTATCCTGTCAGCCTACCTGCAACCACAGCCCGACGACACGCTGCCGCGCTTCGACTACGAATCGCATCTGGGCGACCTGACCGCACGCGACCCGCGCTGGCCCGACAGCACGCGCACCATCAGTGAACTGCGCCTATCGCTCAAGGTGCGGCCCTCCGGCCTTTTGTCCGGGCTTCAGGGCCCGCGAACCATACATCTCGACATTGTGGACTATCCCGGTGAATGGCTGCTCGATCTTGGCTTACTCGAGAAAACCTACGCCCAATGGTCTGAAGAAACCCTTAAGCGCATCGAAACCCGTGAGGCCGCGCAGGGCTATATCGCGCTCGCGCGATCCGAGGACGCGACGGCGCCGCTGGACGAACCGCGTGCTCAGAAGCTGGCCGCCAGCTTCACCGCCTATCTGACCGCCGCCCGGCAGGCCGGGTTTTCCGACTGCACGCCCGGACGTTTCCTGTTGCCCGGCGATTTGGCGGGCAGCCCGGTTCTGACCTTCGCACCCTTGCCGCCGCAGGCCAGCCCGCCGCGCAAGTCCCTCATCCGCGAGATGGAGCGCCGGTTCGAGGCCTACAAATCCCAGGTCGTCAAACCTTTCTTCCGCGATCATTTCGCCAAGATCGACCGACAGGTCGTGCTGGTCGATGCCTTGGGTGCGATCCATGCAGGCCCGCAAGCGGTCGAGGATATGCGCCAGGCGATGTCCGATATTCTGAGCGCGTTTCGCCCCGGCCAGAACGCCTTTTTGACCCAGCTCCTTCTGGGCAAGCGGGTCGAGAAAATACTGTTCGCTGCGACCAAGGCCGACCATTTGCACCATACGCAACACGGCCGGCTGACCGCGATCATGGAGGCGTTGACCCGCGAGGCCCGTGACCGCGCGCAATTCGCAGGCGCCAAGACCGCCGCCATGTCCATCGCCTCCCTGCGCGCCACGGTCGAGGAAATGCGCCCGCACAACGGGACAGAACTGGCCTGCGTGCGCGGAACGCTTCTCGACAGTGGCAAACAGGCCGCTTTCTACCCCGGAGAACTGCCGCAGGATCCCACTCACCTGCTAGGGCCCGCCCGCGACGGGGCCGAGGCCTGGCTGGATCAGGATTACCAGATCATGCGCTTCGCCCCTGCGAAACTCAGCCTGAAACCGGGCGAGGGCCCGCCGCATATCCGCCTTGATCGCGCGGCCCAGTTCCTGATCGGGGACCGGCTGTGACCGTTCTGCGCCCTGCCAATCCGCTCGATGCCGGCCGTGTCGGCGCGATCCTGTCCGCGTGGATCGACGAAACCCCGTGGATGCCGCGCGTGCACACCCGGGCCGAGGATATCGCCTTTGCCGACATGATGGTGGATCGCGGCTGGGTCACGGTGTCCGAAACCGCCGAAGACGTTCTGGGCTTCATCGCCCGCGACGGTGACGACATCCATGCGCTTTATATCGACCCGGAGGCGCGCGGTCAGGGCATCGGCTCGGTACTCTTGGCCAGCGCGATGGAGCACGAAGATCACCTGACCCTCTGGACCTTCCAGGCCAACACGCGTGCGCAGGCGTTTTACGAACGCCACGGTTTCGCGCCGGTCGAGCACACGGATGGGTCGGGCAATGACGAAGGCCTCCCCGACATCCGCTACCACTGGCAAAGGACGCCCTCATGACCAAAGCCAAAGGCCCGGTCCTGTTCGATCTGGACGACGACGCCCCCGCGCCCACACCTGCCGAAGCGCCGCCGGTGCCCGACACGCTTGAGCCCGGCCCGCAGGGTCAGGCGATGGCGACCGCGGCCGCCCTTGCCGCGCGCCCGGTGTCGCGTCTGGCGCGGTGGTTCTGGTCGCTGCTTTTTGCCCTGATCACCACGGTGGCCTCGGTCGCGGCGTGGAACTTCGTGACGAACCTCGTCAATCAGAACCTTTACCTGGGGTATGCGGTGGCCGCGCTGTTCGCGCTATTTCTGTTGGTTGTGCTGATGATCATCGTCAAGGAACTGTCGGCCTTCGCCCGTCTTGGCCGGATCGACAAGATCCAGCACGCCGCCGACGCCGCATTGGTAAGCGAAGACCAGACTGCCGCCCGCGCCGTGGTCAAGGATCTCTCCGCGCTCTACAGCGGGCGCGACGACACCAAGTGGGGCCGCGACCGGCTGAAGGATCGCGAGGCCGATATGTTCGACGCCTCCGCCCTGATCGCGCTGGCCGATCACGAATTGCTCGGCCCTCTCGATGCCGCTGCCCGTCGCGAGGTCGAGGCCGCCGCGCGGCAGGTCGCGACCGTGACCGCGCTGGTGCCTCTGGCCCTGGCGGACGTGGTGGCGGCACTTGGCTCAAACATCCGCATGATCCGCCGCATCGCCGAGATTTACGGCGGGCGCTCCGGAACGTTGGGAAGCTGGCGTCTGACACGCGCGGTGCTGTCGCATCTCGTGGCCACGGGCGCGGTCGCGGTTGGGGATGACATGCTGGAACCGATCCTTGGCGGGTCAATCCTTGGCAAACTGTCGCGCCGGTTCGGCGAGGGTCTGGTCAACGGCGCACTGACCGCGCGTGTCGGCGTTGCCGCGATCGAGGTGTGCCGTCCCCTGCCCTTCGCCAAGGGCAAGCGCCCGTCGGTCCGTTCGATCGTGAAGACATCGCTCAGCGGTCTGATCCCCCAGAGGGCGCGGTGAAGCCGCATTTGATCCAGCGCATGGCGAACGTGTCACCGAGGCCGGCAAGGTAGGCGATATGGAAGCATCTCCCGGCGATCACGGCCACAGCCAGGCCGAAATCGAGGCCCGCATCGACGCCCCCGCCGGGCGCGGCTACCTGCGCGATATCGTCTACGGCGCCATCGACGGTTCGGTCACCACCTTCGCCATCGTCGCGGGCGTTGCGGGTGCGGGTCTGTCGCCTTGGGTCATCATCGCGCTTGGCATCGCCAACGTGCTGGCCGACGGGTTTTCCATGGCGGCCGGCAATTACTCCGGCACGAAGGCCGAACTCGACGATGCCCGCCGTCTGCGCCAGATCGAAGAAGGCCACATTCGCAAGTACCCCGAGGGCGAACGTCGCGAGCTGCGCGAGATCCTGCGGCGCAAAGGTCTTTCGGGCGACGCGCTCGACGGCGCGGTCGAGCAGATCTCGCAAAACCACGAACAATGGGTGCAACTGATGCTCGAAGGAGAATACGGTCTGGCCTCGGTCGATCCCCACCCCTTCCGCGCGGCCTGGGCCACGTTCCTGGCCTTTCTAGCGGCGGGGATGATCCCGCTGCTGCCGTTTCTGTTCGGCATGGAGGACGCGTTCCGCCTGTCCACCATCGCGACACTCGTGACCTTTTTCGCCATCGGGGCGTATAAATCGAAATGGTCCTTGGCCCCGTGGTGGAGATCCGGGCTCGAGACTCTCCTCATAGGCGGAACAGCGGCGGCCATCGCTTATTTCGTCGGCACCCTGTTCAACGTCTGAACCGCCCGACCGTTCGGGCCGGGCGGTGTCGTCAGTCAGCGCCTATCGGATCACTGGCCCGTGGCCGGAGCGGGCGTGGTCTCGGCCCCACCGGCGGTGCCATCGCTCGGGATGGTTTGGGTGGTGCCATTGTCCGTCACCGGGGCACCGCTTTCGGGTGCACCGCCAACGGACATCAGCGCCACGAACGCGATGAACCCCACGATGGCGACGGCGGCGATCAGAAGCCCCTTCCCCGATCCCTGCGATGACGGCAGATCCATCGGACGCAGCCGGTCCCCCGGATTGGCGCCTTTGGCAGATTGCTGTCGGTAGCGATAGTCAGACTCGTAAGACATGACGTGTCCTTTCCCGTTTGCTCAGGCACGGCGCGCCGCAGACATCGGGCACGCCGGCCAACCAAACGCAGTATGACAACGGTCACGGGCCGGACCACGGGCAAATCCCGCAACCGCCGATTCCGGCCATTTCCAGCCGAATTCGCCCGAACTGTTCGGCACGTTCCGGCGGCTTTCGCCGATGTACAGGCGACCGGCGAAAAACCTCCCATCGCGGCGGCCCGTTTTGGGCGGGAATTGGCCGTTCGCGCCCCTCTGGACGTATGGGGCGCGCAACCCTATAAGCCCGCCCATGATGTTTGCAGTTGCGATCATTATTCGAATTACATGCCCGGCGCTCTGACACCACGAGCCGCCGGGACAAGGCGTATGGACACCCGCGCCGATCCTCTCACATTCCCCTGATCCGAACACCCGAGGACGCCCCAAATGTGCGCCGAAACACCCGACTACAAAGATACGCTGAACCTGCCGAAAACCGATTTTCCGATGCGCGCGGGCCTGCCCAAACGCGAACCCGAATGGCTTGAGAAATGGGAAAAGATCGGTGTCTACGATCGCCTGCGCGAAAAGGCCTTGCACGCGGCCGCGGAACGTAAGCCCTTCACGCTGCATGACGGCCCTCCTTATGCCAACGGTCACCTGCATATCGGCCACGCGCTCAACAAGATCCTCAAGGACATGGTGGTGCGCAGCCAGCAGATGATGGGGCGCGACGCGCGCTACATCCCAGGTTGGGACTGCCACGGCCTGCCGATCGAATGGAAGATCGAGGAGAAGTACCGCGCCAAGGGTCTCGACAAGGACAAGGTCGACGTCGTCGAGTTCCGCAAGGAATGCCGTGACTTCGCCGCCGGCTGGATCGACGTTCAGCGCGATGAATTCAAACGCCTTGGCATCACCGGGACGTGGGACAATCCCTACCTGACGATGAATTACCGCGCCGAGCGGATCATCGCGGAGGAGTTCCAGAAGTTCCTGATGAACGGCACTTTGTACCAGGGCTCCAAGCCCGTGATGTGGTCGCCGGTTGAGAAAACCGCGCTGGCCGAGGCCGAGATCGAATATCACGACCACAAGTCGCACACGATCTGGGTGCCATTCCGTGTCACCTCCTTTGATCTTCCCGATGCCGAATGGGCCGAGGAGGAAGAAACCGACGCGGTCCGCGAAGCCGCGGCCGAGGCCAAGCTGAACGCCGCGTCGCGCTTTGAGGGCGCAAAGGTGGTGATCTGGACAACGACGCCCTGGACGATCCCGTCCAACAAGGCCGTGGCCTATAACCCGGAGATCGCCTACGGGCTTTACGAAGTGACCGGACGCCCCGAGGAATGCTGGGCGCGCATCGGCGACCGCTACATCATGGCCGACGCGCTGGCCGAGGACGTGCTGAGCAAGGCGCGGCTCGATGACAGCATGTGGCGCCGCATCGGCGATGTCACACAGCACCAGCTTGCCGCGATGACCCTCGCCCATCCGTTCCGTGGCCTCGAAGGTGCCGACGGTTTCTGGGACTACGACGTGCCGATGATCGACGGCGATCACGTGACCGACGACGCAGGCACCGGGTTTGTGCACACCGCGCCAAGCCACGGTCAGGAAGACTTCGACGCCTTCGTCGCGCGCGGCTGGATGGACCGGATGACGCATAATGTGGGCGAGGAATCCGAGTTCCTGCCGCATGTTCCGTTCTTCGCGGGCCTCAAGGTGCTCGATCACAAGGGCAAGGAAGGCAAGGCCAACACCGCCGTGATCGACAAGCTGGTCGAGGCCGGTGGCCTGCTGGCCCGTGGTCGCATGACCCACAGCTATCCCCATAGCTGGCGTTCCAAGGCGCCGGTGATCTACCGCAACACGCCGCAATGGTTCGCCGCCATCGACAAGCCGGTGCGCGACGGTCAGGACACCTACGGCAAAACGATCCGCGAACGGGCGCTGACTTCCATCGACCAACTGGTCAAATGGACGCCGCAGACCGGGCGCAACAGGCTTTATTCGATGATCGAAGCGCGCCCCGATTGGGTGCTGTCCCGCCAGCGTGCGTGGGGTGTACCGCTCACGTGTTTCGTCAAGAAAGGCGCGCTGCCGACGGATGACGACTTCCTGTTGCGCGACGAAACGGTGAACCAACGCGTGCTGGAGGCGTTCGAGGCCGAAGGTGCCGATGCATGGTACAAGCCCGGTGCGAAAGAGCGGTTCCTGGGCAACGACTACAACCCGGACGACTGGGAACAGGTGTTCGACATTCTGGATGTGTGGTTCGATAGCGGGTCTACCCACGCTTTCGTCCTGCGCGACCGCGAGGACGGGTCCGAGGACGGCTTGGCCGACCTTTACCTCGAAGGCACCGACCAGCATCGCGGGTGGTTCCACAGCTCGATGCTGCAAGCCTGCGGCACGATGGGCCGCGCGCCCTATCGCGGGGTGCTGACGCACGGGTTCACGCTCGACGAGAAGGGCAACAAGATGTCCAAGTCCTTGGGCAACACCGTCGCCCCCGAGGATGTGACCAAGCAATACGGCGCCGACATCCTGCGGCTCTGGGTGGCTCAGGCCGACTATACCGCCGACCTGCGCATCGGGCCGGAGATCCTCAAAGGTGTCGCGGACGGGTACCGCCGACTGCGCAACACGATGCGCTATATGCTGGGCGCTCTGAGCCACTTCGAAGAGTCGGACCGCATTGAGCCTGCCGACATGCCGGAACTGGAACGCTACATCCTGCACCGTCTGGCGGAGTTGGACGAGGTCGTGCGCACAGGCTATGACGCCTACGATTTCCAGGGCGTGTTCCAGCAATTGTTCAACTTCTGCACCGTGGAGTTGTCGGCCTTCTACTTCGACATCCGCAAGGACGCCCTGTATTGCGACGGCGATACACCTCGTCGCAAGGCGGCACGCACAGTCATGGACATCCTGTTCCATCGCCTGACGACGTGGCTTGCCCCGGTGCTGGTGTTCACGATGGAGGACGTCTGGCTCGACCGTTTCCCCGGAGAGGAGTCGTCGGTGCATTTGCAGGACATCCCGGAAACGCCTGCCGCGTGGCGCGACGAGGCGCTTGCTGCGAAATGGGCCAAGGTGCGCCGCGCCCGCCGGGCTGTGACGGCTGCGCTTGAGGTGCAGCGGACGGACAAGGTGATCGGTGCGTCGCTGGAGGCCGCTCCGGTGGTGCATATCGACGATGCCGAGATGCTCGACGCGCTGAAGTCGGTCAATTTCGACGACATCTGCATCACCTCGGCGATCACCCTGACCGGCGACCCGGCCCCGACCGAGGCGTTCCGCCTGCCAGAAGTGGCCGGTGTCGGCGTGGTGTTCGAAAAGGCCGACGGCGAAAAGTGTCAGCGCTGCTGGAAGATCCTGCCCGATGTCGGTCAGCACCAGCATCCGGGCACGTGCAAACGCTGTAATGACGCGCTCGGATAAAGAGATCGCGAATGTCCTCCTTGACCTCGCGCATCAGCGTGGGGTCGGCAAAACCTTTTGCCCGTCCGAGGCCGCGCGGCGCTTGGCCGATGACTGGCGCCCCCTGATGCCCGAGGTCCGCCGCGTGGCGGCCTCGCTCGATCTGCGGGCGACGCAGAAGGGAGAGACCGTCGATCCGGTCACGGCGAAGGGGCCGATCCGTCTGGGGTTGCCCGGGTGAGCCGCTTCGAACAGGAGGTGCCGTCACCGTTCGGCCCCCTGACGCTTATCGCGGATGCCGTGGGGATCACGGCGTTGGAGTGGCGGACGGGACGGCGGGACGACACGCCGGTCCTACGGCAGGCGGCGGCGCAGGTGGCCGAGTATTTCGCAGGGGAACGGACGGAGTTTACCGTGCCGGTGCGGCTGACCTGTTCCGACTTCCAACGCAATGTCTGCGCCGCGATGTCGGCGATCCCGTTCGGCGAGACGCGGACCTATGGCGATCTGGCCGAGCAGCTTGGCGTGCCTGCACAGGCCATCGGGCAGACGTGCGGGGGCAATCCGGTGCCGATCCTGATCCCCTGCCACCGGGTGCTGGGCGCGAGCGGGCTGGGGGGCTATTCCGGCGACGGTGGCATCGAGACCAAGGTTTGGCTCTTGCGGCACGAGGGGGCTGCGGGGTTGCTGATTTGAGGGGGGAGCATGGTGCGTGCAAGCACACACCCTACGGTCTAGGGTTCCGCCCGTTCTCGCCCCAAACGGTCCCCCGGACCGTTTGTTCGCCCCAGGCGACACTGGTTCGAAATGTTTCGCGCGCGAAACATTAGGTCCGAAGCGGACCTAACTTTGCAAACCCGGTTAATGGCGCGTTAGAGTTTGCAAACTGTTAAGATCGAGTTACCGCGGCTTGCCGAATGTCGGCTTAGAGACCAGATCTACCGGATGCTGCACAACCCACAAATGTCAGCAATGCGTTCCAGTTACTAACGCTGAGGCTGAAAGTCTTTGCTTGCCAGCAACGCCGCTGCGCCGATCATAAGCATGCCGCAAATCTTGTTCACCAAGCCAAAGGAAAAACGCCTTAGTGCCGTTGCCGCGCGGACTCCAAGCCATCCCCAGACCAGCAAAATTGCTCCGTCTACGATCAGGTAAGTAACACCTAAAATCAGAAGCTGGGGTAACACAGGCAATGTCGGATCGATGAACTGGGGAAAGAGTGCCCCGAAAAAAACGACAGCAAAGGGGTTTGCCATCGACGTCACAAAGCCCTGACGAAACAACCGAAACGATTGGCCAGATTCAGCGGCGGCGACGTCATCTGTTTGATCTTTTGAGAGAAGAAGCTGAACGCCAATCCACACCAAATAGGCCACCCCGAGCCATTTGATCCAAATGAACGCGCTCGCTGACGTCGCGATGATTGCAGCGAGACCGAAAGCTGCACCGGTCATTTGCAAGCTGTTGGCAGTCAGGTCTCCGGCAATAGTGTAGGCGCTCCGCTTTAGCCCATGTCTGACGCTGTTCGAAATGATGAGAAGCTGACTGGTGTCCGGCGGTGTTGCGAAGAAAACCGCAACCGCTGCCAGATAGATCAAATACGTTTCTATCGCCATCATCGCATTCCTTCAGTTGCGCCACAGCAAGCTAAGGCCTTGCGAGCAAAATGGTCAAACTCTCATTGCGGCCATTTGCAAACAGTCCCTGGGCGTCAGCTTCGTCCGCAAGCCAGACACCCAGTTGATGTCTAATCCCGCCTCGGATCCCGTGGGTAGGTGCCCAAAATGTTCAGCATGTCGGTGAAGTAATCCAGTTCCTCGAGCGCCCGTGCCACGGCGGGGTCGTCGGGGTGGCCTTCGATGTCGGCGTAGAATTGGGTGGCGGTGAAGGAGCCGTCGACCATGTAGGATTCCAGCTTGGTCATGTTCACGCCGTTGGTCGCAAAGCCCCCCATCGCCTTGTAAAGCGCTGCGGGGATGTTGCGGACCTGGAAGACGAAGGTGGTCATCATGCCATGATCGCCCCGGCGGGTCTGGTCGCCTTCGCGGGCCATGAGCAGGAAGCGGGTGGTGTTGCTGTCGGTGTCCTCGATATGGCGGGCCAGCACGTCGAGGCCATAGATTTCGCCTGCCAGTTCGCTGGCCAGCGCGGCGGCGTGTGGATCGCCGCGTTCGGCAATCTCGCGGGCGGCGCGGGCGTTGTCGGCGTTCACCTTGCCCTGGATGCCGTGCTGCGCGAGGAAGGTGGCGCATTGCGGCAGGAGCACGAGGTGGGAATGGGCCTCGGTCACATCTTCGAGGCGCGCACCGGGCACACCGAGCAGGTTGATGTGTACGCGCACGAACGCTTCGTCCACGATCTTGAGCCCGCTTTTCGGCAGCAAACGGTGAATGTCGGCAACGCGGCCGTAGATCGTGTTTTCCACCGGGAGCATGGCGAGATCGGCCTTGCCGGTCTGCACGGCGGCGATCACGTCCTCGAACGTGCGGCAGGGCAGCGCGTCCATGTCAGGGCGGGCGTCGCGGCAGGCCTCGTGGGAATAGGCGCCGAGTTCCCCCTGAAAAGCGATGGCATTGGTCATGCGGATTCCGGTCCTTGTGGCCCACCGGGCGTTTGGTCGCGGCTTCTACACCTTGCCTTGGCCAAGGGGAAGCAATAGATACCCGCGCGACACGCAAGAAACACTAGCGGACGGATACGCACACAATGTTGGATACAATGACCTTTACAAAGATCGTCGGCAGCTTTTGTGGCGCGCTGCTGGTCTTTCTTCTGGGCAAATGGGCCGCAGAGACGCTTTATCACGTGGGCGGGGCCCACGGTGAAGAGGTTGCGGTTTACGTAATCGACACCGGTGAAGGCGAAGAGACTGCGGAAGTCGAAGAAGAAGTCGACTTCGAGACGCTGCTGGCCTCGGCCGATGTGGGTGCCGGTGAGCGCCAGTTCGGCAAGTGCCGCGCCTGCCACAAGCTCGAAGCGGGCGAAAACGCGGCGGGTCCGTACCTCTACAACATCGTGGGCCGTGACGTCGGTGCCGCGGACGGCTTCAACTACTCCGGCGCGCTGTCGGAAGTGGCCGATGTCTGGACCCCGGAAAACCTCAACGGGTTCATCGAAAACCCTCGTGGCTGGGCCCCCGGCACGACGATGGGCTTCGCCGGCCTGAGCAACGCCGAAGATCGGGCCAACCTGATCGCCTATCTGGACACGATCGGCGACTGATCCGAACAACCTTGACGCATTCCGAAACCGCTGCCCGCCCGGGTGGCGGTTTTTCTTTTTCACAATCGCGTTTTTCCCTCGGCATTTGCGCCCCGCTCACGCATTCTCGCCTTGAATGTGGGCAGATTGGTTCTTTAGCTTACATGATAGTGCAAAGACGCGCCGAATGAGCTACGGAGAGTTACTATGCCCAACAAACGCGGCTGGCCCTACACCACGGACATCAATCGCCGGCAGACCCTGAAGCTTCTCGGGGGCAGCGCCGTCGCGGCGACGGCAGGCGGCACAGGCAGCTTGGCCTTTGCCGAGAGCCACAGCGGTGAGGACACCATCATCCGGTCGCACGGCTACTCCTATTTCGGCGATCTGATCTATCCGCCCGATTTCGAGCATTTCAACTACGTGAACCCCAATGCCCCCAAGGGCGGTCAGATCACGCTGAGCGCGCGCGGCACGTTCGATGGGTTCAACCGCTGGGCCTGGCGCGGAAATCCGCAGACGAACTCCGACGTCGTCGGTGAATCGCTGCTGGCCGGTGACACGTTCGGCACGCCGGTGCCTGCGGATTCGCTCACCGACCAGTATTGTCTGCTCGCAAGGGAGGTCGAGTATCCGACGACCAAGGAATGGTGTGTGTTTCACCTGCGGGACGACGTGGTGTTCCGCAATGGCGCGCCGATGCGGGCGCAGGATGCTGCGTTCACTTTCAACCTCTTCATCGAACAGGGCATCCGGTCGTTCTCGCGGTCGGTCAGCGAACGGGTCACTGGCGTGGAGGTGATCGACGACCTGACCCTGCGCTATACCTTTGCCGACGACATCTCGCGCCGGTCGCTGATCAGCCAGGTGGGCGGGATGATCGTGCTCTCCGAGGAGTGGTACAAGGAAACCGGCGAACGGCTGGACGAGCCGTCGGTGCTGTCGCCGATGGGAACGGGTCCCTACCAGGTCGCGGATTACGAATTCAACCGCTACGTGGTCTACGAACGGAACCCGAATTACTGGGGCTGGGATCACCCGGTGAATGTCGGGCGGCACAATTTCGACCGCATCCGCATCGAGTATTTCGCCGATGCCACCGCCGAGTTCGAGGCGTTCAAGGCCGGGGAATACACCTTCCGGTCCGAAGGTTCGAGCAAGCGCTGGGCGACGGGCTATGATTTCCCGGCGCTCGAGGACGGGCATGTGGTCAAGGAGGCGCTGCCCGACCAGACGGCACCGCTCAATTCCGGCGTGATCTTCAACACGCTGCGTGCGCCGGTCGACAACCGCAATGTGCGCCACGCGCTGTCACTGGCCTTCAATTTCGAATGGACGCGGGAATCGCTGGAATTCGATCTGACGACGCAGCGGAACTCCTTTGCCGAGGGGCAGGAATGGGAAGCCAAGGGCGCGCCGGAGGGCGAAGAGCTGGCATTTTTGCAGTCCCTGGGTGACGTGGTGCCGGAAGAGATGCTGACCGAACCGGTCGTCATGGCGCATACCTCGGACAAGGACTCTCCTGTCGATCGCCGCAACAAGCGGACCGCGCTGCGCATTCTGGCCGATGAAGGTTGGACTGTGGACGATCAGGGCCGTCTCGTGAACGAGAACGGCGAGCAGATGACGATTGATTTTCTTGTCCTGTCGACCTGGGACGACACGCGGCAGGCCACGATCGAGACCTACGTGAACACGTTGCGCGACTGGGGCATCCGGGTGAACGCGAACGCTGTGGACTCTGCGCAAGGGCAACAGCGGTTCCTCGACAAGGATTACGACATGATCCAGACGTCGATTCAGACTTTCGCCACCATCGGCACTGGGTTGAAGCAACTGTTCGGATCCGAGACCGCCGAAGTGTCGTCGTGGAACCCCTCTGCGCTGCGCAGCCCGATGGTCGACGCAATCATCGAAGCGGCCTTGGATGCGGAATCGCGCGAGGAAGAACTGGTTGCGATGACGGCCCTTGACCGCGCGCTGCGCTATGAACGGGTCATTGCCCATGCGGGTTATGTGCCCGAATACTGGATCGCCTATTACGATATGTTCGAACATCCTGAAAACCTGCCGCCGCTCGGCCTGGGCATCCTGGATTTCTGGTGGTTCAACGAAGAGAAGTACGAGGCCCTGAGGGCCGCTGGCGCGCTGAGGTAATTGACCCTTGGGAGCCTATATTCTTCGACGCCTGTTGCTGATCATTCCGACACTGTTCGGAATCATGATCATCAACTTCGCCCTGACTCAGTTCGTGCCCGGCGGCCCGATCGAACAAACCCTTGCCCGTTTTCAGGGCGAAGGTGACGTATTTGCCGGGTTCTCGGGCGATGGCGGCGGGCAGAACGCGGAAGAGACGTTCGGATCGGACAGCGACTATATCGGCGCGCGCGGCCTGCCCAAGGAATTCATCGAGACGCTGGAGATCGAGTTCGGCTTCGCGCGGATCGTCTGTGAGGACGGCTATGTCGGAGAGCCCGATCTCGACGATCCGGCCTGCACCAAGGAAGAAATCGGCGCGATCGAACGGTTCGGCATCATGATGTGGAACTACCTGCGGCTCGATTTCGGGGAAAGCTATTTCAGGTCGATCGGGGTGATGGAGCTGGTGCTGGAAAAGATGCCGGTGTCCATTTCGCTGGGCCTTTGGTCCACCATCATCGCCTATATCGTGTCGATCCCGCTAGGCATCCGAAAGGCGGTCAAGGACGGCACGCCGTTCGATACCTACACCTCGGCGGCGATCATCGTGGCCTATGCGATCCCGGGGTTCCTGTTCGCGATCCTGTTGCTGGTGTTGTTCGCCGGCGGGTCGTATTTTCAGATATTCCCGTTGCGCGGGCTGACATCGGATAATTTCGAGGACCTTTCCCTTCTGGGCAAGGTGGCCGACTATTTCTGGCACATCGCACTGCCGGTGATCGCCTCGACAATTTCGGCCTTTGCGACGCTAACACTGCTGACGAAAAACAGCTTTCTGGACGAGATCAAGAAACAGTACGTGATCACCGCGCGGGCCAAGGGTCTTTCGGAACGGCAGGTGCTGTACGGTCATGTCTTCCGCAACGCGATGCTGATCGTCATCGCAGGCTTTCCTGCCGTGTTCATCGGCGTGTTCTTTTCCGGCTCTCTCATCATCGAAACGATCTTTTCGCTGGATGGTCTGGGGCGGCTCGGCTTCGAGGCTGCGGTGGCGCGGGATTACCCGGTGATCTTCGGAACGCTGTTCGTGTTCGGGCTTATCGGGCTGCTCGTGGGGATTCTGTCTGACCTGATGTACGTTCTGGTCGATCCGCGCATCGATTTCGAGCGGCGGGAGGGCTGACGCATGGCGGCCAATCCAGAACCGAACGACCGCGATATCGTGACCGAACCCAGCCCGGCGGTGCCAGTCGCGCCGGTGCGAAAACGGTTCACGCTTTCGCCCTTGAACCAACGGCGTTGGAACAACTTCAAACGCAATCGCCGCGCGTTCTGGTCGCTTTGGATCTTCTGCGTGCTGTTCGGGTTGTCGTTGCTGGCCGAGTTCATCGCCAACGACAAACCGATCCTCGTGCAGTATCGCGGTGAGTATTACACGCCGATCTTCAACTTTTACGCCGAAACCGAATTTGGCGGCGACTTCCGAACCGAGGCCGCCTATCGCGATCCCGAGGTGCAGTGCCTGATCCGTACGGGCGGTCTGGAGGAGTGTTTCGACGATCCCGAGGGCCTGGTTGAACAGGTCGATGCGGGCATGGTTCTGGAGGGCGATTTCTACAGGGGCTGGGCGCTTTGGCCGCCGATCCCCTACGACTACCAGACGCCGGTGGACCGGCCCGGTGCGGCCCCCCTGCCGCCCAACGAACAGAACTGGCTGGGCACGGACGACACCAAGCGCGATGTGATGGCGCGGGTGATCTACGGGTTCCGATTGTCGATCCTGTTTACGTTGATCGTCACCGTTCTGGCCAGCGTTGTCGGCATCGTGGCCGGCGCCTTGCAGGGCTATTTCGGCGGTTGGTTGGACCTGATCTTCCAGCGGGTCATCGAGATCTGGTCATCGACCCCGTCGCTTTACATCATCATCATTTTGTTCGCGATCTTGGGGCGAAGTTTCTGGCTTCTTGTGTTTCTCACAGTGCTGTTCGGCTGGACCGCGCTGGTGGGTGTGGTACGCGCCGAATTCCTGCGGGCACGGAACCTCGAATACGTGCGGGCGGCCAAGGCATTGGGCGTGTCGAACGCGACGATCATGTTCCGGCACATGTTGCCCAACGCGATGGTGGCGACGCTCACCATGCTGCCCTTCATCGTGACCGGCACGATCAGCACGCTGGCGGGGCTGGATTTCCTCGGGTTCGGCTTACCGTCCTCGGCCCCGTCGCTGGGGGAGTTGACGCTTCAGGCGAAACAGAACCTTCAGGCGCCGTGGCTGGGCTTCACCGCGTTCTTCGTGTTCGCGCTGATGCTGTCGCTGCTGGTGTTCATCTTTGAAGGCGTCCGCGACGCGTTTGATCCGAGAAAGACGTTTACATGAGCCACATCCTCGAGGTGAAGAACCTGACCGTTGGGTTCAGGCAGGACGGGCAGACCGTGCCAGCGGTTCGCGGCGTGTCGTTCCACATCGAACGGGGTGAGACTGTCGCACTGGTTGGGGAATCCGGTTCGGGCAAATCGGTCACGGCATTGTCCACCGTGTCGCTCTTGGGCGATTCCGCGCGGGTGGACGGATCGGTCCTCTACAATGGCGAAGAGATGGTCGGCGCGGATGATGCGCAGCTTCGGCGTATCCGGGGCAACGACATCAGCTTCATCTTCCAGGAACCAATGACCTCGCTCAATCCGCTGCACACGCTGGAAAAGCAGTTGGAGGAATCCATGGCCCTGCATCAGGGCCTCACCGGTGCCGCGGCGCGGACGCGGATTATCGAGCTCTTGAACAAGGTGGGGATCCGCGATCCCGAAAGTCGGCTTGGTGCCTATCCGCACCAATTGTCGGGCGGCCAGAGACAGCGCGTGATGATCGCGATGGCGCTGGCGAACGGGCCGGAACTGCTGATCGCGGACGAGCCGACAACGGCGCTCGACGTGACGATCCAGGCGCAGATCCTGCAACTCCTGGCCGATCTGAAAGAGGCCGAGGACATGAGCCTGCTGTTCATAACCCATGACCTTGCCATCGTGCGCAAGATCGCCGACCGGGTTTGCGTGATGAAGGATGGGCAGATCGTGGAAACCGGCCCGACGCACGAGATCTTCGCCAACCCGCAACACCCCTACACGCAGATGCTGCTGAGCGCGGAGTCGACCGGATCGCCTGACCCGGTCAAGGCCGACGCGGAAGAGATTGCGCGGACCGACAACGTCAAGATCTGGTTCCCGATTCAGAAAGGCTTTCTCAAGCGGACCGTCGGCTATGTGAAGGCGGTGAATGACGCGTCGATCGCGGTGCGGGCGGGTGAAACCGTGGGGATTGTGGGCGAATCCGGGTCGGGCAAGACGACGCTGGCGCTGGCGATCATGCGGCTGATCCAGTCCGAGGGCGGGATCACCTATCGCGGTCAGAACGTGCGCGACTGGTCGACCAAGCGGCTGCGGAAGCTGCGGAGCGAGATGCAGATTGTGTTCCAGGACCCCTACGGATCCCTGAGCCCACGCATGACCTGCGAGCAGATCATCGCGGAGGGTCTTGGCGTACACGGATCGCCCGATGGCCGGACAGAGCGGGATCTGGTCACCGAGGTGATGACAGAGGTCGGGCTCGACCCCGCAACGATGCACCGGTATCCACACGAGTTTTCCGGCGGCCAGAGGCAGCGCATTGCGATTGCCCGCGCAATGGTGCTGCGCCCCAAGCTGGTGGTGCTGGACGAGCCGACATCGGCGCTTGATATGACCGTGCAGGTGCAGATCGTGAACCTCTTGCGCGATCTGCAACAGAAATACGACCTGGCGTATCTGTTCATCAGCCATGACCTGAAGGTGGTGCGGGCGATGTCTCACAAGGTGATCGTGATGAAGGCGGGTGACGTTGTGGAATACGGATCGGCGCAGGACGTGTTCACGAACCCGCAGACGGAATACACCAAGACGCTGATGGCCGCGGCCTTTGATCTGGCGAGCTAGATCGCTGAACTGTGCCCGGCTGAGGACAGCTCGTAGGTATCAAAGCTGCGCGCGATGATGCGGGTCAGCGGGCGGGCCTCACGCGGTACGAAAAGACCCCGGTCATCCAAAACCAGAATGTTCTCGAACGCATCGTTCGTCCGCTTGAGCAGGTCCCGCATCTCGGTTTCTGTAGTATCGTAACCGGCCACAAGCTCGGCCACATCGACGCGGAAATCGCACATAAGCATTTCGATCATGCGCGCGCGCAGCTTGTCTTGCGCGGTGAAGCTGTGGCCCCGCACCGTCGAGAACTCGTGCGCGCGGATCGCCTTGGTATAGGCCGATGTCCCGGGGGCGTTCTGCGCGTAGCCCTGCGGGAAACGCGATATCGAGGAGGCGCCGAGGCCGACAAGCACATCGGATGTATCGTCGGTGTAGCCCTGAAAATTGCGGCGCAGCGTCCCGTTGCGCGCAGCGACCGACAGGCCATCGGATTTGGTCGCGAAGTGGTCGATGCCGATCTCGTCGTAATTGTCCCACACGAACAGCTTGCGCGCGGTCTCGAACAGATCGAGCCGTTCATCCGGTCGCGGCAGCGCGTCGGACGGAATCATCTGTTGGCGCTTTGCCATCCACGGGACGTGGGCGTAGCCATAAAGCGCAACACGGTCCGGTGAAAGCGACAGAAGTTTCTGCACCGAATCAACGATCTTGCTGCGTGTCTGGTCCGGCAGGCCATAGAGAATATCGGCGTTGAGGCTTTGAATGCTGCGCTCGCGGATCATATCGACGGCGCGTTTCGTGGTTTCGAAGCTTTGTTCGCGGCCGATGGTCTTTTGAATGCCGGGGTCGAAGTCCTGAACACCGATGGAAGCACGGTTCATCCCGCCTTCGAACAGCACATCAAGCCGTGCCGCGTCGATCTCGTTCGGATCGATCTCGACGGAAAATTCGTAGTCTTCGGCGAAATCCGCCACTTCGCGGACCGTGGCCGTCAGATCGCGCATGTGATCGGGTGTCAGCAGCGTGGGCGTTCCACCCCCCCAGTGCAGCCGCGACAGCCGCACGCCGCGCGGCAGATGCCGCTTGAGCAGCGAAAGTTCGTCCTTGAGCGTTTCGACATAGGCGGTAACTGGCTCAGCGCTCGCGGTTCCTTGCGTACGGCAGGCACAGAACCAGCACAGGCGGCGACAAAACGGCACATGCAGATAGAGAGATATGTTGGCATTTTCGGGGATCGCTTCGATCCAACCCGAGAAATCCACCGGTTTCACGTCATTTTTGAAATGCGGCGACGTGGGGTAACTCGTATATCGAGGCACCTTCGCGTCGAATAGTCCCAAGCGGGAAAGTTGTGTTCTCGCTACCATATGCATAGCATTATGTATGTTGCGAGGGAGCAGCATTGATACAGATCAAGACCGGACCCATGTTGAAAGAAACCAGCCTCAACGTCACGCAAGACTGCGCCGATTGCCCCATTCGCCACCGGGCCGTCTGCGCACGGTGCGAAGCCGATGAACTCGATCGGCTCGAGGACATCAAATACTACCGCCGATTCGAAGCCGGTCAGACCGTGATCTGGTCTGGCGACCGGATGGATTTCGTCGGCTCTGTCGTTTCGGGGATCGCGACGCTGACCCAGACGATGGAAGACGGGCGCACGCAGATGGTCGGTCTGCTTCTTCCCAGCGATTTTGTGGGCCGCCCCGGTCGCAACACGGCAGCCTATGACGTGGTCGCGACCACCGACATGGTCATGTGCTGCTTCCGCAAGGCCCCGTTCGAGGACCTGATGGAGCGCACCCCGCATATCGCGCAGCGCCTGTTGCAGATGACTCTGGACGAACTGGATGCCGCCCGCGAATGGATGCTCGTTCTGGGGCGCAAGACCGCGCGGGAAAAGATCGCGTCGCTGCTGTCAATCATCGCGCGCCGCGATGCGACGCTGAACCTTGGCGGGCTTGACGGGCCGGTGACCTTTGACCTGCCCCTCACGCGCGAAGCGATGGCGGACTACCTTGGCCTGACGCTCGAAACCGTGTCGCGGCAGGTATCGGCGCTCAAGAAGGACGGTGTCATCACGCTTGAAGGCAAGCGCCACATCACCGTGCCGGACATGAGCGTTCTTCTCGAAGAGGCCGGCGACGACACCGATGGCGGGATGCTGGTCTGATCGCTACTGACTCATCGCGGCGACGTATCCCACGACAGCCGCGAGGATCAGACCAATGACCACGGCAAACGCGATTTTCCACGCCGACCACGGACGTTCACCCTGCACCGCGCCGGTTTGACCGTTGACCACGAAGCGATAGCTTTTGCCCCGGTACTTGTACGCGGCCAGCCAGACCGGCAGCAGGATGTGCTTGAAGGTCACATCCGAAATCCGCGTGTCGACATTGTGAACGCGCTGACGATCACCGCCGATGTCGAACTTGACGTCTCGTAGGATCACGCGATCCATATAGCTCCGCGCTTCGACGAACCCTTCGCGCAGCTCGACGCCGTACGCCTCGGCCCGAAAGCCCGCCAAGTATTCCGGGTGGTAGGGCTCAAGCCGCGACAGGTCCCAAGGCTCGAGCGCATCGGTCTGCCGCTTGGGCAGGGACCGCGACGCAAGGACAAGCACATCGTCGAAAAACCGCGCCACGCGGCCAGAGGCGGGACGCCAACGGACCTTCGCCACGCGCACGGTTTCGGACTTCCCATTGCGGACGACACGGCGGGTTTCGTAGTAGACGGTTCCGTGCTCGCCTCGGTAGGTCGATTTCGTGTCCGCGTCGAACGTCCAGTAGGGAACATAGATGCCCGTCATCCGCCGGCCCTTGCGCGCGTAGTTCTGCAAACCGTTCGGCGCGAACCATAAACGACCGAGCCAGTCGGTCATCGCGGCGCGCGCCGCTTTTTCGTCGAGGGTAAAGGGAACGACGCCCTTGGGTTTGATATGTCGGTTGCTGCCCGTGTCGGCGACCACGGGCGTCGCGCAAAACGGGCATTCGGCGGCGTGAACGCCCGGATCGAATTCCACCTGCGCAGCGCAGTTGGGGCATTTCGAAACTCGCGTCTCTTCCATTTCCTGTGCGGGAAGCCGGTTCGCGATCGCGGTTTCGAAATCGATCTCGCGGATGCCGCCTGCGGCCCAGGGGCCAGAGCCCGCGATCTCGCTTGTGTTGCCGCAATGGTCGCACAGCAATAGCCCGCGCTCCGGATCAAAGCGGAAATCGGCACCGCATTGATCGCAGGGAAAGCGGTGCTCTTCCACGGGTGCGGTTCGCGTCTGCTCGGACAAGGCCGTGTCCCCTGCTTCTTCTCTTTTCAAATGCACACTGCGATCACGCACCCGGCGGGGGTGGTGGCAGGACCGTGAATAGCTGCGCGAGCTCCATCACGTCCTCGGCCTTCTTCCAACCGTCCTGCCCTGCGGTCCAGACATAGCTTTCGCGGGTCAGCGCCCCTTCGGTCGCCATGCGTCCCAGCGCGGCCTTGGAAAACGGCCCCTTGGTTTCGCCGTTTTCGGCTACGTGCCACACATGCTCGACGGGGGGCGGTGGCGGCATCTGGCGCGAGGTGGGGGCAGCGCCCTGCACGTGCTGCGTGCCGCCCCACGGGCCCGACTGGGCCGCGGCGTGACCGATCTGCATACCAAGCCCGGCGCCAAGCCCCGCCTGAATGGCCGCGGCCCCTGCCCCGTCCTTGCCCAAAGCCTCCGCGGCCTGAAACTGCATGTATTGATTGAGGTTGCCGATCACGCCCATCGAGGACCGCTTGTCCAGCACCTCTTCGACTGCGGGGGGCAGAGAGATGTTCTCGATATAGAGCTCGGGCAGTTCCAGACCGTACTCTGCCAAAGTCGGCGCGATTTCCTTGGCCAAAAGCATACCCAACTCGCGTGTGTTCGCCGCCATGTCGAGCACCGGGATCCCGGCACGCGCGATGGTACGGGAGAATTCCTGCACGATGATGTTGCGAATCTGGTAGCTGATCTCGTCCATCGTGAATTCGCCGTCGGTGCCCACGATCTCGACCAGGAATTTCGCGGGGTCGATGACGCGCACCGAATAGGTGCCGAAGGCGCGAAGGCGAACCGGGCCGAATTCAGGATCGCGGCAGATGATCGGGTTCTTGGTGCCCCATTTCAGATCCTGAAACCGGGTCGTGTTGACGTAGTAGATCTCGGATTTGAAGGGTGACCGGAAGCCGTGATCCCAGTGCTGCAACGATGTCAGGATCGGCATGTTGTTGGTTTCAAGCATGTAGAGCCCGGGCGTGAACACGTCCGCCAACTGTCCTTCGTGCACGAACACGGCCGCCTGCCCTTCGCGCACGGTGAGTTTCGCGCCGTACTTGATCTCGTGGCCTTCGCGTTCGAACCGCCACACCATCGTATCGCGCGTGTCGTCGGTCCACTGGATGACGTCGATGAATTGGCCACTGAGAAAGTCGAAAATGGGCATCAGAAGTCTCCGTTAAGTCAGCTTGGTCCGCCGCCCGTCAGTTCCTGCGCGAGCGCCCGCACGATGGGGCGGGCCTGGTCGGCGGTCATGCCGGGGGTGAGGCGGGGATCGTAGAGCATTTTCAGCAGCATCTCGTCGTGGCTGGTCAGAAGCGCGAATTCCTCGTCATCGTTGAAAATCGACGGGCGTGCGTTCTGATCGTCATTGGCGAGACCAAGGCCCTGCGCCAGTTCCTCGTGATAGCAGGCGCGTCGCGTCAGGTCGGGGTGTTCCGTCCGCACCAGAGCGACCGCCTGACGATAGGCGCTGCCGGATGCGGAATCGGCGAACGCGACGACAAGGCAATGAATGGAGCGTGGCAGGTTGAGGAAGATCGCACGGCTGGACGCCTCCATGCCGGGGGCGATGCGGTCGAGTGTTGCGCGCAGTTGATCTTTGTCGTCTTCGCCCATCACCAAAACGTGGAAATTAGCCTGCGACGAGACCATCGAGATCGGATGCCCGGAGACGCGCGACAAGCGACGCGTGTAGCTTGTCAGGCTCTGGCGATCCTGCACCTGATCGGTTTCTGACAGACTGTCACCGAAGATCACTTCGACGCGGACCGGAATCACCCATTTCTTGATTTCGCCCAACGCACCGCTTGACGGTTGGAGCCCGGCCCCGCGGGTGTATTCCTCGGCCAACGCGATGCGTTCAAAGTTGCGGGCAAGCATCTGGTCGGTAAACGGCGTGTCGATGCCGCCACCATCGACCCGCAGGAGACCACGCGCCAAGAGGTCTTCCTGAACGCGGGCATAATAGCGGCGCAGCGACATCGATTCAGCCGAAGGTTCTTTCGGCTTCGGTTCCGCCACGGCGACCGGACGATCCGGCCGTGCCTGCGGTTTGGTGTCCGCCGGAACGTTATCGGTGGAGAGCGGATCGCATGCCGACAGGGCCGCAAGAGCGGCGCAGGACCACAGGATATGCCGCCAGCGCCGCATGTCGGCTTTACTGGTCCGGCATGGACGCAGCGGTCGTGTCGCCCAGACCATCCTTGCGTGCCTTGGCGGAAGCCAGCGTATCGCGGAGTTCGGCCTCCATCTTCTTGAGTTCGACCTCCGCCGCAGCCCGCTTGGCCTTGCCTTCATCGGCGATCTGGAGGCTTTCCTGTATGGTGCCGATCAGATCCGCGTTGGCCTGCTTGACCGCTTCGATATCGAAGACCCCGCGCTCCATTTCCTCGCGGATCAGCTTGTTGCTGTCGCGCAGGTTCTTGGCGTTCGAGGTAAGCAGTTCGTTGGTCAGATCGTTCGCATCGCGGACGGCCGCTGCGGCTTCGGCAGAGCGTTGGATCGTGACGGCTTGCGCCAGTTGCGTTTCCCAAAGCGGGACGGTGTTCACCAGGGTCGAGTTGATCTTGGTGACCAGCGACTTGTCGTTTTCCTGCACCAACCGGATCGACGGCAGAGACTGCATCGTGACCTGCCGCGTGAGCTTCAGGTCGTGCACGCGACGTTCCAGATCGTCACGCGCGGCCCTCAGATCGCGCAGTTCCTGTGCCTTCATCATCTGATCGTCTTCGGCGGCCGCCTGCACCTCGGCCTCTTTCGCCGGGATGTCGGTGTTGTCGAGGACGCTCAGCTTTTCTTCGCCCGCAGCGATATACAGCGCAAGCTCGTCGTAGAACTGGAGCGTCTTGTCGTAGAGCAAGTCCAGCGATTTGATGTCCTTGAGCAGCGTGTGTTCGTGCTTGAGAAGGTCATCGGTGATCCGGTCGATCTGGCCTTGCACCTGCTCGAACTTCGCGGTGAACTTGGCAAACGGGGCGGCGCGCCCCAGCAATTTTTCCCACCAGCTGCGTTCGCGGCGCACATCCAACTCGGATACCGAGAAGCCCCGGATCGTGCTCACGATACCACGGAGGCTGTCTCCTGCCGGGCCGACGTCCTTGTTGCGCACATCCGCCAGCATGGCTTGCGAGATTTCCTGAAGCTCCGCCTGGGCGTTCGATCCGAAGGACACGATGGATTGCGTATCGCTCATGTCGATTTCGGCCATGCGGGACCGGATCTCCTCGCTCAGGGCCGGGTCGGCTTTTGCCAGCGGCACGACCGCGTCGGCTGCCTTGGGTTCGGGCAGGATGACGGCGTTGACTTCTTCAACCAAGGCAAGCGCATCCTGGGCTTTGGCACGGACTGTTTCAGACATCGAGGTTCCCTCTAAAACTCATTTCTACTCTATTTCATGTCGCGATCAATTCGAACGCCCTCGCGTTTCAACCTGTCGCGCAGCACATCGATTTCGACCGTCAGGTCCGAACGGTCATCGAGCAGCATCTTGCGGGTCCTGGCCGAGAAGTTCTTTTCCAGATCGTCGAGCAAGGATTCGTAATCCGCGCGCGCCTGCGGGTCGTTTGTGCGGGCGTAGACATCGGCGAACTTGATCGTGGCATCGCGCGCGCCCATCAAATAGACGCTCAAATATTTCTTGGCGCCGGTCAGATCGCGGGGGTCGTCTTCGACCGTGCGGAACAGGTCTTTGGCTGTGGTCTGGAACTGTTCGACCCGTGCGATCATCCGGCGGTCACCCGAGCGCGCAATCGCATCGCGCATGGCGGCCAGATGCGCCTCGGCCTCGTCCACGGCACGCGCAACGCGGTCCTGCTGGAAGGTGTCGATGCCCTCCATGCCCTTGTTCCGCAAAGGGTCGATGCCGAAAGCGCCGATATGAAGCGCGCCTGCGGCCACGCCGTAGATGACGGGAGCGATCAAGCCCGGTTCATTCGCAAAGGCCGCGATGCCCACGCCAGCCCCGGTCATCAGGGCCGCTGCCATCTTGCGCGGGAATGCCGGGCGACGCGCCACCTTGCGGGCGTTGTAGGCCGCTTCGGCAGTCAAACCTCCGCGCAGGAGCCACGCCCCGAGCAGCAGGACGCCCGCGCCAACCAGCCCGAGACCCATTCCGATGGCCCCTTCGTTGATCGACGTGAAGGCGAGGATGATGGGCGGAATGAACAGGATGTTCGAGCGTGCGCCAACCGGATCAACGGTCGCCCCTTTAAAGCCTTTCGGGGTGGGCGTTTCCGTGCGGTCGGACGACGATCCATCCGGGCTGTATTTGCCACCATAGCGCTGGGCCATGCTCAGAGCCCTCCGAGCAAGCCGCTGGTGACCCCGAACAGGACGACGAGAAGCAACGCGTAGCTTATTCGTTGCAGGCCGGCACCGGACATGAAAACCCCTTTCCCAAGTGTCCTTCGAAACTTAGGGGATGTGTCAGAGGCTTACTAGGGGGAAGTCGGCGCAGATCCGCTCAGACCGAGTCTTTACGGTTCATCCGCTGGAAAAGGACATCGGTCTGAAGCTCGAAATTGTTGCGCCCGCGGGCGATGCCGCTTTTCCGTGCACGGACCTCGAACGCGTCGACAAGCGCCACCATCTTCATGTGAAACTTGCGGCGTTCAAAGCGGCTTGGCAGGCCATCGGTCCGGTCCACAAGGGTGGCGACTTCGGCCTCCATCTTGGTCAGCATCTTGGAGACGGACGGCGCGATCTTTTGCAACGTCGGTGTTTTCAGATCAACGGTTCCAAGCAGACCCATCACCTTGTTCGTGGCGATCCGCGTGCGTTCGGACAGTTCGTCATCGTCGAGATCGCTCAGGGTGATCGCAAGACGTTCGAACCGGTCGTCGAAATCCTGATAAACGCGCTGGTTCACGAAGCGCATCCGCAACGCGGGGTTGTCCGTACCCTTGTCGCGCATCGGATCGAGGCCGAAGGACACGAGGCACAGAATAAAGATCGACATTCCGATCACGAGCGGAATCGCGGGAACCGAAATTTTCGTCGATGCCAGAAGCCCGATGACGAGCGCCACGATGCAGCTTCCGATCAGCTTGAACGGAATTTTCGGGCGGGGTGCAATCTCGGCCGCGTCGTAGGCCAGGTGGTTTTTCTGACCGAACGACAGAAAGACGAGACCCACCGCGAAAAGCGTGATGATCAGAAGAGCTGACGCGATGCCCGCAACGGTTCCGTCGAGAAGCCACAGGATCAATGGGCAGGTGGCAAGAACCATGAAACCAACCGGCACGTCATCGACGGGCGCAGACTGGCCAAGAGCGGCGCTGCGGTTCATGTCGATGACGTTGTCCATCTGCATGTCCATCACAGCAACCCCAACGCGAAGATCGTCAACCACATGACCGCGAAGGCGACCCAGGATGCCGCGCCCCCCTGCGTACGGATACGCTGAACCGCGCCGCGCAGCGCCTTGGACGTGTCATCTGCAACCGTGCCCAGGTTCGACAGGACAAGCAGGACCGAGGTCACAAGGATGGCTGATGTGAAGAATGTGATCAACATGCCGCCACGTTCGGTGCGAATCCGGGCGGAAAATGGGCGCTCAAGAGGAAAGTTCAGGGACTCTTTTTCGCCTTGTTCGGCCGCGGCTTGCGCCGGAGGGAATTTCCCTTTGCAGTCTTGGGCTTGGCGGGCTTGGCATCGGGCACGGTTTCAAGGCCCAACTGGTCTCGCACGACCTTGCGACGCAGCTCTTCAACGGCACCGGCCTTCAACTGACCCAGCTGGAAGGGACCGTAGGAGATTCGGATCAGACGGTTCACCGTCAGACCGAGGTCCGCCAATGCACGGCGGATCTCGCGATTCTTGCCTTCGCGCAGGCCAATTGTCAGCCAGGCATTTGCGCCCTGCTGCCGGTCGAGGTTCACAATCATCGGTTGGAACCGCTCGCCGTCGATCACCAATCCCTTGCGCAAGGGCTCCAGGCTTTCGTCGGTGGGCTGCCCCTTCACCCGCACGCGGTATCTGCGCAGCCAACCGGTAGAGGGCAATTCCAGCTTGCGCTTGATGCCACCGTCGTTGGTCAGAAGCAGCAACCCTTCGGAATTGAGGTCGAGACGCCCCACGCTCATCACGCGGGGCATGTCCTCGGGCAGCTTGTCGAAGATCGTCGCGCGCCCCTGTTCGTCCTTGGTGGTCGTCACGAGGCCAACGGGCTTGTGATAGAGCCAGATGCGCGGCTCGTCGGGCGTGCCCACGACCTTGCCGTTGACCACCACCTTGTCGGACGGCGTCACGTTCAGCGCCGGACTGTCGATGGTCTTGCCGTTCACCGACACACGGCCTTGCAGGATCATCTGCTCGGCCTCGCGACGGCTGGCGAGACCCGCGCGGGCGATGACTTTGGCGATGCGATCACCGGGAGGCGTGTTCTGTGTCATGCCTTGCGGCTTAGTCCAATTCAGGCTCTTGGGAAAGCCGATTGCGCGGTCTATGAGGGGTCTATGGTCTTCCGTTCCCATATGGCGCGCGCTCTGGACGAGGCGCGCGATGCTGCCGCCCGGGGCGAGGTCCCCGTAGGCGCGGTGGTGGTCGCCCCCGATGGGACCGTGGTCGCTGCCGCTGGTAACCGCACGCGGGAGCGCAACGACCCAACCGCCCATGCCGAGATGCTGGCAATCCGCGAGGCTTGCGCGCGGTTGGGCGCCGAACGCCTGACCAACCATGATCTTTACGTCACGCTGGAGCCCTGCCCGATGTGTGCGGGCGCGATTTCGAACGCGCGGATCAGGCGGCTTTATTACGGCGCGCAGGATGCCAAATCCGGCGGGGTCGCTCATGGCGCGCGTGTGTTTTCGCACCCGCAATGCCACCATGCGCCCGAGATCTACGACGGCGTGAATGCGCGCGAAGCTGAAACGCTCCTGACCACGTTTTTCGCAGCAAAACGGGAGGGCGCATGACCCGCATCATCCTGTTCAACAAGCCGTTCGATGTTCTGTCGCAATTCACCGACAAAGGGACCGAAGGCACCGCGCGCCGCACCCTATCCGAGTTTATCGACGTGCCGGGCGTCTATCCCGCCGGTCGGTTGGACCGGGACAGCGAGGGGCTTATGGTTCTTACCGACAACGGGAAGCTGCAAGCCAAGATCAGCAACCCGAAATTTCGGTCTCCGAAAACCTATCTGGCGCAGGTCGAAGGGACCCCGACCGAGGATCAGCTTGAGCTTCTGCAAGCGGGTGTGACGCTCAAGGACGGTCCGACGCGGCCCGCGCAGGTCGACCAGATCGACCCGCCCGACCTTTGGCCCCGCGATCCGCCGGTGCGCTACCGCAAGACGGTTCCCGACGCGTGGCTCCGCCTGACCATCACCGAAGGCCGCAACAGGCAGGTCCGCCGCATGACGGCGCATGTCGGTTTGCCCTGCTTGCGGCTGGTGCGCTGGTCGGTGGGGGAATGGACGCTGGACGGGATCGCGCCGGGTGACTGGCGCGACGCCTGACGTTCAGATCCACTTGGCCAGTGGCGGCAAGCTCATCAGAACGGCATTTGCGTCGTGTCCGGTTTCCAACCCGAACTTGGTGCCCCGATCGTAGACGAGATTGTATTCGGCATAGAGACCGCGATGGACCAATTGCGCCTCCTTGTCGGCGTCCGACCATTCCTGCACGCGCCGCTTTTCGACCAGCGGCACGAAGGCGGGAAGGAACGCGCGGCCGATATCCTGCGTCAGGGCGAAGTCGGTTTCCCAATCGCCGGTGTTGTGGTCGTCCATGAAGATGCCACCGACACCCCGTGCGCGATTGCGGTGCGGAATATAGAAATACTCGTCCGCCCATTCCTTGAGGCGCGGGTAATGCTCTGCTCCATGCGGATCGAGGTGCTGTTTCTGCGTGTCGTGGAAATGCTGCGTGTCTTCGGCGTATTCGATACACGGATTGAGGTCGGACCCACCCCCGAACCACCACGCATGAGGGGTCCAAAACATCCGCGTGTTCATGTGAACCGCCGGACAATGCGGGTTCTGCATATGCGCAACAAGGCTGATCCCCGAGGCCCAGAAACGCGGGTCGTCCTTCATCCCCGGAATACCCTTGCGCGCCGCCATGGCGTTCTGGGCGCGTTCGCCAAGTGTGCCGTAGACGGTCGAGACATTGACACCGATCTTTTCGAACACGCGGCCGCCGCGCATGACGCTCATCAAACCGCCGCCCGCGTCGGAGCCATCATCGGAGGTCCGCTTGGTTTCGGACACGTCGAACCGTCCCGGTGCCGCATCGCTGAGCGGACCGGTGTCGTGGCTGTCTTCGAGCCCCTCGAAGGCTGCCACGATCTGATCGCGCAAATCGCGGAACCACGCTGAGGCGCGGGCTTTTTCGGTGTCAAAGGTGTCCGTCATGTCACTGTCCTATCTTTGTGGCAGGACACTACAACGCGACACGGGAATCACAAGCCGCTCCAAAGGCTTGATGAAGCCGTTGGGCTGGATCAATGCGCGGGCGCGTTCACCGGATCGACCAAGGTCCGCCCGCCGTCGATCGTAATGATCTCACCGGTGATGAAGCCCGCGCTTTCCGAGGCAAGGAATTGCACCGCCTGTGCAAGTTCTGCGGGGCTGGCGATGCGTGCAAGCGGGGTGTTTTCCTCGATCTCTTCGCGGTAGCCGTCGTGATCCTTGAGCGCCTGTTTGAGGCTTGCGGACATCACAGAACCCAAGGCGACCGAATTCACCCGGATGCGGTGCTCGGCCAAAGACACAGCCATTGAGCGCGTCAGTTGGTCGAGTGCCGACATCGAAACCGAAAACGCGAGCAGTTCCGGTTGCGTCCGCCGAGCCGCGATGGACGACAGGTTGACGATCGCACCGGCCTGCCCCTCTTCCTTGTCGGCGGCCTGTTTGATCATGCGCTTGGCGACCATCTGGGACAGGCGGAACGTGTTGGTGACGTTCTGAACCATGAGCGAGTCGAGCGTCGTATCGTCAAGGTCCAACGGGTCTGACCTAAGAACCTGACGGCTGCCATTGATCAGTATGTCCACGCGATCGAAGGCGTCGATCGTGGCCGAAAGCAGATTCGCGAGCGTCAGGCGTTCCCGCAGATCCCCCGCGAAATAGCGGATGTTGCCATCGTCTTCGGGGATTTCGCCGCATTCGTGGGCGAGACGCGCCTCGTCCATATCCGCGAACATGACATTCGCGCCCTGATCGACGAAATGCCGGGCGATGGCCAAACCGACTCCATTGGCGGCGCCTGTGACGATGGCCGTCTTACCTTCGATAGAGAATGACATCGGATGTCTCCTTCAGCGTCGCTTGGCGCGGCCGGGTTTGTCTGACGACTTCGGTTGATCGGCTTGCAGGATCTTGAAGCGCGGGTCTCCGGCCAGTTCCTGCACCTGCGAAAAGCTCGCGGAGAGCGTGGTTTCGTAGGGCAAGTGCCGGTTCGCAACCAGGATCAGCGTGCCCTTCGGCTTGAGCAATCGCGCGGCGGATTGAATGAATTGTTGTCCCAGCGATGCGTCTGGTGTGCGGCTGGTATGGAAGGGTGGGTTCATGACAACCCATTCCAGACTGCCCGCCACACCCCAAGTCGTCGCATCGGCCCAATGCAGCGCGACCCGATCGTCGGCAGAATTCTTCAAATTGAGTCCGGCGCAGGTCAGCGCGCGGTGGTCCGCTTCGACCAGATCGACATGGGTGATCGACGGATTATCGAGCAGGTGTTTCGTGAGATAACCCCAACCGCCGCCAAGATCGGCCCCTCGGCCCTTGAGGGATTTCGGCAAAGCCGCGATCAGGGCTTCCGATCCCGCGTCCGGCCCGTCGGCCGAGAACACGCCGGGTTGCGTGATCCAAGCGTCGGTCACCGGCGCCGGGTCGGGCAAGGCACAGTCTGCGAAGGCACCACTGGCGCCGAACCAGAAGATTTTGCCGTGGGCTTTGGAGAGCTGACCATCGATGGCGACCCGGTCCTTGGCGAACTTCAACATGGCGTCGATGCCATCGGTCTTGGCCCCGTCGACGATGATCTGCCCGTCCGGTGCAATCGCTTCGGCCTGAGCAATCAGACCCCGCGCCAGTTCACGGCTGCGTGGCAGGGTGACATGGACGATATCGGCAGGGCCCGTCGCATCGGTCGTGACGGGAACGCCTTGCGTGTCAAAAAGATCGTAAGTCGGTTTGAAACTGTGCTGAACCGTCACGTCCCGTGCGGGGATGACGCCCAGATCGGCATCCGGCGCGGGTTCCAGTAGAACGATACGCGCGTCCGATGACAGGTCGATGGCGCCTGTCTCGAGGGCGTGGGCAAGTCGGGCTAACGTCATGAATGTTCCGGGTTTCCCCGGTTATTCCTTTTCCATGGTGCATTGCAGCGGGTGCTGATGCCTGCGGGCAAAATCCATCACCTGTCCAACCTTGGTCTCTGCAATTTCGTGGCTGAAGACACCGACGACCGCAACACCTTTCTTGTGAACGGTCAGCATGATCTCGAACGCCTGCGCGTGTGTCATGCCGAAGAACCGTTCGAGCACATGCACCACGAATTCCATCGGGGTGTAGTCGTCATTCAGAAGCATGACCTTGTAGAGCGGCGGGCGCTTCGTCTTGGGACGTGTTTCAACGACGACTCCGGTGTCGTTGTCCTCTTTCGACGGAGGTCCTGCCACAGGGCGGGATAACGTGAATTTGGCCAACGCGTGTGTCATCTGTGGGACTGTACCTCGGGTTCCATATCCTTGATGGCTCTATATAACCTGTCCTGACTGCGAGAAAAGAGGCGCGTGCCACGCCATGACGCGAAAGCTGCAAACAATCGGGTTCGATGCCGACGACACGCTCTGGCACAACGAACGGTTTTTCAAGCTGACGCAGGACCGTTTTGAAGAGCTACTATCTGATTATACGGACAAATCCCTTCTGCACGACCGGCTGATCGCAGCCGAGCGGCGCAATATCGGTCATTATGGATATGGCGTGAAAGGCTTTGTCCTTTCGATGATCGAAACCGCGATTGACGTCACGGAGGGGGCCGTCGAGGGGCACGTGATCCAGAAGATCCTCGATGCCGGCCAGGACATGCTGGCCCATCCCATTGAATTGCTGCCGCACGCGCAAAGCACCATTGAGGCCCTGTCCGGGTCTCATCGTCTTGTGTTGATCACCAAAGGCGATTTGCTGCATCAGGAACGCAAACTCGCGCAATCGGGGCTTGGAGACCTCTTCGATGACGTCGCCATCGTTTCCGACAAGACGGTCGAGACCTATCGTTCGATCTTTACCGGGCACCCCGGAGGTGCCGAAGCTGCTATGATGGTGGGCAATTCCATGCGGTCCGATGTCGTGCCCGCCGTACAGGCCGGAGCGTGGGGCGTATTCGTGCCGCATGACCTCGCATGGGATCTGGAACACGCCGAACCACCCGAGGCTCCGCGCTATCGGGCGATCGGTGATTTGGGCGATTTGCTGCCGCTGGTGGACGAGATCGGCTGATCGTCGCTGCCTTATTCTTGCCACATTGGCCTCACTAGTAAGCGTTTTCCTCAACCCCCCAATATCTTGCGGCACAGCGCCTCAAATCTGTGCGAAAAATGTATAAAAATAAGGGCTTTATCGGTCACCTCTCATGTGCTAGCTTTTTTGTAATAATAATGCTGACCGGAAAAATCCGGCGGCTTGAGGCAGAGAAGGCGGACATCGTGACGGGACGGCGTAGAAAGCCGGGCCGAATTGGCCTGTATGTTATCACTGCAATTTGGTTGGCAATCCTTGTGCCCATCAGTGCGATGGCGGCGCCTTATGCTGCCATGGTCATGGATGCGCGCAACGGTGAGGTGATCCATTCGGAGAATGCCGACACACGGCTCCATCCGGCGTCGCTGACCAAGATGATGACGCTCTACGTCGTGTTCGAAGCCGTACAGAACGGTGAGATCAGCATGGATACGAAAGTGCAGATCTCGCGCAAAGCCGCCTCAGAGCCGCCGTCAAAGCTGGGTCTGCGCGCCGGTTCAACGATTCAGTTGCGCTATCTGGTCCGCGCCGCCGCGATCAAATCCGGCAACGATGCTGCCACGGCCCTGGCCGAAGCGATCTCGGGATCCGAAGCCGCGTTTGCCCGCCGGATGAACCGCACGGCCAAGGCTCTGGGCATGAGCCGCACGACGTTCAAAAACGCGCACGGTCTGACCGAAAGCGGGCATCTGTCCACCGCATGGGACATGACGATCCTCGGGCGGCATGTGCTTTACGATTATCCACAATACTACAACCTCTTCTCGCGCCGCAGCACCGATGCCGGGATCAAGGCGGTGTCGAACACCAACCGCCGGTTTCTCGACGCCTACCGTGGCGCGGACGGGATCAAGACAGGTTACACGCGGGCGGCGGGCTTCAACCTTGTTGCGTCGGCCGAACGTGGAAGCGAACGGATCATCGTCACGGTGTTCGGTGGAAACTCGACGGCATCGCGCAACGCGCAGGTGGCCAAGCTCATGGACCTCGGCTTCAACAAGGCGCCGACCCACATGGCACTGCGGGCACCGCGCAAACCGCCATACCTCGGACCCGATACGTCGCCTGTAGACGAAACTGTCATCGCGCGGAGTCAGACACCATCGACCAACACGAGGGCCAAATCCATTCGCGTCGTGGCCGCCGCGGTCAAAACCAGCCTGCGCCCCACGGCGCGGCCTGTGGCAGAGCCCGTGCTTCCTGACGCTCTGGTGGCCGAGTTGAAAGACGACATCCAATCGGTGCTGGCGGAAGTCCAGACCGAAGAAGTTCAGGAGGTCGCAGCCACAGCCGCGCAAGTGGCGCTTGCCGCTGCGGCCCCGGCCGCTGCCGCGCCAGCGCTCGCGACGCCGGTTGCACAGGCGGCACCGAATGCGTCCGTGAAACCGGTTGTCCGACCACGCACGCTGGTTCTTGCTTCGGCGACGGCCCGGCAGGCAGAGGCGGCGCAGCCCGTCGAAAAGCGCGAGGCGGAAGTCGTTACCCGGATCTCGACCTCCGGCGGGCGTCATTGGGGCATCAATGTCGGACGCTTCCCGAGCCGCTACGCCGCGGAGAAAGCGCTGCTCCAAACCGCATTGTCCGAGATGGCGACCCTCGATGGGTCACTGCGCAAGGTGGTGAACGGGTCTCGTGGCTTTGACGCGAACTTCATGGGACTGACCCGCGAAGCCGCCGATCTGGCCTGTCGCCGGCTTCAGGCCCGCCAGGTGACATGCTTCATGATCGGGCCAAGCTGACCGTGTGACGATCAGGTCTTGGGCCGGTCGTCGTAATCGTCAGACAGAATCCGCTGCGCCGCGCCTTCGGGGTCCTCGTATTGCTTGGACTTCACCGTGAAGACGAACGCCAGAAGACCGATCCCGCCGAGAATCAGCGATACGGGAATGAGATAGGCCAGCACGTTCATCGACAGCTCCGGTTCATTTCAGGCGCAGGGCGTTCAGCGACACCGTAATCGAAGAGCTCGACATCGCCAATGCGGCGATAAGCGGCGAACACAGTCCGGCTACGGCAAGCGGCACGGCGATGATGTTATACCATGTCGCAATCGTGAAATTCTGGCGGATACGTTTGATCGCCACGCGCGACGTCAACAGCGCATCCGCAATCGGTTCGAGCGATTTGCCCAGCAACACCACATCCGACGCAACACGCGCCGCGTCCAGCGCCGTGGCGGGAGAAATGGAGGCATGCGCTCCGGCCAAGGCTGCGGTGTCATTCAGACCGTCACCGACCATCAGGACCCGTTTGCCCTCTTCGGTCAGCTGCGCGATCTTGGACGCCTTTTCCTCGGGAAGAGCCTCGGCGATCCATTTGGCGATACCCAGCCTTTGGGCGAAGGTTTCCACCGCTTGCGTGGTGTCGCCGGACATCAACACGACCTCGTAACCGTCGGACTTGAGCTGAGCGACAAGGGCCTCTGCCCCGTCCCGGATTTGATCGGCAAAGCGGAACGGATCGGCCACACGATCCCCGATGCGCAGCCACGCGCAGGTCTCGGCGCTTTCGCCGCCGCCGACCCATGCGCTTCGGCCAAGGCGGACGGTCTGGCCCTTCCATTGACCTTCGGTCCCGTGCCCCGGAATTTCGGTGATCTGCGTGACAGGTTCCGCGGCAACGCCCGCGTCGCGGATTGCCTTTGCCAAGGACCGAGACAACGGGTGCGAGGACCCCTCGGACAGAGACAGAGCCACGCCCAGATCCCGCCGGGCATGATCGCCAAGGTTGATGACCTCGGGCGCGCCATCGGTCAAAGTGCCGGTTTTGTCGAAAACGACTGTGTCGACCTGAGCCATACGTTCCAGCGCGGTCGCGTCCTTGATCAGAAGCCCCTTGCGGAACAGCCGCCCGGACGCCGCCGTCGTCACGGCAGGCACAGCGAGGCCAAGCGCGCAGGGACAGGTGATGATAAGAACCGCCGCCGCGATGTTCAGCGCAGTACGCAGATCGAACGTGTAGAGATACCATCCGACGAACGCCAAGGCCGAAAGGATATGGACCCCGGGCGCGTAGAGCTTGGCCGCCTTGTCCGCAAGCGAGGTATAGCGCGAGCGCCCCGACTCCGCGATGGCGACAAGATCCGCCATACGATGCAACGAAGTATCCCGGCCCACCGCATTGGCACGAATCGTCAACGGTCCGGTCAGGTTGACTTCGCCCGCGCTGACGATGGCTCCCGGACCTGCATAGATCGGCCGGGTTTCTCCGGTCAAAAGGGACCGGTCCAATTCGGACTGCCCGTCCACGATCTCGCCGTCCACCGGCATCCGGCCACCCGGACGCACGCGGATAAGATCTCCGACCACCAGTGCGGACATTGCGATCTGCTCTTCTTGACCGTCATCAGTGATCCGTGACACGCGCGGCACCTCCAACGCGGCGAGCTCTTCAGCTGCGGATCGCGCGGCGGACCGGGTGCGGTGGTCAAGGTAGCGCCCGGCAAGCAGGAAAAATGTCAACGTGATCGCCGCGTCGAAATAGGCGTGTTCGCCCGACAGCGACGTTTCCCAAAGCGACGTCGCGACTGCGAGCGCAATGGCCAGCGAGATCGGCACATCCATATTGAGCCGCCCCGCCCGCAGCGCGGTCCAGGCGTGTTTGAAAAACGGCTGCGCGGAAAACGCGATGGTCGGCAGGGCGATCGCAGCCGAGATCCAGTGGAACATATCGCGCGTTGGGCCATCGGCACCGGACCAGACCGCGACGGACAGGAGCATGATGTTCATCATTGCAAAGCCCGAGACCGCCAGCCGCATCAAAAGATCGCGCCCCGCCTTGTCGGTTTCGGTCGCGCGAAGCGCCGTGGTGTCCAACTCGTGCGCCTCGTAGCCGGCGCGTTCCAAAACGCCGACAAGCTCTTCTGCCGTCAGGTCCGGGGCCGCATCGACCTGCGCGCGTTTGAGGGTCAGGTTGACCCGCGCGCCCTTCACGCCATCCACATTCGCCAGGATACGCTCGACGCCAGAGATACAGGCTGCGCAGTGGATCGACGGTAGAGACAGGACGATGTTGATGTCTTTCGGCAGCGCCGCCTCGGCAAGGGCCTCTGCCGCGGGAGCGGCGGAACAGGCCGGGCAGGCAGAGGTGGGAGGACGCATCGCGACGGTCATGGATCAGCTCTCGACGTGAAGGACGATACGCTGCTCGAAGGAGACGCCATCGAGCGACGTGGCTTTCATACGGATGTTCCAGTTTCCCGGACGCAAGGATTCGCGGGCGACATAGGCGCGCCCGTCAAAGGCGAAGTCGGGGCTACGGTCGTCCTGCACGTGGGTGGCACGGCCCAAGACGGCATCCAGAGACCCCGCCTGAACCGGGCGGCCTTGCGCGTCAACGATGCTCAGGATCAACAGGCCGCCTTTGGCTTCGGCAGAGACATTCCAGCCAAGTGATTCCTGTTCCGCGCGCCGGTCGTCGAAACTCTGCGAGGCGACGTAGGAGTTCTTCACCTCCAGGCCGGGAAAAGTCGACACGGCGTTGTAGGCCAAGGTCAGGTTGACCGAGATGATGACGGCGAAACAGCCGCCAAAGATGGCCAGCGCGTGCCAGCCGGTGAGTTTGCGTTCCTTGGCCATCAGTTGCTTCTCCCGTTGAAGATGCTGTCGGTGTGTGCACGGTCGCCATTCGTGAGGTCCTCGACCCAGAACCGGATTTCCGTGCGCTCGTCCTCGGCCGGGTCGGATCCCGGGGCAGCGACGACATAGACGCGTTGCAGGTAGGTTTCGTTGGCAGGCACATCGACGGTCTCGTAGGGCGATCCCTCGAGCTGAACCCGCAAGGACGGATGGCCCGTGACCGAGACGCGGAAGGGCCGGTCTTCGCCGTGCTTGTTGAGAAGGCGCACGTCGTAAGTGTTGCGGATCGACCCATCGGAGAGTGTCACGAAGGTCGGATTGCGGACGGGCGCGACGGTCATGTCGATCTCTGGACGGATGAAGAGCGCAAAGACCAGACCGATCCCGACAAGGGCCCAGAGCCCTGTGTACATCATCGTGCGGACACGGAAGATGTGATACCAAGCGGTGCGCGGTTTTTCTCCGGCGCGTTCGCGCGGCTCGTCCGACAGGGCAAGATAGTCGATCAGTCCACGCGGCTTGCCGATCTTCTCCATGATGTCGTCGCAGGCGTCGATGCACAGGCCGCAGGTGATGCACTCCATCTGTTGTCCGTCGCGGATGTCGATGCCCATTGGGCAGACGTTCACACAGGCCATGCAGTCGATGCAGTCACCTAACTGCTCTGCCCCGTCAGACTTGCGGTGCTTGCCGCGCGGCTCACCGCGCCATTCGCGGTAGCCGATGGTCAGGGTGTCTTCGTCCATCATCGCCGCCTGGATGCGCGGCCACGGGCAGGCATAGATGCAGATTTGTTCGCGGGCGAAACCACCGAAGAAGAACGTGGTCGCCGTCAGGATGAGCATGGTGGTGTAGGCCACCGGGTGCGCCTGCCCTGTCACCAGATCGCGCAGAAGTGTGGGCGCATCGGCGAAGTAGAAAATCCAGGCACCGCCGGTTGCCAGACCGATGAAAAACCACGTCACCCATTTGGTCACACGCAACCGCGCCTTGCGGAAATCCATCTTCTTCTGGCGGTGCAGACGCAGGCGCGCGTTCCGGTCGCCTTCGATCCAACGCTCGACGAGAATGAAGAGATCCGTCCAAACCGTTTGTGGGCAGGCGTAACCACACCACACCCGCCCCAGCGCCGAGGTGAAAAGAAAGAGCCCCAGCCCGGCCATTATGAGAAGGCCCGCGACGAAGTAGAATTCGTGCGGCCAGATCTCGATCCAGAAGAAAAAGAACCGCCGGTTGGCAAGGTCGATCAGAACCGCCTGATCCGGCAATTGCGGGCCGCGGTCCCACCTGATCCACGGCGTGACATAGTAAATGCCCAGCGTGACGATCATGATGATCCACTTGAACGTGCGGAAGTTTCCGCTGACGCGTTTCGGGAAGATGGGTTCACGCGCCGCGTAAAGGTTCGGCGGCGTAGAATTTTCTGCTTGAGACACGAGAGTTAGGCTCCCAAAGACGGATTGGCTTGATGGTCTTTTCACAGGGCTGGCCGCGACAGACTTTGACTTGCATCAAATACTGTATCTTTAATTCAGCTTTTTGCCGCTTCCTTCCGGATCCATCGGACGAATGCCCGCAAAGGTGGCCGTAGGACACCCGGTCGCGTGAGCATGTGATAGCCCGCGTCGGGCCGATCCCGGAACAGAATCACCAGCCGATTGGCAGCGACGTCTTCGGCCACGGCGACCAAGGTCGTCACTGCGATCCCCTGCCCGCGACGCGCGGCATCGAGCATCAGGTTGCCCGGCAATTCGGTCCGCGACTTGACGCGCCTGTGTGCAAGCCCCTGCGCGGCAAGCCATGACGTGCTTTCCGTGGTGCCCAGTTCCTCCAGCCAGGGATAGTCGAGCAAAGCCTCGGGATCGCTGATCGTGGCATCCTTGATCAGATCGGGGGCCGCGACCGCGACGATGGGCGCGGACATCAGGCAGACATGGTCGAAACCGGGCCACGGCCCCTCGCCGAACCGCAGGGCCACGTCGATGCCACCCAACGCCGGATCGGTTAGCGCGGGGCTTGGCGTCAGGACCATGTCGATGCCGGGATGGCCCGATTGAAACCCCGCGAGCCGGGGCATCAGCCAGGCGGCCGCGAAGGTCGGCGTGCAGGCGATGTTCAGGGGCCGCTCGGCGTGAGATTGGGTCACGTTCAGCACCCCCGCGGTGATCCGTCCGAACCCGTCCTCCAATGCGCGTGCAAGGTCGTGACCCTCTGCCGTGAGTTCAAGAGCCCGGCTGGACCGGTCGAACAGGGGAATGCCGAGATGGGTCTCGAGGCTCCGCAACTGCTGGGAAATCGCGGCGTGACTGACGTTCAACGCCGTTCCCGCCTCGGCAACGGACCCGGTTTGCACAAAAGCACAAAAGGCGCGCAAGGCGGACAGGGGTGGAAGGTGCGACCAGTCAATCATGTAACTCAAGCTTACATATTGGATTTATCCCTGAGTCGCATGCGACGAGATTTTCCGCAAGTATGTTTGCAGATAACAACATGAAACGGAGAAAGTCATGTTCACAGCACTTGCACAAAGCTTCTTCCGCGCCAGTGGCGTTTCGCCCACCCGTTACCAGAAAAATATCCCACGGTCCTGGTATCGCGAGGACATGCGCCCTCCGGCGTCGCCAAAGCGGTGGGAGGACTGGCAGTGATCGACCCGATCGTGACAGTGTCACTGCGTTTTTGGCAGCACCGGCCGGCAAACGACCGCACCCGGCGATGGCCGTGGCGCGGTCGGAGATGGCAGTCCGCCAAATAAGAACGCCGGTGCCTCGAAACGCGCGAACAAAAGGAGGCACCGGCGCTTTCCCTTTCGGCCCTCGGGCCGAAAGGTATCGATCATGTGGATTACTCGGCCGGGGCCTCGCCCCCACCCAAACCGTGCACATAGGTCGCAACGGCGCGGATCTCGGCCTCGCTGAGGCGTTCCGTCCAGGGCGGCATCACGCCGAAGCGGGAATAGACCACGGTTTCCATGATGGTGTCGTAGTCCCCACCGTAGAGCCAGATCGCGTCCGTGAGGTTCGGAGCGCCCTGCCAGCGGTCGCCTGTGCCATCGTCCATGTGGCACGCGGCGCAGTTGTCGAGATACACGGTCTCGCCAGCGGCCACCAACGAGGCATCCTGCGGTTCACCCGAGAGCGACATCACGTAGTTGACGACTTGGTTGATCTCTTCTTCCGCGAGGATCTCACCGAAGGCCGGCATCTGCGACCAACGGGCGTCCGGGTCTTCTTCGTTCCGGATACCATGCGCGATGGTGGCGTGGATCGCTTCGATGTCACCGCCCCAAAGCCAATCGTCGTCCAGAAGGTTCGGATAGCCCGAGGCTTGAACACCGGCGGCCCCAGATCCGTGACACTGCGAACACCAGGACCGGAACACCGCGGAACCGGCGTTCTGAGCGTACTGGTTGAGCTCCGGATCGTTCACGATCTCGGTCAGTTCGACCGACGCGAGCTGTGCGTTGATCTCGGAGTTCGCCGCTTCGAAACGTGCGATCTCGTCAACGACTTCGGCCCGTGTTGAGTACCCCAACAAACCGGGTGTCGCCTCCCGGATGCCCGGCCACGCAGGATAGGCGATCGTGTAGAGCACGGCCCAAACGATTGTCGCGTAGAACGTCCAGAGCCACCAGCGTGGCAGAGGCTTGTTGTATTCCTTGATCCCGTCCCACTCGTGACCGGTGGTTTCATAATCAAGATCGTCGTCTTTCTTGTTCATTTCCTCGCCTCCTTGGATGCGGCGGGTTTATCTTCGTTGCGAAACGGAATGTTGGCTGTATCGCGATGTGTCTTGTTGCTGCCGGGGCGGATGGCCCAGAGGATCACCCCGACAAAGAACAGGAACAGCAGCAAGAGCATCCAACTGTCCGCAAATTCACGGAGAAACGAATAGGTTTCCATCGGTGCCCCCTTAGCGGCTTGCGTCAGGTGTGAAGGTCGAGAAGTCGACCAACGTACCCAGCATTTGCAAATATGCGATCAACGCATCCGCTTCCGAAACGCCCGGCTGTCCATCGAAGTTACGAACGTTCACGTTTTCGCCGTACCGCTCCAGCAGACCGTCGAAGTCACTGTCGGGATCGGCCTGGGCGCGGAAATCGGTTGTTGCTGCCGCGAGCATGTCTTCGGTGTAGGGCACGCCGACGAAAGAGTTGGTCGCCATCACATCGCCGATATGTTCGCCTTCCAGAAGGGTCGCTTCGAGGAAACCGTATTTCGGCATTACCGATTCCGGCACCACGGACTGCGGGTCGCGCAGGTGGTCCAGGTGCCAGTCATCCGAGTAACGGCCACCGACGCGGGCAAGGTCCGGCCCGGTCCGCTTGGAGCCCCACTGGAACGGGTGGTCGTACATCGACTCGGCCGCGAGGCTGTAGTGCCCGTAACGTTCCACCTCGTCCCGCATCGGACGGATCATCTGGCTGTGGCAGACATAGCAGCCCTCACGGACGTAGATGTCCCGACCCGCCAGTTCGAGCGGCGTGTAGGGGCGCATGCCCTCCACTTCCTCGATGGTGTTTTCGAGGTAGAAGAGCGGCACGATCTGCACCAACCCACCGATGGTCACGACAAGGAAGCTAAAGATCAGCAACAGCGTCGCGTTGGTCTCAATGATCTTGTGCTTGTCAAGAATACCCATTGTCCAAGCCTCCTTATTCGGCTGCGACGGCTGCGGAGCTGGCCACGGCGTCTTTCGCCGGGCTGCGCTTCACAGTCATCCACAGGTTGTAACACATGATGAGAGCACCGGTGAGGTACATGACGCCACCCAAAGCCCGCACGACATACATCGGGAACTTGGCGCTCACGGTGTCGGCGAAGCTATTCACGAGGAACCCGTTCGCATCGACTTCGCGCCACATAAGGCCTTCCATGATCCCCGTGACCCACATCGAGGCCGCGTAGAGAATGATGCCGATGGTGGCGAGCCAGAAGTGCCAGCTGACCATGCTGAGGCTATAGAGCCGCTGACGGTTCCAGAGTTTCGGCACCAGGAAGTACAGAGCACCAAAGGTGATCATACCGTTCCATCCAAGCGCACCGGAGTGCACGTGACCGATGGTCCAGTCCGTATAGTGCGACAGCGAGTTCACCGCACGGATCGACATCATCGGGCCTTCGAAGGTCGACATGCCGTAGAAGCCAAGCGAGATTACCATCATCCGGATGACCGGATCGGTGCGCAGCTTGTCCCAAGCGCCGGACAGCGTCATCAGGCCGTTGATCATGCCACCCCATGACGGCATCCACAGAACGATCGAGAACACCATGCCGAGGGTCGAGGCCCAATCCGGCAGAGCGGTGTAGTGCAAGTGGTGCGGACCGGCCCAGATATAAAGGAAGATCAGCGCCCAGAAGTGGATGATCGACAGTTTATAGCTGAAGACCGGGCGTTCGGCCTGCTTGGGCACAAAGTAGTACATCATGCCAAGGAAACCGGCGGTCAGGAAGAAGCCCACGGCGTTGTGGCCATACCACCACTGCACCATCGCATCCTGAACACCTGCGAAAACCTGAACCGATTTGGAGCCGAAGATCGACACCGGAATGCTCAGGTTGTTGAAGATGTGAAGCATCGCAACCGTGACGATGAAGGACAGGAAGAACCAGTTGGCCACGTAGATATGCGGCTCTTTGCGCTTGATGATCGTGCCGAGGAAAACCGCGAGATAGGCGACCCAAACGATGGTCAGCCACAGATCGATATACCATTCCGGTTCCGCGTATTCCTTCGACTGGGTGGCGCCCAGAAGGTACCCCGTCGCTGCCAGAACGATGAAAAGGTTGTAGCCCCAGAACACGAACCAGCCGAGGTTCCCGCCCCAGAGACGCGCTGCACTTGTACGCTGCACGACGTAGAATGATGTTGCGATCAGGGCGTTGCCGCCAAACGCGAAAATCACCGCAGATGTGTGAAGCGGACGCAGGCGCCCGAAATTCATGTAGCCTTGCGCCCATTCGAAATTCAGCCCCGGAAACGCGAGCTGGAACGCGATGAAGGTTCCGACAAGGAACCCGACCACCCCCCAGAAGGCAGTGGCGACCACGCCGTAGCGCACCACACCGTCCATATAGCTTGTTTCGAGAACGGCGGCAGGCACCGGTTCGTCGGTGTTCCGAAGCGTCCAGAGGAAAAGCCCGGCAGATACCGCCATGATGATCAAGGCGTGAACCTGATAGGCCAAATCGCGCGCATAGCTTGCAGCGATCATCGCAAAGAGCGTGATCAAACCAAGCGCGATCAGCTTGATATAGTTCAACATTTTTTGTCCCTTCGTCAAACCTGCACGATTCGGCTGCCGCGCAGGCGGTTTTCAGACTGGGCCCTTAATGCGAAACTTGGGGAAACCTATCCTTGATCTGCATCAATAGAATTGCCGGTCTTGCTTGATGGGTGTCAAAGCGCATCAGGCAAGTTGCGTGGAGAGTGCTGATAGAGGGAAATCAACGAAGGGAGCCAACCATGTCTTTCAAAACACTTCTGGCGGTCATCACCGACCAGTCGCACCTGACCGAAACCCTGAATCAGTCCGTCGCGCTGGCCACAGCACTGGACGCGCATCTTGACGTTCTGTGTATCGGGGTCGATCGCACCCAGACCGGGTATTACTATGCCGGGATGAACGCGGCTGTCTTGCAGGAGACGCTGAACCAGGCGCGCGACGATGCCGCTGGATTGGCCAAATCGGCGAAACAGCATCTCGATGCGTCCGGCCTGCGGTGGGGCGTGACCGAAGCCGTGTGCCAGCTGGCCGATGTGGCGCGCTTTGTCGCGGCACATGCGCGCTTTGCCGATCTGGCCGTCGTTCCGCGCCCCTACGGTGAGGATCGTGGCATCGAACTGGAACCGGCGGTCGAAGGCGCGCTTTTCGAAGGTCAGTCGCCGGTGATCGTGCTGCCCGATGGCGGGCCCGAGCTCAAGATGCCGGAAAAGGTCGCAATCGGCTGGAACGAAAGCGCCGAGGCTCTCCGCGCCGTGCGCAGCGCCCTGCCCTTCCTCAGCGCCGCACAGACCGTGCATATCGTGGTCATTGACCCGCCGAAGCACGGGCCCACGCGGTCGGATCCCGGCGGACAGCTGTCGCAGTTCCTCGCCCGGCACGACGTGAAGGTCGAGATCGACGTTCTGTCCAAGACCATGCCGCGCTTGTCCGACGTCATGCGGCGTCATGTGACGGACATCAACGCGGATCTCGTGGTGATGGGCGCTTACGGACACTCCCGGTTCCGCGAGGCGATTCTCGGTGGTGCCACCCGCAACATGCTGGAAACCTGCGAAGTCCCGGTTTTCATGGCGCATTGACGCAATCGCAGGGTCTAGCCTGTCAAAAGGCGCAGGCCCTGCGTCACGTCCGACCGGACAGCCAGGCGTAGGCCGGGTTCATCCCCGGCCTTCAACGCGGCGATCATCAACCGGTGAAACTGCGGGGCCTCGGTACGGCGCAACCGCCCATAAAGCGCGCGCATCGTCGGCCCGAGTTGCAGCCAGACGGTTTCCGCCATGGCGAGCATCGCAGGTGCCTGTGCCCGCAGGTACAGCGTCCGGTGAAAATCAAGATTGGTACGGATATACCCCACTGCGTCCCGATTCGAGATCGCGTCCGTAATCGTGCCGTTGATCGTCTGAAGCCGCTCGATCAGCGCCAGATGCGCGCGCGGTAGCGCGCGGCTTGCCAGTTCGACCTCGATCAAAGCGCGCAGCGCCGCCAGTTCTTCGATCCGGTCGTTGGACAGTTCAGGCGTCGAAACACGCCCCGAGGCCGACATGGACAGCGCCCCCTCGGCGACAAGCCGTTGCACCGCTTCCCGGGCCGGTGTCATGGAGACCCCGAATTCCCGTCCGATGCCCCGTAGGGTCAGGTGTTCCCCGGGGGACATCTGGCCAAACATGATCCGATTGCGCAAACCGCGATAGACGCGATCATGCGCGGAAAGGGTCGGTTCGGTGGGGCGGGTCAAAACGCTCATGCCAAACTGTGATCACAGCTTTGTGGCTGGTCAAGCGTCAAACCGGAAACGATGCAGTTTCGGGCCTTCATGCCGCAGCCAGGCGCGCGCCTCTTTATGCGGCCCGTAAAGCGCATCGACCACGCGCCAGAACTCGGCGGAGTGGTTCATCTCCTGCAAATGCGCCACCTCGTGTGCCGCGACGTAGCTCAGCACCGCACGAGGGGCCAGGATCAACCGCCACGAATACATGAGCGCCCCGGCTGACGAGCAAGACCCCCAACGCGAGCGAGTGTCGCGCAATGTCAGTCGGCTGTATCCGCGTCCGAGCTTCGCAGCGTAGTGATCCGACGCACGGGTCAACTCCGCGCGGGCCTGCTCCTTCAACCAGGCGAGCAGATGACGGCGGCCCGTCTCGATCGGCTGCGGCAGCTCGATCACGTTGCCGATCACCCGCAGACGTTTGCCGTCACCCATTTGAAGATGGAAATCCGATCCGGCGACACTGAGCGTCTGACCCGGCGCGACCAGTGCTTGCGCCTCTTGTTTGGACAGATGCCCGAGAACCCAATCCTGCTTTTCGGCGGCAAAGGCCAGGGCCTCTCGGTCGGACACGCCGCGTGGAACGGTCAGCGTCACCGCGCCATCCACCCGGGAGATCCGAAGCGTCATACGTCGCGCGCGCGGGTTTTTCCGTAATTTAAGGGTAATTCCGGGGTTGCCCGGAAGAGTCATGACGCCCATATGCCGCTCAACAAGGTCCGTGCCGCAAAGCCTTTGACACTGGTTCGGTGTTATGGCAGTTGGCGCAGATTGTCGATATGACCACGCAATTGAAGGGGATCACCCATGCCCAAAGAAGAATGGGGCACCAAGCGCCTTTGCCCGACCACTGGCAAGCGGTTCTATGACCTCAACGCCGATCCGATCGTCAGCCCCTACACGGGCGAGATCGTCGAGGTCGAGACGGGCAAGACCCGTATGATCGCGGCGGATGCCGAAGACCGCCAGAGCAAAGCCAAGACCGAAGACGCGGACGAGGTGGATGTTCTGGAAGACGATGATGTCGATGTCGAACTCGAGGATGACGATGTTCTCGAGGACGATGACGATGATAACGTGTCGCTCGACGACATTGCCGACGTGGCAAGCGACGACGACGATTAATTTCTGCCGACGGGGCGGAATCACGCTTGATCCCGCCCCCGGCTTTGCGTAATGGAACGCGCACAAACGGGGCCTTAGCTCAGCTGGGAGAGCGCTTGCATGGCATGCAAGAGGTCAGGGGTTCGATCCCCCTAGGCTCCACCATTTCCCGACATTTGAAAATCTTCACTTGTTATCGCTGTCCTATGCCACAGAAATGTCGCGTATAGTTACGCTGCGTGGGCGTGTGAGCAAATCAAACCCGGCACGTTCCGCGTCCATTGGCCGACGCCCAGATGCGACCACTGAGCAACGGTACGGCTGTCCTCGTGAACAAATCCATTTCAAGTTGTTACGGCGCGCTTGAAGGAAACCACATCCAAAAGGCTTGATCCGAACTGAACGCATCGGCAAACTGCACGTCAGATCGATCTGACCAATCTGATCGAAGAATGCCGATTTGGATATTTTTTGGTGGCAAGTTGTCTTACTCAAACGCGTTAATTCAAAAGTTATTCGGCGCACTAAAGTCGTATCCGATTTGGTTCTGGGGAGTGCTTTCGATAGCACTTCTACACCGGGTTTTTGCAATCGGCCACTATGGGAAGCATGCATTTAGCCGGACATACGCAACGGGCGGAATTCCCAACGCTTTGCGTATGTGGATGGAATTTTACGGCGAAAGCACCCTTCTCGGGGTGACATATGATGTGGTTTTTTCGGCAATCGTAGCTGTTCCGCTCGTTTTCATGCCTCTTTGGCTGAGCCTCTCGGCTTTATTCTGTCTAAGTATATTTTTCGCCGCCAACTTCGATCACATAAAGTTCAATCACGACAATATAAATTTCTCGACCGCGAATGTTGGTGCGGATTTTACCTTCATAAAGGGCATGATCAATCAAGAATTGATTTTGACCTCAATCGCCCTTTTCGCTTTTGGCATGGCTTTTGTGCTTACTCAGCGCAAAAGGTTCGCGCGTCGTTTTTTGACCACCGGAACAATTCTTGCAATTCCAATCGCCCTAATGGCGCCGTTGAAGGGTAGTTTCGTCAACCCGCTCTGGTTACAATCCAACCCGTTCCTCGGATCACCACTTCGAGCTTCCGCCGAAAACGCAAACCGCGAATTTTCGGCTGAAGCTCTTTTGCCGAAATCCATCACAATGGAGACGGTACCGAAATACAATGTCCTGTTGGTGTATATGGAAGGTTTATCGCAACACAGCATTCAAATCGGCGACATGGAATTCTTGAAATCTTTAGCCCAAGAGAATGTTAGTTTCACGAGATATGTCGGACATCAACTCATAACGGCCAATGGCCTTTACGGATCTTTGACGGGGGATTTCCCTTATCTTGCCAGGCGTGGTTTCAAATGGAGCAGTACCGATGCTGACTCTGAAGCCATGCTTGCCGCATTGCCAAATGTACTACGTGCTCAAGGATATGAAACGTCGTTCCTGCAAAGTGCGCTGCTAAGCTTCATGTCCAAGGGCGAGGTTATGCCTCGGTTCGGATTTGACACTGTAATGGGGCGAAATTCTTGGGCAAGCTACTACTCGGAAGATGGCTGGGGCATTGATGATCGCGCTCTTTTCGAGCACTCAATTGATTACATTGATACGCTTTCAAAAGATGAAAAATGGTTCGTCAGCATTTTAACAACTGGAACGCACGCGCTGTACAATGTGCCACCCGACTACTTGGCGAACGAGACATCAGACCGGTATCGCTCACTTCGGTATCTAGACGATGCAATTAGAGGCCTAATGATTTCATTGGAAGAACGCGGTTTACTCAAGAACACTATTGTCGTGTTCACTTCCGACGAGTCGCGCGAACGCTCTTTCTCCGGCCAACTACAAAACCAATTGGCACTTAATTGGCTGCCGTTGATAGTGATACATCCATCTGGCGCCCATGCGACATACGACAAGTACGTAGGCGCAACGCAGTTTCCCGACCTGCTTGTCGATTTTCACACAGACGAATTAGAGGAGTATTTGAGAACACTGAAAACCGATGATCGCCCAGTAGTTTTCGGCAATATCTTCAGTAGGCGCTTGTTTTGGTACGACACCGAAGAAAAGTTTCTTCTGGCTTGCGTCACCACCAGCTTTGTGTGTGCCGAATATACAGACGTCGCCGACCCATTCACGATGTCAGATCAACAACCAGATTCAGTTCAGTCATACCCCAAATTGCAAAGTCTAATTACTCGTGCCGACAGAAATCAACTGGGCGACCTAGATTGAGACAATGGAGACGATCCAAAGCATCGCAGACATAACCGCTGCCAGTAAAACCGCCAAGGACCCTAAGTCTTTTGCAATACGCGAAAATTCGTTATAATCCGGCCCGATCCGATCGATGGTTGCTTCAATCGCCGAGTTGATTACTTCCACGATCATGACCATTATTATCGAAGCGATGAGCAATGCAGCGTGAAAAGGATCGGAGGCCACCAAGAAAGAAAGAGGTATCGAGGCGAAAAATGCCATCACTTCGATCCGAAAAGCTTCTTCTGTCGCCCAAATATCGCTAAAACCCGCTCGAGAATTGTGCCAAGCAGCAAGCAGTCGAGCCATCCCTTTTAGCGGCTGATTCTTTCGAGGTTCGATACCCATCTGAGTGTCCTGATTTCCAGTCTGCCGGTATCGCTCTTGCATAGAATGGTCCTACAGTCAAAAAAAGAGGAACGGGACGGACCAGAAAAAACGGTTAACCCCTTGATAAAGATAGAATATCGGGCTCAACGCCAATGCGATTAAAGATTAGCCGAAAACCGCGACGTTTTTGATTTGTCGAACAACCGTGCAAAAACGCAGACCTATGAGGCACCCTACCTCATAGCCCGCCCAGCGATGGACTGTAATGCCTCTCCCGATCATCTGACGGACACATCGCCCAATACCGTGATTTCCGGTGCGCGGTCGGTCAGCGACTGACAGACCATGTTTGCCATCAACCTGTATTCGTTTTCCCGCGACGTGCCCTTGCGCCAGACCATTCCGATTGTGCGGGACGGGGCCGTGCCGCGGAACGGGCGCGCGACCACAAGGTCCTGGTGCGCCACCTCAGATTTCACATAGAGCGCGGGCATCAGGGATACACCCATGCCGGTCGCGACCATCTGCCGAAGCGTATCGAGGCTGGTGCCTTCGTAGTCATGCGACAGCTCGACCCCATAATCGTCGGAGATCGTCCGGACCAGTTCGTAAAGCCGGTGACCCGGCTCGAGCGACAGGATCGTCTCTCCGCGCAGCATGACCGGATCGATCTCGGGCTCAGCGGCGAGGCGATGGTCGGCGGGAACAACCACCTGGATCGGCTCACGAAACAACGAAACCGTCTCGAGTTCGGCACGGGTCACGGGCAGCGGGAAGAAGAGCAGATCGAGCATCCCGTCCTCCAGGTTGCTGAGCAGCACATCCGGCAATCCTTCCCTGATATACAGGCCCAATCTGGGGTATTTCTGATGCAGGTCTGGGATGACCAGTGGCAGGAAATAGGACCCGACCGTCTGCACGACACCAATGCGGATGACCGTGCTCAAGAGGCTTTGCCGTGATTTCGCGATGCTCTGAATTTCGGCCACTTCGCGCAGGATCCGCCGCCCGCGTTCCGCTATTTCCTTTCCGGTGGGCGTCATCACCACCTTGGACCGGCTGCGTTCCACAAGGCTGGTGCCGAGACGCAACTCAAGCTCCTTGATCTGCGTGCTCAGCGTCGGCTGGGTGACATTGCAAGCCTCGGCGGCACGGCGGAAGTGCAACTGATCGGCGACGGCGACCAAATAGCGCAATTGCTGGAGGCTGGGCATTCAAGACCTACTGATAGAGATTATCTATCAAAACTACGCGTATTTCCGATTTGGTCAATGACTGCGTCCACCCTATCTGATCCCTTGGGCGAGGGAGCGCAGACATTGCAGCGATTTAAAAACATACTTTTTGTATGCGACGAACAGAGCGCCTATGAGCTTGCGCTGGATCGTGTGATCTGGCTCGCCACGGCCAATGACGCTGCCGTGACCCTCGTGACGACGATCGACAGCGGCGGCGCGACCGATGTTTCCAAGCTCTTTTCGGTGATTCCCGGATTGGGCAGCCAGGAGATCGGTGAAGCGGTCATCGCGGTGCATCGCGCAAAGCTGGATGCGCGCGCGCAGCTTTTGCGGGACAAGGGCATCTTGGTGGAGACCAAGCTGCTTGTCGGCACCCCCTTTATCGAGATCATTCGGCAAGTCCTGCGCGGAGGGCACGATCTAGTGGTCAAAGGCGCGCACCGGGCGCCGGGGCGCAGGTATTTCCCCGGTGCCGACATGCATCTTCTGCGCAAATGCCCCTGCCCGATCTGGATTCTCCATTCCGTTTCCGAACCAAAGGCGCAGCGGATCCTCGTCGCGGTCGATCCGGACCCGGCTAATCCCGCTCGCGATGGGTTGAACAGGACGATCATGGAGCTTGCCACCTCGCTCGCGCGGGCGGATGGTGCAAAGCTTGATGTCATGAATGTCTGGCGGCTTCAGGAAGAGGCCACCTTGCGGCATGGGATGGCGGATATCTCGGACGCCGACATCGACCGTCTGGTTGCCGACACCCAGGCGAAAAGCAAAGAGAGACTACAGACACTGGTCTCTGATTTTGCGGAATTCGAGGACATCATGCGCGTTCTGCACATCAAGGGGATCGCGGGTGACGTGATCCCGGAGCATGTCGCGGCTGAGGGCATCGACACGATTGTCATGGGCACGCTGACCCGGACGGGCGTTGCAGGTCTGTTCATCGGGAATACGGCGGAAACCATTTTGAACCATGTCGGTTGTTCGGTTTTGACCGCCAAGGCGGCTGGCTTTGAATCGCCCATAGGACCGGGTTTGCAAGAGGGAACACTCTGATGGCAGGTGGCATTCCAAAAGACGTGCGCGGAAACGGGGCTGTGGGCGTGGTCCCGATTTTGATCGCGGCGGCGCTTTTCGCGTATTTCGCCTCCATGGTCCCGACCATCGCAGCGGCCGAGATCATTCGTGTGACGATTCCGTGGATCCCGTCTCTTGGGATCGAACTGGCCTTCCTTGTGGACGGCCTCAGCCTGACCTTCGCCTTGCTGATCTCCGGCATCGGCACGCTGGTGCTGCTTTACTCCAACACCTATCTCGCGGGGCATCCGCAATACGCGCGCTTCGCGCTGTTCCTGACGGCCTTCATGGTGTCGATGCTGGGTCTGGTATTGGCCGATGACCTGATCCTGCTCTTTGTGTTCTGGGAACTGACGACGCTCACCTCCTATATGCTGATCGGGTTCTCGCATGAGAGCGAGAAAAGCCGTCGCAACGCGTTGCAGGCGCTTTTCGTCACGGGTGCGGGCGGGCTGGCGTTTCTTGCCGGTCTGATCCTGCTCGCCGCAGTCTCCAGGACCACCAGCATATCCGGCCTCCTGACGATGGGGGACGAACTGCGCGCCCATGCGATGTACCTGCCGATCCTCATCCTGCTTCTGGCGGGCACGTTCACGAAATCAGCGCAGGTGCCGTTCCACTTCTGGCTGCCAAACGCGATGGCGGCACCGACGCCGGTCAGCGCGTTCCTGCACTCGGCCACGATGGTCAAGGCGGGCGTATACGTCATGGCGCGGATGCACCCGGCGATGTCGGGCACAGATGTCTGGCTCTGGACGCTGACGATCTTCGGCGCGGTGACGGCCGTCTTCGCCAGTCTTCTGGCGCTGCGGCAGACCGATCTGAAACAGGCGCTGGCCTATACCACGCTGATGGCGCTTGGCACGCTGACGCTGTTTCTTGGCCAAGAATCCGGCTACGCGATGACGGCCTTCGCGACCTTCCTGATCGTGCATTCGCTGTACAAAGCATCGCTCTTCCTCGTTGTAGGCTGCATCGACACCGCGACCGGCACGCGCGAGACCGATCGACTGGCCGGTCTAGGTCGGCTCATGCCCATCACCGCCGTGGCCGCTGCGCTTGCGGCCTTGTCGATGGCGGGCTTTCCCCCATTCCTTGGCTTCATCGGCAAAGAGCTCAAATATGCCGGGGCCATTGCCGTGGCGTCCGAACCGCTGTTCGTCGCCGGTGCGGCGCTCTTGTCTAATGCGCTGATGCTGGCGGTCGCTGGCGTGGTCGCCTTCCGTCCATTCTGGCGCGGCAGTGTTCCGTCCGGGCAGTCCCCGCGCGAAGCGCCGTGGCAGATGTGGGCCGGGCCGATCATCCTTGCCAGCCTTGGTGCGCTGTTCGGCATCTACCCGGATCTCTTGCAGGTGGCGCTCATCAATCCAACGGTGATTTCCTTGACTGGAGAGGTTGGCGAAGCGAAAGAGCTTCAGCTCTGGGCCGGGTTCAACATCCCGCTGATCCTCAGCATCGCCACCTTCGTGTTGGGTCTTGTGATCTACGCGGGGCATGTGCGCTTGCGCGCCTTGCTGGAACGCGTCTTTAGCGCCATTCCAAATCTCGATCGTGGCTGGGACCGGTTCCTCGACGGGCTCAAGTCGGTTGCAAAGTGGCAAACCCTGTTGGTGCAAAACGGCAAACTGTCGAGCTATCTTTTCATCACCTTTCTGACCATCGCCGCCGGTATCCTTCTGACCCTTGTCTACACGGGCCTGCCGATGATCGACGTCGATCTGTCTGACGTTGAGTGGAAGCACACCTCCATCGCGCTGCTGACAATTGCCGGTGCCCTGCTCGCGCTCGTCACCAATTCGCGCATCGCGGGGATCGCGGCGCTTGGCGTGGTGGGGATCGGGATCGCGTTGATCTTCATCGTATTCAGCGCGCCCGACGTCGCCATCACGCAGCTTCTGGTGGAAACGCTGGTCGTCGTGCTGGTGGCGGTCGTCATGCTCCGCCTGCCGTCCCTGCCCAAGGCAGAGTTCCGGCTGGGTCATGCCATCCTGTCGGTTGCGGTCGGTGCGTCCATCTCCCTGATCCTGATCGCCGTCGTTTCCTCGCCGCTTGATCTGCGACTGTCGGATTACTTCGAAGCGACCAGCTGGCCCGAGGCCTACGGGCGCAACATCGTCAACGTGATCCTCGTGGACTTCCGTGCGCTCGACACCTTTGGCGAAATTGCTGTGGTCGTGATCGCGGCCCTGTCGGCCTATGCGCTTCTGCGCACGACCCGCAAAGGAGGCCGGTCATGAATTCCATCATCCTGCGCGCCGGAACACGTTACCTTGCGGGGCTTCTGTTGGTCTTCTCCTTCTACATGATGCTGCGCGGTCACAACGAACCGGGGGGTGGTTTCATCGGCGGGCTGACCGGGGCCACGGGGTTTGTCCTCTACGCCATCGCCTGCGGCACCCAGGACGCCCGCGCGGCGCTGCGCATCCTGCCGCAGACCATCGCGATCTGGGGTCTGGGCATCGCATTGGCCGCCGGGCTGTTTGCAGCGGTATTCGGCGACGCGCTGTTCACCGGGCAATGGCTCTTCATCGGAGAGACCGAAACCGACAAGGGCCTGCCCCTGTCCTCGGTGCTGGTCTTCGACATCGGCGTTTACCTCGTGGTGTTTGGATCGATCCTCACCCTTGTCTTCGCGATGGAGGAGGAAATCTGATGGAGTTCCTCTTCGCCATAACCATCGGCGTGCTGGTCGCGTCAGCCGTCTACCTGATGCTGTCGAACAACCTGCTGCGCTTCATCTTCGGGCTTGTCCTGATCTCGAACGCGGCGAACCTGACGATTTTTGTGGCCGGTCGCCTGACCGATGGTGCGCCGCCGCTGATCCCGGAAGGGGCAGATGCGCCGTTGGTCGACGTGGCCAATGCCCTGCCGCAGGCGCTTGTCCTGACCGCCATCGTGATCGGCTTCGGGCTTTTTGCGTTTGCCATCGTGCTGGTGTTCCGTGCCTGGACCACCCTGAATTCCCTGACGCCGGACGACATGCGCCGGGCCGAACCTGAAGAGGCGCATAAGTGAGCTGGCTTCTCGCACTTCCCATCGTCATTCCGTTCATCACGGCGGTTCTGGCGTTCCTGTTCCGGGTCTCGTCATGGGGGCGCTGGATCTCGGTTGCCGGGTCAAGCGTGCTTCTCGCCGCTTCCATCGCTCTGATGAACGCGGTTCTGCGCGAAGGCGTGATCGCCGGGCAAATGGGTCAATGGCCCGCGCCGTTCGGGATCACGCTGGTGGCTGATCTGCTATCGGCGGTCATGGTGGTGATCACCGCCATCGTCGCGGTCGCCGTGTCGATCTACGCCATCGCCGATGTGGACGAGGGCATGGAACGGCTGGGCTATCACGCATTGTTCAACATGCTGATCGCAGGTGTGGTCGGCGCGTTTGCCACAGGCGATCTGTTCAACCTCTATGTCTGGTTCGAGGTCATGCTGATTGCCTCCTTCGGTCTTCTGGTGCTGGGGGGACGCCCGGAACAAATCGACGGCGGCGTGAAATATGTGGCGCTGAACCTCGTGTCGACCATCATGTTCCTGACCGGGATCGGGCTGCTCTATGGCATGACCGGCACGCTCAACATGGCCGATCTCGCCTCGGCGGTGGATGGCGCGGATCAGCGCCTCCTGACCGTGGTCGCGGTGCTCTTCATGATTGCCTTCGGGGTCAAGGCAGCGGTGTTTCCGCTCTTTTTCTGGCTCCCCGCGTCCTATCACACACCGGCCTTTGCCGTGTCGGCGGTCTTTGCCGGGCTTCTGACCAAGGTGGGGGTCTATGCCCTGCTGCGTACCTTCACGCTGATCTTCGACCATGACACGGCTTTCACCCACACAATCCTGCTTTGGGTCGCGGGGTTCACGATGGTCGTCGGCGTTCTCGGCGCGGCGGCGCAAAGTGACATGCGCAAGATCCTGTCGTTCCACATTGTCAGCCAGATCGGTTACATGATCCTTGGCCTCGCGCTGTTGACGCCGCTCGCCATCGTCGGCGCAGTGTTCTACCTCGTGCACCATATTGTCGTGAAGGCAAACCTGTTCCTGATCGCCGGTGTCGCGCAGCGCATCGCAGGCGGGACCGAGCTTTCGCGCATCGGCGGGCTTTATAAATCCGCCCCCCTTCTGGCGGTCCTGTTCGTCGTACCTGCCTTCTCCCTCGCAGGCTTCCCGCCTCTCTCAGGCTTCTGGGCCAAGTTCCTGCTGGTCAAGGCGGCGCTCGAAATCCAGGGCTGGATCATCGCCGGTATCGCTCTCGCCGTGGGCCTGTTGACGATCTACTCGATGACGAAAATCTGGGCGCAGGCGTTTTGGGAACCGCATCCCGATGGGGTGGAGCCGAAGCTGTCGCTTCTGTCCTCCCGCGACCGCGCGGCGATGCTGGTGCCGATTGCCGGTCTGGCCGTTCTCACCGTGATCATTGGCGTCATGCCAGAGCCTTTCGTACAATTCGCCGAGGCATCCGCCGCTCAGCTTCTTGATCCGTCGGCCTACATCGCCGCGGTGCTGGGGGAACAGCCATGAACACCTTTGGACTGAACATCATTCTCGCCATCGCCTGGGTCGCATTCACCGGGTCCGTGTCCCTCCTCGGGCTCATCACCGGTTTCGTCATCGGCTACGGCGCGCTTTGGTTGATCCAGCCTCTGATTGGGACAAGCACCTATTTCCGAAGGGTCACCGCGTGGATCAAGCTGATCGTGATGTTCCACTACGAACTGATCGTGTCGAGCCTTGCCGTGGCCTACGATATCCTGACCCCGCGCCACCGGTCCCGCCCGGCGATCATCGAAGTACCGCTGGACGTGAAAACCGATACGGGCATCCTGCTGGTGACAAACCTGATCTCGCTGACCCCCGGCACGCTGAGCCTCGATGTGAGCGAGGATCGCAAGACCTTGCTGGTGCACGCGATGTTCGCCGACGATCACGACGCCCTCCGCAAAAGCCTCAAGGAGGGGATGGAGCGGTGGGTCATTGATGCTGTGGAGGGATCATGATGGACGGATTTTTGGACCTGAGCCTCGAGATTGGCTTCATGTGTGTCGTGTTGTCGGTCGTCATGGCCTTCGTGCGGCTGATCAAAGGGCCAAGCCTTCAGGACCGTGTGGTCGCGCTCGATTTCATGACGGTTGCGATTGTGGCCTTCTGCGGATTGGCGGCGGTCAGGTACGGGACGGCCGCATTCCTTGACGTGGCATTGGTTCTGGCCCTCGTCGGGTTCCTCGCGACGGTCGCCCTCGCCCGCTTCGCCGAACGCAACACCGTTCGCAATCGCAAGGAGACATCCGATGAGTGAGATTGTGGCAGGTTGTCTGATCATCCTCGGCGGCGCATTCGCGGTGATCGGCGCTTTGGGTCTTCTGAGAATGCCGGATGTGCTTATCCGCATGCACGCCTCGACCAAGATCGGCACGTTGTCGACGGGTCTCATCCTCGCAGGCTGTGCTGTGGTTTTTGCAAGCCCGGACATCATCATCCGCGTCATCGCGATCGTGTTGTTCATCCTTCTGACCGCGCCGATCGGGGCACATATGATGGGCCGGTCGGTATTGTCCACGGGTGTCCCGCTTTGGAAGAATGAAGACGTGGCACAGGACGAAGTAGAAGAAGCCCTGCTTCAGGCACACAAGGCGCCAGAAGATCGCTGAAACGAAAAAGGCCGCTCTGACGAGCGGCCTTTGGGGTAGGTCTTGAGGTCGGATCAGCCGTTCACGCTGTCCTTCAGGGCCTTCGCGATGGTCATCTTGACCACCTTGTCGGCCTCTTTCTTGAACTGCTCGCCGGTGGCCGGGTTGCGCACCATGCGCTCGGGGCGTTCGCGGCAGTAGATCTTACCAACACCGGGAAGCGTGACGGCACCGCCGTTGGACACTTCCTTGGTGATGATGCCGGTGACTGCGTCCAGTGCAGCACTCGCGGTTTTCTTGTCGCTGCCCATTTCTTCGGCCAGAGCGGCCACAAGCTGGGTCTTTGTCATTGGTTTCGCCATTTCGTGGTCTCCTTCACTGCCCGATCTTGGGCCTCGTGTGCAAAAACTAACCGTATATTGCGGAGAAACACAACGGTTGGTAGGCGTTTCGACGATGTTTTTCGCGTTTTTCAGCGGTTTTCCACAGGTTTCCTTGGTTCAGGCCGCTCGAAAACCGGCAATCGGTGTCGCAAACACAGAATCGCCTAGAGAAATGCCGTTTCCTCGAAGCTGCGCAGTTTCCGGCTGTGGATGCGTTCCAAGGGCATTTCGCGCAGGTGTTCCATCGCGTGAATCCCGATCATCAGGTGTCGCGCGACCTGGGTTTTGTAGAAATCCGACGCCATGCCCGGCAGCTTCAGTTCCCCATGCAGGGGTTTGTCGCTGACACACAGGAGCGTTCCGTAGGGCACACGGAACCGGAATCCGTTCGCCGCGATCGTGGCGCTTTCCATGTCGAGCGCGATGGCCCGGCTTTGGCTAAGACGCTGCACCGGGCCGCGCTGGTCGCGCAGTTCCCAGTTGCGGTTGTCGACACTGGCGACCGTGCCGGTCCGCATGATGCGTTTGAGGTCATACCCTTCGAGCTGCGTCTCGGCCGCCACCGCCCGTTCCAGCGCGATCTGGATTTCCGCCAGCGCCGGGATCGGCACCCAAACGGGCAGGTCGTCATCCAACACGCGATCTTCGCGCAGATAAGCGTGTGCAAGAACGAAGTCGCCAAGGCTCTGTGAATTGCGAAGGCCCGCGCAGTGGCCAACCATCAGCCACGCATGTGGGCGCAGAACCGCGATGTGATCGGTCGCCGTCTTCGCGTTCGACGGCCCAACACCGATATTCACCAGAGTGATCCCCGCCCCACCCTTGCGCTTGAGATGGTAGGTCGGCATCTGGGGCATCTTGTCGACCACCGGTAACGGCGTGTCGGGGTCCGAGATCTCGGCATTGCCGGTGCTCACGAAGCTTGTGTAGCCACTGTCCGGATCGGCCAGTTGCGCACGGGCATAGGCTTCGAACTCGGCCACGTAGAATTGGTAGTTGGTGAAAAGCACATGGTTCTGGAAGTGGTGCGGATCGGTCGCGGTATAATGAGACAGGCGCGCCAGCGAGTAATCCACCCTCTGCGCCGTAAACGGCGCGAGCGGTTCGGTGCCGTCAGGCGCGGGCTTGGCCACCCCGTTGACGATGTCGTCATTGGTCGTGGCAAGGTCCGGCACATCGAACACATCGCGCAAGATGAACTCGGCAGCGCCCTCTTGCGGCACTGAGATCGCGGCATCGTTGGCCACCGCGAAATGCACGGGCATCGGAGTGTCCGAGATGCCGATCTCGACAGGAACGCCATGGTTTTCCAGAAGCAGCGAGATCTGCTGTTCGAGATAGTATCTGAACAGATCGGGCCGCGTGATCGTGGCAGCATGTGTGCCGGGATGCGACACGTGACCAAAGCTCAGGCGGCTGTCCACCTTGGCGAAGGTGGTCGTGGTGATCCGGACTTCTGGGTAATACGCGCGATACCGAACCCCGGGATGTCCTTGCTCCATCGCGGTCTGGAAACTGTCGCACAGAAAGCTGGTCGACAGGTCGTACAGATCGCATAGCCGGTCAACGGCCTTCTTGGGGTCATCGAACCGCTCGGGCGCGGGGGCCTCCGGAGTGAGGATTTCCAGATTTACGGAACGGTCCTGCATGCACTGCCTTTCATGGAGCTTCACCTGCCTTCGGCGCAGGTTGACAGGTCCATGACACGGGATCAAGCTGCCCGCAATCGCAGGATTGGGGGAGCTGTGAATGGACTATGAAACGGTCTCCGCCGAAACCTTCGGTGCCGGGCTGCGCGGGATAGGGTTGAACCTGCTGACCCGCGATGTCCGCCGCATGGTGGAACAGCTGTGCCCGGTGTTCGGCATGACCGCGCATCGCGTGTCCGATGACTTCGCCATCCTGCGCTACGGCGATCAGCTCTTTCAGGTCCATTCGGATGGCACTTACGCCCGGAACCCGTTGCTCGACCTGCTGCCGGAAAACCCGCCGCGCGGCGCGGGGTTGGAAATCCGGCTCTATGATACGGACCCGGACGAGGCCGCGTCCAAGGCAGAAGACGCAGGGTTCACCGTGCTTCAACCACCGACCGACAAACCGCACGGGCTGCGCGAATGTACCCTGCTCTGCGCTGACGGCTACGCCTGGGTCCCGTCCCGTCCGCTTTGACCGGGAACCGCCGCGACCATCGCGCGTTTGATCGGCATGTCGATCATCCCGCATCTTGAATACTATCCAGACAGCCGTCCGGGCATCCGCCGCGAACGTCGTGGCAAAGGCTTTTCCTACATCGCGCCGGATGGCACGCGCATCCGGGATCAATCGATGCGCCGCCGCCTGAGCGATCTCGCCGTGCCGCCCGCGTGGGAAGACGTCTGGATTTGTCCGCTGGACAAGGGCCACCTTCAGGCGACGGGTCGCGACGTCAAGGCCCGCAAGCAATACCGCTATCATCCGGATTGGAGCGCGTTTCGCGCACAGCAGAAATTCGCGCATCTTTCCGATTTCGGCGAAAAGCTCCCCGGTCTGCGCCGCCGCATCCTGCGCGACCTGCGCAATGCCGATGCGGGAGACCAGGATTTCGCCGTCGCCGCCGTCATCGCGCTCATCGACCGCGCGAGCCTGCGGGTTGGCACACCGGACTACGCCCGCGAGAACCGGACCTTCGGTGCAACGACACTGCGCAAGCGTCACCTGAACCTCGACCCGGACGGGTTGTGCTTGAAGTACCAAGGCAAGGGCGGCGTCAAGATCGAGAAGTCGCTCAACGATCGCACCTTGAACCGGGTCTTGTCCCGGCTTGATGATCTGCCAGGGCCGGAACTGATGTCCTGGGTGGATGACGACGGCACGCCGCGTTCTGTCACCTCGGGCGAGGTAAACGCATTTCTGACGGACTACCTCGAAAACGAAGCCCTGACCGCCAAGACGTTCCGCACATGGAACGGCTCGGTCGCCGCGCTCGATGCGGCGCTTTCGGGAGACAAGCCGACGATCAAGGCCATGACCGAAGCGGCCGCAGACCGGTTGAACAACACCCCCGCCATTTGCCGGTCGTCCTACATCCATCCGGCGGTTATCGACCTGAACGGTACATCGGAGCGGGCGCGCAAAGCGCTCCGCGATGACGCCCCCAATATCAGGGGCCTGCGAAGGATCGAGGCGCAGTTGCTGCACCTTCTCGGAAACACAGCGACTTGACTTTACCTAGCGGAAAGCTTGCTTTGGTTTGAACAGCAGGAGGTTTCCAATGTCCGTCACGCAACTCGCCCGCAATATGGACCACTGGCAGGAACGCGTCGATCTGGCCGCGGCCTTTCGGTGGACCGCGCGTCTGAACATGCACGAAGGCGTGGCAAACCATTTCAGCCTGTCGATCAACGATGACGGCACGCGGTTCCTGATGAACCCGAACCAGATGCATTTTTCCCGGATCAAGGCCAGCGACCTCATTATCGTGGACGCCAATGATCCCGACACGTTGCAAGGGCCGAATGCGCCCGACCCGACAGCCTGGGGTCTACACGGCGGGCTTCATCGCCACTGCCCGCACGCCCGCTGCGCAATGCACGTTCATTCGATCCACGCCACCGTGCTGGCCTGCCTTCAGGACCCACGCCTGCCGCCCATCGACCAGAACTGCGCGACCTTCTTCAATCGCTACGTGATCGACACCGACTATGGCGGATTGGCCTTCGAGGATGAGGGCGAACGCTGTGCTCAGTTGTTCATCGACCCGAAGCAGAAAGTCATGATCATGGGCAATCACGGCGTCATGGTCATCGGTGACAGCGTGGCGGACACCTTCAACCGGCTGTATTATTTCGAACGCGCGGCAGAAACCTATATCCGCGCGTTGCAAACCGGACAGCCGCTCAAGGTTCTGTCGGACGACATCGCCGAGAAGACGGCGCAGGAGTTGGAAGGCTATCCCGAACAGGATGCGCGCCACCTGTCGGAGCTGAAAAAAATCTTGGATGACGAGGGATCCAATTACGCGGCTTGAGCGTTATCCGACATAGCGCCGCGTGTGGGCGCAGCTTGTTTTTTAATTTGCGATTACCACTTTCAATTTATGGAAAAGACCCTGCTCTCTCTCGGCCACGGCTACAGCGCGGCCTTCTTGGCCAAGCGCTTGCTGCCAAAGGGCTGGAGAATTGCGGGCACCACGCGAGATCCCGACAAGTTTGCCGAGTTCCATGCCCAACGGGTTACGCCCCTCTTGTGGGACCGTGAGGCGATCTTGCCGTGGCTTGAAAACGCAAGCCACGTGCTTGTTTCCGCCGGACCGACCGAGACCGGCGATCCCACTCTTGCCCTTTTGAAAGACGACATCGCGGCGCAGGCCAAGCGGCTTGATTGGGTCGGATACCTGTCCACCACCGGTGTATACGGCGATGCTCAGGGCGATTGGGTCGATGAAAGCGCCCCATTGACCCCCGCAACCGAACGCGGACGTCGCCGGGTGCGCGCCGAGGCGGCGTGGTCGGCCATTCCTGACCTGCCCCTGCACATCTTTCGGCTTGCAGGCATCTACGGCCCCGGTCGAGGGCCGTTTTCCAAGGTGCGCGATGGTACCGCGCAACGGATCATCAAGCCGGGTCAGGTGTTCAGCCGCATCCATGTCGAAGACATCGCATCGGTTCTCGAAGCGTCGATGGCCCATCCGAAGCCCGGAACGGTCTACAACCTCTGTGACGATGACCCGGCCCCGCCGCAGGACGTCATCGCATATGCTGCCGGTTTGCTGGGGAAGGATGCTCCGCCGGAAATCCCGTTTGACGACGCCGAATTGTCGCCGATGGCACGCAGTTTCTATTCCGAAAGCAAACGCGTGCGGAACGACCGGGTCAAATCGGATCTCGGCGTGACGTTGAAATACCCGGATTACAAATCGGGATTGGCCGCAATCCTCGCCGATGAACAGGGTAAACAGTGACACCGGACCATGTCGCGCCAAGATCGCTCACCAGCCTTCTTGATACGCTCGATCCCGACCACCCCGCCAAGGGCGTCGAGAGCGAAGAACATGATGCCCGCGACGGTCTGACGATCCAGGCGATGCTGGATCGTGTCGGAGCGAGGTCCTTTGGCGCGGCCCTTCTCGTGCCCGCGCTGATCCTTGTCTCTCCGCTGTCGATCATTCCGCTGATGCCGACTATCGGCGGTCTCGTCATTCTGACAATTTCGATCCAGGCGTTTTTCGGCCGCAATCACCTCTGGCTACCCCGATTTCTCGCGACGCGCCGCCTGAATGGCGACCAATTGTCCCGCGCGGTGCAGTATCTCCGCAAGCCCGCCGCATGGCTCGACAGGAAAAGCCGGGATCGGCTGAGGTTTCTGTCCGCGCCCCCGATGGACAGGATTGCCCTGCTCGCGGTCATGATCGTGGCCGCGACATGGCCGTTCCTAGAGATCCTGCCGATGTTCACCTCGGTCAGCGCGGGCGGCGTGGCGCTCGTGGCCTTTGCGCTCATGGTGCGCGACGGGTTTGTATTGATCGCTGGCTATACCGTGCTCGGATTTTCGCTGTCGGTCGTTGCAGCGCTGATCGCCGGGATCGTCTAGGCACGCTTCCCAATCGCCGCAACGCCCAGAACATCCATCACCTTGGCTTCAATCTGCTCGGCGTTAAGACCTGCCACGTCATACATGGCGGCAGGGCTCGCCTGATCGATGAACGTGTCCGGCAGGACCATGGAGCGGAATTTCAGTCCCTGATCGAATACCTTTTCCTCGGCCAGAAGCTGCGCCACGTGGCTGCCGAAGCCGCCGATGGCCCCCTCTTCGATGGTGATCAGTGCTTCGTGGTCTTCGACCAACTTGAGGATCAACTCGCGATCAAGCGGTTTGGCAAAGCGTGCATCCGCAACGGTCGGCGTGATGCCTTTGGCCTGAAGCCCCTCGCAGGCCGTCAGAACCTCGCCCAGACGGGTGCCGAAAGACAGGATCGCCACGCGGCTGCCTTCACGGATCATCCGTCCTTTACCAATCGGTAAAATTTCACCGCGCTCGGGCAGTTCGACGCCCTGCCCCTCGCCCCGTGGGTAGCGGAACGCGATGGGGCCGTCGTCATGCGCGACTGCCGTGGCGACCATGTGCTTCAACTCGGCCTCATCCGCCGCGGCCATCACCACGAACCCGGGCAGATTTGCGAGATAGGCAATGTCGTAGCTGCCTGCATGGGTCGCACCGTCCGCGCCCACCAAGCCGGCACGATCAATGGCAAAGCGCACCGGCAGGCGCTGAATGGCCACGTCATGCACGACCTGATCGTATCCGCGCTGAAGGAAGGTCGAATACATCGCGCAGAACGGCTTGAGCCCGCCCGCCGCAAGCGCCGCGCAAAAGGTCACGCCGTGCTGTTCGGCGATGCCCACGTCAAAGGTCCGCGAAGGGTAGCGTTCCGCGAAAAGATCAAGCCCGGTGCCATCCGGCATCGCCGCCGTCACCGCGCAGATCATCGGATCATCCGCTGCTTCCTGCATCAGCGCCTCGGCGAAGACCTTGGTGTAGCTTGGGGCGTTGGAGGGCGTCTTTTTCTGCTCTCCGGTCACGACATCGAACTTGGCTCGCGCGTGCCCACGGTCGGCGGATTCTTCAGCCGGTCGGTAGCCCTTGCCCTTCTGCGTCACGACATGGATGAGGATCGGCCCGTCCGCACGGTCCTTCACGGTGCGCAGAACAGGCAGCAACTGTTCCAGATCGTGCCCGTCAATCGGACCGACATATGAAAAGCCGAGCGCCTCGAACAAGGTGCCGCCGATCGCCATGCCCTTAAGCATGTCCTTCGCCCGTTTCGCGCCTTCCCGGAACGGTTCGGGCAAAAAGCTCACCGCACCCTTCGCGGCCAGACGCAGATCCTGGAACGGAGCGCCCGCATAAAGCTGCGTCAGGTATGAGGACAGCGCGCCGACCGGCGGTGCGATGCTCATCTTGTTGTCGTTCAGAATGACGATCAGCCGCTTTTTCAGGTGGCCCGCATTGTTCATCGCCTCATAGGCCATGCCCGCGCTCATCGCGCCGTCGCCGATCACGGCAATGGCGTCGCCATGCCCGGTGTCGCAGTTGCCCCCCAGATCGCGCGCCACGGCAAAGCCTAGTGCTGCGGAAATCGAGGTGGAGCTATGCGCAGCCCCGAATGGGTCATAGGGCGATTCAGACCGTTTGGTGAACCCCGACAGCCCGTTCTCTTGCCGCAAGGTGCCCATGCGCGCGCGGCGACCGGTCAGGATCTTATGCGGGTAGCATTGGTGCGAGACGTCCCAGATGATCTTGTCGCGCGGCGCGTCGAAAATCGCGTGCAGTGCAACGGTCAACTCGACCACGCCAAGCCCGGCGCCTAGATGACCGCCTGTTCGAGAGACGTTCGCAATCGTGTCGCGCCGCAGCTCATCCGCCAATTGCTCGAGCTGCGCGTCCGAAAACCGCTTGAGATCAGCCGGGGAAGAGACCGTATCAAGAAGCGGGGTCTCTGTGGAAAAGGACATATGCCGCGCCTCCGGGTCGCATCAGGTGTCGCGCGAGATAACGAACCGCGCCGCTTCATTCAAGGTGTGCGCCTTGGTCCCATAGGGTGACAAGGCATCACAGGCGGCCTCGACCAGTTCCGACGCGCGCGCCTTCGCGCCCTCCAACCCGAGCAACGACACGAACGTCGCCTTGCCCCGGCTCGCGTCCTTGCCCACCGCCTTGCCAACGGTAGTCTCATCGCCTTCCACGTCCAGAATATCGTCCGCGATCTGGAATGCGAGGCCCAGTGCCGTCGCGTAGCTGGTCAACGGCAATGGGTCGGCTTGCGCCAAGCGCGCACCCGCCTCGGCCGACCAAACGATCAGCGCGCCGGTCTTGCCTGCCTGCAACTGCGTGATCTGCTCGAGTGTCAGAGGCGTCTCGACCGTTTCTGCAGCGATGTCGAGCGCCTGACCAAGCACCATGCCCTTGTGCCCCGACGCCCGCGCAAGGCTGAGCGCCAGATCGGACCGGACCGCCGCATCGCCGTGGCAGGCCTGGTCGAGAACCAGCTCGAACCCAAACGTCTGAAGCGCGTCGCCAACGAGTACCGCCGTCCCGTCATCCCATTTGCGATGCACAGTCGGCATCCCCCGCCTCAGGTCGTCATCATCCATGCAGGGCAGATCATCGTGGACAAGGCTATAGGCATGGATCGCCTCGATCGCCGCCGCCGCCCAAATCGACTGCGTCTCGGAGACGCCATGCAGCCGCGCGCTTTCCATCACGAGAAACCCGCGCAGACGTTTGCCGCTAGACACCGCGTAGCGCATCCCCTCGATCACCGGAAGGTCGGGCTGCCCCTTCAGAACCTCATCGAGATGCGCCCCGATCCGGGAGGCATCGCGACGCAGGACATCGGCAAACATCGCCGCGTGTTACTCTGGGTCGAAGGGCGTCGTGCCCTTGGGCTGACCGTCCGCATCCAGCGTGATCGCCGCCACCTTTTCCTGCGCTTCGTTCAGCTTGGCCTCGCAGCGCTTCTTGAGCGCCGCCCCGCGCTCGTACAGCGCGATGGATTCCTCCAATGCCACGTCGCCACGCTCAAGCTGACCCACCACTTTCTCAAGCTCGGCCATGGCCGCCTCGAAGCTCATCTCGTCTAAGGGTGTGTCGCTCATGACGCGGCCTCCATCAATTCTTCCACATGCGCCCGGGCAGCGCGCGCCAGCGCAGACAAATCATACCCGCCTTCCAGTGTCGAGACGACCCGCCCGTCGCAGAGTTCTGCCGCCAGGGCACAGAGTTCCCGGGTCAGCCAGCGGAAATCCTCGGTTGTCCATTGCAGTTCGGCCAAAGGATCATCCTGGTGCGCGTCGAACCCGGCCGAAAACAGGATCAGTTCCGGCTTGAAGTCGCGCAGACGCGGAAACACCTGCGCCTTGTAAGCGGCCCGCATCTCGGCCCCACCAGTACGCGGCGCCAAGGGGATATTCAGAACGTTGTCATGCGCGCCCCGTTCGGACGGATCACCGGTGCCGGGCCAGAGCGGCATCTGCTGGCTGGTGATCGTCAGCGCGCGCGGCTCGTTCCACAGCAGATCCTGCGTCCCGTTGCCGTGATGCACATCGAAATCCACCACAGCGACGCGCGACAGCCCATGCGCCTCGAGCGCGTGTTTCGCGCCGATGGCCACGTTGCCGAACAGGCAAAAGCCCATCGGTGTTTCGGTTTCCGCATGATGCCCAGGGGGGCGAATGGCGCAAAAGGCGTTTCCGACCTCGTCGTCCAGCACCATGTCGACCGCCTTCACGACCGCCCCGGCGGCGCGATAGGCCGCGTTCACGCTGCCCGGTGACATCCACGTGTCGGCGTCCAATTGCTTGAACCCCTCGGCAGGCTCGGACGCGGTGATCCGGTCGATATGCGACTGCGGATGGACATAGGCCAAATGCGCCTGATCGACCAAGGGCGCGCTCTCACGCCGCAAATCCAACCCTTGCAACGCGTGCAGCACATGCTCCAGCCGCGCCACGCGCTCGGGATGACCATCCGGCGTCACATGCTCCAGACACTCCGCGTGTGTGATCAATGCCGTCGCCATGGGCGCGTCCCCCTTGCTTCTTCTCTTTTCAAATACGCAAAAAACAAACCCGTCAGTCGGGTGCAAGCATATACCCTGCACCGCGCACCGTTTGCAGGTATCGCGGCTGCTTGGGATTGTCCTCGAGCTTGCGGCGCAAACGGGTGATCTGCACATCGACGGCGCGTTCCTGGCTCTGGCCCCGGTCGCGGCCAAGCTCTTCGACCAACTTTGTCCGGCTTAGCGCCTCGCCGGGTTTGGCGGCGAACACCTTCATCAACTGGATCTCGGTCGAGGTCAGCCGCACGAGGTCATCGCCGCGCCACATCTCAGCGCGTTCGATGTCATACCGGATCGGCCCAAGGCTCAGGTATTTCGGCGCGCCACTGTCAGCCGCCTGCTCCGGCATCCGGCGCAGGATCGCATTGATGCGCAGCAAAAGCTCTTTCGGTTCGAACGGTTTGGCAAGGTAGTCATCCGCGCCCGCCTCAAGCCCGGCGATCCGGTCTTCGGTCTCGGCCCGCGCGGTCAACAGCAGGATCGGCGTTGACGAGGTTTCGCGAATGCCCCGCGTCAGGCTCACGCCATCTTCCCCCGGCATCATGACATCGAGCACGATCAGGTCGAAATCGAGGCCCGACAGAATGCGCCGCGCATGGGCGGCATCGCGTGCCGCGCTGACCAGAAACCCGTTGCGGATCAGGAATTTCTGCAACAGCCCGCGAATACGCTCGTCGTCATCGACGATCAGCAGGTGCGCGTCGGGATCGGCCATCTCAGCGCCCGTCCCTGAGCGCGAGATAGGCACGCCGCATGTCTTCGTCCATCATCGCTTCCAATACCGTCTTGAACCCGGCCACCGCCTCCGGCCCGGCCTTGCGGTAGGCGTCCCGCATTCGGGCGCGCTGCGCATCCGAAAGCTGCTGTTCCAGCGCCTCTCCGGCCTCGGTCAGTGTCAAATGCCGCTCTCGCTTGTCGCTGCGCCCTATATGGCTTGTCACAAGACCATCTTCGATCAGCGTGCGCAATACACGGTTCAGAGATTGCTTCGTCACCCCGAGGATCGCCAAGAGATTGTTGACGGTCGTGCCGGGTGCGCAATGGATGAAATGAATGGCGCGATGATGCGCCCGCCCGTAGGACATACCTTCGAGAATGCGGTCCGGATCGGCCGTGAACCCGCGATAGGCAAAGAACATCGCCTCGATCCCCTGACGCAACTGCTCATCCGTCAGATACAGCAAGGCCTGCCCGCTCGACGTGTTCTGCGCGTGTCCTTCCGCCATGGTCTCTCGTCCCGTCCGTCTTTTTGTTGCGCCCGAAAATACGTCAGTCTTGTTGACATTCCAAGGATCAAATGGTAGCGAATCTCAGTTTTGGCGCAACTTTATGTCCGATCCGGACCTAATCTGCGCAATTTTTGAAAATCCGGGCGAGGAGACTAGACATGGCCGGAACCTATGATGACCGCGACGGAAAGATCTGGATGGATGGCCAACTCATCGATTGGCGCGACGCAAATGTCCACATCCTGACCCATGCGATGCACTATGCAAGCTCGGTCTTTGAGGGCGAACGCGCGTATGGCGGCAAGATCTTCAAGTCGCGCGAACATTCGGAGCGTTTGAAGCGGTCGGCCGAAATGATCGACTTCGAAATTCCTTACACCGTTGACGAAATCGAAGCGGCCAAGAAGGCCGTGCTCGAAGCCAACGGCCAGTCCGACGCCTATGTGCGCGCCGTCGCATGGCGCGGCGTGGGCAAGGATATGGGCGTCGCCTCCGCGCGCAACCCGGTCCGCATGGCCATCGCCAGCTGGGAATGGGGCGCCTATTACGGCGACGCCAAGATGAAGGGCGCCAAGCTCGACATCTCTAAATGGAAGCGCCCGTCGCCGGAAACGATCCCGAGCCACGCCAAGGCCGCCGGTCTCTACATGATCTGCACCATGTCCAAACACGCGGCCGAGGCAAAGGGCTGTTCCGACGCGATGATGTTCGACTATCGCGGCTACGTCGCCGAAGCGACCGGGGCCAACATCTTCTTCGTCAAGGATGGCGAAGTGCACACGCCGACGCCGGATTGCTTCCTAAATGGCCTGACCCGCCAGACGGTCATCGGGATGCTCAAGGACCGCCAGGTCAAGGTCCACGAGCGCCACATCATGCCGGAAGAGCTTGAAGGTTTCGAGCAGTGCTGGCTAACCGGCACCGCCGCCGAAGTGACACCGGTGGGCCAGATCGGTGACTATAACTTCGAAGTTGGTTCGCTGACCCGCGAAATCGCGGAAGGCTACGAAAAGCTCGTTCGGAGCTGATCCGACGCAATCCCAAACAGCAAAAGGCCCTGCATCCACATCGGTGCAGGGCCTTTTCTATTGCGACCCAAGAGGCTTCGAAGCCTCTTGCGAGGGTTTTCGAAAACCCTCGCCGCCCTACCCCGGCGACATGCCCCGGAGTCGTTCGGACCGGCGGCGCAGGATCTCCACCGCCGTCAACAAGCAGATCGAAATCGCGACAAGGATCGTCGCCGCGGCAAGAATGGTCGGCGAAATCTGCTCGCGCAGGCCGGTGAACATCTGCCACGGCAGCGTCTGCAACTCGGCGGAGCCAATGAACAGAACGACAACCACTTCGTCGAAGGACGTGATGAAGGCGAATAGACCACCGGAAATGACGCCCGGCAGGATCAGCGGCATCTGCACCTTGAAGAAGGTCGTCACCGGGTTCGCCCCCATATTCGCAGCCGCCCGTGTCAATGAGCGATCAAAGCCCACAAGCGTGGCCGTCACGGTGATGATGACAAAGGGAATACCAAGCACGGCGTGCGCCAGAACGATGCCCCAGTAGGTGCCGACCAGCCCGATCTTGGAGTAGAAGAAATACATGCCCGTGGCCGAGATGATCAGCGGCACGATCATCGGCGAGATCAGGATCGCCATGATCGCGCGCTTGCCGGGCACGTGGCTCTGGCTCAGACCGATGGCAGCGAGCGTCCCCAGCGATACCGAGATCAGCGTCGCGACGGGTGCCACCATCAGCGAGTTCTTGACCGCGCTGGTCCATTCCGGGTTGGTCAGGAAGTCACGGTAATGCTTGAGGCTGTAACCCGCAGGATCGAAGCGCAGCATTTCGGGCGTGAAGGTAAAGAAATCCTCGGCGTTGAAGGACAGCGGCATCACCACGATGATCGGGGTGATCAGGAAGATGAAGATCGCGCCACAGATCACGCGGAACGCGTAGTGCCACAGCACCTGACCGCCGGTCAGATAAGGCACCAAATGCGCTCGATACCGGCCCATGCCGACCCAGTAGATGAACCAGCCGAAAAACCAGCCGAACAGGGCCCCAAGGATCAGGCCCGGAATTCCGCTGAACAGGAAACCGGCGACCGCCGCCAGGGCGACAAGGCCCCAGCGCACGGTCTTTTCCATCTCTTCGCCCAGGACCTGCATCGCGACGAAGGCAAGCGCCGCCATCAGCGCCGCGCCGACCACGATCCCCAGAAGACCGGAGCCCTGCGCCGTTCCGACGAAGAGCCCGGCGAAAGCGCCCGCCAATGCGAGCACACCCGCAGTGAACCCGATGGGCTTTTTCTCGATCGGTGTGAGAATGGCTTCTGACATGGCTCAGCCCCCCAGTTTCACGTTGTCGATGCCGACGATCCGGTCGTAGGCCCAGTAAAGCAACAGGACCACCACCAGCAGGATCGACCCCAGTGCGGCCGCGAGGCCCCAGTTGAGCGAGCTTGAGATGTGGTAGGCGATCCGGTTCGAGATGAAGATACCCGATGTGCCACCGACGATTTCCGGCGTGATATAGTAACCGATCGACAGGATGAAGACGAGGATCGACCCCGCGCCGATCCCAGGCACCGATTGTGGGAAGTAGACCCGCCAGAAGGTCGTCCAGTTGGTCGCGCCCAGCGATTTCGCCGCGCGGACATAGGATGGCGGAATGGTCGACATCACCGAGTACATCGGCAGGATCATGAACGGCAGCAGGATATGCGTCATCGCCACGATTGTGCCGAACTGGTTGTTGATCATCACCAATCGCCCGTCATCGGCGACCATACCCAGCCAGACAAGCACGTCGTTGATCACACCTTGCTGTTGCAGCATCACCTTCCACGCAGAGGTTCGCACCAAAAGCGATGTCCAGAACGGCAGCAGAACGAGGATCATCAAGAGGTTCGCCTTGCTCGCGGGCAGGTTCGACAGCAGATAGGCAATCGGATAGCCCAGCAGGATACAGCTGAAGGTGATGACGAGGCTCATGAACATGGTCCGCTGGAACAGCAGGCCGTAGATCCGTTCGTCTTCGTCCCGCAGCGCCGGACCTTCCGGCGTTTTCTGCATGTCCACCGAGTTTAGGAAGTAGCCGGAGGTATAGGCCGGGCTATACATCTTGATGGTCTGCCAGATTTCGGGTGTCACCCAATCCTCGTCGATCTCCTCGAACGCATCGCGGAAAGAGACGGTCTCGAAATCGGGACTGGCGACAAGCTCATCGGCGGCGCGCAGCATGTCGGCACGCGGGCCGGAATATCCGGACACGTCGCGCTCCGACAGGTCCTGATAAAGAGCCGTATGCACAACGGTCCAGGGCTCTTCCTCCAGCGGGCTGTCGCCTTCCTCGTCCTGCATGAACCGCGCGAAAATCTCGTAAGAGGCGGCGGTTCGCGGCAGGACCTCCGAGATGTCCGCGCGAAGCTCGAATTCCGGCATGTTGCTTTCGCCGTCCCACGCCTCTTGTGCGGCGATCCAGTCCGGATCGCCCATCAATTCGGCCCACGGGCGCGCCTCGTCCCAATTCTCGTCGAGATCCTCGAACTGGTCGAGATACACCTCGCCGATATCGTCAAGCCCGCGGCCGGATTTGCGGAACAACGACGACGCACCGGTCATTTCGTAGTTCAACCGCGACCCAAGCCGGGTGTGCAACTTGCGCTCGGCAGCGTAGAAGACGTCGTAATAGGCTGCCTCGAACACCTCGTCTCCGGGCACCTCTTCGCTCGTCGCGTCATAGGTTTCCAACGCACGCACCGTGCGTGGCAGCGTGTCGCTGACGATCTGGTTCTCGACCGAGCGGAACAGCATGTCGCCAATCGGAGCGATGAAGCTGACCAGGACAAAGATCAGAAGCGGCGCAATCAGCGCCAATGCCCGCAGTTTCTGTGCCCGTAGTGCCCGGTTCAGCGATCGCTTGAGTGGCGTGCCATCGGCGGCGAGAACCGGGCCCTCATCGGCCTTGTCCGCTGCCCGCAACGCGTTGTCGGGCGTTGGTCCGGTGATCTTGTCGGGTTCAGTTGCTGCGTCGCTCATGGCTCAGGTGCCCTCGACTAGAATGATTGTGCTGGTTGCAGTGCGACGGCGGATGTCAGCGACCTCTTGGTACGCCGGGTCGTGATACGCGCGCTTTGCAGTTTCGTAATCGTCGAATTCAATGACGACGTGGCGCGTTTCGGACCTGCCTTCCATCGTCTCGGACTGTCCGCCCCGAACGATGAACCTCGCGCCAAAGCTTTCAAGGATCGGCGTGTCCCGCTCGATGTATTCCTTGTAGGCTTCGGGATCGTTCACCGTGATATGGCCGATGATATAGCCTTTGGGCATGGGTACTGTCCTTTGCGGCAGGGTGGGCAAAGCTGCCCACCCCTTTGATTGAAGGTGGGCACGCACTGCCCACCCGAAGCCCCAGAAAGGCTTATTGCGCCAGCCACGCCTGGAACTTCGCGTCGATGTCGTCGCGATAGTCAGCCCAGAACTCGTAGTTGTAGAGGAACGTGTTTTCGGCGTTGTTGGGATCGGTCGGCATATGCGGTGCCATCTCGATGCCAAGCTCGGCGTGTGTCGACACCAGCGGTGCAGACGATTCACGTGCCGGGCCGTACGAGATGTACTTGGCCTGATCCGCCAGACGCTGCGTGTCTGTCGCGAAACGGACGAAGTCCTTCACGCGGGCCAGACGGTCTTCGGGCAGACCGGCGGGAATGATCCAGCCGTCAAGGTCGAACACCTGCGCGTCCCACATCATGGCGACGGGCTGATCCTGCTCTTCGATCACGCTGAACAGACGGCCGTTATAGGTCGAGCCCATGAAGATCTCGCCATCCGCCAGAAGCTGCGGCGTGTCCGCACCGGCCGACCACCAGATCACTTCGTCCTTGATGGTGTCGAGCTTTGCCAACGCCTGGTCCTGACCTTCGTCGGTTTCCAGAACGTCGTAGACGTCTTCCTTGGCGACGCCATCACAGAGCAGAGCCCACTCCATGTTGTTGATCGGGCGCTGTTCCAGCGCGCGCTTGCCCGGATAGGTTTCCAGATCGAACACGTCACAGATGTCGTTCGGGGCTTCGACGCCTTCCGGCACCATGTCGGTACGATAGCCGAAAGTTGTCGAATACACGATCTGCGGGATAAAGCAGTCGGACACGATCAGGTCGCCGAAATCATCGCTGGCTTCGGTGCCATCGGGTGCCGGGGCCAGCAATTCGTCGTGATCGACTTCCATCGCCAGACCTTCGTCACACAGACGGATCGCGTCGGAGGCAACCACGTCGACCAGATCCCAGGTGACATTGCCCGCTTCGTTCATCGCGCGCAGCTTGGCGACCGCTTCGGCCGAGCTTTCGTCCCAGGACGCCGAAACGTCGGGGTTCATTTCAAGGTAAGGTGCCACATAGGCGTTTTGCTGCGACGACTGGTAAGCACCGCCCCAGCTGACGAGCGTCATGCTGTCGGCCATATCCTGTGCGGTCACAGCACCTGCGGCGGCAACGGTGAGTGCGCTGGTCGCCAGAAGTGTTTTAGACAGTTTCATTCATATTCTCCCGTTTCGGTCCGCTTATAAAAGATGGTGCTGGCTGTCGGACCGCCCAAACAACACCTGTAATGACACGAGGCCGAACGTGCGGCCTCGCGGCAATTCAACTTAGTTGGGCGCGTCCAGCGCGCGACAATCCTCGGGCAACCACCCGATTTCGATCTGCGTGCCGGGTTGGAGCCGCACCTGATCCGGTGCGTTTCGCGTCTTGATGACGAACTCATCATTCCCAGCCACCCGAAGACGGGTGCGGAAGATGTCGCCCATGTAAACGAATTCGAGCACTTCCGCCTTTAGCGTGTGCGCGCCTTCCTGAAGACGGTCCTTGTTGATCTCAACGCGTTCCGGACGGATCGACACACGCGTGCGTTCTCCGACCTTGCTGACGTTGACGGGGACCGCATCGATCAACCCGCCATCATCAAGCTCGACCAGACAGGTGTCGCCCTTGATCTCGCGGATCGTCCCTTCGAGCGTGTTGTTCTCACCGATGAACTGCGCGACGAAGCTGTTTTGCGGCTTTTCGTAAAGCTCGTCGGGCGGTGCCAATTGCTGGATCCGGCCATCGTCGAACACCGCAACACGGTCCGACATGGTCAGCGCCTCGGTCTGGTCGTGGGTCACGTAGACCACCGTGATGCCCAGCTTGTGCGCCAGATCCGTGATCTCGAACTGCATCTTTTCGCGCAACTGCTTGTCGAGAGCGCCGAGCGGTTCGTCCATCAGGACAAGCTCCGGCTCGAACACCAATGCGCGTGCGAGCGCGATCCGCTGTTGCTGACCACCCGAAAGCTGCGCTGGTCGGCGGCCTCCGAAGGCCCCCATCTCGACCATGTCGAGCGCGCGTTTGACCTTCGCCTCGCGATCCGACTTACCGATCTTGCGCACTTCCAGGGGAAAGCTCAGGTTCTCCGCGATCGTCATGTGCGGAAACAAGGCGTAGTTCTGGAAGACCATCCCGATGCCGCGTTTGTGCGGCGGAATATTGTTGATTGGTTTGCCATCCAGCCGGATGTCACCGTGGGTCGCAGTCTCGAACCCGGCCAACATCATGAGGCAGGTGGTCTTGCCTGACCCCGACGGTCCGAGCATCGTCAGAAACTCGCCTTTCGGCATCGTCAGGTTAAGGTCTTTCACGACAAGCTGAACGCCGTCGTAGCTTTTTTGCACTCGTTCAAATTCGACGAACGCGTCACTGTTTGACGTGTCGGGCAAAAACGAACTCCCTGTTTGGTCCACGGATTTGTTCCGTTTGTCGGAAAGAATAAATCGCGTTGCGCCCCATATTGCAACATGGTTGCCCGAGTTTGGCCCACGACGCGGCATTTGCGGGAAATTTGGACATCAGACGCGTGTCAAGGAAGTAAATTAACCTGCCTGAAAACCCCTTGCGGGTAAAGTGACAAGGAGCATGGCCAGCTTAAAGGACGAGTTTTAGCCCTAGATCTGGTTGATTGCACGTAATGCCGCATCTGAATTTTCAATGCGCATCGTCGATTCGGCGCCTTCGCTTAAGCCTTGATTTCCACCTGTTTACAGCCGTGTGGGCTGTGTCATATCCAGAAATTTCCAACGGCCCGAAACCGCGCCGGACAAAGCTCAAGACGGCTACCGCTTTGACCTCAACTGCCGCCTACGCCGCTCCGCCGGGCCGCGAAACCGCTTTCGGATCTTGCGACTGACAAGGGGCGTTTCGGACAACCATTTGTGGATCTTGTAATCCGCTACCTGACGCCACCTGGCAAACATCGAAACCCTCGATGACCCGGCCCTCTCTTGCGCGTTGACGGTCCTCTCTTGCGCGTTCAGTTGCTTAATCTCTTTCAGGAAACACTGGCTAACAGAAGCCACGATATCGGAAATCTCTGCTTCCGTCATCTCGGGCTGACCGATTTTTTCCCGGAAGTTATAAGTAAAGCCTCTCTCGTTTGGCAGATAGGTCTCGAAAAAGATGTGGTTGCTTTCGTTGAACCGTGCCGCCACCTCATCCTGTGAAGGGAAGAAGATCGTTCCAGCCGCTAGAGCGGAATATTCCAGACACGTGGCCTTCAGCCGGACATTCTGCCGATTTATACCTCCGTCTTCGTTGAAGTACGGGATCGCCCGGTTGATCTGTCGAAAGACGATCGCCTGCACACCGCTAAGCGCGGGATTTTTGTTCTCTATATCGAAGGACAGTTCGCTCGCGGCCGTCTGGGCTCCGATCGCCTCCAAGAAATCCCTGCGAATGTCTCTCGAGATGAAACGGGCCCGGTCATAGATGCGGAAACGGCAGTTTTCTTTGCCGAAAACACCGCTCCAGAGGTCGGCTATGCTCAGGAAATTATAGTACGGATTATAAGGAGCCACGTTGGCCATGACGGAGTCAATATCTTCGTCGCCGCCGCCTTTGACATGCGTACTATAAGAGGAAAGCGCCATGTCCGATTGCTCTCGAAAATAGCACACGATTTCTATGCTGTCGAAATATGGATCCAGAAATGCTCTCAGCGCGGCGACCTCTGCGGTATCCGTCAGCCGACTGTGAAAATGCTCCGACGTGATCAGAATTGTGTGACAGCTCTTGGCCTTGGCAATCTCGGCCTCGAAATCATCGCGAAACGATCTTAAGAACGCCTCTTTTTCCTCCGGGCTGTTCAACATGTACTGGAGCGCGAAATCGTCGGGTTGAACACGAAAATATGCAGGAAAATGGCGATTGTTCGGGGTCCCAAACCGCTCAGTCAGCCAGATGCCGCTTTTGCACAGACCTTTAAAATTCGCATACAACCACTCTTGCAGCAGCGAGGTTCCGGTCTTCTCGGTTCCGATATGAATGACACATCTCATGGGGCCGCCGCCTCTTCTGACATCGGGCGCCCAGGCACTGCCCCCGCCTCTCGAGTGTCCGGGAGTGGCCGGAACGCGTCCGTCCCTCGCCCGGGCGGCATTCCAATGCCCCGTCATCCCATGAAATTCAAGCCCTGGCCGCCCCGTCTCTCGCGGCGCGGACGCAGAAATGAACAGCGCGACAACGAAAACAATACCCGCATTTTGCTATGGATTGGCCACAATCCAGTCAAACTCGACCTCTAAACCCTTTGGAAACCATACCGTGCAATCCCTGTACGGATGTGAATTGGGGTCTCGATGCTGGAATTCGACAACGTCAGCAAATCGTTCTGGACCGGGTCTCACCGCAAGGTGATCCTGGACCGGGCGTCTTTCCGTGTCGAACCGGGGCAATCGCTCGGCATTCTTGCGCCGAACGGCACGGGCAAGACCACGCTGATCAAGATGATGGCCGGCCTCGAAAAACCCGATGAGGGCGAGATTCGGAAAACCAGCCGCGTGTCCTTTCCGCTGGGCTTCATGGGCGGGGTCATCACCAAACATACGGCGATGGAGAACTCGCGCTTCATCGCGCGGCTTTACGGGCTCGATCCCGATTATGTCGAAGCGTATTGCCGCTGGCTCTGTGATCTCGGCGAATATTTCGATCAGCCGCTGGGCACCTATTCGTCGGGCATGCGCGCGCGGTTCACCTTCGCGCTGATGCTGGCGCTCGACTTCGACATCTACCTCGTGGACGAAGGGATGCCGACTTACACCGATGTCGAATTCAACCGGAAGGCCGGGGATATCCTGGCTGAACGGTTGCGGACGACGACAATGATAATCGTGTCTCACCAACCCGAAACGCTGGCGCGGTTCGCCAGCAGGGCGGGCGTCCTGATGGACGGTCAGCTGCATATGTTTGACACCTTGGAAGAAGCGAAACAGCTCTATGACTACGAAACCCAAGGCTAAACGCTTCCGCATCCGTCGCAGTGTCTCGGCCCCCGGCCCCGGTCAAATGGCCGCTGCCGGGCCTACTTCCGCACCCAGCGCTCCGGCGGCGACGCGGGCAGAGCAACCGCGTATCCCGCGTCCCGCCGAAGGAGGGGTTGAAAAGGCTGTCGCCGCCATCCGCGACGAAGGGCTCACCGGCCGCCAGTTGCGTATGGCCCGGCGCATCGCACAGAAACACGGGCTCGAGCCGAATTCCGATTACGAGGCCGTCTACCTGTTGCGCCTGAAGGGGATCGACCCGTTTCAGCGCGAAAATGCCCTCGACCTGATGCTCCCCGCGGCAGCCGCGGCGCAGGCAAAGGACCAGCCGACCGCAAGGACCCCCGACGCCGACAAACCCTTGGCCGAACAACCGCAGTTGCCGCAAACCGTGCGGTCCAAGGACAAGAACCTTCCCGCCACCGACAACCGTACCCCGGCGGAACGGCGCGCGCAGGAAATCATGGCGATCCAGAAGGATATGGCCCGCCGCCGCAACCGCCGCTTGCGGATGCTCTTTGCGCGCCTCGCAGCGTTTGTCCTGCTTCCGACCCTCATCGCGGGATGGTATTTCTTTACCGTTGCGACACCGATGTACGCGTCGAAATCGGAATTCCTGATCCTGAAGGCGGAAACCGGCGGCGGTGCGATGGGCGGCCTGTTCTCCGGCACGCAATTCGCCACCAACCAGGACGCCATTGCCGTCCAAAGCTACCTGACCTCGAAAGACGCGATGCTGCGTCTCGACCAGGACGAAGGCTTCAAGGCGCATTTCTCGCAGCCGGGTCTTGATCCGATCCGCAGGCTGGATGCCGACGCGACCTCGGAAGAGATGTACAAGCTTTACAAGAAATACGTGCAGATCGGCTATGATCCGACCGAAGGCGTGATCCGCATGGAAGTTGCCGCGGCCGATCCGCAGGTGGCCACCGATTTCTCGACCGCTCTCATCGGCTATGCCGAGGAACGGGTGGACAATCTCTCGGCGCGCAAGCGTGAAAACGCGGTGAAGGACGCCCAGCTTGGTCTGGAAGAGGCCGAACAGGCGCGCCGCGTCGCGCAGGAACGGCTGGTCCGCTTGCAACAGGACAGCGCCGTGCTCGACCCGCGCGCCCGCATCGGATCGCTTCAGGCCCGCATCGAAAGCGTTGAAACGCAGCTTCAGGAAAAGAACCTCCAACTTCAGGCGCTGCTTGACAACGCCCGCCCCAACCGCAGCCGGGTCGAAGGGGTTGAGGCAGACATTCGCCGCCTCGAAGCGCTCAAGGCCGAAATCAGCCTTGAGATGACCGCCGAAAGCGAAGGTGCGGGATCGCTTGCCGAAACCGCAGTGCAGATCCAGTTGGCCGAGGCCGATCTGGCGACCCGCGACATGATGCTGGCTGCGGCGCTCGAACGGCTTGACCAGGCGCGCCGCGATGCCGACAGCCAGGCACGCTACCTGACCACTTCGGTCTATCCGCTCGCCGCACAGGACCCGAGCTATCCGCGCGCGTTCGAAAATACGCTGCTGACCTTCCTGATCTTCTCGGGGATTTACCTGCTGATCTCGCTCACCGCGTCGATCCTACGCGAACAGGTGGCGAACTAAGCGCAAAACTGACACAGGTGACATTGCGGATCGCGCGCCCTATAAGGCGCGCGATTTGACGTTTGGCAGAGCAGAGGCCCCCATGACAACACTCGTTTTCGGACACAAGTCCCCCGACACCGACAGCACCGGAAGCCCGATCATCTGGGCGTGGTATCTCAACCAGATCAAGGGCGAAGACGCCAAGCCCGTGCTGCTGGGCGAACCCAACACCGAAGCCGCCTTCATGCTGGACCGCTGGAACCTCGACAAACCCGAGATCATCTCGGACGTTGACGCCGACCAGCCGGTGGTGATCGTGGACACCAACAACCCCGCCGAACTGCCCGCAAGCGTCAACAGCGCCGACATTCGCGGCATCATCGACCATCACAAACTGGTCGGCGGCCTCGAGACCAAGGGTCCCATCGAGATCCGCATCGAACCCGTGGCCTGCACCGCGACGATCATGTGGAAGATGATCGGCGACGATCTGGCCCAGGCGCCCACCGGCGTGAAAGGCGCGATGCTGTCCTGCATCCTGTCCGACACGCTTGAATTCCGGTCGCCCACCACGACGCAGGAAGACAAGGCCATCGCCTGGTCGCTCGCCGAGGATCTGGGCGTGTCCATCCCCGATTACGCGGCAGAGCTCTTCGCGGCGAAATCCGACGTGTCGGCCTTTTCCGACGCCGAACTCCTGCGCATGGACAGCAAGGAATACGAGGTTGCGGGCACCAAATTCCGTGTCTCCGTGCTCGAAACCACGTCGCCCAAGATGGTGCTCGACCGCAAGGACAGCCTGATGGCCTCGATGACCGAGGTCGCCAAGGAAGACGGCGTCGATCAGGTGCTGCTCTTCGTCGTCGACATCCTGAACGAGGAAGCGACGATGCTGATCCCCAACGACCTGACCAAGACCGTGGCCGAGAAAAGCTTTGGCGCATCCGTTTCCGGCGACACCGTCGTCCTGCCGGGCGTCATGAGCCGCAAGAAGCAGATCATCCCGAACCTCAAGCTTTGAACCAAAGCGATCCGGATGACGTTTCAAAGGGGGTGCTGGACGGCATCCCCTTTTTCGTGTGACCTGACCCAGCACCTGCCCTGAAAGATAGACCCATGACCCAGATCATCTCCTCCCTCGCCGACATCGCCAACCGTTACGACGTGCTGCTGGTCGATCTCTGGGGCTGCGTCCACAACGGGGTCACCGCGCATGAAGAGGCAGTCGCGGCGCTGCGCGGGTTCAAGAAGGGCGGCGGCACCGTGGTCCTGCTCACCAACGCGCCCCGGTCGCGCCACGAGGTGGCCAAGCAGCTTGACCGCCTCAACGTGCCGAGTGACTGCTACGACAGCATCGCCACCAGCGGCGACAGCGCCCGCGCGGCGATGTTCCGTGGCGCGGTGGGCGAAAAGGTCTGGTTCATGGGGCAACCCATTGACGAAAGCTTTTTCGAACCGATGGAGCTGATCGACAATCCGGTGGATATCCAGCGTGTCGAACTCGAAGACGCCGAAGGGATCGTTTGTTGTGGTCCGTTCGACCCGCATGCCGACCCGTCGGTGAACCGGCCCCAATTCCTCTATGCCAAGCAAAAGGGCCTCAAACTGCTTTGCGCCAACCCCGACATCGTCGTGGATCGCGGCGACACGCGCGAATGGTGCGCAGGCGCGCTGGCCGCGCTCTATACCGAGATGGGCGGAGAGAGCCTCTATTTCGGCAAGCCGCACCCGCCGATTTACGATCTGGCCCGCCGGCGCATTGCCGCGCTGGGTGTGGATGTCGACCCGACCGGCATCCTGGCCATAGGCGACGGCATCCACACAGATATTGCCGGCGCCATGGGCGAGGATATCGATTCCCTCTTCATCTCGGGCGGGCTGGCCGCATCCGAGACAAAAACGTCGCACCAACCCGACCCGGAGGCGCTAAAGGCTTACCTTCAAAAGGAAAACGCCTCTCCAACCTATACGATCGGACAGCTTCGCTGACGCAGATTTCTCTTGCTTTTCTGCGGCTGCAAAGTAATAAAGTTGCCAGTTTAGGCGTATAACTTGGTCGATTATTACCTAGCCGCCGAAAAGTGGAGTGCGAAATGTTGGACAATCTGCCACGCGGAACGATCTGCATCGAAGACATCGAGATGGGAATGTCCCGCCACCTGCGCAAACAGGTGACAGATCAGGATATCGAGATGTTCGCGCAAATCTCCACCGACCGGAACCCGGTGCACCTTGATGACGATTACGCACAGGACACGATCTTCGAGGGCCGCATCGCCCACGGGATGCTGACTGCCGGTCTGATCTCTGCGGTCATCGGCGAACAGCTCCCCGGTCATGGCACGGTCTACATGGGCCAGACGCTCAAGTTCCTTGCCCCCGTGCGCCCCGGCGACGTTGTCTATGCCGAGGTCAAGGTCGTCGATATCGACATCGCAAAACGTCGCGTGACGCTCGATTGTCATTGCTCGGTCGATGGCAAAAAGGTCCTGATCGGCGAGGCAAAGGTGCTCGCCCCGTCCCGCAAGTTCGACTGACCCTGCCACGGGCAAGAACGCGTCAACGCGTTCCCGCTTTCCGTCACCGGAAAGCATCCTGCGCCATTGCACTGGCCGCAGCGCCCGGCTAGTCCTCTGCCCATGAAAATCGTGCGGGATTATCAATTCGTCGCGGATGGCGACAGGGGGGCTACGGTTGCCATCGGCAATTTCGACGGCGTGCATCACGGCCATCAGGCGGTGATCAAACTCGCACGCGATGCCGTGCCCGACGCGCCGCTGGGTGTTCTCACGTTCGAGCCGCACCCGCGCGAATACTTCGCCCCCGACGCCCCGCCCTTTCGGTTGATGAACGCCAAGGCCCGCGCAACGCGGCTGAAAAAGCTCGGGGTCGATGTGCTGTACGAGCTCAAGTTCAACACGCAACTGGCCGAGCTGACACCCAAGGCGTTCGCTGCGAACGTGATCGCTGGCGGGCTTGGCCTGCGCCATGTGGTCGTGGGCGCGGATTTCTGTTTCGGCAAAGGCCGCGCAGGGACGGTCGATGACCTTCGGACCTTCGGTGCCGAGATGGGCTTCGGCGTCACTGTGGCCGACCTCATCACCTCGCCGTCAGGTGCCGTGTCCTCCACCGCGATCCGCGATGCGCTGACCGATGGCGCGCCGCGCCGTGCCGCCGAGATGCTGGGCCACTGGCATCGCATCGAGGGCACGGTTATCAGCGGCGAACAGCGCGGCCGGGAACTGGGCTATCCGACGGCCAATATGTCCATCGACGGGCTGCACCCGCCGAAATTCGGTGTTTATGCGGTGCTGGTCGATGTGCTCGACGGGCCGCATGCCGGGTCCTACCAAGGCGCGTCCTCCATCGGGGTGCGCCCGATGTTCGGCGAAAATCGCGCCAACCTGGAAACCTTCCTCTTCGACTTCACCGGCGATCTGTACGGCGCCACGGTCTCGGTCGCACTGGTCGAATTCCTGCGCCCGGAAGAAAAATTCGACAGCCTTCAGGCACTCATCACCCAGATGGAGGCCGACTGCGCCCGCGCGCGCCGGATCCTGACCGCGCCATGAGCCGCGACCCGATCGACCGCACCGGCCTTGCCCCCCGGTTCTGGGAACGCAAAGCGCTGACCGACCTCAACCCGCAGGAATGGGAAGCGCTTTGCGACGGCTGCGGCAAGTGCTGCCTGAACAAGCTTGAGGACGAAGAGACCGGCCATGTCGAGCTGACCCGCGTCGCGTGCCGCCTCTTCGACGACAGCACCTGCCGCTGCGCGCAATACGAGATCCGGCACCAGTTCGTGCCGGAATGCATTGTCCTCAAGCCGTCCAATATCGACACACACGCCTACTGGATGCCGCGCACCTGCGCCTACCGCCTGCTCTGGGAAGGCAAGCCGCTTTACGACTGGCATCCGTTGATCTCGGGCACGCCGGAGTCGGTTCACGATGCCGGTGTTTCGATGCGAAACGCCACCGTGGCCGAGTTCGAGGTCGACGAGGACGATTGGGAAGATCACATCATCGAGGAGCCAACCTGATGTTTTTCGCCTCCGACAACAGCGGGCCAGTCCCGCAGGCGGTTCTGGATGTCCTGGCCGAGGCCAATCAGGGCTACACGATGGGCTATGGCGCCGATCCCCTGATGGACGAGGTGCGCCAGCGCATCCGCGATCTGTTCGAGGCCCCCGAGGCCGCAGTCTACCTTGCCGCAACGGGAACGGCGGCGAACGCCTTGGCGCTTGCCACGTTGGTAGAGCCGTTCGACACGGTGTTCTGTACGCCTATGGCGCATATCGAAGAGGACGAGTGCAACGCGCCCGAATTCTACACCGGCGGTGCCAAGCTGACCCTTGTGGAAGGCTCCGACCGGATGACACCCGAGGCCCTGACCCGCGCCATCGAAAGCCAGGGCAATCGCGGTGTGCACGGCCCCCGCCGCGGGGCTGTGTCGATCACGCAAGTGACCGAGATGGGCAACGTCTACACCCTGAACGACTTGAAGGCGCTGTGTGACGTGGCCAAGTCCTACGATCTGCCCGTGCATCTGGACGGCGCGCGCTTTGCCAATGCGGTGGTCGCTCTGGGTTGTACCCCGGCCGAGATGACGTGGAAGCTGGGCGTGGATGTTGCGGTGTTCGGCGGCACCAAGAACGGATTGATGGGCGTCGAAGCGGTGGTGTTTTTCGACCCGGCGAAAGCCTGGGAATTCGAGCTGCGCCGCAAGCGCGGTGGGCATCTGTTTTCAAAGCATCGCTACCTGTCGGCGCAGATGGCGGCCTATCTTCGGGATGACATGTGGCGCGATCTGGCGCAGCGCGCGAATGCCAAGGCAGCGCGGCTACATGCCGGGATGAAGGATCATCCGGACGTCACCATCGTCAACGATGTGACCGCGAACATGATTTTCTTCGACGCGCCCGCCGCTTTGCACGCGCGGCTGAAAGAGCATGGTGCTGTCTACCATGTGTCCGGGTCCGACACACCGCGCGGGCGTTTCGTGTGCGACTGGTCGATGCCTGACGAAGAGATCGACCGCTTCGTTTCGCTGCTAAACAATGGGTAAGAAAAAAGGGCTCCCGAGGAGGAGCCCTGACTGATTACGGTATCGTGGCAAACTAAGAGAGATGGGGGTCAGTTGTACTGGAATTGCAGCTCGTAGCTGCCATCTTCGAACGCGCCGAACAGATCCGGCACATCGGGATGCTCGACAGGCTCACCGGAGTAATCGGCGATCAGGTTCTGTTCAGACACATAGGCGACGTAGAAGCTTTGGTCGTTTTCCGCGAGGAGATGGTAAAATGGCTGCTTTTTGGCGGGCCGACTGTCCTCGGGGATAGCTTCGTACCATTCCTCGGTATTGTTGAATTCCGGGTCCACATCGAACACCACGCCCCGAAACGGGTGCCTGCGATGCCGTACGACCTGGCCGATGTTGTATTTTGCGCGTTGTCTGATCATGAGTCCTATCCGTTGCCACATACCTGCCTGATTTTCGACAAATTGTCCAATTCCAGCGTCCAATTTCTGGGAAACAGTCTGTGCAGTGGATCGACACAAGGCTTTTTTGTTTCTTGGCAAGGGCTTGCCGCCCCGAGCAATTGTGATTTCCCCCACGGCGGCTTTGCGGTAGACTGCAATCAACCCGAAAGACGGAGCAACCGTCTTCGACCGTAAAGCGAGAGGCCCATGAGCAGATTCTTTCGCGCCTTGGTGATTGTTTTGCTGGCCGCCTCATGCGGAGGCGGCGGCGGCACATCGGCGCCCCGTAACCTCGATAATGCCTGTTCCATCCTGCAACAGCGCCCCGGATATCTGCGCGCCTTCCGCGCGGCGGAGCGCAAGTGGGGGGTGCCCGTGCACGTGCAGATGGCCGCGATGTACCAGGAGAGCAAGTTCAAGTCGGACGCCCGCACGCCGTTCCGCTACACGCTGGGCGTGATCCCGATGGGGCGCCAAAGCTCGGCCTACGGCTATAGCCAGGCGCTCAACGGGACGTGGGACGAGTACGTGCAGGACCAACGCAAGTTCCGCGCGAAACGCAACGACATCAACGACGCGGCCGATTTCATGGGCTGGTACATGGCGGAATCGAACCGCCGCCTCGGGATCTCCCTCGCCGACGCGCGCAACCAGTACCTCGCCTACCACGAGGGCCGCACCGGGTTTTCGCGTGGATCCTATAACAGCAAGGCATGGCTCTTGCGCGTCTCCGACGAAATCGCGGCACGGGCCTTTATGTATCAAGGGCAACTGGCAAGCTGTCCTGTGCGCAGTTAGGTCCGAACCGGCCCCAATGTTTCGCGCGCGAAACATTGGGTGAGTCCTGCTGACCCTTTAAGGATTTGTTAAGGTTTAAGCGGTTTCGCCATTACGCGAGTACATGACAAGGTCGTGGCGGCCGCACTCGCCATAAAGCGTCACGCTACGCATCTGACAGGGCAAATTCCTGCCACTTTGAGTTGTTATCAGCCTTTCCGTACGAATTTTCGCAGGAAAGCGCTCGGGATGTTCGATGAGTCAACCAAGATCGCCCTGTTCGCCGTCTTCATAGGGGCGTGGTTCTTCAACCTGACCGCCGAACAGCTTGCGCCGCGGGCCGAGTTGGCGACTGCGGTCGAGAGCGCGCGGCTTCCGCCCGTGCCGCCAAGAGCAATGCCGGACGGATCGCCCGCGCAAGAGCGGGTGGCGGCAACGCGGGTCGCACTGGGCGACGGGTTCGAGGCCAAGCTCTTGACCAGCTATGTGCTGGAAGGACGTGTCGTGACGCGTCGCGAGTTTCGTCATGATCGAACAAGCGCGATTTCGCCTCTGGATCTGGGCATTGTCTGGGGCGATCTGGCCGAGCCCGGTGGTGTCGATGGCATCGAGTTCAGAACAGCGCCCAGAGCCATCTGGTTTTCCCGGACATCAGACGCCGAAATGCCGGCGAACTGGAAGGATCAGGTCACCAACAATCACCTGATCCCGGCGAACCAGGCGGTGAACGATGCGCTCATGGCGATCGATGTCGGAGCGCATGTGCGGATCCGCGGGTATCTGGTGGTCGTGACCGGCAACCGGATTTCACCCTGGCGCTCGTCTACGCGGCGCGACGACGGCTCCATCGTGGGTGGCTGCGAGATCATTTTGGTGACCGACGTGGAGGTTCTGCGCGGGACCCGGACGGCGGCACTTTGAGGCCCGAGGCGCGCCTTGGCGCGCCCGGGACCAGAAGGCTACCGGCTCGCGCGGCGTTCCATTTCGATGTTGAAGAGGCGATTGGCGAGTTGTTTGCGTTCGAGCGCGCCTAGAACCACGGTGGTTTGCCCGCCGCCATCGTCGGTGATGACCCACTGGCGCAGCTCGACCGGGTTGTCGGTGAACTTGAGTTGGATGCTGCCATATTCAGGATGTTCGGGATCCTGGGCTGTCACGGTGGTCGCGGTGCCGTCATAGCCGTGATTGACGACCATGTTGGCGCGGGACAGGTCCACATTGCGGGCGAGGATCAGGCCGAGCGGTGTGCGGTCGAGCGGGTAGGTCTCGGGCTCTCCGCCCAGCTTTTTGTCGAAGACCACCACGGCGCCGTTGTTCGCCATGACAAGCGCCTGTTCCGGCGGGTTGTATTCAAAGCGCACCTTGCCGGGGCGACGCATATAGAGCGTTCCCGTCGAGATGGTGCCATCGGCGTTGATCTGGGTGAAACTGGCCTCGGCGCTGGTAAGCTGATTGAGGTAGTTCGACAGCGTGTTCAGCGAAAGCTGCTGGGCCTGTGCGGGGATGGCCCACATCCATGTCAGGGCGGCCATCAGGGCAAGTAAACGAAGTCGCATAGGGTCTTGGGTCCTGTCTGCTCGGGAACTCATTGACCTCTATATGGCGAAACGGGCGCTGATATGCGATAGCAGCGCCCGTTTTTGTGACTGGATCGGCAGGAATTTACTGCTCTGGCACCAGAATTTCGCGTTTGCCGACGTGGTTGGCCGCGGACACGACGCCTTCGTCTTCCATCTGCTCAACAAGGCGCGCGGCCTTGTTATAGCCGATCGCCAGTTTGCGCTGGATGTAGGAGGTGGAGCACTTGCGGTCGCGGATGACAATGGCGACGGCCTGATCGTAAAGCGCGTCCTCGCCGTCGGTGTTGCCGCCGGTGTTCAGGCCCAGAACGGCGTCGATGTTGTCCGCCTTGTCTTCTTCGGGGCCTTGCACCACACCGCTGACATATTCGGGCGGGCCGAAGGCCTTGAGGTGAGTGACGATTTCCTCGACCTCTTCATCGGACACGAACGGACCGTGGCAGCGGGTGATCTTGGCGCCACCCGCCATGTAGAGCATGTCGCCCTGCCCCAGCAGTTGCTCGGCCCCCATTTCGCCGAGAATCGTGCGGCTGTCGATTTTCGACGTCACTTGGAAGCTGATCCGCGTGGGGAAGTTGGCCTTGATCGTGCCGGTGATGACGTCGACAGACGGGCGTTGCGTGGCCATGATGAGGTGAATACCGCTCGCACGGGCCATCTGCGCAAGGCGCTGAATGCAGGCTTCGATTTCCTTACCCGCGACCATCATCAGGTCGGCCATTTCGTCGACGATAACCACTATGTAGGGCATCTTGACGGGCTGGATTTCCTCGGTCTCGAAGATCGGTTCGCCGGTTTCGTCGTCAAAGCCGGTCTGAACGGTGCGTTCGAACATTTCGTTCTTGCTGAGCGCATCGGCAACGCGGCTGTTGTAGCCGTCGATGTTGCGCACGCCCATCTTGGACATCTTGCGATAGCGGTCTTCCATCTCGCCCACGACCCATTTCAGGGCCACGACCGCTTTCTTGGGGTCAGTGACAACCGGGCTGAGGAGATGCGGGATGCCGTCATAGACGCTGAGTTCCAGCATCTTGGGGTCGATCATCACGAGGCGCAGATCGGCAGGCGTCAGCTTGTAGAGCAGCGACAAGATCATCGTGTTGATCGCGACGGATTTACCCGAGCCGGTGGTTCCGGCGATCAGCAAATGGGGCATCTTGGCGAGGTTGGCGACCACGGGGTCGCCGCCGATGTCCTTGCCCAGCGCGAGCGGCAGTTTCTGCGTGCCGTCGCCGTAGTCACGGGTCGACAGGATCTCGCGGAAGCTGACCATCTCGCGGTTCTCATTCGGGAGTTCGATCCCGATCACGCTGCGCCCCGGCACCGTGGAGACCCGGGCAGAGAGCGCGGACATGGAGCGGGCGATGTCATCGGCCAGACCGATCACGCGGGACGCCTTGAGGCCCGGCGCGGGTTCGAGTTCGTACATGGTGACGACAGGACCGGGGCGGACGCTCACGATCTCGCCCTTCACGCCGTAATCGTCGAGCACCGCTTCGAGCATGCGGGCGTTTTCCTCTAGCGCCTCGTCGCTCAGGTGGTGGCGTTCGATATTCGCCGGGTCCATCAGCAGCCCAAGCGGCGGCAGGTCGTAATCGACCTCTTTCTCTTCGAATTGCAGGCGCGGCTGGGCCTCTTCCTGCGCGCGTTTGGACGGCTGGAGCGGCTTGCGCTGGGGTTGTTGCACGACCTTTTTGGCCTCGGGCTGCGGGACGGAGGCAGGTGCCGGCGGCACAGGTGTGTAGGCCTGCGGCTCATCGCCGTAATCATCCCAATCGGTCATGTCGTCGAAGATGTTTTCTTCGGGGTCATCGGTGAATTGCGGCTGCGGCTGGTATACCTTTTTCGGCGCGGTGACGGGCGGCTCTGCCCGCAGCGGCGCGGCTGCGCGCGCGGTGACGGGGGGCTCGGGCGGCAGGCCAGCGGTCGGTTTGAAGATCAGCGGATCGGGACCGCGGCCCCGGCCCTTGGTGAGCGGTGCGGCAATGGCCGACGTCACCGCCGGGTTCTGGCGCACGCGGGATTTGATGGCGTCGGCGATCTTGGCACGAACACGGTCGTCACCGGGCAGCGTTTCGGGCAATTCACCATGCGGGAAGGTTTCGACCAGTTCCGGTTCGGGATCGGCGCGACGCATGAGCGACGGCATCTTGGACAGGAACCCGGTCTTTTGCGGCGCGGGGGCTGGTGCCGGATCGTCGAACATCGAGTCTTCGGCGTAGATCGCGGGCGGTGCCTTGGGGGCCACGCGGGTCACACGCGGTTCGGCTTTCACGGCTTCCTGGGCGGCGGCCCATTCGGCGGCTTCGGCCTCTTCCTGCGCGCGAAGGGCGCGGCGCTCGGCGTTTCTGGCCTGCATCTCGCGCGCGGCGACGAGCGCTCCGGACGCGCCCTTGCCCAGCAGGGACAAGAGCGTCGCGTAGACCATAATCACCCCGACCACGAGGAAACGGCCCATGCGCAGGAGTTCGGCCTTGGTGAAGCCCAGAACGAAAGCGCCCATGACAAGAACGATACCGCCGAGGATTAGCATCATCAGCTTGAGAGCGAAGGTGGTGCCAAGCGGCAGGATCGTCAGGATCGACCCCATCATCATGTCGCCGAAGAGACCGCCCAGACCAAAGCTGTGTGTCCATGCGGTGCTTTCGGGCACGCCGGCGGCATAGACGGCGGCCAAAGCGACCCAGATCGGCGCGAAGATCAGGCAGGTGACAGCGCGCTCTTCGCCGCGGTGCAGGGCAAATCGGGCGCCCCAGACCAGAAGAACCATGGCCAGACCCCAGCTCGCCCAGCCAACGATCATGAATAAGGGTGCGGCCACCGACGCTCCGGCGCGGCCCAGCCAGTTCTGCACGGGGGCATCCGTGGCGGACAGCCAGCTCGGGTCTTGCGGCGAATAGGAGTAGATCATCATCGCGGCCATCGCGCCCAGCGCCATGAGCACAAAGCCACCCAGCTCTTTGCCACGCTTTTCGATCGCAGCTTGCATGTTGCTGTCAAAGAGGGGGTCACGCCCCCGCGCCTGATATGCCATCGTTCGCCTCTTTATTGGTCTTCGCTGCCATAAAGGCAGTCCCTGATCTGCGTCAGGCCACGTTCGGTTTCTTCTTTTGGGGCCACCATGGCGACCCGGATATAGTGCGTGCCGGGATTTCCGGCCTCGGTGTCCTGCGACAGGTACGCGCCGGGCAGCACCCGAACACCGGTTTCGGTCCACAGCTTCAACGCCGCGTCTTCCCCGTTCTCGACCGGAAGCCACAGGAAGAACCCCGCCTGCGGCGACCGGTAGCCCGGCACGTTGCCAAGGATCCGGTCCGCGAGCGCGTATTTCTGGGCGTAAAGCGCGCGGTTTTCTTCGACATGCGCTTCGTCGCGCCAGACGGCTTCCGCCACCGCCTGAAGCGGCAGGGGCAGCGGCGCGCCGGAATAGTTGCGCAATTGCTGGATGCGCCGGATCGATTCAGGCCCGCCCGCGACAAAGCCCGACCGCAGCCCGGGCAGGTTCGACCGTTTGGAGAGCGAGTGGAAAATCAGCACGCGTTCGGGGTCCGCGCCCATTTCTTGCGCCACCTGCAAGGCTCCAACGGGGGGCGTGTCGCGGTAAATCTCGGAATAGCACTCGTCGGCGAGGATCTGGAAATCGTGTTTCTCGGCCAGTGCAATCAGCCGTTCCCAGTAGTCGCGATCGGCCACAGCACCCTGTGGGTTGGCGGGGGAACAGATATAGGCCAGCGCGGTGCGGTTCAGCACATCTTCGGGAAGCGCGGCGAAGTCCGGCAGGTGGCCGGTCTCTTCGGTGGCATTCACGAACACGGGGTCCGCCGCGACGGAAATCGCCGAGATCAGGTAAACCTGGTAAAACGGGTTCGGCATCAAAACGATGGGTTTTGCCCCGTTCTTGGTCTCGGGGCAAAGCGCCATGCCAACGTTATACAGCCCCTCGCGTGTGCCGTTCAGCGCCATGATCTGCGTGTCGGGATCGAGCGAAAGACCGTAGCGCTGCTGCACCCAATCGCGGATCGCAACGCGCAGTTCGGGGGTGCCTTCGTTCGGCGGATATTTGTTAAATCCGGCCATGTTCTGCGCAAGAATGTCGGAAATCCAGGCCGGAAAGGCGTGTTTCGGTTCTCCGATGGTCATGTGAATCACCGGCCCACCCGGTTCATGCACGTCCAACAGGGCGCGCAGACGCGGGAACGCATAAGCCGGAAGGTTCGAAAACCGCTCGGGAAACATGCCAATACTGCCTCAGAACGAGGGTCGTTCGCGCCCTCTTTGAAATCAAATTACATAGGCGGGGCCTGTGCGTCCAGAAAAAGAGCGCACAGATCAGTCGGTTGTGGCTTTCAGGCCAGTGCCGCTTCGGCAGCGAGACCCAGCCGCAAGAGCCGCCGTTCATCACGCGGGTTCGCCATGAGCGATACGCCACAAGATGCTGTGCCAGTGGGCAGTGTCAGCACCGGAAGCCCCATCAGGTTACCGATCCGCGTATTCCGCAAGGTCAACAGGTTTTCTGTGACGTAATAGGCGCTGTCCGTCATCAACCGCTCCACATTGGGTGGGGTGATCGGGCAGGTCGGACAGAGAACCGCATCGAACGAGGCCGTGGCTTGGGCATAGATCGCGCGGCAGCGCTCGAGCGTCTGCCAGGCGGCGACATAATCGGCGGCTGTGAAGTCCTTGCCCGAACGGAACCGGGCCAGGATCTCGGCGAACATGATATCAGGATTGGCTTCGATCACGTCTTTCCACGTTCCATAGGCCTCGGAACTGTAGAGAATTGCCGACAGCGCCATCGCTGTTTCGACTTCGGGGATCGCGATGTCCACGATCTCGGCCCCGGCGTCCCGGAATCGCTGCACAGCGTGATCGAAGCCCTTTCGCGGGTCCTCGCGGATGTCGTCGAACGCGGTCGTCGTCAGGATGGCCAACCGCTTGCCCTTGAGCGATGTAGGGGTGAGGTCGATGGCCCCCTCCCCTTTCATCACTGCAAAGAGAAGGGCGGCATCCTCGACCGATTTGCACAGCGGCCCCACCGTGTCGAATTTCGCGGCAAGCGGGACCGCGCCCTTGAGGCTGAGCACGCCGGACGTGGTCTTGAGACCGACCAGATCGTTCCACGCGGCAGGCACACGCACCGACCCGCCGGTGTCTGATCCGATGGCGGCTGGCGCAAGGCCGAAGGCGACGGAGGTTGCGGCACCCGAAGACGACCCGCCCGGAGCGTTGTCGGGGTTGTGGATGTTGGGCGAAGTGGCGGTTTTCGGGTTCAGGCCAAGGCCCGAGAAAGCCAGTTCGCTCAGATGCGTCTTGCCCAAGCAGGCCAGCCCGTGATGTGTGGCCGCTTGCAGCACTTCGGCATCGCTGTCGGGCGTGCGCCCTTCGAGCAGTTTCGAGCCCGCTTCGGTCACGGTGCCTGCGGTATCGAAAAGGTCTTTCCAGCTGACCGGGACCCCGTCCAGGGGCGAGCGGCGCAGCTTGAGGCGGGCGCGCTCTTGCGCGGCTTTCGCCTCGGCCAGCGCGCGATCGGGTGTGACGCGGGCATAGATACGGTCGCGATACGGGTGCGCGTCGATGGCATCGAGGAAGGATTGAGTCAGCTCGACCGGATCAATATCGCCCTTGGCGATGCCGCGCCCCAGATCGGCGGCCGTCATTGTCTGCCAGTCGGTCATCTCATCACTCCCCTGCCCTGCCTGTTTGCGCGACGGTAGCGGCAGAGAAGCGCATGGACAATCCCGACTGCCAGCGCATATCCCAAGGCATGACCCAGACATCCGATATTCTGATTGTTGGCGGGGGGTTGAACGGCCCGATGCTCGCCCTCGCCGCCGCCCGATCCGGGCTGAGCAGCACCGTGATCGACGCGCGTCCCGAAGGCACGCGGCGCAGCGACAATTTCGACGGGCGATCCTACGCACTGGCGCTGGCGTCGGTGCGGATGCTGTCCGCGCTTGGGCTGTGGGACGGTTTGAAGGCGAATGCGCAGCCGATGCACGAGATCAAGGTCAGCGACGGGCGCGCGGGCGATGCCGAGGTGTTCCTGGGCCTGCATTTCAACAGCGCCGAGATCGAGGAAGGCCCGATGGGTCACATGCTCGAAGACCGCTACCTGCGGCGCGCGTTGCTTGAGGCGATGGCGGCGGAACCGCTGGTGACACATCTGGCGGGCGAGACCGTGGTGGATCAGGCGGTCACTGCGTCGGGGGCGACGGTGACGTTGGCTTCGGGCGACGTGCTGTCGGGCAAGCTGATCGTGGGTGCGGATGGCCGACAAAGCGGCACGGGGCAGCGCGCGGGCATCCGGCGCACCGCGTGGGAGTATAACCAGACCGCTTTGGTCTGTGCGATTGCGCATGAAAAGCCGCATGGCGGTGTGGCGCATCAGCTCTTCATGCCTGCGGGCCCATTGGCGATCCTGCCGCTGACGGGCAATCGGTCGTCGATTGTCTGGAGCGAACGCAAAGGGCTGGCCGAAGAGATCAACGCGCTGCCGGAAGAGGATTATCTGACCGTGCTGCGCCCACGCTTCGGTGATTTCCTTGGCGAGATTTCAATGGCCGGGGAGCGGTTTACCTATCCGCTGGGTCTGACGGTGGCCAATCGTTTCATCGCGGACCGGCTGGCGCTGGTAGGCGACGCGGCGCACGGGATGCATCCGATTGCGGGGCAAGGTCTGAACGCCGGTCTGCGCGATGTGGCGGCGCTGGCGCATGTGATCGGCCACGCGGTGCGGCGCGGTGAGGACTTCGCCAGCCCGCTGGTTCTGGCGCGGTACGAGCAATGGCGGCGGTTCGATACTGCGACGCTGCTGACCGCGACGGACGTGTTCAACCGCCTGTTTTCGAATGACAATCCGATCCTGCGTGCGGGACGCGATCTGGGCATGGCCGCGATCAACGCGATCCCGTCGGCGCGCCGCACCTTCATCCGCGAGGCGGCCGGGCTGAATGGCGACCTGCCGGATTTGATGGCCGGGTAAGGTGTAGCAGGTGTGATGAGGTCCTCGGGTCAAGCCCGAGGATGACGAGGCAATGCGAGGCGTCATTGCCGGGCGTGTTTCGGTAATCCCGTTGGTCAGAGGCCCTCGGGTCGGGCCCGATTATGACCGATTACTGAATCCGCATTCCGTTCGCCAGCACATGGCCCTGCTCGTTGATCGTGAGCGAGGATTTGAGGCTGTCCTCGCCTTCCCCCGGTACAGCGAACATGCTCATCATCATGCGCGCGCCCATCGCATCTTCATCGGTGAGCAATCCCATCGCGATCAGCTTGTCGATCAGCGCATTCGCGCCGTCGAGCGTGAGGTTCACGCTGCCGATGGGGCGCGGCAGGCCGTCGAAGGTTTCCAGATCGGTGTTGTCGAAAGTGAACGACCCGGTGCCCCCCAGCTTGGCGCCAGCCGCCTCGATCGTGAGGTCGTTGAGCGTCAGCGCGTTCAATTCGCCCGGTGCCTGACCGGTGGCGTCGACGCGCGCCATTTCGGTCGGATCGAACAGGTTGATGGACGGTGTCACCTGTCCTGTCAGATCGAGCACGATGGTCGCCGGATCACGCGGCAAAGCGGCCCCCGGATCGACCATGTTCCACAGAAGATCGGACATCTCAAAGCCCCGGAACGTCAGACCGAAGGCCATGTCCTGCGGCTCTTCCGCCTTGGCGATCGGAGCCGTGATGTTGAAGGCGCTTTCCGACAGGCTGACGTTGACCGGCACCGGCAGCTCCGGACCCGCGAGGGCAAAGCTCTGGTCAGTGGCCTGCACGTCGTAGCGCAGCGCGCTGCCGTCCATCGCGAACTCGAGCTTTACCGAACCGGTTTCGGTCTCGCCCGTCGTGGTGCCGGTGCTTTCGACCGCCGAAAACTGCATGGCGCCGTCTTCATACCCCAAAGCGCCGCTCGCCGAGAACCCGCCCGAGGCCAGGCTTTCGGGATCGTTGGGGTCGAACCCTTCGGGAAGGTTGGTGGCGCTCGACACATAAAGCGCCGCCATCGACCCTGAAATCAGCGCGACATCGTCGCTTTCGGGATCGTTGAAGGCAACATCGTAGCTGGCCGTGGCTGCCTGTACGTTCTGCGTGATCTGGGTGTCGTCCTGCACGGCAATCGTCGTGGTCGTACCGGACACGTCATCCAGGACAAATTCAAAGCGCGCCTCGTCCCGACCGACCGGGTCGCCATTGACGACAAGTTCGGCCAAAGTGACCGCCAACTGGTTGGCGCTGTAAATGTAGGTCATGTTGCCGGGCGAGCCAGACACCACCACTTCGAGCCCGTCATTGGCGTAGTCGAGCGTCATATCCACGCTCTCCTCATCTTCGGGAGCGGCGTTGATGGTGATCGGAATCGCGGCGGGGAAGGTCATAGACACCGATCCGTCGCCATTTTCGACAAGCGCGATCTCGGACATGGAGACCGCGAAAGTGGTGTTCTCTTCCGGCGCAGTGAATTGCAGGACGACATCGGTCACATCCAGGCCATCGCCGCTTGGCGTTTCCGTGGCGTTGACCGAATAGCCAAAGCCTTGCATGGCGGATTCGAGACCGTCCCAGACCTGCTGCGCGGTCAGATCGGCCAGGGCGGGTCCCGCCGCCAGCCAGAGGGCCAGCGCAGAACAGGATGTAAGACGGGCGGTGCGGCGCATGGCGGTATCCTTCAAAACAAAATGCCATTCCCAACTTCTGCCTCCTGCCCCCGGGGGTCAAGTGGGTGGACCCCGCCCGCAGTCCGAAGTAGCACTGCTGTGAACGAATTAGGGAGGCCATCGCATGACCGATCTCACCGGACGTACTGTGCTGATTACAGGCGCCAGCCGCGGCATCGGTGCCGAAGCTGCGCGGGTTTTCGCCAAAGCGGGGGCCAATGTCGCGCTTGTGGCGCGCTCGGCCGACAGCATCGCCGATCTTGCGGGCGAAATCGGCAAGACCGCCGTCGCCATTCCCTGCGACATCAGCCGCTACTGGGAAGTGGCGCAGGCGGTGGAAAACTGTGTCACCGCGTTTGGCGGTTTGGACATCCTGATCAACAATGCGGGCGTAATCGAACCCATCGCCCGCATGGACGAGGCCGACCCCGAAAGCTGGGGTCAGGTGATCGACATCAATCTCAAGGGCGTGTTCCACGGGATGCGCGCGGCATTGCCGGTGATGCAGGCGGCTGGCGGCGGGACCATCCTGACCGTCAGTTCCGGCGCAGCGCATGGCCCGGTCGAGGCCTGGTCGCATTACTGCGCATCCAAGGCCGGGGCGGCGATGCTGACCATGTGCCTGCACAAGGAAATGGCGGATCACAGCATCCGCGCGATGGGCCTGTCACCCGGCACCGTGGCCACCCAGATGCAGCGCGAGATCAAGGCGAGCGGCATCAACCCTGTCAGCCAACTGGATTGGTCCGATCACATTCCGGCCGACTGGCCCGCCAAGGCGTTGCTCTGGATGTGCGGGACCGATGCGGACGCCTATCTGGGCGAAGAGATCTCGTTGCGGGATGAGAACATCCGCAAAGAGGTCGGCCTGCTGTGATCGAGGTCGAAAACGACGGCACGCTGTGTGTCCTGACCATAAACCGCCCGGACAAGGCCAATTCACTGACCGCCGACATGCTCGAGGCGCTGTGTGTCGGCGTCGAGGAGGCGCGCGGCGCTCGGGCGATCATCCTGACCGGTCAGGGCAAGGTGTTTTCGGCCGGGGCCGACCTTGAGGCGGCGAAGGCCGGGCTTGCCCTGAGCCCGCTATGGGAACGGCTGTCGGGTGCCATCGTACGGCATTCCGGACTGACCATCACCGCGCTCAACGGGACTGCCGCCGGGGGCGCGTTGGGGATGGTTCTGGCCTGCGACCTGCGGATCGCGGTGCCGGGCACCAAGGTCTTCTATCCGGTGATGAAGCTTGGCTTTTTGCCGCAACCCTCGGACCCGGCGCGCTTGTCTGCGCTTGTCGGTCCGTCGCGGGCAAAGATGATCCTGATGGCGGGACAGAAGATACCGACCGACGACGCCCTGACCTGGGGTCTGATCGACGAGATCGCGGACCCGGATCACCTCATGGATCGCGCCCGCGAGCTGACCCACGATGTCTGCGGCGCCACACCAGAGCACGCGCGCGCCATCAAGGGGCTGATTGCGCAGAGTTTGCCGTAATCACCTTGACCCGACATGGCGGCTTCTTACGTTGGCCGCACCGCAGCAAAGAAGGAACGCATCATGGCCCAGCATCTGCATATCGTTTTTGGCGGAGAACTGGTGACGCCCACAGAAAACGTCTTCAAGGATCCCGAAAACATCCATGTCGTCGGCATCTTCCCGGATCGCAAATCGGCTTATGACGCATGGAAAACCGAAGCGCAGCGGACCGTCGACAATGCCCACATGCGCTATTTCATGGGCGATCTCGAACAACTGATGGCGGCCAGCACGTCGGACCCCGAAGCGCAGGACTGACCACTTGCCGCGCAGGCCCTTCAGTCTGACCGCCTATCTGGCGCTGGCGCGGGGACAGGACCGGCTTGTCGGCGAAGCAGCGCTTTGGCCGGATCGTCCCGCAGGCCCGATACTTTGGCTGCACAGCGACACGCGCGCCCGCTTGGAGACGCTTCTGACGCTGGTCAAACGCCTGCAACAGCAGCGCGATGATTTTTCGGTTCTGCTGACCTGCGATTCGACCCAAAGCGACAATTTCGACCTGGACGGTCATCCCGTCAGCGCACCGCCTTCGGAAACGCTGAGCGATGTTCACAGGTTTCTGCATCACTGGCGGCCCGACATCCTTGTCTGGGCGGGAAACGGGTTGCGGCCCGCGTTGATCCACGAGGCCGCCGAGCAGGGCGCGCATCTTTTGCTGGTGGATGCGGCAGACGCGACATGGCGGCAACCGTCCAAGCGTTTCCTGCCGGACGCATCGGCCGGGGCCTTGAGCCTCTTTCATGTCATCCTCGCCCAGGATCGCAAAGCCGCGACCCGCCTGCGCCGATTGGGTGTTCTGGAGGACCGGATCGAGGTGGCCTCGCCGCTGGAACCCGAGGTGTTTCCCCTGTCGAGCCACGATGGGCTGCACGAAGAGATGACCCATGCGCTGGCGGGTCGTCCTGTCTGGCTGGGCGCTCTGATCCAGCGCGACGAGGCCGACGCGGTTTTGCGCGCGCACCGACGCGCCGCCCGGCTGGCGCATCGCCTGCTGCTGGTGGTGGTGCCTGCCGATCCGCAGGACGAGCCCTTCATGGCCGAGCAATGCCAGGACATCGGATTGCGCTTGGCCAGGTGGGAGCACGGCGAGATGCCAGACGAAAACACGCAGGTATTGCTTGTGGCGGACGATGCCGAACTTGGGCTTTGGTATCGTCTCGCCCCGCTGTGCTTTCTGGGTGGATCGCTGGCGGTCAAGACCGGGGGTCAATCGCCGATGATGGCAGCGGCCCTTGGATCCGCAATCCTTTACGGCCCGCATGTCGGGCGTCACCTCGACGCCTATTCGCGGCTCGTGGCGGCCGGTGCTGGAAGGATCGTGAAGGACATGGAATCCTTGAGCGCCGCGGTCTCGCATCTCATCGCCCCCGATCGCGCGGCGGCGATGGCGCATGCGGGGTGGAACGTGGTGTCAGCGGGTGCGGAAACGGTCGATCTGGTGCTGACGCAAATCAACGAATGGCTGGATGCGATGGAGGGTGCGCCGTGAAGGCCCCCGCCTTCTGGGACGCGCCGCCTGATGCACCAGGCCTTCGCGCACGGCTTCTCAGCCCGCTCGGCGCGATCTATGCCGCGCTGACGGCACGTCGGTTGCGCACCGGGACACCGGTCCGGGTGGGGGTTCCGGTGATCTGTGTCGGCAATGTGAATGCCGGCGGGACGGGCAAGACACCGACGGTCATCGCACTGATGCAGATGCTGGCGGATATGGGCAAGACCGCGCATGTCGTGTCGCGCGGCTATGGCGGGTCAATGGAGGGTCCGATCCGCGTTGATCCACGTCGGCACGGCGCGTCGGATGTGGGCGACGAGCCCTTGTTGCTCGCGGCCTTCGGAACGGTTTGGGTGGCGAAAGATCGCGCGGCAGGCGCGCGGGCCGCGGTCGACGCGGGTGCAGAGGTGATCCTGCTGGATGACGGGTTACAGAACCCAGCGCTGGCCAAGGATTTCACGCTGATCGTGGTCGATGCATCCCGTGGTTTCGGCAACGGGCGCTGTATCCCGGCGGGGCCCCTGCGCGAACCGGTGGCCCGTGCGATGGCGCGCGCGGACCTGGTGCTGTCCATCGGTCCGGACGACGCGCAGGCGCGGTTCGCGGATCAGTGGGGCGCAGAGATAGCGATCCCCCACTTGACCGGCCAGCTTGCACCGTTGCAGACTGGCATGGATTGGGACGGCTTGCGCTGCCTGGCCTTCGCCGGGATCGGCCATCCAGAGAAGTTCTTTCTCACACTCCGCGACCTCGGGGCGGACCTCGTCGAAACGCGGGCGCTGGACGATCACCAACCGCTGACCTCTGCCCTTCTTGCGCGGCTGGAAAAGGACGCGCAGGCGGCGCGGGCCCAGCTTGTGACGACCGAGAAAGACGCGGTGCGTCTACCGCAAAGCTATCGGATGAAAGTTTTGACCGTGCCGGTTCGCCTTACCCTATCGGATGACGCCCCACTCAAAGACGCGCTGCAAAAGCTGTTCGCTTAGATCACTCCGCCGCCAGCGGCATCTCGTCCGTCTGTCCGGTCGCCGCGATCTCGGCGATGACGCTGCGGAGCAATTTGCGGAAGTTGTGGAAATTGGCGTTCGGGCGCACCTGTCGTTCGTCCATGTAGATCGAGCGGTCGATCTCGATCTGCACAGCGTGTTGATTGCGGGAGGGGCGGCCGTAGGCTTGGGTGATATACGCGCCGGCAAAGGGTGTGTTGCGCGCCACGACCAACCCGGCATCTGTAAAGGCCGCTTCGATCTGATCCACGACCGTCTGGCTAGCCGATGCGCCGAACCGGTCGCCCAAGACGATCTGCGGACGGCGGGCGGTTGATTTGGCGACCCCGTCCAGCGCCTCGTGCGGCATCGAGTGGCAATCGATCAGGATCGCCTCGCCGAAGCGCGTGTGGGCCTGCTGGATCAATTTGCGCAATTGGGTGTGGTAAGGATGCCAGAATTGCGTGATCCGGCGCTCCGCTTCGGCCAAAGGCAATTTGCCGCGATAGATCGGGCGGCCATTCGCCACGACACGCGGGACGACCCCAAGCCCGGACGCGATCCGGGGGTTGTGGGTCTGACGCCGGACACCTTCGATCAGTGCAGGGTCCAGTTCCTCGGCAGAGCGATTCAGGTCGATATAGGCGCGCGGGGCGCCTGCCTTGATGAACGGGGCGCCGAATTGCGGGGCGCAATCGAACAACCGGTCGACAAACGCATCCTCGGACGACCTGATTGTCACCTCGTCCAGAGCCGTGTACCGCATGAAATTCCAGCTGTAGTCGCGACCCGAATGCGGCGACGCGAAGACCACCCGCGAGGTGTGGGCTTCCGGCTGAACGAGATGGTACGCGACTTTGGGCATATGCTCTCCCTATGTCCCATACATAGACTGATTTTTTCTCTGACCAAAGCCCTTGATCCCCGTTACGACTCCTTTTATAGACCGCTCCACCGGCGCGGCTTGACGCGCCCCTTTTGTTTGGGGTGTGTGAATCGTAACGGCTCAAAGGGCGATTAGCTCAGTGGTAGAGCACTTCGTTGACATCGAAGGGGTCACAAGTTCGAACCTTGTATCGCCCACCATTGAATTCGCCGTCTCGGGCTTTGGCTCGGGGCACCCGCAACCACCAAGGCGCTCGCGCGCCGCGATAAGAGGAGAGACCCAATGAAGGTCAAGAACTCGCTTCGTTCGCTGAAGAACCGCCATCGCGACTGCCGCGTTGTGCGCCGTAAGGGCCGCGTTTACGTCATCAACAAGACGCAGCGCCGGTTCAAAGCCCGTCAGGGCTAAGCGGACCCCGCAGATTTTGCGAGAAAGCCGTCCTTTGGGGCGGCTTTTTTGTTTGTCGGAACGACGCTGGCCTCTCATCCCGAGATTTCGGGGACATGCACCGGACTGGCAAAAAAATAGTCCTCCGGGCGAACCGAAGATCATGCGCGTTCGCACTTGCGCTGATTACGTATTATAGTTGACGCACCACATGCGACACGGAAGGACGCCGCGATGTCATCCCATGACGAAGACAAGGTTTCAGGGCGCCTGAACGGTGAACAGATGGAGCCTGCCAAGGCCGACGGCCTTCCTGAGCGGCTTCTATATATGATCCTCATCGCGATCATGATTTCCGTCGCGCAAACGGTGCTGGGCGTCATGACCATCGTGCAATTCGTCATCATGCTGGTGAACAACAAGCAGCCGAATGAACGACTGGCGGAGTTCGGCACCGATTTAGGCATCTGGATAGCCAAAGCCGCGCGGTATCAGACCGCTGCCAGCAACGTGAAGCCCTGGCCCTGGACCGAACTGGATTGACGATCACCGCCGCCGGGTCGGGCGACGGTGATCGTATGTCCTAGCGCAGGATCGTGTCCGCCATCAGTCGGACGACAGTCGCCTGATCCAGATATCCCGAAACGCGCAGGTTGCGGGCGTCCTGGTAGCGGCGAATGGCGCGGCGGGCGCTTTCGTCAAATGTTCCGTCCACCTCACCGGGTTCGAGACCAAGATCGGCGAGCCGTCCTTCGGCCAGACGCCGCGTGACCGCGTTGAGACCCAGCGCCGCCTCTTCGGCCTGTGCCCGTTCCTGTATCGCGATCTGCTCGGAATTGTTGTTGAAATAGTCGATCCGCGCGCGCGCCTCTTCGGTAAAGGCCCCGTTCGGACGTTCCGCCAGATAGGCGCGGTAGCCTGCTTCGGTGTCGGTCTCGCGCGCGATCTGCCAGCGGCGGCGATCTTCGTCTTCGGCCTGGGCACGGCGCTGCGCTTCGATATCGTCCAGCCGACCTTGCGCCTCTTCGGCATAAAGCCCGTCGGGGAACCGTTTGAGATATGCGCGGAACCCCGCCTCATCGCCCTGCGCTCCGGTCTCGGACCAGAAAGTGCGGTCCTGCCGCTCCAATTCGGCCTGCCGCTGGCGGGCTTCTTCCTCGAGCTCCGCCGCGCGGCGTTCGGCCTGGGCATCAAGACGCGCAATTTGGTCGGAATCGAGATAGCCCGACGCGGTCAAACCGTTCTCGTTCTGCCAAGCGGTCAGCGCCCCGCGCGTGCCGCGCCCGAAGATGCCGTCGATGCCACGGGTGTTGTAGCCCAAGAGCGAGAGATCACGTTGGATTTCGCGCCGGGCATCCCGCGACAGGGACAAGTCCGTCTCGGCCTGTTTTTCGCGGTAGAAGGGCTCGGACCGTATCGTGGTCAGCCGTTGCCGGGCCTCGCCTGCATTCCGGCCTTCGGGAAACGCGGCGAGATAGGTCTCGTAACCCGCCTCCGTATCAGCGGCGAGCGCCCGTTGCCACGCGGCCGTGTCCTGGGCCGTGCGGTCGTCGTTTGATGTCTCGTTCTCGATCTGCGGCAAGGTGACATCGGTGCCTTCAAACAGCGGCAATTCACGCGGCATGAAGCCCAGAAGGCTCAGCCCTGCCTCTCGTGCGAGGGGCAGCACGTCTTCGCCGGTCGCATCGGACAAGCGGTCCACGAACCGCGCCGCATCTCCTGCCGGGCCGATCGCCACGGTCACGCCCTGCGGAATGTCGCGGAGCGGCAAGGTCAGGGACACACCCGCGGGAAGCTCCCATTCGGTCTCCACCTCGCCCAGCACGATCAGCGCGCGTCCGGGATATTCAGCGGCCACCGCATAAAGCGCGTCGAGCGGGAAACCGTCGGTCAGGATCTGCCCGAGTGTCATGTCCTCGGACGCATCCGCCGGCAAAAGATAGCTGCCTGCCACCGTTGACACGAACCGACCGGTCAGAACCATGCCGACATCGTCGGTGGTGGCATCGAGCCCATCGGTGAACGACCGCAACGCCTCGCGCATCGCATCCGCCTGCGCCTCGGTGACGAGGCTGACATCCGCGCCGCGGTCCTCGAACGCGGCTTGCATGTCGTTCAGATCGCCGCTGCCGGTGAGCCTCTGCAACACACTCGGATCGCTGTTGCCGATGATGAGCAGATCGCTGGTCGCCCAAGCCGGGCTGACCAGCAGCATCGCCGTGGACATGGAAAGAGCCAGTCGTTTCATAGGGAATCCTCCGTCACTTCGGAGGAATAACGCACGAAACGCGAAAGTTATCCAATAACGACGGTTTAATCGTAGCTGCGGGCGTCCTCGATCACCAAACCGTCGCGCGGCAGTTCACCGGGCGAGACCAGTTCGACCCGTCCCTTGAGCTTGAGTGTCTCGGCGATGCTGGGTTCGAACGCTGCCGGATCCTTGGCGCTGGTTTCGATCAGAACGGTCATCACATCCATTTCGCCATCGCGACTGGCAACGACACGGGCGCGGTCGATCTCGGCATGTTTCGCCACGAGAGCCGCCACCTGTTCGGGGCGGACGAACATGCCCTTGATCTTTGTCGTCTGATCGGCGCGGCCCATCCAGCCCTTGATACGGGCATTGGTGCGCCCGCATGGGCTTTGACCGGGCATCATGGCGCTCAGATCGCCTGTCGCAAAGCGCACGAGCGGATAGTCGGGGTTGAGTGATGTCACCAGCACCTCACCCACCTCGCCCGCGGCGACCGGATCGCCTGTGCCGGGGGTGACGATTTCCACGATCACGCCTTCATCAAGGATCATGCCCTCCATCGCCGGGCTTTCATAGGCGATGTTGCCAAGGTCTGCCGTTGCGTAGCATTGCAGACAGGAAATACCCCGGTCCAGATAATATTGCCGCAAGGACGGAAAGAGCGCACCGCCACCGACGGCCGCTTTCACGATCCCCAGATCGACTCCCATCTCGTCGGCTTTCTCAAGGATCACCTTGAGGTAATCCGGCGTCCCGGCATAGGCGGTGACGCCAACGTCGCGTGCCGCCTGCACCTGCAATTCGGTCTGACCGGTGCCTGCGGGCAGCACGACCGCACCGACTGCACGGGCGCCGTTTTCAAAGATCATGCCCGCCGGGGTCAGATGGTAGCCGAAGCAGTTCTGAACGATGTCCGTGGTGCCAATCCCCGCCGCGTGCAGGAAGCGCCCCATACGCCACCAGTCACGCGTCACGCCACCGGGTTCGTAGATCGGCCCCGGCGATTGGAAAATATGCGCGAGATTGGACACAGGCACACCGCCGAAAGGGGGTTCGTCCTTCTGGCGCTGGCTCAGATCGGATTTCCGCAGAGCCGGGAGCTTGGCCAGTTCCGCGAGATCGCCAAGCGGGTCGAACCCGTGCGACGGCAACAGCGCGTTCAGCGCCTCGAGCTGGTCAGCGGCGCGTTGATCCGCGCTGCGGGTTTCCAGATCATCGTAATGGGTGTTCATACCGCTCTCCTTGTGAGCCGTCGTTTCATCGAATATCGCCTGTCACCCCGGGAAGCACCCGGGCCGGCAGGTCGGAAAAATTGCGTCCGTGATAGGTCGGCACGCCAAGCGCCTCGATCTCGAGCAGCGCCTCGAGCGCCTTGCGATTGGTCCGCGCCACCGGTTCACGCAGCAGCACCGCGCGGATGCGGCCCGGAAAGCGTTTCACCGCGTCGAGATAGACCTGCGCATCCTTTTGCCCGGTGTCGCCCAGCAGGAAAAACGCCAACCCCGGATTCGCCGACAGGATCGTGTCGACCGCCGCGCCCTTATGGTTCTGATGACTGGCGCCAACCACGCCGTCATCGCTGATCCCGAGGTCGCGCAGGAACATCGGTCCCGGCACCAAACCCGCCCGCGCAAAGACCTTGTCCAGAAACGCATGCAGGTTCCACGGCGACGAGCTGACATAATAGACAGGGTTGCGCCCCTCCTCGGCCAAGCGGTCCATCAGCGCCTTGCTGTCGGGAAACACCCTGCGGGTCAGCGCATTGCCGGTGAAGGTCGTCCAGAGATTGCGGGCCAGGGAATGCGCGCCGGTCATCATCATGGTGTCGTCGATGTCCGAGATCACGCCGAACCGCGCCTCGGGCTTGGGCACCAGCGCGGGCATTGCGACACGGGTGTCCGGCGCTTCGGCCAGTTCCGCATCGACCGACAGCCATCCCGCCGCGTCTGCCGGGCGCGGCAGTTTCAGGGTCACATAACCTTCGGCGTTGCTTCGGGCTGTCACGCCGTCGGCGCGCACCGGCACATCCGCAACTTCGCTGGTGAAAAAAAGCGATGCCATTTCCTTGAAATTCGTCCAGCGCGATTGGTCCGGATCCGGTGCATCGCGGCGCACTGCCGAGAGGACACGCCCCTGCAATACCAGATGGTTCGGGTCCGCGTAGCCGCGATAGGCCTGCAACATCGGCGCACCGCTTCGTTGAAACAGCGTCTCGATCAGGCGTTCCGCAGATTTAAGCCGTCGCATCAGGCCAACCAGCGTTTCCGCCGACGATAGGACCGCACGTCCCGGAACGACTTGCGCCCGTCATCCGACACGCCGAGGTAGAATTCCTTGACATCCGGATTCTCGCGCAACTCGGCGGCGGGGCCGTCCATCACGACACGGCCGTTTTCGAGAATGTAGCCCTCATGTGCGTAGCGCAGGGCCACGTTGGTGTTCTGTTCGGCCAGAAGGAAGGACACGCCCTCGTTCTCGTTCACCGATTTCACGATCTCGAAGATCTGTTCGACCAGTTGCGGCGCAAGACCCATCGATGGCTCATCCAGAAGGATGGTCTGGGGGCGTGACATCAGCGCCCGGCCGATTGCTGTCATTTGCTGTTCGCCGCCTGACGTATAGCCCGCCTGCGATTTGCGGCGCTCCTTGAGGCGGGGGAAATAGGAATACACCAGGTCGAGATCGTCCTGGATCGCGCCCTTGCCGTCCTTGCGGGTATAGGCGCCGGTCAGCAGGTTTTCCTCGACCGTGAGGTGGCCAAAGCAATGGCGGCCCTCCATAACCTGGATCACACCACGCTTGACCAAGGCCGCCGGGTCCAGGTCCTGCACCCGTTCGCCCTTGTAGATGATCGAGCCTTTCGTGACCTCTCCCCGCTCGGAATGCAGCAGGTTGGAGATCGCTTTGAGCGTGGTCGTCTTGCCCGCGCCATTGCCGCCGAGAAGCGCGGTGATGCCGCCTTGTTTGACCGACAGGCTCACCCCCTTCAGCACGAGGATGACGTGATTGTAGATCACCTCGATATTGTTGACCTCAAGCAGGGTCTCGTCTGTGCGTCCGGCGTCGAGCATGATTTTACCAAGTGATAAAATTTCAGGGAAACCACCGGCGACACGGATCGCCGCCGGTGGCAAGACTTGGCCTTAGTTGGTGGCCGAGCACTCTTCGTTCATTTCCCACGGTGCGTTCGACGACGCGTATTCCGCAGAGGCTTCGGCGATGAGGTCGGAATAGCCTTCAACATTCGCTGTCAGCAAATCGGACGCTTTCACGAACTTCGTGCCGTCCCATTCCAGCATCCAGCCACCCGAATGACCGGTGTGGTTGGCGCAGGAGGTCGAGAACGGCGGCACCATCCCTTCCATGCCCAGCTCAGCGATCCGCTCTTCAGTGAGGTTGATGTTCTCGAGCCCCCAGCGCAACTGGGTCGCGTCGATCTCGGCTGTATCGAAGTTTTCCTGAGCGTTCTTGATCGCCTCGGCGAGGATCATCGACATGACAAGACCACGACCGTAGAACACGCCCTGCATCTCTTCTTCGTTGGTCTGGCTCAGGCCAGCATCGATGACCCGCTCCTTGATCTCCTGCATGACAGGCGCGTCCATGTTGGGGAAGGACCACGAGATCGACTTGTAGCCTTTGCCGTCTTCACCGACGAGCTTGAGGTCTGCATCGTGACCGGCCCACCAGACGCCCACGAACTGATCCATCGGGTATTTGGTCTTCACCGCTTCGGTGATGGCGCCCGCATTCATCGCGCCCCAACCCCACATGACCACGTAATCCGGACGCTCGCGGCGGATTTGCAGCCACTGCGCAGATTGGTTCTGCATTTCCTTCAGACCAACCGGGATCGGCAGGAGCTCAAAGCCTTTGTTTTCAGCGTGCATTTCCATGACCGGAAGCGGTTCCTTGCCGAACGGGTGGTCGAGATGCAGGAACGCGATCTTCTTGCCTTCGAGCGACCCTTCGCTTTCGAGGTACTGCACGATCATGTCCGCCGCGTCCCAGTAGCCTGCGGGCATGTTGAACGCCCACTGGAACACCTTGCCGTCCGCCATTGGCGAGAAGCCGTAGCCGGGGGCAAGGATCGGGATCTGATCCACATTGGTCTTGGGCAGAACCTGGAGCGTGATGCCAGTGGACCAGGGCTGGGTCACGATGGCCTGACCCTTGGTCTTTTCGTAGCATTCGACGCCCTTTTCGGTGGAATAGCCGGTCTCGCACTCCTCGAAATCGATCCTCGCGCCGCCGATGCCGCCATCACGTTCGTTGAGCAGCGTCATGTAGTCGGCCTGGCCGTTCATCAGCGGAATACCCGTGGCCGCAAAGGGACCGGTCCGGTAGGCAAGGTTCGGCGTGTAGAGTTCTTGCGCAATCGCCGCCGTGCCAAGCACGGTGCCAAGCGCGACCGCGGTGGCCAGTTTGGTAAAGTGTTTCATGGTTGTCCTCCCATTGGAACTGTCATGTTGCTCTTGGTTCTTGGTCTTGGGCCGCGACCGCGTCAGTGCGGGAACGGCCAGATGATGAGTTTCTCACGGATCAGCCGCCAAAGCTGATTCAACCCGTGTGGCTCGATAATCAGGAAGAAGATGATGAGCGCCCCGACGATCATCACGTTGATATGCTCGATCAAGGCCGAGTCGATGCGGAAGCCCTGCAATTGCGCGTAGCCGTAGACCAGCGTCACCACACCAAAACCCAGAGCCGCGCCGACGCCCCAAAGATTGCGTGCGACCCAGAACAGGAACGTTGCCGCCGCGATCAGCGCGACCAAAAGGATGGCGGACGGCGCCGAGATCTCGAACACCTTAGTGCCTGCGACCACGTTCAGAACGACCGGCAAGCCGACGATCAGGATCGCTCCGAGGTAGTTGCCCATGATCGACCCCAACCCGCCGATGATGGCGATGAAGAGCACCTGGAACGACAGCGGAATATCAAAGACGTTCGGCTCTGCCGCACCTTTCCACATGAAGACGTAAAGCGCGCCCGCAACACCCACGACATAGGATGACACGGCAAAGGCGGTCAGCTTGGACTTCATCAGGTTGATCCCGATCAGCTCTGCCGCGATGTCCATATCGCGCGTGGCCTTCCAGGTCCGCCCCAGATTGCCGCGCGTCAGGTTGATGCACAGCAGAGTGAGCAGCGTGACCACGAACAGAACGATGTAATATTCGGTCACCGAAGCCGCCTGCGGGCCAGACACGAAGACGCCGAACATCTCGAGGTTGGGCACCTGGATCGCGCCGGAGGCGTTGTAGTTATAAAGCCAGGCCCATTTCTCGAACAGCCAGACCAGGAAGAACTGCGCGGCCAGCGTTGCGATGGCGAGGTAGAACCCCTTGATCCGCAGGCTGGGAATGCCGAAGACGACACCGATCCCCGCACTGAACACCCCCGACAACAGGATCGCAATAATCGGATTCATCCACGGAAACAGCGTGACCATCTTGTAGCAGGCATAGGCCCCCACGCCCATGAAGGCCCCGGTGCCAAGGCTCAACTGCCCGGCAAACCCGGTGAGGATGTTCAGCCCCATCGCGGCCAGCGCGTAGATCAGGATCGGGATCAACAGGGTCTGGAACGTGAATTCCGATGCCGTCATCGGGAAGATCACCCAGCCGAAGATCAGGATGATCGTCAGCAGGATCGCATCCTGCCTGACCGGGAAAAGCGCCTGGTCGGCGACATAGCTCGACTTGAACTGACCTGCCGTGCGGTAGAGCATCAGGCGGTCTCCTCTTCGTTGATCACTGCGCGATTGCGCGGCTTGGCATATCCGGTCGCCTCACTGTGTCGGATCAGCCAGAAATAGGCCCACAGGCCCAAAGCTCCGCCCATCGCCGCCAGAAGGATCGCCATCACCGTCTGCGATCCGGCGTCTGACCCGCTTGACAGGGCAAGGTAGCCGAAGGCCCAGAACCCGGACCACGCGATGACGTTGAGAAGTGCGATCAGTTTTGCCATGTGAGTTACCTTCGATCTTTCCACAGGCCGGGCACTCGGCCCGGCGGCTCTTTCGTACAGCGCGCCCCGCGCCGCGTCAGACCCTCTCGATGATCCGCTCCCCGAAGAGCCCTTGCGGACGGAACAGAAGAACGATCAGCGCAAGAACGAAGGCAAACCACGTTTCGGTATTTCCGCCCAGCAGGGGCTGGCCCCAGTAAATCTCGAACAGTTTTTCCAGGATGCCGATCATCAGGCCACCGACGATGGCCCCGGTGATCGATTCCAGACCACCCAGCATGAGCACCGGCAGCGCCTTGTAGGCGATGACCTCAAGCGCAAAGCTGACCCCGGCCCGCGCGCCCCAGGCAATGCCGGTGACCAAGGCGATGATGCCCGCGATGAACCAGACCAACACCCAGATCGTCTGGAGCGAAATACCCACCGACAGCGCCGCCTGATGGTCGTCGCCCAGCGCCCGGATCGCCCGGCCCATCTGGGTATAGTTGAGGAAGGCCAGCAGCCCAGCGACCAGTAAGGTCGCGACGATCACCACGGTGATGTCCAAATGTTGCAAGATCAACAGACCGCCAAACGGTTCCAGCACCGTGTCACCAGTCGGAATACCCAGTTCTTCGGTGATCATCACCTTGTTTTCACCGCCAAAAATCGTCTCGCCAAAGCCGATGAGGAACAGCGTGATCCCGATGGTCGCCATGAAAAGGATGATGTCCGGTTGGCCCACAAGCGGCCGGAGGACCACCCGCTCGATGACGACCGCGAGGACGAACATCACGCCCAGTGTCAGGCCGACGCTGATCCACGCTGGTACGCCCATGGCGAAGAGGCCCACCAGAGTAAGGGCGGCGAACACCACCATGATCCCTTGGGCGAAGTTGAAGATGCGGCTCGACCGGAAGATCAGCACGAACCCCAATGCGATCAGCGCATAGAGGATGCCCGAGACCAGCCCTTCCCACAGCACCTGCATGAGGAAGTCCGGCGCTTCGACCATGTCCACGAATGGCGCGATGAAGATGTCGTTCAGCATGTCTGCTCCCTCAATGCGGCACGCCCAGATAGGCGTCGATCACATCCTGATTGTTGCGCACCTCGTCCGGGGTGCCGTCGCCGATCTTCTTGCCGTAATCCATGACGACCACGCGGTCGGAGAGGTCCATCACGACCCCCATGTCATGTTCGATCAGGCAGATCGTGGTGCCGAATTCGTCGTTCACATCGAGAATGAAGCGGCTCATGTCCTCTTTTTCTTCGACGTTCATCCCGGCCATCGGTTCGTCCAGCAACAAGAGAGACGGCTCCGCCGCCAGCGCGCGCGCCAGTTCGACCCGTTTCTTGAGGCCGTAGGGCAAACGCCCGACCGGGGTCTTGCGGATGTTTTGAATCTCCAGGAAATCGATCACCCGCTCGACCTTTTCGCGGTTCTCCATTTCCTCGTCCCGGGCCTTGCCCCACCACAGCGCCTGACTGGCGAGCCCGGCGTTCATGTGGGTCAAACGCCCGGTCATGACGTTGTCGAGCACGGTCATCCCTTCGAACAGCGCGATGTTCTGGAACGTGCGCGCGACGCCCTGGCGCGCCACTTCGTACGGCTTCATCGGCGGACGCTTGGACCCCTTGTACCAGACCTCGCCTTCGGATGGCGTATAGAAGCCCGAAATCACGTTGAGCATCGACGACTTGCCAGCGCCGTTCGGACCGATGATGGCGCGAACCTCGCCTTCGTGAATGTCGAACGAGATGTCCTGAATGGCCACCACACCGCCGAACCGCAGGGTGATGTTGCGCATCTCCATCAGCGTGCCGCCGATCTGGCGACCGTCTGCGGTGACGTATCCTTCGGTGTCTTTCATTGCCCTGCTCCCTTGGTATTCGCCAATGGGGTCCATGATTTATTAAGGGGTCTAGAGAATCTTCGTACGAAGATTCTTGGCCCTGCCCATAAAATTCTGGAACCGTGGGCGCGATCAAAAGGACTTGCACAGATCATCATTCGGCTGCCAACGTCTGCCGGGTCGCTGGAACGACCTTGGCATCGCGGATTTCCAGCGTCGCCTTGATCTTGCCCTTGCGCCCGTCTTCGTAGGTCACCTCGGTTTCGGTGTAGATCGACTCTGACCCATCGTAGAGCGCGTTCACGAGGTCCTCGAACTTCTCGCCGATGATCTTGCGGCGCACCTTGCGCGTCCGGGTCAGTTCTCCGTCATCGGCGTCCAGTTCCTTGTGCAGCACGAGGAAGCGATGCACCTGGCAGCCCGATAGCATCTCATCCTGCGCGATGCTGGCGTTGACCTCTTCGATATGTGCCTGGATCGTGTCGAGCACCTGCTTGTGGCCTGCCAATTCCTGATACGACGCATAGGCGATGTTGTTCCGCTCGGCCCAGTTGCCGACCGCTGCAAGGTCGATATTGATGAAGGCGCAGCACCGGTCACGGCCCGCTCCGAATACGACTGCTTCCAGAATGTTGGGATAGAACTTCAGTTTGTTCTCGACGTATTTCGGCGCGAACATTGCGCCATCCGCCATCGCGCCCACATCCTTGGCCCGGTCGATGATGCGCAGATGGCCTGTCGATTCCTCGATGAACCCGGCATCCCCCGTCGCGACCCAGCCTTCGGGGTCTTTCGTATCGGCAGTCGACTCGGCGTTCTTGTAGTACTCCACGAACACACCCGGCGACCGGTAGAACACCTCGCCCTTGTCGGAGATGCGGATCTCCACACCGGGGGACGGAACACCCACCGTGTCCGACCGCACCTCGCCATCGGGTTGCTGGGTGATGAACACCGACGCCTCGGTCTGGCCGTAGAGCTGCTTCAGGTTGATCCCCAGGGACCGGTAGAAATCGAAGATTTCCGGCCCAATCGCCTCGCCCGCCGTATAGCCGACACGCACGTTGGAAAAGCCCAGCGCGTTTTTCAGAGGGCCATAGACCATGATCTCACCCAGCTTGTATTTCAAAAGGTCGAACGTGCTCACGTCGTGACCGTCGAGAATGGCCGGACCCACCTTGCGGGCGTGCTCCATGAAGTAGTCAAAGGTCTTTTTCTTGAACGCGCCGGAATCTTCCATCCGGATCATGATCTGCGTCAGCTGCGTCTCGAACACGCGCGGCGGTGCGAAATAGTAGGACGGCGCGATCTCGCGCAGATCGGTCATCATCGTTTCGGGGCTCTCGGGACAGTTGACGCAGAACCCGGACCAATAGGCTTGACCGATCGAGAAGATGAAGTCCCCCACCCAGGCCATCGGCAGATAGGCCAGAACCTCGTCATCGACCTTGAGGTGATCGAATTCGGACGACGCCTTGGCCGTTTCGATGATATTGCGGTTGGACAGCACGACGCCCTTGGGCTTCCCCGTCGTGCCCGAGGTGTAGAGCATCACGCAGGTGCTGTCGTAGTTAAGCTTGGCGGTCCGCGCCTGAAGCTCCCTGATGAACTCATCATAGGACGCGCGCCCCTGATCCTGCACATGGCTGAACTGGTGCAAGCGCGTGTGGTCATATTTCCGCAGGCCGCGCGGATCGAGGTAGATCATGTGCTCGAATTGGTGCAGGCGATCCTGCACCTCGATCACCTTGTCCACCTGTTCCTGATCGCTGACGATGGCGAACCGTGCGCCGCAATGGTCGAGCACGTATTCCATCTCTTCGGCAACGGAATCCTGGTAAAGCGGCACCGGGATCGCGCCGACGGATTGCGCGGCGACCATCGACCAATAGAGATACGGGCGGTTGCGTCCGATGATCGCGATGAAATCGCCCTCATTGACGCCGAGGTTCAAAAAGCCCAGCGCCAAGGCTTCGATCTCCTGGGCCGTCTCAGCCCAGGTCCAGCTTTGCCAAATCCCGTATTCCTTTTCGCGATAAGCCGGTGATGCGCCATGTTGCGACGCATTGCGAGCCAGTAACGCGGGAATCGAGCGTAGTCCTTCTACGCCCTCGGACATATACGCCAATACGTTTCCTCCCATTGCCCGGGACATCCCGAACCGATCGCTTTGCGCGACTCTGCGTCAAGATTGGGCTTAAGGCAGTATGAGGGTCAACTTTTTCCTGAAGTTTTCTCAATCCTTACGAATTGTAACAGCGCAGCCTGTCGGTCTTTGCGCCACGCGCGTCCGGTGATAGCCAGAACAGGCTAGAACCATCCGCGGATTTCGCCCCATGCAAACCGACGCGCTCATTCAGGCCGGGTTGAACCTGATCGGACAGGCCCTGTCGATCTACGACAGTGACCTCAAGCTCGCCGCCTGCAACGCGCGTTTTGCCGAAATGTTCGATCTGCCCGATCGGCTGACCAAACCCGGCGCCGATTTCGAAGACACGATCCGCCACCTGGCCGCGCGCGGCGAATACGGAGAGATCGACGATTTTGACAGCTTCATCCGGGTCCGTGTCGAACAGGCCCGCGCGTTCCAGCCGCATTACATGGAGCGCAGCCGCGCCAATGGCCGCACGATCAGTGTCGAAGGCGCGCCCCTGCCGCAGGGAGGATGGGTGACGGTCTATACCGACATCACCGAGGTCAAATCTCAGGAACAGCTTTTGCGCACCCGGTCCGAGCTTTTGTCGGAAGAGGTGCTTGCCCGCTCCGAGGAACTGGCCGCCACCAACCGCAAACTGGCTGCCACCGTGTCCGCCCTCGAAGAGGCCCAGCGCGAACTGACCGAGATGGAGGCGCGTACCCGCCTCACCACCGAAATGATGCCCGCCCATATCGCCCATGTGGACAGCGCCGGTCGATACACGTTTTCCAACCGCCGCTTGTCGAACGTCATGCCGGGGCGTCCGTCACAGATCGTCGGCCTGCACATTTCCGACGCGCTGGGGGCCGATGCCTATGCCCGCGTTCTGCCGCATCTTCAAATGGCGCTTGCCGGTGATCCATCGACCTTCGAATTTACCGACGGGATCAGCTCCCGGCGCATCCGCGTGGCCTTCACCCCCGACGAAACCGAAAACGGCGTCTACATCCTGTCGATGGACGTGACCGAGGAAACCCAGGCCCGGGCCGCGCTTCAGCAGACCCGCCGTCGCGAAATGGCGGCTCAACTGACCTCGGGGCTTGCGCATGATTTCTCCAATCTCCTGACGATCATCCTTGGCATGCAGTCCAAGCTCGCACGCATGGACCTACCCTCGGACGCCGATCCACTGATCACCGCGACCCTTCAGGCCGCCCGCCGCGGCGGGGATCTCTTGAACCGTATCGCCGACATCACCGCACATCGCGCGTGGCGGCCAGAACCGCTCGACATGCAGATTTTCCTGTCGGACCTGCACACGCTTGCCGCGCCATCCATCCCGGATGGCATCGCGCTCGACATCGCCAGCCCGATCAACCGCCGCATTCTACTTGATCCCGGTCAGTTGCAGGACAGCCTGCTGAACCTCATCCTGAACGCCCGTGACGCGTGCGGGATCACCGGGCGCATCCAGGTGTCCGTCACCGAGATTCGCGATACATGGATCGACTTCACCGTCGAAGACACCGGACCCGGCTTTTCCGAAGAGGCGCTCAAACACGCGCTCGATCCGTTCTTCACCACCAAGGGCGATGGCGGCTCGGGCCTTGGCCTGTCGATGGTCTACGACATGGCCAAGCTTGCCGGCGGTCAGGTGCGGATCGGCAATATGAGCAGCGGCGCGCGCGTGTCCCTCCGCCTGCCGTTGCGATACGCCGCACGGCATCAAGGCAACGAGCTGGTGTTGCTGGTCGAAGACAGCGCCGATCTGCGCGCCACGATCCGCGAGATGCTGACCAGCCTCGGTCATAGCGTGATCGAGGCCACGTCCGTCGACGAGGCTCTGGCCCTGGCGCAGGGCGTACCCGATATCGCCTTCGTGCTCTCCGACATCTCTCTCGAAGGCGCAGGCTTGGGAACTGAACTGGTCAACTCGCTCCCGAGAAAACCCGTCTACCTCATGACCTCCCTCCCGGCCTCGGATCCGCGCCACCAGGATGCCGCGTCGAAAACTGCGGTCCTTCCCAAACCGTTCTCCGAATCCGATCTGGCCACGTTTCTGGGACACAAGGTGGACGCGGCATGAACAAGCCCCTGATCACAATTCTCGACGACGAGCCAGCGATCCGAAATATGCTGTCAGAAGCGCTCGAAGATGCGGGTTACGACACGCTTACCTTCGCCCGAGCAGCCGAATTCGAGGCCGCCTTGCGCCGCACAACCCCGGATGTCTGCCTCGTCGATCTGGGCCTGCCGGACCGCGACGGGCTGAGCCTCGTGCACCGTCTGGCACTTGAACAGGGGGCGACGGTCATCATCATTTCAGGTCGCGCACAGGTGCAGGACAAGATCACCGGGCTGGAACTGGGGGCGGACGATTACATCATCAAACCTTTCGATCCCGCCGAGGTGGTCGCCCGCGTCCGCGCCCGCCTGCGCACCCGCGCGGCCCCGGCGTCCACCGGTCAGACCGCCCGTTTCAACGGCTGGACCGCGCATTTCGACCGGTATTCGCTGGAGGATGAAACCGGCACCGAAACGCCGTTTTCCCATGCCGAGGGTGAGGTATTGCGGCTCTTTCTCGAAAGCCCCAACCGCCTGATCACCCGCGACTACATGCAGGACAGCCTCGGCGGCGCGGCGGGCGACAGTTTCGATCGCGCAATGGATGTGCGGATCTCGCGCCTGCGCACCAAGCTGCGGGAAGACCCCAAGAACCCACGCCTGATCAAGACGATCTACGGTGCGGGGTACATTTTTCTGGGCGAGGTTATCTGGAGCTAACCACCGACCACCACCCTGATCGACGGCAGAATTGCGGCTGCCACAACGCCCACCAAAGCGCCGATGCCGAAGCGGATGGCAGGGCGACCGAGGCGCGGTCCGGACAGGCTGAGCACGCCGCAGACAATCGCGTAGAATACCAGCGCCGTCACATCCATGCCCCGCTCTCCTGTCGATCGGTCAGAGGCTATCACATCACCCGAGCGCTTGCACGGCCCGGGCCAGAACACGAAGACCGGTGATCAGATCAGCCTCATCCGTGTCCTCCCCGAAATCATGGCTGATCCCACCAATCGACGGCACGAAAAGCATCGCCACCGGCATCAGCTTCGACACATTGGTCGCGTCGTGCAGCGCGCCCGACGGCATCGCGCGCCACCGGCCCGGCACCTCTGTTTCGGCTGCGGTCTCCAAAGCCCCGCGCAGGCGCATATCCATGTCCACCGGCTCCAGCCCAAGCATCGGTCCGAAGTTCAAACCAAACCCGCCCGATTTCGCCACCTCCTCCGCCGTCTCCCGGATGATCGTCTCCATCCGACCCAGGCGATCCGCATCCCCATCGCGCCATTGCATCGAAAACGTCAACCGCCCCGGAACGATGGAGGACGCATTCGGGTGCAGCGTGACATGCCCGATGGTCCAGACCGTTCGTGGCGTCACCACATTGGCGAAGCGCTCCGCAATCAGGGTGTTGAACTGCGACAGGGCCTGAAATGCATCGCGCCGCCCCGGCATCGGCGTCGTCCCAGCGTGGTTCTGCTCACCGGTGAAGGTGATTTTCATGTCCCGGATGCCGACGATCGCATCGACCACACCGATCGCCTCGCCCTCTCGGTCGAGCACCGGACCCTGCTCGATATGCATCTCTAGGAATCCCGTAAACCGCGCCGGATCGACAAAGCTGTCCGCGCGACCCGGCATCAACCCTCTGGCGGAGCCGAAGGTGACACCGTCACGGTCCGTCAATCCATCCGCCTTGTCCAACGCGAGAGTGCCCGACCACACCGCCGATCCGGTCGTCACGCCGAACCGGCCTTCCTCGTCCTCGAACGACACGACCGATACCGCCGGCCCTCCCGCTTCGACAGACGCGCGCGCAACTTCCAGCCCGGCAATGACCCCAAGCGCCCCATCGAGCCATCCGCCCTCGGGTTGGCTGTCGGAATGTGATCCAACCAGAAGCGAGCGTCCTTCCGCAAGCCCAAAGACCGACCCCACCGGGTCGACATGAACGGAGAGGCCGGTATCCTTCATTCGGCCCGCCAACCACCGGCGCGCGGCGATGTCGGCTTCGGAATAGGCCGGTCGGACCACGCCTTTCCCAACGCCTGCCGCCCCGAATTCCCGCAACTTGTGCAAATCGGCCAGAAAGCGCTCGGGTTGAATGGGCAGCATGACACGGGTCCTTCTTCTTTTTCCAACTACGTACGCATGAAATCGCAACAAGCTGATTGGTATTCATGCGCGTCACCGCACCAAACGCGTGTCGGCCAAAGGGCGCAAGCCCGACGCCGAGAAAAAAAAAGCGCGCCCTTTGCAGGGCGCGCGCATCACCTTCACCAAAGCGAAAGCTACTCGTCGAAGGGCTGCAACCGCTCGAGTTGCTCGACGGTCATCTTGCTGACGTAGTGCGAGCCGCTCCAAGTCAAAGCCTCCAACGGGACGCTCACATCCGAGTCGCCAAGATCCAGAAAACCGCCAATCTCAAGCAGGAAGCCCGCCGGATTGCCCTCGGCATCTATGAGGATCTCCTCGACCTCGCCGATCTTTTCGCCGTCAGCGGTGCGGACATCCACGTCTTCGACCGATTGCAGATACGTGTCGTCCCGCGTCTCCACGGTGCCGGCAGAGCCGGTTTCGGCGTCCTGCCCATAGGCCGCGCCCGCACAGAGCATTGCTGCGAGTGTTGCGGTTCGTGTCGTCAAATAAGTCATATCACGTCTCCCGAATGGTTCATCGGGAAAACAAGACAAGTACCGCTGCGGTTCCCCGCTTTATTCCGCGGCGACCGCGTCCGCGTCTGCTTTCTCGACCCGCACGGCCGAGAATTTGAACTCGGGGATCTTGCCGTAGGGGTCCAAAGCCGAATTGGTCAGGATGTTCGCCGCCGCCTCGACATAGGCGAAAGGCAGAAACACCATGTCTGGTGCCACCGCCCGGTCCATCCGAGCCATCACCACGACCGATCCGCGCTTGGTGGTCAGGCGCACATGGCCTCCCGGTTCGACGCCCAGCTTGCGTAGGGTACTCGGATGCAGCGAACAATTCGCCTCGGGTTCCACCGCATCCAGAACCGCCGAGCGCCGCGTCATCGACCCGGTGTGCCAGTGCTCCAACTGCCGACCGGTCGTCAGGATCATGGGATACTCCGCATCCGGCACATCATCCGGCGCGATCACGCTGGCTGGGGTAAACCGCGCGCGGCCATGCGGGCGGGGGAAGCCGTCGCCGAAGACAATGGATTGCCCGGGGTCTTCCGGCGACAGCGACGGGTAGGTGACCGCGTTCTGACGCGCTAGCCGCTCCCACGTGATGTTCTCCAATGATCGCATGTTCAGCTTCATTTCCGCGAACACATCCGCCGGGCTGTCGTACTTCCAGTCCATCCCGCAGCGCCGCGCAAGCTCTGTGGTGACCGCCCAATCCTCGCGGGCCTCTCCCGGCGGCGTCACGGCGGGGCGGCCCATCTGCACCTGGCGGTTGGTGTTGGTGACAGTGCCCGACTTTTCGGCAAAGGCGCTGGCGGGCAGGATCACGTCGGCATAGTTCGCCGTCTCGGTGAGGAAGATGTCCTGCACAACCAAATGGTCAAGCTTGGCGAGGGCGTCCCGTGCGTGCTCCACATCCGGATCGGACATGGCAGGGTTTTCGCCCAGAATATACATCGCCTTGATTTGGCCGTCATGAACCGCATCCATGATCTCGGTCACGGTCAGGCCCTTCTGGCTCGAGAAGTCCTCCGATCCCCAGACCTCGGTAAAGGCCGAGCGCACGCCGTCATCCATCACCGACTGGTAATCCGGCAGGAACATCGGGATCAGACCGGCATCCGACGCGCCTTGCACGTTGTTCTGCCCCCGCAGCGGATGCAGCCCCGCGCCGGGACGCCCGACCTGCCCAGTCATGAGCGCAAGGGAAATCAGGCAGCGCGAATTGTCCGTGCCGTGGATATGCTGGCTGACCCCCATCCCCCAGAAGATCATCCCGGCCTTGGCGGTGGCGAAATCGCGGGCCACGGCGCGCAGGGTTTCGGCGTCGATCCCGCAGATGGCGGCCATCTTCTCGGGCGCGAAATCCGCGAGGTGCGCCTTCTCGGCCTCCCAATTCTCGGTATAAGCCTCGATATATTGCCGGTCGTACAGTTCCTCCTCGACGATCACATGCATGATCGCATTGAGCATCGACACATCCGCGCCAGGGCGGAATTGCAGCATATGCGTCGCGTGCCGTTTCAACGCCTGACCGCGCGGGTCCATGACGATGAGCTTCCCGCCGCGCTTGGCGAATTGCTTGAAATATGTCGCCGCGACTGGATGGTTTTCGACCGGGTTCGCACCGATAACGATGGCCACATCGGCATTCTCGATCTCGTTGAACGTCGCCGTGACCGCGCCCGATCCGACGTTTTCCAGCAGCGCCGCAACCGAGGATGCATGGCACAGCCGCGTGCAGTGATCGACGTTGTTGTGGCCAAAGCCCTGACGGATGAATTTCTGGAACAGGTAGGCTTCCTCGTTCGTGCATTTGGCCGAGCCGAACCCGGCGACTTCGCGCCCCCGGCCCTTCAGACCCTTGGCCGCAAACCCCAGCGCCTCGTCCCACGATGCCTCGCGGAACACCTCGTGCCACTTGTTCGGATCGACGTTCAGCCCCTTAGCGCGCGCATCCTCGCGCCGGATCAGTGGCTTGGTCAGGCGATGATCGTGGTGGATGTAGTCAAACCCGAACCGGCCCTTGACGCACAAGCGGCCCTCGTTGGCCGGTCCGTTGATGCCCTCGACATAGACAACGCGGTTGTCTTTGACCTTGAGCGACACCTGACAGCCCACCCCGCAGAACGGGCAGACGCTTTCAACCTCGCGGTCATAGTCCTTGCTGTCACCGATTTCCGCGTCGTCCATAACAGTCGCGGGCATCAGCGCCCCGGTCGGACAGGCCTGCACACATTCGCCGCAGGCGACACAGGTGCTCTCGCCCATCGGGTCGTCGAAATCGAACACAGGATAGGCGTCATGCCCACGCCCCGCCATGCCGATCACGTCATTCACCTGAACCTCGCGGCAGGCACGCACGCAGAGGCCACACTGAATGCAAGCGTCCAAGTTTACGCGCATCGCCACATGACTGTCATCAAGCAGCGGAATCCGCTCCGCCTCCAACGTCGGCAACCGGCTTTCCGTCACGCCGTTGGCTTCGGCCATGTCCCACAGGTGCGAGGACCGGTCGTGCGCCGCCTCCCGCTCGGGCTGGTCGGCGAGCAGCATTTCCACCACCATCTTGCGCGCGGATTTGGCGCGCGCCGAGTCGGTGGTCACGACCATGCCCTCGGCCGGTTCCCGGATGCAGGACGCGGCCAGCACGCGCTCGCCCTCAATCTCAACCATGCAGGCCCGGCAGTTGCCATCGGGACGGTAGCCCGGTGCAGGCTTGTGGCACAAATGGGGAATCACCAGACCGCGCCCGTGGGCGACCTCCCAGATCGTCTCGCCCGGTCGGGCCTCGACCTCTGCACCGTCCAGAATGAAGCGGATCGTGTCAGTCATCGTGATCTCCCTTGTCGGGACCACTTTAACCCGATTTCGGACGCTCGGTGGATCAACAATCCCGACACCTTGGCACGGATTTGCGTCCGCACCGTTTCCGATGCGAACAGGTCGAAGCGGAAGGGGGACGCAGCCTTAGGGAATATCCGTCGCCTCAGAGCGCCGCCGCTCGCTGAAACGCCGGCCTGTCGCGCAGCCGGCGCAGATAGGCCACCAGCGCTTCGGGCGCGTCGGGAAACTTTGCGTTGCGCGCCCAACCCAGACAATGCGCCATAACGAAATCCGGCACCGTCGGGTCGTCTCCGACGAGATAATCCGATGTCATCTCATCCGCGATCCGGTCCAGATTGCGGGAGAATTCGGTCTTGAGGCTGTCCTTCACCGCTGGCACCCGTTCGGCCTCGGGCAGGATGAAGCTATGCCGCGCAGCGGTCCAAAGGATCGCATCCACCTCGTCCAGGATGCGGAAGGTCCAGGCGTCCTGTTTGGCCCGGTTGACCGAGCCTGCCGGATGGGTGAACGCGCCGTGTTTGTCGGCCAGGTAGGTCAGGATCGCAGTCGAATCGGGAATGACATCCGACCCGTCAACCAACACAGGCACCTTGCCCGATGGGCTAAACGCCCGCACCTCGTCAGAGCGCGGCGCTGCCGGGATGTGGTCATAGGGAACAGCGAGTTCTTCCAGCATCCACAAGGGCCGAAACGCCCGCGTGGCACGATTTCCGACAAGTTTGTACATCAATCCAACTCCGTAGGCCGGGCTTGAACCCGGCACCGCTTCTTTAACGCCGCCCCAGCATCGCCAGCCGGATAAACGCCCGTTCCACGATGGCAAGGGCAGGCCCGTGCTGTCCGGCCGATCGCAGCGACAGGTCCGTTTCCAGCAACATCTGCAACGCTTGCTCCAACCGGTGCATCCCCCACCCGGACGCTTGGCGGGCCATCCGGTCGCGCCTCGGGCCAAAGACCGGCGGGCGCAACCGCCCCATGCCTTGGCCGACCCCACCGGGATCCGAGGCCGCCGTGTGCAGCGCCCGGAAATGCCGCGTCGCCATGATGAGCAATGTCACCGCCGCCGTGCCCTGCGCCTCGAGCCGCGACATCACCGGGCCGATCTCTCCGGTCCGCCCCTCGGCCACGATATGGATCACATCATCCAGATCGGCCTCGGTCGATCCCGGCGCACACAGCGTCACCTCGTCGGGCGTGAGCCCCGTGTCATCCCCAAGCTTGTAGAGCGCGATTTTCTCAAGCGTCTGTCGAAAATCCCCGGGATCAATCTCGCGCGACAGGGCGGTCAGCATTTCCATCGCCGACCCATCGGGACGCGCAAGTCCTGCGCGGGTGAGCTCCGCCTCGATCTCGGCGCGGCTGGGCGGGTCATTATAAAGCGCCGCCGCGTAGGCGTTCGGATGCCCCTCAAACAGCTTGCGCAACGCCGATTTGGCGGGCAACTGCCCCCCCGTCACGACGATCTGCGCATCGCCCGGTTGCCAATCCTCGACCGCCGCGGCAATCGGTGTGGCCACCGTGTCGTTCGCCTCTTCCACAAACGCCACGCGCGGTCCGGGGAAAAACCCCACCGCCTTGATCGCGTCACCCAACAGGGCGGGCTCTTTGCGCAGGTCCGACGCAGCGATCCGCGTGAGCCGCATCTCGCTCTCGCCCTCGGGACCGATCAGCGCCGCGATCAACTCCTGCCGCTTGAGCGCGACCCGCATCGCGTCTTCGCCATAGATCAGGATACCGGTCTTGCCGGGATCGGGCTTTGCGAAGTAGCCCGACGCCTCGCGCGGGGACAGTTTCATGCGGGAAGGCCGGTTGCCGAAAGGATCAGCCGATCGACGATCTGATCGGCCAGCATCACCATCAAACGCGCGGTTGCATCGCGTTCCGCCGCCAATGTCGCAACCGTCGATCCGGTGGCGGAAAACCCGGTGAATTCGGTCACACGCCCATTGCGGACGACGGTATCGGTCTGAAGGTCGCGCAGCGCGTAATCGGCCCGTCCCGTCAGCTGAAACCGGTTGGTCGTCCCCTCGACCGAGGTGGCAAGTCCCGCCCGCTGGATCGTCGGGGTGACGTTGAGCGCGTAGCGCCCGGAATCATTTCGCCCGAACCGATCCTCCAACCGCTGCGCGATCAGAAAACCGTCCCGGCGTTGCGGCGCGGTAACGCGAAGGTTTTCCTGCAAGACCGATGCGCCGCCGTCGGGCCCATAGGCGGGCGTGAACCCGCAAGCGGCCCCCGCAGCAAGCGCTGACAGCGCGAAAAGCGTCTGGCGTCTATGCAACCACATTCACGATCCGACCCGGCACAACGATCACTTTCTTGGGGCTCGCGCCATCAAGCGCACGTTTCACACCATCGGTCGCCAGCGCGAGCTTTTCAACCTCGTCCTTGCCCATATCCTTGGGCACTGTGATTTCGTCCCGCCGCTTGCCGTTGACCTGAATGGGCAGTGTCACGCTGTCCTCGACCAGCATGGCCTCGTCGGCTTTGGGCCACGCGGCATTGGCGACAAGGCCTTCGCCACCCAGCAAGGCCCAGATTTCCTCGGACAAGTGCGGGGTCATGGGCGACATGAGCTGCGCCAGCGTCTTGGCCGCCTGTCGCTTCGCGTCGGATCCTGCCCTGGATTTCGACAGCGCATTGGTGAAGGCGTAAAGCCGCGCAATCGCGGCGTTGAAGCCAAAGCTTTCGACACCCACAGTCACGTCATGGATCGCCTTGTGCATCTCGCGCAGCAGGGCGTCATCTTCGGCGTTCGACGCATCGTTCGCCTCGGCCACCTCGGCCGCGATCCGGTAGACCCGGGCAAGATGCTTTGACGCCGCCTCGGCCCCCGAGGCCGTCCACTCCACGTCCCGTTCGGGGGGCGAGTCTGACAGCACGAACCATCGCGCCGTATCGGCGCCGTATTGCTGGATGATCGCCACCGGATCGACCACGTTGTTCTTCGATTTCGACATCTTGGCCGAGGGGATGATCTCGACGTCATTTTCCACGTCTCCGATCAGTTTCACGCCTAAGCGCAACTTCTCTAATTCGCGCGGGTCAGATACATCCGTTCTTTGCTCTTCTGCATATTTTCGAAGAACTGCCGCCTTCTGACCATCGCGAGTGCTGAATTCGATAACGGTTTCCGGATAGTGATAGACCGGACGGCCATCCTTGCCCTTGGTCTGGTAAATCGCGTGCGTCACCATCCCTTGGGTAAACAAGGCGTCAAACGGCTCTTTGCATTTCTCCGGCAGATGCCCGGTGAGGTGCATCGCGCGCGCAAAGAAGCGCGAATAGAGCAGGTGCAGGATCGCGTGTTCGATGCCACCGATATACTGGTCCACGTTCATCCAATAGGCCGCGTCCGGCAAATCCGTCGGCGTGTCTGCCCGAGGTGCCGTGAAGCGCGCAAAGTACCACGACGAATCGACAAACGTATCCATCGTGTCGGTCTCCCGTTTCGCGGGCTGACCACAAGACGGGCACGGCACATTGCGCCACGACGGATGACGGTCGAGCGGATTGCCGGGAACCGAGAAATCAATTGCCGTGCCGTCTTCGTCATAGGGCAGCGCGATGGGCAGGTTTTCCTTCTTTTCCGGCACCACGCCGCAGGCATCGCAATGCACCACCGGAATCGGGCATCCCCAATAGCGCTGGCGGCTGAGACCCCAATCGCGCAGGCGGAACTTGGTCACGCCGTGGCCGACGCCGTTCTTCTCGCAAAACGCGATGGCCGCCTCGATGGCGTCACTGCCGGTCTGCGCCTCTTCGCCAGCGAATCCGCGGATATAGCGCACGGTTTCGGGCTTGGGCGGCACATAGGCCGGGCCACCGTCCTCGGGCAAAATGAACGCATCTTCGCCCATCGCGGGCACGTAGGTGCTGAGCACCGGCAGGTCGTATTTGCGCGCGAATTCAAGATCGCGCTGGTCATGCGCCGGACAGCCGAAAATCGCACCGGTGCCGTAATCCATCAGGATGAAGTTGGCGACGTAGACCGGCAATTCCCACGCGGTATCAAACGGATGCCGCACACGCAGTCCGGTGTCGAAGCCTTTTTTCTCGGCCTTCTCCAGCGCCTCTTCGGTCGTCCCGCCCTTGCGACACTCGGCGTTGAACGCGGCCAGATCCGGATTGTCCTTCTCCAGATGCCTGGCGAGCGGATGATCGGGGGAGATACCCACGAACGAGGCCCCCATGAGCGTGTCGGGCCGCGTCGTGTAAACCTCGATCCGGTCGTGTCCCTCGGGTGCGTCAATGGTCGAGAACGCGAATTGCAGACCGCGCGATTTGCCGATCCAGTTGGCCTGCATGAGCTTCACCTTGGCGGGCCAGTCATCCAGCGTATCCAAAGCGTCCAACAATTCCTCGGACATATCGGAGATCTTGAAGAACCACTGCGTCAGCTCGCGCCGCTCCACGTCGGCGCCAGACCGCCAGCCCTTGCCGTCGATCACCTGTTCGTTGGCCAACACGGTCATGTCGACCGGATCCCAGTTCACCACCGCGTTCTTGCGGTAGACCAACCCGGCCTCCAGCATATCGAGGAACAGCGCCTGCTGCTGGCCGTAGTATTCGGGATCGCAGGTCGCGAACATGCGGCTCCAGTCAAGACCGAAACCCAACGGCTTCATCTGGCTAACCATCGTGTCGATGTTGGAATAGGTCCAATCCTTCGGATGCCCCCCCGACGCCATCGCGGCGTTTTCCGCGGGCATCCCGAAAGCGTCGAATCCCATCGGATGCAGCACGTTATGCCCCGTCGACAGCTTGTAGCGCGCGATCACGTCGCCCATCGTATAATTGCGCACATGGCCGATATGGATGCGGCCCGACGGGTACGGGAACATTTCCAGCACGTAATATTTCGGCTTGTCCTCCGACCGCACGGCGCGGAAGGTTTCACTCTCTTCCCAGACAGCCTGCCATTTGGGTTCGATGACAGAGGGGTCGTAACGCGACATGGAATGTGTCCTTCGGGTGTGCATCTTCTGTTCGCAGGGTGATAGGCCGATGCCACAGGATCGTCCAGTCCCGCCCCCATCCGGGCCATTGTGATGCCTGTTTTTTACGGTCATACCCGTCGTATTGATGGCAGCGACGACATTCGGGCAGATGAAACTCCTTTTGATTCACCAGAACTTTCCCGGCCAATTCAAACATCTCGCACCGGCGCTCGCCCAACGTGGAGACCAGGTGGTTGTCCTGACCCCACGCGTTTCTAAACCGACGACTTGGAAGGGCATCACGATCCTGCCCTATCAGGTCAAGGGGGCCAGCACCCCGAATATCCATCCCTGGCTGATCGATTTCGAGACAAAGATCCTGCGCGCCACGGCCTGTTTCGACGCGGCGCAGGTTTTGAAAGAAAAGGGATACGCGCCGGATGTGATCCTCGCCCATCACGGCTGGGGCGAAAGTCTTTTCCTCAAGGATCTCTGGCCGGATGCGCGACTCGGCCTTTACTGCGAACTCTATCACCGCTCGGACCCGGACGTGATCGCGTTCGATCCCGAGTTTCCGACACCCAGCCCGGGGCGCAACGCGCTACGGCTTCGGCTCAAGAACCTGAACAACCGGCTGCACGAAGAGGTCATGGACGCCGGGATCAGCCCGACGCGTTTCCAGGCCGACACCTATCCCGCGCATCACCGCGACCGTATCACGATCTGCCACGACGGGGTCGATACCGTTCACGTGACGCCAGATGCAATGGCGCAGCTTGCCCTTCCAAATGGGGATACACTGTCGCGGGACGACGAGGTTGTGACCTTCATCAACCGCAATCTGGAACCCTATCGCGGCTATCACATCTTCATGCGCGCCCTGCCCGATCTTCTGCGTCGTCGGCCGATGGCGCGGGTGGTCTTGCTCGGGGGCGAGGATACGAGCTACGGGGCGAAGCCGCCGCAGGGTAAAACGTGGAAACAGATCTTCATCGACGAGGTGCGTCCGCAGATCTCGGACGCGGACTGGACCCGCGTGCACTTTCTGGGCCGGGTCCCCTACGAGACATTCCTGTCGGTCATCCAGGTCAGTCGCGTGCATGTTTACCTGACGTATCCCTTCGTCCTGTCGTGGTCCTTGCTCGAAGCGATGAGCGCGGAATGCGCCATCGTCGCCTCCGACACAGCCCCCGTGCGCGAAGCGATCAAGGATGGCCAGACCGGACTGCTGGTGGATTTCTTCGACCGGGCCAAGCTTGTGGATGAAACCTGTGCCCTGCTCGAATCGCCCGAACGCCGCGCGACATTGGGCAGGGCCGCCCGTCGGTTTGCCCAAGAGACCTACGATCTGGAAACGATTTGCCTGCCACGGCAATTACAGTGGGTCGACGACCTTGCCACGCTCGAAATGGCGCGACACCCTCAGGATTAACAGCAGGAATGCGGTCAGCCGATCAGAAACGGCTGTCCTGCTGTCGCAACTGGCGCGCCCGCGTGAGGATCGCATCCTCGACCGCGCGCACCGTCGCCGCATCCACTGGCCCGGAGCGCGTCATCAACGCGACGTTCAACGATCGCGCATCCAGCGCCGGGTCATTCACGAGAATCGTCGCACGATAGGCCCGTCCGCCACCCGGGGGCGTCCCGTATCCGGTGGTAATTACCCCGGTGAACGGATCGACCGACTGCACCGGCAGGAAATCCAGTGTCTCGAGCGCGGCATTCCAGATGTACTTGTTGACGGCACCCACCTGCCCCGCGTCATTGCGGTTGCGGAAAAAGTCGAACAACGTCGACTGTGGCCGCTGACGATCCTGATAGATGATATCGTCGGCAATCTCGGAGGCCGGTGGCGTATCCACCGGGGCCCTGTTTCCGCCGCCGAACATTCCGCAACCCGAAACAAGTGCACCGACAAGGGCAACGCCTAATCCTGTCCTGAAACGTGTAAGGTCCATAGGAGACTGCCCTCGATTGCCTGTTAGCTCAGTGTTTGCGTTATGCTTTGCATACAAGCCCATCCCAATCACGACAAGCCGAACTTGTCCGCAGGCGTTAAGGCTGTGTTCTTTCAATGGGAAAGCCGCACACCAAGCTTGTGGCAAATGAGCATCACAGAAGGCGAAGTTCCCGAGCGACTTGCGGCTTGTCTTGCAAACACGCCCCCCCAAAGAGCATAGAGTTCCCAGCTAATCCGGACCTTCCGGTTTGGTACGTGCCTTACGAACACATGAGGGAAAAAAATGAAAACTCTTCTTCTTGCTTCCACCGCGCTGGTTGCAACTGCTGGCATCGCAGCAGCCGAAGTGTCGATCACTGGTTACGCCGAAATCGGTGTTGTCGGCGGCGACCGTTATGCAACGACAACTGATCCGGACGGCGATCGCGCTCAGTTCCACACTGATATCGACGTCACATTCTCCATGACCGGCGAATCCGACGGCGGTCTGGCATTCGGTGCATCCGTTGACCTCGACGAAACCGTTGAAGACAACGAATTCAACTTCGGTGATGCGACCGATCAATACGGTGCGACATGGTTCCTCGCCTACGGCGGCATGCGCCTCGACATGGGCGACACAGACGGTGCATATGACGCCGTTCTGCAGGAAGTCGCTCTTGCCGGCGCAACCCTCGCCGACGACGAAACCGAGCACTCGGGCTACAACGGCAACTCCGGCCTCGACGGTCTCTATGACGGTCAGATCGCTCGCGTGTCCTACTCCGCAGCAGGCTTCACGGCAGCACTGTCCGCAGAAATCGACGATTCCGGCGAAGATGATCCGGTTTGGGGCCTCGGCGTTCGTTACGTGACAGACTTCGGTGGCGCAGCCATCGGCGTCGGCCTCGGCTACCAGACTGTTGACCGCGACGTTGACGCAGACATCGAACTGATCGGTCTGAGCCTCGACGCGAAACTGGCAAACGGTTTCTCCGCTGCGATCAACTACGCAGAAGCAGACATCGAAGGCCAGGACGACAACGGCACCTTCGTCGGTGTTGGCGTTGGCTACACCATGAACGCACTGTCGATCGGTGTGAACTACGGTGAGTACGACGATTGGGCGGCGAAGTCCGACCCCGACTCGTCCGGTTTCGGTCTCGCAGCAACCTACGACCTGGGCGGCGGTCTCGCAGCTCACCTGGGTTACGGTTCCAGCGACGACGTGTCTGTCAACGACGAAGACAGCTACTCCTTCGGTCTGTCGATGAGCTTCTAATAGCTCATAACCAGATTTGGTTAAGGAAAGAGCGGGCCTTGTGCCCGCTCTTTTCTTTTGTGCAGCATGCCTTTAGCAAAGCGGCAAAAGAGGCGGTTATGACCACTGGCGCAGCACAACAGATCAAAGCGGAATACGAGCGGGCCCTGCGGTTGGCGCAAGCCGGGCAGACGCGCGAAGCTGCTGCGATCCTCGATGCGCTTGCTCTGAAGGTGCCCACCGCACCGGAAATTCCGTTCAAACGCGCGCAGCTCGCCGCCAAGACGGGCGATGTCGAAACATGGTGTCGCGCAATTGATAAGGCCTACGCGCTTCGACCCACCGAACCCGCGATCCTGGAAGACGCCCTGCACGCCCATCGCGCGGCGGGCAATTCATCCCGTGTTCTGGACCTGATCAACGCCAAAATCGCACGAGACCCCAAGGCCATCGGTCCACAGGCCGACAAGGCACTCTACCTGCAACAGATCGGCGACTTCGACGCATCGGAAAAGCTCTTTCGCAAACTGCTGAAAAAGCACCCGAACGAAGCCGAACTGTACCGCATGTTCGCCGCGACGATCCGGTTCAAGCCAAACGATCCGCTGATCGGAGCAATGCGTCGATTGGCGAAACATCCACAGCTTTCCCCACAAGGACAGATGCACGTCAACTACGCGCTTGCCAAGGCGATGGAGGACACCAAACAGGCCGATAGGGTCTTCCCGCATCTGCGGCGCGCCAATTCCGCACAGGCCGCACTTTGGCCCGACGATCCCAAGGCGCGCGCACAGGAATGGCGCGCCGTGGTCGACGCGCAAGAGGGGCTGTCCCCGCTCAGCGACAGCCCCGGCACAGCACCCGATCTCATCTTCGTCACCGGCCTGCCGCGATCCGGCACGACGTTGGTCGAACAGATCATCGCCAGCCATTCCAGCGTTCAGGCCGGAGGCGAACTCGCCACCGCACTGCGCACGGCTTACGCCTGTTTCGGAGCGGGTGCCGACATGGCCAAGCTGACATCGAGACCCTCCAAAGACCTTCACGCTTTCGCATCCCGTCTGGAGATGCAGAACCGCATCAAACGCGATCTGACCCGTCCCTGGCTGACCGACAAGTCCATCATGGCCTTTCTGATCTACGGTTTGCTTTACGCGACCCTGCCGAACGCGCGCTTCATCGTGGTGCACCGCGATCCGCGTGACATCGCGGTGTCGATCTACAAGAACTACTTCAACGGCGGCACGCACCGTTACGCCAACGATCTCGCGACCATCGCCGAAACGATCAAACTTTTCCGCCAGATCGTCGGGCACTGGCGAGAAACTCTACCCGATCGCTTTTCCGAGGTCCGCTACGAAGACCTCGTGTCCGATCCCGAGGAACAGTCACGCAGGCTGATTGCCGCCGCCGGGTTGGACTGGGAGGATCAGTGCCTGAACTTCCACCAGAACACAGGCGCGGTCAAAACGCTCAGCCTGCATCAAGTGCGCCAACCGATCTACCAAAGCTCGGCCGCGGCATGGCGGCGCTATGAAACCGAATTGCAACCTTTCTTCGACGCCTGGGGAGACACGCCATGGGATTGACAGATATCACCGCCCGCATCGCAAAAGCCGCCAGAGAGGCCGATCGCGACCCGGCGGATGTGACCCTGATCGCCGTCTCCAAAGTGCAGCCGAACGAACGGGTCGAGGCGGTTCTGAAAGAAGGCCATCGCAGCTTTGGCGAAAACCGCGTGCAAGAAGCTGCCGGAAAGTGGCCCGACTTTCGCGAAACCTATGATGGGATTGACCTTCACCTCATCGGCCCGCTGCAATCGAACAAGGCGCGACAGGCCTTCGAGCTGTTCGACGTGATTCACACACTGGACCGCCCGAAATTGGCCAAGACCTTCGCCCGATTGGCGCAGGAAATGGGCCACTGCCCGCCGCTCTTCATTCAGGTAAATACGGGCGAAGAACCGCAGAAGGCTGGCATTGCCCCCGCCGACACAGACGCCTTTGTCGAAGAATGCCGCGCGCTGGACCTGCCTGTTCAGGGGCTTATGTGTATCCCTCCGGTTGACGAAACCCCGTCCCTGCACTTTGCCCTGCTGCGCAAACTGGCCGACCGCAACGGCCTCTCGCAAATGTCCATGGGGATGAGCGACGATTTCGAGCAAGCCATCGCTTTCGGTGCGACGCATATCCGCGTCGGGTCCGCTCTCTTCGGCGCGCGGGTGACGTCGCCGGAATAGCGAGGTTTTCCGTCAACGGAAAATTAGGATGCGTCGAAACATCCTCCCCCCCAAAAAAAGAAAAAGCCCCGGTGAAACCGAGGCTTTAACGAAAATCGTCTGATGTCAGGATCAGTGGAGCTTTTGCCCAACTTCGGCAATCGCATCGTCGATCGTCTTGGCCGCATCTTTCGCGGTCATCTGCTTGGCGACGACGTCTCGCGCTGCGTTGATCGCAACGGCGATTGCACGATCACGCACTTCCTTCACGGCGCTTGCCTGAGCAGACGCGATCTGGTCCTCGGCCGCAGCCAGACGGCGCGCGATCGACTTCTCCAGATCGGCTTTCGCCTGCTCACCGGCCAGAACAGCCTCTTCCTTGGCATGCGCGATGATCCGGTCCGACTGCTCCTGAACTTCGCGCTGGCGACGTTCGTAGGAGGCCAGCAACGCCTGCGCCTCTTCGCGCAAGGCCTTGGCTTCGTCCAACTCGCTCCGGATCCCCTCGGCGCGCTTGTCCAGCATACCAAGGATCAAGGTCGGAACCTTGTAATACAGCAGCACCCCGATGAAGACCAAGAAACCGATGGTCACCACGAAATCGGTGTTGCTGAGTGAAAAGAACGGGCCGGTCGCGGCAAAGGCCGGGCTGGCGATCAGGGTCGCGGCGGCAATGGTCATGATACGTTGCATGTCGCTCACCCCTTCATCTGTGCGTCAACGGCAGCGTTGACGGTCGCATCATCTGCCTGACCACCCAACGCAGCGACGATGGCGCCGGTTGTGTCTTTCGCCACGGCTTCGACGCGTTCAACGGCCGATGCGCGGATTTCGGAAATGGCCTTTTCGGATTCCGCTGATTTGGCCGCGATCTCGGCATCCGCCTTGGCGATGGCCTTGTCGAGCTCCGCCTGCATCTCGGCCTTGTTCTGGGCGATGATCTTTTGCGCCTCGGCGCGTGCATCGGCCAGCGCCTGATTGTAGGCGTCTTCCGCCTCCACGGCTTTCTGCTTGAGATCTTCAGCAGCCGCGAGGTCGTTTGTAATCGTGCCTTGTCGTTCCGCCAGAACCGTCGCAATGCGCGGCAACGCGATGCGGGACAGGACAAAGTAAATCGCGATGAGCGCGATCAGAAGCCAGAAAATCTGGTTCGGCATCCAGTCGGCGCAAAGCTGCGGCATGCCGATGGCGCTGCCATCCGGGCCCACACATGCGCTGGCTGTACCAGTGGTTTCGGTTGCCATGTCGTCCTCCGTCGGAACTTGTCGTTACATCGGGCGGGCCGCGTGATTACGGCACCGCCCGCGCGTAAGGATAAAAGTCCGAAGCTTAGACGGCGAACATCAGCAGCAGCGACACGAGGAACGCGAAGATCCCCAGCGCTTCTGCGAACGCGATACCGATGAAGAGCGTTGCTGTCTGCGATGCAGCAGCGGACGGGTTACGCAGAGCACCTGCGAGGTAGTTGCCGGCCACGTTGCCCACCCCGATTGCGGCTGCGCCGGAACCGATTGCTGCCAGGCCTGCGCCGATATGTGCGAGATCGCCTTCCATGTGAATTCTCCTTACGATTGGAAGTTGAAGCGTAGGATGCGTGATGCCACGCACCGTGTTTTAGTGTGACGGGTGCAGCGCGTCCTTGAGGTACACGCAGGTCAGGATCGTGAACACGTAGGCCTGAATGAAGCCGACGAGCACTTCCAGTGCATAGATGGCCGTGATGCCCAGAACAGACAGCGGAGCCACGGCGGTGATCGCGGCAAAGCCCGCGAACACTTTGAGAACCGCGTGGCCTGCCATGATGTTACCGGCAAGACGAATGGAGTGGCTGACCGGACGCACGAAATACGAGATCAGCTCGATCACGGCGAGGATGGGGCGCAATGCCAGAGGCGCGCTCGATACCCAGAAGAGACCCAGGAACCCGGCTCCGTTCTTGACGAAGCCCAGAACGGTCACTGCGATAAACACGCCGAAACCCAATACAGCCGTGATCGCGATATGGGATGTCGGCGAGAAGGACATCGGGATAAGCGCGAGGAAGTTCGAGAACACGATGAACATGAACAGCGTGAAGATATACGGGAAATACTTGACCGCATCCTTGCCGGTCACGTCTTCGACCATCTTGTAGATGAATCCGTACGCCAGCTCGGCCACGGACTGCACGCGGCTCGGCACCGTGGCGCGCTTGGACGTGCCCAGCACCATCAGCGCGATCACGCAGGCCACGGCCAGCAAGAGCCACAGCGCCACGTTGGTAAATGTGAACATGCCCACCGCACCGTCGCCGAAAAGCGGCTTGACGATGAACTGATCCATCGGGTGGAACACCAGCCCGCCGTCGCTGTGACCGTCAGCTTCCGTCGCCATGTCGATCCCTCTCGTTCTCTCCAGCCTGCTCGGCCAGTTGCTTGGCTTGGAACTCCTTGGCGGTGCGCATCATCACGTTCACCCCTGCCGCAAAGCCCAACAATGTAAACAGCACCATCAAGAAGGGCTGCGTTCCGAAAACCGCATCAAGCCCGTATCCGATGCCAAACCCGATCCCAAGACCGGACACCATCTCGATCACCATGCGCCACCCTTGCTGCGCTTGGCTGTAGTGTTCCTCCTGGTGCGGTTTGGCATCCGGCGCCCCTTTGGCCGCCGCGATCCGCGCTTCGAGCTCTTTCAGCCTCTGCTTCGGATCGTCCTCAGACACGCGCTCCACTCCGGTCGGAACTTTGGCCATGTGCTACGGTGCAGCACGATCCGAGTCAAGGCGGCGCGGGGCGCGGCATCTATCAAGACAAGAGATTGAAATATATACCATTTCTGGAAAGCCAAGACATAACATCCAAACGGCCGCACACAGTATTTCACCCGTGGCGCACCCAATCGCATATTCAACTTTACGGTTGAGTTTCCAATCGGGTCCAGTCTACTGCGCCCCATGACCCAAACGCTCGACACCGTCTTCGCCGCCTTGGCCGATCCGACCCGCCGTCAGATCCTGACGATGCTGCTCGAAGACGACATGGCCGTGACTGATGTGGCCGAGCCGTTCGACATGTCGCTGGCCGCCATCTCGAAACACCTAATGATCCTCGCCGCCGCGGGTCTGATCAGTCAGGAAAAGCGCGGCCGGGTGAAATGGTGCAAACTGGAACCCGACGCGCTCAAGGATGCCAGCGTCTGGATGCAAGCGTTCGGTCAATTCGAAGCCATCAACCTGGATGCCTTTGAACGCTTCCTGAAAAACGAGAACCTGACCTCGGACCAATAGGCCCAACTCTTCGAAGAGTTGGGCGCACTCCTTCGAAGGAGTGCGCCTCGCTCAGGCCGCCAGCCCGCGCCCCTTCAGCAAGGCGTCCACCCCCGGCATCCGCCCCCGGAACTGGGTGTAGAGCACATCCGCCTCTTCCGATCCGCCTGCCGACAGGATGAACCGCTCCAGCTTCTCGGCCATCGCCGGGTCGAACGCGCCGCCAGCTTCCTCGAAGGCTTCGAACGCATCGGCGTCCATCACCTCGGACCACATATAGCTGTAATAGCCCGACGAATAACCGTCGCCGGTGAACACATGCGCGAAATGCGGCGTCGCATGGCGCATGACAATCGACTCGGGCATCCCCAGATCGGCCAGCACGCGCGCCTGCTCCGCCATTGGATCGGCAGGCGGTTCACCCTCGTGAAACGCCAGATCGACCAGCGCCGAGGCCACGTATTCCACCGTCTGGAAACCCATGTCATAAGTCGCCGCCGCCAGCACCTTGTCCAGCATCTCTTTCGGCATCGCCTCGCCGGTTTCGGCATGCGTCGCGAATTCCTGCAAGACCTCCGGCACCTCAAGCCAATGCTCGTAAAGTTGGCTCGGCAATTCGACAAAGTCCCGCGCCACGGATGTTCCCGAGATCATCTCATAGGTCACATCCGACAACATCTGGTGCAGCGCGTGCCCGAACTCGTGGAACAGCGTCCGCGCGTCGTCATAGGACAAAAGCGCCGGATCCCCCTTGGCGAAGTTGCAGATATTGACCACGATTGGCCCCTGCACATCCGGGAACTTGCGCTGCGACCGCATCGCGGAACACCACGCGCCCGACCGTTTCGATGCGCGCGCGAAGTAATCGCCGATGAAGACGGCCACATGCTTGCCATTGCGCGTCACCTCCCAGGCTCGCGCATCCTTGTGATAGAGCGGCACGTCCAGCGCCCGGAATTCAAGCCCGAACAGGCGATTGGCACAAGAGAACGCCGCCTCGATCATGCGCTCCAATTGCAGATACGGCTTCAACTCCGCCTCGTTCAGCGCGAACTCCTCGCGCCGCCGCGCCTCGGAATAGTATCGCCAGTCCCAGGCCTGCAACGGCCCGTTCACGCCATCCGCGCGCATCCGCTCTTCCAGCAATGCGGCATCTTCGAGCGCGCGGGCCTTCGCAGGCTCCCACACATCCATGAGCAAGCCGCGAACCGCCTCGGGCGTTTTCGCCATTTCGGTTTCGAGCTTGTAGGACGCGAAATCGTCATAGCCCAAAAGCTTCGCCCGCTCCTGTCGCAATGCCAGGATCTCGGCCGCGATCTCACGGTTGTCGGTCTTGCCACCGTTTTCGCCCCGGGCCACCCAGGCGCGCCAGGCCTCTTCGCGCAAGGCGCGGTTGGGACAGAATTGCAGGAACGGCACGATCACCGACCGGGACAGCGTGAGCACCGGCCCGTCCGCGCCGCGTTCTCTGCCCGCAGCGCGCACCGCGTCGATAACAAAGCCGGGCAACCCCTCCAACTCGTCCTCTGACAGAGCCCGCTGCCAATCCCGCTCATCCGCAAGCAGGTTCTGCCCGAATTGCGTGCCGAGCGTGGCGAGCCGCCCCTTGAGCTCCTTCATCCGTGCCGCGTCATCGCCGGTGAGAGCGGCCCCCGCGCGCACAAAGCCGCGATGCGTCAGCATCAGCACCCGTGCCTGTTCCGGCGTCAGGTCCAGCGCCTCGCGCGCCAGCCAGACCTGTTCGATCCGCGAAAACAACGCCTTGTTGCCGTAGATCACCGCCGAATGCGCGGCAAGCTTCGGCGAGAATTCCCGCATGATCTCCTCGCGCGCATCGGTGCTGTCCGCTCCGGCCAGATTGTAGAACACCCCCAACACCCGATCCAACGCAGCGCCGGTGCGCATCAACCCCTCGATGGTGTTCTCAAAGGTGGGCGGCTCGGGATTGGTCGCCACCGCCTCGACCTCGGCCAAGCCTTCTTCCATCGCGGCCTCGATGGCGGGCGCGAAATGCGCGTCCTCGATCCGGTCGAAGGGCGGCAGACCGAACGGCGTATCCCAGGTGTCCAGCAACGGATTGGTCATCGAAAACTCCCACATGGTTTGAGTGAAACCTAGATCGGCAGGACGCGGACAACAATGGCCGGTGCGATGCACCACGGCCGTGACTTGCCGGAAACCGGAAATCAGCGCGCAGCCGACGCCCGCGCCGCACCGCACACCGGGCAATCCGCTCGCGGCTTCAGTCCGATCTTCCGCGTCTCGCCCCACAAGGCATCATAGATCAGCATCTCGCCCTTCAGCGCCTGCCCGGCCCCGGTGATGAGCTTGATCGCCTCGACCGCCATCATCGAACCGATCACCCCCGGCAAAGGTCCGACCACCCCGGCCTCGGCACAGGACGGGGCCAGGCCCTCAGCCGGGATCGCCGGAAACACGCACTGGTAGCACGGCGTTCCCGACGCCGGGTCGAAGACCGAAATCTGCCCCTCCCACTGCGCCAACGCGCCCGAGATCAGCGGTTTGCCCAGTTCAACGGCCACGTCATTCACAAGGTAGCGCGTCTCGAAATTGTCGGTGCCATCCAGCACCAGATCGTAGTCTGCCAGCAGGTCCGATGCCACGGTCTCGGTCAGCCGCCGGTGGTAAGGTCGCACATCGACATAGGGGTTCTGCGCGATCATCGCCGCCTGTGCGGAAAACACCTTCGGCAAACCGATATCCTGATCGCGGTGGATCACCTGCCGTTGCAGGTTCGCGTTTTCCACCACGTCGTCGTCGATGACCCCGATGGTACCGACCCCCGCCGCAGCCAGGTACTGCAGCGCAGGCGCGCCCAGACCACCAGCCCCGATCACCAGAACCTTGGCCTCGCGCAGCGCCTTCTGCCCCGGCCCGCCGATTTCGCGCAGCACGATGTGGCGTGCGTAGCGTTCCAACTCGCTCGCAGAAAAACTGTCCCCCCGCACCACCGCCGGTGCATCGGCCTTTTCCTTGACCAGCGCACGGTCCTTCAACCGTTTCACAACCCGGCCGTAGAGCACGGCAACCGCCGCGAACACGCCGATGAGGATCCAAAGCGCCGCGCTTTCCCCGGTGGCGAGCCGCAGCGGGTGGCCTTCGGGCAAGGCGATCTGGATGAACAGAACCCCGATATACAAGAGCCCGATCATGTAAAGCCGTGCGCTGCGCGGCATCTTCATCAACGCGCCAAGCCCCCAAAGGGCCGCCGCCATGGAAAACACGACAATCATTCAGACACTCCGGTCGATCCGAACCCACCATCACCGCGTGCGGTGTCGCTCAATTCATCCACCTCGGCAAAGCGCGCCCGCAGCACCGGCGCCACCACCATTTGCGCGATCCGGTCGCCATGCGCGATTTCGAACGCCTCCTGCCCTGCATTCATCACGATCACACCCAGCGCGCCGCGATAATCGCTGTCGATGGTGCCCGGCGCGTTCGGCAAGGTGATCCCATGCCTGAGCGCCAGCCCGGACCGTGGCCTGATCTGCACCTCGTAGCCTGTTGGGATCGCCATGCGCAGCCCTGTCGGCACAAGCGCCCGCGCCCCGGGCGCAAGCGTCATCGACCCACGGTCGTCGAAATTGGCCCGCAGGTCCGCCCCCGCCGCACCGTCACTGGCGTAAACCGGCAGTCCCAGCGACCGGTCCGCACCAGCAACCCAAGTCAGCTCAATCGTGACCACGCTTTGCCCTTCTTCTCTTTTCAAATACGCAAACTGACCCACGGGTGCCGTCAGACCAGCGCCTCGGCAATCCGTGCTGCCAATTGACGCGCCACGGCGTCCTTGCCCATGCGCGGCCACGCCTCGGCTCCACTGTCCGAGATCAGCGTCACCGCGTTCTCCGACCCGCCCATGATCCCGGTGCTAGGCGACACGTCATTCGCCACGATCCAGTCACAGCCCTTGCGGGCGCGCTTCGCGGTCGCGTTGTCGATCACATCATCGGTCTCGGCCGCAAAGCCCACCACGAGGCTTGGCCGCCCCTCTGTCATCCGTGCCACCTCGGCCAGAATATCCGGGTTCTCGTCAAAGCTCAGGGTGGGCATCTTTCCCGCCACCTTCTTGATCTTGCTCGCCGACGCATCCACAACATGCCAATCGGCAACGGCGGCCGCAAAGACAGCGGCGTCCGCTGGCAAAGCGGCCAGCACCGCCGCGCGCATCTCGCGCGCGGTTTCCACGGGCACCACCTCGACGCCGTCAGGCGGCGACACCTCTGCCGGGCCGGTCACGAACACCACCTCTGCCCCCAATGCCCGAAGCGCCGCCGCGATCGCCGTACCCTGCGCCCCCGAGGATCGATTCGCGATATAGCGCACAGGGTCGATCGGCTCATGCGTCGGCCCGGATGTCACAACGATCCGCTTGCCCATCAGCGGGCCATCCGCCAAAGCGCCCACGACCGCGTCGACGATCTCCAGAGGTTCCGCCATCCGACCGGGCCCGTATTCGCCGCACGCCATGTCGCCGTCATTCGGGCCCACGACAGCCACACCATCGCCGCGCAACACCGCCAGGTTGCGCTGCGTGGCGGCGTGCTCCCACATCCGCACGTTCATCGCGGGCGCGATCATTACCGGCGTATCCGTGGCCAGAAGAAGCGTCGTCGCCAGATCGCCTGCCATGCCCTGCGCCATCTTCGCCATGAGATCCGCCGTCGTCGGAGCGACCAGCACAAGATCCGCCACACGGGACAATTGGATATGCCCCATCTCGGCCTCGTCGGTCAGGTCGAAGAGGTCGGTGTAAACCTTCTCTCCGGCCAAAGCCGCCACCGACAGGGGCGTGACGAACTCCTCTGCCGCCCGCGTCATCACAGGCGTCACCACCGCGCCGCGTTCGCGCAAACGGCGGATCAGGTCGAGGCATTTATACGCCGCGATTCCACCGCCGATGATCAGAAGAATACGTTTGCCGCTCAACATAAGGCTCGGTCCTGACAGGGTCTGACGCCTTTGTTACGGGGCCGCCGGACAAAACTCAATCAGCGGAACGCCTCGCAGGGATCGCCCCGGTCCGCCGTGGGCGCGGTTTCGACCACATCGAAAAGCCCCGAAGGCGGCGCATCGTCTTCGCCCTGACCCAACGAGGCCACCGTCATGCCCGGCGCCGCCGCCATGAGATAGACCGGCGCGCCCCAATCCTTGCGCGCGTGCCCGTTGCCGGTGATGACGATGACCGGTCCGCCATGCGCCTCGAAGGCCTGGACAGCGGAAAAGGCCAACTCGGCGTCCCGCAACCGCTGGATGTCGACCATGACCGGCAGCATCTCTTCCGGCATCGCATCACAATGCGCCGCCAGTTGCAGCGCCTCTCGTTGCGCTTGTTCGTCCTCGGGCAAAGGGGCAGTCAGCCCATAGGCCGCGGCATCGCCCCGAAAGGCCGCCTCCATCCCGTCCGCCATCGCCTGCCGCGCGACGTCACGCGGCACAGCCGCGCCGAAATAGGCGGCCTCCGGCGCTGCGGCGAAAATCGGATAGTACATGGCGAAATCCGGCCACCCACTGTCGTTCCAGCCCAGCGCCGCCTCCAGCGCGGCTTCGTCACGGGTCAGTTCCGCCGTCACCAGATCGGCCTGCGCCTGCGTCAGCATTTCGAACACGAGAGCGGTCGGCGCCAACTCCGCGACATAGGCGGCCTGCTGCGCGTGATGCGCCGGATTATCGTGCAGTTCCCCAAGGAAAATCACGTCCGCCCCATCGAAAACGCCCCCGGCGGCCACAGCCGTGGGGGCGATCATCAGAAAAGTCAGGACATGCTTCATGTGAGGAAGTGATGCACCTCGGGGCTTTGCGCTTCAAGCGACTTGCGAATTTTCGCGAAAGCCGCCGCCTCGAGCTGCCGCACGCGCTCTTTCGACAAGCCCAACTCGTTGCCAAGGCTTTCGAGCGTCCGCGCATCTTCGCGCAGTTTGCGCTCCCGAACGATGAAGCGTTCGCGTTCGTTCAACTGGTTCATCGCCATCATCAACCACTGACGCAGCTGTGCAAGATCCAGATCGACCTCAACCGTTTCATCGGCCTGCGCGCTGTCATCTTCCAGCGCGTCAATCCATTCGCGACCTTCGTCCTCGGTCGATTGGGTCGCGTTCAGCGAATAATCGGATCCGGAAAGACGCCCTTCCATCATTTCCACGTCATGCAGAGGCACGCCGATCTCTTCCGAGATCATCCGGCGCATTTCGTGCCCTTCGAGCACCTTGCCCTCGGCCGCTGCTTCCCGCTCCAGCCGCGCCTGAACGCGGCGCATGTTGAAGAACAACGATTTCTGCGATGATGTGGAGCCGGTCCGCACGATCGACCAATTGCGCATCACGTAGTCCTGGATCGACGCCTTGATCCACCAGACGGCATAGGTCGAAAAACGCACACCGCGATCCGGATCGAATTTGTCGGCCGCCTTCATCAGGCCAAGCCCGGCTTCCTGAATGAGATCATTCATCGGCGCGCCGTATCGCTTGAACTTGGACGCCATCGAAATAGCCAACCGCATATAAGCTGTAATCAGCCGATGCAGCGCCGCCTCGTCGCGCTGATCGCGCCAGGCATAAGCAAGCTTGAGTTCCGTCTCCGCGTCCAGAAGTTCCGCCTTCATCGCACGGCGAGACAGGGTTTGGTCGTTAAACGAGTCCAGTGCCATTGGTGCCCCCTGATCTTATCTCTTATACCGTCTACGGACGCAGCGCGGGTACGGATCAAAGATTCATTGAAAAAGTTTCAATAGTCCTTCAACGCTTAGTCACTTTCATTCGTTCCCGTGATGGACTCGCGCACAATTCGAAATTGGGCAGCGCATCGCATCGCGTCTAGGGTTGCAACAAAGCCGTGCATCACGAGGGTCTTCTGCATGACATATGATCTCTTTATCGGCGATTACGCCTATTCAAGCTGGTCGCTGCGCGGGTGGCTTCTCTTTCGCGCGCTGGGGCTGAAACCGCAGGTTCACCTTGTGGATTTCAACAAGGCCGGTGTTGCCGAACAGATGCCCCAAGCCGCGCCCGCCCGAACCGTCCCGGCCATGCGCACACCCGACGGCACCCTGGTCTGGGATTCGCTGGCCATGGCGGAAGAACTGCACTCGCGCCATCCCGACGGCGGTCTCTGGCCCGACGATCCGGCAGCCCGCGGTCTGGGCCGATCCCTGGCCTGCGAGATGCATTCCGGATTTACGGCGCTGCGCGGCGAATGCCCGATGAACCTGCGCACCGCCTATCGCGACGTTCCGCTGTCCGACGCCACCAAAACCGATATCGCCCGGATCGAGACGATCTGGACCCACGCGCGCGAGAGATACAGCCAACATGGCCCCTGGCTTCTCGGCAACTATTCCATCGCCGACATCGCCTTCGCGCCCGTCGCCGCACGCTTTGCCGGATACGATGTGACCTTGTCAGACGTCGCGCAGGCTTATGTCGATACGCACCTGTCCGACACGATGTTCCGCCAGTGGCGCACCATGGCGCTGGTCACCGGTGACACCCTTCCCTGGTACGCCAAACCCTTCGACACAAGGCCGTGGCCCGGTCCCGAACCTGTGCCCGCAAGACCGGTGGACGACGGCCCGGCGGTCAACGCGACCTGCCCTTTCACCGGCGGGACGCCACGGTATTTTCTTGAATTCGAAGGTCGGATCTTCGGGTTCGAGAACTAACTCTGCCGAGACGAGACCGCCCTGGACCCCGAGGCCTGGCCGGCCTTCATGGACATGGCAAAAGCCACCTGACACCGTGCCCGTTCCTTCGAAGGAACGGACGAACGTCTTGAAAGACGTTTGCTCCCACGAATTCCACGGCCCGCCATCCTTCGAAGGATGGCAACACTCTCTTCAAAGAGAGTGTCGCCCCCCGCACGTTAACCATTTCGCAACCATGATCGCGCCACCCTTCCCGGACACGAGGACAGGACACCATGGTCGCGCACGCCTACACCGTCGCCTTCGAAGGCGTTGACGCCCGCATGGTCGAGGTGCAATGCGCCGTCACCCCCGGAATGCCCGCCTTCGCTGTCGTGGGCCTCCCTGATAAGGCCGTGTCCGAATCACGCGACCGGGTACGCGGCGCGCTTTCCACCCTGCATATCGCGCTGCCGTCGAAACGGATCACGGTAAACCTGTCGCCCGCCGACCTGCCCAAGGAGGGCTCGCATTTCGACCTCCCCATCGCGTTGGCCCTTTTGGCCGAGCTTGAGATCCTGCCAAAAGACACCGTCGCCGAAACCGTCGCCCTCGGCGAACTTTCCCTCGATGGCGCGCTGGTCCCCGTGATCGGCGCACTGCCCGCCGCCATGGCCGCCGCGGAAGAGAACCGCACGCTGATCTGCCCCGCCGCCTCCGGGGCCGAGGCCGCCTGGGTCGGCGGCTGCCAGGTGATTGGGGCCGCCGGGCTGATGGACGTGATCCAGCACGTCACCGGACGAACCCCCTTGACGCCCTGCGATCCCGGCGAGGTCAAACACGCCCCCGATGCCCGCGACATGCGCGACGTCAAAGGGCAGGAACGCGCGAAACGCGCGCTCGAAATCGCCGCCGCCGGACGGCATCACGTATTGATGGTCGGCACGCCCGGCTCCGGCAAATCCATGCTGGCCTCCCGCCTGCCCGGCATCCTTCCCCCGCTCACCCCCGCCGAGGCACTGGAAACCTCCATGGTCCATTCGCTTTCCGGCCTGATCGAAGCGGGCGGCATCTCCCGCGAACGGCCCTTCCGCGAGCCGCACCACACCGCATCGATGGCCGCAATCGTCGGCGGCGGCCGCACCGCCAAACCCGGCGAGATCAGCCTCGCCCATAACGGCGTGCTCTTCATGGATGAGTTTCCGGAATTCCCCGGTATTATGGAGTAAACTCACCAAATTTAATGACTAGTACGCCATATTTGATGATGTTATGCTGTGGTCATGAAGGACACAGTAGATTATGAGCGCCCGAACACTGTATCGGGTCTGGTCGCAAAGCACGCCGAGTTATCCGCGCTGCGCGACCGTTACAAAGCGGAAATCAAAAAGCTGACGGTGGATATAGACCACCTGGACGCCGCAATCCGCTTGTTCGATCCCAACGCGGACACATACGCCATAAAGCAGTACGTGACGAAACACCGGGCGCGGAAAGGTTCAGTAAAGCGGTTTGTGCTGGATTGTCTACGAGAAGCCGACGAGCCGCTCACATCGCGCCAGATAACCGAACGTTGGGCCGCAGAGCGCGGGCTGGTCTGCGATGATGCGACCTATGCCACGCTGCGCAAGCGGATCGGGGCGTGTATAAAGGGATGTCGGGATCAGGGGCTAGTGGTCGATCACGGCTGGACTAAGGATCATGACGGAAATGGGCCGTATAAGCTGTGGGCATTGAAAAAGGGCGGCATGTGAGCCGCCCTTTCGGTTGTTTACGCTACCGGGAAGTCTGGCGGCAGCTTTTTCGCTGGCGGGATTTTGGGATACTTGCGCCCCTTCATTACGTCAGCGATACGCCCAAAGTTCAGGCCCTTGTAGTATCCAGAAATCCAAGAGTATGGAATGTTCTGGGCACGAGCCAGCTTGATCACCGGGACCATGTCCGGTGTTAACGGTCGGTCTTGCATGCGCTTTCCTTTGCGCTGAGACCCACGAGTTATTGACGGAATCCGAAAATTACCCTAATGTTAGGGTAAGAAATTGACTGCTCGTAGGTCATTTCGATTGTCCAGAGTTGCACCTCTGGATGCTACAGCGCCCTCGGCTTTCACCGAGGGCAACCATGGTAAGAACTATATTATCATGGCCCACCTCCCGGCGCGGCTTTAACGCCTTGTGCTTCGGGATCTGGATTAAAGAGAGAACCCTCAGACGCTTCACTGCCAAGTTTTTCGTCTGGGGGTTCATTCGTTTGAGGCAACCGATAAATTTTCGTGCCTTCGTCCTTTGTAAGCCTTCCTTGTTTCCACATGCGCCAACACGAAGAAGCAACGTTGTTAACAACAACATCAGGCATCCACGACTCGGAAATTTTATCCGAGATTTCCTTTGGCTCCATGCCTTTGCCGCCCATTGCTTCGAGAACTTTTGAAATCATTTCGGGCAGCGTCAGGTCAGCTACATGCCGGTCAGCACTCTGGACTGCCCTTTTCTCAAATTGACTGAACTCTTGCGTTTCAACACTGCCTGTCAAACGCGCGAACACCTTTGCAGCAACGAACAGCTCCTTGCGCTCATCCGCGTTTGCAGCCTTTATGCGCTGCTGATGCTCAATTTCCTTGTCCGCGATAGCGTCTAGCTTATCAAGCTCAAGGAGGCGTTTTTTGATGAGGTCCGAATCCATGTCGTCAATATGGCTGTAAACGACACCCCCGTCAATGCTGCGTTTACATGTTCCCGTTTTGGCCGAAGCTTTCGTTTACTCAGTCTTTTTGTTGCCAATACCCGCACCATTTGGCGGACTTCTCAGCAGCACTCACAGCGCCCATAACCATTGCGAATTGAAAGCCATTGGCAACGCGGTTGTTATCCTCACGCCAAGCCATTTCTGCGGCGTAGGCCGAAAGATACTTGCCTGCGATGTGGTGATGTGTGCCGATTTCAGCGCGACGTAGGCGGCTAAAGAAGCTTTCTGCTTGGTTGGTGCAAGCGCCATCCTTCGAATACGCCTCTTTGTGATTGATGCGCTTTATGGGGAAGTATGCCGCCAGCCTGTCCCAGTGGGACGCTTCGTCTGCGTGAACCGTGCTGCCCTTGGCAACGTTGGCGGCAACGTGCGCAACGCCATCAGCCTCTGTGCTGGCAACGTATGTCAGTGTGCGGCCACCGCGCTCACGCGCAACGATAACGCTCTGGCGCTTGCCGGACTGATTGACCTTCTTGCGGCGGTCTTTGCGATCTTTGATTTCATTGGCAGGCTTCACATAGCCACCAAAGTAAGCGCCATCGACCTCAACATCGCCGGAAAGAGCGCCAGCATCACGAGCCGTCTCTATGCTTTCGCGGACCTTGTGCAGAAGGACAAACGCCGTCTTGTAGTCAACCGACAGATCGCGGGACAGTTGGAGGGCGCTGTAGCCCTTTGCACCATTTATGAAGATTGCGATGGCCGCGAGAATGTCGCGGACGTGAAGCTTGCGACCGTGAAAAATGGTGCCGGATGTGATGCTGAACTGCTTGTTGCAGCCCTTGCACTTGTACACTTGGCGGGTTTTCAGGTCGTAATGATCGACGCATCCGCACTCGGGGCAGATCGGCTCACCTTCTGTTTCGGTCCAGCGGATTTTGCGGAATGCCGTGCGCGCTTCCTCTTCGGACATGCGCATCACCTTCACAAGCGAAAGTGTCTTTGCGGCGGGTGAAAGGAGGAAGTGCTGGGCCATTTTATATCATATCCGATGATGTTCTACACTGAATATAGGTGTAGTATTCATCGGATGCAAGGGTTATATCATCATATATGAGATGTTTTAGCGAAAGGCCAAGCCATGCCCAAGGATGTTGAGGTCGTCAGCGACTACGAAACCAAAGCCAAGAACATTCTGAAAGCAGAGCTCAAGCGACGTGGTGTAACCTACGGTCAGCTTGCTGATCGACTGACGATGCTTGGGACGCCAGAGACAGAGCGGAACATAGCGAACAAGATAAGCCGTGGCAGCTTCACAACTGCGTTTTTTCTGATGTGCATGGATGCGATAGGGGCAACGAGCTTATCGCTTTCTGATTGACTGTCAGGACATGCAGAACAAACGACCTAAGCGAAATGCGGCCTCTGCGTCTGACACACGAGCGAGAATAGTTATCACACCATCTTTACTCCCCTCTTTCTCTTCCATGAGAAAGTAACCGCTTGTGTCCGTTGGCGGTTCTGGGCATCGCGCAAGCTTCTTTGATGTGATGGGCGCAATCATCAGACGCTTTCCATCTGGCGCTTTCCCGGTAAGATAGAGTTCTGCCATGATTTCCCCAGAGGTTTTTGGAATGAGTGAATCCCCAACCCATCGCTTGGTCAATATACCAAAGGTCAACAGTCGTTACCTAAGTGACTATATGGTCGCATCTGAACGAGCGCGACGCACCATCATTCGCGACTGCAAGTATCGCAAAATCGCCAGAGCTATCCAGCATGACCGTGCGAAAGCATTTATCACAAATGCGCTACGTGGCGGCTCTCTAAGCACAAGCGCACTAGAGCAGGAGGGCCAGCGTCTTCTTGACATGATGGCGGACACAGAATTTGAGCGCGACACTCTCGATATTAACGGCGACTTCCTGATGGCATACGCAAGCGTGTTTGACATGGAAACCTTTCCCAACAACGCTGAAATTGTAGATGCTCCGACTGACTTCAGGGTCAACATAAATGGCGTTGAGGTAAATGCCGATATTCGGTTTGGCACTCAGCGTGTGACCAGGACAAACAGGCTAAGAACTGGCCTTGGAACAATTCGATACGCAAAAAACAAACCTCTTGATGAAGAGGTTGGCGCTTATCAATCATCTGTTCTGTACGGCTGCCGCAAAATGATTGATGTTCAAGACGAAACGGCACCAGAAGAAAAGCTTTGCCTCACGTTAGACTGTGCAACAGGAAAATTCATTCCCGCACCTTCGGACGCCACTAGACGATTTCAAAACATGGAAGCCGCTTGCGCCACGATTGCGGAGCGATGGGATAACATTGAACCACCAGAAAACGCAGTAATATCATAAACGGCGTAAACATCATCATATATGGTGAGTTTGCTCCATAATACCGGAATTCCCCCGCGCCGTGCTCGAAACCCTGCGCCAACCGATCGAAACTGGGGAGGTCATGGTCGCGCGCGCCAACGCCCATATCAAGTATCCTTGTCGCTTCATGCTGATCGCCGCCGCAAACCCTTGCAAATGCGGCTATCTCAGCGATCCCGCCCGTGCCTGTTCACGCGCGCCGAATTGCGGCGAGGATTACATGGGGCGCATCTCCGGCCCCCTGATGGACAGGTTCGACCTGCGGGTCGATGTCCCGCCGGTGGCCTTCCGCGATCTCGATCTGCCCGGATCGGGCGCCAGTAGCGCCGAGATTGCGGCCCGTGTGGCCGACGCGCGCGCCGTTCAAAGCGACCGGTTCCGCGACCATCCCGACATGCGGCAGAACGCCGATCTCGAAGGCAGTTTGCTTGACACGGTCACAACGCTCGACACTTCGGCACGCGCGCTCCTGACGAATGCCGCGGACCGCTTCGGCCTCTCCGCGCGCGGCTACCACCGCGTCCTGCGCGTCGCCCGCAGCATCGCCGATCTCGAAGCGTCGGACGCCATCACCCGCGACCACGTCGCCGAGGCGCTCAGCTACCGTTTGCCCCCAAGCCAGACTTGAGCGGCCAACATCCTTCGAAGGATGTTGGCACGGTTTTCGAAAACCGTGCCCGCGCCCTAAAGCTTGGCCTCGATCGCCTCCCAGATGGCTTGGGCCACGTTGATCCCGTCAAACCGCTCCAGTTCCTGGATCCCGGTGGGCGAGGTCACGTTGATTTCGGTCAGGTAATCACCGATCACGTCAATCCCGACGAACACCTGCCCCTTCTCCTTCAAAAGCGGCCCGATCCGTGCGCAAATCTCCCGGTCGCGCTCCGAAAGCCCGATCTTTTCGGGCCGACCGCCAACGTGCATGTTCGACCGGGTTTCCCCGGCCGCCGGCACCCGGTTGATCGCACCGATCGGGTCACCATCCACGAGGATCACCCGCTTGTCACCCGCGGAGACGTCGGGAAGAAATTTCTGCACGATCAAGGGCTCGCGGGAAAACCCCGTGAACAGCTCGTGCAGGGACGTCAGGTTCCGGTCATTTTCATCCAGACGGAACACCCCGGCCCCGCCATTTCCGTAAAGCGGCTTGAGAATGATATCCCCGTGGCGCGCCTTGAACCCTTTGATCGTCTCCAGATCCCGCGCGATCATCGTTGGCGGCGTGAGGTCCGGGAAATCCAGCACCAGGAGCTTTTCCGGAAAGTTCCGTACCCAGAACGGATCGTTCACCACCAGCGTCTTGCCTTTCAGCCGGTCCAGCAGATGGGTCGATGTGATGTAATGCATGTCGAACGGCGGATCCTGCCGCAGCCAGACAACGTCGAAGTCCGCCAGATCGACCTGCTCCTGTGGGCCCAGCGAAACATGATCCCCCTGCACCCGCTGCACGGAAAAGCGCTGGCCTATCGCGAGGATGTGCCCCTCGTCATAGGCCATCTTGTCGGGGCTGTAGAAGAAAAGCTCGTGGCCCCGCGCCTGCGCTTCTTCGGCGAGCCGGAAACTGCTGTCGGCGTTGATGTTCACCGATTGAATCGGGTCCATTTGAAACGCGATTTTCATGTGCTGCCCCTCGCAAACTCTGCCCTCCTAATGGCGCAAGGCATCCGGGCACGCAAGATCGCGGCGCTACATCGCCATGCTGGCGTTGGGGATGATGTCGATCACGCCCTGCGCGTCCACAAGCGCCACGTCCAGCCGCGCATCGGTCAGCGTTCCGTTCGGACATTGGCCAAGGTAGTCTTCAGCGCTGCGCAAAATGCGCGCCATTTGCCGCGCCGACAGGCGCAGCGCCGCCTGTGCATGGGTGCGGCTTTTCTTGACCTCGACGAAAACGATCGTATCGCCATCGGCAAAGATCAGATCGATCTCCCCACAGCGTCCGCGCCACCGGGTTTCACGCAAAGCCGCCCCTTGTTGAACATAGCGCCGCGCGACCGCCTGTTCCGCGCTGACCCCCGCCTGGTAATTGGTGCGCCGCGCATCAATCTTGCATCCGGGTTCATTCTGAAAATCGAGTGCCATCCATCAATCCTCTTCAGAATCACCCTAAATCAACACATCTAACGTTTCCCTAACGCCATCGCCCTTTGATACGCTTCGCGCCTCGGCACCCCGAATATCTTTGACACTTCGCTTGCTGCGTCCTTGACCGAAAGCCGCGACAGCGCATCGTTCAACGCGTCGTCGAGCGTGGCCTGATCCGTTGTCACGCCCGCGCCTCTGTCGATGACCACGACGATCTCGCCCTTCGGCGCCTCGGCGGCGTATTTCTTGGATAAATCCGCCAAGCTTCCCGCGCAACGCTCTTCGAATTTCTTGGTTAATTCCCGGCATATCACCGCAGCGCGATCCGCGCCCAGAACCTCGGCCGCGTCTCGCAGCATCGCGCCAAGGCGCTTCGGGGATTCGTAGAAGATCAGCGTTGCCGGCACGCTGACGAACTCCGCCAACATCGTCTTTCGCTTGCCCGAACTGTTGGGCAGGAACCCGGCAAAGAGAAATCGGTCCGATGGCAGCCCGGACAGGGTCAGCGCCGCCACCGCCGCCGTAGCTCCGGGCGCCGTCGTGCAGGACACCCCTGCCTCCAGCGCTGCGCGCATCAGGTCAAAACCGGGATCCGAAATCAGCGGCGTTCCGGCCTCCGACGCGTAGACCACCGATTGTCCCGCCTCCAGCGCGGCCATCAGCCTGGGCCGCGCCCGATCGCCATTGTGGTCATGATACGCCACCAGCGGCCGGTCGCCCAAGGCAATGCCGTGGATCTCCATCAACCGGCGCAGCGATCGCGTGTCTTCGGCGGCCAAAACATCCGCACCCGCCAGAAGATCCAGCGCACGCAAGGTGATGTCCCGCGCATTGCCCAGCGGCGTCGCCACAAGGTACAGACCCGGCGCGATATCGCGTGTCTGCCAATTCATGTCTGGACCCGCCTTTCGCGTTGTCTATTATCCCCCCAAATCAAAATTTCGCGCGCGCCATGGCGTGACGCGATCAGGGAGTGCGTTTTATGTTGGCTGTTTTGTCCACCCCCCGCAAGCTGTTGCGCAAAGCCGTGGCCGTCGCCGCGTTTCTGGGCCTTGCCGCCTGTGACCCGGCGATGATGTCCGGTCCAGCAAGCGGCGCAGGCCCGCGCGTGAACACGAACGCGCCCGTGCCCGTCGCCCTGTTGATCCCGCGCAGCGACAGCGGCGCCGGTGCCGTGGCTGCAAGCCTCGAGAACGCCGCGCGTCTGGCGCTGGCCTCTCTCGACGGGGTGCAGATCGACCTGCGGGTCTATGACACCGGCGGCAACGCGCAGCGTGCGGCCGTTCAGGCCGAAACCGCCGTCGCCGAAGGGGCGCAGATCATCCTCGGGCCGCTCTTTGGCGAAGCCGCGAACGCCGCAGGTGTGGCGGTGGCCGACAATGGCGTGAACGTGCTCAGCTTCTCGAACAACCCGTCCATCGCGGGCGGTAACGTCTTTATCCTGGGGCCGACCTTTCGAAACACCGCCGATCGTCTGCTGGGATACGCGGCCCGGCAGGGCAACAGCTCGGTGGTGATCGTGCATCCGCAAAACGTCGAAGGCGAGTTCGGCAAGGCCGCGATTCAGGCCGCCGCCAGCCAGAACGGCGTCCGCGTGGCGGCGATCGAATCCTTCCCGTTCTCGCAACAAGGCGTGTCCGCCGCAGTCCCCCGCATCCGCAGCAGCGTCGAGACCACCGGAGCCGACGCGATTTTCCTGACCTCGAACGCGGCGGGCGCGCTTCCCATGCTGTTGCAAATGCTGCCCGAGGCCGGCGTAAGCCCGTCGGCGACGCAATATCTCGGCCTCGCCCGTTGGGATGTGCCCGCGCAGATCCTGTCGATGCCCGGCGCACAGGGCGGATATTTCACCCTGCCCGACAACGCCGCCAAATCCGCTTTCGACAGCCGCTACCGGGCCCGGTTCGGCCAGGAACCGCATCCGCTCGCGGGGCTGGCCTTTGACGGGATTGCGGCGATCGGCGCGCTTGTGCGTCAGGGACGTTCCGACGCGCTGAGCGCCCGAGCCCTGACCCAGAACTCGGGCTTTCAGGGCGCGAACGGCGTATTCCGGCTTCGTCCCGACGGAACCAATGAGCGCGGTCTCGCAGTCGCGACCGTGCGCAACAACCAGGTGACCATTCTTGACCCAGCCCCATCCGGCTTCGGCGGCGCAGGCTTCTAAGTCCTTGATCAAAGAGCAATCGTCGGACGCCCCACCGGTGTCCGACACGTTCGGGGATATCCTCGACGTCAATGACCTGCGCGATCGTCTGTGGCAAAGCCTCGGCGACACCACGGACGAGCGCGAGATCCGCGCAACCACTGTCGACACGCTCAAGGCCGCGCAGAAAACCGGGCGCGCGGCCATCGCGGCGCGACTCGATGCCAATCCGCGTAACGCTCTGCCGGTGACGACCGGCTATACGTGGCTCACCGACCAGATGGTCGCGCTCACCTTCGAGATCACCACGCAGCGCATCCACCGGAACCCGAACCCGACAGAGGGTGAGCGCCTCGCCGTGCTGGCCGTCGGCGGCTACGGGCGTGGCGAGATGGCGCCGTTTTCGGATGTCGATCTGCTGTTTCTGACCCCCTACAAGATCACCGCCTGGGCCGAGAGCGTGATTGAATCCATGCTCTACATCCTCTGGGATCTGAAGCTGAAGGTCGGGCACTCCTCGCGCACCGTGAAAGACTGTTTGCGCCTCGGGGCCGAGGATTTCACGATCCGTACCGCGATGCTCGAACATCGGTTTCTCGTTGGCCACGAACCTCTGGCGAAAGAACTCGACACCAAGCTCTGGAAGACGCTCTTCCGTGGCACCGAGGTCGAATTCGTGGAGGCAAAGCTTGCAGAACGCGACGCCCGTCACATCAAGCAGGGCCAGCGCTACATGGTGGAGCCCAACGTCAAGGAGGGCAAGGGCGGCCTGCGCGACCTGCAATCGCTCTTCTGGATCGCGAAGTACATCCACCATACCGACGACATCAGCGAACTTGTCCGCAAGGGCATCTTCCGCCCCGAGGAATTCGAGACCTTCGTGAAGGCGGAAAACTTCCTCTGGGCGGTGCGTTGTCATTTGCATCTCGCCTCGGGCCGCGCCACCGAACAGCTGACCTTCGACATGCAGGTCGAAGTGGCCGAGCGTATGGGCTACGTCGATCGCGGGGGTCGTCGCGCGGTGGAAATCTTCATGCAGGATTTCTTCCGTCATGCCACGTCGGTCGGGGATCTGACCCGGATCTTCCTTACCTCGCTGGAAGCGTCGCAGCAGAAAGAGCCGCCGCTTCTCATGCGCTTGCTGAAACGCGCGCCCAAAATGAAGGACGGCTACGAGGTGGTGAACAACCGCCTCGCCATCATCGACGAGGCGGATTTCCTCGCCGACAAGATGAACCTTCTGCGCATTTTCGAGGAAGCGCTGCGCACCGGCCTGTTGATCCACGCCGATGCCATGCGCCTGATCAGCGCCAATCTGCACCTGATCGACAAGGACATGCGCAGCGACAAGGAAGCCCAGCGCATCTTCCTCGACCTGCTGCTCAAGCACGGAAATCCCGAACGCGCATTGCGTCGCATGAACGAGCTTGGCGTGCTCGCCGCGTTCATCCCCGAATTCGAGCCCATCGTGGCGATGATGCAGTTCAACATGTACCACCACTACACGGTGGACGAACACACGATCCAATGCATCTGGCACCTGAGCGAGATCGAAAACGGCCATCTTGTCGAAGAGCTGCCCGTGGCCAGTTCGATCCTCAAGCACGGCGTCAACCGCAAGGTGCTCTACGTGGCGCTTCTGCTGCATGACATCGGCAAGGGCCGGGACGAAGATCACTCGGTTCTCGGCGCCAAGATCGCCCGCAAGGTCGCGCCGCGACTGGGGCTGAGCAAGCAGGAATGCGCCACTGTCGAGTGGCTGGTGCGCTACCACCTGCTGATGTCCGACATGGCCCAGAAACGCGATATCGCCGATCCCCGCACGGTGCGCGATTTCGCCAAGGCGGTGCAGACCAAGGAACGGCTCGACCTGCTTTGCGTCCTGACGGTCTGCGACATTCGCGGCGTCGGGCCCGGCACGTGGAACAACTGGAAAGCGGCCCTGATCCGCGCGCTCTATCGCCAGACCCGCCGCGCGCTCGAGGACGGGATGGAGGCGCTCAACCGCGAAAACCGCGGGACCGAGGCCAAAAAGGCGCTCCGCGAGGCGCTCAAGGGATGGGACGCGAAAGACCTCCGGGTCGAGACCGGGCGCCATTACCCGCCTTATTGGCAGGGCTTGCACGTCACCGCGCACAAGGTTTTCGCAGAGCTTTTGCGCGATATTGACGACAACGAGATTCGCATCGACATCCATCCCGATGAGGACCGCGACGCGACCCGCGTCTGCTTTGCTCTTGCCGACCATCCCGGCATCTTTTCCCGTCTGGCCGGCGCGCTGGCCCTGGTCGGTGCAAACGTGGTCGATGCGCGGACATTCACCTCCAAGGATGGTTTCGCCACCGCCGCCTTCTGGATCCAGGACGGCGACGGGTCGCCCTACGAGGATGTGCGTATCCCGCGCCTGCGCGAGATGATCAAAAAGACCCTGCGCGGCGAAGTGGTGCCGCGCGACGCGATGAAACCGCGCGACAAGATCAAGAAACGCGAACGCGCCTTCAACGTGCCCACCTCCATCACGTTCGACAACGAAGGCTCCGAGATCTACACGATCATCGAAGTCGACACGCGCGACCGTCCCGGATTGCTTTTCGATCTCACCCGCACGCTGGCCAATGCCAATGTCTATATCGCCTCGGCCGTGATCGCGACCTACGGCGAACAGGTCGTCGATACCTTCTATGTGAAGGATATGTTCGGACTGAAATTCCATTCGGAGAGCAAGCAAAAGTCGCTCGAAGCCAAGCTGCGTACCGCCATCTCCGAAGGCGCGGCGCGGGCGAAGGAATGATATCCGCGACGGACCAGCCAATGAGTTGAGGGTCAAGTATAACTGCCGCAAAAGCCCCTCGAACCAGAAACGACACAACGCGAACCACTGCGATACCACGTGGATGATCCCGATACCTCCCATTGCCGATATGTCGCTGTGAGGGATCATCGGCGCGCGATATCCGCCCGATTGTCCTGACCGGCCATCTCCGACACCGCGTGGCGCAATCGATCTTCGTCCTGCCTTTGCAAATCGCGGCTGATGTCTCGGTAGGCGCGGTCAACCCGTGTCGCCTCGAAAAGGGCGCGCGCCTCGGTGATCGGGACGATCCCAGCGATCGGTCTGCCACGTCGAAGGATGGCATATCGGGCGCCATGGAAATTCACTTCGTCGAGCACTTGCCGCAAATGGCTGCGCAGCCAGTCGGTGCTGACATCCTCCAATGGAGACAGGTTGTAGCGGTACATCGGAATCGGTCCTTTGGCAGCGTTGAAACAACCGTGACACCGAAACCTTGCCAATTCGTAACCGCGCCGCGCGACGCGGCCCGACAGGGTCAACGGTACGAATGATCCGTACGGTTGAGCCGTCCGAACCGTACGTGGGTCCCGAGTTTGTCCCCAAAACCGGCTGAACGCCGCCAAATCCGTGAAAAAACCGCCCTGAACCGTACGTGCCGTACGCTCCTGCCGTACAACGGGCACTTTCCGCCGGGCGATTTCTGCTCTACCCCATGCGTCACGCGCAAGGAGCCCGCATGAAACCCATTCGCCTCATTTCCGGTGTTCTCACCGTCGGTTTCTGGACCTTGATGAGCCGCGTTCTGGGCGTCTTGCGCGAGGTCATGATCCTTGCCTTCATCGGTCCCGGTCCGGTGATGGACGCCTTCGTCGCGGCGTTCCGACTGCCCAACATGTTCCGCCGTTTCTTTGCCGAAGGCGCGTTCAACGCGTCATTTGTTCCCATGTTTTCCAAGCGGTTGGAGGCCGATGACAATGCCACCGGCTTCGCCACCCAGGCGCTTTCGGGGCTGGCCTTTGTCCTTTTGATCCTGAGCGCTTTGGCGATGGTTTTCATGCCGGGGCTGGTCTGGCTGACCGCAGGCGGCTTCGTCGGAGACCCGCGTTTCGCGCTTACGGTCGACTATGGCCGGATCATCTTTCCCTATATTCTGCTGATCTCGCTGACCGCTCTGTTTTCTGGCGTTTTGAACGCGACCGGGCGCTTTGCCGCCGCTGCCGCCGCGCCGGTCTTTCTTAATATTTTCGTATGCCTGTCAATCGCTTGGGCGGCCTACACCGGAGGCGAAGTCATCCAATGGCTGGTCTGGACCATCCCGGTCGCGGGGTTTGCACAACTGGCCCTGGTCTGGGTCGCCGCGGATCGCGCCGGGATACGTCTGCGCCCGTCGCGGCCACGTTGGACGCCCGAGATGAAGCGATTGGTCGTGGTCGCGATCCCGGCTGCGCTTGCGGGGGGCGTGATGCAGATCAATCTGCTTGTCGGCCAACAGGTTGCGTCGCATTTCGAGAACGCGGTCGGCTGGCTTTATGCGGCGGACCGGCTTTACCAGTTGCCGCTCGGCGTGGTGGGGATCGCCGTCGGGATCGTTCTTCTGCCGGACCTGTCCCGACGGCTGACCGCGCAGGACGACCGTGGTGCCAAACACGCGTTTTCACGGGCCGGGGAATTGTCGCTGGCGCTGACCATTCCGGCGGCCGTCGCGCTCGTCGTTATCCCGCTACCCGTGGTCACCGTCCTGTTCGAGCGCGGCGCAACCGGCCCGGACGATTCAGCCGCCATCGCCGCTGCTGTGGCGGTCTATGGTCTGGGATTGCCCGCCTTCGTTTTGCAAAAGGTTTTACAGCCCCTGTTCTTTGCCCGCGAAGACACAAAATCTCCGTTCCGTTTTGCCGTCTGGGCGATGCTGGTGAACGCGGCCGTGGCGATTGGCCTGGCCCCTGTCCTTGGGTGGATCGCACCGGCAATTGCGACCACCCTGGCAGGCTGGGTCATGGTCTGGATGCTGGGGCGGGGTGGCCGCAAGCTGGGGGACGTGGCGCGGTTCGACGATCAGTTCCGGCGTCGTATCTGGCGGGTGTGTCTTGCCTCCGCCGGGATGGGCGGCGTGCTGTGGGCCAGCACCGTCGTGCTTGGTCCGTTCTTCGCGACGGCAGGACTTCGCTTCATCGCGCTCGCGGTTCTGATCGCGCTGGGGGCCGGCAGCTACGCGCTGTTCGGCCAGCTCATCGGCGCGTTCTCCTTGCGGGAATTCCGGGAGGCCTTCCGACGCGGACGCGCCTAGCTGCGCTGGCGCAAGCGGTCGACCAGTTTGGACCACCCGCCCGGTGCCAGAACCGTGGACAGCCCGAAGCCGATCGCGAAGCCCGCGATGTCGGCCACCCATTCGGCATTGGCGCCGAAAAGCAATCCGAAGATCAACTGGATCGCCAAGAGAAACCCGATGAGCGTGAAGGCCCGGATCTGGTTTTCGCCCAATTGCCCGAGCCGCAGCCAAAGCATGTAGGTGAAGCCGCCGATCAGGCCGTAAACCGCTGGGAACGCACCGACCAGGGGCGCGGTGTCGCCGATGGTCAGCGCATAGACCAGCGCGCCACCGGAGGCCGACACGAAGAAGATCGCCACCACGGCAAGGCTGCCCATGGCCTCGCCTACCATCTTGCCCAGGGCAAGAAGCATCACCCCGGCAAACAGGGCATGCGTGAAACTGGCATGAACGAACGGATAGGACACGAAGCGCAGGACATGCTCCAGCGGCCATCGCCCGCTGTCCCGCATCCACGCGAAGATCTCTGCCGAAAACGCGAAGCGTTCCATCGTGCCAAGCCGCCACCCGACGGCCTGAGGGCCACCCAACAGCCCCCGCGCGCCGAGGTTGAACGTGATCTCGATCCCGACGATCACAAGAAACAGCGCGATCACCACCGGTGGAAGCGGGTTGAGCGGGGGTTCGTTATGGGGATGAGACACGTTGGGGCCCTTGCTTGACGGCACTGGGTGCCATGGGTAAGGCACCGCAACCACTTTTGCCAGATGGAGTTTTACGATGACTGCGGCACCTACCGAGGGGGTCCAAACCTCTCGCACGTTCACAACCCGCGTCTTTTCCGGGATCCAGCCCTCGGGCGGCCTGACATTGGGCAACTACCTCGGGGCAATGAAGCGCTTTGTCGAAATGCAGGGTCAGGGCTTCGAGACGATCTACTGCATGGTCGACATGCATGCGATCACCGTCTGGCAGGACCCCGATGCGCTGCGTCGGCAGACGCGTGAACTGGCAGCCGGATACATCGCCAGCGGCATCGACCCCGAGAAATCCATTTTGTTCAACCAGTCCCAGGTGGCCGAACACGCCCAGCTCGCCTGGATCTTCAACTGCGTCGCCCGCATGGGCTGGATGCAGCGGATGACCCAGTGGAAGGACAAGGCCGGCAAGAACCAGCAGAACGCGTCTTTGGGTCTGTTTGCCTATCCCGCTCTGATGGCGGCCGATATCCTTGTCTACCATGCCACCCACGTTCCCGTGGGCGAGGATCAGAAACAGCATCTCGAACTGACCCGCGACATCGCGACCAAGTTCAACCACGACTTCAAGACGGATTTCTTCCCACTGACGGAACCCGTCATCGAAGGTGCCGCGACGCGGGTCATGTCCTTGCGGGACGGGTCGAAGAAGATGTCGAAATCCGATCCGTCGGATGCGAGCCGCATCAACATGACCGACGATGCCGATGCCATCGCGCAGAAGATCCGCAAGGCCAAGACCGACCCCGACGCCCTGCCGTCCGAGGCCGATGGCCTTGAGGGTCGCCCGGAGGCGCGCAATCTGGTCAACATCTATGCAGCCCTTGCGGAACAGTCGGTCGATGACGTCCTGCGCGACGTCGGCGGCAAGCCGTTTTCCGAATTCAAGCCGATGCTGTCGGACCTCGCGGTGGAAAAGCTCTCTCCGATCTCGGGCGAGATGGCGCGGCTGATGCAGCAACCTGACGAGATCGACGCGATCCTGCGCAAGGGGGCTGACCGGGCACGGGCCATTGCGGCGCCGATCCTGAAACAGACCTACGAGATTGTGGGGATGGTCAGCTGAAATTACCGGGGCAGATGGCCAAGGTACCGAAACCGCGTTGAAGGCCGCCTTTGGGCGGCTTTCACCGCCACCTGCTCTGGACCTTCCCCTGCCCCGCACCTAACCTGCGCGGCAACGAAGGAGGTTCCGATGGCAACCGGCACGAACATTCACACCTATTTCAACGGCACCTGGCACAACGGCGATGTCGCGGTGATGAACGCCGCCGATCATGGCGCGTGGCTGGGCAGCGGGGTGTTCGACGGGGCACGCTACGTCAACGGTGTGGCCCCCGACCTTCTGGCGCATTGCCAGCGCGTGAACCGATCGGCCGAGGCGCTCATGGTCACGCCCACCGTCAGCGCCGAGGACATGGTGCAGATCGTCTGGGACGGGCTGCGCGCCTACCCCAAGGACAGCGCGGTCTATATCCGGCCGATGTACTGGGCCATCGACGGCGATGCCTCTGCCATCATGCCCTCGCCCGACAAAACCGGCTTCGCGATCTGTCTCGAGGAAATCCCGATGGCGCCCGAAACCGCCAGCGTGTCGCTGGGCAAGACGCGCTTCCGCCGTCCCGTTCTCGAGGACGCGGTGGTCAACGCCAAGGCGGGTTGCCTGTATCCGAACAACGCGCGAATGCTGGCCGAAGTGCGGGCGCGCGGCTTCCAGAACGCGCTTGTCACCGACGCGATGGGCAATGTCGCCGAAAGCGCCACCGCCAATGTGTTCATGGTCAAGGATGGTGAGGTCTTCACCCCCATCGCCAACGGCACCTTCCTTGCCGGGATCACCCGGGCGCGCCACATGACCAACCTGCGCGCGGATGGTACTCAGGTGCACGAAACCGTGCTCACCTTCGCCGATTTCGAAGCGGCGGACGAGGTGTTCCTGTCGGGCAACATGAACAAGGTGACGCCCGTGGTCGGGTTCGAGGACACGTCCTATCAAGTCGGCCCCGTCACCCGCCGCGTGCGCGAGATGTATTGGGATTGGGCCCATTCCGAATGACGCCAGAGCCCCTGACGGAGGCTGACGATGCGACACTCGCCGCATTGACCGACCTCTGCATGCGGTCGAAGGCGTATTGGGGCTATGACGATGCCTTCATGGCGGCCTGCGCCGATGTTTTGCGGGTCACGCGTGATGATCTGAAACACCCGGTGGCCGTCGTTCGCGACGGCTCCACTTTTGCTGGCATGGCTCAAGTCCGGCTGAATGGCGACGAAGCGGACCTTGCCAAGCTGTTCGTGTCGCCGGATCATATGGGCCGTGGCGTTGGAACCGCCCTGATCGGCTGGGCCAAGGCGCAGGCCTGCGATGCGGGAGTCAGCACGCTCCGCGTTGAGTCCGACCCCGATGCGGAAGCGTTTTACCTGTCTCACGGCGCGCATCGCATCGGACACACCCCATCCGAAGCCATCCCGGAGCGCATGTTGCCCTTGCTCAGCTTGCCAAGCGGGCTGACGTGAGGGCCGGGCGAACTCCTGTTGCGCGGGTCCCTCTCCTGCGGCATGATCCCCGGCGGGAGAACATCTATGCGTAAATTCCTTGTTGTGCTGGATGACAGCCGCGAATGCCTGAACGCCATGCGCTTTGCGGCGATGCGGGCGGCCAAGACCGGCGGCGGGGTCGAGATCCTGTCGATCATCCCGGCGGACGAGTTCAATCATTGGATCGGTGTCGGCGAGGTCATGCGCGAAGAGGCGCGGGAACGCATCCACGCGCATTTCGAGGTGTTCGCGAAATGGATGCGTGACAAGCAGAACGTGAACCCGGAACTGGTCATCCGCGAGGGCGAGGCGGTGACCGAGATCATCGCTCAGGTGCAGGACGACCCGGATATCGGCGTTCTCGTCTTGGGTGCCAATTCCGGCAAGAAGGGCCCCGGACCGCTGGTCACGCAATTGACCAAGAATTCGGGAAGTCTGCCGATTCCGATCACCATCGTGCCGGGTGAATTGTCGAAAGAAAGGCTCGAAGCGATCACCTGACACGACCCCCTTGCGTCAGGTGGCACGGCAGAGAGCGTGTCGACGGCACAGGAAGGAGAGTGAGGTGGCCGCTGGCCTTGAGATAAGCCCACTGCGCGCGTTGCGGATGCTGTGGCTCGGCGCCAGCCTCTTTGCTGCGAACATGGCGACCGCCACGGAAGGTGGCTTCATCACGATCGTTTTGGCCGACGAGCGGTTGGAATTACCGCTGAACGCAGGGCACAGCGATTGGACCGGCTCTGCCGGGTTCGCGAAGGTCAGCATCCTGACCCGCCCCACAGACCTCGAAACCTGGCAGCGCTTTCAATCTCTCAGACTGGCGTTCGACCTTTTGCGCAATGGCGCGCAACTGCCGGAAATGTCGCTCTTGCGGAGAAGTCGTGGTTCCGGCTTCGAACGCTGGTACGGGCGGGCAGATAGCGGTGGTTTGGCGGTCGTCGTGACCGACAGGGCGCTGGACGGCGATCTGTTGCAGGTCAGTGGCAGCTTCACCGGAACGCTTGGGCAAAGCTTCGATTTCGGGCAAACCATCGACCTTTCGACGCCGATGCCCGTGTCAGGCACATTCGAGGTGAGATTGCTGCCTATTCGCTGAATTGCGATGCGGGCATTCCCGCAAAACTTAGAACTGTTCTAAACCTTGACGCTGCACCGGCGCATGCGCATATATGAACTCTCATCAGGAGGCGACGCCATGTTTATCCAGACCGAATCCACGCCGAACCCGGCCACGCTCAAGTTTCTTCCCGGCCAGACCGTGCTCGACATGGGCACTGCGGATTTCCCGACGGCCGAGGGGGCATCTGCCTCTCCGCTGGCGACGCGTCTTTTCAACGTCAATGGCGTCAAAGGGGTGTTCTTCGGACATGACTTCGTCACCGTGACCAAGGATGACGGCACCGATTGGGACCATCTCAAACCGGCATTGCTTGGCGCGATCATGGAGCATTTCCAGTCCGGCGACCCGGTCATGGCAGGCGATGCGCAAGCGCCGTCCGGCCATGCCGAACACACCGGTGAGGATGGCGAGATTGTGGGCCAGATCAAGGAATTGCTGGACAGCCGCGTCCGTCCCGCCGTTGCCCAGGACGGCGGCGACATCACGTTCCACGGGTTCGACCGGGGCGTCGTGTATCTGCACATGCAGGGCGCCTGCGCAGGTTGCCCGTCTTCGACGCTGACGCTCAAGATGGGGATCGAGAACCTGCTGCGCCACTACATCCCCGAGGTGACCGAGGTTCGCCCGGTTGCTGTCTGACACAACCCTATTGGCGTTCGACACATCGGCTGCGCATTGCGCAGCCGCTTTGTTTTGGGACGGTCGCGTGATCGCCACCCATGTCGACGAGATGTCGCGCGGACAGGCAGAACACCTGATGCCCATGCTTGAGGATTTTCTGGGCAAACACGGCAGATCGTGGTCTGACCTGACCCGCATTGGCGTCGGCGTCGGGCCGGGAAACTTCACCGGCATCCGCATCTCCGTCTCCGCGGCGCGCGGATTGGCACTGGGCCTCGGCGTGCCCGCCATTGGCGTGTCCACACTTCGGGCGATCCATCACCTGCACCCCGAAGCGACAGCCGCCGTCATGGCCCCGCGCGACATGATCTACGCACAGAGCCCGGGCGGTTCTCCCCAACTTGTCTCGGGTCAAGATGCCCCCGATGCCGTGTTCGCACCGGATGCCCACACGCTGATCTTCGCCATGGCAGAGGTCGCGGCACAGGCGGATGCAACGGCGGCAGAGCGCCCGAAACCGCTTTACATTAAGCCCGCAGACGCAGCCCCCGCCCGCGATGCGGCACCGAAGATCCTGCCGTGACACCAGAGGCGTTCGCTGCGCTCATGGACCGCGCCTATGTCGACATGCGTCCTTGGTCCGCGGAAGAGGTCGCCGCGACATTGGCGCGACCGCACACGCATTTCCTCTCGCGTGACAATGGCGGCTTGATCGCGCAACTGGTGGCGGGGGAATGCGAAATCCTTGCCATCGCCACCGAACCGGACGTCCAGCGCAAAGGCATCGCGTCGGCGCTCCTGTCCGATCTGATCGACATCGCAGCGCAGGAAAACGCCGCGCGTATCCTGCTCGAAGTGGCCAGCCGCAACGACCCTGCCCGCGCCTTCTACACTGCCAGGGGATTCGCCCCCGTCGGCACGCGGCGCGGCTACTACACGCTGCGGGACGGGTCCAAGGACGATGCTCTGGTGCTTTCCCGCGCCATTGCGCAGCGTCAATCCGAAGATGCGCCAACGTCACAGGGAACTTAGCTAAAAAGCGGTTGACCCCCTGCCATCCCTAACCGTTAATTGCAGCCGATCACCCGATCTCACCAAGCGACGCAATAAAGCCGTCGCGGTCCAACACCTGGGAGCTGCAAATGACCCTTATGACCAAACTTTACGGTGCCGTCGCTGCGTTGGCGCTGTCCGCTGGCGCGGCGATCGCCGAACCGGCCCTCATCTATGATCTCGGCGGCAAGTTCGACAAATCGTTCAACGAGGCGGCCTTCAACGGCGCGCAACGGTGGGCTGAGGAAACCGGCGGGAAATACCTGGAAATCGAAATCCAGTCCGAAGCACAGCGGGAACAGGCACTGCGGCGCTTTGCCGAAGCGGGCGCGAACCCCGTCATCACCACCGGATTCGCCATCGCCTCGGCGATCGAAGAGGTCGCACCGGATTATCCCGAGACCAAGTTCGTCAACATTGACGGCTTTCTGCCCGAGATCCCCGATAATGTGCAAATGATCGCCTTTCAGGAACACCAGGGCTCTTACCTTGTCGGAATGATGGCCGCGATGGCGTCCGAGTCGGGCACCGTTGGTTTCATCGGCGGTATGGACGTGCCGCTGATCCGCCACTTCGGCTGCGGCTATGCGCAGGGGGCCAAGGCGGTGAACCCCGATATCGAAATCATTGCCAACATGACGGGCACCACGCCGGCCGCGTGGAACGACCCGGTCAAGGGGTCTGAACTGGCTCAGGCCCAGATCAGCCAGGGCGCGGATGTCATCTACGCAGCCGCAGGCGGTACGGGCGTTGGCGTCCTGCAAACAGCGGCGGATGCGGACATCCTCTCCATCGGCGTCGACAGCAACCAGAACCACCTGCATCCGGGCAAGGTGCTGACCTCGATGCTGAAGCGCGTGGACGTCGCAGTCTACAACGCCATGAGCCAAGGCGAAAACATCGAGACCGGCACGAGCATCACGCTCGGTCTGGAAGAAGACGGCGTCGGCGTTGCCATCGACGAAAACAATGAGTCGCTTGTCACAGATGAAATGATGACCGCTGTCCAAGACGCGCGCCAAAAGATCATCGACGGCGAGATTGAGGTTGTAAGCTACTACGCAAACGACAGCTGCCCGGCGCTCAGCTTCTGAGACCGCACCAGCACCGATAAACGAACGGAGCGGCCGGGAACGGCCGCTCCAACGTATGACGGGCGACAGACCCGAAGACAGACGCAGGGATAGTTCATGACCACCGCTGTTGCCGCCCCAGACGCCACCGCCGAGACCACATCGGTCGCCCCCGCGATCCAGCTGAAAGGCATCTCCAAGGCATTTGGACCGGTTCAGGCCAACAAGAATATCTCTATCAGCGTCAAGCCCGGCACGATCCACGGCATCATCGGCGAAAACGGCGCGGGCAAATCGACCCTTATGTCGATCCTTTACGGCTTTTACAAAGCCGACAGCGGCCAGATTTTCATTCATGGCAAGGAAACCCAGATCCCCGACAGCCAGGCCGCGATCCGTGCCGGGATCGGGATGGTGTTCCAGCACTTCAAGCTGGTGCAGAATTTCACCGTTCTTGAAAACGTCATCCTCGGGGCCGAGGACGGCCCGTTGCTCCGCCCGTCGCTGAACAAGGCGCGCGGTGTCTTGAAGCAACTGGCGCAGGAATATGAACTGAACGTCGATCCCGACGCGGTGATCGAAAACCTCAGCGTCGGTCACCAACAGCGCGTGGAAATCCTCAAGGCGTTATATCGGCAGGCGGACATCCTGATCCTCGACGAACCGACCGGGGTTCTGACCCCGGCAGAGGCCGATCACCTTTTCCGCATCCTCGATAACCTGCGCAAAGAGGGCAAGACGATCATCCTGATCACCCACAAGCTGCGCGAGATCATGAACGCCACCGACACCGTGTCGGTGATGCGCCGCGGCGAGATGACGGCGACCGTCCAGACCTCTGAAACCAGCCCCGAGCGGCTGGCCGAGATGATGGTCGGGCGCAAGGTTCTGCTGCATGTGGACAAGAAACCCGCAACGCCGGGCAAACCGGTGCTCGAGGTGGAAAACCTGCGTCTGACGGACGACAAGGGTGTCGAACGGCTCAAAGGGATCTCGCTCGAGGTGCACGCGGGCGAGATCCTCGGCGTCGCGGGTGTCGCCGGGAACGGCCAGTCCGAACTGCTCGAAGTGCTTGGCGGCTACGCGAACGCGACCGGGAGCATCCGCGTCAACGGTCAGGAGATCGACCTGACCGGCAAACATTCCGACGGCCAATCCCGTCGCGCGCGCGGGATCGCGCATGTGCCCGAAGACCGGCATCGTGCAGGCCTGATCATGCCGTTCACCGCCTGGGAAAACACGATCTTCGGGTATCACCGCGATCCTAAGATCCAGACTGGACCGCTGATGAACAACGCCGCGATCAAGGCCGAAGCGGCCGCCAAGATGGAGCGCTTCGATGTGCGCCCGCCCAACCCGAAACTCGCGGCGCGCAATTTCTCGGGCGGCAACCAGCAAAAGATCGTTCTGGCGCGCGAAATCGAACGGAATCCCGACATTCTTCTGGTGGGGCAACCCACTCGGGGCGTCGATATCGGAGCGATCGAATTCATCCACAAGCAGATCATCCGCCTGCGCGACGAAGGCAAGGCGATCCTCCTGGTGTCCGTCGAACTCGACGAGATCTTCTCGCTTTCCGACCGCATCGCTGTGATGTTCGACGGTCAGATCATGGGCGAACGCGACCCGTCCGAGACGAACGAACAGGAACTCGGCCTCCTGATGGCAGGCATCACCGACACCGCCCACGCGGCAATGCCCGCCTCCCCGATGGCGATGAACGAAGAAGAGTTGCAGCAAGCCGCTGAAGCCGAGGCGAAGGCCAAGGAAACCTCCGACGCAACGCAGCCCGAGGCGGAAGCCGATCCGAAGACCTCTGAAGCGCCCACCCCGGATGACACACCTGTTGAGGCCGCTAACCGCCCGCAAGAGCCAAAAACACCTGAGCCACCGGTCCAGACCAAGAAGGCCGATGAAATCACACCCGAGACGGTCAACGTGGACCAGCCGCCCAAATCCGACTCCATCAGTCTCGGCAGCCTGAGCGCCACGATCACGCAGACCGCACACGCGGCTCCGAAGAACCCGGAACCGAAAAAAGACCCCAAGGAGAGCGACAAAGATGGATAAGATGCCCGGCTGGGCCGACGCGGTCCTTGTCCCCCTGATTTCGCTCATCCTCGCCGCGATCCTGTCGGCGCTGGTCATCATCGGTATCGGCGAAGACCCGATCGCCGCCTTCAAGCTCATGGTTGACGGCGCGCTGATGCGGTCCTCCGGTTGGGGCTATACGCTTTACTACGCGACCAACTTCATCTTCACCGGCCTTGCCGTCGCCGTGGCATTTCACGCCCGCCTGTTCAACATCGGCGGCGAAGGCCAGGCGATGATCGGCGGTCTGGGCGTTGCGCTGGCCTGCCTCTACATTCCGTGGCCCAACTGGTACGTGGCGCTTATCGGTGCGACGGTCTCGGCGGCGCTTTTCGGTGCGCTCTGGGCGCTGATCCCCGCCTATCTGCAAGCCAAGCGCGGCAGCCATATCGTGATCACCACGATCATGTTCAACTTCATCGCGGCTGCGGTTCTGAACTACGTCCTCGTCAATGTCCTGCGCCCGCAAGGCGCGATGGACCCGGCGACGGCACGCTTCCCCGAACCCACGCATCTGCCCACCTTCCAGCAAATGTTCTCAACGGCGGCGGAGCCGATGTTTCGCGGCGCTCCGGCCAACGTGACGTTCTTCATTGCCCTTCTGGCATGTGTCTTTGTCTGGGTGCTGATCTGGCGGACGCGGCTTGGCTACGAAATCCGGGCCTTCGGAAACTCTGAATCCGCCGCGAAATACGCCGGTATCAGCCCGGTCAAGATCACTGTGGTCACGATGTTGATCTCGGGCGGACTGGCCGGGATGATGGCGCTCAACACCACCATGGGCGAAGCCGAGCGGCTTGTGATGAACGCCACCGAAGGTGCCGGCTTCATCGGCATCGCCGTGGCGCTCATGGGCCGATCCCATCCGCTGGGCGTCCTTCTGGCGGCGCTGCTCTTCGGGTTCCTCTACCAGGGCGGGGCCGAGCTTGCGCTCTGGACGAACATCCCCCGCGAACTGATCGTGGTGATCCAGGCGCTGGTGATCCTGTTCACCGGAGCGCTGGACAACATGGTGCGGATGCCGCTCGAAAAACTGTTCCTCTCGATGCGCCGCACACCCAAGCCCGACAAGCGGTCGGCACAGACGGGTCCGGCGGAATGACCGCACACCACGAATATCAAGCCAAAGGTGCGCCATGGATTTCTTGACACTTCTTCAGGTCCTCGACAGCACCGTTCGTCTGGCCACACCGCTTCTTCTGGCCTGTCTTGCAGGGCTTTTTTCCGAACGCGCGGGCATCTTCGACATCGGGCTCGAAGGCAAGATGCTGGCGGCTGCGTTCTTTTCCGCTGCCATCGCCTCAATCACCGGCGATGTCTGGATGGGCCTTGGCGCTGGCATCGCCGCATCGCTCGCCCTGTCGGTGCTGCACGGGCTGGCCTCGATCACCTTTCGCGGCAACCAGCTTATCTCCGGCGTCGCGATCAACTTCCTGGCCGCTGGCCTGACCGTCCTCATTGCGCAGGACTGGTTCAGCCAGGGCGGCCGCACACCGTCGCTGATCGGCGCAGGCCGGTTCGAGGCGATCATCCTGCCAGGCGCACAATCCCTGGCCGGCATACCGCTGGTCGGACCGATCTACTCCGAGCTAATCTCGGGTCATTCCGTCCTCGTCTACGTCGCCTTCGCAATGGTGCCGCTCACATGGTGGTTGCTCTACCGCACCCGCTTCGGCCTGCGCCTGCGTGCCGTCGGTGAAGCCCCCGAAGCGGTGGACACGGCAGGCATTTCGGTCGTGGGGCTGCGCTACGTGGCGGTGGGCATCTGCGGCATCCTCTGCGGTGTTGCGGGCGCGTATCTCGCCACGGCGCTTCAGGCCGGGTTCGTCAAGGACATGACCGCAGGCCGCGGCTTTATCGCGCTGGCCGCCCTGATCTTTGCCAAGTGGCGGCCGTGGTACGCGCTCTACGCCTGCCTGCTCTTCGGACTGCTGCAAGCCGTGGCGCTGCGCTACCAGAATATCGATCTCGGAGCCTTCGTGGTGCCGGTGCAATTCATGGACGCGCTGCCCTACATCCTGACGGTGGTCATCCTCGCCGGGTTCGTCGGCAAGGCCATCCCGCCGCGCGCGGGCGGTGAGCCCTACGTCAAGGAACGCTGAGCCCAAACACGGGCCTGCTTCCGTCAACGGAAACCGGAGGATGCGTCACCGCATCCTCCTCCCCACCCTGAGTCCAGTTGAGACCAAATTCTAAGTCCTTTTTGCACCTGCGGCACTGCACACCTTGAAACGGCGCGCCGCTTGGGTTTAAGGACAAACATGATGATCTACCTCCCCATCGCCGAGGTTTCCGTAAACGCCTTTCTCCTGCTGGGTCTGGGCGGTGCGGTCGGCGTGCTGTCGGGCATGTTCGGTGTCGGAGGCGGGTTCCTCATGACACCGCTGCTGTTCTTCATCGGGATCCCCCCCGCCGTCGCCGTCGCGACCGAGGCGAACCAGATTGTCGCGTCGTCGTTTTCGGGCGTGCTGGCACATCTCAGACGCAAAACCGTCGACCTGCGTATGGGGACCGTCCTCCTGATCGGCGGTCTTGTCGGCGCGGCGCTGGGTGTCTGGGTTTTCAATTACCTCAAAAGCCTGGGTCAGGTCGATCTGCTGGTAAAGCTCTGCTACGTCGTGTTTCTCGGCATCATCGGGTCGCTGATGTTCGTCGAAAGCCTGAACGCCATCCGCAAGACCAAGTCCGGCAAGCCGCCCGCGCGGAAGAAACACAACTGGATCCACGGCCTGCCCTTCAAGATGCGGTTCCGCACCTCGGGTCTTTACATCTCGGTGATCCCGCCGCTGATCGTCGGCGTTCTGGTGGGCATTCTCGCGGCGATCATGGGTGTGGGCGGCGGTTTCATCATGGTGCCTGCGATGATCTACCTGCTGGGCATGCCCACAAAGGTGGTCGTGGGCACATCGCTCTTCCAGATCATCTTCGTCACCGGTTTCACCACCCTCCTGCACGCCACCACGAACTACACCGTGGACATGGTGCTGGCGGTCCTGCTTCTTGTCGGCGGCGTCGTCGGCGCCCAGTTCGGCACGATGATCGGGTCCCGGCTCAAGGCCGAACAACTCCGCATCCTGCTGGCGCTCATGGTGCTCGTCGTGTGCGGCAAGCTGGCACTGGACCTGCTGATCCAACCGGCCGAGCTCTTTTCGATCGGCGCGGCGGAGGGTCACTGATGCGTTGGCTGCTCCTGATCCTAACCCTTCTCGCCGCGCCTTTGCGTGCCGAAGAGGTGGTGCTCGGCCTCAGCCGGGATCAGGTCTCGATCTCGACCAATTTCGACGGATCCGAGATTATCCTTTACGGAGCGATCAAACGCGAAGAACCGATCGCGCAAGCGCCCCCGCTTCAGGTCATCGTCACGATCTCCGGCCCGCTGGAGCCGATCACCGTGCGCCGCAAGGACCGCATCCTGGGCATCTGGGTGAACGCCGATTCCCTGAACGTGTCCGCCGCGCCGAGCTTTTACGCCATCGCCACCTCTGCGCCGTGGGAGGAGGTTCTCAACGAAGCCGACGATCTGCGCCACACGATCTCGATTCCGCGCGCCATCCGGTCCGTCGGAGCCTGGTCGCAGGTCGCCAATCCGCAGGCCTTCATCAACGCGCTGATCCGCATTCGCATGGACAACGGCCTCTACGTGCTCAACGAAGGCGCGGTCGACCTGAAGGAAGCCACGCTTTTCAACACGGCGATCCAGATGCCCGCGAACCTGACCGAAGGCGAGTACGCCACCCGCATCTTCCTGACCCGCGGTGGCAAGGTGGTGTCGCATTACGAGACCAGCATCGATGTGCGCAAGGTCGGTCTCGAACGCTGGCTCTTCAACCTGTCACGTCAGCAGCCGCTGGCATATGGCCTTCTGTCGCTCGCCATCGCGATCGCCGCCGGATGGGGCGCATCGGCGGCGTTCCGTCTGCTGCGGTCGGGCTGATGGCACGCCCTGCCCCCGGAACCCGCGCCGACTACCGCGCCTTCCGCATTCTGCCGACGCGCTGGCAGGACAATGACGAATACGGCCACCTGAACAACGCGACCTACTACGCGCTTTTCGACACCGCCGTAAGCCTCTGGCAGATGGATCAAGGGATCGAGATCCGAGGCCCCGAAGCGACCCGCTTTCTCGTTGTCGAAAGCGGCTGCCGCTATCACGCGGAACTGGGCTTCCCCGACATCCTGACAGCCGGGATCAGGATCGCCCATATCGGCACATCCTCCTTCCGCTACGAGATCGCGCTGTTCGCCAATGACAACGATACGGCCGGGGCCGAAGGGTTCTTTACCCAAGTGCATGTCGGCGCAGACAACCGCCCCGCGCCGCTGCCTGCGCAAGTGCGCGAGGCGTTGGGCACGCTTGTCCCCTGAACCTTCATTGTTCCAAAAAATATGCACACGCAACAGACACCGCCAAAGCGCGGCGCCGGAGGCAGGGCGGCTACCCTTTCTCGTGGAAGAACGCGTAGATCCGCTCCGCCAACGCCTCGCTCACACCGTCCACCGCCTTGAGGTCCGCGAGATTGGCGCGGCTGACGGCCTTGGCCGACCCGAAATGCGCCAGAAGCGCCCGCTTGCGCGCGCCGCCGACGCCCGCGATCTCATCCAGCGGGTTCGCCATCTGCGACTTCGCCCGCTTGGCCCGGTGCGTGCCGATGGCGAACCGGTGCGCCTCGTCCCGCAGACGTTGCACGAAATACAGCACCGGATCATTGTGGCGCAGCGCAAAGGGGCGCATCCCCGTGCGATGGAACTCCTCCTTGCCCGCATCGCGGTCCACGCCCTTGGCCACGCCGACCATCGGTACGTCCTCGACCCCGTATTCTTTCATGATCTCGCGCACGGCGGACACCTGCCCTGCGCCGCCATCGATCAGCAACAGATCGGGCCACAACCCCTTGTCGCGTTCCGGGTCATCCTTGAGCAGCCGCTTGAACCGCCGGGTCAACACCTCTTTCATCATCCCGAAATCGTCGCCCGGGGTAAGGTCATCCCCCTTGATGTTGAACTTGCGATACTGGTTCTTCATGAAGCCGTCCGGCCCCGCGACGATCATCGCGCCCACGGCATTGGTGCCCTGAATATGGCTGTTGTCGTAGACCTCGATCCGCTCGGGCGGCGTGTCCAATCCGAAGGCCTCGGCCAGTCCACGCAACAGCTTGGCCTGTGTCGCCGTTTCCGCCATCCGCCGCGCCAGCGACTCCCGCGCGTTGCGAAGCGCCCCGTCCACAAGCTCCGACTTCTCGCCCCGGCGCGGCACCGCGATCTCCACCTTGCGGCCCAGCTTTGTCGTCAGGGCCTCGGTCATCAGATCCTCGTTCTCGATCAGATGTGAGAGCAGCAAAAGCCGGGCCGGTTCCTTGGTGTCGTAGAACTGGCCGATGAACGCCTCCAGCACCTCGGCCTCTTCCACGTCCGGGCCGACACGCGGGTAGAAATCGCGGTTGCCCCAATTCTGGTTCGCCCGGATGAAGAACACCTGAACGCAGGCCTGTCCCTTCTCCAGGTGCAGCGCGATCACATCCGCCTCGGTCACGCCACGCGGGTTGATGCCCTGCGCCGTCTGAACCTGCGTCAGCGCGCGGATGCGGTCGCGCAAGGCGGCGGCGCGTTCGAACTCCATCTCTTCCGACGCCTGCGCCATCTGTTTGGCCAGCGTTTCCTGCACATTGGTGGATTTGCCCGACAGGAAGCGTTCTGCATCGCGTACGCTCTCGGCATAATCCTTTTCCGAAATCTTCCCGACACAAGGCGCGCTGCACCGCTTGATCTGGTAGAGCAGGCAAGGCCGCGTGCGGCTTTCGAACATCGCGTCCGTGCAATTGCGCAGCAGAAACACCTTCTGCAACTGGTTCAGCGTCCGGTTCACCGCGCCCGCGCTGGCGAAAGGTCCGTAATACGCGCCCTTTTCCTTTTTCGCGCCGCGATGCTTGTGGATCATCGGGAAGGCGTGATCCGTGACGTGGATGTTCGGGAATGACTTGTCGTCGCGCAAAAGCACGTTGTAGCGCGGCTTGAGCTGCTTGATGAGGTTCTGCTCCAAGAGCAGCGCCTCGGTTTCCGTCCGCGTCGTGAGAAACATCATCGACGCGGTTTCCGAGATCATCCGCGCGATGCGCCCCGAATGCCCGGCAAGGCGCGCGTAATTCGACACCCGCGCCTTGAGGTTGCGCGCCTTGCCGACATAGAGCACCCGCGCCTGGCTATCGAGCATCCGGTAGACGCCGGGACTCGAATCCAGTGTCTTGAGATAGCTCTGGATACAGGCGTGCCCGGTCAGAGGTTCGGTGTCAGTGTGCTTGGACATGTCAGTCTGATTTGACGCTTCTGTGGATTCCACGATTCTTTCGATCTCGCTGCCCCATCAATCCCACGTATGCAACCGTTAAGACATCCACGGTTTCTGTGGATAAGTCTGCGGAGAAGTTTCAGACGTTCGGGATTTTCCTTTGTTTTTCGGTCCGTTCGCTGATTTGCCTAATTTTTAGGCGCCAATGTAACTCATTGATACTAATACTAAAATTTGTTAACGCGCGACAAGGGACTGAAAACATTAAGACTTTTGTAACGGTTTCGTTACGTCAACGCGAGCGGTGCAAAACTTGCTCGCGGGATACATCATTCCACGCCGATCACGTCCGGTGTCTGCCACGCAAGATGCTGTCCACCATCCACGCACAGCAACTGCCCGGTGATGCCCGGCGCGTCCAGAAAATAGCCCAGCGCCCCGGTGATATCCGAGGTGTTGGCACCCCGTTCCAGAACCGTTGCCGCGCGCTGTCTGGCAAAGTGCTCTTCGCTCTGGCGGCCGCCGCGAAGGGTTGGCCCCGGACCGATGGCGTTGACCCGGCATTTCGGACCCAGAGCCTGGGCGCTGGTCTGGGTGAAGGCCCAGAGACCCATCTTGGCGATGGTGTAGGTCATGAACTCCGGCGTCAGCTTGCGCACCCGCTGGTCGATCATGTTCACCACCAGCCCCGGCGCGACCGGCTCGTCCCGGTCATCGGTTTCCGGGTCCGGCAGTTGCGCTGCGAAATTCTGGGTCAGCACAAATGGCGCGCGCAGGTTGCTGTCCAGATGCCGGTTCCAGCTGTCGCGCGTGGCGGTTTCGAGAGTGTCATACTCGAAAATAGACGCGTTGTTGATCAGCACCGTCAACGGTCCGCCGATGCCCTCGATGGTCTTGTCGACCAGCGCCTGTGTCTCGTCCTCGTTCAACAGATCGGCCTGAACCGTGCAGGCGCTCTGACCCTTCGCCCGGATCATGCCCGCGACCTCTTCGGCCTCGTCCCCCGACGTGGCGTAGTGCACGGCTATGTCATATCCGCGATCGGCAAGGTAGAGGGCCATAGCACGGCCCAGCCGTTTTCCGGCGCCTGTGATCAATGCTCTGCTCATGAGGACCCTCCGCGCTTACATGATGACAAGCGCAATGTAGCCCAGATAGAGCGCAGACAAGACCACACCCCAGATCCGGGTCAGGTCACGCTTGAGGAAGACAAGCGGGAAAATCAGAAGCGACGCGCCCAGCATGACCCAGAGATCGAAGCGCAGGAATTCCGGATCCACCGGGATCGGCGCGATCAGGGAGGCGACACCGATGATGGCCAAAAGGTTGAACATATTTGACCCGATCACGTTGCCCAGCGCCACATCCGCTTGACGGCGCAGCGCCGCCATCACGGTGGTCGCAAGCTCGGGCAACGAGGTGCCCAATGCCACCAGCGTCAGCCCGATCACCGTGTCGCTGACGCCGAACAACGTCGCGATCTCGACCGAGCTGTCGACCAAGAGGTCCGCACCCAAAGGAAGGCCCACCAAACCCAGCACGAGATAGAGGATGATCTTCCACCACGGCATGTCGGGATCGGCCCCTTCGGGCTCTTCCTCGTCCTCCGCCTCTTTCCCGGCGCGGCGATGGGCGAGGGCTTCTCGCATGGAGTCGCCCAGGATCACCGCCAGCACGATCAACAGGACAATGCCTGCGAGCCAGTCAAAGACACCCCGGAACGCCAGCGCGATGAACAGAACCGACGCGCCCAGCATGATCACGTAGCTCTTGCGCGTGTTGCATTCGCTGGTGTGCATCACCGCCAGAAGCGCCGGGATGCCCAGCACCAACAGGATGTTCGCCGTGTTCGATCCCACGACGTTGCCCAGCGCGATGCCCGGCACGTTCTCCATCGCGGCCTTGATCGAGATGAGCAGTTCCGGCGCGGACGTGCCGAAGGCCACAACGGTCAGGCTGACGATCAGGGCCGGAATACCGATGCGCAGCGACAGATTGACGGCGCCTTTGACCAACGCATCCCCTGCAAGAAGCAGGATCACCAACCCGATGGCGACACCTCCCCAGATCATCAGCATGTCAGCCTGCCTTTCCGCTACAGGGACACAGCCCCTTGCCGATGCGGTAGCGCCCGCACTTGCGGCACTTGGCACTGGCAAGACGTTTGGCGCCGGGAATGCGCAGCTTTCCGAACATGGCAAGCACGCCCATGAAGATCAGGAAGAGAAAGACGATCTTGAGGATCACGTCACAGCCCGTACCGCGCAAACTCGGCGCGTTCTTCGATGGCGCTAAGCGCATCGGATGTGAGTTTCGCACCGAAACGGCTAAAGAACGGGCGGCGCTGTTCGTAGCGGCGGAATTTGACCTTGTCGCCGTAGCGGTCCTTCATCATCGGGACGAGGTGTCCGACGTGATCGGCCAGACCGACATCCACCGCATTCTGACCGACCCAGATTTCCCCGGTGAAGAGATCGGGATTGTCGGCCAGCTTGCTGCCCCGGCGGGATTTGATCTGATTGATGAAGGTGTCGTGCAACTGGCCCAGCAAGCGGTTCAGGCGGGCCACATCCTCTTCGTTCTCGGGGCGGAACGGGTCGAGCATGGATTTCGACTTGCCCGCCGTATACACGCGCCGTTCGATCCCCTGGCGTTGCAGGAACACATGCGCGCCGAAGCTTGCGGAAATGACGCCAATGGAGCCAAGGATGGAACTGGGATCGGCGATGATCTCGTCCGCGGCGCTGGCGATCCAGTAGCCACCGGACGCGGCGACATCTTCGACGAAAGCGTAGACCGGGATTTCGGTCTCTTCGGACAGGCGCCGGATCCGAGCCCCGATCAGCGAGCTTTGCACCGGCGATCCACCGGGCGAATTGATCTCGAGAGCGACCGCGGCTGGCTTTCCCCTGCGGAAGGCTTTTTCCAGCAACGTCCGCAGGCTCGCATCGCTCAGAGTGCCGCGTGTGCTGGCCGCGATGGTGCCCTGAAGGCGGACGACGGCGACCGTGGGGTCGGACTTCACGAAAGGGATAAATCGCTTCATGCAAGCCCATGTAGATTGGCCTGCGTGGGCATACAAGGCATGGGCGGAAAAAGGGGCGCGCTGTGGGCCGCTCGCCTCTGGTCAGAAAGGGTGCGCATCCTGACCTATTGTTTCGCGCGCGAAACATTTTGGACCGGATCGGTCCTATTAAGGTTTTGTTAGGGTTTTGCGTATGGCGACTTCTGCATGTGCCACATCGGCATGCGGTCAAACTCGGTCACCATGATCCTAGTCAAGTCCCGCCTTCGGGAAGGATGGTACACTGCGAAAGCAATGAGGAGGACTGCCATGGAAGATCTGGTCAAACTCGGGCGCGACTTCGTTCAAGCGATGCGGGATCGTCGCGGCATTGCGCATGTTGACGAACTTTACACCGAGAACGCGGAATCGGTCGAGGCGGTCGTTCCGCCCGGTCGCGAGGTGCGGATCGCCAAGGGACGCGGTGCGATCCAGACGAAACGCGAAGTGTGGGCGGCAGCACACGAGATCAACAAGCTCGACGCCGACGGGCCTTATGTCCATCCGCCAAACCGCTTCGCCGTACGGTTCGAGGTCGAGGTGACGCATAAAGAGACCGGTCGGCAGATGACGCTCCGAGAGATCGCCATCTACACGGTCGAAGACGGCATGATCGTTCGCGAAGAGTTCTTCATGATGCCGAAATAGGCAGAGCGCGACGCGAGATCGCGAACCGGCGAACATCGCCACGAATTGATCTTCCGGGCGGCTCGGTGCGAACTTTCTCGCCCAATTCAGTCAGTAGAAACTCTGCGGGTCGATATCTATGGCCATGCGCAGTTCACCCTTGAGCTTGAACGGGGCGACCCATTCGGCAAGGGCGGGTTGGAGCGCGGTGCCCTTGGGGGCCTTGACCAGCAGGCGCACGCGGTGGCGGCCACGCACGCGGGCGATTGGGGCCGGTGCGGGACCGAATACCTGGGCACCGGCGCGGCGCAGGGGGGCGTCGTTTCGGGCGAGGGCGTTGCCGAGGTCGAACACCTCTTGCACGTCCGTGGATGACAGGATGATCCCGGCGAGGCGTCCATAGGGCGGCACACCGGCAGCACGGCGTTCACCCGCTTCGGCGGTCCAGAAGTCCTGTTCATCGCCGGACAGGATCGCGCGGATCACCGGGTGTTCGGGCTGGTAGGTCTGCATCAGCGCCTGCCCCGGCTTGTCGGCGCGTCCCGCACGGCCTGCCACCTGCCGCATCAGTTGGAAGGTGCGTTCCGCCGCGCGCAGGTCCGATCCTTGCAAGCCCAGATCGGCGTCGATGACGCCAACCAGCGTCAAGAGCGGGAAGTTGTGGCCCTTGGCGACAAGCTGCGTGCCGATGATGAGGTCCGCGCCGCCGCTGGCGATGGTCTCGATCTCGGCCTTCAGCGCGCGGGCAGAGCCGAACATATCCGACGAGAGCACCGCGAGGCGGGCGTCGGGGAAGAGCGCCTGCGCTTCTTCGGCGAGGCGTTCGACACCGGGACCGACGGCGGCGAGCTTGTCTTCGGCTTCGCAGGAGGGGCACACGCTGGGGAGCGGTTTGGTCTCGCCGCATTGGTGGCAGACGAGGCGCTTGAGGAAGCGATGTTCCACCATGCGCGCATCGCAGTGGTCGCAGCCGATCTGGTGCCCGCAGGCGCGGCAGATGGTGACGGGGGCGTAGCCACGGCGGTTGATGAAGAGCAGCGCCTGTTCTTTTTGATCAAGCCGTTGTTGCACCGCGCGTTGCAGGGTTGGAGAGATCCAGCTTGACCCGGGCAGGTCCTCGTTGCGCATGTCGATGGCGCGCATTTCGGGCATGACGGCGGCACCGAAGCGCGAGGTCAGTTCGAGCTTGGTGTATTTGCCCGCATCGGCATTGGCCCAGGACTCAAGACTGGGCGTGGCCGAAGCAAGGATCACCTGCGCGCCGCAGATCGACGCGCGCAGCACGGCCATGTCGCGGGCGTTGTAGAGCACGCCGTCTTCCTGTTTGTAGGAGGTGTCGTGTTCCTCATCCACGACGATCAGCCCCAGATCGCGGAACGGCAGGAAGAGCGACGAGCGCGCGCCGACGACCAACTGCGCGCCGCCCTGTGCCACCATCTTCCACACGCGGCGGCGGTCTGTGATCGTGACGCCGGAGTGCCATTCGGCGGGTTTGGCCCCGAAGCGTGCATCGACGCGGGTGAGGAATTCGGCGGTCAGAGCGATTTCCGGCAGCAGCACCAGCGCCTGACGGCCTTGGGACAGACATTCGGCGACGGCTTCGAGATAGACCTCGGTCTTGCCCGATCCGGTGACGCCCTTGAGAAGGGTCGTGCCGTAGCTGCGTGTGGCGACTGCGGCGCGCAGGGTGGCGGAGGCGGTGGACTGGTCTTCGGTGAGGTCCTTGCCTGCGTATGTCGGGTCGAGCGTCGGGAAGGGTGTGTCGCGCGGGCTGTCTTCCTCGCGCACGGCACCCAGCTTGGCGAGGCCCTTGACCACGGAGGTGGTGACGCCCGCCGCGTCGGCCAACTCCCTGAGGGTCAGGGACAACCCGCCCATGTCGCGCAACACGTCGAGCACGCGGGTGCGGGCGTCGGTCATGCGATCAGGGGTCGTGTCGCCCAGTCGGTAGATCTTGCGCATGGAGGGCGGATCGCCCAGCCCCGGCGCGCGGGTGGCCAGCCGCAGCATCGCGGGCATCGGGGTGAGCGTGTAATCCCCGGCGCGGGTGAGGAAGGCCATCAGTTCCTCGCGCATCGGCGCGGCGTCGAGCACGCGGATGACAGACCGCACCTTGGAGATGTCGTAGTCGCCCTTGCCCGGTCCCCAGACCACGCCAAGCACCTTGCGCGGCCCCAGCGGCACCTCGACGAATGCGCCCAGATGACAGCCGCCTTCGGGTGCACGATAATCCAGCACCCGGTCCAGTGGTTGGGTGGTCAACACGCCGATCAGCGCGCCTTCGTCGAAATAGCTGGATGTTAGCGCCATCGGTTCAGGGTTTCCGTCCTCGTTGTCATGGGGTAAAGCCCAAGGTAGGAAAGGCCAACCCATCAGAGGAGCGACAGCCATGAAATTCTTTGTCGACACAGCGGAAATTGACGCGATCGCGGAGCTCAACGCGTTGGGCATGGTGGACGGGGTGACGACCAACCCCTCGCTGATCAAGAAATCGGGACGCGATATTCTCGAAGTGACCAAAGAGATCTGTGATTTGGTCGAAGGTCCGGTTTCGGCGGAAGTGGTCGCGCTCAAGGCCGAGGACATGATCGCGGAGGGCCGCAAGCTGGCCGAGATTGCCGAGAACATCGCGGTGAAGGTGCCGCTGACCTGGGACGGGCTGAAAGCGTGCAAGGTGCTCACCGATGAAGGCAAGATGGTGAACGTGACGCTGTGTTTTTCGGCCAATCAAGCCATTCTGGCGGCCAAGGCCGGCGCGACATTCATCTCTCCGTTCATCGGTCGTCTGGACGATCTGAACATGGATGGTCTCGACCTGATCGCCGATATTCGCGAGATCTACGACAATTACGGCTTCGAGACGAACATCCTCGCCGCGTCGATCCGCACCGCCAATCACATGAGCGACTGCGCCAAGATCGGCGCCGACGTGGCGACGGCGCCTCCGGGTGTGATCAAGGCGATGGCGAACCACGTCCTGACGGACAAGGGTCTGGACCAGTTCGTGAAAGACGCCGCCGCGGCTAATATCAAGATCCTCTGAGCCGCGCGCTTTCGCCGGTCTGATCTGTCACAGTTTTGCAAGTTGCCCGCATTTGATTGAAAAAATGCGGGCATCTTTTTTGCTCTGCTGATAGGGTCCGGCAAAATACAAGAACACGAGAATGGCATGAGCAGCCCCCGTATCGACGACGACTTGCGCGAAAAGATCATGACGCGCCCCGATGTGATTCTGGAGGATCAGGATCTCATGCGCGCGCTGATTGCCGCGAACGAACGTGCGATGGGCGGCAATATCGTCGATCTGCGCGGCATCGCGATGGACCGGCTCGAGGCGAGGCTGGACCGGCTGGAAGACACGCACCGGTCGGTGATCGCGGCGGCTTATGAGAACCTTGCCGGCACGAACCAGGTGCATCGCGCGATCCTGCGGCTTATGGATCCGGTCGAGTTCGAACCCTTCCTGCGCGATCTGGGCGGGGACGTGGCCGAGATCCTGCGCGTCGATGTGATCAAGCTGGTGCTGGAATCGGTGCAGAATGACGAGGACCCCGCGATCAAACGGTTGGGATCGGTGCTGTCGGTGGCGGCGCCGGGCTTCATCGACGAGTATCTCACGGCGGGGCGGAACACGGCGCCGCGGCAGGTGACTTTGCGCCAGATCGAGACCGGAACGCGCGAGATTTACGGCGAAAAGGCCGACTGGATCCGGTCGGAGGCGTGTCTCAAGCTGGATTTCGGGCCGGGACGGTTGCCGGGGTTGCTGGTGATGGGGGCCGAGGATCCGCATCACTTCACGCCACAGCAGGGCACCGACCTTCTGACCTTCTTCACCGGTGTGTTCGAGCGCCAGATGCGGCGCTGGCTGTCGTGACGGTCCCGATCTCTCCGGCGGCGCGGGACGCGCTGGAGGGATGGCTCGCGTCGAGCCGCGCGCTCAACGGAACGGCGGAGAACACGCTGACCGCCTATCGCGGCGACGTGGTGGATTTCATCGCTTTCATGACCGAGTACACCGGCGAGGCGCAGGGGCTTGCACCCTTGGCGCGGATTGCGGTGCCGGATATGCGGGCCTGGATGGCACATACCCGCGGTGGCGGCGCAAGCCCCCGGTCGCTTGCGCGCAAGCTGTCGGCGGTCAAATCCTTCTACCGCTGGCTGGCCGAGCGTGAGGGGTTCGAACCCACCGCCGTGCTGTCGACGCGGGCGCCGAAGTTTCAGAAAAAGCTTCCCCGCCCGCTCAACGAAGATGCGGCCCGGGCGATGATCGAAACGGTGGGGCAGCAATCACAAAAGGATTGGGTCGGTGCGCGCGACATGGCGGTGGTGACGCTGCTTTATGGGTGCGGGTTGCGGATCTCCGAGGCGCTTGGCCTGACCGGGCGGGACCTGCCCTTGGGCGAAGCGATGCGGATTATCGGCAAGGGCGGCAAGGAACGGGTCGTTCCGGTCCTGCCGATCGCGCGGCAGGCGGTCCAGACCTATGTTCGGTTGTGCCCCTTCGAGATGGAGCCTGCCGCCCCGGTCTTTCGCGGTGTGCGGGGCGGCGCGTTGAACGCGCGTTTGGTGCAGAAAGTCACCGAACAGGCGCGGATGCAGCTCGGACTGCCCGCGACCGCGACACCGCACGCGATGCGGCACAGCTTCGCGACCCATCTTCTGGCCGCCGGGGGCGATCTACGGGCGATCCAGGAATTGCTGGGGCATGCTTCGCTGTCGACGACGCAGGCCTATACCTCGGTCGATACAGTGCATCTGATGAAGGTTTACGAGGCGTCGCATCCCAAGGCCGGGTGAGTGTGACGGTTACAATAAAAGGCGGGATTTTCTGACGGGGGCATGCGATTGAGATCGCGTTGCTTCCGCCGCTTTCGAGTTTCCGACATGCACCCGAACCCAAATTTCCACAGCCAGGATCACGCCAAGGACATCGCATTTGTCCGCGACCGCGCGTTTGGTACGCTTTTGATGAACGGCGATCCCGTGCCGATGGTGGCGCATGTGCCGATCCTGCTGTCCGAGGACGGGCGCGAGGTGCTGATCCATCTGGTGCGGTCGAACCCGATTGCCCGGGCGTTGAAGGCCCCGCTGCCCGCGCGGATCGCCGTGACGGGCCCGGACGCCTATGTCTCGCCAGACTGGTACGGCGTCGCGGACCAGGTGCCGACCTGGAACTACGTTGCGGTGCAGATCACCGGGGTTCTGGAACTTTTACCACATGGTAAAATGCGCGAGGTGCTGGACACGCAGTCGGCGTTCTTCGAAACCCGGCTTGCCCCGAAACGACCCTGGACCACCGACAAGATGACGCCGGAGGTTCTTGAGAAGATGATGCGCATGATCGTGCCCTGCCGCATGGTGGTCGAGGATATTGCCGCAACATGGAAATTGGGTCAGAACAAACCCGATGAGGTCCGGGAAAGCGCGGCGGCTTCTGTTCTCGGCGGGATTGGGACAGAGCTTGAGGCACTGGCCGCGTTGATGGCGGACCCTCCGGTTCTGTGACGGCCCACGTTCGGTTGGCCTAGCGTAAGCGATGCGTTGACGCATCGAGACGTGCCGCTTGGCAATCGGCGTGCAAAGGTATTACCTTTCTCATCACAGATATCGGGAGCAGACAGATGCAACTTCTTCGTTCAGGCCCCTCGCCCTTCGTCCGCAAGGTGCTCGTCACGCTGTACGAAACCGGGCAATATGACGACATCGAGCACGTGGATGTGGCCACCACTCCGCTGGCCCCCGATTCCAAACTGATCGCGGCGAACCCGGTGGGCAAGATCCCGGCGCTGGTGCGGTCGGACGGGCCGACGATCTATGACAGCCGGGTGATTTGCCGGTTCCTGGATGCGCGGGCCAATGCGGGGCTATATCCGGAACATCGGATCTGGGACACGCTGACGCTCGAGGCGACGGCGGACGGAATTCTCGATGCGGCGGTGCTGATGGTCTACGAGACACGCTTCCGGCCCGAAGAGAAGGTCATGATGGACTGGGTCGAAGGCCAGTGGGGCAAGGTCTCCCGTGCGCTCGATGCGTTGAACACGCGCTGGATGAGCCATCTCAATGGGCGCATGGACATGGGGCATATCGCCGTGGCCTGTGCGCTTGGCTATCTCGACCTGCGCCACAACGAACGCTCATGGCGGACGGGGCGCGATGGGCTTGCGGCATGGTTCGAGACGTTCTCGAAGCGCGACAGCATGGTGGCGACGCATCCCGATCCCTGAGCCGCGACGGCACGTCATGACGGGATGCCTTGCACGTTGGCCTGCGCGGGTTTACCGACGCGCAACGCTTTGAGAGGATATTGCCGCGATGCGCATGACCGATACATTCATCAAGCCGATGCACCCGGAGGGGCGAAAGTTCGTCGCGATCTTCGCGGCGGTGACACTTGTCCTGTTCGCGATCGAAGACGTGCTGGGCTGGATCGGCGTGGGTCTCACGATCTGGTGTTACTATTTCTTCCGCGATCCCGAACGGGTGGTGCCGGATGCGCCGGGTCTGGTCATCAGCCCCGCCGACGGCATCGTGTCGTTGATCGAACCGGCGGTGCCGCCGCGCGAGCTTGGCTTGCCCGAGGTGCCGCTGACACGGGTCAGCGTGTTCATGTCGGTGTTCAACTGCCATATCAACCGCGCGCCGGTGGCCGGGAAGGTGGAAAAGATCGCCTACAAGCCCGGAAAGTTTCTGAACGCGTCGCTCGACAAGGCGAGCGAGGACAATGAGCGCAATTCGCTTGTCATCCGGATGGAGGACGACCGCATCCTGACCGTAACCCAGATCGCCGGTCTGGTGGCGCGGCGGATCCTGAGCTTTACGCAAGAGGGCGCGGTTCTGGATCGAGGAGAGCGGTTCGGGCTGATCCGGTTCGGATCGCGTCTCGACATTTACTTGCCCGATGGTGTCGAGCCGTCGGTGAAGATCGGCCAGACGATGGTTGCGGGCGAGACCGTGATTGCGGACCTGACCAAATGACAAACGGCGCGGGCGAAAAGCTGACGCTGGTTCAGCTTCTGCCGAACATGCTGACCGTCACCGCCATCTGCGCAGGTCTGACGGCAATCCGGTTCGGGTTGCAGGGCAATTACGAACTGGCGGTGCAACTGATCCTGTTGGCGGCGATCCTCGACGGGCTGGACGGACGTTTGGCCCGTGCGCTTGGCAGCGACAGCAAGATGGGAGCCGAGCTCGACTCACTGGCGGATTTCCTGAATTTCGGGGTCGCGCCGGGGATGCTTCTTTACGTGTGGGCGTTAGATGATACCCGGCAGTTGGGCTGGTTGGCGGTTCTCGTCTACGCCGTATGCGCCGTGACACGTCTTGCGCGGTTCAACGTCGCCCGCAAGGCGGAGACCGGATCGGCCGAAAACGCGTACTTCCTTGGGATTCCGTCCCCTGCCGGGGCCATTCTGGTGATGCTGCCGATGTACGCGTCCTTCGCTTTCGACAGCGAACAGATCATTCCCGACGTGTTGCTGGCCATTTATATCGCCGGGATCGGTATGTTGATGATCGGACGGTTTCCGGTGTGGTCCTTCAAGACCACGCGCATCAGCCAGCGGCGGGTCAAAGTGTTTTTGGTGGGATTTGCCGCGATCGGCGCTGCCGTTGCGATCTACACCTGGATCGCCCTGGTCGTGCTGAGCCTGATCTATATCGGAGCGGTGATCTGGATGTTGCCGGCGTCGCGCCGCGCTTTGGCGCAAACGCGGGAAACGAAGGAAAACTAGAACTTCAGCGTGAGACCGACGTTCAGCGCGTTCGTCTTGATGTCGGTTTCGAGCGATCCGCCTTCGGGCAGGTCCACATCGTTGCTGGAATAGGTGAACTGATATTCACCGAACACGGCGAAGCGATCGTTGAGATCGTAGCTCAAGCCCGCCGTCAGACGGGCCGCCGGGCCGGTGTACTGAAATCCGTATTCCTCGATCCCCGTCGTCGTATCGATGTCGACATGCGGAACCGCGATGCCGATGCCGCCACCGACATAGGGTGTCAGAGCGCCTTCGGCCCACAGACCCGGCCAGCGCTGATAAGCGTTGACCGTCACGATGTTCAAACCGTCGGTGAATTCGAGATCGGAAAAGCCAATCTCCTCTTTCTCATCATCGGGGGCGTAAACCTTGGTATGGGTGAATTCGAGCCCGAAGCCGAGCTTTTCGTTCTTCCACCACGTGCCACGCACGCCATAATAAGGCGGCATCTCGAAGGACCGGCCTTCCCAGCCGATCAGCGCATCGAAATCTTCGCCGCTGCCGGGATAATCACCGGTGACGCGGCTATGCGGTGCAGTCTGCCAACCGGTGTAAATCGAAAGCTCCATCTCGGCCAAAGCCGGTGATGCCGCTGCAATCGCTCCGAGAGCAAGAATACCTGACAGAATCGTTTTCTGCATGGGAAGCCGTCCGTTTCGTGTTTGGCCGATGCGTAACATGGCATTGTGGCACCGTCAGGGCCAATTACCGCGACACTTCGGCGCTTATTCCTAACCTAGGTCGTCTGGAGGTGGACGGCTAGGGGGTAGCCCGCTAAATACCCGTTCGGAACGCCGCCCAGAGTGCGGCCTAACCCGTATTGTGGCCAGACGATCGGCCGTTAAATGGAGATAACCTCGTGTCCAACGCAGAACACCACGAAGGCACCCGGAGGGACTTCCTGTACTACGCGACTGCCGGTGCAGGCGCTGTTGCCACCGGTGCAGCGGTTTGGCCTCTGGTCAACCAGATGAACCCGTCGGCTGACGTTTTGGCATTGTCCTCGATCCGCGTGGACGTGTCGGGCGTCTCGGAAGGCTCGCAGATCACTGTGAAGTGGCTCGGAAAGCCGGTCTTTATTCGTCGCCGAACCGAAGCCGAAATCGCCGAAGCGCGTTCGGTAGACATTTCCGACCTGCCCGATCCGATCGCGCGCAATGCGAATATCGACGGCCAAGCGGAAGCGACCGATGAAAATCGCGCTCTGGACGATACCGGCGAATGGCTGGTTCAGATGGGCGTGTGTACGCACCTTGGCTGTGTGCCGCTGGGCAATGCGGGCGATTACACTGTCGATGGTGGCGTCGGCGGCTGGTTCTGCCCCTGCCACGGGTCGCACTATGATACGTCGGGCCGGATCCGCCGTGGTCCCGCCCCGGAGAACCTTCCGGTTCCCCCCGCTGAATTCGTTGACGAAACAACCATCCTGCTGGGATAAGGAGACGCGCGAATGTCTGGAATTCCTCACGACCATTACGAGCCGTCGACCGGCGGAGAGAAGTGGCTGCACAAGCGGCTGCCGATCGTCGGTTTGGCCTATGACACATTGATGATCCCCACGCCCAAGAACCTCAACTGGATGTGGATCTGGGGCATCGTCCTGGCCTTCTGCCTGGCGCTGCAAATCATCACCGGCATCGTTCTTGTGATGCACTACACTCCGCACGTCGATCTGGCTTTCGCCAGCGTCGAGCACATCATGCGGAACGTGAACGGCGGCGCCATGCTGCGGTATCTGCACATGAACGGCGCCTCGCTGTTCTTCGTTGCGGTCTACGCCCATATCTTCCGGGGTCTCTACTACGGCTCCTACAAAGCGCCGCGCGAGATCACGTGGATCATCGGTATGTTGATCTATCTTCTGATGATGGGCACCGCGTTCATGGGTTACGTTCTGCCTTGGGGACAGATGTCCTTTTGGGGTGCGACCGTGATCACCGGTCTCTTTGGCGCGATCCCGTTCATCGGTGAATCGATCCAGACCTGGCTGCTGGGCGGACCTGCCGTGGACAATGCCACGCTGAACCGCTTCTTCTCGCTTCACTACCTGCTGCCCTTCGTGATTGCCGGTCTGGTGATCGTGCATATCTGGGCTTTCCACACCACGGGCAACAACAACCCGACCGGTGTTGAAGTGCGCCGCACGTCGAAGGCGGATGCCGAGAAAGACACCCTGCCCTTCTGGCCCTATTTCGTGATCAAGGACCTGTTCGCACTGGCGATCATCCTCGTGGTGTTCTTCGCGGTTGTCGGCTTCATGCCGAACTATCTTGGCCACCCGGACAACTACATCGAAGCGAACCCGCTGGTGACACCGGCACACATCGTTCCGGAATGGTACTTCCTGCCGTTCTACGCCATCCTGCGTGCCTTCGACGGCGACGTCTGGGTCGTGATCGCGGCAAGCTTCCTGACCGGCGGCATCGTGGACGCCAAGTTCTTCGGCGTTCTGGCGATGTTCGGTGCGATTATCGTCATGGCGCTGGTGCCGTGGCTCGACACCTCGTCGGTGCGCTCGGGTCGCTACCGTCCGATGTTCAAGTGGTGGTTCTGGCTGTTCGTCGTGAACTTCTTTGTTTTGATGTGGGTTGGCGCGATGCCGGCGGAAGGTATCTATCCGTATATCGCCCTCATCGGTTCCACCTACTGGTTCGCCTACTTCCTTGTGATCCTGCCGCTGCTTGGCGTGCTTGAAAAGCCGCTGCCGCAGCCCGACACGATCGAAGACGATTTCAAGGCGCACTATGGCAAGTCCTCGACCACAGAGGGCGCACCTGCTGCGACCCCGGCCGAGTAAGAAAGGACAAGCGAACAATGCTTAAGAAACTTGCCCTCGCGGCCACCTTGGCCCTGGCACCTGTCTCCGGCGCGTATGCCGCCGGAGCATCGGGTCACGTCGAGAACTACGACTTCTCGTTCGAAGGCCCGTTCGGCACCTACGATCAGGCGCAGTTGCAGCGCGGCCTTCAGGTTTACACCCAGGTCTGCTCTGCCTGTCACGGGATGAAGTATGTCCCGCTGCGGACGCTGTCCGCCGAGGACGGTCCCGGTATGCCTGACGATCAGGTCCGTGCCTATGCGGAGCAGTTCTTCGAGGTCTATGACGAGGAATTGGAAGACTTCCGCCCGGCGCGTCCGACGGATCACTTCCCCGAGAACAACGCCGCTGGCGCGCCTGACCTCAGCATGATGGCGAAAGCCCGTGCCGGGTTCCACGGTCCCTACGGCTTGGGCATCAATCAGTTGTTCAAAGGCATGGGCGGCCCGGAATATATCGCCTCACTCCTTGCCGGTTACACCGGTGAGGACAAGGAAGAGGCTGGAGCGATCCTGTACGAGAACGAAGCGTTCCCGGGCGGATGGATTTCCATGGCGCCGCCGCTTTATGGTGACGACGTGGAATACTCCGACGGCACCGAAGCCACCATCGAACAGCAGTCGAAAGACGTGGCCGCGTTCCTGATGTGGGCAGCAGAGCCAAAGCTGATGGCACGCAAGCAAGCCGGTTTTGTCGGGGTCGTGTTCCTGACCGTTCTGTCGGTCCTGCTCTATCTGACCAACAAGCGCCTCTGGGCGCCGGTCAAGGCCCGCGCGAAAGAATAACCTCTTTTTGAGGACAACAATGGAAAAGCCCCACCAATCCGGTGGGGCTTTTTTCATGCATCGGCACGTTGCCCCAAGCGCGGCTTAGCCCGCACCGAGATAGGCCCGCAGAGCCGGTGGCGGGTTGTCCAGAAGCGCGTTTGTGTCCTGCGGTGGCGACACCTGCCCCGCCTCGACCACGATGCTCTGCTGCGCAAAACGGCGGGCGTCCTTGGGGTCGTGCGAGACCAGTAGCACCGTCAGCCCCTCCGCCTCGGCCGCCTCAGCCACCAGAGCCAGCATTTCGTCCTTCAGTGCAGGCCCCAGAGCCGCAAAGGGTTCGTCCAGAAGAACGACCGGCCGCGCCTGCACAAGCACTCGTGCGAGCGCCGCCCGGCTTTGTTGCCCACCCGACATCTCGGACAGGCGGCGAGAACCGAACCCCGACAGGCCGACCCGCGAAAGACGCTCTTCGATCAACGCCATGCCCCCAGACCGCACACGCCCCGTAGCCGGGTTGAGAGCCAGCGCAAGGTTCTGGGCAATTGTCAGATGCGGGAACAGGTTGGTGTCCTGGAACAAGATGCTGATGGGTCGGTCGGCAGGCGATTTTGCGGTGATGTCCGCGCCGTTCCAGAGGACCTTCCCGGAGACAGGTGGCAGAAACCCGGCAATCACGTCGAGCAGGGTGGATTTGCCCGACCCGGACGCGCCGATGATGGCAACCCGTTGACCAGCTTCGATCCGCAAATCCGCAGTGAGATCAAAAGTGCCGGATCGGGCATGGATATGATCAAGGTGAAGAGCCAACGCGCCCTCCCCTGTCGAACAGCCAGAAGAGACCCAAGCTCAGCAGAAGCAGCAGGAGAGCCGCTCCAGCTGCTTGCTCCATCCGGTAGGCGCCCATCAGTTGATAGACCTTGAGCGGCAATGTCGCCCGGTCGGGATCGGCAAACAGCGCGATGACCCCGAGGTCGCCCATGGACAAGGCCGCAGTCAGGCCAGCCGCAAACCCCAAGGGGCGCTTCAGGCGCGGCAGGAACACCCAGCGCCCCCACGCCCAGGCGGATAATCCAAGCGCGTCGCGCAACCGCGTGTAGTCTGCCCGGATCGCCTCGGCCTCGGGGCGCAGGATGCGCAGCACGAAGGGCAGGCTGACGAAGGCATTGACAGTCGCTGTGACATAAAGCGCCAGCTCGAACGGGTTGGCGAAGGGGCGCACGATAAGGAACAGGCCGATACCAAGCACGAGCGGCGACAGCGCGATCCCGGCAAGGCCGAGCCATTCTCCCCACCGCGTCGCCAGAGGCAGCGCCCAAAGCAGGCACAGCAGCGTCGACCCAAGCGCGACCATGATCGAATGGCCCGCCGCCTGCCAGACCGACGCGCCAAGCGTGGTGATCTCTGCGACCCCATTCAAAACCACCATCGCGAGCGGTGTCAGCAGGAACAATGCGGCAAGCCCGATCCAGACCGCATCGAGGATGCGTGATAAGGTATCCACCCGATCCCAACGCGGAACAATCCGATCCAGCCCCTTTGCCGCAACGGGAAGCGAGGTCACACGCAGCGCAATCAATCCCGCGCAGAGGGCCAGGGCCAGCTGCACCAGCCCCAACACCGCCGCGCGGGCGAGGTCGAAATCGAACCGCATCGACTGGTAGATCGCCAATTCCAGCGTCGTCGCCCTCGGTCCACCACCCAGCGTCAGGGCGACAGCGAAGGAGGACAGGCAAATCACGAAAATCACCGCGAAGGCGCCCGGCACGATCTTGCGCAGCATCGGCAGTTCGACCGCGCGCCACATCGCGCGACGACCCATCCCAAGCGTGGCAGCAAGCCGGAACTGTTCGGCGGGCATCGCGAGCCAACCTTGCAGGATCAGACGCGTCGCCAGCGGCAGGTTGAAAAACACATGCGCCAGAACGACGCCGTGCAAACCGTAGATTTGCAGCTCGGGCACACCGAAGGGCGCCAGTCCCCGGTTGAGAAGCCCAGACTGGCCGAACACCGCCAAAAGGCCAAGCACCGCCACGATCACCGGCAGAATGAACGGCGCGCCCAGAAGCGCGACCAGAACGCCCCTCCCGACGAAACGCCGTCTGGCCAGGGCCCGCGCCAGCGGAATGGCGAAAAGCACGCTCAACGCGGCAGACAGGGTGGCCTGCACAAGGGTGAAACGTAACGCCTGCCAATCCGCCGGACGGAAGCCGGAGAACGCCTCGGCGCGCAGGATCACCGCCGTGACCGGGCCGATCACCAGACCGGCCACGGTCAACGCCGCGAGTGCTGCGAGCGTTATTGAGAGAGGGCGCGGCGCCATTCCTCGACCGTTTCATCCCGCAACGCGGCGGCCTCTTCCTCGGTATAGAACAGCACTTTTTCCGGCAGGTTCAGCTCCTTGAAGCCCGCGGGCCATTTCTCGGGATCGAGCTTGGCCGGGAACGACCAGTTGCCGGTGGCAATCATGGTCTGGAACTCTTCGGAAAGTTGGAATTCGAGGAATTGATCCGCCAGCTCGGGAACATCGGTGCCCGCCACCTTGGCCGACAATTCGACCATGAAGTAATGACCTTCGGGGAAGATCGCGGCCTTCTTGGTGCGGTCCTTCTCGGCGATGATGTGATAGGCGGGCGAGGTCGTGTAACTCAGCACCATGTCGGCTTCGCCATCGGTGAAGAGCCCATAGCTTTCCGACCAGCCCTTCGTGACTGTCAGTATTTTCGGCGCGAGCCGTTCCCAGACCGCCTCGGCCTCGTCGCCGTAGATCGCCTTGACCCACAGCACCAAGGCGAGGCCCGAGATCGAGGACCGTGGATCCTGGATGACAATCTTGAGATCGTCCGGCGCGTTCAAGAGCGCGTCAAAGCTCTCGGGCACATCCGAGATGCGCTCCTCGTTGTAGATGAACGCCGTGTGCCCGTAATTGTAGGGCAGAAATACCTCATCCGTCCATTCCACCGGAAGCGTCAGGCTCGAGATGTCCTGACCGTGCGGCGCGAACAGTCCGCTTTCGCGGGCGCGCTGGGTCACGTCAGTGTTCAGGCCGAACACGATATCGGCGTCGGTCTGCGCCCCTTCAAGCAGGATACGAGGCAAGAGATCCCCCGGCTTGAATTGCAGATCACAGGCGCATTGCGCCTCGAACATCTCTTCGATTTTGGGGCCGGGGCCCCACTCGGACACGATATAGTCGCCCGCGTAGACAGTCAGAACGGGTGTGTCCTGCGCAGCGACCAGCGTGGTCGTGGCAAGAAGTCCCGCAGCAAATGAAAGGGCCGTTTTCATGGCTCACTCCTGTTTTGCGACGAGAGGGCAAAGCAGGATACGGATCCAGACCTTCCCTCCGCCGGTGTTAACCGGTTCAGGTTCAACGGGTTCGCATCACGCATCTCAGCCAGCTGTCTGGCACCCCGAGGTATTGAAACAGGTAGACGCGCGGCCTGCCGCGTTCAAGTCGAAATCCGCTTTTCCTTTATCTTGCGAGATAAACTCCGGGGGTTTGGGGGTTGGCCCCCAAGCTGTCGGATTGGCGCAGCCAATTCGAAACTCCTTGAGCGCCGCCGCCCCCTGCCCTAGGACACGCTCAAGCCAAGGAGACCGCCATGAGCCTCAACACCTTCGGACATCTCTTCCGCGTCACTACATGGGGCGAAAGCCACGGGCCTGCGCTGGGTGCCACTGTGGATGGCTGTCCGCCGGGCGTGCCGATCGATGAAGCCATGATCCAGCACTGGCTCGACCGTCGCAAACCGGGGCAGAACAAATACACCACCCAGCGACGCGAGGCGGATGAGGTCAAGATCCTTTCCGGCGTCTTCGAAGGTCAGACCACCGGCACGCCGGTGCAACTGATGATCGAAAACACCGATCAGCGTTCCAAGGATTACTCCGACATCATGGAGAAATTCCGCCCCGGGCACGCGGATATCACCTACTGGCAGAAATACGGGATCCGCGACTATCGTGGTGGGGGTCGGTCCTCGGCGCGTGAAACCGCGGCGCGAGTCGCGGCGGGGGGACTCGCGCGCCAGGCGATCAAGGCGTTGCTGCCGGGCGTGCAGATCACCGGCTACATGACGCAGATGGGTCCACATAAGATCGACCGGGATCGGTTCGACTGGGACGAGATCGAGAACAACCCGTTCTGGGTACCTGACGCGACAGCGGCGACCGACTGGGCCGAGTATCTCGACGGGTTGCGCAAATCCGGCGAAAGCGTCGGTGCGATCATCGAAGTGGTGGCGCGCGGTGTGCCGGCGGGGCTGGGTGCGCCGATCTACGGCAAGCTCGATACCGATCTGGCGGCGGCGATGATGAGCATCAACGCGGTCAAGGGCGTCGAAATCGGTGAGGGCATGTCTTCGGCCATGCTGACGGGAACGCTGAACGCGGATGAGATATTCATGGGGCCGGAAGGGCCGGAGTACAGTTCGAACCACGCGGGCGGCATCCTTGGCGGGATCTCGACCGGGCAAGGCATCGTGGTAAGGTTCGCGGTCAAGCCGACCTCGTCGATCCTGTCGACGCGACGCACGATCACCAAGTCCGGTGAAGAGACCGAGATCATCACCAAAGGCCGCCACGACCCCTGCGTCGGTATTCGTGCCGTGCCCGTGGGGGAGGCCATGATGGCCTGTGTCATCCTCGACCACCTGCTGCTGCATCGCGGTCAGATCGGAGAGAACCGGGGCAAGATCGGGTAAGCCGTCAGGTCGATCCGGTCTGCCGGGAGATTTGCACGGCGAGGATTCCGCAGGTGATGATGATCACGCCGATGATGTCCATCGCGCCCAGGGTTTCGGACAGGATCACTGCGGCAATGGCGACCCCGAGGAACGGGTTGAGAAAGTGGAACGTCGCGGCCTTGACCGCACCGATGCGGTTGACCAGCCAGAACCAGACCAGGGTTGCGGCGAGGCCGGGTACGAGCGTGGTGTAGATGAATGCCAGGATAAGGCGAGTCGACAGCGTGACTTCGGGCGTTTCGAGCAGCAGGCCCGCGGGCCAGAGTGCGGCGCTGCCGATCAACATCTGCAATCCGACCACCATCATGAAATTACCGCCCGAGCTGGCATTGCGCAGTGCCAGAGTTGCAACGGTCAGGGACAGGACGCCCAGAAGGCACAGGCCGATCCCGTAGAGATCCGCGCCCGCATCCAGCCGTGCACCCATGATGATGACGACCCCAAAGAACCCCGCGATCAATCCGATCAAGCCCAAGGGTGAAATACGCTGACCGGCGAAGGCCCATCCGGCCACACCGACAAGCAAGGGCATGGACGAGGCGATGATCGCGGCTAGCGACGCCTCGATCCGTTGCATGGCGACGAAGTTGAGGCCAAGATAGAGGGCGTTCTGGCATATGCCGAAGATGATCGTCGCGCGCCATTGTGGGGCCGTCAGGCGCCAGCTCTGGCCCATCCAGCGGGCGATCAGAACGGCCAGCGCACCAGATATTGCGAACCGGAACGCCAAGGCCATCAGGGGCGGCGCGTCTGCGACGATGATCCGTGCCGAGGTGAAGGCCGAGGACCACATGACTGCAAAGGCCAGTCCCATCAGGATTGCGCGAATGTCCAAATTGGCCTCCGGTGGCGGGAAAGATTGCGACGGCGCTCGGGCGATGGTCGCGGGAGATGCCATCTACACATCGCGCGCGCGGAACTTCAACGTCTGACATCTTGCGGGCGGCGCGCAAGACGCCTGCGGCACAGTTGCCATGATCGCTTGGGCATCGTTGTCCACGGTCTTGCGACGGTGCGCGACTAGTGCAAGCTTCGCGGGCAGCAAAACACAATGGAATGAGTGCGACATGACCAGACCGAAGGCGATCCTCGCGGGCTTTTTGATGTTTCTTGGCCTCGCGGCATGCGAGCCGATGCCGACGACGGGGGGACCCGGTAGCGGTGGCGCCGCAACTGTGCCGGAATCGGTTTCGTCGATTGCAGCGTCCTATCAGGACCTGACCACGGCGCGCATCCGCCCAGAGGACGGATGCTACTGGTACACGCATCGCGGCCCCGTCGAGACGACGGAACTGCCGCTGCGGACAACCAACGGCAACCCGATTTGCGTCAGGTCGCCTGACGAAAGCTAAGGGCGATTACAGCGTCCCGCCGTCAGTCGGGTAGAGATACGCGGTCACGCCGGTATCGACCTGTTCGTACAGCTGGTTGATATGCGGCATCACCATGCGTACGCATCCCGAACTGGCCCGCGTGCCGATGGACCGCGGTGCCGGTGTGCCGTGAATGCGCAGATAGGTGTCGCGGTTGCCCACGAAGAGATACAGCGCGCGTGATCCCAAGGCGTTTTCCGGTCCGGGCGGCATGCCCTCTTCCCAGCGCGCGTATTTCTCGGGCTCGCGTTCGATCATCGCGGGCGTCGGAGTCCATTTCGGCCATTTCGCCTTGCGACGGATCGTATAGACGCCCGGCTCGTAAAGACCGTCGCGGCCAATGGCGACGCCGTAACGCATCGCGGTGCCGTCGTCCTGAATATGGTAGAGATACCGCGCCACGGCATCGACATGGACATCGCCCGGGGTCAGGCCCGGCTTTGCCGTCACACGCTGCGGGAGGTAGCGGGGATGCAGACCCCACGGGTTCGTGGAGCTCAGGTCGAAATTCGCAGGCGTAACCTGAGCATCCCACGAATCCCATTTGCTGGGCGCAGCAAGCGCTTGTCCGGCAAGGGCGGGCGTTGCCAACACACCAAGTGTTGCAATCATCTGGCGTCGTGTGAACATACGTAACCTTTCAAACCGATCGGGCCGGAGCAGACCGCGCGCCGATCATCTGTAAATTGCTTTCCTGATAGAGAAACCGCCAAACGCCTGTTGGTTTCAAATATATTTCGAATTTTCACGATTATTTGTGGCACGTTGGAATGCCAAGCCCAAATTCGAACGGTTTTGATGCGGTTTGATAGTCCACATCACACCTGGTGCATTCCATGCGTCAGGCTTCCTTTGCAGCCGTCATCGTCACGCTGACGCTACCGATGCCATCGATCTTCACTTCGACCTCCATTCCCGCCTTGATCGGACGTGCACCCAGTGATGTTCCGCAGGCGATCACGTCTCCAGCGTTGAGCGTCATGTCTTGCGACAGAAGGCTCACGATCTGTGGCGGGGTCAGGATCATGTCTGACGCCGGGTAGGACTGTCTTTCGCGCCCATTGACCAGTACAGTCACGGTCAGGTCTTGCCACGAGACATCTGTTTCGATCACGGGACCGACCACTCCGAACCCATCAAAGCTCTTGGCGCGGGTCCATTGGGGGAAGGACGGGTCCGCGTTAAGAACGTCAAGCGAGGTGATGTCGTTTACGCAGGTATAGCCGAAAATGGCCTGCTCCGCGTCTTCGGAAGACACGGCTTTGCAGGTTTTGCCGATCACGATGCCAAGCTCACCTTCGAACACGACACGCCCAGCAGACGCGGGAATTTCAACCTCTGCTCCCGGACCCGAAAGCGACGTGTCGGCCTTGAAGAAATACAGCGGATGGCTCGGATGATCGTTGCCGTTCTTTTCCGCAGCGGCCTTAAAGTTGTTCCAGAGGCCGATGAACTTGCCCGGCACCACTGGCGGGAGCAGCGACACGTCCGACAAGGGCACGGCATCACCGGCGTCGGCATCGGACCCAAGATGGTCACGCGGGTGCAGCATGTCGTCCACAACGACACCCGTTATTTCGTTGCCATCTTTCGTTAAGCCTCTGGCCCATTTCATGGTGCTGTCCCCCCTGTGTCGCCCCCGCCCGGGCAAAAATTCGGTTGTTCGGGACGTTATACGGAACGCCAAACGAGGCGCCATCGCTTTTGACACCGATTTTGGCGGTTCCGTTGGCTGTGCCGAACGGAAAAAACCCCGCCGAAGATCGGCGGGGCAAGGTGTAGTGCCGCGGATCATGGGCCGCAGGCACCGGCGGTGTTCTGTTGGTGTCAGCTCATTTCCGACCGGATCTGTTGGCGCAGCACGTCGATGGGCACGGTCTTTCCATCGCGTTTGAAGCACCAATAGGTCCAGCCGTTGCAACTTGGCGCACCTTCGAGATGTGCGCCGACCTGATGGATCGACCCCTTGATGTCGTTCCCGATCAATGTCCCATCGGCCCGCACCTTGGCCTTGTGGCGGCCGTTCATGCTCAGCAATTCCTCGCCCGGGCGCAGCATGCCGCGTTCAACCAACTGGCCGAACGGCACGCGCGGTTCGGCACGCTTGCTGGTCGTGATCTCCAAGGCCGCCTTATCGAGACGACGCACCGCAGAGATGCGCTTTTCCGCGACGACACGGTACTTTTCCTCACGCTCGATCCCGATCCAGTCGCGGCCCAGCATCTTGGCGACAGCGCCGGTGGTGCCTGTGCCGAAGAACGGATCGAGCACGACATCACCGGGCTTGGTCGATCCGACCAGAACGCGATGCAACAGCGCCTGCGGTTTCTGCGTCGGATGCGCCTTGTCACCCGCCGCATCCTTGAGTCGTTCGCCGCCATTACAGATCGGAAGAACCCAGTCCGAACGCATCTGAATGCCCTCGTTGAGCGCCTTCAAAGCCTCGTAGTTGAAGGTGTATTTGGCGCCCTCGGATTTCGACGCCCAGATCATGGTTTCATGGGCATTGGTAAACCGCTTGCCGCGGAAGTTCGGCATCGGGTTGGACTTGCGCCAGACCACATCGTTCAGGATCCAGTATCCGGCGTCCTGCAACGCGGCTCCGACCCGGAAGATGTTGTGATAGGAGCCGATCACCCAGATCGCCCCGTCCGGTTTCAGCAGACGCCGCGCGGCCTTGAGCCAGGCGCGGGTGAACTCGTCATAGACCTTGAAGCTCGAGAACTGGTCCCACTCGTCGTCGACAGCATCGACGCGCGAATTGTCGGGGCGATGCAAATCGCCCTTGAGTTGCAGGTTATACGGCGGATCGGCAAAGATCAGATCCACGGATGCGGCCGGCAGGCCGTTCATCACGTCGATACAATCGCCTTCCAGAATCGTGTTGATCGGCAGCGCCTCGGCGCTGTTCGGCTTGGTCATCTTTGTCATTCTCTGCCTATCGTCCCGGCGCCATTGTTACGCTCTGTGATTGCATCAAAAGATGAGTCAAAGCCGATTCGTGGTCAATTTCTTTTTTGAATCAAGTGGTTATGATTTTTTCTTGTCACAAGATATTGTGGACCGGCTTGAAGGAACGTCTATGGTGTGGGGTCACACCAAGATTTCGGAGGGCGTCTTTGTGACATTTTGTGGGGTAGCCCTGATTTGTTTCCCAGCCATAGCCGGGATACTGTTGCGCCAAATCCCACATGATCGCATCGCGCCTTGTTTTGGCCACAATTGAGGCCGCCGCGATGCTCAACGACAGGCTGTCTCCCTTCACGATCGGAGTGGAGCGAAGGGTCAAATCACAGGGGCTCATGTTGCCGTCGATGAGCACATGGTCAGGCGTTCGCGGCAAAGCGGCGATCGCACGGCACATGGCCAAGTGGCTGGCCCTAAGAATATTGATCCGGTCGATTTCGTCGACGCTCGCTTCGCCTATCCCGACCTCGGCCTGATCGAGGATCAGATCAAGAAGCGCGCTTCTTTTTCGGGCCGTCAGTGCCTTGGAGTCATTCAGTCCTGGCGGAATACGAGCAGGATCAAGAACCACAGCCGCCGCGACAACCGGCCCCGCCAACGGTCCTCGCCCCGCCTCGTCCACACCGGCAATCCGCGTGTTCGGAGCGGCGCGCAACTGGTCTTCGAATGCAAAGCTGGGCGTCATCCCGTCACCTTGCCGATTACGGGTGAGATGACAAGTCTACGGCACGTGCGAAGCGCCCTTTGCGCAGATCACAGACGTGACATTTGTTTTTGCGATTTCGGGCGAAAACCCACTGGACACGCCCCAAACCGTCACATAGAACGCCGCCACCCGAACGATGATCGTTCTCCCGTGCCCGGGTAGCTCAGGGGTAGAGCAGTGGATTGAAAATCCTCGTGTCGGTGGTTCGATTCCGCCCCCGGGCACCAACACTCCTCCTAGCGTGAATGATATCAATGGGTTATGGTGCAAAATCGTCCCACCGTTTTCGCGCTTGGGAAAAGTGGGACTTTTTTGTTCGCGAGTTGTTCGCGTTCGTACGGGTCGAGAGGTTGCTGGCCATAATTGGAAGTGGCTCAGGCACTTGGTCGCTTCATCCAGCTAGAATGCTGCATCAGTGCTCTGCCATAGTTCGGCCGATTTCGCTCGATATGCCTCGCGCATGTCCTACCAGTTTGAGAACCCGCCGACCTTTGAAGGCTCCCGTGAGGCAGTGACGAAATTTCTCGCGTGTCCGGAGCGGCTCGACTTCTACACATACCTGCTGTGCAGACCCGATGGGGCTCCGTTCTACGTCGGGAAGGGTAAGGGGAGGCGAGTACTTGAACATGAACTCGAAGCGAGGCGTGGCACGCGCGAACTCGAGGGCAACCCTCTCAAATGCAATGTCATAAGGAAAATTCTGAGGAATGGTGGCTGGGTTCGCTACCGCATAGATCGAGAGTATTCTACCGACGATGAAGGTTTGTGCCTGGAACGAGAAGGTGAGTTGATCAAGTTGCTCGGTCGACTCCATGAGGGTGGAATCCTCACAAACCTCGCCGGCGGTGTTGGCAACCCTTCCAGTCAGAGCCCGCTTTCTCGGGAGCGGCACGCGGCGACACTATCGGGCGAACCGTCTGGAAACCCAGATAAGGCGGTCTTGAATCGATACCTGCGCAGCTTCGGCGCGGTGGACAGTACGTGCATCAAACCTCTTTCACAGTTCAAGGCGCTTGTGCCAACGACGCCGCATCCGAGCCCCAGAAAGCCCACTCCAAGAATGTGCTTCGCATTGATGGCAAGTGCTGTTGCACATGGGTTGGATTTGACGGGCGGCGGTGTCATTCCTCGCCGATTCAAATACGAACCGGATCCCAGCGAATGGCCTGATGATTTTGAGCTTCCGATCGAGGTCGAGGGCATAATCGAGCGAGGTGTTTCTCGTGATCTGATCAAGGCTGATCTGGCGGAATTGATCCCAGCGACCGAAGTGATAGACGAAGCTTTCCGGATGCGGCCCCACCATGTTGATACCATGATTACTGTGGTAGGCAGGGACGCCTTGGAGCTCCGTGGTCTCCTCTAGACAGCGGATGGGTTCGACACTGCCTCATTTTCCTATAGCTGAACGGCTCGTTGCGCTTTGCCGCCTCGAGCTCGCCGCGGTTCCTCCGTCTCTCCCAACCCTTCGAGAGCGACCGGAGCCTTACCGGGAAACTCGACCATCAGCTTGAGTTCCCCGCCCATCGCGCGGACGTAGCTCGTCAGCGTCGAAAGCAGGAGGTCGCTCTGGCGTTCGTATTTCGCGACGGTGGCCTGCTGGACGCCGAGGGTTTCGGCCAGTTGCACCTGGGTCAGCTTCTTGGCTTTCCGCAATTCCTGTAGCGTCAGGTACTCGGCATGCAGCCGATCGGCCTCGGCCTCGATCGCCGCGCGACGGGCAGGGTCCAGGGTCGCCAGCTTCTCCTTCAGGCTCCGGGCCATCGTCATTGTCCTTTCCGTCTCTTCAGGTGGCGGTCGAAGCGGTCGTCCGCCCGAGCGATCAGCGACTTGTAGAACCGCTTCTCGCTGCCACCCGACTTGTCCCCGCCGACGAGCAGGATCGCCTGCCGATCGGGGTCGAATGCGAAGGCGATGCGCCAGACGCCATCGGCGGCATTGCAGCGCAGCTCCTTCATGTTGGCATGCTTCGACCCGGTCAGGGTGTCCGCATGGGGCCGCCCGAGCATGGGGCCTTCCCGCTCGAGCAAAAGCGCCCGGGCGAGGATCGCGTCCTGCACCTCTTGTGGCAGGGCATCGAATTCCGGCTCAAATTCCTCGACAAAGGATACGGTCCGCGGCATCGGGCAAATACTACCTTGAAGCTATATAGCCTTGAAGAACTAATTTTGCAAGAACGGGCTGCGGGGCGAGGATCAGTCTGCACCTTTGAGCAGCCGCTGTGCCTTTTCCGCCGCTCGAGCGAGGCCGGTTATCCGCGCCCCTGGGGCATCCGTCGCTCGCTGGAACTCGGCGAACGCCTCGGGAGGGAGCGTCGAGGTTTCGCCTTCATCCAGCTTCAGTTTCTCGGTCTCTGTCATGACTGCCTCCATTGTGTTCTTCTTGGTCATTTCAGACTTGGCGAGGAATGCGGTGTATCACGTTTCGCCACCCCGCGCTTCCCCCCTTCCCGGCGCGCCCCCATCCCGCGACAACAGCTTCATCCCGGACGCCGCCAGCACCTTCTGGCGCGCGGCGCGGGTGTAGCGCGAGGCTTCCTTCATGGTCGTCCAGCCAAAGATCGCCATCAACTGCCGCTCGGTCGCCCCGTTCTCGGCTGCCAGCGCCGCGCCGGCCTTGCGCAGACCGTGGGCAGAGCAGTGCTTCAGCCCGGCCGTGTCGCATTGCTTGCGGAACCAGTTGCCGAAGCCGTTCGAGGTGAAGGGCTTGCCGAAGGCCGTGACGAGGAAGGCGAGGTTGCCGGTGGGCGTCGCGTCGAGCACCGCCTTCAACTCGGGCAGGACCGGGATGGATAGGGTGACGGGCTTGCGGTCACGGTTCTTGGCCTGGGTCAGGGTGATCCAGCCGTCCTTGATGTGCTGCGGCCCGAGCCGGACGATGTCCGACCGCCGCTGCCCGGTATAGAGCATGAGCGCCAGCGCCAGCCGCGGCTTGCTGCCGATCGGGTGATGGTCCTCGAACTGCCGGACCTCCTCCATCGTCCAGGAGTGAAAGCCGTCCCCCTTGGCCTTGAGGTAGGGCACATCGCGGGCCGGGTTTCGCTGCGCCAGCTCGTATTCGACCGCGAAGGCATAGACCTGCCTAAGCGCCTTGACGAAGCCGTTGGCGGCCTCGGGCCGGTCGGCCATCTCGTCCCGCATGCGCCGGACGTGACGCGGCTCCATCAGGGCATAGGGCTTCAATCCGTTATTCTCGCAGATCCGGTCGAGGATGCCGCGGCGGACATACTTGGTGCGCCCGCTCAGGCGCTGGTATTCGGCGGAAACGAAATACTGCTCACAGAGCCACTTGAAGCTGCCCTTCGACCCGCGCCGCTCGAGCGGTCCGGTGGGCGCGCGCGGCGTCGCGCCCATCATCGCAGCGCGGTATTCGGCGAGGAAGTCCTCAGTACCCGGCTGGCTCCGCAGCCGCACCTTCAGGTGCCCGGGCCGCCGCAAGTAGATGCGCACGTTCCCGTGCCGGTCGGTATCCTCGATGACGTGTTTAAGGCGGATGCTGCCCGAACCGTCTCTCATCCTGAATGTGGGCATGGCACGCGCCGCCTTTCGTCAGCCGTCAGTCGTCCCAGGGATTGTGGTCGGAGTGATCCCCATCAGGGATCAGCTCGAACGCCCGGTCAAGTTTTTTCCGGTCCCAGACCGTGCGGGCATTTATCCGCTTGGGCGGCGGCATGCGCCGGTCGCGAACCGGGTGATCGAAGAGCGTGGGCGAGACCCCGATATAGGCGATGTCATTGGTAGACGCTGTCGCGCGCTGGCTTGCCCTCAATCCTGGTTGGACCATGCGGATTCCGAGGGCAGGAGCGGCGCGAGAGATGCAGGAAGCGGGCAGACTCTTCGTCGGGCCGCCGCCGACGCTTTCGAACCAGCCGCCTCCGGACGAGTTGGAACAGATGCTGGCAGTCGCACGAAAGTTCGATGTTGCGGGCCGTGATGAACGGAACCGCGCCTTGGGGAAGGCGGGCGAGGAACGCGCCATCGAGCACGAACGAGCCACGCTGCGCGATGCCGGTCGTGATGATCTGGCTCGCAAGGTCCGCTGGGTTTCCGAAGAGGATGGCGACGGGGCAGGCTACGACATCGAAAGCTTCACACCGGAAGGTCATGCCCGACTGATCGAGGTCAAGACAACGAATGGATGGGAGAGGACGCCATTCCACATCACGAGGAACGAACTCGCCGTGGCGGATGCCAGGCGTTCGGAATGATGCTTGCTTCGGCTGTGGGATTTTTCACGCCACCCGCGTGCCTTCGAACTGCGTCCTCCGCTGGACGCTCATGTGTCACTGACCGCGACATCGTTTAAGGCAAGCTTTCACTGACTCATCGACGCGGGGCTTCGTTCCAGTCGCCACTGTGCATGCTGGCAGCTTGATATCATTGGAGAAATCCGCGAAACCTGCACACCACCGATTTGCATGCACGCGAAAACGCCAGTCACGTCAGTGACTTGCGGCGTTCGTGGCAGGCGCTTTTATCTCGCCCTTTTCGATCGCCAGAATCCGGACTGCGCCAAATTCCCGTCGGAGGCACGATTGAACAGCCCAAGTTGCGATGTTCTACCAAGCTTCGATCTTGATCGCTCGCCAGGATGAATCATTAGTGCCTATCCCGGTCAATGGGTTCCAGTATGCCTTCAGGGTCAGTCAAGAATGCCGCGACGCGGTCCAGCAAGGGGCCGAGGGGTTGTCGTAAGATCTCGCATTTCCACACGACGCCGACGCGCCAACCCACGGCCTCCAATTCTGCGATCTTGCGAGCGTCGCGCTCGATGTTCCGCTCGAACTTCTCGGTCCAGAAGGCCTCGTTGGTTGCTGGTGTCGTCGCCCGTCGGCACCCGTCGTGTCGATGCCAAAAACAGCCATGAACGAACAAGACCGCCCCGCGGCGCGGGAATACGAGATCCGGCGTTCCCGGAAGTCCGCGTCGGTTCACAAGGTACCGAAAGCCCCGTGCGTGGAGCGCCTTGCGAAGCGTCACTTCCGCCTTCGAGTCCTTACTACGGACCCGTGCCATTATCTTCGATCTTACTTCGCCGGTGACGGTGTCGGAGTGCTAGTCGAAATCGAAGGTCTCTCGGAGAGCACGATAGAGAGTTCGTGCCGCGTTTCGATCGAACTGCATGACTTGGCTCGCATGTCCTTCAACCAATCGGGTGTCCGAACCGTAGGTGCGCAGGTCTAGGAACGCCTCTTCGCCCAAGTGCACCACAGTGTAAGTGCAGCGAGATGTTGTTCTGCTGACTGGATATTCCTTTGTGTCGTCTTTTTCGATCTCTTTAACAACGGCCATTTCTGTTCGATCCTCCGATTATTCTTCTTAGCCAAGACTTAACTGCTTGCTGAGGTTTCACAAAGCGAAGTTGGCGGAGAAGTCTTCAAGTCGATTTTCAACGGCAGTGGATTGGACGCCGCCGAACGCCTGGCGCGCGAGGCGCTGCAAAACAGCGTCGATGCGGCGCGAGAAGGTGAAACACCGCAAGTTGCGTTGCGGATGCACGCTTATTCGGGTGCCGATCTGGATCGTTTCTGGCATGGCGCTGGCTTGGATGCATTTGCCGCAAGGGTCGGAGTGCTCGGCTTACACTCAGGCAACGCTTTTGAGACGAAACCTGAAACGCTTCGCGTTTTGCATGTGGTCGATTCCGGGACAACCGGATTGGCAGGGGATCCGACATCTCCGAGTTCGAAGATGCGCAAACTGCTCATGGAAATCGGGGGCAGTCAAAAAGTCGCCGAAGACAAAAACTCCGGTGGGTCCTATGGCTTCGGCAAGGCGGTCTACAGTGCATCATCCCGGGTTGCTGTGATCTTTGCTTACTCTCGGACACATGATGCAAGTGGGCAACCACTCTCAGTTCTGATGGGGTGTGCCTATCACCGAGAGCACGAATTCGATGGACAGACTACGAGCGGCCGCGCGTTTTTCGGGAGGCGGATCGAGGAACATGGCATTCCTATCCGACACGATCCCTTCGTTGGAGACGAAGCCGACGAGTTGGCGGCGGAACTCAACATGTCGCGTGAAGAAGGCGACATCGGCACGACGATCGCCATCGTGGATTGTCCGCTCAAGATGGGGGACATCAAACGAGGCGTCGAACGCTCCTGGTGGCCGAAAATCCGACGCGAAAACTTCCGCGTAAATATCACCGATGAAGACGGACAGCGGCTGCACTTGCGACCTCTTCTAGATCCTGAGTTGAGGCCATTCATCGATGCACTTGATGTCGCTTTGGGGCGGTCGCCCGAGCAGAGCGGAAAGTCCCGACGAAAGGCTGACTTCAACAAATTGGATGGAAAGAAAATCGGTCAACTCGGGCTTTTTGCATTGGCAGATGATCAAGAAGTGGATGAGATGTCCGACCAGGTCGATCGGCGCGACACAATCGCTTTGGTGCGTTCGCCCGGTATGGTCGTTCAATACTACCGGCGTGGGTTCCCAAGTCATCCGCCTGTTGTCGGTGTGTTTCTTGCAGACGACGATATCGACGATATTCTGCGTCGATCAGAGCCACCGGAACATGACCAGTGGGATTCGAATGCCGACAGATTGGATCCTTCGAGTAAAGAAAGCGAAATCGTCCAGTCAGTCCATGCGCGCATTTGGCGAGAGTTGCGAACTTTCCAAAAATTTGCGCGTCCGCCGGAGAAATCCGATGGCAATCGTTTTCTCCAACTGGAGCGTGAGCTTGCGAAGCTGTTTGGCCCAACCGGCAAACGGGAGCCGATCGGCGGGGGAAAGGGTGAGACCCCGGTTTCGCTAAGGCCCGATGTCCTGATCGAACAAGCTGCGGATGGCCTGAAGGTTAAAGGCCAAGTCACGATCCAACTCAAGGAAGACCACGAGGGTGATTTGCCGGTGATCGTGACGATGCGGCTGAGTTCGATTGACGAAGGCCACCGTCACCTCGATCCGATTGCATTGACGGCGTCGTTCAATGGTGCCGACGTCGAAAAGGTCGATGAAGCGGAGTGGCGTCTGAGGTTATCGCCTGGCGAGAAGGTCGATGTGGAGGTGGAAAGCGCGGTTTACGAACCGGATTGGACCGTGGATTTCGTGCCTCGGGTCAAACCGCTCGGTGTGGAGGGCAAGGCATGAACGCGTGGGTCAGATCACAACCAAAGACGCTCCGCCCCTATTTCGGGGCGCAAGCGGCCGAAGGTTTGCTCGACGAAATGGAGCTATTCCTGAAGTTCGGGGATGCACCAGTACAGGGAAACCGACTGATCGTCGATGATAGCCAAATGGCGGACATGGCTCCGCGCTTGTACCCGAAGCTATCGGAAGAGCGGATCAATGCCGTATTCGGAGGGCGACGGTCCGCCTTCGATCTGGTCGTCACTCTTAGGACCCCGCAGATGCTGCGCCGTGAGCTTGTGGAAAGGTTTTCGCTTGGCGAAGAGGCACCGGAATGTATCGAGGTTCCTCAACACATGCTCAAGGATGCCAAGTTAACGGGCCTTTTCGAACTTGGCGTTTCAATCTGTCTTTCGAAGGAAGTCGATCTCGGCCCGGGATGGCCAAACCATTTGGGAAGCTGGGTGGCAAAGGAGGTCTATACGATCGGCCTGGATCGTAGGCAGTCGGCTTTCCGCATCCTCCCCCTCACTGAGGAGTTGGCCAAGAGCTTGCATTTGCCGAAAGGCACTTTTGTGTATGTCGATGATATTGAAGACCTGAACACCGTATATGACGAGGGAACTTCGTGCGCGACGGCGTATGTTTCGGAAAAAGTTCTGTTGAGTTCCGCGGCTGGGAAGTCGGCGGCCGCCGTCGCCGCACTGATATGGTCAGAGATCGCATCTGCAATTCTGTTGGCGGACGGAAACGGTGTCAGCGAAGCTGAAGAGGTTACTGGAGGGAGCCCACTAGAGGCGATCCTGGAAAACCTGCGGGCGGATCACCCAATGTCGCTTTCTGAACTGAAGAACCTCATCAAAGACCCGGTGCGATTGCGAGCTGCAGTCCATGACAGTCGCGGCCTGGTCAAAGATTTGGAGAAAGTTTGATGCCTTATCCGTTCGTAAGCGAGGATTCCGCCAAGGGCTGGTTCAAGAAGTGGCAAGATGCCTGTGTGGAAGCATCGTCCAGGGTTTCTCCACCTGAATCTCCCAAGGTCGAAAAGCAACCAATTGGAGACGAATTCGATTGGGAAATGGAGATTCCGGCGATCGTCGACAGCCTGTCTGCTCTTTTGGAGAAAGAGGGTGAAAAAGCCTTTGAATCGAAGGGTGCCGTTCTGCTGCATAAGGCGCTCCCGGATCATGAGGCATTGCGTGATCCGGAATTCTGGTATTGGTTCGCGACTGTGCCGGGTCGGACATTGGTCGAAAGTCGATACCCATTCAAGGAAAAGACCCAGGTTGATCTTGAATTGGAGGACGATGAGCCGAAAAAACCGAATTACCTGCCAGGCCGCAACAACTTCGTAGGTCAGCATGCGAAAGAAGTGCTCTTCTTCAGGCTTTGGATCAGAGCCGCAATGGGAAGATTGGTTGATGGGGCTGATGATGCTTCGAAGGTTTACGAATATGCTAGGGGTGGATCTGTCGAGTTCTGGCGAAGCCATCTTTTGCGGGTGCTTTACGCACAACACCGCCCGTTTCTTCAAGCTTTCGTCGATTTCCAGTTTCCCGGACCGGATCGGGACAAGCCCAGGCTGACCATTCCCGAGATACGTCAGCTTGCAAAAGACTTGGCCAAGGCTTGTGCCAATGTGTCCGTTGAGTTACTTGACAGGAACCAGAGCAAAGCGTTCATCGAGCGCGTCTGGACGCGAACGTCCAGTGCTCGGGCTTGGGTCAAAGGCTGACCGGCCTGTCGTCACGAAAGTGGTTGAATGAACGTAGAAGTGGCAACAGATTGCCACTCTTCCGAAGCCGACAAAGAGCATTCGGAATGGTGGCGGGGATTCTTGAAGGGACATCATCTTTGGGATGATCCCACCAAGAAGCCATTGTCGGTTGTTGATTTGTTCTGCGGCTCTGGCGGTTTCGGATTGGGGACGGCTCTTGCAGCCGATTGCTTCGATCGTCGTGCGGTTTTCCATGCGATCGCCGATGCGGATGTTTCCGCGATGGAGGTCTACGGTCGGTCCTTGCCGGTAAGAAAGAAGATCGCCGACTCTTTGGCGACAATCGTGGACTATTCGGTGGATCAAATGGGAGATACCGCAGCGTTCGACTATCCTCCCGAAATCATTCAGCATGACCTCGCCATGGAGGTGGGTAAGACGGATCTGCTTATCGCGGGTCCGCCATGCCAAGGGCATTCGAACCTGAACAATCATACGCGTCGAAATGATCCCAGGAACGATCTATTCGTCGCGACGGCGGCGATCGCGGTCGCCCTAGGGGCGAAGGCGGTCGTTATCGAGAATGTTCCCGGCGTGGTTCGTTCCCATAGCGACGTCGTCGAACTCGCGCGCCGGCTGCTGGCTTCCGAGGGCTATGCTGTGGCCGACCGAGTGCTGAGGATGGACGACCTCGGCGGTTGGCAGACCCGCGCGCGATATTTCATGATCGCGGTCAAAGATGCCGAGCAAGGCGTCTTGCAGGAAACTCTGAGCCATTTGGCGACTGAGGCTTCTGGAACATGTTTCGGGAAACGGGAGCCACGCGACGTCCTTTGGGCGATCGCCGACCTCGAGGACAGCGAGGGCAATTCCGTTTTCGATACGTCGCCTGTCCAGGGGCCTGAGAACATTCGGCGGATAGACTTCCTCTTTGACGAGGGTATCTACGACCTACCGAACAGCGAACGGCCCGACTGCCACAAAGATGGAACGACTTACACTTCGGTCTATGGTCGAATGCACCCTGACCGACCCGCGCCACCGATCACGACCGGCATAGGCACACCTGGTCAAGGCAGGTTCATCCATCCGACCAGACGTCGCCTGGTTACGCCGCATGAGGCTGCTCGCATTCAATCCTTTCCAGACGGCTACGGCTTCATGGGTGGAGATGGCGAGACGCCTCGAAAGGCATTGGCGAAATGGATCGGAGACGCAGTGCCTCCCTACCTCGGCATGTCAGCCGTTTGTGCGGCTCTGTCGGTCTTGACGGACGCTGCTCCCAAGCTTCCTTGGGAAACTAAATAGCCAACAACATCCTCAACGATTTCATAGAACGTCGCAAAGCAATTCGCTTGCTTTGGTGTGTCCGAACCTTGGCTCCCGCCCTCTAATCCCCCCTCGGAAAAGTGGGACACAAATCCGAAAAAATCCAATAAACATGGTGAAAGAAAAAAGTCCCCCCGCCCTGTAACTTATTACAATGAAAACAACACCTTATGCCGCCCCCGGGCACTATTTTTAATAAACACTTTTTTATTTCGGTGCCCCGCTGTCTATCGAGCACTCGGTCAGTACGCGCTTGGGTATCGCTGCAACTTCCAAATGACGTGAATCATACAATCAAGCCACTGGGAGCCCAATCGATTAAGTATTAGGAGACAGCGCTCTAGATCGTTTCTTGATGCCGCTCCACCACCGAAAATAAATGATATCATTCGCTTTAGCGCCCGCCACCTACTGATCGCAGGCAGCATGCAATTTCCTATTAATTGAGAGCGTTTCGAAATTGTTCTCGAAAGCTAGATCATTGCAACTTCGAACTTCTTCTCCCTCATGTCACTTTTGGAGTCTTGAGTACTCTGTGATCTCGCGGCGAATTCGTCTGGCCAGGTGACCAGCAAAATCGCACAACCGTTTATTCGGTTTCGGTGGATCACTTCAGGAAGTGTTCGAACAGTTGCACGCAGATGTCTTTCGGTCGGTTTGGACACGTCAACGCATATGTCCACGTGGCTCTCTGGGGGAATTCCGCGGTGCATCAAATCTGAGGCAAGGCGATCTGCCTGACGAACGGACATGTAGAATGCTGTGGTCGTGCCCGGGCCTGATAATCTTGAACTATCCGGCAACGGATCGCTGGCGCACCCGGTGCCAGTGGTCAGGACGAGCGTGTTGGCGACCCCTCGTTCGGTCAGGCTTCTGCCGAGGGACGCTCCCGCGGCTGCGGCCGCTGTCACACCGGGGACCAATTCGATCGGGATGCCAGCAGCGCGCGCGGCGTCCATTTCTTCCGATGCGCGACCGAAGATACCCGGGTCGCCTGACTTCAAACGGACCACGCGCCGTCCTTTCAGGGCTTCGGCGACAATCACCCTGTTGATCCGGTCCTGCGGCCAGCTATGCGCACCGACATGTTTACCGACAAACACGAGCTCCGCGCCTGGACGGGCGAGGTCGAGCACGTCCGGTTCCACAAGACGGTCGTAGAAGACGACATCGGCTCGCTCCAAACGGTCGACGGCGCGCAAGGTCAGAAGATCGCGGGCACCTGGTCCTGCGCCGACAAGGGCAATGTGACCGACCGAGGCCTCTTCGAAGCACTCTGCCTGAGGGAAGATGGGGAAGGCTGTCATGGGGATGCTCCTGTCATGCCGCCTGCGCCGTACGGCGCCGGGCCCAGAGTGCGTCTGCACGTGTTTGGCTGTCCGGCACGCCAAGCGTGTCCAGTGCGAGTGCCGCGGTGCCAGTGACGATTGCGGTTTGAAAGCCGTCCTGCGGATAAAGACATTCACCCTCCAGAGGTGGCTCTTCTGCAAGACGCCGGGTTTCTTCGCGCAGGGCGGGGAGCGTTTTCTCCCAGTGTGCGCCGTGCCGAAGACCGAAAGCGGCGATGTCCTTGGCGGCGTGGCGTTCGAACTCGCCGCCGCCGCCTTTGATCACAGAGAGGCTGTGCCAGCCGAGCCGTTCCGCGGCATCGGACTGGAGCAATCGATACGACGGATGGAAGACGCCTTGGACGCTTGCCTTTGCCTGGGCCGGGTTGAGCATCCGGCAAACCGTATTGATGCATGATCGCAACCCCAGCACATCACGCAGTTTCAGCAGGTCGAAGAGCGCGGGATGCCACAGCTCCAAAGGGAGGTAGGCAATCCGATCTCGTTCCAGCAAGTGTCTCGCAACCTCTGGCGTCTTGGCGATACCAATCCCGGCTCGCGCGAGCCTGTTCCGCACGATTGCGTCGGGGCCGTTGTAACCGTGCACCAAGACCCTGTAACCCGCATCCGCCACAAGTTTCGCGGACAGCAGAAACCACGGGTGCCCGCGCGTGCGGCCGGCGGAGTAGCTGGGCCAATCCAAATCGACCTGCGGAAGCACTTGGCCCTTCTCCTGAGCCGCCTGGGCAAACCCTGCGATTTCATCCGCAGTTTCGCCCTTCATGCGCAAGAGCATGAGCAATGCCCCTATTGCTTCGGGCGCTGCATCTCCTGACAGCATGTGGTGCATGGCCTCCGCGGCTTCGTCCATCGTCAAGGAGCGTGATCGTCCCGGACCGCGCCCGAGTGTGCTGACATAAGACGCGAGGGTCATTCTGCTGCCTCGCGCGTTTTGACGGCGTTGAGAAGGTCGGCAAGCTCTGGTCGGCAGGATCCGCAATTCGTTCCCGCGCCAAGCGCGTTCCCGATCGCCTCGACGGACACGAGACCCTGTGTCTCAATTGCGTCCAGGATGACGTTGACGCCGATGCCAAAGCAAGAACACAGAACCGGGCCGGGGTTGGGGAGATCGTCCGGAGAGCGCCCCGAGAGGACATCCATCGATTTCTGGCCGGGAAGGGTTTGCAGGTAATCGCGCATCACAGCCACCGGTGTCGGCGCAACAAAGAGCGCGCCAATCAATACGCTGTTTTCGTGAAGCGCGATGCGGGCAATGCCCCGTGTCGGGTCGAGGACCGACGTGGCTTGTGCCGATGCGTTCCCGAAGAGCTGTTTTGCCGTATCCTCCCAATCCGACACCGGAGCGAGCCCTGCCATCTCTGCGCGGTATCCCTGTGTTGTTCGGCAGAGCGCCCAGTAGTCGGAGGTCGGCGCCATACAGTCGCGCGATATCGCGAAGCCATACCAGGCAGCATCGAAACGAGTGACTGCCACGACGCCCGCCTTGCTTTCGGGTTGCCCCGAAACGGGATCGGTCGCGGCTGGGACGACGGCGTCAATCCGCGCTGACGGGGCGGTTTCGCCTGTCCAATGCATCGGGGCAAAGACGTGACCTTGCTGCACTGCGTCGGTGATCCGCACCCGCAGGATCGCTGATCCTGTGGGGCTCGTAACACGCACAAGGTCTGCCGAGCCGACGCCAAGATTGATTGCGTCGGCCGGGTGAATGTCGAGGAATGGCTCGGGGAGATGTGCAGACAAGCGTGGGCTGAGCGCGGTGCGCGTCATGGTGTGCCATTGGTCCCGCAGACGCCCGGTATTGAGCCGGAACGGAAACCGTGGCTCGGTCCTTGCGGCTGGCGGTCTGAAACGGACGGGTATGAAACGCGCCTTGCGGTCCGGATGGAAAAATTTGCCGTCGCCAAAGAATCGGCCGCCTTGTCTCGCGCGAGAAATCGGCCAGCGTTGGGGCTCCATCTCGTCGTAGTGAAGGTCCGAAATATCCGACAGGCCGGAGATATCGAAATCGCGCCCGAACTGCGCCGCAACTCCGGAAAGCGTGGCGTATTCACGGAAGATCTCGGCGGGCGAGGCGAAGTCGAACGCAGACGCAAACCCCATGCGCCTTCCCACGTCAGCCAGGATATCCCAATCCGGTCGCGCGTGACCCGGCGCGCTGATCGCCTTGCGTTGGCGGCTGATGGTCCGGTCGGAATTGGTGACGGTGCCGTCCTTCTCGGCCCAGGCCGTTGCAGGCAACAGGACATCGGCCAGCCGCGCCGTATCTGTTGCACCGGTGATGTCGCTGACGATCGTGAACGGACAAGCCGCAATGGCATCGCGAACGGCGTCTGCGTCGGGCATCGACACGGCGGGGTTGGTATGAATGATCCATAGCGCCTTGATCCGGCCGTCGCCGACCGCGTCGAACATATCGACGGCTTTGAGACCCGGCGCGTCGGGGACAGCAGGGGCGTCCCAAAATTGACGAATAGCTGCGCGGTGATCTGCGTTCTCGAGATCGAGATGACACGCCAGCATATTCGCAAGGCCACCTACCTCGCGCCCTCCCATGGCGTTGGGTTGCCCAGTGACGGAAAACGGTCCGCAGCCCGGCTTTCCGATCCGTCCAGTTGCAAGATGGCAGTTCAGGATGGCGTTGACCTTGTCGGTTCCTGAGGTCGATTGGTTCACGCCTTGGCTATAGATCGTCACGACTTTATCGGTCGCGATCCAGAGGCGGCAAAACTCCGCGATTTGCGTATCATTGAGCCCGGTGACCGATCCCAGGTCGTTGCGCGCCGCATCCAGCGCTGCGTCGAAACCGTTGGTGTGCGCGACGAATGCGGCATCGACCGCGCCGCTTTCGTAAAGGGCAGAGAGCAGCCGGTTGAACAACGCGACGTCGCTGCCCGGTTCCAAAGCAAGATGCATGTCCGCGTCGTTGCAGGTTGCCGTGCGACGCGGATCGACAACGACGATCTTCGTGCCGCGTTTCTTTCGCGCCGTCAGCAATCGTTGATGAAGAACAGGGTGGCACCAGGCGAGGTTCGATCCGACCAGAACCACCAGATCGGCCTCGTCAATGTCTTCGTAGGTCCCCGGAACGGTATCGGTGCCAAAGGCACGTTTGTGACCTGCGACCGAGGACGCCATGCACAGCCGCGAATTCGTGTCGATATTGGCCGAGCCGATGAATCCCTTCATCAGCTTGTTCGCGACATAGTAATCCTCGGTCAGGAGCTGTCCTGAAACGTAAAACGCCACGCTGTCGGGCCCATGTTTCGCAATCGCGTCAGAGAACCGATCTGCAACCAGTTGCAGGGCAGAATCCCAAGAGCATTCCTTGCCATGGACGATCGGGGACAGGAGCCGATGCGACTGACCGACCGTCTCACCCAAAGCGGACCCTTTGGAGCAGAGCCGACCGAAATTCGCCGGATGCTCCGGATCGCCCCGCACCGCAATCCCGCCTTCGCCGTCCGGGCGCAGCAGAACGCCGCAACCGACCCCGCAATAAGGACAGGTCGAGCGGATTTCGGGCAGACCCGAGCCATCCATCACGCGGCGCTCCGCTGACCAACCGCATTGCCGTCGATCAGGATGCGGTCGCCGTCGAGACGAACAGGATAGGTGTCGATGCGGCCGTCGTCAGCCCCCTGCGCTTCCCCGGTATTCAGGTCGAACACCCAGTTATGCAGCGGGCACGTCACTTTCTGCCCGTGCACGATGCCTTCGACCAGTGGACCGTGTTTGTGGGGGCAGGTGTTGGATGCAGCGAAAACCTCGGCTTCGGCCGTGCGGAATACGGCGATGCAGCCGACTGGTGTCTTGAGAAGACGGGCACCGCGGACGGGCACGTCTTCGATGTGACCAATGTCGATCCAATTCATGGCAGTGTCCTTCATTCTGCGGCCAAGGGCGTCAGGTCGGCCAGAGGCGCATAGCTCGGAGCCTTCTCTCTGGCATGTTCGGCCCAGGGATCCTTGCGATAGACGCTTTGAGACAGTTCGAACCGCTCAACGAGCGCACGACGGTTCTCGATGTCTTCCACAACGGTCTCTTTCACCCAGTCGAGCCCGACCTTGCCGACCCATTTGTAGATACGATCAAGGTATTTGGCGTTTTCGCGGTAGGCTTGAGTGACAGCGACGATGACGTCGATGCACTCGTCCTCGGTCGGCACCTGGCAGAGAAGTTCGGTTTCCTTCACGTCCATTCCCGCCGCACCCGCGATCCCGATCTGGTAACCGCTGTCAACGCATATAACGCCGATGTCCTTGCAGGTCGCTTCCGCGCAATTGCGAGGGCAGCCCGACACACCAAGCTTGACCTTGTGTGGCGTCCACGATCCCCAAAGGATTTTTTCGAGCTTTATGCCCAATCCCGTGGAATCCTGTGTCCCAAACCGGCAGTGGTCGGTGCCGACACACGTTTTTACTGTCCGCAGACCCTTGGAATATGCGTGACCGGACACCAGCCCGGCCTTGTTCAGATCGGCCCAGATATGCGGCAAGTCTTCGCTCTTGACGCCGAGCAGGTCGATCCTTTGTCCACCGGTGACCTTGACGGTGGGCACGTTGTACTTGTCTGCTGCATCGGCAATGGCACGAAGTTCGTTCGGGTTGGTGATCCCGCCCCACATCCGGGGGACCACGCTGAATGTGCCGTCTTTCTGGATGTTGGCGTGCTTGCGTTCGTTGACGAACCGGCTTTGCGGGTCGTCTTGATACTCCAGCGGCCAGTCCGCCAGTAGATAGAAGTTCACGGCCGGGCGGCAGACATGGCAGCCATTCGGTGTGGTCCAGCCGAGTTCTTGCCAAACCGCAGGCTGACTTTTCAGCTCCTGGGACTTTATCAGACGCCGGACGTCTTCGTGGCTTAGGTCGGTGCAGCCACAAACGGGTTGCGCGGTGGGCATCTGGAACGTATCGCCCAGAGTGACCTGCAAGAGTTGTTCGACAAGTCCGGTACAGGTCCCACAGGAACCGCTGGCTTTCGTCGTCGTGCGCACCGCGCCAAGGTCGGTCGCGCCGCCTGCGATGGCGTCCACGATGGTGCCTTTGCAAATGCCGTTGCAGCCGCAAATCTCCGCATCACGCGGCAATGCTGCAACGGCTGAGAGAGGGTCCACGGTGGCCCCCCCTTGGTAGGCAGGACCGAAGATCAGCGTCTCGCGCATCTCTTCGATGCTTTCGCCGGATTTGATCTTGTCGAAGAACCAGTTTCCGTCGGCCGTGTCACCATACATGACGGCGCCGATCAGCTTTTCGCCTTCGATCACCAGACGCTTGTAGACGCCGCGGCTTGGATCGCGGAACACGATATCCTCGCGGCCCTCACCATCGGCGAAGTCGCCCGCACTGAACAGGTCGCAGCCCGTGACTTTGAGCTTGGTGGACAGCACCTTGGGCGTGAACGCCGCGCTTTCCCCAAGCAGCGTCTGCGCCAGCACTTTCGCCTGATCGTAGAGAGGGGCAACAAGGCCGAACAAAGCGCCGTCATGTTCGACGCATTCGCCGACTGCGAACACGTTCTCGTCCGACGTCATCATCTGGTCGTCCACGTGGATGCCCCGCCCTACAGCCAGACCGGCTTCTTTTGCCAAGGCGACCGACGGGCGGATGCCGACGGCCATCACCAGCAGATCGCAAGGCAGTTCGGTGCCATCGTCCAGCAGAAGCGCTTTGACCTTGCCATCCTCGCCAAGGATCTCTTTCGAGTTCGCTTGCAGCTTGATCTTGATGCCTTTGCCTTCGAGCGACTTTTTCAGAAGGTAGCCTGCCGCCTCGTCGAGCTGACGCTCCATCAGGTGGCCCATGATATGCACGACCGTCACGTCCACGCCGCGGGCCGCCATACCCGCTGCCGCTTCCAGACCCAGAAGTCCGCCGCCGATGACCACGCACGTGTTGTCCGGCCCCAGCGCCATCATCCGCTCGGTATCTTCCAGATCGCGATAGGCGATCACGCCGTCGAGATCGTGCCCGGGCAAAGGGATCATGAAGGGATCAGACCCGGTGCCAAAGATCAGCTTGTCGTAGGGCACATGACCGTTTTCGCCTTCGACCACCTTGAGATCGCGGTCAATCTTCACGACGCGTTCGCCGAAGCGACACGTCACGTTATGCTCCGCGTAGAACGCGCCGTTGTGGGTGACGATCTCTTCGTAGGTTTTCTCGCCCGAGAGGACAGGCGACAGCATAATCCGATTGTAGTTCCCGCGCGGCTCGGCGTTGAAGAGCGTGATGTCGTACGCCTCGGGAGCCGTTTCAACGAGATGTTCGATCACCCGTCCGGACGCCATCCCGGCTCCGATAATGACAAGTTTCTGTTTGGTCATCGCTTTCACTCCGCGGCCATCGGCGTCGGGGCCGGGTTCTTGGGTTTCGGTGTCGCGCCGTGTTCGTATTCCTCTAGGAAATCGAGCACTTCCTGCCGGTAGGCGTAGTAGTCTGGGTGTTCCAGAAGCGCCTTGCGCGTGCGCGGGCGAGGCAGGTCGACCTTGGTGATTTTGCCGATGGTGGCTTGCGGGCCGTTGGTCATCATCACCACACGGTCGGCCAACAGGATCGCCTCGTCGACGTCATGCGTGACGCAGATCGCCGTCACCTTGGTCCGTGACCAGACCTCCATGAGAACCTCTTGCAGTTCCCACCGGGTGAGGCTGTCGAGCATCCCGAACGGTTCATCCAGAAGCAGCAGCTTGGGTGACAGGGCAAAGGCCCGCGCGATGCCGACGCGCTGTTTCATGCCGTTGGACAGATCGGCGGCGGACTTGTCCATCGCATCGCTAAGCCCCACGCGTTCGAGGTAGTATTCCACCACGTCCTGCCGTTCGGCCTGGCTGGCCTTCGGGTAGACCTTGTCCACTCCAATCGCGACGTTTTCCTTGGCCGTCAGCCACGGGAACAGGTTGGGTGACTGGAACACCACCGCGCGTTCGGGGTCGGCCCCTTCGACATGGCGGCCATCCAGCTTGATCGCGCCCTGGCTGATCTCGTTCAGACCGGCGGCCATCGTCAGGACAGTGGACTTGCCACAGCCCGAATGGCCAATCAGAGAGATGAACTCACCCTTGTCCACCTTGAGGTCGAAATCCTCGACCACGGTGAGCGGACCTTTGGGCGTCGGATAGACCTTGTGCAGCTGGCTGAAGTCGAGGAAGCGGTTTTCGATCATTCCTTCCTGCGCTTTGGCGACGGCTGCCGGCACACCATGGATCGGTGTCACGTTCGGAAGCAGTTTCGTGCCCTCGACACGTGCTTCGATGCCGACATCCATGAGGTACTTTGTGACGTCCCTGCGCAGCGTCTTGAAGGTCTCGTTCGTGTTCATCGCCATCCGGTTGCGCGGGCGTGGGATGGTGACCTTGAACTCTTCCCCCAACGTACCGTCGGGGTTCAGCGCGATGATGCGGTCAGCGAGGATGATCGCCTCGTCCACATCGTTGGTGATGAGAACGCAGGTCTTCTTGTCCGCTTCCCAGATCCGTTCGATTTCATCCGCAAGATTGGCACGCGTCAGCGCGTCGAGCGCCGAAAGTGGCTCGTCCAGCAGCAGAACCTCCGGGTTCATCGCCAGCGCCCGCGCCACGTTCACCCTCTGGCGCATCCCGCCGGAAAGCTCTGCCGGGCGGCGCGAGGTGGCGTGCGACAGGCCCACCATCTTCACGTAGTGGTCGACCTTTTCGGCTTTCTCGACCGTCGAAAGGTTGGGGAAAACGGCATCGACAGCGAGCGCCACATTGCCGTTCACCGTCAGCCAAGGCATCAGCGAATAGCTTTGAAAAATCACGCCGCGCTCGGGTCCGGGTTCTGTCACCGGAGCACCCTTGAAAGTGACGCTGCCGGATGTCGGCGTATCGAGGCCCGCCATCAGGTTGATCAGCGTTGTCTTGCCAGTGCCCGAGAAGCCGAGGAGGACGAGGAATTCACCCTCTTCGACATCGAGGTCGATGTCTTTCAGAACCCGCGTCTGGCCGGTGCCTACGCCATAGCTTTTCGAGACGTTTTTGAAGGAAAGGATGCTCATCTCTGATCACCGATTGTTCGAGAAGGTGAAGAGCGATTGCAGGGCGTACATCACGCGATCCAGAAGGAAGCCGATGATGCCAATGGTGAGAACAGCCACCATGATCCGCGCCAGCGAGGAGGAGGATCCGTTCTGGAATTCGTCCCAGACGAATTTGCCAAGACCCGGGTTTTGCGCGAGCATCTCCGCCGCGATCAGAACCATCCAGCCGACGCCAAGCGAAAGGCGAAGCCCCGTGAAAATCAGCGGAAGGGCGGATGGAAGTACGAGTTTGGTGATCTTGGTCCAGGTGTTCATCTTCAGCACCTTGGAGACGTTGATCAGGTCCTTGTCGATCGACGCCACGCCGAGCGCGGTGTTGATCAATGTCGGCCAAAGCGAGCACAGCGTCACCGTAACGGCCGAGATTACGAAGCTCTTTGGAAGCAACTCGTTTTCGGCGGCAGCAAGGGCGGACACGACCATCGTCACGATTGGCAGCCATGCCAAAGGGGAAACCGGTTTGAAGATTTGAATGAGCGGATTGAGCGCTGCATTAGCGGTCGGCGACAAGCCTGCGGCGATACCCAGCGGAACCGCGATAGCGGTCGCGATCAGGAAACCGAAGAAGACCGTCTGAATCGACGTCCAAATCTGCTGGTAGTAGGTCGGTGCGCCGGTATAGGCGCGCTCGCGCGGCTCTTGGCCGTTGGCGACGCGGCGTTCGTTCAGTTCGGCGACCTTGGCTTCGAATTCGGTTTTCTTTGCCGCCTTGTCCTGCGCGTCCTGGTGCAGGTTCACAGCCTCGTCCCAAACCTGTGCCGGGCCTGGCACGGCACCGAGCGAAGTTTCCACTTTGGGTGCCAGCATCGCCCAGAGAAGAAGAAAGGCGCAGATTGCGAGGATCGGAACGATCAGCAGTCGCCATATTTCCTTGATCTGCGTTTGAGGATTGTCGCCAGCGGCGGCCTTCATCACAGGGGTCAGCCAACTCAGACCCAGAACCTGGAACCATTTGTCGGCAGCGTTGATGCGGGTGAACAGTCGCGCGCGCCGTGCTTCGCGGTCGGCGGTGTCTGTGAAATTCGGATCGACGGTTGTCATCGGATCAGGTCCTTTTTCGGAGTGGCGATGCGCGCTCCTCGCTTCTGCCGGAGCTCGTGGCGAAGATGGCCGTACTTTCAGAGGAGCGCGCGAATGGGTCAGCCTTGGATTTCGTTTCCTACGACGACCTGATTGCCTTTCAGCCCGATCGGCAGGCTTTCGAGGTAGGCGTTCGGGGTTCGGCCATCGTAGGGAATACCGTCGATGATATCCTCTGACGGCGTCGCGGCCTTGTAGCCATCGCTGTCCCAGGGGAAGTCTTCTTCGTTGGCTATGCCTTCATCGACAAGGGCGCGCGCGGCTTTGAGATAAATCTCAGGCTTGTAGACCGATTTCGCCACTTCGTCATACCAGCTGTCGGGCTTCGGCTCGGCGATCTGTCCCCAACGGCGCATTTGGGTCAGATACCAGACCGCGTCCGAGTAATAGGGGTATGTCGCGTTGTAGCGGAAAAACACGTTGAAGTCGGGGATGTCGCGTTTGTCGCCTTTTTCAAACTCGAAGAAGCCCGTCATGGAGTTCGCGATCACATCGTAATCCGCACCCACATATTCCGGACGAGAGAGGATCTCGACCGCTTCGGGACGGTTGGCGTTGTCGTTCTCATCGAGCCACATCGCCGCGCGGATAAGTGCTTTGACCACCGCCTGCGTCGTATTCGGGTTTTCCTCGGCGAATTCAGCGGTGATGCCGAAAACCTTTTCCGGGTTGTTCTTCCAGAGCTGGTAATCGGTGATCACGGGCACGCCGATGCCTTTGAACACGGCCTGCTGGTTCCAGGGTTCACCCACGCAATAGCCGTGAATCGTGCCCGCTTCCAACGTGGCCGGCATCTGCGGCGGCGGCGTGACGGACAGGAACACGTCCGCGCCAATCTGGCCCGAGATATTTTCGGGGGAATAGTAACCCGGCTCCAGCCCGCCAGCAGCCAACCAGTACCGGAGTTCGTAGTTGTGCGTGGAGACCGGGAACACCATGCCCATGTTGAAGGGCTCACCGCGCGAACGGAAATCTTCGACGACCGGCTTCAAAGCAGAGGCACTGATCGGGTGCTGGGGACGTCCGTCCTCCATCGTCGGTATATGGGGGCGCATCTGCTCCCAGACATCGTTCGACACGGTGATGCCGTTGCCGTTCAGGTCCATCGAGAAAGGTGTGATGATATGTGCCTCGGTGCCGTAGCCGATGGTCGCTGCAAGGGGCTGGCCCGCAAGCATATGCGCGCCGTCAAGCTGCCCGCCGATCACACCATCCAAAAGCACTTTCCAGTTCGCCTGTGCCTCGAGCGTGACGAACAACCCTTCGTCGAGGAAATAGCCTTGTTCATAAGCGACGGCCAAAGGGGCCATATCGGTCAACTTGATAAATCCGAAAGTCAGTTCTTCTTTTTCCAGTTCCAGCATTTCGGCCAAGGCCGGGCTGACGAGGGAGGTCGTCGCGGCGAGGCTTAGGAGAAGCTTTCTCATCATGTGTCCTTTCGATGACCTGCGGAGGAAAGATCAGCAGGGCAAAACGCAAAAAAGGCCGATCACTGACCGCCGGATTAATCGGCAGAAAGCGAGCGACCTTGCTCAAGAATTCCCTGTCATTGGGAAGAAATTCGAACTGACCCACCTCGTTGCAGGTCAGTGATATGAACTTGCCGCAACGCAGCATCGACTTCTAGAAAATTCTGCTTTGCTCGCTGTTCAAGTAGCGGCCAGCGTCGAACTTGCTCAAAAAACGGTCAGTCTTTCGGCGAAGGGTCAAAAACGCGGCCATCGAAAAACGAATTGGGCAAAAGGGTCAGTTGACCGCGTGCCGAGGCAACCGGAGTCTCCAGCCGAATCGATCCTTCGACCTTTTCCGACGCACCCGGGAAATCACTCCCGGTCGGCGCGATGTGCCTTCGGTTCAGATCGGCACGGAAAACATGTGCGACGGAATCGTGTTCGACGTTGTGCGACCGGCCTAATCTATGCGCTATCCATTTGGCTTGGCTGCGCCACGGAAAGGTTGCAGCGCCGGCGTGGAATTCCACGAAATGCGGAACGTGACGTTGTTCGCCGCGGGAGGTCACGGTCAGGTTGCCTGACAGAGCACGGTCGATGAGTTCAGGCGACACATCCAGATATTCCTTCCGCGACAGGAGCTCTGACGCCGTGGTTCGGGTTTCCGGTCGGCTCAGCCAGCGTCCGGCGTGCCAGACCGCCCGCATGAGGCGCCCCAGCAGGTTCGGCTCGGTTTCCGCCCAGTCGGTGCGAACCGCCAGCACTTTCTCCGGAGCGAATTGCCAGATCGCGTGTCCCGGCAAAAGCAAGGCACCGGCCCCTTGATCGACAGCAACCGATCCCCACGGCTCCCCGACGCAGAACGCGTCGACATCGCCTGCGGCCAAAGCATCGGCCATGAGAGGAGGCGGCACAGTCCTGATTTCGATCCCATCCGCGCCCAGTGCGGTATTTTCACACCAATAGCGTAAAAGCTCGACATGCATCGAGAATGGAAACGGCACGCCGAACGTCAACGGCTTGCTGCACACCCTCGACAGTGCATCCGATGCAGCAACGGGATCGGTAAAGTCGAAGCCGAAACCAGCGTCCCTTAGCTTTTCTTCGATCTCGCGTGAGACGCCGATTACATTTCCATTCACCGACAGAACAGACACAGCGGACAATGGCGTTGTGACGCCACCCAAACCCATCGCCATCGCGATGGGCACAGGGGACAGCAGGTGGGCCGCATCTACCCGCCCGAAGGCCAGCATATCGCGGACCGAAGACCACGAGGGGGCGGCGATCAGGTCGAGCGAAATCCCCTCGGACTCGGCAAAACCCATCTCACGCGCGACGATGAGAGGTGCTGCATCCACCAGCGGAACATAAGCGACGGGAAGCGTGACAGTCTTCATCCAAGAAGCCCCGACGCTGTGACAAGCGCTTCGGCCACGTCCGCCAAACGACGCCCCTGATCCATCGCCGTTTTGCGCAAGAGCGCATAAGCCGCGCCTTCGTCGATCCCCTTGGCTTTCATCAGGAGACCTTTGGCGCGGTCGATCACCTTTCGCTCTTCCAAGGCACGGCGTGTCTCGGCCAGCTCGTTGCGCATCTGACGCACCATCCGGAACCGCGCGATAGCCGTGTCCATCACGGGCTTGATCCGTTCCGCCGACAATCCATCAACGACATATGCCGACACACCGGCCTCGATCGCCGTCTGCGCCAAACCGCCCGCAGCACCGGAAACGAACATGGCCACAGGACGGTCCAGTGGCCCGGACGCCAAGGTCAGCTCCTCAAGCATATCCCGGGTTGGATGATCGATGTCGATAAGAACGATATCCGGCGCGAATTCCGCGATCTTCCGTGCAAGCCCGCTTGTGTTTCCGATGACATGGACATTGCAGTCTGCGCCGTTCTTCAGCGCATCCACAATCGCAATCGCACGATCGCGATCCTCTTCAACGACAACAACGGTTAGTTGGCTTGGCATGTTTTCCGTTTGGCGATCCGAAATTCGGAGAACAACCTGAAAAACAGTTGTGAAACTGTTACATGATGCTTTCTTTGGAAAACCGGAATTTGGCGCTCAATTCTTGTGCATCAAGCTTTTTGCTCGCGCCTTCGAAGACCACTTGTGGAAGCCTCGCGTTTTTCGTTGCTGATGCGGACACACTTTCAATGAATGCCGCAATGGCAGCCTTCAACTCCTTCTCGCTTCGTGTGCGTTCCATCTCCAGGACGTGGCGCTATCTGGATATTCTCCGGGGCCCCAAGGTGTGCTGCCACGGGGCTACTCTGCGCTCTATGCGCACCAAGCAGGCAATGCGCCGCTCATCGGCTCGATTGATGTTAAGGAAAACAGTTTTGTCCTTGAGCCTTCGATCAACCCGGCGGACACTGACATCATGAATGCGCCGCCGAAACTTGTAGTCTTCTCCGATCTCGACGGCACGCTTTTGGATCATGACACCTATCAATGGACCGCCGCGCGCCCCGCACTGGACAGGTTGGCGTCAATGGGGATTCCGGTCGTCCTCGCCAGCAGCAAGACGGCCGCAGAGATCCGGTTGCTTCAAGCCGACATGAGCCTGACGCAGCACCCGGCGATTGTCGAAAACGGGTCGGGGATCATCGGGCTGGATGGTGAAAACCAAACGCCGACCTACACCAAGCTGCGTAGGCAGATCGAGGCCTTGCCCGATCGCCTCAGTCGCCGGTTCCGCGGCTTCGGGGATATGGATGCCGCCGAGGTGGCAGCAGTAACCGGATTGTCACTGGACGCAGCGTGTCGCGCGAAGGCGCGGGATTTCTCGGAGCCCGGTCTCTGGTCAGGTGACGAAGACGACCTCGGTCAATTTCAAGATGTCCTGTCCGCTCACGGTATCAATGCCCAGCAAGGCGGGCGATTTCTGACCCTGTCCTTCGGTCGGACAAAGGCGGATGCGATGAACACCATTGTCGCGGCATTGAAGCCCGAAAAAACGATGGCGCTTGGCGATGCCCCGAACGACATCGACTTGCTGCAAGCCGCCGACTTTGGCGTGCTTGTCGCCAATCCACACCGCCCGCCCCTTCCCGAATTGCCTGGCGAAGAACAGGGTCGGATCATCCGAACGACGCAAGCCGGTCCGACAGGCTGGAACACAGCCGTCAACGCCTATCTCGACATGCTGAATGAACACGTAGGACACAACTCTCATGGTTGATTTTCATCAGAACGGAAACATCGCAACGCTGCACAATTTGCGCACCCGTTCTCTTGAGGAGATGAGCTACGAACTCGAGACCTTTGCACAGACACGCAAGATGTCCCTGATCCTGCCCTGTCTGTATTCAGAGCTCGAAACCGAAGCGATGCCCAAGATCCTTTCGGACTTGGCGAAGGTCACGTACCTGCACCGCATAATCATCGGACTGGATCGCGCAACCGAAGATCAATTTCGCCACGCCAAAACCTTTTTCGAAGGGCTGAACCAGAACCATATCGTGATCTGGAATGACAGCCCGCGTATGTTGGCTTTGGGCAACCGCCTGGAACAGATGGGTTTGTCGCCAGCGGAACAGGGCAAAGGCAAGAATGTCTGGACCTCCATTGGCTACCTGATCGGTTGTCAGGACAGTGCCGTCATGGCGATCCACGACTGCGATATCCTGACATATACCAACGAGTTGCTGGCCCGGCTGATCTATCCCGTGGCCAACCCGACTTTCCCTTATCAGGTGGCCAAAGGCTATTACGCACGTATCGGATCAGAGAAACTCAACGGCCGGGTCACTCGCCTGTTGGTCAGCCCTCTTCTGATCGCGCTCAAAAGGGTGATCGGGGATCGCGATTATATCGACTACCTGCGCAGTTTTCGGTATCCGCTTTCGGGCGAATTCGCGATGCGAACCAATATACTGCCCGATTTGCGCATCCCATCCGATTGGGGGCTAGAAATCGGCGTTTTGTCCGAGGCGTGGCGCAACCTTGCGCCGAAAGCGGTGTGTCAGGTGGAGATCGCGGATGCCTATGACCACAAGCACCAAGCGCTTAGTCCCGAAGACGCCCAGAACGGCCTGAACCGCATGTCTACGGACATCTGCAAGGCGATTTTCCGAAAGCTTGCCGCCGATGGCACGGTATTCACGACAAATGTGTTTAGAACGCTCAAGGCCACATATTACCGAAGCGCGCTTGACCTGCTGGATGCGTATTACAGCGATGCCCAGATGAACGGTTTGACGCTGGATCGCCACTCAGAGGAAGCGTCGATAGAGTTGTTCGCCGAAAACATCATGCGGGCCGGACAGACATTTCTCGACAACCCGCACGAAACTCCTTTCATCGCAACGTGGAACCGCGTTCACGCCGCTGACCCTGATTTTCTTCGGGACATGCAGGCGGCAGCCATTGCGGATACGAGGGATTATCAGTGACCCGTGTTGCTGATCCAACGGCATTGATACGGAGCCAGGATCACGTCGTCATCTGGGATCGCGTCCCCTGACAGCAGGTCGCGCCAGTCTTCGTCTGCAATAATGTTCAAGGATGTCACGGGCACAGTCACCCTTTCCTTGCTGACGTTGTGCAACGCGAAAATGGACTGCTGGCGATCCAGGCTCTGCCGCCACACTCCGAATATTCGATCGTCACCGGTTCTGACTGTGAATTGTGTGGCGTTTGGATGGAAGGCGGATTGCCTTTGACGGATGGTCAGTCTGCGTTTCAACGCCGCCAGAACCCTCGCATGGACGGAGTCGGGCTGATCCAGATGCATCCGCAGCGTGTCGTAATCCCAACGGTGGCGGTTGATGGCACGGTTCATCCCGCGCCGCTCTACAGCCTCCGTATCGTTCGGCGTGGCCAGCAGCGAGTGGATGTAAAAGGCAGGGATCCCTTCGAGCGACATCACGATGGTCTGCGAACAGAGAAACCGGTCGATGTGGTACTGATCCGGCCCATCAAAAGTCCGGCTTAGCGCCGCGAAATAGGTCGTGTTCAGCTCATAGGGAGATTCCCCACCGTCAGGAAGAGCGCGCATCGACACAAGGCCCCCGGATGCCTTCACGCTTGCGATCATCGCCTCTTGATCTTCGGTGGAAAGCAGACCTTCTGCCGGACGCATCCCGATCCCATCATGGCTCGCCGTGAAGTTCAGGTAAGCACAGCCAAGCGGCGCGGGAGGCATGGATCGCTGCCACTTATCAAGATTTTCCGCAGTCCCCGATAACAATGCGTGCAAGATCAACGGCGGTAGCGGGAAGTTGTAAATGACATGCGCCTCGTCGCGTTTGCCAAAGTAGCTCAGGTTCTCGGCCTTGGGCACATTGGTTTCGGTCAACAGGACGATGGGCTCTACCGCGTAGTCACAGAGCAGCCGGATCAGTTTCACAATCGCATGCGTCTGTGGCAGGTGGATGGACGGCGAACCGACCTCCTTCCATAGGAAAGCCACTGCATCCAAGCGGATGATCTGAACACCATTGTCGATATGCGTGCGGATCGTCCGCAGGAATTCCAGCAGAACCTCCGGGTTGCGGAAATCCAGATCAATCTGGTCATGACTGAAAGTACACCAGACATACCGAGGCCCGTTTTTGGTTTCCACCTTCTGCAACAGAGGAGTTGTCCGGGGACGCACCACCATGCTCAGATCATCCTCGGGGCGGGCCTCGAAGAAGAACCGGTCGTAGGGTGTCTGACCCTGAAGGTACGCGTTGAACCACGTTCCCTGGCTCGAAACATGGTTCAGAACCAGATCCGACATCAGTTTGAAATCCGCCGAGATCCGGTTGATATCGGCCCAGTCCCCCAGTTGTGGATTGACAGACAGATAGTCGGTGACGGCAAAGCCATCGTCTGATGTGAACGGGAAAAACGGCAGGATGTGGACGCCATTGATGACGCCGCGCAGGTATCGGTGCAAAAAGTCGTTCAGCAGATCGAGCGGTTTATGTACCCCGTCGATAATGGAATTTCCGTAAGTGATGACCAATGCATCACCTTGCGACCAGAGCGCGTTGCCCGGTTTGCGTGCACGTTTGCGGCGCTGCGTGCCATCCGGCCAAAACGCATCAATGACCTTTGACGTCAGAATGTCAGCGTCGATGTCGGGATAGATTTCGCTCACCTTCGCGGCGAGCGACCGGCTGACCGCCGGAGTTTTCTCTTTGTGCCGAACTTCTTGACCCATGGTTAAAACAATCACGGCTGACCAGCCGTTTCAAATATTTCACTCAATTCCGCCAATTGCAGCCTCAGCGCGGCTCGAGTTGCCTGAAATTGGGGCATAGTCTTCCTTCGTCTTGCGGTAAGTTGGCAAAAGTCGCCGCTTGCGACCTCGCCAAGGGCAAATTAGCCGAATTTTCGTTTTTCTATCGGTGAGTTAAGTCGGTTTTTTTGATGCCGCCACTGGCACCCACGGACTCTTGCAAAAAGCTCTCAGGTCACCACAGTGCTCCCGATCCGGCCCATTGCACATCCGCTTGCCGGTATGGGTGATCTGGTGGATGAACGCCTGACGCGTTCGATCGAGATCGTTGCCAAGGGCTATGGCCTCGACCGTCTGCCCGAGCGTCGGAGATCTTTGATCGGTCCTTCCTGCCACCTGCCGACACGCGCACTTTCGAAGTGACGCTCAACTAAGCCACGCAACACACATGCGCCAAGGTTCCGGCCTTGGCGTATGTTTTCTGTCTGGGGATCGCGGACTCATGACCAGAACTCTGATCCAAGGCGCACAGGTTCTTATTGAGAACGACCACTTCGCAGATGTCTCGCTCCTGATCGAAAACGACCAGATCGCGGCCATCCTTCCCCAAGGCGAAACCGTGGCCGATGCCAAGCCGCTCGACGCCACCAGGCGCATCGTCATTCCCGGCCTTGTCAACGGTCACACCCATTCGCACGGCGCATTGGCGCGCGGCGGAGTGCCGGACGACGCCATTCTCGAAACCTTCCTGTCCGGCTCGGCCTGGTTGAACCTAGGACGAAGCCTGGATGATCTTGCGCTGTGTGCGCAGTTGTCTGCCGTCGAACTGATCCGCAAAGGCTGCACCGCCTGTTTCGATCTGTTCATCGAACTGCCCGGCCCGACGGTTGAGGGCACCCATGCCGTGGCGCACGCGTATCACGATGTGGGCTTGCGCGCTGTTGTGGCTCCGATGATAGCAGACCAGACAATCTATCAGGCCCTGCCCGGTTTGCTTGAAGCGTTTGACGGCCCGCTGAAAGACGCGGTCGCTGCGATGACCCTGCCCGATTGGGACAGCACGATGCAACACGTCCGACGGGCAAAACATGTTCGAAGCGATGCGCCTTGCCGCCACGCTCAGCCGGGCGCACACCATCGACAGCGACCAGTGGATCCGCACGACCGAGGCGTTCGACATGGCGACACGTGGCAGCGCGCGGTTGTTGGGGTTCGATAAGGTGGGAATGATCGCCGAAGGCTGGGCCGCCGATCTGGTGCTCCTTGACCAAACCTACTGCCACTACACGCCGCAGCGCACGACGCTCGACCAGATCGTCTTTGCGGAAACCGGCGCAGCAGTGCGAGAGGTCATGATCGCCGGGCAGATGGTGTTCGCCGACGACCGTATCCTGACCGTTGACGAACCCGCCCTGCGCGCCCGCGCCATGTCCGCCGCCGACCGCATCACACACGCCAATGCGGACACCCGCATGATGAACGCCGCCGCGGCGCAGGTCGTCAAAGGCTTCTGCCACCGCCATTGCGCCGCGCATCTTAACTGACAAAACGAGGACCATATGGACCAGAAAACCGATCCCGCCGCCGCTGCCAAAGGCATCGTCGAAGCCTATTTGGAACGGTCGATGGTGCCCGACCCAGAGGGCGCGCGGGCCTATGTCTCGGATGATTTCGACATCACCTTCACCGGAGGCCGCAAGTTCACCGGCCCGGACCAGACCGCTGCCTTCAACGCCAAACGCTACAAATGGGTCAAAAAGAAATTCCTGCGCACCGATGCCACCTATGATCCGGCAACGGGGGATGTTCATGTTTACAACACGGGCTACCTTTACGGTGAATGGCATGACGGCACGACGTTCGAAACCAACCGCTACATGGACAGCTTTATCGTCCGCAACGGTCAGATCGTCAGCACCCATGTCTGGAACGACAGCGCTGAAATCCTGCTTCACAAGGCAGGCTTGTCCGAGGCCCCTTTATGATCCGACTGCCGACCCACGACCGTTACGACTACAGTGCGATCACGGATCGGCCTGACTATGATTGGCCCGGCGGCAAACGCCTCGCGGTCTATATCGGCCTGAACCTCGAACACTTCGCCTTTGGCGAGGGGTTGGGTGCGGAACTGGCTCCGGGTGGACCGCAGCCAGACGTTCTGAACTACGCGTGGCGCGATTACGGCAACCGGGTTGGCGCGTGGCGGATGCTCGATCTCTTTGAAACGATGGACCTGCCTGCCAGTGTGCTCGCCAATTCGGTGATGTACGACTACGCGCCCGACCTCATGGCCGCCTTCAGCGTACGCGGGGACGAAATCGTGGGCCATGGCCGGACGAACTCCGAACGCCAGAGCGTCTTGTCGACCGATGATGAAAGGGCCCTGATTGCCGAGGCAACCGAGGTTTTGACACAAGCCGAAGGCAAGGCCCCAAAAGGTTGGTTGTCCCCTTGGATCGCCGAGAGCCCGGTAACGCCGGATTTGCTCAAGGAGGTGGGATACACCTATACGCTCAACTGGTGCATGGACGATCAGCCCGTCTGGATGCGGACCGAGCATGGGCCGTTGTTGGCGATCCCCTATCCTCAGGAGGCGAACGACATTCCGTCCATCGTGGCCCGCAAGGATGGCGCGGCGGCGTTTGCCGATATCCTGATCGACACGTTCGATGAAATGCTGGAGCAATCCACGCAGCAGCCCTTGGTCATGGGCATCGCGCTGCATCCGTATCTGGTCGGTCAGCCTTACCGGCTTCGGCACTTGCGCCGGGCATTGCAGCATATCTGCGCGCGCCGTGACGAAATCTGGATCACGCGATCAGGTGCGATCTACGATTTCTGTGCGGACCATCCGGCCATCCCAAGACCTACGTAAACGAAAACATGGTCCGAGGCGGCCGGCTTATCCAGACGCATTCGACCGCGTTTGAAACCGATAGCGTCGTCGCGGTTAGATTGGATCATACGTCTCCAAAACGGCTTCGATCTCGGTCAAATACGCTTCGATCCGTTCGCGTGCGTCGGGCCACGCGGACTGCGAAAGCAACTTGGACAGCCGTGCTTCAATGTCAACCGAAAGGGACCCGAGACGGGCAAAACCAAGCGTCGGGGCGACCCCCGCAATCTTGTGCGCGCGCCCGGCGATTTCTTGGACCAAGTCCACTTGAACCCCATCCGTCTCGATCTGCTGCACGAGCGTTTCGATCTCAATGCAGCGTTGCGCGAGCCGGTCCAGAAATCTGCCGCGGATCAGAGCCAGTTGTGGGCTGAGATCCGAGACAGGTTGTCTCGGTACGTTCCTCTCACGCAAAACTTGCTTCCCGCATATGGAAGTCACGTGCCGCGAGGATCGCTTCGTCGATCAACCGCGATGGCGTCGTCAGGTTTGTCGCCCGGCATGTCATAGCGGGGCCAACGGAAACGATCGGCAGTCGCATGTGAAGCTCGTCGTAGACCCTTTGGAACTCCGCAATATAACCAAGGAGCTGATCACCAAAGCCGGCATTGTCGCGTTCGCGTCGCTTCGGAATGAGGCAGACAAAATCGCCACCGCCTTTGTAAGCGATCATCTTCGCGGAAAACGGGAGGCAATCCGATATGCACGTCGCGACATCGAGCATTACATCCCCAAAAATCGCTCCGCCTTCCATGTCATAGATCTCACGACCGTTGGTGACGTGAACGCCAACTGCAACCACCGAAAGAGCACGGAACAGGCCAAGGGCGTTCAGATAGTTCTCCATCGCGAGAACATCGATACCCCCATCGATACGCTTCATCGGGATGCTGTCGTGAAATCCGTAGGACGGTAGCGCAGTCGCAGAGCCGCTGCGGCCTGACGGTGCTGCCAGCGATTTCTGACGCTCTGAGACGATCATCTGCATGACGCCCAGGCGGCTTTTGATCTCGGTCTCGTCGATTGGCTTGGTCAGGTAATCCGTCGCTCCGGCGGCAAAGGCATCGTCGATGTATGACTTATCCGACATCACCGTGTTCATCAGGATCGGAACGTCCGCATAGCCCGGCTGCGCGCGAATGCGGCGACATAGTTCGATCCCGTTCATTTCGGGCATCTGGATATCCAGGATACAGCAGTCGAAACCAACCGTCGCATTTTCGATGAGGTCCAAGGCGTCGAAACCCGATGGTGCGGTCGTGACGTCTTTGTGTCCAAGTTGATTCAGGGTCTCAAGAAAGAGAGCCGCGAAAACCGGATCATCATCTACTGCCAGTATTTTCATTTTTTCCACCCCATGTTTTTAGCGATTAACAGCCCGATTTCTTTTGTCTTCTGCCACCTTGCTCACTGAATGCGTCACAAATTTGACGCGCGCCTGCATGACGCAACGCAATCTCAGGGTTACTGATGGATCGCCAAATTCTTTTGCTTGCTCCAAATCGATCTGATCTGCGAACCGAGTGTCATTGGATCGAAAGGTTTGGTGATCACGCCCAGCGCACCGCTTTCCAGAAGCTCTTTCGACATGGAATCTTCTGCCTTTGCCGTCATGAAGATGACCGGAATGTCCTTATGTCGATCAATCGACCGGATATGGCAGGAAAGTTCGGGGCCCGTCATGCCGGGCATCATGACATCCAGCAGCAAAAGTTGCGGCGCGACGGTGTCCAAAGAGTCCAGCGCCGCCGGGCCCGAACTGAACTGGTGAAGGTCGAAGCTGTCGACCAGTTGCAGGGCCATCCTTGCAATTTCAAGGATATCCTCGTCGTCATCGACGTGCAGGATCGTTTTCAGCTCTGGCATGTTTTCTCCCACCCTCAGCTTGCGTTACGCGACGGCTGACAGTTTTCCTGTCTGTTTCAGCGGTGCGGATTTTTCGAGATCGAAATAGAAGGTCGTTCCGCGTCCGACTTCCGTGTCAAAGGCAATACGCCCACCGTGCTTCTGGATGATCTCGCGACAGATCGTAAGTCCGAGACCCGTACTCGGGAAAGCTTTGCCCGGCGTGTTCTCGACCTGAATGAAGCTGTCGAAAAGCGTGCTGCGTGCGTGTTCCGGAATGCCTGGCCCCTTGTCTTCCACGCAGACGCGCCAAGCACTGTCCTGGTCTTCCAGCCGCAGGATAATCCCAGACCCGACCGGGGAAAACTTCGCCGCGTTCGACATCAGATTTGACATGACCTGCATCAAACGATCTGGATCGGCTTGGACCAACGCGGGTTTCGACGTTGTCTCAACGACGAATTTCACTTCACATTCGGCGGCGAATGGGGCAATCGCCTCCGCGGCTTCGTTGAGGATATCCCGGAGGTCGACATCTTTGGCGCGGATCGCCATTTTTCCGAAATGAAGCTCTTCTAGGGTGAGAATGTCGTTCACGATAGCAAGCAGACGTTCCGAATTGCGATGCGCCACACCGACGAGCTTTGATACGTCCGGTGTCAAATCCCCCATGACGCCGGATTCCAACAATCGCAAAGCGCCCTTGATGGATGTCAGCGGTGTCCTGAGCTCGTGGCTGACTGTTGAGACGGAGCTGAGTTTGAGCTGCTCCGCCTGTTTGCGGGCGCTGATATCCCGAACCACCGACACCAGCCTGCGCTTGCCGTCCACGTCTTCGACGAAATGCGTCAACACCTCGACTGGACCGCTGGCGTGGCTGAATTCAAAGACTGCGCGGCGTGTTTCACCATTGATCAAGGGCACGAGGTAACGCCGAAACAGCTTGAGATCGTCGTCGCTGAAAAGGCTCGTGACCGATTTGGCCGCATGGTCGTCCGACGCCCAGCCGACGCGCTGACGGAAACTCGCATTCCCGTAGTTGATCTCAAAAGACTCTGGATCGTAGATGAACACGCCGTCAGGAAGATCATCCACGACCGAGTTGCGGCCGGTTTCAACGCTTTCGGCAATCGCCTTGGACAAGTCAGTGCGGATCGACACAAATCCCGTGACCTCACCGAATTCGTTGACCTTGGGAAAAATTGAGGCCTGCACCATCACGCATTGACCCGATTTGGACACAAGGCGTTGCGATCCCGACCATGCCTGGCCGCTGAACACGGTTTCCATCAACTCCTCGTTCTGAGCTGTGTCACACCCGTGCCGATACAGAAGGCAGGACGGTTTGCCGACGATTTCATCGGCTGTATATCCAAACGTCTCGGTGAATTTCTCATTCACCGCGAGGATCTTGCCGTCGCTGCTGGTCACATTAACGATCGTGTGCTCAAGCAGCGCTTTTTCGTGGAGTTCGACCGCCAGCGAATTGGCCGCCATGCGAAGCGCTGTTTTCTTGCTGCGAAAGTAGTTCATGACGCCACTGGCCGTAGCGGCGAACAAGAGAATAAAGCCCGTGGTCAACGTAAGGCTGTCCTTTTGCACAGCCACGTTGGTCACCGCCATGAACCCGACAATCAGAATAGTGAGGACAATCGCCGCCACGATATAATACTCGATTGAATTTCCGCTGTTATCGTGAGCGATGGTTTTCTTCATGACGTGCCCCAAACACCGATTAGTGTCGTGATTGCCGCGACGTTACTGTGGCATTCGCTGGGCAACCTGCCGTGCAAATCCGGCGCGAATGCGGCGTCAAAAAAATAAAAACAAGGTAAATTTCGTGCGACCCCGTGTCAGGCCGCCTGTTCGCTTTGCCCGCTGAAGGCAAAAAGCTTGAGGCAGAAAACGCTTCCGGTTCCTTTCTGGCTCTGCACTTCGAGCGTTCCACCGTGCAGCTCGGCCAGTTCTTTCGAGATTGGCAAGCCAAGCCCGACACCACCATGCTGCCGGGCGGTCGACATATCGAGTTGGCCGAAACGACTGAAGATCACGTCAATTTCTTCGCGGCTCAATCCATCGCCATTGTCTTCGATTTCCGCGCGGACTGTTTCTCCGTCGTTGCTCAAACGGACTTTGACCGTTCCTGTCTTCGAAAACTTGATGGCGTTGCCAATCAGGTTGAACAGGATCTGCTTGATCCGCTGCGGATCCGCGTAAACACTGCTCGCCTGTCCGATCAACGCGACGTCCAAACCTTTCTTTTCTGCAACGGGTTTGAGTTCTTGAATGACGGCCTCGCTGATTTGACGGAGCGATACAACCTCACGCTCAAGCTTGAGAGTCCCCTGTTCGATTGCAGCAAGATCCAGGATTCCGTTGATCAAGGTCATCAGGTGCTGACCCGAGGCATCGATCTGCTTTGAAAAGCGCTGCACGTCGTTGCAAAAGTCATCAAGCGCGTTTTCGATCTGCGCGATGTCCCCTTCAGCAGTCTTCGCTTGAAGCGCTTTGAACGTCGGCAGGACTTTCGGATTGGACAGAAAGGCGTTGTAGCCCAGCACAACTGTGAGAGGCGTGCGCAGTTCGTGACTGACCGCATTGAGAAAATTGGTCTTTACGGCGTTCGCCGACTCGGCCTTTTCGAGCGCTGCCTTGAGCATCGTGATGTCCACCCGAAATCCAACCGTGTTTCCGCTTGGAGTACGCCTCTCGACCACACGAAGCCAACGTCCATCGTCCAGTCTCTGCTCCATCGGGGTGCCGTACGACTTGTGAAGCTCGAGGCGATGTTTCAACCACTCCTCCTCGCGGCCAATAGCATCTTTGTACTGGCCATTGTTCAGCCCATGACGAAGGATGTCTTCGAAGCGTTCCCCGACGATCATTGCATCGGCGGAACTCTTGTAGATCTCCTTATACCGCTGATTGCAAAGCACCAGTCGGTCGTCACTGTCATAGATCGCGAAGCCATCCTCCAGGGCCTCGACCGCTTCCATCAATTGTGTTTCGGCCTTTTCCTTGCGTTCGACGCTCCAATCGAAGGCGCGAAGGGTGAGCATGGCGACCACAGCAAAAGCTCCGACGATCGCCCAAATGGCAGCGGACGCCGGTGATGTTTTGGCCCATCCAAGCCGTGGGGCCATCGAAATCGTCCACTCGATCCCGTTCCGCTCTACGCTGGTCAGGATCGGATCAAGGTCCGCCAAGCCGGGCGCGCCGAAGACCAATTGCCCCTCGGCGTCCTGGACTGAAATCACCAGGTCCGTATCAGGTCCGAAAAAACCCGTGGATGTGAACATGCCATACTTGTCGATCACCAAAGAGATGACACCCCACAAGCTTTCGGCTTGTTCGACTGTATCAACGAAGACCGGGCTTCGGGCGATGAAACCCTCCCCACCCTGAACCAGGGGAAATGGACCATCGATGATCGTTCTGTCCGCAGCGACTGCCCTGTCGATCGCCACCATAAATTCGGGGCGCGAACTGAGATCCAAACCTATGGCCGCTTCGTTCGGTTGAACCGGATAGACGTAGTCAATGACCATATCCGGAGCTACGGCCAAGTTCAGGACGGCTTCATCGTTTTCCAACAAGACCTCGGCCGTCCGGCTGAATTCGGCGAAGGTCAGATTGGGGTCCGCTTCAAATACAGCCGCAATCCCTTCGATGATCAGGATCTTTTCATTGAGTGCTGTTTCGAGCGCCGAAGCCAAGGCGCGGTTTGATTGGCTCACCTGCGCGCGCTGATCGACCACATGCTGCCGTGCGTCTAGAACGTTCAACAGAACGCCGACCGCGATGGCAGCTACAACGATCAATGCATATTTGGAGAGGATTTGAGGCATGGCACTTTCGCAATGAGTGACGTCGGGTGGCTTGGGCTTGAACACATCACTGGTCACTGAGGCCGTATAACCAATGAAACGCCGTTGCCGAGAAGTTGAAGAGTGGCGTCGCGTCAGAAAGTCGTTTTTTGCTATCTGTGGTTAACTTACAGCAGCACCGCTGTACATCCACCCACGATTGCCGTCGGAAAGATTGCGGCACTCATAGGTTGATTGGTTGCGAAAAGGTCACGCTTTTTGCTGGAGCAAGCGGTTGAAACTCATCGAAATATGCGCCCGCTGGATTTGAGCGACCGCGACAAGGTCACCGGAGTCGAGCGCGATCCGGATCGATTCAAGCTCGTGCAGGAATATGCGGAATTCTTCGTTTAGCTCCAGTTGAGACTGAAGGGCCCGGACAAGCCACAGACGTTTCGTCTTGTAGTACAACCGCACCAGAACCTCTCTCAGTGGTTCGTTTGCCGTCAACTCGAGCAAAGTGCGGAACACATCCATATCGAGGATAGTGAACGTCCGTGGCGTGCCATCTGCGACCATCCCTTCCGCCCGTTCGATCAGCGCCTGCCATCGGCGCATGAACGCTGCATCCGGCATGATCGGATCCAATTTGCCGGTTAAAGCGGTCAACTCCATGCGCAACCGATATGCTTGTTGCAGTTCCGTGATATCGGCATCCGTCACCAAGGTTCCGACACCGTGCACGGATTGCACCAGCCCCTCCTCTTCCAAGCGCGCCAGCACGCGGCGCACCGGCGTTCGACTGGTTCCGAACTCCTCTGCGAGGGCGGTTTCCGACAGTTGAGACCCCGGCAAGTAGTCCAAGAGACAGATGCGCTGACGAATTTCGAAATGCATCGCCGCGTGGCGGTCTTTTCCGGTCAGCGAAGCGTTGTCGCGCGTATCAGACACGCAGACGATTCCCGAGGCGTTCCAACATGCCAAGACATTGCGCAAGCTGGTCCAAGGCTACGAATTCGTCAGCCTTATGCGCCTGCTCGATAGAGCCGGGTCCGCAGACCACGACATCCGTACCCAGCGCTTGGAACAATCCGGCTTCCGTTCCGAAGGCGACGACGTCGCTGCTGTTGGCACCGGTCAATTCCGAAATGATGCGTCGCGCTTCGTTTTCATCCGTTGGCATCAATCCAACGACCTCGCCGATCACATCGGTGGTGATGAAGGCATCCGGGTGAATGGCCTGCATCTTGGGCAGCAGCTCGGTCTCGCAATACTGCCGAAGACTATCCTTGACGAATTCGGCATCACCCGGCTGCACCGGACGCATCTCCCATTCGACGGTCGCGGACGGCGCGATCACATTATGGGCGATGCCCCCCACGACTGAGCCGACATTGACCGTTGTCCAAGGCGGATCGAACGGCGACCCCTTCGGCGCGCGTGCGCGCAAAGCGTCCTTGAGCCCAAGCAAGTGGTTTACGTAGCGCACTGCGTATTCCACAGCGTTGACCCCGTGATCGGGAAGGGATCCGTGCCCGGCAAGCCCGTTGAAACGGGTCGTGTATTCGTTGCATCCCTTGTGGCCATCTATGATCCGCATCTCGGTGGGTTCACCGATCACAGCAACGCCGGGCGTCAAATCACGTTCCGCAAGCGTCTCGACGAGATGTCGCGCGCCCATGCACCCGACTTCCTCGTCGTAGGTGAACGCAAAATGCACCGGTCTGTCGCGCACGCATTCTGCAAAGTGCGGTGCCATCGCGAGCGTTGCCGCAATAAACCCCTTCATGTCGCAGGCGCCACGGCCGTAGAGCAGACCGTCGTCTTGATCCATTTGAAACGGGTCGCGAGTCCACGCCTGATCGGCCACGGGCACCACGTCGCTGTGACCCGACAAAACGATACCGCCGTTGCGATCCGGACCAAGCGTTGCAAACAGGTTCGCTTTAGTGCCGCAAGGTGACGACATAACATCACACCGCGCGCCCGCCTCTTCGAGAAGGCCCGCCATATGCAGGATCATGTCGAAATTGCTATCCGCCGAGATGGTGGGAAAGGCGATGAGATCCCCGAGGATTTCCGTTGTTCGCTGGAGGTGATCCACTTCTCTCGCCCCTTTCCCTAGTCTTTGACGAACAGCTTTCGCTCCACGTTGCAAAGCGGTTCTGCCGGTCCGTCGTCGGTTATCAGGATCGTCTCTGTGGTCTCAAGACCCCAGGTGTCCATCCAGAGCGCCGGCATGAAATGAAACGTCATACCCGGCTGGAGAATGGTCTGATCCTCAATCCGGATAGATGCAGTGCGTTCGCCCCAGTCCGGGGGATAACTGAGACCGATCGGATACCCGCAGCGACCTTCGCGGTAGATGCCATGCTGTTGCAGCACGTCGATAAGGGTTTGTGCAATATCGCAGGTGCGATTGCCCGCACGCGCGACGTCGAGGGCCGCTTCGATCCCTTCAAGCTGCGCGATCTCCGCATCCCGCATTTCTTTTGGCGGCGTGCCAAGGAACACAGTCCGGCAAAGAGGCGCGTGGTATCTGCGGTAGCAGCCCGAGAGTTCAAAAAACGTGGCCTCGCCCTCGCGCATGGGGTCGCCGTTCCAAGTCAAATGCGCCGCCGTCGCGTCGAGACCCGACGGCGTCAGTGGGACGATGGCGGGATAATCACCCCAGATATCATCGACGCCCGTGATACCCGCGTGCATGATATCGGCCACGAGATCATTTTTGCGAACCCCCGGCTCTGCACGGTCAATGGCCGTTTCAATCACGCGTTCCGAAATCCGCGCGGCGTTGCGAATGAATGCGATCTCTTCGTGGCTTTTGATCAACCGTTGCCAATTCACCAGCGCCGTGGCGTCTTTCAACCGCGCGTCGGGCAATTCGGTCAACAGCACCTCATGCGCCTTGGCCGAATAATAGTAGTTCTCCATCTCGACCCCGATGGTCGCCGATGCGAGACCGAAATCGCGAAACCTCTCGGCCAGATCCTGCATCGGGTGGCGCACAGTGGATTGCACGTAGCTGTCCGCATAGCCGAAGATGTTGTCTGTCGACATCCAGCAGGTGCGCAATGCGCCAATGGAATCCATGAACCGGCCCCACCAGATCGGCTCTCCCTCCATCCGTAACAGGACGCCTTGATGCACGTAAAACGACCATCCGTCATAACCGGTCAGCCAGGCCTGATTCGATGGATCGGTGATAAACAGGGCATCCAGCCCGGCGACATCCATCGCATAACGGGTCAGCGCGATCCGCCGATCATATTCCGTTTGGCTAAACGGGGCATTTCCCTCGGGCATGGTTGGTCCTCGACCGATAATTTTGTATGATGTACACAACTCGGCTGAAATGCTGCCGATCCGCGCACGAAAACCGTGGTGGTTTTCTTGACATGATCAAGAAATATCACCTGATGTGCACAACGATTTGCCACCTTTAATGACTGGAAAACGACATGCTTCGGAACGACAAACTTGATCAGTGGGATCGAGACAACTTTTTCCACCCGTCCACCCACCTTGCCCAACACGCACGCGGCGAAAGCCCGAGCCGTGTGATCAAGACCGCATCCGGCGTTTTCATCGAGGATCGTGATGGCAACCGCCTTCTGGACGCTTTTGCAGGGCTTTACTGCGTGAATGTTGGCTACGGACGCCAAGAAATCGCCGAAGCGATTGCCGAACAGGCGCGCGAATTGGCCTATTACCATTCCTATGTCGGACACGGCACCGAGGCGTCGATCACTCTGTCCAAAATGATCCTCGACCGCGCGCCCGATCATATGTCCAAAGTCTATTTCGGCCTTGGCGGGTCGGACGCCAACGAAACCAACGTCAAACTGGTCTGGTACTACAACAACATCCTTGGACGACCGCAGAAGAAAAAGATCATCTCGCGCTGGCGCGGCTATCACGGGTCGGGGCTTGTGACGGGGTCTCTTACCGGGTTGGAGCTGTTTCACAAGAAATTCGACCTGCCGGTCGAGCAGGTGATCCACACCACGGCACCCTACTACTATCGGCGCGAAAACCTTGACCAGAGTGAGGCGCAATTCGTCGCGCAATGCGTGGCCGATCTCGAGGCTTTGATCGAACGCGAAGGCGCGGACACCATCGGCGCCTTCATCGGGGAACCGATGCTGGGCACGGGCGGAATCGTTCCGCCACCCGCAGGCTATTGGGCCGCGATCCAAGAGGTGCTCAACAAGCACGACATCCTGCTCATAGCCGACGAGGTCGTCACCGGCTTCGGACGTCTGGGCACGATGTTCGGCTCCGAACATTACGGAATCAAGCCGGACATCATCACCATCGCCAAGGGCCTGACCTCGGCCTATGCGCCGCTTTCTGGTTCCATCGTGTCCGACAAGGTTTGGGCTGTGTTGGAGCAGGGAACAGACGAAAACGGGCCCATCGGGCACGGCTGGACTTACTCGGCCCATCCCATCGGCGCAGCGGCCGGCGTGGCAAACCTCAAGCTGATCGACGATCTGAATCTGATCGCCAACGCGGGAGAGGTCGGCGCGTATCTCAACGCGGCGATGACCGACGCGCTTGCCGACCATCCGCATGTCGGTGAGGTCCGTGGCGAAGGCATGATCTGCGCGGTGGAGTTCGTGAAGGACACTGCCGACCGCGTGTTCTTTGATCCAGCCGACAAGATCGGACCACAGATCTCGGCCAAGCTTCTGGAACAGGACAAGATCATCGCGCGTGCCATGCCACAAGGAGACATCCTTGGCTTCGCTCCGCCGTTCTGCCTGAGCCGCGAAGAGGCGGATCAGATCGTCGCCGGGACCGTGCGCGCGGTAAAAGCCGTTCTTGGGTGACGCACTTCCACACAATCTAAGAAGGCCGCCGCGTGACTGCGCGGTGGCCTTATCGTCGACAGCCCGAACTGCGCCGGAAAAGCTATTGGCCCGGCACATTCCGCCTCTTCACGGAGACACCGAATGTGCTAATCGGGGCGCATGACGCATACACCCACCTTGTTCATCGGGATCGACGGCGGCGGCACGGGTTGTCGGGTCGCAATCGCTGATTTCGATGGCAATTTTATCGCTACAGCTCAAGGCGGTGCCGCCAATTTCACGAGTGACCCCGCACGAACAGTCGAGAACGTGCTTGCTGCACTGAACGACACCGCGAAGATTGCGGGACTTACACAGGACGTCCTAAAGGCCGCATCGGCGCATCTGGGCATCGCAGGGATCGTATCACCGAAGGATGCCAAAGCGATAGCGGAGCGCATGCCCTTCGCACGATGTGCGGTCACCGACGACCAACCGACATCGGTTGCAGGCGCTCTGGGCGACCGGAACGGGGCGGTGGTCGCGGTTGGCACCGGGTCATTCATTGCAATGAAACGAGGCCGAGATATCCGGGCTATCGGCGGTTGGGGTCTGCGTTTGGGAGATCAGGCGTCCGGAGCCTGGCTGGGCCAACACATCCTGCAACGCTGTGCGATGGTACGAGACGGCCTTGCGGAGACCTCTGGGCTTGTCGAACGGCTTTGGGTGAAATTCGGCGATGACCCCAGCAGGCTCATCGCTTTTGCAAGGCGCGCGTCACCCGCTGATTTTGCGGAACTGGCCCCGGAGGTTCTGACAAGTGCGGAGAACGGCGATCGAAACGCGATGCCGATTGTCGGTGAGGCGGCGGATTATCTGAACCTATGCCTGACGAGCTTGGACCTGAAGGACGAAGACGTCGTATGCTTGACCGGCGGACTTGCACCGCTGTACCGGCCATGGCTCGCCTCGTCGTTTCAGGCGCGGATCGCAGAGCCACGGGGTACCGCGCTCGACGGCGCCTTGCAACTCGCGCGCGAGACTGTGCAAGCTGAGGTCTCATCCGGGCAGAAATAGGTCTGCCTTACTCGTTCGAAGACGTCTCAAGATCTTCGATTGCGCGGGCCACATCTTCAATCGCTCGCAGGACGAACGGAGTCCCGCAGACCCAATCGACGCTCGTATTGAGAACCGGAATGGCTGCCAGCGCGGGGTGGGTCACCATGTCTTCGGCCATGGAATAGCCGCGATATTCTTGCGCCCCGATCAGAAGGTCGGGTTGATGCAGGATCACTTGCTCTAACGACAGGGTGCCGTTGCCCTCGAACCCCAATTCGACCGAAAGATTGCGCGCACCCGCCGCCACGAGGATTTCGTGACTGAGCGTGCCCGCCCCAAGCGCGTACCCATTCGGCAGGAAAAAAGCAGCGAGCGGCGCGTTTTCCTGTGCGGCACGGATTTGGGTCAGGTCACGTTCAAGCCGGTCGGCAATTCGCTCAGCCTTGGCCTGCTGGTCCAGAACCGTTCCCATCTTGCGGATTTCGGATGAAATGTCTTGCAGCGATTGCGTCACCGGAAACTGGACCGTCTCAATTCCGATGGATTGCAGCATATTGATCAGGTTCGGATCGTTGTAGATCCCGGCTACCACCACGTCGGGCCGTTGCACCGCAATCATTTCGGCCTGCGCGTTGTTCCTGGCGAAGCCGGTCGCTTCATCCGCCATGACCGACGAACGCGGATCATCCGAAAGCTGACTGAGTGAAATGATCTGTTCGGGATCGGCCAATAGCAGGACCAATTGATCGGTGCAGACATTTACCGAAACGACACGCGGCAAATCAGAAGCGCTGGCCCAAAAGGGGGCCAGCGCCAAAGTCAGAAGCGTCAACAGACGGATCACGGCTTAGAATGACGTTTCGACACCGAACCGGATCGTCCGCTCAGGTGCGTTGAAGCCGCGAACCGTCTGGTAAGACGCATCGGCAACGTTGTCGATCGCCCCGTAGACGGATGCGGTATCGGTGATGTCATAGCGTGCGGACACATCCCAGACGGTATAGTCGTCGAGCGCGGTCGGTGTCGCAAATCCGTCAAGAGTGTCTGCCACCCGGGTCATGTTGAGCCCGACTTGCAACCGATCCGTGATGTCCGCCTGAAGAGCGAGCGACAGATCATGACGCGGCACGAGGATCACACGGTCCCCGTTGTTTTCCGCGTTGGTCAGCGTGTACGCCCCGGACACGGTAATGCGGTCGGTCAGCGCGTAAGAGCCGCTGAGTTCAAGACCCCGCGTGTCGGTGGTGCCATCAGTCTGAATATAGCAGCCAAACGCTTGCGATGGCAGGCAGTTGGACGATGCGCCGAAACCGATCAGGTTATCGATCTCGGCCCAGAACAAGGTGGCCTTGACCGATCCGCGATTGCCATAGGCATGTTCGATCCCGAGGTCGAAACTCCGGCTTTCCTCTGGATCGAGGGGAGAGGATCCGGCGAACGGCCCAAACCGCTCGTAAAGCGATGGCGCGCGATAGCCGGTGCCTAGCGACGCCCGGACGATTGTGGCGTCGTTCAATTGATAGGACAGCGCCGCGCGGCCGGAAACCTGACCATCGAAATCCGAATAATCGTCGTATCTCAGGGTCAGGGACAATTCGATCGCGTCAGTCGGCGTTGCCTTGAGTTCTGCAAAAACCGCCGAGTTCGAGGCGTCATAGCTGTCGCCGTCCAGTTCGGACCGCTCTTCCGTCCAGTCGGCACCAAGCGCCAGGGTCATCGAGGAAGAAATATCTCCTTGTGCGAGATACGCCGCCGTGTCCCGCTCCCCTTGGAAATCGCTAGTGAACCCGCCGGCATCGAACCGGTCGATCTCGAAGTGGCTGAAGGACAGCTCATGCGTCCAAGCCCCGGTTTGCAGTTCGCCGAATACGCGAATTCCACGACGGGTTTCGTCAATCTCGCCGGTGTTGTCGAACTCGGAGCGGTCGAATTCGGCCGAGCCGTCCGACCAGATGCCCGCAAGTCCGAGCCGGATCGTGTCACTGACCTGATAAGCCGCGAAAAGATTTACGGTGCTTTGTTCAAAGCCGTCGTTTTCGTCATCATCCTCGCGCGCGGAAAAGCCTTCGGAGGTCACGCGACCAAGGCTAAGCGCCAATTCGGCGCGGGCGTCGAGGAATCCGAAGCTCAGATTGGCCGCGCGCGTCTCGAAGCTGCCGACCTCGGCCTGTGCCTTGCCGGAAAAACCATCGACGCGTGGCCTCCAGCTCTCGACCTCGACAACGCCCGCGATGGCCTCGGATCCATAGACCGCCGATTGTGTGCCCTTCACCACGGCGATCCGGTCCAGCGCACCGCTGGTCAGAGTGCCGAAGTTGAACGCGGTCTGTGGGCCAGACGGGTCGGCCACGTCAATGCCATCAATCCGAACGCCGACATAAGGCCCGCTCAGACCGCGCACGCGGACCGTTGCACTTCCGCCCAAGCCGCCATTCGCGCTGACCGCGACACCCGGAAGCGCGTCCAGCGCTGCCGCCGCGCCCAGCCCACCGCGCTGGATGTCTTCGCTTTCCGCAACATCGATGGTTGCGCCGGTGGTGTTTAGATTCGTCGGTAGCAAACCGCCGAAAACAACGATTTCCTCGAGTTCGATAGGCTCATCGGTCACATCCTGAGCCGCAACAAGGGATGGTGCAACCAGAGTAGAACAGAGGAGAAGCTTGGTGGTGAGACGTGTCATGGCAATGATCCCGGCCTTGCCCGGCGCAAAGCACCGGTATTCTAACGATAATCTGGAATGCCGAGGCACCCGCAGACGGTGATTGACACCACTGCGGACATTGCCGCCGCCCCATCGCGCCCCGCGACCGGACTGGGTGTTGGCTCACGGCAGGTCTCCTGACTCGCGGGTCATCGCTTTGCTGGCCTTCCCAGCGCCGATAAAAGCGCCAGTGGCAATGTCAGCATCGCTCACCGCTCACAGTTGCGGGGGCAGTCGCGGAGTTTTCTTTCGAAGCACCGCGTTCCCTTTTCACCAAACGCCCATAGACGTTCAGACCGTAAGCAGCGCCATCTGCACCCGGACCGACGATTCCGTCAAGGCCGCCGAACATTCGCAAAGCAACTCCTTTGGTCGCAGTGTGACATTTCCGGTTCGCTTGCCCTTACGCTTCTGCCTGTTCCTATCCCATAGGTTTCCGCGGTAAGATCGCCGCAAATCGTTCACGAAACTGCCCAACTTTCTGGATATCTCAGCCCGAATTGACCCGAAATTTTGTGCGGGAAGCCGGATATTTTTTCAGGTATCGTGCTGATGAGCGAGGGGATGCGCCACGTGGGTTTCACGATCCAATTCGATTACCGGTTTGACAGCACCGGCTTCTTTGATGCGCCAGACCGGCGTGCGGCCCTTGAGGCCGCTGCGGTGCATTGGGAAGAAGTCATCGGTGACGAATTCGAAGATCTGCCGGCAGGGACGGAGTTCACGATCTGGAACCCTGTCACCTCGGTAAGCGAAACGATTACGCTGTCCAGCACCGTCGATGACGTGATCGTTTTTGTCGGTGCGACCGAATTTCCCGGAGCGACACTTGCTTATGCCGGCCCCGATGGAACCGACGCGTCCGGTGATCTCTACGCAGCACGGATCAGCTCCAATTTCCGCGGGACTGGTCCCGTTACGGATTTCGAACCCTGGGCGGGTGTCATCACCTTCGATTCGAGTGCGAACTGGTCTTTTGATCTCGATGCCCCAAGGCCGGGCCAGAACGACTTTCTTTCCGTGGCCGTCCACGAATTGGGCCATGTTCTTGGCATCGGCACGTCGGGGGCATTCGACGCCTGGGTCGTGGGCGACACCTTCACCGGACCAAATGCCAGAGCCGCCAACAACGGGGATCCTATTCCCGTCGAAGACGATCATGCCCATGTTGAAGAAGGTTTCGCGGGCGACCTCGTATCGCTCGATCCGATTCTCACGACAGGTACGCGTATCTTGCTAAGCGAGATCGACAAGGCGATGCTGGCCGATATCGGCTATGAAATAGCTGGGTATCTCAAACAAGGTACGACGCCGCCGATCGCGACCGAACTGTCCGAACGCATTTTCGGGCGAGACGTGGATGACGTGATCGACGGCCTCGAAGGCGACGATTCCCTGCAAGGCGCCAACGGCAATGATGTCCTGGAGGGGAATGTCGGTGACGACGACCTGTTCGGACAAATCGGAAACGACACACTGTTTGGTGGAGCGGGGAACGATTACCTCGACGGTGGCGAAGGCAACGACGTGCTGATCGGTGGCGTCGGCGCGGACACCTACTATGGCCAGGCCGGTCGGGATATCTTCCTCATCGGATTAGGAGACGGTAGAAACACGATCGCCGATTTTGAAGTGTCGTCTGAAACGATCCGTCTGATCGACAGCGGTTTCCTTTCGACTTCGCATGTCGTTGGCGCGATCACCAAACCGTTCAGCAATGTCTCGCGGATAACCCTTATCGACGGCACGACCGTCGATGTGTTTCACCGGTCGCAGGCCGGATCACCGCTTACTGCTGCGAATTTTGAATTGGTCAGCGAGACAACTCCCACTGACGAACATCCCGTCGCTTCCGACGACGATGCTGAAAAGCCTGCCGAACAACCCGAACCGGCAGAACCCGATCCCACTGAAAATCTTGACGATGATGTGCCTGAAGGCATTGTCACTGACCAAGACTCCAGCCCAGACGACGACGCTCCATTCACCGCGACACCCGGTGATGACCTCTTCACAGTTCGGACAGAGACCGAGATCATCTTTGGCGACGGCGGAACCGACACTGTCATGTTTGCAAGTCCGCAAGAGACCTTTACCCTCGCCATCCGAACAGACGGTGTCTCGGTCACAGACAGGCGACCCGATGGGATCGGCACAATTGAATTGATCGAGATCGAACAGATCGACTTCGAAATCCGAAGCACGGGCTTGTCCGAACCGATCCCGCTGCCGGACCATTCCGCATTGGCGGCCTTGTCAGAGGAAGAGTTCGAAAATTTCATCGAACTTTATATCGCCTATTTCAATCGGGCACCCGACGCGATTGGCCTGACGTTCTGGGCGAACTGCTACGCCGAAGGCACATCCCTGGACGAAATGGCGCTGCTTTTTGCCGATCAGGCGGAAACCCGGGCCTTGTACCCGGTGGATTCGAGCAACCTTACCTTCGTCGCGGATATTTATGCCAATGTCTTCGGGCGGGCGCCGGATCTCGAGGGCTTGAACTTCTGGAAAGCCGCGTTGGATGCAGGGGCGGTCGGGCGGGATGAATTCATCCTCGAAGTACTCAAAGGTGCGAAAGCAGCCGCGCCGGAAAACGCGTCTCAGGCCTTTGTCGACCGCCAGGCGGCGGATCGGCTTTACCTGGAACAGAAAACCGATCTAGGCGCTCTATTCGCGGTTCATCGGGGCATGTCCGATGTAGACGATGCGAGTTCCGTAATGGCGCTGTTCGACGGGTCATCAGAAAGCCTGTCATCGGCGATGGCCGCCGTGGAAGCGATGTATCTGGACGCGACCGATCCTCTTTCCGGTGAATTTCTGATGCCAATGATCGGATTCCTGGACGATCCCTGGGCGGTCTGATCCCCGGGCATCGTACTGACGATCTTTCCCATCATGCAGCTGCTCTAGCTCCCGCAATCCAGCATAAATCCGATCCCGAAAAATTTTCCGACAAATTTACTCGGAATGAGTTGAACGCCGTGCGGAATCGTGTAACTGACTATTTCAGTAAGAAATACAAAATACGGAGATTCCCATGCGCGTCCTTCGGACAACCTCAATCCTTGCCCTTCTGACGAGCACGGCTTTCGGCACAGCCGCAAGCGCTCAAGAAGAGGTCAACCTGTACTCCTCTCGTCACTACGACACGGATGAACGGCTCTACTCCGATTTCACCGAAGCGACCGGCATCACGATCAATCGCATCGAAGGCAACGCCGACGAATTGATCGCGCGGATGCAGGCGGAAGGCGCCAATTCTCCGGCAGATATCCTGCTGACGGTAGATACATCGCGGCTGGAACGGGCCAAGGATGCAGGTGTTCTGCAATCCATCGACAGCGACGTTCTTGAAGCGCGCATTCCGGCGAGCCTACAAGACGACGACAACCAGTGGTTCGGCTTCAGCCAACGCGCGCGGATCATTTTCTACGACAAGACCCGCGTTGAAAACCCGCCCCTGGATTACCTGTCACTTGCTGATCCGCAATACGAAGGCATGATCTGCCACCGTTCATCCACCAATGAGTACACGCAGACCCTGCTGAGCGCCGTCATTGAGAACCACGGCGAAGAGGCTGCCCGGGAGTGGGCGCAAGGCATGGTCAACAACTTCGCCCGTGACCCACAGGGCGGCGATACGGACCAGCTTCGCGGGCTTGTGTCCGGTGAATGCGATATTTCGATCTCGAACACCTACTACTTCTCGCGGGCGCTTCGCAGCGACGTCGAGGGGCTGACGGAGGAGGACCGCGCGAATATCGGTTGGATTTTCCCGGCCCAGAACGCGGAAGGGGCGCATATGAACCTGTCGGGTGGTGGTGTGGCCGCAAACGCGCCGAACCGGGATAACGCAATCAGGTTCCTCGAATACCTCTCCTCGGAACAGGCACAGAAGTATTTTTCCGCCGGTAACGATGAATACCCCGCCGTGCCGGGTGTAGGGCTTTCGCCTTCCGTCGCCGCGCTTGGGATGTTCCGTCCCGATGATGTCGACCTGTCCGCTGTCGCGGAAAACGTCCCGACCGCGCAACGCATCTTCAACGAGGTTGGCTGGAAATAAGGCCTGCAAGAAAGACTTCGGAACGAGGGCGCTTAGGCGCCCTCTTCTTTTTTGCCCTGCTCGTTCCTGATCCGCCGGCACAACAGGATCACCGGCAGCGTACCAATCGCCACGATCACGAGGCTCGGAACGGCCGCCCCTGCCAGCCGCTCGTCGGATGCGAGGCGATGCGCTTGAACGGCGAGCGTGTCAAAATTGAAGGGCCGCATGATCAGGGTCGCGGGGAGCTCTTTCATCACGTCGACGAATACGATCAACAACGCGGTAAACAGGCTCGGCCGCAACAGCGGGAAATGGACGCGCCGCAACAAGCCCCATTCGTTTTGCCCCAGAACCCGGGCTGCCGCATCCATGTTCGGATTGATCACCGCCACACCGCCTTCATATGCGCCGATCGCAGCTGCGAGAAACCGGATCATGTAGGCACAGACGAGCAGCCAGATCGACCCGGTGAACAAAAGTCCCGTCGAAATGTCGAACGTCTCGCGCATATACGCATCCAGAGCGTTGTCGAAATAGGCGAACGGGACCAGCAAACCGACCGCAATCACGCCACCCGGTACGGCATAGCCAAGTCGGCCGACATAGAGGATCGTGGTGGCCAGCCAGGATTTGCGGTTCCGCGCAAGGCTGCCAAACAAAAGCGCGACGGCAACCGTAATCACCGCCGCGCTTAGGCCGAGAACGACCGAATTGCGCGCGAAATGCAGGTAGCGCTGACTAAACAGCGACTGCTCAGAGCTGAGCGCCATCTCGGACAGCATCACGACCGGGAGAAGACATCCAAGGAAGGCCGGAAGAAAGCAGGCCAAGAAGGCCAGTTTGCCCTTAACTCCGCTCAACAATACTCGCGGCATGTGTTCGAACTTTCGCCCGAACGCGTAGCGCGCCTCGCCACGGTTCAAGCGTTCCAAAACCGCCAGCAGCAAGGCGAAGGTCAAAAGACCCAGCGACAGTTGGGCCGCAGCGGCGCGATCCGCGAATGTGAACCAGCTGGAATAGATCCCGACGGCGAAGGTCTGAACGCCGAAATACGAAACCGTCCCGAAGTCCGCGATGGTTTCCATCGCCACCAGCATCGCCCCCGACGCGATCGCCGGACGTGCCATTGGAAGTGACACCCGCCAGAACGCGCCGAAGCGGGTCTGTCCCAAAGACTGTGCCGCATAGAACGTGGTCGCGCTTTGCGATGCGAACGCGGCCCGTGCCAGAAGGTAGACATAAGGATATAGGACGAAGGTCAGCATTGCCGCCGCACCTCCCAGAGACCTGATTTCAGGAAACCAATAGTCCCGTGGCCCCCACCCGGTCACTGCCCTGAGCGTCGTTTGCACGATGCCCGGGTGATCCAACACATGGGTGTAGGCATAGGCCAATACATAGGCCGGAAAGGCCAGAGGCAGGACAAGCGTGATTTCAAGAACGCGCCGTCCCCAAAATTCGGTGGTCGTGACCAGCCACGCAGCAAGAGTTCCGATCAAAGTGCTGAAGAACACCACCAGGACCAGCAAAAAAATCGTCGCGCGGGTGTAGCGGCCAAGAACTGTCTCCGCGAGCGACTGGAGCGTCTCCGTCGACCCCATGAACGCCGCGATCAGAACGCTGATATGCGGAAGGACACAGATCAAGGCAATGAAACCGGCGATCACCCACGGCAATCTCTCCCGGATGCTTCGGGTTCTTTTTCCTGAATGAAGTGTTGTATCGGCCATAGAGCAGTCACATGTTTCCCGAGAGACAGACCCATTTCCGATAGGTTCTGTCGGGTTTGGATGTGCTCTTAGCACTGCTGTCCAGTGAACAAAATCCCGGAATCTCGGGCTATTTGAGGTCGCGAAGATCAACTGGCGATCAGCGAAGTTTTAAACTCAACCTGCGGGTTAGGGGCCGCCTGCGCGTTGGCCATCCGTGGATGCCGGAGCAATTGCGGGCCTTCCTTGTGGCCCGCGCGCTAAAAAGAGGTGGAGTTTGAAAACTGGCCACGGGAAAAGGCTCGGCATAATAGAAAGCAATCAATCACTATCTGCAAAGGCTATCCGGATGACTGCTGTCAAGAAACCCGTGACCGGGCATCAACGTTGAAACCGCTGGTGATCTCTGTCGTTTTCGGCCTGTTTTCCGCAACCGTCCTTGTCCTCACCGTCCTGCTGGCGTTTCACGCCATTCTCGGCGACCTTGAGCTTGCACGGATGAAGGATAGCGAAGACCCGATTGCGCCAGCCGAGAAGGCGGCCACGTCTCTCTCCCAAGAGCACCTGTCCGCTTCGATCGCTTGTCCGCACGGATGCGTGCTACATATTTCTCGCCGATCCCCGGATCTTTTGTGCAAGCTCGGCAACGCGCGCCTCACCTCCGGCTATCAGCGCAGAGAGGATGTCCTAGCTCGTCCGCTCGATCGACAGCATTTCCTGGCGCAACAGATCGCGCAAATTCGGCGTCAGGTTCGGGGAAACTGGCACCGCATCCTGCCCCGTCGCCGGCGTTCCGAATATCAGCGCGACCACTATTGCGAGCACCGAGGCAGTGGGCTGGCTTGATTTTCCGTAGTTCGACATCATCAGTCTCTCAACGGTTTGCAAGATTTTAGTATCGACGTTCGTCTCGCGAAACTGAAGCTGACCTGTCGGGGTCGCGGACCGCGAGGCCGACAACAATGCCCCAAACGACGGTCCGCAGACACATGGCCCAGACCGTCCGCATTTCATAGGCACCGCCAAGCAGAACATGGACACCGAAGGCGATCATCGCCAGAACGGTGGCAACAAGGATTCCGATCGATAGCCTTGTCGCCCAACCTGTTGACAACACGAGCCCGATACCTGCCGCGACATAGGCGAAACCGGCCAGAAAGTTGAACCATAGAACAAAGGGAACGGCATCGCCGACCGCCGCACGATCCTCTGCGCCACCGAATAGAGCGCGCCCTCCTGACAACACCGTCAGCAAACCGAAAAGCACGACAACGATCGCCGCAATCAGGATATCCCATCGTCTGTTTCGCATCTCTTGCTCCAAATCGGCGCAGCGTCGTCCGATGCGCTATGTTTGAAACACATTGGTTCCCTGCGCATATTCGAACGAAAAACGGTCTTTGCCGCTCATTTATCCGGAACCACGTTCATATCCTCGGCCTTATGGTTCAGGATCCGGTAGGTCCGGCGCGGATTGCCGGGCGTAGGTGGCGCGTCTTGCCACGATCCGGAGGGGATGAAGAACGGCACTTCCAATCAATTTCGAATCTAGATAGTAATTGATTACTATATTTATTCAAGCCATGATAGGCGGCAACGCAAGGGGTGACCCGTTTGACAGAGGAGGAAACCGATGCTGACGGACAGGACGCATGTCGGAGCGGTCTTGGCGATCCTTGCGCTCCTCACTGTTGCGGTTGGACTCGCTGCGTTTAGCGCCCAGACAGCAAGATCGAGCGCTGGATACACGCGTTGATATGGACGCCCGCACACATTTGCCGAATGGAGACGGTTCATTGACCAAGACGAGACCCAAAAAGATCCCGGCCGAGGAACGCCGCAACATCACCGTCGAAGCGGTCATCGACCTGGCCGGCTCTTCCAACCCGGACAGCATCACGACCGCAGCCATTGCCAAGCACATGAAGCTGACTCAGGGCGCAATATTTCGTCACTTTCCGAACAAGGACGCGATTTGGAAAGCGGTCATGAGCTGGGTGTCCAAGAACTTGATGGCCCGGATCGACCTTGCGGCCGAAGACATTACTTCGCCTAAGGGCAAGATGGAGGCGATGTTTCTCGCCCACATCGCTTTTGTCGCCGATCACCCGGGCGCACCGCGCATGCTGTTCGGCGAGCTTCAGGGCGCTCGGCAGACGCCGGCGAAACGCCTCGCGCAAAGCATGATGAAAGAATACGCGGCACGCCTGCGCGATACGATTGTCAGTGGCAAGGCATGCGGTGAATTGCGCGAGACCCTCGATGTCGAAGCGGCGGCCACGCTGTTCATCGGCACCATTCAAGGCCTCGTGATGCAATCCCTGATCGCTGGCGACATGGATAAAATGCGCGCCGATGCGCCACGCGTTTTTGCCATTTATCTACACGGTATTTCTAAGGCGCATGATGCAGGGGGGTAGGGAAACATGGCACCTGGTGTCAGCTTTCTGGGCGCAGCGCGCGAAGTCACCGGTTCTTGCTTTTCGGTCGATACCGGCGAAGTCCGGTTTCTGACCGATTGCGGCATGTTCCAAGGCGGGCGAAAGGCACCTCTCCGCAATCGAAAACCCTTCGGTTTCGATCCAAAATCAATTGATTTCGTGCGTGCCTGTTTCGATCTAGGCCCAATCCCATGACCAAAGACCGGGCACACACAAAAGACCTGACTGAACATATCCTCCACGGGTCCGCGTATCGATTGGCGCACGAGGATTTGGAATTTCTGGCCGAGGACGACCTGCGTCCGGTGCGCCTGCAACTCGAACTGGTCAAACCGGAACGCGCGTTGCGTCATCACGACATCCACTCGACAGTGGTGATATTTGGCAGCGCCCGTATTGGCTCGCCGGATATCGCCGAAAAGCAATTGGAAGAAGCTCGACAGCTCCACCGGAGAGACCTGGCATCCAAACGACAACTTCTGACTGCTGAACGCCGGGTACATTGGTCGCGCTACTATGAAGAAGCGCGGCGTTTTTCGGAGCTCGTCTCGCGGCAATTTCAACGGGCCGGACGGCGAGACTTCGTCGTCGTCACGGGCGGCGGCCCGGGCGTGATGGAGGCTGCGAACCGCGGTGCCTTAGATGTTGGAGCGCGCTCGGCCGGTTTGAATGTAACCTTGCCGAGCGAACAGAGGCCAAACCCATTCATCACACCGGACCTCGCATTCCGTTTTCGCTACTTCGCCATACGCAAAATGCACTTTCTGATACGTGCCAAGGCACTCGTGGCCTTTCCCGGCGGTTATGGCACTCTTGATGAGGTGTTCGAAGTCCTGACCCTTGTGCAAACCCGAAAGATGCAAAGCCTTCCGATCATCCTGTTCGGACGGGAATTCTGGAACCGGGCGATCGATTTCGACTTCCTCGTCGATGAGGGAATGATCCCTCCGCAGGATCGCGCCCTCTTCTGCTTCGTCGAAACAGCAGAGCAGGCCGTGTCGGTCCTGAAAGAGTTCTACGGCGGTCACCCTCCTGACGAGCCGATGATCGTCCAAGGACATGACATGAAGGGAGACCGATAAAGATGTCACGCAAGATTTCAATCGCGCTTGTTCTCGCTGTGCTTGCGGGATTCATGGGCTATGCTCTTTGGTCGATCTTCTTAGCACCGAGCGGCCTGCCGCCCGAGGGCTTCGCGCGGGGCAACGGCAGGGTTGAAGCCGATCTCGTCGATGTCTCGACCCGTCTTTCCGGGCGGGTGGCCACGATCGCGGTGCAGGAGGGCGATCTCGTCGCCGCGGACGACGTTCTTGCCGTCATGGACACAACCGAACTCGAAGCGCAAAAGGCGCGCGCCGAGGCGGCGGTGGCCAGTGCGGAGGCCGCAGTAGCCGTGGCACAGGCTGGCATAAACAAAGCCAAGGCGACCCTCGCGCTCGCCCAAACCGAGCTCGCGCGCGCAGAAGAACTTAGCGGGCGTGACGTGATCTCCAAGGCGAACTACGACATCCGCCGGACCGAAGCTCAGGTGGCAGAAGCCAGCCTCGCCGCCGCGCAGGCCGAGGCGCAGGCAAAGGAACGCGTGGTCGATGCGGACGTCGCGAACCTGCAAGAGATCGAAGCGCGCATTGCCGACAGCACGCTCCATGCGCCCGAGGCTGGTCGCGTCCTTTACCGCCTTGCGCAGCCCGGCGAGGTTCTGGGCAGTGGCGGTAAGGTGCTGACGCTCGTGAGCCTCGGCAATGTTTATATGGAATTTTTTCTGCCGGCCACTGCGGCGCCGCGCGTCCGGCTGGGCGATGAGGCACGCATCGTCGTCGATGTCATGCCCGATATTGCAGTCCCCGCCACCGTCAGCTTCGTCGCACCACAGGCCCAGTTCACGCCCAAGCAGGTCGAGACCATCGAAGAGCGTGAAAGCCTGATGTTCCGGGTTCGCGTCCGCATTCCACAGCACCTCGTTGAAGCCCGTCTTGCCCAAGTCAAGACCGGGGTGCGCGGCGTCGCCTGGGTGCGGCTCGTCGATCCCGATGGCAACTTGCCCGATTGGCCCGATGGGCTGACACCGCCCGTAGCAGCAGTCTTGCCCGCACCGGAGACGGGAAACAGCGCAACCGAGACCGGACAATGACCAGCGCTGAGAACCCCGGCCCCGTCGCATCTCTGGCGGCGGTGAGCCATCGCTATGGCAAAGTGACTGCCCTCAGCGATGTGACGCTGAGGATCCCGATGGGGCGCATGGTGGGCCTGATTGGTCCCGACGGCGTCGGAAAATCGACCCTGATTGGCCTCATCGCCGGAGCCAAGAAGTTGCAGGCCGGTCGAATCGAGACGCTGGGCGGAAATATGTCTAGCGCCCGTGTCCGGACCGAGATGGGCTGGCGCATCGCCTTCATGCCGCAGGGCCTGGGCAAGAACCTCTACCACGATCTGAGCATCCGCGAGAACCTCGAATTCTTCGGCAAGCTCTTCGGTCAGGGCCGCGCCGAGCGTGCTGCGCGCATCGACCGACTGACCCATGCCACCGGCCTCGCGCCGTTTCTCGACCGCCCGGCGGGCAAGCTCTCGGGCGGCATGAAACAAAAGCTCGGACTCTGCGCGGCCTTGATCCACGATCCGGATTTCCTTCTGCTCGATGAGCCAACCACCGGCGTTGACCCGCTGTCGCGACGCCAGTTCTGGGACCTGATCGCCGCGATCCGCAGGGAACGTCCACAAATGAGCGTCTTGGTCTCGACCGCTTACATTGAGGAGGCGGAAGGCTTCGAACATTTGATCGCCATGAATGACGGCCAGGTGCTAGCCGAGGCGAGCCCGAGCGACATGATGACCCAGACCGGAACCGCTACGGTCGGCTCGGCCTATGTCGCGCTCCTGGGCGGTGATGTGTCGGCGCGGAGCGAGGCACCCATCGCACAAGCCCGGACTACCGCTCCCGATGAACCTCCAGCAATACGGGCAAGCGGCCTGACCAAGCGCTTTGACAGCTTCACCGCCGTGGATGCCGTCAGCTTCGAGATCCAGCGCGGTGAAATCTTCGGCTTTCTCGGCTCGAACGGCTGCGGCAAGACCACGACGATGAAGATGCTGACCGGGCTCTTGCCAGCTACCGAGGGCGAGGCGTGGATCTTCGGCAAGCCCGTCGATGCACAGAACCTCGAGGCGCGCCGCCGGGTCGGGTTCATGTCGCAATCCTTCTCGCTCTATGGCGAGTTGACGGTTCGCGAAAACCTGTTGCTGCACGCCCGCCTCTTTCATCTCGGCCCCGACCTGACCGAACAGCGCATGGCCGAGCTGGTCCCGCGTTTCGGGCTTGATCCTTACCTCAATCAGACCGCCGCTGCGTTGCCGCTCGGGGTTCGGCAACGCCTGTCGCTGGCCGTCGCGGTGATCCACAGCCCTGATATCCTGATCCTCGACGAGCCGACCTCAGGCGTCGATCCGCAGGCGCGCGATGCGTTCTGGGACATGCTGACGGAACTCGCTCGCAAGGACGGGGTGACGATCTTCATCTCGACGCATTTCATGGATGAGGGCATGCGTTGCGACCGGATCTCGCTGATGCACGCCGGAAAGGTTCTTGTTACGGGCCCGCCGCGGGAAATCACCAAGGATCGCGGTGCGGCAACACTCGAAGACGCCTTTGTCGGCCACATGCTGGACGCGATGCCAGCGGAAGCGTCGGACAGCGACACCTCACTGACGTCAGAAACGGTGCCACCCGCGACCCACCCGGCATCCCGCTTCAGTCTCGGGCGGCTTTTTGCCTTCACCACCCGCGAGGCGATGCAGGTGCGACGAGACCCTGTGCGTCTGGTCTTCTCCTTCGTCGGCAGCGCCGTCCTGCTGCTGATCATGTCTTTCGGCATCTCGCAGGAGGTGCGCGAAATTCCCTTCGCCGCTTTCGATCAGGACCGGAGTCCGGAAAGTCGCGCCTACCTTTCCACGTTCGAGGATTCCGAATGGTTCCTCGAACGCCCTAACATTGCCAGTGCCGAGGACCTCGACCGCCGCACGGCCAGCGGAGAACTCGCGCTGGCACTCCAGATCCCGCCCGATTTTGGCCGGGCTGTGCGGCGCGGAGATACCGCCGAGATCGCGGCGCTGATCGACGGCACTGACACCAGCCGCGCCGGAACCGTGGAAAGCTATGTCGAGGGCGCGCATTCACACGTCCTGACCACAGGAGCGCAGTCCGCGCTGGCCTTGACCGGACTTGGTGCTTCAGCCCGGCAGGACCTGACCCCACCCGCGCAACTGGCGCCGCGGTTTCACTACAATCCGGCGATGGAGAGCCTGCCCGCCATCGGCCCCTCGATCCCGCCACTTTTGCTGCTTCTCTTCCCCGCAATCCTGATGGCCGTCAGCGTGGCGCGGGAAAAGGAGATCGGGACGATCACCAATTTCTACGTCACCCCCACCGGCCGGGCCGAGTTCCTGATCGGCAAGCAACTCGTCTATGTCGCCATCACGCTCCTGAACTTCGTGATCCTGACGGTGCTGGTGGTCACGGTCCTGGGCGTACCGCTCAAGGGCAGTCCGGCAGCCCTGGTCATCGGCGCGTTGGTCTATGCCTTCGCCGCCACAGGGTATGGCCTTCTGGTTTCCATGATGACCAGCACGCAAGTCACCGCCGTTTTTGCTGCGGCAATCCTGTCGGTGATGCCGACATTGCAATTCTCAGGCATGATCACGCCTGTCTCATCGCTGGACGGCCCCGCGCGCATCCTCGGCACGTTTTGGCCCACAACCTGGTACATGGGCCTGAGCGTCGGAACCTTCACCAAGGGCCTTGGTCTGTCGGAGCTTTCGGGCCACCTTCTGCGTCTTGCCGCGTTCGGTCCGGTACTGACCGCCATCGCGATCCTCCTTCTGAAGAAGCAGGAGAAGTAGCGATGCGCAATGTCCTCAACATCTTCTGGCTCGCGGGAAAGGAGTTGAAGAGTGTCCTGGGCGATCCGGTGATGGTGATATTGATCCTGTGGTCTTTCATCGTCGCCGTTATCCTGGAGGCCAGCGGCGCGGGCGATACGGTCTATAATGCCGCCATCGCGATCATCGACGAGGACGGCTCCACGCTCACCCGGCAGATCGCGGATGCGCTCGATCCACCCTGGTTCCAGCCGCCGCTCTTGCTGGGTGCCGGAGAAGCGGCGGCGGCGATGGATGAAGGCAGGATCATGTTCGCCCTCGGCTTCCCACCGGGTTTCGAGGCCGATGTGATTTCTGGCCTGATGCCTGTCGCTCAACTTGAAGTCGACGCGACCGCCGTCAGCCAGGCACAGTTGGGCACCGACTACATCTCGAATATCCTGGTCTCGGAAACGCGCGCTTTCCTGTCCGGCAATCCGGATACGCCCACCACGCCGCTGGCGTTGGAGCTGCGCCGTGCGTTCAATCCGAACGGCGATCCGGTCTGGTTCAAATCCGTGTCCTCTCTTCTCAACCAGCTATCGCTCCTGACCATCGTGTTGACCGGCGCGGCAATGTTGCGCGAGCGCGAGCAAGGCACGATCGAGCATCTCATGGTGATGCCGCTGACGCCATTGGAGATCGCACTTTCGAAGGTATTGGCCAATGTGGCCGTGGTGCTTGCCGCTTTCACGCTATCGCTTCTGTTCGTGGTTCAGGGATTGCTTCACGTACCTATGCAGGGGTCTGTCGCACTGCTTCTGGCAGGTACCACGGTCTATCTGGCCGCAGCGGCGGCCATTGGCATGTTCCTCGGCACAATGGCGCGCAGCATGGCGCAATTCGCGCTGCTGGTCATCATGGTCATCATACCGATTATCATGCTCTCCGGTGGGATGGGCGCCATCGAAAGCCAACCCGACCTCGTGCAACGCCTCACCCTCGCACTGCCTTCACGCCATTTCTTAGCCTTCGCAAAAGCCGTTGTCTTCCGCGGCGCGGGTCTGGGTTCAGTCTGGGTCGAACTTGCGCTGATGGCGGGGCTCGGAGCTACATTCTTCGCGGCCAGTCTCCTGCTGTTCCGCCGTTCCATGAGCTTGGCAGGGTGACGCGATGCTTGACCATTTGCTGAAATCCTTGCGCCCAGTGCCAGAGCAAATCGCTGACATTGCAAGGCAGATCCGGCGCCTTGGAGGTTGCCCAGGTTGTTCTCTGACCTGCTTCCCTTTGCCGGGTTGCATCATGCGAACAACGCGCAGATTTATCAGGATCCGATCAGCAGGCTCTGCGAGATCCTGCAACCCGAGGAAGTTCGTGGCACTGCCGTCAATGTGTTTCGTTCGCTAGTCAACGAAATCACCCTCGCGCCGCAGAACGGCGAACTTTCCATCGCCCTGCGCGGCGACCTGGGTGTGGACCTGCGCTTTGCAGTCAAAAGCAAAGCCCCGACTTCCTCCCGGAGGTCGAGGCTTTGCACAACTTGCTTTCGCAGGAATCGTTGGTCGCGGGAGCGCGCACAGACGCCTCCGGTGGGCGGATGGCTCGAAAGCCAAAACGTCCGCGGCACGACCGGCGGAGGCATCGCAAGTGTCGTTGGTTGCGGGGGTAGGATTTGAACCTACGACCTTCAGGTTATGAGCCTGACGAGCTACCGGGCTGCTCCACCCCGCGACAGTGTTGTTTCATCGTTAGAGAGATACGCGTTTTGCGTCCTTTACTAGGTTTGGCGGTGACCTACTCTCCCACGTCTTGAGACGCAGTACCATTG